>NZ_CP024985.1:5157500-8691711 GCF_002803845.1 Streptomyces lavendulae subsp. lavendulae | reverse complement strand
CCCGCGGAGCGGGACCCCCAGCGCTGCGCGCTGGGGAAGGGAGCCGCCTCGCTGCGCTCGGCGGGCTCCGCTGCGCGGAGCCCCGGCCGGCCCTTCGGGCCGGTGTCCTGCGCTTCGCTCCGGACTGGTTCAGGGCTTCGCCCTGAACGGCCCGCTTCGCGGGCCTTGGTGACCCCGTTTCACGGGGTCCGGGGCTTCGCCCTGTTGGGCGGGGTCGCTCCGCTTCCCCGCCCGGGGTCCTTCCGGCTTCGCCTCCAGGACCAGCCCGCTTCGCGGGCGGCCAGCAGCAAGGGCCCCGCTGGTGGGGCGGGATGCACGCTCCCTGCATCCCGCCCCACTCGGGCTGTGCTCAACCGAGGTCGGCTACAAGGGCGGTGGCGTTGTCGGCTCGCTGTCCGCCGTGAGTGACGGCTGCTTCGACCAAGGTTCGGGCGGCCTTCTGGGGTCGTCCGGTCAGGTAGTCGCTGATCTCGATGTCCGCGTCTTCAAGCGGTTCGTAGGCTCCGTCACTGGCCAGAATCAGCCTGCCGGTGGCGGTCGCGGTGGCCGATCCCAGGGGGGCGGTTACGGCCGTGTCCCCGAGGTACGACGTGACCCGGTTGCGGGAGTAAGGGCCCGGCTTCAGGTCCATGTCGATGAGCACCTGGCGCATGTTGTGATCGGTGGTCAGGCGCCGGGCGGGGCTGGTGGGTGCTGGCAGGAGGTAGGCGCGGGCGTCGCCACACCAGGCGATCTGGAGCGGCTGGCCGGGCTCGGTGACGGCGACGACGGCAACCGCCATGGGCAGGTCCGGCCCGTACGGGCCCTGTTCGGCGACCTCTTCCGCGCGGGCGGCGTGGATCTGCTGCAAGCCCTTCAGGGCCCCGTTGCGGGCGGCGGCGCGGGCCAGTCGCCGCGCGGTGGTTCGCGTCCAGCTCTGAACGTCTTCGTCGCTGCCGATCCCGTCGAGGAGGACGTAGGCGCGGCGGCCCTCGTGGGTGTAGGTGGCGGTGGCGTCGCACTGGTGGGAGCGTCCGCCGATGAGCTGGGCCGTGCTGTGGGTCGTCATGGTGCCTCCGGTCTGGGTAGAGGGGGCGGAAGGGTTCCCTCCCGCCCCCCTTTGTTCGTGCTGGCGGGCGGTCAGACGGTCATGAGGCTGAAGGCGCGTTCCATTACGTCATCGGCGGCGCCGGAGATGACGCGCTCGGCGCGGGCGGCGCTCTTCAGGTCGGGGATGGTTCCGCGTACCGGAGCCAGGTGGTTGGCGTACTCGGTGATCGCGTTGTAACCCGCCCACGCCGTGCCCCTGACGGCGGCCTGGGTGTCGGCCTGCTCGAACAGGTTGCGGATCGTGTTCCAGCGGGTGCGCTGGTTGGTCTTCTTCCGGTCGGTGTCGGCGTTGCTGACCGGCCACAGCTGCTCGACCACCGTTCGGAGCATCGGGGTCGTCATCTTCGCTTCGATCATGCGCTGGGCGGCCTTCTCGAAGTCCTCGGCGTACTTGAACGTCAGTCCCAGGGCCTGGCGGGCCTGCGCGATGCGGCTACGGGCTCCGGAGGTGTGACGGACGGTGTACTTGCTCTTCGCTGCGCTGAGGCCCGCTCGCAAGGTGTTCGCGCAGACGACCCGCACGGGCGTGACCACGATCCGGAACGCACTGGATCCGTCGTGGCTGTTGAAGGCTGCGATGTACAGCTCGACGGTGTCGCTCTGGCCGATGGTCATCGTCTGGGGGAGCTTCATCGTCAGGAAGACGGTGCGGCCGTTGCGGAGGGATCCGGCGGTCTCGAAGTGCGCTCCGGACTCGTCCACGAGGTAGTTGAGGAACTCGGCGTGTTCCTCGTTCTGGACCGGAACGTAGTCGGTGCCGACGACGCCGAGGGCTTCGGGGTGCCCGGTCTTGGGGTGGGTGCGTACGGTCGCCCGGTGGTTGGGAATGTCCAGCAGGGCCGGACCGTCGGGCGTCGGCTCGGTCGCGTTCAGGCCAACGAGACGGACGTTCCAGTTGTCGAGGGCGGCAAGCTGCATGGCTTCCTGGGCGGTCATGGCGCTGGTGGTGACGGTCCCCAGGCGGTGCCACGCGTCCTGGTGGGCGCTGACGAACGCGGCGGTGCCGTCGCTGAACTGCTCGATTTCGTGTGCCACGGAGGGTTCTCCTTGTCAGTGTTCTGCGGACGCGGCGGGGGTGCCACTCCCCCGCCGCCGGAGTGCTGCGGTCAGTTCTGCGGGCTACGGGTGTAGGCGGGGATCACGGCACGGACCTTGTCCGCGTCGATGCACCCGGGGTGCCGGTACGGGGAGGGCGGGTTGCCGTTGCGGCCGCGCAGGTGCGACCAGTAGCGGTTGCCCTCCCAGCCGCACAGCTGGCAGCGGACCGGCCAGGGATTGTCAGAGCCGGGGTATCCGGCGAGCGGCGCCCACCTGTAGGCGTCGAGGCCCGCCACCGCCGTACGGGCTGCGCTGCGGGTGCGGTCGTTGTCGCGCATGCCGGGGTGCAGGAGGGGTACGGCGTCGTCCCTGGCCTGAGGCTGGCTGGGGGTTTCCGGCTGGGGGGTGATGCGCCCGGCCTGGTACTCGGCGAACAGGTACCGGGCGGCGGACTCGCTGCCGTCTCCCCCGTCTCCCTGGCGGGTTGCGTCGGTCGCTCCGGCGGGCAGGGCGAACCATGCTCCGTGCCAACGGAAGATCCGGCCGATCTGCTCACCGTCGCTGGTGAGCACCGCCCACCGGCAGTCTCGGTCGGCCTCGCCGATCCGGTAGCCGCTGCTGTCGTTCTGAATCACGGTGGTACTCCTGTGGGCAGGCCGATATGGCCGCCCGGCTGGTAGGGGTGTGCGGTGGCTTGGCGGGCTGTGGGCCCAAACGGCCGGCCGCCGGGTCTGACCGGCGGCCGACCGCCGCCAGCTAGGCCAGGGAGGGGGCATCCACGAACGTCACGCCCGAGACCGGGTCCGTGAGGTCTCGGTCCGCGCTGATGCAGTACGCGATCACGCTCTGGTCCGCCGTGGCGGGGTAGGCGATCAGGTCGTGCACCATCCAGGACATGAACCGCACCTCTCCCTGTTCGTTCAGGGTCTGCGCGATCAACATGGCGGAGCCCCCGAAGGCGGTTGTGCCCAGCAGGTAGGCCACCTTCGCCACCGGGTCGTCCGGCCCGTCGCTCTCTTCCGGGACGGCGGGACCCACGATGAGGCAGTCGGCTTCGGCAATGCGGCCGTCCGGGATCGGCTGGGTAACGCTGAGGTGGTGGACGCCGTCCCCGGCGGCCAGTGCCAGGGCCCGCACCATGTTCATGCTGCGGCGGGCGAGCAGACGCGCGAAGTCGCGGGCGGGCATGGAAGAGTCGGTCACGAACGTGCCCTTTCATGGGTGTCTTGCGGGTTCTTCGGTCCGCCGTACGGGGCCGGGTGCCACTCCCGGCCCCGTACGGCGGGGCGGTCGGCCAAAGACGGCCGGGCGCCCCTCTCAGAGGCTCTAGCGGGTGCGCTGGCGCTGCTGGGGGATCGTGATGGCGGTCCGGGTCAGGTACTGCTCGATGAGCGCGAGGGCCTGGTTCTGGGTCAGGCCGTCGGCTCCGCACGCCGCGAGGTGGTCGGTACGGCCGGTGAACAGGACCGGGCCGAAGTAGGGGGCGCGCGCGGCACCCAGCGTCCGCAGGATCCGCGTGGCCGGAACGTTGACCGGCAGGCTGTGAACCAGGGCTTCCTGGTCGACCCACAGCGTGATGTTCCGGGTGATGGTGACGGGGTGGGCCAGGTCGCAGCTGAGGGCGGCGGCCGCCGTCGTGGGCGGGCTCCAGTCCGCGAGTTCGAACCATCCGTCGGTCTGGATCACCAGAGCGAAGGGCTCAACGGCTTTGGTGGAGGGCATAGTTCTCCCTTTGATCGGGATGGGGATTCTTGCGCTGGTGGGCTTGCCGCTTCTCCCACCGACAAGAGAACTCTACCGCAATCAAGGTTCACCGGGGGGTGGAAACCGCCTCTCCAGCCGACCCGAAAGAGTGATGTATCCCCAGGTCAGATGGGGTTACGGCCCGGTGGGGGGCGGGCATTGCGGGTCCGGTGCCGGCCAGCCCCGGAGCGCGCAGCGCGGAGGGCAAGGGGTGGGGAGGGGGGCGGGGAATGCGGGGGCATACTGCGCGCGCAGCGCGTGCCCCCGCATTCCCCGCCCCCCTCCCCACCCCGCAGCGCGTGCCGCCAGAGAGTGCACGGCCGGTGGAGCAACGCGGAACCGGCCGGGCGCTCTGCGCAGCGAAGCGGAGCGACGGAGCGCAGCGGAGTGCGGCACGCGGCCCCCGTGGGGCTGGCGGGGCGGGTCCCGCGGGAGGCGTGAGAGCGCGCAGCGCTCGGTCCGGACGCAGCGCAGCGGAGTCCGGCACGCCTTCCGCGGGACCCGCCCCGCCAGCCCCACGGGGTGGGGTGGACGGCGCAGCGCAGCGGAGCCGTCCACCCCACCGGCACCGGACCCGCAACGCCCGCCCCCCACCGGGCCGAGAAACGCCTTGAGGGGGCCTTGGCCTGGCGGCCCGGCCCCCTCGGGTGGGATAGGTGTCAGTGGCTTTCGTGGAGCTGCTGGGCGGCCTTCACGGCGATCCGGCGGAGTGCCGGAGGGTAGCCCAGCCGGTCCGCGGCCTCTTCGGCACCGATCGCGTCGGTGCGCATCCGTGCGGCGATGCGGGCCGCCCGCTCTCGCTGGAGGTGTTTCTGCGCGGTGGCCGTGGCGATGCCGAGGACGTCGACGGCGTGAGCAGCCGTCACCGCGGGGTCGGCGTCAAGGAGGCCGGCGATGCGCCCGGGAAGCAGGTCCCGGGGGACCATGTCGCCCGATCCCGTCGGCCGGCCGTTGGGCGCCGACATGGTGCCCCGGGCGGCGCCGAAGGCGCGCACCACGTTGCGGGGCCAGTGCTCGACGCCGGCCACCACGACGACGTGGTCGGCGAGGCCGGGATCGGTCTTGTAGCTGTCGATGCTCCGCGGCTTCACGTTCAGCACCAGGGCCGCTTCGCGGCGGTCGAGCAGGTCCCCGTCGTCCTCGGCCTCCGGGAGGAACGGCTGCGGCTTGCCGCTGCGGTAGGCCTCGACCTGCTCCAGGTCCCACAGCAACGTATGAGCCCCCTCGGAGCTGACCGGTGCGGGGAACTCCGGTGCGTCGTGCGGCTTGAGCCGGCGGAAGGTCGGCCACGTCATGCCGAGGGCATCGGCAAGCTCTCGGCGGCCCACGGCGGTTCGTCCAGCGCGGATCATAGAACCTGCTCCTCCAGAGGACGGGGCGCGCCGGCGCGCACCACGGTGTGCGGGACCGACAGGCGGCTCCACAGGCAGAAAATGCTACCGCATTCAAGGAGCGCCGTAAGGCGCACCCAGCACCTTTGACGCTATGCTCGCCCCGATGATGCATCGGGTTCTCTCGCGTGTGTTCTTCGGTAGGCCGGCGCCCTTGCCACCCGCCAACGGCGGAAGTGGGCGTCGGCCGCTTTCATCTCACCTCCCACCTCTCCCTCGGACCCCGCCTGTTCTGGGCACCTCCACCCCGCCCTCAGCTTGAACCGCCACTCCAGCCGGCCCAGCTCTCCCTTGCGTCAGCGGCACCAACTGCATCCACCTGGCCATCCCTTTGACGCCCCTCTGCTCCCGACTGTCGCCTGATCCAGGAACAAGCCCACACGCCAACTCCCCTTCTCCGCCCTCCCCACCATCTCTCCACCCCACCACCAGCGGTCCCAGGGGAAAGTCCGGCTGCTCACCACTCACCAAAGGGCACCTGACCAGCGCACATCGCAGCCTCGCTCCGATACCGCTTCCCCCCTTGTCTCCCCCTCCAACGTCCCCCGATATTTCCCCCGCCACTGTCCCCCCATGATTCCCCCCATGTGCGACATGGCCGCCTGCCCGGGCGGTCCAAGCGGTCAACGGACGGGCCGACCGCCGATCTGAGGAGCCGTGGTGGTGGAAGAGGCTAGGCGCAGCTAGTCGCGGAGGAGCACTGTAGGGCGGAGGCTCTGAAGTTGCTCAACTGGCGGACCTCTCGGCCGAGGCGGAGGCACGCTGCAGGGCATGAACATCAGCGGGATGGACTGGGGAACTCTCCCTGCGTGGGTCAGCGCGGCTGGATCGAGCGCTGCCCTTCTGGCCACCACGTACATCATCGGGCGGGACCGGGGTGACAAGCATCGGGCCGACGCCAATCGCGTCTCATGCTGGATGTTCCCTCCCACCCCGCAGGAGACGCGCATTGCCGGTCGGAATGGGGAAGATCTCGTCATCATTGTGCAGGTCAAGAACGTCTCTGACCGGCCCGTGTTCGACGTGGAGTGTCTGACGTGGGCGCCCTATCCCGAGCGCATGGGCGACCGGCCGCTGCTCGTAGCGGATGTCCTGAAGACCAGCGACGGGCACAACGAGGCCAACGTCGAAGTGCCCTACTCCAGCGACGCTGCGGTGCCTGCGCCGGCCGCTGTCATCTTCCGAGATGCCGACGGACGCCGGTGGCTCCGTGATCTGACCACCCGGGAGTTGCACCGCATTCGCGAGCACCGCACCCGACGCGGGCTTGTCCGACGACTGAGAATTCGACGGCAAATGATGCGCACCATCGGGCTCAAGACGCTTCGCCCCGGCTACGTTCGCAGGTCTGCCTTCGACAAACGGCCGTGGCAATCCCGGCGCAACCGTCGTGACCCGCGCCGTATGGGCCTCTGGTAGACAGCAGGTCGAGCGCGGCCCGGCAGCCACCGAGGCGTTCACCTCTCTCGGTGGGGGCCATCCTGCCGCGCAACGCCCGCAGGGCACTGCGAGGCACACCGGTCATCCCGGTATCCGGCATCCGGGCGGTCCGCGGGGTGGGCCGGCCGCCTCTCCGGCGGCCGGCCCACCACACAACGCGCTGACCAGGGCTGGGGAGTGAAGCGGTGACTACAGAACCGGCACTCACCGGCGCCGGAGCAGCATCACCGCGGCCGGCGCGTACAGGCCGCCCGTCCCGAGGGCGACCTGCAGGGGATCGGCCCAGCCCGGCGCCCACCGCACCAGCGCGGCCGCGCCGAGCATGAGGACGGCGCCGAGCGCCAGGACGAACAGGTTCCGCTGGCGCCGGAGCCGGCCCAGTTCCTGCTGGAGCTGCGCGGCGGAGTCGGGGGTCGTGGTGATCGCGGGCGTCGTGGTCGTCGTGGTCATGATTCGTCCTTTCGGTGTTCCGAGGCCGGTCCTCGGTGAGTTGTGGAGCGTGGGGAATTCCCACTCCTTGCGTCTCGGGGTGGCGGCGGGACAGCACGATGTGGGGAGACGGGGTCGGGCGTGCAACGGCGGCCGGACGGAGCGTCTCTCCGACGGCGGCCGGGGGCGGCAGTTGTGCCCCAACCGGCCCGTGTCGCCCCCTTCACGAGAGTGCGTCAGTAAAGCGGCAGCTCAACGGGCTGAATGAATGCCGCGCCAGGCGGGAGGCCGGGCACGCAAAGAGGGGCGCCAACCGGCGCCCCTCACCCTTAGATATACCCGTCCCCAAGGTTCTTTCAGGACACCAGGCAGGTCGTGACATCAGTCACAGTCGGCCGGGCCAGGTCCCCAACCCGCCATCGCCTACCAGGGGTCTGTCGGTCAATCAGGCTCCGAAGCCCCGAGCGGAGCCAGGAACGAGCCTGTGCGCCCGGTCCGCGCTCCCAGCCCTGCCTGGTCCGGTGCACCGGCGATGCCGTCGGGCTCCGGCTGCCGGTTCTCGCCCAGGGCCAGGCGGCCAGCCCGCCGCCGGGCAGACCCCGGTCAGCGAACAGCCGGCGGTGGGGCGACACTGGGACGATGACCGAGCGCCGCCCGCCGGGTCCGGCTCGCCGCCGAGGGACCCGAAGCGCCCGGTCCTTCTTCCGCCGCGGGCAGCGACTGCGAGCACATCGGCCGGGGGCGGCGAGCCCTCGGCCGCGGCATCACCACGGACGGCGAGTAACCTCCCGCCGGTGGGCAACCTTCCTGCTCACCCACCAGTCTTCTCGCCGGTGACTCCCCCACCCCGAGCCCGGGCGCCAGCCCGGCTACCCAGCATCCGACCCGTCGGTCAGACAGCGGCGGGCAGCACCGGATGGTCGACATGGTGATGCTCGACCTCGACGCCGTACTCAACTGATGGCGATATCTGAATCTGGCTCTGACCGGAGTTCCGTGAAAAGTCGGCTGCCGCTGCTCATGAGGACCCCTCTGACAGTGGTGTGAGACGGCCACGGCATCATGGGGCCGAAGGGCCGTTGGGAGGTACCACATGACAGTTTTCATCGTCCATGACGATCCGGTCGGTCGGGGGCAGCGCAACTACATCGCCCATGCCGACCTGGCCCCATTCGGGTTGGACGGGCAGATGGAACAGCTGTGGCTGGAGCCTCTCCGACGGGACCTACTCCATCGCCTGCATCCCCTTCCGCACGTACGGACTTGCCCTTGGCGACCAGGTACGTCTGTCGGAAGATGACGAGGTCAGCGAGGTTGTTGGACTCTCCTCGCATCGTGTTCTGCGCATGCTCCTGATGCCCGACTCGGTCCCCGAGTGGCTTGGGGCAACGACGGATCGGATCAAGGCCGAGATTGATGCCGCGGGTTTGCTGAGCGAGTGGAGCGGTGACCGTCACGTCGCCGTTGATATCCCGGCCCCTGCGAATCCTTCGAAGCTGTTTGAAGTCATGGAGCGCGAGGTGTCCGCGGGCCGCGCCTTCTGGGAATGGGCAGACGCCATGCCGTTTTCTGCGAAACCCTGATCTTGGCGCTTCGCCCTCATGCCTTCGTAAGGACTCGGGTTCTGAGGAGGGTGAAGGATGCCCGCCCGTACATGACCCTCTTGAGCGTTTTGACCCGGTTGACATGGCCTTCGATGACGCCTGAGCTCCAGTGCAAGGTGAGTCCGGCGGTTACAGCGTCGAGGTCGCCGCGCAGAAAGCCGGCGAATCCGCTGATCGGCTTTGGCGCGTCCTGCTCGGCCTGGCGGATCCACTCGGTCAACAGGAAGCCGCGCCGGTTCCGGAGAAGTTCAGCGAAGGCCCGGGCCAGGTCACAGGCCCGGGCGATGTCCGGGCAGGCGATCCGCACGTCCAGCAAACGGCGGGCGAGGTCAGGCGGAAGTGTGTCCTGAGGTCGCATGATCCAGCCGGTGATCTTGCGAGGACTCGGGATGTCGGCCCGGACGGGTTCGGCGTTGCCGGCGCGGAGGCCCGCGAGGTGTTTGCGGACGACCTGGCGGCTGCCGCGGTAGCCGCGTTCGCGGATCTCCAGGAACAGCCGACTGCCGCTGACCTGGCCAAGGCTCTCGGTGAAGGGCGTGTTCAAGTACGGCTTGAACGGCTCCAGCACTCCTGCCGGACGGCGTTCGTGGGCGGAGACCAGCAGCTGGTCGAGGTCGGTGTCGCGGAACCGTCGGACCGTCTTGCGGTCGAGGTTGAGGCGGCGTGCGATGGCGCTGACCGTCCAGTCTGCCGCGAGGAGTTTGTGCACGTCAGAGTGACGTTGGCGGGTCCGCTCGATGATTTGTGTCCGTGGCAGTTCGTGCAGCGGGAGCTGTATCAGCGGGGGCACCCCCACCATGAGGACGGCGCCGAGCGCCAGGACGAACAGGTTCCGTTGCCGGCGCAGCCGGCCCAGTTCGCGCTGGAGCTGCGCGTCGGAGTCGGCGGGCGCGGGCGTCGAGATGCAGTTGGCGCTGCAGCGCATCGTCCAGCAGGCCGCGCCCGACCTGACCCACATCGAAGCCACGATGGCCGACCACGCACGCAGAATATCGGCACGATCCCGCTCCAGGCGCCGGACCAGGAGTAGCAGCCGCCCTACCTCAGCCCTTCCCCGCCGGCAGTACCAGCGCCGAAGGGACGGCCGTACCGGGTTGCCGCGACCGTCGGGCGGGCGGGGCGGGAGGCCGGCGACAGGATGGTCGAGCGGGGCAGGTTCTCCGCCAGGCACGCCATGACCACGACGTCGCCCGGGTCCGGGGACCGGCCGGGGCGGGCGGCCTCTCTCCTCCCGAGCCGTGGACGAGGGGAACGCCGTCCAGTCGTGGCGGCCGCGGCCATGCCCGGCCCGGTCGGCGAACCAGCCAACGGCACCGCGACACTGGGCCAATGAACGAACGTCGCGTGCTGGGCACCGGCCCCCGCCCCGCTTCTCCCCCGGCCCCACCCTCAGGCGGCTTGCGTCACGGCGTTCAGAAGGCGACGCGGAGCGTCAGCTCGCGCAGCCGGCGGCCGGTGGTGGAGATGTCATATCGGCGAGCGTTCTTGAGTGCCGCGCTGGTCAGTGCCTCACGTAGGTGCGCGTCCCGGCCCATCTCGTCCAGGGCCACGGCCAGCGAACGCGGGTCGCCCGGGGTATAGGGAACGCCGGTGGTGCCGAGGACTTCCCTCACCTCGGGAACGTCGGAGTAGGCCACTGGCAGTCCGTGGGCTTGGGCTTCGATCAGGACAAGTCCGAATGCCTCAAGGCCCGCGGTCGTTCCCACGAAGGCGTCGAAGTGTGGCAGGCGGCGCCACAGCTCGGCGCGTGGCAGGAATGGCTCGAACCGGACACGATCTCGTACCCCGAGTTCGAGGGCCTGCTGTTCGAGGTGCTCCCGCAGGACTCCGTGGCCGATTACGGTCAGGTGGTGCGGCTGCTCGGTCAGGGCGAGGGCTTCGACGGCCGTGGCCGTGGACTTGTTCTCGTCGAGGCGGCCAGCGTGCACCAGGGCCAAGGGCCCTTCTTCGGTCGGCGGGTGAGCGCGCACCCGAGCCTCGCTCAGACGGATACCCCACGGGATGACGCTGAGCCTGTTGGTGAACTCGCGTCCGGTGAGGCGGTCGATGCGGTCCGCGAGGGCGGCCGTCGGGGCGACGATCGCGGCACTGGCTGCAGCGACTTCGTACATGCCTTCGCGCTCCCACGCGCTGCGCTCGGCCACCATCACATCGGGGCCGTGGGCAATGGCGATGATCGGGATGTTGCCGGCGGTGCGGGAGAAGGCCTGGCTCAGGGCGAACCCGACGTACTGGGCGTGGATGGCGTGCGGCTGGATCTTCTCGATGAGCGCACCGACCTCACGCGTCAGCTCGTCCACGTACGAGTCGAAGTGAGGGCCATGGGGGCGTTTGACCGTGGAGAGGGCAGTCAGCTCGCCGAACGCAGCCTGCCAGGCCGGATCGACCGGTTCTCTGCCGAGGAAGGTCGTGCGGGTCTCAGGCATCGCGCTGTAAAGGTCGCGGACGAGGATCATGCTTCCCGAAGACGGTGCGGAGGGGCGGTTGATCCCAGTCAGGATTTTCAGGAATTTCTCGGTCATGCGGAACCCCGATCTGCGGTATCCGTTGGTTGGAATTGAAGATCGCGCCTCATGGTTAAATCGAGGCAAAAGCTATTCGTGTGCCTAAATCGCGTCCTGGCGGGGAGGTGCCCACCAGGACGCCAGGTGTGGCGTGACGACTGCCTTGATCTCCTCGACCGGATGTAAGCAGCCCCGCCCGTCTTGCTCTGCGACCCAGACTCTGACCGTTGATCGGGGGTAGACGGGGTGGATTCCAATCTCTCCCTTGGGAAGGAGTCCATTGAATGGTGTGGGGATTCCTTCGCCGTTCCAGTATTCCCATGCCTCAAGAGCTTTTGATTTCTCGAAACAGTGGTACAGCTGGCTGTAGCGGGTCATATATCGGATTCTGCGGAATACCATCTGGCCGATCAGCCCAGGTGCGGCTTTCCTGAGCCGATCGAGCTCAGCGTCCTGGAACGTGACGGCTGCCGCGTCCTGGGACGGGTCGAGTGCAGTCCTGGCGAGCAGGTGGGACAGCCGTCGCCGGACGTACTCGGCAACTCCCGGAGCGAGATCGGCTTCCAGGCCTTCGAAGAGCTGGACGAGCCGGTGGTGGCGCGGATTGAAGCGGGCCAGGTCGAACAGCTGGTCCATGCCGTCCACGGCAGCGAAGGCGAGTCGCTTGTAGAGCCAGTTGTTCAGCTCCCCCTCCGCGGCGTAGGCCTTGCTCTCCGGCGTGACCGAGTGGAGCATCAGGTATTCGGACAGGACCTCGAAGTACAGGTAGCCGAGGACCGGCACGTGGGGGACGGCGTCGGCGAGAGCGTCGACGAACTCGGCTGCCGGTGTGGTGGCGTGGCCGGTGGCGTTGCGCAGGGCGACGTCGAGGAAGGGGGCCGCGGCGCGCAGGCCGGCGAGGACGGCACGGTCGAGCTGGTCGGTCTCAGCAGGGGTGAGGAGGTTCTGGTAGCGCAGGTAGGTGCGCAGGTGGATGGCGCCGAGATGCAGGTAGTCGATGCCCTTGGGGCGGACCGGGGCATCCGCGGTGACTTCGAAGACCAGGGGGGTGGTGGACGGCTTCGTCTGCATCAGGTAGGCGCCGAGGTTGTGGGGGCGCAGGCGCTCACCCTGAGGGGTGAGGGGCGAGCAGTACAGCGCCCCGACGAGACATCCGGCGGAGACGTGCACCTGCCCGCTGGTGCGGATGGCTTCGATTCCCCGGGTGACGTGCAGCAGGTGCAGCGGTTGGCCGCTGATGAGCGCTTCGGTCATGGCGCTGTTCCTGATCAGCCAGCCGTTGGGGGTCGAGTGTTCCAGGTAGTCGCGCCAGTCGGCCTCGCTGTCGGTCAGCGAGGCCGGGCTGCGGCGCTGCGCGGGCAGGGTGTAGTCCGTGTGGGCGTGTTCCCATTCGTCGCGCACGGGGAACTCCTCGGTGGGGTCGGGGCGGGTCAGGGGGAGGGCAGCGCTAGAGGACTTCGACATTCGCCCCGGCCATGCGGTTGCGGCAGTCGAGAACCCAGGCCGCGTGCTGCTGGATCATCGGGAGGTCGAAGCGTGCGTGGTCCATGAGCAGCACTACGGTGTCGGCGGCCGCAACCTCCTCCGGTGTCGCGTCCACCCGGCGCACCGCCCCGGTGTCGGCGCCATCTGGGATGTTGGGCTCCGCGCCGCGGACGTCGGCGCCGAGGCTGGTCAGGAGTTCGGCGACACGTGCCGACGGCGAGTTGCGGAGGTCTGTTGCGTTGATCTTGTAGGTCAGGCCGAGCAGCAGAACCCGAGCCCCTCCAACGGCCACGCCGCGTGCTTCGAGTGCCTCAACGATGCGCTGGACGACGTAGTCGGGCATGCGTCGGTTCACGTCGGCTGCAAGTTCCACGAACCGGAAGGGCACGCCGAGCTCTTCGCGGATCTTCCAGGCGAGGAACAGCGGGTCGACGGGCAGGCAGTGCCCGCCGACTCCGGGCCCCGGGGTGAACCGGGTGAAGCCGAAGGGCTTGGTGCCGGCGGCGTCGATCGCTTCCCAGATGTTGACGCCGAGGCGTTCGGTCAGCGTTGCCAGTTCGTTGATCATGGAGATGTTGACGAGCCGGAAGGTGTTCTCGATCAGCTTGGCCAGCTCGGCGATCCTGGGCGCGGACACCGGCACCGTGGTGTCGAAGGTGGTGTCGTAGAACGCCTTGATCACTTCGAGTGAGGTGGCGTCGATACCCGACACTACTTTCGGCGTCCCCTCGAAGGACCATCTCTTGCTGCCGGGGGCGATCCGCTCGGGACTGAATCCGACGCTGAAGTCCGATCCGCCTTTGAGGCCCGAGGCCTTCTCCAGGGTCGGCACCAGCAGTTCCTCGGTGGTGCCGGGATAGGTCGTGGACTCCAGGACCACGGTCGCGCCGGGGCGCAGGTGCTCGCCCAGGGTCTGGGCGCAGGCCTCGATGTGGCTCAGATCGGGCACGCCGTCGCGCAGCGGGGTCGGCACGGTGATCACCGCGAGGTCGAAGCCGGCCAGGGCGGCCGCGTCGGCAGTCGCCGCGTAGGCACCCGTGTCCAGCACGGCGCGCAGCAGCGAGGAGGGCACGTCCTCCACGTAGGAGTCGCCGGCGGTCAGACGCCGGATGCGGTCTGGGTCGACGTCGTAGCCGACGACGTGGTGGCCGGCCTGGGCGGCGCGTACGGCCAGGGGGAGGCCTACGTAGCCCTGACCAGCGACAACGATCTGCATGGCGGCTCCTGCTCGGTTGTGGTGCTTGAATGGGGGTCGGTCTGGTCTGGCGAGGAGAAGTGCTGTGCCCCTGGTGTCTGTCGTGATGCCCGTCTACAACTCGGCGGCGACCCTGGGGTCGGCCGTCCGATCGGTGCTCACCCAGACCCACAGCGATCTGGAGCTGCTGGTCACCGACGACCAGTCCTGCGACGGCTCGATGGATCTGCTCCGCGAGTTCGCCCGGCAGGACGAGCGCGTCCTGCCGGAGCGGGCACCCGAACAGGGCGGTGCCGGCCGGGCCCGCAACCTCGCGATCGAGCGGGCCCGTGGGGACTACGTAGCCTTCCTCGACAGCGACGACATGTGGCTGCCAGAGAAGACCGAGAAGCAGCTCGTCTTTGCCGCGCAGGCCACCGCGCCGCTGACGTTCACCTCGTACTTCAAGATGGACGCCGACTATGCCGGCGAGAGCACTGACTGGGTCCCCAACGGGCGCGTGGTCCGTGCGCGCGAGCACGTGGACTACCACGCGATGCTCGTCCGTGACCACATCGGTGCTCTCACGGCCATGTACGACCGTGGTGTCCTGGGCACGAGGCTCATGCCTGAGATGCGCAAGCGCCAGGACTACGCTCTGTGGCTGTCAATCATGCGGGACGGCGCCGACGCCCGGGGCCTGGCCGAGCCGCTCGCGGTGTACCGGGCCCACCAGGCGGGGTCCCTGTCTTCCAACAAGCTCTCGCTCGTGCAGTACAACTGGTCGCTGTACCGCGAGCACGAGCACCTGTCGGTCCCGCGGGCGACACGGGCGCTGGCCGGCGCCGTGTGGCAGTCGCTGCGCAACTCCCGCATCTAGCCCGGCCGGGCCCCGCCCCGTGGCAGCGCCGCGTGATCGGAGGCGGGCCCCTGCTGGGGGCGGGAATCCGGCGGGTCTCCGGGGCGCGAGCTGCGGGCTATGCGGCAGAACCGGTGCCGGATGCCGCGCGCAGGAACAGCTGGAGCAGCAGTCGGCGGTCTTCGGCCGGGATGTCCGCCTGGCCGCTCTGAAGAGCCTCACGGCCGTGCAAGAAGCGGCGCTGGTTCACGATGAGGTAGTCCCCGGCCTGGAGCATGAAGGACACCTGCCCCCGTACGAGCTCCTCGGCCAGCGCACGAGCGGCGTCGGCGTGCTCCTGGCCGAGTTCGGACCTCTCCAGCATCTTGGCGGTGAAGCGGACGAAGCCCTCGCCCCGGTCGCCGTCCAGGATCGGGAAGGGCTTGTACTCCTCGCCGACCGAGTGCAGGTCGTAGAAGGTCCCGTAGTGGTAGCCCGACTCGGCCAGCAGCGCGCGGTGGTCCTCCGAAAGCCGGGCCACGGCCGCGTGGGCGTCGGACAGGATGCTGGGGCCGCCGCCGAGCGGGTCGGGGCGGACACACAGCAGCGTGGTGTAGTCCGGGGGCAGGGTCCCGTTGACCAGGTCCATGTGGAAGGCGTTGTAGCCGATGCCGCTGGACTTCCCGGGGTCCTTGTCCACCTTGACCCCGATGTCCTTCCAGAGGGGCCACCGCGGGAACGGCGAGAAGGGGACGGCCACCTCGGCCGCGAATCCCGTCGCCAGCCGCAGGAAACTGTCGTCGTCGGCCCCCAGCGCCTTGGCCAGGCGTCCCAGACGCAGCACAGCGTATCCGCCGTCCTTCGCCGTCAGTGCCCGGCGCAGAGTCGTGGCGGTCTCCGCGAACTGCGGGCAGGAGGCCAGCTCGGTCCGGTACTCCTCCATGGTGGACGCCGCCAAGGCCGGCCCGTCCAGCTTCCACGTCGGCAGGGTGAGGTCGATCAGAGCAGATTCGAGTTCGCTCGTGATGTCGATGAACACGGGGAGCTTCCTGTCTCTCGGGGTTTTCGGAGTGTTGTTCGTTCGCTGCTGCTCGTCCGGGCAACAGCGGTCGGGACAGCGGCATCTGGAGTACGGCGCCGCGCTCAGAGTCAGCGGGCCACGAGGCGCACGGACTCGCCCCGCTGGGCGGCCAGGGCGGCCTCAAGCCAGGCACCACGCTTGGCGTCGAGGAGCGTCATGGCCTCGGCCATGCGAACCCATCGGGCTTCAGACAGCTCGCTGGTCTGGAGGCGAACCGAGGTGCTGGCCGGGACCCGGCCTCCGTCAAAGAGGAACTGAACGACTGCCCGGCCGCCGGTCGACTCCTTCGGGATGTGCCACATGACTGCGAGCAGGCCGGCGGCCTGACAGGTCAGACCCGTCTCTTCCGCAAGCTCGCGCTCGGCACACACCGTCGGGTACTCCCCGAGGTCGAGCATGCCCCCCGGGAACTGCCACGTGGCCGATCCGTAGTTCGCCTTCACGAGGAGCATGAGGCCGTCTTCGTCGGTGACGAGCATCGCGCCGACGGCAACCACCTGAGGCAGACTGGCCAGCCATTCAGCCGTCGGCAGCAGGTCTGTCATCCGCCACTCGCATTCTGTAGTGGTGAAGGTGATCCAGGGAGCGTGTGGAGCGTGCAGTGCGCGGCCCCGGCCGTTGCGGCACCTGTTCGGCGGCGCCCGCCGCCGGGCCGGCGCCCTCACTGCGCCCCCTCGGGAACGGTCACCGCGGCGAGCTCACCCTCACTGCGGATGAGGGCCCCGATCTCGATGCACTCGGGCACGGCCTCCAACAGATAGCGCGGCCGCTCCCAGCCGCGTGCCACCGAACCCACGCAGCGCCAGCCGCACTGCTGCTCCAGGTACTCGGCGAGCTTGAGATCCCGGACGGTGCAGCGGGGCCAGGCCCGCCCGTCGGCGGCCCGAGCGGCGTAGTCCCGGAGCCACGGAGTGATGATCTTGAAGCGCGCCCTCTCCCCCGGGTGGGTGTAGGCGTGCGAGACCAGGAGGCTCGGCCCGCCGCGGCCCCACTCGCTCCATCCGGTCCCCTGTTCCGCGCGCTGGAGCACGAACGCTGCGACGAGGTTGTTGTCGTCCCACATCCCGACGGGCCGCAGCTCGGGGTCGGGCTCCAGGCGGACAAGGTCGATGAGGGCTGAGCCCTCGCTGCCGATGGCCTGCCTGCGCTTGAGCTGGTTCTCCTGCCGGACCTGGATCAGCTGGTTGAGGTCCGGCAGGTACTTGGGGGTGATGGGCCTCATCACGAGCACGACGCCACCTCCCCAGCCGCAGAGGGGGCGTCCAGGACCAGCCGGACGGACGGGCAGACCACGATCGCGCCCGCGGAAGGAACCTGCGCGCTCACGTCAGCCTCCGGGTCAGGGCCTCGGCCTGCTTCACGGTGAGGCTGAGAACCAGTTCGCTCTCCGCGTGCCGGCAGTCGGGGACCGTCTCCACCTTCACCTGGGAGCCCACGGTCACGGACAACACCGCCTGCAACCCCTTTCCGAACTGGTGCTGCCCGGTGTGCTGGGCCAGGGCCGCGCCGTCGCCTACCAGCCGGTGGGCATCCAGTGCGGCCGCCAGAGCAGCCGCCGACGCCCCTTCGATGGAGACGACCGTCGCTCTGACGGTGTCCAGGCCGATGCTGTCCACCGTCGCGGTCACGTCCCGCGTCACGAGAGCCTCCTCCAGCCGGGTAGCGGCTTCCCGGCCCGGAGCACTCAGGGCGCGCAGCAGGTCGGCCATCTTCCGTGCGGACGCGGGGTCGGCGTACTCGACCACGGTGTGCAGGCCCTTGGTCGAGGCGACGGCTGCGATTCCCTGGTCGGTCAGCCACGTCTGGACAGCCGTCGGCCCCATCCGGGAGAAGAGCCCGCCGATGGAGTACCAGAGCGTGGAGGGCAGGCCACTCTCAGGGCAAGTGACCTGCGCGCCCCCGGCCTGATACACCCCTTGAGCGAGGTCGAAGTACAGGTCCTTATGCTCACCGGTGATCATGGTGGTCCTTCCTGAGCGGGCGCAGTGCGGTGTCGGCCGCGGCGCCGCGGAGTTCGAGCAGGAGATAGCGGGCCAGGACGAACGACAGCCGGGCGGTGTCGGTGAAGAGGACGAGCTCATCGGGCTCACCCCGGCAAGCCGTCCGGGGAGTAGACGCTGCCGAGGACGCCGATCCGCTCGGCCTCCGGGGCACGGACCGCGAGGTGCCCGCGGCGCAGGGTCGCGCAGCGCTCCAGCGCGAGCTCGGCGTGAGGGAGGCAGATCGGTGGTGTGATCGTCCGTATGCTGGCCGGCCACGTGTGGGTGGCGGTGTCCGTCTGGAGCAGCCACAGCATGCCCTCCGGCGTACGGCCCGCGGGCCTGTGGCAGTACGCGCAGAGCAGCCGGTCGGCGGCCTCCCGCTGTACCTCCGGGTCGAGCACACCGTAGAAAGGGGTGCCGGTCGCGGGCCCGGACCACTGCTCCCACAGCACGCCGAGGTCGAGGTCGGCCTGATCGCTTCGGCGGCCGCCCTCGAACCGGATACCGACGGCGTCGGTGATGACCACCGGGTGATCGGGGGCGCGGTCGGCCCGCAGTGTGACGGCGGGCGCTTCGAGGAGTTTCACGAACACGGGCTCCAGCTCAGGACAGGCGGGTAAGGAAGTCGGTCGGGCAACCGGCGGGATGCCGCTGCGGTTCGAAACGTCGGCGGGATCACGTACGGCAGGCGCGAAGCCGCGCCCGCGAACGGGCGGCTACCGGCAGCTGCTGAGGACGACGAGGAGAGCCATGGCCACGATCAGCCCCAGGCCGATCCCCATCACCGCTCGTCGGCCTGACGGGTGTCCGGGCCGGCCTTCGCCAAGGGGGCAATGCCCGCTTGGTCCGGCAGGAGCTCGCCACCGTCCTCGAAGGGGATGACGCTGTTGCAGAGCAAGTTGCACCCCTGGTCGGAGTGGCTGGCGACGGGACGGGCTTCGCCGCGGTTGCCGTCGGCGGCCGCCGGGCACGGCGGTACGTGGGTACACATGGTCGTCCTTGCAAAAGTCGTCTACAGAAGGTCAGGGGCGGCGGGAGCGGGGGCACGTTGCAACCCCTGCTAGACCGCGTTGCGGGCGACGGGCCGGCACGGACGTCGGGGGGAGGCAACGCGGCGCAGCTGTCAAGCAGGCTGAGGCAGGCAAGGGCCATGCGGCGCAGGTGAATCCGGATGCCCACGTCGTCGCCCGGCACTTCCCGGTCGAGCAGGGCCCGAGCCACGATCACGTCTCTGGGCTCGTAGGTCCGGTCGGCGCCAAGTACCAGCAGGAGATGGCCCCGCATCCGGAGGGTGAGGTCCGGGACCTCTTCGTCCGTCGCTACGTAGTCGGGGCCGAAAACGTCGTTGAGGTCGTCAAAAATCGACTCCAGCGACGCCTCAAAGACGCGCTCGGCCGCCGGAACGCTGAGCGCCGTAAGAACGCGGAAGGCTGCGCTTTCGCTGGCGTCGAAAACACGGACCGGGAGCATGTGCACGGCTTCCTCCGAGGGAACACGGGCAGCGGGTGGTCAAAGGGGCCGGGCTCCTACGACAAGGGCGGGGTGATGGGGAGGTCGACCCACAGGGTGCGTTTGTCCGGGTCGAATCCCCAGGTCCCGCCCAACTCGTCGGTCAGGGCGTTCACGAGGGTCAGTCCGCGGCCGCGCTCATCGTCCGGGCCAGGGTTGCGCGGCTGCGGTCGCCCACGGCCGCTGTCGGTCACCTCGAACCGAAGGCTGCTGCTGAGCTGCTGCACGAACGTCACCGAGCCGCCGCCGAGGCCGCCGACGTGTTCGACGGCGTTGGTCACGATCTCGCTGACAATCACCAGCACCGTGTCCTTCAAGGCCGAAAGGCCGAACATCCCGAGCCGGAAGGCCAGGATCGAGCGAATCCCGCCGACCTGCTGCGCATCGACGGACGTCACCTCGCCCAGACCACGGCCCTCGACCACAAAGGAAACCTCCCAGACGTCCCAGCTGCGCGCGGGACGCGGAAGCCCCGCGGGCAAGGGCCATCGCGAAGGAGTCATCTGCGCCATGTCACACCCCCTTTCGGCTGTTCATGAACACATCCCACACGCGCGGAGATCGGCATCCCAGGGGAATTGCGAGGGGGAAAAATCTGTCAAGGGGGAACCTGGAGGGGGAAACAGGGGCCACCATGGGGGAACACCGACCGACAGGGGCCACACTCGTGTCAAGCAACGCATTCGGTCAGCTGCTGCTCCGGCTTCGCCTGGAGGCGGGCCGCACCCAGGAGCAACAGGCAGAAGCCATCAACACCGTCTCTGGTCGGGAGACCATGACCCGCCGGGAGATCAGCCGCTACGAGAACGGGGAGAACATCCCGACCAGCCACACGGTCGCCCATATCGCAGTGGCCTGTGGCCTGTCCCCGGACCAGCTCAAGAGGGAAGCCGCGTCAGCACGTGCACAACGCAGGAAGTCGCCGGTGAAACAGGAGCTTGACGACATGAAACGTCGAACTATGTTGGGGGCGGGCCCGCTCATTGGCGCGGCACTCGCCAGCGAGCCGTGGGGCCGGCTGACCCATGCCCTCAACAGGGGCAGCCAGCTCGACTCCCGTTCTGCCGAGACTCTTGCCGAACGCGCTGGTGCCCTGCACATCAGCGAGAATCACCTCACGGCTCAGCAGCTACAGCGCAATGTCGTCGTGCACCTTGATGCGATCACCACCGCGCTCGCGCAGTCCAGGGCGCACGAGAAGGAACTGAGCATCGCCGCAGGGGAGACGGCAGCTCTTGCAGGCTGGCTTGCCTGGGACCTCGGCGATCAACCGAGCGCCCGTTGCTACTACCAGGTGGCCGCCGACTGCGCCCGGGTCGCAGGGCACCCTCCGCTCCGAGCGCTCACCCTGGCCTACGCAAGCTACGGGGCCTCCACTCCCGCACGGAGAATCGAACTGCTCGCCGACGCCGCCAAGCACGTGCGCGGTCCCGGCAATGCCACAGCGGCTGCCTGGGTCCACGGGCGCCATGCCGAGGAGCTGGCCGCGGCGGGGGAGACAACCCCTGCCCTGCGAGCGCTCGACCGTGCCCGCACGGCGTATGACTACGCTGACCCAACCGCCGAACAGACCTGGGTCCGCTTCATGTCACCAGCCCGGATGGATTCCCTCGCGTTGTCCGTTCTGGGGGAACTGGCGCACCCCGAGCTCAATGAAGCGGCCACGGCAGCAACCCAGCGCCTGGGCAGTGACTTGCCCGACGCCGGCGTCGTCATCCTCGGCGATCTGGCCGCTGCCCTTTTGAAGGGCAGCGACACCGAGCACGGCGTGCACGTCGTCCGAAAGTTCGTCGCAGCGGCCACAGCTCGCCCCAACACCATGGGTCGCGCCCGTGCACTGGCGATCGCTGGCCAGCTGCCCGACCGAGAACGTGATCTCGCCGCACAGCTACGTGTCCTTGCCGCGTAGTTAGCTTCGTTTCGCTGGGCGACCAGGGAGATCTACGCAGGGGTCGTCTCGTTGACGACCCACGCGAGATAGGCGTCAGAGACATCGGCCACGGTGAGCACGATCCACTCGGGCACGTCGTAGCTGTGCTCCTGTCCCACCCACTCCGCGAGTTCCGCCAGCCGACTCTTCGTGGTTTTGAACGACACCCGCCACTCCGCAGCCGTCTCGATGTTCTCATTCCACCGGTAGACCGCGGTGAGAGGAGCATCGATGTGCGCGCACGCGGCGAGCCGCGCCGCTACCGCGCCGTGAGCCAGCTTCTTCGCACTCTCCTCATCGCCAAGCGTGGTCTGCGCGATCACAATCTCGGTCGTCACTACGTTCCTCCCACATCATTTGCCAAGGCGCTAGGCACCCAGAGTCGGCATGTTTCCCTCGTGCCGGCGGCCTGAGGGCCGCCCCTTCGCGGTCGTATGGCAACGACACCACACTTCCTCGGGACTGCGTTCCCCCTTTGCGGATCACGCACGCTCCTTACAGATCCTGCATACTCGCTGTGCGCGTCCGGTCACCGCTCATAGGGTGGGGTGACAGCCCCGCGTGCACTCCGGACGTAGAGCGGCTGATGAGCACGGCCAGCACTGGACCACCCACCACGTCCCAGCTGGGACTCGTCACGGCCCGGCATCCCGGCGGCCTGATCCCGTCCATCCGTGAGGCCCTCGGCTGACGCCAGACCGATCTCGGCGCGGCCCTTCGGCGCTCTGCCTCGACAGTCTCCCGCCGCGAACAACGCAGCCTCGCCCGCACCGGTTGATGTCCGGTCCGCGGCAGACTCAGAAACCTGCGGAACAACGGTCAGGCCCGGTCCGCCTCCCGGGCCCTGGCGACGGCGCCGTGCGCGGCGCCGCCGTACAACGGGACCTCGGAGAGCGGGTCGCGGGTTCCGCGGCCGTGCCGCCGGTCGTAATGGGTGTCGGCGGTATGCGACGCCTCGTCCCACCGCCCCGCGCGACACCCGGCTCCTCATGCGGCCGCCCGGATCGTCAGACCGTCGGTGAGCCCTTGTAATCGTGGCCCCGGTAGCCGCGGCCGTCCTTGTGCCAGTCGAGGTACAGGACCGCGTTCCCGTACGCGCCGCTCCCAGCCAGGTGGCTAATCGCTGGCGTGCGGTAGTGCCCGTCACGGTCCCCGCCGGACGTCGCTTTCTCCAGCCGGTCTTTGATCTCGAACTCGCGCTCGACGACCACGGGGTCGGTGCCCTGGCGGGACTTCATGATCTGGAGCCGGACCTTGGCTCCGTCGAAGATCGTCGCGTCCTTGGCGGCGTAGAAGGCGGGCCCGTCCCAGGTGATGTCGGCGTAGGTGTGGACGGTGGATCCGGAGCGCGCCACACACACCTGGATTTTGATGTCCCAGTTATCTGGGGCGGGGCCGCTGTATCCGGCGTCGTCGATCGTCTGCGTGCTCGTAGAGCAACGGTAGCTGAGCGTGGCGGCTGCCGGGGCAGCGGCAGCGGCAGCGGCAGTAGGGGCGGTAGCAACAGCGAGCGCGGCCGCGGCGGCCAGCAAGGTCTCGGTGGTGGTGTTCATTCCCGTTCAAGGCCGGTCAGAGCTCGCACGACACGGGCCCGGCCGGAAGTCACTACGCACGAGGGACGCCGACCGGCATCTCCCCCATCGCCTGCACAAGCCCGTCAGGGTGGCGACTGTGCCCAGCTCTCCGGACCAGCACCCCGCCACTCGAAGAGGCCCGTCTCTTCCTCGCCGAGCACTCCGCAGGCGGCACTGGACCTGCGAGCGCTGCAGCGCCGACAACTTCGCCACGTTGGGCGCCTCCACCTGCAGATACCTCCGCGAGTGGACGAACTAGAGGTGGTGAGTTCGCTGGTGGTGAGGTCTCCGCGCATCCAGTGAGTTGGGGGTCTCTGGGGCTGTGACCTGCGGTGGGGAGGCGGTGGGGAGTCACCGGTGACTCCCCACCAAAAGCGTGGCCCAGCCGTGACGGCGCGGGGCTTGCCGTGGTGAGCGGAGCGGTGAGGGCGTAGCCGTTCTCTGGGGCAAGCAACTCCACTTCCCCTCGAAAGGCGTCCTCATGACACGTCGTCGCACTGTCCCTCCCGGCCGGGAGCGGCCCGCCAGCTGGGCCGCGGTCTCGAAGCCGCTGCGGGCTCCGCGGCCGGAGACCGTCCCCGTCGGCCGTCCCGTATCTCACGGTCCCCGGCTGGCCCGGATCGGTGTCTGGACCGCCCTCGCGGCTGGCCCCCTCGCCCTGGCCGTCGCCTTGGCGGCCCCGGCCGGGAGTGCCGCGCAGGCCGCCCCGGCTCCGACGCCGAGCAGCAGTCGGGTTCAGGCTGATCCGGCGGGGACGGCCGCTTACTTCGTGGAGCTGTGGCTGCGCGCCGACGCGTCCGCCGCCGACAGCCTGGTGGGGGCGGCGGTGCGGAGGATGGCGCCGCAGGCCGAACTCCCCTCCCGTTCCGGCGAGGCCGGCAGCCCTGCCTCGGTGCTGGTGACCCCGCTACGCACGGTCTTTCTCCCGGGTGGCGGGTGGACGGTGACAGTCGCCGCCGTCACCGACGAGCGGCGCGCACCGTCGCCCGGCGGCTCGGACCAGGCGGTCGTGCAGCCCGTGGCCCGGTACTTCGCCGTCAACGGCACCGGAGGCCAGGACGACGGGCCGTTGGTCGTCACCGGTTCGCCCGCTGAGGTTGCCGCTCCTGAGGCGGCCCAGACCAGCCCGTCCGTCTTCGGCCGCGCCGTCCCTTCCACCGGTTCCCTGGCTGTCTCGCTGACCGAGTTCCTGCGGACCTACCTCGCGGGCCCCGACGGGCAGGGGGCGGGCGTGGAGCGGTACCTGTCGCCCGGGGTGCGCCTGTCTGCGCCGACGGCAGCCGTCTACACGCGGGTTGAGGTCAAGGACGTCGCCGCCGATGCGGAGGCGGCCGCCGGGACGGCTGTTCCGGCCGACGGGAGCCGGGCGCGTGTCCGCGTGCGCGTCGAGGGATCGGACGCGGCCGGTACGCGCTGGCCGCTGGAGTACCGCCTGACCGTCACGGCCCGCGCCGGCCGCTGGGAGATCAGTGCCCTGGAGACCGGTTCGCCCGCCCCGGCGTCGGTAGGCGCCGCATCCCCCACCGCCCCGTCCACCGTCACCTCAGGAGGTACCCGATGAGCAGCATGTTCCTCGCGAGTCAGCTTGACGACCTGGGCAACGGAGTCTTCGACATGCTGGGCAAGTGGGCCGACCGCGGTCTCAAGGTCGCTCTCGTGGTGATCGTCCTGGTGGTCATCTGCCGCCAGTTCTCCCTCAAGGCCGGTATCGGGGCGCTGCTCGCCATGGCGCTGGCGCTGGGCATCTACAACGCCCGCGACACCCTGGCCGGGCTCTTCTCCGAGAAGATCAAGAGTCCCTCGACCGGGTCCGCCCCGTTCAAGCCGCAGGCTCCGAAGGCCCGCACGGACGGGAAGGTCCTGTGAGCGCGGGGGCGCGTGCTCGGGTCGCGCGTGTCTACACCGGTGCGCGCCGCCACCCGTGGGTGCTGGGCAAGCTCGGTGACTGGATCATCTGGTTCGGCCCGTACACGCCCGCGCAGCTGGTCGTTCTCGGTGGTGGGGCGTTCGCGCTGGTCAAGGGCTACGACTGGTGGTCGTGGGCGGGGCCGGTGCCGGTCGTGCTGTGGCTGGTGGCGGTGTGGGCGGTGCGCGGTGCGCAGATCGCCGGTCAGAACCCGTTCACCGCCGTGGCTGGCGTGCTGTCGCTGCTGCTGCGGCATCCGGCGGGGCGGATCGGTGGGCGGATCGCCCGTGAGCGCCGGTCCTGCTGCCTGCGCGGCAGGTTCGTCATCCAGCCTGCCCCCAGCTCCGTGCTGCCCGGTGCCCCTTCGGACGCCGTGAGCCGGGCAAGCGGGGCGGCCGGAGCGGGCGGCGCCGTCGTACGGCTGCCCGCTGTGTCGGGGCGTGCGGCGGCGGGGTCGGGCTTGGACTCGCTCCTGACGGGCTCCGCAAGGAGGGCGGCGTGATGCGTACTCCTCCGTTCCGGCATGTTGCCGGTCATCTGCTGTGGTCGGCTTCTGCCCGTGTCTGGGCGGTGTGGCGGGTGACGCCGCTGGCGGGCGGCTATCTTCCCGCCCGCGTGCGTCAGGACCTGCTGGACCGGGTCACTTCCCTGGTGCGGTCGATGCCTGCGATGGAGCCGAGGCTGTTCGTTCTGGCGGCGCGGACCGACCCGGGCGAGATCGCCGAGCGGATGGTGGCCGGCCTGGACTGGCAGCGCCTGCCCGCCTGGGCGGAAACCTGCGCGGCGGCTGTCGACCTGCTGGCCGGGCAGGAGATGCACGAGCGGACCCTGTGGCTGGCTGTGGCGCTCCCGCGCCGGTCGGGGACTGCGGCCTCTTCCTTCAACACCCTGTACGGGGAGGTGTCCGCCGTACTGGACCTGCCGCCCGTACCGGTGCCGGAGGCGGAGGTGACCGCCGCGTTCGCGGAGGCCGAGCGGATCCAGACGTCCCTGGGTGGCGGACTCGGGCTGCGGCCGGCGTCCCCGGCGGAGATCGTGTGGATGGTGCAGCACGCCGTGCACCGCGGTCTCGACCAGGAGCCGTTGCTGTCGGACGCTGAGCACAGCTCGCTCTACGGCAGCCGCGTCCGTGAGGGCCGGCTCTCCTCTCCCTCGTACGCGGATCTGGGGCAGATCCGTCTCGCCGAAGGCGGGCAGGACACCCGGATCCCGGGCAGGGCGAAGGCCGCCGACCGGCCGTGGTGGCGTAAGGCCGGCACCGCGTCCCCTCTGGGCCGCCGGTGGCTGCAGGTCGAATCCGAGGCCGGTACCGGCTATCAGTCCCACCTCGTGCTCGCCGAGCTTCCGCCCGCCGTGGCAGTCGACAGCGCGGACGTCCTGGCGCAGCTGGAGCAGCTGCATTTCCCGGTCGATGTGTGTGTGGATCTGCGGATCGTCCCGGCGAAGAAGGCCCGAGCCCAGGTCCAGCGCAAGAAGCGCGAGCTCCTGGACCAGGCGGGCCAGTACGGGGCGCAGCCGACCGGGATGCCGCATTCGCTGCCGGAGGCGGCGGGGGATCTTGCCGAGCAGGACGCGCGGATGGCGCGGACGTCGGTGGAGGTCGAGGTCCAGTCGGTGACGGTGCTGTCCGTGTGGGGGCCGGACGCGGCTACGTGTGATGCGCGGGCTCGGGAGCTGTCGGCGGCTCTGTCGGGGGGTGACTACCGGGTGGAGCGCCCCTATGGGATGCAGGAAGACCTGTTCGCTCTGTCCCTGCCTGGCACTGCCCGTCCGGCGAAGCTGGGCCAGTTCACCCAGCACCAGTTGTCGGAGGACTGGGCCGCCGCGGGGGCGTTCACGTTGTCGGGGGTGGGGGACCCGGGCGGGATGCTGGTCGGTCACGATCTGGACAGCGGCACTATTCGCCCTGTGCTGCTGAACCCGGCCGATGCGCCGCAGGTGAACGCGTCCGCTTCGCTGGCGGTGGTCGGGGATCTCGGCGCCGGTAAGAGCGTCCTGGAGAAGCTGGTCACCGCGGCGGTCGTGGACCAGGGCGGGCGGGCCATCGTTATCGACCGGACTCCGATCCGGGAGTGGGCGAGCTTCGGGCGGGCCGCGTTGGGCGAGCGGTGTGAGGTCATTGACGCTGCTCGCGCGGAGGTGTCCATCGACCCGCTGCGCGTGTTCGGCGGGGCCGTCGGCGCCCACTACGCGCTGTCGTACCTGACGTTGCAGCTGGGTGTCGGCGCGATGACCGCCGCTGGGGCGGTGCTGCATCACGCGGTCCAGGAGGTATGCGCGGGTGCGGATCCGTCCATGGGCCAGGTTCTGGACGTCCTCGACGGCCTGGGCAAGACGGGCAGCGCGACCACGCGTGCCGACGCCGCGGCCACCTTGGCGGACCTGCTGCGGATTGTGCGCGACAACCCGCTCGCGGCCATGGTCTTCGACGCGGACCTGCCACCGGTCACGCTGGACGGGGACCTGGGCGCCGATCTGGTGGTGGTCACCACCACCGGCCTGACCTTGCCGCCTCGGGAGGCCTTCGCCGACGCCGAGGTCCTGCGCCAGCAGCCGCTGGAAGCCCTCATTGGGCGGGCCGTCCTCTACCTGATCGCCGCGATCGCCCGGCAGGCGGCTTTCACCGACCCGGAGCGGTTCTGTCTGGTGTCGATGGACGAGGTGTACTGGCTGACCTCCTCGGCGGAGGGCTCCGCGCTGGTCCACGAGATCCTCCACGACGGCCGCAAGCACGGCGCCGGCTGCTTCCTCGGCGCCCACGACAAGGCCGAACTCGGAGCCGACGCGGCCCTGATCGCCTACCGGTTCCTCGCCCGCACCAGCGACCGTGTCCGCGCCGCCGAGGGGCTGCGCTTCCTCGGCCTGGACGGCGACGACGAGGACCTGGTGCGGATGGTCACCACGGGCTTGTCACCCGTGGGACAGAGCGGCCGTGAGGGCGAGATGTTCCTGCGTGATCCGCGGATGCAGGTCGGCCGGATCAAGGTCGTCGTCCCGCCCGTGCCCCGCCTCAAAGAGTCGATCTTCACCACACCTGGCCGGACGGCGAAAGCCCCGGCCTCCAGGGGGAACTCATGACCCGCACCACCCCGGCCGGCGTGCGCCCGCTGCTTCTGGCTGCCGTTGCCCTGCTGCTGCTCACCTGCACCGCGGCCGCCTGGGCCATCCCGTGCAGGATGCCGGGCCCGGCGGCGCAGGCCGTGGTCTGGCCCGGCGGGCTCAACAGCCGTACCGCCCTCCTGCTGTTCTCCACCGCCGCCGTGGCAGCCGCCATCGGGCTTGTGAGCAGCGCTGGGCGTCGGCTGTGAGGGCCCGTTTCCCTTTCGACCGGGGGACGGTGCGGGCGGCCGGGTTCGTCGCGCTGCTCACCGTGGTGTTCCTGGTGACGAACACCGCGGTCGCGGTCGCAGCCGACGGGGGCGACGCCTCCGGGGGCGGGCTGCTGAGCCCGCTGGACATTTACACCCGTGAGGGTGCGCTGCTCAGCGGCTACCAGCTGGAGGCCGTGGCCGGCGCGCCGGACGGGGTTCCGGCGGTCAAGCTGATCGAGAACGGCGGGGTGCCGGACCTTGATGTGGCGGGCGAGCTCCAGCGCCTGGTGCTGTCCGGCCTGTTCACGCTGGTGCGGCTGCTCGTGGGGCTGTGCTGCTGGCTGCTCGACTTCGTGTTCAAGTTCCCCTTGCTGAGCTTGCTGACGAATCCGGCGCAGCGTCTCGCCGACGCGTACCAGCGGCATGTCGTGGGCGCGCTCGGGCTCTCGGGGCTGCTGCTGGCATGGGCTTTCGTTTTCGGGCTGATCCTGTTTGTGCGCGGCAAGGTCGGCACGGGGCTGGGAGAGATCGTGATGACCCTGGTGATTGCAGCCCTGGCCACCAGTGCGTTCATCCGGCCCGACTACCTGCTGGGAAGGGACGGGCCCCTCGCCCAGACGCACCAGGCCGCCATCGAGGTCGCGGCCATCACCACCGGCTCCTACTTCGACACCCCTGCCCGGGGGGCGCGCCCGTGTGACAGTGCGGTCGGCCCGGCCCACGAGGCGTGTGTGACGGAGCGGGCTGAGGCAAAGACCGTGACCGGACCAATCCAGAACGCGCTCACGGACGCCCTGGTCGTCAAGCCCTACATGCTGCTCCAGTACGGCCGGATCCTCGACCCGAAGGTCCCTGGTGACGCCGCCGCTTACAAGGCTCACGTGAAGTGGGTCAAGAGCGGTCAGGACGAGCAGAAGCGGAGCGGCGCCGACCTCTCGAAGTGCGCGGGGGTGGTCGGGCCGGTCAAACAGGAGTGCGAGCGAAGCGTCGCCGAGTCCGGCGGCCAGGCGGCCAATGCGGACTGCAAGCTGCTGTTCGGGTCGGCCAAGGAGACGTGTGAGCGCCAGGGGGCCGAGAGTCAGGCCAACCCTTGCGGGAAGCTGGACAAGCCGGCCCGTGACTATTGCGAAAACGGCACCGGAACCGGCAGAGCCGACAAGGACTCTGCGTTCTCGACGCTCGTGAAGGAGCTGGACAAGGCGGGTCCGGTCGGATCGGCCTGCGCCGACTATGCGGTGAAGCCCTCCTGGGACCGGGTGTGGGCGGTCATTGCCCTCCTCGTCGCCGTCATCGTCGTCACCTTGATGATCGTCTCGATGGCGGTGGTGATGCTCGGTGCGCAGGCATCCGATGCCGCGACTGCTGCGGCAGGCCCCGTGGCCTGGGTGTGGGCGATGCTTCCCGGGCCCTCCCGGATGGTGCTGTGGCGGTGGCTTGGCGTGTTCATCGTCTCTGCCCTGGTCTCCTTCATGGCTGCGATGGCTCTGCCGCTCTTCGGGATCGGCGTGGATGCCCTGCTGTCCGACAGCGGTCCCGACCTGATTGTGGAACGGCTGCTGCTCGTCGACGCCCTCGCCGTGGCGTTTCTGATCATGCACCGCCGGATCCTGGCCGCGACCGCCAGTTTTGGGCAGCGCATGGCGACCCGGATGCGGTACTCAAAGATCGGCGGCACCCACCTGCGCGGCGACAGCTCCGAACTTGGCGCCGCCCTCGCCATGAACGGCCCCGCAGGCGGCGGCGGTGGGGGTCTGGGACGCTACGGGGGGCCGTCGGCCGCGCACAGCGCGTTCGGGGCGCGGCTGCGGTCCCTGGGCAGCCTCGCGTCGCTGGCCGACGGCAGCGGGATGCCGATGGCGTCGGGCCGGCTGCTCGGTGACGCTCTGGCCGAAGGACGGCGCGGGATCGCCCCGCTGGCGATGGCGCTGCGCGGCACGCACATGGCGTGGCGCGGCGCGCACACCGCTCTGATCGGCCCCAGGCCCGCCAGGCACCCTGCGGCCGCACGGCTGCACCACGCCGCAAACGGCTGGCACGGAGGCAACCGGCCGGGGGCCGGGGGCGCCATGGTGGTGGACCAGTGGACCGGTGAGGTTCTCCACGCTCCCGATACCGACCCTCCTCTGCTCGGATCACGCGTCCACGCCCGTGCCTCCCGGTTGCGCGGTTACCGCATTGCCTCCCGCAGCGCCCGCCTCGCCTACGGCGCGACCCTGGGCCTGCCCCGCAACATCGGCCGTGCCAACGGCGCGGCATCGCGGTTCACCGAGGACGCCCGGACACAGCTGCGGGTGGCTGCTCTCCAGGTCCGTGAGGACGGCGGGCGGTGGGCGGACGGCGTCGACCACACGGGGCAGGCCCTTGCCACCGCGTGGCAGGTCCACGACCCCATGGGCTCCGTCCGTGACGCCGCCATCGCAGCGGCCATCCACGCCGCCCCGCTCCACAGCGGCCGCGCAGGCGGGCCGCGGACCACGATCAGCCGTCTGGACACAGCCGCAGCGGCCGGCGCGGCACCTGCCCGCGCGTCTGCACCGCCCTCAGGCCGCCGTCAGCAGTCACCGGGCCAGCCCCGCCTGGCCGGCGCACGGGGCGAAAGCCACGGCCCGGCCTCGACGGACCGCGACCGGCTGCTGGCCCTCCTTCAGGCTCCGCGTGCTGCCGGACGCCACCCGCGTGAGGACGGCGGCCAGTGAAGAGGTGGAAGAAGCTGGGATGTCTGGGCGTGCTGCTGGCCGTGGCGGCCGTGTGCTGCACCGGGCCCGTCCTCCTCGCCGCCGCAACGGCTAAAAACCGGACCGGTCGCGGGGGCACGGTCAGCGCGGCGGCGGCCGGGATCCCTGAGCGGATGCTCGCGGGCTACCTCACCGGCGCCCCCCAGGTCACCCGGTACGTCAGCGGGTGCAAGGGCATGCGCTGGCAGATCCTCGCCGGGATCGCCCGCGTCGAATCCGACCACGCCTCCGGCCACCTGGTCGGCGCGGGCGGGGACATCCAGCCGGTCATCGTGGGCCCGCGCCTGGACGGCTCCGGGGCCGGCGGAAACACCACCCCCATCCGCGACACCGACGGCGGCGCCTGGGACAACGACAGCGAATACGAGCGGGCCGTCGGCCCGTTCCAGTTCCTGCCCGAAACCTTCCGCGCCTACGGCAAAGACGGGAACGGGGACGGGGTCATCAGCCCGCACAACGTGGACGACGCCGCCCTGGCGGCGGCCGTCTACCTGTGCGGCAACGGCCGCGACCTCGGCAACCGAGACCAGCTCCGCGCAGCGATCCACACCTACAACCTGTCCTGGGCGTACGTGGACGACGTCATGTCGGGCATCGACCGCTACGACGCCCTCGGCCGCGTCCCTACCCTCCCGTCTGGAAACGTCGGCGCGGTCATCCAGGCCGCCCTCGCCCAGCAGGGACAGCCCTACTCCTGGGGCGGCGGCGGCCCCTCCGGCCCGACCACCGGGATCTGCTGCTCCCCCGACGGGCAGGACGGCAGCATCGTCAGCGGCTTCGACTGCTCCGGTCTGACCCAGTACGCCTACGCCAAGGCCGGTATCAACCTCCCCCGCACCGCAGCCGAACAGGCGCGTGCCGGCCGCCGGATCCCCGCCTCAGCCGGATACAACGCCCTGGTCCCCGGCGACCTCATCTTCTACGGCTACAGCCCCACCTCCGACTCCACCATCCACCACGTCGGGATCTACCTCGGCGACGGAAAAATGATCAACGCACCCCGGCCGGGCAAGCAGGTGCAGATCGACCCGGTAACCGCGATGCCCGACTACGCGGGAGGGGCACGCCTCCTGTGACCACCGCCCCCTGGACAGGCGGGCGCCTGATCACCGCCGCCACTGTCCTCACCGCCGCCGGAATCTGTCTGCTCTACGCGGGAGTGCACAGCGGGGGAAATCCTCCGTCCGCCATGCAGCCCCCGCCCGCGACGATTCCGGTCCGGAGCGCGCACCCGGCCAACTCCCCACTGCTGCCGCCCGTACGTTCGTCTGCCTCACCGTCCGCCTCGCCGGTACCGCAGGCCGGAACAGCCACCGCGGCATCGCCGTCTGCCCACGTGCCGACATCTTCCGGCAGCGGCGGCACAACCGCTCACTTTCAGCAGCTTCCGCCGCCCGGATCCGGGCCCGCGGCCGACCCGCTCATCCAGCAGGCCCTCAACCAGGCCAGCACCCCGGACCTCCCGGCCGCAGACGAACGGCTGCTGCTCGAACTGGGCCGTACGGCCTGGCTGGCCGAGACCTCCAGCTACAGCCAGGTCCGCATCCAGGCCGCCACCGCCCGCCAGGACGGCGCCCCCTCCCGCGCGGTGGTCCGGCTGGTCTGGGCGGGCGCCGACCGGGCCGGGACCCTCCTCGACGGCCGCCCCGCCGCCGTCCACTTCACCCAGAACGGAGACGGATCATGGAACCGCACTATCTGACGGCCTCCGGGGCCCTCAGCCGAGGCACTGACCTCTTTGACCCCCTCGCGGCCGTCACCGACTGGACGCTGGTCAACCTCTGGTGGCTTGCCCTGATCGCGGCCGCGGCGCTGGCCGGCTGGGAAGCCCTGCAACAGCGCCTGGCCGCCGAGGCCCTCAGCCGCCGGACATACATGGAACTCGTCCCCACAACCCAGTTCGATCCGAGCGCGGAGCAGATCTGGCGTCAGGGCATGCAGCTGGTCCGCGCCGCCGGCTCCGGCCCGTGGTGGACGCCGCGGCGGGCCCGGACGCTGCGGCTGCGGCTGCGCGCCGACGGCCACAGGTCCCTCGCCTACCGCATCGAAGCCCCCGCCTCCGCCCGCGCGCTGCTCGCCCAGACCCCCTACGGGGCCCGCGTCCAGGTCAAGGCCGCATATCCGGTCGCCGACAAACGACGCGAGCACACAGTGCGGGCGGTACTGACCCTGCACGGAGAACCCGGATCCCGTCTGCGCGAGGTCCCTCTGGATCCCGATCCTCTCCAGCCGCTGCTCGATGCGGTCGCCGACCTGAACGCCGATCTGGGCGACCTCGCCGAGGTATGCCTCGACCTGGCCCCCGCCTCACGCTGGCGCCTGGCCGTATACCGCTTCCACACCGTGCAGCGGGCCCGGGAGAAGTCCCGCCGTGCAGCGCAGCGCGAAGCACGCTGGCTCGTCCGTCAGCCCGCCGAGAGTCTGCCCGCCTCCGTGGGCCAGCTGCTGGACCCTGCCGAATGGCGCGGTACGCCCCGCGGCCAGATGGTGATGTCGCCCCAGCCCCGGCGCGTCGACCGCGACGCAGTCCTGGGCAAGCTCGCCCACTCCCCCGGGCTGGTGCGTGTGCAGGTCCTGGTGCGGTGCGCGTCCGACGCGGCCGGGCGAGCGGAGCAGCGTCTGGCCCGGATCGAGGCGGCCATGGACGTGTACGCGGGAGCGTCCCGGCTGGCCGGGCAGGGCTGGGCACTGGGCCCGCTGCGGATCGGTCCGGACCGGTGGCCGTGGCGCGACCGCTTCGATGCCCGGTGGGCGAGCGGTCTGCTGCGGCCGACGCGAGGGGGGTGGGCTCATATCGAGGAGCTGGCGGGGCTCCTGAAGCCGCCCACCGTCACCTCGCGGGTGAGTCTGCTGGAAAGCGACATGCCGACCTATGAACCCGGTGCGGACCTGCTGCCCCAGGGCTGGTACCGGGGGCCGGACGGCCGCGAGCGGCTGCTGGCCACCCACGAGGACGACACCCTCTTCGAGATCCAGTCCGGCAAGGCCGGATGGGGCAAGACGATGCGCGCCCAGGTCCACGCCGTCGCCAGCGCCCACAACGGGCGGGGGCTCGCGTTCGTGGACCCGCACGGCGACTCCTTCGCCGACGTCGCCCGCTACCTCGCCCACGGCAACCTCATCGACCGGGTGGCACTGTTCGACCTGACCATCCGCGCCGACACGGACCTCCTGTCCTGCTGGAACCTCCTGGACATGAGCAACGGGCAGCCGCCGCACGAGGTGACCGCCGCCGTCGTCGGGGCCTTCGCCGGCGCACTGGGCTGGGGGGACATCACCGCGCCCCGCGCGCTCACCATCATGACGAAGGCAATCGAGGCACTCGTCGCCGTCAACACCGGGGCCGTCGCCGCCCGGCAGTCCAAGCGGCAGGCAACGGTCTTCCAGGTCCGGGCACTGCTTACCGACCCGGCATTCCGCCAACTCGTGGTGGGCGTACTGGATGCCGAAGCGAGGAAGTGGTGGACCGGAAGCTTCCCCGACCTCCCTCGCGATGCCCTCGCCACCGTGCTCAACCCGCTGGAGCGGCTGGGCGCGAACCCGGTGGTACGGGCCTTCCTCGGATGCCCGGTCAGCGCCTACGACATCCGCCGGGCCATGGACGAGGGCCAGGTCGTCTGGATCTGCCCGCCCGGCACCGGGCCCACCAACTCGCTGCTCATTTCTTTGATCGTTCACGACTTCCTGCGCGCCGGGCTCTCCCGCCGCGACCTGCCCGAGAAGCGGCGGCGGCCTTTCCGGTTCTACCTGGACGAGATGATCTCCCTCGACCACGGCGAATCGGACGTCCTCGCGCAGATCACCGAGCAGCTGCGCAAGTTCGGCTGCCGACTGCACGGCATGACACAGCTCATGCACCGCCTCAGCCCCTCCACCCGCGCCGCCCTGATGCAGAACGCCTCCTGCCTGTCCACGACGGCAGGGTCCGTGGAGGCCATCACACAGATCACCGCCCAGTGGCCGGACACCATCACCCCCCGCGACATCGCGTCGCTGCCCAGGTGGCGGCACTACGCCAGCTTCACCGTCGCCGGCAGGCGGATCGGACCCGTCCCGGTCCGGGGCCCCGAACTGCGGGAAGTTTTCGGCGACCGCGCCCGGCCTGCCCACATCGGGGCGCTGCGCACAGCCGCGCACACCGTTACATCAGCACTGCCTCTCGGGGAACGGACCGCGCTCGCCCTCGCCCAGGAAGACGCCGTCCGCGCCTACCTCACCGGCACCACACCGACCGACCGCAAGACCATCACCGGAGCGCCGTACGCATGACCACCGCGAACAGAATCCAGCCCTCCACTGAAGACACCCACACGCACCGGGCCCTCGCCCTGCTCGCCCAGCACCGGCTGCTGACCACCACCCAGATCCACCAGATGCTCACCCCCCGCTCACCGTCACGCAAGATCCACCGCGTCCTCGTACCGCTCCGTGAGCAGGGCCTGATCACCCACACCACCCTGGGATCCAGCAGCCGCCTCCAGGCCCACTTCCTCACCCCCGAAGGCTTCTCAACGGTCGCGGACTGGCCTGAGCTGCGCGGACGCACCGCCACGCCCATCGGCTCGGCGGCCGCCGCCTCACTGCGCGCCGCACACACTCTCACCGGCGTCCGCGCCCACCTCGCCTTCCTCACCGACGCCCGCGCCCGCGGTGACGAATACGAACCCCTGGACTGGATGCCCGAAGTCACCCACCGCCTCCCCGACACCGGGGGTGAGGACCGGCTCATCGCCGACGCCGTTTTCCACTACACCGCCACCAGTCCCCGCCGCCTGCAGTACCGGGCCTTCGTGGAAATCGACCGCACCACCATGAGCAGCGAACGCCTGGCCCGCAAACTCATCAGCTACGCCCGCTTCCACGACTACACCCCCCAGACGGTTGGACGCTGGCGCACCGTCGCCGACCAGGGATCCCTGCTCGCCTGGCAGCGCCTCTACCCCCGCTTCCCCCGGATCCTGTTCATCCTCACCGGCGCCTCCCGCACCACCCTCACCGCCCGAATCCAGGACCTGCGCAACATGACCGCCGACCACGAACTCGTCACCCGCCTCGCCGCCCACGTCCCCCTCGGCGCCGCCGTCCTCGAAGACATTGAGGAGCACGGACCGCAGGCCAACGTCTGGACCCCACTGGCCGGTGACGCCGCCCCCCGCAGCTGGACCCAGCTGTGAGCGCCGATGCCACCTTCCCCGGCCGAAGGCGGCAGGTAGCTTCACGGAGCCCCACCCCGCACTCGGTGAGTGGTGGCTGAGTGACAGAAAGGTAGTTGTTGTCGGCTGCAGCAGGTCGTGGTGACCGAACCAGTGAACAGCGCCACAAAGAATCACTACAGCAAAGAACCAGCCAGAGTCACACAATCCGGCCACGACCTCGGCACGCTCTGCCGAAGCGGCCTCCATCCGGCAGCGAAGACGAAGGGTGCACTTCAGAGGGCTTTCTGCATATGACATTTCGACAATTGCAAGCAAGCGCGACAGTCGTTCACCTGAACCACAAGAACCCCATAGGAGCTTTGCCGTTGTCATCGTAGGGTGCCGACTGCAACGCACCGCGAGGACGCAAACACGTTGCACCAGCGACGAGGCAGCTCGGGTGGGCCGCTCTGCACGCCCGCCCACCGAGGTGACAACCGGGGAGATCTCCGTGACAACGGCACGACAACACCAGACCCGCACCGCCCAACGCCGACTGCTCGCGGCCGCCGCCGTCACCGCGACACTCGCAGGCCTCACAGCCGGCTGCGGCGGCGACGGCGGTGACAACAAGGCGGCCCCGGCAAGTCCGAGTTCCGCACCCGTCACTTCGTCTTCGCCGAGTCCTTCGGGCAGCCCGGTGGACAACGACAAAGCAGAAGTGCAGACGGCCTACGACCGGTACTGGCGCGTCCTCACTGAGGCCTACGCGAAGTCGGACTCGGCAGGCACGGGCTTGAAGGATGTTGCGAGCGGTTCCGCGTACGCCCAGACGGAGGCCGGTCTTGCGGGGCTCCGCAGCGCAGGGCAGGTCGTCACCGGTAAGGCAAAGCACTCTGGAACCTCTGTCATTTTCAAGGACGGCCGGAAGCTGAAGACTGCTGTGATCACCGACTGTGTCGATGTCGCACAGTGGAAGCCTGTCGATAAGCAGACCGGCAATGAGGCCCCGCTCCCCCAGACGCGTCTCGTGCGGTATGTCACTGAGCTCACCGCCGAAAAATGGCCCACTGGCTGGGTCGTCATCGAGGAGAAGATCCCGGGACAGGCATGCTGAGAGGTGGTGTCGGTACCGTGCTTGGCGCTCTCATCCTTGCTGTCGGCGTGGTGCCCGCAGGCCTCGCGGACACCGGCGTGGACAGGTGCGCCGACAACAGGTTCTGCGTGGAAGCCGGAGTGCCGGCTTTACCCGGAGGCGGCGTTGGAAGGGGCCCTTCGGACGGTGGGAACAGCGAGGCCGGGGGGAGCAGGCCATCAGCTGGGCACATCAGCGACTGGACGGACGATCCGAGCTGCGCAGTTCGTCGGTTAGTACCGCAGCCCCCCGCAGGCAGCGCTCTATGGCAAGAGCACAGTCCAGGAGACGGTGCGATCTACGTCAACCCATGCCTGGGCGCCGGTCCTGACGGCATCAAGAGCATGGACATCGCGGGATCAGCATTCTGGTCGCAGAACGCCCCGGCCCCGGCTGCCGATCCGGCTGTCCTGGCGCAACGGGCGGTCGACAGCATGCTCTTGGAAGGTCCGGCGGTCGTCAGCCCGACGGCCGCGGGCACCTACATGGTAGGCGTGCCGGTGTGGATGTGGGTAAGGCAGGGCCAGACGACGTGGGGGCCGAACTCTGCGTCTGCTTCGGCGGGTGGAATCACCGTGAGGGCGACGGCGACGGTGTCGCGGGTGGTGTGGAGCATGGGGGACGGGTCGAGCGTGACCTGCACGGGCCCTGGCACGCCGTATACGGCCTCGCGCGGTATGGCGGATTCGCCCGACTGCGGCCACCGCTTCAAGGCGACGTCGGCCGGCGGTCCCGGCGGCCGGTATCAGGGGACGGCGACGTCCAAGTGGGACATCGACTGGGCCGTGACCGGCAGCGGGCAGACCGGGCAGCTGACCGAGGTCCGTCAGTCGGCGTTCACCGTGGCCGTGGGCGAGATCCAGGTCGTCGGCCAATAGCAGACCCAGCATCCGCACTCTTCTTCCTTCTCTCTCTGGAGGCACTGCACGTGAGCACCACCACCACGCCCGCGCCCGGCCGGGCTGCCGATCTGGGGACCGGAGGGGCCTGCGGGCCGGGGAAACCGGCGGCCGCGCCGCGCGTCGTGCGTCAGCGGCGCCGCCGGCCGGGCCTGATCGCCTTATCCGTCGCGCTGATCGCGGCCGGGGGACTGTCGGGCGCCCTGCTGTTCACCGCGTCCGGGCAGCGGTCCGGCGTTCTGGTGGTGGCCCGGGATGTGCCGGTGGGCACCGCTATCACCGACGCCGACCTGGCTCCCGCGTCCCTGGCGCTGGATCCGGCGGTCAAAGCCGTGTCCGCCGCGCGGAAGGGTGAGATGGTCGGTCAGCACGCGGCCGTCGCTCTAACGGCTGGCTCCCTTCTCTCCCCCGCGCAGGTCAGCTCGTCTTCGCTGGTCAAGGCGGGTGAGCAGTTGGTGGGTGTGGCGTTGAAGCCGTCGCAGTTTCCCGCGAGCCGGCTGAGTCCAGGGCAGAAGGTGCTGATCGTGTCGACGCCGGATCCGGTGCAGGCGGCCGCTGCGGCCGGGGGCAAGCCGGGTGAGCCGGCCGGGGCGCCGAAGACGCTGGCGGCGACGGTGGTTGCCGTTGGTGAGGCGGCTCCGGCGACGGGGGTGGTGACGGTGGACGTGGCGGTGCCCGCCGCGGACGGGCCGACGCTGGCCGCGCGCGTGGCGACCGGCGCGGTCGCGTTGATCGTCGCGGCGCAGGGGGGCAGCTGATGACGGTGATCGCGCTTGCGGGCGGGCTTGGTGCGCCGGGGGTGACCACGGCTGCGATGGCGCTGCTGATGACGTGGCCGCTGCCGGAAGGGCAGCGGATGATCCTGGCGGAGGCGGACCCGGACGGCGGTGCGATCCTGCCTGGCGCGTTGCAGGGCACCCTCGACAACAGCCACGGCTTGCGGAACTTGGCGGTGGCGGGGCGTCGGGGGCGGCTCGGGGAGGCGTTCTGGCGGCAGCTGGTGGATATCACTGACGCGGGGACCCGCGACCGGCTGGTGCTGCCCGGTCTCTACGATCCCGCGCACGCTTCCGCAATGGAAACAGTCTGGAAGCCCCTGGCGGGCCTGTTCGCGGGGATCGAGGAGCACAGGCACGACGTGCTGATCGACCTCGGCCGGCGGGGTGCGTTCGGACCGTCGGCCGTCCTCGCGCAGCGTGCCGACACCGTCGTCCTGGTCGCCCGGAACACGCTGCGCGGGTTGCAGAGCGCCCAAGTCCGCCTGGACGCGCTGCGCGAGCAGCGCGTCCAGGCGGAGATCGGCATGCTTCTCGTGGACAACGGGCCGTTCTCGAAGGAGGAGGTCCGCAAGAGCCTCGGCATCACGGTCACCGCCGTGCTGCCGTGGCGGCCGAAAGAGGCCGCGGTGCTATCCGACGGGGCGGAGCAGCCACGCCGGTTCGAGTCGGGCGAGCTGATGCGCGCGGCGCGGTCGGCCGCTGTGCGGGTGCAGGAACTGGTGGCGGTCCGTCGTTCCCGCCTGGCCCCGTCGCCCGCATCCGCTCTGGGACGGATGGTGAGCGGTGCGCGCTAACCCCCTTCACAGCAACCCCGAGGTATCACTGGAGTCGCGGCTCACGGCTCCGCGCGGTCTCGCCCCGCACCGTGGTGCGCAGCCTCCCGGACGCCCTCCGGTGCCCGGTGGAAGCGGTCCGGCGGATCCCCGCGCAAGTCTTCTGTCGCAGGCCGTGGCCGTCACCGCTGCGCCGGCCGCGGTGGACTATGCGGCGGTACGGCTGATCAAAAAGGCGGTTGGGGAGCGGCTGACCGAGATGCTGCGCGCCCGGCCGGGCATGAGCCCGGCCGCGCAGGAGCAGCAGGGACGTCATCTGATCAATGAGCAGGTCGCGGTGTGGTCGGACGCGGAGGCCATCAAGCGGGGCTTCGCGACATCGGCCGGTGAAGACGCGGCGACCGCCCAGGCTGTTTTCGATCTCCAGTTCCGTGCTGGCCGTCTCCAGCAGCATCTCGACAACCCGCGGGTGGAGAACATCTTCATCAACGGGTACGCGCGGACGTCGCTGGACTTCACCGACGGGCGGCGGGTGGACGTCGCGCCGGTGGCGGACTCCGACGAGGAGCTGCGGGAACTCCTGCGGGATCTCGCTCGGCGGACGACCGGTCAGAACGAGCGCTCTCTGTCGACCGCTGATCCGTTCCTGGCGCTGCGTCTGGCGGACGGATCCCGTCTCCAGGCGGTCACAGACGTCACCCCGGGCACGTTCGTGACGATCCGCCGGCACACGATGCGGCACGCGGACCTGCCCGAGCTGGTGGGCCGCGGGATGCTGGACAGCACTCTGGAGTCGTTCCTGCGGGCGTGCGTCCGCGCGGAGAAGAACGTCATGATCGTCGGCGGTCAGGCCGCGGGGAAGACGACACTGTTGCGGGCGCTCCTGCGGGAGATCGACCCCGACGAGCGGTTCGCGACGCTGGAGACCGAGTTCGAGCTGTTCGCCCACGAGAACGGCTATCACCGCCAGGTCGTGCCGATGGAGGCCCGCGAGTCCAACGGCGAGATGGTCGCCGGTCAGGCCGCCGGCGCGATCTCCCTCATGGACCTGATGTACCGGGCGCTGCGCATGACGCTGACCCGGATCGTGGTCGGTGAAGTCCGAGGCCCGGAGATTGTCGCGATGCTTCAGGCGATGACGAACGGTGCGGGCGGCAACCTGTGCACCCTGCATGCCATCCGCCCGTCTGTGGTGTTCGACCGGATCGCCGAGCTGTATCTGCTCGCGCAGGCCAACATGTCGGAGGCGCTGGCCTACCGGCAGGCCGCGAACGGACTGCACTTCATCGTGTTCGTGTCCTCAATCGACGAGACGAAGATCGGGGGGCACCGTCACCGGTTCGTCTCCCACGTCCTGGAGGTCACCGGGATCGGTGAAGGCGGCCGCCCGGACACCAACACGATTTTCGGGCCGCGCCCGGAGTGGGGCGAGCACCGTGCGGTGCCGCTCATGCTCCCCCGCTGCGTCGATGACCTGCGGCGCGTCGGCTTTGACGCCTCCCTGCTTTCCGAGGCCGGCGGGGCCTGGACCGCCGCTCTGCCTTTGATGATCACGGAGGGCGCCACGTGATGACGCTGCTGCTGTGGGTGGTGGCCGGTCTCGCTGCCACCGGCGGTCTGGTCGGGCTGGTCGCCGGATGCGTCGGCACCACCGCCCCCAAGGGCCTTGGCCTGGCCGCCCGGATAAGGGCCGGCAGGCAACTGGCGAGCCGCGACGAGCAGATGGCCCGCCGTACCCGGCTGGTCGTCGGCGCGGTTGCCGGGATCGTGCTGTGGCTGGTCACAGGCGTGTTCGTGGCGGGAGCGATGCTGTTCCTGGCCGTTATTGGCGTGCCGTGGCTGCTGTCGCCTACGAAGTCCGCGACCGCGCGGATCGCGAAGCTGGAGTCGCTTGGAGACTGGACGCAGCGCCTGGCCAACGTGCTCCGCCTCGGGCGGGGCCTGGACGAGGCCCTGCACATCTCCCGCAAGGGCTGCCCGGGAGCCATCGCCGAGGAGGTCGGCGACCTGGTCGACCGTCTCCAGGTGGGATGGCGGCCGACGGACGCCCTGCGCGAGTTCGGTGACGCCCTGAACGATGTGACCGCGGACAAGGTGGTGGCCGCGCTGATCCTGTCGGCCGCCGACCGCGGCCCCGGCCTCGCCCAGGCCTTGGACGACCTCGCCGAGTCCGTCCACGAGGAAGTCGCCCGCAGGCGTGCGATTGAGGCCGACCGGGCCAAGCCGCGCACGACGATGCGGTGGATGACGATCATCACCCTCGGCGTCATCGGTGCCGGATTCCTCATCCCCTCCTACACCGCCCCCTACGGCACCCTGCTGGGCCAGCTGGTCCTGGCGGTCCTGCTGGCCGGGTTCGTGGGCGTCCTGGCGATGATGCGGCAGATCGCCGACACCAAGCCCGTTCCCCGGTTCCTGATCACCGACCCCCGCAGCGCCGTCGCCCCCGCCCCCCTGCCCGACGACGAACCCTCACCCGGCGCCCAGGCCGGGGCTACGAGTGCGGAGGTGACCGCGTGATGCCGGTAGCCGCGATCCTGTCCGGCGCGGCCATCGGAGCCGGCTGCGCACTCCTGGTCCGCGAAGTCCTGCGCCCCGCGCCCGCGCTCGGGCCCGCGCTGCGCCGCCTCAACCAGCCTGCACCGCCCCCGCGCTCCGACGGCGAGAACGCCGACCGTGACGAGCGGTGGGGGCAGTGGCTGGTCGAGCGGATGGCGGACGTACCCGGCGTACGGATCCCCCATAAGGACCTCGCCCTGACCGGCACCACCCCAGCCCGGTTCATGCTGACCAAGGTCGCCCTGGCCGGCGGAGGGCTGCTGCTGCCGCCGCTGTCCACGCTCCCACTGCTGCTCCTCGGCGTGCCGCTCTACCTGCCCGCGATTGTCGGGATCCTGGCCGCGATCGTGCTCTGGTTCGCCCCCGACCTCGCCACCCGGGACAAGGCCAAACGCGCCCGCAGCGAGTTCGCGCACGCCATGGCCGCCTACCTCGACCTCGTCGCGCTGCGCCGGGCCGGGAATGTCTCCGCCGAGCAGGCCATGGAGCAGGCCGCCCAGGTCGGCGAGGGCTGGGCGTTCCAGCGGATCCGGGGAGCGCTGGCGCAGTCACGGGTCGACAAGGCCGCGCACTGGGAGTCCCTGGCCCGCCTGACTGCCGAACTGGACCTGCCTGTCCTGGACGACCTCGCCGCGATCATGCGGCAGTCCGCCGACGACGGCGCTTCCGTCTACGCCACCCTCCGCTCCCGTGCGAAGAACCTGCGCACCGAGCTCCTGGCGGATCAGGCAGCCGAAGCGAACGCCAACAGCGAGAAGATGACCGCCCCCGGCGCGCTCCTCGCCGTCCTGGTGATGCTCCTGATCGCCTTCCCCGCCGTCATCCGCATGCTCACCACCTGACCCACCCAAGGGAGACCCCCGTATGAACAAGCTGGTCATCCGCCTGTCTCTGGCCGCGAAGGCGCACTGGGAGAAGATCCAGGCGTACAGCCGCGGCGATATGGACCGGGGCGACATCTCCATCACGACGATCATCATCTGGACTGCCGCCGTCGCCGGTGCTCTCGCCATCGCCGGGACGATCGCGGTCGTCGTCGTCAAGTACCAGGTCAAGCTCAGCGGAATCTGAGGGTCCGACACAAGGAAGCAGGCGGCATTGGGGGTGCGGTGAAGAGCACGGCGAGCGACGACTCGCGGCGGTCAGAAGCAGGGCAGGCAGAATCAGGGCGGTCCGAAGACCAGCTCTGTCGCCCCTGGGACAGGGGGGAGGCATCGATCCAGATGGCGATCGTGTTCCCGTTCGTCATCCTGGTCACTGTCGCGGTAGTCCAGGCGGCCATGTGGTTCTTTGCCCGGAACATCGCGCTCACCGCCGCCCGTGAAGGGGTCGCCGCGGCCCGCACCTACCAGGCTCCGGAAGGAGCAGGCGCGGCTCGGGCCCGGGAAACCCTGGGCCGGATCGCTGGCGACAGCCTTGGGCAGGCCTCCGTCAGCACCTCGGGCAGCAGCGCCACCGAGGTCCGCGTCACCGTCACCGGACAAGCCCCCTCCCTGATCCCGGGCTTGTCAGGGCTGAGCGTGTCCCAGTCGGCCGGTGCCCCACGCGAACGGTGGACCACCCCATGACCCCCACCCCCACCAGGTGGAGTCGCCTGGGAGTACGGCTGCGCGAGGACCGGGGCAGCGAGTCCATCGCGGCCGCGATCGTCACCCCGCTGCTGCTGATGATGCTGTGCCTGGCCATCGCGGGCGGCCGCATCGTCACCTCCGGCGCGAAGATCGACGCTGCCGCCGAGGACGCCGCCCGCGCCGCCTCCATCTCTCGCACCTACTCCGGCGCCCAAGCCGAAGCATCCGGAGCCGCCGCGCGCTCCCTCGCCGACCAGGGCATCCACTGCGCCTCGACCCACACCAGCGTCGACGCCTCCGGCTTGGCCGTCCCGCTCGGCAATGTCGGGACCGTGACGGTCACCATCTCCTGCACCGTGCCCCTGTCCGACCTGCTGATCCCCGGCATCCCCGGGTCCAAGACACTGACCAGCACTTTCACCTCGGTAGTGGACGCCTACCGCTCCCGGGAGGGATAACCACATGCCCGCACCGGACCCCGCCACCGCCCCGCCCGCCCCCGGCCTGTCCCCTGCGCCCGCCGCACCGCGGCGGGTACGGCGGAGCCTGCGCGACGACGAAGGCGGCGTTGCGATTTATACCGCGATCGTCACCGTGGCTCTGCTGGGCATCATCGGACTGGCCATCGACGGCAGCGGGAAACTCCGCGCCACCGAACGCGCCGACGCCATCGCCATGGAGGCCGCCCGCGCCGCAGGGCAGGCCATCGACCCCGCCACCGCCATCACCGGCGGGCAGGTCCGCGCCGACCCCGCGGCCGCCCAGGCCGCAGCCCAGGCCTACCTCGCACGCGCCGGCACCCACGGCAGCACCGCCCTGTCCGGAGACGGAACCAAGCTCACCGTGACCGTCCACGACACCTACGCCACGAAATTCCTCGCGGTCGCCGGGATCGGGTCCATGAACGTGACCGGCCACGGCACCGGCCGCCTCCTGCACGGCATCACCCAACCCCAGTAGCCCGCTACCACACGCGCACGAAGGACCCGCTCATGAGCCAGCCCACCCCCGGCCGCCCCTCCCGGCCCCGCCTTGGGCGCGGGGGCGCCCAGACGGCGGCCGCCCTCGTACGCGGCCTGCTCTCACTGGCCGTCCTTGCGGCTCTGCTGGCCGGCCTCCCGATCCTGCTGTGGTGGGCAACCGCCCAGGTCGGGCCGCCCGGCATCACTGCCCTGGCGAACCTGCTGACCACCGACGACTCCGGGCAGGTGTTCCTGCTGCTCCTGGCCGTCACAGGATGGATCAGCTGGGCCCAGTTCGCCCTCGCGGTCCTGCTGGAGATCCCCGCGCAGCTGCGCGGGCGCAGCGCCCCGCAGATCCGGGGCCTGGTGGGACAGCGGGCTGCCGCGGCACTGGTCGGCGCTGTCCTGCTGGCCCTGCCCGCCGGAACCGCCCTCGCCGCCCCCACCTCCCCGGCCGCAGCCGCGCCGGTGAGTGTGAGCGCTACCGCCGTACCCGGCCCGGATACGGCCGCCAGCGCCCGTGCGAATACGGGAGCAGTCCAGGAGGCCGGGACCGGGTTGGTGACGCACACGGTGCGGGATGTACGGCCGGCCGAGAGCCTGTGGTCGATCGCCGAAACCACCCTCGGTGATGCCCACCGGTGGGAGGAAATCGCCGCCCTCAACGAGGGCCACTCCATGACGGACGGCGCGGTCTTCCGTGCCGACCAGCCCATCCAGCCCGGATGGGTGCTCACCCTCCCCAGCGACGCGCACCCTGCCCCGAGCGCGGGACTCAAAACCCAGGCCGGGCGCGGCAACGCCGCCGAAGCGCTGAGCGGGCAGGCGCAGTACAGCGTCCGCGAGGGAGACAGCCTCTCCTTCATCTCGCGCGTGCAGCTGGGCGACGCCGACCGGTACCCGGAAATTTTCGAGCAGAACAAGGGCACTCCCCTGCCGGACGGCGCCAGGACGTTCACCGACCCGAACCTGATTTACCCCGGGCAGCAGCTCACCCTCCCCGCCGCCTCCACCCCCAGCCCCAGCCCCAGGACGATGCCCCCGTCGCAGGCCCGGCCCGGCAACGACACCACCACACCCGCGGCGAAGCCTTCGCCCGCCGCCCCAGCCCCAGCCGCCCCCACGGCGAAGCCCACCCCCGCCCCGACCGCACCCCCTGTGCCGTCGAGCCCGACGGCCCCGGCCGCCGTATCGCCCTCGCCGTCCGCGTCCACCGCCCAGTCGGCGCCAGCCGCGACCACGCCCGCAGCCCAGGTCCCCCAGCAGAGCACCCCGCCAGCCGCAAACAGCCCAGCCGCCTCCCCGCTCCAGGCCTCGCCGGCAGTAAGCACCCCACAGGTCCTGGCCGCCGCGAACGGCGTCAACTGGGCACTGATCGCCGGGATCGGCACCCTGCTGGCCGCCTCACTCGCCGGAGCTCTCGGCGTGCGGCGGATCCTGCAACAGCGGGCCCGACGCGCGGGCGAGACCATCGCCCAGGACAACGACCCCACCACCGTCGAACAGGTCCTGCACGCGGTCGCCGAACCCGCGGGCGTCGAACTCCTCGACCACGTGTTGCGCGCCCTCGCCCACTATGCCGCCACCGACAACGAGAGCAGCAACAGCAACAAGGCACTGCCAGCGCTGCGCGGGGCGCGCCTCGCCGCCAACGGGATCACGCTGCTGTTGGACGAACCCGCCGATCCGATCGCTCCGTTCACCGCCGGCTCTGACACCCGCACCTGGGTACTTGACGAGCAGGCCGTGCTCCCGGGCGCCGACGATCTCGCCGACGTCCACGCCCCCTACCCGGGGCTGGTCACGCTCGGCGCCGACGGCGACGGTCTTGTCCTGGCCGACCTCACCACATGCCGCGTCCTGCTGCTGAACGGCGACGCCGACGAGGTCCTCGAAGTGGCCCGTGCCCTCGCCCTGGAACTGGGCACGAGCGGGTGGACCGACTACGCCGAGATCCTGACCGCCGGCCTCGGCAGCCGACTGTCCGGACTCCTCCCGCAGGGCCGCATCCGCACCATGGCCCACCTTCCGGCCGTCGCCGCCGACCTCGGCGAACTCCTGCTCGAAGCCCACCAGTCAGGCGAGCAGGTTCTGCCCTGGCTGATGATCGGCGCCGGAGACCACAGCGAGAACGACGTCGACCTCCTCGCCGACGCCCTCGCCTCAGCCCGCCCCCTGACGACCGCCGTGGTGTTGCCCGCGAGCCCAGAGGCCCGCCGTGCGTTCCCGCACGCGGAGATCCTCGACGTCGCCCGCGACCAGGACACCGTCCTGGCCCCGCTGGAGACCCCGGTGCGACTCCAGCGCGTCAGCGACGAGCAATACCGGCAGTACGTCCACGCCCTCCAAGTCTCCGTCCAGGAGGCCAAGCCAGCAGCCGGGGCGTGGGAATTCACCGAGAGCCACCAGCAGCCGGCCGCCTCCGGCATGCCCCTGGCCGTGCGAATCACCAGCGAGGCAGCCCAAGACCCGGGCAACCCCTTCCCCGCGCTCCTCGCCGGATTCAACCCCACCCCCACCAGCCCCGCCACCCAGGCCCCCGAAGCAGGCGCCGACACCACGCAGGAACACGACATCGACCAGGCTCCGGCCACACGAGCCGCCGGGCAGGCCCCGCTCCCCCACCAGGCCAACGGCAGCCAACCCGCCCCGGCCCCGAAGGCCAGCCCCACCAGCACCAGCCCCGTGGAGCGCACGGTCCGCATCGACATGCTCGGCGCGCTGCGCATCACCGGCGGAACCGGATCAGCCCACGCGCCCCGCACCACCGCCGTCGCAGCACTCATCCACCTCCGCCCCGGACGCAGCGCCGAGTACCTGTGCAGGGCAGTAGACCCCGTGAAACCGTGGTCGACCCGCACCCTGCACTCCCGGCTCTCCGAGCTGCGCGCCGAGATCGGCGTTGCCACGGACGGGGCTCCGCTCCTTCCCCGGCCCAAGGACGGCGGATACTCCTTCCACCGGGCGGTCACATCCGACTGGGAAGAGTTCCGCGCCTTGGCGTCGAGCGGTCTCGCGGCCGGCCCGAAGGCCGGGATCACCGACCTCGAAGCCGCAATGGCTCTCGTACGCGGAAAGCCTTTCGACGGCCGCACCCTGCCGTGGGCCGATGCCGTCATTCAGGAAATGCTGTCCCGGATCACCGACACCGCACACACCCTCGCGTGCTGGCACACCGACAGCGACACCCCCGACCTCGACGCCGCCCGCCGCACCGTCCTCCAGGCCCTCGACGTCGAAGAAACCTCCGAGGTCCTCTACCGCGACCTCCTGACCATCGACCGGGCCGCCGGCAACACCAGCGCAGTCCGCAAAACGGTCGCCCGAATCCAGCAGATGGCCCGCACCTACGACATCACCCTCGACGACATCACCGAGGACACGATCAACCACGCCCTGTCGACAGCCCCTCCTCACCTCACCAACAACTGACGTCACGGCGGGGGTACGCACAAGCCGGTCCGACCCCCGCCCCGTCGGCACCACACCGCGCCGCCAGTCTGTGCTCTCCGGATGCGGCCAGAGGCCGGCCCCGGCCTCGCTCATCTCCCGATCAGACGAAATGGACTGCACATGAAGAAGGCAACCGCCGCCCTCGCGACGCTCCTGATCCTCACCACCGCGGGCTGCACCAGCAGCGCGCAAAACGGCAAGACCCAGGCCCCGCTGTGGGCACAGGGCACAGGGCCGGCAAAAGCCACAGAACGAAGCAGGCGTCGTCGGCCAGGAAGGACGAAAAGTCGGTGAGACCGTCACCCTCCGGGACGAGGACGGCCACAGGATGCGGGTGACTTTGACCGGCGTCGCCTACCGCGACGCCCTCGCCAAGGACAAGACCCTTCCCCTGACCGGCAAATACGCCCTGGCCGTCGCACTCACCCTGGAGTCCGAGAACGGCGGGACCTTCAAGGGGTACGGGAAAGACAACCTCATCAAGTGGAGTTACGGGCCCGAGATGAACAAGGCCAGCCGCTACTACGACGCTCCATGGGACGGGTGCATCGACTCCTACACCCCGTGGGGAAAGGTAGCGGCAGGCCAGCCCTACCTGGCGATCAGCTCCATGAACATCTCCAGGCGCGGCGGAAACCTGCTGATGGAGGACTCATACGGAAGCATCGCCCGATGGGACCTTCCTCAAGAAGACACGGGCACCGGCACCGAGCCGGCAACGAAGTACGCCACCACCGACTGCTGACCCTCCGCCTCGGACCCGCACCCCACAGCAGCGCCGATCTCTTCGGAGCGGTCCGGCCCTCACAACAAGCCCGGACCGCACCGAACCCGAGTTCAGTCAACACCCGCTTCAAGCCGCGTCAGGCGAGCGCCGCTACCGAATGTCTGGCTGCGGCCAGCATCTCCGCGCGGGCCGGACCCTCCCCCGCCGGCGGCCGGGTCACCCACTCCTGGCGCACCTCGGCAACCGCCGCGCACACCGCGCGCACCTCACCGGCAACACCATCACCCAAGGCGGACCACTCAGGTCCCGTCACCAGCACCGGCCCATAAAAGCCATAAGGGATCTCCACCCCACGCCACTGCGAAGCCAGCACCCAGGCCGCGAGGTTCACAGGGAGGCCCTCGGCCGCCCCATTGCCGTGCACATGAAGGTGCGCCTGCCGGTGGTAGACCGCCCGGTCAGCAGGGCCACCCACCGCGCCCCTCACCTGAGCCCCGCGCGCCACTTCGTCATCAGGCCACGGCAGCACAACGAGCGCACCATCCACATCGATCCGCAGGACGAACTCCACGCTGCCCCTCCAAGTCACCCAGCACAAGAGGCCTGCCACCGGCAACGGGTGACGGCTCGCCGCCCATGCTGGCCCAGGGCTGGATCACCGCCCTTCTAAGTCACCAGGATTGACACCAACGGGTGACGTTTCGTGTGGCGGCGAGGCGCGCTGGAAGCCCGGAGCAGGGCCGGTGGGCAGTGCGAGGGTGGTCTGAACTTGCCCGTGCGCACAGGGAAGGTCCTGACTGGCCCTGCTGGCGCAGATGCCCACGGGGGCCCTTCTTGAGTGTTTGCCTGGCTCGGGCATTGTTTGCCCCTCCCTGAACAACCATGGTTGTTGTGGTGTACTGGCTGCATCAGGTGACAGGAGGTATGCACATGCCGTTGCAGCAATGGCGCGAGTTGGCCGACCGCTTGGCGGAGCGCATCGAGTCGGGTGAGTTTCCGCCCGGTTCGAAGATGCCGACCACCGTGGAGCTGATGGCCGAGGGGGAATCGAAGCCATCCATTGAGCGGGCTTACCGGGAACTTGTCGACCGGGGTCTCGTTGTCCGCAAGCCGCGCGTCGGGACGGTTGTCCGCAGCCGCTCGCGCGTGCGAATCCCGTTGAGTCGCTATGGTCTCGTTCTACAGCCGGGCGGAGACAAGGGGCCCTGGGAGACGGCAACGGCCGCAGTGGGGCTGGGCGGGAGCATCGCTGCCGTGTCAGTAGAGCGCCTTCCCGCTCCGGACACGATCGCCGTGCTGCTCGGGCTGGAGCCCGGAGCTCCTGTGGTCCGCCGCAGCCGGCACGCCCTGATCGACGGGGATGTCGTACAGGTCCAGGAGGCCTTCTATCCGGCCGAACTGGCTGACGCCACCGGGCTGGGTGAACCGGGCCGAATCGCCGGTGGCGTGCTCAGGGCCATGACCGCATCGGGGCTGGCGCCTGAAACCGCCAGCGAGACCGTTACAGCACGACTTCCCACGAAGGCCGAGGCATCAGAGCTCGGCATCGGCGCACGCGTGCCGGTCCTGTGCATTGAGCGAGTGGTGCACGACCGTGACGGCCGCGCCCTTGAAGCACTTCGGACAGTAGGAGCCGCCGACCGTCTGGAGCTGCACTACGGGAACCTGCCCATGACCGGCGGAATCCCTTAGCCGCCACGGCTGCTCACCGGTGACTCACCAACTGCGCCGAAGCCCAGCTGTGATCCCGCACAGGGTACGCCGGCGATCAGAGCGGTGATCTTGGCATCGTTCTGTAGGGCATGCCGAATCACCCAAACCACACGGGCCCCGCCACAAGTGGCGAGGCCCGCAGGTCCCCGCACAGGCCTGGACCGCCTGCGAGGGGAAGAGCACCCAGCTGCATGAACCGAGAGGTGCGCTCAGCCATGAGCTTATGCGGATCCATCCCCAGGCCGCCACACGCCCCCTCCCACAAGACCGGCACCCCCACCCCGAAGGTGGTGGAGCACCATGGCACTTGAGCCAATCCTGTGGGCCCTGCACGACAGCCCGGTCAACAGCACAACCGACCGGATGCTGCTCGCCGGCCTGGCGGAGAAAGCAGACCCAGACGGCACCAACGCCTTCCCCTCACGGCGGACGCTGGCCCGGATCGCGCTCTGCGACGTCAAGACGGTACAGCGGCGCCTGGCCGCCCTCACCGAACGCGGCGTCATCACCCTGGGAAACCAGGAAGCCGCCCGCTATATCCCGGCACACGCCCGCCCCAAGGTCTACGACCTGCAGATCCCCGCATCCTGGTACGGCCCGCAACGGCTGGCACGGGTGAACGAGGACCGGGCACACCGAGGCCTGCCCCCACTGACAACCGGCTCCCGCCCCCTGCTTGCTCCCGCCCCGCCCCGCACAGAGCGCAGCGACAAAGGCAGGCCACGACACCCGGCAGGGGACTCTCAGTCCCCTCCCCCACAACATGCCGAACCGGACGGCAGGGGGGACTCTCAGTCCCGGGGCAGGGGGGACTGCCAGTACCCGGAGGGGGGACTGCCAGTCCCCCAACCCTCTCCATTAACCCTCCCCTCTCAAGAAACCCCTGCAGCGCCTGCGGCGCGAAGCGCCGATGACGCCCGCAGGGCTACTACAGGTAGTAGCGCGCATGCCACCGGCGGCTGCGCCGCGCCCACAGGCGCCAAGGCGCCCGCACCCCCAGCCGAGCCGAGCCGGAGGAACCGCGAGCGGGTCCCGGCAGGACAGGCCGAGGCGGTCAAAGCGGTGGAAGCAGGATGGCCACGAGAGCTGAGCCTTCTGCTGCCGCCCCACCGGCCAGCCGTACTGCGTGAGGCGATCCTGCAAGCCCTGGACCAAGGACGGACCCCCCAGCAGCTGACCGAACGGATCGGGCAGCGATGGTGGGCCCACGGCTACGCCCGCGCCCTCGCCGAAGGGCAGCTGGCCTCCCCCGTAGGAGTCGCAGTGGCACTCGTGCGCCCGTCCACAGACTGCCCCGACCCCATGTGCGAGGACGGCATCACCCTGCACCTGGGGCACCCATGCCCCAAGTGCACCGAACGCCGGGCCGACCGGCGCCGCGGCCGGGTACCCGCGCAACGCAACAACGGCCCCACGCTCCAGTGGTGGGAATGCCAGGGCAACGACTGCTCAGCAGCCGGCAGAGGACGACCGCCCGAAGGCAGCCTGTGCCAGCACTGCCAAGCCCGGGAAGAACACAAGAAGATCCAGAACGCAACGGCACACCTGCTGGCCGAAACCCAGACAGCCCAGGAAGCAGAACGGCTACGCCACTCAATCCGATGGGAACGCATGCTCAACGACGCCTACACCCAGCACGCCGAATACACCCGAACAGAACAAAACCAGGAAGAAACCAAACAACGCGCCGCCGCCACAGCCGCAGAAACACACCGCCTACGCCAGCAAATCCTGCGCCAACACCCCGAACTCGCCCCCTACACCCAGCACCAGCCATGACCAGCCCCACCCACAACACATCCATGACCAGCATGCCGGGCATGCCCGGCACGGGCAGGTGCTCCGAGCTCCGGACACCGTCCCGTCCCGCAAGGGACCAAGAGATTACGGCCGAGCTGGAGACCGGCAGCCCACGCACCCATGAGGAGGCCACCGCACATCCCCTGGCCAAGGTCCCCGAGACCACGAAGAGACCCTCGCCACGAACACCCGCCGGGGCCTCACCGCGGCCAAGATCGCAGAGACCACCCACACCCATGAGGTCGTGGCGGCCGCATCGGCAGCACGGGGCACCGCAGTACCACCTCCTCCGGCACGTGGCGCTCGTGAACGCTCAAAGGTGTGGTCCCTGGCGCTGGCCGAAACTTGAGGCTCGCTTGCGCGGTTCGTCCGGTCAAGAGCGACGAGAACGTGATCACGATCGAGATCCGGGGCCACGAGAAGGCCGTGCTCGAAGCAGCGCACCGGATCTCGGCCTTGTTTCTGTCCAGCGGACCGTGCCAGCTCCGGCGCACGCCCGGAGAGAACGAAGTGCAGGTCCTCGTCCACGCGGACATCAGCCGGGGTACCGGAGACAGCGGCTACCTCGACCCTGACGAGGCGGAGAGCGCAGGCTCGTTTCTGCGGTGAATCCGGTCACCCGCACGGGTGAGTTGTCCTCCACGTCCCTGGTTGGGCAGGGGAACGGCCCGATAGACCCGCCGGTATGATCAAGAACCTGATGTTTCGCGGTCTGCCCGCACTCGCCCTCTGCGCCCTCCCTATCCTCGCAGCTCCGACTGCCCACTCGGCTACCGCCGAGACAGCACCACTGGCCGCGACCGGAGTGACCGGCCCAGCCGGGGTGCGGGCGCCACTGCCGCTGTTCGAGGCGATCGACCGGCTCCCTGTGGCCGCCGAGCACCGCGACGGCTACAAGCGGGACCTGTACAAGCACTGGAACCGTGGCCTGAACGCGACGGACGGCTGCGACACCCGCAAGGAAGTCATCCTCGCCGAAGCCGTAACGGCGCCACAGGTCGCGGCCGGCTGCAAGCTGACCAGCGGATCCTGGCTCAGCGCTTACGACAATGTCGTTGTCTCCGACGCAGCCCGCCTAGACGTAGACCACTTCGTCCCGCTCGCCGAGGTCTACGACTCCGAACGAGCTCCGTGGTCGGCGGCGCGGCGGGAGGCGTACGCCAACGACCAGGCTTCCCCGGACACGCTGATCGCGGTCTCCGCCGCCTCCAACCGCAGCAAGGCCGACAAGGATCCGGCGGAGTGGCTGCCGTCGGACGACTCCTACCACTGCACGTACGCTGCTTCCTGGGTCGGCACGAAGCTGCGCTGGGACCTGGCCGTCGATGAAAGCGAACGCCATGCCCTCCTCGGACTCGCCGAGGACTGCCCCGCCACCACCGTCGTTTACGAATCAGCTCCCTAACCCGTTTGGCCTCCGGGGCACCGTGTCCACGCAGCTCGCGCGCCTGGCGTTTCCGGCACATCGGTACGAAACCCATGCTGCAGTGGGGTGGGTGAAGCCCTACGGGCTGTCCCGGGAATGATCTTTGGTGCGGTGTGCACGTGACTGTTCACTGTGCGGCCCGCTCGCCTATCCGGCGAGGGCCAGGTTGTGCAGGCGGGCGATGCCGCGCGTGGCGTGGTGGACACGGTCGCCCTTGAGTCGGCAGTCGCGGAGGATCTTCCAGGTCATGCGGGCGAAGACACGCTCGACGCGGGCGCGGACCTGCCTGTGGAACGTGTTGCGCTCCCACTTCCAGCCGGGCAGGTCTTCACCTTTGCGCCGGCGGTAGGGCATGACGAGTCCGGTGCCGGGATAGCCGCCGTCGGCATCAGCCGCAGCGCGGAGGAACTCGCTGAGCTGCTGCGGGCGCGGCGTAATCAGCCGTACGCCGAGTACATGGTCGAGCAGTAAATTAACGGCGTCCCGTGCACGGTCGGCATCCTCCACCAAGGCGGGCCCGTCGTGCTGCCGCTGCTGGCCTGTGAGACAGATCGCGCGTTCTATGACTACGAGGCGAAGCACGACCAGGGGCTTCGCCGCGAAACATGTCCGGCCGCCCTGCCCGAGGACGTGGAGCAGCGTGTGATGGAGACCGCGCTGCGGGTGCACCGGCTGATCGGCGCGCACGGGGTGAGTCGGGTGGACTTCCTCGTCTGCTCGGACGGCCGGAGCCTGGTCCTGGAAGTGAACACGGTGCCTGGCCTCTCGGAGCACGGGAATCTCGCGACGATGGCGGCTGCGGCGGGCGTGTCGTACGTCGAGCTGATCAAGCGGGTGCTCGACACCGCGTTCACCAAGGTCTCGTACGTGCCGTGACGGCGGCAGAGTAGGGGCATGACTACTGCTACCACCCACCATGTCCCGTATTTCTCGCAGTGGGAGTCCGCCTCCCTGGTGCCCGAGTTCGTCTCGGGCACCACGGCCGCAGCTGCTGATCCGCTTTGGGCGTCCTCCGGTGCCGACACGGCCGAGGAGTACGCATTCTGGGCGCCGCGGATGTGCGGCATGGCGTGCCTGCGGATGGCGCTGGGGTACTTCGGGCACCCCGTGCCCGCGTCAGTGCCACTGGTCCGTGAGGCGTTGGCCGCCGGAGCGTACGTGCGCGACGGCGATCAGGTCCAAGGACTGATCTACGCCCCGTTCGCCGCGTGGGTCGCCACGCGGTGGGGCCTGTTCGCCGAGTCCCGGCCTCAGCTGTCGGTGGAGCAGGTAGACGCCGAGGTTGCCCGCGGGCGGCTGGTGCTTCTGTCAGTGCACAGGAGCATCCGCACCCTCGACCTTGAGCCGGCCCAGCGGGGCGGGCACCTCGTCCTCGCCGTGGGGTCCAACGCCAACCACATTGCAATCCACAACCCCTCCGGGTTTCCGGAGATCTCACAGCAGTTCCACCAGGTGCCACGGGCGGATCTCGGGCGGTTCTTCGCCGGCCGGGGGGTCGTTCTGGGCCACGCACAGTAGGAGCATCATGATCCCTCTCTCCCTGCAGGATGCCGCGCTTGCCGCCGGCGGACAGCTCACCGGCGTTGACGATCCCGCACGGCTGATCACCGGTCCGTTGGTGTTCGACTCCCGCGATATCACCCCCGGCAGCCTGTTCTGCTGCCTTAGCGGCAAGTCTGTAGACGGACACGACTTTGCCAGGGAGGCGGTGAAGGCTGGCTCGGTCGCCGTGCTGGCGGACCGGAGCGTGGACGCGGCTGCCATCGTGGTGCCCGACGTTCTGGGAGCGATGGCGCAGATCGCTGCGCGTGTCGCCTCCCTCTTCACCGGCACGGTGATCGGACTGACCGGATCGGCTGGCAAGACCAGCACGAAGGACCTGTTGAAGTCCATCCTGGAGCTGGACGGCCCTACCGTGGCGACACCCCGGTCGTTCAACAACGAGATCGGCTTCCCAGTCACCGTCTCCGGGGTCAAGAACAGCAGCCGGTACCTCCTGCTGGAGATGGGCGCCCGCGGCCTCGGACACATCGATACTCTGTGCGGCATCGCCCGCCCTACGATCGCCACAGTCCTCGGGGTGGGATCCGCACACATCGGCGAATTCGGATCCCGGGAAGTGATCGCCCGGGCGAAGGCAGAGATCGTCCGGGCGCTGCCCGCACACGGCACCGCTGTCCTCAACGGTGATGACCCACTGGTGGCGGCCATGGCTGGTGATACCAACGCAACGGTGATCACCTTCGGCTTCGGTGAAGGCTGCGACATTCGAGCGGAGCAGGTCGTCGTGCAGCATGACGGACGACCGCACTTCGTTCTCGTCCACAGCGCCGGCCGACGACACATCGACCTGCGCGTCCACGGCCGCCACAATGTGCTGAACGCCCTGGCCGCTGCCGCCACAGCCATCGCTGCCGGCGTCCCCACGGACCGCATCGCCCAGGGACTACGCGAAGCCGAAATCTCCAGCGGCGGCCGTATGGAGGTCACCACCCGCGCAGACGGGGTCACCGTCATCAACGACGCCTAAACGCCAGCCCCGAATCCGTACTCGCTGCTCTGGCTGCGCTCAGCGACATCGCCGATCCGACCCGCCGGAAGATCGCGGTGCTCGGCGAGATGGCGGAGCTGGGTGATGAAGCAGCTGCCTGGCACGACCGGGTGGCCGAGCAGGTCATCCGCCTCGGACCGGCCAAGGTGATCGGGATCGGAAGCGGGCACATGGACCGCATGCTCACAACCATCACCGCCGCCGGCCTCACCGCCGCCAAGGCATCGGAGGGCGTCCCCCTCATCGAGGAGATCACGCGCGTGCTGAAACCCGGCGACGTGGTCCTGGTCAAGGGCGCCAACGCCCTCGGGCTCGAAGCAGTCGCCCGCGAGCTGGCCGGCATGCCTACCCCATAGGGTCGGAAAAATATTTGGCAAGCAAGCCCCGTTCGCCCCACCGGCAGCGGGGCTAAGCCATGTCTGGCTGCGTAGGTCACAAGCAGGAACGATTGTCGCTGCATTCCGAGAACGACCAGGAGCTGACAGCCCTGAAGATGTTGGCGAGAAGTAGGAACAGGGGGAGCCCCTGTCTCGCGGTCTGGGCTTCGGGTTCCCGAAGCGCCGGAGGCTGTCCCTGAGCTTGTCGTTTGACGTCCAGCGTCGAGGCGTCTCAAACGCGCCTGGCGGCTTCGTGGCTTGCCGGACGCCGAGACGACCTTCGCAGGTACGTAGGAAGGTGTGATGATGTCGACCATGGCTATTGATTCAGTGGTCGTGCGACAGCGTGTCGAGGATCTGGATGCGGCTGTGCCCTTCTACGAGAAGTTGACCGGAAGCACCGCATCGCGGTTCGCCTTTGCTGGGGTCACCCTGGCAAGCGTCGGTCCCTTCCTCCTGTTCGCCGGACCTGACGAGGCGGTGCAGCGAGTCGCGGGGGTGGCGGCGACTCTCACCGTCGCCGACTTGGACGCCGCGGTCGATGAGGCAGGGGCGGGGGGAGCCGAAATCGTGATGCCTATTCAGACCACCCCGAACGGCCGCCGCGCGGTGCTGCGGCACCCGCACGGCGGGGTCTTCGAGTACGTCGGCCCCTGACCCTGTTGTTCAGGCAAGTTCAGTGACTGCTGGTCCGCCTCGGCTCACCTGGCCGCCTGTTCGGCGCGGGCACGGGTGGTGGCGAGGCGGTAGGAGTCGGTGCCGGTCTCGATGATGGACCTTCCCGGTCGGCACCCCGCCCAGCACGTTGAGAGCGTGGACGTGGCCCTCGAAGAACGCCTCCTGCCCGGCCGAGGCGAAGATGCGGTGGACGGCCTTGCCCGAGTACGACAACCGGAACCCGAACAAGTAGCAGGTCACCAGCTCGCCGGCCAGCTTGACCGTGACGTCCCCGAAGTCGACCTCGGCCTCGGCACCGGGCTTGTGGGTCTGCGGGACGAACGCGTCCACGACTCCTCGGCCGGTCTGCAGGCGGATCTCCTCACGGCGGGCGGCCACGTATCCGCGGACCATCTGATAGGAGATGCCGGCGGCGTCGTGCTCGTCCAGCAGCCGGTCGTAGATCCGCTTGACGGTGTGGCGCTGCTTCCGCGGCGCGGTCAGATCCGCGGTGAGGATGGCGTCGATCACCGGCTTGAAAGAGTCCAGCCGCGTCTCCCGCGGGCTCATCTTCTTCCGCGGCTCCGGCAACGCCGACACCAGAGCCCGCTGCACGGTCTCGTAGCCGACGCCGTACTTCCGCATGAGCGCCCGCAGCGACATGCCCGTCCTGGCGTCACGGCGGATCGCCGCGTACAGATCGACCTTGGACTTCGGCAGCACCCCGGGCCCCCTCGTCGTGCAGAGCACAACCAGGGTCCCGAATCAAGCACCGACGTGTTCTCAAAACTCGGCGACATCACTCTCACGTGGAACCAGGCGATCCCAGCGCTGAGCAACAGACGTTCTCGGAACTCGCCTACAAAGCCACCATGTCCGACATTGGCTGGAATATGCGCTGGAGTCGGATGAAAGTCCGGGGATGCCGTCCAGAGAGTGATGGGCGTGTACGGCAAAAAACTCGTGCAATGGCACCTCCCACTCCTGGGGCGACTCACTGGATGGGGCTACGAACGCCGCACTTGTCGTGCTGGCCCTGAGTACGCCTCAACGACACCGATTCCTTCGTAAGCGTGCTGGCCGACAAACCGAGCCGTTTTCTCGTCCCGGTGCGGCCTGCCCTGGTCGACGCCGAAGTGGTGGCTCTGCTCTACGCCCGCGGGCAGAAACGGGCAGAAGAGGAAACGTGCAGTGGACTGTCTGCTTCGGGACCTACAACATGGTTCGCGGGCACAGTGAACCCCAAGAAGGCCGGGCCATCCCCAAGAAAGGATCACCACTCGAAGTCGTACTACCGGCCATCGACACTCCTGGCATTGGGGGATCGTCGGTCGTCCCGAAAGACGGCCACCACGTGGAGAGGCTACGAGCGCCATACGCCGTGCGGTAGCTCGCCGTCAGGGCCTGCCGGTTGCGATCCTGGGTCACCCCGGGGCCGACCGCCACCAGGCGGACAGCGCCGTCTTGTCCTCGATGCAGTCGATTTGCGGTCCTCGGCCGTCCCGAAGGGCGACCGCCACGTCAGCTCCACAGGCTCGGGTGTCCCTAGGTCCACGTCGTTGCGATCCTCGGTCGTCCCGAAGGGCGACGGCCACCCGTCCAGCATGCTCCGTCCGATCGGGAAACCGGCGTTCGCCCTGAAAGGCAACGGTCACCTCACCGTCGACATCTACGCCATCGTCGCCTTCAAGTTGCGATCCTCGCTCGTCCCAAGGGCAGCCGCCACCACCGACCACCCGCGGATTGCCACAGCCGCTCGCGGTTGCGATCCTCGGTCGCCCCGAAGAGCGACCGCCACCTTCAGCCCGTCGCGCGGCGTGGTCGGGGCTCTTGGTGTTGCGATCCTCGGTCGTCCCGAAGGACGACCGCCACGGTCGTCCTGGTTCTGCTCGTCGCCGGTCTCCTCTGGTTGCGATCCTCGGTCGTCCCGAAGGACGACCGCCACCCGACGTCCGCCGGGCCCTCGAAAAGCACGTCATCGAGGTTGCGATCCTCGGTCGTTCCCAAGGGCGACCGCCACTCGGCAAGGGAGTCGACGTCACCGCCGCCACCAGGGAGTTGCGATCCTCGGTCGTCCCGAAGGGCGACCGCCACGAAGGCGGGGACGATCAGCTTCTTCCACTTGAAGAGGTTGCAATCCTCGGTCCCCCCGAGGGGCGACCGCCACTCGCGCCGTCGCCAGGCACAGCAGGCCCTGAGCCTGGTGTTGCGATCCTCGGTCCCCCCGAGGGGCGACCGCCACGCTGCGCTCCCAGCACCGTCACCAGAAGCGGAGGCAGTTGCGATCCTCGGTCCCCCCGAGGGGCGACCGCCACCCGCGGCGAGGGCCGCGAACACCACGAACGACGAGGCCGTTGCGATCCTCGGTCCCCCCGAGGGGCGACCGCCACGGTAGCTGAGGTGCATGATTCAGCGTACCTAGGCCGTGCAAAGGGCCGACAGCGAGGCCCAAATAGTGCCGAACTGGCTGTTCTTGCTTCGGAGTGGGTAGCGTGTTTCGTGTGCACTTGGGGTTCCGAAGCACCACTCTCATGCACGTGAACCGGATTGTCAGTGCTGCCTCCGGGTGGGGGGTGGCCGCTACCCGGCGTAGGCTGCATGGTTGCGACCCTCGGCCGCCCCGAAGGACGACCGCCACGTGCGAGGTCTACCCCGTCGTCTGTGGAGAACCGCAGTTGCGATCCTCGGCCGTCCCGAACAGCGACCGCCACGTCGCCTTCGCGGTGCACACCGCGCTGCAGCTGGCCGGCTGTCTCGGTCCCGACTCCGGGCAGGGCGACGAGGCTGGGAGCGGCTCGTCTCACGAGGGGAGCGAGGTCCGCGTCGGCCTCTTTGATCTCCTGCTGCAGGACCTGGTAGCGCCGGGCGAGGCAGCGAAGTGCCGTCTTGGTCGCGCAGGCCGGGTCCGTGAGATCACCGGTGGGCCGGGTGCGGGCGAGGGTGTCGATCAGCAGGCCGGTGGGCAGTCCCCGAAGCTTGTCCCGCAGGGCGGAGGGAGCGGTGACCATCAGAGAGCGGATCTGGTTGATGGTCTGCGTCCGTGCCTTGACGGCGCTCTTGCGGACCACACGCAGAGCGCGGATCGCTTCCACGATCCCGTTCCGGCTCTTGGGTGTTCCGCTCGCGCGACCGGACAGGACGGCGGTGGCCGCCGCGTAGGCGTCGATCGGATCGGACTTGCCGCGGGCCCGCCTGGCCTTTCGGTCCGGGCGGTCGACCTCGACGACCGTGATGCCGCTGGCGGTGAGGAACCGGGCGAGTTCGGCGCCGTAGGCCCCCTGTGCCCTCCATCCCGACCGCGATGACGTCGCCCTGGGCACGCAGCCAGGCCAGCAGCTGCTCGTAGCCGGCCGAGTTCGTCTCGAACGGCTGCGTGTCCAGGTGGCGGCCAATCGAGTCGATCACTGCGGCCTGGTGGACGTCCGTATGGGTGTCGATTCCGCCGATCACCGCTATCTCGGGCGCTGTCATGCTCGGCTCTGCCGTCCTTCCGTATGGGTACCGGAGCAGCGTGTGCTGCCCAGGCTGACGGACAAGACAGTGATGAGGCTGGTGGCCAAGCTCCTACGAGGTCACGGACACCCGCGAGCACACGCGGTGGCGTCGTTCGGCGGCCGACAATTCAACAGACGGACAGCCGAAACGTCAGTCAGACCCAGAGTCAGACCCCCGAACGACGCCAAGGACATCCTCACTGTCAGACCCCGGGTGAACTGGTGGTTGCGATCCTCGGTCGTCCCGAAGGGCGACCGCCACGACCTCGGCACCGTCGTGACCGCCCTTTCCGAGGCGGAGTTGCGATCCTCGGTCACCCTGAATGGCGACCGCCACAATCGGCCCAGATGATGGCCGACTCGTGGGGCCGGCCGTTGCGATCCTCAGTCACCTTGAAGGGTAACCGCCATCCGCCACGGGGCCGCCCGCTGTACGTTCGGCCAGTCGTTGCGATCCACGGACGCCCCGCGGGGCGACCGCCACGCCGACGAGTCCGCCCACAAGCGCGCGACGGCCAAGTCGTTACGATCCTCAATCGCCCTGAAGGGCGGCCGCCACCAGCGGAACGCCACGCTTGCTGAACGTGTCCGCCTCGTTGCGATCCTCGGTCGCCCCGGAGGGCCACCGCCGCACCCCTGGCAGGGTCCGCGTGTCGTACTGCACATAGTTGCGATCCTCGGTCATCCCGAAGGGCAACCGCCACGACGCACGCACTCGTCGGCCGCGCGTGGGTGGAGGAGTTGCGATCCTCGGTCGCCCCGAAGGGCGACCGCCGCCACGGGTTCCGGTGAGACGATCGAGTACCCGGTGAAGTTGCGAACCTCGGTCGTCCCAAAGGACGACCGCCACGCCCGCGCGCGGGTCCCGATCGAAGAGGACACCCTCGTTGCGATCCTCGGTCGTCCCAAAGGGCGACCGCCACGAGCTGGCCGGAGTCATTCTCAAGCCGGTCCGTGCGGTTGCGATCCTCGGTCACCTCGAAAGGCAACCGCAACCCGGTGCGCTCGATCGGGCGGGTACAGCACCCGACGTTGCGATCCTCGGTCGCCCCGAAGGGCGACCGCCACTCGTGTTGGTAGTCTCCTCGTCCTCCCACTTGGTGTTGCGATCCTCGGTCATCCCGAAGGGCGACCACCACCAGCTTCCCCGGCGCCTGTCGCTTCCCACTGTGGGGTTGCGATCCTCGGTCATCCCGAAGGGCAACCGCCACCCGGACGGCCCCGGCAAGGTTGGCGCCGTTGTCAGGTTGCGATCCTCGGTCGTCCCGAAGGGCGACCGCCACGTCAGCTCCACAGGCTCGGGTGTCCCTAGGTCCGTCGTTGCGATCCTCGGTCGTCCCGAAGGACGACCACCACGACCCGACAAGGGGGACCGTCAGCCGCGGGTGACGGTTGTTGCGATCCTCGTCGTCCCGAAGGGCGGCCGCCACCCCTTGCTGACGACGTACCGGGGCAACCCCATCGACTCGTTGCGATCCTCGGTCGTCCCGACGGACGACCGCCACGTCGTGCGTCCAGTACAGGCGCTTGTCCGTGCCGAGGTTGCGATCCTCGGTCACTCGAATGGCAACCGCCATTCCGGCTCCGCGGAGCGATCTCCGCCCACCCCGAGGTTGCGAACCTCGGTCACCCCGAAGGGCAACCGCCACCCGGTCCGGGCCGCCCGCTGTGCGTTCGGCCAGTCGTTGCGATCCTCGGTCGTCCCGAAGGGCGACCGCCACGCGGGGGGGGGTGCCCCTATGGGTTTCGTCAAGCGGTGGGTAATGTCCGTGACGGCTGGCCTTGAGCCGGGGAAGCCCGGTTGACCAGGGGCAACGGCTCTGGTCGTTGAGTCTGGCGTTGTGGAACCGAAGGGGTTGTGGCGGATGAGGGTTCTGTTCTTTCCCGATGAGGATGGGGTGGACGTCTCGGGCGGTGCGGCGGAACTCGCCGTCCTGGCCTTCGCCCTCGCCGCGGGGAAGGGTGGCACGGAAACCACCGCCTCGGCTGAACCGAGCTTCGGGGGCACTGAACTGGCTTCAGTCGAGGTGGTGAGCACCAGCGGCCCGGGTGTCCGTATCCGAGTTGACTCGGAGCGCAGCGCTCTACTCATCGAGGGTGACCGGCTGGGCTTGACGGCTCTTGCTGACGAAGTTCAGTCGATTGCGGAGATGGACGACGGCGGGCACCAGCACATCGAGTACTTCCCGGATCACTACTACCTTGTCGCTGGGTCACTGGCCATGGTCGTAAACAGTCCTCATGGCGGCATGCCGACTCGATGAACGACTGATGGCAGTGGCTGGCCGGGGTTCGTAGAAGGTTCCGTCGCGGAGCATGGCGAAGAGGACGTCGGCTCGTCGTCGGGCGAGGCAGAGCAGGGCCTGGGTGTGGTGCTTTCCCTGGCTGATCTTCTTGTCGTAGTAGGCCCGCGATGCAGGGTCCCCGAGGGCGGCAAACGCGGAGAGGAAGAAGGCCCGTTTGAGCTGCTTGTTCCCCCTTCGGGAGGGCTGTTCGCCGCGGATCGACGACCCTGAACTGCGGGTCGCGGGAGCAAGGCCCGCGTAGGCGGCGAGGTGGCCGGCGGTCGGGAAGGTACTGCCATCGCCGACCTCGATCAGGATCCGTGCTCCGGTCCTGACGCCGACTCCGGGCATTGAGGTCAGGACCTTCGAAAGAGGGTGGGCCTCCAGCAGTTCCTCGATCCGCCCGGCCAGCAGCTTGCGCTGGCCAAGCACAGCGGTCAGCGATCCGGCCAGGCTCGGGACGATCAGCGCGGCCGCCTCGGTCCCCGGAACGGTGACGGTCTGCTCGTCCAGGGCGGCGAAGATCTCCTCGACCAGCCGCTCGGCCATCCTCGGAGCCTTCGGGCGTAACAGGGTGACCAGCCGTCGCCGTCCGGCCTTGCGGATCTGGGCCGGGGACCCGAACCGTTCCAGCAGCATCAGGACGGCCGGATGCTGCAACCGGGGCCCCAGTACTCGCTCCAGCGACGGATGGATCTGGGTCAGCAGGCCGTGAAGCCGGTTGGCGACCCGGGTTGCCTCGCCGGCCAGGTCGTCATCGGAGCCGACGATCATCTCCAGCTCGGCGATCGTCTCGTCCTCGCCGTCGACCGCCCGCAGCGTGTGAGGCATCGCGCGAGCGGCGTCCGCGATGATGAACGCGTCCTTCGCGTCGGTCTTCGCCTCGCCCGGGTAGAGGTCGGCGATCCGCCGCATCGTCAGCCCCGGCAGGTAGGCGATCGGGCAGCCCATGTTGCGGGCGACCGCCAGCGGCAGAGCACCGATCGAGGCGGGCTGATCGACCACGACCAGCACCGTCCCGTGCTTGGCCTGCAGCTTGGCGAAGAGCTCGCGGAGCTTGGGTTCGGTGTTGGGCAGGCGCTTGTCGAAGGCCTTCTTGCCTGCCGGGGTGACGGCGGTGGCGTGGTGTTCGCCCTTGCCGACATCCAGGCCGAGGAAGACGTCGATGTCGCTGGTGTCGATCACGTGCGAGCCCCTCCGCTCACGCTTTCGTCCGGCCTTGCCTCGGCACCGAGCTGCCACACCCACGTTACGGAGAGTTCCTCCGGCTCGGGTAAGCCGGTGCTCAAGCCCCTCATCAGCGGTCCGTCGATGCCTCCGGGCCCGGTGACACCACCCCCCGGATCATCAACCGCAACAAGGGGGGGGAAGTCATGCCGGACCCGAAGGCCGGTAGCCCCATTGCGGAGCCAGGAAGAAGGTAACGGGGGGGCTGAGGCATCTGGCCCCCTCTCGGTCAGTTGCGATCCTCGGTCGCCCGAAGCGCGACCGCCACTCAGGACGGACTTGCTGACGGAAACTTCGTCCAGGTGTTGCGATCCTCGGTCCCTCCGCAGGACGACCGCCACCAGGCGGACAGCGCCGTCTTGTCCTCGATGCAGTCGATGTTGCGATCCTCGGTCGCCCCGCAGGACGACCGCCACCTGCGGTGGCGCCCTTGCTGGACCCGCCGACCCCGGCGTTGCGATTCTCGGTCGCCCCAAAAAGGCGACCGCCACGGCCCGGCCTGCGGCCGCCGTCCCGGCGCAGGCGAAGTTGCCATCCGCGGTCGTCCCGAAGGGCGACCGACACCTGCAGCCGGTGCCAGGACCACACACAACCTTACGTTCCGATCCTCTGTCGCCCGGAAGGGCGACCGCCACATCGGACCCGCTGCCGGTGTTCGTGAAGTACTCGGTGTTGCGATCCCCAGTCGCCCCGAAAGGCAACCGCCCCGGCAGCTGGCCGTCGCCCCCACCGTGCCGGAAGCATTGCAATCCTCGGTCGTCCCGAAGGGCGACCGTCACGTACCGCCTCAACGAGCAGATGGCCTCGAACGCGAAGTTGCGATCCTCGGTCATCCCAAAGGACGACCGCCACCACCGCCCCTGCCAGGGCGGATCACCTTGGTTCCCGAAGTTGCGATCCCCGGTCGTCCCGAGGGCGACCGCCACGCCGGCCCGCATCCGGCTGAGTGCGACGTGGAAGAGGTTGCGATCCTCGGCCGTTCCGAAGGGCGACCGCCACCATCGTCGTACAGGTCCACCGCGCGCGCTCGACGTTTCGTTCCTCAGTCGTGCGGGAGGACGACTACGACCCCAGCAGCCGACGCGGCTCGCGTACCGGGCCAGCCTGGCTGCGATCCACCGTCGCCCCGAAGGGCTACCACCACCTGCTCGTCCAGGCCGAGAGCATCGGCAATCTGGTTGTTGCGATCCTCGGTCGTCCCGAACGGCGACCGCCACCCGCACTCCCCCACACGACAGGCCCCGCCGACACCCTGTTGCGATCCTCAGTCACCCCTGAGGGCAACCGCCACAGTAGTCCGTATCGATCGGGTTGTCCGTGTGCTGGTGGTTGCGATCCTCAGTCACCCCGAAGGACAACTTCCACCCGCCGCGCGCTGTTGCTCTGCGGCCTGGTCGTGGTCGTTGCGATCCTCGGTCGCCCCGAAGGGCGACCGCCGCGCGGCGGACGGCCGGGGCTCCACCGGTCTGGTCTGGTTGCGATCCTTGGTCGTCCCGAAGGGCGACCGCCACTCAACGGCATGGGCGCCGGAATCAGCACCGCCGTGCAGTTGCGATCCTCGGTCGTCCCGAAAGGCGACCGCCCCTACGGCCGTGTCTGCGCCCAGCTTGGACGCGTCGATGTTGCGATCCTCGGTCACCCGAATGGCAACCGCCATGCCGGCTCCGCAGAGCGATCTCCGCCCACCCCGAGGTTGCGAACCTCGGTCACCCCGAGGGGCAACCGCCACCCGCACCGGGTCGCCCGCTGTACGTTCGGCCAGTCGTTGCGATCCTCGATCGTCCCGAAGGACGACCGCCACCACAGCCATGGCGTCACCTCCGAATCTGTAACTCCGGTTGCGATCCTCGGTCGTCCCGAAGCAGACGACCGCCACCATCGTCGTACAGGTCCACCACGCGCGCTCGACATTTCGTTCCCTCAGTCGCGTGGGAGGACGACCGCCACCGTCGGCGAACTCGCCTTCCGGATCGCGGAGTACGCGTTGCGATCCTCGGTCGCCCCGAAGGACGACCGCCACGAGGGCTCGGCGCACTCGGCTGTCGAGCGTTCCGGCGTTGCGATCCTCGGTCGTCCCGAAGGACGACCGCCACCCCGACTCCGCCCACTTCCGCCAGACGGAGGAGCGTGTTGCGATTCTCGGTCGCCCCGAAGGGAGACCGCCACCCCGGCGTGCCGGCCGACGTGCCTGTCGTGCCGCTGGTGTTGCGATCCTCGGTCGTCCTGAAGGGCAACCGCCAAGCCCGCGCCGCCGAGCTGTACGACGAGCAGGAAGCGGGTTGCGATCCTCGATCGTCCCGAAGGACGACCGCCACCGGACCAGTCGAGACCGAGGAGCGAGGCGATTCCGACGTACGATCCTCGGTCGTCCCGAAGGACAACCGCCACCAGCCCGCGCTTCTTCATCTCCTTCACGAGCGCGCCGTTGCGATCCTCGGTCGTAGCGAGGGACCGCCACTCCGAATCTGATCATCACGGGGGGTCCCCGGTTCGGGGTTGCGATCCTCGGTCGTCCCAAAGGACGACCGCCACACCGATGCCGTAGAGCTCCCCGACCAGCCGGTGGTGCAGGTTGCGATCCTCGGTCAGCTCGAAGGGCGACCGCCACCTCCAGGCCAGGCGTCGCGAGGCTGATGCCGCGCTGGTTGCGATCCTCGGTCGTCCCGAAGCGCGACCGCCACCCGCCCGGCGCTGCCCGCCCCTGCCCACGCGGAAGGTGTTGCGATCCTCGGTCGCCCCGAAGGACGACCGCCACAGCACTTCGTCGGTGATCCGGGCCAGGGCCGCGGCGTTGCGATCCTCGGTCGTCCCGAAGGACGACCGCCACTCCCGTCCCTGATGGCGGCCGTGACCTGCTGGGTTGTTGCGATCCTCGGTCGTCCCGAAAGACGACCGCCACCGTGGCGGATGCTCCGGCGGACGTCTCGCAGTCAGGTTGCGATCCTCGGTCGTCCCGAAGGACGACCGCCACTTCGCGACCGGTGTCCTCGCCCACTTCGGCCTGTGGTTGCGATCCTCGGTCGTCCCGAAGGACGACCGCCACCGCCACCCTTCCCGTTCTGGCCCCGGGCGGGCTTGGGGTTGCGATCCTCGGTCGTCCCGAAGGACGACCGCCACACCAGCACCCAGGACAGCTGCTCGATGCGGGTGCGCTGTTGCGATCCTCGGTCGTCCCGAAGGACGACCGCCACCACGTACGGCACGCACCAGGCCACGGCGCCGATGGCGTTGCGATCCTCGGCCGTCCCGAAGGACGACCGCCACCCGCCTCCGCCGACTCCTTCGCTGCCCAGAACGTCAGGTTGCGATCCTCGGTCGTCCCGAAGGACGACCGCCACGGCGGCTGAACTGCATGATTCAGAGTACCTAGGTCGATCAAAGGTCCGACGCCGAGGACCAAATGGGGCCGAACCGGTTGGTCTTACCTCGGAGCAAGTCGCGTGTCTCGTGTGCACTTGGGGTTCCGAAGCACCCTTCTCATGCACGTGAACCGGATTGTCAGTGCTGCCTCATAGGCTGCCTGACCATGTCGAGCCTATCGGTGGAACCCGGAGACAGCGAAGACCCTGGCGAGCCGCTGTGGGCCCACAGTCGTAGCGACGTCAGCGGCTTACGGCACACGGTGCAGGATCACTTACGGGGATCTGCTTCGCTGGCGTGTGTCTTCGGAGGTGCCTTCGGGATGGGGCCTTCCGCGGAGTACCTCGCCCTCGTGCATGACGTGGGGAAGGGGAGTTGTGCGTGGCAGGTTGCTCTGGAGCGGGCTGAGCGTCTTGGGGGCAGGGTAGGGGTTCCGCACAAGGGTGCGGGTGCGCTTCTGGCGGCGGAGGTGTTGGGTCGGCCCTTTGCTGCGCCGGTGCTTGGTCATCATGGTGGTATGCCTTCCTTGCAGGAGTTGGGGGCTGTGCTGGCTGAGCTTGCGGGCACGGGCGTGGAGGGGCAGGCGGCCAGGGAGGCGACCGTGAGGGTCGCTGGGGTCGTTCCCGAGATTCTGCGGAGTGGACGGATTCCGCCGCCGCCCTGGCTGACCGACTTGCAGATCCCGGCGCGTGAACTACGGCTGCGGATGGATCTGCTGGTGCGGATGCTGTTCAGTTGCCTGGTTGATGCTGACTTCCTTGATACAGAGGCGCACTTCGCCGGGAGGCCTGTGCGGCTGAGTCGGCTGGCTGATCTGGCTGTGTTGGCAGCGCGGTTTGAGGCGCGCCGGCACGAGATGCTTGCCAGGCGTGAGAAGTCACCTGTGGATGAGGTGCGGGGCGCCGTGTATGAGCAGGCATTGGCTGCTGCTGCTGGGCCGCCTGGGATGTATGTGCTGCATGTGCCGACGGGTGGAGGGAAGACTCTGTCGGCTGGTGGGTTCGCTCTGCATCATGCTGCCGCTTATGGCATGCGTCGGGTTGTGGTGGTGGTGCCTTTCATCAGCATCACGCAGCAGAATGCCCAGGTCTACCGGGACATGCTGGATCCGCGGTCGGAGGCGGAAGGCGAGCCTGTGGTGCTGGAGCACCACAGTTCCGTGGAGCTGGATGATGAGGGGAACGGCGTCTGGTCACGCCTGGCAGCGGAGAACTGGGATGCCCCCTTCGTCGTGACGACGACCGTGCAGTTGTTCCAGTCGCTGTTCGACCGCAAGCCGTCGGCGATGCGCAAGCTGCACCGGCTGGCTGGGAGTGTGATCGTCCTGGATGAGGTCCAGGCGCTGCCTGACAGGCTTCTGCTCCCGATCCTGAGCGTTCTGCGGGGGCTGGTGGAGCATTTCGGGGTGTCGGTCGTACTGGTTTCGGCGACTCAGCCCGAGTTCTGGTCTATGCCTCGGCTTGAGGGGCTTGAGCGCCGCGGGGTGGTGAGCGATGTCGCCCGGCTGTTCCGGGAGCTGCACAGGGTGCGCTACGAGTGGCGGATGGATGTGGGCGTTACGTGGGAAAGCATCGCGGAGGAGATCGCGGATGCGGGTGAGCAGGTGTTGGCCATCGTGAACACCACGCGGGATGCGGCTCTCTTGCATCGCATGCTCACGGAGAGGTGCGAGGGGCGTGTCCGGCACTTGTCGACGCGTATGACGGCCGGACACCGGCAGGAGGGCATCACATCGATTCGGAAGGATTTGAAGGAGGGGCTGCCGGTTCGTGTGGTGTCGACTTCCTTGATCGAAGCTGGTGTGGATGTGGACTTCCCCTGGGTCTACCGGGCATGGGCGCCGGCCGAGTCCTTGCAGCAGGCAGCCGGCCGCTGCAACCGTGACGGGCGTCTCCCGGAAGGCGTCACGGTGGTTTTCCGGGCCCAGGACGGGGGCCAGCCCAAGGATCCCTCCTACACCGCCGCGCTGGAGGCGACATCCGAGTTTTTCGGCCCTGGACTGGCCTTTCCCGACGATCTTGATGCTCTGGCCTCCTACTACAGGCAGCGGTACGCCTACCAGGTGGTGGGAGGGGAGGGCATGGGCAGTCACATCGAGGCGTCTCGGCAGGCACTGGATTTCCCGCAGGTCGCCAAGGACTTCCAGATGATTGCCGACCAGTACTCGCAGCCCGTGGTGGTGGTCCGGTGTGAGGAGGACAGGGCAGCGATGGAGGCGGATGTCGCGGCCCTGCGCCGCCCGTATCCGTGCGGTCCGGAGGTTCTTCGTCGGCTGCAGCCGCACATGGCCGCTCTGCCTCGTCATGAGGTCCACGCGGCTCTGTCGTGCGGGCTGGCGGAACCGGTAGTCGGTGATCTCGTCCTGTGGTGTGGCAGCTACGACGAGGAGAGGGGCCTGGACCCCTTCGAGCCGGAGGATCGTGCGGGATATCTCTTCTGAGGCGCGAGCGGGTGGCTACCCTGTCGCGAGGTGCCCTGCAGGTACCGAGCGGCAGTTCGCCTGGGCGGGCTGAGGGTAGAAACAGTGTGATCGAGGCGAGTTCGCTCGGTCCATTCACCAATCGGGCGTGGCCACAGACGAGCGGCATGTGGTCACGCCTGAAGCATTTTCAGTCATGACGGCACGGCCACGGGCTGGCGCTGCCATAGTGGATCCGCACCTAACGAGACGCTTCGATATCACTGAACAAGCCTTCATTTCAAGGCAGTTGGCTTCAGCGCGCGTTGTCAGTGGGGGCTCGTAGGGTGCGGGAAACCGACGCGGTGGGAACGCCGCGGGGCGGGTTCGGTCCGCATGCCTGGCATGAAGGTGAGGTAACACAGTTGCGTACGTTGGCTTCGGAGGAGCGCAGGGCCGCGGGGCGTGGTAACGGGGGCTGGGTGTTCCCCGATCTGGTGGTCGAGACCTGGGGGGAGCTGGCCTGCTTCACGCGGCCGGAACTGAAGGCCGAGCGGGTGAGCTACCCGGTGATGACCCCCTCGGCGGCCCGGGGCCTCCTGGAGGCGATCTTCTGGAAACCGGAGTTCAGCTATGTGATCACCAAGATCGAGGTGCTGTCGCCTATTCAGTGGGTGCAGGTGCGACGCAACGAGGTCAAGTCCACGATCAATGCGGCCACGGTGCGGGATCTGCGTGCGGACTCCAGCCGGCGCTACGACGTTGAGGCAGACCGGGACCAGCGCAGCACGATGGCATTGCAGGACGTCCGGTATCGCATCGGGGCCCAGGTGGTCACCGCTGCGCACGCGGGTGCTCCGCAGGAGAAGTTCCGTGAGCAGTTGCGGCGCCGGGTGGAGCGCGGGGCTAGCTTCTCTCAGCCGTTTTTCGGTTGCCGGGAGTTCACCGCGTTCTTCGGTCCCGCGGACTCCTCGAAGGCGGTCGGCCCCATCGCTCGTACCGAGGAGCTGGGCGTGATGCTGCACTCCATCGCGTACACGCCGCAGGGCGAGCGGTATCGCTGGTTCAGGGCCAGCCTCGTCGACGGAGTGCTGAACGTCCCCCTGCAGCCGCTGCCCGACGACGCGGTCGCGATGCCGCAGGCTCCGTGGCGTGCGACCGGAGCGGGGGCATGAGCGCATGCTGCTGGCACGTCTGACCGAATACTCCGAGCAGCTGGGCGGTTCGCTGCCGCCTGAGTTTTACCGGCCTAAGCAGATCCACTGGATTCTGCACGTCAAAGAGGACGGGAGTGGAGCGGGCCTAGTATCCCGGCGGCCGCCGCCCAAGGCTCGGGACCAGGCACTGATCACGCCCGTCCCGTACGTGCAGCGTTCCGGGACCAAGGTGCCTCCCTACCTGCTGGTGGATACCGCCGAGTTCGTGCTCGGTCGGGCCAAGAACGCTACTCACCCCGACGGCCCCTCACCGAAGGACGAGGAAGAGGCCCAGCGCCGGCATGCCGCCTACCGGGACCTCGCCCTGCGCTGGGCACAGGGCGAGCCGGACAATCCCTCCGCCATCGCCCTGCGCGCCTTCCTCGCCGCCGGCGGCCTCCCGAAGCAGCAGCACCCCGAAGATCTTGACGCCAAGGACACCGTGGCCATCATGGTCGGGACACACTGGCTCCACGAAGACCCCTCAGTCCAACGGGTGTGGTCCCAGGTGGCGCGCGAACGCAAGGGAGGAGCGGGCCAGCGGGGACTGTGCTTGATCTGCGGCACCCTGGGTGACCTGCTGGCCACCATCCCCGAACCCGTGAAGAAGGGCGCGATCCCCACCACTGGCGGGAGCAACGAAGGCCAGCTCATCAGCATCAACACCTCCGCCCAGGGCCGCGACGGCGCCACACAGTTGGCCAACACCCCCGTCTGCGACCGATGCGGCCAGCAGGCGATGTCCACCCTCAACCACCTCCTGGCCAGCGACACCAACCGCCGGCGCTTCCCGGACAGCGTGATGGTCTGGTGGACCCGCACCTCAGCCGACGACTCGCCGATGGCACTGCTGTACCAGGACCAGCCCGACCCCGCAGCGGTCAGCCACCTCATCGAAGCATTTCGCCAGCGCCCCAGCTCCGCGGCAGCCGACCGTGTGGACCCCAACGACTTCTACGCCCTGACCCTGGGCCTGAACAACGCCCGCATCGTCGTCCGCGAGTGGCTTGAGGTCCCCCTTGAGGATCTGAAGGTGAACGTGGGCGCGTGGTACCTGGACCACGGCGTCCATGACGGATGGACCGGCCAGTCCCGGTACGTGCCGCTGTGGCTCCTCGCCCTGTCGGCCGGCCGTCACGACGGGGACCGCTACGTCAAGGACAGTGCGCCTCACGGCCTCGAAGCTGACCTCGCTCGCTGCGCGCTGCGCCGCACACCACCACCGGCCAGGCTGTTGCCCTCGCTCCTGCAGCGCATCCGAGCCGACCATCACATCGACGCGCCCCGCGTCGCTCTGCTCCGGCTCATCCTCAATCGATCCGCCGACCCCAAGGACCACCTGATGCCCACCTTGGACCTCTCCAGCGGTGACCCCGCCTACCTGTGCGGGCGCGCCTTCGCCGTCCTCGAAGCCGTCCAGCGCACCGCAATGCGCGATGTGAACACCACCATCAGGGACAAGCACTTCAGCGCCGCGGTCACCGCCCCCGGAGTCGTCCTGACCCAACTGCGCATCGGAGCAAACGCCCACCTCAAACGCCTGCGCAGGGACCGCCCAGCCGCAGGATCAGCACTGGAGAGCCGGCTCAGCGAGGTCTTCAGCGCCTTCCGCGACGACATCCCCCTGCACCTGACGCCCCGCGAGCAGGGCCGGTTCGTCATCGGCTACGAACAGCAGCGCGCCGCGGACCGGGCCGCCGCCAAATCCCACAGCACCCCCGGGAAGAGCACCGACCCCGACCCCGAGCCGTAACTCTTCCCCCCAGCTGCTGCATCCGCAGCCCACACCGGCTGACGGCCTCTCAAGAACGGACCATCATGACGCAGGCACACCTCGACCCGACCCGCAAGCACGACTTCGTCTTCCTCATCGACGCCACCGACAGCAACCCCAACGGGGACCCGGACAACGGCGGCATCCCCCGCACCGACCCGGTCACGGGCCAAGGCCTGATCACCGACGTCGCCATCAAGCGCAAGATCCGCAACACCATCGCACTGATCAACCGAACGGAGAACAAGCCCGGCTACGAGATCTACGTCGAAGCCGGCGTCGCCCTCAACGCCCAGCACGAGCGGGCATACACCCCCGAGAGCGGGGCGACCAACCAGAGCGAAGCCCGAGCCTGGATGTGCCGCAACTTCTTCGACGTCCGCATGTTCGGCGCCGTCATGTCCACCGGCAAAAAGGACAAGCAGGCCGGCCGCGTCCAGGGACCCATGCAAATCTCCTTCTCCCGCTCCATCGACCCCATCACCCCCTTCGACATCGGCGTCACCCGGGTCACTCCGACCAAGCAGGAAGACATCGACGCCTGGCACAACCCTGAGGAGGGCAAGAAGGGCAAGGAGACCGAGATGGGCTCCAAGCACATCGTCCCCTACGGCCTCTACCGCGGCGCCGGACACTTCAGCGCCCCACTCGCCGCCAAGACCGGCGTCACCAGCGACGACCTCGCAGCCTTCTGGCGAGCCTTCACCCTCATGCTCGACCACGACCGGGCAGCAGCCCGAGGCGCCCTCGCCCTGCGCGGCCTGTACGTCTTCACACACGACGATGCCTTCGGTCGGGCCCCCGCCCACACCCTCCTCGACCGAATCCACATCAAGCCCCTCGGCGACGTAAGCGCCCGCAGCTTCACCGACTACGGAACCGTCGAGATCCGGGACACCGACCTGCCCGCCGGCATCACATTGACCCGAGTCATCGGGTGAACAACCAGAGCTACGACTCGCCACCCGACACGCCACGTCGGCGGTCGTGGGCCGCTCCCCTACCGGATACCCGGCGAATCGCAACCCCCGCCCGACCGTGCCCCGGGCTCTGCGGGCGGCGGTCGCGCAGGCGGAGGTTGTCGCCGGGCTGGAGGTAGCCAGCCATCTCCAGGCGGGCCCGGTCTGGGACGCGTTCCTCGCGGTGCGGCGGGAGGAACTGATGCCGCAGGCGTACGTGCGGCGCAGCGGGCCGGAGGAGACCCCGCCGCGCTGGGACCTGCTCGGCTGGTCCGCGCCCGCGCACCAGGAGAAGTTGCTCGGGCTGCTGTACAGCAGGGAGGGGAGCGTGCCGGTCCAGCACCGCGGCGAGCTGGTCCCGGCCGTCCACCGAGGCCGCGATCGGGCGGGTCGATGCCTGCCATATCCAGCACGGCTGGCATGCCCGTCGCGTTCCAGCAACGCCTGGGCCTGCTGCCAGGCCTTCCAGTGGCCGGGAACTCCCCCGCATGCATGATCACCGAACGCCTCGAACAGGACGGGCCGGGTGGGGCGCCCACGTGGGAGTTCCGCGTCCAGGGATTCGGGCCCGACGGCAAGTCCGCCGCCGACACCCTGGCCGACGCCGTCCGTACCTAGGACCCGGAACTGAGCGACCGCGCCAGCCCCGTGCTGACGTTCCTGCCCGCGGACACATCAGGCCCCGTTGTGCCCGTCGGGGGACGTCGTCGACAAGCCGCTGGGGCGCATCGCGGTCACCTGGACGGGACGTGACCGGCACGTCGGCCCGCGCGTTGAACGGAACGCGGGAGGGGACGGAGGGACAGAGCGGTGATCATCTGGATCAACGGGGCGTTCGGGGCCGGTAAATCGACCCTGGACGCCGGGCTCCGCGAAGCGCTGCCCGGCTCGGTGGTCGCGGACCCGGAGGACGTCGGCAGCCTCCTGCGCAGCAGCATGCGCGGCCACCCCCATGCGGTGCGGAACTACCAGGAGTATCCGGCCTGGCGCCGTCTGACCGTCCGGCTTGTCACCGAGCTCCACCACCTGGCCGGTGGCACCGTCATCGTGCCCATGACCGTCCTGCACCAGCCTTACGCACGGGACATGCTGGAGCCCCTCGCCGCTCTCGGTGTTCCCGTCCACCACCTGGGGCTCCATACGGATCCCTCACCTCTGCGGGCCCGCATCGACGCCTCCCTTGAGTACCCGCACGACGAGGCGCGCAGCGAGGCCGTTCGGGCGCACCGGCGGCGCGGCATCAACGACTACGAGCAGGCGTTCAAGGCGTGGCTGAACACCGCGCGGGTGATCGACACCGGCAGCCTCACCCCCGGCCAGGTCCTCGAAGCCGCGCTCGCCCAGCTCGCCCGCACCTGAGAACCCGGAGGATCCATCCCGTGACCACTCTCGCTCCCCAGGCCGTCGTCCGGCTCGGGACCCGGCCCAGCCCCATGGCCATGGAGCAGACCGGACGCTTCGCCCAGGCGTTCCACGCCTGCCACCCGCAGCTCACACTCGACATCCGCAAGATCACCTCGGAGGGCGATGCGCACCGCGGTCCCTTGTCCCAGATCGGTGGCAAGGGCGCATTCACCCGCCGCGCGGACACCCATCTCCTCGACGGCCGCGTCGACGCCACCATCGCCTGTGCCAAGGACCTTCCCGGCTCCCACGACCGGGCCCCCGGGACGGCCGTCGCCGCGGTCCTGCCCCGCGAGGACGTCCGTGACGTCCTCGTCCTGCCCGTCGGCCACCAGCCCGTCACCCTCGCCGAGCTGCCCCCCGGCACACGGGTCGGCACCAGCGCTCCCCGCAGGGCAGCTCTCCTGGCCTCTCTCTTCCCCCAGCTCGTCCCCGTTCCGATCCGCGGAAACGCCGACAGCCGCCTGGACCGCCTCGATCACGGCCGGCTCGGCGCCGACGTGATGATCGCGGCGCTCGCAGGCCTGCGGCGCCTTGGCTTCGCGGACCGGGCCGGGGAAGTTCTCGACCCCACCCTGTGGCTGCCCGCCACCGGCGCCGGGATCATCGTCGTCGAGCACCGCGCCGACGACACCGTCACCGGCGGACTGCTCGCGCCGCTCACGCACCCCGCCACCCGGATCCTCCTCGACGCGGAGCGGGCCGTCCTCGCCGAACTGGCAGGGGGCTGCCTCACCGCGGCTTCCGCACACGCCACCCTCGACGACACCGGCCGCGTCATCGTCCGAGCAGCCGTCCTTGACCCGGCCGGCGGCCCGAGCGTGCGCGCCGAAGCCTCCGGCTCCACTGAACACGCCGCCGAGATCGGCAGGAGGACGGCCCGAGCTCTCCTGAACGCCGGTGCGCTCCGGCTCCTCGCCGTCACACACGAGTAGGCGGACCACATCCCTCGGGCCCCGTCGCCCGCCTCCTGCCTTCAGCCAGGCGCCTCCTCGGCATCCTGCCGGGAAAGTCCCCGACCGCGGAGCTCACCCCATGCGAAAACCCCGCCTCATCGCCATCAGCGGCCCTCCCGGGTCCGGGAAGTCCACCCTAGCCCGGGCCCTTGCGGCCGAACTGGGCTGTCCCTCCATCCTCCGGGACGAAATCAAGCAGGGCATGGCGGACACAGCCTCCGGCCTGTTCCGAAGGACATCGAAGACCTCAACGTCCCCGTCACGGACACGTTCTTCGCCACCCTCGACGTCCTGCTCCGCGCCCAGGTCACCGTCGTCGCCAAGGCCGCCTACCAGGACCGGCTCTGGCGGCCCGGCCTGCAACCCCTGGCGGACATCGCCGACCTGTGGGTCATCCGCTGCCACGCCCCCGCCCCTACCCTCACGGACCGGATCAGGGAACGGGCCGCCCTGGATCCGCACCGTGCGGCGCACGCCGACGAGCAGTTGCTCAGCGACATCGCCGCCGGCGCCTACGACCCGGAGGCCTTCGCCGAGATCTCTCTTGGCGCACGTGTCCTGCGTGTGGACACGTCCGACGGATACCGGCCTACCCTGGCCGAGATCACCGCACGCGTCCAGGCCGCATGATCACCATGCTGCTCAAGCAGCCCCGCGCAGTCACAGCCGGGCCAGGCGCGGCCCCGGCGGCTCCCGCCTGCAACGCTCCCGAAGGGCTCACCCGTGACACGCTCCTCGTTGCCGTCCTTGCTGGCCGTATTCGCACACCCAGACAATGAAGCGCTCGCCGCCGGCGGAGTCCTCACCCAGCACGCAGCCGCCGGAGCGCGCACAGCAGTCGTCACCACCACCTGGGCTCCAGACACCCGGCGTGCCGCCGAACTCGCAGACGCCCTTCACCTTCTCGGCGCGGGCAAGCCCCGCATGCTCGGGTACGCCGACCTGCGCGTATCCAAGTCCTCTCCCGGCCGGGCCCGTCTCTGCGACGCCATCCAGGAAGAAGCAGTGAATCGTCTCATCGCCCACATCCGTGCAGTGCAGCCTCAGGTGATCGTGACCCACGACGCATTCGGGTCCGGTCACCCCGACCATGTCCGAACCCACGAGGTCGTCCGCCAAGCCGCACTGGCCGCGGGCATCGAGGGCGTCCGCCCGGCAGCGGGCCGTCCGTGGAGGGCCGGCGCTGTCTACGGCGCCGCGTACCCCCGCTCGGAGAGCGCGGTGCTGGACGCGCTGTTGGCTCGGCCGGAAGGCGCCTGCGCACAGTGACGGACGACATGGCGCACGTAGCCGTCGACGTCCGGCCCTGGCTGGACCGGAAGAACGCGGCAATCATGGCTCACCGCAGCGAGACGAAGCGGGCGAGGTCCCTCCCAAGGCTCCTGGCCCGACTTCCGGCGTCGGAACGGAACGCGGTCATGGCTACCGAGTACTTCACACGGCTCGATCCCAGGTACCTACCGGGCCCCGAACGGCTCGAAGGCCTGACCGTCTGAACCCCGGCTCTCCTACGCGCGGAACCATGGGAGTCCGTCAAGCCCTCGTGACTGCCTGAACGGCCACTCCGAGAGCCCGCCGGAGCGCCTCCCGGCCCGTCGAAGCCGAGTCCATCGTGACCGCAGCCGTGGGTGCGGTGCGCCGCAAGCCACCACCCAGGGTCGAGGCCCTCGTCCACGCCCGGCGGGCCCGCGCTTGCTCGCACCTCGACGAAGCACGCTACTGGGCCGACCTCGCCGAACAGAGCCGGGACGCAAATGAGCCGGAGGGGGCGTACGGACGACCCTCGCCGAGTCCCAGGGCTCACACGCCTCCACCCAGCTCGACATGAACCGTCCCGGCGACGCGGAACCCACCTTCGCGGCCGCCGCCCGCGCCTTCGACGGCGGCGCGGTCCGCACCCACGCCCTCTACCGCGCCCGTCAGGCCGATGCGCAAGGGCGTGATGGCCATCACGAGCAGGCATGCGGCACCGCGCACCAGGCCCTGGACCTCACCGACCAGATCAGCTCCCAGCGCATGGCCAGGCCTCTTCAGGACCTCGTCGCCACCATGACCTCCCACCAGACCCTGTCGGCCGTAAGCGAGTTTCGCGACCGGATCGCCACCACCGGCTGACCCCACCCGGCTGGCCCGGGAAGGTCAGATGATCGGCGGGCGCCCGGCACGTGTCAGGCGCCACGCGGTACGCCACGACATCGCACGGCGCTCTCCCGCGTCCCCGCGCACGAAGGCCGAAGCGGTCACCGGCAGGATCCGGGTCCCGGGGCCAGGCCCGGTGCTGGCCCATCAACACGCCGCCACCAAAGGGGACTCGAATAACGCGGCCTTGGACGCTCCCGCGGCGGACTGACCAGCAAAATCCACCTGGCGTGCGACGGCCGGAGCAGCCCGCTTGCCTTCCTCGTCACTGAGCAGCGTCCGTGGACGGTCTGGAGTGAGGCTCGCCGCTCCCGACCCTCGCCGCCGTTCGGGGCGTCGTCGGGAACCTCGGCGGGTGTGGGTCATGCCAGAGGCTTATCTGCGGCGAATTTTCCAGTTGTCCGGAACTCGCTTTCCAGTTTTCCCTTGAGCTGATGATCCGATGGGAAAATTGCCCCTTTAGAGGGACAGGCCACAGCGGGCATGCGGCGCTAACCTCGTCGCCACACCCCCGAACCATCAGGGTCTTTCCGCGTTTTCCACGTTTTCCTGCGCCTGGGATGGCTCCGGTTTTCGGTGTGCGCGGGATCGGGGGCGTAAAGAAGATCACTACGGTGTGAAGGAGCTGGTGTGGACGGGATGGGTGATGCGGTGCCGGTGGGGGTGGCGTGGCAGAAGTCGGCCGCGTGCAACGGGTATGAGGACTGTGTCGAGGTGGCCCGGCTGGCGAACGGGAACGTGGGGGTTCGGAACTCGCGTTTACCGGACGGGCCGATGGTGCAGTTCACCAGCGCTGAGCTGGCCGCGTTCCTGGACGGGGTCGGCAAGGGCGAGTTCGACTGGATGACCAGCTGATACGAGGATCCGGTTGCGGAGGGCCACGCGAGGAACTCAGACTGCGACGGTGGTGAGAGTTCACCACCGTCTGCAAGGGAGATTCGCGTGGCCGATCGGCCGTCCCACCCGCTCGCCCGGCTGGTGGACCCGGAGGGGCTCGACAGGCACCAGTCCGGGACGACTCTGGCTCGCCGCCTGTGGGGCCTTGAGCTGCGGGAAGCGCGCGACAACCTCGGGTGGACAGGCGCCGAGGCCGTCCAGCGGGGTGCGGTGAGCTCAACCACTGTCCTGAGCCGACTGGAACAGGGGAAGCTCAGGGCCAAGGTCACTACCTCGGTGGCGGAGGCGCTGGTGAGGGCCTACGGGGTCGATGAGGTGACCGCGGTGTCGTGGCGGAGCCAGGCTGCTGCGATCGAGAACGAGCGGTCCCGGCCCGGCGGGGAGGTTGCCGTTGTGGACGGTGATTTCTCGGCGTCGCCGGCGTTCGAGGACATTCTGCGCCTGGAACGGCGTGCCTCGGAGATCATCTCGTTCGCGGGAGTGTTCGTGCCGGGGCGGGTGCAGACCCGGCAGTACAGCAGGGTGGTGATGGAGCGCGCGTGCGATGGGCGGCCCGAGCTGCTGGTGCGGGTTCCCGAGCGTCTGCGGCAGCGTCATCAACGGCAGGAGCTGCTGGAGTGGGGCACCGCGCTGCACTATTCGATGATCATCGACGAGCACGTGCTCACGACGCCGATCCCGGGTGAGGCTCCAATGCTGGAGCAGTTGCTGGAGCTGCAGAAGCTGGCCAGGAGCCGGGAGTGGATCCATCTGCGGGTGCTGCCCCGCAGCCAGTGGGCGCACGAGCTGCCGAAGGCGATGACGATGTCTCTCTTCCGGTTTCCCGCGGAGCAGGCGGAGTCCGGTGAGGCTGCGGCGCCTCCGGCGATTCTCTACCTGGAGGGCAGCAGTCCAGAGGTGAGCCGTCTGTACACGGATCAGGCCAGGGTCGACCAGCATGACGCGAACCTGAACATGCTGTCCAACCTGTCGCTGGACGCGGAGGACAGTCTCGGGTTCATCCAGGAACAGGTCAGCCGGTTCGAGGCGAAGCTGCGGGGCGGTGCCGCGGTCCGTCATGGCTGCACGGGAGCGGGGCTGTCACGGTACGCGGGCCACTCCCCCGTACTGGACCCAGCCGGCGGGGGCGCCGGACTCGGGCTGGGGGGGATGACCCGGGTTCCAGCGGGCCACGTCGCCGGGGGCGTTCTGTCCCAGCATGGTGAGGCCGGCGAAGAAGCGGGCGACGTCGTCGCGGGGACGGATGTTGCCCCAGTGCCGACCCAGCGTGTGCCTTAGGAAGTCGCCGATCTCGGCCCGGATGTCGGGGTCGTCGTGGGTGAGATGCGAGATGACGAGGTAGCTGCCGCTGGGCAGCCGCCCTGTCAGGCCGCGGATCAGGGACCAGGGGTCCTCGCGGTCGGGGATGCATTCCAGGACCCAGCCGAAGAGGACGGCGACGGGCAGGCCGGCTTCGAGGAGGCGGGCGACACGGGGATGGCGCAGGATCCGGGCGGTGTCGCGGATATCGGCGCACAGGACGGTCGCGGCGGTGGCGTCCTCGGCCAGGATCAAGCGGCTCTGGCCCAGGGCGACGGGGTCGTTGTCGACGTAGACGACGTGGGTGTCGGGGCGGGCTTCGCGGGCGATCTCGTGGACGTGGGGGCGGCGGGGGATGCCCGAGCCGAGGTCGAGGTAGCGCCGGACCTCGTGCTGGGCGGCAAGGTGGCGCACCGCGCGGCCGAGGAAGGCCCGGTTGATGGTTGCGAGTTCGCGAAGGCGCGGTGCCAGGCCCAGCAGGTCCGCGCAGGCACGACGGTCGGACGCGTAGCCGCCCTGTCCCCCGAGGAGGTGGTCGTACATGCGGGCCAGACTAGGTTTGGTGACGTCGATGGGCACAGGCTCCCCCTGGGGCACGGCGGCCTGCCCCGCTGGCGGGTAGCGGGGTTGGCGGGTTCGTGGGCGGAAAAGCGTTCATCATAGGGGGCGAGCCCCTTGTGAAAATACCTGCCCACGCCGCGGGGTGGATTCGTTCTTCGGAAAACCGGCGAGATCTCTTCGGGTGTGTATTCGTGCTGGTAGGGCGCACGCGAGTGCGCCGGTCCCGTGATCAGCGGTCAAATATGCCGGAGGGATTTCCGCTGCCGGGGCGGGGCACGACACTGCGGTAGAGCGATTCGAACGCGGCCGGTTCCATACCCATCGCCTCGGCCGCCCGGTCCGCTTCCAGGCCCACGCAGTGCCGCAGTAGGAAGGCGTCGGCTGCCGGCCGCGGGAGTTTGTCGAGCGGGGAGGGGGGCCTGGCCGGGCTGGCGTGGACAGCACGGGAGAGCAGTGTCCAGGCGCCGCCCGCCGGCGAGGGACACCGCAGCAGGCCTGCCCAGCCCAGCTCGATCTGCTTCCACACCGCCTCGACGACGTCCCCCGCGTCATCGTCTCCGAGGCGCACGGCCGCGTACTGGCGGTAGGCGGAATCGAATCGGGCCTTGAACGCCGTGCGGGCTGTCTGCTCGGCGGCCCGGACATCCTTGCGCCCCGTTCGAGCGGCCGCCCCGGTCCCGCATGCCTCCAGGACCGGGGAAGCATGGGGAACGCGGCCGGAAAATGCCGTGATCATGGAAAGTCCTTGCTCGGGTGCCAAGGGATGGTCCGGTTGGCGGACCGTGGACTTGGCCGGATCTGATGCCGCTGGATGGGTGCAGGTACAGGCCGGCACTCGGGCCGGAACGAGTCGGGGCCGAAGGGGCTACGGAAGAAAAGGGCCGGGGCCGCTGGCAGCGGCCCCGGCCCCGCACTTCAGCGCGACACGCCCCACAAGACGAGGCGGCGGCCGGGACATCAGCGGCGCAGCGCCACCCTGAACAGCAGGGCCGTCCGGTCGCTGAGGACCAGCGGGGTGGCTGCCAGTACCGCGGACTCGTCCAGCTGCCCGGTCACCACCCCGACGACAAGCAGCGTCGTCAGCAGCGACGACCAACGCACCACACCGGAAAAGAAGGCGCGGAAATGTGTTTCGAGCGGGGGCGGGACCGGAATGCTAAATCGGGGGATCACCGGCCGCAAGGGCCTACTTGCACGTTCGATCATGTCGTTCCTTTTGACGGGGTACGCGATGGTCGAACCCCCGCGGGACTTCGGGGCATGCCCGCCCCGGAGTCCCGCACACCGGGGGATCAGGCTCAGCGAAACACGCCTCCCCCGGCCGTCCTAGCTCTTTCATCAGACGGCATCGCCGCACCGTATATCGCGCCCGGACGCGCCCGGAGCCGTCGGCGACGACAAGACAGAACAGATTTCTAGCAATTCCGCTCACACTGGAACATCAACCAGACCGAGCTGGGCGGAAAACGACTGTCATGGCCGGGAATCCATGCGGATCACCCGAACAGACGTCACACTCACGGGTGAACCAATTTCCCTAAAATCACGTCGCGCCCCAGATTTCCGCCCCCCAACCCGCGCCCCACGGCACGGCACTGTTCCCTCGCCGGAACTCCATCCGCCAAGGGCATTGGCTGGGCACTCGCTCGGGAAGGAGTCTCGGTCACGGCAGAAACCGACACCCCTTCGGGTACCCCGGATGCCAGCCCCGGTCCCTGAGGCCCTTGAGCTGGCCGGCGGCCTTCTTGATCTGCTTGCGGATCGGGGCGAGGGCCTCCAGCCGCAGCGACCTCGCCTACGCCCTGAACGCCCTCGGGCGACACCAGGAAGCGGCGGACCTCAACGCCACCACGCTCGCCGCCCGCGAAAGTATGCTCGGCCCCGACCACCCCGACACCCTCACCAGCCGCAACAACCTGGCCGCCGCGCAGCAGCACCAGCAGGCCGGGACACGGCGTGGTCGCAGGTGGCGGGGACGTCGTGATCGTCCGTGAACTGTCGTGGGGCAGCCGGTCGGAGGCTCCGGGATGGCGCATGCGGTAGACCTCCCGACGACGGTCGGCAACAGCGGTTCGAGCTGACCGACGCTGTCCCTTTTGACGGCACGGATGCGGCGGACCTCTCGACGAGTACTGGTGACGCGGGCCGTTTTCGAGGGTGCCGTAACTGCACCAGGGCCGACGTCCAGAGGGTCGCGATGTGGCCGCCTCCTGGCCGGAGCCCGGACAGCCATTCGGGCGAGATGTGGTCGACGGAGAACGTGGCCAGGACGACGTCGTAGGGGGCGCCCGGCCGCCATCCGTCGGCGCCCGGCCGACCCTCTTCAGGTTCTCCTGCGCGCCGGCGGCGAGGTCGGGACGAAATCGACCGTGGTGGCCTGCTCCTCCCCCGCCAGGATGCACAGCAGTCCCGCGTTGAAGCTGGTCCCCGCTCCCAGAGGCCCCCTGGCCGTCCACCCACGTCACCCGCCTGGAGGTGGCGCCGCCGCCCGCGTACCGGCCCCCGCCGTGGTCTCCGACCTGACCGCTGGCGAACCCCGCAAACTGTCGTCCACGCCCGGCCGACGAACCCCAGAATCCTGCTGGGGTACCGCCGGACGTGGCGCCGCCCCGGTACAGCGGCGGCGCGCTGCACCGGGGCGGAGGCCAGTCCGTGAGCTACACGGAGCTCACGCCCCATTGATGAGGAGCTTGGCGAGGTTCGCGGGGTCTTTGCTGAGTGCGTAAGTCGGAATGGTCCGCCCGCTGGGACGGACGGCCGGCGCGGTCACGGCGCCCGTGTACGACGCGACGACCCGGCCGGACTGGTCCACGACCATGAGCTGTGCCGGGATGGCGTCCCCGCCGCTGACGACGAGCACGGGTGCGCCGTCGGTGTAACGCACGCTCAGCAGACCGTCTTCAGGCGTGACCTGGGTCTGCGGGATCGCGCCGAGGTCGGTGATGTCCGACGTAGGGATTGCCCCCCAGGTCGGTTACCTCGGGCGTGACCTGCTCTTCGGACATGGCTGTATCCCTTCCCGGCCAACTCCCTGTTGACCGCTGTGGATCGTCCCTACGCCGCCTGCCGCCACACCCCCACCGATCGGAGTTGACTTATTCCCGATTAAGAGGTCGTTTTCGTCCGATGTTTCATCCCGGGACGGGCCGTTTGGTGGACCTTTTCGGGTCGCGCCAGGAGACGGTGTTCTCGCCGGTGAGGCGGCGGGCCATGAGGTCAGCCATGGCGAGGTTGATCAGGGCTTCGGAGCGAGTGGGCAGGGTTTCGTAGTCACGGGCCAGGCGGCGGTGGAGCATGAGCCAGCCATAGGTCCTCTCGACCGCCCACCGCTTCGGGATCGGAGTGAAACCCCTTGTCCCGGGCTTGCGGGCGGTGATCTCCATGTCGATGCCCAGGGTCGCGGCGTGCTCGACGAGGTGCTGGCGGTAGCCGCCGTCGACCCAGACTTTGCGGACGGTGGGGTGCTCGGCAGCGACCTGGTCCAGGAGCCGGGTGCCAGCGACCGAGTCCTGCACGCGGGCCGCGGTGACCAGCACGGCCAGCAGGAGACCGAGCGTGTCGGTGACGATGCTCCGCTTACGTCCGACGATCTTCTTACCCGCGTCGATACCCTGGTCGGCGGCGTGAACGCTGGTGGAGGTCTTGACGCTCTGGGCGTCGATCACACAGGCCGACGGTTCGCCGCCCCGCCCTTCCTTCTCCCGCAGCAGCTGCCTGAGTAGGCCGTTGAGCTGGGCGAACACGCCCTCGTCGGCCCATTTGGCGAAGTACCCGTAGACCGTGTTCCAGGGCGGGAAGTCGTGCGGGAGGTAACGCCACTGCACGCCGGTGCGGTCCACGTACAAGATCGCGTCCATGATGTCCCGCAGGTCATGCTCGGGCGGCCGGCCGAAGTCCAGTGCCCGGCCACGGCGTTCGAACCGCCAGGCTGAGAGCACCGGCTCTATCAACTCCCAGCGGGCATCGGACAGATCACTCGGGTAAGGGCGCCGTTTCGCCATGCTTCCGGCGTACCGCGACAGACCGAGTGCGCCCAGGCGCACACCCACGACGGTGGAAGCACACGACCGCCAAGGCCAGACATCCTGGGATGAGACAGGAACAGGTCGTCTTCCATCCCATCGGCCACCTCACACGCCCCAAAGACATCGACCGCCTCCACGACGTCACCGGCATCACGATCCGGCACCCCGGGAATCTGCACATATAAGGCCAGTGCAGGTGAAAATGACCTCTAAGGACCCACCGCTCGGTACGCGGCTGCCCTGAGGCGACCCGAGCCACCGCCCGGGTCGAAGAACCGCCATACAGCACCCCGCCACGACGTTGGCAGAGTCCTAGCCACAGGGGAGGCATACGCCCGGCCCGCGCATCACCAGAAGGGAACCAAGCCCGACGGACCGGATGAACGACGCGTGGTCCGTCCGGACACTGGCAAGTCCAGGCCCGGGGGCCCTGGCCCCAGGCCGGGGTGGCATGATCGTGCCAACAGTTATGCACGAGGAGGCAACGTGGACGACCGCTCGAAGCATGACCACTCCAGCTGGGAGGCGGTCGTGCTCGCGGCTCGGGAGCGTGCCCGCTCGCGACAGGCGCTCATGGCCGAGCGCTTCGGCCTGTCAGGAGACGTGCAATACGACTGGTCGATGGACGACGCGCAGATCACGTGGTCGCGCGACGGCAAGGTGTTCCTCACCGGCCGGCTCACAGTGATCGGCAGCGTCAGCGTTTCCCAGCAGACCTGGCTGTGGTCCTGGGCGAACGAGTCACTCCCGCACGCCGCCCTGGGCGACATGGAGAGGGTGCGGCAGTTCGGCGAGGAGAACGACTACCCCGTCCTTCCATGGCCAGACTTCACGTACGACCCCGAACTCGTTGCTGAGGCTCGGATGGTCGCGGCCTCCGTGCTCGACGCCGAGGGACTGTGGGCGGAGTCGATGGACGACGTGCAACTCCACTTCATGATCCATGACCTGGCGCTCGCTGCCGAGCGACAGTGACGGTTGCACGGATTCCCAGGCTGCTGATGCTGGCCGGACGTTAAACGGCAAACTCGGCCCACCTGCAAGCGTACGAAGAAGCGGCAGGGGCATGTGCCCCTGCCGCTTCTTCGGCTACCGAGGGGGCTGGTCAGACCATCACCGCGGCCAGCGCAGCGGTGATAGCGGCGGCGAGGGTGAGAACTGCGGCGAACGCGGCAGCCGCGCGTAGGCACGCTGCGGGATAGGTGGCTCCGTCAAGCCGAGCAAGCTTGCCTGCGGCTGCCGCGACGATGACCGCAAAGACCATGACGAGGCAGATGGTGAGCAGCAGCGTGGTAAGACCGGACATGTTGGACTCCCAAGAAGTAGGTCGCTTGATGCCGTTGACCGTCTCGGATCTGCTGTTCGCCGGGGTTCGGGTGGGTGAAGATGAACATCCTTGAACAGGGACGTGTGCAGGGGGCCGGGCGCGATGGGCACAACAGAGAAGAAGCAGGACACGTCAAGCGGGTGCCAGCAGGCGCTGCGCGAGTTGCAGGCGCGGTTCACGGATGCTCTGGCGGCTTCGGGGCTGACGGTGACGTTGCTGGCCCGCAACGCGGGACTGGGGCGCACGACGGTGAGTAACGCTCTGAATCGGCCGGTGGCGCCGAAGGCCCGGACCATTGCAGAGATCGCCAGGGTTTTGAAGCTCAATCCAGTCGAGTTGCAGCAACTGCGTCGGCAGGCCGAAGGCACGGATACCCCGCAGGCCACATCACATGCCGCACGGAAAAGCCTGGCCGGCGAATCGGCCTCTGCGCAGGCCGGGCGGCAGGGACTGCTCGTGGGAGCGCTACCCTTGCGAGCGTCAGCGTTCCAGTCTCGCCCGGAGCTGCGGGAGCGAATCGACGCTGTACGTATGGGTGGCGGGGTCGTACTGACGCAGGCCCGGCCAGCGTCCGCGCAGGTGTTGTCGGGAATGGGCGGGGTCGGCAAATCCCAGCTCGCGACGCAGTATGCGCACCAGGCTGTCGCCGAGGGGACCGGGCTGGTGCTGTGGGTTCCGGCCAGCGAAGCACAGCAGATCGTCACCATCTACAGCCAGGCCGCCTTACGTGTCGGGGCGGCGGGCGCTACCGGGGAGGATCCTGAGTACGACGCCCGGGCGTTGCTGGAGTGGCTTGCGACGACTTCGTCCTCGTGGCTCGTGGTCCTGGACGACATCAGTGACCCCGTCGCTGTCGGCCCATGGTGGCCACCGGTACGGCCGGGGGTGGGGTGGACACTGGCAACAACCCGACTGCACGATCCGCGGCTGACCGGCGGCGGCCGAACCCGCATCGACGTCGGCGTCTACACTCACAACGAGGCAGTCGCCTTCCTGGAGGAGCGGCTGGCCAGCGACGGCGGCGGTCACCTGCTCGACGGGCGCCAGGCTGAACTCGCCGCCATGCTGGGACACCTCCCCCTGGCCCTCGGGCATGCGGCCGCCTATTTGCTGGCCGAGGAGTTAGCCTGCGGGGCGTACCTAGCCCGCCTTGATGATCAGGCGCTGGTCCTGGATGACGTCCTACCCGACTGGGCGGACACCGAGCTCTACGGCCAGCACATCACAGCCGCGCTCCTCCTGTCCCTGGCCGCCGCCCAACAAGCCGGCCCGGTCGGACTCGTCGAGCCCCTCCTGCGTCTGCTGGCGCTTCTCGACCCCGACGGTCACCCCGAAGCCATCTGGACTACCCAGGCCGTTACCGACTTCCTCAACACGACACGAGGGGATGGCAGCACGGCAACCGCTACCGAAGAGATCATCCGAGCACTGCGGGTCCTCCGCCGGTACGCACTCATCACCTCCGACCCGCACACCCCGCTTCGCCAGATCCGCATGCACGCCCTCACCGCCCGCGCCGTCCGCGAAACCACCCCATGCCACCATCGGCCGCAGCTTGCCGTGACCGTCGCCCACGCATTGACTGAGATCTGGAAGCCCGGCCGTCACATCCATCGCGATCTCGCGCAAGTTCTACGTGCCAACACCGCAGTCCTGCGGCGCAACGCAGAGGAGCACCTCTGGCAGAACGAAATCCACGTGGTGATCTTCATGGGTGGCCTGAGTCTCCTGGCGAGCGGATTGCACCGTGATGCTCTGGACTACTGGGCCCCCTTCACCCAACAGGCATTCAAGGTCCTCGGCCCAGACCATCCGGACACCATACGCGCCCGCGCCGCCCTCGCCGGCTGCTACCGAGAGCTCGGCCGATACCAAGACGCCCTCACACTCGCCGAACAGGTCCTCACCGACTGCGAAAGACTCCTCGAACCTGACCACCCTGGCACCATCCGCGCCCGCGCCAACCTCGCCAGCGCCTACAACGATCTCGGCCGATACCAAGACGCCCTCACACTCGCCGAACAGGTCCTCACCGACCGCGAACGAGTCCTCAGGGACGACCACCCAGACACCATCCGCGCCCGCGCCAACCTCGCCATCATTTACAACGGCCTTGGCCGATATCAAGACGCCCTCACACTCGCTGAACAGGTCCTCACCGACCGCGAACGACACCTCGAACCCGACCACCCCCACACCATCCTCGCCCGCGCCAACCTCGCCACCACTTATCGATACCTAGGCCGGCACCAAGACGCCCTCACACTCGCCGAACAGGTCCTCACCGATCGCGAACGAGTCCTCGGAGACGACCACCCAGACACCCTCCTCGCCCGCTCCAGCCTCGCCACCACCTACAGCGACCTCGGCCGACACCAAGACGCCCTCACACTCGCCGAACAGGTCCTCACCGACCACGAACGAGTCCTCGGGGAGGACCATTTCGACACCATCCGCGCCCGCGCCAACCTAGCCAGCGCCTACAACGACGTTGGCCGACACCAAGACGCCCTCACACTCGCCGAACAGGTCCTCACCGACCGCGAACGACACCTCGAACCCGACCACCCCCACACCTTCGGCGCCCGCGCCAATCTCGCCACCACTTATCGATACCTACGCCGACACCAAGACGCCCTCACACTCACAGAACGGATGGTCGCCGACTGCGCACGAGTCCTCGGAGACGACCACCCAGACACCCTCCTCGCCCGCTCCTGCGTCATCGCCACCTACAGCGACCTCGGCCGACACCAAGACGCCCTCACACTCGCAGAACGGGTGGTCGCCGACTACGAACGAGTCCTCGGAGACGACCACCCAGACACCCTCCTCGCCCGCTCCTGCGTCATCGCCACCTACAGCGACCTCGGCCGACACCAAGACGCCCTCACACTCGCAGAACGGGTGGTCGCCGACTACGAACGAGTCCTCGGAGACGACCACCCCGACACCCTCCTCGCCCGCTCCAACCTCGCCACCGCCCATCGAGGGTGAGCCAGAGCCCCTGAGTGGACTGCGCTGCGACGGGCAATAGGCCCCGGCCTAACCGCCGCCCCGGCAGCCAGGTTCGAAGCACCGGCAGGCCGGAATTACTCGATGTCGCGTACCGCGTGTCGTTTGCGGGTGGGCAGGCCTTCAGGGTGGAATGCGGATCGGTCTCAAGGAGACCGTGCCCTGACGTCCGCCCGACCTTGAGGACGCCCCAGCAAGGGCAGAAGTGGGCTCCGCCCACGCCGGATGACTGCAATTCTTTCCAGCCCGTGACCCGCCGCGAGCCGAAGCCGGGACGGTTCCACGGCCGAGCTACGCTCGTCCCCGGACCGGTGCTCGCCAGGGCCTGGTGTGCGGTCTCAGCGAGGGGCACTGACAGCCGTTCCGGTTGCGCCCGCAGTTGGCGGCCGGACGGACTCAAGCCAGCGGTTCACGGTGGCGGGCAAGGAGTGGGTGAGTTTCTTCTGGACGGCATAGAGGGCTGGCCGGTCCTGCTGAATGCGCCTCAGGCGGTCACCGCGGCGGTGGATCGTGCGCACTTCCAGCGCCCCCGGCCGCTCCGGCCGTACGGAGGCGATGGTGGTGGTGCACTGGTCGGTGTATCCGGGCGGCAGGTCGCAGTTGCAGTGCTCGTCCACAATGGTGACGGGCAGGCCCCGGTCCGGTGCTGACAGCAGCGCGGCCAGCCGACGGTGGCCGGCGGGGCCGTGGCCTTCAGCGAAGGTGGGATCGATGATCCAGCGCTCACCCCCGCCGCGTTCACGGCAGTTGAGCCAGCCGGTCACCACCAGCGGGACACCCAGGGAACGGATCAGGCCGGCCCGACGCAGCAGACCGCTGAGCAACCAGTCGGACGCTGCGGTGCCCCTGCGGCCCGGCCGCCGGTAGGGGCGCTCGACCGGGTGCAGGCTGTCAGGCCGCCCCTGGTGGCACGGTGTCATCCCCCAGGTCCTCATCTCCAGGTCCTGGGTCTCGACCGCCCGCCGCCATTCCTCGGGGTCCAGGCCCAGCAGTACGACGGAGGCAGTCGTGCCTGGCAGGCGCAGCACCACTCTCCCGTCCTTGATGTGGGTGCGAGCCCCGGGCACCCCCATGATCTGGTCGTATTCGTCGGCGCGCGGCAGCAGGGCCTTGGCCAGATCTAGTTCCTGGGTCGCCTCGGCGTTGCGCCGCCCGGCCACGTCGGGCTCGAAACAGATCAGCAGGCGGTCGGAGCGCGGGTCGACGTACTCAATGCCCCACGGGTGGAGCGTGGTGATCTGCCGCCAGGCCAGAGCGGCCATCACACGCGCTTCCAGCACCAGCTGGCCGGCATCCGGCTCCGGGATGAGCAGGGAGCCGGGCGCAGCAGCCTCGACCCGCGCCAGGGCGGTTTTCCAGGGCAGCCCGGCGTATAGGCGCAGCAGTTCGGCACGGCGTTCGACGACGGTGGCCTTCATGACTCGGAGCCCCTCACAGCGCTCAGCTGTCCCGACACAGCGCGCGCGGCACGAGGTCCACGAGATCGTACGGAGCATGTGGCGGTGCCAGCCGAGTTGGCTCTCCCACGGTGTGCTCGATGTCGGGTCGCGCACAGGGACTGGGGCCCCGCCGGGCCCGCCGCTGCGGATTCAACCACACCGATGGGGAGACGGAACCTGGCCACCGTGATGCTGAACCGCAGTCTCACCCGAACGCCGCACTGACTACTGGCGTACTCACCGAGCACTCAAAGGAGTGCACCTGACGCGCCCGCGGAACTCGTGGTGCGGCCGCCGGGTTGCCGAGGCCACGAGCGACGGAGCGTCATCACGATCGAGATCCGAGGTCATGAGGCGGCCGCGCGCGAAGCAGCCCACCGGATCTCGAACCTCTTCCTGTCCAGCGGAGCATGCCGGCTCCGGCGTACGCCGGGTGAGGACAGACCGTCCTCCATGGCCCAGCCGTACGCGATGCCGCTGTAATCCCGCGTTGCCGTCACGTACGGGCGGCCGGGTGCCTTCGCCTGCTCCGTGATGCCGACCGAAGCGATTCTGGGTGAGGTGAACACCGCGTGCGGTCCTCACGGGGGTGCAGATCGGTCACCGTGCGCTCCGGTCGCTCCACATCTGCCGCTCATGTGACAGCCGCACGTACCTCAACGGCGTTCTCCTGCCGAGTTGGGGTGGCGCGGCTTCGTGCCCGAATCGGCTTGACGTAGGGCCCGCTGGGGCTGCCGCCCGACAGGTACGAAAGACAGAAAGGCGCCCCCCCCGTAATTCGATCTGATGTGATGACACGCGGAGAATAGTCAACTGTTTCGATTATGTAGGCGGATCTGCTACATGCTGGCGTTGGCCAGAGGTTGGCGGTCGGGAAGTCGTTCAGGCCATTCATTTCTACCGCCGCCTATGGCCGATAATGCCCCGTTTAACGGCCCACCGACCCCCGCCTACTGCCTTTTCCATGATCGTCTCTGGGTGATCACCCTCACATCTCGGCTTAAATCTCTCGGCAGCTTCATCATTGATTTTCGGACGACGGTGCATTTCTGATTGCAGGCAAAGGGAAGTGATCGCACTCTGGGCCATCAAATCCACGATTGGGTTATCAGGGGGAGAGTGTGTCCGAGCTCATGAGTGCGGGGGATCTAGCGGCCATGGGGGCTGCGGCGCTGGTTTCGGAGATGGCGAGGTCCACCTGGCAGGGCGTGCGTGATGTCCTGGCCCGGTTTTTCGGAAGCAGGGACGAGGAGGGGGCTCCGGGGCAGGTGCTACAGCTCGATGCGGGCTACGAGCTGCTGAGCCGGACCGATGATGCGAATCAGCCGGCTGTGGAGAGCGCCCTGCGCACCACGCTGGGGATCCAGCTGGAGTCGTTCTTGCGGAACCACCCGGACGCTGCCGCCGAGTTCCAAGCCCTGATCGAAAAGACTACCGGGGCGTCCGGTCCGGCAGACGGCACGCTGACCGTTCGGGGCAACACCAACAGTCAGATCGTCGTCTCACGCGGGTCCATCATCGGCAACACCCTCCACTACCGTCCGGAGGCCCAGCAGTGACCGAGGAGAACCACCGCGGCGGCTTTCCGGAAGAGCCGGATAGGTTCGGGGTGCCGTCCACGCCGGGGAACTCGCCGTCCTCAACGCCTCCCTTCGGCCCGCCGACGGCTGCCGCACCCGAGCATCCGCCGACCGCCGATTTGCCGGATCCGGTCGGCGAGCCGGATCCGGCGCCCGACGCCGAGCCGAAGCCGCCTGGCGTCGAGATCAGCGACAACAGGAACTCCCAGATCGTCGTCGCCGGACGCGACGTGACCATGCACAGCAAGCCGCCGCTGACGGTGACGCCCATCCCGTCCGCGGAGGTCGAAGCTGTCGGTCTGGCCTGGGTGGATGCGGGACCCGAGCACGAGCGGGTGACCACTGCCGAGGACGCCAGAGTGCTGCTGGCGGGGCCGGGGCCGGCTCTCGCTGTGGTCGCGGGCGCTCCGGGCATGGGCAAGCGGACCGCCGGCATCCGCGCCCTGTGGCAGATGTCCGACGCACGCCGGCGCTCGGGTGCCAACCCGCTGGACCTGCAGGAGGTGCACCCCGACTGGGAGCGCCCCGAGAGCCCGGACATCGAACTCATGCCAACGCAGGAGGCGACCGGGTATCTCCTCGATGTGGCATCCGAGATCGATGCCTGGAAAGCCCCCGGTGACGTGGCTAAGCAGCTCTTGGCCCATGCCGAGAAGCTGCGTGAGGTCGGCTCGTACCTGGTGGTCATCGCCAACGAGGACGGGTGGCCCGGCGAGCAGTCCGGTGCGTTCGACCGTGTGCAGGTCACTGCCAGGGTCAGGCCGTCCGCCCACGAGATCGCCATTGCGCACCTGAAGGCGCTGTACGGGAAGCCGGTGTGCGCCGACTGGCTGCAGCGGCCCACCGTGGGCAGCCCCGGCCCGGCCGCGATGCTCCTGAACGCGGGCTCGACTCCTGCGGACGCGGTGCGGCTGGCCGCGACACTGGCCGGTGTCGAGGAGTCCCTCAAGGGGCTGGAGACGGCGAAGTCGGCGTTCCAGGAATGGCGCACGGACGTCAAGAACGTGTTCACGGCCACGGAGGACAAGCCCGAGGACCGGGCCCTGCTGATCGCCGCCCTGTTCCTCGATGGCGAGGACGCCCTGACGGTCCAGGACGCGGCCCGCGCACTCCTGAAGGACAACAGCGTCGGAACCGTCAGGGAGATCCTCACCGGCCCCGACCTGACGAGCCGCCTGAACAAGGTCGGGGTCGAAGTTGTAACCCGCAAGGTCAGCCTCGACCACAAGGCGGGCTACGCCCGCGCAGTGCTGGTCCACCTGTGGCACCAGCGAGCCGATATCCACAAGCCCCTGCTGGACTGGCTCGATGAGCTCATCACCGCCGAGGCCGGCCCCAGCAGGCTGCAGACGATCAGTGACCTGCTGGTGGAACTCGCGATCGCCGAGAACGACTTCAGGGCGATCACCACCATCAAGGAGTGGATCGGGAAGGACAGCCGGGCCGAGCACCTGGACCTGATCGCCCGGGTCCTCACGCGGGCCGCCGAGGCCCCCGCTCTTGGACCCCAGGTCCGCTCCAAACTCCTGGACTGGGCCCAGGAACCCTCCGAGCCGGTGGCCCGCGTGGTGGCTCTGGTCTGCCAGGGAGAGTTCGCCGAGCACTACCCGAGCCAGGCCCTGGTCCGCCTCAAGCACGTCCTGGGCCGCTCCGACCGCGACAAGGCCGTCCAGACCGCCGAAGCCGCCCTGTGTGCGACTGCCCGGGCCCAAGGCCAGCTGCCCCGGTTCTGGGCGGCACTCGGGAAATGGTCGGCGGAGGGCCGGAGCCTGGCTGCCCACCGCGCTTTCCTCGCGCTCGTGGACCCGCGCAAGGACCCTTGGATCCTCCAGGTCATGCTGTCATCCGCCGAGCAGCACCCCGACGTCAAGGAAGCGCTCATCGACAAGTGGAGTGCCGCCCTCGGAAACTCCAAGGTCGACGCTGAGTCCCGTCAGGTCCTCCACAACTGGGCACACGCCTTCGCCGACGGACATGTCGAATTGCCCATGATCAAGGACATCCTCGACGAGGTCATCCAGCGCCACCTGGGCAGCTCACCCATTTCCGACCTCATGTTCGGGGCACCCGGAGTCGCCTACGACGAGGCAGTCGTCTCGCTGCGCAAGGCCCTTCGCATGCCCTCCCAGCTCCAGCCCTGGCACAGGCGCGGCTCCGGCCACGCGGGGTCGTGACATGGCGTTGTTCAAAAGCAGGCGCTCGGGGATCTCCCGCAAGGACCTGAACAGCGAACTCGCCCACATCGAAGCGCGCCTGGCCAGCAAGCACGAAGGCATCGCCTTCCACGTGGTGATCACCGCGACCGTGAACAGTGACCCGCCGGACGGTATGGACGCCGCCCATGCCATCGCCGCTATCCGGGACGTACTGCGCCATGCCGCGGCGGACGCGCTTCGGGTCCGTGATGCGTTCGACCTCGCCACGGTCCAGGACGTGTGCGCGGCCGAACTGGGACGGGAACGGTCCCTGGCGGCCGTCCCTCGCCTGCTGTTCACCGCGAAGGCCAACGTGGGCCTGCTCGCCGAGGACCGCGCCGCCGTATCGGCCCTTTTGGAGGCACAGCGCAAGCAGACCATCGCCGATGAACTGCGCCGCCAGAGGACCGAGGCGCTTGCCGTTCATCTCTCACAACCTGCGACGCTCCTCGCGCACTGGCTCGAAGAAAGAAACAGCGACTGGACCAAAGCACCTACTGTCACGGTCACCGAGGAACTCGCCCAGCGCCTGGCCGAGCACCGCCCCGTCGAGCACCTCGGTGTGGAGTACGCGCTGGTAGACGTCGTGCGCCAGTTCCTCAGTACCTTTCCCGAGCCCGCCCAGAAGATGATGATCCACACCATTCTGGCCGGTGGCATGCGCGCCTTGGACCGGCACGACCACGCAGACCGCGTGGAGGCGCTCGCCGGCAGTCTCGAACCGGCTCCGGCAGGTGGCTCGTGAACAGACGGCTAGCCTCACCTCCAGACGGCCGGTGGTGCCCGTGAGTACGACGTTGTGGCGGTGGTTGCTGTCGCCGCGGACCAGCTGGCACGCCTGGCGCGCGGTACGGGCCTCTGGCGGGGACGTTTCCTTCGACGTGGCCTGGCGCCAGACCCGGGTACAGCTTCATCCCGACGAAGCCGACTACCGGGCAGCAGGCCACCGGCCCGACAGGGCCATGCGGGCGAATATCACCCCGGAGCAGCCCTCTCCGATCAAGCCGGACGGGCCATAGCCCCCCGAGAAGGAACAGCCCCAGTAGTCCCTCCAGGACGGCCTCCGAGACCCTTTCCGGCCCCGGAGGCCCCCGACACGACAGGTACATGTCTTGGTCCTGCTGTGCCGACGGAGCTCTGCCTGAACGCCGGGAAGAAGATCCGTTTCCCCGGTGAATCAACCCGCCCGGCCGGGCGAGTTGCCCCGACACCCCCTTCCAGACCCACAGCAGATCCGGCTACAAGCCGAAGCATGATCAACAAACTGCTCCGCAACGGCCTGCCCGCGCTCGCCCTCGCAGTCCTGCCCATCCTCCCCACCGCGCCCCCGGCCGTCGCCAACACCCCGGCCGTGTTGTAGCAATCGACCGCCCCGGGCAGGAGGGACGAGCCCCATCGCGAAGCGGCCGTCCCGCTGTCACTGACACTGCGTCCGCCTGACGCAGGACACAGAACCGCGGGCGCTCCGCTCTGGGGTCGCTGGACCCGTACGACAGCGGGGGCTGCGGCAGATCGTGGGGCCGGTTTCCGGGGGGGGTGCCGGTGTCAGAGTCCCCCACCGCCAGCGGCGTACCAGATGGTCTCGTGGGTGACGCGACCGGTGAAGGTGAATTTGATGGTGTCGCCGCTGCTGACATAGATGGTGGCACTCTGATCGGGTCCGAGTTCGGTGCGCCTCATCTTGTCGGATTTGCCGACTTCGATGTTCAGCATGCCGTCGCTGCCGTCGCCGCCGATGTTGTGGCCGACCAGGAGTCCGGCGGAGGGCGCCACCCTCTCGTAGGGAACGTTGGTCGTGATGACACTCGCCCGGCTAAACAGGGAACTGTCCGCATCGGGACGCAGACTGCCGGAGACGGATTTGGCGTAGACGGACCCGACGCGTAGGGGGCCGAGGACCTCGCCGTGCACGGTGAGGTTGCCGATTTCCAGGTCGGGTTTGTTGACGGTGACCTGGGCGGAGACGATCCGGACGACGGGGTTGGTGGCGTCGCCTGCGGTGGCGCGGAGGTAGAAGGTGGTGTCCGATTTGATGCCCTCGACATTGTGGGTGCTTCGGTCGGTGACACAGATGTTGACGTCGCCGTAGAGGAGTTCGTAGGTGGCGTTGGCGGAGCGTTCCCAAGTGAGGCGCACGTCGCCGCCGTTTTGGATGACGGAGGGTTCGCACAGGAAGTTGCGCAGGTAGAAGTCGGCGGGGAATTTGCCGAGGTTGAAGACGGTGGGCCGGTTCTGGGGCGCGGCGTTTCCGGTGTGGGAGCGTTCGGTGATGGTGATGGGCGCGGTGCCGACGGTGCGGTTCATGGGGATGCCGGAGAGCTGGATGGTGAATCCGTCATCCGGACCGATGGGTGCGGTGCTGCGGGGTGTGAAGACGAATTCCTTGGCTGCGGCGTCCAGGCGCGAGGTCCAGCCGTCGAGGCTGATCCGGTAGGTGATCTTGTTGAGGTCGGTGGCGAGGTCGGGTGCCCTGTCCCCGGCCGGTACCTTCACCTTGATCCACTCGACGTTGGCCGGGGTGCCGCTCTGCCGGGCCACCGCGATGATCACCTCCCCCGTCTCCTCGGGGTAGTCCTCGTTCTCCGGTGATGCCTTCAGCGGGCTCGGCGTGGTGGTGATGCTGTAGGACAGCAACGGATCATCGACCGCGGCGGCGGTGGTCTCCACGCTCTGGGTCTGCACGACCACACTCATGTAGGGCTCCTTCGGGTGCGGGCCCGCCCCGCCCCGGGGCGGGGTTGGACGGGGCCGGACGGGGGGGGTCAGTGGTGGCTGCGGGTGTGGGCGACGGCGTTGTCGAGACTGAGGAAGCCGGAGCGGACCTCCGGTTCGGCCGGCGGCAGGTCGTACTGGTCGGGGCTGAGGATGGGCAGGTTCTGCCACGTGTCGCCGTGGGGCTCGGTCCAGGTCCAGGTGCCGAGTCCACTGGCCGGGGTCGGCATGAGGATGGTCTCTTCGCTCTCTCCCTGGTCGCCGCGCAGGTGGGTGGTGGCGGCCAGGAGCGGGCCGGTACGGAAATTGACCGTCATCCGGGTGATCGCCTGGTCGGTGAACTGCTGGGGCACGAAGACCTTCTTCGTGGCGAGGATGTCGGTGGTGGCGTGGACGGCGGCGCGCGCGTCCAGGAGCACCGTGGCGACGGCGGTGTTGTGCATGCCGAAGTCCAGTTCGAGGCCCGGGTTGTTGCCGATGGGCCGCAGGTAGTCGCCTGCGCCCGGTGCGGGGGCGACGATGGTCTCGAAATGGTCGTAGTCGTCGTCCAGGACGTAGCCGACGAGGCCGTCATCGCTCTGCTGGGCTTCGCCGAGGCGGATCGCCCACGGATAGGTGGGCAGCTCGGAGGCCGGCGGCTCGAACAGGTTCTGCCAGCTCACATCGGTGCGCAGGGGTCCGCGCAGGTCCATGGTGAGGCGGGTGCGGACCAGGGCGAGGGGGCGGCCGAGGAGGAAGCCGAGGCCAGCGCCTTCGGAGGCGACCTTCCCCGCGCCCAGGCCGCCCTCGCCAGGCGATCGGCAAGGCGGCTGTCGAGGCCGGCGTGGAAGCAGCGCCTGAACACGCAATAGCCACCGCGGGACCGGACAAGGTAATCCTGTCCGGCCCCGCCGTCGTCAGCCGAAGTCGAGCGTCTCCTGTACGAAGTCGGCCAGGGCCGGGCTGGGTGGGGCGGCCCCCGGCGCCGAGCCGCACGAGCTCGGCCATCGACGCGGGCGCCGTCGAGGATCGGGTCCCAAGATCCTCGGGCAGCTGATGGCGTCGGAGGGTGACTTGTCTCGCGCCGCTTCTCATCCGCTTTTTCCCTCCCGCTTGCAAACCGGCGGTCTTTAGCCTGAGGACATGCCGCAGCCTGAGTTCCGCGACGACGACTTCATCAACCCCGAGGCCCCTGAGGACGAGCGCCACCTCAGGCCCCCCCCCCCGCGTCCGAGACCTCTCCTACGAGCGCTCGCGAGGCAGGCAGGCAATGGATCTGTGGAAGGGGTCCCTCATCGCCACTGTGACGGAGCCGTGGGACGCCTACCCTGACCTCTCAGAGATCCCCGAGGGCGCCGTGCCCGGCCCTTCCATGACCCTGTTCGTCAAGGAGCGGCCGCGCGGGGCGGGGTACGTAGCCGACTTCCTCTACAAGGCAACCGACCTGCCCGTCACCGTGCACGGCGTCCTGGTGAACCAGGGGGCCGGCCTCGGTGTGATCGAGCTCGAGCTGTGGCGCCCGGACTGGGGGTACTGGGACGACTTCGGAGACTTCGTCGGACCTGCCGGCGAAGAAGCTTCGACAGCCGTTGCCGTGCCGATCACGGGCGACGTCCTGCGGCGCATCCCACTGGGTCAGATCGTCGCCCGGGCCCAAGCCGAACTGGCCAGCCATTCCTGGAAGGACGAGGGCGTAACCACTATCGGGATCGCGCCTGCTGCAGACCGTCAGCCAGGCGACCTCGCCCCGGCGTCCGTGCGGGCCCTGGAAAACGCAGGAGCCCTCGCGCAGCCGGCAAAGCGCGGCCGGCCCCCGTTGGAGGGAGCCCTCCTTCACGAGCTGGCCCACGCCTACCTCCGCGAGGCCGGTAACGGGCCTGGACTCCACCGGCGCCTGGCGGATCTCTTCGAACGCCCGGAGCCCACCATCGCGGACTGGATCAAAGCAGCCCGCGAACGGGGGTACCTCTCCCCCGCGGTCCCGGGCCGCAGGGCAGCCGGCCCAGGGCCCCTTCTCAGGTATCGGACGGAGGGAAGCCCGCCGCCTCCCTCGGCTTGAGCTCGACCGGAGGGACCCGGCGCTGCAACACTGCCAAACCGGCTTGCCCAGGGTCACCTAAGGCTTGCCCACGCTGTCAGCGGGAGGCTTGCCCAGGGCGCCAAGGGGCTTGCCCGGGGCGTCAGGGGGCTTGCCCAGGGCGGAAGCGGGCGCGCCAGCCGCGGGCCTTCTCGGCCGTCTCGGCGATGGCGGCCTCCTGCTCCGGGCGGTCGCGTTCGGCCTGGTCCTCTGCCGCGACCGTTTTGGCCTCGCACGGCTCGCACAGCGTCGGGTGCCACCGGTGGCCCGGCTCCGGGGAGAGGCGGGTGTTCTCCCATCGGTCGTTGTCGAACTTCGTCCCGCAGCCGGCGCAGACGGGGCGGCCGGCCTCATGCTCGGCCCTCTTCTGCTCGGCCGCGCGGCGCAGCTGCTCCTGGTACTCGGCGTGCTGCACCAGGGCCCGCTCCGCCCGGAGCGCGAGGACCGCATCGCGGCGCGGGTTGCCGATCGCGTCGCGCAGCGGCTGCATGTGGGTGCGGCCGAATCGAAGGAAGAGCGGGCCGTTGGGGCCGTGCTCGCACAGGTTGCGCAGGCCGGTCGCGATGATCGGGATCTTGCGGTCGTAGCTGCTGAACCCGTCGGCCGGCTCGCCCGCCCACAGCGGCCGGGTCAGCTCCTGCAGCCGCGGGACAGTGCGGTTGGGGTCGCGGGCGCCGATGTGGTTGAAGACGATCAGTACGGGTGGGTGCGGGGCCTCGCCTCGCTCGGCGACGCGGGCCATCCAGCGGGTGCGCCACATCGGTTTGTCCTTGCCGTCGGTGTCCTTCATCTGCCGCTTGAAGAACCTGGCGTACTTCAGCAGCTTGGCCGCGATCTCCTCGGCGGTCTCGTGGCAGTTGTCGACCTCGATGAACAACAGCGGGATCCCGTCCTGGGGGGCGGTGAGCACGATGTCGGCCTGGGCGCCGCCCTTGCCCGGCGCACCCCACGTCCCGGTGGCGGGCAGCGGGACCTCCGTCGCGTACGAGGCGATCGTGCCGACACCGGCCGGGGCGTCGACGGCGGCCTGCGCGGCCGCCTTGGCTTCGGCCGGCTCGGCGGTGAGCAGCCGGAGGTCGGGCTTGGGGCGGAGCAGCGCGATGACGGTCTCGTTGACGGCCATGGGGTGTGTGGCCCCGCTGGAGCCCGCACCGCGAGCGGTAGAGCCCATCTCCGTCAGCGGGCGCCCGAGCTCGTAGGAGGCGGCTTCCAGGCCCTTGGTGGTCAGGTTGCGCAGCGACTCCCCCGCCCGGGTGGTGCCGCCGTTCTCGGCGAGACCGTGCTTGCGCAGATCGGAGAGCGCGCCCGCGTGCGAGGCGGTACGGGCGGTCTTCCGCTCGGAGGCGGTCGGCTTCGTGGTGTGCCGGTAGGTCAGGTGCGGTGAGGCGATCCGCTGGATCTGGTCGGCCGTGGCCACCTTCAGCACACCGAGCACCCGCAGCACATCCCCGCGCAGATCGTTCGAAGAACCCGCCGGATTCGTCAGCCGCCTGCCCGCCATCAGCTCCACCCCTTCGCCACTCGCGACCAGCTACACGGGTCGGCTGCGAGCCGGACCAGTCCAGTCGTGGAGGGCGCCGGGCCCCCTGGAACCCGATGATCTCCTCCCATACGGACAACAAGAGGGGGAGAAGAGGGGTGTGACGGCGCGGATTTCACGCCGATTCGCACGCTGACCTGCATGTTTCCCACCCTGGCAGGTGCCGGGCACCCAAGTGGGTACCGAAGGAGACTCCGAAGTGCCCCCTCAAGGAGCCCACTTCGGCTTGCCCAACTGAGATCGTTTCATCCTGAATTCGCAGGTCACGGGGCTGGCGTGGGCCGGGAGTGACGTGCTCGTGCCGGTCAGGAGGGTGATCGTTGCGGGGAGATCGTCGGTCACCTCTGGACTTCGGTGTTGGTGAGGACCAGGAGGGCCCGCAGGAGGGTGGTCGCGTGGCGGGCGTTCATGCGGACCTTGGTGAGGATGCGCCAGGACTTGAGGTTGGCGAAGCCGTGCTCGACGGCGGCGCGTTCGCGGTTGAGCAGGCGGTTCGCTTCCTTCTCCGCGTCGGTGAGCTTGTGGTTCTTCGTGGCCTTGCGGCCGGTGATGATTACCGGGTCGGTCTCGGGCTGGTCGTCCAGGCCAACGAAGCCGAGGTCGGCCAGGGCGCCGAGTCCGGCCTCGCGGAGGCGGGCGGTGATCTTGTCGTGGCGGGCAGCGGTGATCTCGCTGGAGCGTCCGGGCCGGGCCGGGGAGATCCAGATCAGGTTGCCCTTGACGTCGGTCAGCGCGAGGAACAGCAGGCCGTGGGCCTTGTGTTTCCCGCTGTAGTTCATCCTGTTGTCTCTCCCGGTGCGGCGGCGGGTGCGGACCAGGGTTCCGTCCAGGAGGACGACCACCCCGCCCTTCTTGGCGATCTTCTTCAGGGTGCGGTCCAGGCGCGGAGCCCGCGCGGAGAGCAGGTTGACCGCTTCCTCGACCCAGCGGCGCACGGTGGGGGCCGAGACGGCGTTGCCGCCGGCCATGTCCACGAGCCGCTGGTCGTGACGCAGGACGGCCAGGACGACGATCGCCTGGCTGCCGGGATCGAGCTTGCGCCATCGGGTGCCGAGCCGGTTGCGGCGCTGCCGTATGAGACCGGCGACAAGATCGATGGTCGACTTCGACAACGGGAGCCGGACCTGGTAGACAGCATCGCGAGAGCCCTCGGCGGGCTGGTTTGTCTTCACACACGACCCAACTCCCGCCGGGGGCGCTCGCGTTACGGAAAAAGAATCGGTCCTTCCGCTCTGCTCCGGCAGGTCAGCGTGGCAAGTACCGGCCCGCTCCGGTCCGTGACAGCCACCCCCGGTCGGCGAGTTTGCGCAGCTGGCCCCGGACCGGCTCGACCTTCGCCGGGGTGAGTTCGCGGCCCAGCGCACGCGCGACGTCCTTGGCCATCACTGGACCGTCTGCGTCGGCGACGATCTCCATGATCCGTCGATAGTCCGAGGTCAGAACCTCCATCCCCATCCCGTCCACACGCTCGGGGACCAGCCGCATCCCGGCCGCACCCGGCGTCACCGCCACAGGCTCCGGGTCCGGGTCCGGGTCCGGGTCCGGGTCCACGATGCCCGAAGACCTCCGTCCGCCGTCCGTCGCCTCGGCCCACTCCCCGAAAACCGCCTCGGCGGCCTCAAGCCGAACCAGTCTCCCCTCGACCTCGGCCAGCTCCTTGCGCAACACCTCTGCACGTTCCTCCAGCTCAAGCCGCTGCTGAACCGTCCACGTCAGCACATCTGCCATGCCGCGGAACCTACGCGGCCGGCCGCCGAGCCCGCCCCGGAACGCCAGACCTCACCCGTGACGGACGATCACGTGCTAACGATCTCGCCCCCCGGCCAGCCCGAGCTCGCCAGCCACAGCCCACGCCAGGCCCGTGACCTGCGACTTCAGAATGAAACTTGATCATTGAGGCCGCCGCCATCTGAGGAGAGCAAGGTCGGGCAGCGCGAGCCCAACGGGCCCGGGCGTTTCGTTTCGAGCAGACAGCCCGGTGGGACACCGACGGAAGTCGCTGATGAGCGGTGACAGAGCTGGTACAGCTAGGGCCATCCCACGTTGGTGGAGATCGTTTCCCACGTTCCTGGCGTACTGCGTGGTGCTTACGGCGTAGCTTCGGGGCAGTCGGCTGGGACCCATGTGGCGGTGGAGGCCACGGATCGAGGGCGGCATGACCGCACACCGACACCCGGCCAGGCCCGAGACCTCAGCACCGGATGGCTTACCGCTGCCGCGTAAGGATGTACCGCTCACCCGAATCCGGCTCGCCGATCCAGGTGAAGACCGTCGGGTGTTCCTCCGTACCGCCGATGTCCCAGCCGAAGGACAGGCTCTCGCAGTCCGCGATGCTGAGCTCGAACGGCCGGCCGACACCCTCGTTCTCGGTCAGCTGCCATTTCCCGGTGCAGTTGGAGGCACCGGACTGCTCACCTGTGGCCTCGTACTCCTTGACGCCCTTTGCCGTCACCGTGCCACCCGCCTCGAAGCGGAGGCTTCCGCCGCCGCCGTCCGTCCAGGTGCCGACCATGTCGGCTTCAGTGAGCCGGGGCGGTTCGTAGATCTTGAGGATCCCCGAGCTGTACGCCGCGACCCCGACCGCAAGCGTCACCGCGAGCAGCCCCAGACCGCCCAGCGCCACGCCCCCGAGCACCCGCCATCGGGCCCCGGGCTTTCCGGGATTCCCCGCCGCCCGGGCGCACAGGGTCGCGGGTACCAGCCCGACGATGAGGCTGAGGGCAAGGACGGGATAAACGAGCAGGCCGCCGAAGCCGACCAGAAGCGTGCAGGAGCCGATGAGTAGCGCCAGAGTGACGGCAACGACCGCCACAGTGGCCAGGGTGAGCTGCCAGCTGTCGCGCCGACCCGTACGGCGGGCCACCGCACGCCCGAGGAGGACGAGAGGCAGCACCGCCATCGCCGAACCGGCCAGCCCTGCGATCACCGACATGACTGCCAACAGCACGAGCGCGAATACGGTGCCGAACAGCCATCCGAGGCCGCCTTCGCCTCCGTGGGACTCGAACTGCAAGATGATCAGGACGGCGACCAGCGCGGCGATCACGGCCTCGGCCCCGATTGCCACAGCCCCGACGGTGAACACCGCACCGTTCCCGCCGTCCGGGGGCCGCACGGGCATGAACCCCTGCGGCGGCACACCCGGATTCCCAGGAGCCCCCGGCGATGTCAGCCCCCATCTCGGCGGCGTGGTCTGCGTCATGCGTCCCCCCATGTCCAGGCACATCATGCACCTAGCCACACCGGAGTGATCAGGGGGGGGGAGGCAAAGCGCTCACGCCACCGCCAGCTCCGACTCCGCTCCCAGGCCGCATGCTCCTGGAACTGCACTCAAATCCCCCAGCGAGCCCTCCTCGTCCTCGCCAACACCGAAGTCCAGAGGTGACCGATGATCTCCCCGCAACGATCACGCTCCTGACCGGTGCGAGCCCGTCACTCCCGGCCCACACCAGCCCTGTGACCTGCGGAATCAGGATGGAACGATCTCAATGACGACTCCTTGCCCCTGCGTGCCAGGGTCGCCGCCGCGCTCGTTCTCCTCTATGCGCAACCCGTCAGCCGCATCGGCCGCCTCACAATCAACGACGTCACCGACGACCAGACCACCGTCACCGTCCAGTTAGGAGACCCACCGTCCCCGCTGCCGGAGCCCGTCGCCGAGCTGATGCGGGCGTACATCCTGTCCCGCCAGCATCTGCCCTACGCCAGCAGCAGAAGCTCCCACTGGCTCTTCCCCGGCCGCCAACCCGGACAGCCGATGAACCCGGTCAGCCTCCAAACCCATCTGCGTGAGATCGGCGTCCCGCCACAGCGCGGCAGAGCCTCCGCGATCCGTCAGCTCGTCCTGCAGGCCCCGGCCCCGTCATCGCGAAGGCACTCGGCTATCACGACAAGACCGCCACCCGGCTGATCACCGAAGCTGGCGGAACCTGGAGCCGATACGCCCCTGGCGACCACAATCGGTGACCGCCGGCGGATGGAAACTCAGGCAACCGACGCCCTGAAAGGATCGGTGGGGATGATCTCTGCCTCGTCGAAGAGCTGCTCCAACGCCTCGTGCCCGTGACGCCTGCGGAACTCGATCTCGGCTGTCGTCAGGGGCAGGGTCCACAGGATGCGGGCGTGGCCCCCGGGAACGGGGCAGTGTTCAAGGTCTGGTCCGTGGAGATAGGGCAGGCTGATCAGCAGGTGATCGCAGGCTGACCCCGGCACCCACGGTTCCCCGATCGGCATGCTGTGCTCCAGGTCGAGCTGATGTCCTCCGCAGTGGCAGTAGGCGATCATCGCCATGAGTTCGATGAACCGCTGGTCGCGGACGTGGGCGGTCATGACGAACTCAAGGCCGTGACCGTCCTTCTCCATCGCGACCCAGCACCCGGCGGTCACATAGGCCCAGCTGTCGCTGCGGGGACCGGGCCCCACAACGAGAACTCGCAGCTCGGGCACCACCTCTCGCCGTTCCGGCCCGAGGTCGTAGTCGACGACCTCCACGGAGTGCCCTTCGAAGAACGCCCGGACATGTGACTCAACGGCCTCCGCGGCCAACACCCTCGCATCACTCACCACGCGATCATCCCACCGCGATCGGCAGCCCCTGACGGCTCACTCAGCGTCATGGGGCTGACGACGTCAGCTACGAATACGCGACACCTCAACATGCGAGCCCACCAGTCCCAAGGCCGGAGAGCCCCGTGGGTTCAGGGAAACTGAAGCCTGTTCAGTGGGAACTCGCGGGTCGGTCCGTGTGCATCAGGTGGGGATGTCCGTGGGTTCGGCGGGAACGCAGGGGTGGACTGTGGCGAGGCGGCGGGCTTCGGCTGTGACCTCAGCATCGATCTGCGCTACTGCTTTGTCGTCGCCGTATTCGAGGAAGGCGTACTCGTCATCGAGTGCGGCGAGCCGTGCTGTCAGGGGCAGCTCATGCCCGTAACGCTGGTTGATCCGGAAAGTGAGCTCCCAAGGTTTCAGCTCGCCGGCCAGCATGCGTCGTGCGAGCGCTCGCGCGGCGGCTTCTTGGCCGGCCTCGCTGGCGGCTGGATAGAAGATGAGGCCGAGCTCATCGAGCGCTTCGGGGAGCAAGTCGTGCACGTCGTAGTCCGCCTCGGCGCGTGTGCAGGCTGCCAGCACCCGAAGTCCGGGGCTGTCTAGGCCAGCGACGAGCGCGTCACAGGCCGCGCTGACGACATCGCTTGCGGGGATCTCGCCCACGCTCCAGAGAGTGGCGCGGTCCTGTAGTTCGCTGGCTGCTGCTTCGGTCGACGGCATCCGCCCATGTTCGCTTCAATCTCGGGTCCCGGTCGAACAGGTTTCACTGGTGCTTCTGCTCGGCAGCTTGCTCCAGCAGCGCCCGCGCGGAGTCTGCATAACGCATTGCGGTCTTCTCATCCAGCCCGAACACCTGGGCGAGGTGGAGCGGATCGGGCCCGTGGGTGAGGGCCTCTTCGAGTTGCCGGTCGACGCGGAGACGCTCCAGCGTCGCGCCCTGCCCGCGCATCGCGGTGCTGATCCAGTGGTTACTGGCACGGCCAGTCTTCGTGGCGGTCTGGTTGTTGATCAGTAAATGGAGGTTCGCCGTGTTGGGCCACCGGCTGCGCCTGTGCTCCAGCCAGTCCAGCAGCAGTTTCAGGGTGAGGTCGTCGAGCGGGCGTGCTCGTCCTGCGATTGTCATTCGGCAGTTGCCGATGTCGAGGTCGTCGAGCATGAGGGTGCCGATCTGAGCCACCCTGGCGGCGTGAACCGCGGAGAGAGCGAGGATGAGCCGTGCCGCTGGGGTGGTGGCTGCCGCGACGGACCGGCCAATCTGGGCGGGGAGGAGCGGTTGAAGCACGCCGTACTCGTACTGACCGACCTTGATCCGGCTCGTGGGGTTGCGGAAGATGAGACCTGCCCGTTTGGCCCAGGCGAACAGTGAGCGAAGGGCGACGAGCTGGTCGCTGCGATGGTGGCCATGCAGCGTTCTGGTGTGAGCGAGGACATCGTCGCGAGTGACTTCTCGCAGGTGGTCGTAGCGGTTCGACCACTCCAGAAGTGCTGGGCGGACATGGTTGAGGTAGAGCCAAACCGTGCCTTGCCGCCGGGGCAGGCTGCGGGGGCCACCGTCGCGGAGGGTCCGGGTCCAGCGCTCGGCCTCCGCGCTGATGCCTGGCGAAAGTCCTTCCAGGCGCTCGGTGAGCCAGTTCTCGAAGGAGGGCTCTTTGTCGTCCAGGAAGATCCCCATCTCCTCCAGGACCGTGACGGTATGCCCGACTGGCAGGTCGCGGGCCCGGAGCGGGGTGAAGATCTCGCTGTGACGGATGACATCGCCCTCGACGTGCTCGGTGAGGACCAGGGCCAGGCCGCGGTTCACGGCAAAGCGGATGTTGCGCCCCCATCCCCGCGCCTCGGCGATCTGGTGGGCGAGGTACTTCGCCCAGGCCAGCCACGGGCTGGCCAGGTCGACGGCTGTCGGGTCGAGGCGGCTGTAATCACGCGGGATTTGCTCGAACAGCGGCAGCTGACTCCAGTCGGCACTGGGCCGCCAGGCCGGCGCGGGCGGCGGCTTGCGTGGCGGTCCCCGTCGTCCTCCGCGCTGTGCAGGGGGCGGGTGCCGGGCCGTTGCGATGGTGCAGGCCGACGAAGAACTTTCATTCTGGTGTTCGTGCAGCCGGCCTCATCGCCTGCACCGGTATCGGTCTGGTCGTCCGGCACGGACCAAAGCTGATCACCGCACCCGGCCCTCAGGCTGTAGTGCCCGGGCTCCTCTCTGGCTTGATGGCGTTCGCAGTGTGGCATGGGCAAGCACCTGTGGCCGACTACTACTTCGCCGGCCCATATGACCGCCATGACCGGGAGTACGCGAACGGATGCCTCGCCGCCAGCCCCTACCGGCACGACACCGTTCAGGCCACGGCCGACGACGGTGTCCTGACCGTCACCCCGGTGGCCGGCGGGGCGACGCTGCGCCTGGGCCCAGCCGAGGACGGCAGCACCCATCCGCTGCGCCCGCTTGACAAGGCGACCCAGGCAGTGCTCGCCGAGTACGGGTGCTGAACCGCCCGTACCGCCGCTGGATGTCGCCAAGGGCAACATGGTCCGGGGGATCACCTTCCGCAGCACCAGGAGCTGTGGGGCGGTGGCTCCGGTGCTTGCGGCGGTGCGCGGCAAGGCACACGGCCTTGCTCAGGGCTCATGCCGCGCCCGACCACTGCGGCGCCCACGCGTCCACCGCCATCTGCCCTGCTTCGACGGCCAGTTCCACGGCCGCCTGGACCGCCCAGCGCCGGACGGTACGAAAACGCGGCCACCTCCTCCAGACGGAGGGGATGGCCGCACTTTCGAACGCCGAGGGGTAAGCCCCGCAGGCCGTCCGGAAGAATGTCTGAGGCTCGGCCCGGTAGCCCCTTCTGCTTCTGTCTGTGCCGGAGTTCACGGAAGGTCAGGTGCTGTCCTGGACGGACAGTGTGATGGGGTGGGTCCGTGCGAGATTGCAGCGCATGGACACAAAAGGGGGCAGAAATTGCAGGGCACCATACGTCGGCATGGGTCGTGGCGGTGGGCGGTGGGCGTGATCGTCGCGGCGTGGGCGGTCAGCGCGGGCACGGTGCTGCCAGCGGCCGCCGATACTGACCCGCGGGGCTATCTCACGAAGATGAAGGCCCGCGAGATGTGGAAGGTCGCGGACGGCAGCGGCGTCACGGTGGCCGTCATCGACAGCGGCGTCAAAGACGTTCCAGGGCTGGAAGGGAGAGTCCTTCCAGGCATTTCGTTCATGGAACCGCCTTTCGAGTAACCGGATCATTCCTACCCGCCGCACGAGGATTTCGTCGGGCACGGAACCACGATGACCGCAGCGATCGTCGGCGACGGCTCGGCAGGCGGCCCGCAGGGCCTGGCTCCCGGCGCCAAGGTCCTGCCGATCCGCACCAGCATCGGCACACCCATGGCCTTTGCCGTAGGCGGGGAAATGGCCAAGGGGCTTCGGTACGCGGCCGACCACGGAGCCAAGATCATCAACCTGTCCCTCGGTGTTTGGGAAGGGCCGGACATGAAGCTGGTCAGGCCGGCTGTCGAGTACGCCCAGAGCAAGGGTGTACTTATCTTCACGGCCATGGGAAATGAAGCGGAGGAGGCTCACAACTTGAACAACCCCATCGCTGCCTTGCCTGGAGTCATCGGTGTGGGGGCCGTCGACGACGACGCTGCCCCCATGGGGTTCTCCTCCTACGGGCCTGACACGGACGTTTCCTCCGTCGGCAACACAGTCGTGAAGCGCTGCACCAACAACACCGGCTGGTGTGAGGGAGACGGAGGAACCTCGTACGCCACCGCTCTGGCCTCCGCCTCAGCCGCGCTCATCTGGTCTGCTCACCCTGACTGGACCGCAAACCAGGTGGCCCGAGTTCTCATCCAGACCGCCGGCGCCCCCCTCGACGGCTCCAAGCGCACCGACAAGATCGGCTACGGAGTCGTCCGCCCCCGCAAGGTGCTACTCGATCACGAGGGAAACCCAGGCGCCCCTGACATTGACCCCCTGGCCAGCCCAGCTCCCGTGAAGGCCCCCGCCCCCAGCGCTGCACAAACAGCTACGGCACCACGCCGGGCCGAATCCGCGGCTGCGGAATCCGGGACAATCCCCTGGAAGTGGCCGGCACTCGGAGCCGTCGCCGCCGTGAGCATGGGCCTCGGCATCACGGTGCTCGTCAAGCGCCGTCGCCGTTGACCCGGCCAGGCCACCCCAGCCGAGCGACGAGCCCTGTAGTCCGGCCGCGCACCCGCTCCAGAAGGCGGGCGCAGGCGCCCAGAGACGACAGCCCCGCCCTCCCTCAGGAGGTCGGCAGTCCGTCGCGACTGGCCATTCGCTGATCGTCCGGGGCCAGAAGACGGCAGCGCGGCCAGCTCTGGTGGCCTCGTTGGTTGCGGCGGGTCCGGCGGCGAGGGCCAGCACAAGGGCCCGTTGGCCGACGCGGTAAGCGCGGGCGGCAAGGTAGGTCTCGGCGAAGGTTTAGGTCACTGTGGCCTCGCGGGCGGGTGCCGCGGCGCGGTAGTCCTCGGCAGCGCGGGCGAGGAGTTCGGCGGCGGTAGCGTCGGCGTCCTCGATCATGACGCCTCCCGGATGGCGGCGCGGAGCCGGAGCGCGTACTCGCCGCGGGTGATCGGTTCGGTCACCGGCGGGGCCAGGGAGCGCACCAAGTTCAATCAGCCCGGCGGCGAGCCGGCGTATGCGTAGAGACAGTTGCCGTCGGCGTCCTGGCCTACGAATACGTATACGCCGAACCCGCCGCCTCCAGGCGCCAAAGCGACAGCAATTAGGGCACACCCACCAAACAGGACGGGAGGGGAATTGTCTTCGCTGTCCCGGGTGAGTGACGTGCAGTCTTTCTGGAGATGCTCGGCGAGGCCGCTCAGGCCGCCTCGTTCCGGGTAGCGCTTGCAGAATGGACACGCGTCTTTATTTTCTGTCACATCGGGCATGGCGACACGCTTTCCATCATCCGAGATAGTCACAGTCATGCCCCCCGAGTAAGACCCCCGATAAACATGATTCCGCGCGCATCCTGGTGCGGCAACCGCAGGTCGACAGCCGATTGAGCTGGCGAAACACCACCAAAGCGCGCCCAGGCGGTCCTCGGGCCCGACGATGCCATCGAGTTCGTGCGCCGGGCGGGCCGGCCCGATCCGGACTCGTGGCCGCCCTGGATGGAGTGGAAGGGCCGCGGTCCCACCGTGTGGAGCCCGGAGCCGCCCGCCTGACCTGCGTGGCTGGCGCGGCCGCCGTCTGGTTGGCTCGGTTGGTTGTAGAGAGGGCTGGAGAGATAGACTCGAACATGTGTCCGATCTATCCGCTGCGCGTCTTGAGCTGCTCCAGTTCCTAGAGAAAGTGCAGCTACGCGACCTGGAGCGGACCCGCGGGTGAACCGCCGAAGAAGAGCAGCGCCTCGCCCTGGAGGAAGCCCGGCGCCCCCCGCCGCCTGCCCCGGACTGGCTCATCGAAGGCGGCATCGGTACCGGCAGGCCCCAGGTCCGCGTGCACGTCGGCGGCTGCTGGGACACCCGGACCCGCTGCAGGCCTGCCTCTGCGGATCAGGCCCGGCGGGCACTCGCCGAGGGCATCGAGGCCTGCACCCACTGTCGGCCCGATACCGCGCTCGGGGTGCTGGACTGACCGCAGCGCCGCAATCGCCACGTCGCCGATGATCGAATGGCGGGGCGGTGGGCCCGACACCTGGCCGGCGCCGTGGGGCATGGAGACGCCGTAACGCTGCCCGGCCCGGGGCGGTTACCTCCGGCGCGCTGCTCGGCGACGCGCAGTTCGGCCTCGCTCACGCTGAGGACGCTGCGGCCGGCTCGGTCGAGGAGGTGGGTGATGCTCGCTCGGCGGGCGGTGCAGCCGCTTGTGTCGACGGCGCGCGGGGCGGGCCGCTGGGTCATGGCTGGCTCCCGAGGATCTGGCGGGCTACGGAGAGGGCGCTCTCGATGAACTGATTCGGCCAGGTGAGGACATCCGCGTTACTGAGGTTTTCAGGTTGTCGTCGGGTAGTGACGGTTGATGATCCCTGCGGTATGCCGGTGAGGTGAGGTATCCAGAGGGTGGGGGCCTGACTGCTGAGCGTCGGACGTTTCGTGAGGGGATCCGGCTTCAGGCCGGCGAGCGGTTCGCGGCGGGTGAGAAGACCGCGGTGATCGCGAGGGACCTGCGGGTGAGTGTCACGGCTCATGGCCGAGGACCCACTGGATGACGAGTAGCACCAGGATCGGACAGCCGGGGAGACAGCCGCACAGGCTGCTTCCTATGAGCGTGGCTCCCAGCCCTGTTCGACGGTGCGCTGGGACATTCGCTTGGACACAAGAAGGGCGGCCTTGGCGGCGCGCGGGCGGCCGACCGAACGCAGTTCCTGCGCGAGTGCTTTCCAATACGGGGGATGCTCCGGATGGAGGGTGAGCGCCTGCCGTAGGGCATCGCCCTTCAGTGGCCGGGCCCAGCTGCCCCGCGGAAGGGGGCCTGCTGGGTCCGGCCCAGCAAGTAGTTCGTCGACGAAGCTGTGGCATGACTTCCAGGGGAGTGCGATCCGCCAGCTGGGTTCGCCCCAGTCTGGTGGAAGTTTGTCGGAGGATCCGTAGATGGGTAGGGGAAGTAGGAGCCGCTCCCGCCGGAATCTCCGTCCGGACGTATCTCCTCGGTTCAGGAAACGCTTCTCGAGGTCGCGTTGGTAGCTGAGGAACTGTGGGAGGCCAGCGTTGCCCTCAAGGCCGACCTCCATGTCGACCGTGGCAGCAGAGATGTCCGCTGACATCTCCTCGAACTGGGACACAACCGCACGCAAAGCAGTGGACGGGTTCGCCACAGCCATCGCCACGCTGTGCATGACCAGCGTAAGCAATCCCTGCAACGCGGCCACAGAGGACAGCCACTCGTCGAGACTGCTCGCTGCGCGTGTCTTCTCGACCTGGCTCCAGCCACGTACGACGAGCGACTCAACAGCCGCGCGTCCGTCCGCCGTGAGGCGGACAGGCTCGGCATTCTCCAGAGTGGGATAGAAGACCAGCCATTCGCCCGGCTTCCTCGGCAGCCTTCCCTCCATGAGAGAGGCCACTAGTTCCTGAGGGGAGTTGGTGCGCGCGCTGACGATGATCAGTTGGGCGACCACCATGATCGCGGAGAACACGCTCGCCACCTGCCCGGTCTCCACCAGGTCGGCCACATAGTCCACAGCGGCGCGCAGCCCGGATTCGTGGCAGATCCAAAGGGTGGACCGGAGCACGCGAAAGTACTCGCCCTCCCGGGCGGAGTCGTCGTCCGGAACCAGATTCCAGTGAACGAGGAATGTACTCAGCCAGGTGAAGGGTGACAGCTTGGAGGGTACGGTGACGTGACCGGCCAACGGGCATCCAGGCGGCCAGGTCGCGCCGACATGGCGGTAAGGAATCTGTGCTGCGGCGTCCGTGAACTGCAGACCGATAGTGTCTTCCAAGACCGCTGTGACCTTGAGGAAGGGAATCTCACGGGCCTCGCAGTAATACCGCACACGGGAATGCTGCTTACCGCCGTCGAAGTCCCACTCGTCGGTCCGGCACATCCGCCCGAAGAGCATTGCCTCCTGGAAGTAGGCGTTCACCAGATCCAGCAGCGGTTCGGCCTCGCCTGCTAGGTCGGCCGTCAGGAGCCTGGTGACGTTCACAGAGCCAACCCCACGACACTGACGATGTCCCCACTGTGCTCTGCAACCAGTCGGAAGCTGGTGATCAGCCACTCCTGCATCGATGTTCCCCGCGTCTTGTCGTACTCGATGCGCTCTTTGAGCAACGCAACGCAGAGCCGGTCCAGCGCTCCCTTGGCGTCCGTCGGGTTGGCCTCGTGTGCGGCCAGGGCGAAGACCTTGCGCAGGAGGACGCGTACCTCGTGTTGTTCCGTGGCCGTGTTCAACGGCACGTATACGGCGCCGGCGTGGCTCGCCCAGTCGTGGTGGAAGAACAGCACACCGGGCAGGGGAGGAACGTACGTGCCTTCGAAGAGCGTGCGCACCATCTGGTAAGCCGGGTGGACACCCTTTCCCAGGTGAAGCCATGAGGAGAAGGACCGGTCGTCGACGGCCACGGGGGTCGGCGCGGGCTCATCGAGGGTGAACAAGGCGAGGACGTCCGGTCCGCTGTCGTCGGCGAGCGTGCCAGACCGCACGTAGTCGGCGACCGCGGTATCGGCCACCGGGTGGAAAGCCAGGAATGCGAAGACCTTGGCGACCTCCTGCAACGCGGCAAGGTTCTCCGGCTTCAGGAGCTCCTGGATGTCTTTGACGTTGCCCTCAAGATGCTTGTTCTTGTCCGAGGCGGCCTCTTCGAGGATGGTCGCGAGTGACAGCGTCAGCATGCACGTCCCTTTCGAAGCCGTCAGGGCCAAAACGATGACATGCGAGGCCCACTCCGGCGTCACGGCACACCCGGCGCGCTCCGCAGTCGCCGACACTTTCGCCAGTCCAGCCGTACGCGCTTGTCGACGCTTCAGGTCTGCGACCGCCTCAATCCCGGCTGTCCCAGAGGGCAGCCTCGCACTCGCCCCGGGTTCATACGGCGAAGCAGTCGGTGCCCTTCCCTGAGTTACGGAGGTGTGCAGGGTGGGGTTGGCGATGTGAGGGTCAGGCCGGTGGCGGTGAGGCAGCCGTCGATCAGGTGGGGCCGGAGTTGGATCCTGCGAAACTCACGGCGGAGCTTGTGGTCGAGATCATCGGGTGCGTCGAAGGCAGTGTTGGCCATGGCCCTGCGCACGAGTGACCAGATGGCCTCGACGGGGTTCAGGTCGGGTGCATAGGGCGACAACCGGACAGTGGTGAGCCAGTCGTGGTCGGCCTCGTACTGCTTCAGCCCGGCGGTCAGATGGGTGTTGAGATTGTCACAGACCACCACGATTGGGCCGCCGAGCTGGATGTGGGCACGAACGAGCAGGTCGCGGTAGTCCTTCCAGGAGAAGCTCCTGCGGGCGCCCTTGAGCAGGAGATGGGTGCGGGGCCGGTGGATGAGACGGCTCCTTTCGCCGGGTTTGTAGCAGCACAGGGCCGCAATCGAGGTGCGACGGCGGGGCCTGCCTCTCACCCTGATTTCGGGGGTGTTTCCGCGCCGGCCCCAAGTGCGGGCGCGGGGCGGCGTCATGGAAAATCCGGCTTCGTCCTCGAAGACGATCCAGCTGCCATACGCCGCCGCGAGCCTTTTACCTGGGGCCACACCTCCTGCTTCCACCGCTCTACCGCGTGCTCGTCGCGTTCGAGGGCTCTGCGGGCAGGTGCCTGCCACGACCAGCCGTGCCGTTCCAGCAGCCGCCACACCGTCGCCACCGACAGGGTCAGCCTCAGTCGGCGGCGGATCACCGTCTGGACCCGAACCAGAGTCCAGCGTTCATCGTCGATGCCATGCGCTGACGGACCCTTGCCGAGTTCCTCCTCGAGCACGGCGAACTGGGCATCGGTGACGGTTGGGGAGTTCGCCGGACCCGTCGAGCGCAGGGCCGCCATGCCACCGTCGCGCCAGGCGCGGCGCCATCGTTCCACCGACCGCGCACTCACCCGCAGGTCCCTCGCGATCACCGCGGTCTCTTCACCCGCCGCGAACCGCTCGCCGGCCTGAAGCCGGATCCCCTCACGAAACGCCCGACGCTCAGCAGTCAGGCCCCCACCCTCTGGATACCTCACCTCACCGGCATACCGCAGGGATCATCAACCGTCACTACCCGACGACAACCTGAAAACCTCAGTACAAAGCCAAACGTCTGATGCGAGGCGGGTTGTGGTGCCGTGGGTGCCGTCGAGGAGCTGGCAGCGGGTGGTTGGCGACCTTGCCCGGCGTGTCGGGGGTGACCGGCGGCTCCGGAATGGGGTGTCTTCGTGGCCGGCCTCGGTGTGCTCGGGTATGAGATCGGCGACGGCCGCGCGGACAGCGGCGGCCTTCTCCGGCTTGATGGCCGGACGGCGAAGGGGCAGCTCACCGTGCGGGAAGCCTGGAGGAAGCAGCAGGCGGCGATCAGGTTGCTGGCGGCGAAGGCGGGGAGAACGCCGGGGTGACGGCGCCCGCCCGGCGCAGGGCGGGGGAAGCGAGGCCAGCGTCCAGGGGCTCGGCCCGAGGGGTCAGGAACAGGGCAACCGCGGCGGCCAGGAAGGCGATCAGGGCCCACGTGTAGAGGTGCAGGCCAAACAGGGCCCCGGCGTAGCCGGGATCGGGGGCACGATGTGCATCAGGACCTGGGTGGCGGAGACGGTGCTGTCGATCAGCGCGGCCGACATGGCCCAGCCCAGCCGGCCGCCCACGCCCAAGCGGCGACCTCACCCTTGGGGGACCGGGCGGTGATCCAGGCGGTGTCCAGCGTGACGGGTAGCAAGAACATCCGCTGAAGCAGGCACACGGGGCCAACGAGAACACGAACAGACTCCTGCGCGCGTGCTTCCCCGAAGTACACCGGCCTCGCCCGCTACACCCCTCGTGCAAGGCGAACGCGAGCTCAACGAACGCCCCGCCTCACCCTCGGAGACCGGACACGATCACTCGAAACCGCCAGGTGTCGGCGTCCGGCCGCAGCCACGGGGAGACGTCTGCCGCCAGCGCAAGCCGACCGCCGCCGGCTCGGGGAAGCGGGACACTGGTCAGCGCCCGCCGTAGCCGGGCGAAGTCGATCCGGCCGCGGTTGATCCCAGAGTACAACGCTCCGTGCCCGCGCCTATGCTCAGGAGCCAGCGCCAGGTCCACGAGGGTCCGCACCGGACCGTCGGTGCACAACGGCGCGTCGTGCAACTCGAACAGGACATCGCTCCGCGCAGGCAGGCAGGCCTATAACTCCGACGGGAACTCCGCCACCACCGTGAACGCGTCTCCTTGAACCTCATGCTCGACCATTCCCATGATCCGGGGCAGGATCGAGATGGCCCTGTTGCGCCGGGCCCTGGCCCTTCTGGTGGACGCCGGACAGTGGCGAGTGGACGACCCGCCCATCCTGGTCGTGCTGGACGCGGGCCATGGCGCGCCCCGCATTTCCCACCCCTTGGCCGACCTGCCCGTGGAGGTTCTGGGGGCGGCGGCGACCGCGCAGGCGTGGGACCGGCTCCACCCCTGGCTGAATCGGCGAGCCGCACGGGGTGACCACGAGGGCCCGTTGCCGGTCACTGAGGGCACCGTGATCCGGTTGACGGTCGAGAGGCTGCCCAGCAGCGGAGCAGAGTGAACGACCGCTCGAAGCACGACCACTCCGTATGGGAGGGAGTCGTGCTCGCGGCCCGCGAGCGTGGCAGCACTCTCCGGCCCCTGATGGTCGAACGCCTCGGACTGTCGGGCGACGTGCAGTACGACTGGTCACTGGACGACGCGCGGATCAGCTGGTCACGTGAGGGAAAGGTGTTCCTCACCGGTCAGCTCGCCATGATCGGCAGCGCCTCGCCCAGCAGTCCCGGCTGTGATCCTGGACGAACGAGTCACTGCCGCACGCAGCCCTGGGCGACATCGACCAGGTCCGGCAGTTCGGCGAGAAGAACGACCACCCCGTCCTTCCGTGGCCAGGCTTCGACCACCACCCCGAACTCGTCGCCGAAGCCCACCGAGCCCCTGTGGACAGACTCCATAGACGACGTGCAACTCCACTTCCTGGTCCACGACCTGGATCTCATCACTGCATGGCGTGACGGGACCCTCGCGCCCGAGCTGCTGAATGCTGCCCGTCGGACGTCAAACGTCAGCTTCAACTGCGCGGCGCGCACCAGGGACGCACCGCTGACGCCGCCCGCCTGCTCCTACAGCGAATCAGCCACTCCATAGACCTGCTCGACCAGCCCCTGTGGGAAGGAGCAAACTCGGCAAACCAGAGAAAACACCAGCCCACCGCCCCAGCCCCAAGCCCGCCAGGCCCCCGCGCCACCGCTTGACCCACCACACCGGCACCTGGCCCCGTGCCTACCTCACCCATCTCGGACTCAGTAGGCGGTGAAGCCCCCGTCCACTGTCACCACACTGCCGGTGACGCGGCGAGATTCGTCCGCGGCCAGCCACAGAGCGGCCGAGGCGACGTCCTCCGGTTCCATCAGGGCGTTCATCGGCTGGGAACCGACGAAGATCTCCTCGTGTTCCGCGACCGGTACGTCGAGGGAGCGTGCGATCTCGGCCAGCATGCGCCCTTCGGCGTGATCGTCGTCCCGGACCGAGCCCGGGCAGACGGCGTTGACCCGCACCTTGTGCGGGGCATAGTCCAGGGCTGCCGCCTTCGTCAGACCCACCAGGCCGTGCTTGGCGGCAACATACCCCGCGAAGTGGCGGTATCCGACCAGGCCGGCGGTGGAGGCTATGTTGATGATGCTGCCCGATTTCTGGCGGACCATGTGGCCGCCGACGGCGCGGATCAACCGCCACGCGCCCGTCAGGTCCACATCCAGCATCAGCTGCCATTCCGGCTCGTCGATCTCGTGGACGGGGCGTCCCGACGGTGCGGCGATTCCCGCGTTGTTGACCAGCACGTCGATCTGTCCGAACCGGTCGAGCGCGGTACGGACCGCGGCCTCGACCTCGGTACTGTGCCGGACATCGGCCTCAGCCACCAGCACGGCCGCTCCGGCTTCCCTGCACAGCGCTGCCGTGTGGTCCAGCTGACTGGCCGAGCCGAGTGGATACGGGACGCCGGCCAGGTCGGACGCCACGTCGAGAAGGATCAGGTCGGCTCCCTCCCTCGCGAAGGCAACGGCCGTGGCGCGGCCGAGGCCGCGTGCCGCGCCGGTGATCAAGGCGGTCCTGCCTGCCAGGCGGCCGGTCATCGTGCCGTCACCGGACCTTCCAGGAGGGCCTCGGTGACGATCCGGAGCACGTCCCCCGCGCTCTCGGTGAGATACATGTGGCCGCCCGGGAGCTCGGTGCTGACGAAGCCGCCGGTCGTGGCCTCCACCCACTGGGCACATTCCATTGCACTGACCAGATCGTCGTCGGCGCCGCGCAGCGCCGTGATGGGCGCGTTCAGGGGGTCCTGGTACGAGGGGCGGTAGTTCTCATGCATCTCCACGTCGGCTCGGAGCAACGGGACCAGCAGTTCGAGCATCTCTTCGTCCTGCATGGCTTGGTGCGTGTATCCGGCGAAGCCCTGCACGCGGGTCAGGAACTGCTCGTCGCTCAGCCCGGTGGCACGGCGGGCCCGGGGCTTCCACGGGCCCGCCGATCCGCTGACCACGAGCCGCTCCACCGGCAGCCCGCCCAGGTCGCCGATCCGGTGCGCCAGTTCGTACGCGAGGACTGCGCCGAGGCTGTGGCCGAAGACCACGATGCGCTCCGCGCCGTCCAGCTGGGGCTCCAGCCACGCCCAGGCCTCGTCCATCGCCGAGGAGGCGTCGGTGTGGGTCTCGTCGAGGAACCGTTCCTCGCGGCCGGGCAGCTGGACGGCGGCTATGCGCAGACCATCAGCGGCGAGAGGCTGCCACTTGCGGAAGAAGGAAGCTCCGGCTCCGGCGAACGGGAGACAGACCAGGACGGTGGGCTCGATGGATTGCATGGGTACCTCTGCTTGGGGTCCGGGTGGGGAGGGGGCGGCTGCTACCGGGAGGCGCCGTCGAGGTCGAGCACCAGACGGTCGAATCCGCGGAAGGTCCGGTTCTTGCGCCAGGCGACCTCCTTCACCGTCGCGTCGGGGAACCGCCTGGCAAACCCGGTGAGGAGCTGGGCGACCGTGATCCGGGCGAGGGGAGCTCCGACGCAGTAGTGCATGCCGAAACCGAAGGCGACGTGGTCGGAACGGTCCGCTCCCTGGTGATGCGTGGTGGGGGCGGTCGGCAGCTGCGGTGTGTCGAAGAGGTCACGGCCGGTGAGGGACACCAGTACGAGGTCTCCCTCCATGACGGTCCTGCCGCCCAGTTCAGTGGTGGACGTGGCGATGCGGGCGACGTGGCCGAGCGGTGCATAGACCTCCAGGGCCCGCTCGACCACTTCCTTCGCCGCTTCGTCAGTGTCCGCTGCGGCGATCCGGGGGGCCAGGCCGTTGCCCAGCATGTGCCAGAGGGAGAAGCCGATCAGGCCGACCGTGGTCTCGAGCCCCCCGAACATCACCATGGAGGAGGTAGCCAGACGGTCCCATTCGCTGCCGCTGGCCCGGCTCCAGATGCTGTCCTCGTCGGGGGCGTTCTTGATGAACTCCCCCATCTCCCGGAGCGCGTCCTGGGCGCCGACGGCGCAGTCCCGGCGGTAGGAAGTGCCGAGGAAGTCCGTGAGCGCCTTGGCCCAGCGGTGCAGGCTCAGGTGGTCGCTCCCGGGCAGGCCGAGCAGCAGGCCGATGGTCCGGGCCGAGATCCGGTCGGCGAGTTCGGCAACGGCGTCGTGACTCTCCGAGGCTGCGTACGCGTCGAGTTCCTCGTCGACGATGACCTCGATGGTCTCCTCCAGCCTGCGGATGCGGCGCGGGGAGAAGAGCGGCTGGACCGCACGGCGGGCGGTGGTGTGCCGGCTGCCGTCGAGCAGGACGAACCACCGGCGCATCGTCTCGATGAGATGCGAGCACTCCTCGTGCATGTCGGTTGGCAGGTAGCTGAGATTGGCAGCCTCAAGGGTCTCCGAGGAGAGGTGGGGGTCCTCCAGAGCGGCCTGGGCCGCCTGCCGGCCCCACACCACCCAGCATCCGAGTTCGTCGTAGTACTGGACCGTGGAAGCGGTGGAGGTGTCGTCTGTCGTCACGTTCTGTCCTTCTCTGGGATACCGGCGGACCGATGGCTGGTGGGGAGGTCGCGCTGCCGCCTCATCGGACCGAAGGCCAGGATGACCCAGCAGGGTGCCAGGAGTCCCGTCATGATCCACATGGCGGCGCGCGGCCCGAGTGCGTCGCCGATGAATCCGCCGAGCAGCGAGCCGAGGGGGATGGTGCTGTGATTGAGCACCATGGTGGTGGCCACGACACGTCCCAGCAGCCCGGGCGGGCAGTACGTCTGGCGGAAGCTGCCGAGGACGACGTTGCACGACGTAATCCCGACGCCGATCACGAACGCTCCGCCCGCGTAGAGGACCAGGCCGGCCCCTTCGGTGGCCAGGGGCATCAGCAGCGCGAAGGGGCAGGTGAGGAGTTGCATCAGCAGCATGCCGCGACCGGTGCCGAAGCGGCGTCCGACGGCTTCGGCGACGACGGCCCCCACGATGCCGCCGATGCTCCCGGAGGTCAGCAGCATTCCGACGGTGGCGGAGTTGACCCCCACCGTGCGTACCAGGAAGACCACTTGGACCGCCTGGTAGCCCATCAGGGCCAGGTTGACCAGGGCGCCGTATATGACCATGGGACGCAGATAGCGGTCACGGAGGACGAACCGCAGCCCCTCACCGATCCTGCTCCGCAGGCTCTCCGCCGGGGCATCAGGCGCCGGCGGCGGCTCCGTGGCCCGGATCGAGGTGAGACACAGCGTGGAGACCAGAAAGGTGAACGCGTCGAGGAGCAGTCCGGCGACCGCACCGATGAACTGGGTGATCAGGCCGGCGAGTCCGGGGCCCGCCACGTTGGTCGCCGACTCACTCGCCTGAAGCTTGGAGTTGCCTTCGAGCAGATCTCCCTCCGTCAGGACGGTGGGCAGGTAGGCGTGGTTGGCGGTGTTGAAGAACACCGCGCTGGTGCCCAGGGCCAGCGCGACGATCAGCAGCTGCGCGAAGGTCAGGGCGTCCAGCCAGGCCGCGAGCGGGACACTGGCGCAGAGCACCGCGGACACCGTGTTGCAGACGATCATCACGGGGCGTCGGCGCATGCGGTCCACCCAGGCGCCTACCGGCAGGCCGATCAGCAACCAGGGCAACCAGACCACAGCCGCCAGGGCGCCCACCGCCGTGGCACCTGTGTCCAGCACCGTGACCGCGATCAACGGCAGGGTCACGGAGGTCACGCTGTTTCCGAGCGTCCTGGCGGTCTCACCGAACCACAGGAGCCGGTAGTCCCGTATTCGCAGCACCGAGCCACGCAATGTCGTGTTCATGAACCTATCTTGTGCCGTTAGGGACGGATCACCGCGGCCGGGAAGGCAGGGGTCTCGCCGATCCGGTCGATCAGGGGGATATCGCGGATGTCGCCGTGGCCGAGCACCCACATCAGGAAGCGCTCCACGCCCATGCCGAATCCCGCAGTACGCATGGGGAACTGCTCGCGCATGCTCACGTACCAGGCGTACTCCTGCTCGTTGACATCGTGCATGACCATGGACTTCCGCAGGAGTTCCACGTCAGAGTGACGCTCTCCGCCCCCCACGATCTCGCCCAGGCCGAAGAACAGGTCGGCGTTTCGGGCGGTCTGCCCGTTCTCGTCCCCGAAGGCCTGGTAGAACGGAACCGCCAGGGAGTCGAAGTGGTGCACCCACACGAACTCGCTGACCCGTTCCATCAGCAGCCGCTCGCCCTTGCGGGTGAGGCTTCGCCAGGTACCCGCGTCGTGTACGCACCCTTCGGTGTCACCGACGATGCGGACGGCCTCGGCGAAGGTGAGCTGCTCGAACGGGGCGCCGTGGCCGGCCATGCGTTCCAGGTGGGAGACGTTGCCGCGGGCGGTGGCCAGACGATCGCCGTGCTGGTCCAGGACGGCGGCGGCGAGGGCCTTCACGTAGCCGTCGACGTAGTCGGTCATCTCCTCAAGGCCGCCGGGTATCTCGGCCTCGCTGTGCGTGTACTGGTTCAGGTGGGTTTCGTCGGGCGTCTCGCCCCGGTAGGAGGGCTGGATGTCCCAGCAGCCGCCGGGGGCAAGTCGGCAGCCGTACTCGAGCGCGAACTGCATGGAGTCGGGCAGATAGGTGTCGACGCCGAGGACGGAGACGGGGACCGGCTCGGAGTCGCTGCCGAGAGCCGTGGGGCAGGTGACGGTCCGGGTGGTCAGCGGGAAGGGAAGGTTGCGCAGGCCCCTGCCGTTCGCGTAGTCGGCGGTCGCGGTGCGCACGGTGTGGAACAGATCGGCGACCAGGGCGTACCACGGAGAGCGCAGTGCGCGCACGAAAGCGTCCGGCTCGTTGCTGCCGTGGATGGACGGCGGCTGCAGGATCGACATGTTCAGGACTCCTTGCTGCGGTTGTGCTGTTCGTCCGCCGTCGGCGGGATGTTCTGATTGCGGTGCAACACGTTGCCGGGGTCGTAGGTGTTCTTCACCGCCGCGAGGCGGGCGTGGCGGGCCGCGCCGTACACCTCGCGCACCCGGCCGGCGTGCTCGTCTTGGAGGTAGTTCACGTACGCCCCGCCGGTGCTGAGGGGAGCGAGGCGCTCGATGGCGCGGCGCGGCCAGTCCGTGTTCACGGCGTCCTGGCCCGGGTCGGTCCACTGTGAGGAGACCGTGCAGATGTACGGGGCTTCCCGGCTGGGGAAGGCCGATTCCTCGTCGGGAACGTCGGTGATCGCTCCGCGGAGGTACTCGAAGTCGACGGAGGACAGGCGGGAGGGCATGTCGAGCGCGATCCCCGCGAACTCCTCCGCTTCCTTCGGGGAGAGCTCGGCGAGGTAGCAGGACTTGGTGAAGTACCGGTTGCCGTGCGGCTCACCGTGATCGCCAAGGGCCTGGAGCTCCGCGTAGGACAACAGACGGGTGAGTTCGGCCGCGGGCCGGACGTCAGCGAACAGGGAAGCGGTGCGGGACGGCCCCTCGGCCGGGTCACCGAACCAGGTCGCCGTCAGGAAGAGGGCGCGCTCACCGCGTAGTGCGACGGGGATCCACTCCTGGTCGCCGGCGAACTTCAGGCATCCGACGGCGTGCAGGTCGGGCCCTTGCCGCTCGGCGAACCCGCGGTAGGCGGCCAGCGCCTGCACGGCCTGGTCCAGCGGGTAGACACCGACATGGTGGTGCACCGGGCCCACCGGCCTGAGCCGGAGCGTGAACCGCGTGACGATGCCGAAGTTCCCGCCGCCGCCCCGGAGGGCCCACAGCAGCTCGGGGTGGTTGTCCTCGTCGGTCTCGACGACCGTCCCGTCGGCCAGGACCACCTCGGCGGCCAGGATGTGGTCGCAGGTCAGTCCCCACTTGCGGGCGAGCCAGCCGTATCCTCCGCCGAGGGCGAGCCCGCCCAGGCCGGTGTGCGAGACGACGCCCGCAGGGCAGGCCAGCCCGTACGGGGTGGTCGCGGCGTCCACGTCGCGCAGCAGAGCTCCGCCCCCCGCCAGGGCGATCCCGGCAACGGGGTCCACTTCGACGTCCGACAGGGGGCCGAGGTCGATCAGCACGGCACCGTCCGCGAGCGCGGTCCCGGCCACGTTGTGGCCCCCGCCCCGGACGGTGACGTCCAGGCCCGTCACGGCCGCGTGGCGCAGGGCCAGGGAGACCTCGCCCGTGTCACGACAGCGTGCGATGAGAGCCGGACGCCTGTCGTGCATGCCGTTCCAGATGCGGCGCGCCTCGTCGTAGCCGGGGTCCTCAGGGGCCAGCCAGTGGCCGGGTAGGGAGGTGGGAAGGGTTTCCGTGTGCATGGGTGTCACTTGGCTCCTTGCGTGTCTACGTCTGTACCCCTGGGTGCGGGGGCGGCGGCTTCGAGGAAGTCGATGAGGGTCTGTGCGATCACCGCGCGAGGCTGGTCCGCCATGGCCTCCTCGTGGGCACAGGCAAGCGGGATCGTGTCCAGCCGGGAGACGTGCGGCAGCCATGTCTCGGGGGTGGGGCCGTCGGCGTCGCGGCCCTCGGTGGCGGTGAAGAACAGGGCCGTACCATCGAAGGTCTCGGGGTCCCAGGCGGCTGCGAGCCTGCTGCTGTTGACGCCGATGTCGACCATGCGGTCGAACTGCTCACGCGGCATCGGCAGGCGGCCGGCGGCGTCCTCGTGCAGGTCTGCGAGCCAGCTGCCGAAGTCGTCGCTGTGGCCCGCCGGATCCAGGGCTTCTCCGGCGAGGGTGGCCAGCAGGGCGTACGCGTCCCACTGGGCCTCGTCGGCGTAGTCCGGGTAGGGCCAGGCCTGCCCGGGGTAGGAGTCGACGAGCGCGAGCAGTTCGACCGTGTCGCCGGACGCCCGGAAGCGGGCGGCAAGGGCCTGGGCGATGTTGCCGCCCAGGGACCAGCCGAGCAGCCGGTAGGGGCCTTCGGGCTGTACGGTGCGGATCTGCCGGGCGATCAGGTCGATGAGCGTGGCGAAGTCCTCCGGTACGGGCGCGCCGGCGGTGAGTCCGGGTGCCTGGATGCCGTACACGGGCAGTTCCTCGGGCAGGTCCCGGGCGAGCGGCGCGTAGCTCCATGCCAGTCCGGTGGCGGGGTGCACGCAGAACAGCGGGCGTTCACCGCCGTTCGTGGCGCGGGCCGGGGTGTGCAGCGGCAGCAGGACCTCGTAGTCGGATGCTTCGCCGCCCTGGGCTTCGAGGAGCCGGCCCGGGGTGGGGTGGCGGAACAGGTCGCTCACGGCGAGGCGGGTGCCGAGCTCCGTGCGGACCCGGGACACCAGCCGCATGGCGAGCATGGAGTGGCCGCCGAGGGCGAAGAAGTCGTCGTCGACCCCGACCTCGGGCAGCCCGAGCACCTCGGCGAACAGGGCGCACAGGGCTTCCTCGCGCGGGGTGCGCGGAGCGCCGGCCGAGGTGGTGACAGCGGTCTGCGGGGTGGGAAGGGCCTTGCGGTCGAGCTTGCCGTTGACGGTGAGCGGCATCTCATCCAGGACAACGAAGGAGGAGGGGACCATGTACTCGGGGAGGGCGGCCGCCACGTGGGCGCGCACAGCCGCCGGATCGGCGCCGGTGGCCGGGGTGGCGGGCACGACGTAGGCCACGAGCCGCTTGTCGCCGGGCCTGTCCTCTCGTACGAGCACGGCGGCCTGCCCCACGGTGTCGTGGGCCTCGATCACTGCCTGGACCTCGCCGGGCTCCACGCGGAAGCCGCGGATCTTCGTCTGGTGGTCGACGCGGCCGAGGAACTCCAGTTCGCCGGCGGCGTTCCAGCGAGCCAGGTCGCCGGTGCGGTACATGCGGGTGCCCGGCTCCCCGTACGGGTCGGCGACGAAGCGTTCCGCCGTCAGCGCGGGCCGCTGCGCGTAGCCGCGGGCGAGGCCGGCTCCGGCGACGTACAGCTCACCGGGGACGCCGACTGGGACGGTCTCCAGCCGTGCGTCCAGTACGTACGCCCGGGTGTTCCACAGGAGCCGACCGATGGGGGCGCGGCCGCCTGAGGGCAGGGATTCGGGACGGATGACCGAGATGGACACGTCGTCGGAGCACTCGGCGGGACCGTAGACGTTGGCGAGCGGGACGTCGGGGAACCGCTTGTACCAGCGGGTGACGAGGTCCGGCGGGAGTTCCTCTCCGTGGACGAGCATCCAGCGCAGCCCGGCGCAGTGCTCGGCGGTGCGGTCGTCGGCGTCCCACAGGTCGAGGATGGCGCGCAGGACGGCCGGCACGATCTGGATGACGGTCACTCCGTGGGCCGCCACCGCCTCGACCATGGCCTGCGGGTCGCGGGCGGTGTCCTCGTCGAAGACGTGTACTCGGCCGCCGGCGAGGAGCAGGGTGAGCGTCTGCCAGATGGAGACGTCGAAGGTCAGCGGGGCGTTGAAGGCGATGGTGTCGGCCTCGTCGAGTCCGTAGAGGTCGATCACCGCGCGCAGGTGGTTGGAGAGTCCGCGGTGGGGGACCAGTACGCCCTTGGGGCGGCCGGTGGAGCCGGAGGTGAACACCGAGTAGGCGATGGCCTCGGGAGAGGGGACCGGGGCGGCGACCGGGGCAGCGGCCGGGGCCGGCGCCATGTCGGGCAGGACCACGGTGACCGGCGCTCCGGCGCAGGCGGCCGCGATCTCCCGGGCGCGATCGGCGAGTGCGGGCGCGGCCAGCAGGTAGCGCACCTCGGCGTCGGCGAGCATCTGGGCGGCGCGGCGAACGGGCGTGCCGGGATCGAGCGGCATGTAGCCGCCCGCGGTGCCCAGGGCGCCGACCACCGCGGTGACGAACCATGGGCTGCGTTCGGACAGGACCGCGGTGAGCTCGTCCGGTCCCGCGCCTGCGGCGGCGAGGGCCGCCGTCACGGCGGCGGCATCGCGGGCGAGCTCGGCGTAGCTGCTGCTGCCGTGCGCGTCGGAGACGGCGGGCGCGTCCGGCCGCTCGGCGGCCAGGGTCCGGATGCGGGCGGGCAGGTCGATGGGACTCTCGGCGACGGCGGGGCCGTTCCAGTCGGTCAGCAGGCGCTGCCGTTCCTGCGCGGACAGCAGGTCCAGTTGGCCGATCGGGCGGTGCGGGTCGGCGACGGCTGCCTCGAGCAGGCGGACCAGGCGCTGTCCGAGTGCGACGACGGTGGCGTGGTCGAACAGTTCCGTGGCGTATTCGAGTACGGTCCGCAGCCCGGCCGGGCGGCCGGTCCCGTCGCGCCGGTCCTCGAAGTCCACCGACAGGTCGAACTTGGCGGTGTCGGTGCCAAGGGGCTGCATACGCACACGGGCGCCGGGGAAGCGGAGGTCTCCTCCGAGGAATCCGTCGTCGAGGGCCACCAGTACCTGGAACAGCGGGTGCCAGGCGAGCGAGCGCTCGGGGTTGACTTCTTCCACCAGGCGGTCGAAGGAGACGTCCTGGTGTGCGTACGCGGCCAGGTCGGCTTCGCGTACCCGTGCCAGCAGATCGGCGAAGCCAGGGTTGCCGGAGGTGTCGGTGCGCAGCACGAGGGTGTTGACGAAGAACCCAACCACGTCGTCGAGGCTCTCCTCGGCGCGCCCGGCGACGACGGTACCGAGCGGGATGTCCTCGCCGGCGCCCGAGCGGGTCAGGACGGCGGCGACGGCGGCCTGCAGGACCATGAAAAGAGTGGATCCGGTGGTCCGGGCCAGATCCAGGACCTGCTGGTGGAGCTCCGCGGGCAGGTCGAGCTCGACGGTGGCACCGAGGTGTCCGGCGACGGCCGGGCGGGGGCGGTCCCACGGCAGCTCGATTTGCGGGGGCAGCCCGTCCAGGGCCCGGCGCCAGTGGGCGAGCGAGCGCTCGTGGGCCTCGCGGCCCGGCCCCTCCTGGGTGCGCCGCTGCCACAGGGCGTAGTCGGCGTACTGGACGGGCAGGAGGGTGAACGCGGGGGCGGCGCCGGCCAGCCGGGCCTCATAGGCGAGGGTGAGGTCGCGCAGGAGCGGGCGCATCGACAGGCCGTCGCCGGCGATGTGGTGGAGCAGGATGAGCAGCACGTACTCGCCCGTGCCCTCTTGCCCATCGGTGCCGGCAGCCTCGAACAGCCAGGCGCGCAGCGGGATCTCGGTGGTCACGTCGAAGCTGTGGCGGGCGGCTCGGGCGACCTCTTCGTCGAGCGCGGCTGCGGGCACCCGGAGTTCGACCAGGGAGGGCTCGGCCTGCCCGGCGGGCAGAATCAGCTGGTGGGGCTCGCCGTCGGGTGCGGGGAAAAGGGTCCGCAGTGCCTCGTGGCGGCCGAGTACGTCACCCAGCGCAGCCCGCAGTGCGGAGGCGTCGACACGGCCGGTGAGCCGCAGCGCGAGGGGGATGTTGTACGTGGGGCTGGGGCCGTCGACCTGGCCGAGGAACCACAGCCGCTGCTGTGCGTACGACAGCGGGATGTGCTCCGGCCGGTCCGCGACGGCCGTCGGGGGGCCGGCGGGGGTGGTGGTGCCGTCGTCCGCGGCGAGGAGCGCGGCCAGCGCGGATGCGGTGGGCGCCTGGAAGAGGTCGCCGATGCTGATGCGGACCCCGAGCGCCGTGCGGGCGCGGGAGACCAGTCGCATGGCGAGCATGGAGTGGCCGCCGAGGCCGAAGAAGTCGTCGTCGGCACCGACCCGGGAAAGGTCCAGGACCTCGGCGAACAGCGCGCACAGGATTTCTTCGCGGGCGGTGCGGGGAGCGCCCGCGGAGGCGGTGGCGGCATGCGGGGCGGGCAGGGCCTTGCGGTCGAGCTTGCCGTTGACGGTGAGCGGGAGGGAGTCCAGCACGATGACGGACGAGGGCACCATGTAGTCCGGCAGGGTGCGCCGGGCGAGGTCGGTGAGGGCGGCGGGGTCCACGCTCCGGCCGCGTTCGGCGGGGACTACGTAGGCGACGAGGCGCTTGTCCCCGGGGCGGTCCTCGCGGACGACGGCGGCGGCTTCGGCGACCGAGGGGTGCTCGGCCAGTACGGCCCGTACCTCACCGGGTTCGATGCGCAGGCCGCGGATCTTGACCTGGTCGTCGGTCCGTCCTACGCATTCGAGTTCTCCGGCAGTGTTCCAGCGGGCGAGGTCACCGGTGCGGTACATGCGGCTGCCGGGCGGGCCGTAGGGGTCGGCGACGAACCGCTCGGCGGTGGCCGCGGGCATGCCGAGGTAGCCGCGGGCGACCCCGGGCCCCGCCAGGTACAGTTCGCCGGTCGCGCCGTGGGGTGCCGGCTTCAGGCGGGGGTCGAGGACCATGGCGCGCATGCCGTCGAGCGGGCCGCCGATGGGCAGCGGTTCGGGGACGGGGCCGTCGGCGGGTACCGCGAACCGGGTGGCGAAGGTGGTGGTCTCGGTGGGGCCGTAGCCGTTGACGACCCGTACGCCGGGGTGAGCGTCGCGGAGCCGGCGTACGGCAGTGGCGGAGACTGCCTCGCCGCCCGCCCAGATCTCCTTGAGCGAGCCGAGGGCGTCGGGGGCCGCTTCCACCATGTGGTGGAAGAGGGCGGCGGTGAGCCAGGCGGCTTCCACCCGGTGGCCGGTGAGGGCGGCGGCGAGCGTTTCGGTGTCGAGGTCCCCAGGGGGCGCGAGGACGCAGCAGCCACCGTTCAGCAGTGGCACCCACAGCTCGTAGGTGGCGGCGTCGAAGGCCGGTGAGGAGTGGAGCAGGACCCGCCGGTGGGCTGCTGCGGCGAAGGCGCTGTCGGCGGCGAGCGCGGTGATGCCGGCGTGGGTGGCCATGACGCCCTTGGGCGTACCGGTGGAGCCGGAGGTGAACATGATGTACGCGAGCCGGTCGGGGTGCGCGGTCACCGGCGGAAGGGGCCCGTCCAGGACGGGGACCGGTCCGTCGGCGGCGTCGGCGCGGACCACGCGGATGCGGGGGTCGAGGCCGAGGGCGGCCACATCGCCGCGGTCGGTCAGCAGGAACCGGGCCCCGGTCGCGGCGGTGATCGCCTCGATCCGCGAGGGCGGGTAGCGGCGGTCGAGGGGCACGTAGGCCGCGCCGGCCTTCAGTACGGCCAATTCGGCAACGACGAGTTCCACGGAGCGGTCCATCAGGATCGCCACGGGGGCTTCCGCAGCGATCCCGTCCTGGCCGACGAGCCGGGCGGCCAGGGCGTCGGCCCGCGCGTCGAGTTCGCGGTAGGTGACCTCACGCTGCCCGCAGACCAGGGCGACCGCCTCCGGGGTCGCTGCGGCCTGGCGGGCGAACAGCTCCGGTACCGAGGGTGCGGCGGGGGCGGTAGGGGCGCCGACGCCCCGCTCGGGCAGGGAGTCAGGGGTGCCCGCAGGCAGCAGTTCGAGCTCGCTCAGGCGCAGGCCGGAGCCATCGGGCAGCTGCTCCAGCACCCGCAGCAGCGAGGCGACGAGCCGCTCCACGGTGGACCGGTCGAACAGGTCGGTGGCGAACTCGGCGAAGCCGGCAAGGCCCTGGGGTTCGCCTTCGGCCGCCTCCAGCTCGCGGATGTTGAAGCCCAGCTCGAACTTGGAGACGGAGGTCGGGACCTCGTGAATGCGGGCGCCGGGCAGGGAGGGCAGGTCGCCGGCGGCAACGGCGCTGCCGTTGAACGCGAGGGACACCTGGAACAGGGGGCTCCAGGCGAGCGAGCGCTCGGGGTTGAGGGCCTCGACCACCCGGTCGAAGAGCACGTCCTGGTGGGCGTACGCGGCGAGGGCGCCGGCTCTCACCCGGTCGAGCAGCGCGGTGAACGCCGGGTCCCCGGAGGTGTCGGTGCGCAGCACCAGGGTGTTGACGAAGAAGCCGACCACGTCGTCGAGGCTCTCTTCGGCGCGGCCCGCGACCGGGGTGCCGATGGGGATGTCCTCTCCGGCGCCGTACCGGGTGAGCACGGTGGCCAGGGCTGCCTGGAGCACCATGAACAGGGTGCTGCCGGTTGCTCGGGCCAAGCCGGCGAGCCGGGCGTGGAGGTCGGCGTCGATGGCGAAGTCGACGCCTGCGCCGCGGAACGAGCGGGTGGCGGGGCGTGGCCGGTCGAAGGGCAACGGCAGCTGCTCCGGGGCGCCGGCGAGGGCCTGGCGCCAGAACTCCAGCTGGGCGTCGGGCGTGGCGTCCGCACCGGATCCGTCGGTGGCCGCGGTGGCGGCGACGTCGTGCTGCTGCACGCTGTACTGCGCGTAGCGTACGGCGAGGGGCGTGAAACCGGGTTCTGCTCCGGCCAGGCGAGCCTCGTAGGCCTCGGCCAGGTCGCGCAGCAGGGGGCGCAGGGACCAGCCGTCGCCGGCGATGTGGTGCATGAGGATCAGCAGCACGTGCTCGGTGCCGCCGGACTCCTCGGTGGTGAAGAGCCAGGCACGCAGCGGGGCATCGGTGGTGATGTCGAAGGAGAGGCTGACGGCCGCCTCCGACAGGGTCCGGTCCAGGTCCTCGCGGCGGACGGCGGCTGTGGTGAGAGCCGCATGGGCGTCGGCGGGGTCCAGCACCCGCTGGTACGGGATGCCGTCGTCCTCGGGGAAGACAGTCCGCAGGGGTTCGTGGCGGGTCACCACGTCGGCGAGGGCCGCTTCCAGGGCCGCAGGGTCGACCGGGCCGTGCAGGCGGACGCCCAGCGGCATGTTGTAGCGAGGGTTGGGGCCTTCGACCTGGGCGACGAGCCACAGCCGCCGCTGGGCGGGCGACAGCGGGATCCGGTCGGGGACCACCACGTCCTGCAGGGCCACGGTGGTCGGGGCTGCGGTGGTGGGCTGGTCGGCCTGTTCCAGGGTTCGGGCCAGACCGGCGACGGTGGGGCTCTCGAACAGCTTGCGGATGTGGATGCGGGTTCCGAAGACGGCCCGGATGCGGCTGATCAGCCGCATCGCCAGGAGCGAGTCGCCGCCCTCCTCGAAGAAGTTTCCGTCGACGCCGATCCTCGGTACCCCCAGGAGCTCGGCGAACAGGCCGCACAGGATCTCTTCCCGCGGGGTGCGGGGCGCGGAGCCCGTGGAGGCTGAGGAAGACACAGGAATCCCCTTCGTCGCGAACGGTGCGAAAAGCGTGTGCTGGTGCGGTCTTGGATCAGGTGCGGTCGGCGTCGAGAAGCCGACGCAGGGTGCTTTGGAAGCCCTGCCGAAGGTGCTGCGCGTCCGCCTCGGTGAAGGCGTCGGCCGAGGCCCGCAGGGTGCCGTGGATGTTGCCGACGCTCCCCCAGCCGAATTCCCACAGGGCCGGGAAATTGGCCCAGCGCGGCGGGATCGGCACCGTCGAAGTCCGCAGGCCCGGCAGCGGCAGCCGCGGGACCTCGGTGTCGATGTTGACGAGGTGGAGGAAGAGCGGGTCGCCGCCGGGGAGCCGCTGGATTCCGGCTGCGCGCAGGATCCGCGAGTACGGCAGCTCCTTGTGCGCCAGGCTCTCTTCGATCGCCTCGGCGTGGCGGAGCACCACGGCCGCCGGGGACATCGGGTCGGTCCAAGTGGTACGTACTGGCAGGGTGTTGAGGAGCGGACCCATGGCGGCCTGGAGTTCCTCGGTGTCGCGCCGCGCGGCGGGCATGCCGACGGTGGTGTCGTACGGCGGGCCGCCTGCGGCCACGGCGGCGCTCACTGCGGTGAACAGCACCACGGCCGGGGAGACCCGGGTCGAACGGGCGAGTCCGCGGATGCCCTGGGTCTCTGCGGCGCCGAGGCCCAGGGGCAGCGCCAGGAACGCTCCGCGTTCATCTTCGCAGGGCGGGGTGCGGCGCGGGTAGGGCTGCGGCTGTACGCCCGCCAGCCGGCCACGCCACCAGGCGTTGTCGCGGTCGTGGTCGCGGTCCTGTTCGGCCGCGGCGTCGGCGAAGAAGCCCGAAGCCTCGTCGGCGGGCCCGGCCGGGCCGCCCCGTGCCAGCGCGGCGTAGGCGAGACCGATCTCCCGCACCATCAGGGACAGGGACCAGCTGTCGCCCGCCACATGGTGCACGGCCAGGGCGAACCAGTGCTCCGTGGCGGAGCGGGATATGACACCCGCACGCACGGGTGGCTCCTCGTACAGGTCGAAGGGGACCTCCCAGAGCTCGGCGAGCTCTGCCGGCATGTGCGCGTCGCCGGGGCCGCCGCTGCCGTCCGTCGCCGTGCGCAGCGCCGGCAGTGGTGCGGTCGACGGGAGCGGTACGGCATGGGCGTCGTCGTAGGTGGCGCACAGCACGGGGTGGCGCCGGATGACGTGGTGCAGGGCCTGCTCCAGCCGTCCGGTGTCGAGCTCCCCGGTGATGCGGAAGCAGAGCGGCATGGCATACATGGGCCGGTCGCCGAGCGCCTCGTGGACGAGCATGGACTGCTGCATGTCGGAGAGGGGCAGGATGGGGTCCATGGCCGGTTACCCCTTTCCGGCGGCCGCGCCGGGCTGCGAGATCGCCGCGACCCAGGCCGCGAAGCTCGGCGCGCGCAGGCAGGAGCCGGGCGAGACCTCGGTGCCGACGAGCCTGCGGGTCCGGGCGCTGACGCGCAGGGCCAGCAGCGAGTGGCCTCCGAGGCTGACGAAGTCGTCGTCGTCCATGACCTCATCGACGGCGAGGACCTCCCGCCAGATCTCGCGCATTCGCTCGACGGCGGTGTCGGCGCCGTCACCGTCCGCGGTGCCGGCCGTTCCCGTGACGGTCGGCGGCGCAGGGAGCTCGCGGCGGGCCAGCTTGCCGTTGGGCAGCCGGGGCAGTTCCTCCACGAAGACGAACTGGCTGGGCTGCATGGCTGCGGGCAGCCGCTCGGCGGCGTGCCGGCGCAGCTCGCGGGCGGTCAGCACGATCCGGTCGGGCTCGGCGGCCGGGGCTGTCGCGGGCTCGGCGGCCCCAGCGGTGTCGCGGGTGGCGTACACGTAGGTGACGTCGGCTTCGGTACCGACGCTCCAGTCCTCGACGGAGTGCACGGTGAAGCCCGCGCCTTCGAGGATGCTACGGATCTCGGCACCGACGACGCTGCTGCGTTCGACCTCGAGACAGACCTGGCGGATGCTCTTCCAGTGGTCGGGGCGGATGCCGCGCAGGACGCTCAGCTCGGCACCCTCGGTGTTGATCTTGAGGAGGTCGACCCGGTCGATCTCCATGCGGTCCAGCAGGCTGGACAGGTCCGTGGTGTCGACCTCGTGGAGGCTGGCCCGGAGCCGTTCCTCGGCGTCGTGGAGCAGGCTGGCGGTCTCCTCCTCGGTACCGGCTCCCGCGCCGCCCGACTGGCGGTAGTGGGACTGGACCAGCTCCACCGCCTCGTCCTGACGGTGCTTCCCGAGCCCGGACAGGTAGCTGAGCCGGGGGAAGGAGGTCAGCGTCTCGGATCCGACGCGGTCCGTGACGGCCGCGGGGACGACGTCTGCGGTCACACCACCCAGTTCGAGGTTCACTCGCAGGTAGGGAAGGGTGTCCGGGTTGGGCTCGACGGCGACCAGGCGGATGCCCGGGGCCTGGCGGTGCGCCCAGAGGCCGAACAGCCCGATGTTCGCTCCGATGTCGACGACCACGTCGTCCTTGCCGAGGCACACGCCGAAGCGCGCGTACTCGTCCTGCTCGAAGATCTGCCGGTGGAGGAAGAGCGCCTCGTCCGGAGAAGCGGTGGCGACCGCGATGCCCTGGGGCAGCTGGATCCTCTGGAGGCCGTCGACGACGGGCGCGTGGGCGCGCTTGGCTGCGATGTACGCGACGAGCCGTACTCCGTCCGCCTCGTCGGGGACTGCGATCACGGAGGCGTCCTGGACCATCGGGTGGCCGCGCAGGACACTGTCGACCTCGCCGGGTTCGACGCGGACTCCGCGCACCTTGACCTGGTCGTCCAGGCGGCCCCGGAACTCCAGGCTGCCGGTGTCGAGGAGCCGGACGAGGTCGCCGGTGCGGTAGATGCGGCCGGTGCCGGTGAAGGGGTCGGGCCGGAAGCGCTCGGCGGTGAGCGGGGCGTCGTCGAGGTAGCCGCCGCCCACGGCGACACCGCCGATCCACAGTTCGCCGGTCTCCCCGGCCGGCACGGGCTGCATCGTCTCGTCGAGTACGTGGCAGTCGACGCCGTCGATGGGCCGGCCGATGGGGGCGATGTCGCCGTCGAACGGTTCGTCGCAGTCCCAGTAGGTGGCGTTCACCGAGGTCTCGGTGGGTCCGTACTGGTTGTAGAGGGAGGCGGGCAGCAGGGCGCGGAACCGTCGCACCAGGGTCATGTCCAGGGCTTCGCCGCCGCAGAACACCCGCCGCAGCGAGGTACACCAGGCGAGCTCTTCCTCGTCGATGACATAGCGCAGAACCGAGGGGACGAAGTGCGCGGTGGTGACTTCCGTCTCCTGGATGAGCCGCACCAGGCCCAGACTGTCGAACTGCAGCCCGGGCGGGGCGATGACGAGGGTGCCCCCGGAGATGAGCGGGGAGAAGATCTCGTGGATGGCGGCGTCGAAGGCTGAGGAAGCCTTGTGCAGAACCCGGTCGGTCGCGTCGAAGCCGTAGCGGCGGTGTCCCCACTCAAGCCGGTTGACCAGGCCCGCGTGGTGCAGGCGGACGCCCTTGGGCCGACCGGTCGAGCCTGAGGTGAACAGCATCATCGCGGTCAGCTCGGCGGAGTCGGCGGTACTGATGCGCAGCGTCTCAAGCTCGGCCGCCGGGACCGGCCGAGTGTCGGGAACCAGCCACAGGGCCGTGTCGGAGCCGTCGGTACCGCGCAGTTCAGGGGCGCCTGCACCCTCGTGCAGGATCACCCGGGGGCGGGCTGCCGAGACGACCTGGAGGCGCCGCTCCGCGGGGAACTCGGGGTCGAGGGGGATCGCGACGGCGCCGATCGCCATCGTCGCGATGAGCGCGCTGACGTAGGCCGCCGACCGGGGAAGGTGCAGTGCCACGTGATCGCCGGGGCGGATCCCGGCCGTGTGCAGTTGGGCCGCCACCGCGGCGACGCGCTCCCACAGTTCGCGGTAGGACAGTTCGCCGTCGGGGCCGAGCACGGCCGGGCTGTCGGCGTACGGGCCGGTGGCCGTCTGCAGCAGGTCGGGTACAAGGGTCGACGCCATCTCAGACCGCCTTCCGGGCCAGGGCCACGATCGCGACCCGCGGCACCTCGGCCGCGAATCCACCGTCGACTTCACGGACTACCGGGCGCACCGGGCACTCGGGAGGTGAGGAAAGCCGTTCAAGATAGGCCGAGTGGTCGAAGAAATCGGAGAGAAGGTCCCAGGCCTGGGCGGGAGTTCGCTGACCGGAGAAGTAGGTCCGAATACCGTACATGTCGGCGACGTAATCGCACATCCGGTCGCGCGCGTCCTCGGCGGTGGCGCCGCGGACAATCAGCGGGTCGTAGACGTCCACGACGCGGACCGATACCGGAAGACCTGCGAAGATGTCCGTCAGCTCCTCCCGGCTGAAGTGCCGGTAGTCGTGGCCGGTAGGCGAATGGGTGTGGACGGCCTCGGTGAAGAACCGTGCCATGGGGCTGGTCTCATCGAAGTCGTGCAGGACGACCCGGCCTCCGGGCCTCACGACCCGGACGGCCTCGGCGGCGGCCCTGCCCCGGTCCGCGGGGGCGATGTGGTGGGTGCCGTACGCGAGAAGGGCCGCGTCGACGGATCCGTCACGCAGGAGCAGCGCCTCGGCTGCCTGACGCACTGCGGGCAGACCGTGCTCCAGCGCCTGGGCGACCATCCGGCCCGAGATGTCACCGGTGACGATGTTCAGCTTGGCGACGTCGCTGTGGGCGCGCCCGGCGACGGCCCGGGCGATGGTGCCGTCTCCGCCGAGTACGTCGAGGACGGTCACGTCTCCGTCCGCGTCCCCCGGGGTTGCCAGGGCGAGCAGCTGGGCGGCACCCGTCCAGCGGACGTACACGTCCTGCTGCGCGCGCCGGTAGGAGTCTCCGCGTCCGGTCTCGTCGGAGTCGAACTCGTTGGTGAGGAGCTCCAGAGCCGACAGGATGTCAGTCGATCGGGCGCGATCGAGGTCGAGCAGAGTGTGGAGCCGCGGATGCTCCGCCGCTACGGTGCGGATGTATTCGTCGAACGGGACGGAAGGCAGATATGCGCCTTCGGACACGGTGAACCGACCCCCTGCCGGTGGTTTGCACTGAAGAACTGGAATACGGCCGGGCCGTCAGACGCGACCGAAGTCAGCCGTTCTGGGCGTTGGCTAGCGCTGCCGGCCTCATATCGGTCCACCGGCTCTCGATATGGGCGAGGCAGTCTCCCCTCGACCCTTCTGCGACAGACTTCCAGCCAGACGGAATTTCAACCCACGACGGCCACAGAGAATACTGATCCTCGGAATTTACCAGTACGTGGAATGTCCCTGAAGCTTCGGCCTCAAAGGGATTAAGGGGCATCATTTTCCCATCTCTTTGTGGTCCACGGCAGTTCGCCGCGACGACGCCAGGACTGCAGATCTTCGGCAAAGCGCCGCTGAAGTGCAGCTTCATCCTGCCCAGAGCCTCGCTCGAAGATCAATGTAGCCTAGGTCACACTCGACGTACCGCCCGGTATGTCGGGCTTGAATCCGAGATAAAGAAAGCGCCATCCGGATGGCCGGGTTCCCCGTGGAGAGAATTTCAGCCACATCGAAACCAGCCGATCCGAGCCCTTGACGTCAGCCGGAAATCCTCTTGATAATCAACCGGCCCCGACCTTGATCACTTCTGGAGTTCGGTCGTGCCTGCTCATCGAAGCTCCCAGCTGCCACCGGCCGGGGAGCACTTCTCAGTCCACAGCCACTCGTTGCACGTGACGCTTCCCCACGACGCTGGTGCGAACGACCTGACCCCACTGCTCCCAGCGGGACTCTGGAGAGAGGACGTGCCACACCCGTGGGGCGCGCCCCCTGCCCGCCGCCGTCTCCAGGCCGAACTGGCCCGCCCGGTTGACCCGACCGCCGCACAGCCGCGCGCCGTGCTGCTGTGCCACACCGACGGGCCGACCGAACTCGTCCTGTCCGCACACCGGTCGAGGCTGGATGCCCGCGCACTGCGCCTCATCGCCGACGAGGTGGTCGGGGCGACGGCCCGGGAGGACGGACCAGAAGGCGGATCGACCGCCGCGCGAAGCGCGGTACGGCGGCAGCTGCGGCATCAGGACGCCCTCCTGCCGCCGCCGGCCGGCCCCGGCTCCGCCATCTGGGACGTCTGGAGCTCCGCGGAGCTCTCCCAGCGCCCCGGCTGGGCCTCACCCGGTATCCCCCTCCCGGCCGACGCGACCGACGCCGTGGCCCGTACCGCAGTGCTGAGCGTCCCCCTCCAGACGACTCCGCCCGGGCCGAGGACGGCAGGGTCCTCCACCGTCTCGGCGATCCTGGCCGTAGCTGCCGCCCTTGTGCTCGGCCGCTACGAGGGCCAGGAGCGGCCCCTGCTGGCAGCGGTCGCACCCGATCCCGGCCGCCTGCCGCGGGCCCTCGGTGCCCACGACTTCACCACACTGGTCGCACCCGCCCTCTCGGGGGCCGAGGACGTGCCCGGCCTGGTCGGTTCCGTCCGGCAGCAGTTGCGCGACCCGTCCCTGCGCTGCGACGCCGCCGTCTACACCGCCCTGACCCGCGAGGCAGGCGGCCGGGTCCTGGTCGGTCTCCTGCCCGAGACGGACGAGGGGCAGGTTCCCTGCCACAGCGCACCCTTCCCCCTCACCCTGGTACCCCGCCGCGGTGCCGACGCCGGCTTGTGGCTGGAAACCCACTACCACCGCACCGAGATCGACGCGGACTCCGCACGGCGCTTCTCCGAGCACGTCGCCCGCACGTACGAGGCCGTCGCCACTGCCGCGCCCGGCACGCTCCCCCAGCACATCGACCCCGTGGGTCCTGATGAGCGGCGCTCGCTCACCGCACCGGGTGGAACGGCGGACGGCGCTCCGCGGTCACCACACCGCGAGGTGCGGATCGACACCCTCTTCACGGAGCGGGCCACGGCCGCCCCCGACGCCGTCGCCGTGACCTACGAGGAGGAACGGCTCACTTACGGCGAACTGCTCGCCCGTGCCCGGCGGCTCGCGGCCGGCCTGGTCTCCCGGGGCGTCCGACCCGGCGACCACGTCGGCGTCTGCCTGGAACGGTCCGCCGAACTCGTCGTGACCCTGCTCGCAGTGCTGCTCGCCGACGCCGTGTACGTACCCATGGATCCGGCCTATCCGGCCGCCCGGCTCGCCGCCACCGCGCATGACGCCGGCCTGGACTTGATCATCACCGAGCTACCGGCCATACCGGGCGCTGAAGACCGCCGCCTGCTGGCACCCGCAGCGCTCGCGGCTGCCGGAGCCGACGCGCCCGCCCCGCCGGACCCCGTCCGGGGACCGGACACCGCCGCGTACATCATCTACACCTCCGGGTCCACCGGCCGCCCCAAAGGCGTCGTCATCCCGCACCACAACGTGACCGCCCTGCTCGACGCCACCCGCGACGGGTTCCGGCTCGGCCCCGATGACGTCTGGACCCTCTTCCATTCCAGTGCCTTCGACTTCTCGGTCTGGGAGATGTGGGGCGCACTGCTCACTGGTGCCCGGCTGGTCGTCGTTCCGTACTGGGTGAGCCGTACTCCGGACGACTTCCGCGCGCTCCTGGTGCGAGAAGGCGTGACGGTGCTCAGCCAGACCCCCTCCGCATTCGGCCAGCTGGCCGAGGCGGACCTCCGGCATCGGGCGGAACTGCCGCTGCGTCTCGTCGTCTTCGGTGGTGAGCCCCTCGACACCGCCCCGCTCCCCCGCTGGTTCGACCGGTACCCTGAGACCCGCTGTCGCCTGGTCAACATGTTCGGGATCACTGAGACCACGGTCCACGTCACCGCCCACGAGGTGCACCGCAGGGACGCCCTCACCGGATCCCGTTCGGTCGGGCGGCCCCTGCCCGGCTGGCGGGTGTACGTGCTCGACCCGAGCGGACGACCGCTGCCGTACGGGGCACCCGGTGAGATCCACGTGGCCGGGGCCGGGGTGGCACTCGGCTACTGGAACCGGCCCGAACTGACCAGTGAGCGTTTCGTGCCCGACCCCTACCATGGGGGGCTCATGTACCGCAGTGGGGACCTCGGCCGACTCCGCCCGGACGGAACCCTCGAACACCTGGGCCGGCTGGACAGCCAGGTGAAACTGCGCGGCTTCCGGATCGAACTGGACGAGATCCGCTCAGTCCTGCTCAACGACCCTGACGTGGGCGCTGCCGTCGTGGTCCTGAACGGCGACCGGCCAGGCGGCGCCGCCGCCGACGTGCGCATCGACGCCTACGTGGTGGCTGCGGAGGGCGCCTCCCTGGACCCGTCCGCCGTCCGCCGACGGGCGACCCGGTCCCTGCCGGAGTTCATGCTGCCGACAGGGGTCACCGTGTTGTCGACCCTGCCCCTCACGGTCAACGGCAAGGTCGACATGCGTGCGCTGCCTGCGCCCGAGACAGCCCCGGTTCCGTCGTCGCCTTCCGCCGCCTGCCCGCCCGGACCGTCGACTCGGGAACACCCCGCCGCAGATCTCGCGACCGCGCTCGCTCAGGTGTGGGAGCAGGTACTCGGCGTGCCCGTCGGTCCGGACGACAACTTCTTCGAGCTGGGTGGCAACTCACTGCAGGCGGTACGCGCAGCTGCGGTGGTCCGGGAACAGGGACTGCCCCCCGTACCGATGCGAGAGCTGTACCGCACACCGACCGCGAAAGCCCTGGCCGCCGTACTCGCCCCCGGTCCCGCCACCGAACAGTGAAGGACGAACCCTCTCCATGACCAACAGCACCGCCCACGCCACCCTCCCCGATGTCGTCAGGCTGCTCCCCGGCGCAGACCCCGAACGGCTCCAGCAGGAGCTGTTCTCCCTCGGCGCCCGGTTCAGCCCGCAAGCCACCTTCGACGCCGGCACGATCATCGAGGACGAGTACAAGGGATGGCGGGTGCTCTCGCTGCGCGGCCCCGACGGCGACCCCGCCCGGACCGACGCAGGTGGCCCCGGCCTCGCCGACTATGCCGACACCCCGTTCATGGCGAGGGTCCCCTACACGGCGTCCGTGCTGTCCGGTCTCGGCCTGACACTGCGCGCTGTTCGGTACATGTCCCTCGAACCGGGGGCCTCGGTCGGGGAGCACACCGACTATCCCTACGGCCTGCCCGTTGGCTGGGCCCGGCTGCACATGCCCATCACGACCAACGACGAAGCCGTGCTCGTCGTCAACGGAGCCGAGCAGCGCTGGCAGCCCGGTGAGCTGTGGTACGCGAACTTCGGACGACCCCACCACCTCTACAACAACGGCGACCGGCCGCGGGTCCACCTCGTCATCGACTGCTTCTGCGACCCCGCGCTCCTGGAACTCTTCCCCGCCGAGCAGCATGCGCTCCTGGACATCTCGGAAGTGATGCACCGGGCAGCGGCCGTACCGGCCGCCCCTGAGGACCTGGCGCGCCTCACCGGTCCGCTGTCCGTTCCGGCCGCCTTCCTCCTTCCGTACGCCGACCCGCCGAGCAGCGCCGAATGGGCCGACCCGAGCCGACCCGACGCGGTCGGCGAACTCGTCATCCGGGAAGGAAAGCTGGTCCTGGTCGCCGAGGGCGAGCCGGACGCCGTCCTGGAACACATCGGGGGAGACGAGTTTCGCTACCAGTGCTGGAGCGAGGAGCGGACCGTGGCGTTCGCCTTCCGTGACGGAGTCCGGCATGCCGAGTTCCGGTACCGCCACGGCAGCTACCGCACCCAGGTCACCCGTGCCACAGTCCCCGCATGATCCGGCGGCCGATCAAGGCCCTCCAGGTCCCTCAAGGCCTGTGAGGACCACCACGACCCAGAGCACCACATCCTCACGCCTCCCGCACACCGCGCAGTCTGGAGAAGCACCGCCATGCCCGAACGGCAGGACACCTCGATACTCAACCTCGGCGTCGACCGGTACGTGCTGCGTGCCTGTCAGCGGCACGCCGCGGAGACCGTCGCCCTGTGCGCCCCCGAGCCCTGGGACTTCGGCCCGACGGTCCCGGAGGAAGGGGTCCGGATCCTGAGGGCGGACGACACGGGCAACGCCGAATCCGTCCTCGGTACCCTCTACCGGGCAGGACTCGGCGAGCACCGCTTCAGCGCCGTGCACTCCGGCGAGGAATTCGGCCTCGTCACCGCCGGCCTGATCGCGCGGCAGCTCGGTTGCTCCGGCATCGATCCGGTGGTCGCCCTCCACTTCCGGGACAAGGCCCTGCAGAAGTCCCGGGTCCGGGAGGCCGGTCTGTCCACTGCGGCCACCATCGTCATCGACGACATCCACGACGTCGGCCACCTCGCCGACACGCCGTTCGCGCGTTCCGTGCTCAAGCCCCTTTCCTACGGCGGCACCGGCTACACGGCCACCGTCTCCGACCATGCGGGCCTGGAGGAGCTCAGCCGCGAGTTCCGGTCCGGGCAGCTGGACCGGCGTACCTTCCTCCTGGAGGAGTACATGGAGGGAGAGGAATGGATCGCCGACGGCGTGGTGTTCGACGGCGAAGTGCTCTTCTTCGCTTTGGGCAAGTACGGCGAACCCTGCCTCGACGCGATGCGCGGACAGCGGCCGCTGTGGGTGCGCGCCATGGACCCGCAGGCCGAGAGCTGGGCGTACGACCTGGCGGGTCCGATGGTGCGGGGCGCTGTGGAGGCACTCGGCATGACCTCGGGCGTGTTCCACATGGAGCTGTTCCACGACGCGGCCAAGGGGACGTTGAGCTTCGGTGAGTGCGCGGCCCGACGCGGCGGTGGCCTCACCGAGGAGCAGGTGCTGTACAAGTTCAACGTCGACCTGGCCGAATGCGGCGTGTTGTGCGCCCTCGGCAAGCGGCCGGAACTCGACGTCAAGGTACGGCCGGGGGCCATCGGCCACACCCACGTGGTTGGCCGCCCCGGCACCATCCTCGGCTATCCGTCGGTCGAAGAGCTCGAGGAGCTGCCGGGTGTCGAGTACGCCCGGTACGAGCACCCGATCGGCAGCTCGCTGCCGGAATCGTTCCAGTTCCATGGGCAGAGCCTCGGCCTGATGCTGGTGAGCGGGAACGACGACATGGAACTCGCGGACCGAATTGAGGAGTTGCGCCGATACGTGGACGAACGACTGGTGGTGGCCACGCCCAGAATGACGTTCCGCGAACACCGCCGCTGGTACGAGAGCCAGTGGCCGCACCACGCCGTCCTGGGCGGTGGGGTCTACGCCCCGCCGCAGCGGTAGCAGGCGGCCCGGCCCTGTCGGTTCGTGCCCGGGCCGGGGGCCGTCCCCGCGGTCAGGGCACGAGGCGTATCGCGCGAACGCGCTGTTCGACGCCCACCGTGAGGACCCGGAGTTCGGCTACCGCTTCCTGGCCGATGAGGCCCGCAGCACCGGGGCCGCCATGGCGGACCGGACCGCGTGGCGGATCTGCCGGGACAACCACTGGTGGAGCGTGTTCGGGAAGAAGCGCGGCCGGACCAAGAAGGCCGGCCCGCCGGTGCATGACGATCTCGTGCGTCGTGACTTCACCGCGGCCGGCCCGAACCGGTTGTGGCTCGCTGACATCACCGAACACGCCACCGGTGGCTGCGTAGGTGAGACCAGGGTTCTGGCACAGATCTTGGGGAGCGATCACGGATCGCGACGATGCAAGAAGTGCCGATGTCAGCGGGCCCACGTAGCTTTCGGTTGACTGCCCGGCCGGGTGGCGAGGAGGGAGTGAGACATGGAGTGGGTCAGGGACGCGCGGTTGGCAGCCGGGCCTGAGGCCACCTGGTACTTGGAGGCGGCTTTCACGCCCGGTGCTCACCTTGGGACGGTGTACGACGATCCGATGACGCCGGTAGTCGTGACGGGCATCGAGGAGCTGACGACGATCCGCGTACCGAGCGGCCGGCTTGTCGTCGATGCGCCATGGCACGACGACCAGGTCTGGGAGTACCAGAGGGGGCTGCCGACCAGGCCCCCGCGGGAGCTGGCGGTGCGCATTCCCCCGGGCGTCTACCGGGTAGAGATCGCGTGGACGGCAGGCCCGTACGAGTTCATGGGCGAGCACGTCGACGGTGTTGAGTGTGCCGCGACGCGCCTGTGCATCAGCGACGACCCTGTCGTCGGATGGGAGATGGGCCTGAGTGTCGAGGACGACATCGCCCGGCTGAAGCCGGGCGAGGAGCCCCGCTTCTTCTCCGATGCTAATGTCGGCTGCTTCGCCGATGCAGGCGCGTGGACGACCTTGTCCGCACCGTTTCGCACGTTCATAGACGGGGTCCCTGCCCCGCGCGATTCTGAGCAGCTGGCCGACGGGTACGAACGGGTACGCGATGAGTCGCAGCAAGCCGATCTGGTCACGTTCGGGGCCGAGTCGGGCGGCGTCGTCTGGTTGGGCCGCACGAAGACCGGCGACGTGGCGGCGATCGTCGTCACCAGCGGCATGCCCGATGCCAAAGCATGACATCGCTGCCGCCTCTCCCTGTCCTGCAAGTCGCGCAGCCGGACGTGGCTGCCCGCTTTCACTGGGAGGAATAGCCTGAGGAAAGGTATCGGGAGTCGCACCTCGAATAGCCACTGCGAGGCGCTACCGCAGCAGGATCATCTTCCGGAGCAGGTGGAAGCCAGCTCGGCCGTAGAGCTGTCTCTTGATCTTCTTGATGCGGTTCACGGCTCCCTCGACGCTGCCCGAGCTCCAGTCCAGGGTGAGGCCGGCGATCACGGCGTCGAGGTCTCGCCGCAGGTGGAGCGCGAAGCCAGTGAGCCCGGGCAGCCGGCTGGCTTCGACTGCGTCGATCCAGGCAGGGAGCGTGGCGCCGAGGCGGTCGGTGAGCATCTCGCCGAAGTCGCGGACATGTCCGGCAGCCGTGTCCAGTTCCGGACAACGGGTCAAAAGGTCCTTGAGGCCGATGCGGTCCTCCTCACTCAGCGTGGCGGGGTGGCGGGTGAGCCAGCCGGTCACCTGCCGTACGGTCGCTGGCCGTGGCGGTGCGGCGGACGGGTCCCTGCGCAAGGTGGCGATGTGGGCTCGGACCATGCCGTAGGTGACGGGAGCCTGCTCGGCGACCAGTTCGCCGTGGAGTTGGGTGACGCTGGTGCATCCCTCGGTGAATCGTCGTTCGAGGTAGGGCTTGTAGGGATCGAGTCTGCTGGGCCGGGGTCGGTTCTCGCGGATGGTGTCCTGCCAGCGTGAGGCGTTCGCGTACCGGAGGACGGTGTTGAGGCCCCAGCCCAGATGCCGGGCGATCGCCCGGCGCGAGTGCCCCTGGGCGAGCATCTCGTCGACCAGGGCGTGTGCGGCCTTCTTTCGCGCGGCCCGCCGGCCGACGGGCTCCGCGTCGTCTTGCGATCCCCCTGAAGTCGGTCGGGTGGCCTCCGTCAGCGTGCCGCTGGGCGCCGGCGTGCGCAGACAGTCGCGGTGGGCAGCGACGCAGGTCTCCACGGCGCGGCCGAGGCCCTGCCACAGATGGAACCGGTCGGCGACCTGCAAAGCGTCGGGTGCACCGCGCCGCGCGCCCTCGGCGTAGGCACCCGCCCGGTCCCGGCAGATGATCTCCACGCCGGGATGGCAGTCCAGCCAAGCTGCCAGCGGCCCGGCTTCACGGGTCGGGAGCACGTCGACCACGCGATGGTCTTCGACGCTGGTCAAGACGGTGGAGTAGGTCTGGCCGCGACGGATCGCAAAGTCGTCCACGCCCAGCACGCGTGGAGTACTGAATCGCGGATCGGGCAACGCCATGACCCTGCGTAACAAGGTCATCCGTCCCGCACCGAAGCCGAGCTGGGCCGCCAGTCGAGCGCCGGCTCGTCCCGCCAAGGCGAGCCCCACCCGCTCCAGGGCGCGGTTCAGCCGCGTGGTGAACCGCGGGTACGGCGCGGCCAGCCGGGAGAACGGCTCGGCGAACGTTCGGCGCGGACAGTCCGCCGACCCGCAGATGAATCGCCGGACCATCAGCCGGATCACAAAGCCCTGCTCAGCGAGCGGAAGGTCCTTCAGCCTGCGCTGGTAACGGTCGTGGACCCGGTCCGCGAAGCGGCCGCAGTCCGGACACGCCGCCCCCGCCATGCGGCCTCTTGCTACCACCTCGACCGTGCCGAACGCGACCGTAACCGCCTCGACCCCCACATCGTCGATCCCGTCGAACACCAGCGAATCCCAGAACGGTGCATCGGTCTGCATGACCAGCACCATCACTGTTCACAGCCAGCCAGAGCAGCCAGCGGAATGCACCTGAGGGAGCGTCACTTCCGGCCTTCAGACGCCAAGGCGTGCGCCGTCTCGCACGAGTCAGTCACTCGCAATCGAACACCGAGGTCACGCTCCGCGATGGTTCCCCAAGATCGGTGTCAGAACCCGGTTCTCGTGAACAGAACCACCGGGCCATCGGGCTCAGGACCACTCCGACCGAAACCGCCTTCTCGACTACGTTCCGTGGTGCTCGTAGGCGCGCGGGAGATCGACTTTTAATGTGTCACGCTCCGCCCGCGAAACCGGGCTGAGGGCCCCTCCAGGCTCCGAGAAACGGACATACGGGGACGGATTCCAGGCAGCGTGACACTTTCCTGAGGGAGCGTGACAGCAGGTGTCACACTCACGGTCCGTCAGCGTGACACGGTCGGGCACAGCCGCGGCTGGTTGTTCAGGAGAGGCCCGCGTCAGTTGTCCCGACCCGGGCAGTTTGGTCCCCGTCTCAAGCGATCTGGTCCGATTCGCTTGGCGTCTCAGATGATCTGGTCTGGGCCAGCGGCGCCTGTCTGCCCCCGAGGCAGAGCCTGGTCCTCAGCGACGCTGCGGACTGGCATCAAGCTCTGCAACGGTGGGCTTCTGGCCCGGTTGTTCCGCCACTTCGCCAGGGCTGACCAGGACAGCTACTGGGGATCGGCCCAGGCGATACTTTCACCCATGATTGTCAGATGCTTGGAGATCATCCATCCCGACGGCGATTACCCCGTCGCAGAGTTTGATGGGATCCGGGTGGGCGGTGTCTACCCGGTTCTGGAGATGGTCACAGACGACGACCACTGCTACATCCGTGTGCTCGGCCCCGACTCACCCGACCCCGGACTGGAATGGGACCCCGTCTCCTTCGAGACAGTGGACACCCGGATACCGCCCGGCTGGACCCTCGCCATCGCCGGCGGCCGCACCCGCCTCGCGGATGCCCGCTGGCAGCGTCCCGGCTTCTGGACCGACTACTACCGCGGCGACCCGCAGGCCCGGGCCGACTACGACCACGTGAAGAGCGAACTCCTCGCAGCCGCCCCACCGCGCGAGAACTGACCCCCGCGCCCGGGTGCTCTCTCCCGTATCCAAACCATCAGGTCAGCAGCCCGACGGTCAGCGCGAAGAAGCCGGGAGAGCTCTCCAATCGCGGGGGGCCCAGGCCTGCCAGCGACGGACCAGATCAACTTAGAACCCGTTGTTGTTCCGAACTTGATGGCTGCGTTTTCGCTGGTGGGAGTGGGTGCTGTTCAGCCGAGGCAGGGATGAGGCGTCCTGTTTCTCGTTGAGCGTGCGGGGTGGCTGATGGTGTCGGTGCTGGGTCTTCTGGAGGCGAAGGAGTCGGCTGCGCGGGAGGTCATCGAGCGGCTGCGTGATGAGGCCGATCGGATCCTGGCTGAGCTCGTGGAGGCGGAAGGCAGTCTGGAGCGGCTGGTCATCGCGCGGGAGACGGTGGCAGAGGTTCTCAACGGCCCGGCCGTTGCGGCCAAGGAGGCTGCGGTGAAGGACGTGGATGAGGCCCCGGCTGGGGTGATGGTGGTGCCGCGTCGTCGTGAGGGCCTCTCGGTTCGTGTGCTGCCGGAGGAGTATCAGCGGGTCATGGCCGTGGTGGGGGCCAGGGACGGAGTGCGGGCCAGGGACCTGACCGTCGCCCTGGGGCGGGAGGCGGTGCCCGCGAAGATCGAGTGTGTGCGGTCGATGGCCAAGCGGCTGGTCGCGCGTGGGTGGGCGGTGGAGGAGACACCCGGCGTGTTCACCCCCGCAGCCGGGTCACGTGGGCCTGCCGCTGCCGGGTGACCCGGTCGCCGTGCGAGGCGGCGTCCCATGACCATGGTCATGGACCACATCACCATCGCCTCGTGGGTGGCGGGCAGGCGTTCGTAGTCCCGGACCAAGCGGCGGCGGTGCATCAGCCAGGCCAGTGTCCGCTCGACGACCCAACGGCGGGGCAGGACCACGAATCCCTTCTGGTCATCGCTTCGTTTGACGATCGTGAGCGCCAGGCCGAGAACGTCCCTGGCCCAGTCGACGAGCCAGCCTGCATAGCCTCCGTCGGCCCACGCGAGTGTGATCTTGCGGCGGAGTTCGCGGAGCCGGTTCAAGACCGGCACGGCCGCATCACGGTCCTGGACGGACGCCGGGGTGACGTGGACGACCAGGAGAAGGCCTGCAGTGTCCACCGCCAGGTGGCGCTTGCGGCCGCCGGCTTTCTTGCCTTTGTCCCAGCCGCGTGATCCGGCGGCGCCGGTGTCGGCCGCCCGCAGGGACTGCGAGTCCACGATCGCGGCCGTCGGCTCCGCTCTTCGTCCCTCCGTTTCCCGCACCCGGGCTCGGAGCCGGTGGTGGAACTCGGCGATCAGGCCCTGGAGGCGCCAGCGGCGGAAGAACGCATAGACACGGTCCCAGGCGGGGAAGTCGGCCGGGACCGCCCGCCACTTGACGCCGTTGTCGAGGAGGTAGCGGACTGCGTCGAGCATGACGCGGTGGCAGTAGCCTTCCGGCTGCCCCGCCCCGGCCCTCCAGCCAGGCCGGCACCGGCAGCAGCGGACGGACGGCCGCCCATTCCGCATCGGTCATGTCCGACGGATACCTGCGTGCTCGCTCGCCGTGATCGGCGGCATTGCCGTACGTGTGCGCGATGCAGTCACACGATGGGGCAGCGGGGTTGGACGCAGCGAGCTCGGACACGCAAAGCTGTGACAACAGGGTCTCCTGGAACTGCCCGAATAGGGTCGCACCCCCGAGCTGACCAAGAGGCCCTGTCTTCATGCCCGGACCACCGAAACATCACCCGACCCAGAACCCCGTTCGAACCCAAACGCTCCCACGATCGATAGAACAACGGGTTCTGATCCGGCCTGCTCGGCAAGGGCATGAGATCCCGGGCTCGCGGTAGTGGACTTTCGGCGGTGCCGCGGGGCGGCGGAGTTCCGTAGGGTCGTGTCCGTGAGAACGATGATCATCTCCCGGGTGCCGGCACCGGTACTGTCCGCAGGCCTCTTCATCGGCGCGATGGCGGCCGTTGGCACCGGTGTCGCCACCCTGTGGTGGGGCATACCTGCGGCGGTCTGCGCCTTCCTCGCGGGCTGGCAGCCGGGGCGGAACCGGAGCACGGGGGCTGCCTTGGTCGGAGTGCTCGCGGCCGCCGTGGTGGCTGTGCTCCTGGTGCCGGCGTGGCTGGGGTGGGCGAGCCAGTTCGTGGGGTTGCTGCTCGTGGCTGCGATGCTGCCGTGGTTCGCGGGCCGGTTCCTGCGCCAGTACCGCGAACTGGTCCGGGCCGGATGGGAGCGGGCCGCGCGGCTGGAGCGGGAACAGCATCTGGTCGCCGAACAGGCCCGGTTGCGCGAGCGGACCCGGATCGCGCAGGACATGCATGACCTCCTCGGCCACGACCTCAGCCTCATCGCCCTGTCCGCGGGGGCACTGAAGCTGGCCCCTGGTCTGTCCGAGGACCACCGGGCCACCGCCCGGGACATCCGCGCCAGGGCAGGAGCCGCCGTCGACCGGCTCGGCCAGGTGATCGGTGTCCTGCGCGAGCCGTCGGATCCGGCTCCGGGGTCCGAGCCCGGCGCCGGAATCACCGAACTCAAAGGCCTGGTGGACCGGGCGGCCGCGGCGGGGCTCGACGTCCGGTTGCGTGTGGAGGGCGAAGCGGCGGCCGGCGACGCGCTGCCGGTCATCGAGCGGGCCGTGCAGCGCGTCGTCCAGGAGGCGCTGACGAACGTTGCCAAGCACGCGCCCGGGCACCAGGCGACCGTCGTCGTCCGGCACGCGGAAGGACGGACCGAGGTCAGTGTGACGAACGAGCCGGTGCCCAGCGCGTCTGCGGCCCACCATGGCCGTGCCGCCCGTACCGCACCAGAGCCCCGCGCCTCGGCACCTGGCGACGGCCACCACTTCGGGCTCATCGGCCTGGACGAACGCGTACGACTGGCCGGTGGCACCTTCACATCGGGTCCCGAGGGCGACGGGTTCGCCGTCCGGGCCACGCTCCCGCACCGTCCCGGGTCCGTGCCCCCGCCACGTGGCGCCGAGCCCGGCGATCCAGGTGCCGTACTACCTCCTGAGCACCGCAGTGCCCGTCGCCGGCTGGGCCGTACCGCCGCTGCGGCCGTCCTGGTGCCGCTGTGCACCTCCGCGTTGCTCATCGGCGGGGTGCGGGTGTGGGACACCATGACGGCACGGCAGGCGGTACTCGCCCCGCAGGACTACGCCCGGCTGCACGTCGGTCAGCCACGCGCGGACATGGCGCGGTATCTGCCCGAGCGCCAGACCACGCGCCGCCCGGCCGCGCCCACGCCCGCACCGCAGGATGCGGCCTGCGAGTTCTACGTACAGACCGCCGACCCGTTCGACGACCGCTCGGGGGACATCTACCGTCTCTGCTTCCGGGCCGGACGCCTGGTCTCCACCGACAACTACACCGGGAAGGACGTCCGATGATCCGGATCCTGATCGCCGACGACGAGCCCATGATCCGCGCGGGTGTCCGCGCAGTCCTTGGCACCGATCCCGGCGTCACCGTCGTCGCCGAGGCGGCCGATGGCCACCAGGCGGTGGAACTCGTGCAGCGCCACCGCCCGCAGGTGGCCGTTCTCGACATCCGGATGCCCGGAACCGGCGGCATCGAGGCCGCCGCCGAGATACGAAGGACCGTCCCCGAAACGGGGGTTGTGATGCTGACGACCTTTGGCGAGGACGAGTACATCCTGCGCGCCCTGAGTGAAGGCGCCACCGGCTTCCTGATCAAGTCCGGTGAGCCGGAGGAACTGATCGCCGGTGTCCGGGCAGTTGCCGACGGTGCCGCCTATCTGTCACCGAAGGTCACGGCCCGCGTCGTCGCGCATCTCGCCTCTGGCGGTGTGGGAGCCCAAGCCAACCGCCGTTCCGCGGCCCGCGCCCGCGTCGAGGCCCTGACCGGGCGGGAGCGGGAGGTGCTCGGCTTCCTCGGCAGCGGGTTCTCCAACGGGCAGATCGCGCGCCGCCTGCGCCTGGCGGAGGGGACGGTGAAGGCCCACGTCAGCTCGATCCTCGCCCGCCTCGGCGTCGACAACCGGGCCGCGGCGGCGGTGGTCGCGCACGAGGCCGGCGTGGTCCCGGTGCCGTCCGACCGGCTGCCGTAGGTGGACGGCTGACACCGCCCGCAGGGCAATCGGCCGTACGAGGAGCCACACCGTCATCACGGCCGTCGCGCCGAGCGCCGCGCCCGCCAGGACGTCGTGCGGATAGTGCACCCCGACCAGCACCCGCAACAGAGCGGCCGCCCCGGCCACCGGCAAGGCCAGAGCCGCCAGCCGTGGCCGTATCAGGACCACACCGACGGCCAGCGCGACGGCGAGGGTGGCGTGGTTGCTGGGGAACGACCAGTCGCCTGGCGCGGGACACTGCGCAAGGGCCGCGACCCCTGGCAGGGCCCGGCACGGACGTTCCTCGTCGACGAGGAGTTTGAGCGCCTCACTGACGGCATAGGCGACGACGGTCCCGGCGGCGGCCACGGCCACCCCGGCCAGCACCGCCGCATCCCTGCGGCGCAGGGCGCGCCAGCCGACCCAGGCCAACAGCAGGCCCAGGAACAGCAAAGTGCCCTCACTCGCCCCTTCCAGGACGGTCTCAGCCCACGACGGCCCGTCCGCCACGCTCCCAGTCAGCGCCCGGTAGGCCCGCACCGAGAAACCCGCAGTGCCGTGCGCCGGCTCGTTCGTCCCCAGCACACCGCCGGGCGCCAGCCTGACCACGGCCGCTGCCCCTACCCCGGCCGACGCGACCGCCATCAATAGCCGTCGGCCCCATCCATATCGCTTGATCGAATCCATGCTGCCGACGGTAGGAACACTGCAGGCGGGGCGCCCTGGCCGAATGGCAGCCCGGTACCCCGACGATCGTCAGGGTTGACCGGTACAGGCTGAAGGGACGGGACTAGCCTCGGAGACCCATAGGCCCTCACGAGGACGTGATCGCCATGCGGCAGCGGCTGCCATGGGCGGTGGTTCGGCTGAGTAGCTCGCCTCCTCGCCCGTCGGAGGCGAGCCGTGTAGATGTCGGCAAGCTGCTGGCTGGAAACGCTGCCGTTCCATACGACGAACGCGCCTCCGTCGAGAGGCGCCGCTCTGGCGGGTTCGCAGGCCCTGCTCTGGCCTCCCAACATCCCGGCGAGTTCTGCCCGGTCCAACGGTCAAGACCACAAACGATCTCAAGGTGACAAGAACGACGCACCTTCGGTGACAGCAATCCTGCTCACGCCGCCTTGGAGGGCGGGGCAGTTGTCGGGTGACAAGTTCCGTGCTCAGGCACACCCTCCGGCCGACGCCTCGCCACTCCACGAAGTCGGGGTCGGTGAGGTCCACGTCGTCGGCGTTCTCCAGCCCGGCGGCCGCGAAGAAGACCCGGATGTCGGCCGGTCGGTGCGCGACCCCGATGGCGACGCCGTCGTAGCGCACCCGGCGCCAGCCCTGCTCGTCGGGCGGGTAGACGATCAGCTTCGCGGACATGCGCCCAGCCTGTTCCCGTCGCACCCCACCGGCACCCGGCCGCGCGCGAACGGGTGAGGTAGCAGAGCCTGGCCCCCTGCGGACAGCCCGCACCGGTGTCCTCGGCCCCGGAGTACGTTCGGATGTACGGGGTGCGGCCCTGGCCGCCGGGGCCGCGACCTGAGCCGGTTCCCCCGTGCGGGTGGACCCGGGGCCGCCGGCGAACCGGTCCGGTCCCACCGCCGTCGCAGGGCTCATGAAACCGAACGAGCAGCACATCGCGGAGCCCGGCCTGGTGGTCCTGAACATCACCGGCGGGGACGAGGACACCGTCCGGGCCGTCATGGCCGCGCTGGAAGAGCGCTGGGCCACATCAGGCGTCGGCCCGGTGCGCCGGGATCCCGGCGAGCCCGGCGTCCGGGCCCGGATCTACGCCGACGTCCTGCGCCCGGGACGGGAAGCCCCATAGCCACAGCCCCTGGGCAAGCCTCCTCGCGGGGGCTTGCCCAGGGTCGCCTGGGGCTTGCCCAGGTACTCAGGCTTGCCCGGCCGCCGGAGCCCACAGGGGGTGTCCGCGGCCGGTGCCGTGGCAGTGGGAGCACAGTCCGCGGCCGGGCGTGCTGTGCGCGTCGATGGTGGTGACGGCGTCGCGCAGGAGCTGGGTGAGGCCGTGGACGTGGGCTGGGTGCAGCGTGAGTTCGTCACGGGTGCCCACCACGATCTCCAGCGTCTCCCCGGGAAGCGCACGGCGCTCGTCCGTTTCCAGGGCGGCAGGGATCAGATTCGCTACCAGGTTGTACAGGTCGGCCATGGTCTCTCCGCCGGCCAGCTCCACCCGAACCCTCCAGAGGAGGTCCGACCGTGTGAGAGACAGCAGCACGTCCGGCGTCAGATGGGGAAGGATGCGGTCGGGCGGTTCGGGGTGGGATGCGTGAAGGCGGGTGAGGGCGTGCCACATGTCGTCCGGATCGTGGCGCTGGAGTCCGTCCATGTCCTCTTGCAGCGTGTTTCGTGTCATGGCTCCGGTCTACGGCCAGCGAGGGACGTCAGCCGGCTTCTAGCCGCCGCGTCCCGGGCGGTGGCGCCACGACCTCGGGAGCCGTCCCGTCACGTGGTCCGGACGCTGGGCAAGCCCTCCGTGGCGAGGGCTTGCCCAGCGGAAGCCGTGACCGATCGGCGGCCCGGGCGTGACCGCAACTCCAACCCGAGGCGGTGACCGCTCATCGGTCACCGTCATCAGCCGGGGCCTCACCGGAAGCCCTGGGATGCCCGTGACCGAATCCGGCTAGCGGGCCGAGGTGGGCAAGCCGGTGCTCGGGGGTGGATTGCCCAGGCTCCCCTTGGGCTTGCCCGGCGCCGGTCAGCGGCCGACGGCTTCGGGGTAGCGGGCGCGGCGCTCGTGCGGGTCGTCGACGCCGATCTCGTACCAGAGCTCGCCGCGCTGGAGCCGGGGCAGGGTGTTGGCCCACACCGCGATGGTGATGCCCTGCACGGCGGCGGTGAGCGCTTGGAGGCAGTTGTCGAGGAGGTGTTCGGCCTTGCCTGCCAGGACGACGTGCAGCCGGGGGAAGGTGGTGGAGCGGGTGTAGCGGTGGCGCTGCCAGAACGGTCGACCGGCGACGAGGGGCACCCGCAAACAGTAGACCTGTTGCTGGACCGTGGGGTGGACATCAACGCGGTGATGAAGCACAAGACCGCCCTGGACTGGGCGGTCGGGTTCGGGCAGGAAGAGATGGTGCACCGCCTGCTCGGCCGCAGTGCCATCCCCTCGGCCGCGACCCTGGCCGCCGCGCGTGAGTATCTCGTACGTCATCCGGAGTGTCGGCGGAAGACCGAACGCATCGCCGTCGCCCTCCTTGCTGTAGATGTCGTGCCGGGCACGGACCAGGAGCCCGGGACGGGCGCCGGGAATCTGGCGTAGCGATCGCCCAGGGGGCACCAACCCGGCCCAACTTCGCTGTCACAGAACCACCGGTCGTCCGACTTCAGTGGCAAACGAGCCAGCTTCGATGGCACGGGACAACCCCGTCATAGGTCAGCCGCGACCTCACCGGGAAGCCAGGAGTGGGCCGTGACCGACTCCGCCGGCCGACCGAGGTGGGCAAGCCGGTGGTCGGGGGCGGTTGCCCAGACTCCCCTTGGGCTTGCCCAGCGTGCGTTGTGGTCAGCTGCGACGGCGGAAGAAGCCGCGGTCGGGCCTGCCGGGCTCCCGAACCTCCTCCGGGGTCCACTTTGGTTGCGATTGGGCGTCTGCTGGGTTGTCACCCACTCCTGCTGGAATCATGGACATGACTAATCATTCTCCGGGGGGCACGTGCAATGAGCGGTTTAGAGGACCTCGCGTCCGGGGCGGTTGATCTGATGGCCGCTGCTTCCACGGCTGCTGCGACGGGCATGGGCAGCACGGCTGCGACTGCGGTCGCGGACATCGTCCGAAGCCGGCTCAGAGGAGCCGGGCATGACGCGACTGTGGCGCAGTTCGACGCGGCTCCTCAGGAGCCCGGGTCCCAGACCGCCCTCCGCTGCGCTCTCATGGCTATCCTCACGGCTGATCAGGCCTTGATCGTGCAGCTCACCGATGCCCTTTCGGCAGCGGCCGAGGCAACCGACACGGTTCCCCCGCCACCGGTGTACGTCGCCTCCGGTGGAGGAGTCACCGTGCAGGGGACGGGCAACAGGCTTCGGGGCGACTTCGCCGGCCGGGACCAGATCATCCACAACATCCGCCACGGCGACGCCAGGACCCTCGTGGTCCTGGCCGTGGTCGCCATCGTTCTCGCCTTCGCCGTGTACGGCGGCGTCCAGGCCGTCGGAGGCCTGAATTCCGGTGGGGCGAGCGGACAACCCGGAATCGGTGCGTCTCCCAGGGGTGCGACCGACCGGCAGGGCGGGACCGGCACATCGCCATCGGCTCCGAAGAACACCGTGCTGTGGACGGTCCCCAAGAGGCCGTGGCCCTTCTCCCCGCCCGTGGTCAGTGGCGGCAGGGTCTACTACCTCGTCTCCAACGAACCTGCTGGCATCGAACTCATGGTCGTCGACGCCTCAACAGGCGCGGTGGTGCCCGAGTTCACCGCGAGACTCGACCCCAACTCCCTACCCGGGCCCCTGACGGTCGCCGACGGGCGCTTCTACCTCGTCGACGACAACGGCGTTCTGTACGCCGGCGACGACAAGCGGATTCTGTGGAGATACTCCACAGGCGCCAAGATCCTGAGCCCCCCGAAGCCGACGGTCGCCGACGGCACGGTCTACTTCGGTGGAAGTGGAGTGAGCCACGAACTGCACGCAGTGGACGCCACCGCCGGAACGGAACGCTGGACGTTCACCGCGAAGTCACGCATCTCCACGGCGCCGGCCGTCAGCGGCGGAGTGGTCTATGCCGGAACCGACGACGGTGACCTCTACGCGCTGGACGCCGTGACCGGAAAGCCTCTGTGGACGTTCCCAGGAGGCGAAGGCTTCTTTCACGGCGCTCCCGTCGTAGCCGAGGACACGGTCTACATCGCTGGGGACAAGGGGACCATGTTCGCGGTGGACAAGACACGTGGCACGAAGGTCTGGACGTTCCACGCTGAGGGCGACGCAGAAGGTCTCTCAAGGTATCCCTTGATCTTCGGCAACACGGTCTACTTCGGTGGCGACAACAAAGTGTTCTATGCCCTCGCCGCGGACACCGGGACCAAACGCTGGTCGGTGACGACCGGCGGATCCCTTGCCCGGTCACCCGTCCTCGCTGACGGCATCGTCTACTTCGGCATGTGGTTCGGCAAGCTGTACGCCTTCGACGCGGTCACCGGCAAGGAAGTCTGGTCCCACACAACCGAGGGCGAGTTGCCGCAGGACCCCGCGATCGGCGAGGGCACCATCATCATCGCCACACGGAATGAGAACAAAACCGAGGGACACCTGTACGCCCTGCGCCGCTGAAACTGCGGAACCGGCAGACCCTGCGCCGCAGTCGCCTCTCGTGGTCGACGGTCGCGATACGTCCGGCCGGGAACGGATCAGGTCCACGGTGCGCTTGTCCGCGTCCGAGGGCAGCGCCCGGCCCCACCCGGCACAGCTTGTGCACCAGGTCGAACATCGTGCGGTCCAGTCGATGGACGATGCCCCCGGCATCGTCACCACAGCCAGGCGTTCGAGTGCCGCATCCGGGACAGGGCGCGGGCGTCGCGGCGGCCGGCGGCGCTGCCGATGCGGTTCTGTCGGGGCCGGGGCCGGCGCGCCTGGGCACCGTAGAACCGTCGGACACCGGCCGCCTTGAGCCGCTTGCGCTGCTTGGCCAGCTCCTCCTTCTTCGCCTTGATGGACTTCGGTTTCCGGGGCCGCTTCCAGATCGGCTGCCAGGCTGGCGGCGGCGCGTACGCCTCGGCGCGCTTCTGGGCGGCCTCCTTCAGCCGGGCAGCGACGGCTTCGATCCTCGGGTCCGCAGGCGGCGTGGTGGTCATGCGACTCCTCCGGTGGGTGGTGTCCGGCCCGGCGCGGGCTGGACAGGCTGCTGGGGGCGCGGCGGCGGGGCCGTCGCCGGGGCGGGCTGTGGTGCAGGGCGGCGGGCGGCGGCTCGCTCCCGGATCCCGGCCTGGAGCCGGGCGGTCATCTCGGCGGCGGCCTCCAGCGTCCGGCTGGTCTGCTCCACCGCGACGAGGTCCGTCATCGGCTCCAGGTCCCGGCTATCCCTTCGCCCCGGGCGCAAGCTCGGGCGAGGGCTCGGAGTGGTCGGCACGGTGACGGTGCGCGGCCGGGGCCGGGAATTCAGGCGGTCCGCGCGGCGTAGCGCGTGGACGCGGGCGGTCAGCGCCCCGGCGGCGAGACGGGCCCGCTCGTACGGGGCGGCGGACCGCTTGCGGGTCAGCGCGCGGAGCACGGCCTGGTCCTCGGTGTCGTGCGGGTACAGGGCGCGCAGGTCAGCGGTCAGCATCCGCCGGCTGGCCGGGCGGGTGTAGCCGTCGATGGCCGCCTGGACTATCTCCTCGTCCAGGCCGGACCGGTGAGGTCGGCCTCGCAAGACGTAGGCCAGGTGACGGCGGGCTTCGGCGAGGAGGTGGTGGTGCTTGAAGGCGCCGCGCATCACGTACACCACGGCGGCGACGTTGACCGCCGCCAGCGCGACGTCGACGACCGGGCGCACCCGCGCCCATATCGCCGCGGCCGCTGCTCGGGCGCGCTCCGCCAGCCCGGCGACGACGTCGGCTCCGTACGCCCGGCTCGCCGACTCCCGCCAGGCGGCGCGCAGCTGAGAGAGCGAGCGCAGTTCCTTGCGCTTGGGTGAGCGGGTCTGGTCGGCGGCCTGGCAGGCCAGCGCGTAGGCGGCTGCTCCCCCGGCGCATGCCCCTGCTGCTCCTCGTACTCGGCCGTGAGGAATGGCAGCGCGTCCTCGATCTGCTGGCGGCGGGTCGACTGCCAGCCGATGAGCCGCTGGTCGATCCCGACGATCTCCATGACCGGGCGGCGGTCGGGCGTCACCTCGCGCGGCTCCCACGCCCACCCGAGCCGGGCGGACACCTCCTCCATGAAGTACAGGGTGTAGAGGGTGTCGGCTTGTGCACGCTCGGTCATTGACCGGGTAGCTGTACGGTCCGCGGATGTTGAGACAAGGGGCCTGGTCAGTCCACTACAGCTCGCGGGATCTGCCGCAGCCTGAGCCGCAGCCCTGGCACCTGCAGCTTTCCCCGGATGACTGGGAGTTGCGGCTCGATGACCTGGGCATTCCTGACGGCACGCCGTACCTGTTGTCGCCGTGTTTCGTCTACGACACGGATCTGAACTCGTACTTCCATCAGGTGAATCTGATGGAGGGCCCGCTCTTGCCGGTCTACCTAGCCAGATAACCCGCACGCAGTCGTTGACATCTACTCTGCGCACCGCAGACGGCACCTCCGCGCTTCCACTGACACCCACGCTGCGCCTACCAGCAGAGCCACATGTTGCGACGCCATCAGTGCAGATGGGGACCTGTTTCCCGCCCCACTGTCGGGCGACACGAGAAGGTCAGTGGTCGGCGACATGGCGTGTGTCAGTGCTGTGCCGCTTCTGGATCTTCGTGCTGTCGCGAATGTGGTGCCGACCGTCCCCGCATGGCCCCTGCGGTGAGGGCGGGGCCGTATCCGCGCCCACGGCTGACAACCACGCTGGTAGTTACGCGATTACGAGCCAGGAGCCCGCTCATGCCTACGCCGTAGCCACGGAATCCGAATGCGTCGGCCCCACAGCAGTGGCTCTCCACCCGGCCGAGCGAGAACGCCACCGCGTCCTGGAGTTCCGCAAAACCACAACGTGGCGCTGTTCCCTACGAGGTGCCAGCGGAGGTTGAGAGCCACTACGGACTGCACGAAGACCAACCCGGAGTCAGATGGTCGGAGCTGCACCACTGGGCCTCCCATACCTGGCGCCAGGACGGTGACCGGGTACGACTGCCACGGCCAACGGCGCAGCCTGTAGCGCATGCGTACTGCGTTGAACACCCAGCACGCCCCGAACAGCAGCGCGCTGAGGCTCACGACCCAGAGACCGGCAATGACGGAGCCAACCCATTTCGCGCCCGCTTCGTCAGCGGTGATCCCGATCCACGGGCTAACGACGGTCCCGACCGCACCACCGCCCAGCCAAAGCCACGCAAAGCACCAGTACCGCTTAAAGCTCGTCCGCGTCTCCTCGTGCTTCCAGGCAACCGTCTCCATGCGGACTCCCCGGTCCCCCGAACTCGATGCCCTGTGCCGTCTGCTGCCCATTCCGTCCCCGGTCAGTGTGGCCCCGCCGCGGATCACTCGTACCACCTCAACGCAAACCGCGCAGGCGAACGATTCTGGTGACCATCGTCAAACTACACCGCGACGCGGGACATGATTTCTGGCAGGTGCATACAAGGTTGGCCAGAGGCTTCGTGAACACCCCGGCCATAGGGAAGGCAGGCTCTGCGTGATGAGGAAACAGGCGCGGACCGAGTGGTGGGAGCAGTTGCCGGTGGGGATCCGGGAAGAGATCGGCGGGTACGTCCTTTAGGACGCCATGTTCGCGACGGTCAGGCTCGTGGTCGACGTCGGCCTGGCCCGGGAGCGCCCGACGGGTACACCGCCGCCCCGCGGCTCGACATCCTCCGGCCCGACCAGGCCGGCGCCGTCACCGGCCGGACGAAGCCGCACGCATCCGTCCGCGGCCCGATCCAGCCCCTCGAAGCAGAGGTTCTCCTGCGGGTCTGGATCGGCGGCGGAATCGCCCCCGGCGACGCCGCCCAGCGGCAGGCCCTCGAAGACCTCGCCACCGCCGATATGGTCACGCGCGGCGACATCATCGACGTCCTGCCCGATCACGTCGCGTACAGCCTCCGGATGCTCTCCGAGCCGTCACCGACTACTGACGCACCTCATGTCGCCGACCACTGACATCTCGTGTCGTCTCTCGCTGACGTTCTGACGTCGTCCGACACACCCGACACCCGCCAATCTGGAGGTACCCTCATGGACCACAAGATCACAAATAGAAGTACTCCCGGTATCTCCGATACGTGATCATGGTTCGCTCGGCGGACGAACTACAGCAAAAGGGGGCGGGCCGGGGTGGGGTACGCGACGCCGATCCGCGCGCCTGAGCAGGTCGAGTACCGGCTCGCCGAGAACTGCGGCTGCGACCAGAGCGTCGATTCCCAGGTCGAGTACCGACTCGCCGCCGCGAACGACCTGCGTTGGATCGGCAGCTGGCGGCCGCGGCCTGGCCGGAGTCGGCGTCCTGGTCATCGACGAGGCCGCAATGGTCGACGACCCGTCTACCCGGCCACCGTCGTCAAGACCCTCGCCGACTACCGTGCCGCCCTGCCCGCGTTCCGGGAGCGCCTGGAGAAGGCCGACACCGAGCGGTGCGCGTACCTGACCCAGCAGGCCGAAGCCCAGCGCGGCAAGCAGGCCAAGGCCATGCAGAAGGCCAGCGGACTGCGCGAGGAAGCCGTCACGCGGTCCGGCCTCACCGACGCGCAGAAGGCCACCGAGATCAAGCAGCGCACCGACGCTGCCCGACAAGCCCGCGCCACCCAGGCCCAGGCCGCCGAGGCCGCCCGCCAGGCCCAGCGGTACGAGGACACGAACCGTGCCTACCACCCGCCGACACCCGACCAGGGACGCGGCAGCCGTTTCGGGCTCCGAACAGTCATCGCCACGGATGGAGGCCGGGAAGACAAAGAAGAGGTGCCGGGAGTCATGTCCCAGCACCTCGCAATATCGGAAAGAACCGCGATCGACCGTCACCTGCGCTGGCGCCACCGGAGTCGGAGGGACAGCAGGCAGATGCACCCGAGGCTCAGGCTGATCCCCGCACCCATCGCGATGCGCGTGAGAACGGACATGGGCATGTCGATCATCGCGGTGACGCCCGCTCCGACACCCGCCGTCAAGAGCAGGATGACCGCCACCTTGAACCCGTCAAAGCGGATCAGTGCGGCGATGGCCTTCATCGCTCGGACCGTCACGGGAGGGCGCTCAGTGAAGATCTGGTCGGCAAGGCGGGAGCCTTTCACGGCCAGGGACAGTGCGAAGGTGACGGCCTCCGCATACCTACGGAAACGCGACGCCCAGGTCGGCGTAGGCCCCTCCATGATCTTCTCCACGTCCGGACACCAGTCCTCGGTGTAGGACCGTTCCCAATCCTCGCGCTGCATGAAGAGTCGGGCTCCGTAGAGGATGAGCACCGGAAGGCGGCCGGCCTTCCGATAGGTTTTCGCCCTGATCCACTTAAAGACAATCCCGGCCACGAGGAGGGCGACGCCGACCACGACGGCGGCAACCCAGGCGGGCCGGTCCACGCCGAGGAGCGTGTCACTCATCTTCTCGACCATGGTCATCTGCGTGTGGGCCATGGAGGCGGAGGTGGGGGCCACCTCGGCATGGAACGGCACCATGTGTGTCTCCTTAGATGATCAGCCGGTTGCGCCGGCTGTGTATCCGGGGATCGGCGGGATCGCCGACGCCTTGCGCCGCTGGTCGGCACCGCGGAGAGCTGCCTCATGGCGCAGCTCCGTCATCGCGATCTGGGCTCCCCGGATCCCCTCCGGGGTGATCTTGAAGCTGCGGCGGCGGCTCCTTCCTGCCTTCTGCGGGTCGATCGGTTCCGGCGCCGCGGTCAACCACCCCGCACGCTCGAACCTGTAGATCACCGGGTACGTAGTCCCGGAGCTCAGGCCCGTGATCTTCATCAGTTCCAGGCCGTACCGCGGCCGCTCGGGGTCTTGGAGGAAGGCGTCGAGGATGGAGCATGCCTGGCTCGTGATCACAAAGCGGCTGCTTTCACCCTTAGGCGCCACGGATGCGACACCGACCGCGGGGGCCGTGCGGTGACGCTGCTTCTGGCTGGTCGTTTTAGTCATGTACGGGTCCTTTCGAATGGCTTAAGGTCGCTTGCGGTATCTATTGCGGGATACCCGGAAATCGACCTCTGTTTCGAAGTGTGCGCCGTGCATGCCTGTGGCGGAAGAGGAGGCTGAGGATGAGATTCCGGAACGGTAGGCGTTGACATCGCGGGTTTGGGCCTCTGGCATCGTCACCGACACACTCGGCCTTCTCCTCGCAGTGTTGGTCACCGCGGCGAGTGTGCAGGACTCCGTTGCCGGCACCTCACTGCTCGACCAGGTCGCCGCCGAACACCCCCGGATCCGCAAGGTGTGGGTCGACGGCGGTTACCGCCAGCACCTCGTTGAGCATGCCGCCAGACTCGGCATCGACATGGAGATCACCGCCCGCAAGCCCGGGACCAGGGGATTCAGCCCCATACCCAAACGGTGGGCGGTCGAGCGGACCTACGGCTGGCTCATGCTCCACCGCCGCCTGGCCCGCGACTACGAAACCCTGCCCACCCGCTCCGAAGCCGTCATCCACATTGCCATGACCGACCTCATGGCCCGCCGGCTCACCGGCGAGAACACCATCTCCTGGCGCGACCCGAAGAAGACCACAGAACACCCGATTCCGGGATGAAATATCGGGTGAAAACGACCTCTTAGCGCAAGGCGCGCCGCGAGTACGAGAACCGCGTCACCGAACGAGGGCGGCGGCGACCCTGGCCCGCAGGGGCAAGGAGTCGTCATTGAGGACCCGGCGGAGCATTGCGAGTTGGGGGTGCCGTCGAAGGGCTGGCAGCGTGCACGGTAGACCGCGGGCACGGCGCTACCGCGCAGCATGTAGCCCTGGACGCGTCATACGCTCACGCGCGGTCGATCGCTGTTCGGCTGTGCACCTTGAACTCCGCACGGGCCGACCTCCTGGGCCGCTGGGTGGCAGCTTCAGTGACAGAAGACATTGGCCAGCCGTCCGTCGATAGGAGCATTGCCTCGGGAAACGGCACTCTCTGCGAGAACGCAAAGCTGTGCGGGGGTGAGTCCCACCAGGTCGCGGAAGTCACGGTTCATGTGCGCCTGGTCGTAGTAGCCACACAGAGTCGCCCGGTCAGCCAGTGATCGGCAGGCTTCGGGCGGCAAGGTGAGCGCCCGTTGAAATCGCAGGATCCGGCTGACGGATTGCGGTGGCAGTCCGATCTGCTCGCGGAAGAGCACCTGCAGCCGCCGGCTGCCGCGGCCCGTGGTGGCAGCCAGATCTTTGGCCGAGAGCTGCCCGTGACAGGCGCGCAGCTGGCTCCATGCCTCGGCAACGACTGGCGAGGGCGGCGGAGCGTCCACCATCCGCCGCGCAAGGGCGTTCTCGATGACAGCCCAGCGCCCTTCCCAGTCCGGCGTCGCAATGAGCTGCTCAGTGAGCCTGGCTGACCAGCCGGTACCCAACACTTCATCCGGGTGTACGTGGTCGTTGGCCAGGTGGTGCAGCGGCAACCCCAGGCACATGTACGCGCCGAGCGGAGTGAATTCCACCTCAACCGCCTCCGCTACCCCCGGGTAGCCACCCTTCACGGACGAGGTCCGCAGACCGGCGAGCATCGCATGCCACGTCGCACGCGACTCCGGAGCGCTCCGGGCCTCGTGGAACAACTGCAGGGGATCTCCCCAGCCCAGGATCAACGTCACGGTGGCCGAGGGAAGAGTGAGCCTGACCGGTCCCCGCCCTGCAGTGCGATGACCTCTGTACATCACGACCTGAGCCCGTAATCGCTCCGAGGCGCGACGCTCCACATACTCGCCCCTGTTCGTCGACTCCATGGACGTTTCAACCTCCGTCTGCGACCAGTGCCGGTGCGCGCGTCAGTCGACTCTCTTGAAGGAGTGCGCCTTTGTACAAGGCCACCGCCCGAGCTCCAGAGCAATCTGGACACACGCCGCCCTCGCCGAGGGCACATGAAAGGAGCAGCTATGCGTATCGGACGTATCCTGGCTGGCACTGTCCTTGGGGCGATGCTTGCGGTTGGGACCGTGGCACCCGCCCAGGCGGTCACGACAAGTACGCCCAAGGCGGCATCCGCCAGCGTCATGGGCGAGATGGTGTTCTATGACGACTTCTGGACGCAGTCCGAGTGCGTGGCGGTGGGGAAGCAGGGGCAGTCGGCCAGGATGTGGAAGATATACAGCTGCCAGCCGTCGCTCTGGGACTGGGACCTGTACGTCGGGTACTAATCTCGATCTTTCGTGACGGGCCCGTCGGCATCCGGCGGGCCGTTGCGGTTCCGTATCACCGAGGCCAGGCACCTCCGGTCTGCAAGATCATCCCGTGGCGGGTTTCTGGCGTATCTGGGTCATGCCCCTACCGGAGGCGAGCCGAGCACCGACGGCGGAACCGGGGCACTGGGGAGCTGCGCGGGGACGGCTGGGTGCGCACCGAGGAAGACGAGCAGCTGCTCACCCCGGCCACGCGGTACAGCACGCTGACCTTCGGCAGGCGGCCACGGCATGCTGGCGCGGCCAGGTGGAGACCACCCGGACCCGGGCCCGGCTGATGACCGAGGCCGGACTGCTGCACCGCTCCGCGGAGGCCCCGTGGGCGGGCACCACCGTGTGGACCAGCGAGCACGGAGTCCGGCATGCCGCCACCACGCTGAGGGCGCCGCGCTGGCCCGGGGAGCGGCTGCTGCACCGCCTGGCCGTCGCGGACGTCGGGCTCGCCCTGGAGGCGAAGGGGCACACCGTGCTCACCGAGCGGGAGATCCGCAGCGCGGAGGCCGTTGACGGCGGCGCCCAGGAGCTCCTGGAGGACCTGGGCCTGCCCGTGGCCCCTGGACCCGGCGCGGGGAGACGTTCGCGGTGCCGGTCGGCCCCCGGGCGCTGCACTGGCCGGACCTGGTCCTGGTACTGCCCGGCGGCACCCTGGGCGCCGTCGAGGTGGAGCTCACCGCGAAGACCCCGAGCGCGATCCGGCGGATCCTGCGGGCGTACGGACAGGCGCGGCGCCGTGTGCTGTACCTGGGCACCGAGCCGGTCGTCCGCCAGCTGCAGGGCCGCCCCGGCCCGGACGGGCGATGGGCCGACGGCGTCGCCCAGGACGTCGGACTGCTCCCGCCTGGAGGACCCGACCCGGGCACCGGCGGACTCCTGCGCGTCCAGCCGTTCACCGCCGGCGACCCCGCCGTCGACCGCCAGGCCGCGCGATACGCGAAGCGCCGCTGACAACTCCGGCGGCGGCCGCTGGATATCGGGCGTTGCCAGGGTGGATACGGCAGTGGATACGCATATCCACCCGCAGGATCGGCGCTCGCAGAAGCCGAACAGCGGTGTGCGGGACGGATGACGGGCGGGCGGAGGGCAGCGGGCGAAGCGGGTACCCCGGGTACCCGATGTGATGATCGTTCTCCCCGGGAGACGGCTGTCCGGCCGCCGGTGGGACCTCCCGCGGCTGCTGAACCGCGTGTCCGGGAAGGGGTAGACCTGTTAGCCCCAACAGGGTCAACCGCTGCTGAGCGGCGTTCTCCGGGCCTGTGATCAGGACCCGGGACCGACTCCGAGGATGCATCGGGCAGACACGGCCCCGGGATCCGCAGGCGGAGCGGACCGCTGCTGGAGAGTCTCCTCAGCGGCCCGCTCAGCGGCGGTGCGCCCGCGGACCGCACGCTCCTCCTGGACGTCGTTGCGAGGGACCGGCCCGTGCCCGAGAGGGCGGCGCATGATGCTCATCGGCGCAGTCTCGCAGCACCCTCAGGCGAGGGCACGCCCGACGCCAGCGCTGAGATGGAGGCAAACTGGGGGCCGCCAGAAGTGGGGCCAGGTGCCCAGGGGAGCATCCCTGACCTACAGGAGATCCGCGCCTCCGGCCGCATCCCGAGTCAGCCCACCACCGGCTGACCGCTCCCGCTACTGGTCGTTCTGATCTTCCCCGTAGGGGGGAGAGACGAGCCTGATCGCATCAAGGAGTCGTCTGCCCCTCCGTCACGCCGGCCTTGCTGCACTGGCGGCCGACCGCGAACAGCTTCGGGTCCTGACGGTAGTAGGGAAGGGGGCCGCTGCAATAGATACCTCCCACGTAGAGCACCTGGTACTGCTCGTACGGAAGCCGGGATGTCACCTTGAACGGTCGGCCAGCGTCGTCCGCAGTAACGGTGGTCGTCTTCGTGCCTACGCGGACGTGGAAGAGGACTCTGAACTCGCAAGCCTGGTTCTTCGTGGTGGTCTCGATCACGAAGGTTTGCTGTTCGCCCTTCTTCAGTTTGTACTCCTTTTTTGCGAAGGCCTTCGGGGAGACGACGGGTTTGTCGAGGTCGAAACGGACATTGGGAATGGGGCTTCCCCCTCCTCCCCCGGGGCTCTCGAAGAGAGTGCCCCGTAGCGCCGGCTCGCAGTGCTTGTCGACTAGCTCCGCGCCGGTCACGCTCGCCTCGTTCTTCTCGTCGTAGCCGCCCAACGTGATCACGAGCGACTGGATGTCTGCCAAGCCGACCGCACCGGTCTCCTGTACCCACGACTTGAAGTTCTGTCGCTCCGACAGCTGGCTGATGGTTTCGGCAGACGGCGTCATCGCGCCTCTGAAAGCGACGCTCTTCGACTCATCCCCTGGTTGGACGTATGCATCGTCCAAGCGCACCGCCGGGCCCCGAGCGTTCTGCCAATCCTGATACCGATCGACTGCGATGAACCCCAGGAGAGCAATGCTCGGAACCTGTGGATCGGCGAGGGAACGCGAAGGGCGTACCTTCCCGAATGATCCTTTGATGGTCTCCGAATAGGCCCGCGTTGCAGCGCGGGTTGGGAAGGCACGCGCGTGCTCAGCGTAGTCACCGACGACGGCTCGACCCAGTCCGGCTCCCTGATCGACGAAATCGTCCGTGAGGGCGCCCGCCGGATGCTCGCCGCCGCGCTGGAGGAGGAAGTCAACCAGTACATAGCCGAGTTGGCTGCCGAGACCGATTCTGCCGGCCGACGTCTCGTGGTCCGCAACGGCCACCATCAGATCCGGACCGTGGTCACCGCGGCCGGCCCGGTCGCGGTCAGGGCACCGCGGGTGAACGACCGCCGCGTCGATGAAGTGACGGGCGAGCGCAAGCGGTTCTCCTCGAAGATCCTGGCTCCGTGGTGCCGCAAGTCGCCGAAGATCTCCGAGGTCCTGCCGCTGCTCTACCTGCACGGATTGTCGTCCGGGGACTTCGTGCCCGCTCTGGAGCAGTTTCTCGGCGGCACCGCCGGCCTGTCGCCCGCCACCGTGACACGGCTGACCAGGCAGTGGAGCGACGATCACGCCGCCTTCCAGGCCCGGGACCTGTCCGACCGCGACTTCGTCTACGTGTGGGCCGACGGCGTGCACCCCAAGGTCCGCCTCGGCCAGGCGCACTCGTGCGTCCTGGTCCTGCTCGGGGTCCGTTTGGACGGCACCAAGGAACTCATCGCCCTGGCCGAGGGCCTGCGGGAGTCCACCGAGTCGTGGGCCGACCTGCTGCGAGACTGCCGCCGACGCGGCATGCGTGACCCCGAGCTGGTGGTCGGCGACGGCGCGATGGGCCTGTGGCGGGCGCTCGCCGAAGTGTTCCCGGCCGCACGGCCGCAGAGGTGCTGGGTCCACAAATCCCGCAACGTCACGAACTGCCTGCCCAAGTCCGCGCAGCCCGGGGCGACGAAGGCGATGCAGGAGATCTACAACGCGGAGGACCGCGGCCACGCGGAGAAGGCGATCGAGGCGTTCGCGAAGACCTACGGCGCCAAGTTCCCCAAGGCCGTCGCGAAAATACCGGCGACCGGGAGGAACTCCTGGTGTTCTACGACTTCCCGGCCGAGCATTGGATCCACCTGCGGACTACGAACCCGATCGAGTCGACGTTCTCGACGGTCAAGCTCCGGACCAAGGTCACGCGAGGTGCGGGCAGCCCGGCGGCCGCGCTCGCGATGGTGTTCAAGCTGGTCGAGTCAGCTCAGGCTCGATGGCGTGCGATCACCGGTGCCCATCTGGTGCCCCTGGTCCGCGCCGGGGCACGGTTCGAGAACGGCGTCCTCGTCGAACGCGAGGAGCAGGCAGCCTGATTGGCTGAAGGAGCCACCAGCCGACCCATGGCTGAGCTGGCCTATCCTCAGTCAGGCTGATTTGGGGCGGCGAGAGCTTGGCGCGACTGGACTACCGCGCCCAGCGTCCCATGGCCGGCGCGGTGCCGATCAGGCACTCGATGTCGGCCGGGAAGCCGGCGAGGGCGTAGGCGGTCAGGCGCAGGTGGCCCTCAAGGCAGACCAGGTTGTCCTGCCTCTCTCCGACGAGGATGAGCGGAGGAAATCGTTCACCTCTGATGAACGCGTGGGCCGCGTCGACGAACGGTTCGTTGGGCACGTCGAACGCCCGTAGCCCTGCCTTGATGCGTGCGGCCGCGTCGGCCGGCCGGCGGCTGCCACCCGACAGTTCGACCCAGTAGGGATTGTCGAGGTACCGCACGTCGGCCGCCTCGTCGGTGGACAGGAGTGCCCTGGTCCACGTGACGTGAGCGGGGAAGTTCTCGAACAGGTCACGGTTCTCGCCGTATCCGCGCGTCGCGGCCAGCAGAGCGCGACGTGCGAAGTTCGCTCCAGCGTCGGAGAGGTCCGGATGCGTCAGCAACTGCTCTGCCTGCCCGGCTACCGCCAGATGGGACCGGAGGTTCTGGCCGAACCTCTGGCTAGACAGCTCGCCGCTCAAGAAGCAGGCGACCATCTCGTCCTCATTGCTCACACCCAGTACCTGCACGACCGTCAGCATAGGATCGAACTCGGTGGGTGCCGCAGCCTGCTCGCACGTCATCTCGTTCACAGGTCTTGACTATTGCTCTTTCTCCACCCTGCCCTACCGTCTGCCCGGCGTGAGTCCGTTCTCGTAGGCGATGATCGCCAGGTGGACGCGGTCCCGGGCCTCGAGCTTGGCGAACAGACGCGCGACATGGGTCTTCGCCGTCGCCGCGCTGATCACCAACCGCTCGGCTATCTCACCGTTCGACAGTCCCTGTCCGACCAGTGCCAGCACCTCGCGCTCCCGGTCGGTGATCCCAGCGACGAGACTTGAGTCCGCGGCGGGCTCGGTGGCCGGTGCGGGGGTGGCGGAGGTTCCGGCGAAGTCGGCGATCAGCCGTCGGGTGACGCTCGGCGCGAGCAACGCGTCACCGGCCGCCACCACGCGGATCGCGTCCAGGATCGCGTCCAGGGCCATGCTCTTGAGCAGGAATCCGCTGGCGCCGGCGCGCAGTGCGCCGTAGACGTACTCGTCGTCGTCGAAGGTCGTCAGCACCAGCACCTTGGGCGGGTCCGGCTCGGCGGTCGCCTGCCGGGTCGCCTCGATCCCGTCCATGCCCGGCATCCGGATGTCCATCACCACGACGTCCGGCCGCAGCTCGCGCACCAGGCGCACAGCCTCGACGCCGTCGCCGGCCTCCCCGACCACCTCCAGGTCGGCGGTGTCGCCGATCAGGATCCCGAGCCCGACCAGCATCAGCGGCTGGTCATCGACCAGCAGTACTCGCACGCTCATGCCGGGAGCCTCGCAGCCACCCGGAATCCGCCCTCCGGACGTCGGCCCGCGCTGAACTGGCCGGACAGCAACGTCACCCGCTCGCGCATGCCGAGCAGGCCGAAGCCGCTCCCGCCGGCCGTTGCCGAGGGCCTCGGACGGCCGGGCCCGGGACTGTCGTCCCCGTCGTCCACCACCTCGATCCTCAATCCTGTCGGCTCGTATCCCACCGCGACCCGGCACGTCCGCGCACCGGAATGCCGCACCACGTTCGTCACCGACTCCTGGACGATCCGAAACGCCGACAGCTCGATCTCCGGCGGCAGCGGACGCCGCTCGCCCCGCCAGGCCACGTGGACCCGCACCCCGGCGTCGGCCGTGCGTTCGGCGAGCCGCGGGATATCCGCCAGGCTGCCGGCCGGCGCCAGCGGAGCGGCCCCCGGCATGGCGTCGTCCGGCTCGGCGCGGCGTAGCGCTCCGAGCATGCGCTGCAGCTCGAGCAGCGTCTGGCGGCTGGTGGACTCGATGCCGGTCAGAGCCTGCCGCGTCTGCTCGGGCTTGGTCTCCACGACCCGAGCCGCCGCTCCCGACAGCACCGTGATGATCCCGATGCTGTGCGCGACGCTGTCGTGCAGTTCGCGGGCGATCCGCAGCCGCTCGGCCATGACGGCGCGGGCCGCCCTCTGCTCATGCAAGGCTCCGAGGTACTCACGGCGTTTGCGATACACCCCCCCGAAGACCCACGCGACCGCGAACCACAACGCGAACTGCCCGGCCCACTGGGCCGCGTCGCTGACGGTCTCCCCGGGGTAGACGTGGATGTTCTCGACGAACGCGGCCGCGACGGCCGCGACGGAGCCGACGGCGGCAGCCTTCGGCCGCCGGACGGCGAGGTGCCCGCCCAAGAAGACGAGCAGGACGAACACGATCAAGGGCCGCACGCCGAAGAGGTCGCCGAGGACCGATTCGCCCAGGATCGCCGCGAAGACCGCCGCCGGCAGACGGCGCATCAGCAGAACCGGAAGGGCGAGCACGACGCACAGACCCATCATCTGGAAGGGCCCGAGGCCGGGAAACCGGAACAGGCCGGGACCACGACGGATCGACCAGCAGAGCATCAGCGCGTAGAAGCAGGCGGTGGCCAGTACCACGGCCCGGTCCGTCAGCCAGGTCACGCGCTTCGATGTCGAGAGACGCTGGAGAAGCTCTTCCATACGGAGATCGTATTCAGCGGCGTCGGCTCCGCGCGTCGCCCCGGGGATGTACGCGGGGTACACCCCCGGGCCGACGGCCTGGGGAACGGTGACATCCACCGGCCGACGCGACGGAGGAGCTGCGGAACCTAGCGTCGATCCCATGAAACGCAATCGCCGTATCAGCGCTGTCGCGGCGCTGGCGCTCGCCGCCCTCGTCACCGGAACCGGCACCGGGTTCGCCGCCACGACCACACCGTCGGCCACACCGGTGGCCACGCACGCGTTCGACACCGCACCGGCCACGGCCACCGCGCCCACACGGTCCTTCCAAGGCACCCTCCCCGCGCCGACCGGCCCCTACGCCGCCGGCAAGGAGGTCATCCACCTCACCGACGCGAACCGTCCCGACCCGTGGGTGCCATCATCCGGCCCCCGCCAACTGACCGTCACGATGATCTACCCGGCCGTCCCCGGGACCGGGACTCCGGCCCCTTACATGACCCTCGGCGAGGCAGCCGGAATCCTCCAGCGCCAGAAGACGCCGGCGAGCTCCGGCGTCACCCCGCAGACCCTTTCCAGCGTCACCACCCACGCCTTCGACGGCGCGCGGCCGCAGAGGGGCAAGTATCCGCTGGTGGTCCTCTCAGCCGCGCACGAGAACCCGCGCATGACGCTCACCGCGCTCGCGACCGACCTGGCCAGCCACGGCTACGTCGTCGCGCTCGTCGGCCACACCAACGAGGACAGCGGCGAGACGCTGGCGAACGGCCAGACGCCGCCGTGCGCGATCTGCGACAACCCGGCGCTCAACCTCGACTCCGTCGTCGCCAGCCGCGCGACGGACGTGTCCTTCGTGATCGACCAGTTGACGCACGGCAATACCGCGTGGCGCCTGGCACACCTCATCGACAAGCACCAGATCGGCATGGCCGGACACTCCCTCGGCGGAGCGTCGGCCGCCGCCACGATGATCGCCGACCCGCGAGTACGGGCCGGAGTGAACATGGACGGCACCTTCCACCCGACCCCGATGCCAGGCCAGATCAACCGGCCGTTCCTCATGCTGGGCACGGCCGAAAACCACTCGGCCGGCGGCCACAACACCACGTGGGAGCAGGCATGGGCCGCCCTCGGCGGCTACAAGGAGTGGCTGACGGTCACCGACGCCGACCACTTCAACTTCAGCGACCTGGACCTGCTTAAGAAGCAGGCCGGGTTCCCGACGCAGGGCCTCTCCCCGGAACGCGGGCTGGTGATCACCCGCGAGTACGTGACAGCGTTCTTCGACCAGACGCTGAAGGGGATCCACAGTCCGCTGCTGGACGGCCCCTCGCCGAACAATCCGGAAGTACTCTTCCAGCACTAGGCAGTGTCTGATGGCTCTTTGGTGAGGTCGCGGAGCCAGATCACGATGGCTGCGGTGGCCAGGGTGCCGTGGAAGATGTAGTCGCGTTTGTCGTACCGAGTCGCGACGTCCCGGTGCTGTTTCAGCTTGCTGATGCAGCGTTCGACGGTGTTGCGCCGGCGGTACTGCTCACGGTCGAAGGCCGGTGGGCGGCCGCCGGCCCGACCAAGGCGGCGGCGGTTCGCACGCTGGTCGTCCGGCTGGGCGATGGTTGCTTTGATCCCGCGTTTGCGCAGGTAGACGCGGTTGGCGCGGCTTGAGTAGGCCTTGTCGCCGCGGGCCCGGTCCGGCCGGGTCCGCGGACGTCCTGGCCCGGTGCGGGCCACGTTCAGGGCCTGCATGAGCGGGATGAACATCGGGCTGTCCCCACGCTGACCGGGCGAGGTCAGCCAGGCCAGGGGCCGGCAGCGGTCATCCGTCAGCAGGTGGACCTTGCTGGTCAGCCCGCCCCGGGAGCGTCCCAGGGCCTCACGGCCATCTCCGTCCACACGCGCGCCACCCCCTTTTCAGGATGGTCGGCCGGAGGAGCGTGCCGGGCTCCGGCTGCGTGCTGGTGGGCCCGGCAGGTGGTGGAGTCGGCGTTGACTGCCCACGAGCCGTCCGCGTCCTGGGCGGTGGAGTCGGCGCTGGCCTGCAGAGCGCGCAGGATCTTCGACCAGGTGCCGTCGGCCGACCACCGGCGGTGGCGTTCGTAGACCGTCTGCCAGGTTCCGTAGCGTTCAGGCAGGTCACGCCACGGAATCCCTGTCCGCGTCCGGTAGAACACACCGTTGACCACGGTACGGTGATCAGCCCACCGCCCACCCGGGTTCCCGGTCTCCGGCAGCAGCGGAGCTATGCGCTCCCACTGAGCATTCGTCAGTTCATGCCGACGCACCATGCCAGACCCCTGCCCAGAACAGGGATAGATCCACCATCCCAGGCAAGAGCCATCAGACACTGCCTAGCCGGGGTCCACGCCATGGCCGGGCTCGCCGACGATTGGACCGAACGCCGACAAACCTGTATCGACGTTCTCTGCGCCTACCTGCGCATGCCCTACCCAGGAATCCTCGCAGAGGGCACACCAGCCGACGGAGATTCCAACGGCCAAGCCAACCGCGAAGTCCGCCTCACTGTCATCCGGACAATCCGTGACCACCTCCTAACCGCCACCCCACAAGAGACGTCCTGGAGCGGATACGACCTCGACTTCACCGGCGCCGTGTTCGATGGCGGCGACTTCTCCAACGCCACGTTCTCCGGTGACAAGGTGCGCTTCACCGGAGCCACTTTCTCCAGCGGCCTGGTGAGCTTCTACGGTGCCACCTTCTCCGGCGGTTCGCTGGGCTTCTACGGTTCCACGTTCTCCGGCAGCGAGGTGCTCTTCCGTGGAGCCACCTTCTCCGGCGGCTCGGTGAACTTCCGTGGAGCCACCTTCTCCGGCGGCTCGGTGAACTTCCGTGAAGCCACCTTCTCCAGCGACGTGGTGAACTTCGACCGCGCCAAGTTCTCCGGCAGCGAGGTGGGCTTCTACGGCGCCACGTTCTCCAGCGGGAAGGTGAGCTTCTACGGAGCCAAGTTCTCCAGCGGTACCGTGAACTTCGACCGCGCCAAGTTCTCCAGCGGCGCCGTGAACTTCGACCGCGCCAAGTTCTCCGGTGCCACGGTGACATTCCGTACGGCACAGTTCGATGGCGGTGTCGTCGACCTGAGAGACGCGGCAACCTGGTCGCGGCCTCCATCCCTCGACGACGGCCTCCTAACCGCCCTACCCGCAGGACTGCTCCTGCCGGGCCAGCTGCCCAGGCCGAATCCTTGAAGCCTGGTGACACGTTCGTTAATGGCACGCCTACTTCGGCAATCTCGGCATGTGGGAAGACAGACCCGGCGGCCGGCCGCAGCCACGGCGACACGTCCACCGCGAGCACCAGGCGCCCGTCGGCGGCCCGGGGCAACGGGACCCCGACCAAGGCACGGCGGAGTCGGGCGACGTCGATCCGGCCTTGGTTCAGCCCGGCGTAGAGGGCGCCGTGTCCCCGACGGTGCTCGGGTGCGAGGGCCAGGTCCACGAGCGTGCGGACCGGGCCGTCGGTGCACAACAGGGGATCGCACAGCTCGAAGAGGGCGTCCCCCCGGGCGAGAAGAGACGTGTACAGCTCGGTACGGAACGCTGTCACCGTCCTGAACGCGTCTCGTTGAACCTCGTGCTCGACCTGTTCCACGATGCGGCCTCCATGCCGCGCCGACCTCTCCTCGCAGGATCAGCCTCCAGCCCTGCGGACACGCCATGAACAGGGCAAACCCCGAACAAGTTCGAGCCCCGTTCGGGGGCGGACCAAAAACGTCAAGCTCAGAGGTAGGGCTCTTGCTGCGCGGTGAGCTTCCTGGCCTGCTTGGAGCGCGCGGAGTGGGGTTCGCCGGGTGTGAGGCACCAGGCGCCGGCCTCCTGACCGCAGTGGGGCAGGGCACGTCGTACGCCAGCCACACGGTCCGGACCGCCTCGTGCTTCTTCTGCTGTTCCTGGAGTTCGGCGATGACGGGCCGCAGCCGGTCGACGTGCGGTAGTTGCCGTACGCGGCCGGCATGCGGTCCCCCGTCGACCACGCACTGCTGGCCGCGGTCAGCCCCGCACTGGGAGCACGGCCTCGTGGTCCAGTACGCGCGGCCGACCTGCTGGTGCAGCGGCACACGTTCTTGCGGCTTGAACGGCTTGGCCAGCCGGGGCGGAAAGGGCAGACACCGAAGGCGCGTACTCCACAGGATGAGCTGAGTCTGCCGGTGCTCCCCGAGCTTGCCGGCCTCGGCGGCTACCTGGAGTAACTGCTCGACCTTGGACCGCAGACGCCGCGGATCCTCATTCGCCGGAAGACGGCTGATGTCCTCCAGGAGCGTGTCCAGGCGCGCGAGCTTGGCCGCCTCGAGCGCGGCCAGGTAGGCGGCGGCCTCGCGGACCGTGCGTTCTTCCTCCTCGGTTCGGCGGCCCCGGGTGCCCGCCTTGATCTCCGCCAGGAGCGCCTTGATGCTCCCGGTCTTCTGAGCGGCCACGGCCTGATTCAGACGGGCGAACAGCTCCCGACGGGCCTCCGTCTCCTTCTCCACCGAGGCCAGGGCGCTGCGCCGGGCGGCGTCCAGCCGGCGCTGAAGCTGCGGGCTCACCCCGGCCAACTCGGTGATCTCGCGGCACACCTCTTCCGTCAGGTCGGTGGACACGGTCCGGCGGGCGTACAGCAGCCGGCGCCTCGGCTCGTGCGCCTGCACGTCCTGCGCCGACTCCTCCTGCTTCTTGCCCGGAGTCCACCGGGTGGAAGGGGGCGCGCTCCTGGCCTGGACGATCCGCTCGACCGCCGGGGTGGACAGGCCCCGGTCGGTGATCTCGCATTCGTCCAGGGCGAACCACTCGGTGGGCCGGGCGAACGCCTCAGTGCCGATCCGGACCCGGCGGGCGGTGCCTTCGCTGTCCAAGCGGATGCGGTGCACATACCAGCGGTCAATCAGGGTGTCGGAGTCCACCGTGGCTTTGTTCATGAGAACGGGTTCTGGCTCAACTTCTGGGCTCTGTCGCTAATTTGGGGGAAGTTGGGCAACTATCCGATGTGACGGGTGGGGTTCAGGTCTCGGATCTTCTTCTGCCGGGTATCGCGGTGGAGGTCGACCAGCTGGTGATGACGGATGCGGAGGTCCGGGTCGCCGTGCGGTCAGGGGCCGTGGCCGCGGCCTGTTCCGGATGCGGGCGAAGATCTTCGAGAGTGCACTGCTACTACCAGCGGACTCTGGCAGATCGTCCGGTCGCTGGTCGGCGTGTGCGGATCGAGCTACGAGTGCGTCGACTCGTGTGCGGGAACGAGCACTGTCCCCGTCGGACGTTTGCCGAACAGATACCGGCCCTGACGCATCGCCATGCACGCCGCACGGACGCTCTCACCGCCCAGCTCACCGACGTGGCCCTGTTCCTGGGCGGCCGGCCAGGAACTCGCCTGGTCCAGCGCATGACCATCGACACCTGCAAGGACACTGTGCTCCGGCTGATCCGAGCTCTTCCGCTCCCCTCATCGGGACCAGTGCCGCATCTCGGCGTCGACGAGTTCGCCGTTCGAAGGGGACGGACCTACGCGACGATCCTCATCGACATGGCAACCCACCGCCCGATCGACGTCCTGGCCGACCGGGCCGCAGCCACCTTCGCGTCCTGGCTGCGCAACCATCCTGAGGTCCGGATCATCTGCCGCGACCGTGCCGGCTCCTACCGCGACGGGGCCCAGACCGGCGCCCCGCAGGCCAGGCAGGTAGCCGATGCCTGGCACCTCCTGAACAACCTGGCACAAGCAGTCGAACGCGTCATCGGGCGGCATCGCTCCGACCTGCGACAACCCCTCACCTCCCACGACGACCGGAGCGACGAGGGCCCGGCCTCTGAAGGCCGCGACCGCGCAGAGCTGGACATCCACGGACGGCCACGGCCTCTGGTCGCCCGCACCCGCGAACGCCACCAACAGATCCACGAACGCATCGAACGCGGCGACAGCCTTCGCGCCATCGCACGCGACCTCCAGCTCAGCCGCGGCACGGTCAACCGCTTCGCACGCACCGCAGAAGTAGATGAACTTCTCCTCGCAGCCATCCACCGACCCACCCTGATCGACGACTACCGCCTCTACCTGCACCATCGCTGGATGGAAGGCTGCACCAGCGCTTCCGCGCTCGCCCGGGAAATCCAGCGGCTGGGCTACCGCGGCGACGTCAACACCGTCCGCCGGCACCTGAAGCCCTACCGCAACGGCGCGATCCCGACCACCGCCCCCTTGCCCCACCTGACCGTCCGCAGGGTCACCGACTGGATCATGCGACGCCCCGAGCACCTCACCGATGCTGAGCGAAAGGGTCTCGACGAGCTGTGCGAGCGGAACCACGTGCTGGCGACGACCGTCGAGTACGCACGCCGCCTGGCACTCATGGTCCGCGACCGCCACAGCGAACACCTCGCCCTCGATGTCTGGATCGCCGATGTCCGCCTCGACGGGCAACAAGAGCTCCGAACTCTGGCCAACGGCATGCGACGCGACCGCGCGGCCATCCAGGCCGTCCTCACCACGACCTACACGTCCGGAGCAGTCGAGGGCAACGTCACCCGGATCAAGCTACTGAAGAGACAGATGTACGGCCGCGCCAACTTCGATCTCCTACGGCGCCGCATCCTGCTCTCACCATGATCAAGAGGCCGCTACCCCCAAATTAGCGACAGAGCCCAAAAGTTGAGCCAGAACCGCCACTTCGGGAGGCACCGCTGTCCGGCGCTGTTCGATCGGTACTGGCACCTGTCACTCCGCTAAAGGAGGCCGGTGCGCATGTGCTGCGTGAGGTTGTCGTGGATCTGGCGTAGCCACGGGGCGCGGACGGCCGGCAGCCGGGCCAGGGTTCGTTGGAAGACTCCCCAGTCGATCCGGAACATGTCATGGACGTTTGGCGTGGGCGGGTCGTCGCGAAGGACGCCGTCGGGTATTGGACCCGATGAGGGGACGGGCAGTTGCGGCTCGGGGAAGACCAGCCGGAGCCACACCCCGAACGGCAACGGGACCAAGCGCGCCGGAGTGGCAGGGGTCCATGCCTTCCCGGTCTGCGGGTGGGACGGCACGAGGAGGATGTCGGCGCCGTCGTGGGCCGGCTGTCCCGGTCCGGCCAGGACGGCGCGCCGCCTCGGCCCGCCGGCCGGCAGCAGGGTGTCGAGGGCGCGTTGGAACATCTTGGCGGTCAGGCCGTCCGGCACGGCTACCGCCCGGCCGTCGGAGGCCACCAGGAGGTGGGCGAGCGCCTGCCCGGCCGCCGCCACCCACTGGGGGCTCCAGTGCCATCGGTCGCTCGCCCGGAACGGCTCTCCCCACGGGGGGATTGGCTCGGACGGGGGCACGCCATCCCCCTCCGCGAGCAGGTCCGCCCAGGACAGCGGTCCGGGGTCGGCGCCTTCGACGGGAAGGCGGCGCACGGCGTTCGGGGCGAGCCACACGGCCTGCCAGAGCGAGCAGTCGTCGATCCTGCTCGCCACGGGAAGACTGCAGGCCGCGCAGGCCATGTTGGGGCCGTCACCCCCGTCGAAGCCGCAGCAGGCGCCGCCGCGCTTCTCCGGGATCAGCACGGCGCCGCGGGTGTCTCCCGGTGCGATGACAACCGCGCCGGACACGCCGTCGGACAGGGCGTGGACCGGCGCGTAGATGCCGCGGGCAGCCGCCTCGTCCGGATCGATCTCCTCCCACCTTCGCCACGGCGGCCCCCAGGGCTCCAGTTCCACGGCGAACGTCCCCGATTCCATGAGCACCGGGAGCTGAAGCCCGTTCCCGTACTTCTGGCGAGCGTGGGCCGGCAGGGCGACCTGGGACAACGGGGCGGTCAGCTTGGAGCCACACCGCACACACACGAAAACGAACAAACGTCCTCCCCTCGGGAAACAGGGGCATCGTCGCAGCTCCGTGGCAGACCGGCCAACGTGTTTTCAATTCGCTGTGGGGCCGAAGCACAGCCACGACGCTGAGCATCACCGTTCGAATCCTCGGCGCGCTCTAGGGTCCGTCTTCAAAAGATCGTTCGATGGTGGATCATGTTTTCGTGATTCGTCGCCATGAACTGACTGATGTCGAGTGGGAGTTGCTGGCTCCGCTGATACCGAGTGCGGGCAGGGGCCGGCCTCGGGCGGAGGACCGTCGGGTGATCAACGGGATGGTCTACAAGATCCGGACCGGGGTTTCCTGGCGTGACCTGCCGGAACGTTACGGCCCGTGGAAGTCGGTCTACACGCGCTTCCGCCGCTATGCCATCGACGGTGTGTTCACCCGGGCACTGCAGCAGATCCAGGCCCAGGCCGACGCAGCCGGTGACATCGATTGGCTGGTCCAGATCGACTCCACCATTGTCCGCGCCCACCAGCACGCCGCCGCCACCGGCCGAAAAAGGGGGAAGCACCGGACGGACGAACCGGACGATCACGCCCTCGGCCGATCCCGAGGAGGCCTGACTGCCGAAATCCCTCTCGCCTGCGACGGCCGCGGTCGGCCCCTGGCCGTCCTGCTGACCCCGGGGCAACGGCATGACGGCGTCTGCGTGAGGCCTCTGCCCGGACGCATCCGAGTACCCCGCACCGGCCCCGGCCGGCCCCGCTGCCGACCGGACCACGTCATCGCCGACAAGGCCTACAGCTCACGCGGCTTCCGCGCCTAACTGCGACGACGCGGCATCGGACACACCATCCCGGAGAAGAACGACCAGAAGATGCACCGCCGCAACCGAGGCCGCCGAGGTGGCCGACCGACAGCATTCGACAGCAGGATCCACCGCCGCCGCAACACCGTCGAACGCTGCTTCAGCCAACTCAAAGGCTTCCGCGGCATCGCCACCCGCTACGAGAAAACCGCCACCTCCTACGAAGCAGCGGTCACACTCGCATCACTTCTGCTCTGGGCAAGATCAATTTGAAGACGGACCCTAGTCCGCGGACAAAAGACGCGCCCTCCCGGGCTGCGATACGGATCGCGCATCCGAACATGAGCGCGGCGTTCTGGACGCCGTCCGACATCGCGGGCGCCGACTGTCTGCGGACAGAAACATCGGGCGGGCTGATCTCATCACGCCTGTACGGATGTCCGGTCACCGTGGGCGTTCCGTGACGTCAGTGGTGACGCTCTCTCACTCCTTGGCGGGTTCCTCTCCGGGACTCCCCCTGGTACTCGTCCTCCGCCAGTAGCTTCTCGGTCACCCCTACGCCTGTGAGGCGCTCTGCCAGAGCGAGGACCGCTGCCTCGGTATCGACGCCAGGATCTCCGTCCCTTAAGCCTGATGCCGATCCCGAATTTTGGCTCTGCCCGAAGTTTCGTGATTCCCAGGTCAGGGTTCGCGTGCGGGAACGTTTCGGCAGGGCATGTCTGGCTGGTGAGGGTCCGCTCGCTGGATGATGTGCTGTTCCCGGACGTCGATGTGCGCTCGGAGGCCGTGGAGTTCACGGCGGAGGCCTTGGTCGTGGTGGCAGCCGCGTACGGTCCGCCGCCCAGATGCCCGGAGTGCCGTGCCTGGGCCGGGAGGGTCCACTCCTGCTAGAGCGACGCCGCCGAGCGACCCTTGACGGGGAAGAAGCTGCTGGTCAGGCCGCGGGTCCGGCGGCTCTTGTGTGACCGGCCCACGTGTCGGCGGCGGACGTTCGTCGAGCAGGTCAGCGGGCTGAGCAAGCGGTATCGCCGTTCGAGCCTTGGGCTGAAGGGCTGGCTGCGGCAGGTCGGGGTTGAGCTCGGCGGCCGGGCTGGCGAACGGCTGTGCCGCCGGATGCACCTCGTCGCGGCCCGGACCCGGATGTTGGAACTCCTGGGTCCTGCGACGGCGCCGGAGCGGTCGCCGCGGGCCCTCGGTGTCGACGAGTTCGCCTTCCGCAAGGGCCGCACCTATGGAACTCTCCTGGTCAAGGCCGACCGGGCCGTGGACGTCCTGCCCGACCGGACCTCGGAGACCTTCGCCGCCTGCCTGCGTGAACGCGCTGACGAAGAGACCGCAGGGATATCCGAGGCGCCCACGCTGATGCAGCTCCCGCTGCATCAGCTGCCGCGGACACAGATCCTCGAACGGACCTGCCAACGCCACGCCGACGTGCACAAACTCGTCGCGGCCGGCTGGACGATCAGTGCGATCGCCCGTCGGCTGAACCTCGACCGCAAGACCGTCCGACGGTTCCGCGACACCGACCTCGACCAGCTCCTGGCTTCCGCCCACGAACGCCGCCCGGCAGGAGTGCTGGAGCCGTTCAAGCCGTACCTGAACACATGATTCACCGAGAGCCTCGGCCAGGTCAGCGGCAGTCGCCTCTTCCTGAAGATCCGTCAACGGGGTACCAAGGAAGCCGCCAAGTCGTCCGCAAACACCTCGCCGCCCTCCGCGTCGGCACCGCCGAACCCGTCCGAGCCGACATCCCCAGCCCACGCAGGATCACCAGCTGGATCATGCGACCACAGGGCTCCCGCACCCGTCCGCTCTCCTTGCGCGAGCACATGCTGGCCGCGGGACGCCGGGGCCGGGCCGTGACCTGGCGCAAGGGCTCCAGAGCGGCGATGAGCTCGCACTTCGTGCTGCTGCGGGTCCGCCTCGCGGGGCGGCGTCCCCAACCCGCCTGCGACGGCACGATCCCGCTGGTCTGGCTGATCGCGCAGTGGCCCGAAGACCAGGGAGAATACCGATTCGTTGTGCGGCCCGGGGCGGCGTAGCCCCGGCCTGGAAGCGGGTCAGGTACCGGGCGCCCGGAAGTCGACCGTCAGCCGGGCCGCCGTGTCGATCTGCTCTGGGGTGAGCAGCCGCACCACGCTGGACTGCAGGGCGCCGCTGGCCCGGACTGTCATCGAGACGCCCGCCATCGACTCATCGTCCGGCAGCTCGATCACGCAGTACAGGTCCGTCTCACCGAAGGCGAAAGCCAGCCACTCCAGAGTGCCACCACAGGAGGCGACCACCCTACGGACCGCCTCCACCCGGCCTGTGCCCCCGTCGGAGAGCAATCCCCCAGCGCCCTGAGCGGTGTAGCTGGCCTGGACCAGGTACTTCGGCATCTCGGTCTCCCGTCTTGCGAAAGCGTCGCGGGCACGGCGCCATCCCTACGATCTGGCAGCGCGCACCGCGCCGACCACCGGGAGACGCCCAAACGGCCGCACAGACCTGCCCTCGCCGGGCCGCACCACCCGCCTCGGAGTCCACGATCATCGCATACCGTCTCGACAGGCTGCCCCGCAAGCTGTGACTGCCGGCTACCAAGTGGCGGGTTTCTCGCGTATCTCCTCCGGCCTCCTCATTCATCGGATGGCACCGCCACGTCACCCTCGTCACCGCCACCCACCTGTTCCTGACCGAACAGCGGAGCTGCCAAAAAGCCCCTGTGGAAACACCGCGGCGGCGCTCGGGAGATGCCCGACAGCGTCATGGACTCGTGGAACCTGCGGCCGATCAGGGTTTTGATCCTGGCCAGCGTCCACCGCTGGTCCGGCCAGCCGTGCGCGACCGGGCCCTTGGCAAGCTCCTCCTCAAGCACGGCGAACAGGGTCTCGCTCAGCTTCGGCCGGGACGCCGGGCCTCGGGAACGAACCCCGTCCCGGCCGGCCGCCCTCCAGGCCTGCCGCCACCGCTGGACCGACCGGACGCTGACCCCTAACTCCTTTGCAACCTCGCCGCTGCCCCGCCCCGCGGCGAACATCGCGACCGCTTCCATCCGGACCCGCTCGCGGAACGCTTGCCTCTCCGCGGTCAGACCCCCACCCTGCGGATACCTCATACACCTGGCATACCGCGACGATCACCGATCGTCAGCCCCCCACGACAACCCGACTTCAAAGTCAGTAACAAAGCACTACTACTTGCTGTCCCACGCTTCCGCGAGCGGGACCACGTGGTCGATGTCCAGTGCCCCGGCCGGGGTCATCTCCCGCTCGCCGTAGTACGACCACCACACCCCGCCCGCCAGCGTGCACCCCGGACCGACCCCCGGCGTCACCACCGCCTCAGCGATCAGCACCTCGGCACGGGTGTTGCAGCCGTCCGTGGGGTTCGCGCCCACGTTCCAGTGCTTGAAGCTCGTACGCTGATAGCCCGTCCGGTCCTCAACAGCGAGCGGGAGCGCGCCGACCGCGACCCCTATCGGCAGCAACTGCGGCACCGCGGCCGGCTGTTCGACCGCGTACACAGCGGAGGCGGGAAACGAGAAGGCGAGAGCCGCGGCGGCCAAGGTCACAGCCCGCATCATGATCATCGCGAGGCCGGTTTTACCGACCCCCACCCACCAAGCGACAGGCCTCAGGCACGAGGTTCACCCGGACGGGAAGCGACATTCACTGGCGAAACGCCACTGCACACCATCACTGGCATGGGCTGGGTGTGCACCCACCGCGCTTTGCCCGGTGAGAAGTTCAGCAACAGGAAATCCAGCAGCCGAAGCAGGCCATGACCTCCTACCAAGATCCCGCACATCTGTCCGAATAAGCGTGGCCCAGCCACGTTAACCGTGGGTAGGGTGATCACCACATGGGTGGCAGCCCCAACCGGGATGCACCCTCGCGTGTGTCAGTGGCGGCCGGGGGGCCAGTGCCGCTATGGGGGACTGATTCGTTGTACGGCTGTGCCGATCATCGGGCGCGCGCCGGTTCGGTTTGCTGCCATCTGGGCCTCAGGTCCAGCGTGCTGACTCGGGCACCTCCTCGCGCCTCGTGCTTCCCGCTTCCGCCTTCATTCGTCCATGAAGGAAGGAAATCGTGCACTTAAAACATGGCGTTTTATCCAGAAGATCACGTAGATCCCGGCTCCTGACCCCTGCCGTGACATCCGTCGTCGCGATCGCGGTCCTGGGCGGTCTGGCCATCCAGCCGGCAGTGCTCGACCGTAGTGCAGCGTTGCGTGCTGATCCGGCGGCGGACGCGTACGACTGGCTTTACGACACCTCCGCGGAGCAGTGGCGCCAGGATCAGTGCCTGATGACCGATGTGCTGCGTCTGGGCGGTCCGTCCATGGCGCAGACGGCGCAGGACGCGCTCAACCAGCCTCAGGACAAGCTCCATGCGCTGGCTGACCGTGCCCGTTGGCAGCAGACTCCGCTCGCGACCGCGTACCAGAAGGACCGGGACGCGGCGTGGAGCTCGCTGCAGGCCATCAACTCTCTGAGGGACGGCTGGAAGAAGCCTCTGGAAGGGCTGACGAATCCCCCCGGAGGCATGAACACCGCCGACTTCCACTGGCCTCCGGGTTCGCCCGGCGATGGGAAGCAGGACTTCTACACGCAGACCGGGCTGAGCAAGTGGGTAGCCGAAAGGTTCTGGACTGAGGAAGGAAGCTTCTATCAGGACCCCACCCCCAAGGCCTATGACCAGGCCAAGGGGATGGTCAAGTACCTGGGGACTCCCCTCTACGGCAAGGACCCCGACGCTCACGCTCCCGGGGGCGACTGGAACCGTGACCTCGCGGAGCACGAGGCGTTCCAGCACCTGACGGACTGGTCCCCGGAGCCTATGGGCGCGGACAACGCCCGTCTGTTCATGGCCTCGGGAGGGTTCCCCCGCAGCGCTCCGCAGCCGGGGACGGCGGAGTACCGCATCGCGGTCGAGGACCTGAAAGCCCGGTTCGCCGGCTGCGCGTGGCGTGACCCGATCGACCCGAACAGGGTGCTCGACGGCATCACCACCACCGCGGCCGGCGAGTGGCAGCAGGAGATCGTCTCCCAGCAGGCGCAGCGCAACCAGATTCTCGCTGCGAATGCCGAGGCGACCACGGCGCTCGCGGCGGGGGCGAAGGCCTTGGGCGAGATGCTGGGGCACTCGTGGGTGGCCGACCACGCGACCCGCTGGCAGGACTACTGGTCGCCTGGCGGAATCGGCGCGGTCGGTGACAAGCCCGCGGTGATCGAGCTTCATGCCGTGGGAGGCAAGTGCCTTGATGTGGAGAACAGCGGCACCAACGACGGCGCGCCGGTCCAGGTCTACTGGTGCAACGGCACCTCCGCGCAGCAGTGGCAGATGTTCGGTGATGACCACGGCCTGCATCTGAGGAACGTGGTGTCGCAAAAGTGCCTGGATGTGTCGAACAACGACCCGGCCAACGGCACGCGGATTCAAATCTGGACGTGCAACAGTTCCCCGGCGCAGACCTGGGAGTACAACCTTCGGGCCACTACCGCCATCAAGAACGTCGGCACGGGCAAGTGCCTGGACCTGCACACCTACGAGCCCGGGTACGACTCCTGGCTGTGGGACTGCAACGGCACCGGCCCTCAGCAGTTCGACATCAAGCCGTCCGGCAACGGCGCCGTTCCGGCGCAGAGTGAGTTCACCAAAGCCAAGGCGGCCGTCACCGGAGCGCAGGCGGGCGCGAAGAAGCAGCTCGACGTCCTCAAGGTCCAGGCCGCAGCGGCCAAGAAGGCGTCGACGACGACCGACACCGCCGCGCAGGCCGCGTACACGATCGCGGACGCCAACGGTGCCCCGCGGGGCCGTGGCCTGCTGGTCGGCCAGCAGAAGGCCCAGGTCACCAAGGGTGCGGTGGCCGCGCTGGACGCGATGGTGAAGGCCGGCGAGACCGCCGAGGCAGCCACGCGTGCCTCGGGCGCGGACAGCGAGACCATCGCTCAGCGTGCTCTGGCGCAGGCCGCCCAGGCCAAGGCCGAGTTCCGCAGGGAGGCGGCCCACACGGCCGAGCTTCAGGCAAAGGCCTCCGCGGACGCGGCCAAGTCTCATCGGGACAACGCGAAGAAGGACGCGGAAACGGCAAAAGCCAAGCTCGGCGACGCGGTGAAGGTAGAGAGCGACGCCAAGGTAGCGGCAGCCACCGCTCACGCGAAGCGGCTGGCCGCCGAGGCGGAAGAGGCCAACGCGAAGAAGGAGAAGGGAACCGCGGCCGCCAAGCAGGCCGAGGCGGCCCAGCACCGCAACAACGCACAGGCCGAAGCCACGAAGGCGCAGGACGCCAGGACCAAAGCCGAAGCGGCCGAGACCGCTGCGGTCGACCGGAAGAACGACGCGGTCAAGGCACGCGACAACGCCAAGGCCAAGCGGGACGACGCCTGGGACGCTGAGCAGAAGGCCGAGGCCGAGCGTGCCAAGGCCAGTGCTAAAGCCGCTTACGCGGCTTCACTCGACGCTGGCACGGAAGCGGACGCGGCACGCACATCAGCCGATCAGGCTGATCAGAACGCCAAGGATGCCGAGACGGCCGCAGGCAGGGCACGGGGTGAGGCGAACGCCGCGACAACGGCGGCCGAGGAGGCGGACGCAGCGGCCACACGCGCCGAAGCTGCCGCCAAGCGCTCCCGCGCCGACGCGGACGGCGCTCAGGCCGCGAAGCTGAAGGCGGAGGCTGCGGTGAAGACGGCGACCAGTGCCGCCGCTGACGCCATCGCCGCTTCACAGCACGCCGCATCCGAAGCACGCAGCGCCGTCGCCATGGCCGACGAGGCAGACGGCCAGGCCAAGACGGCCAAGACCCAGGCTGACCTGGCGAACCAGGAAGCCCTCAAGGCGGTGACGGCCTCGGCCAAGGCAGCCGGCTTCGCCTACTGAGGTTTTTGGCGTGGTGTCGTCAGGGTCTGAGTCCGGTGGCAGCGAGGCAGCCGTCGACGATGTGGCTGCGGTACTGGATCTTCTTGAGGCCGGTCCTGAGGGCTCGGACAAGGTCCTCGGGAGTGGCGAAGACCGTGTTGGCATGGGCGGTGCGCCTGAGGACCGACCAGATGCCTTCGACCGGGTTGAGGTCAGGAGTGTAGGCGGGCAGGTGGTAGACGGTCAGCCAGTCGGTGACCTCGATGAACTCGCGCATGCCCTTGGTGCGGTGGGTGTTGAGGTTGTCCCAGATGAGGATGATCGGGGCGCCGAGACGGCCGTGGGCGTAGACCAGCAGCCAGCGGAAGTCCCTCCAGTCGTAGCTGCGACGCTCGCCCTTGGCAGGTCGCCGGTTGTGGACATGCAGTTTGTAGAACAGCCGTGAGCGTTCGCCGGGTTTGTAGCAGCACAGTCCGGCGAGGGTGACGCGGCAGCGGGTCCAGCCACGCATCCGGATCGTGGGGGTGAGGGCGCGACGGGCCCATGTTCCGCGGGACGGCGGCGTCATCGAGAAACCTGCCTCGTCCTCGAAGACGATCCAGGCCCCGAGCGCCGCCGCAGTCATTCCACGTGCGGCCACGTGTCCTTCATCCAGCTGGCCACCGCGGCATCGTCCCGTTCCAGGGCGCGCCTGGCCGGAGCCTGCCGGCTCCAGCCTCCACGCCGCATGGTCTGGTAGACCGCCGCGATGCTCAGGCTCACACGCAACCGGCGGCGGATGACCGCCTGGATCCTGGCCAGCGTCCAGGTCTGGTCCGGCCAGCCATGAGCGATGGGGCCTTTGTCGAGCTCTGCTTCCAGCACTGCGAACTGTTCGGGGCCGATCTTCGGCCGGCACATCGGCCCGCTCGAACGCAGTGCCCGGCGGCCGCCCTCACGCCAGGTCCGGCGCCAGCGCTGCACCGACCGCTCACTGACCCGTAATCGCTTCGCGATCACCTGATTCGTCAGCCCTTCAGCGAACCAGCCTGCCGCCTCCAGGCGAAGAGCCTCCCGGAAAGCCTGACGCTCCGACGTCAGACCCCCACCCTGCGGATACCTCATACAACCGGCATACCGCGACGATCAGCAGCCGTCAGCCCCCGACACAACGTAAAAATCCTCAGTATGTCACCGCGCAGGCCGCGGCCGATGCCGGCAGGTCTGCGTTTCGTGTATCCGATCCGGCGAACGACGCCATCCAGCTCGGCTCCCCGTACGTCACCACGGACTCGACCGCGACGCTGATCGTGCTCACCGGGCAGGCATCGAAGACAATCGCCGAACAGCAGAAGGCCATAGCCGAAGCACACGCCAAGAACGCCCAAGAAGAAGCCGCCAACGCCAAGGCCCTTGCCAACCAGGCGCAGGAAGACACCAAGGCCGCCTACCAGCACTCCGCCAACGCGGCCGGTTACGCCGCTGACGCCCGCGGCTACGCCAAGGAAGCCCTTGGCTACTCAGCCGAGGCCGCCACGTCCGCGTCCCTGGCCGCGGCCTCCCTGGCCCGCACCACCGAATTCGGCCGCCAGGCGGCAGAAGACGCCGTCGCAGCAGACCAGGCCGCAGACCGCTCCGAAGGCCACGCCAAGGACGCACGCAACTCCGCCGACCAGGCAGCCCTCGACGCCACCGCCGCCCGCAACGCGGCAGCCCAGGCCGAACAGGACGCCAAGGCAGCCCGCACAGCGGCCGACCGCGCCGCCACCGAAGCCGAACAAGCGGCGAAGGACGCCGACAAGTACGCCAAGGAAGCCCAGGAATCAGCCGACCGCGCCGAGAAGGCCGCCAAGGCGAAACAGATCAACGCCGGAACCGTCGTCGACCAGACCGGTGGCTCCATCGGCAACATGTTCTACGCCGTCAAGCGCATCGACAAAATCGGGGATCCCCAGACGGTAAAGAAGACCGAAGCCTGCGACAGCTGGATCGACAAGCTCGCCTACAGGGGCGGCTGCACCGTCACGGTGAAGATCCGGTACAAGGCACTCCTCGACCTGTACCTGTGTAACGCGCCGGTCCTGGACCCATCGAAGTCCACGTGTCCCGCTGATGCGACGACCTATCTGGGCGAGTACCCGACTGCGGAACTGTCCCAAGAGCTCACGCACACCATCACGATGGCCGAATACCAGGCGACCGTAGACCCAGTCGACATCCTCTTCGGCAGCTGGATCAAGTGCGTTCAGAAAATCGTACCCGGCGGCGAGAACGGAAGCTGGGGCGGATGCGCCTGGGCCGGGGTGGACGTCGCCCTCCTGTTCTCAGGGAAAATCCTCAGGCCGATCGCTGACGCCGTCAGGGCGGCTGATGCCGCCGCCAGGACCGGTATCGGCGTCGCGGACGCCTACAAGGCCCTGCGCACGCTTGGCCTGACCGAGACCGCTATCGAGGGTATCGGCGCCAGAGCACTGAGCGGATTCGCCGAAATGTGCGCCACCAAACCAAGGGCCAAGGCTCTTCGTGTGGCAGCCGCGCAGAGCGACGACCCTTGCATGGGGATGATTCCCTATTACAGCACGGAACTCAGCCGAATGGCATACACGGCCAGAAAAGCAGCAGGATTCACCTCTGGTCGCAATGTTGCGGTAGCGAGGGTTCCCGGCTGGAATAATCCGAAGACTGGCGATCTCGTGGTCGGCTTCAGTAAGGGGGATGGATATCACTCAGAGGATCACATCCTCGACCAGCTGAAGGCGAAGAACTTCAAGCCGTCTCAGATCACCGAGCTTTACAGCGAGCGGAGCCCCTGCCCCGAGTGCAAGCCCAAGTTGGCGGCAGTACTAGAGCCCGGGACCCCGATCTCGTGGTCCGTTCCCGACGGCGCAGGTTCAAGCGACTGGCTCTACGCCATGATCCAGGCGCTAGAGAGGCCGTCCTTCAAACAGTCCGCTGAACAATAAGATCAAGGTGCGGTGGGCCTCCCCGCCCTGCCGCCCACCACACCTGGCCACAAGAAGGAGGAAAAACTCTTGACAGAGTATGGGTTCATCCGCGCTTCCGATGAGGTTCTATCCATCCGAAATAAACTAGCGGACCAGGTCATCCAGGCTCTCCAGCGCGCCGGCTTGCCTGCTTTTCGTGAAGGAGAATCCGGATTCCAGGACCAGGCTGGCGCGGTGGTCCATGTCGAACCAGACGCCGAGACAATGTCAGCATCGGTATCCGTGGGATGGCGATGCAGCGCCGGTCAACTGCAGTCCGCTTTGGAGGATCTCACCTCGGGACTAACTGACACTCCTGCCACCCGCTACCCTGGCACGGTTGGTCTACATATGCAGATACCACTCATCAAGATTCTACTGTCGGCGGGGATCATCGCCACCCCCAATAATGACAATATGAATCCGAGTCATGTCCTAATTTTCGGGCGGACATCTGACCTACCACCCGAACTGAGGCCCACGTTCCTTCCACCAGGAACGTAACCAAAGGAAATTCCTGAACGGTCCGTCGGTTTCCATCGACGGGCCGTTCCGGCCGTCCCAGCCGAACCTCGGCATCTTCGCATCGGGAAGCCGCCATCACATGCGACAGCACACAGTCAGCGGCCCCCGCCGGCAGCACCATCGCAGGCTGCTCGGCCGCGTAGACAGCAGTGGCGGGAAGCGACAGAGTCAGAGCCGCGGCGGCCGTGGTCACGGCCCACATCATGAGGCCGCTCGTACCGTCCACTCACGCAACGGCCCTCTGGCGAACACAACCCTCACCCGGCTTGAGCCACCGGGCTCAGAACTTGGCAGCACCGGCTGGCGGCGAAAGCACAGCGACGGCGATAGACGGCTCTCGTACTGTCATGCGGCACTAACCTTGGTGCGCCGCAGTGATGTTCCAGGGGGGAGCTACCCACCGTGCAACCTTTGCAAGAGCAGGAACCCGAGCAGGTCGCCGACTACCGGCCTCTTGGCCGCCTAGGGTCTGCCGTCAAAGTGATCTTGCGTTGTGGATCATGGTCGGGTGATACGTCGCCATGAACTGTCGGACGCTGAGTGGGAACTCGTGCAGCCGTTGCTGCCGCAGCCTGCGCTGGGGCGGCCGCGGCTGGACGACCGGACGGTCCTGAACGGGATCGTGTGGAAGTTCCGGACCGGGGTCGCCTGGCGGGACGTGCCCGACCGGTACGGGTCGTGGGCCAGCCTCCACACCCGTTTCCGCCGGTGGGCGGCGGACGGAACATTCGAGCGGATGCTCCAGGCCGCGCAGGCGCAAGCGGACGCGGCAGGCGACATCGAGTGGCTGGTGTCGGTGGACTCCACCGTTGTCCGTGCCCACCAGCACGCGTCCGGGGCCCGAAAAGGTGCCTCTATGGCCTTCGTCAAGCCGTAGCCGGTATGGGCGGCTGGGTAGAAGGTGCCGTCTCGGAGCATGGCGAAGAGGACGTCGATGCGGCGTCGGGCGAGCGCGATGAGGGCTGCGATGTGGTGTTTTCCCTCGCGGCGTTTGCGGTCGTAGTAGGCGCGTGACTCCGGTTGGGACAAGGAGGCGAACGCGGCGAGGTAGAAGGCTCGTTTGAGCTGTTTGTTGCCTCGCCGGGAAGGATGTTCGCCGCGGATGGAGGAGCCGGAACTGCGGGTCACGGGTGCCAGGCCGGCGTAGGCGGCGAGGTGGCCGGCGGTGGCGAAACCGCTGCCGTCACCGACGTCGATCAGGATGCGGGCCGCGGTCCTGATCCCGATGCCGGGCATCGAGATCAGGACCTGGGAAAGAGGGTGGGCCTCCAGGAGTTCCTCGATCCGGGTGGCGAGGAGTTTTCGCTGGTCAAGGACGGATTGGAGGGAGCTGGCGAGGCTGGGGACGATCAGCGCGGCGGCGTCAGTGCCCGGGACGACGACGGTCTGTTCGTCGAGTGCGGTGAAGATGTCCTCGACCAGCTGCTCGGCCATCCGCGGTGCCTTGGGACGTATCAGGGTCGCCAGGCGGCGGCGTCCGGCCTTGCGGATCCGGGCCGGGGAGCCGAACTGGTCCAGCAGTTTCAGCACGGCCGGGTGCTGGATCCGCGGGCCCAGGACACGTTCCAGAGAGGGGTGGATCTGGGTGATCAGGCCGCGGAGCCGGTTGGCGATCCGGGTGGACTCGCCCGCGAGATCGTCGTCAAACCCGGCGATCATCGCGAGCTCGGCAACCGTTTCGTTCGCGAGATCGATCGTCCGCCGGGTGTGGGGCATCGCTCTGGCGGCGTCCGCGATGATGAACGCGTCGCGGGCGTCGGTTTTCGCCTCGCCAGGATAGAGATCGGCGATCCGCCGCATCGTCAGTCCCGGCAGATAGGCGACCTGGCAGCCTGTGTCCCGGGCGACCGCCAGCGGCAGGGCTCCGATGGAAGCAGGCTGGTCGACGACCACCAGCACCGTTCCGTGCTTGGCCTGGAGCTTGTCGAACAGCTCCCGCAGTTTCGGTTCGCTGTTGGGCAGAGGCTTGTCGAACACCCTCTTCCCCGCCCGGTTCAGGGCAGTGGCATGGTGATCGCCCTTGCCGACGTCCAGGCCCAGATAGACGTCGATGCCACTCTCGTGCGACATGCCCTTCGCTCCCGTGCTCGCCCGTTCCCCGGCCTCACCTGCGGCATCAGCGTGCCGGCATCCACGTTACGAAGAGATGCCTCGCCCATCCACGGGTCCGGCGCTCGTGCCTCTAATCAGCGGTCTGCCAATGCCTCCGACACCGGCGACACCACCTTTTCGATCATCATCGACTGGGGGCTCAAGTCATACCGGGGCCGAAGGCCGGGAGCCTCATTACGAGGCCACGAAGACGGTAACGGGGCTCCGCAGCCCGGCCCTCGGCCGGTCCCGCAGCGGGCTGACCAGCAAGATTCACCTGGCCCGCGACGGGACGGGCCGACCCCTCGCGTTCGTCCTGACCAGCGGGAACATCAACGACTGTACCCAGTTCACCGCCGTGATGGACGCGATACGGGTGCCCCGGATCGGGCCGGGCAGACCGCGCATCAGGCCCGACCACGTCATAGGCGACAAGGGCTACAGCTCGAAGGCCATCCGTTCTTGGCTGCGACGCCGCGGCATCACGCACACGATCCCGGAACGATCCGACCAGGTCCGCAACCGAACCCAGCGAGGCAGCCGGGGCGGCCGACCGCTGGCTTTCAACAAGCAGGTCTACAAGCACCGCAACGTCGTGGAACGGTGCTTCAACCGCCTCAAGCAATGGCGCGGCATCGCGACCAGGTACGACAAGACCGCCCAGTCCTACCAAGCAGCTGTCACCCTCGCGTCGCTCCTGATGTGGGCGTGACACTTTGACGACAACTCCTAGCCCGCACAGGTGATACGAAACAGGCAGTCAGAGGGCGTTTAGCTCATAATTTTGGTTTTTTGAGCCGGTATGGGCTTGCGGCCGGTCGGGGCTGCTGGGGTTGGTGTGGTTCATGGTGCGAAAGTGGCTGCCAGACGGGCTTCTTGGGCTGCCTCCTCCTGTTTCATCCCAAGCCGCCGGGTTTCACGCCGTGTGCTTCGGGCGCCGGTCCGCGCGCCTGGGCCACCTGGGTAGCCCGGAATCATGCCTGAACGCCGCCGATACCCAAGCGATCTGTCCGATGCCCGGTGGGAGCTGGTCGAGCCGGTCCTGACCGCCTGGCGGTCCGAGCGCCGCGGCCGAGGCCTGGACATCGGCCGGCCTCCGGACCACGATCTGCGGAGCCTGCTGGACGCAGTCCTCTACGTGAACCGGACGGGCATCCCGTGGCGCTACCTTCCGCACGACTACCCGCACTGGAACACCATCTACGCCTACTTCGCCCGCTGGCAGGAAGAGGGTGTCTTCGACCAGCTCAATACCCTCCTGCGACGTCAAGTCCGCAGGCAGGAGGGCCGCGAGGAGGAACCGACCGCCTGCGTCATCGACTCCCAGAGCATCAAAACCTCTACCAACGTGCCCGCCTGCGAGCAGGGCATCGACGCCGGAAAGAAGATTGTCGGACGCAAGCGGAGCATCGTCATCGACACCGTCGGACTCCTCCTGGCCGTCGTGGTCACCGCCGCGAGCGTGCAGGACTCAATCGCCGGGCAGACCCTCATCGAACGGGTCGCATCCGAGCATCCCACCATCCGCAAGACCTGGGTCGACGGCGGCTACCGCCAGCACCTCGTCGAGTACGCCGCCACCCTCGGCATCGACATGCACATCGTCCGCCGCGACCCCACCACCAGGGGATTTACCGTCCTGCCCCGCCGTTGGACCGTCGAAAGAACCCTCGGCTGGCTTATGAACCACCGCCGTCTCACGCGCGACTACGAAGCCTGCCCCCACCGCTCCGAAGCCATGATCCACCTCGCGATGATCAACCTCATGACCCGCAGACTCACCGTCGAATCCACCCCCACATGGCGCGGCGCATGAACCACTATCAACCCGGCAATCCGGGATGAAACAACAGGAGGAAACGCCCTCTCACGGTGGGGTGGCCAACAGCGTCCACACGCCGTGGGACAGATCGAGCACGCCCTCGATCATCCGGCTGGCCGCCAGGGCCAGCGGCATCCGGACGGCGTTCTGGAAGTACACCGACCGCGGCGTGAGATGGGCCGGCACGCGGCGCGCGTACAGCGAGAGCGCGGGCCGCCCTGCGTACCGGAACAGGCCCGGCCGATCCGCAGGCGACGTCGTGTCCGCGGGCACGGGCGCGCCGAGCACGATCCGCGCCGCAGTGACCACGAGGGTCCCGGTGTGCGCGATGTCCAGGACGATCGCGCCACCGCGCACCACGGCCGCGCTGCTCGTACCCGGCACCGGCAAGTCGATGCGGTGGGCCTCGAAGTCCGCCGCGGCGGCGGTGCACGGGGCGTCGGAGGGCTCCGGGCCCCGGCCGGACAGCCCGAGGGCGACCTCGTGGCACGCGGTGGCCGAGGCGCCATGAACAGGACACCACGACCAGAACCGTGCTGTGGGCACAGTCACCGGCGTGGCGCATGTGCCCGGCGCACAGTGCCGCGTTGTGCACCGCTCCACCACTCGAGATCACGCCGTGAGCCGGCTCCCTCCGCCTGCACCTGCACCCGTGTCCGACGACTTCAACGCCCGGCAGCCCGGCGTCCGCACCCTCAAGGCATCAGGGCTCAGCGACCGGGCGCGGTCGTCGTGCTGGAACGTACGACGAGGCGCGGTTCGACCGAGCGCGGCTCGGGGACGGGGCCGGGGGCGTCGATCTGGCGGAGCAGATGGGTCACCGCGAGGGCGCCCATGTGCTGGAACGGCTGGGCGATGGTGGTGAGGGAGGGTGAGCAGTACTCGGCGAGCTCGATGTCGTCGAATCCGACAACCGAGATGTCGTCCGGTACGCGCCGCCCCGCCTCGTGCAGGGCCCTGATCACCCCGAAGGCCATCTCGTCGCTCGCGACGAAAACGGCGGTGACGTCCGGGATCCGCGCGAGCACCAGGCCGTTCCGGTAGCCCGAGGCGGGTGACCAGTCCCCCTCCAGCGGTGGCGGCACCGCACAGCCCGCGCTTTCGAGGGCGGATTGCCAGCCGTCGCGGCGGTGGGCTGATTCCAGCCACTCCACGGGGCCGGTGATGTGCCACACCGTCTCGTGTCCGAGGTCCAGCAGGTGCTGGGTGGCGATGCGAGCGGCCTGGACCTGGTCGATCGCGAGGACCTCGGTCGCGTCGGTGCGCGAGCCGTCGATGGTGACGGTGGGCGTGGAGCGGGTGAGCTGCTCGATCCTGCTGCTGGTATGAATGAGCGGCACCGAGAGGATGATCCCTTCGACGTCCTGGTCAGCGAGCCGGGAGAGCGCGTTCTCGATGGCGGAGGTGTCCAGCGAGGCGGTGGTGGCGGCGCTGACGGCGTAGCCGGCCTCATGGGCAGCCTTCTCGATGCCGGAGGTTACGGCTGCCCTGGAGTAGAAGCTCGTCTGGAGGGTCACGACGCCGATGCTCCGGCTCCGGCCCGACGAGAGCATCCGCGCGGCGTTGTTGCGGCGGTAGCCGAGCTGGTCGACCGCCGCCAAGACCTTCGCGCGCGTCTTCTCCTGCACGTTGGGGTGGCCGGCGAGCGCGCGCGAGACGGTCTGCGCGGACACGCCCGCAACCCGGGCAACGTCCACCATGCCCGGGGGGCGCGCTCCGCTGTGGGTGTCACCGCTCTTCGCCATGGGATCCCTTTCTTCTGTCCGACCTGGTCAATGATATCGCTCGCATGGCTGTTCACGTGCAGTTTCACTGGCCAGGACACCAACCGCTACCACCTATTGGCATCGATAACATTCTCTGCCATAGTTTCGGCCAGCACACCGGGCGGACGACACCGTCGGTGTGCCCCGTCGGACAGGCGGCCCCCGTGCAGGACGTCTCCGTTGCCTGCCACGGCACTCAGGAGGAGCTGTGAAGCGTAGTTTCATCCGTTTTGTGGGAGCGGCGGGAGTCCTCACCCTCGCCTTTGCGGCCACCGGCTGCTCGGGGTCGGCGTCCGGCACCCCATCGACCCCCGGAAAGGCATCGATAACATTCTGGGGATGGGCTCCCGGCTACGAGGACGCCGTCAACGCCTTCAACGCAGGCCACCCGGACATCAAGGTCACCTACCAAACGGTGCAGCCCGGGGCGAAGGGTGGCTACCAGAAGATGCTGAACGCCGTGAAGGCGGGCAACGCACCCTGCCTGGCCCAGGTGGGGTACGAGACGATGCCCAGCTTCGCCGCCCAGGGCGCCCTCCAGAACGTGTCGAAGCACGCCGGCTCCGCCAAGCAGGAGTACCAGAGCGCCGCCTGGAACGCGGTGAGTCTCGGCAAGGCCGTCTACGGAGCTCCGGTGGACACCGGCCCCATGGCCCTCTTCTACAACAAGAAGCTGTTCGACTCGCTCGGTCTGAAGCCCCCGACCACCTGGGCCGAGTATCGCGCCGCGGGGGAGAAGATCCACGCCTCCGACCCCAAGCGGTTCATCTCCTCGCCCTACCTCGACTACGACTACGCCGGGCTCGCCTGGCAGGCCGGCGCCGACTGGTTCGGCGTCGACAAGGACGCCTGGAAGGTCAACATGGCCTCCGCGGAGAACAAGAAGGTCGCGGACTACTGGCAGGGCCTCGCGAACGACGGCCTGATCAGCAGCGCCCCCATGTACGACCAGGCGTGGTACACGGGGCTGGGCAACGGCGACATCGCCACGGTCGTGGGGGCGGTGTGGCAGGCGGGAGTCATCAAGGGCGGCGCCAAGGACGGGGACGGGCAGTGGGCCGTCGCCCCCATGCCGCAGTGGCAGGAGGGCGACAAGAAGGTCGGCAACGCGGGCGGATCGGCCACGGCCGTGCTCAAGGGCTGCGAGAACACCGCGGCTGCATGGGAGTTCGCCCACTGGCTGGGAACCGACAAGCAGGCGTTCGGCACGCTGGTCGAGAAGGCTTCGCTCTATCCCGCAGCGAACGATCTGCTCCACCTGCCGCAGCTGAAGGCCGACCCCTACTTCGGCGGCCAGCAGATCTACGACGTCTTCGCCGCGGCCGCGCCCGACGTCGACCCCGGGTGGACCTGGGGCCCGCTGATGACCTCCACGGTCGCGGACCTCAATGACGGCCTCGGCAAGGCGTGGACCGGAAAGGGAACCATCGCGCAGGCCCTGGGCCACGCTCAGGACTCGACCCTGGCCGAAATGCGCAAGCAGGGCCTGGCGGTCGCGCAGTAGCACTGTCGCCGGGGCGGGGACGCGACAGGGATCCTTCTCGCCCCCGCCGCGCCATCAGCAAGTGCAAGCAGTCGCCCCGCCGTTGACTCGCCGGCCGGCGGGGCGAACCACAGTGAGGACCCCGTTCGTGACCCAAGCCTCCCCTTCGGTACGCGCAACCGGACGGCGCCCGGCGGCCGCCGCTCCGTCCCGGCCCGCACGCGGAGCCCTCTCCGGGCGCCCGCGGCCTCTGAGCCCGTTGCTCTTCTGCGCCCCGTTCGTCGCCCTGTTCGTGGCCATGTACATCGCACCGATCCTGTACGCGGCCTACAACAGTCTTTTCACCGTCCGCCGGTCGGGTCTGGGCCTGACCGCCCCGACGGAGGTCTTCGCCCCTCTGGACAACTACGTGCGCGCCGTGCACGACGGATCGTTCACGGCCTCGCTCGGCCGCGTGGCCCTGTTCGGCGTCGTACAGGTGCCGCTCATGCTGGCAGTGGCACTGGTGCTGGCCCTGCTCATCGACTCCAAGTCGGCGCGGGGCCGGGGCTTCTTCCGACTGACGAGCTTCATCCCCTACGCGATCCCCGGCGTCAGTGCCGCACTCGTGTGGTCGTTCATGTACTCCTCGACGTCCAGCCCGCTCAACCGGCTGCTCGAACCGTTCTCCGTCACCATCCCGTTCTTCGACGACGACATCGTGCTGTGGTCGGTGGCCAACATCGTCACCTGGAGCTGGGCCGGCTACAACATGATCATCATCTATGCGGCCCTGCAGTCCATCCCCGCCGAGGTCCTGGAAGCCGCCCGGATGGACGGAGCCTCCGCCCTGCGGATCGCCTGGAGCATCAAGATCCCCGCGGTACGGGGCGCGCTGGTGCTCACCACGGTGTTCTCGATCATCGGATCGGCCCAGCTGTTCAACGAGCCGACCGTGCTGCAGCCGGTCTCCGGCGGTTCGATCTCCTCCGCCTTCACGCCTCTGATGTCGGCACAGAGCGCGGTCGCAGCGGGCAACTACCCGTACGCGGCAGCCCAGTCGGTCCTGCTCGCGGTCGCCGTGGGCCTGGTGTCACTCATCTTCTTCAAGCTGACCCGCCGAGGAGACCAGGCATGACCACGGTGATCCCTGCCCCCGTTCCCGCCCCCTCGCCGGCGCCCAAGCGGATCGGACCCCGCCGCGAGACGCGCCCGGCCGGCCGCGTCACCGTACTCGCCCTGCTGGGACTGTCCGCGTTCTACTTCCTCTTCCCGCTGTGGTGGCTGCTGGTGTCTGCGACCAAACCCTTCGGGGAGCAGTTCAGTGGCAGCGGCCTGTGGTTCGACGGCTTCGGCCTGTTCGACAACGTCGCCCGGCTCAGCAGCCAGGACGACGGCATCTTCTGGCGCTGGATGCTCAACAGCGTTCTGTACTGCGGCGTCGGCGCGCTCATCGGCACCGTCTTCTCCGCCCTGACCGGGTACGCCCTGGCCAAGTACGACTTCCCCGGCCGCGGAACTCTGTTCTCCCTGGTCCTGGCAGCCGTCCTCGTGCCCAAGGTGCTGTTCACTCTGCCGCTGTACCTGATGTTCTCGGGCGTTCACCTGATCGACAACCCTCTGGCGGTCCTGCTGCCGAGCGTCATCAGCCCTTTCGGCGTCTACCTGGCGCGCGTCTTCGCCGAGCAGAGCGTGCCCGACGAGGTCCTCGAAGCCGGCCGTCTCGACGGCGCGGGTGAATTCCGCATCTTCCGCACGATCGGGGTGCGGATGATGCTCCCTGCCCTCGTCACGATCTTCCTGTTCCAGTTCGTCGAGATCTGGAACAACTACCTGCTGCCCGCCATGGTCCTGGGAGACGACCGGCTGCAGCCGGTCACGGTCGGTCTCGTCGCCTGGAACGCCAGCCACGTCGCCGTACCACCGCCCCTCGTCGTCATCGGGTCCCTGGTCTCCATCACCCCGCTTCTGATCGCCTTCCTCGCGCTCCAGCGCTTCTGGCGCGCGGGCATGACCGCCGGAGCCGTCAAATGACCCCTCCCGCCCTCACCACCGAGTCCGCCGGCACCGCCCGCCCCGCCCCCGTCACCGACGCGCTCGTCACGCAGCCCGTGCTGAGCTGGGCCGACGGCGCCTTCCTGCGCCACGGGCAGCCCCACCGGGTCCTGTCCGGCTCCCTGCACTACTTCCGCGTCCACCCGCAGCAATGGGCCGACCGCCTCCGGCGCGTCGCCGCACTCGGCCTCAACACCGTGGACACCTACGTGCCGTGGAACTTCCACGAGCGCAGACGCGGTGACATCCGCTTCGACGGCTGGCGTGACCTGCCGCGGTTCCTCCGGCTCGCCGAGGAAACCGGCCTCGACGTCATCGTCCGCCCCGGCCCGTACATCTGCGCCGAATGGGACAACGGCGGCCTGCCCGCCTGGCTGACCGGACGGCCCGGCATGCGGCCCAGGAGCAGCCACCGCGAGTTCCTCGACGAGGTCGGACGCTGGTTCGACGCATTGATCCCGCTCGTCGCCGACCACCAGGCGGCACACGACGGCCCGGTCGTGGCCGTGCAGATCGAGAACGAGTACGGCAGCTACGGCGACGACCACACCTACATGCGCTGGCTGCGCGACGCCCTGGCAACACGCGGCGTCCGCGAGCTCCTGTTCACCGCGGACGGGCCCACACCGCTGATGCTCGACGGCGGCACCCTTCCCGGCGAACTCGCGGCCGCCACGTTCGGGTCACGCCCCGACCAGGCTGCCGGGCTGCTGCGTTCACGCCGCGCCGACGAGCCCTTCCTCTGCGCCGAGTTCTGGAACGGCTGGTTCGACCACTGGGGCGAGAAGCACCACGTCCGATCCCCTTCGAACGCCGCCGACGACGTCGACGGCATCCTGGCCCAAGGCGGGTCGCTGAGCCTGTACATGGCACACGGCGGCACCAACTTCGGGCTGTGGGCCGGCGCGAACCACGACGGCACGGCCCTCCAGCCGACCATCACCAGCTACGACTCCGACGCCCCAGTGGCCGAACACGGCGCGCTCACCAGCAAGTTCTACGCGCTGCGCGACAAGCTCGCCCCCCACAGCACACGGCCCGTCCCCGAGCCGCCGGACGACCCGCCCCTGTTGGAGCCCGCCACCCTCCCCGTACACCGCGGATCCGCGCTGCCGGCTGCACTGAGGTCGGTGTCGACGCCCGTGCACGCCGCCAACCCGCTGAGTTTCGAGGAGCTCGGCCAAGCTTCCGGCCTCGTGCTCTACACCGCGCACCCGGTCGTACCGCCCGGCACCCACGAGGTGACGGTCACCGGCCTCCACGACCGCGCACAGGTCTTCGTCGACGGCTCCCTCGTCACCGTCCTGGACCGGCCGACAGCGTCCTTCGGCGTCACCGGCACGGGCGCGGCGATCCAACTCGACCTGCTGGTGGAGAACCAGGGACGCATCAACTACGGCCCCCTGCTGGGACAGGGGAAGGGCATTCTGGGCGGGGTCCGCGTGGAGCGGCGGCTCGTCCACGGATGGTCCATGTGCCCCCTGCCGCTCGACGAGTGGACCGCCGAGGAACTCACGCGCGCCGGCACGGCCGCCGAGTCCGCCGACAGCCGCGGCATCGCCACCGCACGCCTGCACGTCGATGAGCCCGCCGACACCTTCCTGAGCCTGCCCGGCTTCGGCAAGGGCTTCGTCTGGGTCAACGACACCCTGCTCGGCCGCTACTGGGACGTGGGCCCGCAGACGACCCTGTACCTTCCCCGTCCGCTGCTGCGCACGGGGGACAACCTCCTGACGATCCTGGAACTCGACCGCTTCGGCCACCATGTCGACCTCGTGGACGCGCCCGACCTCGGGCCCTGCGAGGAGTACATCGAGACGTTCGACTGAGCGCCGACGCCGCTCCCCCACACCCCTCGCACGGTCGATTCAGCAACCGCGCAACACCTCGAAGGAATCCAGCACCGATGTCCACTCCCCCGGGCTCCGCGCACACCTCCCACACCTCACGCGAGATCGCCTCCCAGCCGGACTGCTGGCGCATGGCGGCCGCCTCGGTCACCGACCACCAGGACGTCCTGCCCCGGCTCGGTGAGCGCGTGGCCGTCGTCGGCTGCGGAACCTCCTGGTTCATGGCCCTGGCCTACGCCGAACTGCGCGAGCGGGCCGGTCAAGGCGAGACGGACTCCTTCGCCGCCTCCCGGTTCCCCGCGGGCCGCCGCTACGACCGCATCGTGGCGCTGACCCGCTCGGGCACCACCACCGAAGTCCTGGACCTCCTGGCCAGGCTGCGCGGGCAGGCGCCGGTCACCGCCGTCACCGCCGACGCAGGCACCCCGGTGGCCGACGTTGCCGACGGCGTCATCGAACTCGCCTACGCCGACGAGAAGTCGGTCGTGCAGACCAGGTTCGCCACGACGACATTCGTCCTTCTGCGTGCCCACCTGGAGAGCGGCGGCCCGCTGCCCCGGGGAGTGCGTACGATCGCGCAGGCCGCCGCGGACGCCGAACGGGCCGTGGCCGCACCGCTGCCCGAGGTGATGTGCGCAGCGGAGCAGATCACCTTCCTGGGCGATGGCTGGGCCTACGGCCTTGCGCTGGAGGCGGGGCTGAAGATGCGGGAGGCGGCCGGCGCCTGGACGGAGGCATACCCGGCGATGGAGTACCGCCACGGCCCCATCAGCATCGCCCGCCCCGGCCGCGGCACCTGGGTCTTCGGCCCCGCACCGCACGGCCTCGCGGACGACGTCGCCCGTACCGGCGTCGCCTACGTCGCCGAATCCGGCGACGCGGCCGGCGATCTGGACCCGCTGTCCGACCTCGTACGAGCCCAGCGCCTGGCCGTCCACCTGGCCGGCGCACGGGGGCTCGACCCGGACCGGCCCCGTGCTCTGAGCCGCTCCGTGGTGCTGGCCGGCGCGCATGCCTGAGCATGCCGGCAGCCGCACCTGCGTGATCGCTCTGGACGTCGGCGGCACGTCGATGAAGGGCGCGCTCCTCGACCGCACCATGCGGCCGCTGGCGACCCTGCGCAGCTCGACCCCGCGGCGCCAAGGCCATGAAGCCACGGTGGACGCGATCACCTGGTTGCTGCGCGACCTGGCGGGGGCGGCGGTCGGCATCGGCGTGGAACCCGTCGCCGCGGGCATCGTGGTCCCGGGCATCGTCGACGAGCCCACGCAGCGCGCGGTGCACTCGGTCAACCTCGGCTGGTACGACCTGCCCCTGGCCGCGGTACTCACGGACGCGACGGGACTCCCGGTCCGGATCGGCCACGACGTCCGCGCCGGCGGCACGGCGGAGAGCAGGCTCGGCGCAGCCCGCGGCTTCGACGACGCCCTCTTCGTGGCCATCGGCACGGGAATCTCCGCCGCCCTCCTGGTCGAAGGCCGTCCGCTCCGTGCGTGCGGATACGCCGGAGAAATCGGACACCTGACGGTCGCCCCCGGAGCCGAGCAGTGCGCGTGCGGCATGAGGGGCTGCCTGGAGGCGGTGGCCTCGGCCCGCGCGATCGCCGCCGTCTACGCCGCCCGGTCTGGGCATGAGGTCGAGGGGGCCGAGGAGGTCGCGGCTCTCGTGGCGCGTGCCGATCCGGTGGCGTGCCGTGTGTGGGAGCGCGCCGTCGAGGCGCTGGCGGAAGCATTCGCCGCGTGCGCCGCGGTCCTCGCTCCGGAAGTGATCGTGGTCGGCGGGGGCCTGTCCCAGGCCGGCGGCCTCCTGATCGACCCCCTGCGCATCGCGCTCGACCGCCGCCTGAGCTGTCACCGGCGACCGAAGCTGGTCCGGGCGGCTCTCGGGGAGCAGGCCGGCTGCCTCGGAGCCGGCCTGCTCGGCTGGGAAGCCGCCGACGCCGACCCAGCGGCCGGCAGGCCGGTCGAGCTGGTGGCCGACCCGGCCGGAGGAGCACTGTGATCCTCACGGTCACCCTGAACGCCGCCCTGGACGTCACCTACTTCGTCGACGAGGTGACCCCCCATGCCTCCCACCGCGTCACGCAGCCCGTCGAGCGGGCCGGCGGCAAGGGCATCAACGTGACGCGGGTCCTGGCGGCACTGCGCCACCCGGTGCTCGCCACGGGTCTGGTGGGAGGGACGACCGGCCGGATCCTCCGCGAGGACCTGCGGGCGTCCGGCCTCAAGGACGCACTGGTCCCCGTACGGGGTGAATCCCGCAAGACCATCACCGTCGTCTCCGAACGCAACGGGGACGCCACCGTGTTCAACCCGCCCGGGCCGCACGTCGACCCGCAGTCATGGCGGGCCTTCACACGGCGGTTCGCCGAACTCGCCGCCCGGGCCGACGTCGTCGTTCTTGCCGGCAGCCTCCCGCCGGGTCTGCCGTGCGACAGTTACGCCGGACTGCTGGCGACGGCCCGTGACGCCGGGGCCGTGACCGTCCTCGACACCAGCGGCGCCGCCCTGCTCGCCGCGCTGGACGCCGGCCCGGACGTGATCAAGCCGAACGCGGCGGAGATCCGCGAAGTCACCGGACGGTCCGATGTCGCCGACGCGGCCGCGGAACTCCAGGCGCGCGGCGCTCGGACGGTCGTCGCCTCCGACGGCCCCCAGGGCCTGCACGCCGTCACCCCGGAGGGGCGCTACCGCACCCTTCCGCCCGCCCAGCTGCGCGGCAACCCGACCGGCGCGGGTGACGCCTGCGTCGCCGCGCTCGCAGCCGGTCTCGCGACGGGCCTGCCCTGGCCGGACCTCCTGCGGGACGCCGTCGCGCTGTCCGCGGCCGCCGTCTCGGCACCCCTCGCGGGCGACTTCCGCCGCGACCTCTACGACCAGTTCCGTACGACCGCAACCGTGAGTGTGGAGAGGCCCCATGCCGCTGACAGCCACTGACGACATCATCGGCCCCGCGTACGCCCTGAACCGGGGGGTCGGAGCGTTCAACGTCGTCCAGCTCGAGCACGCCGAGGCCATCGTGGACGGAGCACACCGGGCGAACCTGCCCGTGATCCTCCAGATCAGCGAGAACACCATCCGCTACCACGGCTCCCTCGCACCGATCGGCCGCGCCGCACTCGCCCTGGCCGAGCAGGCGACGGTGCCCGTGGCCGTGCATCTGGACCACGCCGAGTCCGAGGACCTGGTGCACGAAGCCGTTCGGCTCGGCTTCACCTCCGTGATGTTCGACGCCTCCAAGCTGCCGTACGGGCAGAACGTCGCGGCCACCCGGGCGGTCACCGAGTACGGGCACCGGGCCGACGTTCTCGTCGAGGCGGAGCTGGGCGAGGTAGGCGGCAAGAACGGCGCCCACGCCCCCGGTGTCCGCACCGACCCCGCGGAGGCCCGGGAGTTCGCCGCGGCGACCGCGGTGGACTGCCTGGCAGTGGCGGTCGGCAGCTCCCACGCGATGGCCACTCGCGACGCCGTACTGGACTTCGACCTGATCGCGCGGCTGCGCAGCGCCACCCGCGTGCCGCTGGTCCTCCACGGTTCGTCGGGCGTCTCGGACGCGGACCTCGCCAAAGCCGTGTCGGCGGGGATGACGAAGGTCAACATCTCCACCCACCTCAACGGCATCTTCTCCGCGACCGTCCGGCGGGAACTCCACCGTCAGCCCGCGGTCAGCGACTCCCGCAAGTACCTCGGCCCGGCCCGTGAGGAGGTCGCGGCGGAAGTCGCGCGCCTCCTGAACGTTCTGGCGGGCGTCTGAGGACCCGCCCCCCACACTGCTCCGCGCCCCGTGTCGTCCTGCCCCGGGGCGCGGAGCACCCCACTCGGGCCGCCTCGCAGCAGTCCCGAGCACAACCGCCGTCCCCAAGGACGACGGACCGTCAAGGGAGCCGCCCCACTAGGCTCCTCCCATCAGGGAGTACCCGTGATCACTCCTCGAAGCAGACTGGCCGGCGCACTCGCCGCCGCCGCGCTGGTCATCTCCGGCGGCAGCACGCTGATGATGCCCTCGGCATCCGCAGCGTCGACCGCCCCTGTCCCCGCCCCCGCCACCTACTCCGTCACCGTTGGCGCCAAGGGCTCCTGGACACACCCTGACGACACCCCCGCCGGCACCTACGTCGACAAGGACGGCACGTTCTACTTCCAGCAGGCCCACGCGCTCTACGGCGCCGACGATCCCCGCAAGTGGACGTTCTTCACCGGGACGAACCTGGACACCGCCACCCGGTCCGTCGCCATCAGCGACGCGGTCAACCCGGCCAACTCCAACGACCGCAACAACGACACCACCTGGCGCTGCAACAACAGCCCCACCGGGCTCGAAGCGACACCCGCCCCGGCGGGTTCGAGCTACGCACACCGGAACTACTGTGACCTCGCCGGCGTCTGGGTCGACCCGGACACCGGCGACTGGTACGGACTCGTGCACAACGAGTTCACCCCACAGCCGTTCACCGACGGCCTGCACTACGACGGCATCGACTACGCGGTCTCCAAGGACCAGGGCCGCACGTGGACCATCAAGGACCACGTCATCACCTCGCACTACAGCACCGAGCGCGGGGACGACGCCGCCTTCCCGCAGCAGACCTTCCACTACGGCACCGGTGACCAGCGGCTGTTCGTCGACACCGGGTCCGGTTACTTCTACGCCTTCTACGGCTCCCGGATCGTGAACAAGGGCGGCGGCTGGGCCGCGTTCTACGGGCACGTCGCCCGCGCTCCGATATCGGCGAAGCTGGCGCCCGGCTCCTGGCAGAAGTGGTACGACGGCGCCTGGTCCGAGCCCGGCCTGGGCGGCCGCGAGAGCAACATGGTGCCCGTCGGCTCCGGCAGCGCGACCGGATACACCCCGCCGTCGAAGGAGTACGACCCGGCCAACAGCGGCTCCGTGAGCCAGCAGGTCGCCGCCGGCCTGATGCCCCCGACGTCCCCGCTGTTCGTCATGGACATCACCTACAACGCCCACCTCGGCCTGTACATCGGCCAGCCCCAGGCGGTCGACCAGAGCGGCAACGCCTCCCAGGAGATCTACGCCACCGCTGACTTGACCACCCAGAAGTGGTTCCGTCTCGGCGACACGGGCAGCTACAAGAACGCCTCCTGGTACCGCTGGTTCCTCGACAGCGGCAACAAGACCAGCTCCACCATCGTGGGCAAGAACTTCCGCTCGTACTGCTCCTTCGGCTGCTCCAACGGAGCCAGTAGCGAGTACGTCAACCTCGCGATCGACACGACCGAGCCCGCCGCGCCGGTCGACACCTCCAAGGCCTACCGCATCGGCAGCGCGGGCGGCCGGGTCCTGGCCCAGGTTTCCGGCAGCTCGGCCACCACGTCGAGCGCCGCCGCCACCGGCTCCGGCCTCGAGTCGTGGACTTTCGCCTCGAACGGCGACGGCTCGTACCGCATCGCCAACTCCGGCACCGGTCAGCTCCTCGGGGTGGGCGCTGCCTCGACGGCGACCCGCGCCTGGGGCACCAAGCCCACCGTCACCGCGGCGGGAACCGGCGGACCCACGGTCGGCCAGCAGTGGTTCGTCATACGCGGCACCTCGCCCGCCGATGGCGCCTCCACCGGCACGTACAAGATCGTCAATCGGTACAGCGGCCTCGTCATCGGCCTCTCCGCGGACTCCACCCGCCTTGCCGAAACCACCCCCACCCGCAGCTGGACCAACACCACCGGCAACGCGGTCGGCGGCACCCGCACGGCCGGCGAGCAGACCCTGACACTGATCCCGATCGCCCAAGTCCCCGAAACGGTGATGGTCACCAACCCGGGCAACCAGGCCGGCACCGTGAACAAGGCCGTCTCCCTCCAGGCCGTGGCAACCGACTCCCTCGGCAAGCCCCTGACCTTCACGGCGACCGGCCTGCCGACCGGGTTGAGCATCAGCTCCAGCGGCCTGATCACCGGCACTCCCACCGCCGCCGGCGCCTCGACCGTGACGGTCACCGCAGCCTCCGGCACCGCCGGGGGCACGGCCACGTTCACCTGGGCGGTCACAGCCTCCCTCGACGGAGTCCACACCCTCACCGCCGGGGGCAAGGCACTCGACAACCCAGGCCACAGCACTACCCCCGGCACCCAGCTCATCACCTGGTCACCCAACGGCGGTGCCAACCAGAGCTGGACGTTCACTCAACAGACCGATGGCACGTACCAGCTCAAGAACAGCGAGTCCGGCCTCTGCGCCGACGTCGAAGGAGGCTCCACCAGCCCCGGCGCGAAGATCGTCCAGTGGACCTGCAGCAACGGCGCCAACCAGCGCTGGAACATCACGCGACAGGCGAACGGCACCCACACCGTCGCCTCCGCCTGGAGCGGACTGCTCCTGACCACCGCCTCCTCCGCCAATGGCGCACTGGTCACCCAGCAGCCCGACACCGGCACCACGCTCCAGCAGTGGACCGTCAACTGATGCCACTACGGCCGCCGCGGCCTTGACCGGCCTGCCGGGGTCCCGGCCCCCACCCGGAACCCCGGCAGGTCTTCCCAAGCACACGGCGACTGACGGCCGCGGCTGGAGCCACGTCACCCAGCTCCCGGCCCGCCCCGCTCAGGCGCTCTGCCACCGGCAGGGAACGAGTAACGACCGTCAGCCGGGACTCGGCCAGCAGGCGCGCGGCGGCCGTGGACGAGCAGATCGCCATTACAGGACGGTGCCGTGCAGGGCACGGCTGATAAAGCCGTGCCTACGATGGAGAACGCTCCAGCCCCGACAGTTGCGATGCCCGCGCCGAGGCGTTGTCACCGGGTGGCTATCCGAGCCAAACGATGTTCAGCACGGTCAGGCGGTGCAGGGGTCTGTTGACCCAGTAGGTGAGGGACAGCCTGCCGACCGACGCGTAGCGCACGTCCTCGCCTTCAGGGTCGTCGGCGTTCCACTGCCCGAACCCCCATGGGTTGACCGCGGCGGCGTCCAAGACGTCCCACACGGTGTCCTCTGCGTGCTCGGGCAGGGTGTCGAGAACCTTCGCAGCCGGCGCGGAGAAGCGGACCGCGTGCGGTTGCCCGGTCACCGGCGCCTTCCCCGCAGCTCTGCCATGTCAATCGTCTCGCCGTCGTCGTAGCCGGAGGCGACGAACGCGTCGACCGCCGGGGCATGGGCGAGGCGGCCCTGCCAGTCCTGGACGACCTCGTACAGACCGGCGAGGGAGAACGTCCGGCGCGACTCCTCCAGCGCTGCCGTCCACTCCCGCTCGAAGGCCGGCACCCACTGCGGCGCACGCCGGTCGGCACGCAGCTGGGCGAGGAGTTCAGCCGGGGCACCGGGCGAGGGCGCATACGACGGGATGGGCGTGTGCTCAGGCTGAGCGCTCATGATCGTCCTCCAGGAAGTCCTGTCGCCCCACGCTAGTACTGCCGCTGCCATCAGGGTCCCAATTCAGGTGCGGCTGTTACATCACTGTGCCGCCGGATTCGGCGTACGCCACCGGGTCCGTGAGCAGTTTCCGCCGGTGACGCTCCTGATGCTCTGCACCCCTCGGTGGATTCGCTCTGGCGAGGGAACCCGGGTGCCAGTGGGACTGTAAATCGTTCGATGTAACTCCCGATCAAGGAAGATGCATCGATGACCAGTGAGAACGTGACCGAGGCCGAGACCGTCGAGCCGTCTGAGCCGAAGCCGTCGAAGGCGGTGGATGACCGGCTGATCGACGAGTTGGTGTCCCGGGCTCAGGCTGAGGGCTTGCAGCTGGCCGGTGAGGGCGGTCTGCTGCAGCAGCTGACGAAGCGGCTGCTGGAGTCCGCCCTGGAGGGCGAGATCACCGACCACCTCGGCTATGACAAGCACGATCCGGCCGGGAAGAACGGCGGCAACTCCCGTAACGGAACACGAGGCAAGACCGTGCTGACGGACGTCGGTCCGGTGGAGATATCCGTGCCCCGGGACCGTGACGGATCGTTTGAGCCGAGGATCGTCAAGAAGCGGCAGAAGCGCCTGTCCGGGGTGGACGAGACGGTGATCTCGCTGTCCGCGAAGGGTCTGACGACCGGCGAGGTCCAGGCCCACCTGGCCGAGGTCTATGGCGCCGAAGTCTCCCGCCAGACGATTTCGACCATTACCGACAAGGTCATGGACGGGATGGCCGAGTGGCAGAACCGGCCCCTGGACCCGGTCTATCCGGTGGTCTTCATCGACGCGATCCACGTGAAGATCCGCGACGGCGCCGGCGCGAACCGGCCGATCTACGTCGCCCTGGCCGTCACTGTCGAGGGCCGGCGGGACATCCTGGGTCTGTGGGCCGGCGACGGCGGTGAGGGGGCCAAGCACTGGATGCACATCCTCACCGAGATCAAGAACCGCGGTGTGAACGACGTCCTCATGCTCGTCTGCGACGGCCTGAAGGGCCTGCCGGACGCCGTCGAGACGGTCTGGCCCCGCACGACCGTCCAGACCTGCGTGGTCCATCTGCTGCGGAACTCCTTCCGCTATGCCGCCCGGCAGGACTGGGACAAGATCGCAAAGCTCCACCAACGCGATCGAGTCAGTGAACGCCCGCATCCGGCGGGCGGTCAAGGCCCGCGGGCACTTCCCGAACGAGACCGCCGCCCTGAAGTGCGTCTACATGGCGATCATGTCCCTGGACCCCACCGGCCGAGGTCAGGCCCGCTGGACCATGCGCTGGAAGACCGCACTGAACGCCTTCGACAGCACCTTCGACGGCCGACTCTCCGCAGCCCGGCAGTAACCCCAACCACCCTCGTTACACCGTTCGATTGACAGACCCCCCGGAGGCATAGGGCGCCGTAGAGGGTGCTACCTAAGCTTGTTCTTTATCTACCAAGATCTGCCAGGTTTACCGATGGCTTTGAGGGTCTCGGGGCGTTTGACGGTTTTGCCGACGTCGTAGCGGGTGGCGGGTCGCCGGTTCTTCGAGCCGAGGGGGCGTCCGGGCCCGGTTCCGGTCGGTTGAGGAACACGGGCCGGGCAGAGCAGGTGGGCGCGGATGTTCCTGAACCCGCGGCGGACCCGGGCCGGGGTGAGGCTGTCGGGCTTGGCCGGCTTCTCCCAGGGCCGGCGCAGATCGGTGGCCAGCGGCCGGGCGAGGCGAAGTTGGGTGTGGGCGACGACCAGGACCCAGGTCCAGCGGTCCGCCGCCTCGGGAGTACGAACCTTCGGGGTGGTCCAGCCGAGCGTCTGTTTCCCGAAACGGAACGTGTGCTCCAGATCGAATCTCCTGAGGAACACCTGCCACCACAGGTCCACGTCCGCCGGGGCGGCGCCGGTCTTCGAGGACCACAACCACACCGGCGGGGCCTCTCGTTCCTTCGAGAGGTGCGAGATGCAGGTTAATGGCGCTTCTCATGTGCTTGGGCGGGCTGGAAGATACTGACTTTGAAGTCGGGTTGTCGTAGGGGCTGACGGTTGCTGATCGTCGCGGTATGCCGGATGTATGAGGTATCCGCAGGGTGGGGGTCTGACCGCGGAGAGGCAAGCATTCCGCGAGCGGGTCCGGATGGAAGCGGTCGCGATGTTCGCCGTCGGGCGGGGCAGTGGCGAGGTCGCGAAGGAGTTACGGGTCAGCGTCCGGTCGGTCCAGCGGTGGCGGCAGGCCTGGAGTGCGGCCGGTCAGGACGCGGTCCGTTCCCGCGGCCCGGCGTGTCGTCCCAAGCTGAGCGACGCGCTGTTCGCCGTGCTTGAGGAGGAGCTTGCCAAGGGCCCGGTCGCGCACGGCTGGCCGGACCAGCGGTGGACGCTGGCCAGGATCAAAACCCTGATCGGCCGCAGGTTCCACAAGTCCATGACGCTGTCGGGCATCTCCCAGATGCTGCGGCGGCACGGCTGGAGCCACCAGGTGCCGGCCCGTCGGGCCGTCGAGCGTGACGAGGCGGCGGTGGACGGCTGGGTGAAGGACGTGTGGCCGCACGTGGAAACACCGCGGCGGCGCTCGAAGTCTGGATCGTCTTCGAAGACGAAGCCGGATTCTCGATGACGCCGCCGACCTCACGCACCTGGAGCCGACGCGGCACCACACCCGTCATCCGGGTCCGCGGACGCTCCCAGCGCCGCTTCTCCAGCGCCGCCCTGTGCTGCCACAAACCCGGCGAACGCTCCCGCCTCATCTACCGGCTCAAACGGCATACCGATCACAAAAGCGGAGGCCGCAAGTGCTTCGCCTGGACCGAGTACCGCGACCTCCTCATCGCCGCCCACCAGCAACTCGGCGGACCAATCATCCTCATCTGGGACAACTTGAACGTCCACAAAGAGCGCCGAATGAAGGCCTTCATTGACGCGCAGGACTGGCTCACCGCCTACCACCTGCCGTCCTACGCACCCGACCTCAACCCCGTGGAAGGCATCTGGTCAATCCTCCGCCGCACCAGCCAGGCCAACACCGCTTTCACCGACCCGAGCCACCTCATGCGCCGACTCCGACACGGTCTCCGCCAGATCCAATACCGCAGCGACATCATCAACGGATGCCTCACCGCTACCGGCCTCATCCTCAGGTCCGGCTCCGACGGGCCATACTGCGAGCCGCCGCAGCATGCGCTCCTGTGAAGCCGCGCTCAAGGAACCGGATCTGGAACCCCGCTCATTGGCCGAGTACGCGCTCAGCCAGACCACGGGACCGAGGACCACACGCCGAACCACTGCTCGGCGTCGAACTCCTCGAACCGCTCCATCTCGGTGAACCCCAGTTTCTCCGCGACACGTACCGAGCGGTCGTTGGCCACCTGGGTGCAGAGCACCACCGGCTCACCGGGAAACACGTCGGCGAACCAGCCGAGCGCCGCCGAACATGCCTCAAGAGCGTACCCACGTCCCCACGCCTCCGGCAGGAGCATGTAGCTGAGCTCGGCCTCCCCGGCATCAGGACGGACGTGCCCCGGACGCTCCGCGCCCCGCCGGTCAAGCGTGACGATGCCGATCATCGCCCCGTCGTGATCGACCACGAATACGCCTGGGCGCCGCCCGGGCACTTCAGGCACTGCATTCTCAAGCTCAGCACGCGGTCGGGGGCCACCGAGGTACGTCCGCACCTCTGACGAAGCGAACAGGTCAACGAACGCCGCACGGTCTCGGGCCTCGGGCTCGCGGAGCACGAGCCGCTCGGTCCGCAACGGGGCGGGCGGCCAGACAACGGGTCCAAGCTCAGCCATGACAGGTAACCTACCGACTTTCCCCCATGGCGGGAGCACCAGGCCCCGACATCACGCCTTCAACCTCAGTAACCGACTCCATGCGGCGTGCTGTCGCCGTCGTGGCTGGGCAAGAGCCGGAACCGACGGCGGATGGGCGGGCGTCCAGTCCTAACAGCAGGCATGAAGGCTGCGAGCCCGTCCGGAAGCGGGCCGGAAAGCCGGCCCGCCAACCGTTCGATCACCGGCGCGTGTCGATCCGCACCGCCGTAAGGCGTTGGTATGCCTGCAAGTAGAGCCGGTCGTCCCGGTGGGTCAGGTCACTGGGCCCGTCGGGCATGCCGGCCGCCTGTGCCGACAGGGTCCACGAGGCGCGGCGCTGTGCCAGGTCCACCGCGACGACCGCCTGACCCCCGCCGCTGACCGCCGCGTACAGTTCGCCTCGAAAGGGCCCCGGGACGGCGATTCGCTGGAAGGAGGGGCCGGGCTCGTAGGTCCAGAGTTTCCTGCCGGTCGACTCCTCGAACGCCGTGAAGGCATGCGAGGCGATGTGGACGGTGCCCTGTACGCACACCGGGGAGGTCAACAGGGTCTGATCGCGTTCGGGTTTGAGCGTCCAGGTGGGGGCGCCGGTCAGCAGGTCGACAGCTGTGATGACCTGGCTGACGTCGAAGACGTGGTGTTCCGAGACGACCGGCGGATAGACGCCTCCGGATGCCCCCGGAGCGGCTGCTTCCGCGTCGCTGCGCAACCTGGTGACCCACAGGAAGCGGCCGTCACGAACGTCGACCGCGAAGACGCGGGTGGCGTCGGAGCCGATCAGGCGCCCGTTCGCGACGACGGCGCGGAAGTACAGCGCCTCCGTCCGATCGGTGTATCCCCATGCGACGCGGGTACGCCAGCGCAGCCGGTGCGCGGCCAAGTCGTAGGCCAGCAGCCATGGTTCCGCACGGTCCTTGTCGGCCTCGTAGTAGGCCCTGATGTAGAGGGTGTCCGCGTCGGCGTTCAGAACCTCGCTGTACAGGCTCAGAGCGCCCAGTTCGTGTGGGCCGGCCGCGTCCGGCATGAGGCGGCCGGAGAGCGGGTCGAGATACCCCGCTGCAGGCGTGAGCTCCTCGTCGAAGGCGAGGGCGGCGAGGCGGCGGCCCGAGGCGGCGACCCGCAGCCTCGTGCTCGGCACCTCCCAGAGCATGCCGCCGCTCGTCGGCGACAGGCCGCGTACCGTCTCCCCGGGGAGGAGGACCAGTTCCTCGGTGGCGACCGGCGGACCGTAGACGGCGGACACGGGAACCGACCACTGCTGACGGGGAGAGCCGCCGGGAAGACCGCCGCTCGGGGACGGTACCGGCCCCGGCGCCCCCGATCCCCCTCCGAAGCCCGGTGACCTGCCCGTCAACCACAGTGCCGAAGCGCCGCCGGCCGCCACGGCCGCGGCGCCGGCGAGCAGCACGCGACGGGAGGGGTACGAGGGGCGCAGGGGCGGGGAATCCTCCCGTAGGGGCGTCCCGCCCAGCGACGCCAGTTCGTCCACGCGCCGCGACATGTCGGCGAGGACCTCACCCGGTAGCGACTCGGAGAACCGGGCGGCCTCGTAGGGGCCCCAGTGCGCAGCCAGCTCGTCGAGGGTGGGGCGGTCTCGGGGATCGGGTGACAGAGCGGACCGGATCACCTCCCGCAACGTGTCCGGCACCCCCGTCAGTTCCGGGGGCGCCCCGTCGCGCAGCAGCCGCAAGGCGTCGCGGCCCGGCCCTCCGTCGTACGGACCGTGCCCCGAGGATGCGAACACCAGCACGGCGGCCAACGCGAAGACGTCCCCCGGCGGACCGTGTTCCTCCCCTCGGACCAGCTCCGGTGACATGTACGAGGGCGTGCCGGCCGGCTCGCCCGCCGCGGTGAGCGGAGGGCCGCCGAGCGCCCGGGCCAGACCGAAGTCGATCAGCTTCGGGCCCTGGGCAGATATCAGCAGGTTGGCCGGCTTGAGGTCGCGGTGGACGAGCCCGGCACGGTGCAGGGTGGTCAGGGTGTCCGCCACTGCTGCACCGAGCATGACCACGGCCGCGACCGGCAGGGGGCCGGCGACGGCGACCGCCTCCGACAACGACGGTCCGATGAGGTACCCCGTCGCCAGCCAGGGAAGGGAGGCCTCGGCGTCCACCGCGAGGAACGCGGCCGTGTGGGAGGAGCCGAGCAGCCGTACGGCTTCCGCTTCGAGCAGGAGACGGTCACGGAAGCCCGGCCTGTCCTTGAGTTCGGTGCGGACGGTCTTCACGGCGGCCAGGCGGCCGCTTCCCGTCCGTGCCAGATAGACCGTCCCCATGCCGCCACCGCCGACGCGGCCCATCAGCGTGTAGGTGCCCACCCGAGCGGGATCGTCGGGGAGGAGGGGGAGAACCAAGGGCACGGGGCACCATCACTTTCCTTGGGGGCTGCCATCGCTAGACAGCCGGCAGGGCGAAGACCACACTCGGCTGGGCGACGATCAGGACGTCCGGCGTCGCCAACAGCTGGAGGGGGCTGGGGTCCTCCCGGCCGACGAAGGCCATCTGCCACAGCCGTTCACCCGACCGCAGGTCCAGCGCCGCAAGCTGCCGTCTGGTGGGGACGAACAGGGTGCGGCCCGAAGCACTCGTCGCCATGGTCCCCAGCAGGAACCACTGAAGGGGCTCGTCCAGCCGTTGCTGCCACACCGTGCGTCCGGTGTCCCTGTCCAGGGCGACGACTCCGTTGACCGGATCCGTCTCGCACAGCAGGGTGCCGGTCAGCAGGAGCGGGCTGTGCTGGCCGCCGAAGCGCAGGGTGGACTCCCACAACTGACTCCCGGGGGTGGCGTCGTACGCGCGGGCCCGGCCGGTGGAGAGGACGTAGAACCGGCCCGTTTCGTCAACGGCGGAGGCCGGACCGCTGTACACGCCCTCGTACGTGCGCTGCCAGAGGGACCTGCCGGTGGTGCGGTCGAAGCAGGCCAGGGGCACTTTGCGCGTCCCATAGGGATCCCGGTGGGGGTCGACTTCGGGGAGCACTTCCACGAGGAGCCCGGCCGGCGTGGGCGTGAGGGACAGCTCGTAAACGAAGTCCGCGGGCAACTCGCTGCGCCAGAGCTCCCTGCGCGCCGCAAGATCGAACGCGGCGAGGGCGTGGGTCGTGGCGGAGGCGCCGGCGGCAGGACCCATGTGCAGCCAGACGGTGTCGCCTTCGACTGCGAGTAATTCCAGGACGGTCGTGTTCTGTGTGTGGAACGTTCGGTCGATCCAGTGCGTCCGGCCGTCGCCCAGCGAGCACAGCACGAGGGCGTCGCGGGTCTGCACCAGGATGCGGCCCCCGCCGACGAGGAGTACAGGGTTGGCACGGCCGAAGGCGATCGGCCGCTCCCAGACTTCCTTTCCGCTGCGGACCTCATGGGCATGGAGGGTCTCGCCCCGGGTGACGAGGTAGCGCCCGGCACCCGCCACCCGTAGCAGGGTGGTCCTCGCGGTCACGTCGTCGAAGCGCCAGAGTGCGGTGGGCGGCAGTCCTGGCAGCGGGGCCGTCGCGAGGGGGCGGTCCGGTAAGGACCGGTCGGCCGGCTCCCGGGTCGCCGTCCAGGCAAGGGACGTACCCGCGCCCAGTACGGCGCCCGCCACGCCCGTGGCCAGCCGGGACAGGAGCGCTCGCCGTGTGAGCGGGCCAGCTGGGGAAGTCTGTCCGGTGGCGGAGGAGCGCGTCGGACCGTCCGCGGCACGGTGGAGGGGCCGAGTCGCGACATCCGTCCGGCGCGGGAGATCGCGGTCCGCGCCCTCCCCGAGATCCGCCGTCTCCTGCGCCTGGGCCGCGAGTGCGATGATCACCTTCCCGGGGGCGGGACCGTCCGCCACCGGGGTCGTCCTTGTGAGAGCGGACGTCTGCGACAGCTCGGCTGCGGTGGGACGGTCGCCCGGCACGGGGGCCAGAGCGGCGGCCACGGCTTCCGCGAGATCCGCCGGGAGCCCGTGTAACTCGGCCTTCCCATGGGACGCCCGGTAGGCCAGGACCTCAGGTGGACCTTCACCGAACGGAAACCGTCCCGTCGTCGCGTGCGCCAGCAGCACGCCCAGGGCGTAGATGTCGGCGGCCTGCGACGACACCCGGCCGCCGACTGTCTCAGGTGCCATGAAAGGGGCTGGCAGGGCCGACGGGGGAACGATCTCCTCGTCGCGCCGCCCCCGTTCGGCAGTCGGGCTTGTCCGGCAGGAGGACAAGGCCATCAGCAGAGGGCGCCCCGTCGTGAGCCAGACACCCGAGGGGACCAATGCGCCGTAGCTGACACCCTGCTGGTGCAGACCGGCCAGGGTCTCGCAGAGTGCGCCGCCCAGTGCACGGATGCGGTCCGCCGGCTGCGGTTCGAGTGTTCCGGTCGTGGAGCCGGCGACGGCGGCGAGGGTGACGGCAGGTATGTGGGCCAGGGAGGCCCACGGCGGCTCGTCCGCGGTGTGAAGCTCCAGTACCTCGGGAACGCCTGGCACCGAAACGCCGGCCAGGAGCTCGGCCGCCGCGCATGCGGCGCGAGGAAGCATGCAGATCAGGGCGTGAACATGCGCGCGGTCACGGCCCAGGTACATGGCCGGCGATGTGGCGGGCCGGGATGGGCGACCGCGTGCGGCGGGCCCCTGTTCCGCTCTCGGCTCAGGCCCGGAGCGCGCCGCTCCCGGGCTCGGCCATCGGGCGAGCACCCGGTACGGTCCGACGGACCTCGGGTCGCCGTCGAGCAGCCTCTCCATTACCCGTCCCCCTCATCGGCGGCCCTCACGGGGCCGTTTCACATGGCCGGAATCGCACTGACGCTCGAACCGCGCTGCCAGACCACCCTGCCTGCGACCGCGGCCCCCTGCCAGGGGGCCGCGGAGGCGATCGCCGGAGCGAACACGTACTGGGCCGCTGCCCGTCCGGTATGCACGGCAAGGACGCCCAGTTCGGGATTGGCGAGGGCGGCGTGGACGCTGGCGCCAGCCACCAGCGGCCCCGGGCGCGGGGCGAGTTCGGCGCCCGCGGCCACCGTCCAGGCCGCCTTGCCCGTCACCGCGTCGACGGCCCTGAGCTGAGCCCCGTCCCGCACGTACAGCTTGTCGCCCGTCGCCGTCGGCTCCCCGAAGCCCGCTCGCTCGTCGGCGGCCAGCTGCCACAGGCGGCCTCCCCCTCTCGGCGCCAGGGCGGTGAGCGCGGCTCCGCCCCCCAGCACCACGGCCTCGCTGGACATGGCGGGCCGGCACGCTTCGGTGTCGGGCGCCGGCCTGTCGGCGCCGCTGATGTCATAGCGCCACATCCGTGCACCGTCCGCCGCGGACAGGGCTACCACGGCCCCCGTGGCGGACACCACGGTCACCAGACCGTGCCCGCCGGCCGCCGCGACCGGGCCGGGTACGGGCAGCTTGCCGTGCCAGCGCTGGGTACCGTCAGCCGACCGCAAGGCGCGTATCTCGCCCGAATGGTCCAGGACGTACACGGTTTCACGGTCGACCGCCAGCAGACGGTCGGCGTCTGCCTTGATCCTCTTGAGAACCGCACCGCTGGCCGCGGCCAGGAACAACACGGCCCCGTCGGTGTCCAGCGCGACGGGACGGCTCCCGCCCAGCACCTCTCGTACGGCGGGGCCGCGCCAACGCCGTCGGCCCGAGACGATGTCGTAGGCGGCGAGCCCGCCGCCGCGCTCCTCGAAGTACGCCGCGCCGCCGATGTCCCCCGGCGGATAGCGTGGCGTGACCGCCGCGCCTTCAAGCGACCACAGCACCGGCGGCACCTCGCCGGGCTCACCGGACCAGCGGGGCGCGGGATCGTGCCCGGACGGCGACTCCGAAGAAGACCGGCCCCAGACCAGAGCCCCTACGGACGCGCCCCCGAGGACGACGGTGGCCGCCCCTGCCGACAACACGTTGCGCCGAGTGATCAGCCCGGCGCGGCCGGCCAGCGCGGTCGCGGCTCGTTCGATCTCCGCGGCGTCGGCGACGACGCTGGGCGGGAGCCAGCGTTTCGCCGCGCCCGCGCCGACCCCTCTCGGGTCCAGTTCGGCCGCGATCTCTGAGGCGGTGGGCCGATCGGCAGGCCGTTTCTCCATGCAGCCGCGTACCACCCGGGCCAAGGTGCCCGGTACGTCTTTGAGATCGGGTTCCTCGTGGACGATCCGGAAGTCGGCTCCGGCCTGATCACCGTTGTAGAACGCGTGCCGTCCCGTCGCGGCGAAGACGAGCAGCGCTCCGGCGCAGAACACGTCGCTGGCCGGTCCGAGCTGTTCCTGCATCACCTGCTCCGGTGACATGTATCCCGCTGTCCCTGGACGCTGTCCGGCGCTGGTGAGGGTGTGGTCCCCTGCCATGCGCGCGATACCGAAATCAACCACTCTAGGGCGGTTCAGGGCCATCAATACATTGGACGGCTTGAGGTCCCGGTGGACGACGCCCGCTGATTCCAGCGCCGTCAGCGCTCGCCCCAGCGCTCCGGCCAGGGCGCACACCGCGGGCACGGACAGCGGCCCGTGACGGCGTACGGCCTGTTCGAGGGTGGACGCCGCGACGAACTCCGAAGCCAGCCATGGCACTGCGGCCAAAGGCGCGGAACGAAGCACGGCAGCCACATAACGACCGCGCACCGAGGCCGCGGCGGCCACTTCCCGGGCAAAGCGGTCTCGCAGCGCCTGGTCGTTCAGCAACTCGGGACGGATCGTCTTCAGAGCCGCCCGCCGGCCGTGGCCCTTGGCCAGATATACCGTCCCCATGCCGCCTGCGCCCAGGATTCCCAGAATCCTGTAGCCGCCGAGCTCCGCGGGCACTCCGCTGGGCAGTGAGGCGATCACTGGCGTCATGGTCCCGCATACTAGATGCCCTACTGGCGTGGGCACCAGGCAGGCGCAGCGGGGCACAGCCGGCAAGGGCCGTAGGCACGGGCCTGTGCCGGCAGCGCCGAAAGCTATACCCGACGTGCCCATGGCATCACGAGGAGCGGGGGTGGAGATCACCGAGATGTTCCAGCCCAGGCCGACGAAGGCCCCTGCATCGACGCCTACACCACCGGTGATCCGGTCCACGCCGGCGACCTGACCGCGCACGAGGACAACTGGCCCACCTTCGCCCCCCCTCGCCCTGGCCGCCGGCTACAGCGCGGCCCACAGCCTGCCCCTGCGAGTCCCGTGCCCAGCATCGGGCGCCCTCAACCTCCTCGCCCACAGCCCCACCCCGCCTCACCACGGACGACACCCGCCGGCACCCGCCCCGCCTACGGCTCCGTGCGGGCGCGCTTCTCGGAGCGGGGGGGAGCGGCCCTGGGCAGACGACGCCTACGGCTTCGTCTCCGGTGTCGAAGCCAGCGTCGTAAAAGTGCCGGGTCCGCGTATTGCCACGGCCCCCTCGACCACCCGCACCACCTGGGGCCACCGTCGGCTCTCCAGGTCGTGGCACCACATGGGGGGTAAATGGACATCAGCAGCTTCATATCCGAGGACTTCGGCTCGGTCGTGGCTGGGGGAGCGGCCTTGCTGGCGGTTCCCGGCGTCATCGTCGCGGGAGCCATTCAGGGCAAGCGGGCATTGCAGGGGGCGCAGGCGCAGGCCGAGGCCGCCCTGCGGGCCGCACATGAGCAGGCTGCGAAAGCACTTGAGGCCGCGCAGGCCCAAGCCCAGGCGACGCTTGAGACCGGGCGGCTCCAGGCACAGGCCACTTTGGAGGGAGTCCGGGAGATGTCCCGCGAAGCTCACGCCCAGTGGCAGCGCGACCGGTGCGAGGATATCTGGGCCGCGTTCGTCGCGGAGCTTGACCTGCTGAAGGCGAAGGAACAGGCAACGAGCCACGAGTCGGAGGTGGCCGACTTGTTGAAGGCCTACGCCATGGTGGAGCTGATGAGTCCGCCCGTCGTCTTGGAGCAAGCGAGCCGAGCGAGGAACAAGGCAATCGAAGTCGACCTCATGCTGTTCACCCTGCGTATGCAGGCCAGGGACATGGAGCAGCTGGAACTTGCCAAGCAGCGGCTGAGGTCGGACGTGACACAGGGGTCGGGCATCGCCGATACCCGTGGGCTACTGGCTGAGCTTGTACCCGGGCCGGACGGGGACGACATGGTCGATTCGCCGGGATCACCCGAAGAGTACGAGGACATGCGGGAGCGCTTCGAGAGATGCAGAGCAGCCAGTGATGCCCTCGAAGCCTTGGCGGCGGTCGAGCGTGCGCAGGGTGTCCAGGATGCCGGAGAACGGGCGCGTCAAACCCTTCTTGCTGCCGGGTTCAGGGAAACGCAGGCCAGCTCGCTCGTGTTCACCGCGCAGCTCGACCGGGACGAGCAGCAGCAGATCCTGGCTGCCGACAAGAGGGAGCTGACCCGGCTGCGCAACGTCTTCGTGAAGGAGGCCCGCAAGGAGCTGGACGCCCTCGGCGCATAGACCAGCACGCCCCCTCCTTTCACAACGGTGCGGGACGGTCAACGGTGGAGGCCACGGGGACCCGATACGGGTGGGTCGTCTCACCCTGGCTCCCCGGCGTGGTGCGTGGCCGGCACCACTGCGGCCATCGCTGCCCGCCGTGCTGCTCGGTGCTGCGCCAGGGGACCGGCCCCGAGATGCCGGCTCGCCGAGGGCGACGTCCGAACTGACCAATCCTCCGTTTCCACAGTGAGCGCAGAGACACCCTTCGGAACTCGCGCTGGTATCCGAGACGAAAGCGCGGCGGTCGCGGCGGCGCGAAGCGGACACACGCTGGAAAGCTTGAGGTTCGCTGCAACGCGAACAACCCATTCGTACGACACGGCCCGCGAAAGGATGCAAGTTCGTGGCTGCAGCAACAGCCGGGGCAAGTCGATCCGCTACTCTGCTGGGGCGGCAGCCCACGCCTGCCAGAATTCCGCCCGGATCAGCTCCCACGCCCCGGACACGGACAAGGGTCCCGGACTCGCGTTCAGTCGTTCAAGCCGTTGCCGGCCTTACTGCGGCATGGGCGTGGGCATGCGGCGTGAGGAAGACCATGACGCAGGACAAGAAGCGCAAGGCGGCCGCGCGTGCGATGCAGCAGGCGGCCGGTGTGCGGTACACGACGGCTCAGCGACTGGAGGCTGCCTCCAGGAACGCGAGCGGACACTCCGACAGGGATGAAACAACCATGCCCGCGGGCTTGGTCGCGGGACTCAACGCGAGCGCCTACGAAGCCGTCCGAGACCTGACCGATGCCTTGGAGTACAGCCAAAAACGGCAATCCCTTCAACGTCCCGCGGATGGTCCTCTACCGCTTGGGCGACGCCATCGACACCCTGTCCCAGATCACCCGGGTGGTCACGCAGGTCTACCGCGAGAACGGACGCGCCGAGCACGACCTCAACTCCTATCGCCAGCCGCTCCAGGAGCGCTCCCGTACAGACAGCCTCGACGACAGCGACCACCACTACCTCGCGGGACTCCTGGGACGTCCTCTTCCTGCGGACAACGGGTCGGCGACCGGGCTCTACGACTGGGGTCGTTCGGAGGCCGAGCACCCGGACCTCCCCGAGGTGGTCAACACCCGGGCGTGCCTGTACGCACTTCGCGCGAGCGGCTCGGAGGAACCTGAGACGGTCTTCGCCTCACTCAACGAACCCACCCGTGCCGTGGCACGAGCTGTGGCACAACATCTGCTGCCCCCATGCGACGATGACCTGCCCTAACGTCCACGCGGACGTCGGCAGGGGGGCCGGTGAGGGCGGCTACCTCGACCCTGCCGAGGCGGAGGAAGCAGGCGCGTTTCTGCAGTGAATCCCACCGCCCGCACGAGTGAGTTGTCCGCCGAGGGCCTGTCGGAGCGGGGGTCTGTACCGCTAGACCGCCTGTTCAGGGGAGGGTTTGTAGACGACGGTGGTGGGGCAGTCCGGGGCGAGCCACAGGAGTGCCCGGCCTGCCGCTCGGCCCCGCCGGGCGGGCGGCCGCACCCACAGGCCGCGCGTGCGTAGCCGGGACCTTCGTCCTCGGGGTGGTTGGGCGGCCCGGTGCTACTGCCACCAGAGCGCTCTGGTCACCGGGCCTCGCCCGCGCACGCCCTGTCGACGCGGACTGAACCGACCATAACCACACCCGGCCACCACCCGGCATCACAAGCACTGCGTTCGGCATCCCGCGTGACAAGCGGAGGCGAGAGTTGACGCCCGCCGCTGACACCGGCCACTCCCCCGCCGCAGCTCTCCATCTTCTCGCATCCCCGTACCGTCCACCGGCAAAGAGTCCGGATGCCGCAGCGGACGAGCCCCCGGCCGTCAGCCGGTCGAAAGTACGCCGGAGCCATGGCCCACCAGCGCGGAACCAGGCGGATCGCCAGCACCGCCCGTCTGCTCCCGGGCAGGCGGGCGGTGCTGGCATGCCCCCGCAGCCCACCGCGCAAGGGGCGCCCGCCGGCTGCAGCCACGCCGGAGTCCGCTGCATCGCGCCCCTGATCACGCCCTCCCCTCCGTCCGAGAGCAGGCGGACAGTATCGGCTTCCAGATCCGGCCAATGAAAGGGCAGAGCATGTCACCCTGCGGAGTCGTGAAGTGGTTCGACCCTGACCGGGGTACCGGTCTCATCAGCCAGGACGGGACCGGACCGGACATCCGGGCCGAAGCCCGGGCCATCCACGGAAAGGGCCCCTGTCTGCGACCCGGCGACAGAGTCCTCTTCGACCTCACCCACGACAGCGCCGGCCTGCGTGCCGACAACATCCACCGTCCGGAGGATGCCCTCAGCCAGGACGGACCAGGGCAACAGACGGACAGACGCGGCAATAGCCGGCTCTAGGCAGTGTCTGATGGCTCTTGCCTGGGATGGTGGATCTATCACTGTTCTGGGCAGGGGTCTGGCATGGTGCGTCGGCATGAACTGACGAATGCTCAGTGGGAGCGCATAGCTCCGCTGCTGCCGGAGACCGGGAACCCAGGTGGGCGGTGGGCTGATCACCGTACCGTGGTCAACGGTGTGTTCTACCGGACGCGGACAGGGATTCCGTGGCGTGACCTGCCTGAACGCTACGGAACCTGGCAGACGGTCTACGAACGCCACCGCCGGTGGTCGGCCGACGGCACCTGGTCGAAGATCCTGCGCGCTCTGCAGGCCAGCGCCGACTCCACCGCCCAGGACGCGGACGGCTCGTGGGCAGTCAACGCCGACTCCACCACCTGCCGGGCCCACCAGCACGCAGCCGGAGCCCGGCACGCTCCTCCGGCCGACCATCCTGAAAAGGGGGTGGCGCGCGTGTGGACGGAGATGGCCGTGAGGCCCTGGGACGCTCCCGGGGCGGGCTGACCAGCAAGGTCCACCTGCTGACGGATGACCGCTGCCGGCCCCTGGCCTGGCTGACCTCGCCCGGTCAGCGTGGGGACAGCCCGATGTTCATCCCGCTCATGCAGGCCCTGAACGTGGCCCGCACCGGGCCAGGACGTCCGCGGACCCGGCCGGACCGGGCCCGCGGCGACAAGGCCTACTCAAGCCGCGCCAACCGCGTCTACCTGCGCAAACGCGGGATCAAAGCAACCATCGCCCAGCCGGACGACCAGCGTGCGAACCGCCGCCGCCTTGGTCGGGCCGGCGGCCGCCCACCGGCCTTCGACCGTGAGCAGTACCGCCGGCGCAACACCGTCGAACGCTGCATCAGCAAGCTGAAACAGCACCGGGCCGTCGCGACTCGGTACGACAAACGCGACTACATCTTCCACGGCACCCTGGCCACCGCAGCCATCGTGATCTGGCTCCGCGACCTCACCAAAGAGCCATCAGACACTGCCTAGCCACGGCCACCTCGGGCTCCATGGGGCGTGCAGGATTCCGTCGGCCTACGGATATGCCGTCGAGCCGATCAATGGCCGAACCTCGCTGCTGTGCCGGGGCAGGTCAGTAGCGCTTGACCAGAACCGAGTTGGAGACCTTGCGTGCACCGTTCGGGAGTTTCAGGAGCGATCCGTCCGGGTTCCGGTTGTCGCTCAGCTGTCGGTAGGAAAAGTCGTCCGTGAGAACGACGTAGATCGTGCGGGCAGAACCGGGCACGGCCTGGGACAGGTGGACATCGAAGGTGTACGGGCCGGGCCGCCCCAGATCATCCTTGTGATAGTAGTTCGTGTGCGGCACGGGCTTGCCAACGCCGTCGATCTGCACTATCCAGCTCAGATGCAATCCGGCCCCGAGGGTGCAGTTGACTTCAGCGGTGAGGGACCCGTCCGATGCGACCGTCAGCTGCTTGGGCTCGACGGTCACATCCAGTCCCGGCTTGCCGCCGCAAGCGGGCAGGACCTGTCCCGGGCCGGCACCGCCGGAGGAAGGACCTGCCTGTGATGCCGAAGGGGCGGGTTTCGGATCGTCGCGGTCGTCCTTGCCGCTGAACACGCCAGACCACAGTCCCAGACACCCCACGATGATCGAGCCCGCCACAGTGAGGATCGCGGCCCTCATGGTCACAGGCTCACCAACTGCCGATCCAGCTCATACAGCCCCCTCGATCCCCCGGCACCGAAGCCCTCGCCTACCGCAGCGACTTCGGCGCACCCCCGCCACAGGCGGGACGATTTCTCTCCCCCTGAAGACGATAACAACTTTCTGTAATCGAGTAGATACAAGAATGTACTGGTCGGGGTCCAGAGCAGCACCCCTTTCGCCGCCCGCCCCTCCGCGAGCCCGCCGTACAGCAGCCCCCTGGACCGCAGCACCGAGATCCGCGAGTCCTGGGGCCCAGCCGAGGCGGACACCTCTCCCTTCGCAGTTCTGTCCAGCAGCCCGGCTTCAGCCGGTCGCGCAGGCCCTGCTCGCCTTCGGGGCCGCGGGCGACGTCGGCCATGCGGGCCGCGAACAGGGGCCAGGCCCGGGTACTGACCAACAAGGGCCGTCTCCCGCTCAGGGCCGATCCAGTCCTGCGCACTGGTCACCAGCCGGCTGTTCGTCGCCGCGCCGACGCCTAGCTGTTGAAGGGCGGCAGGCCGGTCGGACAGGTCCAGATCGTTGGGAACGCTCAACCTCTCGGTCAGCCGGCTCCCACATCGCGCGGGCGTCCGCCCGCCACCGTCCCCGGGGCCGGCCCCGGGGACGGGGCCGGATCAGGAACGGGAGCAGGAGCAGGACCAGAGGCGGCTTCTGGTGCGGCAGGCGCCGCGTACGGATCGGGATTCGGGGCGAGGGCGGACCGCGCGGCGGGCACCACGGCCGCGGGTCCGGCCTCTGGCACGGCGACGCCCGGCCCGGCAAGGAGGAAGGCGACGGCCTGGTCGACACCGACACAGCCGGGGAGCCCGGGGCCCTTCATTCCAAAATGGAGGCACTGGACAATGCCGTACAGGGTCCGGCGGTCACCGGGGACGGCGCAGCGGCGGCACGCGAGACCGTGTCCGAGGTACTCCCCCATCCGCTCACGTCCGGTCACCCGGGCACACGACGTCAGCATGCACAGGCACATCGTCCCAGACGCCCGAACCAGCACCCATCCACCTGACCAAAGAGATAGGGGCCCCCCCCGGGGGCCTTCGTCTTGCCCCAGGGGGTCTGCAGCCCCGTGTCGGTGACGCTGGGTCATCACTCCGGTGGCTGGTGAGGTTGCGGGTGCGGGAATCGGAAGTGAAGTTCTCGGTGAGAGAGCCGATCCGTGCCTCTCGTCTTCCGACTGATCCAGGAGCTTTCATGGAGCGATCGAGGCGATATGAGGGTCCGCGCTGGGCTCGTTCGGCACTCCGTTTGGCTGTGGCGGGCGTCGGGGTCGCTGCCGCGATCACGATGGTGGCTGCGGGGCCGGCCGCGCATGCGACGCCCGCCGGGGGTGCCGTGCCGCAAGTGGCTCCAAAGGCCGGGGAAACCCCGGCTCTGGACTGCTTCCACGTCGAAATCGGCAGCAACGCGACCTTTTTCGCGGTCCGGCCCCTGCTCGACGTGGTCGGGGTCGCCGGGCTCGAACTGCGGGAGCAGGGGAGTACCACCTGGACGCGGATGCGCGAGACGTGGGGCGACGTCTTCCGGCTTGACAGCAACCGTCCACTGCGGGCCCCGTTCAGTCTGCGCTTGACGAACGAACTCGGTGTGACCACCACCTACATCAACATCATCCCCGCGAACTGGACGCCCGAACAGTCCTACTGCGGCACCGGCACCTGACACACAGCCGTAGTGCGAGGGAGCGGCCGGCGTCTGGGTGCGCGGATCGCGCCCGGCTGGTCGTTTTGCCCCTCGTCCGCCAAGGCAGTCCCGGACTAGGGCGGCCAACTGGCCGGGGGCAAGCTGGCCGCGATTGCCCGGCCGGAAGTCGCAGCTGGGGCAGCGCTCGGCCATCTCCCGGACTCGGCCCGTAGAGGGATCCGCCACGGACCAGTGGTAGCCCGGCCCGACCGCGGGACAGCGCAGCGCGCCGTCAGAAGCCTTGGCAGAGCGCGCCCACCCCGCCCCCGCCCCCTTGGACCTTGGGGGCTGCCGGGCTGCCGCAGTCACCCCTGATGCGTGTCCGCAGTGTCCGGTTCAGTTGAGCTTGAGCAGGTTCAAGAGGCATGACCCGCGCCTTCTGCAGCCCCTTGCCCAGCGACCGACCCAGTCGCGAGCGCGCAGCAGAAACGTCCACCCACGCTGACTGGGGCGTGTCGGTCCGCGGGGAGAGCCGTTGTCATGGTGTGAGCGAATGCGACGACCTCGACGACGGGGAATGGGCCGTGATCCGCGCGCTGTTGCCGCGCTGCGGGCCGGGCGGGCCGGATTACCGGGCCGTCGTCAACGGCATCCTGTGGCAGCAGCGAGGCGGCCGGCGCTGGCACGACCTGCCCGCCCGCTACGGGCCCTGGCACCGCTGCGCCGAACGTCTGCGCCTGTGGCAGACGGACGGCACCTGGCACAACGTCCTCACCTCTCTCGCCGCCAGCCGCCCGCTCCCCCGCCGCACGGAGCAGACCCGCGACACGCCGAAATCTTCCCTCGCGCGGGAGGAGATCGACGACTGGAACAGCCCCTGGCTGCCATGACCGCCACCGTGATCAGGCCGCCGTTGGCTCTTCTCGCCGTGTCTGCGGTCAGCGCCGGCCCACCCTCACCACGTCCTCGTCGCGCTCCACCAGATGCCGCGGGCGCTCACCCTCGCGGCCCCGCCCGCACCGCACAGCCGCTCACGCAGCCGTATCAGGTGGGAAAGGCCCGCCACTTCCTTGAACCGGTCGAGAAGAAGGCCAATACGGCGGTCATCGCCCGCCCGCACGGCGACAGCAATGGCGTCGACAAGCTCATCGGGGTCCTCAGGCATGCGGAGAGTCTTCACCGATGCCAACCGATCCATCCCTGTCGCGACCAACAGACACCCGGCGCGCCCATGCAGGATGGCCCCCAGCGCACATCTTCCCCGCTATAGAGCCGCCCCATGGGGATTGCACCCACGCCACTCTAAAACGGCCCCGCACGCCCACAGAGCCAGCGGGCCGGTCTAGCAGGTGCCGTCGGCCGTGGCTGCGTGACGGCGACGTGTGACGGCGGCCGGTGCCCGGCCGACAGCACCCTAAAGGGGAAGAAGCCGACGCGGCGCCCTGCCCATCCCACCCGATCCGGCGTTCACGCACACGCCCGACCCGCCCCACGCCTCCCACAACCACCCGCACAGACCCCGATACCGCCCCCGGCGGGCCGGCACAGTGAGTGCAGAACCGCAGACCTGCCAAAACGGGGACACCAAAGCGTCCGGGCGCTGAATCAAAGGAAGGCCCGCTCCCCCGTTCAGCCGAGTGAGCCAGCAGGCATTCGGATGCGGGTACACACGTGCGGGCGATCCGGAGGAGCGCGGACAGGCGCACCCCGCATCGGGCGGTGTACGGCCGCCGGAGCAGCGAGGGCTCTGCCGGATCCTCGCCAGGTGCACCGAGCCGGACCACCCCGGCGCGTCGGAGGTGACCAACCTCGCCACCGCCGACTCGGTCGAGGAAGCCGCGGTGAAGGTGCGCCGACCGACACCGGCGCCGCGCCATGGACGGTGGTGATCAGCAGCGACACGCGGCGCGGCTGGCTGGAGGCGATCCGCAGCCTCAGTGGCACATCGACTACGACGGGAAGGACGAAGCGGTGGTGGGCCGCCCCGACCCCCTCATCGTTGGCGCCGCAGGACGCCTGCGCAAGTCATAGCTCGTCAGGAGCGGTCCGGCGGTGCCGTAAGGTGGGGTTCACCGACGCGGGGTGGAGCAGCTCGGTAGCTCGCTGGGCTCATAACCCAGAGGTCGCAGGTTCAAATCCTGTCCCCGCTACTGAAATGAGAAGGCCCCGGATCCTCAAGGATCCGGGGCCTTCTGCCTTGTCCGCCGTGGGTTGGATCAGCCGACACGGTGGAAGGTGAATGAGCGGAAGAAACCGCCGTCATCCGCCCATTCCACGTGGAGGGTGTTGCCCTGGGATTGCGTGACAAGGCGGGTGGGGGTCTGGGTGCAAAAGCGCTGTGGTTCGGACGACGTGACCGTCTCGGGGCTGAAGGTCAGAGCGTCGCCGATGGAAGCAAGTACGGAGAAGCCTTCGCAATGGTGGGCGTCGCCGTCCCAGACGAATTCGGCCCGGGCGTGGCCGGGTGTTCCTTGGTTGATTGTCATGCGCACGGATGAGGTGGTGTCGTTTCCGTCCTGGGCGCGCCATGTTCCGATGAAGGGGGCGGGGATCGTCTGGTTTTGTGGCGCGGTGCGGTGGAGGGTGGCTGTGGTTCCTTCTGATTTCCAGGTGAGGTCGGTGTCTCCTTGGCGTCGGAGGGTGATGTCTGCGTTGGTGGTGCAGAGATGGCTGGGGATTCCTGAGGTCGGGTTTGTTGTGAGGACGAGCAGTGTGCCGGCCGAGATGAGGGTTCCTTTTGACTGGCAGAGGGAGCTGGCGGTCGACGTCAGGATGTCCGCGGTCTCTGCGCCCACCGCGCCCTTGCGGATCTCGATGCGGCGCAAGGTAGGGGCTTTGTCTCCGGGCTTGGTGAATTCGCCTTGCCATGTGCCCAGGTAGTCGTCGGGGACCGCCGTCACACTGGTCTCAGTCGAGCGGGTCGGGTTCGGGGGCGAAGTTGGGTCGATCAGGTCCGGGCTCGGGGACGGCGTGGGCGATGCCGGAGGTGAAGGGCTCAATGTCGGGGGCGGCAGGGAAGCCGCAGGGGCCGGTGTGGGCCGGTTCGCCTGTTCCAGGGGGGGGTGCTGCCCGTTTCGCACGAGGGTGACGGCGGCCACCGCTGAGAGGGAGGCGGCGAGCGTCACGGCAACGGCCATCATGACGATCTGGCGTCGGCGGCGCGACCGGTCAGAGGGTGGCGAGACCGCGGTGGGGCTGCGGGGCGGGGAGGTGAGGGCCAGAGCTCCGCGGGGGGTGTTCTGTACAGCTGTCGGCTCGATGGCGTGCACACCCGCTGCCCGGGCGCTGAGTAGCCGGGCTGCGGCGTACTGCTCAACCAGTGCGGCGCGGGAGACGATCAGGATGGCGGAGGCTTCGCGTGAGGCTGCCGTGTAGGGCACAGGAAGATGTTCATCGTTACCGCTCCGGCCGGCGTCGTCGGCACGGGATGCGGCATCTGCTGCGCCGGATGGGTCGTCGTGTGCGGTGGCTTCGTCACGCACGCGGCGTACAGCGTCTTGGACCAGGCGGACTTGGTCCAGTCGGTGGTGTGCTTCACGTAGATCAGTGGCTGCCTGATCGGCGGCGGAAGCCAGTCCAGCCGCGTCGGCGCCCGGTGCCGTGCCGTGTTGTGAGGGCATCTGGAGGCCGGCGATGACGCCGAGGAGGATGTGGACCAGGCGCTCCGCGTCCTGCAGAGCCGCAGTTGCCTGCGCTGCCGCCTGTGCCGCCGTCACTCCCTCCATGGCGGTGTTCGGCTCGTCAGGGCCAAGAGGCTGCTGTGCGGTGGTTGCCTGCTCGTGGAGGCGCTGGGCCAGCGCCCATCTCGCGGCGCGCGCTCGCTCATCTCGCACCAGGTCATGCACGAGGCGTTTGAGCAGGTGCAGGTGGATCGTCTTGGTCCCGGAGCGGTACTCGCCCCAGCTCGTCTTGCTGATCTTGTACCGCTCCGCGAGCTCGCGGACCGTGAAGTCCTGGGTCAGATCTCGCAGGAACACCGCGAGCTCGTTGGCTTCATCGGTTTCCCCCTTGGGCCCGCCCTGTGGACGGCCGGCCTTCACCACAGCGGCACTCCCCCGGTTGGTTGTCCGCGTTGTCCGCTCTTCCGTGTCGCCTGAACTGCGTTAACGGACAACATCTATTGATGGACAATCAGACCAGGTCGGACCGTGGGGCTCCAGCACTTCCCAGACAAATTCCCTGGAGCGTCTCCTGTGGCCCACCTCCTTTCCCGTAACCGAACGAAGCCCGGACCCGGCACGCCACCGGCGCGCCTGCGGCGCATCGGTGTCCTGCTCGCCGGCGCGATCACGGCCGGCCTGCTCTCGGCCGCCCCCGCCTCCGCGGACCCCGCCCCGGCCGCCCCCATCACCCTGGTGTCGGTGACGGCGACCGCTGACGACCAGCTGTACGCGCTCGCCGCCGACCACACTGCCGTCTACCGCTGGAACGGAAAGGGCACCGACTGGACCAAGGTCGGCGGACCCGCCCAAGACCTCTACGTCGGCGGAGCGGGACTCTTCGCCACCAGCCTCGGCAGCGGAGCACTGAACAAGTACAACGGGCAGCCCGGCGACTGGTCTCAGATCGGCGGGGCGGGCGCCGACTTCGCCGTCACCGGCGACCACCTCTACGGCCTGAACCCCGACCGCAGCGCCGTCTACGAATGGAACGGCACCGGCACCGACTGGACCAGGATCGGCGGACCCGCCCAAGACCTCGAAGCCGGCGGAGCAGGGCTCTTCGCCACCAGCCCCGACGGCAAGCTGCACAAGTACAACGGGCAGCCGGACACCTGGAGCGAGATCGGCGGGGCGGGCGCCGACTTCGCCGTCACCAGCGACCACCTCTACGGCCTGAACCCCGACCGCACCGCCGTCTACGAATGGAACGGGAAGGGCACCGACTGGACCAAAGTCGGCGGACCCGCCCAAGATCTCCACGCCGGCGGAGCAGGGCTCTTCGCCACCAGCCCCGACGACAAACTCCACAAATACGACAGGCGGGCCGATACCTGGACCGAGATCGGAAACGCGGGCAAGGCGTTCGCCGTCGGCAGCACTCGCCTCTACGGTCTCGCATCCGATGGCAACAGCGTCCACCGATGGAGCGGCCAGGGCGCGGACTGGACGGCCCTCGGCGCGCCATCGGCCCCCGGCGCGCCGGTGCCTCAAGCGGCGGACCCCAGCCCGGAGCCGCAGTCTGCGCCGCCGGGAATGGGGTCAGAAGCGCAGGACGGAGCAGAGGCTGAATCCGTGCCGGAAGCGGGATCTCCAAGCTCCGTACGGGGGGCTCTATCTGACATCGCCGGTCCTGAACTGTCCGTGACAGCCAAGGGCGATCTCTACGCGCTCGCGCCTGATCACGGCAGCGTATGGAAGCACGAGGGTGACAACCACTGGACGAAGATCGGCGGACCCGCAGAGTCCGTGCACGCAGGGCGGCTCGGAGTCTTCGCTCGCCATCCTGATACCGGCGCCATCTATCGCTACGACGGCGAAATCGGCCGTTGGAGTCAGATCGGAGACGCCTCCGCCGATCTCGAGGTTACGGGTGATCACCTCTATCGCCTGTCCTCCGACCGCTCGGCGGTCTTCGAATGGAGCGGTCAAGGCACCGACTGGACGAAGATCGGCGGACCCGCCGATCAGCTGTACGCCGGCGGCGCCGGTCTGTTCGCCACCCGCCCCGACACCGGCCACCTCTACCAGTACAACGGCACACCCGACCACTGGACCGAGATCGGCACCCCCGGCGCCGCCTTCGCCGTCAGCGACGAACACCTCTACGGCCTGTCCCCCGACCGCTCGGCGGTCTTCGAATGGAGCGGTCAAGGCACCGACTGGACGAAGATCGGCGGACCCGCCGATCAGCTGTACGCCGGCGGAGCCGGTCTGTTCGCCACCCGCCCCGACACCGGCCACCTCTACCAGTACAACGGCACACCCGACCACTGGACCGAGATCGGCACCCCCGGCGCCGCCTTCGCCGTCAGCGGCGAACACCTCTACGGCCTGTCCCCCGACCGCTCGGCGGTCTTCGAACGGACCAGCGGAGACAACTGGCAGTACCGGGGCGGCCCGTCCGAGGCCCTGCAGGCGGTGAGGGACGAGGACACCCTGCGGGAGTTGCGCGGTGACGACTATGTTCGGCAATACCGTCAGGCCAGCATCCTGGCCGACACGAAGCTCATGGAATGGCTCGCGCAGAACGGGGCGGGAATCCTCCTCGAACTCCTCGGCGTCAAGGACATCGAAAAGTGCCTCAGCGCACCCGGAAAGGAAAAAATAAAGCCGTGCCTGCTGGCGGCCGCCAACTTCAGCACCGTCATCACTGCCGTTCGCAAGGCGGACAAGGTGCAAGACGCCATCAAGACGGTGGCCGTAGGTCTTCCCAGGTTTCGCAGCGAGGTCGTCGCCGCCCGCAACGTCGTGGTCCAGGCGCGTGAAATCTTGGACCGGAACGCGAAGGACCTGGCTGACGATTTCACGGTGAACAAGCCCGACCGGGCTGACTGCCGGCGAAACGGCGCAGGCTGGCTCGACCTCGGTACGCGCGACGTCGCACACGGATCCCGCGCCACGGCCATGAACGCCTGCCTCGACACGGCCTACCTGACGGCCCACGCGCAGCGGGGCAGCCCGACGACGGCAGCGGTCAGGCCTCCGGGCTACAACTGGGCAACGGCCACTGCCGGCTACCTTCGCATAAAGGACATTCCCCAGCGCATCAACAATTGCCACCTGCTCGGCAAGCAGCTCACCGGCAGTGGCGAAGATCTGGACAATCTAGTCACCTGCAGCCGAGCCGCCAATGCCCAGGTCAAGGGCGACGAAGGATTCGCCAACGACATGAAGGCCCTGGAAGGCGAGGTCAAGAAAGCCGTGGACGCCGGGCAGGTCGTGCGCTACCAGGTGACCCCCGTCTATTCGGGCCCCCGTACCGTCCCCGTGAAGCTGGAGATCTCCGCAGTCGGCATGTACCCGGACGGCCGCCCAGGCGGCGTTCTCATCAAGCGGGCCGTCGAGAACAAGCTCTTTCAACCGCAGACCCAGAAATGGCACAACCTCGGTCTGTGGGTCATGAACGGCAAAGCAGTCCCCACCGGCAACACGCCCTGAACTCAACCGGCCCCACCTTCCGCTTGCTGCTCATCGAGGACCTCCTGCGCGCGATGAACTCCAGCTTCAGCGGCGGGTCCACACACAGGGAGGCGGGAGGTGCGCGCGGCGAAGCCCACCTGCCGCTCCACATGCGGTGTCCCATCGCGATGCATCACGACGAGAACTACCGCAGTATGGGGACTGTGCAACTCCCTTGCAACTAAGTGAATTTGGGGAACACATGGCTCTGACCGCTCTTGTCTTTCTAGCTGTTCCGTGGCTGTTACTTGCCCTGATCCCCATGCGGAACCCGTCCGCGCGACGCCTTTGGCTCGGGATCGTGCTGTGCGTCTCGATCCTGACCGTCGCGTTCGCGGCCTACTACGGAGTACAGCACACGGGAGACTACGCATCGGATGACGAGCGGCCCTCAGGGGTCATGACAAGCGACGCCGCCGAGGCGTACAGGAACAATGATGCGATCTCACCTCGGTGGATGCCCGTCGTCTTTGCGGCTATGGCCGTGGGACCTGGGGCTGTCGCCGCCCTGCTGCGGCTGGCGCTGTCCAGGCCCGATCGAACGCCCCACTATCCGCCACCGCCGAGCTACCCCCCGGCCCCGTGACCGCATGACACAGCAAGCGTTTCCCCGCCCCCATGGCGCGAAAGACACGCAGGGCAGCCTGAAACGCCGCTCCAGTCCGCACCATCGGCACCACGACGTTCTGCGGCCGGAAAAGGCATCCGGCCACCTGGAGCGGGAAGGCGCCGGAATCCACCCTCAAGGGTCCTGCCAAGGGCCGAGCGGCGAGACAAGGCCGCAAAACGACGGAGGAAGTGAATGTTGTTTTCATTAAGCAAGCCGGGCGTGCCGTGGCGAACGGGGCTGCGCTCCGCCGCCGTGGTATCGCTGTTGGCCATGGGTGCCACCGCCTGTGGCGCAGGAGGATCATCGGACAATCCCCAAGCCGGACAGGCGCCGCAGTCCACCCAGGCAACCTCGACGCCGGACGGAAAGAAGACGCTGGACGCGCCAGTCGCCAAGGGCCTCGGCTCACTCACCAGCGGCAACCTCACCCTGCTGGCCTTCTACGATCCGTCGACGGGCAAGGAGACCTTCAGTACGACGCTGCCGCAGTACTCCGAGAAGAACCCGTGGAAGCGCTACAGCTTCTCGCCGGACTGGAAGCGGCACGCCTGGGTCAAGGACGGCGACCTGTTCGTGGGCAGCTTCACCGGCTCTACGATCACCTCTGCGTACGACGAGACCCCAGGCGTGAAGATCGGCGGCAAGCCCACCTTCAACGGCGGTAAGCGCGCCTACCGCCAGCCCCGCTTCAGTGCTGACGGCAAGAGGATCTTCGCCCTGGCCAATGACGAGAAGGTGTACTCGGCCGATCCCTCGTCACCCGACCAGCTCACCGAGGAAGCGACCCTGGACCAGGGAAGTTTCTTCGGCGGCAGAAGCGAACTCCTGTGGGACCTCACAGCCGACGGCAAGGTCGTCAAGCGGCCCGCCCCTGTGCACCCTGAGCGAGGCGGGCAGGCGACCAGCCCAGACGGAACCAAGACGCTGATCTACAACGGCAGCGGCTGGTTCCTCAAGGCGAACGGCGCAACCGGCGAACCGCAGCTCGCTTTCGAAACACTCACCGACGACACAGACAAGCCTGTGGGAAGCGGCCCGAACCCTGGCATGGACGTGGACATCATCGGCTGGTACTGAGCCGGCCACACACTACGGAAAGCCTCGCATCACGGGTCGATGATGCCAGCGCCCCTGCCGGAGCAGACACTGCCGCTCCGGCAGGGACGCGAGGCCAACGAGCGCCCTTCAACTACCAGCAACCGCCGCACTGCCACCGGCAGTGCACCGCACGGTCGGTGCCCAGCGTCCGCAGCAGGGTGCTCTGGGGTCTCAGCATCACGGTGCGCTCAGCGGCCAGCCTCTCGCCCGTGGTGCAGGCGGGGCTGATGGGGTTGATGCGCCCGCTGGTCATCCTCGCGCACCGGGTGCGGTGCGGGGGCTCCTCCTGGTGGGCGTACAGCTGTCTGAGCGCGCGGCCTCGATCGACCATCTCGGTGACGGAGTCCGTGAAGTGCCGCATCTGCTCGGCGGTGCAGCACCGGACCATCACTGTCTCTCCCACCGCGGTTCCGAACCCGAGAGACCGAACTTGGGTCTGGCCGCTGTGCGACAGGCCGTCGCCGCGTGGAGGCCAGCTCGCCGGGCACGGTGCGGCCGTGGCGCTGGTGGCCCGGCGCGAGACCGTCTGGACAGCACCGCCGCCGAGATCGAGAAGGCTGGCGGCACCGCGACGGTGGTGGAAGCCGACATCACCGACCGCATCCAAGCCGAGGCTGCAGTGGAGCAGACTGTCGAGCGCTTCGGCCGGCTGGACACTCCGGTGAACAATCCCGGCCTGATGCTGCTGGGTCCCGTCGTCGGCGCGGACGCCGAGGAGTGGGAGCGCATGATCGCCGTTAATGTCCAGGGCCTGCTCTACACCACCCGCGTCGCCCTCCCGCACCTGCTCAAGGCCGCGGAGGACGGGCCGCGCCGGGTCGCCGACATCAGCTGTGTCACTGGCCGCGTCGCGATGAACGGCCTCGGCGTCTAAAACCTCACCAAGTTCGGGGTGAACGGCTTCGCCGAGTCCCTGAGCCAGGAAGTCACCCAGCGGCACGTCCGCGTCGGTGTCCTGGAGCCCGGTGGTGTGCACACCGAACTGGCCCTGCACAACAGGCCCGTGATCCAGGACGAGATGATTACTCCTCTCCTCGGGGTGGTCGAGTTCCTCGCCCCCGAGGACATCGCCAACGGCGTCGCGTACAGGGTCACGCGGCCCCGCCACGCCTCCATCGGCGAGCTGTGGATCAGGCCCACCGAACAAGCCTGGTGGCCTCCGGCCCGCCCGATCCTCCCCGGTCGACCGCTCGGCCGGCCGCCGGAACGGGCACGACGCATCATCACCGCACACACCGAATGGACCACGGCACCTGAAAGGCACCCGCCCCGGCCCGACGTCCGCTCGCCCCGGCGGCCTCACCTTCTCAGACCCGGACCGCCATATCTGAGCGCTACCACCACGGGTTGCGCCACGTCCAGGACCAGCTCACCACCTAGCCCCACCGCCCGGTGTGCCAGCCCCTCCACCTGGACAGTGGTCGTAGCCGGCCCGACTCCCGCCTCGGATACCGTGTTCCACTACGGGGTGCCATAACGGATGTGACGCCCCCCACCGGAGGTAGTTACCGTATGAGTTCAAAGCGCAGCAAGAATCCAGCCCTGCCCGTACTTGACGACGCATTCCGACTCGCGTCGGTCAAGGACGCCGAAGAGTCCACCCGGGACTTGGCCGCGCGGCTGGCCACCACCGAGCTGCGCCGCGTTTCCCACCCGGGCCGGGTCACCTGGGAGCCCACCGATCAGGCCGAGCCCGTACCGGTCCCGCCGACTGTGGTCGACGGTGAAGGGGACCTGTGGCTGCGGGACCGGGGCACTGGCACCTGGACCATGCCCGAGTTCAACCCGAAGGAGTTCCCGGCCCGCTGTGGCGAGGTTCTGACGTGGAACCAGCTTGCCCGCGAGTTCGGCCCGCTGACCGCACTCGCCGACGACCGCCGCATCGGCGGCAGGCGGCGCTGACCGCGCAGCCTTCTGGGGTGACCGCGCCCCTGAAGCGCCCGTTATCAGGTAGCTGAGAGCTCCAGCCACCCGCCAAGCTCGACGATCGCGGCGAGCAGGTGAGCGTGAGCCGATGACTCTGCGGGGGGTTGCCGGCAATGGCCGCACGGAGTCCTCCGTGCGGCCATTGCCGTATCCGGGGTCAGGCGGGGGTGATGTTCTCCGCCTGGGGGCCCTTCTGGCCCTGGGTGACGTCGAACGTCACGGCCTGGCCCTCCTGCAGCTCGCGGAAGCCCGAGGAGTTGATCGCGGAATAGTGGGCGAAGACGTCGGGGCCGCCGCCGTCCTGGGCGATGAAGCCAAAGCCCTTCTCCGCGTTGAACCACTTCACAGTTCCCGTAGCCATGTCTCATGCCTTCCAGTCGATGAACGCCTTCCACGACATGCGGAAAGCGGAGGTGATCGCCCTGGTTCCTGCGGCACAGCACAGCAAAACGCCCACGCCGAGGCGTGGGCAAAGGGAACTTCCGAACCACGACAGCTGACGCAGACGGTACACGTCCGCACATGCTGTCACCACAGCAAAGCTGTACACGTCGCGGCTTGGCCAGTTGCGCGCATATCCGCTGAAGGCCGGAAGGCGCTCAGGCTGCGGCCGTCGGATTCGCTGATTCGGCGGCGCGGCGGTATCCGACGTTGAGGTGCTGGGCTTCTTCGAGCTGGTCTTCGAGGATGACGATGCGGCAGGCGGCCTCGACGGGGGTGCCCTGGTCGACGAGTTCCCGGGCGCGGGCGGCGATGCGCAGCTGGTAGCGGGAGTAGCGGCGGTGTCCGCCGGCGGATCGGAGCGGGGTGATGAGGCAGGCCTCTCCGATGGCGCGGAGGAAGCCTTGGGTGGTGCCGAGCATTTCTGCGGCCCGGCCCATGGTGTAGGCGGGGTAGTCGTCGTCATCGAGACGGCCGTACGTGTCGCTGCTGTCATTGCAGCTCTCTGTGGAACGCGTGGAGGGGCCCGGGTGCCGTACTGGCACCCGGGCCCCGAAGGAACTGCTACACCATCTGCCGGCCCTGATGCTGCGCCGGCCTTCTGTTTCCGCCTACCCGACCTGGATGCTGTCGGGGGTGCGGGGATCGCGGATGCGTGACCGGAGACCACCTCACTATCGATGTCCTGCGGTACCCGGGCTCCGTACTGCTCGCCCGGGCGATCCTGATGGCGCTCGGCTCCTCCGTTCTTCCCTCTGGATCAATCACTTACCAAACGGGAACTGCGTACTGCTGATACTGCGAACTGCTGGTACTGCCTCTACTGCGAACCGCTTTGTACTGCTGGTGGCCTCTCACAGCGCCACTTCGGCAGCCAGCCCCGTCGCCCATCCTGCATCTGCTCTGGCTTAGAACCCCACCGCCGAACCTCCCGGTGCGCGCGCCCGCAGCCGACGCCTTCACCGAGGTACCACTCACTGATCTCACTGCTGGGTACTGCCAACTGCACCTACTACGGGTACTGCAACTGCGGTACTGCTCACGGCGGCCCCTGATCACTGCGGGCCACCCGGTCCGGTCACCAGTCCCGTCGCCGTCCTGCAACAACCCTGGCTTCGAAACTCCGTCACCGCACCGTCCTGCGAACTGCAACTGCGTGTACTGCTGCCCGGCAGTTCGTCTCTGCCAGGCCCTGCGGTCCTTCTTGGCTACGGGAGAAACCATAACCACACCACCACCCAATGTCTACTCCGGCCGACACAGATTTCCATGCGCTCGCCGATCAGGTAATCGGCCTCGAACAACGACCCGGACAGGCGCCGTGGGGCCGTCACTGGATTACCCGCCACAGCCCAAGGCGCAAGCACCACGCGGGCTCCAGCGGGCATTGCCGATCCAGAGACCAGGGTGAACCTCATGGACACCACGAGCGTCAACCTCGCAACCGCTCGCTCCGCTGCCTCCGTCGCCGGCGCCCGCGGGGGCACCCGGGACTTCCTCGACCGTCTCGTACGCCCGCCCGCAGCTGAGACCGCCGACACGGTGGTCCTGGTCGTCTCGGAACTCGTCACCAACGCCCTGCGCCATGCAGGCGGCACCTTCGCCCTGGCTCTGACCGCGCACCCGGACAGCATCGAGGTGGCCGTCCACGACACCAGCCCGCAGACGCCGCGGATGCGCACCCCCGATCTGAACGGCGGCACCGGGGGTCTCGGCCGGCCCATGGTCAACCGCCTCGCCCGCGCCACGACGGTCACCCGCTGGCCGTCCGGCGGCAAGACCATACGCGCCGTCCTGCCCCGGTAAGACCCGCCCAGCTTTCCCCCGCATGGCGGCATTGCCGCACTGAGCCGGCGTCGTTGAAACGGGCGCATCCCTCGCGAGGCCGTTCCCGAGCCGGCCCCACACCGGTCCTGGTTTCCCCGGAAGCCAGGACCAGCTGCCCTCACACACCACCCGCGCAAGCCACCGATCGAACTAGGGTCCGTCTTCAAATTGATCTTGCCCAGAGCAGAAGTGATGCGAGTGTGACCGCTGCTTCGTAGGAGGTGGCGGTTTTCTCGTAGCGGGTGGCGATGCCGCGGAAGCCTTTGAGTTGGCTGAAGCAGCGTTCGACGGTGTTGCGGCGGCGGTAGATCCTGCTGTCGAATGCTGTCGGTCGGCCACCTCGGCGGCCTCGGTTGCGGCGGTGCATCTTCTGGTCGTTCTTCTCCGGGATGGTGTGTCCGATGCCGCGTCGTCGCAGGTAGGCGCGGAAGCCGCGTGAGCTGTAGGCCTTGTCGGCGATGACGTGGTCCGGTCGGCAGCGGGGCCGGCCGGTGCGGGGTACTCGGATGCGTCCGGGCAGAGGCCTCACGCAGACGCCGTCATGCCGTTGCCCCGGGGTCAGCAGGACGGCCAGGGGCCGACCGCGGCCGTCGCAGGCGAGAGGGATTTCGGCAGTCAGGCCTCCTCGGGATCGGCCGAGGGCGTGATCGTCCGGTTCGTCCGTCCGGTGCTTCCCCCTTTTTCGGCCGGTGGCGGCGGCGTGCTGGTGGGCGCGGACAATGGTGGAGTCGATCTGGACCAGCCAATCGATGTCACCGGCTGCGTCGGCCTGGGCCTGGATCTGCTGCAGTGCCCGGGTGAACACACCGTCGATGGCATAGCGGCGGAAGCGCGTGTAGACCGACTTCCACGGGCCGTAACGTTCCGGCAGGTCACGCCAGGAAACCCCGGTCCGGATCTTGTAGACCATCCCGTTGATCACCCGACGGTCCTCCGCCCGAGGCCGGCCCCTGCCCGCACTCGGTATCAGCGGAGCCAGCAACTCCCACTCGACATCAGTCAGTTCATGGCGACGAATCACGAAAACATGATCCACCATCGAACGATCTTTTGAAGACGGACCCTAGTCATGGAACCTGATTCTCCCGGCGATCACGTCGAAAGCCGCCTCGGTCACGGATTGTCCGTTCGTGAAGGCGTGGGCCCTCAGGCGGGCCAGCGCATGCTGGGGATCGACCCCGAGATGCACCATGATCATTCCAGTGGCCTGGTGAACTGCCTCATGATCCGATTCCGCCCGCTCCAGCCACGCCCCCTACCGTGCTCGGCAGCAACATCACCAGCGGCGCCGGTACCGTTCCCGCTGTCGCGGCCGAGGTCCTGGGCATCGATGGCCAGGAGAGCGGTGGTGATGGCACCGGCTGCGGAGAACGCGAAGGACCGATCGCGGTCCGACAGCGGGCCGGGGATGTCGCGGTAGAGGTCGAGGGTGCCGATCGCGAACGCGCTGTCCCGCAGGGGGAGAGAGAACACCGCCCGCACCCCCAGTTCGAGGGCCTGCTCGGCGAACACCGGCCAGCGCGCCGCGTCCGAACCGTTTGCGAGGTCCTCGGCGAATGCCGGTGCCGCATCGGTGAGGACGGTACGACACGGGCCGTCACCGAGGGTGTACTGGGCTTCGGCGAGACGAGCGGCCACGGGGCCGCTCGACCACCACAGCATCCGCACGTCCGGATCCTCCCTTCCGAGCGACACCGAGGCACCGGTGATATCCATGAGGTCCACACACGCCCGGCACAACGCCGCGGGAGCATCCACGGACGTCGTCTCCCTGGCGGCACCGGAAAACAGGTCCCGCACTCCCGCCCCCTCACGCGGGGCCCCGCAGCCGGCACCCTCGCCCGCAGCAGGCCAGAACTCGGGATCATCGGGAGTAAGAGGGTCCACGGACATCACCTCCGCACAGACCCGTACCCTCATCCTCTCTCGCCGGGCCAGTCGGCGGCAGCAGGCACCGGCGGCAACTCACCGACTGGAACAGGGATGGGCCTGCTTCCGGCCCAGGCGCATCCCCACGGCCCGCTGCAGCAGCACACGCGCGTCGAGCAACAGCCAAGGCCCCGCAGGCAGGGGTGCAAGGAGCCGGGGCGGTTCGGCCAGTGTCGACAGTCACGTAACTCCCCACGATCTGCATGATCAGCGTCACGCAATTCCCCATCCTCGTCGTCACGGTTCCCCATGGGGACGGCGGTCCTCGGCGGAGGCGGTGACGCGGCGAGCTAGGACAACTGGCAAGCGGCGAGCAGGTCAGCCAGAATGCCTTCCGGGTCGTGCAGCACACGAGCGCCGTCGGTCACCACCCGGCGCGTCCCTGGATCGATGGGATCAGTCGTCGCCCAGGCCGAGGAGCCGATGCCAACCTCGACCTCCAAGCCAGAGGCCGTGGAGCACCGTCGCTCGCTGATCGGTCCCCACGCCTGGGCGCGAATCAGTCCACCCAAGCCGAGTTCCCCTGCCCAGGTGGCATCGTCAAGGTACCGGGCCTCCTCCGCGGTGAGCAGGACGACGTCGATGTCGGAGTCGGGTCGCGCGGCGTTCCGGGCACATGATCCGACCAGGAGCAGACCGACGATGTCGTCGCGGTCCCTCGCCCAGTGTGTGAAGCGACCGATGACCTCCTCGATCTCAGCGGTCCGCGCCGGCGACACGCCCGGCGAACTGCTTACCGACTCCCCTGGCGAGCTGGCTGGCGTGAGACAGCTTCTCAGGCCGGCGCCGGCCACACACCACAGCCCGATGAGGACCGCGACGACTGCCTGGAAGCGCGGAACCGGCGTCCAGCACCTGGGGAATTACGTGACGTTTGCCCTGGGGAATTACGTGACCGTCGACAGCGCACCATGAGGGTGTCCGACGCACGGCGGGTGCCGTGGAAGGTGCCCGGCGTTCAAAGCCGCGACGGCACAAGCGCTCTACCGAGGCCCACCACCGAAAGAAGGAGGGGCGGCGGGAGGAAGGAGCCTCAAACGACGGAACCAGGCTGGTCCATCACCACCATCCCACGGCAGGAGCCCCCCGGACCGGCACGGACAGCAATGAAGAGGGCTCGGATCCCGCACGGCGCAGCGTATCCGTGGCACGCCAGCATGGCCGAGTGCGGCGCAGCAGGCGTTTCAGCGGGACCTGAGGCCCTCGCGCGTCCTACGCCTGGGGCTGCGGGCCTTCTAGGCGCGGTGCGCCCTTCGCGTCAGGGGTGGAAAAACCTTGAGCATGTTGTCGCGCTTTTTGTTGAAGTCCGCGTAACGCTCGCGGGGCCTCGTCCAGCGGTAGACCTTGCTTGCACATGAAGCAGGTGCCGTACGAGATCGCCGATGCGTTCTCCGGGCCTCAGGTCTCGGACCTCGGAGCCCACTTCGGCGACGACGAACCGGTGCCGCAATCGGCTCACTTCGAGTCGGCGCTGGGGACGGCTAGGGGATCGCGCGGGGCCTGCTTCTTCCCGGCCTCCAGCTCACTGCCCAGTTCGGTGAGCCGGTTGCGGCCCATCGCCTTGCGGACCTCGGGGAACCAGTCTTGTTCCTCTTCCTCAACGTGGTGGCGGACCTGCTCCATCAGCACGCTCATCTTCGCCTTGAACCGCTCGTCACCCGGATCCATGTCCTTGATCTCCGACAGCATCCACACCACCGCGTGATGCTCTTCGATGCTCTCCAGGACGTGGTCCGTCGTGTCCGGTGCGGCCTCGCGGGCGGCCGGGTAGAAGAACTTCTCCTCGATCCAGGCGTGGACGGTCAGCTCCTCGATCACCTCGTCGGCGATCCGGCGGCGCTCGGCCGTCTCGGCGTCGGAGGTCTTCTCGAACCGCTTGAACAGCTTCTCGACCGTCTTGTGGTCCTCGCGCAGCAGCACAATCGCATCCACGCCCGTGTCCTCTCGTCAGGTGGTGAGACGGCTGTTCGTGCCGTCGTGACCGTCGGCCTGGTCGTCGTCGAACCAGTAGTCCCCGGCCGCCAGATAGCGGAAGGAGTGAGCGCCGCCCGCGGGCAGGACGACCGTGGCCGCGCGCCTCCCGTCGCCACGAGTCTTCAGCGGGTGCGCGGCAGGGTCCCACTCGTTGAAGTCCCCCACGACGCTGACCGGCCCGTCGGGGCTGTCGGCAGGAAGAACGAAGGTGACCTGCATACGATCCTTGAGCTGCTTGCGTTCGAGCACCGGAGCCTCCTGACGTGTGGGGTAGGGCTCAAGTACCCTGGCACGGGGCTGTGCGCCGCGGCTCAGCACACGCCGCAGCGCGAGGAGGGGGTCACTCTCCCGGAGGCCCGGGCGCAGTGGTTCTGAGGCGTCTTCCGGGGCCGGAGTCAGTGGCCCAGGGCGTTCTTCAGCTGCTGCTTGGTCATAGTGGAGCGGCCTTCGATGCCGCGCTTCTTCGCCTCCTGGTAGAGGTCGTCCTTGGTCCGCTCGGACGAACCACCGGCGCCGGACTTCTCACCGCCCCGCTGCGAGGCGGACTTGCCCTGGGTCGAGCTACGGCTCGCGGTCTTGCTTTCGCCGGCCCGCGCGCGTTCCTTGTTCACGGTGCGGGAGGCCATTTCCTTCGCACGGGACTCCGACATCCCGCGCTTCTCACCAGATTCCTTGATGTGCTCGTACTGGCGCTCGCGCTTGGCGCTGGATCCCCTGGGCATGACGGTTCCCTTCATCGACAGTCGTACGAAGTCATCGTGTGCGTCTCGCGACGCACCCGCATCTCGCACTCACCCTCACGGATGTAGGCGACCTCACCCCCTGCGGACGTAGGCGGCTGTGCCGACGTCAGGTCCCCTCGACCGGCTGCCGCGCCGGCCTGTGCAAGGGGCCGTGAGCCCACAGGCGTGGGTGAACGCGTCACCGCTGGGCCGGGCTGCCCGGCGAGGTTGTGAGCGGTGTCCGGGCCGGAATCTGGATCCTCACGCCGCTGCGAGGCCGGGTCGGCACCCGGCTGACAGGGATACGCAGGTCCTGCTCCGGCATGTCGAAGTCGAGGTCGGCCAGGGTCGTGGACAAGGTAGCCACGAGGTGGACGGTGATGTCCTCACCGGTGCAGCGGTGCCCCGTGTGCGCGTCCCCGCCGCCCTGGGGAATCAGCTCGCCAGGACGGGGGTCCCTGCCGAGGAAGCGGCGCGGGTCGAAGCGTTCCGGGTCGGGCCACAAGGCCGGGTCGCGATGGTGGCCGTGCACGTCGAGGAGGACCAGCGTGCCTCCAGGCACCTCTTGGGCACCGAGTGCAGGTCGCGGGCGGCGAGGCCGCCGACGAACGGAACGAACGGGTAGCAGCGGCGTACCTCGTGGGCGAAGGCCCGCGCATAGGCGCCGCCGTCCGCACGGAGTTGTTCGCGGACGGCGGGGAAGCGGTGCAGGGCGTGGGCGGCGAAGGTGGTGAACCAGGTGATGGCCACGGTAGGGCGCAGGACGTTGAGCAGCTCGACCGCGCCCGTGTGGAGGTCGAGCAGGCTGCCGTCGGCATCCCTGTGCGTGGCCACAGCGTCCAGCACGCTATGTTGCTTGTCTCCGCAGGTGGGGGCCGTATGGCCTCGTGTGTCGTTGATGGTCCGGGCGAGGTCGTGTTCCTGGCGCGTGCGGGCCCGGCGGGCTTTCCAGTGGCGGGGGCCGGGGGTGGCGAACCCGTCGACCATGGTCACGCAGTCCTCCGCCGGCCGACGCACTGCGGCCCCCGGAGCGCAGGGGACGCCGCTCCACTCGCAGACCGCCCCTGCGAGAGCGACGGCCATCTCGTCGAACAGCACGGCGCTGCGTCCACGCAGTCCGTCGGCGGTGCGCAGCCAGTGCTCTCGTGCCACTCGGCCGAGGGCCTGCACACCGTCGGGTGTCATGAGGTGGGAGGTGAAGAGTTCCTTGCGGATCCGGTGTGCCTGGCCGTCCAGGGTGTGGACGGCGCCCCGGCCGAAAAGGGTGTCCAGGACCGGGCCGGGCAGGGCGCTGTGCCGCAGGACGTGGCGTTCGTCGTAGAAGAAGTCCACCCGGCCGCTGGTCCGCGAGGGCGGACGCCTCGTGGAGAGCGACTGGCCGACGGCGATGGGCCGCATCGTCGCCAGGTCACGGGAGCTCATCGGTTCCCGTGGGCCGGAGTCGATCGCGTTCTACACGTCCGGGCAGCTCTTCCTGGAGGAGTACTACACCCTCGCGGTCCTGGCCCGTGCCGGGATCGGCGCCCCTCACCTGGACGGCAATACCCGCCTGTGCACGGCGACGGCGGCCGAGGCGCTGAAGGAGTCCTTCGGCAGCGACGGCCAGCCCGGCTCGTACGAGGACATTGACCTGGCCGATGCGATCGCCCTGTTCGGGCACAACATCGCCGAGACCCAGGCCGTGCAGTGGATGAGGATCCTGGACAGGCTGGACGGCCCCGAACAACCGCGACTGCTGTGTGTGGACCCGCGGCTGACTCCGGTGGCGCGCCGGGCGACCGTGCACCTGGCTCCCCGGCTCGGCACGAACGTGGCGCTGCTCAACGCGCTCCTGCACGAGGTCATCCGGCGCGGCTGGACCGACCCCGGTTTCATCGCCAGGCACACGGTCGGGTTCGAGGCTCTGCGCCGGCAGGTCGCACCGTGCACGGCGCGGTGGGCCGCCGGGATCTGCGACCTGCCGGCAGCCGCGATCGAGGAGGCCACCGAGCTGATCGGCAGCGCCGACCGCCTGCTGTCGACCGTGCTGCAGGGCTTCTACCAGGCCAACCAGGCGACCGCCGCCGCCGTCCAGGTCAACAACCTCCACCTGATCCGCGGCATGCTCGGCCGTCCCGGGGCGGGGGTGCTCCAGATGAACGGCCAGCCCACCGCCGAGAACAGCCGCGAGTGCGGAGCCGACGGCGACCTGCCGGGCTTCCGGAACTGGCAGAACGAGGAACATGTGGCCGACCTCGCGCGCGTGTGGAATGTGGAGCCGTCGGCCATCACGCACGACGGGCCGCCCACCCACGCGATGGAGATCTTCCGGCTGGCGGAGGAGGGCACGGTGCGGATGCTGTGGATCAGCGCCACCAACCCGGCCGTGTCCCTGCCCGAACTGTCACGGATCCGCTCCGTTCTCACCCAGGAAGCCCTGTTCACGATCGTCCAGGACCTCTTCCTGACCGAGACCGCGCAGTTCGCCGACGTGGTGCTGCCCACTGCGACCTGGGGTGAGAAGACCGGCACGTTCACCAACGCCGACCGCACCGTCCACCTGTCCGAGAGGGCCGTGGACCCGCCCGGCGAGGCCCGCCCGGACCTGGACATCTTCCTCGGCTACGCGGCCCGCATGGGTTTCGAGGACAAGGACGGCGGACCCCTGGTCCACTGGAACGGCCCGGAAGAGGCCTTCGAGGCGTGGAAGCGGTGCAGTGCCGGACGGCCCTGCGACTACACCGGCCTGAGCTACGAGAAGCTCCGCGGGCCCAGCGGCCTCCAGTGGCCGTGTACCGAGCGTGCCCCCGACCGCACGGACCGCCTCTACGTCGACGGCGTGGACTGGGCGCACCCGGACCTGTGCGAGACGTACGGGAAGGATTTGGTGACCGGTGAGCCGCTGGGCGAGGAGTGGTACCGGGCGGTGAACCCGGACGGGAAGGCGCTCATCAGGGCCGCCCCGTACGTCCCGCCGAAGGAGCGGCCGGACGAGGAGCGCCTGACCACCGGGCGCACCCTCTACCACTTCCACACCCGCACCAAGACGGGCCGGGCCCCCGAGCTCGTGGAGGCGGCCCCAGAGGTGTGGGTGGAGATCGCGGCCGCCGACGCCGCCCGCCTGGGCCTTGCCGAGGGCGACCTCGTCGAGGTCACGACGCGTTGTGGCTCCTTGCAGGGCCGGCTGCGTACCGGAACGGTCCGCCCGGGCGTCCTGTTCGTGCCCTTCCACTACGGCTACTGGGACACCCCGGGCGGTAACGCCCCCACCTCAGGGACGCCGGGACGTGCGGCCAACGAGCTGATCGCCACCCTTTGGGACCCTGTCTCCAAGCAGCCCCAGCTCAAGACCGCGGCGGCCGCCCTCACTCTCGTCGAGCGAGTCGGCGGCCCGGACACAGGCCCGCGCCCGAACGTGCGTGGCGCCGTCAGTCCGAGCAAACGTTCTGGAAGGTAATCTCGCCGCTGTGGCAGAGCTCGGCCGCCATGTTGCGCTCCATCATCCGCAGCGCCGCATCCGCGAGATCGGCGTCGATGTGGGCGATCGCGTCCAGAGCCACGACGACGTCGAGGTGGCGGATGTGGGCGTCCAGGGCCGAGTACAGCACGCACTGCTCGGTTACCTGCCCGCACAGCACCACCCGCCCGGCTCCGAGCTGGCCCAGCAGATAGGCCAGCGGGGTCTCGTAGAAGACCGAGTGCCGCGCCTTGACGACGAACAGGGATTCCTCGTCCGGTGCGACCGGCTCCACCAGGTCGGCGCGGGGGCCAGCCAGGGCCGCTTCGAGGATCTCACCGTGGTGGGAGCGCCAACGGCCGAAGTTGTCGTTCACATAAACCACCGGCGCATCCGCGGCCCGGGCCCGCTGCAGAAGCACCCTCACCCCCGGCAGGGCCTTGCGGACGGAGTGCACCAGCACCTCGGCATCCTCGTGTTCGTAGGTGTTGAGCATGTCGATCACGATGAGCGCCGTCCGAACCATGGCTCCGCCTCCCATCACCCCAGGCCCCTGCCCGCAGCACTGCAGGCCAACCCAGCGACCGCGGACCGGCCCACGCCTGTCAGGGCGGGTGATCGCGCGTTGGGCCCTCGCCACCCAGGTGCACGCAAATCATCGGAAAAGCTTCCATCGGGCGTATTCGCTCGTCCGCGGCGAGGACCAGCGCGCAGCTGCAGCACGATCCTCCAGTGCCCACGGGAGGGGGTCCGCGGCCGAACCTCGACCGGGGCCGCTGTCTGGGTATGGCGTGATCTGCCGGGTAGGCGCCCTATATGAGCCAAAACCGAGAGGCGTCGGCGAAGGAGGTGCGTTACTCGACACCGACCTGGAGGACGAGTTCGGGACCGTCGACCTGAACGTGCGCTGGCCAAGCAGCTGCTGCGATCCATGGACGCGGCCGGAGCGGGCCGAATGCTGATCACTTCATCCATCGCCTCCCCCATTGCCGGGCTCGTTCCAGGCCGTGTACAACGCCTGGAAGTCGTTCCTGCAGTCGTTCTCCCAGGCGCTGCAGAACGAGCTCAAGGACAGCCCCTGACCGCGACCGCCCTGATGCCCGGCCCCACCGACACCGACTTCTTCCACCGCGCCGACATGGGGGACACCAACGTCGGTCAGGGCGAGAAGGACGATCCGGTTCAGGTGGCCGAGCAGGGGCTCGATGCGCTCTTCGCCAGCAAGGACAAGGTCGTCGCCGGGTCCTGGAAAACCAGAGCGAAGGGCCTGGCGAACAAAGTTCTCCCCGACAGCCTGAAGGCGAAGGGCACCGCCGGATGGCGGAACCGGGCTGCGCCGACCGGTAGACGTTGCCCTACGCAGCCCCACCCCGATAGACGGGTATCCGTACGAGGGCGGGATACGGCCTGATCATCGGGGTAGCCGGATCACATGGACACCACTACCGAAACCACGCCGCTGCGCGCCGTCGCTCTGGTCTGCACGCTCTCGCCCTCGCCCAAGCCGTCCAGCTCCCAGTTGCTGGCCGAACAGACGATGGCTGCCCTGGCCGATCACGGGGTCACCGGCAAGGTGATCCGTATCGCCGATCACGACGTCAAGCCGGGCGTCGAGGTCGACATGGGGGACGGTGACGCCTGGCCGGGCATTCGGGACACGATCCTGGGCTGCGACATCCTGGTCCTGTCGACGCCGATCTGGCTCGGCCACCCCGCCAGCATCGCGCAGCGCGTTCTGGAACGGCTCGACGCCGAACTCGGCCAAAGCGACGACGAGGGCCGCATGCTCACCTACGGCAAGGCCGCCGCGGTGTGTGTGGTCGGCAACGAGGACGGCGCCCACCACGTCAGTGCCGAACTCTTCCAGGGCCTGAACGATGTCGGCTTCTCCCTGGCCCCGAACGCCGTCACTTACTGGGTCGGCGAAGCCATGCAGGGCACCGACTACCAAGACCTCGACAAGACGCCCGAGAAGACCGCCGCCACCACCAAAACCCTGGCCGCGAACACCGCGCACCTCGCACGCCGCCTCAAGGCCGCCTCCTACCCGCCCTCTGCCTGACACCCGCATTGACCATGCCGGAAGGAGACCGTGATGCCCTCCCACGACCAGCCCCGCCTCACCGACCCGGTGAACCTGTACGCCCGGCCCCCGTTCCCGGAGCAGGACCAGGACCACCCCGGGTCGACCGACACCATGGATCCCCGCCCCGACCACGGCGAGGACACATACGAGGGACACGATCAGCTGCTGGGCCGCAAGGCGCTGGTCACCGGAGGCGACTCCGGTATCGGCCGGGCCGTCTGCCTGGCTTTCGCGCGCGAGGGAGCGGACGTCGTCTTCACTCACCTGCCTGAAGAAGCGGACGAAGCCAAGGAGACCGCCCGGCTGATCCGAGAGGCCGGTCGCACCGCCGTGGCCGTCGCCTGCGACATCCGCCACGAAGGCGAATGCAACACCCTCGTCGACAGGACCGTGAACGAGCTGGGCGGCATCGACCTGCTCGTCAACAACGCCGCCTACCAGATGGCCCAGCCGGACGGGATCGAGGCGATCACCACCGAGCAGTTCGACCGGGTGATGAAGACCAACCTGTACGGCATGTTCTGGATCACCAAAGCCGCACTCGCCCACATGCCACGCGGCGCCTCAGTCATCAACACCGCCTCCGTGCAGGGCTACCAGCCCAGCCCGCACCTCCTCGACTACGCCATGACCAAGTCCGCGATCATCTCCTTCACCCACAACCTCGCCCAGATGCTCGCCGAACGCGGCATCCGCGCCAACGCCGTGGCACCGGGGCCTGTCTGGACCCCGCTGATCCCCGCCACGATGCCCGACCCGACGACGTTCGGGAAACAGTCCCCCCTGGGCCGGCCCGCGCAACCAGCCGAGATGGCACCCGCCTATGTCTTCCTCGCCTCCGACCGGTCCACCTACATCACCGGCGAGATCGTCAATGCCACCGGCGGAAACCCCTTGCCGTAATACCAGACGAGGTCCTACGGAAAGATCGCCAGCATCGACGGACCGCTGATGAGGGGCTTGAGCACCAGCTCAACCCGAGCCGGAGGAGCTCTCCGTAACGTGGATGTGGCAGCTCGGTGCCGAGGCAAAAGCCGGACGAAAGCGTGATGGAGGGCCTGCACGTGATCGACACCGGCGGCATCGACGTCTTCCTCGGCCTGAACGTCGGCAAGGGCGAACACCACGCCACCGCCGTATCCCCGGCTGGCCAGAAGACCTTCGACAAGCGGTTACCCAACACCGAAACCAAGCTCCGCGAACTGTGCGCCAACCCGAAGGCCAAGCACAGGACCGTGCTGGTCGTCGCCGACCAGCCGGCCTCGATCGGCGCCCTACCGCTGGCGGTCGCGAGGGACATGGGCTGCCCGGTGGCCTACCTTCCGGGGCTGACGATGCGGCGGGACCGTCCTTGGGCGGCCTGCGCGGCAGTATGAAGGGCTCCATCCGACGAAGGACCCAACGCGAGCCCCCTTAATCAGCCGCCGGTATGCCAGCAGCGCCTTGGTGGAGCCGAAGGCGTGAGCGTGTCACCCACCCGGCATACCCCTAACCCTGCCCGGCGCGCAGCGCAGGTCCCGGCATGTCAGGGTGGCAGGGCGACGAGAGGTCCACACGCGCGGGGCCCGGCCGGTCGAAGCCACCCCGGCCGGGTCCCGCCACGGACCCGGTTACCGCCACGGACACCACAGCGCTCTGCACTGGCCTCTACAGTGCGGCCTGTGGACGATAACGAATCTGACCTCCTGGACGCGGTGCGCGCCGCGCTTCGCGAAGCGGGGTTCGATCCGGGCATTGGGGGCGGGGAGGGCATGTATCTGGTCCGCCACGCCCGGGGTGTGATGGTGGGCTGGATGCCTGTGGAGATCGACGAGCTGCACACCCGGCTACCTCGCGGCCCGAACCCGCCGGACGCGGGCGGCACGGAGCTGGCCGGACTGCATCACGCCACCGGACTCGCCCTGACCGCCGCGCTCCGTGCGGCGGGGTTCACCACCGAAATCCAGGACGACCACATCCTTGTACTACCCCCACCGCCGTAAGCGCCGCCGCACGGTCAATGCGCCCTTTGCCCCTGCCGCCACAGCCCTTCGAGCCAGTCCACCGCACCGCTCAGGCCGGCGACCGTGCGGCTCCCGGCGAGCACCGCCAGCTGGGAGCCGCGCACCAGGCATAGGGCACCCGAGAACGCCGAATCGGGGCAGTGCCCGCGCCGAAGGCGGGCGCCGCGTCCGCTGCGACAGCGAAATCCTCGGCCGCTCCCTCGGCCCCGGCGATCTTCTGGAGTTCCTGCGCCGGGCCGGCCTGGACCCCGCCCGCATGCTTCTACAGCCGGGCTCGGCGCAGAGCACCGTGCCGGCCGGCCAGATGTCCGTGCCGTCACCGAACTCCGCCGGTCCTCGCCGAACTGCGCACCTGGCGCGAACTCCAGCAGTGTGATCACGCTGGGGTCGTTCGACGTGCCCTCCTTCAGACGACGCGCGGTGATGTGCTCGTTGACCTGGATGTCCGATACCGGGGCCTGGTCCAGACGGATCCCCACGAAGCCAGTAAGCATAGGTGTCCCCACTTCAACTACTTTGCGGTGGCGACCTGTTGCCGTCCACCGGATGTCAATCAGCGTAGGAACCTTCGGTGGCTCTTACTACGCCACACATGCACCGCTTGCCTCAGGATGCACAGCGCATGTGCCCCTGCTTCGGCGTTTCGCGGCCGCCTCGCCGATCGTCCTGGCTCGCTCCGGTACGCATGGCAGCCTGGGATCGGGGCAGGAACATTATGATGAGAATTCCGTTACCCACCTACTTGGTATGTATGTACCAAACATGACGAGGGAACGGGGATATGTCATGAACTTCTCGGTTCGACGGGGTTCCGGTGACACCATGTGGCGCCGCCCCAGCCCGGGCTGGTTGGATCCCCGACATCCTTTCGGGTCCATGCGACACCAGGTGGGGCACTACCTGGAGCAGGCCGCCCTCACACAGGCCGGCCAAGGGTGGAGGCCCTTGAGCGAAGAGGAGGAGACCGAGGACGCTTACGTGATCAAGGCTGAAATGCCCGGCATACCCCGCGAGAACATCATCGTGGAGATGCACGGCAACGATTTGTGGATCACGGGCGAGCTCGACAAGAGGTCCGACAAGGTGCTCGCCCAGCGCAAGGGAAGGTTCTGCTACCACGCCAGGCTGTCCGGGGTTATCGACGGCGACAAGACCGAGGCCACTCTCGACAGGGGCGTCCTGACGGTCCACATTTCCAAGTCGGGCGAATCCAAGCCGCGCAGGATCCCCATTACCGGCGGCTATGACCAGTTCGTTTGAGACAAGCGCAGCTGGGAGGCACGAGGGGGGACGGCCGGCGTCCTGGGCACTCCGCGCCGGCTGATATTTCGGTCAGGTCGAGTCCTTTCACATACCGAAAGGCGTCCCGAAGGCCTGTCTTGAGTGGACAGGCTCCTTGTCACTCCATGATCGTGACCGAAGTCGTGAAGCTGTCCTCGGTAAGCGGGTCCAAGTCGCATACCCCGCCAATGGCGGCCTGCTGCCAGACACGTACGTATTTGGTTTTCGCCGCCCAAGCGCCGAGGTCGGCGGTATCAGCGCTGTACTGCTGCCAGGTCGTTCCGTGCTCGTCCAGGCGATCGGGCCAGGTCCCGGGCCGGTACGCCCATACGGTGACGTGGGTGACGCGGCCGATGACCTGGTGGAACGGGTTGTCGGAGGCAGAAGCCTCGACGGGGGCTTGCAAGGAGCCGAGGCGCCGCAACCCGAGGTAGGCGAGGGAGTACACGACGGCGCCCTCGCCGCTGTCCCACCCATCGGGGCGGACTGTGATGGCGTTCCCCTGGTAGTAGGCCGCGTCGTACAGCCTCGCTCCGATCTTCAGGCCGGGGTCGTTCGGCATGTCGTACTCCCGCGCCTCCGGATTTGCGGTTCCGTGTTCTCTGCAGCCGCCGACCCCTGGGGGCTAATCGTTGAAATGCCTGGGTTCGGCCGCGTGCATGGTGGCCGCTCCTCTCGCAGGCGTGCACGGGGATCGACCAAACCAGCTTCCCATGTTTTGGGCAAACTGCTGTTATCCGTGGGGTTTCGGCTCTCGTATGTCGTATTCCAGGGCAGTCGCCAGCGAAACCTGCACGACGCATTTGGGGGCCGCTTCCGCTGGGGCAAGCGGGCAGAAGCCCCTTGGAAGCGCAGTTCAGCGGACAAGCAATGGGGCGAAGATGGGTGCGAAAGAGAAGATGAAGGCAGCAACAAGGCAGGTCGTCGGCCGGGCGGTGACACGGCCGCCAAGGGCACAGCCTTGGGAGCGCGGGGCAAGGCCCGCCATCTGAAGGAAGAGACAAAGGACAGGTTCAAGCGTTGAATCCCGTATGGAGCAAGCCGGCGCGTACAGCTTGTGCGCGCGCTCGGACCGGTGATGTCCGACGGGACAAGAGCCCAACCCCCGGAGGCGGGGCTGTTTCCTTGCCGGACATGGCGGCCGGTAGGCACCGCAATCCCTCGCGAGCGATAGGGTGTAACTCGCGAGGAGGAGGCTGTCATGGGTGAAGCAGCTTCGACGACTACCCCCCGTGAGCGGTACCGGCAGCAGGTTCGGTCAGAGATCAAACAACGGGCCTGGGAGCAGATCACCGCTGCCGGAACGTCCGCGCTCTCCCTCAACGGGATCGCCAGACTTATGGGCCTCAGCGGCACCGGGCTCTACCGATATTTCACGAGCCGCGACGAGTTGCTCACAGAATTGGTTCATGACGCCTACCAGAGCTTGGTGGGGACACTCAGGACTGCGGCTGCTCAGGGAAAAGGGGACCTTGCAGGCCTCGGGCAGGCCCTGCGCATGTGGGCGCTCGATGACCCGCAGCGGTACTTCCTCGTCTACGGACCTCCGGTGCCGGGCTACCGCAGCCCAGCTGACGTCGCCGCGTTGGCGGGGGAGATCATGGACATATTCACCGATGCATGCGCCGACGTACCGGACGCGCGCGCGAGTACGCCCGAGACCCCACTGGAGGACGGCCCTGGGCAGTCGGTAGGGCGGGCCGAGACGGCGTCGGCGCAGCGACTGGCCATTTCCTTGCGGACCCGGCTGCACGGGGTGCTCTCCCTGGAACTCAGCGGTCACTTTGCCGGAATGGAATGCGACCCCGCCCTGCTTTACCAGGCCGAGATCGACCTGCTCGCCTCCCACTGAGCGCGCGGCCGCACGAAAACTGCCAGGTGTCGAGGAAGTGGCCCTGCGGGGCCGCCGCGCCTGCTGTGGTTGGGGGGTATCAGGGCATCAGCCGCGGGGCGGAAGGAGGGAGCCGAGGGGGCCGAGGTCGATGTTGAGGTCCTCCAGGGCGTAGCCATGTTCCTCGCAAAGGTCGGCCAGGCTGTCATGGAGGGCGAGGAGGGTGGCACCGAGTTCTTCCTCCTGTTCATCGGTGAGATCGCCGGTATCGACGCGGCGCAGGGCTTGGCGTTCGATGAGCTGGCGCAGGAGCTCGATGATGGTGAGGACGAGCTTCAGAAGGTCTTCCCCCACGGCGTCCGGGTCAGTTGTCAGGCGGTGGGCAGGGCGGGCGGGTTTGTCGTGAGGGGCGGGGGGCGCCTGGATGAGCCGGAAGGCCTGGGAGAGGCTGTCGCCCAGGTCTTGGACTCGGCCGGGCCGGGAGTGTGGAGGCGGGAGGTGTTCACGGCTCATCGCGTCCGCCCTCCTGCTCACCGGCGGGGGCGATCTCGGAGCTGACGGAGACGATGAGGGCACGCAGGGAGATACGTACGAGGTCGATGTCGGCGATGGACAGGACGATGTCGCCGGTGAGGACGACTCCGCCGCTCAGGAGCCGGTCGAGGAGGTCGACGAGGGCGACCTGGCGGCCGGGCAGGGGCTCGCCGTGTTCGCTGACGGTCATGGTGGAGGCTCGGGGGCGTCGGTCGGGCCGACCGTCGTCATGGCGAAGGAGTAGGGAGCCCAGGGGCCGGTGACCTCGATGCGCAGGTCGGGGAAGCGCTCGGCGGCGTCGGCGATGGCAGCCTTGAACTGCCCCGCCCGCTCGTCGGGGATGAGGTAGGCGTCGTTGAGGACGTTCTCCTGGGGACCGGTGAGTTCGCCGCGCTGGGGTGCGTGGCGCACACGCTGGGTGGCATGGCGCGAGGCGATGGTCTCGATGGTCTCGGCAGCCTGTTCTGCCTGCTGGTAGACGGCGTCGCGGGAGCGGCGCTGGGCCCTGCGTGCCTGCAGATAGGCCTTGCCCGGGCTGGCAGCCGGGGCGGGGGCAGCTGCAGGGGGCTGCGTGGCCTCGGGCGTGAGGTAAATCTTCACCCCGTACTCGGTCTGGGCGCGCAGCTGGTCGAGTCGCTGGCTGAATACGTCCTGTTGGGCGGCGAGCGCTTGCCGAGCCCGGTGGTCGTCCTGGTACACGGTGGCCATGCGCAGGGGCAGGACGGGGGCCCGGGCGGCGACGGCCTGGACGACATCGTGATGGGTGCGCGCGACGTACTCAAGCCAGCCCAGGTCCTCGAAGTGGTTCTTAAGGGCGGTCTCGTTGAAGTCCTGTTCGGGCACGTCGCTGGCCACGAAGGCGAGCGACGTACTGGGGGCGGGCTCGGTGTCGCTGGTGAGAGGAAGGAGCCTGAGCGGGGCCTGGCCGATGCCGTGCAGGCCGGCGAGGGCTTCGCCCAGCGGGCCGGTCCGGTGGGTGACTGCGTAGACGTAGGTAAGGCTGCCGGAGGTGTTCACGGAGGGCTCTTCCGTCGTCGGCCGGCCGGTCGGGCGCCCGGTTCCTCACCCGGGACCTCTTCGTCGCCGTACGCGCCGGGTTCGAGTCGGCCGCGCAGGGCGTCGAGTTCGGCACGCAGTCTGCGGTTCTCCTGTTCCAGCGGGCTGCCCGTGTGCCGGGACGACAGGGAGGGGTCGTGCTCCCACCAGTCAATGCCCATCTCCTTGGCCTTGTCCACGGAGGCGATCAAGATGCGGAGCTTGATGGTCAACAGCTCGATGTCGAGGAGGTTGATGCGGATGTCGCCGGCGATGACGATCCCTTTGTCCAGGACACGCTCAAGGATGTCGGCGAGGCTGGAGGTGGAGGACTGCCCGTATGGCATCGGCGCGCGGGAGGCAAAGCTTCCGGGTCGGCCGGGCAGAGGTTCGGTCACGGTGGCCCCTCGTTCTTCGACTCAGGGAAGCTGCTGCCGGAACGCTGCGATCTCTTCCAGCCGGTTGAGCAGCTCGTCCTCGTGGCGGTCGAAGGTCTCCTGATCGATCTCTCCGCGCAGCAGCTGCTGCTCCAGCTCCGCCAGTCCCCGCCAGATCGGAGCGGGGTCGTAGTACTCCGCTTCCGCCTGGTCGACCACGCGCTGGGCAACCCATGTGACAGCGCGTACCGGTGCTACGGGGAGCGTCAGCAGGTAGGTCAGGATTCCCATAGCGTTCCCCTTCCGTGTGTGGGGTGGTTACTGGACGAAGCTGTAGGGGGGCAGCGGTCCGGAAAAGCGCAGGTCGATGTCGCTGCCGATCTCCCGTGCCAGGTTTGCTTCCGCGGTACGCAGGGCCTGCTTGTGCTCGTCGTGCACGAGGAGGGAGAGGTTGAGGAAGTCGCTCCCCGAGGGTGGGTGGGCCAGGTATTCGCGGGAGAAGGGGACGAGCGCCTCGGTCAGGCCGGCCGCCAGGGCCTCCTGCCGTACCTGCACCTCGCGGGCGACTATTTCGCCCAGGGCGAGGGGCAGGCTGGGGTCCCGGTCTCCGCTGCGGATCCGGTCGTTGAGGTCGCGCGCCTCGGGCACATCCTGAAGGATCTGCTGCAGCAGTGGTGCCTCATCGGCCTGCGAGGCCCTGACGTGGTACTCGGCGCACCCCTCCAGGCGCCCCAGCGCACCGAGGTAGCTCTCCTCGTTGGACTCGAGAGCCTGGCGGACGGCGAGATCGTCGGTCGCGATGTACCCGAATTGCAGCGGCAGGATCACCCCGTCGGCCATCAGCAGCTCCTGGACCTGTTGGTGGGCGTTCAGGTCTCGGCGTTTGGGCCGGATCTCCTCTGCGATGTCGCTGACCACCGCGCACAGCGTGCCTGCAGTGACCGTGCGCAGCGGGGAGGGCTCGGGGCCGACGCCGCTGACGCCGTCCAGCCGGAGGGGGTGGTCCTTCGCGGCGATCGAGTACACGTAGAGCGGCATCGGTTACTCCTTCTCCCGCCGTACTGGGCGCCGGGCGGCAGGGCGGCGTCTCCTGGGTACCTCTTCCTCCGCCTCTTCCTCCTCTTCGGGCTCCCTGGACTGGGAGGACTTACCGGTCAGGGAATCGGTGACGGCCTCGACGGCTCCGCTGATAGCTCCCTTGGACTTCCCGCGGGCCCCTCCTTCCATCATGTTCCCCATGACGTCGGGAAGCTGGGCTGGGGCCTTGCGGCCTGCTTCGAGGTCGAGGCGGTTGCAGGCCTCGGCAAAGCGGAGGTAGGTGTCGACGCTGGCCACGACGATCCGCGCGTCAATCTTGATGAGTTCGATGCCCACCAGGGAGACGCGGACGAAGACGTCGATGACCAGCCCACGGTCGAGGATGAGTTCCAGGACGTCGTAGAGGCTGCTCGTGCCGCCTCCTTGCCCCCGGGCGACGGGGCCACCGCCCTGCGGCACCATGGTCATGGCGCCTCCTTCCGCCGGTCATCCTGTGCTCAGGTCGGCCGGTCGATCATGCCGCGGGTGTAGCGGCGGGTGCGTTCGTAGGAGATCAACTCGCCGTCCTCGTCCAGCGCAACCCGATAGCTCGCCATCACGCTGGTGGTGTCCGGGATGCGTTCCAGCTCCACCACTTCCACCTGCGCCTCCCAGCCGTCCTCGGTCGGCTTGAGCGAGGAGATGGAATCCGGAAGCCGGCCCAGCAGTTCGGCGAGCTGCTGCGCCGCGGCACGCATAGCCGCCGCCGCGCGCGTTTTTCCGGAACGGCGCAGGGGCGCTGTGCGCCTGGGCCTTTCCCTGTCCTGCCCTTCGCCGGCGCCGGCGGAGTGCGAAGAGGCCCGCCGGGGGCGTGCAGGTTCCGCTGCGGCCATATGGCCCTCCCTTGGGGAGACGGCCTCATAGAAACTAGAATGTCACCAAATCCAGGCATAAGCCCCACATCGGGGCGGAAGCCCTTTCGGAGACGGCCTCCGGCCGGACCTCCTTCTCGTCGCCGGGCAGCGCGTACGTGGAGATCCACTGCCCCCGGGCGACACGATCAAGACCGAAAAGCGCCCTGGCAGGGGATGATCATGGAGGACACCACCAAGATCGCGCTCGCAGCCGCTGTGGCTGGCGGATACCTACTCGGCCGCACGAAGAAGGGCCGCCTGGCCTTCACCGTGGCGACCTATCTCGCCGGTCGCCGCTTCGGGCTCGAACCCGGACAGCTCCTCAAGGAAGGCGCCTCCCGACTCAAGGAGATGCCACAGTTCGAAGAACTTGCCGAGCAGCTGCGCGGAGAAGCCCTCGACGCCGGCAAGCAAGCGCTGGCTGTCGCGGCCAACCGAAAGCTTGCCGACCTCGCCGGCGTACTGCACGAGCGCACCCTCGAACTCACCCGCAGCGGTCGAGACGAGGAGGAGGACGAGGAACCGTACGAGGACGAGGAAGCCGAGGACTACGCGGGAGAGGACGAGGAGGCCTACGCCGAGCCCGAGGACGAGGCCGAAGAAGACGAAGAGGAGGAAGACGAGGAAGAGGGCGAGCAGGGACCGGAGGCGGAGGCCGAAGAGGAGGAGGAACCCGAGGAAGAAGAGGAACCCGAGGAAGAGGAGCCGGAGGAGGAAGAGCCGGAGGAGGAAGCGGAAGAGGAGGAGCCTCCCCCGCGACCGCGCCGGACTCGCACCTCGGCTCGCGCACGCAGCAGCAAGGCCGCGGCACCCGCCCGAAGGACCGCGCGCCCCACCCCGGCGAAGAAGTCAGCACCTGCGAAGAAGCCGGCACCCGCAAAGAAGGCCGCCCCCGCAAGGAGGACGCCCGCGAAGAAGGCAGCGCCCTCCAGGGAGGCCGCACCCGCGAAGAAGGCCGCGGCGAAAAAGTCCTCCCCCGCCAGGAAGACGGCAGCGAAGAAGACCACTGGCGCCCGACCGGCAAAGAAGGCAGCGCCCGCCAAGAAGAGTGCCCCGCGCACGGCGGCTACGAAGAAGACCAGCGCCCCGCCGCGCAAGAGGAGCACAGCTCAGAGCCCGGCACGCAAGAGCGCTGCCAGCAGGGGCACCGCCAAGAAGACCACAGGCCGCAGCCCGGCACGCAAGACAGCCGCCAAGAAGACGGCGGCGCGCAAGCCGTCCACGCGGAGGTAGGCCATGGCAACCTCAGACCGCACAGGCTCGTCGGAGTCCCCCTCCGGGATGGACAAGCTGCTGAAGGAACTCACTGGATACCTCGCCGCCCAGGCCGACCAACTGGCCGACAAGGCGACCGACAAGCTCTCCGACGTCACCGACCAGCTCTACGACGTCGCCGACAACAACGGCAGCCTCTCGGACGTCGCCGGCATCGGCAGCCGGATCTTGCAGGGCGACTCCCCCCTGAAAGCGTTCGCCAGCCAGAAGCTCGGCAACCTCAAGGACAAGGTCACTGAAGCGTTCGGTGGCGGCAAAGGCAAAGGCCGTAAGAGCAGTGGCGGCAAAGTCGTCAACATCGTCGAGGCCCTCGACGTCGGCTTGCCGTTGCGCACGGTCTACGACCACTGGACGCAGTACGAGGACTTCAGCGGATTCACCAAAGGCGTCCGCGACGTCTCCCGCGACGATGACACCACCAGCGACTGGAAGGTCAAGGTCGGTCCCTCGACACGAAGCTTCAAGGCAACCGTTCAGGAACAGGTACCCGACGACCGCATCGTGTGGACCTCTCAGGGCGCCAAGGGAACGACCCGCGGCTGCGTCACCTTCCACGAACTGGCCCCGTCGCTGACCCGCATTGTCATCGTCGTCGAGTACTACCCCTCCGGGCTGTTCGAGAAGACCGGCAATCTGTGGCGTGCCCAGGGCCGCCGACTGCGCCTGGATCTGAAGAACTTCCTGCGCTACGCCATGCTCACCACCGACGAACCGGAAGGCTGGCGCGGCGAGATCCGCGACGGCGAGGTCGTCCAGACACACGAAGAAGCACTCGAAGAGGAACAGGCCGAAGAGCCGGAGGAAGGCGAGTACGAGGACGGCGGCTCCGAGGACGACGAGGAGGAGTACGCGGACGGCCAGGAGCAGGGCGAAGAAGGCGACGCGGACGAAGACGCCCAGTACAGCGACGAGGAATTCGAAGAGGAAGAAGAGGAACCTGAGGAGGAACCTGAGGAGGAAGAAGACGACGAGCCGGCTCCGCCTCGCCGACGCCGGCGCCGACAGCCCGCGTGAAGCCGTCCCTCTGAAGCAGCAGCGATCGACACGTGTGAGGGCCGGCAGGAGATCTCCCGCCGGCCCTCACCCCCGTATCACCTCGCGTATCAGCTCACCTCGGCGTGTCAGTGCTTCAGTGTGTCTTTGGCCTTCTGGGCTGTCTGCTTCGCGTCACCCAGCATCTGCTCCCTATGCCCCTTGGCCTCCAGACTCTCGTTCCCCACTGCCTTGCCCGTGGTTTCCTTCACCTTGCCCTTGGTCGTCTTGGCGACGTTCTTGACCTTCTTACCGGCGCCCATTTCTCTCACCTCCCGGCCGCTCCCGCTTGGCAGTACAAGCCTGCTCAGCTCCTACCCCCCGCGAGAACAGATAGGCATTTCGTGCTATCCGGGATAAAGAGGAACGATGCGGCGGCTGAACGGCCCACCTGGGTGCCCGCCGGTTCCTCTGATGTCCGGTGAGGATGATGTCCGGTGAGGGCCCAACGCACCACGCCGCTGTCAGCTCGCACTCCCGACGGCGGGGAGGGCCCCTATTCGGCACGGTGGGGTTTGTGCGGGGTCAACCGCAGGTGCGCCCTTGCAGGCAGGGTCCGGTCCGTGGACTGGCGGGCGCGTACCAGCGGCCCGTCGCGCAGCGCCTGCAGAACGGGGCCGGGCTCGGCGTCGGGCGTGAGGGTGATGGCGATATGGGCTTCGGGATGGCTCGACGAGCCGTCCATCCGTGCGCGGGCCTGGTGAACACCGGGCAGGTGCCGGGCGTCGGCGGCCAGAGCGTCGCCGAGGGCACCCTCGCGCAGTTCCACTCCGTCCACGGCGGGGGCTCCGCCCACGGACAGGCCGCCGGGGTGGGTGCGGCGCATCTGTGCCAGCAGCCACCACACGGCGAGCAGGGTGACGATGGCCAGGACGGCGATGACTGCGGGCCACCACCATCCTTCGTCTGCCCAGCGGGTGCGGTCGGCGTCGGCGAGCAGGACATCGTGGGGAGCGGTCAGGGGCCAGCCGTCGGGTGGTGTCAGTGACCAGCGTCGGTAAAGGTCAAAGCCGCCCGCCAGGATCATGAGGCCTGTGCCGAGCAGGACAATGCCTGCCAGGGCCAGCAGAACTCGGTTGACTGCGGATTTTCTTCTCATCAGATCCCCTTATGCCTTCTCCTGGGCAGCGAGCATCACAGGCGTTACTACCTGTGACGTGGGCGTACCCGGACGTCGAGCGACGGAGGGCGTGCAAGGGCGAGCCGGTCGAGGGCCTCCTGTAGAGCGGCCGAGAGATCGGCCTTGACGTCGAGGGGGGCGCGGAATCGCACATCCGCGCGCGCCTTGATCCGATGCTGGAAGAACCGGACCTTGGCAGCGCTGACCCCGGGGACGCGCATCGCGGCATCCCGCAGCTTTAGTTCCGCGGCCTCGCGGTCCAGTACGGCGCGCATCTTTGCGTCGGGGGTTTCAAGGGGCAGCTGGTGGCGAAGGCCCGGGCTCAGGGCCAGGATGATCAGCCAGAGGCCGATAATGGCGATGACGGCGGCCCCGATCTGTAGCGCCGGGTCATCCAGCGGGCGGGCGGCCAGTTCGTCGGCCAGGCGTATTCGCCAGCCTGCGGCGGCCTGGCCGGTGCGGACCCTGATGACATCGAACAGGAGGGTTCCCGCCGCGACCGCGATGATCAGGGCTGTGAGCGCGGCGGGTATGCGGCGTGCGGACCATGGGCGCCGAGCAGCCGAGTGTGGTCCGGCCGGAGGCCGCTCGTCCAGCAGCCCCACCGTGCGGAAGGTGGCCTCGTCCGTCTCGGTGGGCTCCTTCTCGGCCAGGGGATCTTGCTCGCGTTCCATGGCGGCTCTCCTTCCCGGTGGGAATGCGGTCCGGTTCACTGCACGCGGCGGTGCTCCAGGCTGTCGGCGGGGATCAGGTGCTCGATGGCAAGGGTGACTTCTGTGACGCGTATACCGGTCAAATGAGCCACCCGCTCACTGACGTAGTCCTGTAGCCGGCGGGAGACGCCGGCGAGGTCCGCCGGGTAGGGCAGGTCCAGAGTCAGTCCCAACCGGGCCGTGCCGCTGCCGACGGTGGCCGAGGCGCGCGGACCGGCCAGTTTCGGGTGAGCGCCCGAGGTGTCCGTGTGCGTGGCCAGTGCCTCTTTGGCGGCGCGGGCCGCGATGCGGGCGACCACCTTGTCCGGGATCACCGTGGCCCCTCGTTCGGCCGCCGGTAGCACCGGCGGGCTGGGGGCTGCCGCACCCCCGTGCGGCGCAGCCTCAGGTTGCGGGGTCACTGCCGGTTCCGGGAGCGCGTGAAGTCGGACAGCTCCAGGTCACCCTGCAACATGCGGCCGATGATCAGGCCCACCAGGCCCAGGAACGCCACGAGCAGGAACGCCCAGAAGCCGCCGAAGAATGCGGCGAAGCCCAGGGCCATGCCGGCAAGCAGGCCCACGGTTGCTGCGCTCATTTCACTCACCTGAATTTCGCGTCGGTTGTTTCGCGGCCCGCTGGATCCGGGGGCTGCGAGGAGTCATTGCACGCGTCCCTCGCCTTCCTGGTCGTCCTCCTCGTCGGGCAGGTGGACATCGTCGACGGCGATGTTCACTTCGACGACCTCAAGGCCGGTCATGCGTTCGACCGCCGTGATGACGCTGGTACGGACGTCGGCGGCGATGTCCACGATGGCGACGCCGTACTCCACGACGACGTCGAGATCGACGGCGGCCTGCCGTTCGCCCACCTCGACCTTCACGCCGCGGCTCACGCTGGGACGGCCGCCGGGGACCTTGTCGGTCACCGCCCCGAGCGTGCGGGCCATGCCGGAGCCGAGGCTGTGGATGCCCGGCACCTCGCGGGTGGCCATTCCTGCGATCTTCTCGACCACGCTGTCGGCGATGGTCGTCCTGCCCCGCGACTCGGGTGCGGTTCCGGCGCCGGTGGAGCCCGTCAGGGTCCTGCCCGCTGGACGTGACTCGTCTCCGCCCGAGGTGGGGTTAATGGTGTCCGACATGAGGACCTCCCCAGGGTGGATGTCCGGGCGCCGATGCGGCGCCCTCATGCTTAAGACACCTCGCGCGGACATTCCTCACGCGGCTCGTGCGGGGCAGCCCGCCTACCATCGAGGAATACGCACGCAGGCCGCAACGAGCGTCTTCGGCAGGAAGCGAGCGGCGGATGCGCAACCGGACCGACCCCTCCCCCCAGCCTGGCGCAGACCTGCGACCGGCAGCGCTGCCGGTCGGCGGCGTCACCACGGAGCAGGAGGCTGTCGGCACACTGAATGACAGCGTGCTGGCGATACGGGCCTCGGAAGGGGACGAAGACGCCTTCGCTGTCCTGGTCCGCCGGCACAGCAGCCGCCTGCTCGCCCTCGCCCAGCATCTGCTCGGCAACCGGGCGGACGCAGAGGACGCGGTCCAAGACGCCTTCATCAGCGCTTGGCGGCGGCTGCCGGAATTCCGGCACAGCGCCTCGTTCAGCACCTGGATGTACCGCATCGTGACAAACCGCTGCCTCAACACTCTGCGCCGCCGGCCCCATCCGTTGTCACTGGACACCGTCCCCGAACCGGCTGCCGTGGATGCGAACAGCTCACCACCCAAAGCGGCCGAGACGGACGCGGCAGCAGCCGCCCTGACACAAGCGCTCCTGGCACTGGGCCCCGAGCTCCGGGTGTGCTGGGTGCTGCGGGAACTGCACGGCCTGCATTACGAAGAGATCGCCCACGTGGTGGGCAGCAGTGAACAAACGGTGCGCGGCAGACTCTTTCGCGCACGACGCGCTCTGATGGAGGCGATGCGCCCATGGCGCTAGACGACCCACACCCGACCTCCAGCGACAAGCCCGCAGGCGTGCACGCCGCAGCGGCTGAAGCGTCGCTACATCCCGACGCGGAACTGCTGGCGGGTGCGGAACTCCTGCCCTGCGGACGCCCCCTCGGCCATGCCTGGCAACAGGCCCGCAGCGCGGCCGGCGCAGCAGACCCGCACAGCAGCCGCTGTCCCCACTGCCGCGAGGCCATCGAAGGGCTGACAGCCCTGGACCGGGCAACCCGTGCTCTGCGCGCCGAGGAACAACCCGACGGTCACAGCCTCGCCACCCGGGTCATCAACGCGGTCCGCAGCGAGGTACGGCTCGGCACCAAGCTGCTACTCGACGACCCCGATCACGACCTGCGCATCGCCGAGAGCGCGGCCGCGAAAGTGCTGCGCCGGGCCGCCGACACCGTCCCCGGCATCCGCGCCGCCAGCTGCCGCGTAGCCGCGGCGAAGGACGACCACGCCGTCCATGTCGTCCATGTCGTCGTCATCACGGTGGCAGCCACGCTCGACCAGCCGCTGCGAGGGCGGGCCGAGGCAGTACGCCAAGCCGTCCTCCACGCCGCCGAACACGTCCTCGGCCTCGCCGTCACCACCGTCGACGTGGAAGTCAACGCCGTTCTGGGAGCCTCCCGCGTGCATGGTGACGAGCGGCACGAACTGAGCGAACGATGAACGCCTCCCACCACGGGAACATCCACCGAGCGGCAGCCCGGGCCGCCCTCGACGTGCCCGGCGTACTCGCTCTCCAGCCCGCGCTCGCCGACCGGCTGGCACTCGCAGCCTCCCGCGTATACGAAGCCGTGGCCGCAGGTGCCACCGGGCGCCACGAAGCAGCCGGCGTCCGCTGCGAGCTCACCACGGTCGGCGCTTGGCACGTGGAGGTGCGCTGCATCCTGGATAAGGACCACCGCGTCGTCGACGTCGCCCGACGGGTCCGCGAAAACGTGCGGAGGGCCGTCACCTCCTACGTAGCCCAACAAGGCAGGGCGGCGCCCGTCACCGTCGTGGTCACCGTCACCCGCACCGTGTAGCCCGCCGGGCATGCCATCCGCCTGGGTTCGCTTACGCACTGCGGGTCGACGGTCTTGCCGCTTTGGCCAGGCGGTCGTCGGCACATGGTTGGCCTGGTCCGCGCGCACCATGGAGCTACCTCAACGATTTCGGCGAACGTAGCGTTCTCGTTGATTGAAACCGGGTAGGTGGCACACAGGGAATTACATAGGGTTCTCCCATGGATTCGGGAATTGGTCCTGTCGACGACGAAAACGCCGGGCCGTAGCTGCGGGAGGCAAGCGTGAAGTTCATCCTGGGGCGGCACGGACATAAATGGAGACGGCGCTGGACGCTTGTTCGCTGGATGCGACGACCTCTGGTGGGGATCCTCTTGCGACTGACAGCATGGGGTCTGCGAGTGACGGTTTGGGCCGCTCGCCGGGCGCTGCGCCGCAAGATGAAGCGCGTCCTGCATGGGTTACAGACGCCCGCGACACGCTCGGGTATGGATGCCGGGTTCGATTGCAACCGCCCGGCTGGGAATAGCCCCTCGCAGCGTGGACCTCACTTGCTCGGACCAAGGTCAGTCGTGAGTGTGGTGACCGAAGGAAACGGCTTCGCCCGCTCGCACAGGGAAGCCGTTTCGCGTATCCAAGGGCCCGGCGTCCGGTTGCCGTTTCCTGCTAATGCCTAGCATTCCTGAAGAGGCGGAAGATGCCGAGGAGGATGAGGGAGCCGACTATCGCGGCGACCCACGTCGAGATCTCGAAGAAGCCGTCGATGGAGTCGACTCCAAAAATCACCTTACCGAGCCACCCACCGAGCAGGGCGCCCGCGATGCCTATCAATATGGTGATGATTATGCCACCTGGATCCTTCCCGGGCATCAGCATTTTGGCGATGATACCCGCGAACAGTCCTATAAGAATCCAAGCAAGTATGCCCATGATTCCTTCCTGTCTCGTCGCACAAATTGGCGGCGCACTCCGATTTCCGCTATCTAGGCGGATCCGAGCCTTTTACCCGTGCCAACGCCATCAACCACTCGCCCAACGGCCAATGATGGACGCTCAGCTCAACGCATCCTTGCCCTTCTCCTTGACACGCCGGGCATTGCCCCGGGCTTCCAGAGCTGCACCCTTGGCGGCCAGTACCTCCTTACCCATGGCATGGGCTGCTTTCTTTACAGCCCTTCCCGCGACTCGCTCTATCTCAGCCTTCGCTTTCTCACCGGCGCCCATATCGTCCCCTTAAGTCTTACGCTATGCATATGTCCGCACTGGCGGCTCGCAAACGATTCAGGCGAACCCATTCTCTGTGGCCGCAACATCGTGGGGCGCCACAAGGCTCAGCGGGGCGTCGATGGCGTCCGCAGCCAGTTCACAGGGGGGCAGGCGACGAGATCACCGGCGAGGTTGCCCAGCTGGCCAGCCGATGAACCACCGCGCCCGCATCCAGAGCACGGCTACGACCATCCCGCAACCCGACCCGCACACGAGCGCAAACCCGCAGATGAGTAACCGGACACCGCCCACGGTTGCCTTCGCCCAGCACCGGCACCACCCCGGAAACCGGTCCGCGCCTCAGACGGCCTTTGGGCGACTCCATTTCGCTCAGCACCCCCGGGGGATGGCGCGCGGAGCGGTGCCGCGGTCGCAGGCGTCGGCCCAGCGCGCCACGAGGCGCGCCTGATCAGGGTCTGGTCAGGAAGCCCACGCTGCTGGCGGCTGGTGAGTCGCTGCACAAAGGTGCAGGTCAGATGACATGAGTCCACATGGCCAGCGACCGAAGCGACTGAACTTCAAACAATCACGTGCGGAATACGGGAGCCTGCCTCACAGCCATCCCGTCAGGCGTCTGCGCCCTGCGCGGGCCTTTCCGAGCGTTCCGTCTTCCGGCCTCTGCTGCCTGCGGTGAGCGTGGTCGGGTCGACGGCTTCCGCGGGGGCGCCTGTGGCGTAGAGGCCGTCGGGGACGGTGTCGCGGTCATGCGGCAGGAGCCAGAAGACCCGGCGGCGGAAGGTGCCGCTGGAGCGTGAAGGCTTGGCCTGGGGGCCGAGCTGGGAGTAGCCGACGAGGCGGCCGTCGCGGTGGTAGGCGGGTTTGCCTCGGCGGGTGGGGAGGCGGTCGAGGGACTGGCGGACGTAGTCGAGTTCGGTGACGTCTTCGAGCCAGATGAGGTCGATTTCGTGGTGGATCTCGTCGTCGGAGATGAGGGAGCTCATGGGTTCTCCTCTTCTGCGAGCAGTCCGATGCCGGGGTAGTACTTCTTGGAGTTGGACGAGATCATTTCTTTGGGTGAGGCGAGGCCTACGAGCTCGCGTGCCCGTGCTGCGAAGGCGCGGGAGGAGATGGTGGGCGCGCCTTCATTTTGGCACCAGGTGCGGTAGACGTTGTAGAGGCGGGCCTGTTCGGCACGGTGGTCGGTGTGGAAGGTGCAGGACTCCTCGAAGAAGCGGCCGGTGTGGTCTTCGGTCTCTGCGTACGCGGTGGTGGCGATGCGGACGGGGTCGGGATGGCGCAGCCTACCGCTCAACTCAACAGGCCATGCCCTGCAAGAGATTTCGCCAGTTCTCAATCGCCGTCGTCACCCTGGCGTAGCTGGCCTGCTGCGATCCGGGCTTCACCGGCCAAGGCGGTTCAAGATCACTTGTCAGAGGGCACTGGCTCCGGATACCTGGCCCTCGGGGTGGGCGCTTCGGGCTCGGTGGCGGCGAGCCGGGCCGCGAATGCCAGCTCGTCGGCGTTAGCGCTGGGGGCCAGCCGGAGGAGCTCGCCGAGCACAGGAGGCCGCCCAGTTCTGGTCGGTGCAGCGCTGACTGCGCACCGTCCTGCCACAATGCCGCCACGACCGGGGCCCGGGGGGGGTGGTCATGGGCGGTTCCCTTCGCGTGGAGGCAGTGCTGGCAAGGGTGGTTTCGCGCCAGGTATTCCCCGGCTGGCCTGTTTGGCGGTGGCGAGAGCGGCGGGGCGTAGGGTGCCGGGCCCGTATCGGGCGCGGGCCCGGTCGGTGACGGCTTCGATGGCCAGGGCGTGGTCGTCCCCGGGGCCGAGGGCGAGTTGCTGGGTGGCCTGTGCTGCGGGTCGAAGGCCGTGTGCGCGCAGGCTGATGGCACGGACGCGGGCCCGCTGGAGGCCGAGGAGGGTGTAGAGGTCGTACGCGGTGGCGGCGAGCGGGCGGGTGTGGGCGGTGGGTTCGTTCAGGGTCCGGCTGCGGGTGGTGCTGGTGCGGTCGGCGTAGCGGACGGACAGCTCGAGTCCGCTCGCGGCTTGCTGCCCGTCGCGGAGGCGGGCGCCGAGTTCCTCTGCCAGGTCCAGCAGGGCACGGCGGTGCTCGGCTGGGTCCAGGACGTCGTGGTCGAAGGCCCGGTCGGCGCCGAGAGACTTGGCCACGGCCTGGGTCTGTACGGTACGGAGATCCTGGCCGTGTGCGTGGGCGTGGAGCGCGCGGCCGGCGGCGGCGCCGAAGAGCCGGATCAGGGTGGCCACGGGGGTGTCAGCGACGTCGCCGATGGTGTGCAGGCCGTAGGTGCGTAGCTTCTTGGTGCTCGCGGGGCCGACCCCGTGGAGGGCGGCGACGGGCAGCGGCCGCAGCCACGCCTGCACGTGGCCGCCTTCGATGACGGTCGTGGTGCCGGGCGCGGTGGCGGCGGCCGCCATGGTGGCCAGCATGCGGTTGGGGGCGATGGCGCACGTCGTCAGCACGCCATGGAGGGCCATCGTGCGCAGCCGCAGGAGCGCCGCGATGTCCTCGGGGGTGCGCCTCCAGTAGCGCAGGGCACCGGTGATATCGAGGTGTGCGGCGTCGGGCGGGATCGGCTGCACGCGTGGGGTGATGTCCTCAGCGAGCATCAGGAGCTGGGCGAACAGAGCCTCGCCGGTGTGGTGGGGGAGGTGGAAGTGGACGTGGAGGATGCGTCGTTCGTTCATGGTGCTCACCCGGCGCTTCCGGGGCTGGTGTAGCCGAGGCTTTTGAGGTCGGCGGACCGGGTGCCTGCGGGCTGAAGGTCCGCGTAGGGGTGGAGGCGGGCGCCGCTGGTGCCGTTGGCCAGCGTCCGCGTGGGCACCCCGCTCTGGGCGGGGGTGGGGGCAAGCTGGTCCTGGCCGAGGAGGGCAAGGACTGCTTCGGGACCGTGGTCGCGGCGCGCGGCGGCAAGCTCTTCGAGGTCCCACACCAGCTGGCCGACGACGGTGCGCCGGGGCCCGCGGGCTTCAACGGTGCCGCGCACGAGCAGGAGCGCGGAGTGGAAGACGGTGTGGGCGACGGCGTCGTGGCTGTCTTCGAAGAACGCGATGTCCACGAGCCCGGAGCCGTCCTCCAGGGTCACGAAGATGACCCGCTTGCCCGAGGGGATCGGCGGCGTCTGCGTGGAGGCGCGCACACCGGCGACCAGGACTCGCTGTCCGGGACGCATGTGCTTGAGGTGGGCGGCGTCGGTGGCGCCGATCTCGCGCAGCAGCCGGTGGTGGTGGGTCATCAGGTGCCGGGACACGTCGATCTTCAGCACGTCGATCTCGGCGCTGAGGGCCTCGCGGCTGGTCATCTCCGGCAGCCCGGCCGGCTCGGCGGTCACCAGGTCCCCGCCGAGGGGAAGCTGCCCGGCGGCCGGGCGCGCCTGGGCGTGGGAGTGGAGCTCGGCGGCCTGCAGGAGGAGGTCGCGGCGGGTGAGCGGGCCGCGCAGCGCGTCGAGCGCGCCGATCTGGATAAGGCGCTCGGCGACCGGCAGGGCGGGCCGGGCCCGCTGCCAGAAGTCCTGGAGGCCGTTGTAGGTCTGGCCGGCGGCGATCCTGGCGACCTCGTCCTCGCTGATCCCCTTCACCGAGGACAGCGACAGCCGCACCCCCCACACCCCGCCCTCGGTCTGCTCGATCCGGTGCTCGGCGGCGGACCGGTTCACGTCGACCTGGAGAACGGGCACATTGTGGCGGCGGGCGTCGGAGACGATCACCCGCGCCGGCCACATCCCCGGATCGTGCTCCAGCAGTCCCGCGTACAGGGCCGCCGGGTGGTGGGCCTTGAGCCAGGCGGATTGCAGAGCGGGTACGGCGAAGGCGACCGCATGCGCGCGGCAGAACCCGTACGCCCCGAAACCCTTGATGATGTCCCACACCTCGTCCAGGACCGCAGGCGCATATCCGCGGCCGGCGGCCTCCCGCTTGAACCAGCCCTCCACCAGCGGCAGACGCTCCTTGTCCGCGAGCGCGCGCCGGGCAACCTCGGCGAGGGCGCGGTCGCAGCCGGTGAGCACGGCGAACATGTCGATGATCTGCTCGTGCCAGATCGTCACCCCGTACGTCGACGCCAGGACGGGGACGAGGTCGGGGTGGGGGTAGTGGGGGGCGGCGCCGTGGCGGGCGGCGATGTAGAGGGCGGGCATGCCGCCTTTGACCGGGCCGGGCCGGAACAGCGAGATGTCGGCGATGACGTCCTGGACGTCGCGCGGCTGGAGCCGGCCGACGAGGTCCTGCTGGCCGGGCGACTCCAGCTGGAACATCCCGACCGTGTCGGACGCCCTGATCAGTTCGAAGGCGCCGGGGTCGCCGAGCGGTACGTGGTCGGGGTTGTCGAGGTCGATCTGGCGGCCCGTCGTGCGGCGGACTTCCTTGACGGCGTGGGCCATCGCGGACTGCATCCGCACCCCGAGTACGTCGAGCTTGAGCAGGCCGAGGTCCTCGACGTCCTCCTTGTCGGCCTGGACCATCGGGTAGCCGCCCGGCGTCGGCTGCACCGGCAGCCGCTCCAGCAGCGTCGCATTGGAAAGGATCACCCCGCACGGGTGCATCGCGATCCCCCGCGGCAGCGCGTCCAGGCCTTCGGCCAGTTCCCACAACGGCCCGAACGAGCCGGCCTCCGCGGCGAGCTGCTTCAGCTCCGGCAGTTCGGCGAGCGCGCTGCGGATGTCGCAGGCCCGGATGTGCGGGAAGCTCTTTGCGATCCGGTCGACAACCTGAGGCGCGATCCCCAGCGCGAGGCCAGTGTCGCGCAGCGCGTGGCGGGCCCGGTAGGTTTCCGGCATGCCCGTCACCGCGACCCGGTCGGTGCCGAAGCGTTCGATGATCCGGTCGCACACCTCCAGCCGGCGCGCGGACTCCACGTCGACGTCGATGTCCGGCAGTGACCGGCGCCGCACCGACAGGAACCGCTCGAAGAGCAGGTCGTGGTCGAGAGGGTTCGCCGTCGCCACGAACAGGCTGTGGTTGACCATCGAACCGGCGCCCGACCCCCGGGCGGCGACCCGGATCCCCATCGCGCGGACGTCCGCGACAACCTGGGCGACCGCCAGGAAGTACGCCTCGTACTCCAGCTTCCCGATCACCCCGAGCTCGTACTCCAGCTGCCCGACCGCACGCCCGTCCTGATCCAGACCGCGGGCGAACATGCCCGCCTCGCACCGCTGGCGCAGCAGCCGCATCGCCCCGCCCGGCCCCGTCTCGGCGCCGACGACTTCAGGCTCGGGGAAATGCGGCCGTCCCAGACCCAGATCGGCGACCGGATCGAGAACGCACTCCTCCCCGGCCCGCACCGTCTCCGCCAGCAGGGCGGCCGCGCGCCCCGGTCCGGCTCCGGACGCCTCCGCGATCCGTTCCGCGTCAGCCCGCATCGTGGCGGGGTCCTTCAGCCAGCGCTCGCCGCAGTCCAGCCTCCGGCGGTCGATCGGCCGCAGCAGCCGGCCAGCATCCAGCACGTCCGCGATCCGGTGCTGCGCCGGATCGGCGTACCGCACCGCGTTCGACAGCACCGCTGGGACGCCGAGCCGGTCGGCGAGACCGAGCGTGCGCGCGGCCAGCCGCAGCGAACCCGGCCCCGTCCCAGGAACACCCCAGCACACCGCCTCCAGCCGCAGGTTCACACCGGCCAGCCCCCGCCACGGAACGATCAGTCGCTCGGCGAGGTCCGGCCGCCCCGCCGACAGGGCACGCACCGGCTCGGAGAGCGGCCCCAACAGGACCAGCAGCTCCTCGTCGGCGTACTGTCCGAGCGTCTCCCAGGACACCACCGGCGGGCCCCCGGCCGCGTGCGCTGCCGACACCAGGCGACAGAGCCGCGCCCACCCCGCGGCACTCCGCGCCAGCAGCGTGACCCGCAGCGGCGGCTCTACCACGTGCGCCCCGCCGCGCACCGGTGTACGGGACTTTCCTGTGGAGCCGTTGCGGAGCGGGGTGTGGGGGGCCACGGCGACATCGACGCCGAAGACGGGCCGGATGCCGGCAGCGCTGGCCGCCTTCGCGAACCGCACCGCGCCGGTCACGGTGTCCCGGTCGGTGAGAGCCAGGGTGCCGATGCCGCGTTCGGCGGCCCGTTGCACCAGGTCACGGGGGTGGGAGGCGCCGTAGCGGGTCGAGTAGCCGCTCGCCACGTGGAGGTGAACGCCGTAACGCATGCCCACCTCCCATAGACGAACAGTTTCAGCCGATATGGCTGGTTCTCTTCCTTCCAAGATATCGAACAAAAATCGAACAAGGCGAATCGGTTACTCCGCCGTAGGGATGCGATCACCGGCCGGACGCGGTGAGCTGAAGAACCGAAGACGACCGAGGGCGGCGAGAGACGTGGCACGACCTCTGTGGACGGGAAATCTGTCGTTCGGCCTGGTCAGCCTGCCGGTAGGCCTCTACACCGCCACCGACAGCCACACCATCCACCTCCACCAGCTCCAGCGCGGCACCTCCGACCGGATCCGCAACCGCCGGGTCAACGAGCGCACCGGCAAAGAGGTCGAGCTCGACGACATCGTCAAGGGCTACGACACCGGCGCAGACGAGTACGTCCTGGTGGAACCTGCGGAGCTTGATGAGATCGCCCCAGGCCGCTCCCGCGCTCTGGACATCACCGGTTTCGTGGACCTGGACGAGGTCGAGCCGATCTTCTTCGACAAGACCTACTACCTCGGCCCCCGCGGCAGCGAGTACGGCAAGATCTACAGCCTCCTGGAACAGGCCCTCGCAAAGGCCGGCAAGGCCGGCATCACCACATTCGTGATGCGCCAGCACGAGTACCTGGTCGCCGTGAAGGCCGAAGACGGCCTCCTGACCCTGCACACCCTGCACTGGGCTGACGAGATCCGTGACCCGAAGAAGGAGATCGACAGCCTGCCAGGCAAGGCGAAAGCCACGGCCAAGGAACTTCAGATGGCCGAACAGCTCATCCGCGCCATGAGTATGACCTGGGACCCCGGCGAGTTCCACGACACATTCCAGAAGAAGGTCACCGCTCTCATCGAGGCAAAGAAGGCCGGCGAGACGGTCGAGAAGGCGGAACCCGCCGCCGAGCCGACCGGCGTTGTTGACCTCATGGAGGCCCTGCGCGCCAGCGTCGAGCGCGCCTCAAGCCCGAAGACCACGGGCGGCAAGGCCACGGTCACCGGGAAGACCGGGGCCGAGAAGAAACCGGCGGCGAAGAAACGGATCCGCTCCGCCCAGAAGGAAGACCTGACAGCCCTGCCGAAGGCCGACCTCTACAAGAAGGCGGCCGCCGCGAACGTCGCCGGCCGCTCGAACATGACCCGCGACGATCTGGTGAAGGCGCTGTCCCAATGAGCGAGGCAGGTCACGACGACCACGACCCGTCCACCTTCACGACCGCCCGCGAACGCCTCGCAGCCGACCGCGCCGACACCCTCGCACGGGCCGCCGCGCTGGCCCGCGACTACGACGGAATCGTTGCAGCCAACGCCCTGGTCGCGGTCGACGACGAGCACGACCCTGAGGGAGGCAGCACCGCCTTCGAGCGAGCCCACGTGGCCACCCTGATCGCGCAGACGCGCGAACACCTGGAAGAAGTAGACCAAGCCCTGCAACGGCTCGAAGAAGGACGCTACGGACAGTGTGAACACTGCGGCGCGGCGATTCCGCCCGAACGCCTGGCGATCCGCCCGACCGCCACGACCTGTGTCCACTGCGCGTCCGATCCGCTGCGGTCGCGTCCCGCCTGATGCTGACCTGCGTGCCGGTGCACCGGCGAATCGCGCCGGGCTCGACAGCAGCAGCGCCCCGGCCGCCGCTGCCCGTGGACGTGCTCCGGCTCCGAACCCACAGCGCTGGTTTCGGAGCCGCAGTACATGCAGGCAGTCTTGGGACGGCGCGCGGCGCTCCACGACGCGCGATCTGTGGCTTGATGCCTCGTTTCCACAGCAAGCGGCGGTACTCGTCGAAGTCGTAGCCGCGGTCCGCGAACAGCCGCTTGGGGCTGCTGCGAGGCCGACCCCGCAGACCCCTGAGACGAGGAATGGCGTTCAGGAGCCGGATCAACTGCGTTACGTCGTGGCGGTTCCCGCCGGTGAGCGACACGGCCAGCGGAGTGCCGTGCCGGTCCACGATCACGTGGTGCTTGGAGCCTGGACGTGCGCGGTCGACGGGCGAGGGGCCCACATGATCCCCCCTTTCAGCGCCCTGACGTGAAGGTCCGCGATGGCGGAACTGCCGTATCTGGCGCCGGGCGAGGAGACGGCGGCGCAGGCCCGGGCAACGCTGGTGCCGGCCTCGCTGGCGAAGGACCTGGAGTACGACTATGTGGTGCTGGACCCGCCGCGATCGTCTCCGGTGAACCCGACGAACGCACCGGCCTGCGCCGCCTCTACGTGTGCCTCACCCGTGCCGTCTCGGGTCTGCACGTCCTGCACGCCGCCGCGTTGCCGGCGGCCCTCGGGCCTGCCCTTCCGTAGCTCCGGTGGACACGGCCGGTGGACGGCAGGACGATGGACGTGTTCACACCTCCCCGGGCCCGGTTCTTGCGTGATCAATCCGAGGAAGGACGAACGATGAAACCCCGCATTCGACTGGCCGTGCTGGCGCCCGTGCTCATGTCCTCGCTGGCACTCGGGTCGGCACCGTTGCTGGCGGCTTCCGCGCAGGCGGCAGCAGTGCCTTCCCTGACGTGCAGCGTGAAGCAGACCCCCAACACCACGGGCAAGTACAACGTCTCGGTCACAGGAGCCCAGCCGGGGACGACCGTCACCGTCCGCGGTGGTAGTGCGACCAACCAGTTCATCTTCGCCACCAATGCCGACGACGACGGGAACGCCTCCACCAGCGGGTTCATCCCGGCCGGCAAGGTGACGGCTTCGAACCAGGACGACAAGGTCACCTGTGGCACCGTCAAGCAGGCCGAACAGAAGAACGCCCAGGACCAGTACAACGCGGGCTTCCAGAGGGGTCTGTTCGAAACACTGAAAACCTGCAAGCAGCAGTCCGCCAACCAGGGGCTCACGCAACCGGACCCGAACTACGAGCGCGGCTACAACGCGGGCGTGGACAAGGCGCTCAGCAGCCCCAAGTGTCAGTAGTGCTGACCACCCGTCACCGAAGCAGCCGGCGGCCGGCGGCTGGGAAAGGGCCTTGCGCCACTCCGCGACCGCCGGCGCCGAGACCGGGGCGTCCCACCCCTGCGGCCGGGCCGCCCCACCGATGTGGAAGGCGTCGATGCCCGCGGTCCGCAGCCGCGGCAGGTGCGCCATGGTGAGGCCGCCACGGACCATGATCCGCGCCACGTACCCCGACTCGCTCCGCCGCGCCGCCTCGGAGAGCAGCAGGGGAAGGCCCTCGTCGACCCCGTCGGCCGAACCTGCCGTCAGGTAGGCGTCGAGCCCCGACAGGTCGGCGAGGGCCTTGCGCGCGTGGTCGTGGTCCGCCGCCCGGTCCAGCGCCCGGTGGAAGGTCCAGCGGCAGCCCTCCAGCTCCGCCAGGACGGCCTCCACCTCGGCCAGGTCGGGGCTGCCGTCCGGGGCCAGGAACCCGAGGACGAACCCCTGCGCCCCCTCCGCCCCCAGCACCCGTGCCCCTAACACACTCACTGTTGAGCCGCTGGGTCGGCCGCTCCCCTTATCCGCGTGAGCGACGCCCACGATGTACTCGGCCTGGCTCGTTCGGCGCGGACACGACCCGTACCCGCCGGCGCGCATCGCCGTACGGAGCAGGTTCCGGCGGGGCTTCCAGAGCCGGGTCCTGGTCGTGGACCGGCATATGCGCCATATCGTGACGACTGGTTCCGTCTGGCGTTGCTCCGGGCATGAATGACGATCTGCTGGACTTGCCCCTTGATGTAGCCGCGCCTGAAATTGGTCAGCGAGGACGAGGCGAGGGCCCTGATGGTCCTGCTCGGGCTGCTCGGGCTGCTCGACTTCGACGGCGTGGCGCAGCCCGAGGATGTCCGTCATGGGGCCGGGGCGATGCGCTTTCGCATCGGGTCCCGCCTGGCACTGCCCCTGTAGAGGGGAAGCCGTCTACTGGGTGGTGTCGAAGGGGACGGTCTCCTAGGTGACGGTTGCGCCGGGGCAGTCCTCGGCGAGGCCCAGGAGTGCGTCGCGCTCGCGGTCGTCGGCAGTCAGGGACCAGCGCAGCTTGGTCTCGACCCGGCCGGTGACGTGCGCGCAGTGGTAGGTGGCGGTCGGGGGCATCCATTCGGCCGGGTCCTTGTCGGCCTTGGCGGGGTTGGACTTCGCGGTGACCGCGATCAGCGAGGTCGGGCTGGCCAGGTCGTTGGCGTAGGCCCAGCGGCGCTTCGCGGTCCAGTCTGAGGCTCCAGCTGGCGGGGAGCGTCATTCGAACCGTGCGGATTCCCGGCGCCGGAGCGGCTGACAGGCACAGGCGGAAACGTTCAGCGGCCGTCGCGGCGCCATTCGTAACGCCACACCGCGTCGAAGTAGCCCTCCTCTTCCAGGGAACCGCGCTGCGGCGGGCCGAGAAGGCGTGCTGCTGCCACGCACCGTTCGTCGTCGTGGAGGGCAAGCCCGTGGACGGCAGCCAGCTGGACCAGACGGTCCGTATCGTCCAGCGCAGCTGCCATGGCGTCCGCGAACACGGGATCGTGGTCCCTGCCCTCGGCAACCACGCGGCAGGCGGTCTTCCGTACCACCGCGTCGGGATCGGCCATCAGCCCCAGCAACGCCGTGCGAGCATCGCCGGAAAAGGCCGGCGGCGAGGACAAAGCACTGAGCCCCTGCGCCACCGCACGCCGTACCCGGGCATCGGGATGGCCGGCGTGCGGCACAAGGGCCGCCTCCGCGCGGGGGTCGCTGTGTTCTCCAAGAGCGACCAGCACCTCGGTGAGGACGGCGACGTCCGTCTCAGCGGCTGCCCAGCCGGTGAACAGGTCCAGAGCGGAACCAGCGAACGCGTCCTCGTCGCTGTCGTCGAACAGATGCATGAGGCGGAGCACTTCGGCACCGAACAATCGGCGGGATGGGTCCGGGCTCGTACGCAGTACCGCCGCAGCGGCCCAGGTCGCCTCCTCTCGCCGTCCACTCAACTGGAGGCTGGCACGGCTCCACGTTGCATGGTCCTGCTGATCGACTTGGGCCAACGCGCGGTCCATCAGCTCCTCGAACGAGGTTCGTACCCCGAGCAGTTCCTCGACGTGCGTGAGGATCGCCCCATGGCCGTCCCGCACAGTGATGCCACCAAGGGTGAACTCGACGACGCTGTCGTACTCGCCGTCTTGAACCCGCTTACGGCCGACAGCGTCCCGGGATCCGGTACGGCGTCGCAGCTCGGCCTCGACCCCCGTCTCGTGCCAGCGGCGCGCGAGGTCCCGGGCCTCCAGGAGTTCGATCTCGGGATACCTGCCGCTGATCTCGTGGTCCAGGAGCGCCTCGAACAGAGCGGGCGAACCCGAGTCGACCGCCTCACTCAGGGGGATGAGGTCATCGGCGCGGCACTGGCCCGAATCCGCGCCGTACTGAAGCAGCAGTTGGGCGACGCGCCCGGCATGCGTCCGGACGGCCAGGCAGAACGCTGCGTCCAGGTAGTCGGAGTCGCTCTGCTCGTGGAGAAGGATCCTCACCAGGTCCGTGTCTCCAGCCTGGACCGCGGAGATCAGAGAGGACTGGCCGTCCACCGCATTGCTCGTACCCGTACCCACCCCCGTGATCCTGTTCCCCCGTAGCGTTCTCGCAGCTCAGTGTAGATCTGCCGAAATCGGCCAGACGGGGCGGATATCAGCCGGCACGGCCTGGCGGGCTTGCCTGACGACCGAATCAGGCCGGGGTGTGGAGGACCGTCGGCAAGGGCACGCTGGCGTGCTTGGAGGTAGGCGGTCCAGTCGGCGGCGGTGCGGCGGCGCCACTGGACGGCAGCGCTGAACGCCTTCGAATCACCTTCGCCGGCCGACTCTCAGCCGCCCGCCGCTGAACCCCCAACAACTCCAAAACCACCATTAACTTTACGGACCCGACGCTCGGCCAGGGGCGTCAAGCAGACACTGAGTCCGCACCGTCGAGGATGGCGAGTTCTCGGGCAGTGGCCTGGCGTTTCCACTCGGGTGCGACGGTGGCGTAGGTGGTGACGTCGTGCCAGCAGCCCTTGGGTGCGGAAGAGCTGGCGAAGGGGGGCCTCGGGGCGGAGTCCGGCGGCGTGCATGATCCGGGCCATGTGGTGGTGGTCGCTGCGGTGCCCGGCCCAGATGCGGTGCAGGCCCAGGTGCCCGAAGCCGTAGGCCATCAGCAGGCGCCCTGCCTCGTGCCCGTGGCCGCTCACCGGAGCGCCCGGCAGCAGGACCAGGCTGGTGAGCATTGCGTTGCTTCCGTAGTCCTCGACGAGCAGCCCTGATTTCACCGGGTCATTTGAGAGCCACGACTCCGGTGTGAGTGGGAGCCAGGGGTGGGCTGTTCGTGGTGGTGATGTACTCGCCGTGCGGTGGACGGCCTCCGGCGAGTTCGGGAGCCACTGATTCCCAACGGTGTTGTCAACCGGCGGTAGTGACCACTGTGGTCGGGTCATACCGCTGTCGCGCCTGTGTGGGCCGCAGCGGTCTCGAAGAGCTTGTGGTCGCGCAGGAGGGCCCAGAGCACGTTCAGGCGGCGCCGGGCGAGGGCCAGGACGGCTTGCTTGTGGGACTTTCCCTCCGCGCGTTTGCGCTGGTAGTACCGCTTCGATTCAGGGCAGCACACGGTGGCGACCTGGGCAGAGAGATAGAACATTCGCAGCAGTCGTCTGCTGTAGCGCCGGGGCCTGCGCAGGTTACCGCTGACCTTGCCCGAGTCACGGGGGACCGGGGCCAGGCCGGCCACACCGGCGAGCCGGTCGGAGCTACCGAACACAGACATGTCTCCACCGGTAGCGGCGATGAACTCGGCGCCCAGCGTCATGCCGATGCCTGGCATGCTGGTGATCACCTCTGCGTCGGGATGCTCCCGGAACCGGGCCTCGATCTGGGCTTCGAGCTCCGAGATTTACTCGTCGAGGGCCGTCACCGCCGCGGCCAGCGTGTGGACCATCCGCGCGCAGGTCCTTTCCCCGGGAACGACGGTGAACTGGGCTTCTCCGGCGGTCACCGCGGCCTCGGCCGTGCTCTTGGCAGCGGTGCTGGTGCGCACGCCGTGGTTCTTCAGTCAGGTCGTGAGCCGCGACCGGCCGATCCTTCGCAGGGCTGCGGGGGTTTGGTAGCCGGCCAGCAGAATCAGCGCGCTCTTGGAGGTGCTCAGATCGAAGGCACGCTCCAGGGCGGGGAAGTACTCCAGCAGCTGCGCGCGGAGGCGGTTGATCGCGCGGGTGCGGTCGGCCGCGAGGTCGATCCGGCGCGCGGTCAGAATCCGCAGGTCTACTGCGATCTCACCGAGCTCCTGCAGGGGCTGCAGGTCACGGCGCATACGGGCGGTGCCGGCGATGATGAACGCGTCCTTCGCGTCCGTCTTCCCGCTGCCCCTGTAGGCCGCTGAGGCGTGGTGCACGGTCCGGCCGGGGATGTAGAGCAGCTTCTGGCCGTGGTTGACCAGCAGCGCGATCCACAATGAGGCCCCGCCGGCGTTCAGGTCCACGGCCCAGGTGCCCGGGCCACCGTCGGCTCCCCAACACGTCACCAAGGAGTTCGAGCAGTTCAGCCTCGCTGTCCGGCACACGCCGCGACGGCAACGTCGTCCCGTTGGCGTCGATGACCGTGCAGTGGTGTTCGGCCTTCCCCGCGTCCGTCCCGGCCCACAATTCCGGCACCGATCCTCCTCCGACGTGGTGTTGTGTCCCAGCAGACGACCTCGCCGACGCATCCATACGAGCGATTCAGTTCGCGTATCCCAATTAGCGGCCGAGTCGTCGCGGGGTGCTGGGCGGCCAATCAGTGGAAGCCACATCCTCGGCTATCGGGTGACAGCCATACCCAGCACCTCTGGGTGCTCCGATCCTACGAATGACCGGAACGGCCCACAACGAACGGTATGGATCGGGTGACCTTCCCAGCCGTGCGGTGTGTCCGGGGATGCAAGCGTGGGGGGTGTCGATAGCTTGTGGGGGTGGGCCCTGGGCTGCCTCCCTGACAAGACGTGGCCGGGGCCCGCCTTTGTTCAGGCCCTGGGCGGGAAGCTCTCGTCGTGGATCTCCGTCGGCGAGACGCTGTGGGCGGGGAGGCACTCCATCAGGAGGTGGCTCCCCTGTCGGCCAACCGGGCGGAAGCCCGCTTTTGCCCAGGCCCGGATGGCATGGGTGTTGGATGCTTCGGGATCGACGGTCACCTGCGTCCAGCCCAGCACCGTATGAAGATGCCGGACGAGTGCGCGGGCGGCGTCGGGGCCGAGGCCTTTGCCCTGCGCCTGAGGCAGGAGGACCATGTCGATGCCGCCCTGGCCGGGGCCGGCGGGTGCGTACTGGACATAGCCGACCGGGATGGTCTGGGCGAGGATCAGGAAGGACTCCACGTCGGGGCGGCGTCTTCCCGTGTACTTCGCGGCGACTTCCTCACGGGTGAGAGGCTGTCCGCCCCAGTTCCGCACGAATTCGGGGTCGGTGAACCAGTCGGCGAGCAGTGGCAGATGTGCTTCAGTGGCCGGGATGAGGCAGGTCAGATCGCCTTCGATGACGCAATTCTCCGGTTCGCTATGCATTGCCGTGCCTCTCCCGGCAGGTGTTCTTCCGGGTTCATTGTCCCGGGAAGAGGGATTCCTGGGTGGCCTGGAAGCGGTAGGACTCGGTGCCCGTCTGGATGAGGGTGCAACGGAAGGTGATCCGGTCGGCGATGGCCGCGCAGAGGCGGGCGTCGCCGAAGGTCTTGTCCCACTCGGTGAACGGTGAGTTCGTGGCGACCGCGGTGGCCTTGCGTTCCTCACGTTCGGTGAAGATCTGGAACAGGAGCTTGGCGCCCTTGCGGTCCAGGTTGAGGTAGCCGAACTCGTCCAGGCACAAAAGGTCGATCTTGCTGTACCGGGCGATCACGGAGGACAGGCGGCGGTTGGCGTCGGCCTCGGCGAGCTCGTTGACCAGTGCGGATGTGGTGGTGTAGCGGACGGACAGTCCGGTCTCGGCGATCGCGGTGCCGATCCCGATGAGCAGCCGGATCCACCTGAGTTCGAATCGAAGTACACCGGCTCGGGTCCGCTGCCGTCTTCCAGGAGGGTTGCGACCCGGCCCTGGTGCGACGTGCCGTACTCCTCGGACGTCCAGATTTCGTCCTTCTCCATCAGCGCCTCCCACACCACGCCATGGGCGGTGTCCCCGCCCCGGGTCAGACGATCCCGCACCCGAGCGGCGGCCGTAGAGGAATCGACCAAATCCCTGAAATTCCGGCGCATCACACTAGGTGGTCGGCAGCGGTTCCGCGGCGGGAACGGTGTCCTGCTTGAGGGCCCGGTCGTGCAGGGCGCTGTCGTGCGGGCTGGGTCGTGCGCCATGGCCCCGCGGGGCTCTTCCGTCGTGACCTCGTGTGGGCCCGGTGGGGCCCTCGGCCGGATGGCCGCGTGGACGTCAGGCCGGACGGCCTTCGAGGCCGTGCCCTGGGTCCTCCGGGGTTCGGTTGGCGCGTGCCCCCGGACACCCGGCACAAACCCGGGGATCGGGCGGGGTCCCTGGGGACGGCATGAAACCGGGGATGCCGGGCAGGTGCCCACCCATGACTGACGACCGACCGGCCGGGCGAAACGGGTCCGCGCCATGACGGGGGACGACGCGAGGTTGAAGGCGATCGCGGCACTGGTAGGCCTGCGCGGCGGCGTCGGGGCGGACTACGTCTCCGAGCTGCTGGGAGAGGTCACGCCGGACCGCTTCACGGTGCCCGTCGAGGCGGACGCGGCGGAGATCGGCCTGTCCGTGCTGCAACAGGTGTCGGGACCTGTCAATTCGCTGATCAACGGCTTCATCCTGGCGTTCGAGGTGCTGGCGGACGCCTATGAGGAGATGGATCCCGGGACGTCCACCGAGGAGGTCCTGCAGGAGCTGGCCCTGCGCATCGCGAGCGAGCCCGACTGAGGGCCGGCCGCCAGCCGGAGGAAACTCACGGGGTGGAGGATCGACGGCGAAGACCCCGCGAACCGGGGCCTTCGCCGTAACGGGTCAGGTGTACAGGCCGCTGTTCGGGCCGTCGGCGCAGGCCCGCCAGGCCGGGCGCGGGCCGTCAGAGCGCGGGCGGAAACCTGTCCCAGGCCCGGTGTCCCGCCAGGGCCTCGGCGGCCGCCCGCACCGCCTCCGTAGCGCCCTCGCTCACGATGATTGCCCGGCCCCTCCGGCGGTGCGATGCCCGCGGCTTTGAGGACGGTCCGCGCCCCGTTCCATCCGCCGACCGCCTTGCCGTGCCGGCAGGCCTCGGCGAGCAGGAGCACGACCCTGGGTCGGGGGCCGCCTTCCCGGTGCTGCCCGTGTTGCCGGTGTTCCGGGCCTTGGCTTCCCGGGCCCCGTGGGCGTCGGCGGCCGGGGCGGGCGCGCCGGCGGACAGGACGGCGTCGAACTCGACAGAACGGGCAGTGGCGAAGGTCCGCTGGACCTCGACGGGATCGCCGTCCGCGTCGGGCATGCCGCCCGCCGGCGCGATGATCAGCGGCACCGTGCCTGGGTCCAGGACGGCCTGCCGGGCGGCGCGTACCCCGTCCGGGTCGGTGCCCCCGTCGGCGACGATCCCGACCACACGGCCGTCCGTCGGCCAGCTTCCGCCCATTTGCGACAGCGCCGGACTGGCGTCCGCGGCGACGAGGGGGACGGTCGCCTTCGGCACCGGCAGGCCGAGGCCCCCTCGGCGACGTTCCGGCACAACCGGGGATCGATGTTCGCCAGCACGGCGAGAGCGCGTTCCTTGACCGGCTGCTCGACGCACTTGCTCAGTTCGAAGGTGTACGCGGCGATGATGTGCTCGCGTTCCGTCGGGGTCATGGTCAGCCAGAAGAGCCGTGGCTGTGTGAAGTGGTCCGAGAAGGAGGCGGATGCCTCGCGGACCTTGCTCTCCTCGGGCACCCTTGCGGGCGCCTCGATGTACGCACCCATCACTGCCCGGCCGCCAGCACGTCGAGCAGCTCCCAGAGGGTCCCAACCGCACCAAGGCGTGGCTCGCCGACCAGCGCCAACACCGCGGCCGGCTCGACGCCGAGCAACCGCGGGCGCTGGCCGAACTCGGGTTCCAGTGGGCGTAGTAGAACCTCCCAGGGTTTCGGCCGGAGGGATCGGCTCCGTTCTCCCGAGAGGAGATGGGGCTCCGGCATGTGGCGAGTCGCTGGTGGCGTCGCCGAGTCCAGGACAACTGCGGTGGCACCGTGGCCGGCCCCCTCCAAGACCCCCAGGGCCGTGCCCTGGGGATCACGGCAACCCGGGGGCCGCCGACGGCCCCCTGAGCGCCTTTCAGGTGGCCGCGCGACGAAGGGCTGCGGGGTCCGGCGGGCCGCTCAGGGAGGCGTGCAGCGGCCAGTCCGAAGCGATGATCCGCCTCGCGATGATCGACCTGATGAGCCGCAGGCTCACACGAGAGTCGACTCCGAACTGGCGCGACACCTGAGCACATGACAATGGAGCACCGCAAGCTCGCCAACGACTCCCAAAGCACCATGCACGGCAATCCGCCAGGTCAAAACTCCTTCAGGTGGCCGGGTTCTGGGCAGGGCACCCGCCCCCGTACTCGTTCGCGCATATCGGATTACCCTCTCTGTCGCTGAGGCGGAAGCAGTGGCCGTAGGCCCACACCGTGATCGAATCGGGCCGACGCTTGACCTCGAACGGCTCGTCGCCAGACAACGTCCCACCCCAAGTACCGTTTCCCGGGGGCAAGTGGGTGACCACGATGCAGGTGTCCTTCGGCCAGATCCGGTGGATGTCCGCCCAGGGCTCCACAGTCAGCTCCAGCAGGTCCTCGCCATCGTTGCTGACCGCCAGCCGCGCCGTTCTCCCCGCGAACACTCCAGGACCCCCACTCGACCTTGCGCCGTCACGCGCGCCACTGCGCAAGATGCGGGCGCATACAGCACGATCCTCACAGGTTGATAGATCCCGAGTTACCAAACAACCCTGCTGGTACAAAACGCTCTTTAAGACGTCATCAGGGCCCGCCTGGGCTCCAGCCGCCCAGGCGGCGACATCCCGGCAGGCGGCATCCTCCGCCGAGCCGGGGGCGGCCACACATGAAACGCTGCCAAGGTCACCGCGCCTCCGCCATCTTCCGCAGCAGCACCTCAGCGCTCTGGGCGTTCACACCAGGGTTTGTTACGGATTGGGGCGCGCGCGGCACTCTTGCTGCCCTAGCGTGAGCGAGGGACTGGGGGGCGAGTGGACAATCACATCAGTGGCGGGTTTTTCTTCAGTGCGGTCGTGATGGGGCAGCAGATCAACATCACGCTCCCACGTGAGGTCAAGCCGAGGCTGGACGGGCTGCCCAAACGAGACTTGGCCTTCGCCGGGCGCAGCGACGAGCTCACCGAAGCGGTCGAAGGGCTACAGCGGTTCCGGCTGGTGACGATCGTTGGTATGCCCGGGATCGGCAAGAGCAGACTGGCGATCGAGGCGGCATGGCGGGCCTGGAAGGACGAGGGCCTGTTCCGCGGTGGAGTGCTGATGATCGAATTGCACAGCTACGACCACCGCAACCGGCTGTCGACAGCGCAAGCTCTCGGCGAGTTGTTGCGGGACTTAGCGATATCAGACGATCACATCAAGCCCATTCGAGACAACGAGCAGGAGCTGACCAAGCTGTACCGCTCGGTGCTGGCTGCCTACGCCGAACAGGGTCAGCGCTTGCTCATCGTGGTGGACGACACATCGGATGAGGAGCAGGCCAGTCCGCTGCTTCCTAGCGACGACTATCACGCTGCGCTGGTGACCTCGCGCCACAAGCTGGTGCTCGGCGAGGCCCGGATGGAACTGGGTTCCCTGGATCCGGACGCGGCCGTCGAGGTCCTGCGTCGAGTGCTCGGCGCAGGCGACACGAGGGTGGATGGCGACCGTGTTGCGGCCGAGCGGATTGCGGACCTGTGCAGCCACCTGCCGCTCGCGCTGCGGATTTCCGCGGCCCTGCTGGCAGTGCTTCCCGTGCCCTTGAACTCGTTCGCTGCGCAACTCGCTGACGAGCGGGTCCGGCTCGATCGGCTGGAGCATAGCGAGACCATGGCGGTCCGTGCTGCCTTCAACCTCTCGTACCAGAGGCTGAGGCCGGAGCACGCCCGCCTGTTCCGGTTGCTGGCACTCAATCCAGGACCCGACTTGTGCACCGAGGCGGCCGACCATCTGGAGAGACCGTTTGTGATCCCGACGATCGCGCCGGTCAATCTTGGGCTGGAGGCGCTCGCCCGTGCCCACCTGATCGAGATACCACGGTGGGGCCGCTGGCGCTTCCACGACCTGGTCCGCCTCTATGCGGAGGAGCGAGCCGCAATTGATGGAGGCGGAGAAGTCGCCGAGGCGGAGCATCGGCTCTATACCTACTACCTGGAGACGGCGGCGGCTGCCGCGCTCAACCTTAACGACCTTGTCGCGATGAGCAACGACGGCCCGCTCTCCCGCTTCGTGGTGAACCCAAGCGACGGCGTCAGGTGGCTGGACGAGGAGTACGCCAACCTGCTGGCCACGACCATCCGGGTCCAGGATGCCGGATACGCGAGGCTCGCGGTCATGCTGCCGGTTGCGCTGGGCGGCTACCTGCGGCTGCGTCGGGTCCTCCCCCAGTGGACGGTCCTCCTGAGGAACGCGGTCGCAGCGGGAGAGTCGCTGGGCGAGGCCGAACTCACAGGTATCGTCCTCGACCTCCTCGGGCTCGCCCTTCAGGACGAGGGGCGCCTGGATGATGCAGCTGCTGCCGCGCGCAGGGCCGCGAAGTACTTCCACAAGGCAGGCAAAGAATTCCGTGAGAACGTCGCGCTGAGTCACCTCGGCCGGGCGCTCGCGCGCCAGGGCCGGCACGCGGAAGCCGTCAAGATCCTCCGTCGCACCGTGGACGAGATGGAGGGCCTAGGCGGAAGGATGACCAGCCGGGCGCACGCCCTCAAGGACCTCGGCGAGGCCCTGCTGCAACTACGCCGGTTTGAGGAGGCCGCGAAGTACAGCGAGGAGGCCGCAGCCTGCTTCTGGATGCCGCTGCATGACGAGATCTCCGAGGCCGAGGCGCTGCTCTGCCAGGGCCGTGCCCTGCTCGAACTCGGCGATCCCGTGGCCTTGGTCCACCTCAACCGGGCAAGCCGGCACTTCCGCAAGCACGACAGGCTGGCGGGGCTCGCCTCGGCGCTAAACGCCATCGGCTGCGCGTTGTGGAGCGGCGGCAGCGGGGATGAGGCCGTCAGATTTCTGAGCGAGGCAGCCGACCTTGCGGAGAAGGCTACCGACGACCGGCTCCGGAGTGAGGTCATCGACAACCTGTACTTGGCCTACACCATCCTCGGCCGCGCTGACGATGCGGCCCGGCTGGCGTCGCACCATCCGAGAACGCCGCCGCCATTGCCTGGTACCGCACCGCCATACACCCCAGGCGAAGGAGGTGGCGGCAGTTGGTGGCGGCGCCTCAGGAGGTCCACCGGCCGATCCTGAGCGACAGAAGACTCAGACCGCCCAGTCCCCAACTGGGCGGCCCCCGCCGCACTGGCCTGCGGGAGCCTCCACCACGCGAGTGAGCCTGCCAAGGGCAAGGTGGACATGGTGACCCGGCCGGGTCACCATGTCCACGAGCACACCCGGCTCGGCTCAGGCTTTGGGCCGTCGGGCGGAACCAGGTCCGGGTGGTCTACGCCTTCACCCTTGCGTTGACGGCTCGTCGGTGCTCACGTCATCGGCTACCGGCATCTCGGTGTCGGCGCCCAGTGACGCAGCGGCGTTGAGGGTGAACCCGTGGAAGTCCCGTCCCATGAACTGCGGTCCATGGAAGGTACCGCCGCTGACAGTGTTGTTCACTGGGCTGCCTGTGTGGACCTGCAAAGTCTGCGCCCTGCTGTGCCATTCCTGCAGAGCGGCGGTAAAGTCCCCGTCCAGCGCGGCACGCACCGCCAGTGTGGTACTCAGGGCATGCGCCCTCTCCCGGTTTGCAGGGTCCTGCATCAGCCGTACCAGCTCCACCTCACCGTTACTCGCGGCTGGAGCGGAAGCGCTACGGCCGGCGAACGGGCGCCGCACCAGGTTCGTGAGCCCGGCCCACGCCTGCCGCCCGGCCTCCCCGCCAGCGCCGCCCGCCAACGCCCCGAGCAATGCCACCGATACCGGCTCCATCCAGACCTCCCCCGTGCCCTACCACCACTGAACATCCGGGACGTACCCCCTCGCCCTGCCCGTCACACCGGATGTACAACATCCCGCGGGTTCGGCCTCGGGTCTGCCGCACGATCGGGTGACATCTGAACTGGCTTGCCTTGCATGGCAGGTGGGAAGGATGTCGCTGTGTCGAAGCCTTATCCGGAAGAGTTCCGCCAGGACGTCGTGCGGGTCGCGAGGAACCGCGGCCCGGGCGTGACGGTCGAGCAGGTCGCCACCGACTTCGGAGTCCATCCGATGACGTTGTGGAAGTGTATGCGCCGGGCGGACATCGACGACGGGGCCAAGCCCGGAACGTCCAGCCAGGAGAGCGTGGAACTGCGGGAGGCGCGTCGGCGGATCAAGCTGCTGGAGCAGGAGAATGAAGTCCTGCGCCGGGCTGCGGCCTATCTCTCGCAGGCGCACCTGCCGGGAAAAGGATCTACCGGCTCGTGAAAGAGCTGGCCGCGGACGGGACACCCGTCGCGGTGACGTGCTGGGTATTGAAGCTCGCCAGGCAGCCGTACTATCGCTGGCTCGACAAGCCGGTGGCAGACGCCGTCCTCGAGGAGGCGTATCGCGCGAACGCGCTGTTCGGTGCCCATAGTGAGGACCCGGAGTTCGGATACCGCTTTCTGGCCGATGAGCCCCGCAGCATCGGGGCCGCGATGACTGATCGAACCGCGTGGCGGATTTGCCGGGACAACCGCTGGTGGAGCGTGTTCGGCAAGAAGCGCGGCCAGGGCGAGAAGGCCGGCCCGCCGGTGCACGACGATCTCGTCCGTCGCGACTTCAGAGCGAGTGGCCCGAACCGGTTGTGGCTCGCAGACATCACCGAACATGCCACCGGCGATGGGAAGCTGTATCTCTGCGCGATCAAGGATGTCTTCAGCAACAGGATCGTGGGCTACTCCATCGATGCGCGGATGAAATCCCGCCTGGCGGTGACGGCCCTGGACAATGCCGCGGCCCGGCGTGGACACGTCGACGGATGCATCCTGCACAGCGATCGCGGATCACAATTCCGGTCCCGGAAATTCGTCCGGGCGCTCAACTGCCACCGGATGGCCGGATAGATAGGAAGAGTCGGAGCAGCCGGCGAAAACGCGGCCATGGAGCCCTTCTTCAGCCTGCTCCAGAAGAACGTCCTCGACCGCCGCAGCTGGACCACGCTCGAGGAGTCGCGGATCGCGATCGTGACCTGGATCGAGCGGACCTACCACCGACGCCGCAGACAAGCCGCACTCGGCCGACTGACCCCCGTCGAATTCAAGACCGTCATGACCACACCCACAGCGGCCCTGCAGGCCACGTGACCGAACCTGTCACCCAAACCTGCACCAGACCCCCGGGGGCCTCAGGCCCCGCCGCTGCCTGCGGCCACGCTTCCGGTCACTCGCGTCCACACGGCGCAGCCACAGACCGCCGGACCCCGTCCATCAGGCCGATAACCGCCCCGGAAGTTGCGATGCTCAATGACCGCGACCCGATATGCGACCGAGCCGGCCGGCTCATTCTGCAGTGGCAGCACCCGGGTGGAGGGGGCCCGGACGCCGCCGTACCCCGCCCTTGGCCAGCCACTCGGGCGGCACGGTGTCCGGGTGGTCCTCGACCCGGCGCAGGGGGAACTCCCCCAGGCCCGGGGCAGTGCGTGGGTGCCGGACTACGGCAGCCACGATGTCTGGATAAAACGGATCTACACCCCTTCGCCAAGGAACAGTGCATGTCCATCGACCCGGACCGAACCTGTCACCGCGGACGTCCTCCTTTATCCCGTTCGAAGCAATAATCGCCGCAGAAACGCCGATCGAGCCGGATCGTTACCTCAAGTTTTCCCCAGATCCAGTGACATCGCGGCGGCAGCATTCTTAGCTTCCTCTTACACGCGTCTTGACGCTTCTACGTACCCCCGCGGTTCCACGCGCATCGGCGATCCCGCTCCGCGTCCCGCGTCCCCGAGGAAAGAGTTGCAACATGAAGGTCCCCAAGGCTGGTGCGATGGCCGCTGTGATCGGCCTCGCCCTGACCGCCACCGGCTGCGGCGGCGACGAAGGACCCAAGGGGACCCTCTCCATCGGCATCGCCTTCGACCAGCCCGGTGTCGGCCTGCGCGAGGCGGGGGGCACCTTCTCCGGCTTCGACGTGGACGTCTCCAGGTACATCGCCAAGGAGCTCGGCTACAAGCCCGAGCAGATCGAGTTCAAGCGGGTCGACAGCTCCGAACGCGAGCTGCTGCTCCAGTACAACGAGGTCAAGTTCGTCGCCGCGACCTACTCGATCAACGACCAGCGCCGGGAGAAGGTCGACTTCGCGGGCCCGTACTTCACGGCCCACCAGGACCTGCTCGTCCGCGCCGACGACGCCACGATCACCAAGGCCGAGGACCTCAACAACAAGAGGCTCTGCTCCACCGCCGGCTCCACCTCGGCGCAGAACGTCAAGCAGAAGCTGGCACCGAAGGCCAGCCTGCTTGAGCTCGACGGCTACTCGGAGTGCGTGATCGCCCTCCAGGACGGCCTGGTCGACGCCATGACCACGGACAACGCGATCCTGGCCGGTTACGCCGCCCAGAAGGGCAACACGGGCAAGTTCCGCCTCGTCGGGCTGAACCTGAGCAACGAGAGCTACGGCATCGGCATCAAGAAGGGCAACCGGGATCTGCAGGCCAAGATCAACGCCGCCCTCAAGAAGATGGTCGAGGACGGCTCCTGGGAGGCGGCCGTGAAGAAGAACTTCGGCCAGGCCAACTTCAAGCACGAGCCCGCGCCGCAGGTCACCTCCGCGAGCAGCTGACGACGCCGCACCCCGGGGCGCGGCAGGAGGGGAACACGCCCCCTCGCCGCGCCCGGGTCAGGTCGCCTGCGCCTTGTCGGCCAGCACCTTGAGGAACTCCCGCATCCATGCCGGGTGGTCGGGCCGGGCCCGGGCCGAGACGAGGGTGCCGTCGGCCACGGCCTCGGAGTCCTCGAAGACCGCCCCCGCCGCCTTCAGGTCCGGCGGCCGGTGGTTGATCTTGCTCGCGCAAAGGACGGCGGGCTCAAACGGTCGATGCACCACCTCGTAGATGATCTTGTCGTCATGGAGGTGCACGTGCGTGACTACGGGTTTTCGGCGGTCCAGCAGGACGAGATCTGGCGCCGTGGCGTGAGGGCGAATCGTTCAACTCCATGGGGCGGGCCCTGGGCTCTCCGATGCACCGCATCCGTGCTTTCCTCGGCCAGTCAGGCGGAGTACGCACTGCTCCGCGGAGGCGGTCCGGCCGTCACCTGACGCCTGCTGACCGAGAGGAGATATCCCGGGGTCTCGCCGTCGCTGACTCCGCTCGTCAGATGGCGCGACGCCTCGGCCGGGCGGCGTCGACGGTCTCCCGGGAGATCGCCCGCAACGGCGGCCGGGAACGCTACCGCGCGGCTCCTGCGGATATTGAGGCATACCAGCGAGCGCGGCGTCCAAAGGCGGCCAAACTTGCCCAGCTGCCGGCGCTGAGAGCCACCGTCGAGGAGAAGCTCCGGCTGCACTGGTCGCCTGAGCGGGTATCCGGATGGCTGCGGCGTCGGTTCCCGGGCGATGCCACCATGCAGGTCTCGCATGAGGCAATCTATCTGGCGCTGTTCGACCCACGACGCCGGGCGACCATCGACCGCGCGTTGACCCAGCGCCTTCGGACGGGCTCGCCCTATCCGCCAGCCCAAGGGCGCTCGGAAGCCGTCCGGGCGCGGAATCATCCGCGACATGGTGCCGATCAGTACCCGCCCCGTCGAGATCGAGGACCGGGTGATCGCCGGGCATTGGGAGGGCGACCTCGTCATGGGCATACGCCCGTCCGCCATCGGCACCCTGGTCGAGCGCACAAATCGCTACACAGCCCTGGTCGCACTCCCTGACGGCATCAAGGCCCAGCCGGTCCGACCGCACCTCACCCGTTCGATCCTCGGCATCCCGAAGGACCTGAGACGTTCCCTGACATGGGATCGAGGCCGGGAGATGGCCGAGCACCGAGACTTCACCGCGGCCACGGCCACCGGCGTTCCCGTCTACTTCCGCAGGCCCCGCAGCCCCTGGCAGCGCGGGACCAACGAGAACACGAACCGACTCCTGAGGCAGTACCTGCCCAAGGGCGCGGACCTCCGCAAACTCAGCCAAGCCGACCTGGACGAGATCGCCGAAAAACTCAACCACCGCCCACGCAAGGTCCTTGGTTACCGATCACCGGTCGAGGTCTACACTGGCCTCCTGAACAGCGTTGATGCGTTGACCGTTTGAGCCCGCCACGTTTATGGGAATCGGGGCAGGCGGCGGTGCTGCGCCATGGCGTTACTGAGATTGAACTCGTGATGTCGTGCTGCTGGTCAGGTGGGTCTGATGGTCAGGCCGGTCTCGGCGAGGCAGCCGTCTATGAGGTGGCTGCGGTACTGGATGTGTCGTAGGCCGCGTCGGATGCGCTGGATGAGGTGTTCGGGGGTGGCGAAGGCGACGTTCGAGAGCCAGCCGCGTCGCAGGAGGGACCAGATCTCCTCGACGGGGTTGAGGTCGGGTGCGTAGGGCGGCAGGTAGTAGATGGTGAGCCAGTCCCGGGCTTCGTCCCATTCCCGCAGGTTGGCGGCTTTGTGGACGTTGAGGTTGTCCCAGACGAGCACGATCGGGCCGCCGAGCTGCTGGGACCGGGTCCGCCCCCTCGCGCCGCAGCGCAGCGATCAGCTCGCTGAACTGCCGCGGGCTCAGCCCGGCGAACCGGGCTATCCAGGAGGGCTCGGACGCCGTGATCACACCAGCCAAGCAAAATCATCTCACCCGTGACCAGCAATTACGGGACAGCCTTTAGGGGGTGTCTGCGGCCCTGCGTTGGCCGGTATGAATCGACCGTGTTCGTCACGGCGTCGCCGACGATTCATCAGATGGTGCGCACTCGCGTTCATCGGACATTCGCTACGGACGGGTGTGGCTACGGTCGTCCGTGTCGCTCCACCGGGGGCGGCGGGTTGATGGGGAGTGGACATGAGTTCTGTCGGTCGCAGGACCGTCGCGGTGATGGCAGCCGCTCTGGCGTCGCTGGGTGCGGGGGGCGCCGTCCCCGCGGCTGCGGGGACGGCGCCCGCCGCACCGTGCAGCGGCGCGGAATGTCCCAGCCTGAAGCCGGTCAGGCTCGTGGCCAGCCAGGCCACCCTGAACATCACCCAGATGCAACTGGAGAACCTCCACGCGATCGCCTCCGACGCCGTCACCGGAGAGCCCGTCCGGGGCGTGAAGGTCGTGTTCGCCACCATCGGTGGCCGGACGCTCGGGGCGGCCTACACCGACTACGACGGCGTGGCCGCGATCACCGCCCCGGAGAACCTGGGTCCCGGAACCCTCCAGGAGCTCCTCGGCGGCTACGAAGCGGCGCTCCAGGGCGACGGCGTCCACACCCCGGTGGGAGCCCACGGGGCGATCACCGTCGGCACCGACCAGGGCCCCGGGGTGCCGGCCAGCCCGTGCTCCATCTGCAGTGACCGCGAACTCAAGCAGGACGTCGTCCCGGTCGACTGGAGCCGGTGACGATGCGGATCTTCCCCCGGCGCTCCCGGGCGGCCGACCGAGCTCCCGAGGCCCGTGGCGAGGCCGACGTTTGCGAAGGTGGCACCGTGGCCCCGGCCGGCGCCGTCAACGGGCATCAGGTCCTTGAGACGGTGGCCACGCTGCCCATCAGTACCTGGCGGTACGTCTGGGAGCCCGAGCACGTACGTCACCTCGGACCGATGGCCCAGGACTGGCACGCCGCCTTCGGCCTCAACCGCGACGACACCAGGATCCCGGTCGTCGACGGCCTCGGCGTGGCCCTGGTCTGCGTCCAGGCGCTCCACCGCCACGTGACGGAACTGGAGGCCGAGGTGTCCCGGCTGCGGGACGTTGTGGCCATGACCCCGGCCGAGGCGGGGCGATGACGGCGGAGAGTCCCTCGCAGGTGTCCACGGACGCGGTCTTCCGGCTTCCGGTCACGGTCTGCCGCATCACCGGGTTCCTCGGCGAGCAGACGTCCGGCGCCCTCCAGGAGCGGGCCGTCGCCTCCACGGGGGACCGCCTCAAGCCCTCCATGATCCGGGACCGGGAGCTGGACCCCGACCTGCGCCGGTCCCGGTCGTGCCCGGACTTCGAGGCGCCCGAGCTGCTCGCGGCCGTCGAGGACGTCCGGGAGGCGGTCGAGCACACGCTGGGCGTCGACTGCCAGTACACCGAATCCAGTTACGGCCTCAACGTGCACAATGACGGGGACTTCTACCGGCCGCACCAGGACACCAGCGTCGATTACGCCCCTCGGCGTCTGCTCACGTTCGTGTACTACCTGCACCGCACGCCCCGGCCGTTCACCGGCGGCGAGCTGCGCGTCTTCGACGCCGCCCTGCCACTGCACACCGGGACGACCGGGGCGTGGGAGGAACGCACCTGGCGGGACTGGGAGCCCGAGCACGACAGCATCGTGTTCTTCCTGCCCACCGCCTGGCACGAGGTACGGCCGGTCGTGTGCCCCGGGAAGGACCACGCGGACAGCCGCTTCGCCGTCAACGGCTGGCTGTGCGCACCCGACCCCGCACACCGCGCGGACAACGGAGGCTAGCTCTGAGTGCGAGTAGCGGCAGAGCGGCAGGGAATCTCGGTTGAGACCGATTTCCGGCCAGGGGCACTCGCGTGATGGGGCACAGCGCGTCGTCTGAGCCGGTCGGGCGAGGAGGGCGAGCCCTGGTATCGGGTTCGCACGGAGCCTCGCCTGGCGTGGCGAAGACGATGCCGCACACAGGAAGCACGGCTGGACGATCGAAGGGCCATCCTTGCCCTTACCGGGGATGGAAGCGGGGACGTTCACGCGTACACGGCTGGGGAGAAAAGTCCGTACGCCGACACCTCCACGGCTGCGGTTCGAGAAATGACCAGACGCAGTGGATCTTGCCCGCTTGCTGAAGGATGGTGTTCATGAGGAACACCAGAGCCTTCAAGGAAGCGGTCGCGGACACGCTGGCCCAGCTGGCCCACCGGGGTGTGACGGTCCGCCCAGTGGCTTTGTCCATGAGAATGGGTTCTGGCTCAACTTCTGTGGTCTGGGGCAGTGGCTCGGCCCGTCGCGGCTGACGAGCGAGAGGATCTGCAGGTCAGGGCCTTGTTTCGAGTCATGTGGTAGCCCATGGGGTCCGATACCACAGAAGTTGGGCCAGAATCGTAACTCACCAACAAAGCCGGGCGCTTCTACGCCCGCGGCGACATGGACGAGGACCTGGAGGACATCGACCCGTCCTGGTGCCCGGTCTGGCCGGTGGAGTGGCAGCGCGCCTTCCACCTCGTCCGGCTCCACCTGGAGGCCGGCGGCATCCTGCCGACCGAGCCCGGCGAAGTGATGCACCAGGGCGAGGACCTCGGACGGTGGGTGCGCTCGGTCCGGCTCGGCTGGGACAACCTCACCACCGCGCAGCAGTGGCTGTGCGAGCACGTCCTCGGGATCGAGCCCGCCGGTGAGGACGAGATGCCGACCCCACGCCGTACGCAGGCCGACAAGTGGGCCATGAACTTCGAGGGCGCCCGCCAGTTCTTCGAGCGCGAAGGGCACCTGCGGGTGCCGCGCAAGCACGTCGAACGGGTCGTCGGCGAGGACCAGGAGGAGAGGGAGGTCCGGCTCGGAGCGTGGATCAGCAACCAGCGCAGCAGGGCCGCGACGCTGCCTCCGGAGCGGGCGGAGCAGCTGTCCGCGATCGGGATGCGGTGGGCGTGATGGGCGTCGCCGTCACTGCGGTCGTCGCGGTCGCGGCCGGGCTATCCGCTCGGTCGACTGCGTCCGTGGCGGCGTCTGGGCGACTGGGCGGCCGACCAGGTCCGCTACACCGGGGCGTGGGTCCGGGGCGGCGCCGGGCGGCAGGCCGTCGTCGTCCTGGTCCACGCCGTCACCGCGCCGCGCACCAGCTGGCGCATCATGCGCGCCCCTGCCACCGAGACGCGGGGGCCGGGGCCCGTACGCGATCCGGACTGGGTCGCCCACCGCACCCGGGCAGACGAGGGAGGCGCCGTGTGAGGAGCGAGCGGCACGACGCCGACGCGTACGGCCAGGAGCTGGCCCGCACCAGCCACCACCAGCACAAGGCCGCCGACGCCCGGTTCACGGTCTTCCAGGCCCTGGCCGCCGTCGGCATCGGGCACGAGCAGGCCGACGACATCGTGGCGAAGCTGGAGGCCGGGGCGGTGGCCGGCGCCCACACCTGGATCTCCGAGAGCAGCCCCCCGCACGGATCCGAGCCGCAGTTCGAGGACGGCTGGTTCGCCGGTGACCGCGACGCCGCCAGCTACCTGCTGCGCATCGCCGACACCACCGTGCCGGGTGGGGCGCGCCGCCTCCAGCGCCATGCTCCTCGCGGCGCGCGAAGAGCCGCCCCCTCGTCCGGGCTGGGCTGCTTTCGTGGTTACAGGGTGCGGGTCAGGTGGTCGGTGAGCAGCCGGGTGAAGCGGGCCGGGTCGGGCAGGTCGCCCCCTTCGGCGAGCAGAGCGCTGCCGTAGATCAGCTCGGCGACCTCCGTCAAAGCGGGTGCCTCGGCGTCTGCGTGGTGTGCGGTGCGAAGTGCGGTGATCAGGGGGTGTGTGGGGTTGAGTTCCAGGATCCTTTTGACGGTGGGCATCTGCTGGCCCATGGCTCGGTACATCTTTTCCAGGGTGGGGGTGACGTCGTGGGCGTCGCCGACGATGCAGGCTGCCGAGGTGGTCAGGCGTGATGACAGGCGTACCTGCTTGATGTGGTCGGACAGGGTGGTGGTCAGCCAGGGCAGCAGGGCGGCGAAGTCCTGCTCGCGCTGGGCCTTGTCGGCGTCGGTTTCCGTTTCGTCGTCGGCGGTGTCGTCGAGGTCGACCTGGCCCTTGGCGATGGACTGCAGGCGATGGCCGTCGAAGGCGGGGACCTGGTCGACCCATACCTCGTCGATGGGGTCGGTGAGGATGAGCACCTCGTAGCCCTTGGCGGTGAAGGCTTCCATGTGCGGAGAGTTCTCGACCATGGCTCGGGTCTCGCCGGTCAGGTAGTAGATGGTGTCCTGGCCGTCCTTCATGCGCTCGACGTACTCGCGCAGTGTGGTGGTCTTCTCCGGGTCGTGGGTGGAGGTGGCTGAGACCAGCTCCAGCAGGGCTTCGGTGTTGTCCGTGTCCTCGAGCAGGCCCTCCTTCAGTGCCCGGCCGAACTGGGCCCAGACCTTCGTGTAGCGCTCGGTGTCCTTGTCCTGCATGCCCTTGAGTGCGCCGAGGACCTTCTTGACCAGGCGTCGGCGTACGCCCTGGATCTGGCGGTCGTGCTGGAGGAGCTCGCGGGAGACATTCAGCGACAGGTCATGGGCGTCCACGACACCCTTGACGAAGCGCAGGTAGTTGGGCATGAGCGCTTCGCAGTCGTCCATGATGAACACCCGCTTGACGTACAGCTGCACGCCTGACTTGGACTCGCGGGAGTACAGGTCGAAGGGGGCCTGTGCGGGGATGAACAGCAGCGCCTCGTATTCGAAGGTGCCTTCGGCGCGCATGTGGATCGTCTCGGCCGGGGGCAGCCAGTCGTGGCTGATCTGCTGGTAGAACTCGTTGTACTCGTCCTCGGTCACCTCGCTGCGGGGCCGGGCCCACAGCGCCTTCATCGAGTTGAGCGTGTCAAGGTCGGAGGTGGCTTCGCCGTCGGCATCGGTCCGGTCGGCGGCCATGCGGATCGGCCAGCGGATGAAGTCCGAGTAGCGCTTGACGATCTGTCGGATCTTCGATTCGGAGAGGTAGTCGGCGAGTCCGTCCTCGCTGTCGGCGGGCTTGAGGTGCAGGGTGACCGAGGTGCCGACGGGGAGGTCGTCGGCGGCCTGGATGGTGTAGGAGCCCTCGCCGTCGGACTCCCACTGGGTACCGGAGTCGGTGCCGGCCCGCCGGGTGTGCACGGTGACCTTGTCGGCGACCATGAACGCCGAGTAGAAGCCGACGCCGAACTGCCCGATCAGACTTTCCGTAGTTGCGGCGTCCTTGGACTCCTTGATCTTCTCCAACAGGCTGGCGGTGCCGGACTTGGCGATGGTGCCGATCAGCTCAACGAGATCGTCGCGGGTCATGCCGATGCCGTTGTCCCGGACGGTCAAGGTGCGGGCGTCCTTGTCGACCTCCAGCGAGATCTGCAGATCGCTGGTGTCGGCTTCGGAGAGGCTGGCGTCGGTCAGTGATGCCAGCCTCAGCTTGTCCAGGGCGTCGGACGCGTTCGAGATCAGCTCGCGCAGGAAGATGTCCTTGTTCGAGTAGATCGAGTGAATCACCAGCCGGAGCAACTGGCGGGTCTCGGCCTGGAACTCCAGCGTCTCAACGCTGCTGGGCATGCTGCATCCTTTCAACGGAAGGTCAGATACGGACGGGATTCGGGGCGCCGTCGGCGTGACGCGCAGACGGGGCACCGCGTGCGGATGATGGCTCTGCGTGGGTCAGTCTTCGCCAGAGGCCGTCGTCGTACGGTGGGCTTCGAGGGCATTGAGGGAGTCGATGAGGCCGGTGTGGCGGGCGTCGAGGTAGGGACGCATGCCGAGCAGGGGGCCGAGGAGATCGGAGGCGTCCGCGGCTCCCAGAGCGACGTGAAGGGCGGCCTGGGCTGAGCGCGCTTCGGGCGTGAGGTGGGCGAGTGCGGTGATCTGTCCGGCAAGGCGGCGCAGGTCGGCTGCGTTGGCGCGGGCCCAGGTGGCGGCGGTGCGGTCAGCCGCGCGGCGCTGGCGGGTGGCCTGCACGCGTTGCTCTGCGGTGGCGCCGGCGGGTCCCGGCCGACCGCGCAGGTAACGGCGCTCGGCGGCTTGGCGGCTGGCGACACCGAGAGGGTGGGCAAGGTCGGCCCAGCTGGCGCCCGCATCGCGGGCGGTTTCGATCAGACCGGTCTCCCAGCCGGCGAGCTGCTCTCGCACCTGCCGCAGCAGCATCAGGGAGGCCAGAGCCTGCTCGGGGCCGGGCCCGGCGGTGTCGGACGTGTCGTTCTGGGCACCGCGCAGGGCTTCGTCCATGGCGGCCAGGGCTGCCGCGGCGGCCATGAAGGACGCCGGACTGTGGGCCTCGGTGCCGGGCGCAGGTGGCTGGTGGGCTGTGGTCACGGACACCTCCCTCAATTGTCATCAGATTGACGACGACATGATTGTCATCTACTGGATGACATGTTACAACAGGCTGCCAATGCGCTGCACAGACCAGATCAAGCACACCATCCCCGAACCAAAGGACCAGCGGGCCAACCGCACAAGACGCGGAAGCAAGGGCGGCCGGCCCACCGGCTTCGACAGCAAGATCCACAAACGCCGCAACGAGGTCAAGCGCACGATCAACCGGCTCAGGAACTCCCGGGCCGTCGCAACCCGCTACGACAAGAGGGCCTACGTCTTCCAGGGCACCGTCACCGTCACCGTCGCCGCGATCCGGCTCTGGCTCTGACTCTCCGCCCGTGAGATACACCCAGCACCTGGTCACGCCCAGGACTCCTTAGTTGCCAGCAGCGTCGTCCCATACAGTGCCGAAGCTATGACGGCACTTTCATCCTTCACCTTCGAGCGCCACATCGACGGGCTCCGCTACCACTTCGAGCGCGACGGCGAGCGCAACGGCCGCCCCGCCTACCGCCGAACGGACGGGAACGTGTGGTGTGTCTGGTCGCCGACCGACGGCTGGCACTGCGAGATCGCTGGCGGCCTCGTCACCGCCCACCCCCTCAACAGCCACGCCGACGACCCCGAACCCCCCGCCACCGTCTGGCGCAGCTTCAAAAATGACCGCTCCTACCTCTACGACCTCCGGACCCTCGACCCCGAAGCGTGATCCGCCGGACAGTGCCTGATCGATCGACGTCCTGACCTGCTGGTGAGCTGTCGACGTTGGTCACCGTTGAGCGCCCGTCCACGGCCCGAGGACGGCCCGGGAGGGCACTCGCACGCCGGTCTACTGATCACCGGTTCCGCTGACCAGCGGGGCGGAAGAAGCCCATGGGGATGACGGAGTTTCGGATGCCGTGGGCTTCTGTCGTTCTGGGTCGGGTCGGCTGATCCCGCACGGCCCGGAGACGGCCCGTACTCGCCGACGCCCGGCGCCGGTCGAGAGCGCAAGCCCTTCCGGTGACGTCGGGGCCGGGCCGGTCCGAAACCCCTTGGACGGCACGGGGACCGGCTTGCTGGAATGGGAGACGGCCACTGTCGGACTCGAAGGGATGCGGCGATGACCGAGATCAGGCTGCACCTGTCGGTGCGCGACCTCACCGACGCGGACCTGCCGGCCTGCGGCTGGGCCGGCTCCCCCAAGCACGTGCGCGAGCTCGCCCACCAGATCCGCCGCGCCGAGGCGGGCGAGATCGACTACCTTGCGGTGTGCACGCCGATCGGGGTCCCCGTGGCGGTGGGCGGCATCGACTACGCGGTCAAGCCCGGCGCCGGCACGCTCTGGCAACTCAGCGTCCACCCGGCCCTGCAGTCCTGCGGGATCGGCACGCTGCTGATCCGCTCCGCCGAGCAGCGGATCGGCGCCCGGGGCCTGACCCGCGCCGAACTCGGCGTCGAGGAGGGCAATCCACGCGCCCGCGCCCTCTACGAACGCCTGGGCTACCGGGCCTTCGGCCGCGAGCTCGACTCCTGGGACACGGAGGCCGAGGACGGCTCGCTCCAGCGGTACGAGACGATGTGCACGCTGATGCGCAAGGACCTGACATGACCATGGACTTCGCGGCCTTCATGGCCGGTGCGACGGCCGACCCGGCCGTCGTCGGGCTCGTCCTCAAGGGCTCCCGGGCCCACGACGGCATGACCACCCGTCACTCCGACCACGACCTCTACGTCATCCTCGCCGACGACGCGGCGAGCGAGCCGGCTGCCCTCGACGGCTACCGCTCCGCGCAGCTCGACCTGGTCGTCACCACCCTCGATCGGTTCCGCCGGCCCCCGGACTGGGAGCGGTACGCCATCGCCCGCTCCAGGGTGCTGGTCGACCGACGCGACGGGGAGGTCACCCGGATCGTCGCCGCGATGGGACGGCTCGGCGCCGAGGAGGCGTTCCGCTCCGGCGCCGCCCTGCTGGACGCCTACGCCAACTCTCTCTACCGCTCGGTCAAGAACCACCGCGATGGCAACCCGCTCGCCGGCCACCTCGACGCGGCCGTCAGCGTCGGATTCCTGCTCGATCTGCTCTTCGCCCTGGACCGCCGACCGCGTCCCTACAACAAGTACCTGGCCTGGGAGCTGGACCGGTTCCCGCTGCCCGGCTGGAAGAGCGCCGCGCTGCTGAACACCGTCGCCCGGATCACCGCGACCGGCGAAGTGGCGCCGCAGCAGCGGCTCTTCGCCCGGGTCGAGGCGGCCGCCCGGACCGCCGGCCACGCGGCGGTGCTCGACGCCTGGGGCGAGGACCTGCTGCTGATGCGGCCCCACCCGGACTCCCCGACCCGCCTGGCCTTCTGACCCGGGCCCATGGCCGAATCGAGCGAAGCCGCACGGAGCCTCCTCCAAGGTTCATTCGGGGCGCCGAGAGCTCGGTGCGACTGGACTGCTGGGCCCGGCGTCCCATGGTCGGCGCGTTGCCGATCAGGCACTCGATGTCGGTCCCCAAGCCAACGAGGGAATAGTCGAGGTAGCGCACGCCGGCCGCCTCGTCGGCGGACAGGAGCACCCTGGTCACGCGTGCCCCGGTCGGCCGCTGTCCGAGGTCAGGTGTTGCGCCTGATGGCTGTACGGATCCAGACCGCGTAGGCAGGCACGTGGGTGTAGAGGCCCGGCCCGGCCGGGCAGGCGACCCCCGGGGCGCCGGGACCCGAGGTGGCTCCGATGAGCTCCCACCGCCCGTCCCGGCCCTTCTGGAGTTGCGGTCCGCCGGAGTCCCCGAAACACGCCATGACCTCGGGCACACGGCTGATCGTGCACCACCGGGTCCAGTCCGTATAGCCGGGGGCGCACTCGGTATCGGTGCCCCTGCGCGTCTTGAGCTCCTGCAACCGCTCCGCGAACTCCAGCTCGGTGTCGGTCGTAGTGCCGAATCCAAGGATCCGGGTCGGGGTGCCGGGCCGCCCGGCCCGCTCCGCGATACGGACCGGCTTCTCGGTGACCGGGCGGTCGAGGCGGACCAGCGCGAAGTCGTCCTTGTCGGCTGCCTTCACGTCACCGTTCACGTACCCGGGGTGGACGACTATCCGCTCGCTCGATGGCCCGGACGGTTCCCCCAGGCTTGCGCTCCTCGCTGCCGATCCGGACAGTGCCGTCCAGCTCAAGGCCGTCACCCTGCACGCAGTGGGCCGCCGTCAGCACCCACTGCGGATCGATCAGCGACGCCCCGCAGGACCGTCGTACAGCCCGTGCTTCGGGGCCGACTCCGGGATCGCCGCCATGCGGGTAGCGCTCCGTCGACTCGGTCCCGTTGACGATCGCTCCGGCGCTGCCGGTCGTCAGGGTGGCGCACGTAGGGACCGCGAGAGCGCTGACGGCAGTGGTGCGCGCCGGCCGGCGGCGAGCCGACTCCGTCCACCCTCCCTGGTTCAAGATCCACCGGACCATCCGGGTAGCGGGCCCGCGTGCGTCCGAAGAAGACCACTCCCGCGCCGCCCAGGACGGCAGGGCACCGGGGCGACAAGTGAGGCGAGTACCGGTACGAAGCCCCTCAGCATCAGGATCGTGCCGCAGCAGGTGACCGCGTAGCGGCTGCGGATCCGGCTGGGCGCGACCAGGCCGACGTTCTCGGCGTAGGTCGTGGTCATGAACGCGCCGAAGATCGAGCCCAGTGCGGTGGCGACGCCCTGGCCGATCCGCGCACGCAGCGCGTCGGCCGCGTTCCGCTGCCCGCGCCACCCTCACGGTACGGGCTCGGCGCCCGGAGCCGGGCCACCGGCCAGGCCGGCTGCCTCCCCCACCGGCTACGTGCCCGGCAACCTGGTCGATGCCCTCGTCACCGATCCATGAAAGATTCAGTGTCGCCCATCACCACTCCGGAACAGCAGGCCCGCAGACCGAGATCTCCCCGCCCCGCCCGGGGCGGGTGACATACCCACCCGAATGGAACCCGTGCACCGCAAGCTGATACCGGCCGCCGCCGTCGCCACCTGCGCGGCCGCCGTCCTCGCCTTATTCGCCGGGCCCGTCAACGCAGACGACGCCCCCGGCCCCGTACCCACCGCCTCGCCCACCAGTGGACCGTCGGTCTCCCCCACCAGAATCCCGTCCGTCCCACCGACCACCGGCCCCACGGTCATGCCGACCGCCGCCCCCACGGCCATTCCGTCGAGCACCCCCGCTCCAGGCGGCTCCCCCACCACGGGACCCACCGGCGGCGTCACCCCGGCACCCGGCTGCACTCAGCCCGTCCCCCAGCTCCCCACCCCCGAGAGCGTCCCCGGGTACGGCACCGTCACCCTCGGCATGTGCGCCACCGACCACCGCACCGGGCGTGGCAAGCTCGTCTTCACCTCCAGTTCCGACAGCAACGACCCCATCACCTATCGGGTCACCCTGCGGTGGACGTACGAGGGCAAGCCCGAAGCCGGATGCGAAGCGTGCTGGTCCTCGGCCCGCTACGACTACACCGAGGACGTCTACGTCAACGACGCCGTCTACGCCGAACGCCTCACCGTCCCGTTCGTCATCCAGCACCGCGGCGAACTGATCGGCGAGCAGCGGCCCGGCACCGGCGTGACGGTTGTCGACATCCAGCCCATGGAACCCGCCTGGCAAGGCAACCCGGCCTTCGTCGGCCCGGTACCGGGCGCCACGCGGCCGACCCAGTCCTCCTGACCGCATGACGGCGCGGCCCTCCATCATCGTCAGGAGGGCCGCGAGCCGACAGCCTTCGGCCACTCACGGGCCGCCTGCGGCAAGACGGCTCTGCGCAACTGGCACGGCGACCACGCGGCGAAGACGACTCCTGATGCGGAGAACGCGCCAAGCGCACAGGCGAGATCGCCGGCACTCGCGCACTCGCGCACTCGCGCACTCAGCCCTCCAGTCGTCGGCGCGCGGCGGAGGTGTCCGCGTCGCGCTGGTCCGCTCCGAGGCAACAGCGCCGATCGCAGTCACCGACAACTGGCTTTGAGCGGGCTCCAGTTGAGATAATGCGACAGTGACCTCACACCTCCCCACCGGATGGACGATCGAGCAGATCCGCGCTCTCTCGCACGATCGAAGCGCCACGCCGCTCTCCCTCGACAGGCTCGTAGTCGTCGAGGGTCCCGGCCGGAGCGACTACACGACCCTCCAGCCTGAGGTCATCCTCGGCTTCCACGACCTGTGCCTCGTGCTCCACGCCGGAGAGTGGTACATGGGGCAACTGGACACCGACGGGTCGGTCGCCTGCTGGTCCTCCTACGGCCCCGACCTGGCCGAGGCCATCCGCGGCCTTTGAGCCCCGACCCTTCGGCCGCTCCCACAACCGGCCCCGCCCGCGAGCGGGGACGCCGGCATGCCGGAATGCCCCAACGGCCGGCGTTACCGCACAGCTCAGGAAGTGCCCGGTCCATTTCCGGCCGCTCGTCCGAAACCAGCGGTACCGGCTGTCAGCGCAGGCCGCGAAACTCTGAAGTGATCACCGATGGGGGGAGGGCGGATGGCTTTCCGGGCCGTGCACGCCGAGTGGGGAACCGTGTTCGCGCACCTGCCGGATCTGGGGTGCGGGCAGGCGTGGGAGGCGGTGTGGAAGGTCAGGCCGGCCGCGCCGGTCTCCTGTGCCGAGTGCGGGCATTCGATGTACGCGAAGACCTCCGAGCGGGGCCTGCGGTTCTTCGCGCACGCGCCGCACGCCCCCGACTGCGAGATCGCCCGCCAGGGCGAGTCCGAGGCCCATCACCTCCTCAAGCTGGAGCTGGCCAGCGCGGCCCGGCAGGCCGGAGCACACGCCGAGTTGGAGGTCCGGGCACCGGACGGCTCCTGGCGGGCCGACGTGCTGGCCGCCGATCCGGCCGGAACGTGGCGCATGGCCCTGGAAGCCCAGCTCTCTCCGATCACCGCAGCGGAGATCACAGGCCGCACGGAGCGGATGGATGCGCATGGCGTGACCTGCTGCTGGTTCAGCGACCGGCCCCGCCCGCCCTGGCTCGGCGCGGTCCCCTCGGTCCGGCTGGTCGCCGCGGAGGGTGGCATCGCGGTCGCCGAAGGCCTGGTGAAGTTCACCGGTGCCGCCTGGGAGCCGGTACCTCGGGTGCCCCTCGCCGAATTCCTGCGCTGGGTGTTCACCTGCCGGATCGGCCCGCACCCCCCGCAGGTGCGGCTGCGCTATCCGCAGCGCCAGCTCGCCCAGGTCTGGACGGCGCCGCAGTACATCGCCGCCGAGGAGGTCTACCTGTGGCAGGAAGAGGAGCGGCAGCGCAAGGACGTGGAGGAGCGGTCACGGTTCCTGGAGAAGGCGGCGCGCAGGCGGGCCGACATCCACCGGAAGAACGCCGCCTCGCGCCGGGCCGCGCTGGAGCGGGCGGCGTCCGCCGAGGCGTACGCACGCCGGACGGAGCTCGGCCCCACCGGGCGGGCGCTGCAAGAGAAGCTGATGCGCCGGCCGGGCGTGGAGGAGGCGATCCGGTACCTGGCCCGTGAGCACCAGGTACCGGTGACGGTCGGGATGAGCACTGCCGAGTTGCGGTGGGGCGGTGGGACACCCCTGATAGGCCCGGACGGCATCCCGGCCGCCGTGCTGTCCCCGGTGTCCCGACTCGTACGGGGGGAGGCGTTCCGGCTGCTGGCGGGGATGCTGCTGCTGTTCGAAACCGCCGCCGAGCAGCAGCGTTTCGACCGAAACACCCGCCGCCGCAAGGTCCCCGTCGGCGGCTGGCGGATGGAGCACCTCCCGGCGGCGCCGACAGCTCCGGCGGGCACGGCGTCCGCGGCGGTGGTGCCCGCGCCCCGGAAGCCCCGCCCAGGCCGGCCGCGTCCGACCGGCAGCCGGTGTTCCTGCACGGAGCCGCAGCTGACCGCGGTCATCCTGGGCGAGACCCACCCGGCGGAGCCCGCCCGGCAGATGACCCCTGCCAGCGCCCTCTACACCGCCTCCTGCCTTTCCTGCGGGGGCACCTACGACAGGCCCTGGCGCCGCCGCACCACCTGACCTCGCCAAGGACGGGGCCGGCCTCGCCCGGCTCCGTCCACCGGTGGCCGAGCCTTGGGCGCCGGGCCGGGCGGTACACGGCGCCTAGAGGTCCAGTGCCCTGGTTTCTCGTTGCCGCCGGCCCCGTGCTCCAAGCGGTCACGCCGTCGGCAGTCACCCCACGGACCGGAGAGCCGGTGCCCAACCATCTGCAGAGCTGGCTCTCGGTGCGCAGGAGCGTGGCCGGCAGGAAGCCCGTGACGGTGACAAGGGACCGGTCAACCCGTCGCGCGACGGTGCGGCCGAGGCATCCGTGCCTTCGACGGCGCCTTGGAACGTTGCCACCGAGGCGGTTGCCCCGTCAGGGTGCGGGGCCGGGGGCTCTGCGGCAGCGCCGCGCGGGCGGGCCGGCGGGAGGGGTCGAACCGGTGCAGTGGGCCGGCAGCCGGTCCGCGAGAGCCTGGCCGCCGGAGCGCCCGGACGGTGCGTCAGATCATGGCGAGGCGGTCCACCAGCAACTCCACCCTCCGCTCGGCGTCACCCGGCGGCAGCCGTCCCGCCCGGGTCAGGGTCGCCAGCCCGTGCAGGGCCGCCCAGAACACCTCGGTGAACAACGCCGGGTTGACGCCGTCCCCGGCGACCTCGCCGAGGCGCTCCAGCAGGGCCGCGAAGGCATCCTTCAGAGGCTCCGGGGTGTCCTCCGTCGCGAACGCCAGGCCGCCGTCGAGCTGGAACATGGCGTCGTAGACCGCCGGGTTCCGTTCGGCGAAGCCCAGGTAGGCGCGGGCGAGGGAGGTGACCCGGGCGCGCGGGCCGTCCGTGGCGGAGGCCGCGGCGGAGGACGATGCGGAGGCCGCGGCCCGCAGCGCCGCGGCCATCTCGGCGGCGCCTTCGAGGGCGACGGCACCGATGATCTCGCGCTTGCCGCGGAAGTGGCTGTAGAGGACGGGCTGACTGTACTCGATGCGCTCGGCGAGTCGGCGGGTGGTGACCGCGTCCCAGCCCTGCTGCTCGGCGAGTTCACGGGCCGTCGCCAAGATGAGGCGCTCGCGGCCCGCCCGTTCGCGCTCCTTGCGTTCCTGTACCGACATGATTCGATCCTAGCACCGCTAGACATACGAGCGGCAGTAGCACTAGCGTTGACTCACTATCTAGCAACGCTAGATCCCAGGAGGGGTCATCATGCTCCGTGCACTTGAGGTCTTCACCACCGTGGCCGTCGGCGTCATGGTGGGAGTGGAGTTCTCCGTCGCCTTCTTCATCAACCCGATCCTCAACGGCCTCCCCGGGGACAACGGCCTGCGCGGCCGCACCCACGGAGCCCGGCTGCTCGGCGCCGTGATGCCGTTCTGGTACGTCGGCTCGCTCGTCCTCGCCGCGGTCTGGGCCGTCGCCGGACGTGACCACCACGGCGCCGGCCTGGTCGTCACCGCCGCCGCGTTGCTGGTCCTCAGTGTGGTCATGTCGATCCTGCTGCTCGTCCCGATCAACAACCGGGTCAAGACGTGGACCGCCGACGGCCTGCCGGCCGACTGGAAGCAGCAGATGAACCACTGGGACCGCTTCCACTACGTCCGGGTCGCCGTGATCATCGCCGCCTTCACCCTGCTGGTCACCGCCCTCGCCTGAGCCCGCGGGCCGCTCGGCCATCAGCGCCTCACCAGCGAAAGGGCCACTGCCCTCGCAGCCCGACACCGGTATCCGCCTGCACGGCGACCGGCTATGCGCCCTTGCGGAACAGGCGGCTGAAGAGGAGGCCCACACGGGGCTCCCAGGTGGGGCCCGGGGGCAGGGCGATGCCCACCTCCTCGGCCAGTTTCCGCAGGTGCACTCGACGGCGGCCTCCACCAGCCCGGCGTGCACCGCGGCCGCCCGGCGGCCGGCCACCAGAAGCAGCAGAGCACCACGTAGCAGCCGGCCCACACCGATCCGGCCACCTCGGCATCGAACCGGGCCCGCGTGGACCGCAGCTCCGTCCTGACCTCCTCCGGCAGCACCAGCCACAGCCCGGGCCAGCAGGCGGCCAAGTCGATGCCGTACTGGCCCCGCAGGCGGCTCTCCACCCCGGCGAACCGGTCGCCGGTGTACGTGGGCCGGGCCGGTGAGGAGAGCCCCGTCCGGTCACGGCGGGCGGTGAGGTCCGTGATCTGCCGCAGTTGCGCGTCGTCGCGGTCGTACGGTGGGTTGTCGCGGCGGATCCCGTCGATCTGCCGCTGCAGGTCTCCCCAGAGCCCGGCCCGGCGTGCGGCCAGTCCCCCGTCCAGACCCGTACGGCGCCGTCGCTGCACACGCGGACGAACGTCCCCATGGCCACGGCCACGAGGAGGGTCACCGCCACCGCCGCGACCTGACCCACGACCGGCCAGTGCGCCACGGTCGTCGCCCAGTGTCCGGCCTCCTCGATCAGGAGACCGGCGTCGAGGGCACGACCCTGGCCGAGGACGGCGGCGCAGGCGCTCGCCCCGACGAGGAGCAGCCCGGGCAGCGCCAGGGCGGACACCCACTTCTCGGCCAGTTTCTCACCGAGTTGGTCGAGTACGGGGGGCACCGGCTCACGCCTCCAGGACGCGCAGCGGCTGGTCCCGCAGCCGGCAGCGCCAGCCGGCCGGTACCGCACCGCCCGGCTGCCGGATCTCCCTCAGACCGCACCATCCGTCGGGGCACAGGTACGCCTCCCCGGCGGGATGCGGCACCAGTCCGGGAGGGTCGCCCCCGCCCTCCCCGCGCGTCGTACCCGGGCGCCGGCCAGCACGTGCTCCGGGATGCCCAGTCCGGCGATCGCCTGCCGTACGGTCGTCGTACCGGCGCGGACGGCCCGCGCGGCGGAGCGGAGTTCGTCACCCCGGCCTTCGGACGCCATGACGTCGTTCAACCATGACATCGCCGCGCAGAATGCCGCGCGCAGCGAACGGTCCTCCTCCATGGCCCTTCCCCCGTTCGTCTCGTCGTTACGGTCCGCTGTGGATGACCGACGCCCAGAACAGCGGGTCGTCGTAGTCGCCGTGGGCGCGCAGCTCGGCGACCGCCCGGTGCAGGGCATACGCCGGACCGCGGCCGTCCGGTGCCGCGAGGTTGCGGTAGACCGCGCGGGCCAGGACCGGCCCCATGGCGTCCTGGACCGTCCACAGGCTTCCGACCACGTGCCGGTAGCCGCACAGCTGGAACGCGGATGCCACGGAGATGACTTCGTCGGCCAGCTCCTAGTCGCCCGCCGACCTCCGGCGCTGCTGCGGGCTGCGGTGTGTTGCCACCAGCTCGGCGCAGACCCGCTCGAAGCGGTCGGCGAGCCCGGAGTCCGCAACCCTGAGGTCGTCGTGCCGGCCGCGCAGCTCCAGCGCCTGGGCCAGCAGAACGCCACGCCCCTGTTCCAGCCGGACGAGCGCCTCCTGCACCTCTCCGGCCCTGATCGATACCGCCGCGGCCACGGTGGCGAGGGAAGGCAGCTCGCGCAACCGTGCTTCCTGCGACTCACGGCCGAGCGCACGGCCTGTCAGCTTGGGCACGAAATCGCTCAGCGCCAGGTCGAAGGCGGTGCGGGACCGTTCCAGGGCGCCCAGCTCGGCGGCTCTCATGCCCCTCAGGGCGGCGCAGTGCAGCCGACTGCGGATGTCCTGGGCGGGCGCCAGCGCGGTGACCTCGTACTGGTCGACCGCATCGGCCAGGTCCGTGACGTCACCCAGCAGCCGGGCCCGTGCGTGCAGGACGTGCCCAGTTCCAGCCGGGACATCAGCTGGTGGGGGCCGGCGTCCGAAGGGTCCCCGGCAAGCGGCCTGAGCAGCCTCTCGGCCACGCGGAGGTCGCCGGGCTCCTCGGTGTGCGTCCCGCGCTCCAGCAGCGGCCATCGCCGTTCCCCCGATCACCCGCCCGCATCGGCTCCTGCGGTGACGGCAAACGGTAGCGAGCGTGGGGCGGGGGGCGCGAATGCTGAAATATCTCCCCGCGAACGCTCTCCGAGAGGCCGGGTCGGGGGGGGCGGGCCGCACCGGTCACGCGACGGTGTGGGCCTCGTCCGCCCGGGGAGCGGGCGGCCGCCCGTCACCGGATTCCGCGGCGGCGCTTCATGTACGAGGAGGTCACGGCTGTCATCAGCACGGGTATGGCGGCGAGCGGGACGAAGAAGCAGGCCCAGACGACCCGGGCCGGACCGTTCGACAGGTACGTGTGGCTCTCGACGGTCAGCGCGACCACCACCTGCCACAGCGTCACCGCGACCAGGACCGCTGCGGCTGTGCAGGCCACTGCGGCAAGAGTCCTGGAGCGCAGCAGCCGCTGCCGGTCGCTCACGAGCAGGAGCGGGAAGAGGGCGGCCAGTTCGGCGAGGACGGACAGACCGACAACGTACGCGATGCCCCACCCCGGGATGGCGTAGACGTCCCGCAGGACCTCGTCGCTGTAGCCGACGTAGACCCCGGACGCCATGGCGATGCGCCATAAGCCGGACGGGAGGGCGCACAGGGCGATGGCATGGGCGGCACGGCGGGCCCAGACGGGCGCGGCGGCCGCGGAAGCACTCGGCATGTCGGTTGTCGTCATGTCCTGATGCTGCCTGCGGGCGTGCCGGTCTCGCGTCGCCCGGCAGGACGACGCCCGGCCTCGGCCGGCTCATACCCGAGCGATGAACCGTCCCCCGGAAGAATGACAGGGACGGGACACCGGAACCCAGAGGTCCCGAAAGGGAGGCTCCTCCGGCTGCCCCTCCCGTATTCGCCCTGCGCGACGCGAGACGGCTGCGATCTGGTGAAAGAGCTCCAGGCCGCGGCCCTCTCCCATCCCGCGGACAATTTCGCGATGCGGATGATCGAGCCGGTGCGTGTGCTGCGGCATTGGGCCATAGCGCACCAGCCCGAATTCAACCTGCTGTTCGGCACACCGGCCACGGCTGCCGGTGACGCGCACCGCAAGCTGACCAGCTCCTGGGTGCGGCGGCTCGCCGGCCTCTGGGGTCTGGTCTTCGCGCAGCTGTGGGCGGACCGCCCGTTCCCCGTTCTCGCCGAGGGCGAGATGGATCCGCGCCCGCGGCAGCAGATGCTGGACTACCGGGCGGACACCGGGGTGGACCTTCCCGCGGCGCGATGGTGGGCTGCCGGCGGTCGCTCTACGGCCGGATCGCGCTGGAGGTCTTCGGGCACTTCGCCCCTCGTCTTCTCCGACCAGGAGCCGATGTTCGAGCTGCTGATGCTGGAGCTGGTGCGTGGCATGGGCCTCGAAGGGCCCGACTCGCTGTAGGGCGCGTCGACCGTGGTGGTCCGCAGCAGCGACGGGCCGTCAACCGTGGGGATCCGAGAACATCTGCAGATCCGGATTCTTGTCGTTCTCTTGCCATCGGCTTGTCAGGGCCTTTTTTCGGCACCGGCCGGGGATTTCCCCCGGGCATACTGGGCCGCATGGAAAATCAACTCATGTACGAATCGCCCCTGACCGGTTCGGTTCTCGTCCGGGACCGGTGGGGCAAAGGCGCCGGCGTCATGACGAACGACGGCGTGACGTTCTCGCTCGAATGGCGCGGGAACCGATTCGAGGGGCACAGCCCCGACTCCCTGGAGCTGGTGGGCGAGGCCGTCGCCTCGGCGGAGCCGCCCGAGCTCGACAGGGGGGACCTGTGCGGCTACGAGCTCACGTGGTCGACGCCCGTCACCGTGATGACCGGCGCCGGCACGGAACGGTTCGACCTCACGACGCAGCTCACGGTGCCCAACCCGCACGCCCCGGCACCGGGGCAGGAGTACGGGGTCTCGCTCACGCTCGCCGTGCCGGGCGGGGACGTCTCCACGGCGCGCCACGGGGACATGGAGTCGGCTCTCCTGGAATTGCAGCGGAACGCTCCCGACGGAATGCGGATGGCCATCTGCTCCACGTGTGCGCTGTCGGATTACCACCCGGTCGGATACGGCTTGATGGGGGACCTCGCGTGTTTCCGGAACAGCAAGGAGGAATTCCGGAAGGTCTCCAGCAAGAGCGCCTTGTTCGATGTATGGGAATCCCGGGCCGGGCATGTCCAGGAGACGTACCACTGCCCTGATTTCGAATGACCCGTTCGTCCCCGCTGCCCGCGGAACTGGGCCCCGTCGCCGATCTCGCGCCGGTCGCCGGAGCGTCGTCCTCTCAGTGGGTGCTGCTCACCGAGGACGGCCGGCTGGCCCGCTTCGACGCCGACGCCCCCCGCGCCGCCACCGCCGTCGCCGCGCGGGTGGCCCTACCGCCGGAGCCCCCGCAGGAGCGCGTCCTGCACGGCCAGGTCGTGCGGCGCCGGCTGCACGTCTCGCGCGACGGCCGCTTCGCCGCCGTCGTGAGCGACTTCGGCCGCCACGGGCAGGTCGTCGACCTGGACACCGGCGGGGTGACGCTCTCCCTCGACGGCGGGTTCCACCACGCGTACACGGTGCCGTTCTCGTTCGCCTTCACCGAGGAGCGGGGCCGTACGCTGGCGGTACACCGGACCGGGTGGAACCGGCTCGACCTCTCCGAGGCGCTCAGCGGGGAGCTGCTGACCGCACGCGATCCGGGCCGCCACCGCCTGGACTACTTCCACGGTGCGCTCTCCGTGTCACCGCGGGGCACGCGGATCGCCGACGACGGCTGGGTCTGGCATCCGCTCGGCGTCCCCTCGGTGTGGAACCTGCGCTCCTGGGCCGGCGGCCGGGCCGGGGAGTCCGAGGACGGCAGGACCCGTAAGGAGCTGGCCTGGCGGGACTACTTCTGGAACGCCCCCCAGTGCTGGATCGACGAGCGGCGCCTCGCCGTCACCGGGCTGCACGGGGTCGGCCCGCGCCAGGACTCCCCCGCCCGGGGCGTGCGCGTCTTCGACGCCGTGTGGCGGCGCGAGTTGATCGTCCTGCCGGAGGTGGAGGGCGCCCTCTTCGCCGCCGGCGGGCTGCTGTACGCGGCCTCTCCCCGCGGGCTGGAGACGTGGGACCCCGCCACCGGGGAGCTGTTGGGCAGCGTCGAGGGCTTCGTACCCACCCACCATCACGCCGGCGCAGGCGAGTTCGCGGTCTTCGACGGCACGGCCCTGCACCGACGGCCCCTGCCGGTCGCCGGCTGAGGCGGGACCGCGGGCGCCGCCCGGACGGGTGGCGCCGGAGCGGGTCCGAACGAGCCAACGCCGTTGGTACATTTGCCCGATCATGCTGCGAGTGAGAGTGCTGGGGCCGCTGGAGGTGGCCGTCGGCGGAGAGCCGGCGTCGATCGGGAGACGGCGTCAGCGGGCCGTCCTGGGAATCCTGTTGGCCGCCCGGGGCCGGACGGTGCCGGTCGACCGCATCGTCGAGGCGGTGTGGGAGGGGAGCCCGCCGGCGAAGCCGCGCAGTTCCCTGCACGTTTACGTCTCCCACCTGCGCGGCGTACTGGAGCCCGCGCGGCTCCCCCGGGCCGGGTCCCGGCTGCTCGTGAGCAGCCCCCAGGGCTATGCCCTGCACCTCGCGGCGGACGCGGTGGACGCCTGGAGCTTCGAGGCCGCCGTGGGACGGTCCCGCTCCCTGCCGGCCGAGGAGGCCGGGCCGCTGCTCGACGGGGCGCTCGGACTGTGGCGCGGCGAGGCGTACGCCGAGTGGGCGGCCGAGCCGTGGGCCGCCGCCGAGACGGCCCGGCTGAACGAACTGCGGCTGATGGCCCAGGAACTGTCGCTGGCCGCCGCTCTCGGTGCCGGGCGGCCGCAAGAAGCCGTACCGGCCGCCGAAGCGTACGTACGCAGTCATCCGCTGCGCGAGGAGGGGTGGCGGCTGCTCGCCCTCGGCCTGTGGGCGACCGGCCGCCAGGGCGACGCCCTCGCGGCGCTGCGGCGGGCCGGCGCCGTGTGCGCCGAGGAACTGGGGCTGGACCTCGGGCCCGGGCTGGTCGAGTTGGAGCGGGCGATCCTGACGCGGCAGCTCGACGTACTCGCGGCGGCGGTGCCGCCCGCGGGCGCCGGGCGCACCGCGGCGGCAGCCGCCCCGGCACCCGCCCCGGAGGCACCCGCGCCGGTGCCGGAGACGTCCGGTACGGCCGGCCCCGCAGCGCCGGGCGCCGTTTCGCCCTCCGACGTCGACGCACCCGCCGCCGGCGCACCCGCCGCCTCCGACGGTCCCGCCGCCGACGCGCTGCCGGTCGTGCGGACCGAAGGCGGTTCCCGCCGGGCCTTCGTCGGGCGCCGCCACGAACTCGGTGTCCTCGCCGAAGCGGCGCGGGCCGCGCTGCGGGGCGGGGCGGTGGCGCTCGTCGCGGGCGAGGGCGGGGCGGGCAAGTCCTCGCTGCTGGACCGCTGTGCCGCCGCGCTGCGCTCGGAGGGCTGGAACGTCGTGGTCGGCCGGTGCCCGGACGGGCCGGGCGTTCCCGCGGCCTGGGCATGGGTGGAGGCGCTGCGCGACCTGGCCGGGGCGACCCCGCCGGAGCATGTCGGTCCGCTGTCCGCGCTGCTCGACCCGGACGGGGTCGCCGACGGCCCGCGCGGGGACGCCACCGCGGGCCGCTTCCGGCTGCACGCGGCCTTCACGCGGTGGCTCGCGTCGGCGGCGGCGCGGCAGCCGCTCGCGGTGTTCATCGACGACCTGCACGAGGCCGACGAGGAGACGCTGGCCCTGCTGGGCCGCGCCGCCGCCATCGACGGGGTTCCGCTCCTGGTCGTGGCGGCCTACCGCCCGGGCCACGCCGACACCACCCTCGCCCCGCTCATGGCCGGCCTCGCCCGGCGCGACCCGTACCGCGTCCCGCTCGGCGGCCTCGGGGTGGCGGAGGTCGCCACCCTGGTCCGCGCGCTCTGCGGTACGGACGTCTCCGGGGAGGTCGTGACCGCCCTCGCGGAACGCACCGGCGGCAACCCGTTCTACGTCGGCGAGAGCGCCCGGCTCCTGATGGGCCGCGACCCGTCGGCGGCCATGGTCGGGGTGCCCGACGGCATCCGGGACGTCGTACGGCAGCGGCTGGCCCGGCTCCCCGCGGAAGCCGCCGCGATCCTGCGGCTGGCCGCGGTGGCCGGGGCCGAGGCGCACGTCGCGGTTCTGTGCGCGGCCGCCGGGGCCCCGGCCGCCGAGGTCGTCGACGCGTTGGAGGTCTGCGTCACCGCGGGCCTGCTGACGGAGCCCGGGCCCGGGCTGGTCCGCTTCACGCATCCGCTGCTGCGCGACACGGTCTACAGCGACCTCTCGGGGCTGCGCCGCGGCCTGCTGCACGGCCGGCTCGCCGGGGCCCTGGAGCAGCTGCGCCCCGACGCCCTGCCGGCGCTGGCCCTGCACTTCACCCGCTCCGGCGACCCCGCCATGGCCGGCCGGGCCGTGGAGTTCGCGCTCCGCGCCGCCGAACTCGCCGAGCACCGCTACGCCCACGACGTGAGCGCGGACCTGCTGCGACAGGCCCTGGACGCGGCCGAGCTGATACCGGAGCCGGGCGACGCCCGCGCCGAACGGGCCGTGGACCTGCTCGGGGCCTTGATGCGGGCGCAGATCCGGGCCGGTTCCGGAGACGCGGCGGCCCGGACCCGCCGCCGCGCCCTGGACGCGGCCCAGCGGGCGGGCCGGGACGACCTGGCCGTCGCGGCGTTCACGGCCTGGACCGAGCCCACCCCGTGGCTGACCCGCAGTCACGGCACGGTGGACCGGCATGCGGTGGACACCCTGGAACGGCTCACCGCCCGGCCCGGTCCGCCGCCCGCCGACCTGGCCCGGCTGTTGCAGGCACTGGTGGACGAGCTGCCCGGCGACGCCGGGGAGCAGGCCCGCACGGCTGCGGAACGGCAGCTGGCCCTCGCGCGCCGCGCCGGCGACCCCGGGCTGCTGGCGGCCGCGCTCACCACCATGACGAAGCTGTTGCCGCACGAGGCGCAGGCCGCCCGCTGTGTCCCCGTCGTCGCCGAACTGCGGGAGCTGACCGCGCGCCACGACCTGCCCGCGTACCGGTGGGTGTGCGAGCAGGTGGACGCGATGGTCGCCGCGATCGGCAACGACGTGGAGGCCGTGGAGCGGCACGCCCGCGAAGGCCTGGCCGTGGCCCGCCGCTACCGGATGCCGGAGGCGGAGGCGGCGAGCCTGTCGACGCTGGCCATGCTCGCCCACGCGGGCGGACGCTTCGTGGAGGCGGAGGGTCTGTACGGGCAGGTACGGGAGCGACTGGTGCGGCACAACGCCTCGCGCGCCGCCGACCTGCACGCCCGGGGGGTGATCACGATCCGGCTGAGCCAGGGGCGGATCGCGGAGATCGAGCCGCTGGCCCGGACGCTCCACGCGGCCTGGGGTGCGCGGGGCGGGGAGGCGCTGGCGCTGGTGCTGGCACTCCAGGGCAAGCTGGAGGAGGCGCGGGCGGTGCGGTTCGACGCGGTTCCCGTGCCGGACCACTTCTACGGGGTACGGCTCGGGGCCCGGGCGCGGCTTGCCTGTCTGCTGGGCGACACCGAAGCGGCCGCGGCGCTCGTCCCGCTGCTGCGGCCGGTGCGGGACCAGTTCGGGTCCGCGGCCGCCACCGCCTTCTGCACCCGGCCGCTGGCGCTGGCCCTCGGCGAGGTGTGCGCGCTGCTGGGGGACGCGGCCGGAGCGCGGTCCGCCTTCGCCCGGGCCGCGGAGGTGGCCCGCCTGTGGGGCTCACCGCACGGCGAAGCCGCCGCCGTGGAAGGCGCCCGCTCGCTTCCGGCCCCCGCCAGGGCGTGATCCGCGCCCCCGCCCGCCTCGCCTCCGTCACCGTGTGCGTGGGGCGGGGACGGCCCGGCGCCCTCGCCGACGGAGAGGCTGAGCCGGCCGGGCGGAACGAATCCGCCGGCAACAGGGTCGCGCCGGGCGCCTGGTGGTGGCACCCGCTCGGCCGGCCCACCACCTGGGACCCGGCCCCGCGCGGGCGGCAGCCAGCCGGGCGGCGTCGTGTTCACGCGGTGGTCTCCTTCGGGGTGCGCTGGCCGGGGACGGTGCGGTCGTTCTGCAGTTCGAGGAGCTCGCGGAAGAGTCCGTTCGCCCTGGACAGTTCGGCGAAGGTGCCTTCCTGGACGACCCGGCCGTGGTCGAGGACGACGATGCGGTCCGCGACGGCGACGTTGGCGAGGCGGTGGGTGACCAGGACCACGGCGCGGTCCCGGGCGGCCCGGCGCAGGTTGGCGAAGATGCGGTGTTCGGCGCGGGGGTCGAGGGCGGAGGTGGGTTCGTCGAGGACCAGGAGGGCGGCGGGCCGGTAGAAGGCGCGGGCCAGGGCGACGCGCTGCCACTGGCCGCCGGAGAGTTCGGCGCCGTTGAGCCACTCGCGGGCCAGGAGGGTGGAGAGGCCCGCGCGGAGTTCGTGCACGACCTCGTCGGCACCGGCCGCGGCGGCGGCTTCCCAGACGTCCTTCTCGTCGTCGCTGCGCGGCTGACCGAGGGTGATGTTGTCGCGGGCGGTCATCGGCCAGCACGAGAAGTCCTGCGGTACGAGGGAGACGTGCTTCCAGGCCGCGTGGGGGTCGAGCGCGGTCGTGGGGTGCCCGTCCCAGGTGACCGTGCCGGCGGTGGGGAGGTGGAGGCGGGTGAGGAGCTTGGAGAGGGTGCTCTTGCCGGATCCGTTCTCGCCGACCAGGGCGACGATCTCGCCGGTGCGGACGCTGAAGTCGATGCCGTCGAGGGCGTTCCTGTCGGCGCCCTCGTAGCGGTAGACGAGGTTCTCGGTGCGGATCTCGCGCGGGGCGCCGGGGACGACCTCCCCGGCGGTGAGGCGGTAGCCCCCGGTCTCTTCCAGGAACGTCGACCAGTCGTCCATGTACATGCCGGTACGGAAGATCATGGCGGCGTTGCGGACGACGCCCTGGACCGAGCCGGTGACGGTGCGCAGCGCGAGGACGGCGGTTCCGGCGGCGGCAACGGTGAGGTGGCCGGTGGCGAGGAGGGCGACCAGGACCCCCCAGACGACGGCGGAGGCCAGGCCGCCGCCGAGGGCGCCGAGGAAGGCCATGCGGGCGCCTTCGGTGACGGCCTGGCGGTGGACGGTGGTGACCCGGTCGGTGAGGTGCCGGTACTTGCCGAGGAGGAAGGGCGCCATGGTCCCGGCGCGGATCTGGTCGGCGGAGTGCCGGTCGGCGAGGTGCCAGCGCAGGACGCCGATCATGCGGCTGTGGCCGGTCGTCTTCACGGCGGCCAGGTAGGTGACGCGGGCGCTGTGTACCTGGGCGATGCCCTGCGGGAGGCTGGCGAGGGCCAGGAACGGCAGGAGGAGGGGGTGGAGGGTGCCGAGGACGACGGCGCCGGCCAGGAGGGAGGCGAGGGCGGCGAGGAGGTCCTGGCCCTCCTCGATGATGTCCTTGGAGACGACGGCGCCGCGTTCGGCGTTGTCCCACCGGTCCTTGAAGCCGGGGCTGTCGTAGGCGGCGAGTTCGCTGCCGGTGGCCGCGTCGAGCAGCATCAGCTCGTACTCCTGCTGGAGCAGGGGCGAGATGCGTGAGGACAGCCAGGTGACCACGATGTAGAGGGTGGCTCTGATCCCGGCGGCGGCGGCGAGCACCGCGACGGATGGCCACGCCTGCCACAGCCGGTCGGTGATGTTCCCGGAGGAGATGAGCGCGGTGATCGTCGAAGTGGTCGCGAACAGGCCCAGGGCCGCCGCGATGCCGGAGACGGCCTGGCAGGCCAGGAGCCCGGCCACGGACGCCCGGTCGACGCGCCACGCGATCGACAGGGAGCGCTTCATCAGGTGCGGCAGACGCCGGGCCATGTGGCGCAGGGTGATGTACTTCGCGGCCTCCCAGCGGGTGTCGCCGTCCCACGAGAAGGCGATCTCCTCGTCCGCCCGTACTGCACTGTCCTCGCCGGTCATCGGATACGCCTCCGTGAGTGAGGGGGAGGGTCAAGACTCGGTCCGGAACGGGTCGTTCGGAAGACCTCGGTACGGCGATCACCCGAAGGTGTCACCGTCCGCGGTCATGCGTGGCTGCGGGCCGGGTCCGGGGTCTCGCCAGGGAGCGCACGGCCGCTGCCCCGGCGGTGCAGCCGGGTCCGGCCGCGCCGCCGGACCCGGTGGTCAGCCGCGCACGTGCAGCCCGAATCCCGTGCGGCCGGCGGGCTCCAGACCCTCCTTCAGGTGCAGCGAGGGGATCTCGTAGTCGCCGAAGTTCTGCCTCCGGAACGCGATCGGCTCGGTCGACTCCAGGGTGAGCAGGCGCCGCTGCCAGGCCTCGGCGACGGGCGCGTACTCCACGTCCGTCATCCGGTCCACGCCGTGCAGCACGAACGGCGGCAGCACCTCGATGCCCGGGTAGTAGAGGATGCCGTGGTGGATCGGGAACAGCAGGTCGTCGATGGGGCCGTTGATCCCGCGGGCGGAGTAGTGCGACTCCGGGCCGCCGACGGTCACCGACAGCAGGGCCCTCCTGCCCGCGAGGGTGCCTTCGCCGAAGCGCTCGCCGTACTTGGTGTCGCTGTGCTCGCCGACGCCGTACGCGAAGCGGTAGGTGAACACCCGGTCCACCCAGCCCTTGAGGATCGCGGGCATGCCGTACCACCACAGCGGGAACTGGAAGACGACCGTGTCGGCCCACAGCAGTTTCTCCTGCTCGGCGAGGACGTCCGGCGTGAGCGTCCCGGCGTTGAAGGCCCGGCCCGAGTCCAGGGCGACGCTCAGCGGACTCGAGGCGGCGGGGCCGTAGTCCGCGGCGTCCACGACCGCCTTCCAGTCCATCGCGTACAGGTCGCTCACCCGCACCTCGTGCCCGGCGGCCTCCAGGGTGGACACCGCGAGGTCCTTGAGCGAGCTGTTGAGCGACTTCGGCTCGGGGTGGGCGTGGACGATCAGCGTCTTCACGGGAACTCCTTCGGATCGGATGCCTTCGATCCTGGGCGACGCGGCGCCCGGCGTTCAGGGGCTCCTCTTCCGTCGGACCGGGCTTCCTGGTATCGGCAGGGCCACCTTCACGGGCATCTCCGAGGCCATACTGGGGACATGGACGATCTTGCGGGTTTCCTGCGGACCAGGCGTTCCCGGGTCGACCCGGCGGCCGTCGGCATACCCGCCGACAGCCGCCGGCGGGTCGAAGGGCTGCGCCGCGAAGAGGTCGCGCACCTGTCCGGAGTCAGCGTCGACTACTACGTGCGCCTGGAGCAGGGCCGCGCGACCCAGCCCTCCGAGCAGGTCCTCGACGCGCTCGCCCGCGTCCTCGGCCTCGACGAGACCGAACGCGGGCACCTGCACCGGCTCGCCCGGCAGCGCCGGCGCAGCGCGAAGTCGCCGGGCGGGCGGGTCCGGCCGGAACTGCTGCGCGTCCTCGGCCTGGTCACCGGCGCACCCGCACTGATCATGGACCACCGCCTGGACGCGCTCGCCGGGAACCGCCTCGCCGGGCTGCTCTTCGGCCGGCCGATGCCGGGCCTGAACATCGCCCGGCACATCTTCCTGGAGGAGGCCGAGGACGGCCTCTACGCGGACTGGGAGCAATGCACCCTCGACGTGGTCGGGCACCTGCGCCTGGCCGCCGGGAAGCACCCGGAGGACCCCCGACTGGCCTCGCTCATCGGCGAGCTGGCGATGGGCAGCGAGCGCTTCCGCCGCCTCTGGGCCCGCGCGGACGTGCGCGCCCGTACGCACGGACTCAAGGCGTACCGGCATCCGCTGATCGGACCGCTGCAACTGCACCAGGAGAACTTCGCGCTGCCGGACGAGTCGGGAATGGAGCTGCTGGTCCTGTCCGCGCCCCCCGGCAGCCCCGCCGAGGACGGGCTGCGCCTGCTCGCGGGCCTGGGCGCGGACCGCGGTGACGGCTCGTATCCCCCGGCGGACGCCCGGCTCCGCAAGTAACCCGACGACGCCCGCCCGCGGCCGCCGCCCCGGTGTCTCAGCAGCCGCGGATAGGGTCTGTGGCCGGACGCGAAGGACCGGGGAGTGTGGGGTGGGCATGACGATTCATCGTCCGGGGCGGCCGGAGGACCTTCCGGAAGCGAGCCTGTTGTGGGCGCGGTGGGCCGCACTCGCCGCGGTGACCTGGGACGCCGAGGAGGAGAAGGAGACCTTCCGGCGCGGGTACTGGCTCGGCGACAGTGCCGGCGCCGACGGCTGCGCCTTGCACTACGACGACAGCAGTTGCAGCCGATGGGTGCTGGTCCGGGCCGACGGCGGCCGGGCGGTTCTCTTCGGACAGGACGATTCCAGCAAGGTCGGGCGGTACGAGCCCGCGATCGACCTCCTCGCCGGGGCGCCCGGGTGGGTGCGCCGTGAAGTCCGGGACGACCTTCTGCACCAGGGAAGGATCGAGTGCGTCTACTGGTTCGAGGACGGTTCCTGGCACCGCGCGCCGTACCCCGACGACCTGAGCGACGACGGGCTCGACTGCGGGATGAGCCACCTGTCCTCGTCCGACCACGCCGTCGAGGCGATCTGCGCGCTGTTCGAGTTCGACTACGAGTACGAAGGCGCCGTGGAAGCCTGCGAGCTGTTCGTCGAGCACGCGGAGCGGGGCACGGCCACCCCTGAGGTCGTGCGCGCCTTCGCCGACGAGCTCGTCCGGGTCCATGCCGAGTACGAACTGTCGCCGCCCTGGATCCCGATCGCCCGGTCGGAGGCGGACATCGCCGCGATGACCGCCCTGGTGCGCCGGAGGTGACTCCGCGGCGGGGCGCGCGGAACACGGAGCTCCGCGTACGCCGTCCCGCCGCGCTCAGCCCGTCGGCCGGTCCGGCGCGGTCCGCCCGTCGCAGAACACCTCCTTGACGAGCCGCTGCTTCACCTTCTCGAACGCCTGGACCGTGGCGGCCAGGTCGAGCTCCGCGTCCCCGCAGGTCACCGAGCCGGTCAGGGTCCTGCTGCCGTCGGGCGTGCTGTACATCAGCGCCGCCCAGCCCCAGAATCCGCCGTTGTGCTGGAAGATGGTGCCGCCGTCGTCCGTCTTCTCCACGAACACCCCCAGGCCGTAGCCCATCTTGGGGTGCGGCGTGCGCATCTCGGCCAGCAGCGGGGCCGGCAGGAGCCTGCCGCCCATCAGCGCGGAGAAGAACGTGTGCAGGTCACGGGTGGTCGAGATCATGTCACCGGCGGCGGAGATCCAGGAGGGGTTGAAGCGGGTGGTGTCGGCCACCGTCCACCGGCCGGCGTCCTCGTACCCGTAGTAGCCGTGGGCGTGCGGCTCGGGGATCTCCGGTGAGGCGTCCGGCACCACGGTGCCGGTCAGCCCGAGCGGATCCAGGACCAGCCGGCGCATCTCCTCGGCGTGGGAACGGCCGGTGGCCTTCTCGATCAGCAGCCTGGCCAGTACGTAGTTGGTGTTGGAGTAGCTCCAGTCCGCCCCCGGTGCGAACCGCGCCGGCCGGGACAGCGCGGGCCGTACCAGCTCCTCCGGCCGGTAGGTGCGGGACCGGTTGTCCATCCACTCCTTGCCGATCCCGGGGACTCCACCGGGCACGACCGTCCCGTCGTCGTAGACCTCTCCGGTGAAGCTGAACAACCCGCTGGTGTGCTGGAGCAGCATCCGTACGGTGATCCGCCGGTCCAGCCCGAAGCCGGGCAGGTGGTCGTCCGCAGGGGCGTCCAGCCCGATCCTTCCCTCCGCGACCAGCCGCAGCACCAGGGTCGCGGTGAAGGTCTTGGTGATGCTGCCGATCCGGAAGTGCCCGTCGGCCGGTGGGGCCTCCGCCCCGCCCAGCTCGCGCACCCCGGCGGTGCCGACCCACTCGCCCCGCTCGTCGTTCACGCGCAGCTGCATTCCGGCGAAACCGGAATCGACGATCTCCTGGATGGCCTCGCGCAGCTCGGGGCGGTCCGGCCCGGCAGCGGTGGTCTCGACGGTGTGGAGGGACTCGCTCATGGTGGTTCCTCGTCTCGCGGCAGTAGGTGTCCGGCACGGCTCGACGGCGCGACGGTGGCCCTGGTGGCCACCGACCCCCCGTCGAAGCGGCCGTGCGAGGAGCGTGCACCCTGACCCAAGGTCAACCTCAAGTCCCGTGCGGACCTTGGGGTCACCGGTACCGGTCGCAAGGGGTGAGGGCATCCGGACGGATGCGCGCTACCCTCGCCCCTGGGACCGCCCGCGACCCGTGACCGACCCATGACCGCGAGGCGGGAGTGCGGGCCGCCGGCGGCCACGGCCCGGTCCCGGGCCGAGGACCTACGATCCGGAGGTGCACCGAGCCGATGGCAGACGGGCTCACGATCGGTCAGGCGGCGGCGTACGTCGGCGTCACGATCAAGACGGTGCGGCACTATCACCGGCTCGGCCTGGTCGCCGAGCCGGAACGCGACGGTTCCGGTTACCGGCGTTACGGGTCGGTCGACCTGCTGCGGCTGGTCCAGGTACGGACGCTGGCCGGGGCGGGCGTGCCGCTGGCCGAGATCGGGGAGCTGCTCGACGCCGGTCCCGAGCGGTTCGCCGCCTCCCTGGACGACGTCCGCCGTCGGCTCACCGAACAGATCGAGGACCTGACCGCGCGGCGCGACACACTGCACCGGCTCGCCCACGGCGACCGGGCCCTGCTGCCCGACCGAGCCTGCGCGGTCCTGGAGGGACTCGCCGGTCTCGGCTTCGGCGCCGACTACGTGGCCACTCAGCGGGAGGCGTTGGTGCTGGCCCGGGCGCTGGTGCCGGAGCTCTTCGACAGCTTCCTGACCCAGCTCGAAGGGTGGCTCGACGACCCCGGATGGATCGAGCTGACCAAGCGCGGCTGGGAGGCGATGTCCTGGGATCCGGACGACCCGCGGATCGACGCACTGGCGTCGGAGCTGGCCGACAGGCTGCTGGCCGAGCGCGAGCGGCTGGCGATGGCGGACGGGTTCCGGAACCGGTCCGACACCGCCTCCCGGTACGGACTGGTCAACCATCACCGGGAGGAGCGGTCGCCGTCCCTCGTCCGGTTGAACACCCTGGTCGAGGCGAACCTGCGCGCGGCCGGCATCGACGTCCCGCGTCAGTGAGGGCCGGCCGGCGGGGGGTGCCCCGTCCGGCTCAGGCGGGCCGGCGCCAGTCCGGGTCCAGGCGGTCGGCCAGTCCGGCGGCGGTGAACGCGGCCTCCAGTTCGGCGTGGCCCTCGGTGAAGTGGGCCCAGCTGTCGCAGTGCACGGGAACGACACGGCGGGCGCCGAGGATCCGGGTGGCCTCGGCGGCCTGGGCGCTGTCCAGGACCAGCAGGCGGCCGTCGAAGATCACGGGGAAGCGGGGGGCTCCGGCGAAGAGTACGGCGGTGTCCACCGGGCCGAAGCGCTCGGCGATCTCCTTCACCGCGTCGAGCGACGCGTTGTCGCCGCTGACGTAGACGGTGGGCAGCCCCTCGCCGGTCAGGACGAAGCCGATGACCTGGCCGGCGATCGGCTCGACCTCCTCGCGCGCTCCGGGTCCGTGAACGGCGGGTACGCCGGTCACGGTGACCGTGCCGCCACCGGGGCGGTCCAGCTCGACGGATTCCCAGTCGGCCAGGCCCTTGGCCCTCTCCCCGAGGCGCTCTCCGCCACCGGGGGTGGTGAGGGTGAGCGGCACGTCGGCGAGCAGGGCCCGGCCGGAGTGGTCGAGGTTGTCGGGGTGTTGGTCGTGAGAGAGCAGGACCACGTCAAGGGCGCCGAGGTCGCCGGGGGCGGCGGCGGAGGGGGCGGTCTTGGTGAGCGTCCTGCCGGGTGCCGGGTAGTCGCCGGGGCCGTCGAACGTCGGGTCGGTCAGGAAGCGCAGGCCACCGTACTCGAAGAGGGCGGTCGGGCCGCCGAGGACGCGGACGGGGAAGTGGTCGGTCGATGCGGGCACAGAGGACACGGAGAAAGCAGCTCACGGATAGATTTGGTTTAACCGTGAGGTGACGGTAGCTGTTTCTCATGGATGACCGCAAGCCTTAACATGAGGAACATGAAGGAGTCCGTACGGGAAGAACCCCTCGTGGCGCCCGCCCAGGGCGAGCGGGAGCACCTCTCCCTCGCCCTCGCCAACAGCGCCGTCGCGCGGCCCGGCGGGCACACCATCGATCTCCTGGGGACTCCCGCACAGGCGAACCACTGGCTGACGGAACGCGGTCTCGCCCCGGCCGACGCAGGCATGCGGGAGATGTGCACGGCGCAACTGCGCTCGCTGCGCGAACAGATCAGGTCGTTGTTCGCGGCCCGCGCCGCCGGGCTCCCCGCCCTCCCCGCCGCCGTCCGGGCCGTCAACGACGCGATGACCCGCGTCCCGACCGCCCCGCTGCTGGCCTGGGACGACAAGAATGGCCCCTACCGCGCCACCACCCACCCCACCACCGCGATCGTCGACCACGCCCTGGCGGCCCTCGCCGCCGACGCCGCCGACCTCCTCACCTCCCCGGACGCCGAACGCCTCACCGCCTGCGGCTCCGCCCCCTGCAACCGCTACCTGCTGCGCCACGGCCGCCGCCACTGGTGCTCCACCCGCTGCGGCGACCGGGCCCGCGCCGCCCGCGCGTACGCCCGCCGCGCCCAGGCCGGGGCGGAGTGACGCCTCCGCCCGAAGGACGCGGAGCCGCCGCACGTCGGTCAACAGAATTCCTTAACACCCATGCAGTAAGCGGCCACTTCTGCTGAAGACGCCACGTGCCGAGGATGGGGGCATGCAAAGGATCTGCGTCATCGGCGGAAGCCGATACTTCGGAAAGCTCCTGGTGGAGCGCCTGCAAGCCGACGGCCACCAGGTCACAGTGATCAACCGCGGCTCCACCCCGCCGCCCGCCGGCGTCGAGCACCTGGTCGTCGACCGCAACGACGAGGCGGCCCTCGTCGCCGTACTCGGCGCCCGCACCTTCGACGTGGTGGTCGATCAGGTCTGCTACACCCCCGTGCAGGCCGCGATCGCCGCCCGCGCCTTCGCCGGCCGCGCCCGGCGCTACGTCATGACCTCCACGATCGAGGTCTACGACCCGGCGGGCGCCGCACTGCCGGACCCGGCAGGAGCCCCGGTCCCGGAGGAGAACGTGGACCCGGGTGCCTGGCCGGTGGCCATGGACCTGCCCTGGCAGGACGAGGCCTACCTGGAGGCGCACTACGCCGAAGGCAAGCGCCAGGCGGAGGCCGTCTTCACCCGCGCCGGCGGCTTCGCGTTCGCCTCCGTGCGCAGCGCACACGTACTCGGCGGCGGAGGACGGGAATTCACCGGCCGACTGGCGCACTACACCGAGCGCGTCGCCCACGGCGAAGAGATCACCGTGCACGCGAGGGCCCTGCCCACGGTGTTCATCCACTACGCGGAACTGGCCGACCTGCTGCGGTGGGCGGCGACCGGCAGCGACTTCACCGGCCCGCTCAACGCTTGCTCCGACGACCTGCTCGACGTGCGCGACCTGGCCGCGACCGTCGCCGCGCAGACCGGCCGGGAGCCCGTCTACCGGACCGCCGCGGCGGGCGAGACCGCCTCTCCGTTCTCCTTCGACCGCCACTACGCCATGAGCAATGCCCGCGCGAAGGAGCTGGGCTTCGCCTTCTCCCGCACGGCCGACTGGCTGCCCGGCGCCGTTGCCGAGGCCCTCGTCGCGTCCGCCGCCCCCACCACCTGAGGAAACAGAGCCACCATGCGGTACCGCACCATCGGAGACACCACCGTCAGCGCCATCGGCCTGGGCGCCATGCCGCTGTCCATCGAGCACCGACCGGACGAGGCACGGGCCATCGCGACCGTCCATGCGGCCCTCGATGCCGGCATCACGCTCATCGACACCGCCGACAGCTACCACTGGCACGCCGACGAGACCGGGCACAACGAACTGCTCATCGCCCGCGCCCTGGCCCGCTACGGCGGTGACACCTCCGACGTCCTGATCGCCACCAAGGGCGGCCGCGGACGCCCGGGCGACGGCAGCTGGACCGTCACCGGCAGCCCCGCCCACCTCAAGCGCGCGGCCGAAGTCTCGGCCAGGCGCCTGGGCGTCGACGCGATCGGGCTGTACCAGCTGCACAAGCCGGACCCGGCCGTGCCCTGGGCGGAGTCCGTCGGCGCCCTGCGCGAGCTGCTCGACGCCGGCGTGATCCGCGCCGCCGGGATCTCGAACGTGAGCACCGGTCAGATCCGCGAGGCGCACGAGATCCTCGGCGACGGGCTCGTCTCCGTCCAGAACCGGTACTCGGCCGCCGTGCGCGACGGCGAGCCCGAAGTGCGGCTGAGCGCCCGCCTGGGGCTGGCGTTCCTGCCCTGGAGCCCGCTCGGCGGGATCTCCCGCAGCTCCCTCGACGGCCCCTCCGGGCAGACGTCGGCGGACACCGCCTTCCACCACATCGCGGCCGAGCACGGCGTCAGCCCGCAGCAGGTGGCCCTGGCGTGGCTGCTGGCCCGCTCCCCGGCGGTGATCCCGGTCCCGGGCGCGAGCCGCCCGGCCTCCGTACGGGACTCGGCCCGCGCCGCGACGCTCCGGCTGAGCGCGGAGGAACTGACCCGGCTGGAGGCTCCCGGGCGGCCGGACGCGTCGAGCTGACCGGGCGGTTACGGATCACCGCGCCCCACCTCGCGGACCGCCGGGGCGGGCGTGGCCGGCCGGCGGGCCGGCCCGCCGGCGCTCCGACGACCGCGCCCCATCCGTCGAGGCCGATCGGACCTGACCGCCCCGGTCACCACGCGTCGATGACCGGCGCGCCGGGTTCGCTCCGCCGCCACGCCCCGGCCAGGCGCGTCAGCCGGTCCGCCGCGGCGATGCCGCACAGGGACGCGACCCTGCCGTCGCTGACTTCGAACACCACGGCGCCCACGACCCGGTCGCCGAGGACGGCGAGGACGGCGAGGACGGCGGGGGAAACCGTTGACCCGCACGATGTGCATCGCCAGGGAACCGCCGGCCAGCCGCCGCTTCGCCGGCGTGGGCCTGAAGCCGGCCCGCGCGAGAGAGGCGACGCGCTCGCGCGTCGTGTACCGCAGCAGCCGCCTGGCCAGTCCGGCGCCGTCCGAGACCGCCGTCACGTCGTCGTGAGCAGTCCGTCGTGGATGCCCGATTCGCGGTGCAGCCGGCGTACGCCCACCGTGGAGAGCAGGGGCATCCTGACCACCGCCGTGGTCGGCGTCAGCCCGTGCAGCAGGCGGGACAGGGGTGCCCAGCCGGCGGTACCGGGTCCAGTCCCGCCAGGGTCCCTTGAAGCGCTGCACGGCGAGGGGCAGGCCGAAACCGAGGAGGATGAGGCAGAAGGAGACCGTGACGAACGGCCGTGCCACCTCGGTGCTCAGGACGTCCCAGTCCGTTCCGGCCCATCGGGCGCCGACGGCCGCGAACTTGCACACGTCGAAGCCGAGGGTGCTGGTGTAGCCCGCGATCACGAGGGCCAGGCCCACCCGCAGCTCCTGGGACACATCGCTCAGCCAGCGCCGGCACAGGGACGCCATGATCACCGCGGCGGCGGAGTGGCCGACCAGGTAGAGCACGATCATTTCGCGGATGTACGGGGTGTTGGCGTAGTAGGTGTCCAGGTCCTCCAGCCGTTCGACCCGTGCCTCGCCGAGGGCGGAGAGCGCGCGTACATCGCGACGGCCAGGGCCGCGTACGTTCCCGCGCAGCACCAGCCTGTGGACCGCCGGATGCAGGCGGGCGGGCCACCTCGCCAGTTGATGATCAGGATGATGCCGGATCCACAGCAGGCCATCAGGAGCGAGTAGAGGAGGGGCGCGGCGAAGTTCGGCACGCCCGTGATCTCGTTGACCTTGACGATCGTCGAGGTCGCCCCGAAGTAGAAGACCCCCGTGGCCGCCAGCAGGGACACCACCACGGCCCGGAGAAGGGGATCGCGGGTGTTCCTGCGCAGGCTGGGGAGCCGGACGAGGACGGCCACGGTCCCCAGCGCCGCCGGAATGAAGGAGGCGAGATCGGACATGGTTCAGCGCCCCGTATGCCGTGGTGGCCGAGCGCGGCCGCGATACGGCCGGAGGTCGTGCCGCGGTCGACCTCACGCTCGTCGTAGTAGCTCCACCACAGCCCCCCGGTCAGGGTGCAGCCCGGACCGATCTGCGGCGCCTGGACCGCCTCCGCGATCAACACCTGCGGCACAGCGGCTGCAGTCGGCGCGGCGGGCCCAGCCGTGTGCGCGGCAATGGGCAGAGACAGAGTCCGGGCAAGAGCGGCAGCAGCCGCGACAGCGGACCGCATCATGATCATCATGCGCCGGCTGTATCCGCTGCAAAGCGGCCAAGGACAGCCCTGCAGAGGCGGGTTCACCCTCCCGGAGCGCTCGATGCTCCGGCGAAACGCCACTGCACACCCGCAGTCCGTCCCCAGGTCCGGGGCAAACCCCGCCCGTGGAAGCCCTTGCCCCACGCGCCGAGGGCGCGCCTCGGTCCGGGACGAGCACCTCCCGCGCCCCCTCAACCGGTGGTTTCACCGCGTGAGGACCATGAAGGCCGTGGCGGCGCCCCTAGCGTCGGGGTGTGCCGACGGCCCGGGGAGGCCGCAGGCACCCACTACAGAGGGGAAAACTGCACATGCCCATGAGCAAGAAGACCCGCGCAGCCGTGTGGACCAGCGTCGCCCTCGGTCTCCTCGTCGGCGGAACATGGGCGGGAACAGCGGTGGCCGCACCCCCCGGCGCCGCGAAGGTGACCGCCCCCTACGCACAGGCCGCGGCCGTGGTCAACGCCAACGGCAGCGTCAACCGCTCCAAGGGCATCGAAGCCGTCACCAAGCCCGCCGCGGGCCACTACTGCGTCGAGCTGGAGGACAAGGACCTCGACATCCGCAAGCTCGTCCCCACCGCCACCCTGCAGTACATCAGTTTCGAATACGACATCCGGATCTCGATGTGGCCCCACCCCTCGTGCGGGACCCGCACCGACACCTTCCTCGTCATCACCGGAAAGCCCGGCGTCTACGAAGACGCCTCTTTCTCCATCGTCGTCCCCTAACCCCTTCCCCAGGACTGCGGACGGGCACGGCAGGTACCCCTGCCCAGTGCCGGCCCGCGGCCCGTCCCCCGCATCGAGACGAAGGTCAGGGGCTGCTTGTCCAGCCGCCAGCCCCAACCGGTTCCGCGGTCGCTCAGCTGGCGGCCGCGGCCGGGCCCTCGCCGAACAGGGGTACGTCATCGAGCCCGGCGTCCAGGCGCAGGCGCTGGAATCGGAGAGGGTGGCGGTAGATGCCGCCGTAGTCGATGGCGCGGTCGGCGCTGACCTCGGCGACCTGCCGGGCGGCATCCGGGCGCCGCGGTACGGTGCGACACCGCGCGCAGTCGGCCGTCGGTGTCGTGGCGGCCGAGTACGAGAAGCTGCGGGCGGGTCAGGGTGCCGGTGATCGCGCCGACGATCGTCTCCGTGGTGTCCCGTCTTCTGATCTTGGTCCTTCTCTGCACTTCACTCGATCAGCGGGCGGCGTGCATGCTGACGGTGGCAGAGCTGGACGGTGCGAAGAATAAGCCGATCAGGTCGCCGGGTATTCAGCCCTCACTCACTCGCTGAGGGGCAGGCTGGGTCGGCCTGTACGGACATAGTCCCGGTACTCGTCACCAGCCATTCCCCGATTGACCCATCGGTCACGGCCTGCGCCGAGCCTCTCCTCGGCGATGGTCATGGCCGCCAGGGGGTCATCGACAACGGCGATCTGGTGGCCGAAGTCTTCTTCATCGTCCGCTTGCTCGAAGGATGGAAACCCGACCAGGTCGTAGCAGTTCTCGCCACCGATGTCTTGGGCCACGTGAACCACCAGGACGAAGCCATCGGCTGTGGGCCGCACCTCGGCCCATCGGATCCCCGGAAGTTCCGGCGGCCCGGCCGCTCCCAGAAACTGCTCGATCGGACGACCACGCCGAAGGGCGGTGAGTGCGAATGCTTCGACGAGGTAGCGCATTTGTGCAGGTTAGACGTTTCCGAGACTTCTGAACACTGTTGATCACTGGCTGCGCGGTCGAGGCAGCCCGAGCGCGACAACCGGACGTCGAGTGAGCCTGACCGCCTCGGCCTGCTTCGTCCGCAGAAACGTCAGCGTCAGATCGATCCCATCAACCTCCCCGCGCCACTGCTCCTCCTCCGCCTTCTTCCGACGCAGGAGAAGGTCCTTCGCGATCTCAGCGAGCCGGGACAGCATCTTCGGGTTGACCTGCAGCATTGGGCAGCGGATGCAGGCGTGCTCGTGACGGCAGGGAGATCCGTAGGGGCGAGCGCAGTTCCCAAGCTCCACCTTGCGTTTGTCGAAGTGCTCTTCGAACTCGGCCCATTCCTCGACTGTGACGTCGCCGTATTCGCCGTCTGGTCTCAGAGTCCGGCGATGGTTCAGGAACTGCTGGTAGGACCCGACGATGTCCTCGGCGAACACGGCGACATAGCCCTGGGTGGTCTGGAGATTCTGGGCGCTGGTATTGACGGATGCTGAGGTGGGTCAGCTCGGTGAGTTCTTCGACGCGGATTCCGCTGTGCCGCAGAAGCTCGACGCTTGCCCACTCCCAGAAGGCGATGTCATCGGCCTTGGTCACGTCGGTCGTTGCCCCGGTGTTCTCGTCAACGACTCTGACGGTGGGATCCTCAAGGAGTCGGGCCATGCGGCGATCCGTGCCAGAGTTGGTGCGGTTGTAGCGGTGCCCGTTGAGGGAGAACGCGCCGCCCAGCGGGGTACTACGGCCGGCCCTTGGTCACGACATAGATCTGCTGGCCCGACCAGTCGATATCGTTGGGCGCCACTCCGAGGAGCTCGCCGGCTCGTGAGCCACTGGAAACGTAAAGCAGCACCGCAGCCCTGTCCTGGTCGTGCGTCATCGCCCTGAAAAGCTCATCCCAGAGGTTGTCAGGGATCGCTCGCGGATCGGCCGAGCGGACTCGCTGGCGCAGCCGGGCCCGCCGGAACTGAGGAGTGGGCATCTCGGGGTCGTGGTGAGCCAACGCTCGACGCTGGGCGGCCGACTCCGGCACCGGGTTCACGAGGGGTCCGCGGTTATGGCGCCGGTGGAAGGCATAGAAGCTGCTGACGACGGTCAGATTGTGGTTGATCGTCGCGGGCGCGTAGCCAGCCCTCAGATACGTCTTGCCGGTCCGAGGGTTCACCGAACCGGGCGGAGGGGCATCTGGCCTTCGACGCCGGCGCTGCGGATTCCCTTTCGTCCGAAGCCAGCCCACCAGCGCAGACGCCTCGGCTTGGGTGGCCCGCTCCCAGGCGACGCCGAGGAACCACAGCAGGCTTCTCTGCACTTGGCAAGATGGCGTGCCTGGCAGCGCGAAACCAGTGGCCCGCCAGCTGGAGGTTCCGTAGCGTGTCGGTCATGCCGATACCCGTCCTGTACTGCCGTGATTCGTTGAACCCTCGACGCGTAGACGAACACTTCGCGCTGGAAGCTCGGGAGGTCCGCGCCTGCGGCGGGGCAGTAGGGCTGATCGACCACGACGCGCTGTTGCAGGGCGACGCGCAGCAGGCTGTCGCACAAGTTCCGGCTGGGCTGGGAAGTGCCTGGTACCGAGGCTGGATGATTCCCAGCGATCTATACGCCGCGTTGGCTGAGGGCCTGAGCCGACGTGGCACAGAGCTGCTCGTGACACCGGAGCAATACCGCAGTGCTCACGAACTGCCAGGCTGGTATGCAATGTTCGTCGACATCACGCCCGCGAGCGCGTGGCGTCCCACGAAGCCCGGTGAGACGCTGACCGCCGTTGACCTGGCTGCTCTCGCTGAGCCCCTGCTGCCAGGCTCGGGAATCGTGAAGGACTACGTCAAATCGCGGAAGCACGAGTGGGAGCAGGCGTGCTTCATTCCCGATCTCGCCGACATTGAGGGGCTGACACGGGTCGTTCAGCGCTTTGTGGAGCTGCAGGAGGAGTTCCTGGCTGGTGGGATCGTTCTCCGCGCCTTCGAGACGTTCTCGAAGCTTGAGTCCGTCGCGGCCGAAGTGCGCGTGTGGTGGCTGGATGGCGAACCCAGGCTGCTGACGCCCCATCCGGATAGCCCGTTCGGGCGCGGGCTGGTGCCCGACCTTGATCACATCCGGCCTGCAGTGCGGCGCCTAGGATGCCGGTTCGTCACAACCGATGTGGCCCTTCGCTCGGACGGGGTGTGGCGGGTCGTCGAAGTCGGTGACGGCCAGGTCAGTGATCTGCACCAGTCGAGCAGCCGAGGCGAATTGGCCGCACTGCTGGTCGGTCCGTAGCCCTTGCGCTCGTTCCCCGTACCAAGTCAAATGGTGTGCTCGTCGGGCCTTGACCGGTTCGTGGGTGAGAGCCAGTCGTCTGTGTCGCGGTGGTGGCCGAGTCCGACTGCGGCGAACTCGTCGACGTGATTGCCCTTGGTCACGCCGAGTCGCCGCAGCGCCTGAGAGATCGGAGTGCCGGTCGGCGACGGTTCCCCGTCGGCAAGGTGCAATGGGCCAAGGACTACCTTGCCTGCATCCCAGACCTGTGCGGTCTGGGTCCCTGCCCCGCCGAAGTAGTCGGCCTCGACGTAGGCCACCGGCGCTGCCTTCGAGCACGCGCTCAGCAGGCGATCAAAGCCCGCTGGGGCCTTCCAGAACCCGTCGAGTTCGGGTGCTCCGGCGACCGTAACCGCATCGAACAGCGCGTCGGTCAACGGCAAAAGCCAGGGGTGCTGGCCGAGAGGAATGATGCACGCCTCTGTGGTGGAGCCGGCCAACTCGCGGAGCACGGGTTCGGTGGCGATGACCGCCTGCAGGCAATACATCCCCTTATTCTCGCCTGGCCGCTGATCGCGGTGCGATGCCGGGTATGCCGAGGTCGACCGGCGCGACCCTGGCGAGCCGACGGGTCTGGTCCCGCTTCTGGCGCAGGAAGGACATGGTGAGGTCGATCCCTTCGATCTCACCGAGCCACCCCTCTGCTTCGGCCCGGGCCCGGCGGGCCAGAAGTTCGACTTCGATCTCGTCGAGGCGGGGCAGCATCTTTCGATGCCCCGGCGGGCGATGCGGTGGCGGATGCCGCGTTGGCGGAGCCAGCGGCGCAGGTGGTCGTAGTCGTAGCCCTTGTCGGCGTGGAGCTTGCCGGGACGCCGTCGGCGAGGCCCACGCCGGGACCGGATCGGCGGGATCCCCCACACGAGCGGTTCCAGACCAAGGCTGTCGTGCATGTTCGCGCCCGGGATGCCGAGCGAGACCGGCAGTCCGTTCCGGTCGGTGATCAAGTGGATTTTCGATCCGGGCTTGCCACGGCCGGTCGGATTCGGTCCCGCCAAAGACCCCCTTTTGCAGCCCTCAGGCTGACTGAGCCGATCGCACAGCGCGACCAGTCGAGTTCCCCGCGGGCGCCGAGTCCGTCGAGGATGACGCGGTGGAGCCGGGCTCAGACCCGGGCCCGGCTCCACTGGGCGAAACGTCGGTAGCCCGTCTGCCAGCTCGGGCCGAACACTGGCGGGAGCTGCCGCCACGTGCAGCCCGAGGTCGCCACGAAGATGACCGCGGCCAGGGCCTCCCGGTCACCCGCCCGGCGTCGGCCGCCGCCCTGCGGACGTATGACCTCCGTCGGAGGCACCACCCGCCGAAACAGCACCCACAACTCGTCCGGCACCAGCCGCTCAACCAGATCCGTCATGCACGGTTCAACGAATGATCACGCCAAAAGAAACGATGCCTAAGCCGGACATCGTCCCCTCCACGACCCACGGGGGTTGGCCCGGGCCGCACGGGAACGTACCAGCCCGCCGGAGGGCCTGGATTGGAAAAACTGACATCCTCCAGCAACAGCCCAGGGCCGCCCCCACACCCACCCGCACCTGCAGCCCGTACAGAACCGGCGGGCCACCGAGCGGACCAGCTGGGAGCCGTGCGAACCGGCCGCGCCATGCACAGACACCGGACACCCCCGTCAGCTCGACGGGTACGGCGAAACGACTTTCTGTCCAGCCCGGCGGTTTCGCCGGGGCGAGTGCTTCCGCGACGGCCCAACGTGTCCATGTGCCTCGGCTCCGGCGGCGAGCGTCGGCCCGGCTCCGGGCTTCGGCTGCCGGTCCGGGCTCACGCGCGGACCGGCCGCCGGGGCGTCAGTGCCGGCCGGACGGCCGGACGCAGAACAGCTCGGTCCGCAGCACGGGTGTGCCGTCGACCGGTGCCGGCTCCTCCGCGGTCGGCTGGATTCCTCCGGCGGCGACCTTGTCGAGCGTTGCCAGGCCGTCGGGGCCGACCGTGCCGAACACCGTGTAGTTCGGTCGCAGTGCGGAGTCGCCGTAGACGACGAAGAACTGTGCACCGTTCGTGTCCGGCCCGGCGTTGGCCATCGCCAGCAGGCCGCGCCCGTACAGGCGGCGCGCGCCGGTCGGATCGGTCGGTGCGGGCGGCAGGTCCACCGGGAGCTCATCCTTGTACTTGTACCCGGGCCCGCCCTCACCCGTACCGGTCGGGTCGCCGCACTGCAGGACCTTCAGCGTCGGATACGCCGTCAGGCGGTGGCACACCGTTCGGTCGTAGAACCCGTGCCGGGCCAGGTGCAGGAAGCTCTGGACCGTGCACGGTGCCTTGGCCTGGTCAAGGTGCAGCGGGAGGGGGCCCTGGCTGGTCGGGACGGCCATGTCGACCACGCCGCGGCTGGGGGTGCGCCGTGGGTCGGGCGGTAGCGGAACGCGGCGCGCGGGCGGCTCGTCCGGGGTCTGTGTGTACTGGCATGGGCCGTGCGTGGTGCGCGGCGGAGCACCGTCGGAAGCGGTGGCGGCACCTCCCCCGGACACAACCAACGTCACGGCCGCCAATCCGCTGATCAGTAATCGGTTCATCTCGTGCGCCCTCCTGATGATCGCCGGGTTTCGGAGCGGTCGCAGTCTAAGGGCGTGATGCGGTCGGCGGGAATGGGCACGAGCCCGGCCGCGGCCCGTGCTGCGGAGGTGTCTCACGCCGCCCTCGTCGCCTCCCTCTGCAGGGTCCGTGGCGAGGGCCGCCGTCGGACGCGGGCAGGTCAAAAGCCATCAACAACTCATGGGGAATCAGCCATCATGAAGAAAGCCCCGAAGCCCGGGGCATGCAGTCGACGGATCATGGGGCACGACAGCCCGATGTTCCTGCTTCTCGCCAACATTTCCGTGGCCACACAGGCTGGGTCGTTCCCCGGATCCGCCGACAACCGTTCCTGCTTGTGAGGTTCTGGCACGACTTCTGTGGACCTGGCGCGACGCGGCAGGTCCGTGCGCTGGACTACGTGCAGGTCGGGTGTGGTGCCGACGGGATTTGAACCCGCGGACAGATGGGAGCAGGTCCGCCCCGTCTCCGTCAGTCGCCGTGGGAGGGACCTCGCCCACGGCGGTGCAATGAGCCGCTCTGCCACGGCACCGCAACCTGCGGGAATGCGCGCACTCCCGCTCCGGCTCAGGGTAGGGCCACCGTTCTCTGCGGACGAATCCTTATCTGGGACACCGGTCAACCGCTGCCATGGGTCCTCAGAAGTTGTGCCAGAACCGCTTGTGATCTATGCAGCGACGCCGAGCTTCGGTTCGAGTTCCCCTGCCTTCGCGGGCCGGCAGCCGGTGAGGGCCGTCACCGGCTCTACATGCGCATCACCCGCGTCGGCACGTTTCCTTCCCGGCATCGCCTCCTGCTGGCGGACTACCGCAGGGCTGCCCGTGCACGAGGTGCCCGGTGATGGGATCAGTGACGGCGGCCCCAGGTCTCGGGGTTCACGACACGCTTGCGGTCAGCTCGCCCGCCCGGTCGGGGTAACCAGGACCAGGGGGATCTCCCGGGTCGTCGCGGTGCGGTAGGCCGCGTACGAAGGCATCGCGGCCACCACCTCCGGCCACAGGCGGGCCGACTCGGCCTCCGTGGCCGGCCGGGCCGTCGCCGGGAAGGTGGCCGCGCCGACCTGGAGGGTGACCTCCGGGGTGGCCAGCATGTTCAGGTACCAGACGGGGTGGCGGTCAGCGCCCGCGTTGGACGCCGTCAGGACGTACGCGTCCTCGTCCCGAACGTATGCCAGCGCCGCGCGGCGCAGCAGGCCGGACTTGCGGCCCCGGGTGGTCAGGAGCAGGTCTCGACGTAGAACTCCCGCCACTCCTGCGGGTACCCCGGGGCGTCCATCAGCAGGTCCCCGGACGCGGTGGGCAGTACGGATGCCAGCCCGACCGACACCAGCCGCTTCACCCCGGCTGCCGGGAGCCCTTCCGCGAGGGCCCGGGCGACGGCCGGGAAGAACTCATCGGGGCGTGCCCCGGGGCCGTACACGGCGACCATCGCCACGTCGTGCCCGGCCGCGAGCTGCGCCACAACTGCTGGATCCGTCACCTCCCCGTCGGTCCGCCCTGCCGTCGTGACCTCGTGGCCCCGCCGCCGGGCCTCCGCCACGGCTGCCCGGCCAACCCGGCCGCCTGCCCCGAACACGATGATCCTGCTGCTCTTCGCTTCCATGGGTAGGAGCGTAGGCCGAGGGCTGGTTTCCGATCGGATACCGCCCTACGGTGTGAATCATGACGAAGCCACAGGCCGAACGGACCCCGCTGGATCCCCAGATGTTCGACCCCGTCTGTCCGTCCCCGCTGGTGCCATTCCGCGTGGGCGACAAGTGGGCCACGCTGATCCTGCGCTGCCTGCAGGACGGCCCGCGCCGATTCTCGGAGCTCTAGGTCCCGCTGCGTGGCGTCACCGCCAAGTCGCTGACCCAGTCCCTGCGCAAGCTGGAACGGGACGGTTTCGTCGCACGGGAGGAGTACGAGGGCACGGAGCGCCGTGTCGAGTATGCCCTGACCCCGCTCGGCCGGGGCCCGCTGGGCCCGCTGGACGCAGCCTGCGAGTGGACGAGGGAGCACTGGGACGAGCTGATCGACGCGCAGGAGGCAAGCCTCGCGGGGGCGGCTGATCATTGATCTGTCCAAGACGCAGGCGCCGGAAAGGAATCCCCACCTGCCGTCTAACGCACCCGACCTCAACCCCCTGGAAGGCATCTGGTCAATCCTCCGCCGGACCACCCAGGCCAACACTGCCGTCACCGACCCGAGCCACCTCATGCGCCGACTACGACACGGCCTCCGACAGGTCCAATACCGCAGCCACCTCATCGACGGATGCCTCACCGGCACCGGACTCACACTGACGACACCACGGCCACAAGCTCAGTAACCGAACCGGCCCCCAGCCAGACCACAGGCCACCACACGATCGAGCGCGGCAAGGACCTGGCGCCAGGTGTGCGGGGTCGCGGGTCAGGCGAAGTACGACTTGAACCCGGTGAGGCTGATCCGCCTGTCACCGTCCGTCGGCCTCGGCGGCGAAGCCTGCGAGCGTCACTCCGCCGAGGATGCCGTTGCAGACGGCCTTCCCCGTACCTGGGCACGGTCGCCAGGTACGGGGAAGGCGAGGATCACAGGGGCACGGACTCTTCGGAGTCCTCGAAGAGCCGCGTGGTGGCCCACCGGCGGTTGCCGGCAGGATCCGCGGTATCGCGGCTGCTGTAGGCCGGTGCCTTGGAACCGTTGGTCTCACCGCCGCTGTCCAGCGCGTAGCCCGTGGCCACGTTCACGATCTTCGAATTCAGGACGACCAGGACCGCCCACTGCGCGACGATCGCGAGGTGGACGGTGTCGCCCTGTCCCTCGTGGATCAGGACCGACTGCTCCCGCTTGTCGATCAGGTCGGCTCCGCCGTCACCGCTGCCCCCAGTCAGGACAGCCGGCGGGGTCGTGTCGACCGAGCCGGTGTCACCGGCTTCCACCACGGGCCGGCCGTCACGGTCGAACAGCAGCACCGCCTTGGCGTTCGCGTCCTGACGGAGCCGGCGCACCGATCCCTCCAGCTGCCCGATCTCTTCCTCGTAGGTCACGATGTCCAGGGTGGTCACGGCACATCATCCACAGAGCACACGTGCAGGACCCCGTCGGCCCCGCCGCGGAGCAACCTGCCGACAGGATCACCGTGCATTCGTGACCTGCCGAAATGTATGCGTATCCAGAGGTGACCGAAGCGGTCCCGCGATGCCACCCCGCTTCCGCATCGCCAAGATCACCTCATGGCCCCTTTCGCGGGATCTTGGCTGGGCTCCCCACCGGCAGCGCAAGGGCCGGAACCAGCTGTGGGGGCAGAGGCCGGCTTCATCCGCCTCGACGGCGGCCCAGGGGGGCATCCCTGCGCTGTTGTTCATCTTCGTTGGGGACAGTGGCGCCGTCGAACTGGAAGTACGGCTTCTCGCGCCAGGGCCCATCGAGATCATCGCGCAGCCGTTCGGGACTGGGCATGGTCGCCGCAGTCCCGGCGGCCTGCCACTCGCGGTACGTGGCCGGGGCGTCCTCAGGGCCGGCAGGCTCCTGAGGGTTGATGAGCACGGCCGTTGACTGCCCGTGGTCGGTGATCGTGATGCGTTCGCGGGGATCAGGTCACGCAGTCGATGAGCCCGGGAACGGCGAGGCAGTGATAGGCAGGGTCTTCCGCGTGCTCCCCGCCGACGAGGCGGAACAGCTCTTCTGGGACCGTGAAGACGGCGACTCGGAAGGCCGGCATGATCACGTCACCGACCCGTCGTTCCAGCACCGCGTGTTCCCCTCCTCCCTGATCTCGCTGCACTCGGTACAGCCCGATCGGAACGTGCGCACCTGCCGGGTATCCGTAGACCGCGATCCGGTGGCTGTGCTCCCACTCTGCGTCGGTAGCCGCGCCCTTCTTCTCCCAGCGCAGTGGTACCTCACTGGTGCTGCGTGAATCACCTGAACGTGCCGTCAGCTCCAGCCGGCCGGCCCGGGCGATAGCCTCGCGGGCGGGATCGGGCGGGAGGAACTGCATGTATCCGCTCTGGAGCACACCGTCCCCGAGGTTCTGGGTCTCGATCGGACGTCCGTTGAAGAGGTCGCCCCCCTGATCGCTGCCCAGCTCGGCCACTGGCTTTACAGGGGTGGTGTAGGTCCGTCCTCCCGCTTTCACCGTGACAGTGACCGGCTTGTCGTCCGGAAAGCCGTAGAGGCAGAGGACCGATGATTCACCCAGGACTACCCGCACCTCGTCGCTCTGCCCCGCAAGGGGTTCCCGGCTCGACGTCACCCAGACCAGCGGGTGGTCGGCCGGTCGGTTGTGGGTGATCAGACTCAGATCGTTGCGGCAGCCGAACGGACCCCCACCAAATCCCCCGAGGTCGAACTGCTGGGCCAGCAGGATGTCCCGGGCGGCGTGGCTGGTTGGGGTGGGGTGTGCATGGGTCGCGGTGATCCGACCCATGGGCGGTGGCGCCGGGGTTTCACGTCCGGCCGCGCAGCCGGTGACGACGACCATGCACAGCCAGGCAAGCCACGACAGGTGCCTGTTCACTGCCCACCCTCTCTCATCGGCCTCTCTCCTCGCCGCTCCCCGCACGTCTGCTCGGCCTGCCGCAGTTCCGCGCTGGAGCTCTGCTCGTACTGGCGGCGGCGTTCCTCGCTCGCCCGGCCGGCCTGTTGTGCCGCGGCGAGCTGGCTCAGCGCGTCCTGTTGGGCCGCACGACCTCCGGCCAGGTCGCAGCGGTCCAGGATCCATGAGGCCAGCAGGCCGTACCAGATGGCCCGTCGGACCGGGTCCTGTTCGTGCGCGATGGCCTGGCGGATGCGGTCGACAGCCGCCGCGGCATCGCCTCGGGCCGCCGCCCGACTGGCGGCGATGGACTCCACCAATGCGAGGAGGTCGGCGGTACCGGCGGCGTCATGGGCGGCGCGGACGGCCGCCACGGCCCGTTCCACCGTGCCGTCGTCCTTGACCAGCCCCGCGGTGATGCGGCAATGGTCGACCTGGGCCAGGTACACCGTGGCCGTGAGCCGTCCGCGTTCGTTGATGTCCTGGTCGTCGGCGAAGGCCCGCAACTCCCGCGACACCTGGGCGAGATCCTGTGCCTGTACGGTCCCCGGCCTGCAATTGTGGACGGGCCCCAAGGCGCGGCGGTAGGCGTTGTCCTGCAGGCTGATGGCAGCGCGCCACCTCACCGGCGATGCCTCGCCGATGGCGAGGTAGTCGGCTCGGGCTGCCTCCAGCAGCTTCTGCCGGCCGGGGTCGCCCTCGCCGGACGCCTGGTCCTCGATGGCGTGGCCGTGGAAGAGCCGAAGCAGGTCGGGCGGTACGAAACTGTCCCCGCCGGCCTCTCGCTCGGGGCCGAGCAGGCCGTCGAGGATCCGGGCGGCCTCCTTGGGGCTTCCGTTGCGCCAGGTGTCCAGGGCATCCACGAACTCCGCGAGGGTGCCGATCCGGCGGGTCAGCTCCGCGCTCACGCGGGATCGGCCTCTCGCCGACTCCCAGCCGCGGGCGACGAGGATCGGTCTGCTGAGGAACCAGCCGGCGAGCTCGGGCGAGTCCGGAGCCTGATCCGCCCTGACGTACACAGCCGGCCGCAGCGTGACCTGGCCGGCCGTATCCCTGCTCACCAGGCCGCCGACGACGATCTCGGCGTTGGTCTCGTCCGCGAACCGGGCGGTCCTCCGCTCCAGCTCGCCACGGTGGGTGCCCTGGAGCTCGGCGAGAGGGAGCGAGACCTCGCCGGCATAGCTGCGGACGCCGGTCGCAGTGGGGATCCGGCCCGCCATGTCGTGGGCGAAGGTGGCGGCGAGGTCGGTCAGGACCCGCTTGTCCTGCCGTCCCTCCTGCTGGACAAAACCGACCACGGCCACATCGCGTGCCCCGCCCATCCGGGCGAGCGGGGGCGGCGGGGGACGAAAGGCGAAGAGCACGCCCAGGCTGCCGAGGAAGAGGACCGCGGCCGTCGACCACACCAGGATCCGGGACCGGCGCGAACTCTGTCCGAACTTCTGCCCGACGACGGCACGGACGGCCAGCACGTACCCGGCGAGCGCGGCAAGGATCGCCAGGACGAGCGGCACCGGCGACAGAGCGGAGCCGACCTTCTCCACCACGAGCAGCGCGCAGGGCACACACGCCGCGAAGACACCGAGCAGCGACCACAGCCACACGGAAGCACGGCCCTCGCCATCCGGCGGGTGATCCTGTGAGTGGGCTGGCATACGCCTCCTCACCCCCACGGTTCACCGGCGCCGTTGTGTGCCGAGCAGCACAGTACGATCCGCCGAACGATGCGCGTGGTCAACGCGTCAGAGCTTCCAAAAAACAGCCCGCATCGGAGGTAGGAGGGGCGTGGCCGGCCGTGCCCGGTGTGTGGATTCGGCCGGTCGTGGTGGTGTGGGTACGCGGTGGTGGGTCGTGGGCGAGCGCTTGCCGGCACTGATAGTGCCGCTGCCGTCTGCCGCCCTGACCGACGAGGCCACCGCGGTCGCGGCCGGTGGCCGGCCGGCCGGCCGGCTGTGCCTGCACGGATGTGCGTGGGGTGGGGTCGGTGACGGCGGCCCCTGGTTTCGGCGTCGACGACGCGGTTGTGGTCGCCGCGCAGGGTGGTGGTGTCGGACTGGTTGCTCCAGATGTAGCCGCGATTGTTCTGAAACCGGTCGGTGCGGCTGGTGTTGGTGAGTCGCCATGGGTGACGCGCCCTCAAGAACCATCCCGCACGAGCCGAAACAAGTGACGGGCAGTGGTGCGGTTTGTTTGCCAGCCGGGAGTGAGCCGAGGGCCACACTCTCGACCGGTCGCCCGCCCGGCTGCAGCCCTCGCCGAGGCCGGTCACCCGAAGCCGGACACCTCCGTCACACTCGCCTGCACACCGCACACACATCCCGCCGCCCCGGCCCTGACGACCGGTCCCCCACACCCATCCGCCTACCGCCGACCTCACGGGCAGGGCGATCCGCGCGCACCGGCGCACCACCCGGCTCGCTTGGGAAACCCACCACCCAAGCGGAGCAACATATTCCGTAACGGCTGTTCGCCGGATCTCCTCGCATACCCGTATGGAGTCCGAACGCCTCTGCATGCCGTCGGCCGCAGCCCGAGCCCGGCACCTCCGGGGGCGGCCTGACACCAGGGCGGCGATCGAGGGCATCCGCGCCGGCCGCCCCTCCCCCGAACTCGGCTGGACCTGACCCGGAGGGAGCGGCCGCTTCCTCCGGGGGTCAGCCGGTGATCGAGAAGAAGATCGAGCCGTCCTCGGCCCACCACCAGGCGCCCTCGCCCTCGTTCCATTCCGAGGCCCAGCTGTCGAGGACCTCGATGAGCTCCCCGAGGTCGTACCGGAGGTCGGCGTCGACGCGGTCCAGCACCGCGCGGTAGGCCTCCGCTGCGGGGCCGGCCTTTGCGAGGGGCCAGCAGCCGATCTCCGGTGAGCCCTCCAGGGGGCGGGGTATGCGGAATCCGATCTCCGAGGGCGGGCCGCTGAAGACGTACTGGTAGGGCAGCAGGTCGGCCGGGACGCCAGCCGAGCTGAGGGCGGCGTCCAGGGCGGAGAAGTAGGTGACGGGGCTGCGGTAGCTCGCCAGGGTCGAGCTGTCGCTCGCGTTGTGGTCGATGATGATCTGGAGAGCCGCGTAATAGGCGCAGCCGGCGTAATCGGCGGAGGAGTCCGCCCGACCGGAGACCAGCTCCTCCAGGGCGTCCGGGACCGACAGCCCCCAGTCCACACCCTGGTCCTCAAGGTCGTCCTGACGCGCCTTCGCCCTGACGCGCATGTTGTCCAGGCGTCGGGATTCGTCGGCGGTCAGGTCCTGGGCGGGCACGAAGCGCACGATCTCGCCGCGGTTCGCCATGCTGTAGTTCACTACCTTGCTCATGGGTTCATGCTGCCAAAGGGCACTGACATCGATGCTGATACTCAGGTTCCGGTGGTCGTGACTCAGGCACTGACTGACGCCCTGCTGCCAAAACCGCCTCTCCCCCGGAGGTGACGGGGCAGCCAGCGGCGGCCCTTCCCGTGGCAGGCCTGACGGCCTGGCAGGCGGTGTTCGAGCACGGGAAGGTAGCCGCTGGTCAGTGGGTGCTGGTCAACGGTGCGGGAGGCGGCGTCGGAGGCTTCGTGACGCAGCTCGCCAAACACGCTGGGGCGGAAGTGATCGCCACGGCCAGTCCCAGAAGCACCGAGGCAGTCCGGCGGCAGGGGCCGATCAAGTGACCCCGATCGAGCCGGCTGCCGACACCGGGGTGAGCGCGATGCACATGGTCGCCCGCAACGATGTCGCCCATCTTGCGGCGCTCGTGGAGCTCGTCGACGCAGCCGCGCTCAGCATCGACATCGGCGAGTCACGTCCCCTGGGCGACCTCGCCGACAACCCCCACCACAGCGAAACCGGCCGGACCCGAGGCAAGGTCGTCATCATCCCTTGAGCCCAGGCGGCCGGACCTTGATTTCGGGCTCCGCGTCAGCCGGTCCCTGGGCACGTTCCCGTGTACCTGGCCGAGTACTTTCACGAGTACGTCGACACTTGACGATCAATAGGAGCATCAGCGGTGTCCAGGACCGGTTCGCAGGTACCGGAGCCGCTCAGGCCGTGTCTTTCGGATCAGGCCGGGTCAGGGAGCGGTGCCAGCGTCGCGGGCCCGGTCCGACCCGAAAGCCACGGCCTGGCAGGCGCACCGCGACGATCCGCCTTCCGCCACCCGCACGATCAAGGTCCACCCGCCCGCGTCGGGCCAGCGCGCTGACGAAGCCACGCCGGCCGCCCGCGAGGGCCGCCCTGGAACCCGACCCGCAGGGCTAGTGACCTGAGTCAGAGATTCGGTGGCTGTAGGCCCTGGGCGCGAGATCTCCGCAGTTCTGCGCGCCAACACCGTTACGCTCGTCCATCACGTCGGCCGGCACCTTTGGGAAGGTGAGCCCTACAAGTTGCTGTTCCATGCCGGCAGAAGCACGGTCTCCAGCGGCCTACCAGCAAGACGCTCCCGGCCGGCATGGTGGCCGGCTGACCGCCCGGGGGTGACTCGGCGGGCCGGCTCGGGGCAGCCCCGGGAGGTGAACAGTCCCGCCGAGGCCAGCCCCGAGGACCGGTCACTTCCGCCAGAAGAGGTGATGCCTCACCCCACTCGGACTGGGAACGACTTCCAGGTGGAACCGGTCGAGCAGCTCATCGGGGGACTCCCAGAGTCGTACTCCTGAGCCGAGCTTCACCGGCGAGACCGCCACGTGCAAGGTGTCGACGAGGCCGGCGTCGAGGAACTCTCGGATGGTGGTGGCCCCGCCGCCGAGTCGGACGTCCTTGCCCTGCGCCGCCTCGCGAGCCATTTCGAGGACCGTGGCAGGGTCGCCGTCGACGAAGTGGAACGTGGTGTCGGACAGCGTGAACGAAGGACGCTTGTGGTGGGTCAGGACGAACACCGGGGTGTGGAACGGGGGCTCGTCACCCCACCAGCCCTGCCATTCATGGTTCTGCCAGGGCCCGCGCTGGGGCCCGAACTTGTTCCGGCCCATGATCTCGGCGCCGATGTTTCGGGCGTAGTCCCGCGTGAGGTAGTCGTCCAGGCCCCGGCTCCCTCCGGGCTCGGTGCGCATCGGCCAGCTCGCCGTCGCACCGGCCCAGGCGAACAGCCTCCCGGGATCGACATGCCCGAACGGCCTCTCGAAGGTCTGGTCCTCACCGGCACCGATCCCGTCACTCGAGACGTTGAAGTTCTGGACTCTCAGTAGCTGAGCCACGTGCTCCTCCTGTGTTGTCGACGACGGTGGTGAGACTTGCCGGGCCGGGAAAACTCATCGCTGCGTCCGTGATCGGTCAGAGATCGGACTGCCCAGCGTTCCGCGCGCCGACGAGGGGCATACGTCCGCAGCTTGACATATCAGCCTAGGACAGGCGTGACCATCTGATGTCAGGACAGGTGGGACGCCGAATTCCTGGGGGTCGATCAGCAGGGCCGCGTCGGCGAGGTGATCGGCGGCCATCCGCGCGGTGACGTCCAGGAGTGGACCAGGAACTCGGTGCGTTCGCGTTCCGTCCGCAGGGCCTCCCGGGCGAGCCAGTGGTCGGTGTCGTCGACGAGCCACCACAGGACCACGCCGTCGTCACGGGGTGTCGTGCGCCTCGCAGGAACAGTCGCCGACGGGTCCCCGGACGGTGGCGGCCCCCGCAGGCGGGCGCTGGGCGGGCATGGGCGTGGTGCAGCGGGCGTGCGCCGGCACCAGCCGTCAGGGAACCGTGTCCGCCCTCGCCGACCCGGGGCGGGCGTCGGGGAACACCGCCCCTGCCGCCGCATTGGCGTGGACCACGACCGCGGCGGCGTCCGCCACCAGCACCGGGCGGGGGACCTGACTGAACGGCAGGTCCGCGGAACCAGACGTTGAAGGCCCGCTGCGCGGACCCCTCACGCTCGGGAACAACAGTTGCCCCCGGCAACCGTCCTCCATCAGCCGTACGCCTCGCAACCGGACCGCAGGGGCACGCCGTATCGAGCGCTCGCGCCTGCGGGTGACGTGCCACCGAACCGCTTGACGGTGCCGGTACCCATTGACCGGGCCCGCCCACGGTGTAGGAGTATGTCCCGGTGACCGGAGAGGGAGCGGTCGTCACCACGACCGCAGAACGCGACGCGACCGTCATCAGCCTGCGCGACGAAGTCGACGAGGACCTCGACGCGCAGCCGGCTCACGCTGCCGCAGAGGTGGCGCTCGTCCTCGCCGCCCCACTGCACACCGCCGTCCGGCGACTGTTCGAGGTCACCGGAGCCTCGACGGGCTTCCGTGCGGCGGACGGCCTGACGACCGCAGTGACGTGCTGACCGCCGGCCCGCGTCCCCGAACGGCCCGTCACGGTACGCCCCGTGCGGGCCTGGGCAGGCGATGGGCATGAACCCACCCCCGCCGTCCGACATTCCCCCGGACGGGCAGCGGTACCGCGAGGACGCCGCGGGCGACCGGCGCGCAGCACCGCCCTCCTCGGCGGCGGCAGCCCGTGACCGCGTCCGCGAACTGCTCCTCCTCGCGGGTGTCGGCCTCGACAGCGTCGCCGCGGCGGACGCGCTGCTCGTCACGTCGGAGCTGGTCACCAACGCGATCCGGCACGGTGGCGGGGTCGTCGCCTTCCGGGCCGGCGTCGAGGACGGCGTCCTGCACCTGTCGGTCACCGACGCCAGTCCCCTGCTCCCCGCGGCCCGCACGGGGACGGCCGACCAGCCCGGCGGCTACGGGTGGCTCCTCATCCAGCGGCTGGCGGAGCGCGTCGAGTGCAGCCCCCGTCCCGGAGGGAAGACCATCACGACGGCGCTCCGGCTGGGCTGAGCCGGGCCGGGCGGCACGCGCATCATCGGGCCGTGACGGGTAACACGACCTCCATGACGACGATGAAGAGCGGGGCCGTGAGACCCTCCTGGCTGGTATGGATCCTGCCGGCCCAGACCGGCGCGATGGTGCTCCTGGGACTGTGGGTGACCCATGTGGCGGCGGCCGGTCATGGCCCGCTCGCCCTGGAGGGGCGGCTGTCCCGGGATTTCGCCACGCACCGGAGCCCGGTCGGGAACGCCGTGAGCGCGGGCCTGTCGCTGCTGGCCGGCACGGAAGGCGTCATCGCCGTGACGCTGGTCTGTGTGGCGGCGCTGCTGATGCTGCCGCCGGCTCCCCGGTGGGCGGAGGCCGTGTTCCTGGGCGCGTCGGTCGCCGTGCAGTCGGCGGTCTTCCTCGTCGTCACGTCCCTCGTGGAGCGGCCCCGTCCCGACGTTCCCCGGCTGGACGGAGCCCCGCCCACGTCGAGTTTCCCCTCGGGGCACGTCGGCGGGGCCGTCGCCCTGTACGGGGGGCTGGCCGTCCTCCTCCTGATGCGTACCCGCTCCCGTGGGCGGTACCTGATGGCCGGAGTGCTGCTGCTCGTACCGCCGGCGGTCGGGCTGTCCCGGATCTACCGGGGGATGCACCATCCGTCCGACGTACTGGGCGCACTGCTCAACGGGGCCGTGACCCTGATCGTCCTCGGGTCGGTGTGCCTGGCCGGGCGCGGCGCCGCCGACGCCCGGACACGGCGGCGGACTCCGGACGGCGGGGCGGTGGCCGTACCCGCGGGTCCGGGGCGGTCCGGCCCTGCCGGCGGGCGCCAGCGGAACGGGAGTGTCGTCGTCGTACGCCATCCCCACGGCTGCCCGGACGAGCTGGCCGACGGGGTACGCGCCCTGCTCCTGCGCCACGGATTCTCCGACCAGCGGTGGACCTCCACCACCCCGGAGCGGCCCTGCGGAAGCCTTCCGCAGGAGTGCGACGCAGGCAACGTGGACCTGGTCGTGGCGTGCGGCGGCGACGGCACCGTACGCGTCTGCGCCGATGCCGTCGCGGGCACCGGGATCCCGCTGGTCCTCGTACCCTGCGGCACCGGCAACCTGCTCGCCCGCAACCTGGGCCTGCCGTCCGATCCGGCGACGGCCCTCGACGAAGCCCTGGCCGGCGGCGACTTCGGGATCGACGTCGGCCGGATCGAGGGCGACGGCCTCCCGCCGACCCGGTTCACCGTCATGGCGGGCGTCGGCTTCGACGCCGCCATGGTCCGTGACGCGTCCCCGGCCCTCAAGGACCGCCTCGGCTGGGCCGCCTACGCCCTGGCGGCCGCCCGGCACCTGCGCGACCCCCGCATGCGCCTGACGCTCCGCCTCGACGGGGGACGCCCGATCCGGCGGCGGGCCCGGATGGTCGTCCTCGGCAACGCCGGCGAACTCCGGGCCGGCCTGGACCTGCTGCCGCGGGCCCGGCCGGACAGCGGCCGGCTGGAGGTCGTGCTCTTCGACCCCCGGGGGGCGGCAGGCTGGCTCGCCGCGGCGGCGCACCTGGCCGCCCGGACGGTACGGCGTCCGGCTGCGGCGCCGGGACCCGGCGGACCGGTGTCCGTCGCCGGCGGATCGCTGGAGTACTTCAGCGCCGGGCGGATCGAGCTCCGCTTCGCACGGGCCCAGGACCGCGAGGCCGACGGCGACTCCCTGGGCGAGGGCACCCTGCTGACCGCCGGGATCGAACCGGGCGCCCTGCGGATGCGGCTGCCCCGCGCGCCCGGCGCCCCGGCCGCGGTGGCAGCGTCGCGCGTCCCGGACGGCACCTCGCTTACCGCACGCGCCGCGCACCTGTGACCTGTGGGAACGGCCGCTCCGAACTCCGAACGCTTCGGAGCGCCTCGGAGCACACACCGTCAGGAAGGGGAGACCGACGATGGGAACCGCCAGCCGGGTACCGCAGCGACGCGACGTGCGGGGGGAGGAACTGTCCGGCGACGAGGCATGGGTGGCGCTGCGCCGTTACGGCGGCTGGCGCCTGGCCAGGGATTCCTTCGTGCGCTTCCGCTACGCGGACGGCTTCAGCCACTCCCGCGCTCTCGCCCTCCAGACCGTCCTGTCGATCGTGCCGCTGGCCATCGCCGCGGTAGGCCTCTCCAGCGTCCTGCACACCGAGGGCTTGGGGCACGTCGCCGAGCTCACGATCAACCGGATGACCAACGGCCCGAGCCAGGAGCTGGTCGACGAGGCGCTGCGTCAGAGCCGGCACCAGGCCGGCGGCGGCGGGCAGGCGGCCCTCTGGCTGGGCCTGTTGTTCTCCCTCGTCAACGTCACCACGAGCCTGTGCCAGGTCGAGCGCGGCGCGAACCGCATCTACGGCAACGAACGCGACCGGCCCTTCCTGCGCAAGTACGCGCGGGGCCTGGTCATGGCGGTGCTGGCGGGTCTTCCCCTGGGGCTCAGCTTCGTCCTCATGGTCCTCGGCTCCGACCTGACCCACGCGTTCGCCGAGGTGTACCACCTCGGCCCGGACGCCGTCCGGGCCTGGGACGTCCTGCGCTGGCCCGCCGGGGTGCTGCTGGCCGTGCTCGCCACCAGCGCGATCTTCCGCCTCTCGCCGCGCCGTGCCCAGCCCGGCTACACCTGGCTCGCCTTCGGCGCCGTCGTCCACCTGGTGCTGTGGCTCGGAGCGACCTGGGCGCTGAGCCTGTACGTCGGTGCCAGCAGCTCCTTCACCAGCGTCTACGGGCCCCTCAGCGCGATCATGTCGCTGCTGCTCTGGTCCTACCTCACCTCCCTGGCGCTGTTCCTCGGCCTGTCCTTCGCGGCCCAGCTGGAGGCGGTGCGCGCGGGCACGCGGGATCCGGTGACCCGGGACCCGGGCGTCTGACGGATCCGGGCGTCTGACACCACACCCGAGCCATCGCACCCCCCGAAGGCAGGTTCACCCCATGGCACAGCGCACGGCCCGTTCCCGACGCCCGGCCGCCGTCCGGGCGTTCCTCGTCCGGCACTCCGGGCCCGACGCGGCTTTCGGCCGCAGAATGGTGCTGGCGGTGGCGGTCACGGCCGTGGCGGCGGTGCCGTTCGCCCTGGCCCTCGTCCTCGTCGAATCCCGGTGGCCGCCGCTGTACCGGCTCGACCGGGCCACTGCGGAGCGGCTGCACGGTGCCGCCCTCGCGCACCCCTCCTGGGTGCGCGTCATGGACTTCTTCACCGGCGTGGTGTGGGACCCGGTGACCCTGCGCCTGCTGGTGGGGGCCCTGGTGGTGTGGCTCCTGACCCGGCGGGCCTGGCGGCTGGCGGCCTGGGCCGGTGTCACGTCGGCGTCCGGGGCCCTGATCGGGTTCCTGGTCAAGAACGTGGTGGAGCGTGCCCGTCCGCACCTGCCGGAGCCCGTCGCCCACGCACCCGGCTTCTCCTTCCCCTCCGGTCACGCCATGACGGCCACGACCTCCGCCGGCGTGCTCCTGCTGGTGCTGCTCCCGCTGGTCCCCCGCCCGTGGCGGCCGGTGCCGTGGCTGCTCGCGGCGACCGCGGTGCTCGGGGTCGGTTACACCCGGGTCGCCCTGGGCGTCCACTGGGTGAGTGACGTCGTCGGGGGCTGGCTGCTCGGCATCGCCGTGATCACGGCGACGACCCTCGCATTCGAGGCCTGGCGGGCCGACACCGGGCGCCCGCGCACGGCGGTCGGCGAGGGCCTGGAGCCGGAGATCGCGGTCGGCTCCGCCCCGGAGGCCCCGTCGGAGGGAGTCTCCCGCCCCGCTTCCTGAGCCCCCGGGTACGGGCCGGTGTGGTTCAGGCCGTTCTGGTGGTGGAGGACTCCGGGGACGGAAGCCGCAGCGGCTGCGCGACCGCCTCACAGAAGTCGGCGAGTCCCGCGGCCAGGGCGGCCCTGGAGGCTTCCGGCATCGTGGCCATCGCCTCGGCCAGCGCGTCCTGCCTGCGGACGCGCAGTCGTTCGAGGTACGTCCGGCCCGAGGAGGTCAGCCGGAGCAGTACCTCCCGGCGGTCGTCGGCCCCGGGGTGCCGTTCGAGGAAGCCCACGGCCTCCAGGCGGTCGCACAGCCGGGTGACCGACGGCGGGGCCGCCTCCAGCAGTCTGCCGAGGTCGCGCAGGTTCAACCGGCCGTTCGCCTCGACGAGGAACAGCACCCGGGCCTGCGCGGAGGACACGGGCGGGGCGCTGGCGGTGTCCCGGCCGCGCTCCCAGACCACCTCCAGCAGCTCGATCAGCTCGCTCATCCGCGCCACCGCCGACACGGCTTCCCGCGGGCGTGGGGAGCCGATCGGCCTCTGACTCATGTGACACTCCCTACCGGACGTACGCGCAGCCCTTCCCCGGCGGACCGGCGGCTTCGTCGTCCCCCATTTTGGCAGTTCCGAGAAGGACGGGTACGGGGCCGGTGACTGAAGTCGTAGGCGGCGAGGATGTCGGGGGCGGCGGGCACGTCGAGCGCGTGCTGCGCGGCGCCGCCCCGCACGAGTTGTTCGAGGAGGTCCGGGTCGTTCTGGCGCGCGACCACGGGGCGGCCGGGGCCGAACTGCTGATGGCGGACTACGCCTCGGCACGGCTCCAGCCCGTCACGGTGCGGCCCTTCACCGCCGGTTCCGTGTCGGCGTACAACAGCGCCGAGGGCCGGGCCTTCGGCTCCCAGGAGCCGCACGTGGTCCCCGGGGAGGACGGGGCGACCGTGCACCTGCCCGTGACCGTGCGCGGCGACCGGCTCGGGGTCCTGAGCGTCCGCTTCCCGGCCGGCGTCGCGGTCGGCGCGCTCCTCGCCCCGCTGCGGGACGTGGCCGACGCGCTGGCGCACGAGATCCTCGTCGCCGACCGCGACACCGACTTCTTCCTCCAGGCGCGCCGGGCCAGGAGGCTCACCCTGGCCGCCGAGATGCAGTGGCAGCTGCTGCCGGGGCGCTCCTGCTCACGGCCCGAGTACGACCTCGGGGCGCAGCTGGAGCCCGCGTACGCCGTTTTCGGCGACAGTTTCGACTGGTCGGCCTCCGCCGACCACCTGACGCTGACCGTCAACAACGGCATGGGGGAGGGCATCGACGCGGCGCTGCTGACCAACCTCGCCGTCAGCGCCCTGCGCAACGCCCGGCGGGCCGATCTCGGCCTCGCCGATCAGGCGGCCCTGGCGGACCAGGCCCTCTACGGCCAGTACCAGGGGCGCCGGCACCTGGCGATGCTGCTGCTCCGATTCGACCTGGACACCGGCGAGGCCGAGGTCATCGACGCGGGCTCGCCCCGGGTCTGGCGGCTGCGCGGGGGCGTCGTGGAGCCGATCGGGCTGGAGGCGCAGCTGCCGCTCGGCATGTTCGAGGACACCGTCTACACCTGCCAGAGCCTGCGGGTCCTGCCCGGGGACCGGCTGTTCTTCCTGAGCGACGGCGTCTACGACGTCCTCTCCCCGGCCGGTGAACCGTACGGCCTGCACGCCCTGACCCGGGCAGTCATGAGCACACGGCTGTTGCCGCCCTCGCAGGTGCCGCGGGCCCTGCTGGAGGAGCTGCCGGGGTACCGGGGCGGCGTGGACGCCGCCGATGACGCGATGGTCGTCTGCCTCGACTGGCACGGCCGGCCCGGGCGATAGGGGGCTGAGCCTGCCGCGGGGTGGCACAGTGGTGGCATGCCCCGTCCCGCCCGCTCCGGCGCGTACGAGGAGCCGGCCGCGGCACTCGCCGCCGCGGCGGAGCTCCTCGCGGTGCTGCACGCCAGGGGCCAGGACGAAGTGGCGCCGGCGGTGTCACCGTCGCAGCTGCGGGCGCTGCTCGCCGTCGAGGGCGCCGAGGGGGTCAACCTGCGGGCCCTGGGCGAACTGCTGGGCTCCCGGCCGCCGTCGGTCACCCGGCTCTGTGACCGGCTGGAGGCGATGGGGCTGCTGGTCCGCTCGCCCCACCCGTCCCGGCGGCGCGAGGTGGAGGTGCGGCTCACGCCGCGGGGGCGGGCGCTGCTGGACGAGCAGCGGGCGGTCCGGGTGCGCGAGCTTTCGGCGGTGCTGGGGCGGATGGCGCCCGCGGCGGTGGACTCGCTGGTTGCGGGCTTGGCGGCGTTCCGGGAGGCCGCCGCGGGGCCGACACCGGCCGACAGCTCGCCTGCGGGCGCCTGCGCCCCGCCGGCGCCGGGGTTGTCGTCGGCTCCGGCGCGGGTTCCGGACAGCGCCTGACGGTCGGGGGCCGGGGTGGCCGGTCCCGGTCTGCGGGTGGCCGGTTCGCGTGCCTTCCGGGGATGACAGGATCATTGAGGTGTAAAATATTGCCTTACGGCAAATGATCACTCTAGGCTTACCCGCATCGACCACGCGGCCGTCGGGCGTCCGCCGTCCGGAATGAAGAAGGGACAGACGCGACGCCATGGTGAGCACTTCCGAACTCGGGGCCCGGCACCCGGTCGCCGGCACGACGCAGCAGCCGGTGGTCCGGCCCCGGCAGGCGCCTTCCGGGCAGCCGGACGGCTTACTGGCACTGTGGGACGGCGTACCGCCCTACGTCCTGCTCATCGAGGACGACGAGGGCGACGCCCTGCTCGTCGAGGAACTGGTGGAGGACAGCGGGATCGAGGTCCGTCTCGGCCGGGCCGGGTCACTCGCCGAGGCCCTCCGCCTACTGGAGGCCGAAGCCCCCGAGTGCGTCCTGCTGGACCTGCACCTGCCCGACACCCAGGGCCTGGACGGGCTGAGGAAGGTCCTCGCCGTGTGCGCCGAAGCGGCGGTCGTCGTCCTGACGGGACTGTCGGAGGAGCGGGCAGGACTGGCCGCCGTCGCTGCCGGTGCGCAGGACTACCTCGTCAAAGGGCGCTTGGAGGCCGACGTCTTCATGCGGGCCATCCGCTACGCGATCCAGCGCAAGCGCACCGAACTGGCGACCGTCGCCCTCCAGGCGAGCCGACTGCGCGCCGAGGAGAACGCACGGCTCGAACGCGGCCTGCTCCCCACTCCGCTGCTGCTCGACGGCGTGGCCGACGCGGTCACCGTCTGCGCCCGCTACCATCCCGGCCGCGCGCAGACATTGCTCGGCGGCGACTTCTACGACGTCGTCCAGACCCCCGACGGGGCCACCCACGCCGTCGTCGGCGACGTATCGGGACACGGCCCCAGCGAAGCGGCACTCGGTGTCTGCCTGCGCGTGGCATGGCGGTCCTTCGTCATGGCCGGCGCACGCGGCGCCGAACTGCTCCGGCTCCTGGAGCGGATCCTGCTGGCGGAACGCTCCGGCCCCGAGATCTTCGCCACCCTCGTCTCCCTCACCCGTCCCGCCGGCACCGAGGCCGTCTCAGTCCAGCGGGCGGGCCACCCCGGGTTCCTGGTCCGCTCCGGGGCGGGCGTGGAGTTGCGCACCGTCCCCGGGGGCCCGGCGCTGGGCATCCTGCCCGGCTGGGGCGCCGGCTGGCCCGTCGCCGAGGTCGACGTGGAGGCCGGCGGCGCGGTGATGCTGTTCACGGACGGCCTGATCGAGGGGCGCATCGGGCCCGGCTCCGACCGCCTCGACGAGGCCGGCCTCCTGGACATCGCCCGCCGGCACGCCGACCTGCCCGCGGAACCGTTCGTCGACACCCTGATCCGGACGGCGCAAGGCCTCGCCGCGGACTGGGGCGGCCTGGCCGACGACGTCGCCGTCCTCCACCTCGAATGGAACTCCCCCACGTGACCTCCCCCGCACAGCTTCCCGCGACACCCCCGCGACGGGCGCCGGACCGCCATGGAGTGAGCCTCCAGGTCTGGCTGACCACCGTACTGGTCACGCTCGCCTTCATGGTCGTCGGCACGGGCGTGCTCGGCGCCGCCCTCCTGTCCCGCACCACCGCGGCCGGGAACCGGCTCGTCGACGGCATCCTGCCCGCCCAGCGGGACGCCCTGCGGCTGGAGACGGCCCTGCTGGACCAGGAGACCGGGGTCCGCGGCTACCTGCTGGCCGATGAACCCGCGCTCCTGGAGCCGTACGAACGCGGTCTGTCCGACGAGTCCGAGGCCGCCCGGCACCTGGCGACGGCCCTCGACGACGACGACGGCGTACGCGGGGACCTGGCCGCCGTACAAGAGGCCGCCCGGACCTGGCGCGAACAGTTCGCGGCCCCCGCCATCGCCTCCGTGGAGAAGGGCACCGCCCCGCCGTCCCTCCAAGCCGGCAAGGATCGTTTCGACGAGGTCCGCCGCCGGATCACAGCGCAACAGGCCCGCCTGGACCGCATCCAGTCCGACGCCCGGGCCACCTTCGGCGAGGCGCGCTCACAGCGCGACCACATCCTCCTGGCGATCGTCGCGGCCTTCCTGCTGGCCGGCTCCGCCCTCGCCCTGCTGCTCCACGTGGGGGTGCTGCGGCCGCTCGCCCTGGTGAGGACCGCCTCACAGCGCGTGGCGGACGGAGCCTTCGCCGAGGAGATCCCCCTGAGCGGTCCCTCCGACCTACGGGCCCTGGCCGGGGCGGTGGAGGCCATGCGGCACCGGACGGTGGCCGAGCTGGACGCCTCGCGGCGCAACGCCGAGCGGCTCGACCGCACGGCTGCCGAGCTCGACGCCCAGGCGGTGGAGCTGCGCCGCTCCAACGCCGAGCTGGAGCAGTTCGCGTACGTGGCCTCGCACGACCTCCAGGAGCCACTGCGCAAGGTGGCGTCCTTCTGCCAACTGCTGGAGAAGCGCTACGGGGACCGGCTCGACGAGCGCGGCACCCAGTACATCGGCTTCGCCGTCGACGGCGCCAAGCGGATGCAGGTGCTCATCAACGACCTGCTGACCTTCTCCCGGGTGGGCCGCGTCCAGGACGCGCGCGAGACGGTCGCGATGGACGGTCCCCTGGACCGGGCGCTGCGCAACCTGGCTGCCGCCGTGGAGGAGAGCGGCGCGGAGGTCACCCGGCCGGAGCGGCTGCCGGACGTGGTGGGCGACCCTACGCTGCTGACGATGCTGTGGCAGAACCTGGTGGGCAACGCCGTCAAGTTCCGCTCCCCCGACCGTGCTCCGCGCGTCGAGGTGGCCGTGGCCGACGGCCCCGCCGCGGAGTCGGGCTTCCACACCTTCACCGTCACCGACAACGGCATCGGCGTGCCGGCCGAGTTCGCCGAGAAGGTCTTCGTCATCTTCCAGCGGCTCCACGGCCGCGAGACCTACGGCGGCACCGGCATCGGACTCTCGCTGTGCAAGAAGATCGTCGAACACGGGGGCGGGCACATCCGGATCGACACCGAGCACCGTGAAGGCACCCGGATCGTCTTCACCCTGCCCGTGGCCGACGCCCCCACCCCTTCCTCCGACGCGGCCGAGACCTCTTCCTCCGGCGCGACCGAGACCCCTGCGCCCGGCGCCGGCGCCGCGGCACCCGCCCCCGTCCCCGCCCCCACCGAAGGAACCCTCCGATGAGCACTCCCGCCGACCGCCCCCAGGCCACCCCCGCCGAAGTCCTGCTGGTCGAGGACGACGCGGGCGACGAGCTGATGACCCGGGAAGCCTTCGAGGACAACAAGATCGGCAACGTACTGCACGTCGTGCGGGACGGCCTGGAGGCCCTGGACTTCCTGTACCGCCGCGGCGAGCACGCCGACGCCCCGCGCCCCGACCTGATCCTGCTCGACCTGAACCTGCCCAAGTACGACGGACGGCAGGTCCTCGAACGGATCAAGACGGATCCGGACCTGAACCACATTCCCGTGGTCGTCCTCACCACCTCGGCGGCCGAGGAGGACATCCTGCGCAGCTACAGGCTGCACGCCAACGCCTACGTGACGAAGCCGGTGGACCTCGACCAGTTCATCCGGGCGATCCAGCAGATCGACGACTTCTTCGTCACCGTGGTCAAGCTCCCCCGCACCCGGTGAGGCCGGCGGCCGGGGCCGGTGAGGGGGCGGAAGGGTCCGAAAGAGCGAACGCGAAGGTGGGGAGAGGGAAGTGAGCAGCATGGACGCGCACGGCGCAGGGGCACGCAGCGGCGTCGAGACACGGACGGACGGGGGCGTGCGCATCGTCGTGATGACGGGTGAGTTCGACATGGACAACGTGGCCGCTCTGCGGACAGCGATGGATCCCACAGCTCCTGGTATCACCAGGTTCGTCCTGGACGTCACGGGGGTGACCTTCGTCGACTCGACCGCACTCAGCATCATGCTGCAGCCCGCGCTGGACCGCACGGTGGTCCTCGCGGGGACCGTGCCGGCCAGGCTGGCGCGGGTCCTGGAACTGACCGGCGCCGATCTGGCCTTCGCCACCGCACCCAGTGTGACCGAGGGCACGGTCATGATCGTCCCGCCCCGGCGGCGCTGAGCAGCCCTCCGGCGCGGAGGCGCGGCCCAGGGGGCGCCGGCCGGTTTGGGGCCCGGAATCCCGGCCATACGAGCATCGAACAGGCTTCGGCGTCCGCCGCGGTCCCCGCCCCCGGCACCGGCCGGGGGCGGGGACCGCGGTGTGCCGGGGCGGGAGGGGGACTCGTATGACCACACCCGATGGGGACACGCCCGCGACCGTACGCGGCGCCGGACCCGCACGGCGCTCAGGTGCGGGACGGGACGCGATGCTCGCGCTCGGGCTGCTCGGCACCGGCATCACAGGCCTGGCCGCCTTCGTGAAAGCGGCCTCGGCGGACGGGATCCGGCCCCCGGTCACCCCGATCGCGGCCCTGGCCGTACTGCTGCTGGGCCTGCTCCTCGCGAAGTGGGGCTTCGCGCCCGTCCGGCGCCGGTCCCCCACCACGCCACCCGACGGGTACGCGGAGGAGCCCCCGGACTTCCCCGAGGTCCGGGGCGACGCCTTCGACCACGCCGCGGTCGACGCCGACGGCTTCGAACACACGGTGGCCGCCCTGTGCGCACGGGACGGCTGCACATCGGTGGAGGTGGTCGGCGGAGCCGGCGACCTGGGCGCCGACGTCCTCGCGAGGACGGCGGACGGGCGACGCGTCGTACTCCAGTGCAAGCACTACGCCGAGGACAACAGGGTCGGCTCGCAGGACCTGCAGCGCTTCGGAGGAACCTGCTTCGCGGTCCACGAGGCGGACGTCGCCGTCATCGTGACGACCAGCTCCTTCACAGCGCCCGCCGCCGAGTACGCCGACACCTGCGGGATCGTCCGCGTCGACGGCGAAGCCCTGGCCGCCTGGACCGAACAGCGGGCGCGGGCGCCCTGGGAGCCCGGCGCCGACGCGCCCGCACCCGCCCCGCACCCCACTCCCCGAGGAGCCGCGTCATGACCGCCACCGACACCACCCCTGCCGAGAACCCGCAGGCCACCGGCGCGGGAGCCGACGCCGGGCGCCCGGCCGACGCCGCCGGGCAGACCGACGAGCGCATCCACCGCATCCGCCGCCGCCTGGAACGCCTCATCGGCATCGCCGCGACCGAGGGGAACTCCGTACGCCCCCTGCGCAACGGCGACGAGATCTTCACCGCGATGCTCGACGCCGTATCCTCCGCCCGGCACACCATCGACATGATGACCTTCGTCTACTGGAAGGGCGACATAGCCCGCCGGTTCGCCGAGGCCCTCGCCGAGCGGGCCCGCCACGGCGTGCGCGTACGGCTGCTGCTGGACGGCTTCGGCAGCCGACTGATCGAGCAGGACCTGCTGGACCGGATGAACACGGCCGGGGTGGACATCGCCTGGTTCCGCAGACCCGTGTTCCTGTCCCCCTTCAAGCAGAACCACCGCTGCCACCGCAAGGTCCTCGTCGTCGACGAACGGACCGCGTTCACCGGCGGCGTCGGCATAGCCGAGGAGTGGTGCGGCGACGCCCGCAACCCGCACGAGTGGCGCGACACGCACGCCGAGGTGCGCGGGCCGGCCGTCGACGGGATCGCCGCGGCCTTCGCCCAGAACTGGGCGGAGTGCCATCCCGAACTCTTCGACGGTCACGACCGTTTCGTCAGCCACGAGCCGGCCGGCTCCGCCGTGGTACAGGTGGTGCGCGGCTCGGCCGCCTTCGGGTGGCAGGACATGCAGACGCTGATGCGGGTCGTCCTCGAATCGGCGCAGGAGCGCGTGCGCCTGGCGACCGCGTACTTCGCCCCCGACGACTACTTCGTCGAGCTGCTGTCCACGACGGCGCGCCGGGGCGTCACCGTCGAGATCCTGCTGCCCGGCCCGCACACCGACAAGCGGGTGTGCCAGCTGGCGGGCCAGCACCACTACGAGAAGCTCACCGCCGCCGGGGTGCGCATCCACCAGTACCAGCCGACCATGATGCACGCCAAGGTCATGACGATGGACGGGGTGGTCTCCCTCATCGGCTCGTCGAACTTCAACCGCCGCTCCCTCGACCACGACGAGGAGGTCATGCTGGCCGTCATGGACCCGGCCGTCACCCGCACCCTGGACGAGCACTACGACCAGGACCTCCGCGACAGCATCCGCATCGCTCCGGATCGCTGGCGCCACCGCTCCGTCCTCCAGCGAGCCCGGGAACTCTCCGTCCGGCCGGTGCGCCGCTTCCTGTGAGACCCGATGGCGGCCTCCCCGCCAACGGCGACGACATCGGCGTCTGCGTACCCGTCTTCGCCACCCGACCCGTCATCGCCAAGGCACTCGCCCACTGGGGTCACCACCGGCGGTCATGGGGTCGAAGCTTCCACGCCGTCCGACGTGCCGTGGTCCGACCGGGCTCGCCGGGTTCTGATTTCGCGGTAGCAGTACGTCGCGATGGTCAGGACACACACCGTGTGGAGGAGCAGCTGGAGGGTGTAGGGGCTGTCGTACAAGATGCCGTCGTACCAGCCATCACCATTCCACGAACCCTGTTTGTCGATCACGTCCGCCAAGAGGCCTACCGCGATGACCGTCGAGGCCGCGTACCCCGCCCCGCGCGTCAGCTTCGTGGAACGCGATGTGAGTACCGCCGTCAACACCAGGGTGACCGTCATGACGACGAACAAGCCGAGTCTGTTCCCGAAACCGATCAGCCAGTTGTAGAGGAAGAACAGGACTGTCGGTAGGACGAACCGGGTCGCCGTGTCCGTGGCCGCCGGCAGTACCCGAAGGCGTGCCGGGGGCTTGGCCGATGTCACACCCAGAGGTGGGGGGACCCTGTTCGCTCCGGGGGTGGAGACCAGTGGCGGTAGCGGAGTCGTGCCGGGCATTGGGGGGAGGTGGGCCCGGTCGGCTGTCGGCGGACCGTCCAGACCCACCCACACCTCGGCCCCGCCGGCGAGAACCTGGCGGTGGAGCGACTGCTCAAGGCCAGCGGCATGGCCTGGACGATCCTGCGGCCGACGCAGTTCGCCTCGAACGCTCTGATGTGGGCGGCTTCCATCCGCGGCCACGAGACCGTGTGCGCGCCGTACGCCGAGACCGCGCTGCCGACCGTCCACCCTGCTGACATCGCGGCGGTGGCACGGGTCGCGCTGACCGAGCCCGGCCACCAGGGACGCACGTACGCCCTGACCGGTCCGGAGCCGGTGACCGCCCGACAGCAGGTCGAGGCCCTCGCGTCAGCACTGGGTCGGCAGGTTCCCTTCGCCGAGATCAGCCGCCGGCAGGCCCACGCACAGATGACCGCGGTCTTCGGCGCCGAGGCCGCCGACGCGGTGCTCGACGTCACGGGCGGAGACGTGAACGACGAGCTGCTGATGGTGCGCGACACGGTTTCACAGATCACCGGAACGCCGGCCCGCCCGTTCCGGCAGTGGGCTTCGGAGAACGTCAGAGCCTTCCGCTGAAACGAGATCACCGGTCGGCGCCACCACAGGTCCCCAACTCGTCTCCCACGGGGTTCCGCTGGTCCTCTCCGGCGACTACGCCGACGCCGTCCTCCGGCTCCGGCGCCAAGAATGAGCTCCTGCCGGACAGGTGGTCCTGGCCGTCCAGGCGTCCACGTCCCCGCCGGTGCAGGCAATGAACTCCGCCCCCAGCAACGGGCCCGTGCCAGGAGGCACGCCGAGGACTCCTTCCGCGTCCCGAGCCAGGGCAGACCGGGCCAGGTGTTCACCACGGCGGCTCTACTCTCCCCGGCCACGGCGGTGCGCTGGGCTGGCGCCGTGGCGACGGCCGCCTCGGACTCGCCCTTGACCAGTGCCGCGAAAGATCGGCACGGCCTGCGGGCGCGGAAGAAGTAACGCCGTGGCGGTGGCGGTGGCGGTGGCGAAGGCCAGCCGAAGCGATCTTCTGCGTTCGCCCGGCTCGGCCGGTACTCCTTCCTCTTGCCGGAGCCGCCCGGGAGAGGCGCCGGTCACCGGCTCGTGGAAGGGGCCCGGCCGCCACGAACCGCCCCGGCGTCGGGGACCTCAGGAACTCAGCTGGGCCCGAAGTGGATCCCCTCCCCGGGCTCCCGGATGGCGATCTGGTCGGGAATGCTGTCAAACAGGACAAGCAGTACGTCAGGCCCAGAGGCCGGCGGCCGGGGTGACCCATCCGGTGCGGACACCGGGTCGGGCGTGTGAAGGTGCGCCACGCCATTCGACCAGGCGAATCGCGCCGCGTATACCGCTCCGGAGCTGTCCACGACGGGGAGCTCGGACGGGGCGTACTTCCCACCGCTTGCGACGACCACGGGCCGGGGGCTCGGTCTCGGACATGGCGTCTCCTCACTGGACGGCTCGCTGCCGACGCGCCTGGATCCTGCCCGTCGGGCCCGCGCCGCAACCAGCCCTCGGGGCCTGCTGTCGCCGGGCGTGGGCAGGCTGTTGACCTCGGCAATCGCCTGGCGGGACGGCTTGCGGCGGCGCCGGGGGTTCTCCGGATTCGTGTGCCGGGACTCGGCCGTCAGGATCAGCGACGACGCGCCCTGCTCGCCGAGGTGGGTCAGGCAGGAGTGCCGCCACCCGTGCAGGTCCCAGCCGGTGCCCGGTCCCGCGGGTGCGGCCCTTCAGGAGTCGGTGCAGCAGCCGGGGCGTCAGCGCCTTCCCCGTCGGCAGCAGCAGGACTGCGGGCCTGTTGAAAGGGCAAGCCCCGAGGCGGCCCCGGCCCGCTGCCGAAGATGTTCCCGGGCGCGCGGGGGTGGTGCCCTGGATCCCGCACCCCCCACACCCGTGGCCCCGGGGCGCCCGGACGACTGCCGACCGGTCCGCCGAGGCGCGCTGACGGACAGAGACGCGAGGAAGTGCCATGGAGTGGTACGAGTCCGTGGGGGGGGGATCGTCGAGCAGCCGGCCGGGGAACATCGCCCGGGGAAGGCGACGGCGCTCCCGGCAGATCCCGTAGCCCAGTGATCGTTTCAAGCCGACGGATCCGCCGCTGACCTGTTAGCGCCTCGCTGCCCACCCACCGCCACCGACTGGAGCATCTCCGAAGACGCACGTCTCGGACACGAAAGCAGAAGACAGGACATGGCCGAGGGCAAGCAGAAGCTCGAAACCAAGCAGATCCAGGGGCAGGTCATCACGCACGCCATCGTCAAGCCCACCAACGACGGGCACCCCAGGACGCGCCCGCCCCCGCGGAGACGGACGACACCCGCACCACCTCGGAGTAAGGGGCGACGGGGCTTGACGCCGCAGCATCGATGTCGCCCCCGCTGGGGGTGTTCCCGGGTTCCGCCACGGGACCACACCCCTCATCCGGACAGGAACAGGCCCTGGGCGGGGCGCAAGGCCACCGCCACGGAGGTCACGTACGGCTCGTCCAGCTCGCCATCGGGGAAGTGCCGCGCGAGGTGCTTGCGTTCCGCCCCCAGAAAAGCCGAGGCCCTGCGCTCGCCGAGCACGATGAAGGCTGAATGGGTGGCCAGCTTCGCGAGGTGGACATCGACCGAGACGCGGCGCGACCAGCGCAGCGTGCGGGTCTTCCAGCAGAGCCCGGCCGGTGTTTCCACGTTGGAGACGTAGAAGCCGGGCCCCAGCCACTGCTCGATCCTGGCCGCCTGCTCCGTCACCCATGGCACGGAGGGGTCCGGGTCGTTCCACCACAGCGCGAGAGCGCCCCCGGGGCGCAGGACCCGCAGGGCGGACGGGACGGCGCGTGCGGGGTCGGTCCAGTGCCAGGACTGGGCGTACGAGACGAGGTCGAGAGAGCCGTCGGCCAGCGGCAGCCGGTTGCCGTCCCCGCGTACGAGCGGGATCCCCGGCAGCTCGCGACGGAACTGCGCCGCCATCCCGGCGCCCGGCTCGACGCCCACCACCAAGGCCCCGCGCTCGCGCAGTTGCCGGGCGGCGATCCCCGTCCCGGTTCCCACATCGGCCACCCGGGCCCCGGCAAGCCGCCGCCCGCTGAACTCCTCCACGGTCTCGAAGACGGCCGCAGGGTACTGCGGCCGGTACGCGGCGTACGCGTCGGCGGCCCGGTCGAAGGCCAGAGCGCGTTCGTGGGAGGGGATGTTGTACGTCATGGCCCGACTATGGCGCAGGCCTCCGCTGAGGAACAGGATCCATCGTCGGCCAAGATCGACCAGCGTGAGCGCCAGGAGCAGTGACGGCCCGGGTGGGCTGTGGGGCGCGCAACCGGCCGCTCTGCCGGTCGGATCCGGTCGTCGCGCTCACCGGCCGGGCCCCGTGCGCCGGGCCCCGGTCAGTTCGAGGGTCACGGGCCTCCTCACCGAGTTCGCCCGCCGGCGCATCGGCGACAGGTGGTCCGGCTCACGGGGCGATGGCGTCGGGCCCGTGCGCGCAAGTCGATGTCTTCGCGTCTCCGCTTCGGCCGATCAGCGCGGCGAAGGAGTCGAGGACACGTTGCAGGCCGAAGTGGTAGGCGTGGGCGGGGTCGTAGGCGCTGCCGTGTGCCGCGCCTGCGGCTGCGCCGACGCGGACGGCGGTGGGGTAGGCGTTCTCGTCGAGGACCCGGGCGAGGAGCGGGGCGTTCAACTCCCACCATTGCTGGTCGTCCAGGGCGCTGTCGTGCTGTGCGGCGCGGACGTCGGCATCGGCGCGGGCGCATGCCTGCACGAAGGTGAGCAGGTGGGTCAGGCAGTCGTCCATCTCGACGTCGCTGAGGCCGAGGCCGTCGAGCCCGGACAGTTCGTGCTCGTACTTCGACATCTGCCCCGGCCCCAGCGGAGGCCTGGCGGTGGAGACGGCCGCGGCCCAGGGGTGGCGTTCGTAGAGGGCCTTGTTCTCCTCGGCGACAGCGGTGACGCGCTGGCGCCAGGGCTTTCCGGCGGTGCCGGTGCGGGGCATGCGGGCGTAGGCGGCGTCGAGCATGAGGTCGAGGAGCTCGGCCTTGCTGGGGACGTAGGTGTACAGCGTCATCGGCACCACGCCGAGTTCCTTGGCCACCCCCCGCATGGTCACCGCGTCCAGGCCTTCGGCGTCGGCGATGGCGGTGGCGGCCTCGACCACCGCGTCGATGCTCAGCCCCCGCCGCGGCCCTCGGCGCCGGTCGGAGGAGGAGTCACGCCAGAGCAGTTGCAGGGTGCGGGCCGGGTCGCCCGAGCTGGTTCGTTCCGTGGGCACGGGGAAATCCTCTCGCGGTCTAACTCTGTACGCTGTACATTGTACGCCGTACAGAGAAAATGCTCACGATCCCGGAGGAGCTTTCATGAAGATCACCTCTAGCGCCGTGTCGCTCAACGTCGACGATGTCCCCGCCTCCAGCGCCTTCCTCGTCGAGCACTTCGGGTTCCGCGAGGAGATGGCCGCCGACGGTTTCGCGTCCCTGACGCGCGACGACGCCGGCATGAACGTCATCTTCTTGCGGCGTGGGCTGGACAGCCTCCCGGCGGACCAGCGCGACGAGCACGCCGCAGGTCTGATCCTCGCCTTCGTCGTCGAGGACCTCGAAGGCGAGCTGGCGCGCCTGCGCTCCGAAGGCGTCGCGATCACCATGCCGCTGACCGACGAGGAGTGGGGCGAGCGCGCCTTCCAGGTCCGGGACCCCAATGGCGTCATCGTCCAACTGGTCGACTGGAACGCACCCACCAGCCGCTGAGGGAACCTGCGGCCCCGGCCCAAGCAGCCGCAGCCCCGTCGAGGGGGAGGTTGGCGACGTCGGACCGGCCGGGCTACGCACACCCCGTGGTGGGTGGGCGGTCCGGTCAGCCGTCGTCCAGACGGTCCCTTTCACCGGGCACCCCGTCGGAGCAGCACCGGTGGGCCTCGCCTCCGGCGAGTCTCTTCGCGAGCGGCGGCTTCACCGCGGAGCGGGCCGAACGCATAGCGGGCGGCCACTGCTCGGTGGTTCTTCAGCTTGTTGATGGCCCGTTCGACGGTGTTGCGCTTCTTGTAGCGGTCCTCGTCGAATCCCGGTGGCCGGCCGCCGTGCGCGCCTCTTCGCAGGCGGGCGGCCCGGCTGTCGGCCTTCTCCGGGATCGTGTGCGGGATGCCCCGTCGTCGCAGGTACTCCCTACACGGCCGGTTGCCGTAGGCCTTGTCAACGGCGACGCTGTCCGGCTTATTGCGGGGCCTGGCCGGCCCGAGACGGGGAACGCGGATCTTCTCCAGCACCGGTCGGAACTGGGGGCTGGCACTCCGCTGGCCGGGGGTGATGAGCAGGGACAGCGGGCGGCAGCGACCGTCGGCGCTCGGGTGGATCTTGCTGGTGAAGCGCTCCCTTCACCGATACCGGCCGCCCGATGCGCGCTCAAGACCTCTGCCGGCCTCTCGACCTGCCGATCGTCCCGAAGAACACGGAGAGCATCCGCTTCAAGCTGAAATGCCTGGTCAGCACAGGCCGTCCTCACTGAGACCGAACTCGGTCTGTTCACCCAGCCCCGCCCATAACCCCCTTCGCGACCCCCGACCAGCGAACCTCACCCGGCCCCGATCACGAACCGAGCATCGGCTCGCGTTCACTCCCGGCCGTTCATCCACTGCCTGACCGAAAGTCGGCTGCGACCGCTGTCACGGGGCTGGTTCGCCCCGCCGGAGGCTGCGGAAGACCGCGGGGTCGTCCAGCCGCGCAGCGTGGCGGGAATCGTCGATCGGAATGCGGTCTCGGCCGTGGTGGCATCGAGGGCTCCAGCCAGTTCGAGGGTCACAAGCCCGTGCAGGGTCGCCCAGAGCGAGAGGGCGATGAGCGTTGCTTCGCCGGCGAGGACGGACTCGGTCAAGGCGCGATCGATCGCCACGAGGAGCGGTCGGATGGGGTCACCGGTGCCGACCGCGCCCGATGGGTCGAAGGACTGCACGCCACCGAACAGCACTGTGTAGAGGTGGCTGTTCGTGCGTCCCCACCGGTGGTATGCGGTGGCCAGTGCGTAGAGGTCCGCGAGGGGGTCCTCGGAGGTCGGCACTGCCGACAGGTCCTGGAACAGGCCGGCGACGGCTCTGTTGCGTACCTCGCCGATCACTCCGTCCTTGCCGTCGAACAAGGAGTACACCGCCGTCGTTGACGTTCCGGCGGCGGCGGCCAGGGCGCGGACTGTGACCGACTCCCGTGGACGGGTGGCGAGCATCTCGGTCGCGGACACCACAAGTCGCTCTTTGACGGTCTCGTCATTCGTTCTCGGCCTACCCACGACGAACAGCTTACCCCGTTTGATAACGTCGTTTCAAAACAGCGTTCTGAAACTGCTGAAGGGACCTTATGTCTACGTCTGTCATACGTCCTGTCCATCTGGCCGGTCGCGTGTTGCCGGCCCTGGCTGCCATCGCGGGGCTGATCGTCGTCTTTCTGGCGTTCATCGTCCTCACGGACGGTGCAGGCGCGGGGCTCCCCGCATGGTTGACAACCCTTGGGATCGCGACTGCCGCCGCACTGTGGCGGGGACGACGCGGTACCTGGCGGACGCGGCTCGTGCCGTTCCTGCCGGTGGTCGTCGCGGCAGCATTGACGGCCTCGGTCTGCATCCCGACCGTGCCCACGACACGGCGGTACCCGCCCGCCCTGCCCTTCGTCGCCACGCAGCACTGGCGCCTGGCCACCGGGAGCCAGGTCGCCGTGTACCACTACCCGCCCGCGAACGCCGGCACCCGACACCCCATTCCGTTCGTGTACCTCAACGGCGGACCAGTCCGCGGCATCTCGGAGCTCGACCACCGGTTCCTGCAGCTCCTGGCACGACAGGGCTACGACGTCTACGCCTACGAACAGGCCGGCGGCGGACGAAGCGACCTGCTCCCGATGGACCAGTACACGATCTCCAGGTCGGTCCGCGACCTCGCCGCCTTCGTCGACCGCCTCGGCAAGGGCAGGGTCGACATCCTCGGATTCTCCTCAGGCGCGGTCGTGCTCACGCGAGCCCTGGCCGATCCGCGCGTCGCCGAACGCCTGCACCGGGCGGTCATCGCCGAGCCCGGCCCGATGGACGGCCCCACCGCGCACATCACGGGGCACAAGGGCCTGCCATCCGCGCGCGGCCTCGCGCCGACCATGACCGGACCGCGCTCGACACACATTCCCCGGTACGCCGCCGCATTCGGCCTCATGCGACTCGGACTCCTGACCCCCGACACAGGGCTGATCGGACAGGCCGAAGGCGACAACGCGTTCACCGCCGCTGACCTCGGCAGCGACACCGCATCCGGATACTGCGCGCGCGACGCGCACCGCATCCCTGCCGAGGACACGGCGCAGAACTTCTCCTTCAGCCCCGCCGCCAGCCTCCGGGTCCAGCAGACGGTCAAGGACTCACCCTCCATCGCCCCGCAACTGGCACACTCCCGGACCCCCGCGATGCTGATGATCGCCGAGTGCTCCTCCCAGGTCCGGCAATGGGCGACCGTCATCCTCGCCAACGACCCCGCCATCCAGCGCACGCAGTACACCCCCGGCGTCGGACACCACATGTGGAACGGCCTGGACGCCAACAACGACCGAGCCGCCGCCATCGTCACCGCATTCCTTCAGGACGAGCCGGCACCCCTGCCGAACTACCCGACCAGCGCTGAGATCCCCGCCTTCCTTCGCGACCACAAGTAACGACGACCCACCGCCCGCCACCGGCCCGGCGGACGAGCGGACCCCGCAGCCGGCTCGCCGCCTGTGACTGAGCAGCGCAGTTGGCAGCGTTTCGCCAACTGAGCTGCTCAGTCACAGGCTCATCGGCGCGCTTTCACTCTCACCGAGCAACGCTCATGACCTGTGGATCGGCCCCGGGTCAAGCGCATTGACGAGGCAACCGGCGAGCGCAAGCGGTTCTCCTCGGTGATCCTGCCGCCGTGGTGCCGCAAGTCCCCGAAGATCAGCGAGGTGCTGCCGCTCCTCTATCTCCACGGCCTGTCCAGCGGGGACTTCGTGCCCGCGCTCGAACAGTTCCTCGGCTCCTCGGCCGGCCTGTCGCCGGCCACCGTCACCAGGCTGACCGCCCAGTGGCAGGCCGACCACAAGGCGTTCAGCGAGCGCGACCTGTCCGCCACGGACTACGTCTACGTCTGGGCCGACGGTATCCACCTGCGCATACGGCTGGAGGAGGCGAACGCCCACGGCGCAGAAGGCCATCCAGGACATCTACAACGCCGAGGGCAGGAAGCACGCGGCCGCCGCGGTCGAGGCGTTCGTCAAGCAGTACGGCGCGAAGTTCCCCAAGGCCGTCAAGAAGATCGTCGATGACGAGGATGAGCTGCTGGCGTTCTACGACTTCCCCGCCGGGCACTGGATCCACCCGCGGACAACCAACCCCATCGAGTCGACCTTCGCGACCGTCCGTCTGCGGACCGAGGTCGCCAAGGGCGCCGGATCCCGGGTCGCCGCCCTGGCGATGGTATTCAAGCTCGTCGAGTCCGCCCAGGCCCGCTGGCGCGCCGTGAATGCACCCCACCTCGTTGCCCTCGTCCGCGCCGGAACCCGCTTTGAACGCGGCCGGCTCGTCGAACGGCCGCAGACGACAGCGGCGTGAATAGGGTGGCGGACCTGCTCGAAGTTCGAGAACATCCGGTCATGTTGGATGGCACGGCAGGACAGGACCTTCCAGTCGGCTTCGGGTTCCGGCCGTATCGCGGCGACGAAGATCACGGCGCCATGGCCGCGGTGCGGCTGGGGTGTGTTGAACGGGACCGGGTCGATGTCCATTCGGTAGTAGAAGGGCTCCCGACAGCGGCCGAGATCGCCGAAGCTTCTGCCAAGTTGGAGGAGCCGTCCAGGAACCAGATCCTGGTGGTGCTCGACGGGAGCGTCGTCGGCTACTCGACGATCCGGTGGTGGCAAGAGCGGGACGATACGTGGCTGTACCTGCACCGCGGCTACCTCTTGCCCGAGCATCGCGGCCAGGGCATCGGCTCAGCCATGCTGAGCTGGGCCGAAGCGCGGATCCGCCAGCTCGTCGAACAGCACGGAACGGCGCGGACGGCAGTGATAGGCGCGAACGCCATGGCCTCCGAGCAGGACGCCACGGCACTTCTGCGCGCGGCCGGCTACCGACGTGTCTTCAGCCTGGTCGAGCTGGAGCTGGGCGATCTGCAGCAGGTGCCCGAGCCGGACAGCGGGCTGCCGGCCGGGATAAGGACAGGGCCGATCGGGACAAGCCACTACCGTGCAGCCTGGAAGACGGTCGTCGATTCGTACGCGGACACCGGATTCACCCAGAGATGGCCTTTCCAGGACTTCGTCGACACCGCCGACCCGGCATGCTGGAGGGCTGCCTGGAACGGGAAGGACATGGTCGGCGTCGCCCTCTGCTCCATCCGCCGTCACGACCACGCCGTGGGCGAGGTGGAAGAGCTGAGTGTCCGGAGGGACCAGCGACGCCTCGGAATCGGCCGGGTTCTGCTGCTGGACGGGCTGCGGAGCCTTCGCGAGCAGGGTGCAACGACCGCCCGGCTGTTCACGGGCACGGCAAATCCGCACCGGTCCTACGACCTTTACGAGAGTGTGGGGTTCCGGCAGCAGAACGAGTACGTCCGTTACCGAAAACCGCTTGCTTGACCGATCGGCCATTGGGCTGTCGGGTCAGTCCACAGGACTCGACAATGCCTCGATCACTCACCTGCCAGGAGTCGGAACCGGACATCAGCTCACGTATCGCCCTTTGAAGCCCTGGTCGACCAGCGCCTTCTCGACAGTGCCGCCGGTGTGCTCGACGACCTGGTCCAGTAGGGCGACGCCCGCGGCGTTGTAGGGGTGTTCGCGGCCGGCACGATCACCGCGATGACAAGCCCGAGCACGTCCACGGCCAGTCCCCGCTTGCGGCCCGGCACCTTCTTCGCCGGGTCCCGGCCGGTCGTGGAGGAAGGGACCCCGGCGGCCGCGTGGACACTCTGGGTGTCCAGGACCACCAGGGTCGGGTCCTCTAACTGATCGTTTCAGAATGAGGTTCGGAGTCGGCGTAAGCAGATGATGCTGCAGGCGAGTTGGAGGAGACCGAGGTGGAGGTCGGCTCGTATCTCGTAGCGGATGCGGAGTCGTTTGAACTGGTGGAGCCAGGCGAAGGTTCGCTCGACGACCCAGCGGGTCTTGCCCAGGCCGGAGCCGTGAAGTGTGCCCCGGCGTGCAATCTGGGGCGTGATCCCGCGGGCCTGGATCAGACGCCGGTACTTGTCGAAGTCGTAGCCGCGGTCCGCGAAGAGTCGGCGGGGCCGGTGCCGTGGCCGTCCGCGAAGCCCGCGGATGCGGGGTACCGCGTCGAGCAGAGGCATGAGCTGGGTGACATCGTGGCGGTTTCCGCTGGTCAGGGAGACGACGAGTGGGGTTCCGTGGCGGTCGACGATGAGGTGGTGCTTGCTGCCCGGGCGTGCACGGTCGACCGGCGAAGGTCCGGTGTGAGCCCCCCCTTTGAGAGCCCTGACGTGTGAGGCGTCGATCGCTGCGTCATCCATGTCCAGCAGTCCGGCGGCCCGCAGCTCGGTCAGAAGGACCTCGTGGAGGCGCGGCCACACGCCGGCCTCGGTCCAGTCCGAAGCCGGCGCCAGGCCGTCACACCACTGCAGCCGATCCGCTCGGCTGGGACGTCCCGCCAGCTCACGCTCTTGCACAGCACGTAAACGATGGCCCTCAACGCCGCACGGTCGTCCACCGGCAGCCGTCCGGGATATCGAAACCGCCTGGCCGGCCGATCCGGCAACAACGGGGCCACACGTTCCCACAGGTCATCAGGCACGAGATCAGCAGAGACACACCCCAGATCCTGCCGACACCACACCCAACTGCCAAGCCCCTCAACAAACCTCATTCTGAAACGATCAGTTAGGCATCGTTTCTTTTGGCGTGATCATTCGTTGAACCGTGCATGACGGATCTGGTTGAGCGGCTGGTGCCGGACGAGTTGTGGGTGCTGTTTCGGCGGGTGGTGCCTCCGACGGAGGTCATACGTCCGCAGGGCGGCGGCCGACGCCGGGCGGGTGACCGGGAGGCCCTGGCCGCGGTCATCTTCGTGGCGACCTCGGGCTGCACGTGGCGGCAGCTCCCGCCAGTGTTCGGCCCGAGCTGGCAGACGGGCTACCGACGTTTCGCCCAGTGGAGCCGGGCCCGGGTCTGAGCCCGGCTCCACCGCGTCATCCTCGACGGACTCGGCGCCCGCGGGGAACTCGACTGGTCGCGCTGTGCGATCGGCTCAGTCAGCCTGAGGGCTGCAAAAGGGGGTCTTTGGCGGGACCGAATCCGACCGGCCGTGGCAAGCCCGGATCGAAAATCCACTTGATCACCGACCGGAACGGACTGCCGGTCTCGCTCGGCATCCCGGGCGCGAACATGCACGACAGCCTTGGTCTGGAACCGCTCGTGTGGGGGATCCCGCCGATCCGGTCCCGGCGTGGGCCTCGCCGACGGCGTCCCGGCAAGCTCCACGCCGACAAGGGCTACGACTACGACCACCTGCGCCGCTGGCTCCGCCAACGCGGCATCCGCCACCGCATCGCCCGCCGGGGCATCGAGTCCTCACAACGGCTCGGCCGCCACAGATGGGTCGTCGAAAGGACCGTGTCCTGGCTCGCCGGCTGCCGACGGCTCCACCGCCGATACGAGCGCAAGGCCGAACACTTCCTCGCCTTCGTCGGCATAGCCGCAGCCCTCATCTGCCACCGCCGCCTCACCAAATGAAGCGACGTCTAAACGGCAAGTTGATCGGTATTTGCCCATCTTCTTGCCCAGCTCCGGGGCGTCACCAGACTGAGCCTGATGCTGCGTGGCATGTTGGGGCCTGTGAGGCAGGAAGCTGGGAACGGTAGCGCGGTCGAACACCACGATGATGTGGACACCTTCACCTTCGACGTGGGCGTTGTCTTCGTGCATGGCATCGGTTCGCAGGCCCGAGGAGCGACTCTACTGAGTTGGGCGGAACCGCTGTTTGAGGTGCTTTCTCAGGTAGGGCCGCGCTATGGCTTCAGCACGCGGGTGGGGAACGTAGATGACCTTGTCGGCGACGCACCAGAAATCACTCTAGAGATCGCTCAGACGGGAAGCCAGCCGACCACGTGGCTGCTGTCCGAGGCACGATGGGCTGAGGCCTTCCATCCGTCGCGGGCCTCCGATGTGCTGCTCTGGGCCGTCCGGTTCTCCTGGCGTGCTGCTAGGCGGGGACTGGCCGCGCTAGTCCATCAGTTCTGGTTCTCCGCCACAAAACGCTTGTGGCCGCAGATTCTTGGGATGATCCCCGCCTGGGATGCTGGTTGCGCCGGGTCAGTGGTCGCCCTGGTAGCGTGGATTCAGCTGCTGGTCTACGGGTATGTTTGCCTGTTCGTCATGATCGTGCCTTACCTGGTGCTTTTCTGCGTGTTGTTCCTCTTGGCGCCGCTGATGCTTTGCGCTGCCGTGGTGGGAATCTTGGCGCTTATCGTGGCGCAACGGATTCCTGTTCTCGGTAAAAAAGTCTCTCCGTTGGTCGCGGACCTGGTGACGTCTGTGGGCGATGCCCAGGCCTACCGTGACAGGGAGATTCAGGCAGCAGCAATGCGCCAGGTCCTTCTCAACCGTGTCGCCGACGCGTCCCGGCGTTCGAGGAGCGTGGTTGTCGTTGCTCATTCACAAGGTGCCGCGATCGCTTGCCGTACGTTCCTGGCGAGGGACGCCCCATGGCCGACGTATTTGGTGACAGTTGGCGCAGCTACCAGTCTGCTCAATGAGGAGAATTCCGTAGGCCGGTGGCAGTCATTGGGCTGCCCTCCGTGGATCAACATCTGGTCGGCGCGCGACCTTGTCCCGGCTGGCCCGATGGGTGACAGCCCGAAGGCTGTACGCAGCCGCTGGCTGGAGACGCTTTGGCATTACACCGTCGGTGGTTTCGTCATGCGTTCGCCAGACGGGCAGCTTGAACTGGCCTGGAGAGAGGGCGAAGGCCCGGACTGCTGGTCGGGCAGCGAGGACCTCGTGAGGCAGGCACGCAACTCCCGAGGGCGGCGCACACAACCGTGGTGGGGCACCCCCACCACGGAAGCCGTCGGAACGTCGGAGCCGGTCACCGAGTGGCTTAATCGGGCGGAGGCCGAAAACATCGCGGAAGCCGTGTTCCGACAGGCTGGCAGCGACCGTGTGGAGCCGGAGGACACTCCTATTCCCCGTGTCTTCAACGAGCCCGGACCGGAGGAGTGGCCCGTCAGCAACCGCTGGTCCATCGTCTCGGACCACACAACCTATTCAACCAATCTGACACAGGTCCAGTACCCGCTGGCGCATCTACTACTGTCCTTGTCTGAAGCCGCAGGGGAAAACGACGGAAAGCCCGGCGGTCCGTCCACTCCATTCCTGCCCTCACGGGACTGGCAGATGGAGGCAACGCACGTGCAGCGCGTCCAGGCGTTGGCCATGTCCCGCGTGATCGCAGCGGTGTGCGCCGCAGCGGTCGTCGACTGGCTCCTCAGACGCAATCCCGAGCATTCGTTGTCCGGTATCGGCTCCTGGGTGATGTCCGACTACGGCACAGGGGTTTGGATTTTGGATCGACTAGGTGGGGGGCTAAGTTCTTTGGTTTTGCTGGTGGCAGTAGCTCTCGCAACATTCGCTGCCTTTTCTGGCCTCTTGAGGTTCCCTTGGCAAGAATGGCATCGTCGGGAGAGTCTGCGGACATGCACTGAACGACCAAGTGACTGGAGCGTGCGTCTAGGCATCAGCGGACATCTGTTCGTGGCGCTTTGCGTCTCCGGCTTGATTTTTTCGTCCGTGTACTGGGGCAGAGGAATGCATGTCTCGTTCGCTGACTGGCGTGATCCGCGCCTCCTGCTGATCTTCACTTACATTGCATGGGTGGCGCTTTGGCCGTTTTTCGGCATGTGCGCCAGGGCCGTATCCGCACGCCCTGGCCGTCGCTGAGGGGTGGTTGTTGGTGTGTGGGGTGGTGGATGGGCTGGGGCGCTGCAAGTCCGCTCGAGGTCGGCCGCCACCCTGTGGACGTATGACCTCCGTCGGCGGCACCCGCCGGAACAGCACCCACAACTCGTCCGGCGCCAGCCGCTCAACCAGATCCGTCATGGACGGTTCAATGAATGATCACGCCATAAGAAACGACGTGTAATCGCCGGACCCGCTCACGGACCTGGTTCGTTCCGCAGTCGAAGCGGGGGAGGGTCGAGCGGACCTACGGGATCCTGATACTGCACCGGCGTCTGGTCCGCGACTACGAGCACCGGCCGACCTCCTCCGCCTCCCGCGTCTACTGGGCGATGACCCAAGTCATGGCCCGCCGCCTCACCGGAGCGAACAACCCGACCTGGCGCGATGCGCAGGCGGTGAGCACGTGAAGATCCAGCCCCTCCTCGACGCGCTCGGCGTCCAGGAGGACGCCGTTCGGGCGCCGGCCGACGACCTGCGCACCCAGATCGAACGACTGCACTGCCGGCTACAGGAGGCAGAGACCCACCTCGAACACCTCGCGATCACGCGGAAGACCGTCACCGCCCTCGCCGACCGGTTCCCGGCCGTCCCACCGGACCTGCCCGAGCACCCGGACTACCCCCGCATCCTCGGTGTCTTCAACGACGCGACCGGACCACTTCGGGCCCGGGACATGTGCGAAGCCCTCAACCACGAACTGCTGTCGAAGAACATCGAAGGCACCCGCGCCAAGCTCAAACGCCTGGTCAAGCTCGACATCCTCACCGGGGTCGACGTCGGCAGCTTCACAAAGGAAGCAGTAGCGGCCAAGAACCGCGACGAGCAGCCCCACACCAGCCTCATCAGTGAGCCGATTTCTGCTGTGTCTGTTCCTGCGGACCGCACGACGCCAGCGTCGATTCTCGTGATCCTATAGCTCAACGGCACCCATGGCGCGGGCAAGACGACGACCAGTGCGCTCGTGCAGCAGCTGATCCCGGATTCACGGGTGTTCGACGCCGAGAAGGTCGGCGAGACGCTCATGGACATCACACCGGGGTTGCCCGCTACGGACAACTTCCAGCACTGGCCGCCATGGCGACCTCTTGTGGTCGAGACCGCCCGACGCGTTCTCGACTACACCGGCGGCACTCTGGTGATTCCCATGACCGTCCTGGTCGAGCAGTACTGGCGCGAGATCAGCTCAGGCCTTGCTCAGCATGCCATTCCGCTCCGGCACTTCGTCCTCCACGCCGACCAGGACACTCTCCGCGGGCGCATCGCGGGCGACACTGTTGTCCGCCCCGACTCCCCGTTCCGGCTCCGATACCTTGAGCCCTACGCCGAGGCGGCCCGCACGTGGCTGCACGCCGAGGCCGAGGTCGTCGACACCACACACCTCACGCCTGCCCAGGCCGCCCTGCAGATCGCGGAGGCCGTCAAGAATTGAAACGAACGACATGCGGCGTCAAAGCCTCGCAGGTGCCAAGAAGTCTGCCTATGTGTCAACCAGCATGCTTCGACCCAACCGGGAAACGGTCAACACCTCACGAACCGCTCTCTGATACCGAAGGTGACGCATGGTGACAAGCGACGTGGCGGTCAGCGACTTCTACTGCAATCAAGCCCTCACCGGCCGGGTGGAGATCCAGCCGGTGGCAGAGACGGAGCGGGTCCTCGCCTTCCACACCAATCCGTCCTACCCGGTCCACATCGTGGTGATCCCGAAGGAGCATGTCCCCTCTCTCACTGATCTCGGCAGCACCGGCACGGACCTGCTCACCGAGGTGATTTCGGTGGTCCGCAAGGTCGCGGCGATGGTGGAGACGGAGTACGGCTCGTGCTCGGTCACCACGAACCTCGGGCTCTACCAGGAGTCGAAGCACCAGCGTTGGCACGTCGTCTACCGGGGTGAGAGCAAGAGCGCGATCCTCGACATGTACGGCCACCACGACCGCTGAACTCACCGATCCTCGCTCCGGTGCGCTTGGCGTCCTGGCGAAGGCGTGGCGTGCGGGGCCGGTTCACCCACAGCTGTTCCAGCGCCGTGTCCGGAGTGGTGGCGGGTGCGGGGATGCGGACGTCAGCCGGAGCGGGGCGGCGGTGGGCCGCCCGCGGCGCCCTGCACGACGTCACCTCCGGCCCCGCAGCACGGCACGCACCAGGCCCGGCCGCCGAGCCCGGCTGGTCCGGCGCCGGCCAGGCCCGGCGGCCGCTTTCGCGCCCGAACAGGCGCGGGCGCCGGGGTGAAGGTCCAGCAGTACCGACCGGCAGGTCAGGACACGGCGGCCGGGGAGGAGCCGCCGGGGATCAGGAGGCGGGGTTCGGACGTGCCGTCCGCCGGGGTCGACCAGGTGTCGGCGGCGCGTCCGTCCCGTCCCGGGAGGGCGTAGCCGACGGTCTTGTCGTCCAGCCAGGCCGCCTGGTCGTCGACGCTGCGCGTTTCCGCGAGCGGGTGTTCGCGCATGTCCGCCAGGTCCAGGACGTACAGCCGCCAGGGTGCGGCGGGGTCGTCGGAGACCTTCTTCTTGAAGGCGATGCGGGTGTCGTCCGGTGAGAGGGATGGGCATTCGACGTTCTCGCGCAGGGCCTTCGCGGACCAGTCGCGCAGGTTCCCCTCGACGAGGTGGGTGCGGCCCTTGGTCGACACCGTGGCGTAGAAGCGGTTGTCGTCGCGTGCGAAGGTCACTCCCCAGTAGTTGACGTCGCTGGCGTGGTAGCGGGTCCCGTCGATCGTCAGCGGGATCTCCTCCATCGATTTGATCAGGTAGCCGGTGCGCAGGTCGAGGATGGAGGTCCGGGTGGAGAACGCGGTCGTGGCGTAGGAGTCGCCGGTCGCGAAGGCCGTCCAGGACAGTACGTTTCCCGAGGCCGAGACGCGGGCCCGGTTGGGGATGCCGGGTACGGTCACGCGCTTGATCTCGCGCAGCCGCCGGTCCAGTACGAGGGCCTGGGTGCGGGCCGGGATGCCGGGCAGCTTGCGCAGGCACAGGGCGCGTTCCCCCGTGGCGTAGAAGCGCTCGCAGGCGGGGCCTCCCGTGGCGGGCGGCCCCCCTGTGCCGCTCCGGCGGGCGACCTGTCCGGTGGCCGAGTCCCGGTAGTAGAGCCCTGGTTCGGCCAGGCTGAACGATCCGTCCACGGTGGCAGTCGGCAGGCCGCGGTGCCTGGCGTGCAGTACGTAGCCCAGGGAGCCGCCCCCCAGCACCAGGACGGAGAGTACGACGAGGGCGAGGCGGCGGAGCTGTGACGGTCGGCGGTTCACGGTGCCTCCGGGGCGTCGCGGGCGGGTGCGGGAGCGGGCAGGATGCGCCAGCCGGCCGCGAGGGCCCCCGCGAGCGCGAGCGCCGCCGTCCACAGGGCGGGCCCCTGCCCCCAGAAGGTCCAGGCGGCTCCGAAGCCCGCGGCGCCCAGCAGCCGGGCCAGTGCCTGGCCGGTCTGGAGCACCGCCAGCCCGCCGGCCCGGCGGTGCGCGTGCAGCACGGGGCCGGCCAAGGCCATCAGGACCCCGTCGGTGAAGGCGTAGAAGACGCCGAGGAGCGCCAGTACCGCGACCACGGTGGGCCAGGCAACGGGAAACAGCAGGGCGGCGTACGCTCCGAGCAGCGCGAGGTGTCCGGCCAGGAACGGCAGCCGGCGCCCCACGCGGTCGGCGATCCGGCCGGCCGGGACGGCGAGCAGCAGGTATCCGGTGGCGGCGCCGAGCGGCAGCAGGGGGAAGAGGGCGGGCGGCAGGTCGAGGCCGCGCTGGATGAGCAGGTAGAGGAAGGAGTCGCCGATGGTGGCGGCTCCGAGCAGGGAAGCGGTGTACAGGATCCGGCGGAAGGCGGGGTCCCGAAGTGCACCACCGTGGAGGGGCGTCGACCGGGCGGGCGGTGCGGGGGCGGCCGAGGGGACGTACAGGACGAGCAGGAGCACGCCGAGCAGGCCCGTGCAGAAGCTGACGGCGAACACCGCGTCGTAGGCGTCGGCGGTGGCCCACAGCACGGCGAAGGCGGCGAGCGGGCCCAGCAGCGCGCCGGTGGTGTCCATGGCGCGGTGTACGCCGAACGCCCGGCCCAGTGTCTCCGGCGGGCCGCTGAGCGAGATCAGCGCGTCGCGGGGAGCGGTGCGCACACCCTTGCCGAGTCGGTCGGCGGCGAGGGAGGCGGCGATCCCCGCGGTGGCGCCGCCGGCGAGGAGCAGCCCGAGCCGGGAGAGGGCGGAGAGCAGGTAGCCCGCGAGGGCGACCCTCTTGTGGTGGCCGCCGCGGTCGGCGAGGCGGCCGCCGAGGAGCCGGACGAGTGCGGTGGCTCCGTTGAACATGCCGTCGAGGAAGCCGAACTGGAGGGGTGAGAGGCCGAGGCCAAGGACGAGGTAGAGCGGCAGCACGGCCGTGACCATCTCGGAGGAGACGTCGGTGACGAGGCTGACCGCGCCCAGCGCGACGACGGTGGCGGGGACGCGCCGCCGGGCCCCGGCGGGGCGGGGCGGCGCGTCCGGGCGGCCGGTGTTGGCCAGGTACATCAGTGGCAGCTGTACTTGGGGCTGGTGTCCTTGACCGACCCGTCGGCGGCGACGTAGGTCCAGCCGTAGCCGGAGTCCGTGAAGTCGAGTTTCAGGACCCCGTACTGGCCACTGATGCGCTTCTGGCTGTTGGGCTGCACCTGCTCGATCGGGTAGGGCTCGGCGCCGCCCATGCCTCCGACGATCTCCACGATCCCGTCGGCGGCCGCCTTGCCGTCGGGGTTCTGCGGGGCGAACCGCTCGTAGTGGTGGTCGTGTCCGTTGAGGACCAGGTCGGCCTTGGCGGCGTAGAGGATCTTCCAGACGGGCTTGGACACGGGGTCGTTGCCGTGTCCGCCGGAGGAGAACAGCGGGTGGTGCCAGTAGGCGGCTGTGCACTGCTTGCCGTTGGCGGCGAGGTCGGCCTTGAGCCAGTCGATCTGGGCCGCCTGGTCGAAGGCGTTGGAGTCGAGGGCGATGAAGTGCCAGTTGCCCTCGTCGAAGCTGTAGTAGCTCTTGCCCTGCGGGTAGGCGATGTTCCCGAAGTACGCCTTGTATCCGGCGAGGGGGCCGGCCGGGTCGTACGTCTCGTGGTTGCCGGGCACGGGGTGGGTCTTGTCCTTGAAGGTGCCCCAGCTCTTGTCGTAGTAGGTGCGGAAGTCGGCGATCCGGGCGTCGTCGTACTGGTTGTCGCCCATCGTGAGGTAGAACTTCGGGTCGATCTGCCGGGCCAGGGCGGCGGTCTTCGGGTGGGCGCAGCCGCTGTCGGAGGCCGTGCACTGGGCGGCGATGTCCCCGGCCGCGACGACGGTGAAGGCGCCGCCGCCGGGGGGCGGGCCGCCGTCGACGGTGCCGTACACCTCGGCCTCGAAGAGGGAGTAGCCGTACGCCGTGCCGCGCGCGGTGCCGTACACGCGCAGGTACCTGCCCTTGCCGGAGAGGCCGGTGAGGTCGTCGGTGCCGCCGTTGCCGGCCTTCTCCTCGGCGATCTTGGTCCAGGTCGCGCCGTCGGCGGAGACCTCGACGCGGTAGGCCTTGGCGTAGGCGGACTCCCAGGTCAGCTTGACCCGGGAAACGGTGGCGCCGGACCCGAGGTCGACGCGGATCCACTGCGGGTCCTTGCCCTCGGCGCTGGCCCAGCGGGTCGAGGCGGCGCCGTCGAAGGCGTTCGCGGCGCCGAGCGAGGAGCTCTCGGTGGACGAGGCGGTGGCCGGCCTGCCGCGCGAGATGAGTGGGTCGGCCGCGGCCCCCGCCCGGCCGGGCCAGGCGAGGAGGAGCCCGGCGACGAGGGCGAGTACCGCGGTTGAGACGAGGAGGGCGGGCCGAAGGCGACTGCCGGATGTGGGTGGTGGGGTGGAGGCGTGCAGGTGCATGCCTGACTCCTTGACCTGGGAAGGGCGACAGCTGGACACCGGTGCGGGGAACGCCGCCCTCCGGACCCTGGGGCGAGCAGGGGACGGCGTCACGGCGGCCGGATCAGAGCTCTTGCTGAGCACGTCATGCCCATGCCATATGGCACGGTGCCGGGCCGCCGTCGGGGAGCGTAGCGGATAGGAAAGTTTCCTACCAGTGGTTCAACAGCACGGTCTGCGGGGCCAGATGGGGCGGCGGGGGGCGGGGGGCAGCACTGCCACAGGAGTAGCGCGCGGCCGCACGGGGTGCAGGTGTGCGCGTAGGCGCGGCCGGAGCCGAAGTTCATCACGGGGACGGGGTCGGGGCCTTCAGTGAGTTCAGCGGTGAAGTCCATGGGCTGAAGAGCTGTCCGTAAGTGCCCCTGCGAAGCAGCCGGCGAGGACGGTAGCCACACAGGCGCCCATTGCCGCCCGCGCAGCCGCACCGACGCGTTTGCGCGTCCGCCGCTCCACTTCCGCTCCGCCCACCGTTCTTTCCCTCTCGGCCCTGCTCTGAAGATCAGAGACCGGTGGTGTCTTCGACCGGCTCAAAGGACTCCTCCGCCGCCGCCTCGCCCGTGAGGCCGAGGGCCGGGACGCCGAGCCGAGCACGTGTGGGCTGGACACTCAGAGCGTCAAGACCTCCGCCATCGTCCCTGCCGCCAGCCAGAGCATCGACGCAGGCAAGAGAATCGCAGGCCGCGAGCGCCACATCGGCGTCAACGCTCTCGGCCTCGTCTTGGCGGTACTGGTCACGGCCGCGAGCGTCTCTGACACCGCTGGCGGCATCCGGGTGCTCTCACAGATCTCGCAGGCACACCCGCTGGCGGTCAGATTTCGTAGGGCCAGGCCGTGACGTTGTCCGGTGCCACGCGGACCTCGACCCACGACCCATCGACACCATCCGGCAGAGGCCGATCGGCATGATCGAACAGGATCACCGAGCCGGCCACGTCCAGGACCGCCCCTCCGCCCTCGTCGAGCCTCAGCTGCCCACGCAAGACGATGCGGTCACCGTCTTCCCACAGTCCAGGCGTTCCAACAGTGCTCAGCCGGGCGTTCTCCATCCAGACGATCTCCTCGTCCACGGACCACTCCACGTGGCGCTCTCGCCCCACATCCTGGGGCGCCCCCTGCCAGAGCACCACAACAGTGCCCACCGCCGAGTGCACTCGGACGAACTTGGGCCCCGACCGGGCCGACTGCACTGCCTCTACCTTGACCAACACCCAGACATCATCCTCGATGGGCTTACCTAACCACTTCGCCAGGATGAACCGCCCTTTTAGGGCAAAGCGGCGGGGTGGTGGGGTGGTGGGGGGCGAAGGAGTCCATCACCTGCAGCCCCTCCCCCGCGCTTGCCCGAGGACAACGTCCGACTACCGCAGCGACGGGGCCCAGCAGGCAGCCCTGACCCGGCTTCTGGCCACCATCTGGGAGACCCTCGCTGCCGCGCAAGCGAAATCGCAGGCCGAGACGAAAGCCGCCGAGCAGGCGATCCGGACCCCGATCAACCCCGGCGAGGCTTTCACGTTCCAGGCCTGCCAGCGAGAAAACGGCATCTCCCCTGCGTTCCCCTGGGGCCACCCGGCCTGCGCGGACACCTCGGACGCTTGCGGGTCCAGGGTCGGCCAACCCCAACCGAGGCAACCCCCCGGTCGCTGCGGACAGCACCCTCGTCCTCGCGCCGACCAGCCAGATCACCCGGATCAAGGAGCTGCCTCGTCAGGAAGTCCAGGCCCTGTGGAAGGCCCTGGAACAGGCCCACGGCGCGAACCTCGGCCTCCGCCGCGAACTCGACCGCCGCGGTCGCGACACACCCAGACCTCAGGAGCGGGGTACTTGCCCACGGATCAGTCCGCACGTTCCAGCCCGAGGGCGCTGTCCACGGGAATCGCCCGCCACATCGCGCTGACCTGCGGAAGCGTTTCGATGAACGTGGCGATTTGGGCCAGCGTTGCGGCCCGTTCATGACCGATGGGATCGAAGTCGAAGCCCATGCTGTTGGTCCAGGCCATCTTGTCCAGGTCGGCCCAGGCCGGAGCGTCGGCGAAGAAGAGTTCGAGTTCTACGCTCCAGCGCTGTGGCTGCCAGAACTCGTCATCCCGGTCACCTTCGTCGCTCACCGCGAACTGCCTGGTGAAGACCAGTGCGGGGCGATCGTCGTTCCAACCCCACCGCCCCCACTGCACGATGAATCCATCGCCGTCGTCTTCTGCAGGCTCGATGCCGTCGATCTGCACCTGGACGAACTCCTGGAACGCAGACCAGGCCCGTGCGACGTCGTCGACCGTGTCCGGGTCCAGTCCATGACGTCGGAGGATGGATGCGAACAGCTCGGGACTGTTCTTCCAGTGCGTGGCCATGCCGGATGCTAACCGGTCAGCGGCGGCTCCGGGATGGCACCCGGCAACAGATCACCGGAGGGCGGCGACGACGGGCAGCGCTCGGGTTCGTCGGAGCCATCGCAGCGACATCTCGACCTGGGAAGTAGGTCAAGGAGTCCTCGAACTGCGGATGTCCCGCACCGGGCTGCACCATCGTCGGCTTCTCCGGCCTACGTTCGGCTCTCGGGCCCGGGATCGACGTCCGCGGAAGACCCCTGACGGACACCGAGTTCTCAGGCGGTGAGACGCTGAAACGGTCATCCCGGAGCTGTGCTGTCCTACCGTTGTCGGGGTGAGCAATCTTGTGGCGGGCCTTGCGGCCCTCGCGACCGTGCTGCTTCTTGCTCCTGCTCCGGCACGCGCCGCGGTGGCGGCGCCGTGTATCGCGAAGTCCGGCAGCGACGCAACCGAGACGCGTGAGGACAGTTCGGTGGACGAGGGAGAGATCCGCTGGACGGCGAGTACGAAGTACAAGGCGGAGTACCAGCACGCGAACCGAGCGTGGTCGTACTCCGGGGCGAAGATCAAGATCGCGCCGGATTCGGCGACGACCGTGAACGATCTGAACTACGAAGACTTCTCGGACGCGAGGAACGCGGCGGCAGGGGTGTGGTCGCGTCATCCCGGCATCGCGGCGACGGATCTGATCCGCTTCAACAAGGCGCGGATGGACACCTTCGACGCAGCCACCCGGCGGATGGTCGCCGCCCACGAGCTGGGGCATGCGCTCGGGTTGTGCCATAAGTCGGGCAGCGGCAAGAACGCCGTGAAGTCCGTGATGTGGCCTGAGGCAGCCCGGTACCCCGATGTTCCGACCGATGTCGACAAGGCGAACTATCGCAGGCTGTGGGGTTGATCGTGAACGGGAAGCTATGGATCGGCGGATGCCTCACGGCCGGCGTGGTCGCGGCCGGTGCGGCCTGGTTCACCGTTGCCATCCCCGAGGCCGGGACCGCGCATGCGGTGTGCGGCCCGGACCTGAGCCGTGACGACGTCGTCGCGGCGAAGTCCAAGGGCGTCGCCGTCGTCGAGGCGGTCGAGAACGTCCGGTACCGCGAGGACGGGGGAAGCGCCTACCTGACCACCCGGGTGAAGGTCCTTGAGCCTCTCAAGGGCCGCTTCGGCGACGTCCTGGCCATCAGCCAAGGGGTGAAGAACGGCGGCGCCCCGGGCCGGTACGCAACGGAGGACCCCGACCGCTACGCGGTTCTGGAACCCGGCCGGCGGTACGTCATCGCGGTCCAGTCCGGATCGACGGCCGGCGGCGCGGGAACCGAAGCGTGGGCGTGGTATGCCCGGCCGGCGCAGAGGGGCCTGGCCGGGGAGAGTACGCACTGGAAGGAGGCCTTGGCCCGTACACCTGAGGCTGCCGTGGACGGCAGCTGTGAGGACGTGTATGCGGGCTGACGCGGGCATCCCGGACGGCCCAGTTCAGGAAGATGTCCTTTCCGTGTGAAGGGAGCGAGGGGTGACGCGGACGAGGATTCAGGTCGGGCAGGCAGCAGATCTGGGCAGGTGACGGCCCGCCACGCCACCGCGGAGGCCCGGTCTCGGCCGGCTGGGGCCGGGCCTGTCGCAAGCCTGCGGCTGGACCATCAGCGCTATGCCGACTGCCGCGGGCGGCGCCGGACTTGGCCGTGCCGAGGGGTGGCGGGCGGCGATGGCTAGGTGGTGGGGAGGAGGCCGGCGACGAGGGCGGCGAATTCCTCGGGGTCCAGGATGCGGATGCCCAGTTCTTCGGCCTTGGTGCGCTTGGACCCGGCCTTCTCCCCCGCCACCACGAGGGTGGTGCGCTTGGACACCGACGACGATGCCTTTCCGCCGGCCCGCTCGATCAGCTCGTTCATCTCGTTCCGGGACAGCACCGCAAGGGGGCCGGTCATGGAGCCGGTCACCACGACGGCCTGTCCGGCCAGCGGGCCGCCCGCCGAGTCGTCCTCGCCGTCGCTCGCATCGGCTGCGGGCTTCTGCGGCTCGGTGACCTGCGTACCGACCTGCTGGGCCTGGAGTCTGTCGAGGAGCGGGGCGAGTTCGAGGAGTTCGGCCGCGATGACGCGGGCCTTCTCGGTGCCGATGCCGTCGACCCCGGCCAGCGTGTCCGCGTCGGCGGCGCGGATCGCGGCCATCGAGCCGAAGTGGGCGGCGATCCGGCGGGACATCGTGCGCCCGGTGCCGCGGACACCGAGGGCGCAGAACACGCGGCTCAACGCGGCCCCGCGGGCGGTCTCGATCGCGGCCAGGAGGTTGGTGGTGCTGGTCTCACCCATCCGTTCCAGTCCGAGGAGCTGCTCGCGGGTCAGTGTGAACAGGTCGGCGATGTCCTTGACCAGACCGGCTTCCACCAGTTGGATCGCGCGGGTGCCGCCGAGTCCCTCGATGTCGAGCTGGTCGCGGCCGGCCGCGTAGATCACCGAGGCGACGGCCTGGCAGCTGCGGCCGCGCACGCATCGCCACCGCTGCTCGGAGGTGTCGATCGCGTCGCCACAGCGGGGGCACGCCTCGGGGAAGACGATCGGGCTCTCGGCGCCGGTGCGCTGGTCGGCCAGCGGTGCCTCGACCCGGGGGATCACGTCGCCGGCCCGGTAGACGAACACCTGGTCGCCGATCATGAGCCCGCGGCGGGTGATGTCGGAGGGGTTGTGGAGGGTGGCGTAGGTGACCGTCACCCCGTCGATGACCACGGGCTCCAGGACCGCGCGCGGGGCGATGATCCCGGTCCGGCCGACGTTCCACTCCACCGCCAGCAGGCGCGTCACCTTGTGTTCGGCCGCCAGTTTCCGGGCTACCGCCCACCTGGGGGCGCGCGAGCCGTTGCCGGCCTGGCGCTGGTCCTCGGCCGTGTCGGCCTTGACGACGACACCGTCGATCCCGAACGGCAGCTCTGTGCGCAGGCCGGCGATCACGTCGATGCGTTCCTGCACCTGTTCCACGGTCTCGCAGCGCATCGGGGCGGCGGCCGTGCTGGCGGCTGTGTTCGCGCCGAGCGCGGCCAGCCTCTCCAGCAGAGCGACGTGGCCGAGGTCGTCCAGGCCGATCGCGCTGTAGGCGAAGAAGGTCAGCTCGATCCGGTAGGGGCGGTCCTTGGCCCGCAGCGTGCCGGCCGCTCCGCTGCGCGGGTGCGCGAAGGGCGTGGCCTCGTGGGCGAGCCGGATCCGGTTGGCCTCCTCGAACTGCGCGGTCGTCAGCAGCACCTCGCCGCGCAGCTCGACGTCGATCGGCTCGGTGAGTACCGGCGGCAGGCCGAGGACGGCGTCGGCTGCGTGGGTGATGTCCTCGCCGGCCAGGCCGTCGCCGCGGGTGAGGACCTGAACGAGCCGACCGCCCCGGTAGCGGGCAGCGATCGCGAGGCCGTCGAGCTTCGGCTCCACGCACCATGCGGCCACGGGACGCCCAAGACGCCGTTCCAGGCCTGCGGCCCATTCGGCGAGCTCGTCGGCGTCGAAGACGTTGTCGAGGGAGAGCATCGGCACCGAGTGCGGCACGTCACCCTGCGCTGCGCCGCCCGCCACCTTCCCGGTCGGCGACTCGGCAAGCACCTCGTCCGGATGGGCTTCCTCGTAGGCCGCGATGGCGCGCAGCAGCCCGTCGTACTCGTCGTCACCGAGAGGGGTGGTCCCGTCGCCGTAGTACGCGGCCGACGCCGCGACGGCGGTGGTCACGGCCTCCACGTAGGCGGCAGGGGAAAGCAGGGCACTGTTTTCGGTCATGAAGGTCATCATCCTGGCCACCACTGACAATGCCCCGCCCGACCGCGCCTTTCCACGACGTGCAGCGGGGCCGGTTTGCCCGGTCGAGCACCGCATCTCGATCAGGCCCCTGCCGTGGTCGCGGAGACAGCAGTCCTACGAGTGATTGCTCGGGTACTGCCGCCCGTATCGCATCTCGACCCCCTCATTATCGTCGCCATGACGATAAGAATGTTAGGGTCGGCACATGAAGCAAACGCGAGATGAGAACGCCGACGCCGCCCACCCCCTCGACACCGCAATGGATGAGGAACTCGCCCGAAGGGCAGCTGAGTTGGTGACCGCGTGGGTGTCGACGAGCACACCCCTGACGGAGAGCCAGGGATGGACGATCATCGGGCTTCAGCACATGGGCTCCGCGCAAGGAGAGATGTACGCGTGGGGGAAGCTCGGCACCTGGGAGCAGCAGCTGACTGCGGTCCTGGCCGCCGACGACGGAAGCGAGGAGAGCGGCCACCGCGTCAGAGAGGCGAAGCGGGCGGCCACCTCGGACATGCGCGACATGCTGCTCGCCGGAATACCCTCGGGGGAACGGACCAATCGGATCTGGCGCAACGGGCTGGGCCCCGACCCGCGCGAGGAACTGCGTCGCTTCGTCGAAAAGCACGCGGCGCAGGAAGCCTGAAGTGACAGGGCTGTCCGCCGGCAGGACCTGCTCCCGGGTGAGACCCTCAAGTACCGGCTCCTGGTCCTCGTCGACCCCCGGCACACTGCGAGACCGGAGCCGGTACGTCGGCGGCCGGGCGCGGAGTAGACACGACGCCCCGGAGACGAGGACGGCCCCTTCATCGCCGTCGCCCTCATCCAACCCGACACCCCACACACGCCGTACGACTCACGCCGCCACCGGCCTCGAACTGCGGTGCAGGGGACGTCAAGCTGCCGTCGGCGGATGCCTTCACAGTCGCCCCCGCTTCGGGGAACGGCGACGAGCGCGACCGGTGCGCGACCGCGTCCCTCCGTCCATGCGCCGACAGGGGGACGCGGCGCTCTCCGGGAGCAGTGGAAAATGCCGTTTCTTGATCGAGAATTACATTCGAACGCAGGTGTTGTGACGACCCTCTCCGTTCGCTACGATCGCAACCCTCAACGGCCGTAAGTCCGCTTATTTCAGGGGGCATTGTGGGTGCGTCGGCTTCGGCAAGACCCCCCGAACGGAATTTTTGATGGACGAGGCCGATGAGGAATTACAGCACTCCGGCCCTTTATTATCCAAGAACGCGTCCTCCTCACCGTCCCCGTTCCGTGCACGCGATTTCACGCTCTTCTGGGCGGCGGGCGCCGTCGACGGTCTCGGCACCTGCGCGTCCTCCCTCTTCCTGCCGCTGATCCTGCTGGGCGCCGGATACCCGGCCGGGCTCGCCGGACTCGTCGCCTCCGTGGCGCTGGTCAGCGGTCTCGTCGTCTCGCCGGTCGCCGGCGTCCACGCCGACCGCCGGTCCCGCAAACCGATGATGTACGTGGCCGCCCTGACAGCGGCGGGCGCCATGGGATCGGTGTTCGTGGCCGTGGCCCTCGGCCACGTCGTCCTCGTCCACGTACTCGCCGCCGCCGTGGTCGAGCAGGCGGCCGCCGCCGTCTACGGGGCGGCGGCCTCCGGGACGATCCGGCGGCTGGTGCCGCCCGAGGGGTACCCCCGGGCGATCGGGTACCTCCAGGCGCGCGACCAGGCCGTGCAGATCGTCGGGCCGACCCTGGGCGGTGTGCTGTTCCAGCTGGCGCGGTGGGTCCCGCTGCTCGCCGACGCGGTGTCCTTCCTGCTGGTGGCGGCGTTGACCAAGGCGATCCGCACGGACCTGACGCCCGCCCCGCCCGGCCGGACCGATCCGTCCCCGTCCTTCGTCCGGGACCTCGCGGAGGGGCTGCGCTTCGTGTGCGCCGAATCGTTCCTGCGCTTCGTGGTCGTGTGGACCGCCGGGATCAACGCCCTGCTCGGCGCGCTCTACTTCAACGCGGTGTTCGCCTCCCACGCCCGGGGGGCCAGCCCTTCCTCGATCGGGCTCGTCCTCACCCTGGCGGGCGTCGGCGGGCTGCTGGGCGCCCTCGCCGCGCCCTGGCTCGTACGGCGGCTCCGGGCGGCGCGGATCGTGACGGGCGCCTCCTGGGCCATGGTGCCGACGGCGGCCGGGCTCGCGTTCACGTCCCGGACCTGGGCCTACGGGCTGCTGCTCGGTGGGGTCTCGCTGATCGTGCCGTCCGTGGTGGTGGTGCTCCAGACCCGGGCGATGCTGGTCACCCCCGACCGGCTGCTGGCCCGGATGGGCACGGTACTGGGCACCGCCGGCCAGGCCGTCGCGGTACTCGCGCCCGTGACGGCGGGCGTCCTGGTGGCGGCGTACGGAGGACGCACGGTGGCCCTGAGCTGCGCGGGCGCGTTCGCCGCACTGGCGCTGTACGCGACCGCCAGGGCCGGTCTCGTGACGGGGACGGGGGAGGCCGGGTGAGGCCGGCCCCGCAGAGGGCGGCCACCCGCACCTACGGCGTCTACCGGCCGGTGCTGCCCGTTACCAGCCCCCGCCACCCGGACCGCATGGTGTACACCGGGGACGCCGACGGCCGGTGCGAGATCTTCACGTGGGACCGCGCCACCGGCACCGGACGGCAGTTGACGGACCGTCCGCACGGCACGCTGCTGTGCGCCATCGACGAGGACGAGGCCGTCTGGTGGTTCGACGAGGACCGCGGCGGCAGCGGCGGCTGGCGCACCCAGGACTTCGACGGCGGCCCCGACCGTCCGGCGCTCGCCGGCGTCCCCCGCGGGCGGCCCGCCGGGCTGGCGCTGACGGCGGGGGGCACGGTGGCCGTGGGCATCCGCGGCTCCGGGGGACTCGGGGTCCACATCGGGCGGCGCGGCGGTACCGCGACGGCCGTCCTGCGCACCACGGAATCCGGCACGCTGTGCGACCTGGCGCCGGACGGCGGGCTGCTGGCGGTGTCCGGCCCCGCCCACTCCGCCCGCGCCGTGACACTGCTGCGCCCGGACGGGACGACCGTCGCGGTGCTCTCCGGCACCCGGGAACGCACCTGGGCCCTCGGCTTCGCACCCGCACCCGCGCCGGCGCTCGCGCCCGCCACCCTGACCGCCGCCACGCCCGCGCCGTCATCGGGTTCGGCGTCCGACCACACCCTGCTGCTGGTGATGCGGGAGCGGGCCGGCCGCTACCACCTCGGCACGTGGACCCCCGGGCGCGGAGTGGAGCTGCTGCCCTGGTGCTCGTTCGACACCGAGACGACCGCCCGCTGGTACCCGGGCCCGGGCGCTGCGCGCGTGCTGCTCCGCCAGGACCGGCACGGCCGCAGCCGGCTGTTCACCGCCGACCTGGATCGCCGGGAACTGACCCCGGTCCCCACTCCCGAGGGCAGCGTCCTGGACGCGTCACCGGCTGCCGACGGCGACGTGCACTTCATCTGGACGGACGCGGTGAACGTGCCGCGCGCGATGTCGCTGTCGGGTGCGGCTCTGCCAGGGCAAAGCCGGTGGCAGCTCCCCCGCTTCGGCAGCCGTCAGGACCTGTGGACGCCCGGTCCCGACGGCCCCGTGCACACCTTCGTCACCACGCCCGCCGACCGGCCCGCCCCGCACCCGCTGGTCTTCCTCGTCCACGGCGGCCCGGCCGATCACGACCGTGACGCCTACGACCCCATGGTCCAGGCCCTCGTCGGCTCGGGCTACGCCGTGGCCCGCGTGAACTACCGGGGCTCGACCGGCTACGGGCCGCGCTGGCGCTCCGCCTATTCCGAGGGCGTCGGCCACACCAGGTCGCCGACCTGGTGCGGGCCCGCGCCGAGCTGGTGGAGCGGGGCATCGGCCGCGCGGACGCCGTGGGCCTGTGCGGCACCTCGTGGGGCGGTTACCTGACGCTCCTGGCCTTGGGGACCCGGCCGGACCTGTGGCACGCCGGGGTCGCCGTCAAACCGCTCGCCGACTGCGCCACGGCCTTCCGGCACTCCACACCCGCACTCCAGGCGCTGGACACGGAGCTGTTCGGCGGCACTCCGGACGAGGTGCCGGAAGCCTACGCGCACGCCTCGCCGTCCTCGTACGCGGCCGCCATCCGCGCCCCGCTGCTGCTCGTCGCCGCCCGCCGCGACGAGAAGTGCCCGCCGGAGCAGGTGGAGGCGTACCTGGACGTGCTGCGTGCGGGCGGTGTGGCGCACGAGCTGATGTGGCTGGACTCGGGCCACGACGGCTACGACGGCGCCGACCACCTGGCCGTGATCCGGCAGTCCCTCAGATTTCTCGGTCGCGGGCTGCCTGTGGCGCCCGTGCGGGCCGAGCCGTCCCCGCACCCGGAGGGGAGGTGAACAGCATGCAGAAGGACATCATCCACGGAGACCCGCTGGAGGGCGCCGAGGAGAGCCGCAAGCCCGGCGTCGGTGTCGTCATCTACTTCCGCTCCTCGGAGGAGATGGAGGAAGAGGAGAAGTAGCACCGCGGGGCCGGCCACGCGCGGTGCGTGGCCGGCCCCACCCGGTGCCCGGGCCGACGACCGGCTCGGGCACCGGACCCGACGACCGAACCCGTGCCCTGATCACATGAGAAGAGGCCAGCCGTGCGCGTACTCCTGGTGAACATGCCCTGGGCCCCGATCGACCTCCCGTCGCTGGCTCTCGGAATTCTCAAGCGCAGTGTCGACGAGCGTGTTCCGAACGGAAGCGCGGACGTCCTCCACGCCAATCTCGAATACGTGGACTGGATCACCAGGAACACGGAATTCACCCTGGAGGACTATTCCTACTACGCACTCGGATCCTATTTCCTCGGCTGCGGCGACTGGGTGTTCTCCTCCGCCCTTTACGACGACCCCGAGTGGCGTGTTCCCGAGTTCACCGAGGCGATGAGCGGCCGGGTCCGCGGGGCACGTATGGACATGACACGGGCACTGCACTCCTCCGCGCCCGACTTCGTGCGGTACATCGCCGAGCGCATCGTCGAACTCGACCCGGACGTCGTCGGTTTCACCTCGACGTTCCAGCAGAACACGGCGGCCCTGGCGGCCGCCAAGTACGTCAAGCGCCTCGCCCCGCACATCGCGACGGCCATGGGTGGCGCCAACTGCGACGGCAAGCAGGGCGAGGCGGTCCACCGCAACTTCCCCTTCGTCGACTACGTCCTGCGCGGTGAGGGGGAGGTGTCCTTCCCCGCGCTGCTCGCCGCACTGGACGCCGGAGAGGCGCTGTCGGAGGTTCCCGGGCTGTGCTGGCGCGGTGACGACGGCACGTCCGTCGTGAACGCGATGAGCACGAACCCGCTGCCGCCCGCCGCCATCCTGCCGCCGGACTACGCCGGGTACTTCGAGCGGCTCGCCTCCTCCCACGCGCGCAACTGGGTCGAGCCCAAGCTGGTGGTCGAGGGGGCGCGGGGCTGCTGGTGGGGCGAGAAGCACCACTGCACCTTCTGCGGGCTGAACGGCTCGTTCATGCAGTTCCGCAGCAAGAGTCCGGACGTGTTCTACGACGAGGTCGTGGAGCTGGCACGCAGGCACCGGGTCCTGGACATGTACGTCGTCGACAACATCCTGGACATGGGGTACGTCAACAGTGTGCTGCCGCGCATCATCGACAGCGGGTTCGACCTGCGCATGCACATCGAGATCAAGTCCAACATGCGGCGGAAGCAGCTCCAGACCCTCGCCGACGCGGGCCTGATCTTCGTCCAGCCGGGCATCGAGAGCCTCAACAGCCGGGTGCTGACGCTGATGGACAAGGGTGTCACCGGCGGCCAGAACGTCCGGATGCTCCGCGACGCCGCCACCGTGGGCCTCTCGGTGGCCTGGAACTACCTGCACGGCTTCCCCGGTGAGGACGCCGAGGACTATGACGACGTGGTGGCCCAGCTCGCCGCGCTGGAGCACCTCAACCCGCCCGTGGGCCAATCGTCCCGGATCGCGATCGAGCGGTTCAGCCCCTACTTCAACAACCCCGCGCTCGGGTTCTCCGAACTGCGTCCCGCCGAGCCGTACCGGCTCACCTACGACCTCCCCGAGGCCGAGATGTTCGACCTGGCGTACGTCTTCGACGTGCCGCCGCGCGGGATCGGCGAGGAGGTCGTCGCCCGGCTGGACGAGGGAATCGCCCAGTGGAAGCGCAACTACGCCGGCAGCCGGCTCACCCACTGCGACCTGGAGGACCGGATCGTGCTGGTGAGCAGGCGGCGGGCCTTCGACTGGACGCACCTGGAACTGACCGTCCCGTTCGAGCTGTCCCTGTTCCGGCTGCTCGACCAGCCGCACACGGTCAAGGCGGCCACCCGCAAACTGCACGAGGAGCACGGGATGGGCGAGGACGCCCTCCGCGAGGTGCTGGAGCGGTGGCGGGCGCTCGGGGTGGTCTTCGAGGACAGCGGGCAGTTCGTGCAGATCGCGCCGCCCGCGCTCAACGAGGAGTTCCTGCGGATCGACTTCATGCGGCACACCTCGGCCCGCGACGCCGAACTCACGGCGACGACCGCCTGACGACCGACCGCCTGGCGACCGTCCGACGACCGCCCGACGACCGTCGTACGACCGCCTGAAGACGCCGACAGGGCACGACGACAGAGGACGACGATGACTGCAGCACTCACCGGCACCCCGCCCTTCACCGTGACGGCCGCGCGGGACTACGACCCCGAGGTGGGCGCGCTCCCCGGGATGTCCCTGGGGCGCTACGAGATCGACCTCCCCGGCGGCGAGGCCGCCCGGCGGCTCTTCGCCGCCGGGGCCCGGCACGTCACGCTGCCCCGCCCGGTCGACGTGACCGACACCGCCGACGCGGCCTGGACCGTCCGGGCGCTGAGCTTCGTCGGCGACCTGACCAGCCTGGCCATCGCCGTCGACTGGCAGCTCCACACGGGCCCGGACCCCGACGCCTGGCGCCACTACGGCCACCTCCACCCGCCGACCGCCGTCCTGGGCACCCCCGACCCGGCCGCGACGGCGCTGGAGTGGCGCAACACGTACTACATCTGCAAGTGCGTCTTCCGGCACGGCCCCGGGTTCATCCAGGTACGGGACCGGCGCTACGGGGAACTGCGACGCTTCACCATCGACGAACCGGAGTACCACGCGGCCATCGAGGCGCTCACGGACGGCGCCCGCGCCGACGCGGTGCCGGGGCCGGTGCTGGACGACCTGATGGGCGAGACCCTCGTCCTGCGTTTCGGGGACCACGTGTGGTGGGCCCCGTACCGCGTCCGCCGCTGGTCGGAGGCACCGATGGTGATCTGACGGGCCCGTCGCCGCTCCCCCACCGGCCGCTGTCCGACCCGGCCCGCGGCGGGGGGCTCCGGTCAGCCCTGTTCGCGGATGCCCCACGGGGAGCCGTACGCGGTCAGCAGGTCCAGGAACGGGCGCGGCGCAAGGGCCTCCGGGCCGAGTACGCCCGCCTCCGCCCAGACCCCGCCGGCGATGAGTTCGAGCGCCACGACCGGGTTGACCGCGGTCTGCCAGACCACGGCCTGTGAACCGTACTCGCGCATCGACCACTGGTTGTCCACCACGTGGTACAGGTACACCTCGCGCGGCCGGCCGTCCTTGGTGCCCTTCACCCAGGTCCCCGCGCAGGTCTTGCCGGACATCCGCTCGCCCAGCGTGGCCGGGTCGGGCAGGCACGCCGCCACCACGTCGCGCGGGGAGACCCGAACCGGGGTGCCGTCCGCGCCGCGCACCGTGACGGGCTCGGTCGAGTCCAGGCCCAGTGCGTGCAGGGTCTTCAGCTTGCCGATGAAGTCCTCGCCCAGGCCGTACTTGAAGGTGACCCGTCGGGCGTCCACCCAGCGCGGGACCAGCAGCACCTCCTCGTGCTCGACGTTGACGCACTCGACCGGGCCGATGCCCTCCGGGAAGTCGAACACCTCCGGCTCGCTGAACGGCTCGGTGGTGAACCATCCGCGGTCCCGCTCGTAGACCACCGGCGGGTTCAGGCACTCCTCGATCGTCGTCCAGATGTTGAAGGACGGGGCGAACTCGTATCCCTCGACGGTCAGGTTCGCCCCGTCGCGGATGCCGATCTCCTCGACCTCGTCGAAGAGCTCGTCGGCCGCGTAGCGGGCGAAGACGTCCGACAGGCCGGGTTCCACGCCCATGCCGACCAGGGCCAGCCGCCCCGCCTTCTCCCAGGCCCCGGCCCGCTCGAACTGCTCGTCGCCGAGCTTGACCCCGCACTGCGCGTAGGGGTTGCCGGGGTGCGGCCGGGACAGGGACATGGCCATGTCCACGTAGTGGCTGTCCGCCGCGAGCGCCGCCTCGAACAGCGGCATCACGAACCGCGGATCCGTGGCGTTCAGCAGTACGTCGCACCGCTCCTCGGTGAGGAGCGCGGCCACCGCCGCCTGGTCCGAGGCGTCGACGCGGCGCGCGTGGAACCGGCCGCCGGCCTCGCCGAGCGCGGCCACGGCCGCCTCGGCGCGGGCCAGGTCGTAGTCGGCGACCACGAAGAGGTCGAAGAAGTCCCGGCGGGCCGCGATCCGGGTGATCGCGGTACCGACGCCACCGGCGCCCACTAGCAGAACACGCATGACGAAACCCTCTCTTGGTGAGGTCCGCGGAGATCCGCGCCTCGTGGGAGGGATGAAAGCCGGGGCCGCAAGATAAGGTCAATGGTGTTGGCATAAGGAGGAGGAGGCGTCCGATGGCGAAGCCGGTGGTCCCCGAGGATGCCCGCAGGCGGCGGCGCCCCACCCGGCGGGGCGTCGTCCTGTCCGAGCGGCTGATCGTCGAGACCGCCCTGCGCATGCTGCGCGAACACGGCAGCGCGGGCCTGTCCGCCCGTCGGCTCGGCGCCGCCCTCGGCGCGGACCCCAGCACCCTCTACCGGTACTTCGACGGCATGGACGCCCTCACCCTCGCCATCGGCGAGGAGCTCATCGGCCGGGCCCTCGACGGATGGGCGGTCACCGGCCAGTGGCGTCACGACCTGCGCGAACTCGGGCTGCGCATCCATGGCGCCTACCTCTCGCATCCGCAGGCGGCCGTACTGACCGCCGGCCGCGTGACCGGCCGGCCCCGCGAGATCGCCGCGGACGAGGCCGTCCTCGGCATCCTGCGCACCGCGGGCTTCCCCGACCCGGAGGCGGTCCTGATCTACCACGCCTTCATCGACCAGAGCCTGGCCTTCGCCGCCCTCGACGCCGGCGCCCTCGCCCTGTCCGAGCCTTCCCGGACCTCCGACGAGGGGCAGTGGGAGTCCACCTACGCCCGGTTGCCGGCCGACGAGTACCCGCACATCAGTGCCACGAGGCGACTGCTGGCCGCCCGCATGAACCACAGCGCCTACCCGGTCGCCCTGGACATGCTGCTCGCGAGCGCGGAGTCACGGCTCCAGGCCCTGCGGGCCGGCTGACCGGCCGCCCGGGACCGCGCGGGTCCCTTACGCCAACACCATTGACCCCTTCCCGCCCGCGCGGGTTTCCTCTTCGCAGTTCACGCCCTGTTCACACCGCGCCCGCCACGGCGCGGCCCGCACACCGCACACCGCACACCGCACACCGCACCCAGTACAGCGAGGGACGATGGCCGCAGACACCCCGCCGGAAACCACTCCCCGAGCCGCCACGGCCACCGCCGTGCCCGCGGGGCGGGGCGGTACGACCGTCACAGCCGCCCCACCCGGCACGGCGGTCCCGAGTGGGAACGGCACACCGACGGCACAGGCCCCGGCCGGCACCCTCACACCGGACGCGATCGGCTTCCTCGACGCCCTCGCCATCGGCCTCAACGCCACCTCGCCCGCCTACTCGCTGGCCGCCGTCATCGGACCCCTCGTCGCCCTCGTCGGCGTACACGCCCCCGGAGTGATTCTCGCGTCCTTCGTCCCCATGCTGCTGATCGCCTCCGCCTTCCACTTCCTCAACCGGGCCGATCCCGACTGCGGTACGACCTTCTCCTGGGTCACCCGCGCCCTCGGCCCCACCACCGGATGGCTGGGCGGCTGGGCCATCGCGATGACCGGAGTGCTCGTCGTCGGCTCGCTCGCCGACGTCGCCGTCGGCTTCGGTCTGCTCGCCGTCGGGGCCGACGGCCTGGCCGACAACAGCCTGGTCCGCGAGGCCCTCACCGTCCTGCTGATCCTCCTCATGTCCTGGCTCTGCGTGCGCGGCACCGAGGCGTCGGCCCGCTTCCAGAACGTGCTCGTGCTGCTCCAGGTCCTCTGCCTCATCGTGTTCGCGGCCGTCGCCGTGTACCGCGTCCACGCCGGCACGGGATCCCTGGACGCCGTCCGTCCGGCAGTCGACTGGCTGGACCCCTTCGGGGCCGGCGGCTCCGCGCTCACCGGCGGCCTGCTGCTCGGCGTCTTCGCGTACTGGGGCTGGGAATCCGCCGTCAACCTGACCGAGGAGACCAAGGACCCCGCCAACGCCCCCGGCCGGGCCGGCATCTGGTCGACGGTGGTCCTGCTGGCGACCTACCTGGCCGTGGCCTTCGCGGTCGTCGCCTACGCCGGCACCGCCTACCTCGCCGGACGGGCCGACTCGGAGGAGGACGTCTTCGCCGCGCTCGCCCGTGAGGTGCTCGGCGGCTGGGACTGGATCCTGCTCCTCGCCGTCGCCACCTCCGCCCTCGCCTCGACGCAGACGACCATCATCCCGGCCTCCCGCACCGCGCTGTCCATGGCCCGCCGCCGGGCGCTGCCCGCCGCCTTCGCCAACATAGACCCCCGCCGGGGCACACCGGGCACCAGCACGTGGTGGGTCACCGGCACGGCGATCGTCTGGTACGTCGTCATCCACCGGATCAGCGAGAACGCCCTCGCGGACTCCCTCACCGCCCTGTCGTTGCTCATCGCCTTCTACTACGCCCTCACCGGCATCGCCTGCGCCGTCTGGTACCGGCGCCGGCTGATGCGGGGGCCGGGCCCCTTCCTGCTGCTGGGCGCGGGCCCGCTGCTCGGCTCGGCCATGCTGATCTGGCTGCTGGCGGAGGCCGTCGCCGACATGGCCGATCCGGCTCACGCCTCCAGTTCGACCGCCTGGTTCGGGCTGGGCGCCCCGCTGGTCATCGCGCTCTTCCTGGCCGGCGCCGGAGTGGTGCTGATGCTGCTGCGCCGCGCCGCGTCCGGAGCCTTCTGGCGCGAGCGCCCCGGCGTGGCTCCCGAGGCGCCGTAGCCCCCGTGCGCGGCAGTCCTCGCCGTCGAAGGCCGGAGGCCGCCCGGCGCCCACTCCTCGGCGTTTGCGGTGCCTGCCTGATCGGCAGGTCCGGGGATCGCGCAGCGGATTCCCCGCCGACGCGGATGGGCACGGCTCGCAGGCCAGGTGATCTTCGTGGTACAGCCGCCGCGGGACCGGCCCGGACCGTTGCCGCAAGGCGGTTCCTTCTGGGCTTGGCCGTCGCGCCGGGCACCGGCCCCGTGCCGCCAGGACGTTGTCTGCGCCGGACCTGACGAAGAGGCCAGGCGGCGACGACTGCTTCAAGGGTGCGGAGAGCAGGGGCGTCCCGGTGTTGCAACGACGTGGTGCAACACCGGGACAGGGGGAGTGGGCGCCATTCGCCGCGCTTGCCGTTCAACCGCCGGCCTGTGCGGTCATCGTGACGCGACGCTCGTTCGCGGCTTCGGCGCGTCGAAGCGGAGCTTGTCCTCCACCAGGCCCCCGGGGCGCGCCCCTTCCACGGTGTCGGCAAGGCCCGCCACGACGACCACACCCTCGCCGTCTACGAGAAGATCGGCTTCGCCGAAGCCCCGCAGGACACCTTCGCCTTCGGCCTCGAATCCCTCCTCGGCGGGCTGGCGGACCGCTCGGAGAAGACGCAGTGCTGGTCCCGAAGGACACTCCGGACGAGGCCCGCGGCCCGAACCGGAAGCGAGGGCACCCGCGTCAGAGCAACGCCGCGCCCCCGCCGCGAGCCGGTGCCGGTGCCGGACGGCCCTGCGGCTGACGTTCGCACGGGTGCCATCACCCTGCGGCGCGACACCGAACCCCTCTCCCCGGACTCCACCGCGGCCACAGCCCGTCGCAACCCCGGCTCGCGGACGCGAAGTAGACCACGGGCGACCTCAACGGTGAGGGAAAACCGGATGCCAGACGGTGTGCGGTGTGACCACACTGGCCGCACCACACACCGCCCCACCCCGAAGGACACTCCCGCCCGTGCAGGCTGCCGTCACCGTCACCCCCGCCCAGATCCCCGAACTGCTGCTCGGCCTCGCCACCGTGCGGCCCGTTTTCCTCTGGGGGGCGCCCGGCATCGGGAAGTCCTCGCTCGTGCGGAAGTTCGCCGACTCCCTGGGCCTGGAGTGCGTCAGCCTCCTCGGTACGCAGCTCGCCCCCGAGGACCTGATCGGCGTACCCCAGATCCGCGACGGCCGCTCGGTCTTCTGCCCGCCCGAGGCCATCGCCCGCGACGAGCCGTACTGCCTCTTCCTCGACGAGCTCAACGCCGCGAGCCCGGACGTCCAGAAGGCCTTCTACTCGCTGATCCTCGACCGCCGGATCGGTTCCTACGAACTGCCCGCCGGCTCCATCGTCATCGGCGCGGGCAACCGCTCCACGGACAACGCGCTGGCCCGGCCCATCGCCTCCGCCCTGGTCAACCGCCTCACCCACGTCCACCTCCAGGCGTCCGCACAGGACTGGCTGGTGTGGGCCGGCGAGCACGGCATCCACCCGTGGGTCACCGACTACCTCACCGACCGCCCCGACCACCTCTGGTCGCAGCCGCCCAAGACCGAGGAGCCCTTCTCCACCCCGCGCTCCTGGCACATGCTCTCCGACGCCCTGCACTCCTTCGGCGCGGGACTGGACGAGCAGACCCTCAAGGTGGTCGCCCACGGCACCCTCACCCCCGCGCACGCCGTGTCCTTCTGCGGCTACGCCAAGATCGTCCGTCACACCTTCGGCATCGAGGCCATCCTGAAGGGCGACGCCTCCTGGCCCGCCCGGCTCCAGGACCGCGACCTGCTCTACTACCTCGCGGAAGCGTTCCGGGGCCGTCTGCTCAAGGACCTCCCGGCGCAGAAGGAGCACGTCTCCCCCGCCCTGCGGCAGCACACGTACCGCTTCAAGTCGCTCCTCGTCCAACTCGCCGAGATCTCCGTCGAGGTCGCCCAGACCGTCATCGCCGACGACGCCGACGGCCTGCCCGTACTGCCCGGATGGTTCCTGATCGAGGCCGCCCGCGACATGCCCCGCCTGGTCGAGGCCCGCCGGTGAGCCGCAGCGGCAAGGCCCGGGCCAAGGCCGCCGCCAAGCCCGACCCGGCCACCCAGGCCTTCGCCGAGGGCCTGGCCCTGGTCAAGCAGAACCCGGCCCTCGGCGCCCTCAACGGCAAGATCTGCCGCGAGGACGGCTGCCCGCAGTCCCCCGACGGAGGCCTGGCCGCCGTCACCTCCAACGGCGTCGTCCACGTCCACCCCACCCGGCGGGCCGAACCCCGCGAGTGGGCCTGGGCCATCGCCCACGCCCTGCTCCACCTCGGGTTCGGCCACGTCCCGGCCGCCAAGGACGAGGACCGCACCCAGCCGGACGCCTTCGACCTCGCCGCCCGCTGCGCGGTCGTCAACCGCTTCCTGCTGACCTTCCCCGTCGGCCGCGCCCCCGACCACCTGCCCGCCGAGTACCCCGGCGGCGACGAGGACGAGCTCGCCGCCCGCTGGCGCCGCGACGGCATCCCGCCCGCCTACGAGCACTGCGGCACCGCCGGACGCGGCCCCGACCAGGTCCTGACCACCTGGGCGACCTGGGGCACCGCCGTCCCCGACTGGCAGACCGCCTTCGCCGCCGCCCTGACCCGCAGCGTCTCCGCCGCCATGGACGTGGCCGGCGGCCGCCGTGACCGGACCACCGGCGCACGCGTCGCCCAGCGCCCCTGGGACCGGGCCCTGAACTGGTTCGTGTCCTCGTACCCGCTGCTCGGCGGGCTCGCCGCCGGTCTGACCGTCGTCGCCGACGCCGAACTGGCCCGCGCCCAGGACATCTCGATCGCCGCCGTCAGCGCCACCGCCGGCGAGATCTACGTCAACCCGCTGCGCACCTTCGAGGACGACGAATGGCGGTTCATCCTGGCCCACGAGATGCTGCACGCCGCCCTGCGCCACGGTGAGCGCCGGGGCGGCCGCGACCCGTACCTGCACAACGTCGCCGCGGACTACGTCGTCAACGACTGGCTGGTGGAGATGCGGATCGGCTGCATGCCCGAGGGGCTGCTGCACGACCCGGCGCTGCGCGGGCTCTCCGTCGAGGAGGTGTACGACCGGATCGCCTCCGACCTGCGCCGGATGCGGCGCCTGGCCACCCTGCGCGGCCAGGGCGCCGGGGACATCCTGGGCGAGCCCCTCGCACACGGTGCCGGGCGTCCGTACGCGGATCTCGACGAGTTCTACCGTCGCGGCCTCGTCCAGGGCTTCGACCTGCACGTCCGCGGCGGGCGCGGCCTGCTGCCCGCCGGGCTCGTCCAGGAGATCCGGGCCCTGGCCCACCCGCCGGTGCCCTGGGACGCCCGGCTCGCCCGCTGGTTCGACGAGTACGTACCGAGGCCGGAGGCCGTACGGTCCTACGCCCGCCCGGCGCGCCGCCAGGCTTCGACCCCGGACATCCCTCGCGCGGGCCGGTACTTCCCGCCCGAGGAGACGGCCCGCTGCACCTTCGGCGTGGTGCTCGACACCTCCGGTTCGATGAACGCCGCCCTGCTCGGCAAGGCGCTGGGCGCGATCGCCTCGTACGCCGAGGCCCGCGACGTACCGGCGGCGCGGGTCGTCTTCTGCGACGCGGCACCGTACGACGCGGGCTACGTCCCGCCGTCCGAGATCGCGGGCCGGGTCCGGGTCCGCGGCCGGGGCGGCACGGTGCTCCAGCCGGGCATCGACCTGCTCCAGCGCGCCGAGGACTTCCCGCCCGGGGCGCCGCTCCTGGTGATCACCGATGGCTGGTGCGACACCCTGCGCATCCGCCGCGAACACGCCTACCTGATCCCCCAGGGCGCCTGCCTCCCCTTCACCCCGAGGGGCCCGGTCTTCCGCCTGACCTGACCGGCGCGCTCGGCTGTGCGTCGCCCTCGGTCAGTGGTCGTTGGGGCTCAGCAGAGTGGCGCGCCTGCGCTCAGACGACGGTTCAGCTGTTCCAGGTCTCGGTGTAGGAGTCCGCGACCGTGACCTTCGCCCAGGAGTTGGAGACGTGGCAGTTTCGGAACTGATGAGTGACGTAGACCTGGTATTCCCGCTTCTTGATACCGATCTTGTAGGTGACCCGCTTACGGGCGGGGACCACGACCGTCGTGGTCTTCCCCTTCGAGATGGACACACTGGCCTCGACGCTCACCCCGAGCTTGGAGCTGATCTCCGCCGCGGCCAGATCGAGCTTGCCCCCGATCTCACCCTCGACGCTGCCCTTCAGGCTGGCACTGCTCCCCGCGGTGATGCTCTGGCGCACGGCGGCATCGCTGCGGCGGTTGTCAATGACCCCCGACGCGACCACCTTGTGCCACTGGGACGAGATCTCCGTGTACTTGCGCTTGTAGACGTCGTCACAGTCCTCGCCCGCTGATGCGGGCGTCGCCGAGATTCCGAGCAGGCCGCCGGCGAACACCGCGGACGCGGCGGTGGCCGTGACGAACTTACGCACAGAAGTGGCCATGCTGTTGTTTCCCTTCTTGAGGCTCCACCCTGGTCAGTGGCGGAGCTCCCAGAACCTCTGCCGGCCCGTTCGGCCGGTACGCATACAAGAGGCGGGCAGGGCCCGAAAGGATTCACCTCCAGCCGAGAGACCCGCGACGGCTTCAAGCAGACGCCGACCCGGACACGGCCGGGCCAACGAGGACGCTCCTCCCTGCCTCGTGGCTCCGCGATGGGGCTGCCGGCGTGCGGGGCCGACATGACTTCCCCTGGCCTTCTTCCTCTTCGCCAAGACCGGGTGCCCGCAGTAGTCACACGGACGCAAGCCTTCGTGAGTCGACTACTCAACAGGATGCCGGGCACCGCGGCCCCCGCGCAGATCGCGGCGGATCACCTTGGACGAGTTCCAGTCGCGCGACCGGATCGGTGCCGGGCAACTCCATTAGTCTGGCGCTGAGATCGGCTGCTCCCCTCCGTCGAAGGGTCCCTCATGCGTACGCCCACCGCCCTGATCTCCGGAGCGAGTATCGCCGGGCCTGCCCTGGCGTACTGGCTCAATGCCCGCGGCTGGCGGACCACCGTCGTCGAGCGGTTCGACGCCCTGCGTGACGACGGCCAGAACATCGACGTGCGGGGCGCGGGCCGCGAGGTCGCCCGTCGGATGGGAATCGAGGACGCCATCCGCGCCGCCTCGACCGGCGAGACGGGTACCGAGTTCGTCGATGCCTCAGGTGCCGCCATCGCCCGCTTCGCGGCCGGGACGACCGACTCCGGCGGCGCCACGGCCGAGCTGGAGATCCTGCGCGGGCAGTTGTCGCGCATCCTCGTCGACCGCACCGCCAAGGACACCGAGTACGTGTTCGGCGATCGGATCACCGCACTCGACGAACCGGGGACCGGGACAGGGAACGAGGACGGCGTCACGGTCAGCTTCGCCCACGGACCGGCCAGGACCTTCGACGTGGTCGCCGTCGCCGAGGGACTGCGCTCGCGCACCCGATCACTGGTCTTCCCCGGCGCCCGGGCCGTGCGCGAACTCGGCTTCTACATCGCCTACCTGACGATCCCCCGCACGCCCGCCGACACCGACCTCTGGCGCTGGCACAGCGCCGGCCGGGGCCGCAGCGTCACGCTGCGCCCGGACAACCTGGGCACGATCCGGGCCACCCTCGCCTTCATGTCCGACGTCCGGGGCCTGGACGAACTCGACCGCGACGGCATCGTCACGGTCCTGCGACGCACTTTCGCCGACGTGGGCTGGGCGGCGCCCCGCGTGCTCGCCGCCCTCGACGACGCCCCTCTCTACTTCGACGCCATCGGCCAGGCCCGCATGCCCTCCTGGAGCAGCGGACGCACCGTCCTCCTCGGAGACGCCGCCTACTGCTCGTCCCCCATCAGTGGAATGAGCACCAGCCTCGCGCTCACCGGCGCCTACGTGCTCGCGGGCGAGCTCGCCGCGCACCCGCACCACCGTACGGCCTTCGCCCGGTACGAGGCGGTCATGCGTCCTTACGTGGACCGGGCCCAGAAGCTGCCGCCGGGCACTCCCCGCATCGCCAACCCCCGTACCCGCGGCGGGGTCGTGATGATGAACACCGTCCTCAGGGTCGCCGCCGGCCCGGTCGCCGCACGCGTGGGCGGCCTGGCATCGAGGCTGTTCACGCCCGCTGCCGAAGCCATCGACCTCCCCGACTACCCCTTGCCGCGGACCGCTCCCTGACGCACCCTCCGGCGGGGCGGGCGCGGGGTGCCTGGCCACCGATACGGCGGCCGCCACGCCCCGACCACCGGGCTCCGTCCTCCGCCGGAGGCGGCCCCAGACCTGGGCCGCGGCACCCGTGCAGACCGTCTGACGCACCTCGCGATCGAATCCGGACATCGTGCGGCTCCCCCGGGTCTTCGGGGCGGCTCTCCCCGGCCCGGCCCTCGCCCGGGGGCCGCGCCGCCAAGGTGCTCACGCAGGTCGGTGGAGCGGAGACCGGGAGCACTCGTCGCGGGCCCGAGGGGGTCGGCACACGGTCCCGGGCCAGGCTGAAACCCGCCCTCATGCGGGCAGGCCGGGCATAGCCTCGGGGTATGACCACGACCCATGACACGACGTACGCGTTCCGCGTCGCCCGTCCCGAGGACGTCGAGGCCATCGCGGCCATCGACGGTTCCTTCACCACCGGCACCGTCTTCCAAGTCGCCGTCGCACCGGACGGATTCACCCTGCGCGAGGTCGCGGTGGACCCGCCACTCGTCAAGGTGTTCCCCGAGGACGACGGCAGCCACGACGCGGAGGGCGAGGACGGCGACCGGCGCACGTACGTGGCCGTGGGGGCCGGCGGCGCGGTCGCCGGTTTCACCGCCGTCTCCTACACCCCGTGGAACGGGCGGCTGACCATCGAGGACATCGAGGTCGCCCCCGGCCACCGGGGCCGGGGCATCGGCCGGGGTCTGATGGAGCGGGCCGCGGACTTCGCCCGGGAGCGGGGCGCCGGGCACCTCTGGCTGGAGGTGACCAACGTCAACGCCCCGGCCATCCACGCCTACCTGCGCCTGGGCTTCACCTTCTGCGGTCTGGACACCGCCCTCTACCTGGGCACCGAGTCCGAGGGCGAGCAGGCGCTCTACATGAGCATGCCCTGCCCCTGAGCGGACAGCAGCCGGACCGGGGCGGGCGCGCGGGAGCCGTCGCCCGGGCCGACCGTGACGGTCAGCAGCCACGCGGCCTCCCCGGCCGGACCGGCCGCCGGCGCGTACCACTCCACGCGCGCGTCCAGCATCCGGTCCCCGGCCCGGCGGTGGTCGGCGTACCACCTGCGGAACGGCTCGGTGCGCCATACCGTCAGGGGCACCGCCCGCTCGGCGCCGGTGCGTGCGCGGCCCGCGCCGATCGCGCGCAGGGCGGCGGCCGCCGCACCCGCCAGCGTCCGCTCCACCGGTACCCCCAGTGCCCCGGCGAAGTGGAGCAGGTACTCCATGCGTTCGGCCTCCGGCGGCGTACCGAGCACGGCGCGCCCGGAGTCGCACCACGCTCCCCACTTGATGTTGGACACCAGGCCGGGCAGTCGGGCCATGTCGCGGGGTATCCAGAACAGGACGACGTCGCAGCGGCGCATGGCCTCCTCCTCCCACGCGATCTGGTCCGCGTACGCCGGGTAGGCGCCGCCGGGTGCCGGTTCGGGGACGAACACCACCAGCCGTCCGGCGCCCGACCACGCGGAGCGCAGCGCCGCGACGGCGTCCGCCCGCCAGGACGGTTCGGCGGGGTCGGTGGGGGTGGGGCCGCTCAGGTAGACGGCCGCCGTCCAGGACTGCGGCGGCTCCTGGCCGACGTGGACGACGTGGACGGTGTGGACGGTGTCAAGGGGCATGGTTCGCTCCGGGTTCGGTCGGGGCCACGGTGGCGAGGAAGTCCAGCAGGACGGAGTTGAAGGCCTCGGGCCGTTCCAGGAACCCGAGGTGGCCGGTGTCCGGCAGCTGCGCGTACCGGGCGCCGGGGATGGCGGCGGCGACCTCCCGTCCCAGGGGGGCGGGGACCAGTACGTCGTCGGCGAATCCCACCACCAGCACCGGGACGCGGATGCGGTCGTAATCGGCCAGCCGGTCGGGCACCGGCGGCGCGGGCAGGTGGGCGGCCGTGGCGCCGGCCCGCGCGGCGATTTCGAACAAGTCGAGCCAATCCGCGACCGCGGCCTCGTCGGCCAGCGTCCTGGGGGAAAGGTTCTGGACCAGGCGGACGAAGGCCTCGTACTCCGGCGGCCGGGGGCCCGCCGCGACGGACGCGGCTTCGGCGCGCGCCAGTGCCTCCCCCACCGCGTCGGGCCGGCCGCGGGTCGCCGCGAGGAGCGCGCCGCTCACCAGGTGGGGATCGGTCAGGAGCAGTTCCTGGACGGCGAACGCGCCGAGGGAGTGGCCCACCAGGGCGCACGGCCCCGGCGCAGCGGCGGTCACCAGCAGCTCCCGCAGGACGGAGGCGGTCTCCCCCGGTCCCGCGGGAGCCGCCGGCCCGTGGTCGAAGGTGAGCACGCGGCGGCCGGCCCGGGTCAGCGCGGGCACCTGGTGGTGCTCCCAGACGGCTCCGGTGCCGCCCGCACCCGCGACGAGCACCACCGGCGGACCGTCCGTGCCGTGCAGCGTGTACGCGGTCCCGCCGGGTGTGCGCCCCGTGGTCCGGATGGCGCGGGGCGCCCCCGGGGCCGTCACGGTGCCATCCTGCGCAGGGCCGTCTCCACCCAGGCCGGGCGGCCGGTGTCGAGGCCTCGCAGCGCCACGTGCACCCACAGGAAGGAGGCGCGTGCCAGGATGTGCGCCCGCATCCCGTCGCCCACCTCGCCACCCGCCGCCCGGTAGGCGTCGAGGAGGCGGTCGAGCACGGCGCTGCCGCCGGCGTAGAGCATGTCGACGAAGTCGGCCGCGGGATCGCCGACATCGGCGTTGGCCCAGTCCAGCAGGCCGGACAGGGCCGGCGGGCCGGATGCCGGACGCACCACGAGGGTGTGCCCGGGGTGGACGTCGCCGTGGACCAGGGTGAGCCGGGCGGGCCAGCCGCGGTCGTCGTCCAGCCAGGCCTGCCAGCGGCGCAGTCCGGCGGCGGGGAGCGGGAGTTCGTCGTGGGCGCGGGCGAGCCGGTCCGCGATCAGGGTGCGTACGGTGCCGGGGTCGGTGCGGGCCCGGTCCGCCAGGGCGCCGGGAGAGTCCAGGGGGGTGGTGTGCACCGCGACCAGGGCCCGGGCCAGCGGCTCCAGGTAGTGGCCGGGGTGCGCCAGCGGGTCCGTGGACCAGCGGTAGACCAGGGTGCCGGGGTCCTCGGTCCCGGCGGCCTCACCGGGCAGGCGGGGATAGGCGACCAGGTCCGGGGTGTGCAGGCGCCAGTGGGGCACGGGTACGGGCATCCGGTCGCGTACGGCGGCCAGCACCGCGCCCTCGAAGGCCAGTTGCCCGGCGGCTTCGGGGCGGCGGGGCTGCCGCAGGATCCACCAGGTGCCGTCGGCCGCCCGCACGTGCGTGACCCGGAAGTCCCAGCCGCTGTCGTCGGCGCGGGCGGACGCCGGGTCGAGGGCGACGCCCAGGCGCCGGGAGGCGTGGGCGACGGCGTCCGCATCGGTCCTGGCGGGCGCGTCGGTCTCCGGACCGGACGCGGCGTCACGTACGGCGCTCATCGGCCGGCCCCGGTGGCAGCCAGGTACCGGTCCCTGGTGGCGTCGCGGTCCACCTTTCCGGTGTGGGTACGCTCCAGCACCGCGACCGGCACCAGCAGGCTGGGCACCAGGTGCGGGGCGGCCGTGGCGTCCAGCCGGGTTCGGACGCCGGCCGCCACCGCGCCGGGGTCGTGGTCCGGCAGCGGCACGAAGAAGGCCGCCAGGGTGCTGTGCCGCGCCCGTTCCACCCGTGCGGCCGCCACCTCCAGCACGCCCTCGCAGTCCCCGACGAGGGCCTCCACGTCGACGAGGTCCACCCGGTGGCCGCGGATCTTGACCTGGTGGTCGGAGCGGCCGCGGAACACCAGGACGCCGCCGGGTGCCTCCTCGACCAGGTCCCCGGTGCGGTACCAGCGGGTTCCGCCGTCCTCGGAGAACCTGGCCGCCGTCGCCCGCGGGTCGCCGTGGTAGCCGAGGGCCAGCCCGGGTCCGGAGAGGTACAGCTCGCCCGAGGTGTCGACGCGCTGGCCGACGTGTGCCAGGGGCGGGCCGATGGGCAGGTCCCCGCCGGTCCGGGGCAGTTCGGGGGCTCCCGGACCGGCGAGCCGCACGGCGTGGGTGACCAGGGCCGTCTCGGTGGACCCGTAGGTGTTGAGCAGGCTCACCCCGTCGCTGTCGAGCCGCCGCCAGCGGGCCAGCATGTCGGCGCGCACCGCCTCCCCTCCGATGACGACCGTGCGCAGGGACGGCGGCAGGCCGGCGCCCTGGTGTTCCAGGTCGCCGGCCCAGCCGTGCCAGAAACCGGTGGGCAGTACCGCGACGGTGACCTCCTGGTCCTCTGCGACCTGGGTGAAGCGTTCGCGGGCCGCGTCGTCGATGACGAGCGTCCCGCCGCCCGTCAGGGTGGGGAGGATCTCCTCCAGGCTCGTGTCGCCGCCGGCGCCGTGGAAGTGCAGCACGGTGGCGTGCGGGTCGATGCCGTAGAGGGTGCGCAGCGGCGGGACCACGGCGGCCAGGGCCCGGTGCGGGACCACGACCCCCTTGGGTCGCCCGGTGGAGCCCGAGGTGAACAGCACGTACGCCGGATCGTCCGGCCGTACGCCGGAGTCGGGGAGCGCGGGGGCCGTGGCGGGCGGGGTGGGCCGCCAGCGGGGGCGGATCACCCGTGCGGTCTGCGGCTGCCAGCCGGTGTCCGCGGTGGCCACGGCCTCGTGGACCGCGAGCCCCGTCAGGATCGACCGGAGCCGGGCGGCGGGGTGGGCCGCCTCCAGGGGGACGTAGGCGCGGCCGGCCGCGAGGACGCCGAGGAGGGCCGCCACGTCACGGGCCGAGTGGTGCACGACGATGCCGACCGGCGGCTGCGGCCCGTCCGTGCGCGGCGCGAGGGCGCCGGCCACCTCCGACGCCCAGGCGGCGAGGGTTCCGTAGCCGACGACGAGCCCGTTGTCGACCACGGCCGGGCGGGCCGGATCCGTGCGCGCCGTCTCGAAGAACGGTTCCAGGAAATGAATTCCGGCGATTTCGGAGGCCTGCATTGTGGGTTTCCTCGTCCTGATGGAATATGGGCGGGTGAATATTGTCGTGGAACACGATCTGAAGATATCCATGCGTGACGGCACGTTATTGAGCGCCGATCTCTACCGGCCCGTGACCGACGCGCCGGTGCCGGTGCTGGTGCGCCGGACGCCCTACGGGAAATCGGGCGGCAGCCCGGGCGGCGCCTCCGTCGACGGACTGCGCCTGGTCCGCGGGGGCTACGCCCTGCTGGTGCAGGACGTGCGCGGCCGGTTCGCCTCCGGCGGCGCCTTCGAGCCCTACTGGCACGAGGCGGCGGACGGCGCGGACACGGTCGCCTGGGCGGTGGAGCAGTCGTGGTGCGACGGCACGGCAGGCCTGTTCGGCCGCTCCTACGAGGCGATGGCCGCTCTGCTCGCCGCGGCCGAACGCCCTCCCGGGCTCGGTGCGATCGCCCCGCACGTGGCCGGTTCCGGCTTCGACGAGGGCTGGACGCGCCAGGGCGGTGCCTTCCAGCTGGGCTTCGTCCTGTACTGGGTGCTCTACGACCTGCTGCTGGACGGGGCCGGGCTGACGGGGGCCGATCTGGCGGAGGTGGCCGATGCCGTCGACCGGATCGAGGAGCTCTACCGGGACCCCGGCGCCGCGACGGACCTGCTGGACCGGCTGGCCCCGTACTACCGCCAGTGGCGGGCGCACCCGGACGGCGCCCCCTACTGGCGGCGGGCCGCACCCCGCGCGTCGTATCCGGCGATCGAGGTACCGGTGCTCCACCTCACCGGCTGGTACGACATCTTCCTCGCGGGCGCCCTGGAGAATTACCGGGGAATGCGGAATTTCGGCACCCCGTCGCGTCTGGTGGTCGGCCCGTGGTCCCATTGCGTCACCGGCGGCATTTTCCCGCAGCGCCGTTACGGGCTCGCCGCCGATGAACGCGAAATCGATGTGACCGGGATGCACCTGGACCATTTCGACCGGTACCTGGGGCGCCACGGCGCCGGGGTACGGGCCGGCGGGACCGGCTCCGACTCCAGCTCCGGCTCCGGCTCCCGCTCCCGCTCCCGCTCCGGGGACGACGGGCCGGTCCGGCTGTTCGTCACCGGCGCCGACGCGTGGCGCTCCTTCTCCGACTGGCCCGTCCCCGGGACCCGGGACCTCGTCCTGTACCTCCGCGGCCGCGGTCTGACGCCCGGCCCCGCCCCGCGGGAACCGGGGGCCGACCGGCTGCGCCACGATCCCGCCGACCCGGTTCCCACGACCGGCGGCGCGACCGCCCTGCCGGGCCAGTTCACCGGGGGCGACTGCGGTCCGCTGGACCAGCGCGAGGTCGAACAGCGCTCCGACGTCCTGTGTTTCACCGGCGAGCCGCTCACTGCGCCGCTGACCGTCATCGGCGACACCGTCCTGACGGTGTACGTGACCCCGGACGCGGCGGGCGCCGACGTGACCGGCAAGCTCGTCGACGTCCACCCCGACGGGCGGGCCGAGCTGCTGTGCGACAGCGTGCGCCGCCTGGCTCCGGGGGCGGACGGCTCGTCCGCCCCCGGCGGGCCGGTGGAGGTCACCGTCGCGCTGGGCGCCGTCGGCCACGTCTTCCGCGCGGGCCACCGGATCCGGCTGGAGGTCGCGGCGAGCAACACGCCACGTTTCGACGTCCACCCGCCCGTCCTCGCCCACCACACCGTCCACCACGGCGGTGACCATCCCTCACGCCTGCTGCTGCCGGGCCTGTCCGGCGGCTGACCGGGGGCCCGGGCCGGCGGCGTCCGGGTGGAAGACCGACAGGTCGGCCACCTTCTCGATCCGCCGGCCCGCCTCCCAGTGGGCCCGCCGCAGCCGCCGCACCTGAGCGCCGGTCAGCTTGGTGCTGTGCTGGGGGATCGAGCGCACCATCCGCGCCCGTTTGGCCGCGGCGGGGTAGCGCTCCCGCACCTTGTACGGGTCGTTGAGCAGGTGGTGGGCGGTGCCCGTGTGGAAGGCCGCCTTCAGGAGGGCGTAGTAGGCCGCCGCGCCCACGCCCTTGTCGCGGGCGCAGTGCACCAGGGTCCGTGACGCCTCGAACAGCCGCCACGCCACCGGCACCGCCGGTGTGGTGAACACCCCGGTCTCCTGTGCGATGCCCTCGCCCACGCCGTAGCGGAAGTAGCTGCGCATGTTGGCGAAGCCGTGCTGGGCGTCGTGGAAGATGCGTGCCTGCGGCAGGTACACCACGGGGATGCCCGCGAGCTGGAGCCGGAAGTCGAACTCGCGGTCCTCGCACCAGTGGATCAGCTCGTCGAAGTGGTAGCCGCCGATGTGGTCGACGATGTCGCGGTTGTAGATCAGCGGCGGGGACAGCGCGCTGACGTAGTCGCCCTCGTCGAACTCCCTCACCCTGGCCGTCAGTTTGCTGAGCACCCCGTCCGACTCCCCGTACACCACCTGGCCCTTGACCACCGGGTCGGTGAGCACCGCGCGGACCATGGCGCGGACCACGCCGGGGGCGAAGGTGCAGTCGGAGTCCATGAGCAGGAGGTACTGCCGGTCGGTGGCGGCGGCCCCCGCGTTGTAGGCGGCGCCCAGGTTGCCGACGTCCTCGATCTCGGTGACGGTCAGCGGGCGCGGGTGCTCGGCGATCAGTTTCAGCACGGCGTCGCTGGGTCCGTTGAGAGCCAGGACGATCTCGACGTCCTCGTCGATCGAGGCGATGCAGTCGGCGATGCGCAGGTCGTCGCGCAGCGCGATGACCACGCCGGTGCGGGCGATGCCCTTGTCGACGTCCGTCTCGTCCACCGGGTCGGTGGCCATGTGTCTCCCCTTCGTCTTCGTCACGTTCGGATGCGTACGGTCCGCCTGCCGCGCGGTCACCGGGATCCGGCCTCGAACCGCACGGGCAGGGCGCGCAGGGTGCGTTCGGCGATGGCCTCGGCCTCCGCCGGGCGTGCGGCGTGGGCGATCACCCCGCCGAGGACGTCGGCGCCGCCTCGGTACGGCGGCACGACGGTGCCCGGTTTCAGTTCGAGTCCCCAGAACACGTCGTGCACCCCGCTGCGGCGGGCGATGTCCCTCGGGTCGCCGACCCACGCGACGACCCCGCCGTCCGCGGGGACGAACCGCTGGACCACCGCGCGGCTGTGCCGGGGCACCAGTTCGGCCGGTTCCAGCGGACGTCCCAGGGCCAGCCTGACCAGGTTCGGCAGCGGGTCCACTCCGGTCGCCAGCCGCATCACCTCGGTCGCGATGCGGGCCCCGGTGATCCTGCAGGTGATCTCCAGGAGGATCACCCGGCCGTCGCGCGTGCGCAGGATGTCGGTGTTGATCACCGCGGGGTCCAGGCGCAGGGCCCGCGCCCCGCGCCGCACCACGTCGGTGACCTCGTCGATCTGCTCGTCGGTCAGCCGGCTCGGTAGGGTGTCGCCGCCCTCGAAGAAGTGCGGCGCGAAGCGCTCCTTGTTCCCGTACTCCCGGTCGGCGAAGCCGAACCGGTGCAGCTCGCCGTCGGTCATGAAGGCCGCCAGGGTGTGCTCGGTGCCCTCCAGGAACTCCTCGACCACGATCCGGCCGCCGGGGCTGAGCCGCAGCGCCTCCTCGGCCAGGGCGCGCACCTGCCCGGCCGACTCCGCCTTGAGCACGCCCAGCGATCCGGTCCGGTCGCATGGTTTGACGACTACGGGCAGGCCGATGTCGGCGGCCGCCCGCACCGCCTCGCCGACGCCTTCGGCGACGGCGAAGCGGGGCAGGTCCAGTCCGGCCGCGCGCAGGATCCGCAGGCGGCGGTCCTTGAGCGTGCAGTCGAGGGCCGTCTCCAGCGGCAGGCCCGGGCAGCCGAAGTGCCGCGCGAGGGTGCTGATCACCGGCGGGTTGTCCGCTCCGAGGGAGAACACCCCGTCGATCCGGTCCAGGCCGGCGGCCGACAGCCGCGCGAGCACCGCCGCCGCGTCGTCCGGGTCGCAGTCGAGGAGGACGTCCGCGGCGGCGCGGGCCCGGTCCGTGGGACGGTCCGTCACCACGACCAGCTCCCGTCGGGGGGAGCGCAGGCCCGCCAGGGAGTGGTCCATTCCGGAGCCGAGCCCGCAGACCAGGAGGCGGTCAGTCACGGTCGCCTCCCCCCGCGCCGGGGGCCGGCGCGGCGCCGAGGGCCAGTACCTGGAACACCTCGGCGTGTCCCGAGCCCTTCGAGAGCGCGCCCCGGTAGCGGGCCAGGCCGCGGATGCCCTCGTCCCAGGCGGCGTGCCGCAGCTGGGAAACGTACGCGCGCATCGCCTCGACCTTGGTCTCGATCTGCCCGTCGATGTCCTCGGCGTACTGGAAGCGCGCCATCGGCGCCCACACCTCGTAGCCGAGCACCAGCCCGGGGGCGGGCATCGGCCGGCCGCCCGTCTCCTGGAAGAACTCCGACCCGGCCATCCACAGCGCCTCGACGGTGAGCCGGTGCACCATGCGGTGTTCGACGTCGTCGTCGTTGTCGTGCGGCAGGTACACCACCTGCGGCCGCACCTCGCGCAGCACGCGGACGAGGTCCAGGTGGACGCGGCGGGAGAGGACGAAGTCGCGCGAGGGTTCGTCGAAACGGATGCAGCGGTGCACGCCCAGGGCCTTCGCGGCCGCCTCGGTCTCGGCGGCGAAGGCGGCGTCGCTCACCGAGTCGTCGAGGGCGCTCCGCTCGCGTCCGATGACGATGACGACCGTCACCCGGGCTCCGTCGCGCACGTGTTTGGCGATGGATCCGCCGCAGCCGATGACGTCGTCGTCGGGGTGGGGGGCGACGACCAGGACGTCGGTGACCGCGCTCATGCGCCCGCCCCCGGCGTCTCGCCGGCCCAGGATGCCCACTGGCCGGTCAGCGCGGCGCCCTCGGAGAACGGGACGCGTGCCGTGAAGCCCAGGATCCGGCGGGCCTTGTCGTAGTCGGCCCGGGCCGTCGAGCGGTACAGCTCCAGTTCCCACTCGGCCACCGGCTCCCCCGGCTCCGCCGCCGCGGTGTCCAGGCCGCGCAGGGCCCGGACGGCGTCGAAGAAGGTGCCCCAGCGCAGCTCCTCGGCGTGCCCGACGAGGAACCGCTCGCCGGCCGCCGCCGGGGTGTCCACGGCCAGGAGGACGGCGTCGGCCAGGTCGTCGACGTACACGGCGTTGCAGGCCCCGCCCCCGTCGCCCGTCGGGAGCTGCGCGAAGTCGCCCGCGGGGCGGCGCAGCTGGGCGGTGGTCCACTGGCCGCCCCACGGGCCGTGGACCACTCCGGGCTGGAGCACCACCGTCTCCAGCCCGTCGCCGTGGGCGTCCCTGACGAGCCGCTCCGCGGCCAGTTTCTGCTGTTCGTACTCGCGGTCGGCGGGGTCGGCCGGGCGGGCTGCCGAGTCCTCGGTGAGGGCTCCTTCGACGGCGGGGTCGTACACGTCGACGGTGCTCAGGTGCACCACGCGCCGGACGCCGGCGGCCCGCGCGGCGGCCAATACCCCGGAGGTGCCCTCGACGGAGGCGGCCCAGCGCGCGGCCTCGTCACCGGAGCTGCCGAAGGCGCAGTGCACGACGGTGTCGCAGCCCTCGAACGCGGCGCGCAGCGCGGCGGGGTCCAGCAGGTCGGCCTGGCGGAACTCCAGCCGGTCCTGCGGCAGTACGGAGAGCCGGGCCGCCCGGCCGAAGCCGCGCACCACGGGCCGGACCCGGGCTCCGGTGCCGAGGACCAGCCGTTCGACGAGGCGGCCGCCGATGAACCCGCTCGCGCCGGTGACGGCCACGGTGCGGCCGGCGAGCGCGGGGCCCCCGGCGGCGGCGCCGCTGCCGCGCGTGGTCCAGGGCTGCGCGGAGCCCTCGCGGACGGCGGCGCCGTAGCAGGCCTGTATGAGCTCCACGACGCGTACGCCGTCCCGCGCGGTGGAGTGCACGGGGGCCGTCCCGCGTACCGCGGCGGCGAAGTTGGCGAGCTGCTCGGTGAAGAGCAGCTCCCATTCGCCCTGGGCGGGGGCGACGGCGTCCACGTCGCCGCGGTGCAGTTCCACCCCGTCCGCGGTGACCAGGGTGCACTCCCCCGCCGGGAAGTCCGTGCCGATGGTGACGGTCGCCCGGGTGCCTGTGACGCGGCAGCGGATGCCCAGGTCGCGCAGGCGGCTGAAGTCGCAGTGCACGTCGGTGGCGCCGAACCGCAGGTGGGCGGAGGCGTCGGTCTCCACCCCGCCGAGGGAGTTGTCCTCGTAGCGCACGACCTCCGCCTCGGGGCCGAGCCACCACAGCAGGGTGTCGAAGACGTGGGAGGCGGTGTCGGTGAGCACCCCGCCGCCGGCGAGGCGCCGGTCGAACATCGACCAGGAGACCGGCTCGTGGGCGTAGGGGTGGCCCTCCGACCATTCGACGCGCACCACCTCGCCGAGGTCGCCGTCGTCGATGAGCCGCTTGACCCAGGCGTAGGCGGGGAAGAGCCGCCGCGGGTGGGCCATGGCCAGCACCGGCGCGCCGTCGGCCGCGGCGGCGGCCAGCAGGGCCTCGGCGTCGGCGACCGTGGTGGTCATCGGCTTCTCCAGCAGGACGTGCTTGCCCGCCGCCAGCAGCGACCGGACGATCGGCGCGTGCAGGGTGTGGGGGGCGACCACCACGGCCGCGTCGAACGCGTCCGCCGCGTCGGCCGGGTCGGTGGCGAGCAGCACCGCGTCGGCGTCGGTGCCGCCGAGTTCGCGGTACAGGGCCAGGGCGGCCTCGGCTTGGAGGGGGTCGCGGTCGATGAGGGCGGTCAGCCGCACGTCCCCCTTGAGCGGGGGCAGGGCGGGCAGGTGGCAGCCGCGGGCGGCAGCGCCGCATCCGACGATCGCGAGGCGTACGGGAGTCATGGCTCTCCAGGGTTCGTCGTGGTTCGTCGTGGTTCGTCGTGAGGGGGCGGGGGTACCGGGCGCGCGGCCCGGCCCGCCGCCCGGTCAGGGCGTGGGGAGTCCTGCGGGGTGGTGGACCCACACGTTGGGCTCGGTGTAGGTGCCGTAGCCGTCCTCGGTGACGCGCAGCGGCACGAGGGCTCCGGGCAGGGGGTGGTCGCCGGGTCCCGGCAGCGGGTGGCCGAGGAACTCCTCCCACCGGTGCACCGGCTGGCGGATCACCAGGGAGTTCTCGGCGATGCCCAGTCGGGTGGCGCCGAGGTCCAGGTGGGTGCGCAGCCAGGGGTCGAAGCAGCTCCCGTCGGGCCGTCGCCAGGCGGCGTAGACGTCGATGGGGATCAGCGGGTAGCGGGGCTTGCGGGTGGGGCGGACCGGGATGACGACTCCGCGCGGGGCGTCCTCGGCGGCCCGCCGCCGGACCTCGCCGAGCAGCAGCTCGGCGAGGCCGGCCGCCCGGTGCCCGGCGTCCACGGACACCGACAGCATGCACACGGCGTCCGGGCGGTCGGGCGGGCCGTGGTCGACGGCCTCCACCAGGACCCCGTCGCTGCCGGACGGCAGCGACGAGGCGCTGCCGTCCCAGCGGATCGGCAGCCCGTTGGCGGCGGCGAGCAGGCGCCCGTCCTCGTCCAGCAGGCACAGCTGGTGGGCCGGGTAGAGGTCGTACATGCCGTGCCAGCGCCAGTTCCCGGGTGACTCCCAGCTCATGTACGCGGGCATGTTGGCGCCGATCAGGGCGTCCACGTCGGACCGTAGCCACGGGTCCCGGGACAGGTCGGTCAGGGTGGGCGGCACCGGGGCGTCAGCCCAGCAGCCGGGTGGCGGACGTGGCCCGCATCTCACGGGAGCGGCGCAGGTCGGATGTGACGCACACCCGCTTGAGCCAGCGGTCGGTGCCGTCGTAGCGGGCCTGGAAGGGGAGCCGGCCGTGCACCGCGCGGTGGTTGTCGATGAACAGCACGTCGCCCTGGTCGGCCACGACCTCCCGCATGCCGGAGTCCACCACCTTGAACAGTGCGTCGTAGGCGCGCCGGGCGTCGGTGTCGTCCTGCGGGACGGAGGTGAAGTACGGGTCCAGGCGCATGTACGGGTCCAGGCGCGAGCCGTAGAGCAGCGGGCCGAGCGGCCGCTCGTCGATCATCCGCTGGATGGTGGCGAACCGGGCCGCCTCCTCCTCGGTGGCGATCGTGTTGTTCTTCGGCAGGTGCGATTCGTCGGGCGCGATGTGGTAGCGCGGCTCGAAGAGGACGTCGATGTCCTCGGCGGACAGCGAGGACAGGTCCAGTTCGCCGACCGTCGTGGGCACGTGGTCGGGGTTGCGCAGGGCGCCGAGGATCAGGTAGTCGCTGCGGTAGGGGTGGAAGGCGTCCTCGGTGTGCCAGGTCAGGAGCTGCTTGCTGCCCATCCCGAGCTGGTCGTTCTCGTGCGAGCGGATCGGGAAGATGTCGTGCACGAGGTGGCCGTCCTGCTGCGTCGCCCATCCGAAGGGCTCGCCGAGCAGCGCCGAGTACAGCATCAGCAGCAGTTCCTCGGGGAACTCCGGGCCGGGGCGGACCCGGCCTCGCCAGTGGTCGGGCGTCGGGCCGATGCGCCGCTGGTCGAAGTCGTGCCCGCGGATCACGGTGTGGCCGTGGCGGTCGGCCAGTTTGAACTCGCGCAGGAAGTCCTGGACTCCCTCGGGCAGCCGGGCCGCGAGCCGCGGCAGGTCGCGCAGGAGGACGGGATCGCCGAAGGACCCGTAGGCGGCGGCGAGTTCGAGGGTGAGCTCCGCGACGGCGGAGGCCTCGGCGGGCGTGAGGCTGTAGCTGGGCGTGGACTGGTCGGTGAGGTTCGACATGCCAACTCTCGCTGATTGGTCGGTGATGGTGGCTGCCCGCGGCCGGCCGGAGCCGGGACCGCGGGCCCTCGGGACGTGCGGTGACGGGCCGGGTGGCGGCTCGTCGGTGGAGCGGGTGCGTGGATGCGCCGCGGCGCGCCGGCGCGTGGGGCGCGGGGGCCGGGGTGCCGTGACGGGCACGCCGTGGACACGGTGTGCCGCGACGTGGGGGCGCGGGTGCTCCCCGGCGCGGGGGTGCGGGTGCACGGGCGCGGTGGCCGTGCGGTGCGCCGGGGCCCCGTGGCGGGGCGGTCAGGTACGGGCGTTCTCGCGGTCGGTGAGGGCTTTCGCCAGCAGCCGGGGCGTCGGGGACGCGAAGAGGGCGCTCGCGCGCAGTCCGGCGGCGGCGGGGTGGGACTCGCGTAGCCGCGCGAGCAGGCGCATGGCGAGCAGGGACTGGCCGCCGTGGTCGAAGAAGTCGTCGTCGGGGCCGAGCCCGGGGGCGTCCAGGACCTCGCGGAAGAGGTCCAGGACGCCGCCCAGGGGGTCCCCCGGACCGGGCCGCGGCGCGCAGGGGACGGGCGGGGCACCGGCCCCGGTTCCGGTTCCGGCCGTCGCCCAGGTGGCCAGCCGGCGCTTGTCGACCTTTCCGTGCGGGTTCTTCGGCAGGGCGGACACCCGGTACAGCACCCGGGGTACCGCCCAGTCCGGCAGCTCCGCCTCCAGCGGCGCCACCAGCGCGTCCCGGTCGGCGCCCGTCAGTCGTTCGGCCCCGCCGGGCAGGGGGGCCGCCGCCGGGTCGGCGGGCACGGTGAAAGCCCACAGGGCGGTGCCGGCCTCCGGATCGGGAAAGATCACCGCCTGGTCGACCCCGGGCACCGCGCACAGGGCCCGCTCCACCCGGGCCGGCTCCAGCCGGTGCCCGCGGATCTTGATCTGGTCGTCGGCCCGGCCGCGGAAGACCAGTTGCCCGTCGGCGTCGATCCGGCCCAGGTCGCCCGTGACGTAGAGGCGGGCGCCGGGCCGGGAGGCCTCCGGGTCGGGTACGAAGCGGCGGGCGGTGGCGGCCTCGTCGTCGAGGAAGCCGCGGGCCAGCAGCGGGCCGCCGATGTGGATCTCGCCGGTCTCGCCGTCCGGTACCCGGCGGCCGTCCCGCCTGATGCTGATCTCGACGTCGCGCAGGGGGGTACCGAGGGGCACCTCCTCGGCGTCGTCCGGCAGCAGGCCGGTGTAGAAGGTGGAGCTGACGGTGCATTCGGTGAGCCCGTACACGTGGGCGAGCCCGGCCGGCTGCCGTGCCTGCCACGCGCGGTAGGGCCGTGGGTCCATCCGTTCACCGCCCACGACCACCGTGCGCAGGGCCGCCGGGGTCGTCGTACCGGTGTGCTCCAGCCAGCGGGCGTACTCCAGCCAGTACTGGGTGGACAGTTCGACCACGGTGGTGCGGGTCCGTGACAGGGCGATGTGCAGTTCCTCGGCGTCCAGGGCCCGGCTGTCCTCCCGGCAGACCACGGCCGCGCCGGCGGCGAACGCCGGGAAGACCTCCTCGATCAGCACGTCGAAGCCCAGTGAGGCCACCTGGAGCCAGCGGTCGCGCGGCGTCAGGCCGAGCCGGCCGGCCACCGCGCCCGCGAAGCGGCGCAGGGCGTCCCGTTCGACGACGGTGCCCTTGGGGCGGCCGGTGGAGCCGGACGTGAAGAGCACGTACGCGGCGTCGGACGCGGCGGCCCGCGCCGCGGGGCGCGCCGCCCCCGGCCCCTCGGTCCCGTCCGCCCCTTCGCCGCCGTCCGGAGCGGCCGGTACGTACGCCCCCTCGGGCGCGTGGCCGCCGTCGCCCAGCCATACCGCCGCCGCGGTCCGGTGCACCAGCTCCGCGCGGGCGGCGGGCGGCAGTCGCTCGTCCAGGACGGTGAACCCCGCCCCGGCCTTGAGCGCGGCGAGCATGCCGAGCACGGTGCGCGCCGGATCGCCGAAGGCCAGGCCCACCAGCTCGCCCGGGCGGGCGCCGCGCGCGGCGAGGGAGGCGGCCCAGGCGTCGGTGAGCCGGTCCGCGTCCCGGTAGGAGAGCACCCGGTGCGCGGTGACGAGCGCAGGGGCGTCGGGGTGCTCACGCGCCGAAGCGTCCCACAGGTCGAGCACGTCGGTCCCGGTCACGGCGCTCACCGCCCCGCCGCGCGTTCCCGCAGGAACCGGGAGAGCCCGTCGAGGCCGGCCCGGAAGTCCTCCTGCGGGCCGCCGAAGCCGAGCCGGGCGCCGTGCGGCGCGCCGAAGGCCGTACCCGGCACGAGCAGGGTGCGGTGGCGCTCCAGCAGCTCCAGGCAGAAGCGTTCCACCTCCTGCGGTCCGGCCGCCGCCCGCTCCAGTTCGCGGAAGACCGGCAGTGCGCACACGCCGCCCTCCGGCGGGGTCCAGCGCACCAGCTCCTCGTGCGCGGCCATCCACCCGGTCAGGTGGGCGAGGTTGTGGCGGGCCTCGGCCGCCCGCGCGCCGATCAGCTCGTCGGCGTGGCGCACGGCCCGCTCCGCGACCAGCTCGACCAGCGGCGAGAGGAACAGGGTGGTCCGGTCGCGGAGCGGGAAGGTGGCGGTGAGCAGTTCCTTGGGGGCCACGGCCCAGCCCACCCGCAGGCCCGGCAGGCCGAACGTCTTGGAGAGGGTGCCGTAGGACACGGTGTCGCCGCCGTCGGCCCCGGGGTCGGCGAGCACCTCCCAGCGGTGGGCGATCTCGGCGGTGGCGGCGTCCCAGACGAGGACGGCGCCGGTCGCCGCCGTCCGCTCCTTCAGGGCCCGCAGGCCCTGCGGGGAGAGCGTGACCCCGGTGGGGTTGTGCGGGAAGTTGACGATGACGGCCGCGGTGCCGGGGGTGACCAGCCCGGCCAGCACGTCGGGGTCGATCTCGCCGTCGCGCACCGCCCGCCCCGGAAGCACGGCCACGTCGCAGCCCGCCGCCCGGGGGTAGTGGCCCAGCGAGTGGTAGATGCCCTCCTGGACGACCACCCGGTCGCCCCGGTGCAGCAGGGCGTTCAGCGTGAGCGCGATGGCCTCGCTGGAGCCGTGGGTGACCAGCACCCGGTCGGCGTCGCCGCCGGCGTACCGGTCGGCGATGGCCCGGCGTACGCCCTCGCCGCCCTGGGAGACGCTGTCGTCCATGACGACCGCGTCGAGGTCCGCGGCCGGGATCCGGCACACGTCGCGTATCTCGGCGAAGCTGTACGGGTGGACCCCGCTGGAGCTGATGTCGTGGATGTCCGGGCCGAGGTGGCGGCGGTACCACTCCTCCAGCACCGGCGGGTCTTCGCGCCGTGGACGCAGGCTGCTCATGGCTGTGCGACGGTCCCTTCTGTGTCCCCGACGGTTTCCCGCCACCAGCGCTGCCCGGAGAGCGGGAGCGTGTCGATGGGGTCGTAGTAGTGGTACGAGCCGCTGTGGGCGTCCGGATCCGCCGCCTCCAGCGGGGTGAGGTAGCTCTTGCTCCAGTGCGACACCCCGAGCTCGCGGTCGTAGGAGTCGGTCTGGTCCACCCAGCGCTTGCCGGCCATCGGTACGTCGCACACGATGCGCGGGGTGGCGAAGCCGGGCAGGTAGCCCATGATCTGACGCTGGATCAGCTGCGCCCGGTGCAGCGGCACCCGCCAGTGCTCGGCGTTCGGGATCATGTCGCACATGTAGAAGTAGTACGGGGTGATGCCGGCGTGATCGGCGAGCGCGAAGCACAGGTCGAGCAGATCGTGCGCGCTGTCGTTGACACCGCGCATCAGCACGCCCTGGTTGCGCACGTCGTGCAGGCCGGCGCCGAGCAGGTCCCAGGCGGCACGGGCCACGGCGGGCGTCACCTGCTGCGCGGCGTTGGCATGGGTGTGCAGGGCGATGCGCACCCCGCGGGAGCGGGCCTTGCGGGCGAGGCGCTCGACGCCCTTCAGCACCGGGCCGGAACTCCAGTACTGGGGCAGTCCGATCAGCGCCTTGCTGGCGAGCCGGATGTCGCGGATCGCGTCGATGTCCAGCAGGCCGTCCACGAAGCCCTCCAGCTTCGGCCACGGCAGGTTCGCCAGGTCGCCGCCGGAGACCACCACGTCCCGGATCCCGGGAGAGGCGCGCAGGTGCTCCAGGATCCGCTCGGCCCGGTCGGCCGGCTTGAGCAGGAGCCTGTTCTTGGTGACCTGGGGGGTGGAGTTGCCCACCAGGTCCATGCGGGTGCAGTGCCCGCAGTACTGCGGGCAGGTGGAGAGCAGTTCCGCCAGCACCTTGGTGGGGTACCGGTGGGTGAGCCCCTCCACCACCCACATGTCCTGCTCGTGCAGCGAGTCCCGGCTGGCCATCGGGTGCGAGGGCCAGCGCGGGTGCCGGTCGGAGAACACCGGCAGCATGTAGCGGCGCACGGGGTCGTCGTGGAAGGCCTTCGTCAGCTCGCCGGGACGGGCCGCGGGCGCCTCGGGAGCCATGGTGTTGATCATCTGGGGCGGCAGCAGGACCGACATGGTGGCGCGGTGCAGCCGGTCCCGTTCCCAGTCCTCGTAGAACTCCTCGTCGAGCAGGTCGCCGACGACCGCACGCAGTCCTTTCGCGTTCTTGACGCAGTGGGCGCGCTGCCACTGCGGGTCCGTCCATTCGGTCTCGGTAACGTCGCGCCACCCGGGGAAACGCCGCCAGTCCGGTTCCACGAGCGGGCTGCTGCGGTAGTCGTAGACGCCTTCGAGAGCCGCTGATTCCGTCTGGCTGCGTGCTGTGTCCGCCAACCCGCCACCCATTCCCGTCGGTTTCGGCCGTATCGCCTGACAGGAACCGATCTTGCAGAGCGGCGGCGTTGTACACGAGGGCAGGTTGTACGGGGCGCCAAGAGGTTGCACCCCTGTACAACGTGGCGCCGTAGGCGGAGATTTGTACGGGGCGCACGGTGGTAGTGACCTTGTACACGCGAGGTTGTGCGACGGAAAGCGGAACGGCGGGGACGACTCAGGGGCGACTACGAGGTAAGGGCAACCTAATTCGGTCGATCCCGCGTCTCAAGTGGCCGGATTCCTCGACTGCCGATTGATCGATATGTCACTGGCATGTACCAATGTCCGAGAGGTCCGGTGCGGTGCTTTCCCGCCGCCTCCGGCCCCTCACAACCAGTTGTCGCCGGCCCACCGTGCGGCACCGACCGGGTTGTACGGCACGACGGAACATGCGCTTCGCTCGACACCATCGATCCCAGGGGAGAAGCATGCCCAGGCCAGAGCGTTTATTGGACCCCACAGCCGGACCGCTGGAGGAATTCGCCCATGCCCTGCGCGGACTACGGAGGCAGGCCGGGAACCCCTCGTACCGCACCATGGCGAAAAGCGCCCACTACTCCGTGGCCACGCTGTCGGAGGCGGCCCGCGGACTGCACAAACCCTCGTTGAAGGTGACGCTCGCCTACGTGGCCGCGTGCGGCGGCGACCCCGAGTCGTGGAGCCGCCGCTGGCACCTCCTCAGCCGTGAACTGGAAGGAAGCGACAGGCTCGCCCGGGGCCAGCCGCGGAACTCCGGCCCGGTGCCGGCCGCCGCGGGCGTGACCCGACGCCTCGCACCCGGTGTGCCCGCCGCCGCGGACCGCCCGGCCGGTCCCGCCCCCGGGCCCCGCGCCGCGACGCCCCGCCGGGCGGCCTCCCCCCGTCCCGTCCCCTCGGGCGCCCCCGCGCGGCGCTCCGGCGCGGACAGGCTGACCCCCGACGAACGGGCCGAACTGCGGCGGCTGCGCACCGAGGTCGAGCGGCTGCGGCACGCCAACGCGGTGCTGAAGGCCGCCTCGGCGATCTTCGCCGCGGATCTCCGCACAAACTCCGAGGTCGTGTACAACCCGCCGGACCGACAAGATCCGTTGGTGTGACCGGACGCCGAGCGCCCCGCGTGGCCCGAGGCGGAACCGGCGGAACCCGACCGACCTTTGGGGACTGACATGCGTGTGCTCGGAGTCAACGGCTGGCCCGGCGCCAGCCACGACGGTGCCGCCTGCCTCGTCGTGGACGGCGAAGTCATCGCCCTGGCCGAGGAGGAACGCTTCACCCGTCACAAGCACGCCTACGGAGAGGCGCCGCTCCACGCCGCTGCCCACTGCCTCGCACAGGGCGGTCTCACCCTGGACGACATCGACGTCGTCGCCCACGGGTGGGACCTGCCCACCCTCTTCGCCGACCGCGGCCTGGACTGGTTCGACAGCGACGCCGACGCCCTGGAACACCTGCTGCCCAGGGCCCTGTTCCCGCGCCGCCGCGACCCGCGCCTGACGTTCGTCGGCCACCACATCGCCCACGCCGCGAGCGCCTACCACCTCTCGGGGCGCGAGCGCGGCGCGATCCTCGTCCTGGACGGCCAGGGCGAGAACGAGAGCACCACCCTCGCCGTCGGCATCGACGGGGGGATCAAGACGCTGCGCGCCCACAGCCCCGGCTGGTCGCTCGGCTACTTCTACGCGGCCGTCTGCGAGTACGCCGGCCTCGGGGCCGACGCCGCCGGCAAGATGATGGGCCTGGCCTCGTACGGCACTCCCGGCGACCTCACCTTCGGCGGCGCGCTCGGCTTCACCGACGAGGACTTCACCGTCGGCATCGTCCCGCCCGGGCTGCGTTCCGTCGGCGGCACGGACGAGGAGACGGCCACCATCCGGTACTGGCTGGAGCACCTGGAGAAGACCCTCCCGGACGGCCCCAACCGCCGGGTGCGCCGCTTCGACCCGCGCACCGGCCGCCACACCAAGGTGACCGCCCGGGACCCGTACGCGTACCGCGACATCGCCGCCACCGCGCAGGCGGCCCTGGAACGGGCCGTCATGGGCCTGGTCCGCGGCCTGCTCCGGGAGACCGGTGAGAGCACGCTGCTGATCGCGGGCGGGGTCGGCTTCAACGCCACCCTCAACGGCAAGATCATGCGGATGCCCGAGGTCCGGGACCTCTTCGTCCAGCCGCTCGCCGGGGACCAGGGCGTCTCGCTCGGCGCCGCGGTCTGGGTCGCCGCGCAGGAGGGCGACCGGATCCGGCCCATGACCGGCTCGGTCGCCTGGGGGCCCGAGTGGACGCCCGACGAGATCCGCCACGTCCTGGAGGCCACCGGCACCGCCTACACCGAGCCCGTGGACATCGCCGCCGCCACCGCCGGGGTACTGGCAGGTGGCGGGGTCGCCGGCTGGTTCCAGGGCCGCGCCGAGGGCGGGCCCCGCGCGCTGGGGCACCGGAGCATGGTGGCCGTACCCGACCCGGAGTCCACGCGGGACCGGGTCAACGTCCGCATCAAGGACCGTGAGGCGTGGCGGCCTTTCGCCCCCAGCATGCACGAGGAGGCCGCCGAAGCCCTCATCGGCACCACCACCCCGCTGCCGTACATGATCGTCACCACCCCGGTGACGGAGGCCGGCGCGGCGGCCATGCCTGCCGTCGTGCACAGCGACCTCACCACCCGGCCGCAGACCGTCTCCGCGGCCGTCGATCCGCTCTACCACCGCCTCATCGGGGAGGTCGGCGGGCACACCGGTACCGCGGTCGTCATGAACACCTCGTTCAACGGCCCTGACGAACCGGTCGTGTGCAGCCCGCGCGACGCCCTCGCCACGTTCCACCGGCTGCCCCTGGACGCTCTCGCCCTCGGCCCGTTCCTCGTACGCCGTCCTGCCGGGGCCCTCGGGCAGGGCAACGCGTGAGCGCCCCCGTACGGCGACGGGCCGCCGGGGCGGAGCCGGCGGGCGGCGCGGATCCGACGAGCGGCGCGGATCCGGCGAGCGGGTCGACCCCCGGGTCCGGGGCGGGGCCGGTGGGCGGAGCGGCCGCGCCGGCCCTCCCCGACCCGGCCCCTGCGGCCGGCCCGTCGGCCGAGGAGGTCCACGCCCGGCTCCGGGACTGGCTCGCCGAAGCGGTCCTGGTCCCGGACGCGGATCCGTCCGCCCCGCTGCGCGACCTGGGCGTGGACTCCCTCGACCTGATCCGCACCGCCCGCCGCATCGAGGTGGCCTTCGCCGTACGGGTGCAGTTGCGCGAGCTGTTCGCACCCGGTCTGACCACCGCCCGGCTCGCCGACCTCGTCGCCGAACGGGCCGCCCGGCGCGGCGGTGGCGGAACCGCGCCCCCCGGCACCGCCCACGAGCCGGTCGTCCTCACCCCGTCCCAGGAACAGGCCTGGGAGGAGCAGACGGGCGGACGCGGCCATTGGAACCAGGCCATGCTCTTCACCATGAGGCCGGACATCGACCCGGGACTGTTCGCCGAGGCCGTCCGGCGTCTGGTCGCCTCCCACGCCTCGCTGCGCCTGGCCTTCGAGGAGCCCCCGGCCCGCCGGCCCCGGCAGCGGACGGCCGCCGTCGCCGTCGACGGCCCGCCCGGTGCCGCTCTCGGCGCGGTGCTCGACACCGTCGACGTCCGCGCGCTCACCGGCGCCGGCCTCTCGGCCGCCGTCACCCGGCGGTGCGCCGACGAGCAGGGCCGCCTGGACCCGGGCTCGGGCCGCGTGGCCCGCTTCGTCCGCTTCGACGCGGGGCCCTCGCGCCCCGGCCGGCTGCTGATCGTCGTCCACCAGCTCGCGATCGACATGGTCTCGTGGTCCGTCCTCCTCTCCGATCTGGAGGAGGTCTACACGGCGCTCGAAGCGGGCCGGGACGAGGTGTGGCCGACGGAAGGCACCTCCTACCCGCAGTGGGCACGGGCCCTGGCGGCCCACGCCCGCACCCCCGAGGCGGAGGCGCAGGCCGAGTGGTGGACCGAGGTGGCCCGCACCCCCGCCACGCTGCCCACGGACCGTGAGGTGGCCGATCCGCGCGCCGCGAACACCGCGGCCACCGCGGCCACCCATCGCGAGGAGTTCCCCGCCGACCTCACCGTCCGCCTCCACGCGGTGGCACGGGCCCACCGCGCCCACCCCGGCGACCTGGTCCTGCACGCCCTCGGGGAGGTGCTGGCCGAGCGGCTCGGCGAACCGGCGGTGCGTCTGGACGTCCTGCGCCACGGTCGCGAGGAGACCGTGGGCGACACCCACCTGGCGCGCACCACCGGCTGGTTCACCACCACGGTCCCGGTCCGGCTGGAACCCCTGGGCGGCACCCCGGCCGAACGCCTCGCCCGGACCGTGGGCCACCTCGCCGCGCTGCCCGGCGGGGGTGTGGGCCACGGCGCGCTCGCCCGGCACGGACGGCCGCGCATCGCCGCCGCCCTGCGCGCGGCGCCGCCCAGCGACGTCTCCTTCGACTTCGAGGGCGACGACGTCGGCGCCCTGCCGCTGGGCTCGCTGCTGCGCGAGGTGGCGCCGGAGGAGGTCGGTGACATCACGGCTCCCCACTGGACGCGTCCGCATCCGGTCGAGGTGATCGCCACCACCGACGGCGGGGTGCTGCGCGTCGAGTGGTGGTACTCCACCGCCCTGCACGAGGGGACGACCGTACGCGCGCTCGCCGCCCGCCACCGCTCCGCCCTCACCGCCCTCCTGGACGCCCTGGCCGGACCCGCCCTGCCCGGCGCCGGCGAGGCCCCACCCGCTGACACCCGCTGAACGCCGCACGGACGGACCGGAAGACGCCCTGCCATGACCCTGCCCAGCCCGCCGCTCCCCTGCTCCACCCCGGTCCCCTCGGGCCCGGACCCCTCCGGTCCGGACCGGCCCCCGGCCCTCGGCGCCACGGCCGGCGAGGGGGCCCGGCACCCGTGACCAACCGCCTCTTCGACGCCTCGGTGGCACCCTCCCGCGTGCCCGAGGCGGATGCCCGCGGCCCCTGGGCCTACCTGTGGTGGCTGGTGCGGATCCGCCCCTGGCCGCTGGTCCTCGCCGCCGGCCTCGGCGCCCTGTGGATGGTGCCCCTCGCCCTGGTCCCGCTGGTCATCGGACGGGCCATCGACGAGGCCGGACAGGGCTCCGGGCAGGCCGGGCTCTACCTGTGGTCCCTCCTCGCCCTCGGACTCGGCATCCTCCAGGCGCTCGCGGGCGCCGGTCTCATCCAGGCGGCCGTGGGCGCGGAGGCCCACGCCCTGTCGGTCACCCACCGGGTACTGATGCGGCAGGTCGTCCGGCTCGGTGCCGGCCTGCGCGGCCAGGCCCGGTCCGGGGACGTGGCGGCCTCGGCGGCGGCCGACGTGGCGAGCATCGGGAACGCCTTCGAGGTCCTCGGCCGCACCATCGGAGCGGCCGTCGCCGCCGTCCTGGTGGCCGTCGCCCTCACCGCCACCTCGCCCTTGCTCGGACTGGCCGTGCTCATCGGGGTCCCCGCCGCCGTCCTCGGCATCGGCCCCCTGCTGCGGCCCCTGCAGGCACGCGACGAGGCCCAGCGCGAACAGATGGGCATCGCCACCTCCCAGGCCGGTGACATCGTGGCCGGGCTGCGCATCCTGCGCGGCATCGGCGGCGAAGCCGGCTTCGCCGAGCGCTTCCGGCACACCAGCCAACGGGTGCGCCGGGCGGGCGAGTCCGCCGGCCGGATGGAGGCCTGGATCCAGGCGGCCGGCGTCTTCCTGCCCGGCCTGGTCACCGTCGGCGTGGTCTGGCTCGGCGCCCGCCTCGCGCTGAGCGGTGCCATCACCGCCGGCGAACTCGTCGCGTTCTACGGTGCCTCCGCCTTCCTCACCCTGCCCGTGAGCACGGCCACCGAGGCCGCCGAGACCCTCAGCCTCGCCAAGGTGGCCGCCGGCCGGGTCTGCACCCTGCTCCGGCTGGCCCCCGGGACGGTCCGGCCCGCCCGCCCCGAACCGCTGCCGACCGGACCCCTCCCCCTCGCCGACTCCGGTCTCGGCATCACCGCCGCCGCGGGCCGCCTCACCGTGGTCACCGCTCCCGCCGACCGCACCGGCGTCCTCGCCGAACGCCTCAGCCGGGGCGGCGCCGGCGGCGGCTCCCCCGACGTCCGGCTCGGCGGCGTGCCCCTGGACCGGACCGATCCCGACGGGCTTTCCGCCAGGCTGCTCCACTCCGGGCCCGGCGACGTCCTCTTCAGCGGCACCGTCCGCCAGGAACTGGCCGCCGGATCCGCCCCCTCCGCGGAGGCCGTGGCCCGGGCCCTGTTCGCCGCCGACGCCGCCGACGTCGTCGACGCCCTGCCCGGCGGCCTGGACGCCCGGCTGGACGAGGGCGGCCGCGCCCTGTCCGGCGGTCAGCGCCAGCGTCTCATCCTCGCCCGCGCCCTGCTCGCGGCCCCCGACGTCCTGATCCTGGAGGACCCCACCTCTTCCGTGGACGCCCACACCGAGGCCCGCATCGTCGACCGGGTCGCCGCCCTGCGCGCCGGCCGGACCACGGTGGTCCTCAGCGACAGCCCGCTGTGGCGGGGCGCCGCCGACCACGTGGTCCGACTCGAAGCCCAGGCGCCGTCCGACGGCCCCGACCGCTCCTCAGGAGTGTCCCGATGAACGGCATCCCCACCCGGGCCCCGGCGGCGGGTACGGCCACCGGCCCGGCCGGCGAGCCCTCCGATCGCCCCGGACCCTGCGAGGCCCCCGGAGCCACCGCGACCCCCGACGGCCCCGGCCGGCTGCCGCTCGCGGACCGGGCCGAGGTCCGCGCGTGGAGCGCGGCCTTCCTGCGGGCGGAGTCCCGCCGGCTGGCCCTTACCTTCGCTCTGTTCGCCGCCGCCCTGGTGGCGAGCCTGATCGGCCCCCGGCTGCTGGGTCATCTGGTCGAGTCGGTCAAGAGCGGCACCACCGCCGGCCGGGTCGACGTCCTCGCCCTCGCGTTCGTCGCCATCCTCGCCGGCCACGCCTTCCTCGCCCGCGCGGCCCGCACCCAGGCCACCCTGCTCGGTGAACGCGTGCTCGCCCGCACCCGCGAGACGTTCGTCAGCCGGGTCCTCGGGCTGCCGCTGTCCGAGGTGGAGGCCGTCGGCACGGGAGACCTCCTCAGCCGCGCCACCACCGACGCCGACCGGCTGAACGAGGGCATCCGGCAGGCCGTGCCCCGTATCGCGCTGGCAGCCGTCACGCTGGTGTTCACCTTCGCGGCCATCCTGCTCACCTCGCCGCTGCTCGCCCTCGGCCTCCTCGCCGGCGTACCCTTCGCCGCCCTGTCCACGTGGTGGTACCGGCCGCGCGCCACCCGCGCCTACGAACTCCTGCTCGCCCAGGAGGCCGACGTCCTGGCCGTCACGCACGAGACCGCGCGCGGAGCCGCCACGGCGTCGGCCCTCGGGCTCGGCCCCCGGCAGGTCCGCCGCCACGCCGCGGCCGTGGACCGGGTGGTCAGGACCCGCCAGCGCACCACCTGGCTGCAGACCATCTGGTTCCCCAGCCTGGACCTGGCGACCATGGTCCCGATGGCCCTCACCCTCCTCATCGGCGGCCTCGCCTACCAGCGGGGCGAGGTGGGGCTCGCGGAGCTCACCGCCGTCGTGCTCTACGTCCAGGCCCTCGGCGAGCCCCTGAACGACCTGCTGACCTGGACCGACGAACTCCAGATCGGGAACGCGGCGCTGCGCCGGATCCTCGGCGTCGAACGGCTCCCCCGCGAAGCCCCGCGGCCGCCGGCCGCCACCGACGGCCACTCCATCCGTCTGGAGGCGGTGGGCTTCGGCTACGGGCCGGGCCGCGACGCCTTGACCGGCATCGACCTCGACATCAGGGCCGGTGAACGGCTGGTGGTCGTGGGTGCCTCCGGCGCGGGCAAGTCCACCCTCGGCAAGCTGCTCGCGGGCGTCCACCACGCCACCCGGGGCACCGTGCGGATCGGCGGGGCCGACGTCACCACCCTGCCCGTGGAACAACTGCGGCGGGAGATCGTCCTCGTCACGCAGGAGCAGCACGTGTTCACCGGCACGGTACGGGACAACCTGCTGCTGGCCCAGGGCACGCAGCAGAGCGCCGATGCCTGCCTCACCGCCACGGACGCGCCCCTGTGGCGAGCGCTGGAAAGCGTCCTCCTGGCGGACTGGGCGCGCTCCCTGCCCAACGGGCTGGACAGCGAGATCGGACCGGGCGCCGCTCCGGTCTCCCCCTCGCACGCCCAGCAGCTCGCCCTCGCCCGGCTGCTGCTGTCGAACCCGTTCGCCCTCGTCCTCGACGAGGCGACCGCCCTGCTGGACTCCACCGCCTCACGCCGGGTCGAACGCTCGCTCGCGGCGCTGATCGAGGGCCGCACGGTCATATCGATCGTGCACCGCCTCGACTCCGTACGCGACGCGGACCGCATCGCGGTGATGGACGGCGGCCGGATCGTCGAACTCGGCAGCCACGAAGCCCTCCTGGCCGCCGACGGCGCCTACGCGTCCCTCTGGCGCTCCTGGACCCCGGCGGGCACGAGGAACCGGAGCACGCACTGACACGACTCCCGCCGACTGTGAGCGTCATGCAATTCCTCCGGGGCCGCCATTACTGCGGAGGTGGGCCAGGACGGCCAGGACCCGGCGGTGGCCGCTGTCGCCGACCGACAGGCCGAGTTTGAGGAAGATGCTGCCGATGTGTTTGTGGACGGCGTTGTCGGTGATGAAAAGCCGCTGGGCGAGGGTGGCGTTGTCGTGCCCTTCGGCCATCAGGGCCGGGACCTCCCGTTCGCGGGGTGTGAGGGGTGCCGACGGGATCGCCGCGGACGGCGAGGAGCTGGGCGATGACCTCGGGGTCCATGGCGGTGCCGCCGGCGGCCACGCGGCGCAGTGCGTCGATGAACTCCGCGACACGGCTCACCCGGTCCTTGAGCAGATATCCGATGCCTCCGCGGGTGTCGGAGAGGAGGCGGCCGGCGTATTCCTGCTCGACGTACCGGGACAGGACCAGGACGGGTAGCCCGGGGCGGTCGCGGCGGGCCCGGAGGGCGGCACGGATACCCTCGTCGCGAAAGGCCGGGGGCAGCCGGACGTCGACGATCGTGACGTCCGGGCGGTGGGTCTCGACGGCGGCCAGGAACCCGGGGGGCGTCATCCGTGATCGCGGCGACTTCGAACCCCTGGGAGCGCAGCAGGAGTTCAAGTCCGGAGGACAGCAGGACGCTGTCCTCGGCGATGACTATGCGCACGGCAGCTCCACGGTGATGACGGTCGGCCCGCCGGGCGCGCTGCTGATCTCCGTGGTGCCGTCCAGGGCTGCGGCGCGGTGGCGGATTCCGTCCAGGCCGCTGACCTGGGAAACGTCCGCCCCGCCCCTCCCGTCGTCGGTGATCTCTGCGAACAGCATCGTGTCGTTCCTCGGTCTCGGCTTGAGCCTGCCGTACGAGCGCCGCGGCCGCGTCGGGGTCCTGAGGAAGGGTCTCCACGGCCACGGCGAGCCGTATGGCGATGGCCACCAGCCGGGCCTGGCTGCCGTCGGGCAGATCGCGTTCGATCCTGCGGAGTTCCGCACCGTGCGCCTGCAGGACGTCTGTGCGTGTCCGGGTGAGTTCTGTGACGCGTGCGGCCAGTTGTTCCGCGGATGTCGGTGCCAGCACTGCCATACAGCACCGCGCGTGTACCCGGGCGAGCGGTGGCAGGCCGACGGTCGCCGGCGCCGCCAGCAGCAGGAATTGCGCCGGACCGATCGTCCGTGCGGAGGCCCGGCTGTCGATGCGGACACCGAGCAGTGGCATGCGTGGCGTATCCGACGCGGGGAAGGCCCACCACCCTACGGTGATGCAAAGGACGAGGAGCAGGTTGCCCAGGCACAGCAGGGCGAGCATGCCCGCGGTCAGGCCGGTGGCCACCTGGGTCACGAACCACGCGAGGTCGCGGCGCGGGGCGCGCGGGCACGGCTCCACCGGTCGGCCCGGCAGCGTCCCGGTGCGTCGGCGGTGGCGCTCCGCCAGCCCGGCACCGACTGGAACTACTCCAACACCGGCTACGTCGTCCTCGGCATGATCGTCGACAAGGCCACCGGCCGCCGATGGCAGGAGGTCGCGGGCCGGATCCTGAAACCGCTCGGCATGCATCACACCTGTGGTGGCAGCTACTGGAGTCACGAAGGAGGCGAAGCCGGCTACGTCACCCTGAACGGCGCCACCGACGACGGCGGCCGCACCGTCACCGTCTCCATGTCCACCAGCTTCAATGCCCCCGATGAAACCATCCGGCAGCAGAGGGCCGCGAGCGACCTCGTCGACCGCGCGCTGTGCGACACCCCCGGCAACGGGCAGGGGCACTGATCTCCCAGGGGGTGCGCCACTTCGATGGCGACGCCGTCGCAGCGGAGCCGGCGCCGACCCTGCCCGTCCGGTACTGGATCAGGGCGCCGCGCAGGCGACCGTGGCGAAGACGCCGTCGCGGTCGCTGAAGCCCTTGTTCGTGGCCCGGACGGTCCAGCCCGTCGCCGTCGGGGCCGAGGAGTTGAGCAGGACGTCGGGGCTCGCGTCCCCGCCGCCGCCGATCGGCACCAGCCCGGCGGGGCATTCCGCGTGCACGGTGGCGACCGCCCCCACCGCGAGCCTGACGGTGCTGCTGAACTTGAAGGTGGCCTCGGTGGCGGAGCAGACAGCGGTCGCCCGCACGAACGACAGGGGCGCGTCCGGGTCGAAGTCCGTGTACTTCGCCTGCGCCACCCACTCCCCGTTGCCGACGCTCGTCTCGCTGGCGTACGTGCGGTCCCCGGCCTGGATTCCGCCGCCCACCACGAACCGGGTACGGCCGAAGCCGCAGTTCGCCCGGCCGGGATTGGCCGCCTCCCCCGGCTGAAGGGGCTTGTCCGGTCCGACCTCGTAGCCGATGGTCGGGTCCGTCGAACAGACCACCCGCGGATGCAGGGTCTGCACCTTCCCCGAGTCGTTGAAGGCCCGCACCAGCCACCGATTGCCCACCGCATCGGGGTAGGAGTCCTTGATGAAGACCGCGCTCACCGGGTCGTCTTCCACCGTCGCACCTCCCCCGGTGGGCTTCGTACCCTGCGGGCAGTACGCCGCCACCGTGTACAGCCTGCCGGGAGACATGATCGCAGGATGCCCCACCTGCTGGGTGACGGTACGAACGGCGGCCCCCGGCCCCGCGGGCGAAGGGCCGCCGTCCGCCCATGCGGACGGCACGGCAACGGGCAGGGCAACGGCGAACAGCACCGCCGTCAGCGCGGTCGTACGGACGGATCCCATGGCAAGACCTCTTCTTGATGCGGTCGTCACAGGACACCTGTACCCCACACCGCCATCCTGCGAAGTCACCAGCACCCAAGTGCACCAGCCGATTCACCTCCACGCCCTCGACACCCGGGCACCGACCCGAGAACACACCCCGGCCGGCAACGACGCACAAGCTCGTATCCGGACCTCGCACACGCTGGACCCGGCTGCGCTGTTCGGCGAACGGGGACCCGCTCGCCGGAGTGCACCCGGCAGGCGGTCGGCCAGGAGGCGGTCGTCGGCATCGACAACGTGGAGGTCGACGAACTGGACCTCTCCGACCTCGACAGTGCCGGCAGCTTCGCCGGACGCTTCATCGCCTCCGGCCGCGCCATCGACCTGTTGATCAACAATGCCGGGACCATGGCCACTACGCACTCGTCAACCGGCTCTGGCCGGCGATCGCGCGGGGCGGGGGGCGGGTCGTCACGGTGTCCTCCAACGGCCACCAGTTCTCGGCCATCCACTGGGACGACATGCAGTTCGAACACGGCTACGACAAGTGGCAGGCGTACGGGCAGGCGAAGACCGCCAACGCACGGTTCGCCGTACAGCTCGATGCGCTGGGCCGGGACACCGGTGGACGAGCGTTCGCGGTGCACCCCGGCGCCATTGCCACCCAGCTGGGGCGCCACGTGGCCGGGGAGGAGATGCTCGCCGCCGGCTGGATCGACGAGGACGGCAACCCGACGAACGCCGGGTTCAAGACCCCGAGCCAGGGTGCGGCGACACAGGTATGGGTGGCGACCTCCCCGCAGCTGGCCGGCATGAGGGGTGTCTACTGCGAGGACTGCGACATCGCCGAACCCGCAGCCGAGGGCCAGCTCGCCGGGGGCGTACGCGCCTACGCGACGGGCCCCGGGCAGGCGGCGCGGCTGTGGAAACTCTCGGCCCAGCTCACAGGTGTCGACGCGTTCACAGCACCCCTGTGAAAGGGTCCCCCCGCATCAGCTACAAGGAGGTCCACAAGTCCTGAGCATTGCTCTGACCTGCGGCCGGCATGGCCCTGCTCGTCCTGGCTCATCTGTGCTGCGGCGACACCTACGCGCGCGCCTCGCAGCAGGCTTCCGCATCGGGATCGGCCCGGCCTACCGCCACATACGCGAGGCGTCATCCGACGTCTGGCGTCCGGCCCGGCCAGGGCCGGGCAATCTCGTGGCCGGCGCCTGTCGGTGTCAGCACGAATCCGGGTGGGGAGGGGACACGTAGATCGCGGACAGCACCCCGTCGCCGTCCACCTTGACCGGGACGGGGGCAGTGGTGTCGACCAGTTTCAGGTCGTACGGCAGGGACCGCAGCGGGATGTCCTCGCCGAGGTAGGCCACCGAGACCGTGCCGCGACAGGCTGACGGCCCCGGCGGCGCGGTGTCGGGTACCCGGCCGTCCTGCGGGCCGGCCGCGTGGGAGGCGGTGCCGATCAGGGTGTACGCGTATTCGTAGCGGGCCCCGCTGACGACGTTGGCCTCGTGCGTCTTCTTCAGGTCGACCCAGTAGTGGGCGAGCTTGACCGAGACCGCTTCGCACGGGCGCTTGATGTCCTCCGGGGTGAAGTTCAGGCCGGAGGAGTCCAGGGTCAGGCCTTTGGTCTGGTAGTCCCCGCTGGAGCTGCGCAGTTCCTTCAGGTAGCCGGTCAGCTGCTCGACGCTCATTCCGGCGGTCCGCACGCACTCCTTGGGCGCGGTGGGCAGCGCGCTCGCGGCCGGGGCGGCGGAGCCGGTGGCGGGCGCGTAGTGCACGAGACCGGAAGGCGTGGGAGCCGGGACCTGGGCGGCAGGCTTGCCACCTCCTGAACATCCCGAGACGGCCAGCAGCGCGGCCACGAGGGTGGCGGGCAGTACGGACAGCGCACGCGCGCGGTGCATGTGTCCCTCCAAGTGCGAATCGAGACGGCTTCCCCAGGCGGATCCTCTCAAGCGCGGAAGGAAGCGCGCAGGCGTTCGGATCAGGAATCGGGCCGAGGCTTGAGGAACATCCGAATCGCTGACGAGCGAGTCCGTTGTGGCCTGGGGGCACTGCCGGTGCCTCGCGTCATTGTGCGATCCACGGCCGCCGCGACCAGACCCTCATCGCCGTGGCCGCTGTCGGCGCGCCTTCGCGCATCGCGCTCGCTGCCGAGCGGTGATCGGCGCGTGGCCGTCCTGGTGATTCGACCAGAGCCTGGGCTTCGTTGGGCCTGTCAGGTCTGGGGGATCGACCGCTGACCGGGGCCACCTCGGCGGTGTTACGTTCGGTCCCGCCTCGATGAGAGGCCGGCACGGCCACCGCCTTCCCAGCCCTGTCGACACGACAGCGCAAGCCCGTCGGCGGATCAGGCGGGCACGGCGGTGGAGCACGAAGGAGACAGTGCGTGGAGACGGTACGCGACCGGATGGACGAGCAGCTGCGGGTCCTGCGGCTGGTGGAGGCCCAGCGGATGGCGCAGGCCGTGTTCGCCCGGGTCTCGGCCGACGGTGTGATCGCCGCGGGCCGGTACGAGAGCGAGGTGGACCGCTCCATCCGGGAGACCGCGCGGTCGGTGGCCGGCCCCGCGCTGGCCGGTCCGGGCCGGCTCGTCCGCTCCGGGCCCCGCACCCTCCTGACCGACGCCTCGCGCACGGCTTCGGACCGGCTCATCGCCGGGGACGATGTCGTGGTGGTGGACCTGAGCCCGCTGCTGGCCCGCCACGAGACGGGTTTCGCGCGCACTGTCGTCGTCGGTGACGATCTGCGCCGCCACCAGCTCGTCGAGGATCTCGCCGGTCTGCTCGGCCACGCGCAGGAGGTGTTCCAGCGCTGCGGCGGCATCACCGGCAGGCTCCTGCACGCCGAGGTGCGCGACCTCGCCGACGAGGGCGGCTGGTCCCTGGGGTCCGGGCACGTGGGCCGCATCACGGGCACCCTGATCACGGACGGACCGGAGGCCCTGCCGGAGACGGACCTCATCGCGTACAAGAACAGCAGGCCGCTGCGCCGTACGGACCGGAGCGGATTCCCTGCCCACTGGGTGGTGGAGATCCACCTCACGGACGAGGCCCACGGCTACGGCGGGACGCTCAAGCAGCTCCTCGACCTCGCCTGAACAACCCCACAGGGGTTCTTTCGGCCCTGGTGGAAGGCCCTTTCTCCGTGCGGGAAGGGTATCGGTTCGCGTCCCTGGCTTCATGTCTGCGCCGACGGTGCGGGAGTGCCGGGTCATGCCGGGGCACGACTGCCGGCTCATCTCGCCGACGTCACCGGACTGACCAGCGTGTTGCGAACTACTCGACACGCTCGTGATCGATGAACGCGGTCAGCACCTCCACAGTTGCGTCGGGCTGCTCCTCGGGAATGAAGTGTCCGGCTTGTGGGATGACGACGCCGGTCGTGTGCTCTGCCCATGGACGGACGGAGGCGGCCATGTCGGGGATCGAGCCATGGGAGCTGGAGATTCCCAGGACCGGAACGGTCAAGTGTTGCTGTTCGAGGGCGTCGTGGTTCCTACGCGCTGATTCCGCGGCGTCGCGGTAGTAGGCGAGAGCTGCTGAAAGCCCTCCCTCGGCCGCGATGGCGGCGGCGTAGTGGTCGATCTCGGCACGGTCGAAGGTGTTCGGGGACAGGGCTTTGACCTTCAAGAACCAGCCGACGTAGTCACGCTCGCGGCCGGTGAGCAGGGTCTCGGGCAGTTCGGGCACCAAGTGGAAGGCGAAGTGCCAGGTCTTCCAGGCCCGGTCGGGGTCCGTTGGGATCGAGGCCGGGAGGGTGATTCCGGGAATGCCGGCGTCAAGCAGAGCGACACCGTGCAGGCGCTCTTCGTACTTCAGGGCGAGCGAGAAAGCGACCCAAGCCCCGATGTCGTGGGCGACGAGCCAGTACTTCGGCACGTTGAGCGCGGTCAGCGCACCCTGGACGCGCGAAGCGACGGTGTGCGTGTCGTAGCCCCCTTGAGGGCGGTCGGAGTGGCCCTGCCCCGGCAGGTCGATCGCGATCACGTGGAATCGCTCGGCAAGACCTGGCATCACCTTTCGCCAAGCCCACCAGGTCTGCGGGAACCCGGCGAGCAGGACGACGGTGGGACCGGCCGGACGGCCGCCTTCCACGGCGTGGAGTCGGATTCCTTCCGCGTCGACCCAGCGGTGAGCGAAACCCTCAAGGTCGTACAGCGGCAACCCTGGGACCGGGTTCTGGTCGCATGAGGAGTCCGGGGCCATGGCGTCGTAGGTCATGTTTCAAGCCTACTGCATCTTGAACTGTTCAGTTCAAGATAAGATGGGCAGGGCCGCAACGGCCGGTACGAGAACGAGGTGCATGCGTGATGGCCGGGAAGAAGCAGTTCGACGTGGGCATCGCGCTCGACGCGGCGATGGTCCAGTTCTGGCGGGCCGGATACGCCGACACGTCTCTCGACGACCTCTCCAGGACGACCGGACTGAACCGCAGCTCCATCTACTCCTCGTTCGGCGACAAGGACTCGCTCTACCTGCGCTGCCTGGACCGCTATGCCGCGCGGTACGGAAACAGGTACGAGCAGGCGCTTTCATGCGCGTCCGAGGAACCGCTCCAGGCGGTACGGGCGTTCTTCGAGGTCACCCTGCAGCGCATCGCCGACCCTGACGTACCCGATGGATGCCTGATCGCCCAGACCGCGATGGCGGCACCGGCGCTCAGCCCCACCATCGCCGCCCGCGCGATCGAAGCTCTGGACTCCCAGCATGCGCGGCTGCGGACCGCCTTGAACGCCGCACAGTTGCCCGAAGCCGATGCAGACGACTTCGCGGTTCACATGACGGCGGTCAACCAGTCGCTGGCCGTGATGAGCAGGACCAGGGCGAGCCAGAAGCAGCTCCGCACGGTCGTCGACATCAGCATGAATGCACTTGCACGCGCCTTGCATGCCCGGAGCTGACCTCGCCGTCTCGCCCGGATACGGAAGCTGTTGGGGCGGAAACCTGATCCGCGAGCATGCAAGGCGGTGGGAGACGCGACTCGGGAGAACCGGCTTCCGTCAGGCTGCCGCCGCCGGTTGCCGGGTACGGGTCGGCCGACGGAGACGACAAGGCGTGAATCGGCATCAATGACGACCTGGGGGTTGGTCGAGTAGCGATGGTTCTTGGACTGCTCCCCCACACCGGGTCCCGTGTCGGCACCAAGGTGCCGTTCACGATCAGCACCCTGTCTCTGCTGAAGCGGCTCCGTGGCCGGAGCGCGAGCAAGGGCCCGAGCCGGCTCACGAGGCGGCCCGCGGACGACTTCTAGACCCGGACAAGGGAGCCGGCTGCCGCAGGATCATCAAGCCCGGGATCCGCCAGCCGGCCACAGCGTCCCATCTGGCTCGCCTGACATGCCCCAGACCGGCCCACTCGGTCAGCTGGTCGTACGTCGGCATTGAGGGATCCTCGTCCGCCGACTGTGATCCTGACCCCATCAAGGCACGGCCGCCCTTGTTGGACAGCCCTTGGAACGCTTGATCCACAGGTCTTGACCACTTCTCCGCAGCCGCGGCGCGCGCGTTCTTCAGCCAGATCCCCACCTGCGCGCGCTGAAAGGCGGCGTCCAGCGGTGCGAGGAGGTGGTCTTGCTCGACGGCACACTGAAGAACGGAGCAATGGGGCATGGACATTTGCGTGGCGGCGGCTCGCGTACTTGTCGCCAGAAGAGCCTGGGGATCTGAGAATATTGACGTGGTCCGGTGCAAGACACAACCGAGTACCGCCTACCGCCTTCGTTGACCGGGAGAGAAGTATGACCATCAAGGACATTGGGCCGGAACCTCAAAGCTTCGACCTTGAGAAGGCGACGCTCGAAAACACGAACTATCGCACGGTCGCCTGGTCTGGGAAGTACCTTCAGCTGACCCTCATGTCGATCCCGGTGGGTGAGGACATCGGCTTGGAGGCTCACCCGGAGACTGACCAATTCCTACGACTCGACGCAGGCCGGGGCCGCGTACAGATGGGCCCCACGAAGGATCGACTCGACTTCGACCAGGAGGTCGAGGATGGCTGGGCGATCTTCGTGCCCGCCGGCACCTGGCACAACGTCACCAACATCGGGGAAGAAGCTCTGCAGCTCTACGCCGTATACGCGCCCGTCCACCACTCGCCGGGCAAGGTCCATGCGACGGCCGCCGACGCGGAGCTGGACGAGCACTCGGGCAACGACGAGCCGCCAAGCTGGTCGGTCCAGCCTGCCCAGCAGCCATCGGACGAGCACGCCTGACGAGCGAGGGCTTTTCGCGACGGTAGTTCCTGACCCCGAGGCCCACCGAGAGAATCACGGTGGGCCCCTCCCCCCTGTACGCCCTGACGTCCGCCGGTCCGGAACGGTGCTCGCAGCCGGGACGCTGTCTGTCGCCGGGGCGTCCACAGGATTTGCCCACATCGTGAGGCTTCTGGGTGACGCCCAAGCGGGTTCTCCCCCGGCACGGTCAGCGCCCTGCACGTAGGTTTGGTGTTGCGGGTCTGGCAGGCATGAGCATCGCGGTGCGTTGCTCGACCGCTTTCCGCAGTCCGCGCTGACTGCGGCTGTAGCCACGCAGGCCGTGATCGTGCTCGGCCTGTACTTGTACTCGGCCGGCCCCGATCCGGCGGCGGCGGTGGCGTTCCTGTTGCTGATGGGCGAGCGGCTGCAGCGTCGCGAATCGAAGTCCGCCCAGTAGAAATGGCGTCAGTGCGCGGATGATGGCCCTTGGGCTCCGGCCGCGCCGAAGCCGGAGATCAGGTGCACCTGCGGCAAAGCCCTCGCCGTACCGCTGGGAGGCGTGGTGCTCGCGCACGATGCGTACGGGCACGGTGCGGTCGCGTCCCGCGTCCGTGCCTCGACCGCCGCCGGCGGCACGTGCAACAGCACCGCGCTTGCCTGGCCGTACTGCCCTGGAGCGTGGAACTCGTGAAGGGCTGGGTGCGGGATGAAACCCTTCTCCCACCGCGGGGACGTCTGCGACAATCCCGGCTTGAGAGGGGCGGATGACGTGCTGGTCAGCGTCCAAGTCGCCACCGGTGGCGGGAGGCATCAGCGAGCGACCGGGCCGCCTAGGCAGCCGACGTCAGCCGCTCGACTGCCATCACCAAGGAGCGCTGAACATGACCGTCCGCCCCTACGACGCCGTGCTCTGCGACATCGACGGCGTGATTCGCCACTGGCCCGCTGCGGGACCCGATGACCTCGACCACACCCATGGACTCCCCGCAGGCACGCTCGCGGCAGCCGCCTTCGCGCCATCCCGCCTGCACCCCGCGATCACGGGGGAGGTCACCGATGAGCAATGGCGCTCAGCTGTCGTCACGGACCTCGCCGCCGTCTGTGGGTCAACGGATCGTGCCCGAAGCATTGTCGCTGCCTGGTCCGAACTCATGCCACGCGTCGATCAAGAGGTCGTGTCCCTCCTCACCAGGGTCCGCGAAGTCGCCACCGTCGCCCTGGTCTCCAACGCGACCACACGATTGGAGTCGGATCTTTCCCGGCAAGGCTTGGACGGCCTCGCCGACGCCGTGGTGAACACGTCCCGCATCGGAGTCGCGAAACCCGATCCTCGCGTCTACCTCATCGCCGCCGAACGCGTCGGAGTGCCGATCCGCCGCTGCCTGTTCATCGACGACACCGCCGCCAACGTCGTCGCGGCCCGCGAAGTGGGGATGACCGCCCTTCACTACCGCCGGATCGAGAATCTCCAGGAGGCCTTGTCCGGTCTCCTCGCCTCGGCGACCCCACGGGCACAGGGGCAGTGACACGCGAGGCACTCGGACAGTCTCGAATACCCGACTCCACCATGAGCCGTCTACCGGTCAAGACCATCAAGGCCCACCACGCTCTCATCACCCGGCGCCTCGCCTCGCCGGCTCCGGGCGGGATCCGGGCGGAGGGCGCCGGGGCCGTCCACCACCGCGCGGTATGGGACGCGCGAGGGGCCGGGGTCACCAGTTCAGGGTGACGAGCACGGTCCCTTCGGTGCTACGGACCGACACCCTGCCCGCGTCGCCGTAGATCTCGCGTCGCCAGTCGGCGAACAGCCGGGCCAGGCGGAGCGCGGCGTTGCGGCTGAGGGCATCGTCGGTGAAGTAGGAGAAGAAGGTGATCCTCGCCTCGCCGGCGGTGTTCACCTTCCGGACACGGGTCTCGCGTACGGACTGCTGGGAGACGGTGCCGTCGTCTGCCTTGGTGAGGTGCTGTCCGAGGTAGGCCTGGAAGTCCCGGGTCATGTCGAACCAGTCCGCAGACCCGCAGGGGCCACCCCCGTTTCCGATCTCCCCGTCGGTCGGCGGACCGGCGCCACCGTCGGCGGCCTCCTGGTCAGTGGGCGGGCCGGCATGACCGCCGGCCTCCTCGTCCGTCGGCGGGCCCGCGTACCCGCCGCTCGGGTCGTCAGTCGTCGTGTCAAGGCCGCAGTCGGCGGTAGGCGAGAGGGAGGGCACGGGCGCAGGTCCTGCCGAGCCCCCCGGTGCTGTGCTGCCGCACCCCGCGATCAGGGCGCAAAGAAACCCCGCCACCACCAAGCGCCCCGCTGCCGGGACGATCTTCCCCGCCATGCAATTCCCCCTCGGTCACTCATCAAGAGGGGATCCCACCGGCGCCGGTTCCCCCGTCCCGTTACCTCTTCACCCCGTTCCCGGGCCCGTTCGAGCCGGAGACCGGCAGGGCTTCGGATCTTGGCTGCCATGGAGTGACCGGGTGCCGGAAGATCGACTGCTATCAGCCCTCGCATTCACACCAGTCGTGTGGGATGGCTATGGCACACCGCCGACTCATGGTGTGCCACGAGCATTTCTCAGAACGAACCCATCAACGCTTTGTCCGCCCCAACCTGCGAACGGTCCAGGTTGCGCCGACCATGCCCCCGACAGCGAGAGACGTCATTTTGATCCACTGACCACTGTCCGGATTTCCATACAGAAGATCTGAAGCGGCCACACCCAGAAATCCGAATGCGGCAACAGCGGATCGGAATACGACTGCTGCGATCGCGATCTCAGGCGGACCTACAAGACCTTCCTCGGGAGTGTCAGTTTCTTTGTGTAAGCCCTGGTGCTGACGCTTCTTGTGGGTAGTGCGGTTACTGGTTGTCGGTGGCGCGGTCGCCGTAGTAGCCGGCGAGGGTGTTGATCGCTTCCTCCCAGTTGTGGGTCCGGCCGGTGGGGTTGCGCCGGTTAGGCTGCCGGTCCCGGATGACGAGGTAGAGGACCTTGAGCGCCGCTTCCTCGTTCGGGAAGTGGCCTCGGCGGCGGGTCGCCTGTCGGAACCTCAAGTTCAGGGACTCGATCATGTTCGCCGTGTAGACGATCTTTCGGATCTCGGGCGGGAACCGCAGGAACATCACGAAGTGTTCCCAGCCGCGGCGCCGGACCGCTACCAGGGCCGGGTAGCGGGCGCCCCACTCGGCCTCGAACTCGGCAAACCTGGCCTCGGCCGCGTCCGCGGTCGCGGCCGTGTAGACCTGCCGAAGTTCCTTGGCGATCTGCGACCAGTGCCTGGTGGAGGCGTACTTGAGGCTGTTGCGGACCATGTGGACCACACAGAGCTGGATGTCGGCCAGGGGCCAGATCGCGGCGATGGAGTCGGGCAGGCCCTTGAGGTCGTCGCAGCAGGCGATCAGGACATCCTGGACCCCTCGGTTCTTCCGTTCCGCGAGCCAGGCCATCCAGGTCTTGGCGCCCTCACCACCGGCGCCGACCCACACCCGGAGAATGTCGCGTTCGCTTTCGAGATTGATCCCGACCGCGATGTAGACGGGCCGGTTGGCGACCGCGCCGTCGCGGATCTTCAGGACGATGGCGTCGATCATGACGACGGCGTAGACGCGGTCCAGCGGCCTCTGGCGCCAGGCGTCCAGCTCGGCGCTGACCTTGTCGGGGGCCTTGGAGATCGTCTCGTGGGAGACGTCGACGTCGTAGATCTCCGCGAGGTGGGCCTGGATCTCGCCGGCGGTCAGGCCCTTGGCGTAGAGGGACAGGATCGCCTCGTCGAAGCCTTCCACACGCCGCTGGTGCTTGGGCACGATCTGCGGGCTGAAGGTGCCGGCCCGGTCGCCGGGATGTCCAGTTCCACCGCCCCGACATCGGTCAGGATTCGCTTGCGGCTGGTGCCGTTGCGGGAGTTGCCCGAGCCGTTCCCGGCCCGGTCGCCCTTCTCGTAGCCGAGGTGGTCGGCCATCTCGCTCTCAAGGGCTCCTTCCAGGACCAGCTTCACCAGTCCCTTGAGCAGCCCGTTCTCCCCGACCAGGTTCACGCCTTCCGCGCGGGCCCGTTCCACGAGCTGGGCGGCCAAGTCACTTTCTGATTGCGCAAGTCGAGCCAACTCGGCCCCCGTCCGCACGATGCCTTCACGGGGCCGAGCGTCGTTGATCCCCATCAGTGATCTCTCCCGACAGAGACCACATCTCATGCCTTACGGGTCACACCGGGGCATACACAAACTTCCGGACAGTCCCGCCGTCGCCCGTCAGGCGGCGGCGGCAGGGATGTAGTCGGGGAGGCGGACCGGTTCGGTGCGGGTATTCCCGGGGGCGTTCGCGGCCAGCATGTCGAGGATCTCCTGGGTGGGAGCAGGCATGAAGAACCGTTCGGCGCCCTCGCGGCCCAGAGCCTGGTGTTCGGCCACGTAGGGACGCATCTGCTGCTCGTAGGCGGCGAAGGCGGCCGTGTGGTCGCCGTCTCGGGTGGCGAGTTCGCCGGCGAGGACGTAGGCACCGATCAGTGCCTGGGAGGTGCCGCGGCCCGAGGTGGGGCCGGCGCAGTAGCCCGCGTCACCAAGGAGGACGATGCGGCCGGCCGAGTAGGTGTCCATCTCGACCTGGGCGTTGGAGTCGAAGAAGAACTCCTGCGCGGTGTCCATCTCCTTCAGCAGGCGCGGCACCTCCCAGCCCTCGCCGGCGAACCGCTCGGCGACGATCCGCCTGTGCGAGGCGGGGTCGCGACGGTCGTACTCCAGGTGGTCGGCGGCGAAGTGGAAGGCCGCGCGGGCCTCGGTGTTGTCGCGGGCCGTGAAGACGTTGGCGGCCTTGCCGGGGGCGGCGTAGAGGTGGCCGGTGTTCTTCAGGCCGAGATAGTTGTCGAGGTTGAAGATCGCCGTGTAGATGCCGAGGTGGCGGATGAACTCGTCCTCCGGGCCGAATGCAAGCGCGCGGGTCCTGGAGTGGAGGCCGTCGGCCCCGACCACCAGGTCGAAGCGACGGGGCGCCCCGTGCTCGAAGGAGACGAGCACCCCGTCCTCGTCCTGCTCCAGGCTCGCGATCGAGTCGCCGAAGACGTACTCGACGTCCTCGCGGGTGGCCTCGTACAGCATCCGGGTCAGGTCGCCCTTGAGGACCTCCAGGTCTCCGGCGAAGACCGCCGCCGGCAGGGTGGCGTACTGGCGGCCCTCGGCGTCCACCAGGGCCGCGTCGCCCATCTCGGTGTCCAGCGCTCGGATCCCCTCCAGCAGCCCCATGCGGTCCAGGACGTCCAGGGCCTCCCCGCGGAAGTCGACCGCGTAGCCGCCGTCACGCAGCCGGGGGGCTCGCTCGACGACCGTGGGGGTGAAGCCGTGGTGGTGCAGCCAGTAGGCGAGGGTGGGGCCCGCGACACTGCCGCCGGAGATCAGCACGGTCTGGTTCCTGGTCTTGGTCTGGCTCTGGGTCTCGTTCATTTTCCCTGTCCTCTCTCGGGGTGGTGTGTACAACGTACAGACGGTAAATGCGTGATGGAACAGGGAAGTTGAGCAAACCGAGCTAGTGCACTACGGTTCGTCCGTACTAGTGCACCAAGGAGGGTGGGATGACAGAGACGCAGGCGCCGTACGCGCGGATCGCGGCCGAGCTACGCGGGCGCATCGAGCGCGGGGAACTGCGGCCCGGGGACCGGGTGCCCTCGACACGGGCCATCACCCAGCGGTGGGGGGTCGCCATGGCCACCGCGAGCAAGGTCCTGGCCCTACTCGGACAGGAAGGGCTGGTGCGCGCGGTGCCGGGAGTCGGGACTGTGGTCGCATCCCGGCCCGCGGCCGGCGGGCCGGGACGGCGCCCCGCCGCCGAGGACGACACCGCGCAGCGTGCCCGCATCGTCCGCGCGGCGGTCGTCATCGCGGACGCCGAGGGACTCGCGGCCCTGACCATGCGTCGGCTCGGCGCCGAGCTCGGCGTCTCGGCGATGTCCCTCTACCGGCATGTCAGCTCCAAGGAGCAGCTGGTGGTGCTGATGGCCGACGCCGTGTTCGGGGAACAGACTCTGCCCGATCGGCCGCCGCCGCACTGGCGGGAGCGGCTGGAACTGTCGGCGGCCCTGCAATGGCGGCTCTACCGGGCCCACCCCTGGCTGGCCGGGGCCATGAACCTCAACCGGCCCCTGCTGATCCCCAACGGCATACGCCACATCGACTGGGCCCTCGCCGCCCTGGACGGACTCGGCCTGGACGACGACACCCGGATGCACGCCGCCGTCACCCTCTTCGGGTACGTCCGTGGCCACGCCGTCGACCTCCAGCCGGAGACCGACGCGGCGCGCACCAGCGGCGTCAGCGGGCAGGAGTGGATGCGTGCCCAGGAGACACGGCTGGCGGCCCTGGTGGACGGCGGAGCCTTCCCGGCGTTCGCCGCGGCGAGGACGGGCGCCGCCCTCTCCCCCGAATCCCTCCTCCAGCACGGCCTCACAACCCTGCTCGACGGACTCGCCACCCGTATCACCACACCACCGAACTGACCCTGTCGCTCAGCGGAAGGACGAGTTGCCCGATGGGTCACCGGTCCGATGCACGGAGCACGGGGATCAGCCCAACCCCTGGGCCGCACGACCCGTTCTCACACCGCCCTCATACGCTTCCCTCATGGCCACGAACCGCACCAAGGTGCCTCGCCCATTAGCCCGCCAGCTCTTCGTCGAGACCGGCCACCGATGCGCGATACCGACGTGCCGCGCGACACCTCTGGAGATCGCGCACATCGTGCCCTGGCACCGTGTCCAGAGGCACGACTTCCACAACATGATCGTCCTGTGCCCTAACTGCCACACCCGCTTTGATCGCGGAGACATCGACCGCCAAGCCATGTTCCGCTACAAGGAGCTGCTGCGGCTCTCGGACCCCAACCACGTAGCGCCCGACGATCCTTCTCCGAGAGCCGGTCTCATCCGGGCGTACCGACTGTTCCAGAGCGAAATGACCAGATGGCACAAGACCATCTCCACTCTGGTCTCGGCAGTCAAGTACTCCTCCGGTGGCTTTCCGACCGGCAATCTGAAGCCGTGTCGCACGGCAGCGTCCATTGCCCGCGCAGCCGCCGACAAGCTGGGCAACCTAGGCGACGAGGGTGTCGCCGAGGCGGCGAACCACATCTTCGACTGGTACCGAAGCTGGGCAAACGACGTGTTCGACCTCAAGCCCTCCGCCTTCAACGGGACCAGGGACGACTACGAAGACCGGGCTCAGGAGAGGCTCATGGCCTTCGTCATGCTCCATGAGGAGCTCTGCGCGGCCCTGGACCTGGACCCCACGGAGCTGGACTTCTTCGAGGCCGAGAAGTCCGGCCTGGGGCTCCCCGAAGTCCCCCTCGGCACCCGCGGACTCTGGGAGACGGAAGAGTAACCGCGCGGCGCTGTCCCCCTACCTCCGCCGGGAGCGACCGTAGCGGGTGAGGAAGATCCGGGGGCTGCTGGAGGCCGTCTGGGCGGACGGAGAACGACTCTACGGCCAGCAGATGACGGGCTTCGACCTCGCGATCGTCGACGAAGCCTACGGCGACAGAGTCTCCCGACTGCTCCTGACGCTGACGCTTCTGTAGTCGGCCAGCGTGAGGATTCTGCTGCGGTTGTCGAAGGGGGTGTACCGGACGGCTTCCCTGAGGTCGCCTACGCCCATGGACTGGTTGGTTGGGTTCTCAGGGCCCTCGATCCCGCTGAACTTCGGATGGAAGAGCATCAGGACGTCACGGTCCTGGACACGGCCTCCGGGACCGTCCGCTCCGTGGCTTGCTCCCGTGCCGCATCCGTCAGCTCACCTCTGCCAGCCACGAGGTCAATGAGCACTAGTAGGTGATCTCTTCGCCCGCAGAGTTCCAAACCCTGGCCCAGTTCCGCTCCTGACCAGGCAGAAAGTTGGGCTCCAGGATGGTCAAGCGCCCCGGCGCATGACAGAACATCCCAGACATAGCCGGGCCAGTAGAACTCTCGGGCCACTCGATCAGTATGTGGTCTCCCGGATCGACCACTAAGTCCCAGCCGAGAGGTTCGAAGTGAACGACCAGTGGTTCAGGCCCGTCTGCTGCTACTTGGAACAGGAACACCAGGCTGAGCTTACGGGACTGCCTCGCACAGCCCGCAGCTGCCGAGTCGAGGTCCAGCCTCCGCGATGGCTGAGGCTTCGTCGTTCGGGGGTCGGAGAAGCCCGCCCCGCACTTACCCGGCCACTCGAATCTGTGGTTTGAAAATGTCTCACCCGGACCCAGCCACGGCCTCGGTGCTTGTGGTCCGCATTGCCGTCACACCACGAGGAGAAAGCTCCGCATCGCCCAGCGCCTGGGCGTCGAGCCCGGCATGGTCGTCCAGGAGATCGGCTACGGGGACGAGAGCGTACGCAAGTCAGCCGCGGAGGCCGGCGGGCAAGCCCTGGTCGATGTCGACTACGACGACCTGGTGGACGTCGTCCTGCTGTGGTTCCGCGACGACGAGGGCGAACTTGTGGACGCCCTGGTCGACACCATGCCGGGGCTCGCGGAGAACAGCATCGTCTGGGTCCCGACGCCCAAGTCCGGCCGCGACGGCTCCATGGAGCCCAGCGACATCAGCGATGCCGCGGTCACAGCCGGTCTGGCGCAGACCTCGTCCATCGGCGCAGCGCCGGACTGGACGGGAACCCTGCTGGCAAGCGCGAAGGCCGCGCGCAGCAGGCGCTGAAACCGTGCAAGATCACCCCAGGGGACTCGCTCGGCGTAGCTGACGTGCTCGCCGACCCGGCTCCGGCCCTCTCCGACCGGACGCCCTTCGGACTGCTCAACGCGATCTTTCGCGCGGGCATCCACTCTCACCGCCACCGCCTCCGCGGCCTGATCAAGAGCCGCCGCAGGTGCGGCGCCCTGCTGAGCCAGGAGGGAGGGCTGCGACGAGCCGGTCGACACCGACGCCCTGGCCGTGCGCGGCATACAAGGGACACCAGGCGCTCGCCATCGGCTGCTGGGCGGCTTCCCCGGAGAACGGGTCGAGGCGCCGGGGAAGTCGCGGCTCTCGCCGGTGTCCACGTCACCGGACCAGGGCGGGGCGTAGGTGCTGCGCGCGGCGCTGTCGGCGCCCGCGGCATCTCCGCGAGCCGGCCGCCGACGGGATTGGCTCTGCGGCGGCCCGATCGCGTGGCGGACCGGCCTTGTGTCCTGCCGGTCCGTCACACGGGACGATGCGGGCGAGGAGCAGCGGCCTGCCTAGCTGACCTGCGGGGCGTCGAAGCGTACCGAGCGGACTTCCAGGGTGTCCTTGGCCGGCTGGCCGTGTGCCTTCAGCCGCCACTCGGGCCCCTGGCAGTTCGCACCGAGGTAGACGGTCACGGCGGTGTCGGTGTCGTTGCGCGGGCCGTAGCCTGGCTGCTCCTTGTCGTCGCCGACGGCATGGAGGTTGATGCACTTGCCGCTGTGCGGGTCGTGGAGGGTGACCTGGCGCTCTGCGCCGTAGCCGTCGACGTACTTGTAGGTGAAGTTGCCCTGGGCGGCCTGGGCCGAGCCGGCCATCGACAGGACCAGAGCGAGCGCGCTGAGGCCGGCACCCAGCGTGGTGCGGAGGTTCATGACAGGGGAATGCCTTCCGGAGATGATCACCGATGATGCGGGCCCGACCCTAGACGCAGGGCCCGGCGGCGAATCGATCCGCCGGACCCGGCACTCCCGCGTGCCCCGCCACCACCACCCGATCGGACCGGTGACGGTGCCGGTCAGCCCGCCGCTGTTCCCGTTCCACGATCACCGCTCCGTTGCCCCCGTTGGCACCGGTGGCCGTCGGGGCACGGCCTCCGGCACCGCCCGCTCCGTGGCCTTCATCGCGCGTGCCGTCCTCCACAGCGATCCCGCCACGGCCCGTCTCGCCCTTGCCGCCGATTCCCTTCTCCCCCTCGTTCCCGGAGGTTCCGGACGCCTCGTCGTCCTCATCGTCCGGGCAGGAGCCGGCCGCGCCTCCCAATCCGCCATAGGGGTATGTGATGTTCTCGCGGACGCCGCCGGCCCTTCCTCCCTGCACATCGCCAGCCCCGCCGAGCCGCTGAACTCCCTGTTGGCAGCGCTGGGACCGCCGCCGCTGCCGCCGAAGGCCTCCGCCCGCCCTTCGGCGGCGGCGGCGGAACATCGACCCTCCGCCGGCCCCGGCCCCGCCACCGCGCTCCCCGTTCACGGTGCCGGCATCACCGCCGCCTCCGCTGCTGTCCTCGTACGCGGAGGCGCCACCGCCCGCGGCGGACGCGCCCCAACTGCCGGCACCTCGGTGCGGACCCACGCCGTTCGCGCCAGCGCCAACCGCAGGCGACCCGCAACAGCAAGGCGAGACGCGTCACCCCGGCGCGGACCGTGAAGACGTGCGCACCCGGAACGGTGAACCGCATCTCACCGGCCGCCGACACCAACAAGACGGCCCCCCACCCACACACAGCGCACAGGGATTGCGGGGCGACCGAACCGTGAATGACGGATCCCGCAGCCTTCGTGATCTCCTTCAAGGACCCGGCCGCCCCACCACCACACAGCCCAGTAGACGAGGCAGCAGCAGGGCCGGCCCGGGCGCTGTTGTCAGACTCCCGGGACCGGTACCGTGTCCGCCGTCGGTGCCGCGGCCGTCACCGCTCGGCGCCGCAGGCGCAGCGCCGCGACGCCGGACACTGCGCCCAGGAGCAGCACCCCGCCGCCCGCAGGCACGGCCGACCGCAGGCCGACCGCCAGCGGGTCGTCCTCGTCGATGAGCGCGCCCTTCACCGCCGGCAGGGGCACGGTGCCGCCTTCCGCCGCTTCGAAGCGGTACCGGGAGTCGGCGGAGTTGCCGCGGTTGTCGCCCAGCAGGAACAGCCGGCCCTCGGGCACCTTGACGCTGAACGCGCCGGGCGAGCCTGCCACGGGGTCGCCGTTCAGGACGTACGGCTCCTCCAGCGGCCTCCCGTTCAAGGTCAGTGTCCGGTCCCCGGGGGTGTAGGCGATGCGGTCGCCGCCCACCGCTATGACCCGCTCCACGGACAGGTGGCGTTCGCCCCAGGCCGCGGCATCGAAAAGCACCACGTCGCCGCGGTCCACACCAGCGACCAGCGTGTTGAAGACCATCGACCCGCCTGCCGGATGGGACGGCCTCATATGGTCCGACGGCATGACCCTGGTCGGCATGAAGAAGTGCCCGCCGAGGCTCCCTACACAGCTCAGAACCCCGCCCAACACCAGCAGTGCCACCGCCGCCACCCCGAGACGGCGTCCCGGCTTCCGGCCCTGCGTTCCCACGATCACGCCCTGCTCTCCCTGTTCCGATGTGCGACCGAACTGTACGGGCCCGCGGCACGACCAACCCCGATGGGGTCCCACACCGCCCAGAATCCCGTCAGGCAAGTGTGCACGGACTCCAGGAACAGCTTCTGACTCTCCTGGCCGTCCGGGCCGCCGCCTCGGCCTACGCCCGCGCCTTCGCGGCCGCGGGCCCGGCCTCCTCCAGGCGGCCCGCGGCATCCGCCCTCGCCGCACGTGCCGTCTCCAGCCGCTCCCCCGCGGTCTGTACCTCGGTCTCAGCTGCCTTGCCCCTGCCCCGCCTCCGCGACCAGGGTGCGCGCCGTAGGGGCCAGCCGCTCGATCACCACATGCTGGTCATGCGACAGCTTGCGCAGCTGCCCGGCGTCCAGCGGACGAGGCTCTGCGCCTCCTTCGGCCGGCGGGGGGCCAGTATCCCGGCCGCCCATGCCGCGACGGTCGGCTTCGGCAGCGCCGCGATAGCGGCGGCGAGCGCCCTGTCCCCGGCTTTCGTGGCCTCGGCCGCGTACTCGTCGCGGGTCGCGGTGAACGCCGACGCCAGCAACGCATACAGGGCTCCGCCGACAGCGACTCCACGTCCAGACCCGAGGTCTCCCGCCCCCGCCCGGCCGACACCCCGACGACACCGCGCGTGGGCCGACAACACGACGAGCGGGGCGGGACGCCACCAAGCGGTGACGACCCCCGAAGGCGCCGGACCGGGAAAGGCCCGGACAAGCCACTACCGCCTTGTCCGCACTTACTGGCCGCCCCGTCTGCCGGAGCCATCGTCCGGCCTCGCCCCGCCGCCGGCCGACCGTTCGCCGGGGCCTCCCCCCCCTGCAGAACGAGCCGGGTCACTCGGCCGACCTGCACGTCCTCGTGTTCGGGGCGCCCGAGCCGTCAGCGGCGGCTGCTTCAGAGCCGCTCCGCGTAGGCAGAGTCCCGCCGACCGCTGTCAGCAGACCAGGCAGCGGTGTGGCGCGGTCCCGCGGCCCGGGCCATCCGCCCCGCCTCCCCCAGCAGCACCTGGTCCCGGCCCGGGACAACCGGGTCCAGGGCGGGGAGCGGGGAGCGGCGGTCCGCAGGTGCGGTCTACACCGCCCGCCCGTCGACCATGGGCGGACGACCACCGTCCTGCCCGACGCGCCACACGGACGGAGAATGAGGACCGTGATGACAGTAATGGTGGTCGGCGTATCGGAAGGCGAGGAACTGGAGCGGCTGAGGTCGCGGATCCAGCGCAACTCCCACTTCCAGGTCATCTCCCACGCCCGCACGCCCGATGTCGCCCTCGCTCACGCCCGGGTCCTGCTCCCCGACATCACCGTGCTCACCCTGGCCGGAGGCTTCCGTGACGACCCGGTCGCACTCGACGTCTTCCACGGGGTACGCGCCCTGGACCCGCCGAGCGGAGTCGTACTCCGCACGAGAGCCGGCGCGGCCCCCGGCGACCTTGACAGCTTCACCGCCGACGGGGCCGTTCATATCGTCCGTGCGGGCGACGAGGAAGGACTGATGCGCGCCCTGCGCACGATCGGCCTGCGCCGGGCCTCCTGCGACCCAGACGAAATGCCTTGACCACCAGCGCGCACCCCGCAGGCTCCAGCGCCAAAGGCCGACTGATCTCCGCCGTGGTGGCCTGTTTCTGTCATGGGGCCGGGTGCCCTGCTCTCGGGTGACGTCGAACCGCGTGCCGAGCGGCCGGCTCGTGGTGGACACTCCTTGGCTGGAAGACGGGGAGCCGCGGGAGCTCGCGGTTCGGGTCCCTCCTGGTGCGTACGGCGTGGATGTGGCTTGGACGGAGGCACCGTACGAGTTCATGGACGAGTACTTCTCCGGCCGCGAGGTAGCCGCGACGCCCCTGAGCGTGCGAGAGGGCACGGTGGCGGTCTGGGAGATGGGCCTCGCCGCGGGCGAAGACATCGAACGCCTCCGTCAGGGCGACGAGGTCGGGTCCAACACGGACACCTCCATGGGCAGCTTCGCCGACGCGACGGCCCGGCCCGCGCTGACAGCGCCGTTCCGTGAATTCTGGGAGCAGCGCAGGAAAGCGACAGCGCCGGGGCTCGTGTCCCGTGACACCGAGAGCGTGGGTGGCGCTGAGTTCGCGATGGTCCGTGATGAGGTCCGGGGCGCAGACCTCATCACCTTCTCCGCCACCGAGGGGCTTTCCGTCGCCTGGCTCGGCCGTGCAGAAGAAGGAGAACTCATCTCCATCGGCGTCATGGGCCACATGGGCATGGAGGCACTGGCCTGAGGGCACTCAGCTCGGTTCCCGGCGACGGCGACCGCTCTCATTGCGCGCCGCAGCGGCACGGCGCCCAAGACGTCCCGCCCGGGTCCGTCACGGCGCCCCTTGGCGAACCTGACGGTTCTCCGATGCTCCGGCCGACCGCCACTGGCCTGCACCGTCAGGCTCAGAGACAGGTATATGACGGCCCGCCGCCCTTCGGCCGGCGGGCCGTGATCATGCACCGGGCCTGCTCGGGCCCCGCGCCCTGGCACGTGAAGCAGAAGGCGTACGACACCGCAGTGCGGCTCCCTTCACTGCACGTGCCGCTGTTCAAGGGCCTGCTGGCCGGCTACCACGACGTCTACGGCGACCGGGAGCCCACGGCCGCACCGGCTGTCCTCGCGCGACTGCAACTCCCCGCAGACACCCCGCATCTCCCGGAACTCCGGTCCGTGCTCGCCGAAGGACGCAGGAACCACTACCTCAGCCCCCAAACCTGGCACGACGCGGTGCGGGCCTCAACGGACTGAAACATGGCCGCCCCGGCACCCCGCCGCTCCGGCCGCGTACTCCGCTCCCCACGAAGCTGCGGTGGGACCTGGCCGCCGATGAGAACGAACGCCAGGACCTCCTCGGGCTCGCCGAGGACGGCCCGACCATCGCCGTCGTCCCCGAACCCGCGCAGCGTCAGCCGTACGGGCTCCAGCCGCCGTAGCGGGCGAGGTGGTGCCGGTGTCCCAGTCCTTCTCGCACCGCTCGGCCGTCACCAGTCCGCTCTCACGGATCGGAACGTCCCCGGCCGCGGTCCGGTCGACGGTGTGTCGGGTACCCGTCCAGCCGCACGAGCACTCGGCATGCAGCACGTGTGCCCCGGGACATAGAAGAGCCTCCCGGCCCGAGGCGCCGGAGGCCTCGAATCGACGTAGACCGGCTTCGGAACCGTCCCGCCTGCCAGGAGCACGTCGACGCGGAGGGCCGGTCGAGGACCGCCCACAGCTGACGGTGGTCTCACACCCCGACAGCAGGGAACGGCGTGCCTGCGAGGGCGCACGGGATCCGACGCACACAATGCCCGTGCATATCCGATTCATGGGAAAAATCCGTGCCGAGTTCATGACACAAGGAGTGCGTGCCGATGGATCTGGAGCTCACCGGCAAAGTCGCCGTCGTCACCGGTGCCAGTAAGGGCATCGGCCTGGCCATCACCGAGGCGTTCCTGCGTGAGGGCGTACGTGTGGTCGCCGGCAGCCGTTCCGAGAGCCTTGAGCTAGCCGCGTTGCGCGAGACGTACGACGTGGCCTTCGTCGCCGGCGATCTGGCTACCAGCGAAGGCGTGAATGCGCTGATCCAGGCGGCGATGGAACGTCATGGCAGGATCGACGTCTTGGTCAACAACGTCGGAGCCACCGAGCCCCGCACCGATTTCCTCGCCATCGACGACGCACAGTGGCAGCGGGGCTTCGACCTGAACTTCTTCAGCGCCGTCCGCGCCAGCCGCGCCGCGCTGCCGCACCTGATCGCGGACGGCGGAGGCGCGGTCGTCAACATCAGTTCCGTCAACGCCCGGATGCCCTTCCCCACGGTGGTGGACTACTCGGCGGCCAAGGCCGCGCTGACCAGCCTTACCAAGGCGCTGTCGGAGGAGTTCGCTCCGCGCGGCGTACGGGTGAACGCCATCGCTCCGGGACCGGTCCGCACCCCGTTCTGGACCGCCCCCGGCGGCTTCGCCGACGCCGTGGCGGCCGGCGCGGGGACCACTGCCCAGGAGGCCATGGATGTGGTGGTGCCCCGGCAGATGGGCATCGCCACGGGACGCTTCACCGAACCTCAGGAGGTCGCCGACCTCGCGCTCTTCCTGGCCTCGCCCCGCGCCGCGAACATCACGGGCGCCGAATTCCTCATCGACGGCGGCCAGACCAAGACGACCTGAGCCCTGGTGTGCGGAGGTGTCTGCGGTTGACCGTCTGGTCGGCCGGCTGTGGGATCACGGCCCGGATCTTGCGTTTGCGCGGGTGGTCGCGGATCGCGCGAGTCGTGTACGCCTTGTCGGCGAGCCGGCATCGGGCGGGTTCGCGGTTTTCCTTTCGGTCTCATGACCCGGATTGCGGCTTTGAGCTGTGTGAAAGCCTGTGCGTCACCGGCCTGGCTGGCGGTGAGGACGAAGGCCGGCGGCCTGCAGCGGGCGTCGGCGGCGAGGTGGATCTTCGTGGCCAGTCCGCCGCGGGAGCAGCGTCCGACGGCATGGTCGGACGGCTCGCCTGCCGGAGCCCCCTTTGACGGGCCCCGGCAGCGTGCTGGTGCGGCGCGGACGACCGTGGGGTCGACGGCGACCGACCCGGTTCAGGCCCTCCTCGGCGTCGGTCTGGGCGAGGAGGACGGAGAAGACGCGTTCCCACGTGCCGTCGATTGGCCGAGGCTCGGATCCTGGGCCACGACGCGACCCGGGCTGTCGCCCAGGTGGCCGAGGTCAGCGAGACCACCCTCCGCAAAGGCGTGGACGAGTCCTCGTGTCAGCGCCACAACCCCGGACACCACTTCCATGTCAGTCACTGCAAAGCCCCCGCCCAGCTCTCATCTGCGGAGAGCCCCAGCTTTCCACGCTCAAGCACCGCAATCTCAACCTGCTCGGCCGCTACAGCTTCACCTCCGCGGACGCACCAGGGCTGGATGAAGACGACAACGGTCAGGAGTGAGCGTCAGAAACCGGCCGGGTCACTCCGCTACGGGCAGACACTCGGCAAGCAGGCCGACGATGTCGCGCCAGGCTCGCTGTGCGTGCCGCGGGTGGTAGCCGACGCCGGGAAGCGCTGTGTGGTCGACCGGTGGATGGTGAAAGGCATGCAGGGCTCCACCGTAGACCGCGAGGCGCCAGTCGACGCCTGCGGCCTGCAACTCAGCAGTGAACGCCTGCCGTTGCGCGGGCGGCATGATCGGGTCTTCCGAACCGACTCCGGCCCACACCGGGCAGCGAATGCGTGCCGCCTCGCCCGGTCGGCCCGTGGTCAGTCCGTTGACCGTCCCAATTGCACGCAGGTTGACGCCATCGCGCCCGAGTTCCAGCGCGATCGCGCCCCCGGTGCCGTACCCGATGGCCGCCACCCGGTCGAGGTCGGCCCGTGGTTCGGCGCGCAGCACGTCGAGCGCCGCGTGGCCGATACCCCGCATCCGGTCTGGGTCGGCGAGCAGTGGCATGCAACGGGCCAGCATTTCCTCGGGGTCGCTCAGATAGCGCCCGCCGTGGAGGTCAAAGGCCAGCGCCACGTATCCCAGTTCGGCCAGGGCCTCGGCCCGGCGCCGCTCGACGTCGCTGAGCCCCACCCCCTCGGGGCCGATCAGGACCGCAGGCCGGCGGTCGGATCCGGCGGGGAGCGCGAGGTGCCCGACCATCGTGAGGGCATCGGCCTGGTAGGTAACCGTACGCGTTGTGACCGTCGTCATGAGACTGGACTGTAGTGACCATCGGGCCCAGTCAGGCTCGTGTTCACCGCTGGCAGACGGTGATCCGTCCCGGATGTGCCGACAGGGGACGTGGACGTCGATGGGCAGCCGGGTTGGACGCGGCGAGCTCGAACGCGCGAGGCTGTGGCGACGGGGTCTCCCGGAACTGCTCGGACGGGGTCGCACCCCCGATACCACCAAGAGGCCCTGTCTGCACGCCCAGACCACCAGAACATCACCCGACCCCGGTTCGCCTGATGAGTTTGACCAGGCTCGCAGCCCTCTCTCCCTCCCTCCCTCCCTCGTTAAGCTCAGTCCCCATGACCGGCACCAACAGCGCAGACAAGCGCCGCTTCCTCGTTCTGCACGACTACGGCATGGGCGGTGCGTGGTGGTGGGTCCATGCACGGTCTGCGCGAGACGTGCTCGAAACGTTCGCCTGGGTCGAGGTCGTCACCGACCCGGAGGCGGCGTCCCGGTTCGAGCACGACGGGCTGGAAGAAGTCGACATCGAGGCGTCCCTGATGCCTCCTGGACTGGAGGGCCTACGCGCGGAGCGCGACGCGCAGCGCGGGCGTGAAGGTTTCGGCGCGCTCGCGGACAGGGACATCGTGTACCTGCGGCGCCGCTGGGACGAGGAGGACGATGAAGCAGTCGTCCATCTGATGGAAGTGGGGTCCGACGGACGCCGGATCCGCCAGGTGGAGCTCGCGGAGGGCGGAACCGCCCTGCGTAGTGGACCAGACGACTGGCCCTTCAACCCACCGATCGTGGACCTCTTCGACCCCGCGCTGGCGGACCAGGAGATCAGCCGGGCCGAGTTCGAGGACGAGTGGATACACGCCGGCCGGGTAGAACCGGACGCGTAAGCGCGCCCCGGCTGGTCAAACCGTCGTGGTGTGTGGTCCGTCTGCTCGGTGGGCTTGTCCGAGCGGCCGAAGCCGATCAGGTCCGGGGCGACGCCCCGCTGCCCGTGGTCGACCAGGCCCGCTAGGACGTGGCGGTACAGGTAGGACCAGGTGGGCTCGCCATGGAGCAGCAGGACCGGGGTCGCGCGGGGCGGGCCCGCGTCCAGCTGGAGGCCGTCTTCGCGGCGGAGTTCGCCGCCCAGCCGGAGGGCCGTCGTGCACTCCTCCTCGCCGGGCTGGAGACCACCACGTCCTGGGAGGCATGGCAGCACCTGCGCTTCACCCGTAACCCCGAAGAGGCGCGGCAGGTCATGGCCTGATGATCGAGGCGTTGCTCGCGACCGGACGCCCCTGAGAGGGCGGGGGTGGGCCCATTGCGCCGCCGACATCGATCGGTTGGTGAACCCGGCGTCAGCGACGCGCGCCGGTCTCGTCCACCCGGCGCGTCCTCCGATCGGTCGCCGTACCGCTGCGCTCCATGAGCTTCACTGGGTGAAAGCGCGGCCCCCGAGCGGTGCGGAAGCGAGGAAGGAGGACGGCCGTGGAGACGATGCTGGCCGGAAGGCTCACCACCGGAGGGGGCGGTTTCGCCGTCGAGGAGGTGCCCGTCCCCGAGCCCGGCCCGGGCCAGGTGCTGATCCAGGTGCGGGCGGCCGGGGTCTGCCTGTCGGACGTCCACCTCATCCAGGGCATGCTGGAGCCGCATCCCCTGTCGGGCAGCAAAGTGACGCTCGGTCACGAGACCGCGGGTGTGGTGAGGGCCCTCGGGGAGGGTGTCACCGGATTCGACGAGGGCGACCCGGTGGTCCTCCAGGCCGGCGAACTCCGCAACGGGATTCCGTGCACCCGGGGAGTGAACATCGACGGCGGCTGGGCCGAGTACACCGTGGCCGCGGCTGACGCGGTGGTCCCGCTCCCGCCCGGGATCCCGTTCGAACAGGCGTGCATCATTCCCGACGCGGTGTCCACCCCGTGGGCGGCGATCACCTCCTGCGCGAACGTACGGCCCGCGGAGGCCGTCGCGGTGTGGGGCGTCGGCGGACTCGGCGCGCACGCCGTCCAGCTGCTCCGCATGGTGGGGGCCTGCCCGGTCATCGCCGTGGACCCGCTGGCCGCCGCCCGCGAGCGGGCCGTCCGGCTCGGCGCCGACGCCGCTCTCGACCCGGCCGACCCCGAGTTCGCCACCCTGCTGCGCTCCGCCGCCGGGGCGGCGGGCATCGCCGCTGCCTTCGACTTCGCAGGAGTGCCGGCCGCGCGGGACCAGGCGCTCGCTTCTCTCGCCGAGCGCGGGCGGCTGGTCCTGGTCGGCCTCACCGACCAGCCCTTCACCATGAAGGACAACCTCTGGTTCTGCCGCTTCCGGCAACAGGTGCTCGGCCACTACGGATCCGGGCCCGAGGACCTCGCCGACCTGGTCCGCCTGGTGGGCATGAACCGCCTGGACCTCTCGGGCTCGATCAGCGGGATCTATCCCCTGGCCGAGGCCGCGCAGGCCGTGGACGCCCTGGAACGCAAGGAAGGCAACCCGATCCGGCTGCTCCTCAAACCCTGACGGACCGGGGCTTGCCACCCGACGGCCGAGTGCCTGTTCGGGCTATGTCTGGCCTGGTCGCACACACCTCAGCAGCGGTTCGCCTACGCAGCGCGTGTCGAAGGCGACGTGGTCGGCATGGGGGAACTCCACGTCCGTGGCCGAGGGCAGCGTCAAGGCGAGAGCACCTGTGCGGTGCATCCGCGGGTTTGGGGACAGGGCGTCGGAACGGCGGTCGGCGAGGGACTACTGGCGCGAGGGTTCGAGGATCTTGGGCTCCGCCGCATCCATGCCACCTGCGACCCGCGGAACCCCGGGTCGGCAAGGGTTCTCGGCAAGCTCGGCATGACACGGGAAGGACGTCATCGTCACACGGCCCTGATCCGGGATGGTTGGCGAGACTCCGACATGTTCAGCGCCCTCGAAGACGAGTGGCGTGCGATCACCACAGGAATGACCCGTCGACCTGGTGGAGCGGTACGATCCCGAGCCGGGTGCTGCTGCGCTCTGCGCTACGAACCGGTTCTCTTCAGCAAGGCAGGGGCCGACCGCTGAACCGGCGGAAACGATGTAGCGGCCGGGCAATGCAGTGCCAGAGGATCAGCATCATGGAAACCGTGGTGCAGTGGGTTCGCACGTCTTGGACCAAACAGTCCCGCGGCGGGCTTGAAGCCTCACGCCGCAACGCGACCCCGACCGCTTTCCCCCTGCCGCTCACCTCGCCGCCGTTCGTGCACGAGGTCCTGATGCACGAGGTTGACGCGTTCAAGCCGCAGTTCGCAACCCACGCGGTCCTGCCCGTCTCCGACGCGGACACATCCGTACTCCTGGAGGAAGACGACGGCCTCCTGCGGGTCCAACTGGCCGTGACGCCATTCGGCATGCCGCGCAGATGGCGGCGTCCACCAGCATTCCGGCTCGCCCGGGGCGAATGGCTGCGCTGGCAGGTGAACCACCGCTTCGCGGGCTCACACGGCGATGCGTGGACCTACCGCCTCGACACCCTCAACATCGCCTACGGCCCCGCACCCACCGACCTCTTCATGGGCACGCCGACCCATCACGTCAACGAACTCGCCGCATTGCGCTGACACCGGCCGACTGTGTAGCTGACCTGGTGACGTCAGCCGTCGAAGCGGATCCAGTCGACGGAGAGGCCGGCCAGCGGTGCCAGGGCGCTTCGGTGGCTGGCGCCGGCCCGGACATCGAATGCCTCGCCGTCCTCGCTGCCGACGTGCACGACGAGGCCAGGGGCCACGTAGAAGCGAGTGGGTGCCCACGGCCAGAAGGGGCGCAGGGGCACGAGGTGCAGTGCTTCGGTGAGTCGCGCGGCCTGTGCTGCCGTGAGTCTGCGGGGCAGCGCCCAGTACTCGGCACTCATCACAGCCTCGAAGAGGGAGAACTGGATCAGGAAGCCGCTCAGCGGTTCCTGCTCGGCGATCGGTTCCTCGTCGAATTCACGGAACCAGACCGTCGGATCCGCCTCGGGCCCGTCGAGCGTCCACAGGAGTGACCAGAAGAAGCCTCCTTGGTTCTCGACGGCGAAGACAAGCATCTCCCCCAGGTGGTCGGTGTGCAGATCCGACTCGGGCAGGATGCTGTTCTGGCCTCCGAGGGCACCCGGCCGCTGCTTCGCGAGCCGGTACAGCTGCCTCAGTCCAGCAGGCAGGCACGACCACGGAGAGCTGGTGGCCGGTGGTTCGGTGGTGTCTGTGCCTGGATACCAGCCGGTGATGAACTGTTCCAGCGCTGCCGCACGGTCACCGTTCACATTGCTGAGCCACTCCAGGCCCGGCAGGTCCACGGCGGGAAGCGGTGGACGTACCCGGTTGAGGAGTTGTCGGCTCAAGGGCGCTTCGAAGCGCAGTTCGCAATCGGTGAGAACTCCGTCGGACGTGCCGGCCCGGCTCACCTTGGCAGTGCCGAGGTACAGGGCCTCTCCTCCAAGCCGCACCGCAATGTGGATCGGCAACAACCCTTCGTCCGCAGCACGGGGCGATCCCATCAGCCGCTCTGTGACCGGCACCGGTGCGGGCCCGATCAGACGGACCGCCTCCGCACTCCACACGCCGCTCCTGGCGGGCGAGTCACCCGCTTCCACGATGATCACCGTCCCCGCCCGGCCCATGACGATGCCGGCACCCCCCACCTTGAAGCGCCCCGCGCTCACCGAGCTACCGACGAGCGCGGGTACGTGTTCCTCATCGAATACCGGCGCCGGAATTGCGGCGGACCCCTGATCAGTCATCTCCGCATCATCCTCGACCACCTCTGCACATCCCTAATGTCTGCCTGCTGCGACCATCGCAAGATCGTTAGACCTCGCACACCGATGATCAGTGGTGGCCTCGGCCTTCCTACGGCCGGTCCTCGGGCACCATCGCACCGTACGGCTGGATCATCAGGTCGCGCTGATACCAGATGCCTTGCTCACCGTCGAGTTGGGCCGAACCGACGGGGACGAACCCTGCTTTGGCCAGCACCTTCTGAGACGCGGCATTCCGGCGGGCCGTGGCTGCCCGCAGCGTGCGCAGCCCGTGCCGGGCCGCCGCCAGTTGGCACAACTCCCGGACGGTCGCGGTCGCGACGCCGCGGCCCACGATGTGCTGCGCGACCCTGTAGCCGACTTCTGCAGTGCGGTCCTCGATGTCGACCAGATTGAACCTGCCGAGAACCGAGCCGTCCTCGGCGACGAGCACGTGGAAGGCGCATGTTCCGGCCTCCTGCTCAGCCAGCAAGGCGTCGTACCGATCGGCGAACCGGTCGAAGAAGTCGTCGCCGCGGTCCGGGACCGAGGCAGCGAAGTAGGCGCGGTTCGCCAGCTCGAAGGCCAGGACCGCCGGGGCATGGCCGGCATTCAGCGGCTTCAGAAGGGGCATTGCCCGACCCTACCCAGATGGTCTGCTCAGGCCACCTGGGTTTGCACACAGCCAGAGGCTCGACCGTGCCCCGCTCCCCCACTGGAGCCTCGACCGCGTCACCCTGCTCGGAGACGCCGCCACCCCATCTTCCCCATGGGCATGAACACGGCGTCTCGGCGCGGCGCTCGCCGAGCCGGGTGTTCAGCCGCCCGGCGTCCCCATGAACTCGGGTGCGTAGCGGTCGCCGGTGACCGCGCCGGTTCGCTCGACGACCCAGCGGGTCTTGCCCAGGCCTGAGCCGTGAAATGTGCCGCGTCGGGCGGTCTTGGGTGTGATCCCGCGGGCTCTGAGCAGGCGCCGGTACTTGTCGTAGTCGTAGCCGCGGTCGGCGAAGAGCCGGCGGGGCCGGTGACGGGGGCGGCCGCGCAGTCCGCGGATGCGGGGCAGCGCGTCGAGCAGAGGCATGAGCTGGGTGACGTCGTGCCGGTTTCCGCTGGTCAGGGAGACGACGAGCGGGGTTCCGTGGCGGTCGACGATGAGGTGGTGCTTGCTGCCCGGGCGTGCACGGTCGACCGGCGAAGGTCCGGTGTGACCCCCCTTTGAGGGACCTGACGTGCGAAGCGTCGATCGCTGCGTCATCCATGTCCAACAGTCCGGCGGCCCGCAGCTCGGCCAGGAGGTTGCTTCGGACTCTGGGTCCGATCCCGACTTGGGGATCCGGTTCGTCCGGCCTTGGCAGCGGTGACCCCATGAAGCACCGGGGGGCCGTGAGACGTCTTGGCGCACGGTCGACGGGGGTCCCGAAGCGTTTACCCGCCGGGCGGAGCGGCCAAGGCGATGTCCAGCAGCGTCCGGGCTGCCTGCCGGGCGTCCGTGAACGCCTGCGCGTCGTTGCAGGAGGCTGCCAGCGCGTTGGCGCCCTCGAAGAGCACGGCGAGTTGCCTGCCGAGGGCGTCCGGGTCGGCTGCTCCGGCCTCTGCGGCCGTGGCCACGAGGCGATCGCGGAAGGCCTGCTTGTGCCGCTGCGCGAGGCGGGCCACCTCCGGGAGTTCTCCGGCCCCCTCGATGACGGCGTTGTGGAAGGGGCAACCGCGGATCAGCGCAGACGCATCCCCCTCGACTGGATCGAAGATCGCCAACAACCGCTGCGCAGGAGGTAGGTCTTCGCGCTCCAGCTCCGCTTCGGCAGGGATCGACTTCTCCGACTCGAACCGGCGGAGATACTCCTCCACCAGTGCGTTCTTGGTCGGGAAGTGCACGTAGAACGTCCGGGGCGAGACGTGCGCCGCCTCGATCAGCGCTGCCACACCCGTGGCGTGGATGCCACGGGCGTAGAAGAGCTCCTCCGCCGCCCGCAGGATGCGCTCACGCGCACCACGCCCGCCGCGAGCCGCCCCGTTCGTCGATATCGTTGCCGCCACACCCACAAGTATAGCGAACGCTTTACTTCTGCCGCGAGGAGGCGTAGCGTCGATGCCAGGTAAAGCGATCGCCATTCTTTGACGGAGCCAACAGGGGACCCCCATGACGCGGTCCTACACCCAGGCGGCACCTATCGCGACGATGTCCGTCGCCAACGGCGACAGCGACCCGATGATCCTCCCCCGCCACTCCCGCCCGCTCGCCGGTCTGATGCCGCAGGCGCGACGGCCGATCCACCCGACTCGGCCCACGGGTTCCTGTTCCAGGACCACGACGAGTTCACCACCGATGGCGACCTGCTCAAGGAACTGGAACCTTGGCAGGAGAAGGGTGAGCAGGGGCCACGGATCCCCCGTGGCCCGGCGCGAGGGCCACGGCGTCGACATCGCGCCGGCAGCCCCGGCGCCCACTGCTTCGCGGGTAGTCGCGGGTCGCCGGAATCGCCCTCCCCACCGGGCACCGCATCCTCCCGTGCACACCCGAAGGCCACGCGCCAGCCGAGCCGCAGCTCGTCTCCATCGACCCCAGCGACATCCCCTTCACCTGATCACCCCCGAGACATCCACTCGCGACGGCAACCGACAGAAGGGTCAGCACTCATGAACACGCAGTCTCTCGGCTACGCCGTACACGTCTCCGACCCGATGCCGATCAGCGTCACCGAGCCCCTGCCCAACGGCGAAGGGCGTACCTTCCAGCCGATCTCGACCACCCTCGTCCACGGCGAGCGGGACGCCGTACTCGTCGACCCGCCTTTCACCGCCGGCCAGATCGAGGAGGTTGCCGCCTGGGTGGCTGCCGGCGGGAAGAACATCATCGCCATCGTCGCCACCCACGGGCACGGCGATCACTGGTTCGGCGACAACGAGTTCGCCCAGCGGTTCGACGCGCCCGTCGTGGCCACCGCCGGCACCATCGCCGTCATGCACGGCAACGTGCAAGCCCGGCCCTTCGCCTGGGACAAGCTCTGGCCCGGGCAGATCCCCGACACCCCGGTCACCGCCGTCACCGTCCCCGACAACGCCCTCACCCTCGAAGGGCACGACCTGCGCCTCGTCGATGTCGGCCATACCGACACCGAGCAGACCAGCGTCCTGCACGTCCCCGACCTCGGCCTCGTCGTTGCCGGCGACGTGCTCTACAACGGCGCCCACATGTACATCGGCGAGTCGGCCGGAGGCGGCCTGGACGCCTGGCGGGGCGCCATCAGCACCGTGGAGGCCCTCGCGCCCCGCCACATCGTCGCCGGCCACAAGAACAAGGACCTGGACGACGACGCCACCCGCGTCATCGCCGGGACCCGCCAGTACCTCGACAGCGCCGAGGCGGCACTGAAGGAGTGCTCCTCCGCGACCGAGTTCTTCCACGCGATGCTCGACCGCCACCCCGACCTCCCCTACGGCAGGACACTCCTGTGGGTCGGCGCGAAGGCGCTCTACGCCCTGCGCGAGCCGGGGGCCGACCCGGTTGCCGCCTCGGTGGGAGCCTGGTTCTAGCAGCGCGCCTCACGCACCACACGGTAGGTCGGGTGGTGGCCCCACACCTCGTGGTCAGGGCCGCTCGCAGCGTCCGACAGCAAGCACGGAGGTGGGCATGAGCATTCCACTGGGCATTCCACCGGAGGCAGCACCGGCGCCTCCCGGACAGGACGGGCGGATGCGCCCCGCGACGACCCATCTGATCGTGCTGCCGGGCGGGGGCTACGCCTCGCACGCCCCGCACGAGGCGGAGCCGGTCGTCGCGTGGCTCTCCGCCCTGGGCCTGTCGGCGAGCGTCTTCCGCTACCCGCTTCACGTGCGCCATCCCGCACCTCTGACCGCCCTGCAAGCCGAGATCCGCCGCCGACGCGATCAGGGAGCGGACCGCATCGGGCTGATCGGCTTCTCGGCCGGCGGGCATCTCGCGGGCCTGGCAGCACTCGCACCCGGCGACGATCCGCGCGAGTCCGTGCAGTTCGCCGTCCTCGGCTACGCGATCACATCGATGGAGACCGACACCTACCGGCCTGCCCGGTTGATCCTGCTCGGGGAGGACGCCTCACCGCACCTGCGCCGCCGGACGAGCCTCGACGCGCTGGTGACCGAGGCGTCTCCGCCCTTCTTCCTCTGGCACACCGCCGAAGACATCTACGTCCCGCCGGAACACACCTACCGGCTGGCCTCGGCGCTGGCCGCGCACGAGGTGCCGCACACCGTGCACGTCTTCGCCCACGGCCCGCACAGTCTCGGTCTGGCCGAGGGTGCCGGCCAGGCCGCAGCGTGGACGAAGCTCGCGCAATCCTGGATCGCCGAACAGGTCCGCATGCCGTAGCCCTTGCCCTCCGGGTATCGCACGAAACCGGCCGGGGGCTCCTGATCCGGGTACCCACATGCTCGTCGAGGACGGCAACATCACGTCCGCCCGAAGGCCGCCCGGACCAAGATCCGGGCCCTTGCGACGGCGCGGAGCGGGTGGAAGGCGGCACTTGACTCGGCGCCCTGCGTGAGCTTGTCGCGCAGCAGTCGGCTGCGGTCGGGTTCGGCGGCGAGTCCGGCCGTGATGAGCCCTGCGTCGGTGGCCCGCTCGATGAGGACGTGGAGCGGTTCGTTCGTGGCCAGACGCTCGGCGAGGACGTGCTCCGGGGCGAACAGGGAATGCGTGACGGCGGCGGTGGCAGGGTGTTCACCGGTGCGGTCTTGTCGCCGGAAGGCTGTCGGTGCCATCGGATTCGCCCGGAGTGGTTGGCGTCCCGCTGCCCCATGTCGACGCCGGCCCGGTCGGACCCCGGAGGACAAGTTCAGCACGGAAGGCGTCCACAAAGGCGGGCGGCGCCACCCTGATAGGCGCGGACGCAGTACCGGGATTTCCGCTGTACCCCGTGCCCCTGGGCCGCACAGCGCCGGCATCGGGTCCCGTGATCGTATGGCTCAACGGTGCGCACGGCGGTGGGCAAGACGACGACGGGTGCACTCGTGCAGCAACTGATCCCGGATTCACGGGTGCTCGACGCCGAAAAGACCGCGCTCTCCCAGAGTGGCCGGCCTGTTCCGTCCATGACCAAGCCTTGCCCGTCCTGCTGTTCCACTTCGTGCCAGCTGAAGTCGAGACCCGCCCCCTCGGCGAGCCGGGCTCCCCGGCGTACGTGTGGGCCAGCAGCCGCCCGAACGCAGGCCGCTGGGCACAGCGGGCCCGTATCTCCTGGTTCACGCGAAGGCTGTCGACTGAATACCGAGCGCAGGACCGCAGGTACCGATTCGGCACGGCAGACAGCGGAGGGCACGCGTCCAGGTGCATCCGCCCGCCGTACCTGGCATCCGCCACCAGCCGGCGGTCGAGGAACTTCGTGATGACGGTCAATGCGGCTCCAGCAGTGCGGGGATACCGATGCTGGGTGCCGTATCACGGGAACCCGTGCCCGCCCCGGGTGTGCACCACACCAGCGCGGTGGTGTTCGTTCCTCCCCCACGGCCCCGGTTTCAGGAGCGGCGAACACCACCGCGACCGGTCGATGTGGTGCGGCTCGTTCCGGGGCTGGCCGGACGGCGGTGCGACACGATTCGTCCACCCGCGGCGAGGAACGCCGGCGGAGCGTCGCAGTCGAGGTCGTCGACCGTGCGCTCAGGTGTCCGGCAGGAGGAGCCAGACCTCGGAGAAGGCGAGTCCGTGCTCTCGGGTCACGACACCGCACGGGCAACCCAGCGTGATCAGACGCCAGTCTCACGTGACCACCCACGGACCGGCCGTACGCCCGCACCCCGGGCAGCGGATGGTCTCAGCCGTCCACACCCCGGGGGCGGGTCGGCCGTGGCGACGGAAGCGGCCCGTGTACCGGACCTGCCAGGGCTCAACCGGCGGCGTCACCGGGACGGCCCCGGGCGGGCTCGCCGCGGCCAGGGTGGTGAACAGCGCGATCAGATCGGGGAGCAGGGATTCCCCCGCTTCGGTCGGCGGCACTGATACGCCGTCGGCTGTCCTTGGCGCGACCCCGTATCGCGGTGCTGCCGCGGCGGTCGGTGGGTTAAGAGCGGCGTACCAGGGCAGGAGAGCGCGACCGACGGCGGCCAGAAGGGCAGCGGCAGGAGGGCTGACACTGCCCGCATCGAGATGGTGGACCGTCGTGCGCAGGATGCGCTGGAGCCGCCGGTCCCGATCGCTGGCCGACAACCGCGCCGTCCCGCCCCGCCGAGCGGGCAGCAGAGCGGTGAGGCGCCCCAGAACAGCCGTCGCCGCCTCGGCGTCCGCCGGGGAGGGACGCCATTCCCCGACGGCCAGGAGTTGCCGTGCCCGTCCCGTCTCCCGGGACAGGGCTCGCGTCAACAGCAGGCCGGGGCCACCGGGCCCGGAGGCATCGACGGACCGCTGGTGAGGGGCTTGAGCAGCGGCTTCGCCCGAGCCGGGAAGAAGGCCTTCGACAAGCGCCTGCCCGACACTGAACTCAAGCTCCGCGAACTGTTGGGAGAGCTGCGGGCCAAGCACGGGACGGCGCTGGTCGTGGTCGACCGGCCCGTCTCCACCGGCGCCCTGTCGCCGTCCAGCGCAAGGGTCATGGTCTGCCCGGTCTCCGGCCTTCCGGGGCTGACGATGCGCCGGATCGCCGCCAACCGGCTCCACGGCCCGCTGGCCCAGATCCGTCCTTCCCTGGAGCGCGTGCGGGGTCCGCGAAGCTGATACGGCCCGAGGGCCCCGAGGATGGGCGAGCGGCTGGTCGAGGAGATCTCCACCGCCCTGGACGAGCAGACCGTTACCCTCCCCGCCACTGAGACGGGAGTCGGCGTCAGGACCGGAGCCAGGACCCCGATCGAGGTCGGGGACGGGGTCGGGGTCGGGGACGGCAGCGCCTTCCCGACCACCGCCCACCTTGCCGCCCAACCCCTGCGGGTCGTGGCCGACGCCGCGACACGGGCCGGACGGGGCCAGCAGGCGGACGTGTACACGCAGGTCGAGATGGCCTCCGCCACCGGGTGGGCCTGTCCCGCGGGCGGGCGATCACCGCGCTATGCCTTGCGACGGCATCCGGCGAGGAGGGTTGCGACCATGTGCTTGGCGTCGGCCTGGTCGTAGTCGGGGCCGGTGATGCAGAGGTTTCCGATGGCGCGCATGAGCGTGTAGGTGGTGATGCCGGGGCTGAGCTCGTCGGCGGCGGTGCACGCGTCGAGCAGCGTCGCGCACGCCGGGAGCAGGGTGTCGAGCATGAGGGCGTGGAGGTTTTCCAGCCCCGGGTCACCGGACCCCAGGGCGGCACCGAGGCCGTGCTTGGTCACAAGGAAATCCACGAACGCGTCCACCCAGCAGGTCAGGGCCGCGAACGGGGAGGCCGATTCCTCCAGGAGCCGGGGCGCGAGTGCGGCGCAGGTGTCGATCTGGTGCCGGTAGACGGCGGTGACGAGGTCCGCCCGGGTCGGAAAGTTTCGGTAGATCGTCCCCACGCCGACGCCGGCGCGCTCGGCGATATCACGGACGGGGGCCTGGACACCCTGCTCTACGAAGATCGCCGCCGCGGCCGCCAGCACGGCGCTGCGGGTGCGTTGCGCCTGTGCTTGGCGTACTCCGACCGATTCCGACACGAGATTCTCCCTTTACTCGCGGAACAATGTTCCGCTATTTTGGCGGAACGCCGCTCCGCCAAAGTATGGCAGGGCGCCCCCAGGAAGAAAGCACAGGTCCCCCATGCCTTCCCATCACCTCACCCAGCGGATCGTCGCGGTCAAGCCCATCCCCGTTCCCGCGCCCGGCCGCAGCGTCGACCTCCAGGTGAAGGTCACCGCCCCGTTGTCGGGCCGGAGCCTTCCCGTCATCGTGTTCTCCCACGGCAACGCGTGGTCCATGGACGGATACGAACCCCTCGTCGACCGGTGGGCGGCCGCCGGATTCGTCGTCGTGCAGCCCACCCACCTGGACTCCCGCCGCAACGGCATCACGTGGGACGACCCGCGCTTCGCCACCATCTGGCGCGTCCGGATCGCCGACCTCCATGCGGTTCTCGACGGCCTCGGCGACATCCTTGCCCAGGCGGGCGATCTGGAGACCCGCGTCGACCGGGACCGTGTCGCGGTCGTCGGCCACTCCTGGGGTGCCCAGACGGCCGGGGCGCTCCTCGGCGCGCGCGTGCTCGACGCCGACGGGATTCCCGGAGAGGACTTCTCCCACTCGGCGGTCTCGGCCGGCGCGCTGATCGCTGCGACCGGATCGGGCGACACCCTCACCCCGTTCGCCGTCGAACACCTCCCGTTCATGAGGCCGGACTACTCCACCATGACCGCTCCGACCCTGGTCATCGCGGGCGGCAGGGACCAGTCTCAGCTCTCCACCCGGGGGCCGGAGTGGTTCACCGACGCCTATCACCTGAGCCCGTCCCCGAAGAGCCTGCTCGGCATCGCCGAGGGCGAGCACACCCTGGGGGGCCTCGCCGGCGAGATGGTCGCCGAGACCACCGACGAGGACCCTGCCCGCGTCGCACTCGTCGCCGACGCGATCTCCGCCTACCTCCACGACGCCTTCAAGCTTGACGACGCCGCGTGGACCGCCCTCGACAACGCCGCCGCAGCCGGCGACGGCACGTGGGACATCACCAGCAAGTGAACCCGGCCGGGGCACGAGCTACGGGATACCGCGGAGAACATGCGTTGAGCCAGGGGCTACAGCTGGTACCAGCCGTCGCCGCCTTCGCGAAGTGAGCGCCCGAGGTAGTCCCGCAGGTCGCCGGCCACCCACCGCCTGCTGTCGGTCTCGTGCTCCCACACGAAGATGTCGGGACGCTGCGGCCTCTGCACGAAGGCGAAGTGATCACCGCCCCCGTTGTCTCCGAAGAACAGCAGGGCGTCGAAGGGCATGTACAACCGGGCGAAGGATGGGTCAGACCAGAAGACACGGTTCTGCTCGACGATCTGATCGATTGCCCAGACGGTGTCGACCGAGGTCTGACCGATCACCCCGTTGCTCTCAAGGAGCAGCTGCTTCAGCTCTGGAGGAATCTCCCGGCCAAGTCGTCGCTCGGCCTCGGCGAGTTCGGGGGCAGGAGCCGGTTCTCGGAAGCCGACGCCGGGAAAGGCCTGCGAGGCCGTCTCTCTCCACATGCCCAGAATCGTAGTGACCCGATGCGCCGACTACGTCCTGGGCCCGGCCGCGCAGGGCCGGTGGGCCACCACCCGCCCGAGATGGGGCGTCGCCGGGACCTGGCGCGCGCCGCCGGGCCGCCCTCCTGTTCGACGAGGTCGTCGTCTGCGTCATGTCCTATCCGAACAAGACCGGCCGCTTCCCCGTCGGTGAGCGGCTGGACCGGCTCCGCACGGCAGCAAGCGGCCTGAGCAACGTCACCATCGACTCCCACACCGGCGGCCTGCTGGTCGACTACTGCCGCCGAGTCGGAATCGACGTCGTCATCCGCGGAGTCCGCGGCGTTGCCGACCTGGACCACGAAATGCCGATGGCCCGCATGAAACACGAACTGGCCGGAGTCGACACGTTCTTCATCGCTGCCGACCCCGCCCTGACCCACATCTCCTCCATTCTCGTCACCGCGGTGAAGCACCAGGACCGCGTCCCGAATGGTGATGTGCGCGGGCTTCTTCCCGTAGGCGAGAGCCGCAGCAAGGGCAAGGCATAGGGCCTTGGCGGACAGTCGGGTGTTCTCCCCTCACCCGTGACGGCCGGTCGATCGAGACCACCGTTCACTCCTGATCGCTGCTGCGTTCAGGAGCCTTCGACCGGTCCGGACCGATCCCATCCGGGCGCCCGTACGTCGATCGTGAGACCTCCCGCGCCGGCCTCCTCACCGCAGGTCCGGCACGTCGACTTCAGGTCGAGGTCGTGCTCGGCGGCGTGCTCCGAGCCCGGTGCGCCGCGGTGCCGGAAGGCGACCGGCGGGGTGTCCACCGCCCAGCGGTCGCCCCAGGCCAGCAGCGCGTGCATCACCGGTGCGAGGTCGCGGCCGGCCTCCGTGAGGTGGTACTCGAAGCGCACGGGGCGCTCGCTGTAGGCGCGGCGCTCGACCACGCCCGCCTCCTCCAGTGCACGCAGTCTGGCGGCGAGGCGGTCGCGGGGGGCACCGGTGTTGCGGACGATCTGGCCGAAGCGCCGGTTGCCGTAGAAGATCTCGCGGATCGCCAGGAGGGCCCAGCGTTCGCCGACGAGTTGCAGCGCGGCGGCCGCGGAGCACGGCCGGCCGGGCACTTCGGGGTGCGGAACCGAGTTCTCGCCCTGCTTCGCGTTCGAGGTCACCTCCCCATCCTCCTCCTAGTGCGTTGTGTTTTCAAACCCACCCGGCTAGCCTCCGGTCCATGACAGTTGGATTTTCAAACCCACCCTCACGCAGGGCGTCCCGAGCCGTGTTCGCGACGGTCGCGGCCGCGGTCTTCATGTCGAACCTCGACCTCTTCATCGTCAACGCCGCCCTTCCGGCCATCGGCCACTCGTTCGACGGCAGCGGCCTCGGCTCCCTCTCCTGGATCCTCAACGGCTACGCGATCGCCTTCGCGGCGCTCCTCGTGGTAGCCGGCCGCGTCGCCGACCGCTCCGGCCACAAGCCGGTCTTCCTGACCGGACTGGCGGTGTTCACCCTCGCCTCGGTCGGCTGCGCACTCGCCCCCGACGTCGGGACCCTGGTCGCGGCACGGCTCGTCCAGGCCGCCGGCGCTGCGCTGCTGATGCCGACGTCGCTCGCGCTGCTGCTCGACACGACGGCGCCCGAGAAGCGCGCCGGGGCGGTGCGGGCCTGGGCGTCGATCGGCGGGATCGCCGCCGGACTCGGGCCGGTGGCCGGCGGGCTGCTGGTCGAGGCCGGATGGCGCTGGGTGTTCATCGTCAACGTGCCGGTGGGGATCGCGGCGTTCGCACTCGGTGTCACGGTGCTGCCGTCGCCCGGACGCGCCGGGGCGCAGAAGAGTCCGCTGCCCGACCTGTTCGGCGCCGCCCTCCTCACCGGATCGATCGCCACGCTCGCGCTCGGCCTCGTCAAGGCTCCCGACTGGGGGTGGACGAACGCCCGCACCTTCGGCGGCCTGGCTGCCGCGGTGCTGCTCGGCGTCTGGTTCGTGGTGCGCTCCGCCCGCCACCCCGTACCGATCATCGAGCTGCCACTGCTCCGGGTACCGGCGTTCGCATCCGCCGCGGCGGCCCTGACGCTGTTCACCGTCGCGTTCGCCGGAATGCTGCTCGGCGCGGTGCTGTGGTGCCAGGGCGTGTGGGGCTACTCGGCTCTGCTCACCGGCCTCGCCATCGCGCCGGGCCCCTTGCTGGTGCCGCCGGTCGCGTTGCGGATCGGGCCCGCGGTCGCCAGATTCGGTGCGGGCCGCATCGCGCTGGCGGGAACCGTCGTGTTCGCGGCCGGCATCCTGTGGTGGGCCGCGACGCTGGACACCGGCCCGTCCTACGCGGCCTCGCTCCTGCCCGGCATGATACTGACCGGCCTCGGCGTCGGTATGACGCTCCCGGTCCTGACCGGGGCGTCGGCGGCCGCCCTGCCTCCGGCCCGCTTCGCCACCGGGTCGGCCATCACCTCGATGGGCCGCCAGATCGGCGCGGTCCTCGGCGTCGCGATCCTGGTCGGCATCCTCGGCACCCCGGCGCCCGGACACGCTGTCGCCGCGTTCCGGCACGGGTGGTACGCGGTCGCCGCGGCCTCCCTGCTCTCCGCGTGCGCCACGGTTCCGCTCACCCGCAAGCCGCGACCGGGCGTAGCCGAGTCGCCCGACGCCGCAGGGGCCGCGAAGGTCGGCGCCGCCTGAGGAGCGAATCCCGCCCGTCGTCGGCAGCGCGGGCACCGACCCGGAGCCGGCCTTCCGGCTGCTGCGGGCGGCCGAGGACGTCATCGGCCACCCGCAGCGGCCGTGGGCGAGGAGTCCGGTTCACGCGCGGGCTCCTTCGCACCGGGCGGTGCACTCCGCGCTGGGTGAGCCTCGCGTCGGTCAGGCCGGCGTTCCGATGATCGGCAGGGAACGTCTCAGCAGTTCTCGCTGATCACGTCCTCCAGTTCCGACAGCGACGCGCGCTCGTCCTCGATCTTCTTCCTGAGTACTTCCAGCGCCTGTTTCAAGGCGCTGATCTGGCTCTGGTCGGGATTCGCCTGCGCTTCCAGCTCAGCGATCCTGCTCGCGACCTGGTCCGCGTGCTCCTGGGTCTTGGCGATGCTCAGCTTGAGGTCCTTGGCGAGGCGCTTCATCAGGTCGCAGCCGCTCTCCGCGGCCATCGGTGAGTTCACGTCCGTACTCCTTCATCGGCGCGCCCCGCCGTCGGGGCACCCAGGAGGCCAGTATCAGAGCCACCGTCCGCCCCGCACCCGGCGGAATAGCCCGTCCGGACGCTCAGGTGGACAGGCATCGACACGGCGACGCGCCGCTTGGCCTCGACGTCCCGCAGCCCTATGCGTGGTGGACGTGACCTTTGGGTGCTCGCCCGACTTCGCTGGTCAGCTCTTGCGGGCCAAGGGCTGCCCGGCGAAGCTCACTCCTGCCAGGCCATGGGCCATGAGGTTGCGAATGTTGCCGTGATCAGTGTCGTTCGGCGTCGCCAGCACACTGCGGTAGTACTCACCGAATGCCCACAGCGCCTCCTGGTCGCTGAGGCCTTCCAGCAGGGCCAGTCCCAGCGTCTTACACGAACCCTCGTTCTCACCTGCGGCATTTTCCAGTTCACCGTTGCGGAACGCCTGCGGCTGGTACTCGTAATGCGCGGCGACGAAGGCCAAGGTGTCGGCGAACTCGTGCTCACCTGACGCAAGGCTTGCCCGCAGCGAGTTCAGATCAGCCATGTTGGTTCCCCTGGGTTGAACAGACGCTCCGATTGCCGTCCGTGACCGGACGACAATACCCCCCCGACCCGCCGAAAGCCGGTTTCGGTCCGGGCGACCGGCCACGCGGGCGGTGCTGGTCGGCGGGGCGTTGCGGTTCACGCCCCGCGCCGCCGACGGGTCGGTCGCGTGCCGTGGCAATGCGGGGTCGGGCGGTGGCGTTGCCAACGCGGGGCGGGACGAAGCCTCTTCATGAACCCGGCTGTCCGGCCCGCCGGAGCGGCCCGTCACGGACTGGGCGGAGCTACTGGCCGTCGGCCCCCTGTGGCACCGGCTGAGCGAGTACCGGGACATCCCCGCGGGCGTGGCTCTCGCGCACGTGGTGGCGGCCGCCGGGGGCGCGTCGGTCAGCGAGCCGGCCGGTGACCTGGTGCTGGTGCCGGTCCATCCGCAGACCGGAGACGTATGGCAGCCCGGCGCCGCCCCGGACCCGGCTTCCGGTGGTCGGCGGGCTGCCGGCCGGCGTGGAGCGGGACGACCCGCTGCCGCCGCACCCGTGGTGCCCGTTCCAGCCCTCCAGGGAGGCGTTCCGATACACGCTCGCGCGGATGCCCGCCGTGAGGGAACCGTGGCGGCGGGCGATCTACGACCGAGGATACCGACCCGGCGCAGGGCGTCGCGTGAGCCTCAGTGGTGGACCGCTGCGCAGGTGACCGTGGTCTTGCCGTCTGCCGTCTTGACCACGTACTTGCTTCCGGTGAGACCGCCGAGGTCGAACCTTCCGGACTTGTCGATGGGAACCGAGCCCGAGGTGGAGCCGGAGTAGGTCACCGTCGTGCCGCCGGGGAATCCTTCGCCCCACACGTGGTACTTGCCGGCCGAGTCCACCTCGACGTTGCACTTCGCGGCAGCGGGGGCCGCGGTGGTCGAGGCGTGGGCTGCGATGACGGGGCCCACGGCGAGAGGTGAGGCAACCAAGAGCGTGAGTGCTGCAAGACGACGCGTTCGGTTCATCATTCAACCTGCCTTGGACGCTGACGGTACGGCCGGTGAGACACGACGGCTCCGAAACCCGCAGCAGCGGTCGAGCCGCTACGCCGTACTGATGGCGGCTCAAGCCTATCGTCCGTCGTGGTACGCGGCATCTCACGGCTGGTCTTGACCGTAGTGGGAGAGGTCGCTGTGCGGCTGTGTGATTTGCTGCTCCCCCATGACGAGGCGCGACCGTCGAACCGGGTTCGACGGTCGCCCCGGCTTCCACCCGGCCGATCACCAATGTTGGAGTTCCCGCATGTCTCACCGCACCGGTCTCGTCCTCGATTTCGGCGGGGTGCTCACCACGCCGCTGCTGCCGGCGGTGCTGGCCTTCGAACAGCGCGAGAGACTGCCGCAGGGCGCGTGCGTCAAGGCGCTGTACATGGACGAGGAAGGCGTTCGGCTCACCCACGAGCTGGAGCGCGGCGCCATGGGCCAGACCGAATGGAACGAGGCCGCCGCCCCCAAGCTCGGGGTATCTCCGGACAATCTGATGGGCCGGATCTTCGCCGACCTGCGGCCGGAGCAGACCCTGATCGATGCGGCCGCCGCAGCGAAGCAGGCCGGGATCAAGGTCGGCATCCTGTCCAACTCGGTGGGGCTCGCTCCTTGGAATCTCTACGACGGCTACGAGCTCGACGAGCTCTATCACAGCGTGGTCATTTCCGAGTGCCACGGGCTGCGCAAGCCCGACCCGGAGCTGTTCGAGGTCATGCTGGAGCTGCTGGGGCTGCCGGCCGGCGAGTGCGTCTTCGTCGACGACACCGAAGAGTACGTGCGGGCCGCGGAGAAGCTCGGCTTCGCGGGAGTTCACGCCCAGCAGCCCGAGCAGACCGTCTCCCGGCTGGAGGCCCTGCTGGGCGTGAACCTGGCGGCCCCGCACTGATCCGACCGCAAGGGCGGTCGGCAGGCGAGCCGTGGGGTGTCAGCGATCGGCGCGGCGGCTCATGCGCGCCATGAGCTGTGCCCGGTACACCTGAGCGGTGGTGCGTACCCACAGGCGTACCGCTTCGCTGGAGGCCAGGTCTTGGACGACCTGCCCCAGGAAACGCACCTCCGGGCTCGGGTGCCAGGACAGGACGGTGCCGGCGGCGTGCAGTGCGTGGTCGGTGAAGGAGTCGATGACGGAACGGACATGACGCATGGTGTGGTGACCTCACCGTTTCTTGAGTCGGTGAGGTGCGGGCCCGCACCCCGGTTCGTCGGCGTGCCCTGCCAGGTTCGCCAGGCGTGTCGGCGGTCCGGAAATCCCGCGGGGAATCCCGTCCGGGCGGTGTGGACGCGCAGGTCGGAGGCGGTGTGTGCACAACTCCCGCGAGGTCTCGTTCATCGGGGGCCGGACGCCGGATCCCCCACGCGGCCGGACGGCGTGCCCTACGCTGGACGCCTGTCGATCCGTCAGCGGGGAGGGGCCGATGGCGTCCGAGGAAGCCGTTGCGCAGGAGGTGCGGGCGTACCTGCGGCGGGCCCTGTCCCTGCTGTACGACCTTGAGGACCGGCAGGAGTCCGGACGGCCCCCGTCCCGCGACGGCGAGATGCGCGACCGCCCGGACCCCCTCCTCTGGCGGCGCGTCCACGCGCGGATCGCCCGGCAGATGGAGCGCGACCGGCGGGCGGGGGCGAGTACGGCACCCGACCGGTACACGACGTTCGGCCTGCAGACGTTCCGGCAGCTGCGCGCCGACCTCGCGGCGGAACGGCCCGTCACCGAGGACCGCCGGCGCGTCGTGGAGGCGCTGGCACGCCTCGGTGAGCCGGAGTACGTGCTGCCCTCCGGTCTCCGCCTCGGGCTGGAGAGGGCCGCCCGGCAGCTGTGGCGGTTCACCGCCCGGCGGGCCGGCGACGGCGGCAGCGGGCACCGGCGGCTCGTCGACGAGATCAGCGAGCGCGCCCGCCGGGACATGCTGCTCCTCGACCACGGCTCCGCGGACCTCCCGCCGGTCTCGCTGCGGGACGTGTACGTGCGGCGCGGCACCGAGGAGCGTCTGGCGCGCGTCCTGCAGCAGCAGGCCCTGGCCCGCAGCCCCGGGCAGCCGGTCCAGGTGGTGCTGGGCGAGGCGGGCACCGGCAAGTCGAGCCTGCTGTGGTACCTGGCGGAACTCCTCGACGGCCGACGGGCGGCGGCCCCGCTTCAGGAGACGCGCACCGGCCCTCCGTCCGACGAGATCCGCGCGGGCACGGCGCTGCGGCCGGTCCTGCTGCGGGCCGAGCAGCTGCTCGTCCCCGGCGAGGGCGGACGGCTCCTGGAGTCCTTCGGACCGAGCCTGACCGCCGGCTGCGTCGCGCTCCTCGACACGGCGGACCTGCTCCTGCACGCCGGGGACGGCCGGGACGTGCTGGGCCGGATCGTCGCCTCCTGCCAGGAGCGGGGCGTACCGCTCGCCTTGACCTGCCGCACCCGCGACGGGACCGCCCTCCAGGACCTCCTCGGCAGGACACCGTCCGACGTCGTCTTCCACGTCGGCGACTTCCGCAGCGGGGAGGAGCTGGAGCGCGCCCTGGCCACGTACTGCCTGCACTACCTGCCCGCGGCCACCCCCGCCGCCCGCGCCGGGGCGGTGGCGGACCTGCTGGCGGCCGCGGTGCGCGGGCTGCCCGTCCGCGAGGTGGTCGCCAGGCCGCTGACGCTGCGCATGCTCTTCGAGGTGTACGCACCGCAGTCGCCCTCCCCCGAGATCGACGCCGCGGGGCTGTACGAGCGCTACTGGGAGCGGCGGGTCCGCGAGGACGCCCGCCACGGAGCCGCCGGCCACGCCGTACCGGACTCGCCGGACCTCTCCTGGCCCGCCCAGTCCCTCGCCCGCCTCATGCTGCACGACGGAACGGTGGCGCTGCCCGTCGCGGACGCCGTCGGCCGCCTGCCCGGCGCGAACCCGGAGGCCGGCGACGGCGATCCGCTGGAGCAGCTGGCACAGCTAGACCGGCGCAGCGTGGTCGCGGGCACGGCCGACGGCCGCTCGAACGTCCACTTCTTCCACCAGACGCTCTTCGAGTACGCGGCGGGCCGCTGCCTGGTGCGCCTCGCCGCCGAGAAGAAGCAGTCGTACTTCGGGGCGCTCGGCCGGCACCTGGCCGCGCATCCGGACGACCACCTGCGTGCGGTGGTCGCCGAACAGGCCCTGGTGCAGGGCATGCGCGCGAAGGGCCGCGTGCGGGACGACGCGGAGGAACTGCTCACCGGACTGCTGGGGAGCGAGGACGTCGACCTGCAGGTGATCGCCGTACGGGCCTGCGCGCTGCTGCCGGACGACCTGTACGGCGACATCCGCGCGGTGTTCCACCGGTACCTGCGGGAGCAGGCGTCACCGGCGATGGTGCGCGAGGTGCTGGCCCTGCTGCCGACCCGTGAGCACACGGATCCCGGGCGGGTGGCCGAGGACCTGGGCGTCGTCCTCAAGCGCGACTCCCGCGCCGGCGCCCGGATGGAGTGGCGCGTACTGGACGTGCTGTGCAGGTTCGGGCGACTCGACGGGAGGACGGCGGACGTGGTCTGGACGTTCCTGCGCGAGCTGTGCGCGGACCCTGCGCGCTGTCTGAGGCGCGAGCCGGAGCCGCAGGACGCGGCGCCGGGCGGCTGCGGTGGCGCGCACTGCCTGTGGTCGTGGCTGGTCAACCTGAATTCGAACAGTGCGAGCAGCCATGGAAACCAGGCGGTACGGCTGGTCGAGGCCCTGGCCGAACACCGGGGGGAGTGGACGGCCGCGCGCATGCGGGAGCTGCTCGCGCTGGCCGAACGGCATCGCTCGCGCCCGCAGGTACTCCAGTGCGTGGCCGTCATCCGCCGGCGTGCCGGGGATCCGGAATGGGACGCGCTCTTCCCGGTCGCGGCCCGGATCGCCCAGCGGCTCGGTACCGACAGGGCCCTTCCGGCCGAGGGCGGGGAAGAGCCGGAGGCCGGCGCCGGCGCGTGGGGGGCCCGTACGCCGGTGGAGGAGTGGCGGCAGGCCCAGGCCGCGCTGGACGCCCACTGGTTCGCCGCCGCCCTCTCCGCTCCCGACAGGTCTTCACCCGGGGACGTGATCCGCGCTCTGGCCGCCGAGGGGAAGAGCCCGTTCGACGTCCCGAACCCCCGGCTGAGGGCGGTGCTCGGCCGGGTCGGCACGCTGCTGCGCGAGACGGCCGACGGGGTGCCCGGGCTCCTGGAGGAGACCGTCGCCCTGTGCGAGGGCCGGGACACCGTCGACGGCATCGCGGTCTCCCTGCTGCCGCCCCTGCTCCGTGAGCCCGCCGACGCCCCGGGGACGCGTGCGGCCGCCGCCTGGTGCGCCGCTCGGCTCGACGTCGTCGGCACTCGTGGCGGCCGGGGCCTGCGTACGGGATCCCCGGAACTGCGGTTCGCGGTCGCCGGCCTGGCGCAGCTGCCGCCGGCCCGGCTGACGGAGATCGTGCCCTGGCCTGCCAAGGGGGGCCGGTGGAAGGATGACAGGATCGACGACACCTTCCTGGCTCTCGACGGGGCCACCAAGCTCCTCGTCCCCCTGGCTGCGGCGGGCCACGCCAGGGCGGTCGTCGCGCTGGAGCGCTGGCGGACCCTCGAAGGGCTCCGGCACGAGCAGCTGGCCCGGGGCCGCAACGCATGGCCGGAGTTCCGGGGCGCAAGGCCCTACCACGGCCCCCGGAACCGCGACGGCATGGCCGGGGTGATCCAGGCGGCCTTCGCCGATCACGCCCCACAGGCCCACCGGCTGGTCATGGAGGCCCTGCGCGCGCGGGTGCCGACGGCCGACGTCCCCTGGCTCGCCGCCCTGGCCAAGCGCACGGTGGAGCAGCCCGGTCCGGCGGCCGCCCCGGCACGCGCGCTGTTCGACCGGTTCGGGCCGGATCTGGCCGAGTGGTGCGCGGGCCTGTGGGACGGCACTCCGTGTCCCGACCCGAACGCCAGGACGGCGGCGCTGCGCCTGTGGGGCGATCTGGTCCGCATGGGCGCCGCCGACCGGCCGCCGCTCGCGGTGCAGGCGCGGCTGGCGTCGACGGTGCGCAACCGGCGGTGGTCCACCGCGTGCACGGTGCTGCGGCACTGGAACGGCCACGAGGTCTCCTCGGTCGCGGCCGTCGGCGGCGAACCCGGCTGGGAGGAACTGGACGCGGCGCTGGGCTCCGCCCTGGCCTCGGCGGCCGTCCCGGAGGCCTCGGCCGGGGAGGTCGCTCTCCTCCGCTCGCTCCTGCGCTGCCGTTTCGCGCCGCTGGGCACGCGGGAGGAGGTCGCGGCGGCGGTGGACACCGTGGCCGGGCAGGTGCGGCTGTCGGCCGACACCGCGGCGATCCACGACTCGGGGGCCGGGTTCCTGACCGAACGCCTCTGCGAGTTCGACCCCGGTCGGGCCGTCGGGGTGGCGCTGGAGGTGGCCCGCAGGACGGCGGGGTCGGGCCTGGCCGACCCCCACCACGTCACCCGGCTGGGGTGGAAGTGGCAGAAGCCGCTGACCAGGCTGGCCGCGACCGCGGACCGGAAGGACTGGCTGCGGTTGATCGGGGGCCTGGCCGACGGTCCCCAGGCGATGCTCCAGAAGGCCCTCGACACGGCCGCCGCCCGCCGCCGGGAGGAGGACGTACGCGCCGACGCCGCCCGGGAACTCGCGGCCAGCCCGTACCGCGACGTGGCCATGGCCGGCCTCCGCGACGCCGCGGTACGCCACCGCAGGACCCCGCTGGAGGAACGTCTGTGGCCTGCGGTCCTGAGGCCCGCGGGGGCGTGACGGGCCGGCCCACGGCCGTACGGGGCCGGTTCAGACGCTTGCCTTTTCGGTGTCGCTGAGGGGCGGGGCCTGCAGGCGCGGCAGCTTCCGGCCGAAGAGCATGGGGAGGAGCATGTCCGGGGAGAAGAGGCGGGTGGCGGGCTTCTCCAGGCTCATCACGTCCAGGAGGGCGCCGAGGGCGCGGGGGCTCCGGGCGCCGGTTTCGACGGCTCGGTCGACGTAGCGGGCGAGGAGCCTTTCGATGGTCTTGGGGGGTGTGTCGCCGGCGCCGGGGTAGAACGCGTCCTGGCCGACGGCGAGGTCCCAGGCGCCGGCGACGGGCCGGGAGACGGACTGCTGGATGCGGCGGGCCGTGCCGGGGGTGGCGAGGCCGGTGGTGCGCAGGATTCGTCTGAGGGCGAGGGCGCATTGGGCGGTGACGGTCAGGCCGTGTCCGTAGACGGGGTTGTATCCGGCGATGGCGTCGCCGAGTACGGCGAAGCCGTCGGGCCATGCCCGCATCTTCTCGTAGTAGCGGCGCTGGTTGGCGGTGCTGCGGGTGGTCGCGATGGGGCCGAGGGGTTCGGCTTTCTCGATGAGTGTGCCGATGACGGGGTCGCCCAGGTTGAGGGCGAAGTCGACGAAGGCGTCGGGGTCCTTGGTGGGTTCGCCGCCGCGGGTGCCGGAGAGGGTGACGATCCACCGGCCGTCCTCGACGGGGAGGATGATGCCGCCCCGGCCGGGGGTTCTGGCCGGGTTGGCCTGCACGTTGACCAGGGGGAAGGAGCCCACTGTGGCCGCGGGGGCCCGGTACACGCGGGTGGCGTAGGCGACGCCCGCGTTGACCTGGCGTTCGGTGACGGGGGGCAGGCCGAGGTCGGTGAGCCATGCCGGGGCGTGGGAGCCGCGGCCGGAGGCGTCGACGACCAGGTCGGCGGAGAGGGTGCGTCCGCCGGTGGCGGGCTGGATCCGGACGCCGGTGACGCGGGTGGCATCGCCCTCCAGTCCTTCGACGACGGTGTCGTCGAGCAGGCTGATGCGCGGATCCCGGAGCACCCGCTCCCGCAGGGCGTGGTCCAGGAGGTTGCGGGAGCAGACGAGGTTGCGGTGGTGGGTGGTCCTGAACCGGCGGAACCAGACCTCGTTCGGCGCCCGGGAGACCATGTCTCCCATGATGTGGACCAGTCGGCCCCCTCGGGCGACGATGTCGTCGGTCAGGCCGGGCAGGAGCTCTTCGAAGGCCCGGACACCGCCGCTCCACAGGAGGTGCGCGTGGCGGGCCTGGGGCACGCCCCTGCGGCCCTCGGGCCCTTCCGGCAGTTCGTCCCGTTCGATGAGGGTGACGTCGGCGAACTCGGTGAGCACGGATGCGGCGAAGAGGCCGGCGGCGCTCGCACCGATGACGACGGCGGTGGGCCGTGCGGGGCTGGTTATCTCAGACATGGGGGGTCACACTTTCTGCGATGGTCGCCTGGAGGCGGATGTTCCCGATGGCTCGGGTGCGGCGCATGGCCCGCGAGATCGCGTCGATGTGGGCGGGGACCTCGGTCTTGATCTGTGCTGCCCGACTGACCGTCAGGCCTGTTCGGCCACTTGCCGACTGACGGTACGACAGTGCCGCGCCGACCTGGACGGCCATGGCTTCCGGGATGCCGCGTGTCGTCTCTCCGTCGTGCCGAGCACTCGCGACAGCGTAGGTCCTTGCGGTGACAGTGCAGGGAAGACCAGACGTTCAGCCGGCCGCTCGCCCGCAAGCCCCTGATCGGGCACCCCTCGTCGGCAACCACTCGAATGTGTGAGTTCAAAGCGCTCGGCCACGGGGCTGCCGCACCACATGCCAAAGTCAGACATACATGCGACACATTCCCCTGTTCAAGGCCGTTACGGCCGCGAAAGCGAGGCCCTTCCCAGAGCACCAGTGCCATCACGCCACCCAGTTGGAGGACGCAGTGCATCCCGCCCACACCCCCGCCGACACCCGGCACGAGGACCCCGTACCGGAGCCTCCCGAAGCGCCCACCGTGTCGGATTCGGAGCGACTGCTCTTCGGAGGGGAGCTGGCGTACGACGTCGGCTGGGAACAGCACGAGGGCGCGTGGCTGAAGCTCGGCCTGCTGGCCATGGCCAGGGCCTTACCCCGCATGGTCGCGACCGGGCTGAGGCTCGCCCACCTCGCCGACGCCCGGGCTCTGCGCGTGGTGCTGGGCGCCGAGGTCGGGCGGGGCGTGACCCAGGCGGTCGGGCTGGTCGCGGTCAACAGCGTCCTCGGTCACGTCCTGGCCGGCGGCACGACCAACGAACGCCTCGCCCGGGCCGTTCCGTCACTCGGACTGGTCGCGGTCACCGCGTTGCTGGGATCGCTGCTGCGCTCCGCGTCGACGGCGGCCACCGGAGAGCTCGAACCCAAAGTCCAGCGGGTCGCGACGGAGCGGTATCTGGGGCTGGTGCACCGGGTGGAGCTCGCGGCGATCGAGGACGACGAGTTCCACCGGCTGCTGGACGCAGCCCGTTACGGAGCCGACTCCGCCCGCCGAATGATCCGCTACTGCACGAACACGCTGAACTCGGGGATCTCCCTGATCGCCGCGGCGAGCGTCCTCACCGTGCTCCACGTCGCGCTCCTGCCCCTTCTGGTGCTGATGACGCTGCCCAGCGCGTGGAGTTCGCTGACGATCTCCAAGCAGCGCTACATCAGCTTCCACACCTTCGTGCAGCACGCGCGGGCCGGGCACCTGCTGGGCCAGTTGCTGACCCAGCGGGAGGCCGCGGCCGAGGTCCGGGTCCACGAGGTCGGACCGTTCCTCCTCGGACACTTCCGGGAGATGGCCGAGACCAGCGAGCGCGAGCAGACCCGCCTGGCCCGCAACGCCGCCAGGATCGGCCTCGTCGCCGACGGCGCGTCCGGGGCCGCGACCCTCCTCACCTACGGGGCGCTGGGGCTGCTCCTGTGGAGCGGGCGGATGGACCTCGCGGTCGCGGGCACCGCGGTTCTCGCCATCCGCGCCGGCGCCTCCAGCCTCGACGGCCTCGTCCTGCAGATGGCCGATCTGCATCAGGAGTCCCTGTTCGTCGCCGACTACGAACGGCTGTGCGCGGAGGCGCAGGCCCGTGCGATCCCGCAGACCGGGGAAGACCTGCCCGGGCGGGTGCGGGAAGTCCGCTTCGAGAAGGTCACGTTCACCTACCCGGGTTCCGGCGGCGAGACCCCTGACCCGACCCTGCGCGAGGTGTCCCTGTCCTTCCCGATGGGCAAGGTCATCGCCCTGGTCGGGGCGAACGGCTCGGGCAAGTCCACCCTCGTCAAGCTGCTGGCCGGACTGCACCTGCCCGACGAGGGCGGCGGCACGATCTGGTGGGACGGCGTGGATGCCGCCAAGGCCGACCGCGGGCAGATCTTCGCCCGTATCGCCCTCATGTCGCAGTCCTTCTTCCGGTGGCCGTTCACGGTACGGGTCAACATCGGCATCGGCCGCCCCACCGTGCCCATCGAGGACGAGGCAGTACGCAACGCTGCGGCCTTCTCCGGCGCCGACAGGTTCATCGCCGCGCTGCCCCGGGGCTTCGGGACGCTCCTGGGCCGGGGGTACAAGGGCGGGCGCGAGGCGTCCGGCGGGGAATGGCAGCTGGTCGGCATCAGCCGCGCCTGGTACAAACGCGCGGAGATCCTGGTCGTCGACGAGCCCACGAGCGCCCTGGACGCGGTCGCCGAGCAGCGGGTCTTCGATCAGATCCGCGCGCTCGCCGCGACCGGGCAGACGATCATCTTCATCACCCACCGACTGCATTCGGTGCGGCACGCCGACGTCATCCACGTCATGAAGGACGGCCGGCTCGCCGAGTCCGGAACGTTCGCCGAACTCATGGACGAGGACACCGGCACAGGCGACTTCCGGGACTCCTACCTGATTCAGGCCGCCGCGTTCGCGGACACCGTACCTGCCCAGCGCGCCCCCGCCGAGGACACCAGGGCGGAGGAGCGCTCATGAAGGGCGCGCTGCGCCTCCCGGCCCGGGGCGGCGTCCGGCGCACCCCCGCCGCCACCGCGGCCGCCGGCACCACTCGTTCCCGATCCTGAGGAGTCGAACGTGACCTACCTGTCCGCCGAGCCGCGCGGAACCGCCGCGCTCCTGGTCAACTCCGCCGGTCAGTACCTGCTGCACCTGCGGGACGCCAACAAGCCGCACATCTGCGACCCCGGTACCTGGTCGATCCCGGGAGGCGACCGCGAGGGAGAGGAGACGTCCCGCGAGGCCGTGGAGCGGGAACTGCTGGAGGAAACCGGGCTGTCCGTACCGCTGGAGCCGTTCACGGTGGTCGACGCCCACGGCCCGGACGGCGCTACGGGGCGGATCAGCGTCTTCCTGGGGACCTGGGACGGTGACGCTGATGCCCTGCCGTGCCCGGAGGGCATCATGTTCCGCTGGTTCGACGCGGCGAAGACCGCGTGGCTGACGATGTGCCCGTGGACGGCCGATGTCATCGCCCTGCACGAGCGCACCGCACCCGTCCCCGCGCCGAGGCCGGAGAGCCGCCCCGCGCAGGCCGGTGGGGGCCGGCCCCGCATGAACACCGTCGGTGTCCACCTCTGCCTCCAGCGGGAAGACGGCTCGATCCTGTTCGGGCTGCGGCACCCGGACTGCGTGTTCGCTCCCTCCACCTTCCAGCTGCTCTCCGGGCACTGCGAGCAGGAGGCGGCGGTGAGCTGTGTGGTGCGGGAAGCCGCGGAGGAGGCGGGTCTGGTCATCGACCCGGCGGACGTCGAACTCGTCCACGTGGTGCACATGGTGGACGCGCCCGGATCGCAGCCGATGATGGCGCTCTTCTTCCGAGCCGCTCGCTGGCGGGGCACACCGGTGGTGCGTGAGCCGGACCGGTGCGTGTCCTGGGGCTGGTGGCCGGCCGACGCCCTCCCGCAGCCGATCGTCCCGTACACCGCGACCGCCCTCGACGGCATCCGGGCGGGCCGGATCTACACCGAGCTCGGGTGGACCTGACCAACGGTCGAGTCGTTTCCCCGGTCCACCTCCACTCGCCCCCAGGAGAGCGTTCTGCCGACCGGCCGCCCATACGGACAGGGGCACCGGCGTCACCGGCGTCACGCAGAACGCGGAGGCTCCGCGATCCTCGGGGACGCCTCGCCGGCCTGCCTGATCCACGGGCAGGCCGGTGCACGACCTCCCTACGAAGGGGCTTCGCCCCTGACGGCAGCCGTGCCTCGGACCGGCCGGCGACGGGGCTCGGCGTCGAGGACCGCCCACATGCGCCGGCCGTCCTCACCCGTGTCCGTGCCGACCGAGTCGACGGTGGCGAGGGTGGCCACCGTGCCGAGCACTGCCTGGTCAGGCGCTCCCGTGGTGTGGCTGAGAACGGCGACGAGCACCTTGTGGTCCTGGTCGCCGAGATGCACGCTCAGCCGCTTCCCCCCATCCTCCACGGCCGCGGTGACGAGGACCCGTACGACCCTCTCCAGGTCGTCCTCGTCCAGGTCCGGGTACCCCCACCCCCGCACCGTCCCCAGGACCTGGCGAACCGCCTTCGCCGGGGCCCATTCATCCGCCCGAAAGGGGTGCGCGGCGGTACGCCGGTTCCGCACCACCATGCGCAACTGGCTACGCACTGGCATCTCGTCGGCCGACTTCGTCGCCGGCTGAGGCCGTGGGGGCTCCACCGGCTTCTTCTGCGGTGGCGGAGTCCTCGGGGGGTGACTCGGCGGCACCTTGGGCCCCTTGGCCTCGGGACTGGTCAACGCGGCCTCCTCGCAACAGGGGGACTCCATCCTGGCAGGCTCCTTCCCACCCGGGGGGCCGATTCATCCGGCTCGCCACACGAATCCGCTCAAGCCCCTCCTTTCCGCCGCCGCCCGGGATCGTCCCCGCCGGCGCGGGAAGACTTCCCCACGTCATGAAGGCCACCGGATGAGTGCTGCGCACCGCCTTCACGGCCGGCTGCGCCTCATCGGGTTCCAGAACTGGGCATAGCGTTGAAGACCGTATGAAGTGGAGGGCTGTTCTGTGAGTGCCGGCACGATCCGTCCGACGGTCGCGGCCGTCGTCCTGACGATGAACGACCGCCCCGAGGAGTTCCCCCGGGCGGTGGCCTCCCTCCTCGCGCAGGAGGGCATCGAGCTGGACGTCGTCGTGGTCGGCAACGGCTGCGTACCCGAACAGGTGCCCGCCGGTGTCCGCACCGTCGGCCTCCCCGAGAACGTGGGCATCCGCGAGGGCCGCAACATCGGCGCCGACCGGGTCAAGGGCGACTACCTGTTCTTCTTCGACAACGACGCCCACCTCCCCGACACCGACGCCCTCGCCCGCCCGGTCGCCGAGTTCGCCCGCGACCCGCGGCTCGCGTACGCGCAGCCCCGCCTCTGCGACCCCGAGACCGGTGTGACCCTCCGGCGTTGGGTACCGCGCCTGCGCGCCTCCGATCCGGCCCGCCCCGGCATCGTCACGGTCATGGCCGAGGGCGTCGTCATAGTCCGGCGCGACGCCTACGACCGGGCCGGGGGCTGGCCGGGGCACTTCTTCCTCTTCCACGAGTTAACTTGCCCACCTGCCCTATGTAGTTGATGTGCGTCTATGGCGTTGCCTCTCACCTCCCAGCCTCGTTAACCGGTTGTGCACACAGTGTGTGTGATGTGTGGCCAGGTGAAAGCGAGGGGTGGCGAGTGAGCCGACGTACGGTCATCGGCGATCTGCGAGTGCAGGAGATCCGTCGGCGGGACGGCAGGGTCGCGTACACGATCACGGAACCGGGCGGTCCCGTGCATCCTGTTGCCGACAGCTTCCTGCGGACATGCGACGTCGGTACGGCAAGAACGTATGCCTACCTCCTTGTGGACCATTTGCGCTGGCTGCCCTACGAGGGCCTGTCGCCGGAGACGACGACGTTCTACGACCTTGAGCGGTACATGGGTGCTGTCGGTGCCGAGTTCAACGGCCCGTTCGGACAGCCGTGGCGGGCAGGGAAGAAGCCGTACCAGCAGAGCACCCTGGAGACGGCGGCGGCGGCGCTGAAGGGGTTCTACGTCCACCAAGGCAAGCTGGGGATCAACGAGGTCGTCGCCGGTGAGTTCGGCGGGACCCGGCTGCCGACGAAGGCAGACCGGAATCGGGCCCTGCTTGGGCACATCCTGAAGGAGATGCCGGCCAACAAGCTGCGGCCGAAGCGCGTGGTCCGGCGGCGCCACCCGAAGCTTCCTCCGGAAGGCGCCCGCGAGGTCCTGCTGGAGGACTTCAAGACGGCACGGGACCAGATGGTCGTGACGTGGCTGGACGACGGCGGGTTCCGCATCGGTGAGCTGACGGGGATACACCTGGTCGATCTGCATCTTCGGGAGAACGCGCATTGTGGTGAGTGCAGTTCGGCGCATGTGCACATCTGCCATCGCGAGACGAACGCGAACCGTTCTCGTGTGAAGACCAAGCAGGACTGGAGCGTTCACAACGGGGTCGTACAGGGAGGCAAGATCCGGCGAGCGAGTCCCGCGATGGTCCACTCCTACTTCGCGTACATGACGACCGAGTATCCACCGGACGCCAAGCACGGCATGCTCCTGGTCAACCTCTCCGGACCGACCGCCGGCCTGCCCTGGACGACCGACTCGGCGCGCAAGCTGCTGAAGCGGGCCGGCTATCGGCTCGCCCTGGGCCTGGTCCGGCCGCACATGTTTCGGCATCAGTTCGGCAGCGACGTCCTCGACGCCGCGGACGGCAACGCGGTGATCGCACGGGATGCAGGAGGCTGGGCCTCGGCGCAGACCGTCGAGGAAGTCTACGGGCACACGGATGTCCACGACCCGGCGTTCGTCACTGCGCTGAACACCGTGTGGGGTGAGCCGAGTTGAGCTCGCCCTTGCGCGCACTTCCTGAGCGTGGTCTCGGCCAGGTCGGGCGGGACCGCCTGGAACTGCTGGAGGCCCTGATCAGCGGGCCGCGTTTCGATCCCCTGTTCCGCGGTGACGTGCTGGATATCCCGCCCGATCACGAGACGTACGGGTGGGGCTGCGCGGTCCTGGAGTGCCTGCGCACCCGGACCAGCACGAGTGACTTCTGCTCCACGCACCGCAAGGAGTGGATCGACCACCTGGCCCGTGATCCTGAAGGTGCGACCCGGACCGGGTTCCTAAGCGCCACGCAGCCGCTGGAGCCCGCCGGAGGGCGCGAGGAGGTCCTCTGCGCGGTCTGTCCGGACCGGCCCGCCTACAACTACTCGAGACGGATCTGCCTGTTCCACTATCGGCTGTGGGACAGCTACGCCCGACGGGCTGGAGCATCCGCCGACTTCGCCTCGTGGTTGCGCGACCAGGTCCCCTATCCGCAGGGTTACGGGACATGCCGGGCGGCGACGTGCGACCGTATGGCTGACACACCGCTGGGATTGTGTGCTCAGCACAGGGAGCGTTACATCGCCGCGGGCAGGCCGGGCCGTGTGAGTCTGCCCCTCTTGTGGGAGCGGCACTACGAGCGGACACGCGAGGCCGTCCCCGTATCCACCGAAGATCCCTCGGCGTTCGCGGCATGGTGCGCCGGGCAGCAGCCCGTCTACCAGATCGGGCAGATCAGCATGGTCGGCATGCGCCCGCTGGCCAAGGCCGAGTTGCAGTGGGGTCTCGAGGCCCACACGCGGGACGGCAGCCGCACCCGGTGGACCATCACTGACCTGCGGATGCTGACGAACGAGTGCCGGCAGAACGACGTCGATTCGCTCGCGGGTCTCGATCTGGACCGGTGTCGGATGAAGCCCCGCCAGATCGCCCGGGAGATTCTGAGCCGGCTGCGTCCCCTCTACTACACGAAGGAGGACAGCCGGGAGGCCGGGTTCATCGAGACCGCGCACTTCGGGCGCCGGTTCCCGGGCATGGACACCTGCTTCGATCTGTCCGCGGTGCCGCAGCGCTGGCTGCGCGACGTGCTCTGGGACCACATCGCCCGCCTGCTGCAGTCCGTGGACTGCCCCCGCTCGCGCGGCACGCTGGACTCGGCCCGACGGGCGCTGTCGGAGCTGGGGGCCTTCCTGGATGTCGACGCGCCGGGAGGCGGCCGCACTCCGGAGCTGCTGACGAGCAGGCATGCGGAGAACTTCGCCGCCGATCACCGGCACCGGGCGGCCGGTAACCTGCAGTCACTGGTCGTGCGCCGCACCGACGGCGCCCCTGGCACCGTGACGAAGGACAGCGCAAGGATCACCTTCAACTACGTACGCAAACTCCTCTACGAGCTCCTGGAGCGAGGGGAAGCCGACGCGATCGGACTTGATCGGTCGTTCATCACCGCGCTCCCACGTGGTGGAAGGCTGCCGGAGCGCAAGCGGCGTCCGTTCGACGACCGGCTCGCGCGGGCCCTGGCCGACGAGGGCAACCTGCGGCGATTCGCTGCGACGTGGGACGCCAACAACCGCGGGCTGCGGGATGCCTGGGAAGCCTTGGTGTACACCGGTCGGCGGTGCTCGGAGGTTCTGAAGCTCCGCTTCAACTGCATCTCCTACCTCAACGGGGTCCCGATGCTCTGGCACGACCAGACCAAGGTCGGCAACCTCGACGAGGGCATCCGCATCCCCGAATACCTCTTCAACCGCCTCGACAACCGGCGCAAGACCACGCTTCAGCGCTTCGAGCGGCGCCAGGGACGCCTGCCCACCGTGCTGGAGCGAGACCATATGGCCCTGTTCCCCACCCACGTGAAGAACCCCAGGGAGACCGAATCGATCTCCTACGGCTTTTTCAGCAGCTCGTTCCGGGAGTGGGTGGCAACTCTCGATCTGGGGCGGGGAGTCCCGCACCAGGCCCGCCACACGCTGGCCACCAAGCTCCTTCGGGCCGGCGCATCTCTCGCGCACATTAGGAAGTACCTCGGGCAGATCTCCGAGCACATGGCCGAGCACTACGTCGACATCGCCGGCTCCGAACTGGACGACGTCCTGCCCCGCGTCTGGGTCGGCGGTCCGGGCTCGGCCAACCCCGGTGAGCCGCTCTTCGACACCGCCACCAACCCACTCAGCCGGGAAACCGCGCTGGCCATGGCGGTGGACGTGGGCCGCCGGTGCACACCGACCCTGGGCGGCCTCTGCACGGCCCAGGTCGTCGTGGACGGCGGGAAATGCCCCCGGAACCTGGACTGCGACAGCTGCGACAAGCTCGTGATGACCGGCGCGGACCTTCTGTACTGGCGACGCAAACGGGAGCAGTGGTACTCCATCGCCGAACGAGCCCCGGATGATGCCACGGCCGACTACCTCCACAAGGTCTTCGAGCCCACCGCGCGGGCGATCGACGGCCTCGAGAGGGCCCTGGCCGGGCTCGGACTGCTCGACCAAGCGCTCGCCATGGATCTGCGGCGTCCGCAGGACTACTTCAGCAACATGTGGAACAGCGGCTTCCCTGTCGAGGAACTCGCTGATCCTGACGACCACGACGACCAGGAGGATGAGGTCGCGTGAGCGGCAGCACATCGGCCCAGACCGCCGGCGCTATCCAGGCCCGCCGACAGCACTCCGAGAAGCTCCTCGCCCGGGTTCAGGACGCGCTCACGACGATGCGCAAGGAACGGGCCCCGGTGACCGTCCGGGCCGTCGAACGACGTGCTGGCGTCTCGCGCGCCTTCCTCTACCAGAACGCCACCGCCCGCCAACTGGTTGCCGAAGCCGTTGCCCAAGCCGAGGGCCGCCAGGGTCGCAGCAGACAGGAGACCGTCGATGCCGTGGAGGCGTCCTGGCGCGAGCGTGCGCTGAATGCCGAGGACGCGCTGCGGCAGGCGGTGGCGGAGATCCAGGCCCATCGTCGGCACATCGGCGAGCTTATGGGCCGGATCCGGGACCTTGAGCTGGACCTGCCCGCCGATGCCGTCCGGCGGCTGACCACTGAGAACACCACCCTCAAGCAGCAGCTCCGCACTCTGACTGCAGATCACCACACTCTGACGAACCGACTTGCCGCCGCCCGGGACAACAACCGCTCGCAGGACCGCAAGATCGCCGAACTCCAGGCTCGCCTGCTCGAACATCAGCCTCCAGCCCCCCTTCGCCACCTTCGCCCTCTTCAGGGATGACGTGTCGGCATGAGGTCGCCGAAGATCGATCCGACCGCGGACCTGGTCGCGGGGGAGGCCAGGAGGTGTCATCGAGGCGGGATTCTTGTGAGGACACAGGATCACCAGTGCAACCAGCATTGAGTCCGGCGCATTGACACAGCCGTTGGGACGCCTGTGTCAAGCACGGTTGGGTCTGGGAGCGGGCTTCACCCACACCGTGCCGACCTCATTCAGACATTCACAACCGCCCGGACAGCTGGAAGCTAGCTACCGCGGTCGTCGCACCCAACTGGCTATCGCTACCGCTTCATTGCGTTAGAGCCAGAGCAATCCCGCATCTGTCAGCTGGCACATCTTACCCGAATGTCCCAGGATGGAAGGGTGGGAGCTAAAGCGAAAGGGGGAGATTGTGATTTCTGAATACGAGCGACGCTACATCGACATACGCGATATGGCGGATCGGTACGCGATCGAATGGTGGATGCACGATGATGGCGTGTCCCGAATGTGCGCCAAAAAGCCTAGCCTCAGGCAATACCTGCAATTCCTTGCCGAAGAAGGGGCGGTCGACACCGAGGATGTTTATGAGGAAAGTGGAGCATGGGATCCGTTCCGGCAGGCTGTCCATAGAAGGCTATGCCCAATTCCAGAACGGAGGATTCGCAGTAAAGCCGCAACGCGGCAGGCGTATTTGTTCTGCGGAATTCCTGGTTCGGGCAAGACGACGAATCTGCGACCCCTTGTTGATGTACACCGGAGCGCATTGGGGATTGCGACGGAGCAGCTAATACATGTCGATTGTGATGATATACGGGTTCGCGTTCCTGAATATGCCGGCGGTCAGGGGAGCGGTGTAGTGCAGGATGAGTCCGCCTATTTGACTTACCGCATTCACTTTCCGCGTGCGCGTCAATCTCGCGCAGACGTGGTGGTTGACTCCCTCGGCCGCCCAGAGCATGTGACCCTCTGCGTGGACTTGCTAACAGAAGCGAAGTGTCAAGTGCACGTACTGGTTGCAACCTGCCCGCTTCCTGTTGCGGAAGATCGAATTCGCGTGCGGGCCGTAGAAACGGGTCGCATCGTCCCAGAGGAGCTGCTCTCCGATGCGGAGAAGGACGTAAATCGAACCATCGATAGCCTGAGAACAAAGCAATGGGCGGGTGTGCAGTCATGGGCGATTCTGTCCACGGGAGAAGCGTCCCGCCGCCTAGTGGAAGCCACGAGCCCTTGGCCCAGCCTCCTCGGGTCACCTGTCAAGTCGAGCTAGGAGGCCCTAACGTGCTCCCCACGAAGCTAATCGAAGCGGAGAGAAGACTCAAAGCAGCGGAAGATGATTTGGTGACTGCGCTCCTCCATAGTGACGAAGAGAGTATCAAGAATGCTCGCACGAAAGTCCGTTTGGCTCGAAGAGAACGTAACAAGGAGGCGCAGGCCGCAATTGCATTGATCCGCGAATAGGTCAATGGTAGGGATCGAATGCAGGCCATCAGGCTGCTGTGAAATAATCCTGGCCCGGAAATTCGCTGACGCGAGGCACTGAGGCCGCATTCTGATCGATCCTGTCGACGCTCTCCCGTTCTGATGGGGGCAAGGCAGTGCTATGACTGCTCAGAGAACCGGAGGCCGGCCCAGCCGCGTCATACGCCACACCGTCCGCCACTTCATTGGCTCACGTTGGCCGCATGAAGTCCGCGCTCCCTCAATGAACCCACGGCACCACGCCTTCAAGCCGGTCAGGGATCGGATGCGGGCAAGGGTGAGTAGGATCCACACACCGAGATAGACCGGGACCAAGGCAAGCGGGAGTCGGCGTCGGGCAAGCCAGACCCGGTTTCGGGCGGTGAACCGGTAGTACACTGCATGCCTGGCTGGTGAGGTCTTGGGGTGCTGGAGGACGAGCTTGGGTTCGTAGAGGATCTTCCGCCCGGCATCGAGTGCACGCCAGGCGAGGTCTGTCTCTTCATGCCCGAAAAAGAACTCCGCTGGCCACAGGCCGATCTCGTTGAGCATCGGAACCGAGAAGGCATGGCCACCGCCGAGGAAAGCAGTCACCAAGCCGCGGCGCATCGGATCGTCGGCACGCAGCCGGGGTACCCAGCGCCGCTCCGTGTGTCCGTGCTCGTCAGCGACACGGAATCCCACGATTCCTAGCTTGGGGTCTGAGGCGAACAGCTGCCCGACCGTGCGGAACACGTCGTCGGCAATGAGCAGCCCGTCGTCGTCCAGCTCGATGACGACGTCGACCTCATCCGACTCGCACAGGGCCTTCAGGCCGACATTGCGGCCTCCGGGACAGCCAAGGTTCTCCTCAAGCGGGATCTTGGTGACATCAGCCGAGACATCGGTGAGAGGGGTCGCGTTGCCCACCAGCACCACTCGCGCCGCAGGAACATCCTGCTTCTCCACAGAAGCGAGCAAGGCGTCCAGTTCCCGCGGGCGAGTGCCCATGGTCACGATGACGACCCCGATGCGCGGCAACGTCATAGCGGCAAACTCCAGTCGTCGGCGAAGTGCCGATGCTAGCGTCGCTCAGCGTGGCCCCCTCACCACCTCACACACATGTCCACGACGTGCTGTTCCAGGTCACACACCAGGCCAGCCGTTCCGAGGTCAGAAAACACGAGGGGGTCGAACTGGCCTGGCGGTTGTGGGACCTCGGCTGCCACGGCCGCTACGTCCCCGACATCGTCGTCCACCATCCGGCCACCGACCCGGCACGTCACGACACGTTCTACCGTCTCAACGCCCGCAACCGGGTCTGGGTCGCCCGCCGCAACCTCCCGGGCCCCCTCGTCCCCTTCAACCTCGCCACCTGGAGCCTCATCACCCTCTGGCGCATCCGCGACCCCGAAGCCCTCCGCGTCACCGTCGCCGGGTTCCGCGAAGGCCTGGCCGGCGGCCAGGGGCCCCGGCAGCCCATGTCCTGGAAGACCGCGGCCCGGCTCACTCGGGCGGGCAGGCCGCCCGTCTTCTGAACCGTGCCGTCTCCGGACGATCGATGCCTCCGGTGCCGTAGGCGGCCATGAAGGCTGCGTAGCCGCACCGCCGTGGGCACCATCGACTTTCTGCCACCACCGTGGCAGCTTGGCCGGAGAACCATGGATCACCTGCCACGGCTGTGGCAGCATCAGCTTCGTAGCAGTCGCCGCTTCGGTGCCTCCGGGGGTTCCGGGGGTTCCGAGGTGATTCGTCCTGCATGACTTCGGGAGATCAGCCGGTGACAGAGCCCTTCCCCGTACCGCCCGCGACCGCCTCGCAGTTGACCACGGCCGTCGAACGGGTCACCGACCTGGGAGCCAAGCTGGGCCGCCGCCGCGCCGATGTCCTGGATCCCGAGGAGCTGCACATCGCCTCCGGGGTCCCGCTGGAGGTCGTACGGGCCCTCCTCCAGGGGCGCACCGCCGGCGAGCCGGACATCCACGAACGCTTCCGGCAGCGGCTCGACCTGCTCCACGCCACGTACCTCAAGGAGAACGGCCGGAAGTTCTCGCACGGGGAGATCGCCCGTCAGAGCGGCATCTCCCGGCAACAGGTGCAGGCGCTGCTCGGCGGAGACCGGCGCCCGACGATGGACCACTGCGCGCGGCTGGAGCGGTTCTTCGAACGACCGGCGGGCTTCCTCCAGTCGGAGGACGTCGAGGCCCTGAGCTGTGCCCTGGCCGTCATCGAGAAGGCCCTGCTCCAGGAGTACCAGGAGCACAGCGAACGCAACGCCCTCTCGGCGGCCCCGGCCGGCGCCGGAGGGCCCCGTCTCTACGAGCGGCACGGCGTCGACGGCATCGCGCTGCGCGCGGCCCTGCTTCCTGCCCAGGGGCGCACCAAGTTGCTCGAATGGCTCGACAACTACATGGACGAGCGTGCGGCGGAGGAAAGCGCCGGGTGAGGCGTGCCGTCCGGTACGCGCCAGGGGGCCCGGAAGGCCGTGCCCCTCTCCGATCGTCGCGAGGAGGGTGTGTGGGGCGGCCGGCTGCTGTGCGGGGGTGGTGCGGGCCCGTCGCGTGGAGCGGGCCGGTTTCGTGGAATCCACGAGGGCGCGCACTCCTGCCCTTCGCGGAACAGGGGCATGGGAGAGGTACGTGTTCAAGCAGCGGAAGTTACGTCGGTCCGTCGGAGCCCTCGTGGAGGGAATCGGCCATCTGAAATCTCCGGTTCCGGCCGAGGTGGTCTGTCGCGCGCTCTGCGATGCCATGGGGCAGCGCCGGGGGCGCAGGATCGAGTTCCGCACCACGGCCTTCCCTCCGGGCACGGCCAGCGGTCTCGCCCTCAACCTCGGGGAGCAGGACCTCGTCGTCGTGGAACAGAAGACCGCGGCCGAACACCAGATCATCATCACCGGACACGAGCTGCGCCACCTGGAACTGGGCCACTGCCACGGGCACGTGGCCGAGGGGTCCGCGGCCGCTCGTCTCCTGCGCCACGACGCCGATTTACAGGAGGTGGTCGAGTCGGCCCTGGCAGTTGCCGGACGCCACAGTCCCGCCTTCCTGAAGCAGGACGGGCCTGCCGCCAGGAAGCACCGGGGAGAGGAGCAGGCGGCCGAGCGCTACGGCCTCGAACTGGCGCACGCCGTCAAGCACTTGCTGGCGGCGCCCCTCGCACCCGCGCTCGACCGTGACACGACGTCCGGCCGTATCGCCGCCGCGCTCCGCCAGCACGGCATACGGGGCTGATCCCGTGTCCGATCTCGCGTTCTTCGTTCCGGCCGCCCTGGGGACCGTGGCCGTCCTCGTCCGGCTGCCCAGCCTCCGCAGGAACCGCCACGATCCCCTTCTCCGGGCCGTGGTGGTGTTCCTGCTGACGGCCACCGGAGTCTTCTGCTTCGGGGCGACCTCGGTGATCGTCAAGGTCAACGAGGTGACGGGCGTTCCGAACTTCGCCGCGCCCCTCCTCTACTCGATCCTGATGGCCTGCTGCGGATCCGGCATCATCCTGATCATCAACTGGCGAGGGGGCCCGCCGGCCCGTGTCCGCCGGGCCACGCGCTGGTGCGCCGGAACCTACGCGGCCCTGGCCGTCGCGATGTTCACGCTCTTCGCCCTCGGCGATGCACCGGTCGAACGGCTGGAGGACCTGGACACCTACTACGCCAACACGCCGTTCATCCGCGAAATGATCGTGCTCTACCTGACGGGCCACTCCGCCGCGGCGGTGGTCATGGCGACCCTGTGCGGGCGCTGGCTGAGCGGTGTGTCCCGGGAGCTCCGCGCGGGTCTCGGCCTCTTGATCGTGGGCTTCACCCTCGTCCTCGGCTTCGACGTGTGCAAGTTCGCGGCCGTGGGCGCCCGATGGGCCGGAGCCGACTGGGACGTCCTCAGCACCGAAGCGGCACGGCCCTTCGTCACGGTTTCCTTCTGCTTCATCCTCCTCGGCTTCGGTGTCCCCCTCATCGTCCAGCGCTTCAAGGAACCCTGGCGGGACTGGACCCGGTACCACCGACTGGGCGCTCTGTCACGCCTGCTCCACGGGCTGACGCCCACCACGGCCGTGGTCAGGATGCCCCTGCTCTCCACGGTGGGCGTACGCAGGCTGCACCGCGAATCGGGCATCCACGACGGACTGCTCACTCTCAATCCCTACTTCGACCTCGCCCTGCGGGCCCGCGCGCTCGCCGGCGCGCTGGCCGAGGGTGCCACCGACGAGGATGCCGCCGCAGATGCCGACGCCGTCATGGTCATCGCCGCGGTCGACGCGCTGCGCGCCGACCCCGAGCGTGAGGTGATCGCCTCCTCCCGGGAACTCCAGACGGGACCCGGTGAGGAGCGCGACCTCGTACGCATCTCGCACGCGCTGGTCCGGGCCCTCGCCGGGGACCCGGGCAGGCCGACCCCGGGGAGGGGGCGGGCATGACCACCCTGTACTTCTATCTTCTCGTCGGCGTGCTCTCCGTCGCCTTCGCCCTGAGGGCGCCCGGACTCGTACGACACTGGCGTGACCCCCTCGTCCGTTCCGTTTCCCTGCTCCTCCCCCTGGGCGCCGCCGTTTTCTTCTTCGCGGCGCCGCCGACGATCTCCCAGGTGAACGCGCTCACCGGGGTCCCCAACTTCTCGGTTCCGCTGGTGTACGGCATCGTCACCGCCGCCAGTGCCGCGCTCGTCAACCTCACGATCACCTGGCGCGGAGGGCCGGAGGACCGGCGCCGGGCGGCGACGCGCTGGTGCGTCGGCATCTACGGAGCGGTGATCGCTACGCAGTTCACCCTGTTCGCCCTCGGAGACGCGTCCGAGGAACGCCTCCGTGACTTCGACACCTACTACGCCACCACCCCGTACGTCCGGGAGATGGTCGTCCTGTGCGTGCTGTCCTACGGGCTGGCGAACCTGGTGCTGGCCCGCCTGTGCTGGCGCTGGTCCCGCGAGGTGCCGGGCCTCCTGCGCAGCGGGCTGCTCCTCATCGTGACCGGCTCGGTCCTGAGCCTGGGATACGTCGCGTGCAAGCTCCTGGCCATCGGCGCGCGATGGGCCGGCCAGGACTGGGACGGCGTCAGCACCACCGTCGCCCCGACGGTGTCCTCACTGGCCTCGCTCCTCCAGTGCGTCGGCCTCGCGCTGCCTTCCGCCAGCCAGGGCGTGACGAGTCTGTGGAACCGTTGGTCCCGGTACCGGCGTCTGCGCCCGCTGTGGGTGACCATGCGCGCGGTGACCCCGTACGAACTGGTGCGCATTCCCTGGGGCTCCTCGCTCGGCAAGCGCCAGCTGCGCCGGACCTGCGACATCCGCGACGGTCTCCGGCTGATCGCGCCCCGTCTCGGCCGCCGCGCGCAGGAAGAGGAACAGCCGGACGCGCTGCCCGGCGCGCTGAAGCCGAATGCCGCACGCCACATCGCCATGGTGGCCGCGGCGTTCGAAGCCCTGCGCGCCGCCCAGGCCGACCGAGCGGCATGCAGCCTGGAGGACATGCTGTCGGGCGACGACGAACAGCTCCTGCGGCTCTCGGACGTCCTACGCGTGATGGCTGTCCCCGACCAGACCCCCGGCCGGGAATCCGGGTGGCCGTCGCCCTTCGAGGGGACCTTCGCGGGGCCTTTCGAGGGGCCCTCCGAACTGGTCGGACCGCTCCCCGACACTCCGCCGCCGCATCCGGGCCACACGGACGGCTGACCGATCCCACCCGTCGGCACCCGTCGGCAAGCCGTCACCCAGAACCCTTTGGGGTCCGCCCGGCCGGGCCCCTTCCTCCGACAACCATGCCGCCCGCGCCTCGGCGGCCCGCCAGAGAGCAGTCACATGACCCGCCCCAGCATCAGTTCCACGGCACCGGCACGCCAACGGGCCATCGTCATCGGCGGAAGTCTGGCCGGGACCCTGGCAGCCGCCGCGCTGCGTGAGGTGGTGGACGAGGTGCTCATCATCGAGAACGACGAACTGCCGGCCGTCCCGGGCCCTCGCAAGGGACTTCCCCAGGCGAGCCACGCGCACATGTTCTGGAGCAGCGGAGTGCGCGCCGCCGAGGCCCTTCTGCCCGGCGTCACCGACCGGTGGACGGCCGCGGGTGCGAACCGCATCCCCATCCCCACCGGCATGGTCGGGTTCACTCCCGAGGGCTGGCTCCGCCGCTGGACCGCCGAGACGGCCTTCCTGATCGCCTGCAGCCGTGACGTGCTCGACCACGCCGTACGCGACCTCGTGCTGGCCGACACCAGGGTGACCGTCCGCCAGCACACCCGCGTCGAGGGCCTCATCGGCACGGCCGCCCGCGTCACCGGCGTGCGCACCCGGGCGGCGGACGGCCGGGAAACCGACCTGGAGGCCGACTTCGTCGTCGACGCGAGCGGGCGGGGTTCGCGGACCCCGCGGTACCTGGCGGAGCTGGGGGTCCGACCCGCACCCGAGCGCTCCCTGGACCTCGGCCTGACGTATGCCAGCCGGGTCTTCCGCGCACCCGGGGGAACGGCCGGGTTCCCCATGGTCGTCGTGCAGTCGGACCCCCGGACGGCACGGCCCGGGCAGAGCGCCAGCATCCTGCCCATCGAGCACGGCCAGTGGATCGTCACCACGGCCGGAACCAGAGGGGGCGAGCCGACGGCGAGGAACGAGGACTTCGAGCCGTTCGCCCGCGGGCTGCGTCACCCCGTCATCGGAGAGATCATCTCGGACCTGGAGCCGCTGACGGACGTCACGGTCAACCGGAGCACGCGCAACACCCGTCGCCACTTCGAGAACGTCGGGAACTGGCCGGAGCGGTTCGTGGTGCTCGGCGACGCCCTGGCCGCGTTCAACCCCATCTACGGGCACGCCATGTCCGTGGCCGCCCAGGCCGCGCTCGTGCTCCGCGACCTCGCCGCGGCCGACGGAATCGACGCGCCCCGGCTCGCACGACGGGTCCAGAAGGCCATGGCCAAACCGGTCGCGGCGGCCTGGGACCTGGCACTCGGACACGACGTGTTCTACCCGGGAGCCCAGGGAAGCGCCCAGAGCACCCCGACGCGCAAGGACAAGGTCCTGTCCGCCTACACCTACCGCCTGCTGAGCACGTGCTGCGGGAACTCCACCATGACCAGGGACTTCTTCGACGTCACCTCACTCCAGGCCCCCCTGACCACTCTGGTCAGGCCGCGCGTCCTCCTCGGCGCCCTGCGCGGCCCGCTGCGCCCACCCTTGACCGAACCGCCCCTGACGGACCGGGAACTGGCGCTCGTCCGGACCACCGGCCCGAACTGAGCGACATCAGTGCCGATGCGACGGCCGGCAGTGGCCGGTCGGGTTCAGCGCCAGCCACCATGGCGAGGCTCCGCGTACTCGCCGAACAGCGGATCGAACGTCTGTCCGTCACCGGTCACGACGTAGTCCGGTTCGGTCTTCGAGGCGGCCGCCTGCAACCGGATGACGAGGTCGGCGACAGGCACGATGCGCAGCGACAGGGCTGCTGCCACCTGGGCGGCTTCGCTGTCGATGTCCGGGTTGTCCTTGTAGCGGGACCGTTCAAGGTGCTGGGCGGAGGCCTGCATGACCTCCAGATCACCACCGCCCGAGAAGGAGAGGCAGTCCCGCCATTCCAGCCCGATGATGATCTCCAGCGCGTCCGCCAGGTCATCGGCGAGCAGTCCGCCTTCCCCTTCGGAACTCGCGAACACCACAGGCCGGCGACCGTTCTGCTCGACACCCAGGAAGTACGCGCCACCGGCAGACTCCCCGGCGATCACCTCCAGCGGCGCACCCGAGGCGAGGCTCAGGTCATCCCCGTAGTACTTCCGGTGGATGTCGAAGCCGAACGACGACCGCAGCAGCAGATCGATCTCCGGGTTGGTCTGGATCAGGTCGAGCAGATGATCACTTGAGGTCATGGCACGGACAATAGCGAACGTCGCTGACGCGTCAGCGGCAGTACCGGCGGCCGTCCGTCGGCTGTGCCGGCGAAATCGCCGATCGGGCGGCGACAAGGGTTCATGCACCGGTTGCCGTACCGAGTGGAGGTTGTCGCCATGCCCGAGAAAGTCACGAAGGAGAAGGTCCTCGTCTACGTCGTACGTGACGGGCGCCTTCTCGTGTTCCGCCACAGCGACTACTCCTGCGAAGAGGTCGGCATCCAGGTCCCCGCAGGGAGCATCCGCCCCGGTGAAACCCCGGAAGCCGCCGCACTGCGCGAGGCACGCGAGGAGACCGGCCTGGCGGGATTCGAGATCGTCCGCAAGCTCGGCGAGACCGAGTACGACATCAGCCCGTACCGGTTCGAGATCCAGTCCGGCCGGGGCGCCCCGCTGGGGCGCCCTTCCGACTCGGGGCTGTCCGGCGGATCATCTCGGGCTGGTGCAGGCAGGCCCGGTACGGCTGATTGTCGTGGGCCGCAGCAGTCACGCGAACGACGGCCACCGGTCGGCGGCCCACTCCCGCCAGTCGACCCACCCGGGCGGCGGGCCGGCGCCCCTGCGGCCCTCCAGCTCCGCCGCGTCGGGCTCCTCGAAATGCGCGCGCCCGTGCAGGATGTCGGCCTCGGACATCGGCAACGTCTCCTCGGGGGTGGTCACCCAGCGGTGGGCGATACGGGTGCGTTGGGTCTCCTCGTCCACCGGCAGGTAGACCATGCGGAAGCACGCCCCCTCGGCCTCCACCAGCCAGCGGATCGCGGACCGTTCGTCCCGTGACCAGCAGCCGTAGTCCACGACGACGTCGGTGCCCAGTCTGACCGCCTCCAGGGCGAGCCAGAGCATGCGCCCCTCCAGCACGTCGCGCTTCCCGTCCGCCTCCGCCTCGCCGAACAGGGGGATCATCCAGTCGTCGGGCGTCAGACGCAGCGCGCCGTGCTCTGCGGCGAGCTGCCGAGCCCGTGTGGTCTTTCCGGCCCCTGGCAGGCCGACCATCAGGAACAACGTGGTCACCCCCAGATCGTGGCAGGGAAGCGAATCAGGAAGCCACCGTTTTATCCGTCCGATCACGGGCTGAGCCACAGGCGGAGGGATGCCGCGGTGACAGTACCGTGGAAGACGGAGGCGCGTTTGTCGTAGCGCGTAGCCACGGCGCGGAAGCGCTTGAGCCGGTTGATCGTGCGCTCGACCTCGTTGCGGCGCTTGTATCTCTCCTTGTCAAAGCCCGCCGGCCGGCCTCCTCGGCTTCCTCGGCGCCTGCGGTTGGCTCGCTGGTCCTTCGGTTCCGGGATGGTGTGTTTGATCTGGCGTCTGCGTAGGTAGCGGCGATTATCGCCGCCCAAGTGGTCGGGACGAGTGCGTGGATGCCCACCGCCGAGGCGCTTTACCCGGATGCGTTCGAGGACTGGGATCGGCTGCGGGCTGTCGCCCCACTGACCAGGAGTGATCAGCAGCGACAGAGGACGGAGACCACCTTCCCCGGCAAGGTGGATCTTGGAGGTCAGGCCGCCCCGCGAACGGCCGAGTCCTTCGTCGGGGCGGTGCTGCCGAGGTGTTGATCTCCGCTTGGGAACTCGCGGCGTCCTGCGCGGAGCTCCGGCAGCGTGCTGATGGGCTCGGCACGAGGTGGAGTCCACGCTCACCATGCTCCAGTCGATCTGGCCCCGGGCGTCGGCACCGGCCTGGACGGCTTGCACGGTCCGATCCCAGGTGCCGTCCGCCGACCACCGGAGGTGACGCTCATAGGCCGTTTTCCAGCTCCCGAACCGGTTCGGCAGATCCCACCAAGGGACTCCTGTGCGGATCCGGAACAAGATCCCGTTGATCACTGTTCGGTGGTCACTCCAACGCCCGGCCCGGCCCCCGGACTTCGGCAGAAGGGGCGCAAGTCGCGCCCACTCGTCATTCGTCAGATCGCCCCGCCCCACAAACCGCACAATGACCCCCACGCGAGGCGACCGTCACATGATCCGCCGGACAGGACCTAGCCACTCATCCGGTCACGGCAACAATCGATGAACCGCAGCCCAGAGCTGAGCCACACGGCCGAAGGGCTCTCCCTCCCTCTCGCTCCCCCGTCCCGGGCGGGGCGGGCGACGGCGTCGTAGCGGTTCAGCGGGCGGGGGTTTCCCGTACCGGGTGTTTGCTGAGGATCGAGACGCGGTTGAAGGCGTTGATCGTGATCGCCGCCCAGACCACGGCGGAGATCTCGTCGTCGTCCAGCACCTCCTGCGCCTGCGCGTACGCCCGCTCCTGGGCGAGGGCGTCGGCAGGGTGGGTGGTGGCCTCGGCCAGGGCGAGGGAGGCGCGCTCGCGGGCGGTGAAGAGCTCGGTGTCCCGCCAGGCGGCGAGCACGCCGAGGCGACGGGTCGTCTCCCCGGCGCGCAGCGCGGCCCGGGTGTGGACGTCAAGGCAGAATGCGCAGCCGTTGAGCTGGGACACGCGGATGTTGACCAGCTCGACCAGGAGCCGGTCAAGGCCGGCTTCGGCCGCCGTCGCGCGGACGGCGTCGGCGGTCCTGACCAGCGCCTGGTACACGGCGGGGCTCTGTTTGTCGAGGTAGATCCGGCCGTTGGTCCGATGGGTTCCCGCGGTCTGTGCCGTCTCCATCACCCGTGCTCCTTCGCCTGTTGTCCCGGGTTGCCTTCGGGACTATGATCACCCATAGTTGTTGAAATCGAAACTACTTTGGTGGGAGAGGGGCTGGGAGATGGATCACACGGAGGTTGAAGGCACGGCCAGGGTCGAGGTCGAGGTGCTCACCGCCCGGGACGTCCCGCTGGGCGGGCCGCGGGCGATGACCGTACGGCGCACCCTGCCGCAGCGGTCCCGGACGCTCATCGGGGCCTGGTGCTTCGCCGACCACTACGGCCCCGACCGGGTCGCCGACTCCGGAGGCATGGACGTCGCGCCCCACCCGCACACCGGACTCCAGACCGTCAGCTGGCTGTTCAGGGGGGAGATCGAGCACCGCGACAGCCTGGGCACGCACGCCTTCGTACGGCCCGGGGAGATCAACCTCATGACCGGTGGCCGCGGCATCAGCCACACGGAGGTCTCCACCCCCGCCACCACCGTGCTCCACGGCGTCCAGCTCTGGGTGGCCCTCCCCGGCGAACACCGTCACGCGCCGCGCGAGTTCCAGCACCACGCCCCCAGGCCGTTCCGCGTCGACGGCGCGGAGCTGCGGATCTTCCTGGGCACCCTCGCCGGCGACACCTCCCCCGTACGCACCTTCACCCCGCTCCTCGGCGCCGAGGTCCTGATCGACGCCGGGGCCACCGTCACCCTCGGCGTCGACCCCGGCTTCGAACACGGACTCCTCGTCGACGAGGGCGACGTCCGCCTCGACGGAACTCCCCTGCGCCCCGCGGAGCTCGGCTACGCCGCCCCCGGCCGCACCACCCTCACCCTCACCAACGACTCCGGCCACCCGGCCCGCACGGTCCTCCTGGGCGGCCCGCCCTTCGAGGAGGAGATCGTGATGTGGTGGAACTTCATCGGCCGCAGCCACCGGGACATCGCCCTGGCGCGGGAGGAATGGGAGCGCGCCTCCGACCGTTTCGGCACCGTCGGCGGCTACCCCGGCGAGCGGCTGCCCGCCCCCGCCCTGCCCAACGCCGTGATCGCACCCCGCAAGAACCCCTCCCGCCACTGACCCCCGCACCGAAAGGACCTCCGCCATGAGCGAGCAGACCACCACCGCCCCCGTCGTCCGCCGCGTCGACGACCGCCACCGCTACGAGATCCTCGTCGACGACCACCGCGCCGGCCTGACCGCCTACCGCGACCGCGACGGCCGGCGGGTCTTCTTCCACACCGAGGTCGACGACGCCTACGCCGGCCAGGGACTCGCCGCGATCCTCGTCGAGCAGGCACTGACCGACGTCCGCGCCTCCGGGTTGCGGATCGTGCCCGTCTGCCCGTACGTCGCCAAGTTCCTCACCAAGCACCGGGAGTTCGCGGACATCACCGACCCCGTCACCCCCGAGGTACTCACCTGGCTCGACGCCCGGCTGGGGCGCTGATTCCCCGGCGGAGGAGTGAGTAGAGTGTGCTCGGGCGCGGCATGATCACGAGGAGTACGTGTGACCGCGGTCAGCCTTGAGCACTCCACCGTCCCCGCCGACACCGGCGAGGTGACCCTCCTGATAGCCCGCCGGGTCGACCCCGGGTACGAGGCCGACTTCGAGCTGTGGGCGAAGGGCATCCTGGAGAGCGCGGCGGCCTTCCCCGGCCATCTGGGGTACGGGCTCTTCCGCTCCTCCGGCGGCGACGCCCCCTGGTTCCTCATCCACCGGTTCCGGGATGCGGAGGCCTGCCGCGCCTGGCAGGAGTCGCCCGAACGGGCGGCCTGGTTCGCCGACTGCCAGGGGCACCACCACACCGAGGTCGGCCGGCGCACCCTGACCGGCATGGAGACCTGGTTCGCCGAACCGGGCTCGATGCGGCCGGCGCCGCCCCGGTGGAAGATGGCGATCAGCGCGACCCTGGCGATCTACCCGATCTCCGTACTCGGCGGCTTCTTCCTCATGCCGCACCTGACCGCACTCCCCCTCCTGCTCAACAGCGCGATCACGGCCGCCGTCTTCAACGTGCTGATGACGTACGTCGCGATGCCCGTCGTGAGCCGACTCCTGCGCAGCTGGCTCACGCCGTAGCGGGCCCCGGCGGCGCTCCGTAGCGGGTGGCGATCTCCGCGGCGCGCTGTCGCAGGGAGTCGCGCAACCACTGCGGAGCCAGGGCTTCCGCGTGCGTGCCGAGGCGCCACAGCGCCCATTCGGCGTGCCTCGGATCCTGGAAGGTCGCCTCCAGCCGCAGTCGGCCGTCCGCGTCGGATTCCTCCGCGCGGACGGCCAGCGCGGTGCCCAGCAGGTCGTCCCGCCGCGCCGGGTCCACCCGTACCAGCACGGTGACTTGGTCGTCGCCGGTCCTGAAGCGTGGGCCGCGTTCCTGCCAGGCCCGGTCCAGATCGACCCGCTCCGGCCGCTGTGCCGGTTCGGCGAGTTCCTCGGCGGCCAGGATGCGGGACAGTCGGTAGGTGCGGTCCGCGCCGGACCGTGTGGCCAGCAAGTAGCCGTGCTCGCGCACGGTGACCAGGCCGATCGGGTCCACCGTGCGCCACTTCGGCGTCTGGTCCACGGCCGCGTAGTGGATGCGCAGTCGGTGTCCTGCGAACACCGCGCGCCGGATCTCGGCCGCGATGGTATCCGGCGCCCGCCTCTGACCCCGGTGCCGTCGGCCTGCCGAACCGGGTCACGGCGATGGTCGGGGTACGGAAACTGCGTGGCCGGCGAGTTCGCGGTGCCGGTATGGTCCGCTCTCCGACCTGCCGAACCGGCGAAGCGACCTACGTTCAGGGAACGATGCAGATGACCAGCCAGCAAGCGACGACGGCCCTGTGGCGTCCCACCGGCCCCAAGGAGCTGGATCTGGTTCGGGAGCTGAACTGGCGTGCCTGGCCGCCCCGGTTGCCCGAGCAGCCGATCTTCTACCCCGTCCTCAACGAGGACTACGCGGTCAGGATCGCGCGGGACTGGAACGTGAAGCACGATGGCGCCGGCTTCGTCACTCGTTTTGAGGTCGAGTCGGCGTTCTTGAGCCGGTATCCCGTCCAGCAGGCCGGCGGGCAGACGATCCTCGAACTCTGGGTTCCGGCCGAGGAACTGGACGATTTCAACGCCCACATCGTCGGCAAGATCCAGGTGGTCCACGAGTTCCGCTGAGGCGGGGAGGCTGGCGGAGGGAGCGCCGGCCGGTGCGATGGCCCAGCCTCGCAAGCGGTTCACCACGGCCGCCGTCGCCAGGACGCTCACCAACGCCGACGGCGGCCATCCCGGCACGGAACTCGTCATGCCCCGTCGTCGATGCACGGGCGAAGACCTGCCCGACCGGAAGGAAGCGCACAACAAGTCCCCCGAGCAGGCCCGAGCCCGCGTCGAGCACATCTTCGCCCGGATGCCCTCAGGTCCGCCGGTTCAATGCCTCGGGTCTGTCCTCGACCACGGCCAGCACGTCTGCGGCACGGTCCTCGTCGAAGAGGGCCTTGTAGTCTTCGCCGCCCAGCATCGTCCGGTTGATCACGATGGTGGGGGTACCCGGTCCGGCCGGATCATCCCCTGTCCGCTCGTACGCCGCCTGTGACGCGCTCACGAAATCGGTGTACTTCATGGTGGCCACTGCCCCGTCGAAGCTCTCACCGCGCAGCCCCGGCACCTGATCCGCGAGGCGCAGCAGGCGCTCCGTGGTGTACCCGCCGGACGCCTCGGTCTCCGCCTGGTGCTCCATCAGGACGGCGTGGTACTCGGCGAATTTCTGCACTTCAAGCGCGGCACGCAGCGCGTTGACCGCACGCTTGGAGCCGTCGCCGCCAAGCGTTTTGTCCTTGAAGGAAGCCAGGGTGTACGACGTCACCGTCTTGCGCTGGAGGGTGTGCGAGTGGATGGCCTTGGCTCCACTGGCCTCGAAGTCGGCGACGATCGGGCACCGTGGGTCCTCGTAGAGGCGAACGACCGTTCCGGCGTTCCGATCCCCCACCAAGATCGTCGTACCGTCCTCCAGCAGGGTCTCCGGCATGTCCGCGGTCGCCGCGTACGCATCCAGCGCGGGCCCGGGATCGGACTCCCAGTCCGGGAACATGTCCGGCACAAAAGCGATCGCCGCCGCCGCGATCGCCCCCCAGATGGCCGTATAAGCCAAAGGTCTGCCGTATTTGACCTGCATTGATTCCCTCCCCTTTCAGAATGCACACACTCTAGGGGCACCCCGAGAAGCAGCGACACGATCGGGTCGACTCCCGTACGAGGGGTTCTCCCTTCTGCCGTGGGAGCGTCGGTGCTCCGGGCTCCACCGGGGACGAAAGGACGAGGTATGACCAAGTCAGGGCGCAGGTTCGGTATCGGTGCCGTGGTGGCCGCGGTCGTGGCCGCGATGATCACCTTCACCGGACTGCAGGGAGCCAGCGCGCAGGACCAGGCACGCCGGGGCTGGGACCACTTCGGGTTCGGGGTGCCGTGGGAGGAGTCCTACGGGTACTCGCAGGGCATCCGGGCCGGGGACACGATCTACATCTCGGGGCAGGTGTCCCACGACGCGGCCGGGAACTTCGTGGGCGCCGGCGACTTCGAGAAGCAGGTGCGCACGTCGTTCGACAACCTGGACAAGGTGCTCGCGCACTACCGGGTCCCGCGCAGCCAGATCATCAGCATGAAGATCTTCACCAAGGACCTCCGCAAGAACTTCGACACAGCCGCCAGGCTGCACAAGGAGTACGTCGGCAACCACCGCACCACCGACACCATCGTCGGTGTCAGCGACATGTCGGTGCCCGAACAGCTCGTGGAGATCGAAGCCATCGTCCAGGTCTCACCGCGCTCCTGAGCAACGGGGCGGAGGTCAAGTGGGTGACGCTGGTCCTCGCGCTTCTGTCCGAGCGGCGCGAGGACCGGTCCGCCACCGGCAGCGGCGCCGCCGCGGTGCGGCTGCACGCCCGGGCCGGTGCGGGGTGCGGGGTGCGGGGTGCGGGCAAATCGGAAGACACCGTTCGTGTCACCGGATAGCCTCGCGAGGTCGTTCCCCCACACGTTGAGCAGGAGCCGGCCATGAGCACGCAGTTCCCGCCCGTCGAGCCTTACGCGCACGGGCTCCTCGATGTCGGGGACGGCAACCGGATCTACTGGGAGACGAGTGGTGATCCCGACGGGAAGCCGGCCCTGTGCGTGCACGGCGGTCCCGGCGGCGGAGGCCGCCGCGGCGGTCGCAGCCTGTTCGATCCCGCGGTCTACCGCATCGTCCTGTTCGACCAGCGCGGCTGCGGTGAGAGCCGGCCGCACGCTTCCGACCCGGCCGTCAGCCTCGATCACAACACCACCGAGCACCTGATCGCCGACATGGAGCGGCTGCGCGAGCATCTCGGCATCGAGCGTTGGCTCCTCTACGGCGGCTCCTGGGGCTCGACGCTGATCCTCGCCTACGCCGAGCGCTACCCGGAACGGGTCTCCGAGATCGTCATCGCCGGCGTCACCACGACCCGGCCCGAGGAAACCGATTGGCTCTACCACGGCGTCGGGCGCCTGCTGCCGGGCCCCTGGGAGGCGTTCCGTGACGCGCTGCCGGAGGCGGACCGGGGCGGCAACCTGGTGGCCGCCTACAACCGGCTGATCAACAGCACGGACGAGGCGGTCCGGATCAAGGCCGCACGGGACTGGTGCGCTTGGGAAGACGCGGTCATCGCGCACGAGGCACTCGGCACTCCCGGCGCGTACAGCGGCAAGCCCGACGACGCGCTGATGGCCTTCGTCCGGATCTGCGCCCACTACTTCGCGAACGACGCCTGGCTCGACGACGGGCAGCTCCTGCGCGACGCGGGCCGGCTGGCCGGGATCCCGGCGGTGCTGATCCACGGCCGACTCGACCTGGCGAGCCCGCTGAACACCGCGTGGGAGCTGGCCAAGGCATGGCCGGACGCGGAACTGAAGGTGCTCGACGACTCTGGCCACACGGGCAGTCCGGCGATGCGGAACGCGATCCTGGAGGCGACGGAGCGGTTCGGCAGGAGGGGGCGGTGACCGGCCCCCGCGCAGGAGGCTCGAATGGTCGCGGCTCACATCGGCAGAGCCGCTGCCACGGCCGGCGCTCGCCCCGGTGAGTGAGATCCTGAGCCGATGAACGAGACGTCCGCCGCTCGGGCGGCCGCCCGATGGCCGCTGGCCCCGGCCGGGGAAACCGATTGGCTTCGGGAACTGACCGACGACGACGGGCTCACCGGCTTCATGCCGCCCGGCCTGCCCGACGCCGCCTGGGTGCTCCACTCCATGTACGAACACGAACTCGGGCCGACCGACACGCCCTACCTCGCGTACCAACGGGCCGTACTGAACGGCGGCGAACCCGAGATCCTCCCGGGCCTCGACCCCGCGGACGTGTTCACCGGCACCGTGGGCGAACATCCCGGACCCCGCTGGCGCCGCCTGCGCTGGGCGGAGCTCTCGCGGCGGACCGGTGACCCCGTGGCACCTGAGGGGCGGCTGCCCTGCCACCGCTCCTTCCCTTCGCTCCGGGAGTCGGGCGGCTGGCCGGTCGGCATCTCGGGACCCTCCGAGGGCAGGCTGTACCGCGCCGACTGGAACCGGCTGGTCGACATGCTCACCGAACACAGCGCGCAAGGCCCGGACACCCGTTGTCTCGCCTACTACAACCCTCTGCTGCAAGGGGCGGAGGACTTCGACAACCTGCACGTGCGGGCCTGCACGCTCGCGGACGCCGCGGCGCTGTACGACCACCCCGGGGAAGACGGTTGGACCCCGTCCAACCTCTGGGCCCAGGACCGGTCCTGGGTCCTCTGCACGGACCACGACCTCTGGGCCACCAAGGTGGCCGGCCCCACAGCACTCGTCGAGGCGCTCCTCGACGACATGGAGATCGAGGCCCTACGACTGCCCTGGGCCACGTGATCCCGCCGCTGGGCAGGTGAATCGGATGACGACAGCCCGGCCGTCACCGAAGACCGGTGCCTCGGTACTGTCGTCGGTCCGGCTCCCGGCCGGGGGCGGGTGTCCGGCCATGGCAATGGACTGCCCGCCGGCCTCCGCGCAGTCGCCCCTCGGTGACCCTCGCGGCCCCCACCCCGGCCCTGGCGGAACAGGTCGTTCTTCCGGAGCGGTCGGCCTCGGCGGCCGCGATGGACTGTCCCCGGCCGCGGGCCCCCGATCCCGTCGCCCTTCTCTGCGTAAGCCGGACGCTCGTGCGGCCCTGAGGCGGACGCAGTGTTCGCGGGCTGCGGTGTCGGACGCGTTTTCGAGGTTGCCGATGTCGTGGCCCCATGCCCTCAGCGCGTCCAGGGCGCGGTCCCGGTGAGGCCGGGCCGTACTGGCGGCCCGGACAGCGGACTCCCTGACCACCAGGTCAGGGTCGGTGAGGCGTTCCAGCGCCGCGGGTCGGGCTCAACGCGGCTGTGGGTCATGGGCGGAGGCTATTGCGTCATCGGCTCCACGCAGACCCTGCACCTCCACCGGGCCCTAAAACCCATCGATTCGCACACCTGTTCCTATATGCTGCCAGCGCACCACCAAAGTCCTTTCCCTCCAAGCAACTTGCTCCCCAGGGAGGCTTCAGTGAAGCACTTGATCGCACGCATGACGTGCACGCTCGGACTGCTGCTCGGCAGCCTGGCCGCGACGGCCGCCCCGGCCGGCGCGGCCCCCGCCACCAACATGACCACCGTCACCAACCTGGCCGGCGGATCGTGTCTGGAGATGCCCGGTTGGACCGGCCAACCGGGCGCCCAGGCCGCCGTGTGGGGCTGCAACGACGGCGACAACCAGAACTGGGTCTTCAACAGCATGGGCGGTGGCTTCTTCCAGATCGTCAACCGCTCCTCCGGCCAGTGCCTGGAGCTGGCCGGGCTGCCGCCGACGACCTCCAACGGCACGGCGGTCACGCAGTGGCCGTGCAACAACGGCCGCAACCAGCTCTGGTGGTTCGACCACTGGCGCAACGTCAACGGCCAGGCCACGGCGGAGCTCAAGAGCGCCTACACCGGGTGTCTGGAGATCAACGGCTGGCAGGCGGGCACCTGGGGCACGGGGGCGCAGCTGTGGGGCTGCAACAACGGCGACAACCAGCGCTGGGCCTTCGCGCACGACTTCATCTTCAACCACTGACGGGCCCGTCGGCCTGAACCCGTGTCGATCCGCCCGGTGGTTCTCCCGAGTGTCCGCACTCGCCGAGGACCGCCGGGCGGAGCAGTCAGAGGCTGGTGGCCGCGTGGACCTGGTTCAGGTGGATGAGGACGTCGTAGGCCCCGGTGATGGCGAGGGTGGGGAGCGGGTCCTTCTTGAAGGTCGAGCCCGCCTCGTAGATGGGACGGGGGGTGTCCAGCCAGGTGCGGCCCGCCGCGGGCAGGGTGCGCAGGTCGAGGTAGTAGTCGCGGTGGCGCACCCGGCCGAGGGTGTGCTCCTGCATGTCGGGGGTGGCGGCGGGGACGGTGACCTCGCTCCAGGGGCTGCCGAGCGTGGTCGCGGTGAGGAACGATCCGCGGCCGAAGGTGAAGCCGATGGCGGCGTAGTCGCGGCCGAGGGCCTCGCGCAGGAAAGCGCCCTGGGTCTTGGGGTACATCACCGGGTCACTGGACAGGTAGCCCACGTGGCCGTTGTGCGCCGAGAGCAGCATCTTGTCTCCCGTCCGACGCTGCCACCAGGCGGTGTTGTCGGCCATGACCCGGTCGCGGAAGTGCTCCGCGGCGGACACCGATGCCGGGTCGGACAGGTCGAGCGAGGCGAACGCGAAGGTCTGGGCGATGCTTCGGGCGTGCTGCTCGGCCCATTCGTAGGCGTCGCCTCCCGCTCCCTTGAGCCCGGTGACCAGGTCGAAGGCCTGTTGGGCCGTGGCGGCGTCGAGGCGGCGTTCGGCGACGGGCTTGCGCAGGTGGGCGAAGACGTCGTCGAGGGGGCGCAGGCGCGCGTACAGCTCCTCCAGGCGCGCGACGTCCTGGGGGCGACTCGCGCGGACGTACGAGAGCACCCGGTCGAACACGGCGTCGCCGAGCCGGGGGGCGCCGATGTCGTTGCCCATGAAGTGGACCTTCCGGCCGGGGTGACGGTCGTTGTACCGCCGCATCCAGGCGATGAGGCTGACGAACTCCTCCCGCTCCCAGGGCGATCCGGCCAGCGTCTCCTTGGCTATCCGCCGGGCGTCGCCGGGGCCGCCCTGAAGGTACTCGTCGATCCGCAGGCCGGCCGTCCAGCTCATCTCCAGGGCGAAGGTGGTGAATCCCCTCTCCTCGACGAGGTGGCTGAAGACGCGTTGCTTCATGGCGAAGAACTCGTGGGAGCCGTGGGTCGCCTCGCCCAGTCCGACCACCCTGGCTTCGCCGATCATGGCGTCCAGGGCCCGCAGGTCGGCGGTGTTGCCGCCCGGCTCCGTCGAGCGCAGGGGGTGGGCCGCCCGCTCCAGCGCGCGGAGCGCTTCGGCCTGTCGGCCTGTCGTCCCCGTGGGGGCGGGTGCAGCGGCGGCCGCGGGGGCCAGCAGGGCCGTGGTCGCGAGTCCGGCCGTCGCGGCGAGCAGCAGCCTCCGTCGGCCGATCACCCGGTCGTGCGCTGTCATGTTGAACTCCTCGGCTCGTTCTTGTCCCCCTGCGGTGAAACGATCATGGCCTGGGGTGGAAACGGACCGCACTGAGGGCTCCCCCCGGGTTCGAACGGGGGATATCCCCCCTTTGCGACGTTCGAGGGGCCGATCGGCCCCCGCGATCGGCCGCGGGGCCGAAGTTCCACCAACTGACAAGAATCTCTGGGAAGTTGGCCCACTCGCCAGTAACATCCGACCCGCCAGTAGCCCGCCGCCCGAGCAGCCACCCCCGAAAGGGTCCCCTGCATGCGCTTGACCTCCCGCGTCGCCCCCGCCGCCCTCGCCGCCGTGGCCGTCCTCCTGCTCGGTGTCCTCCCCGCGCAGGCCCAGGCCCGTCCCGACCGCTCCCCCGACCGGGTCACGGTCGGTGACCGTACCTACATCGCCGACGGGCAAGGACGCGCGCTCCAGTGGCGCGGCTTCAACCTCGCCGACAAGAGCAGCCGGGGCGCGAACGCGTTCGCCGACATCCACGAGAGCGACCTCAAGGACATGGCGGCGCGGGGCTTCAACCTCGCGCGCCTCGCGTTCTTCTGGGACGACCTCGAACCCTCCCCCGGCCACTACGACCGCGGCTACCTCGCCAAGATGCGCCGCATCCTCGACTGGGCGGACCGCTACCACGTCAAGGTCGTCCTCGACGCCCACCAGGACGTGTACGGACCCCACTTCGGCTCCCGCGGCGTCCCCGACTGGGCCACCCGCGACGAGGGGCTGCCGTTCACGCCGATCCCCGACGACTGGTTCTCCGAGTACTTCGAGCCGTCCGTACAGACCGCCTTCGACCACCTGTACAAGGACGCCGACCTCCGTGCCGCGCACGCCCGCATGTGGCTGACGGTCGCCTCCGCCCTGGGCGGGCATCCGGCGCTGCTCGGCTACGACCTGATGAACGAGCCGTTCGCGAAGTTCCTCGAAGGCGAGGACCTCCCCGCCGCCGCGGCCCGCTTCGAGTCCACCGAGCTCACGGAGCTGTGGAACCGCCTCGCGCGGGCGATCCGCCTGGTCGACCACCGGTCGTGGGTGTTCGTCGAACCCACCGTCATCGTCGGTGTCGGCGTCCCGACGCAGTTGGGCCGCATCGACGACCCGCACGCCGGATACGCGCCGCACTTCTACGAGACCTCGATGGAAACCGGCGCCGACTACGACCCCAACGGCACCTTCATCCCCGCCTACGAGGCCGCGATCAGCGACTACCCGACCCGCAACCGCATGCCGGTGATCGTCGGCGAGTGGGGCGGCAACCCCTACGTCCCGCACGCGAGCCAGTTCGTCAACGACATGACGGCCTCCATGGACCGCTTCGCCAGCGGCTGGACGTGGTGGCAGTGGTGCCGGGGCGGCGGCTACTGCTTCCTCGACCAGACGGGCGCGGTGAAGCCCAACGCCCGGCTGCTCGTCCAGCCCTACGCGCGGGCCGTCGCGGGCGACCCGCTCGCGTTCGCGTACGACCCGGCCACCCGCACCTACACGCTCGCCTTCCGCACCCGCGACAGCGCGGAGGGCCCGACCCAGATCACGGTGCCCCGGGACACGTACCCGGGCGGCTACCGCGTCGACGTCAAGGGCGGCAGGGCCAGTTGGGACGACCACGGCCAGACCCTCACCCTGAACACCCGCGGCCGGGCCGGGGCCACCTACAAGGTCACGATCAGCCCGAGGTAGCCCACCCGCCCCGTACCGCCCGGCCGTGTCACCAGCCGCCGCCCGGGCCGTCGTCCCTCCCGGGGGGCCGGCCCGGCAGTCCGCCGGCGCGCGCTCCGGGGACGGTGCGGCACCGTTCGCGGTGCGTGGTGGCCCCGGCGCCCGGGGCGAGGACGATCACCGAGTCCTCGGGGCCGAAGGCCAGCCGCTCCCGCTTGTCGGGGTTCAGCCGCACCCCGTACGAGGGGCCCTGCGCAACGGCTTCGTGGAGCCGGTAGCCGATGACGCAGTGCCCCTGGCGGCGGCCGGACTCCACGACCGTGGCGAATCCGACCGGGTACCCCGGCCGGACGTACTCCGTCGCGGGTCTCAGGTGGATGGTGTCGCCGTCGGCCGAGAACAGGCCGTCGAAGACGGCGGCGAGGTGCCGGTTCTCCGCGATCTGCGTCATCAGCAGACTGATGAGCCGGCCACCGACGATGAAGTCCGCACCCTCCCGGGCGGGAGCCAGCAACCGGCTCCGGTCGTCCGTCATCTCGGTCACGACGGCCAGATCGCGACCGGCCGCCTCCTCCAGCGCGCGCAGGTGGAGGAGGGTCACCAGGGTCCTGTCGTCGCCCGTGAGCGCGCCGGGGGCGGTGTCCCGGACGTCGTACCCGAGGACGACGGCCCGGTCGAAGGACAGTACGTCCAGGTCGTCCAGGACCCGCGGATCGGTGATGTCGCCGCGGTGGACGTCGACGCGCATCCGCCGGTCCGGCGCCCGGGCGCAGCGGTCGGCCTCACGGAGGCACTCCTCGCCCTCGGCCATGACCACGAGTACGGATCCGGGCGGCACGGACGCGTCGAGCTGGTCGATGATCAGCGGGGCGCGGTGGTTCCAGCCGAGCAGCAGGAAGCGCTCCGGGGGCCGGAGTGTCCGGGGCGGTGCGACGATCGCCCGTCCGTCCACGGCGAGCGGCTCGGCGGCCGGGGTGGCGGTGTCGTCGTCCTCGGTGATCAGGACGATCCGGTCGCCTTCGCCCAGCACGCTGTCGGTGGCGGGGTTGAGTTCGAGGCGGCTCCGGCCGGATCCGCCGAGTCCGTCGGCGTCCTCGTCCGCCCGGCTCCCGGCGCGGCGCAGGAGACCGATGACGCTGGACGTGTCGTACGCGAGGAGCAGTTCGCCGAAGGTGCGTCCCGTCAGGGTGGGGTCCGCCACGGTGTAGATCTCGTCGCCGTCGAAGTCCAGCAGTTCCTGGTAGACGAGGGAGAGTCCGGGCTCGCAGCAGGTCTGGGCGACGAGCCGGGCGGTCACGTCCTCGATGTCCAGCACCTTGCCGCGGGGACCCGCGGCGAGGTCCGCCGCGCGTTTGTGGCGGCCGTCGCGGACCGCCGCGACCACGGCGGGGCTGCCCCGGCCGCGGACGGCGGCGTCCACGGCGAGCAGTGTCTTGACCACGTGGGCGTCACCGTCCTCGCCCTCGTGGGTGAGGACCAGCACGGCGCGGGCCGATTCGGGGCTGACGAGGGAGACGACAGCGGGGTCGGTGGTGACGCCGCTGCGGCAGATCAGCCGGGTGTGGCCGAGCCGGCCGACGGCGGTGGCGATCTCGTCCTCCATCTCCGCCTTGTCCTTGGGGCCCAGGACGGCGATGACGGCCCTGCGCCGGTTGGAGTTGGCCTCGACCAGTTCGGAGATGATCGGGAACACCTGGTCGGACCAGCCGAGCAGCACCGTGTGCCGCGCCTCCAGGACGGTGGACCGGCCGCGGCGCAGGGCCAGGACCTTGTCGTTGAGTCCGTTGGTGATGAGGCTGACGAGGGTGGAGACGAACAGCAGGGCGACGAGGGCCAGCAGGACCGACATGAGCACGTACAGGGGGCGGCCGACGGCGCCGCCGATCTTCAGCGTCTGGCCCACGCTCACCCACACGGCCACGACCTGCTCCGACCAGGTGGTGGGCCCGTCCTGTCTGGCCCACACCAGGGCCGCGCTCGCCGGGACCACGATGGCCAGGCACATGAGGGTGAGCCAGCCGATCAGCACGGCGGTGCCGCGGGCCACGATGGTGTCGAACCAGTAGCGCAGCCGCGGCCAGGCGGGGCTCGCGCGTCGGGCGGTGGTCCTGCGTCCCGTCAACCGGAGTCCCTTGCTGGGCTGGGATGCCGGAGCGGACGCTGAGCTGCGTTCGGTCTGCCCGGCATCGGCGGTTTTGTACGGGCTCCAGGTTAGTGGTGCGGGTACGCACCCGAGCGGCGCAGCCGGGAACTCCGCCCTACGCGTGACGGTTCGCCCCTTCTTTCGTACTCCGGTGCCGGGGCGCGGTCCCCGTCAGGTGCGGTTCGGGGGCGATCCTTTTCCCTTCCCAACACCGGCCCCCGTCAGGGTGGTTGGCGTCGCAGGTGCGCTCCCGTAGCATACGCGCAAAACATGAGCCCTACTCACATTGAGGCCGCGTGTGATCACCTACGATTCCGAAGCCCGTCTGTGGCTGCTGAGCACGCCCGGCACCTCCTACGCCCTGCGACTGGACGCGGACGACGTCCCCCGGCACGTGCACTGGGGCCGGCCGCTGACCCTGGAGCAGGCCGTCGTGATCGCGGCCGACCTGCCCGCCGAGGACCCCGGCGGTGACGACCCCGGCGGCGAGGAGTACGCCGTCGAGGGCGGGCTGCGGTTCGGGGCGCCGTCGCTGACCGTCCGGTTCGACGACGGCGTCCGCGGCTTCGAGTGGCGGTTCGTCTCGCACCGGGCCGAGGGAGGCCTGCTCACCCTCTCCTTCACCGACCGCGTCCGCTCCCTCGGCCTCGACCTGCACTACCGGATCCGGGACGGCCACGACCAGATCGAGCGCTGGGCGGTCCTCACCGCGGACGAGCCGGTGGACGTCCTGCGCTTCGACTCCGCGGCCTGGACCCTGCCCGCCCGCGACGACTACCGGGTCAGCCACGTGGTGGGAGAGTGGGGCAGGGAGTTCCAGCTGCGGCGCGACCGGGTGCCCGTCGGGGAGACGGTGTTCACCAGCCGGCGCGGCATCACGGGGCAGCACGCCGGACCCTGGCTGATGCTCGACGCGCACGACGCCGCCGAGGAGCACGGCGAGGTCTGGAGCACGGCCCTGGCCTGGAGCGGCAGCCGCCGGATCACCCTGCGCCGCGACCCCTACGGCCGCGCCTCCTGGACCGGGGGCTTCGGCCACGAGGGCCTCGTCTGGAAGCTGCTCCCCGGCGAGCGACTGGAGACCCCCGCCTTCACCGGGCTGTACGCCCCCGACGGCTTCGGCGGCACCAGCCGCCGCTGGCACGCCTACGTCGAGGACCAGGTACTGCCCGACCGGCCGGCCGAACGCCCGCTGGTCTTCAACTCGTGGGAGGCGACCGAGTTCGACATCGGCGAGGAGCAGCAGACCGAACTGGCCGGACTGGCCGCGGGGCTCGGCGTCGAAGTCTTCGTGGTGGACGACGCCTGGTTCGGCGCCCGCACCGGCGACGCAGCCGGGCTCGGCGACTGGTGGCCCAACCCCGACCGCTTCCCGGACGGCCTGGGCCCGCTCGCCGACCGCGTGCGCGCGCTGGGCATGGGCTTCGGCCTGTGGGTCGAGCCCGAGGCGGTCAACCCCGACAGCGACCTGTTCCGCGCGCATCCCGACTGGATCCTGTGCCAGGAGGGCCGCAGGCGCACGCAGGGCCGCAACCAGCACGTGCTGAACTTCGCCCGCCGCGACGTCCGCGAATGGGCGGTCGAGTGGCTGGTCAGGACCGTCACCGAGCTGGACGTCGTCTTCCTCAAATGGGACATGAACCGGTCGTTCAGCGAGGCGGGGCAGCCGGGGGCCGCCGATCCGGACCGGGTCTGGATCGAGCACACGCGCGGCGTCTACGAGGTGATGGACCGGCTGCGCGCCGCCCGTCCCGGCCTGTACCTGGAGTCGTGCGCGGGCGGCGGCGGGCGGGCCGACCTGGGCGTGCTGGCCCGCGCCGACCAGGTCTGGACCTCCGACAACACCGACGCCGCCGAACGGGTCGCGATCCAGCACGGCCACTGCCAGCTGCTGCCGGCCCGGACCATGGGCGCCTGGGTCACCGACAGCCCCAACGCTTTCACCGCCCGCCCGGCCCCGGTCCGGTACCGCTTCCACGTCTCCATGGCCGGGGCCATGGGCATCGGCGGCGACCTGCGCACATGGAGCGAGGACGAGCTGGCCTGGGCCCGGGCGCTGGTCGAGCAGTACAAGCGGATCCGGCCCGTGGTGCACGGCGGCGCCCTGTACCGCCTGGGAGACGACGCCGTGCAGTACCTCACCGGGGACGAGGTCGTCGTCTTCCGGTTCCGGCCGTCCGGGCTGGACCGCACCGTCGCCCGCACCCGGCTCAAGGGACTCGACCACCGTGCCCGTTACCGGGACGAGGACACCGGGGCCGTCCACGAGGGCGCCGTCCTGCTCGGCCACGGCCTCCCGCCGCTGCTGTCCTTCGACTGCACGAGCGAGCTCGTCCACCTCAGGAGAGTGCCCCGATGAGCCTCGCCCCCGCACGGCCCGAGGCCCTCGCCGAGCCGACCCGCAAGGTCGGCCCCGGCTGGATCCTCCTGTACGTGCTGGCCAACACCGGGCTGTTCATACCGATGCAGGTGCCGACCACGTTCCTGATGCCCGCGCAGATCGCCGAGATCGATCCGGCGGGGAAGGTCGGCGGTTACGCCTGGGTCAGCATGATGGGCGCGATCTCGGGCATCGTCATCGCCCCGCTGGCCGGCGCGCTCTGTGACCGCACCACCGGCCGTCTCGGCCGCCGCCGCCCGTGGATGGCCGCGGGCGCGCTGGCCTGCGCGGCGGCACTGGTCTTCACCGGGATCCAGACGACCGTCGCCGGGATCGCGCTCGGCTCTCTCGTGCTCTCCGCCTCCTTCATGATCATCGGGGCCGGGATCGCCCCGGTGGTACCCGACCGGGTCCCCGTCGCACAACGCGGGGTGGTGCTGGGCTGGGCCACGGTCCCGCAGGCCGGCGGCATGATCGCGGGCGGGCTGCTGCTCGGACTCGTCTCGGGCTTCTCCGCGCAGTACGCGCTGATGGCCGCGTTCCCGCTGCTGATCGTGGTGTTCGCGGCCGTCATGAAGGACCCGCCGCTTCCCCCCGGGCACCGCGAGCCGTTCTCGCTGCGCGCGTTCCTGGCCGGCTACCGGATCAGCCCGCGCGAACACCCCGACTTCGTCTGGGCGATGGGCTCCCGGTTCGTCATGGGGCTGGGCTACGGCCTGGGCACGCTCTACATGCCGTACTTCCTGGACGACGTCCTGCACTACGAGCAGCTGTTCCCCGGCCGGTCCACCGAGGACGGCCTGCTCGTCGTGGTCGGCGTCAACTGCCTGGCCACCGTCTCGACGGTCGTCCTCAGCGGCTGGCTCTCCGACCGGCTGGGCAGGCGCCGCATGCTCGTCTTCGTCGGCGGCCTCACCATGGCCGTCGCCGCGGTCCCGCTCGCCCTGTCGCCCACCTGGACCATGACGCTGGTCGCGGCCGTCATCCTGGGCCTGGGCTACGGCGTGTACCTGGCCGTCGACACGGCCCTGGTCACCGAGGTGCTGCCGGCCTCGGCGGACCGCGGCAAGGACATGGCCCTGGCCAACCTGATGGCCTCCCTGCCCTACGTCCTGGTCCCCCCGATCGCCTCCGTCGTGCTCGGGGACCTGGGGGGCTACCCCTCGTTGTTCCTCTGTTCCGCGGCCATGTCCGCGCTGGGCGCGGTACTGGTCTGGAAGGTCAGGGGCGTCCGCTAGTGCGCTTCCCGGCCCGCCCCGAGCGAGCGGATCCGATCGTTGAGGTAGCTGTTGAGGACGCGTTTGCACTCGGCGATCAGCTGGGGGTCGCCCTGCGGATCGGTGCGGAACGCGAGTCTCAGCACGCCGTCCGCGCATTCCAGGGCCACCCGGACGGCGATCTCCAGTTCGGCGTCGTCCCGCACGCCGGACAGGGACGCGGTCAGCGAGCGCAGCCGTCCGGCGACGGCCGTGTTGTTGTCCAGGGCCGGATCGAGGGTGTGGTCCCGGCCCACGGCCCCGAAGTCGACCACGCCGAAACCGGGGACCGTCCGGCGCATGGCCACGTACTCCTCCACGGCCACCTCGACGACGCCCGGGATGTCCTGCGGGTTCTCGCGCTCCAGCCGGACCGCGACCCGCTCCAGGAAGGCCTCCAGGTTCCGGGTGGCGAGCGCGCCGATCAGCCCCTCCTGGTCGGAGAAGAACTGGTAGAGGGTGCCGATGGACACCTCGGCCCTGCGCGCCACTTCCTTGGTGGTCAGAGCGGCGTAGCCGACCTCGTCCAGCAGTTCGGCGCAGGCGTCCAGCAGCCGTTGGAAACGTTCGGCGCTGCGCTTCTGCACGGGCTGGCGGCGCAGGGTCCCCGGGGTGCGGTCTTGGTTCACGGTTCCATCATCCCACCGGGAGAACTAACATGAGTCAGGCTCACATTTTGGGAGGGTGCAGGAGATGAAGCTGGACCATCTGCCGGCGGACTTCGTGTGGGGCGCCTCGACGGCGTCGTACCAGATCGAGGGCGCCACGAAGGAGGACGGCCGCGGACCGTCGGTGTGGGACACCTTCACCGCCCGCACCGGCACGGTCCGCGACGGGCACACCGGTGACGTGGCCTGCGACCACTACCACCGGTACGAGGAGGACCTGGAGCTGATGGCCGAGGCGGGCCTCACCGGTTACCGCTTCTCCATCGCCTGGCCCAGGATCCGGCCGACCGGCCGGGGCGCGGTCAATCCCAAGGGCCTGGACTTCTACGACCGGTTGGTCGACGGCCTGCTCGCCCGCGGCGTCGAACCCGTCCCGACCCTGTTCCACTGGGACCTCCCGCAGGGCCTTGAGGACGAGGGCGGCTGGCTGAGCCGCGACACCGCGTACCGCTTCGCCGAGTACGCGGCCGTCGTGGCGGACCGGCTGGGCGACCGCGTCCGGAAGTGGATCACGCTCAACGAGCCGTTCATCCACGCGGTCTGGGGTTACGGCCTCGGCGTCCACGCCCCGGGCCGCGCCCTGTTCCTGGGCTGCCTGCCGGTCGTCCACCACCAACTGCTCGGCCACGGGCTCGCGCTGCGGGAACTGCGGACGCGCGGCCTCCAGGTGATGATCGCGAACAACTGCACCCCGGTCTGGGCCGCCTCGGACTCCCCCGCCGACCGCGCCGCCGCACAGGCCTACGACAACCTCCACAACCGCCTGTTCAACGACCCGCTCCTGACGGGCGCCTACCCCGACCTGTCGGCCTACGGCGCGGACGCCACCCTCGGCGGCTCCGTGCGGGACGGCGACCTCGAACTGATCTCGGCCCCGCTGGACGCGCTGGGCATCAACTACTACAACCCGACCCGCATCCAGGCTCCGACGTCCGAGGGCCTGCCGTTCGAAGAGGCTCCCATCGAGGGCTACCGGCGCACCGCCTTCGACTGGCCCGTCGTCCCCGACGGCCTGCGGGAACTGCTCGTCGGCCTCAAGGAGCGCTACCCGGCCCTCCCTCCGGTCTACATCACGGAGAACGGCTGCTCGGTCGAGGACGTCGTCGCCGCGGACGGCACCGTCCCCGACCTGGACCGCATCGACTACCTGGACACCCATCTCCGGGCCGTCGACGCCGCCGTGGCGCAGGGCGTGGACGTCCGCGGCTACTTCACCTGGACGCTGATGGACAACTTCGAATGGGCGGAGGGCTTCCACCAGCGCTTCGGTCTCGTCCACGTCGACCACGACACCCAGGTCCGCACCCCGAAGGCGTCCTTCGCCTGGTACCGCGACCTCATCCGTGCCCACCGCGGCTGAGCCGCCGCCGCCCGGGCTCGCGGGCATGCCGTACGGGGCCCGCTGCACCGCCGTGGATGCCGGCGGGTCGCTACCCGTACACGGCGAGGGGCAGCGGTTCGCGGGCCGCGTGCCAGGCGGCCGGGAGGGAGGCGACGCCCGTGCGGGCGGCGATGACCCCGCCCGCGATCGCGCAGGTGGTGTCGATGTCCCCGCGTCCGGCGACGGTGGACCACAGGCCCTCGTGCAGGTCGTCGAGGTGGCCCGCCGCGCACCAGAGGGCGTAGGGGACGGTGTCGGGTGCGGACATCCGGTAGCCGGAGCCCAGGACCTCGGCCGCGTGCCGGATCGAGGTGTGCTCCGGCATGCGGGCCGCTGTGCGGACCCCGGAGCGGACGTCGCCGGCCGGGAGCCGTTCGGCGACGGCCCGGAGGAAGTCCGGTCTCGCAGGGGCGGCCCCGCCCCGGCTGCGGGTGGCCAGCGCCGCGGCCACGGCGACCGCCACCGCGCCCGCGACGGCTTCCGGGTGGTGGTGCGAGACCTCGCTCTGCCGGGCGGCCTGCCCGGCAACGGCATCGAGGTCTTCGGCGAGCCAGGCTCCGAGCGGGGCCACGCGCATGGCGGAGCCGTTGCCCCAGGATCCCTGGCCGTCGAACTGGCCGGCGACCACCTCCTGCCAGGCCTCGCCCGCGCCGATCCGGCGGAGCACGTCGTGCATCGAGGCTCCGTAGCCGCGGTGCGTGTCGTCGGCGTAGGCCTCGGCGAGGCGCAGGGCGAGCCGGTCCTGGTCCACGCTCCCGCCGCCCTCGGCGAGTTCCCGCACGAGTACGAGCGCCTGGGCGGTGTCGTCGCTCCACCGCCACAGCGGCTCCGGGGGCAGGATGCGTGCCTCCAGGGCCGCCGGGCCCTCGCGGCGCAGGATCCCGAACCAGCGGTCGCCGAAGGCATCACCGAAGGCGAGACCGGACAACGAGTCCAGCGCGGCGGCAGGGGGCTTGATCATCGGCCCAGTATGCAAGGCACCGCGATCCCCGGCACCGCGTTTTCGGCGGGGGCCGTCCGGCTGCCGCCACCCGGGCCCTGCCGGGTGCCCGCGGCTTCCGCCCCGCCGGCCCCGGTCATGACGGGCCGCGCCGGGCGGAGTCCGCGAGCCGTTCGGCGAAGGCCTCGACGAGAACGCGCAGTTCATGCGGGCGTTCGATGACGAAAGGCCGGTCCATCGAGGCGAGCACGGCGGGCAGCCAGTCGAGGCTCTCCACGCGCAGCTCGACACGGCACCAGGCCCCGGCCCCCGGGCCCGCGCCTTCCGGGGCGGGGAGTTCCGTCACGACCGCGACGCCGGAGGGCAGTGCGGTGTGCAGCTGCTCGGCCGTCCCCTGGATGCGCAGGGTCACCTCGTGCCGGTACGGAGCCGTGGCGAGCGCCGTCAGGACGCGCCGGGCCGGATCGAGTCCGGCGGGCGGCTCGAACGATCCGGGCAGGGTCCTCACACCGGTGATGCGGTCCAGTCTGAAGGTCCGGTCCTCACCCGACGAAAGGTCCGCTGCCGTCACGTACCACCGGCCCGAGTGCGCGACGACCCCGTACGGGTGCAGGGTGCGCTCGCTGCGCCGGCCGTCGCCCGCGGTGTACCGGATCGAGACCGGCCGGTGGTGGTGTACCGCATCGGCCATCGGGAGGAGGACCGCGGGTTCCGGGGCTGCGGCCGCCCTGCCGGGCGGATCGGCGAAGGCGAGCGAGCCGAGCACGGCGTCGAGCCTGCGGCGCAGCCGTTCGGGCAGCACCCGCCGGATCTTGGCCGTGGCCGTCTCGTACGCCGTGTCCGTGGCCGCCGTCAGGCCCGAGCGGCTGCCGGCGACCAGGCCGAGCAGCACGGCGAGCGCTTCGTCGTCGCTCAGCATGAGCGGGGGCATGCGGTATCCGGGGGCCAGCCGGTAGCCGCCGTAGCGGCCGCGCACCGACTCGACGGGTACGTCGAGGTCGATGAGCTGCTGCGCGTAGCGCCGTACGGTGCGTTCGTCGACGTCCAGCCGATCGGCGAGTTCGGGCACGGTACGGATGCCACCCGATTGCAGGAGCTCCAGCAGGGTGAGGACACGGGCGAGGGGGCGGGCCATACCGGAAAGTCTCCCGCAGATACCGGGCGGGTTCCGCCCGGTATAGGTCGTAGCGTGCGGTCACCAGCAACCGACCGGCCAGAGGAGAACTTCCGTGGACTTCGTCTCCATCCGCATCATCACGGGCGATGTCGCCCGCCTCGTCGACTTCTACGAGCGCGCCACCAAGGTGTCCGCGACTTGGGCCAACGAGGACTTCGCGGAGCTCAGCACCGCCTCGGCGACCCTCGCGATCGGCAGCACCCGCACGGTCCCCCTCTTCTCCCCCGGCTCCGCCCGCCCGGCCGACAACCACAGCGTCATCCTCGAATTCCTCGTCGACGACGTGGACGGTGTGCACGAGGACCTGAGCGGCTTCGTGGACGAGTTCGTCAGCGGGCCCACCACGATGCCCTGGGGCAACCGCTCGCTCCTCCTCCGCGATCCCGACGGCAACCTCGTCAACTTCTTCACCCCGGTCACGCCGGCCGCCGTCGCGAAGTTCGCCTCCTGACAACAGCAAGGCCGGGGCCGGGTCATGTGACCCGGCCCCGGCCCGTGGCCCGGGATCCGCTAGGGCGCGCGACGGGTTCCGCTCCCGGCGGACGGACCGCCTACGGGGCGGGAGTCGCCGATTCCTGCGGGACCGGTGGGGCGCATGCGGTGCGGGGGGTGGCTTCTTCCGCGCGCGGCCAGTACCGGCCTTCGAGGGCCTCGGCGCTGCGGTTGAGCCGGACCAGGACGTCCTCCAGCTCCCGTATCTCCTCGGGGGACCAGCCGGCGACCACCCGGGCCAGGCAGGACCGGTTGACCTCACGGTCCGCGGCGAGGCGGCGCCCGCCTTCGGCGGTGATGCGCAGCTTGCGGGCCATGCCGCCGTCCGGGTCCGCGACGCGCTCGGCCAGTCCGCAGCGCAGCAGTGCGGCCGTCTGGCGGTTCACGGTCGAGGTGTCGAGCCCGAAGGCTTCCGCCAACTGTCCGATGGACATGGGGCCTTGTGTGTCGATCCGGCAGAGCAGCAGGTACGCCGACCGCTCCAGACGCTCGGCGTCGCGCTCGCGCCGGGCGAGCACCTGGTGTCGCGAGAGCAGCATCAGCTCCCGCTCCAGTTTCTCCAGCACTTCGCCTCCCGCTTCCTTCCGGCGCTCCATTATCGCCGCCCCGCGGACCGGCGGGCCCCTGCCGGAGCGATCTGCGGCCGGCTCCGCGCTGTCCGGCGCCGCCGAACAGCGCAATATGCATGATACATATCCTGTGTATCATGCATATCCCGTTGTCACCCTGACGAACCGCAGCAGCCTCAACCCGGAGGACCCGCATGACCGTCACCAACCCCGCCGCCTCCCGCGCGGCCGAGATCCTGGCCCGGCCCGTCACCCTGAACGGCCTGACCGTCCCCAACCGCATCGCCATGGCTCCGATGACGCGCATGTTCTCCCCCGGCGGCGTGCCCGGCGAGGACGTACAGGCGTACTACGCCAGCCGGGCCGCCGCGGGTGTGGGCCTGATCGTCACCGAGGGCACGTACGTCGGTCACGACTCCGCCGGGCAGAGCGACCGGGTGCCCCGGTTCCACGGCGAGGATCAGCTGGCGGGGTGGGCGAAGGTCGCCGCGGCCGTGCACGAGGCGGGCGGCACGATCGTGCCCCAGCTGTGGCACATAGGCATGGTGCGCAAGCACGGCGAGGCCCCGTACCCAGACGCGCCCGCCGTCGGCCCCTCCGGCATCCGCGTCGACGGCACCGAGGGAACCGGCAGGGCGATGACCCGCGCCGACCTCGACGACGTCATCGGCGCGTTCGCCGACGCCGCCGCTGAGGCCCAGCGGATCGGCTTCGACGGCGTCGAACTGCACGGCGCCCACGGCTACCTGCTCGACCAGTTCCTGTGGGAGCGGACCAACCGCCGCACCGACGCCTACGGCGGCGACGCGACGGCCCGTACGAGGTTCGCCGCGGAGATCGTGGCCGCGGTCCGCGAGCGCGTCACGGCCGACTTCCCGGTGATCTTCCGCTACTCGCAGTGGAAGCAGGAGGCCTACGACGCCCGGCTCGCGCAGACCCCGGAGGAACTGGAGGCGATCCTGGCCCCGCTGACGGCGGCGGGCGTCGACGCGTTCCACGCCTCCACCCGGCGCTACTGGCTCCCGGAGTTCGAGGGCTCGGACCTGAACCTGGCGGGCTGGACCAAGAAGCTCACCGGCCGGCCGACCATCACCGTCGGCTCGGTAGGCCTCGACGGCGACTTCATCCGCGCCTTCGCCGGCGAGGGCGCGGCGCTCGGCGACATCGACAACCTCCTGGACCGCATGGAACGCGACGAGTTCGACATGGTCGCCGTCGGCCGGGCGCTGCTCCAGGACCCGCAGTGGGCGGCGAAGGTCCTCGGCAACCGCTTCGACGAGCTGAAGCCGTACGACGCGGCGGCGCTCAAGTCGCTCAGCCGCTAGCCGCGGGCCGGCAGCCGTCCGGACGGCCCCGCCGCGAACGCCCCGTGAGATCGGTCCGCCGACGTCACGGGGCGTTCGCGCTGCTCCCCCGCGGATTCGCGGCCGACTGGCGGCCCTGTCCTTGATCCCGACCTTACCCAGGATCGTCTACAGTTCAGTAGACTCCCTGCTGGATTGGATCGCAGGCCGCCCGAATCCGGAACGGATCCCTCTGATGACCCGCGCCCGACTCTCCCGCCGCGCCGGCTGGGTGGCCCTGGCCTCGGCGGCGCTCTTCGCGCTGCTGGCGGTGTGGGTCGTACGGGCCCCGCTGCACCTGCTGCCGGGGGACAGGGGCCTGCACCGCTGGTCGGTGGAGCACCGCCCGGCCGCCGCGGCGGCCGCAGCCCGCGCCCTGACCGACACGGGCACGGGCCTCATCCCCTACGCCCTGCTCCTGCTCGCGGGCCTGTACGCCGGGCGCACCACCCGACAGCGGGCCTGGACGGCCGCCGCGCTGATACTGTGCCTCGGCGCGGGACAGGCCCTGCGGTACGCGGTGATGACCCTGATCGCCCGCGCGCGCCCCCCGGTCGAGGACTGGGCCGCCCACGCCTCCGGCTGGTCCTTCCCCTCCGGCCACACCACCACCGCCGCGATGACCGCCGGGCTGCTGGTCGCCGCGCTGCAGCTGCGCGCGGACCGGCCGCCGTCCGGGACCGCCGTGGCGCTGATCCTGCTGTGGGGCGCGGCCGTCGGCCTCACCCGCGTCTACCTGGGGGTCCACTGGTTCACCGACGTGATCGGCGGCTGGCTCTTCGCCACCGCCTGGCTCTCCCTCCTGGCCTGCGTGTACCTGCGGCGTACGGATGACCGGCCGACGGGTGACCCGCATCCGGCGGACGAGTGACGGGCGACGGGTGACGGGCGACGGGCGACGGGTGACGGGCGACGGGCGACGGGTGACGTGAAGCAGCGCATCCTCGTCGTCGAGGACGGCCACGCCCTGCGGTACGTCTGCCCGACGCGGACGGCTGGGACATCTGCCGGGCCCTCAGGGCGCGCGGTTTCACGGCGCCGGTCGTGTTCCTGACGGCGCACCACGCCCTGGACGACCGGCTGACCCGGTTCTCCGCCGGAGGAAACGACTACCTCGCCAAGCCCTTCCACCCCCGGCGGGCGCGCCGCCCGTCGGCGCCCGCCGCGGCGGGCGCCCTGCTGCTCGATCCGCCCGTGGACCTGACGCCGACCGAGTTCCGGCTGCCGGCGGTACTCATCGCCGCCGCGGGCGGCCTGGTCACCCATGGTGCCCTGGTGTCCGGGCGGGCTGGCCCGAGGGGGCCCGGGTGAGCAACAACACCGGCTGCGCCGCAAGCTCCGTACCGCCGGCTGCGACCGTACGCTGGGCACCAGCCGCGGGATCGGACACCGCAGGTCATGAAAGCCGCCCGGCCGTCGGCGGCGCCCGTACACCCTGCGCGGCCGGCTCTCGTTGGTGGCCCTGGCGGCCGCGGCCCTGCTGATGATCGTGCTCACCGTCGTCTTCGACGCCGTCGTGCGCCAGCGGCTCCAGCAGCGGGCCCCACGGCCCGCGTCGTGGAGGTGCCCGATGACGACGCGCTCGACGCCGGCGTCCGGCCCGCGCCGGCCCGGGTGGTCGCACGGCTAGCCACGGTGGCGTCCGGTGTGCCATATATCGGTGGCAGGTCCGCCCGGCCCGTGGCGAAGATCGCGGCATGGCCAACTTCCTGGAGACCGACCGGCTCGTCCTGCGCGCGTTCACGACGGCCGACACCGACCACCTGCTCGCCCTGGACAACGACCCCGAGGTCATGCGCTTCATGAACGACGGACGCCCCACCAGTCGTGAGGCGATCGAGACGCGGACCCTGCCGCGACTCCTGCACGACCACCCCTGCTGGGAAACCCGCGGTTACTGGGCCACGCTGGAGAAGGCAACGGGCGCCTTCCTGGGCTGGTTCGAGTTCCGGCCGCTGGAGGAGCACAGCCCCGCCGTGGTCGAACTCGGCTACCGGCTGAACCTGGCGGCCTGGGGGCACGGGTACGCCACGGAGGGATCCCGGGCCCTTATCCGCAAGGGGTTCACGGAGCTGGAGGTCGAACGGGTCACGGCGAACACGATGGCCGTCAACTCCCGTTCCCGGCGCGTCATGGAGAAGTCGGGGCTGTCCTTCCTCCGGCACTTCACCGGGGACTGGCCGGAGGCGATCGGGGGCTCCGAGCACGGCGAGGTCGAGTACGAGCTCACCCGAGAGATGTGGGACCAGGCTCGGTAGCCGTCCGCCCCTCAAGACCTCTGTCACGCCGATACCGGGGCTGACCCCACCTCCGGGAGGTGGGGTCAGCCGGATCGAGAGGCGAAGGATCTCCGTAGCGTCGCGGCCATGAGGATCTCCGCCGAACTCCCCGCCCAGCACCTGCATCTTGGGCGCCGCGGTGGTCAGGACGTTCAGCGCGGTGCGCGCGGTGCGCGCGGTGCGCGCGGTGTCCAGGCTCCGCGCGAGTTCCAACAGCTCCCCTCCCAGGTCGGCGGACTCGCACCTGTTCACGATCACCAGGACGTCCCGGGCGCGCGAGTCGAGGGCGACGATCACGATCTCCGTCGTACGCAGCCCCGTCGCCAGGAGCCGGTGGGGATCGGTGTCCCGCAGGACCGCGAAGTGCTTGGCCGCGCCCGAGGTGAGGCCGTGGCCCGATACGTACAGCACCACGGGTACGTCGGGCTCCGCCTTCCGGATCCCGGCCGACTCCAGGAAGCACTCCCGTCATGACGGCTGGTCACCGGCTGCGCGGGCGCCACCCTCACGAAACCGGGCCCGGCCGGGGGTGGCCGCTCCCACCACAGCGCCTCCGCCTCCAGCTGCGCGCCGAGGGCCTGGCGCAGGGCCTCGGTCCCGTCCTCCATCGGCAGGACGTACAAGGTGCCGGCCGGCGGCGCGGCCACCACCAACGACGGCGCAGCCTCTACCTGCGGCGCGGCCACCACCACCGACGGCGCGGCCGTCACCTGCGGCGCAGCCTCCTCCACCGCATCGGCCAAGCCGATCTCGCCCGCTGCCTCCACGGTCCCTATTCCTCATTGCCATGAACGAGCAGCAGCGCCAGCGCCGGCGCCCGCACGGCACGGACGAGTTTCCCGACCACGTCACCCAGGACGCGGTGGTCGTCGTACCGGGGATCATGGGCAGCACCCTCCACGACACGCGCACCGGCAACGACGTCTGGGGCCTCGGCGGCGTCTCCTGGCTACTGAAGGCCTGGACCACGCCCTCCGGTCTGAAGTCCCTGGCCATGACCGAGGACGAACTGGCCGCCAAGCTCGGCAGAATCAAGGCGACCGGCCTCCTCAAACACTCTGCCTGGACCCCGTACCTCGCCGGCAGCGAGCCCTACACCGACCTGGTCGACACGATCCGCACCAGCGTCGCCGACGACGCCGCGATCCTGGAGTTCGCCTACGGCTGGCGCCTGCCCGTCGCCGCCAACGGCCGCCTCCTGGCCGACGCCGCGCGCCTGCACCTCACCGCATTGCGCCGTCACGCCACCCACGCCCAGGGCCGCCGCCACCGTACGGACCAGCGGGAGGGACGGCTCGTCTTCGTCGCCCATTCCATGGGCGGGCTCGTGCCCCGGGCGGCCCTCGACCCCGGCTACGATGGCGACCTCCAGGCGGACACCCGGGGCGTCATCACCCTCGGCACGCCCTTCCAGGGCTCGGTCAAGACGGCCATCATCCTCGCCACCGGCCGCGGCACCCCCGTACCGCTGCCACACCGCAAACTCCGGGCGATCTGCGCCACGATGCCCGGCCTCCACGACCTGCTGCCGCAGTACCGGAGCCTGCGCGCGGAGGGCGACGTACCCCACCTCACCCCGGGCGACGTCGCGGCCATCGGAGGCGACGCGGAACTGGCGCGCAACGCGGCCCGCTTCCACCACGGCCAGAGGGGCATCACCCTGCCCGGCCACCGCTCGATCGTCGGCGTCAACCAGCCCACCTGGCAGAACCTGACGATCACCGACGGCACGGTCGAGGCACACCTCGACGGGGCCCGGCAGAACTCCGGCGGGACTTTCATCCGCGATCGGAACGACTGCATCCGGTACTTCCAGCTCCACGGCGACGGCACCGTCGGTACTTCCAGCTCCACGGCGACGGCACCGTCTACAAGGAATCGGCGGTCCTCACCGACATCGTCACCCACCTGCCGCTCCAGGACGGCGACGTCGCCAAGGCGAGGACCGCCCTCGAAGCCGTCACCGAGATCGTCCGCGACGACGTCAACCCCGTCGCGCCCCAAGCGCCGACGCGAACTCGCCCCGGAGACCTAAGGGCCCCGGGGGCGCGGAGCGTGCGCGCCGGGGGGACGCGCGCGCAGGGGCGGGGGCGGGCCGGGGGCCCGGGGCCCGGGGCCGGTGCTGGGCGAAAGGGCCCGGCACCCGCCCCGGGGCCGCCCCTATGATCCGCACATGCACGAGATCATTTACCCGCCCAAGCTCGTCCCCGGCGACCGCGTGGCCATCCTGTCGCCCTCCGCGGGCCTGCCGGAGATCTTCCCGGCCCCGTACGAACTGGGCCTGCGCAGGCTCGCGAAGGACTTCGGGCTGGTGCCGGTCGAGTACGCCACCACGCGCCGCATGGGCGCCTCGCCCCAGGACAGGGCGGCGGACGTCAACGCCGCCTTCGCCGACCCGTCCGTCAAGGCCGTCTTCTCCAGCATCGGCGGCGACGACCAGATCCGGGTCCTGCCGCACCTGGACCGCGAGCTGATCCGCGCCAACCCCAAACCCTTCTTCGGCTACAGCGACAACACCAACCTGCACCTCTTCCTCTGGAACCTCGGCATCGTCACCTACTACGGCGGTTCCGTCATGGTCCAGCTCGGCTGGCCGCAGGCCATGGATCCCGAGACGGAGGGCTCCCTGCGGGCGGCCCTGTTCACCTCCGGCCCCCGGCCGGTCACCGCCCCGGACCGGATCGGCGCCGCCATCGGCGACTGGGCCGACCCGGCCACCCTGGCCCGCGAGCCCGACATGGAACCGGCCGCCCCCTGGACCTGGCACAACGCCACCTCGAAGGTGGAAGGGCCGACGTGGGGCGGCAACCTCGAAGTGCTGTCCTGGCTGCTGATGGCCGGCGCTGAGATCCGGCCGCCCGAGGCGTACGAAGGCTGCGTGCTGCTCCTGGAGACCTCCGAGGAGATGCCCTCCGCCACCGAGGTCTACCGCGTCCTGCGCTCCATGGGCGAGCGCGGCCTCCTGGAGCGCTTCGGCGCCCTGCTCATGGGCCGCCCGCAGGCCTGGTTCTTCGACCGGCAGTTCACCGCCGAACAGCGGGCGGCCTACCGCAAGGAGCAGCAGGAGGCGGTGTGCCGCGCCCTGGCCGAGTACGCCCCCGACCTGATGGCCGTTTTCGACGTCGACTTCGGCCACACCAACCCGCAGGTCGTGCTCCCCTTCGGCGGCGCCGTCACGGTGGACGGCCCCGCCCGGCGGATCACCGCCACCTACTGACCGGCTGCCTGCTGACCGGCCGCCGGCGTCCGGGACGGCCGCATCCACGCGCTCGGGCCCGGGTTCGGGCCCGGGTTCGGGCGCGGAGGGGTCATCCGAGCCCGGTGCCGGCGCGCACGGCGATGTGGGCCGGCACCTCGATGCCGTCCTCCAGCGCGGGGTCCGGCTCGACGTCACCGAAGGCCGCTGAGATGGGCAGGACCCCGGCCCACAGACCCAGTCGGGCGTCCGGCCCGTCCCCGTCGTCCGGGCCGCCGGTGCTGATCTTCACTGATGCCTCGTCTAGCGGGAGCGCGAGCAGCGCGGTCGCCGCGAGCTCCTTGCGGTTGGGGCGGCGCGCGTAGTCCCACTGGCCGGGCGCGGACTGCTCGGTCAGGCACCGCAGCCCGGCGAGCTTCTCCTCGGCGTCGGTGACGAGCCGGGGCGTGCCGTAGACCATGGCGCTGCGGTAGTTCACTCCGTGCTCGAACACGGACCGGGCGAGTACGAGGCCGTCGACGTGGGTGACGGTGATGCACACGGTCGTGTCCGGCGAGGTGGCCAGGCTCCGGCTGGCCACCGAGCCGTGGAAGTACAGGTTGCGCCCGTCCGAACCGTAGACGGTCGGGACGACCATGGGGTGGCCGTCGAGGACGACGCCGAGGTGGCATATGAAGCCGGCCTTCAGGACGGCGTCGAGGACGCCCCGGTCGAGGCTTCCCTGCTCGCGCAGTCGGCGGTGGCGCGTCCGTTCGGTCTCGGGAAGCGTGGTGGGCAGCGGGCTGTGGTTCACGTCGGCTCTTCCCGGGGCGCGTTCGGATACGTGTGCTCAACGGCATTGACCAGAGCGGTCGGAGCGGTCGGAGCGGTCGGAGACCGATCCACGCCCCGCCCGCTCCGTTCACTCCGCAGACTACTCATATCGCAGCCACAGCACCATGATTCACCGGAAATAGTCGATACGGTGTTCGGATTCCACGAAATCCATCACCCTGCATGCGGTGTCGCCACCGTCGTGCGGACGGTGTCAGACGCGGTCGAGGCGCAGGTCGAGGCGGGCGATGGCCAGGGCCTTGTCGGTGACGGTGACGTCCGAGTCGGTGAAGCGGGCACCCGTCAGCCGGTCGCGGACGAGGCTGCGCAGGGCGGGGTCGTAGGAGTCGAGGTGGTCGAGGACCGTCTGGGGGACTTCGATGTTGCCGTAGAAGCTCCGCGGGTCGGAGCTGAGCCCCGGGGCGTGCGCGGTCTGGCGCAGGCCGTCGACCGTGTGGAGGGTGACCCGCAGCTCCTGGCCGCCCGCACGCAGGGTCAGGGGCGTTGCCGCGACCGCCGGGTCGAACGCGTCGACACGGGCGCTCACGGCTCCCGCCGCGCCGGCGTAGCCGTAGGGCGAGGGCGCTGCGAGGGTGTCGTCGGACCGGTCGTCCGGGGTGTTCTGGAGGAGCTGCCCGCTCAGGGGTTCGTCCGTGGCGGTGAAGGTCCACCCGGGCGCGGTCAGGGCCTTGCTCCAGTAGCCGGTGCGCCCCTGGTCCCGCCCCTCGACGCGCAGTTCGCGGGCGTTCGACCCGGGGCCCGTCTTGTGGACCGAGATCCGGTCGGTGACCTCGCCGGGGATCTTTGGCTGTCGGGCCCAGTCCGGGGCGGGCAGCTGGATCTTCGGGAAGGTCGCGCCGCGCTGGTCCGCGTAGGAGTAGCCGAAGAAGACCTTGTCGGAGCCGGAGATGTCGAAGTCGTACAGACGCGTGTACATGTCGCCGTACTGGTTGACGACGAACGAGGTTGAGGCGGTGGTGGACAGTGCCCGGGCCTGGAAGCGGCCGCCCTTCGGCGTGGCCATCTCGTAGCTGTGGTCGGCCGGGAGCCAGGGGTCCACGTAGGTGATGCGGCTGCCGTCCTCGCTGAGCGCGAAGACGTGGGAGACCTTGGCGGCGCCGACCGGGTGGTCGTTGCCCGCGGTGTCGCGCCAGACCTTGTCCTCCCCGGGGGAGAGGACCGACCAGGTCCAGCGGGCCGAGTGGTAGGGGACGGTGTTGCCGCCGCCCAGCCACAGCGGGGCGCCGAAGCGGTGCGTCCAGTTCCACGTCCAGGGCGCGTTGAGGGCGTGGTCCATGGTGTAGATGCGGCCTTCCTCGTCGACCGCGACCAGCTCGTCGTCGTCCACGGAGACCCCGGTGACGTGCCCGGCCAGGCATCCCGGCAGCGACATCGTGCGCCAACCGCCGCTCTGGGAGGCCTCCTTGACGTAGACCAGGCCCCCGCGCAGCGCGAAGGACCACCGCCGGTTGAAGGTCTCCGCGGTGCCCCGCAGGTGGATCTGCTGCGGCAGGTCGACACCGGCGGGTGCCGGCGGCAGGTCGGAGAGGCCCAGGGTGCTGTCCCCGGGGATCAGGTCCGCCAGGCCCGCGGTACCGATCGGCTGGCACGGCCCGGAGGCGGCTGCGGCGGGGGTTGCGGGGGCGAGGGCGGCCGCGAGGAGCGCGGCGGCGGCCAGCATGTGTCGGCGCATGTCAGATCCATCCGAGGGAGATGAAGAAGATCAGGGCGGCGGCGTCCAGGCCCAGCAGTGAACCGACTGCGATCGCCTTGGACTTGACCGTGGGAAGGTCGTGGACCCAGTAGCTGACCAGGAAGAACGGCAGATAGCCGACCAGCCAGATGAGGAGCGGCATGCCGGCGTGCCACCAGGACCACTCCCAGGTGAGCGCGCCCACCGCATTGAGGACGACCTCGACCCCCACCGCGGCCACGGCCCCGGCGCCCGCCAACACCCAGCGGTTGGGCAGGCCGAGCACGCGCAGCGACTTGTCGGCCGGCAGCAGCTTGGCGGCGACCACGCCGAAGATCGCGAACATGAAACAGATCTCGATGTTCAGGCCGATCAGGATCAGATAGGCGGAGTTCCCGCCCGGCGCTCCCCACACCGGGGCCCGGTCCGTGAAGTGGAAGACCAGGGCGTTCCAGATCTCGTTGAACCAGTCCATGCCCCAGAAGGCGAGGCCGGCGAATAAGACGTTCCAGTTCCGCCGCTCCACCTCGGCGGCGTATACGTACAGGACGATCAGTAACAGCGGTATGACGTACCACTGGAAGGCACCCGCGTCGCGCAGGTGCTCCAGCCCCGCCTTGGCGGCGTCGGTCACGGAAGGCACTCCTTGATCGCTTGGATCAGGAGTGTGACACCGCTCCGCCGTACGAGTGAAGACCCATCAGATTACCGTTGAGTAACGTACACGCGGCGCGAGGCCGGTGTCCGGGCGATCACGGCCAAGGGGAGGTCCATGTCGCGCAGCAACGCAATGGTCAGGGCGTCGCGCGCCTGCTCGGGCGCGTAGTAGCGGTAGCCGGAGCCGGCGTCCACGCGGGCCGGAGCCAGCAGCCGGCATCGCCGAGACCAGCTTCCGCTCGTACGAACGCTGACGGCTCCCGACCCCGGTAACCCCGCCAACGGCCTGCCGGCCATCAGCAGCGACATCACCATCGACGGAAACGGCGCGACGATCACACGTGCCCGTTCCGCCCCGGACTTCCGTATTCTCTTCGTGGACGAGGCGGGCAGCCTGACCCTCAACAAGGCCACCGTCAGCGGCGGCCGGGCGACGGACTGCCCTCTCCTTCCCGGTCAGGGGATCTGCGGGGGTGGCATCAACAGCCAAGGCACGACGGTGAACCACAGCCGGGTGGTCCACAACGCCGCCGATAGCGCAGGGACGGCATCTTCGTCGAGGGCGGCGGCATCGACAGCGACGGCACGGCCACCCTGAACGACACCGAGGTCAGCCACAACCCGCCATCTGCTCCGGCACCAGTGGGTCCAGCGCCGACGGTGGCGGAATCGCGAACGACGGCCCGTTGACCCTCAACCGCAGCCGAGTCACCGACAACACCATCGGCGTCACCGAGAAAACCGACAGCTCGCCTTCGGCGCCGGCCACGCCGCTTTCGCCCTCACGACGATCAAGCACAGGACCATCAGCCGCAATCACGCCAGTGCCCCGGGCGGCCTCGCCGTCGGCGGCGGCGTCGGGACCAACTTCCCCGTGTCGTTGATCGGCACCCGCGTTATCGACAACACCGCCACCGCCGAGGGCGGCACCGCCCGGGGCGGTGGCATCCACGTCGGCCGCACCGGTGAGCTCACCCTGACCAGCAGCACCGTGTGGGGCAACGACGCTCGTGCCGCTGGAGGCACGGCTCGGGGCGGCGGAATCAGCAACGCCACCGGCGGCTCCGTGACGACCGATCAGTCGTACATCAGCAAGAACGCCGCCGAGGCTCCGGAAGGCGGCACGGCCGAGGGCGGCGGCCTCTTCCACGCCTTTGGTTCCACGACTCCGACGAAGAGCACTGTTACCGGCAACAGGGCCGCCGACGGGGGCGGGCATCTTCAAAGAGTCCGGCACGGTCACGCTGGACGACACCAGGGTCCGGGGCAATCAACCGAACAACTGCGCGCCGCCGGGCGGGGTTCCAGGGTGTGCGGGATGAGCGACCAACCACAAAAGAACTTCTGCAAAAAACTTTGGAAAATCTCCGAGGGCTCCAGCCTCGCGTCATGGTCAGCGAAGAACCAAGACGCGTACTCGATCCTGAGCAGGACGCGGCAGCCCTGAAGGCCCTCACGCACCCGTTGCGCATCAGGCTGCGGGGGCTGTTGCGGCAGGACGGTCCGGCCACCGCGAGCGAACTCGCGATCAGGACCGGGGAGTCATCCGCCTCCACCAGCTATCACCTGCGAGTCCTGGCGAAGGCGCGTTCATCACCGAGGCCGAAGCACCGTGACGGGCGCGAGCGCCGCTGGCCGGCGGTGCACTCCGTGACCTCCTGGAACAACAAGGCGATGGAAGCCTCGCCGGCCAGCCGCGCCTGCGTCGGCCTGTCGCGCAGGGCCCGGACCGAGCACCTGGAGGCCTCTCTCCTCCGGTACGAGACCGATATCGCCGACGGACGGCTGGGGCAGGAGTGGGTGGACCTTTCGGGGATCAGCGACCTGATGCCCCGCTTGACCCCCGAGTCGCTCACCGAACTCTGGGAAGTCCTCGGCCGGAAACTGCAGGATCTGACCACCCGCGATACAGGGGATCCGCGCGCCGCGCACGTCGTGCTCCTCACCGCCGGGCTGCCCCTGGCGCCGCGCGCCCGCGAAACGGAGCCGGACGCCTCCGCCCCTGCCCAGACGGATGCCGGCAACGCGTCATGACCGGGCCACTGGGCATATCCGCCGCACGCCGCCGCTACGTCATGCTCTGCACGCTGTTCTGGCTGCCCCTGGGGTTGACCATCCCCCCTGATGGCGCTCGGCGCGGGCCTGCTCGGTGCCCAAGTGCCGGCAGTAGCCGGCGCGGGACGCCCCGAGCACCCGGCAGATCCGCTTGACGCCGAAGACGGCGCGGTCGTCGGAAGGTGAAGGCCCAGCGGCATGGGCTCACTTCACCTCCCGAGCGAAATAGCCAGCTGCCCGGCGCAGGATCTCGCGCTCCAGCCGCCACTCCTGCTCGGCTTTGAGTAGCCTGGCGTTCTCAGCTCACAGCCGGGCCGGTTCCTCCGTCGCACTGACGCTGCCATCGCGGCCCGCAGGCGTGGCCTGGGCCTCGTCCTTGCGGACCCACGTCCGCAGCGACTCCGCGATGATACCAAGATCCGCAGCCACCGCCGCGTACGTCCGCTTCCCGGCCGCGGCGCGGTAGAGCGCGACAGCGTCCTTCCCGAACTCCTCCGGATACGGAGACTTACGTCCCACCTGGACATCCCTCCCTGGACCATCAAGATCCATTGTCAGGGTGTCCGCTCCAAAGGATCAGCCTCACTCTCATGTTCTCCCTGCCGGAGACGCCCCGTGGTGGGCCGTTGTCGTCGGCGGTGCCCTTACGCTCTGGGGCATGTTCCGGCCCCAGGGCAGCCGTGATCGTCGCGCTCACATCGGACAGCGGCGACGGAGCCATGCCCAGCGTCGCAGAGCGCAGCCAGCGGAACCGCCGGAATATTGAACCCTACGGTGGGGGCGCTCAACGGCGCACGTCGTGCGGCGCGAGCGGCCGCGGCTCCGTAGCGGTCTTGAGCTCGTGGCAGCCGTGACACAGCGCCTCGGTAACCGGGCACGCCGAACCTCGTTCCCATGGCATGACCACACGCCGCACAGCAACAGTCCTCGCCCTCACCACAGCAGCGATCGGGGCGGGCCTCACTACCGCCGCACCCGCGACAGCGGGGGGATCGGAGACTTTCTAAGCCCCGCATTCGGCACGGACTGTGAAAACCACCGCATCGGCGCACACGCAACCGGCGCCACCACAGGCGGAAGCGGCACAGTCAGCAGCAACACCGGAAAACTGCCGCTCCTGAGCGCGCTCAACCACTGCGGCGGCGCCGACATGCTGGCCTTTCAAAACGGTGGTCCGCTCTCATATGCCGACATCAATCAGATCTGACTGACATCTACACCTCGTAGACGTCTCTCGCGAAGTCCGTACGTGTCCTGAGCCCGTGGCACAGCACTTTGTTCGGCTTGGGCGCGCCGGCTGGCCTAAAAGAGCGTTTTGTCCCAGCAGGGTTGTTTGGTAACTCGGGATCTATCAACCTGTGAGGATCGTGCTGTATGCGCCCGCATCTTGCGCAGTGGCGCGCGTGACGGCGCAAGGTCGAGTGGGGGTCCTGGAGTGTTCGCGGGGAGAACGGCGCGGCTGGCGGTCAGCAACGATGGCGAGGACCTGCTGGAGCTGACTGTGGACCCCTGGGCGGACATCCACCGGATCTGGCCGAAGGACACCTGCATCGTGGTCACCCACTTGCCCCCGGGAAAGGGTACTTGGGGTGGGACGTTGTCTGGCGACGAGCCGTTCGAGGTCAAGCGTCGGCCCGATTCGATCACGGTGTGGGCCTACGGCCACTGCTTCCGCCTCAGCGACAGGGAGGGTAATCCGATATACGCGAACGAGTACGGGGGCGGGTGCCCTGCCCAGAACCCGGCCACCTGAAGGAGTTTTGACCTGGCGGATTGCCGTGCATGGTGCTTTGGGAGTCGTTGGCGAGCTTGCGGTGCTCCATTGTCATGTGCTCAGGTGTCGCGCCAGTTCGGAGTCGACTCTCGTGTGAGCCTGCGGCTCATCAGGTCGAACATCGCGAGGCGGATCATCGCTTCGGAGCGGTGCGGGTGGGTTTCGTAGTCGCGGGCCAGGCGGCGGTGTTTCATGAGCCAGCCGAAGGTCCGCTCGACGACCCATCGCCGGGGGATGACCTTGAAGCCCTTCTGGCCCGGTCGCGGCGTGTGACCTCGACGTCGATGCCGAGGCTGGCGCCGTGGTCGATGGCCTTGGTTCGACAGCCGGTGTCGGCCCGGGCCTTGGTGATTCGGGGGTGAGCTTTGGCGATGTGCGAGAGCAGGTGGATGCCGCCGGCGTTGTCGGAGACGCTGGCCGCGGTGACCCAGACCGCGAGGAGGAGGCCGAGGGTGTCGACGCCGATGTGGCGCTTGCGTCCGGCGATCTTCTTGCCCGCGTCGATGCCCTGCCCGCCGGCCGGTACGTTGGCTGAGGTCTTGACGCTTTGTGCGTCCAGCACGCACGCACTCGGTTCGGCGTCCCGGACTGCGGCCTCGCGGACCAGTCGGCGGAGCAGGCCGTTGAGCTGGTCGAATACCCCGTCCTTCTGCCAGGCGGCGAAGTATCCGTAGACCGTTTCCCACGGCGCGAAGTCGTGGGGAAGGTAGCGCCAGGGGATTCCGGTCCGGTCCACGTACAAGATCGCGTCCATGATCCGGCGCAGGTCGTGCTCGGGCGGCCGCCCGATGTCTATGCCCTTCCCCCGCCGCTCGGCCCGCCAGGCCGACAGGATGGGCTCCAGCAATTCCCACCGGGCATCAGACAGGTCACTTGGGTACGGTCGCTGTTGGCGCATGTTTCGGTAGTACCGGGACTAGTCCCTCGACCACAGGGCGCAAACAGGGTTGAGTGGGGGCGCCTTGGGATCAGACAGGAGCGAAGGTACTGAAACGGACCCTCGACCGTCGTCACCCGCCCCGGAGTCACGCAGGCGACCACCAGGCTCAACCTTCACAGGCAGGTCATGCATCCAAAAGCCCACCAAACAACCCTGCCGGGACAAAACGCTCTTTAAGAGGGCGTTTAGCTCATAATTTTGGTTTTTTGAGCCGGTATGGGCTTGCGGCCGGTCGGGGCTGCTGGGGTTGGTGTGGTTCATGGTGCGAAAGTGGCTGCCAGACGGGCTTCTTGGGCTGCCTCCTCCTGTTTCATCCCAAGCCGCCGGGTTTCACGCCGTGTGCTTCGGGCGCCGGTCCGCGCGCCTGGGCCACCTGGGTAGCCCGGAATCATGCCTGAACGCCGCCGATACCCAAGCGATCTGTCCGATGCCCGGTGGGAGCTGGTCGAGCCGGTCCTGACCGCCTGGCGGTCCGAGCGCCGCGGCCGAGGCCTGGACATCGGCCGGCCTCCGGACCACGATCTGCGGAGCCTGCTGGACGCAGTCCTCTACGTGAACCGGACGGGCATCCCGTGGCGCTACCTTCCGCACGACTACCCGCACTGGAACACCGTCTACGCCTACTTCGCCCGCTGGCAGGAAGAGGGTGTCTTCGACCAGCTCAATACCCTCCTGCGACGTCAAGTCCGCAGGCAGGAGGGCCGCGAGGAGGAACCGACCGCCTGCGTCATCGACTCCCAGAGCATCAAAACCTCTACCAACGTGCCCGCCTGCGAGCAGGGCATCGACGCCGGAAAGAAGATTGTCGGACGCAAGCGGAGCATCGTCATCGACACCGTCGGACTCCTCCTGGCCGTCGTGGTCACCGCCGCGAGCGTGCAGGACTCAATCGCCGGGCAGACCCTCATCGAACGGGTCGCATCCGAGCATCCCACCATCCGCAAGACCTGGGTCGACGGCGGCTACCGCCAGCACCTCGTCGAGTACGCCGCCACCCTCGGCATCGACATGCACATCGTCCGCCGCGACCCCACCACCAGGGGATTTACCGTCCTGCCCCGCCGTTGGACCGTCGAAAGAACCCTCGGCTGGCTTATGAACCACCGCCGTCTCACGCGCGACTACGAAGCCTGCCCCCACCGCTCCGAAGCCATGATCCACCTCGCGATGATCAACCTCATGACCCGCAGACTCACCGCCGAATCCACCCCCACATGGCGCGGCGCATGAACCACTATCAACCCGGCAATCCGGGATGAAACAACAGGAGGAAACGCCCTCTAACTGACCGTTTCAGAATGAGTTGAGCTACGGGTCCTGCACTTGCCGATCTTGGTCGGCGGGGTGTCCGGGTGCGTGCTGATCTTGTTCCTGACGACCTGCGCGAGCGGGTGGCCCCGCTGCTGCCACCCGCCCCCGAACGCCGCCGCCGGCATCCAGGGCGGCTTCGCGTTCCGGACCGAGCGGCTCTCGCCGGCATCGTGTACGTCCTGCGGACCGGCGTTGCCTGGCGCGACGTTCCGGCCGAGACCGTGGGCTGCTCCGGAGTCACGGCCTGGCGTCGGCTGCGGGACTGGGACTGGACCGAGGCAGGCGTCTGGCCACACCTGCACGCCGCCCTGCTGGCCGAACTGAGCCGCTCGGACTCGTTGGACCTGGACGACCGCGCCGTGGACGGCTCTCATGTCCGGGCCCTCAAAGGGGGGATCACGTCGGCCCCTCGCCCGTCGACCGCGCCCGCCCCGGCTCCAAGCACCACCCGATCGTCGACCGGCACGGAACCCCGCTCGCCGTCACCCTCACCGGCGGTAACCGCCACGACGCCACCCAACTCCCGCCCCTGCTTGACGCCGTCCCGCCGATCCGGGGCCTGCGCGGGCGGCCCCGCCGCAAGCCCCGGCGCCTGTACGCCGACCGGGGCTACGACTTCGACAAGTACCGCCGCCTGCTGTGAAAGCGCGGCATCAACCGCTGATCGCGCCCGACGCGACGTCGCCCACGGCTCCGGACTGGGCAAGGTGCGCTGGGCCGTCGAGCGAGCCTTGTGCGCCACGAGGCGCTCTGTTTGTATCCCCGGCTGAGCCGGGAGGAACTCGGAAGGAGGTTCCTGGGCCGAATGACTTACCTGGATCCGAAAGGTGAAGGGGACAACAGCATGTCATCCAATCAGCAGTCGAGTCGTCGCGGGGTGCCGGGCGGCCAATCCCTGCAAGCCACACCAGCGGCAAAATCATGGCAGCCATACCTGGCACCCCTGGGTGTCCCGATCTTACGAATGACCGGGATCAGCCCAGAACCAAGGTATGGAGATCATGGAAATCCTGGAGGCATACGACCTCACGGGGAGTTACCGCGCCGCTGCCGAGCTGGCCAGCTGCGAGGGTCCTCCGCTTCGCTTCGGACTGGTGGTGTTGCGCTTCGCTTCACCCGAGTGGCCTGGCTTCGCCAGGCCTGCTGCTGACGGGCGCCACGCTCATCCCCGAGGCCGCGTTGTTCTTCACTCCCTGGCCACTCCCCGCGCCTTCCCCGTAGAAGTTGTACGGCGCATAGTCGGGGATGTTGGCCGGCTTGGCGCCCTGACCCTGGCGGATCGTCGCGCCCTTGAAGGTGGAGTTGTAGAACAGGCAGGTGTAGCCGCCTGTGCACGGGTACGTGTTGTTCATCGGCGTGCCGTCTTCGAGCATCGCGACCATGCCGCTCACTCCGTCACGGGTCACTGGAGTGAGCTGGACATTGCCCTCGACGCCCTGCTTCAGCCGGATGTCCTTGATGCCGTCACGCCGCTCCTGCTCCTCCTTCTCCTACAGATGTGCCAGATGCGCGGGGTCGAACTTTCCGTCCGCCAGATCCCACTGGTACTGCTCCTCGGCGCTGACCGTCCCGGGGGAGTCCGCGGCTTGAGCCGTAGCCGTCCCCCCTGTCAGGACCGCAACTGCCGCCGGCCCGGCCACCACCGTCTTAGCACCCTTGCGGAAGACAGGACGCATCGTCATAACCAGCTCCCCTACGGATAGATGAGAACCTCCTTCGTCGAGGTTCGCTCGCTGATGCCTGGCCCGATGTCGGTTCGGAGCAGGTTCTTGGTCTCCTGGTGGTACAGCAGCTGCACGCGCTCTGACCTGGGAAGAAGGCAGCTGGCGCGCACCGTTGGCGAGGGCTGGTCCGGAAATGGTCCGGATCTTGGCCCGGGCGGGGAGGGGGGAGAGGTGGGACGTTCTGGGAGTGATCGGCACTGGACTGGCCGTCAGCCGAGCGCCGCACCTCAGGTTGGTCCGCCGCTGTACCGCCAACGCTCCTATGGGAAGGGCACGTCAGCCCACCCGGAGACCGACCGCCAGCGTCAGTTCGAGAACCCGGTGCGGCGACCCGAGATCCGGAAACAGCTCCCGCAGCTGCGACATCCGGTACCGGACGGTCTGGGGATGGACGAACAACGCCGCCGCCACCTCGTCCCGCCTGCCCTGGTGCAGCAGCCACGCCCGCAACGTCTCCTCGAGCCGCCGCGCGGTCGCGGCCGGCAAGGTCCGCAACGGTGCGAGGGCTCGGGCACGCAGGTCGGCGAGCGCGTCCGCGTCGGCGCTCAGTACCAGCTCGGGCAGGTGGTCCTCGGTGTCGCGGATGTCGCAGGAGAGGGAGCGCGCGCGTACGGCTCGTGCGTACGAGGCGGACGCACGCGTCCACGGCCGGGCCGGGCCGACCACGGCGGCGCGGTCGGGCAGCTGCCTCAGGAGATGTGCTCGGTCGGCATCGGGGACGAGCAGCACGCCGGAGGCGTCCGGCAGATCGTCGAGGACGAGGGTGCCCGGGTCGAGCGCGCGGTAGGCCGGCCGGGCGTGGGCGGCGGGCAGCAGGACTGCGGTCAGCGAAACCGGCGGCTGCCACCCAGCCCGCCCAGCGCCGGCAAGGAGCACTTCCGGGCTCGCGCCGGAGAGGAGATCGCGGGCCAGCTGTTCCAGGTGGCGCTCGTGGGCCCGGCCCCGCGCGGCCAGTTCGTCGGCGTGGCCCGCGGCGCTCGCGGCGGAGAGCTCGTCGATGTAGGCGAAGGTCAGCTCGGCGAACTTGGCGACCTGGGCGGCGGGCAGACCTGCGGGTACGGCACCTGCGGCCAGGCCTCGCCAGGCCACGCGGGCGCCAACCCGGTAGGCGCTGAGCAGGGCGTCCATCGAACGGCCGTCGCGGACCTCGCCGCGGCCCAGCTCGTAGGCCGCGGCACTGGCGTCGCCGCCCGTGGCCTTCCCGCTCGCGAGGTCCAGGTAGAGGCTCAGGGCGGTGCGGACGGCTCGGCGGATGGTGGCGCCCATGCGGCCCGAGAGCGCGTTGGCGTAGGAAGGCACCTCGTCGATGATCGCCTGGACGACCTCGTCGGCAGTGGTCCTCAGCGCGGCCCGAATCGCGGTGACCGTCGTCTCGTCCAGGACCAGTTCGCTGGCCCTCCGGACTGCATGGCTCACGTTTTTGTTCCCTGCGAACAATTCAACTGATTAGATTCACGTCCTGTGGATAGGACTTTACCCCCTGAAGCGCATCAAGCTGGGGTCATGACGAGTGCAGCCCTCCGCAGTAGGGCGTGGAAACTGCTGGAGATGGTCACGACGCCGCTGCTGCCGTCGGACTACCTCGACCTGGTCAGCCCGCTGCGTGCGGGCGGCGACCTGCGGGGGCGCATCGAGGCCGTGCACCCCGAGACGGGCGACGCCGCGACCATCGTGATCAAGCCGGGGCGGGGCTGGCGCGGCCACACAGCCGGTCAGTACGTGCGGATCGGGGTCGACGTCGACGGGGTGCGCCTGTGGCGTGCCTACTCGGTCACCTCACCGACACACCGCGGGGACGGCCGGATCACGATCACCGTGAAGGCCATCCCGGACGGCAAGGTCAGCAACCACCTGGTCCGCAGGGCGCAGCCGGGCACGCTGATCCAGCTCGACCAGGCGACCGGTGACTTCGTGCTGCCGCAGGCCAAGCCCGCCAAGGTGCTCTACCTGACGGCCGGCAGCGGCATCACGCCGGTGATGGGCATGCTGCGCGACGTCGAGTTCGACGACGTCGTCATGGTCCACTCCGCACCGCAGCCGCACGACGTGATCTTCCGCAACGACCTGCACGACCTGGTCGCGGACAAGAAGCTGCGTCTCACCGAGCTGCACACCGACACGGACGGCATGCTGGACATCGCCCGTCTGGGCGAACTCGTCCCCGACTGGGCCGAGCGCGAGACCTGGGCGTGCGGGCCCGCGGGCCTGCTCGACGCCGCCGAGGACCACTGGACCGAGCACGGCGTCCCAGAGCGCCTGCACACCGAGCGCTTCCGCCCCGCCGTCGTCGCAACCGGCGACGGCGGCGAGGTCACGTTCGCCGCCACCGACAAGACCGTCGACGCGGACGGCGCCACGCCGTTGCTGGACGTCGGCGAGGAGGCCGGCGTGCTCATGCCGTCCGGGTGCCGCATGGGCATCTGCTTCGGCTGCGTCACGCCGCTCACGGCGGGTGCCGTCCGCGACCTGCGCACCGGCGAGATCACCGAGGCCGGGCCGGGCGTCCTCATCCAGACCTGCGTGTCCGCCGCGGCGGGCCCCTGCGACATCGAACGGTAGGAGCACCTTGACCGCCATCGACCCCACCGCCCACCTGACCGCGGAGCAGATCGAGGAGCTCGGCCGCGAGCTGGACGCGATCCGCGACGAGGTGATCGCCAGCCGCGGTGAGAAGGACGCCGCCTACATCCGCAAGGTCATCTCGGCGCAGCGCAGACTCGAGCTGGTCAGCAGGGGCGTCCTGCTGTTCTCGATCTTCCCGCCCGCGTGGCTGATCGGCACCGCCGGCCTGTCCGTGGCGAAGATCATGGAGAACATGGAGATCGGCCACAACGTCCTGCACGGCCAGTGGGACTGGATGCGGGACCCGAAGATCCACTCCACCACCTGGGAATGGGATCACGTCTCGCCGGCCGAGCAGTGGAAGCACTCGCACAACGAGCTGCACCACACGTACACCAACGTGATCGGCAAGGACAACGACCTCGGCTACGGCATCATGCGCGTCGACGAGGACCAGAAGTGGCACCCGTTCCACCTCGGACAGCCGCTGTGGAACTTCATCAACGCCTGCTTCTTCGAGTACGGCATCGCCGCCTACGACCTGGAACTCGGCAGGAACCTGCACAAGCACCGTCGCAAGACCCCGGAGTTCCGCGCGCGGGCCAGGGCCGTGGGCCGCAAGATCCGCAAGCAGGTCCTCAAGGACTACGTGATCCACCCGCTCCTTTCGGGCCCGTCGTTCCTCACCACGCTCGCCGCCACGTTCACCGCGAACCTGGTCCGCAACATCTGGTCCCACTCGGTGATCATGTGCGGGCACTTCCCCGAGGGCGTGCAGGTCTTCGAGCGCCGGTCGATCAAGGGCGAGACGCGCGGCCAGTGGTACCTGCGCCAGATGATGGGCTCCGCGAACATCAGCGGCAGCAAGGCCATGCACTTCATGACCGGCAACCTGTCGCACCAGATCGAGCACCACCTGTTCCCGGACCTGCCGAGCAACCGGTACGCCGAGGTCGCGGTGAGGGTGCGCGCCTTGTTCGAGAAGTACGAGTTGGAGTACGTCACCGGGCCGCTGCCCAAGCAGGTGTTCTCCGCGTGGCGCAAGGTCTTCCGGCTCTCGCTGCCGAACAAGAAGCCCAAGATCACGATGCCGGACCGCGAGCGGGAGCTCGCCGCGGCCTGATTCCCTGTACTGGTTCGGCCTCTCGGCCGTGCCGACGGCACCGCCGAGAGGCCGGGCCGAGGTCTTGATGAGCTGAAAGGCGATGAATCCTCACCGGGCGTCGCCGGCCCAGGCGAGGGGTTCGTTGGGTCGTGCTGCCGGACTTCGGCGTGCGGCCCGAGGCGGGTGCGCGTGTGACGGACCATGTCGGCGGCGCCGTCAGGATGTTGAGGCGGGTGAAGCGGTAGCCGGCGGTGTGGTGGGGGGCCACAGCACCGTGCCGCCCCTCCCCGCGGTCAGGGGGGCGGCGCTGGTGACCATGGGCCCCACCGTGCAGGCCAAGCGGGGTGGAGCGGGAACCCCGGAGGCCGGCAGAGCCCCCGCCCCCGGGTCACGGGTTGGCGGTCACCTCGAAGCCGGCACCGAAGACGTCGGCTGGGTCGGCGGCGTCCCGGGCGCGTAGGTCGGCCAGGATGTTCGCGGAGCTGGTGTACACGTACGGGGGAATGCCGATGATGATCCCCTTGGTGATGCCCGCCCAGGGACCCTCCGCGTGGAAACCGTTGGCCTCGGACGGGTAGGCCGACCCCGGCACATGCCAGATCGTGGGACCGCCGGAGTCACCGGCCTTGTGCTGCGGGTGTGCCTGGTAGACGCCCTGGGAGTTGTTGGTGATCCGCCCGTACCAGATGCCGAGCTGACCGGAGACCACCAGTTCGTTGTTGTTGAACCAGGCCGCGCCGAGTAGTCGTTCGCTGTTCAGAGCCGGGCTGAGCGCGTTGGGGCTGGGCGTGCCGCCGGGCACCTCCAGCACACCGGTCTGCTTCAGGTACGGCCCCTGTGAGGAGAGGGTCACTTCCGGCACCAGCTCGATCACCATGTAGTCCTTGGTGAGGTGTCCGGTCATGGACCCCTCGGGGTCCTTGAAGTACCGCACCCAGCCGATCGGACCGTAGCCGATGTCCTGCCGGTGGTAGACGGGGGCGATGTTGTCGCGCAGCTCGCGGTCGGCGTAGGCCGGCGCGCTCAGGCAGTGGCCGGCTGAGATCGCAATCTTGCGGCCGTAATCGTCGTTGCCGACCGCCCCGATGGTGCAGAAGGCGTCGGGGCGGTCCGGGTCGAAGGCGATCTGCATGGAGTTGTACACGCGCTTGGCCGCCCGCGGCTCCTGCACCTGGTCCTCGGCCTGGGCCGGGCCCGCACCGAGGACCGCTACGGTCGCGAGGGCTGCGGTGAGGCTGAACAGCCGTCTGAACATGATTGGCACTCCGTTCTGTCCGAAACAAGATCGACCCTGCCGAGTCAACCGGCGGAGGCGGCCGGTCAGAAGAGCAGTTCCGGACACGCGCGCGGCGATGCCGAGCTCTACGCGCTCGATCCCGTCGGTGTACCGGGAGAGGTACTTCTCTCTCGCCCTGGGCGAGGCTCCTCGGTGTCATGGGCCGATGCATGAGCGGCCCGGTCGTCGGCGGGGTCATGGGCGGCCGAGTCAGGGCTCTGCCGGCATCGATGGTCTCCGATGCCGACGCGGGCGGATGTCGAACGGCACGAGCCGCGTCACGGGTCCTCAGGTTCCGCCCGCGCGGCACTGGGTGAGGTCGATCTCCACCGCGGCCGCCCCCGCGTCCCCCGCGAAGGAGAGCACGACGCGCCCGACCGCCCCGGCGACCGTCCGCGCGACCTCGGCGAGGTCGTATCCCGCCCAGTTGGCCTCCCCGTCCAGGAGGGCCCGTACGTACCCCTCGACATCCGTGCCCAGGTCCTCGTCGTCGGTGCGCAGCACGGCCGCCCCGGGGAACGCGTCCCGCAGCCGGCCCAGCAGCTCCCGGCCACCGCCGCTACCGCCACCGTCCGGGACGGGGCCGTCGGCTCCGTCGCTGCTGCGGACGGCGACGACCAGCCGGCTCAGCTGGTCCCTGCCCGAGGGGTCCGCCGCGGCACCCAGCTTCTTCGCGATGACCGTCAACAGCCCCAGCGGCTCCCGGTTGTGAGCGGTGACCGCGGTGGTCACCGCGCCCTCGTCCGGGACGGTGTGCGGCGGGCAGTGGCCGACCGCGGCCGCGAACAGGGCCGACGTCCCGAACGTCGCGTCGCTCAAGGCCACCGCGCGGCCCAGGATCGCCGACTTCCCGCTCGCGGTGATGCCCGTGACGAGGAGGACCCCCGGCGGGCCCTTCAGGAAGGGGACCACTGAGGCGTTCAGGCGCCTGCGGCCCGAGAAGTACCAGCCGGGGTCGTCGGCGCCGGTGCGGCCGCTCGCCTTCTCCAGCCAGTAGTCGAGGTCCTCCGGGGTCGCCGCCACCTCCTGCCGGCTCTCCTCCACCGCGGCCTGCCTAGGCCGGTGGCCCGGGTTCGGCAGCGCGGCGGTCGCCACGTGCGGCTTTCCGCCCATCAGCGGCCGGCAGTCCAGGGACAGGCTCCGGCCGAGCTCCGCGCCGACCGCCTGCGCCGCCTGGTACAGGGCCCGGCTGAACTCATCCATCGTCAGGTGCGGGCGGGTGATCCCGCCGGCCGTGCGCAGCCACTCGTGGGCCCGGCGCAGGACGAGCGCTTGTTGACGGCCTTCGCCGTTTGCGTCGGCGCCGCCGCTCCGGCCTATGCGGCCACGACCCCCGCGAGCCCTGCCACCGCGTGGACCTGCGGCGACCGCCCTGAGCTCAAGAACGCGCTGGACCGGGTCACCGGTGAAATCGCACCGGAGCCGCGGTGGAGGTGGTCGATCCGGCCTGCGGCCGCTGGGGCTACGCCTCGGGCACGGCCGATCTGCGCACGGGCAGGCCCATGGACGTCCGCGACCGGCTCCGCATCGGCAGCATCACCAAGACCTTCACCGCCGCGACCGTCCTGCAACTGGCCGACGAGGGCCGGCTGTCCCTCGACGCGTTCGTCGAGCACTACCTGCCCGGCCTCGTCCAGGGCAACGGCTACGACGGCAACAAGATCACCGTACGGCAGCTCCTCCAGCAGACCAGCGGACCGCCCGACCACAGCGAGGCGCTCGCCACGGCCGACGTCGAGTGGCTGCGCCACCACCACTTCACCCCGCAGGACCTGGTCCGGCGGGCGCTGCGCCTGCCGCCGCCCGCGCACCCGTGGCACTGCTCCACCACCGACTACATCCTGGCCGGACTGCTGATCGAGAAGGCCACCGGCCGGCCCGCCGAAGCCGAGATCTCGCGCCGGATCATCAAGCCGCTCGACCTCCACGACACCTACTGGCCGGGCGACGCGGAGCGGATCCGGGGCCCTCATTCGCGCAGCTACTTCACCACCGAGGAGGACGGCAAGGCCGTGCGGTGGACGGCACCGAGTGGAACACCACGGCCGGGGGCACAGGAGGCGCACTGGTCTCCACGCCGCACGACGTCAACACGTTCTTCGCCGCCCTGCTGGTCGGCCGCCTCCTGTCACCCGCCCGGCTCACGGAGATGCGCACGACGGTGGCGGGCGATCCGGAACGGCTCGGACCGGACGGCCGCTACGGCCTGGGGCTGATCACCGAGCCGCTGTCGTGCGGCGGAGTGTGGACCGGGCACACCGGCTCCGCCCGGGCAGGACACCACGGGATCGGCGCGGTCGCACCGGACGGGCGCCAGGTGACCGTCGTGGTCGACGAAACCCCCACCACGGACACCGCGGCCGCCACCCTCCTGGCCGCGGTGGACACGGCCCTGTGCCCTCCCGCGCGATAGGCGCGCCGCACCGGACACCGGCGGCCCGGGCCCGGCCGGAGCCCCTCGAACGGCTTCAGCCGCGGCTCCTGGCCGCCGACAGGGCGTCCCTGACCTCCTGCGCCACGCGGGCCGCGTCCTCGGGGTTGTTCACCACATCGGTGTGGCTCATGTCGACGACGAGGACCTCGCTGGCCGCGTAGTGCTCGTGCACCCAGTCGTCGTAGCCCGACCACAGCGTCCGGTAGTACTCCACCAGGCTCTCGTCCTGCTCGAAATCGCGGCCCCGCAGCCCGATGCGGTGCAGCACCGTCTCGAAGTCCGCCTTGAGGTAGACCATGAGATCGGGTGCCTTGCGGTACGGCAGGCCCTCGATCTCGCGCATCATCTCGCCGAGCAGTCCCTCGTACACCTGCATCTCGAGGGAGCTGATCCGGCCGAGGTCGTGATTGACCTTGGCGAAGTACCAGTCCTCGTAGATCGACCGGTCCAGGACGTTGTCGCCCTGCTTGTACGCCTCCTTGATCGAGGCGAACCGGGTCCGCAGGAAGTGGAGCTGGAGCAGGAAGGGGTAGCGCTTGGCCTGGATCTCCTCGGGGCTCGCCGTGTAGAAGAGCGGCAGGATCGGGTTGTCTTCCACGCTCTCGTAGAAGACTTCGCTGCCCAGCTCCTTGGCGAGCAGCTCGGCCACACTCGTCTTGCCGATTCCGATCATGCCTCCGACGCAGATCACTGCCATACCTCGCTTCTCCCTGGGGGTCTTCTGTTCGCGGGCGGGGGCGCTGCAGACCCCACACCATTGAGACGCGTTTCGGCAGGCACTCGATTCCCCGAGATCGTCATGATCAGCGTCACGCGGTCCCCGTCCGGGGCGCGGCCGTGTCCGGCCACACCCCTCGACCGGCCGGACCGACCGCTTCGCGCTTGCCGCGGACGGCGATGCCTCACCGCCCCGCGGCCGCTTCGAAGCATAAATGACGACTCGCCCCACCCCGGCCAGAGCACCGGCCCCGCCTGACCCCGCTCGGCCGGTGCCGGATGGCGGGCCGGGGCGTCACGAACCTCGTCTGCATCTGCCTGGCCGGCCCGGCCGTCCTCACCGTCTTCCGCCGCGCCGCCCGCAAGGCCCGCTTCCAGGCACCGGTCCGCTTCCGGCCCCCGCACGCTTGCGGCCGAGGACACCGCTCAGGGGCGATCGGCTCCCTGAGGGACGCCGGATGTCCGTTCCTCCACCGGACCGAGCGCGTCGAGCACGGCCGCTGCGACGCGTCGTTGACCGGCCGGGGTGAGGTGGACGCCGTCCTCCTCCAGGTGGCCGTGCGCGGCGGCCCGTGTGTCGACCGTGGCCTCGGGCTCCGCGAGCAGCAGTTCCGCGACGGCGTCGAGGTCCTCCCCGGCCCAGGAGAGCCCCGCCCTGCGGAAGTGCACGTACTCCGCGACGCGCCCGGGGTCGACGGCGGTCGGGGTGAGCCAGATCCAGCGGGCCCCGGTCCGGCGGACCGTCAGGTCGCGCAGGGCCCGCAGGGCGCGGCGGGTCTCGGCGGCGGCGACCAGCGGGACCCCGTCCAGTCGCTGGACGTCGTTGGCCCCCAGCATGCACAGCACCCAGTCGGGCCGCTGGAACCCGAGCAGCGGGAGGTTCGCCAGGGCCTGGGTCGTCGTACTGCCGGACACGGCCAGGTTGGTGCAGCGGACGCCCTCCGGGAGCAGGTGCCGCAGGATCTCGAACCAGGAGAGCCGGTCGGCGGTGGTGCTCTCCCCGACGGCCACCACGTGCTCGCCCGGCCGGAACGGCAGTCCGGCCAGACGTGCGGACGTCCCCGGCGCGGCTTCGAGCGCGGCGGCGGCCGCTCGGTTGCACTCCTCGAAGCGGTCCAGTCGCGTGCGGTAGCCGGCCGGGTCGAGTCCGAACAGGGCCGCGAGCGCCGCCTCGTCGGGGGCGGGCCCGAGGTGGCGCAGGACCTTCTCGGGCTGATGGAAGCGGAGCATCCGTTCCGCCGGGTCGTGTGCGGGGGTGGTGGTCGCGGTGGTCATGGCGGTCAGCCCTCCGTACGGACGCGGCGGCGCGGCAGCAGGAACCCGGCCGCGATCAGCCACAGCAGACCGGCGAACCGGGCGACCGGCAGCAGCAGGGCGGCGCCGTCGGCCAGCAGGACCAGCGTGGACAGTTCGGCGATCGCCGCGACGGCCAGGCCCGTCACGGCGAGGGCGCGGGGCAGCAGGCCCGCGAGCAGGCCCGGTACGGCGATCCCGGCGATCAGCAGCCCCAGCAGGACGACGTGGGCGGGCCCGCCGAGTCCGAAGGCCAGGTACTGCAGGGCCCGTACGAGTTCTGCGTGATCCGCGACCTCGGGCCGGGACAGCACCCAGGTGACCAGTCCCGAGCAGGTCAGGAAGGCCGAGGCGAGGACTCCCCCGGCGAGGGCGATGGTGGCGCCCGGGGCACGGACCCCGAGCTTGTGCAGCCGCGCGGAGACGGTCGCGGCGTAGATCGCGAGCGGCACCGAGGCCGCGAACTGCAGGGCTCCGGAGAGGCGGACCGCACCGGTGTGGTCGCGGAAGTACGAGGTCACCGTGTCGGAGGAGCCGAAGGGGGAGGGGAAGGTGTCCCCGTCCGCGAGGAGGGTGCTGAGCACGAGCCCGGCGAGGAAGAGGGCGGTGAAGACCACGGCGAGGATGCCGGGCGGCGGCCCGGCCTGCGCGTCGCGTCGGCTGCGGGTCGCGGGGGTGGCGGTGGTGGCGGTCTCTGGGGTGGCGGTCACGGCAGAATCCGTTCTCTGAAGTCAATCGTTCACTGAGCTGAATCATTGCTCGTGGCTTACGATAGGCCGGTGAACAGTCCAGGGCAACCGCATACGACGGGCCCCGCCCCGGCCACCGGGCCGCGCGGAGCCGCGTTCCTCCTCGCCCAGATCGGCGCGCACGCCGCCGGACGCTTCGCCGAACGCATCGGCCACCTGGGAGTGACCCCGGCGGACGTCGGACTGCTGCGCATGATCGCCGGACAGCCGGGGCGCAGCCAGCGAGCCCTCTCCGAGGAGCTGGGCGTCGTACCGAGTCGCGTGGTCACGCTCATCGACGGCCTGGAGCGCAAGGGCCTCGTCGAACGGCGACGCAGCGCCGAGGACCGCCGCAACCACGAACTCCACCTCACGGCGGAGGGCAAACGCACTCTCGGCGCGGTCTCCCGCGCGGCCGCGGCCCACGAGGACGCCCTGCTCGCCGCCCTCGACCCGGAGCAGCGCACCCGGCTCCTCGGCCTCCTCGAACGCGTCGCCGCCGAACAGGAGCTGACCCCCGGGGTCCACCCCGGCTACCGCGCCCGCGGCTGAAGCGCGTCCCGGCGGGCCCCTCCGGCCCCCCCGACACGCGCTCAAGGACGAAACGACACGGCGATTTTCGGGGGTTTCTTCCGATTTTTGGCACGCCTATGTGTTAGGCATAGCAGGCCAATATCCCGAAATAGGAGGTATGCGACGATGCGCGCAACTCTTCTCCGCGTGACGACCGCGCTGGGTACCGCGGCAGTGCTGGCCATCTGCGGAGCCGGCGCCGCCAGCGCCGACGGCGTGGGCAACTCAGGCATCGGCAACCACGGCGTGGGAAACGCCGGCTTCGTCAATGACGGCGTCGGAAACGCCGGAATCGCCAACCACGGCGTCGGAAACGCCGGAATCGCCAACTGGGGACTGGGCAACGCGGGGCTCGGAAACACGGGCCTCGGCAGTCACGGCATCGGCAACTCGGGCGTCGGCACCTCCGGCATCGGCAACTCGGGCGTCGGCACCTCCGGCATCGGCAACTGAGACGGATCAGCCCCGCACCACCGAGTCGTCCGACGGGCCCGGCTGACGCCGGGCCCGTCCACCCGGGCCGCCCCGCATCAGCTGCGGGGCGGCCCGGGCCTCGTTGAAGGCCGGACGGACCGTCCGGCGGGGGGAGCGTCAGCCGCGGCGGCCTTCGCGGGCGAGGGCGGGCACGAAGCGGGCCGCGTCCAGGGTGCCTACGCCGGTGGCCATGTCATAGCCGTTCACCGCGGGGTAGCCGGTGACGCCCTGGTAGCTGTTGTCCGTACCGTCGTTGACGTCGACGATGCCGGTGGAACGGTCGTAGGCGGAGCGCCCGTAGAGGGAGTACAGGGCTTCGTGGATGTTGCCCAGGCGCTTGCCCGCGGCCTGGTCGGCAAGGGCCACGATGCCGGAGAACAGGGGGCTGGACTCGCTGGTGCCGCCGGAGACGTCCCAGCCGGTGGCGGTGGGGTCGAAGCTGGAGTAGATCCAGGCGCCGCCGTTGACCGCTGCGGCCATCGAGATGTCCGGGGTGCCGCGACGGTCGCCGACGACGTTCTTGACGCCGTTCTGGAAGGCCGGGCGGGTGAAGACGTGGGACTGGCCCCCGCCGCCCGCGCCGTTGTCGTTGTAGACGCTCTCGGGAGCGGTCCGCCTGCCCGCGTCGTCCAGGTGCAGCTGGGTGCCGCCGACGGAGGTCACCAGCGGATCGGAGGAGGGCCAGGAGTTGACGCGCTCGTGGTAGTAGCCGGTGCCGTCGGCGGTGTTGTCGGTGGCGCCGCCGTCGCCCGAGGAGGCGAGGACGGTGACGTGGTTGCGGGCGGCAGCCTCGAAGGCGTAGCGCAGTTTCCCGATGCTGGAGAAGTCACCCTTGTCGAACCCGGGGAAGGTGTTCTCGGTTGCGCCGAAGCTCTGCGTGATCACGTCGCCGATGCCGTGGTCGATCAGGGCCTTCTCGGCGTCCATCATCTCCGGCAGCCCGGTGGTGCCTTCGGTCTCCGCGACCGCGGTCTCCACCAGGACGATCTTCGCGTCCGGCGCCACCGCGTGCGCCATCTCCACGTCGAGGGTGGTCTCACCGGCCCAGCCGAGCATGTCCTCGTTCTTCGGGTCCCACTTGGGGACGTTGCCCCACTTGACCACCTGCACCTTGGCGCTCGGTATCCCGAACTGCTTGCTGTAGACGTCCAGGTCGTGCTGGACCGTCGGCGAGCCGAAGGAGTCCACGATCACGATCGTGCGGCCCTTGCCGGTGATGCCCGCCTTGTAGAGCGGGTTCAGGTCGTACGCCTCGCGGTACTGCAGCGGGGTGTAGCACGCGATCTTCCACTTGGTCCGGCACTCCTCGATGGAGAGCGGGCTCCCCACGGCGCGGACCAGCTGGTGCCCGGCGACGGCGGGGCGGGCCACGGTGCGCGGCACCGCGGAGGTGTGCGCGGAGGCGGTCACGGTACCGGTCACCGGAGCGGCCGCCACCGCGGTGAGCGCGAGGCCGGCGGCGGCGGCCGTGGTGGCCGCGGCGCGCGGCCACGTACGACGAACTGAGTGCATTGCGGACTCCCTTGGGGGGTGGCGCCGCTCGGAGCGGCTCCCGCGATCACACCTGCCAAGTCATGCGCATTACAAGGCTGTTTGACGCTTGATGCCGAACGCTTTACCTGAATGCGCAAGACGACGCCGAGTACCGGGTTCTGGTCAAATCCCGTCCAGTATGGGCGGTTTTGAGCTCATTTAAGCCCGTCTGCGCCGCCCCGAGGTGTCCGGTCAGCGGACGCGACCCGGCGAAATTCGGACGCCTTTCGGCGAATACCTGACGTGTCCATGGCGATCATGGCGATCGCTGGCAACCTCTCCCCATCCCCAGCACGACGAGCGACACACGCTCCACCCGGCCGGCCTCATCCCGGCCGCCGGTTCCACCCCCCACGCTCAGAAGGAGTCCGCGTGAAGTCCACGCACCGGCGGAACGCCACCGCCACCGGCGCCCTGCTCGCCGCCGCCGCACTGCTCACCGTCGGCGTCCAGGCGGGCAGCGCCAGCGCGCAGCCCGAAGGGTCCTCGAACGCGACCGCCCCCAAGGGCGGGCCCGTTCGCAACCCGGGCGCACTGCCCGCGCAGCTCTCGCCGTCCCAGCGCGCCGAGCTCATAGCCAAGGCCCAGAGCACCACGGCCGCCACGGCCAAGGAACTCGGCCTCGGCGACCAGGAGAAGCTCTTGGTCCACGACGTGGTCAAGGACCAGGACGGTACCACCCACACCCGATACGAGCGCACCTACGAGGGACTCCCCGTCCTCGGCGGCGACCTGGTCGTCAACCGCACTTCGGCGGACCGGACGCAGAGCGTGAGCAAGGCGTCCACCGCCCAGCTGCAGGGCGTCTCCACCGCCGCCCCGGCCGACGCTCCGGCGGCCGCCTCCGCGAAGGCCCTCGACGCCGCCAAGGCGATCGGCTCCAAGGCCGACAAGGCCGACGCCGCGCCCCGCAAGGTCGTGTGGATGGCGAAGGGCGTGCCGACCCTGGCCTACGAGACCGTCATCGGCGGCCTCCAGGACGACGGCACCCCCAACCAGCTCCACGTCATCACCGACGCCAAGACGGGCGCCAAGCTCCACCAGTGGCAGGGCATCGAGACCGGTGTCGGCAACACCCACTACAGCGGCCAGGTCACCCTCGGCACCTCGGCGTCCGGTTCGAACTTCACGCTGAACGACGCGGCCCGCGGCGGCCACAAGACGTACAACCTGAACCGCGGTACGTCCGGCACGGGCTCGCTCTTCACCCAGTCCACCGACACCTGGGGCAACGGGGCCAACTCCAACGCCGCCACCGCGGGCGCCGACGCCGCCTACGGCGCCGGGGTCACCTGGGACTTCTACAAGAACGTCCTGGGCCGCTCCGGAATCCGCGGCGACGGCGTCGCCGCCTACTCCCGGGTCCACTACGGCAACGCGTACGTCAACGCGTTCTGGGACGACGGCTGCTTCTGCATGACGTACGGCGACGGAACGGGCAACAACGACCCGCTGACCTCGCTCGACGTCGCCGGTCACGAGATGACGCACGGCGTCACCGCCGCCACCGCCGGCCTCAACTACAGCGGCGAGTCGGGCGGCCTGAACGAGGCGACCTCCGACATCATGGGCACGTCCGTCGAGTTCTACGCGAACAACCCCAGCGCGCCGGGCAACTACCTCATCGGCGAGCAGATCAACATCAACGGCGACGGCACCCCGCTGCGCTACATGGACAAGCCGAGCAAGGACGGCGGCTCCGCGGACGCGTGGTACTCCGGCGTCGGCAACCTCGACGTCCACTACTCCTCGGGCCCGGCCAACCACTGGTTCTACCTGGCCTCCGAGGGCTCCGGCGCCAAGACGATCAACGGCGTCAGCTACAACTCCCCGACCTCCGACGGCCTGCCCGTCACCGGCATCGGCCGGGACAAGGCTCAGCTGATCTGGTACAAGGCGCTGACCAGCAAGTTCAACTCCAGCACGGACTACGCGGGGGCCCGCGCGGGCACGATCGCCGCGGCGACCGAGCTGTACGGGGCCGGCAGCCCCGAGGTCAACAGCGTCACCGACGCCTGGGCCGCCGTGAACGTGGGCGCCCGCTCGAACGGTGGCACCCCCACCCCGGGCAAGGTCTTCGAGAGCACGACCCGGGTGGCCATTCCGGACTCCCCCGGCCCGGCGGTCACGTCGTCGGTCAGCGTCACCGGCGTCACCGGCAACGCGCCGAGCGCCCTCAAGGTCGGCGTGAAGATCACCCACACCTACATCGGTGACCTCCAGATCGACCTGGTGGCCCCCAACGGGACCTCGTACCGCCTGCAGAACTCCTCGTCCGACTCCACGGCCAACCTGGACAAGACGTTCACGGTGAACGCCTCGGCCGTGGCGGCCAACGGCACCTGGAAGCTCAAGGTCCAGGACAAGGGAGCCGCTGACACCGGCACGATCACCGACTTCAAGCTCACCTTCTGACCGACCACGACCTGAGCGAAGGTGCCCGGAGCCCTGGAGGCTCCGGGCACCTTCGCGCACCCTCTCCCCGGGACGCCCGGCTCCGCATGGGACGCAGGTCTGCCCTCAGGGGCATGTGCGGACGCCTCCGGTGCGCCTGTCGTCGAAGGCCACTGGCGGAACGGTTCGGAGCCCGGGCAGTGCGTCCGGGCTCCGGCCCCCTTACGGGAAGCGGCGGCGTCATGGGTCACGACCGGAGGAAAGAGGGCGGCGAGCGGGACGGAAGGGCTCTGCCGCCGCGGACCCCAGCGGCCCGCTTCACCACGCACGACACCCCGTTCGGACTGTACAACGAGCGCCCGGGACGCGGCGGAGCTCCGTGGATCACCACCAACATGACGCAGTATCCGGGAACGGAGAAGACCGACGGCCGCTACGTCCGTGAGGAGGAGATCGAGGGCCTGAGCGACGACCAGTGCCGGGCGGCGGCGATGCTCATGGGGATCGCCAACGCCGAGGCGCTTCGCGAGCCGGGAGCCCTCAAGCACATCCGCAGCGCGCTGCGGCGGCAGGCCGACCCGTCCCACGAAGCACCGGAGTTCCTCAACGACTACCCTCAGGGACGCGTCGGTGGTGCCCAGCACGAGAACCGGGTCCGGTCGGGGCGGACGAGGCGGGCCACGCCGAGGTCGAGACCATCCTTGAGGCCTCGTCCTCGTCCTCGTCCTCGTCCGACGAGGGCGGGCGCCGCCGCCGGCGGTGACCCCTCAACGGACCTTGTCGGCCGGGGCCCCGGCGGCGGTGGGCGCCGCGGCGTCCAAGACGTCCTTCGCGTCCAGGGCGTCCAACCGCCGTACGCTGTAACGCCGCTGTACGACGGACAGGCCCGCGACCGCCGCTCCGAGGACGAGCCATCCGGTGGGGCCGGCCGCCATCACGGCCCCCGTCAGCAGCACCGGCCCGGCCGACTTCTGCACCGACTGGGCCATGCCCGCCACCCCGAGGTAGGACGCCCGTGCCTCCTGGGGCGCGAGGGACACCGCCAGCTCCCAGGAGCTCACCGACCGCATCAGCTCCGCCAGGGTGGCCAGTACCGCCACAGCCAGCAGGACGACCGAGGCGGTCCAGGCCCCGCCTCCCGTCGACAGCGCGAGCAGGGCGCAGGAGGCGAACATCGTCAGCCCGTACAGGCGGACCGCGGCCGCCGCCTGGCGCGGCTCCTCGACCCGGGCGGAGACCCGCAGTTGCAGTACGACGACGAGCACGGTGTTGATCACGAGGAAGGCCGGGACCAGCGCGTGGGGTGCGTCCGTGTGGTGGACCAGCCACAGCGGCAGCCCCACGCCGAGGATCGAGTCGTCCAGGTTCATCGGCATGTCCAGCAGGACGAACCGCAGGTATCCGCGGTCCCGCCAAGGGCTCGGTGCGGGCTGCCGCCGCCCGTTCGGTGCGGCGGGCCCGTCCGCTGCGGCCCGGCTGCCCGCGCGGGCCCGCGCCCGCGGGCGGCCGCCCGCCTCCCCGGTGCGCCACACCAGGGCGGCGGCGGCGACGAAGGACAGGGCGTTGGCGAGGATCAGGACCTGGTAGGCCTGGCGGCTGCCCACCGCGAGGCCGATCGCGGCGAGACCCGCGCCGAGCGCGTAACCGGCGTTCGCCGAGCTGCGCGACAACGCCTGGTAGGTGGCGCGGCGTTCGCCCGCGACGCGTGTCGCGAAGAGCATCTCCAGCGTCTTGGCCGCCCGGTCGCCCAGGTTGGTGAGGGCGACCACGGGCAGCAGCGCTTCGAAGCGGGTGACGACGAGCAGCGCGCACAGGGTCGCCAGCCGCAGCAGATGACAGCCGATCAGCAGCGGGCGCACCGGGAACCGGCCGGCCAGGTGCCCGGCGAGCGGCGAGCCGGCGATGCCCGCCACCCCGGCCACGCCGAACAGCAGGCCCAGCTGGCCGGCGTCCAGCCCGACGACGAAGGTGAAGTACAGGACGGAGGCCGCGGCCCATACTCCCGAGCCGGTCCGGTCCAGCAACAGGGCGAGCAGCATGATCCGTGCGGGGCGTCCCCCCGGCGGTCGGCGCAGCTGCGCCACCAGACCGGCCTCACCCCGCCGGGTCTTCCCGCTCCCCCGACCCTCCCCGCCCCGCCGCATCCCGAGCCCCCCGAATCCTCAGCGAAAGTATCTCGATGTCGAGATACCCGGAGGCAGCCTGCCCGAGATTAATCTCGACGTCAAGATACTTGGAGGGGCGCGCGACCGGCCCGACCCGGGGCGCGGCCGAGGCACCGGGCCTCTGTCACCATGGGTCCATGGACGCCCCGACCCGTGGCGCGTGGCTCCGCGCCGGAATCAGCCGTGACGGCGGCCCGCTCGAAGAGACCGAGCACGTCGTCTGGCTCCAGAGCGGCACCCTGTACGCGGACAGCCGCGGCTTCGCCGGAAGCACCTCCTACGACGGCGAGCAGGTCACCTTCCACCACGACGTGGGCTCCCCCGGCCATGACATCGGAACCCTGCGGTCCGAGGGAACCCGCATGGTCGAGACCGGCACCAACCTCGACGGCAGCACCTTCCTGGAAGTCTGGACGCCCCTGCCCGGCAGCGACGGCCCCGCCGGCTCCTGGACCGCGGCCGGTACCCAGACCGTCCGCGTGGGCCGCCATGTCGTCCACGTCGACGCCGCCGCTCACGGCACCCACTTCACCCTCCCCGCCGACCCTCCGTAGCCCGCCCCCTCACCTGGGCGCGACGCCCGCTCCGGGTCAGAACTCCACGGTGACGAAGCCGTCCTCGTCCGGCGCGGCCGGTTCGACCACCCGGTACCCGAACTGCTCCTTCAGGGCGTCCAGGTCCCAGTTCGCCGCCCGTTCCCGGTAGTTGAAGACGAGGTCCTTCGCCTCCCCGCCGTGCTGGAGGATGCGGGCGACGGCGATGTCGTCCGGGTGTCCGTGGATCTTTCCGTTGGTGGAGATGAGATAGCGGCCGCAGTCGAGGAGGCCGAGGAGCTCGTTCGAGATGTTGTGGGCGCTGCCGTGGTGGGCCACCTTCAGGGCGTCGATCCGCAGGCGGCCGCCCTCGGCTTCGGCGCGCGGGCGCAGCGAGGCCGCCAGGCGCCGGTCATCCGCGTCGCCGGTGAGGACGATCCGGGTGCCCTCGAAGGAGAAGAGCAGGCCGATGCTGGTGCGGTTCGTCGCGGAGCCGTCCCGTAGGAACGGCGCGGCGGCCAGCGCGGGAACGTCGACCGCGCCGAAGTGTTCGATGCCGGGCACCGGCCGCCTCTCCTGGGGATCGACCCCCGGGATCAGGCCGGCCTCCGCGCACTTGGTCTCCCACACGGGGATCAGCGCCTCCAGCAGACCGCGGTCCGGCGCCAGCACCTCCATCGTGGAGCCGTCGTCGAACCAGGTCAGCGGATGCGATGCTGCGCCCTTGGAACGCCTTGTTCCACGGCAGTTGCCGGGTCATGAGCGTGGTCGTGAGCATCTCTCCTTCGACCGCGCCGAAGACGTCGCGGTCGTGGAGGTGGTCGAAGCCGTTGAACCACACGTCCCCGAGCTCCACCGGCTCCTGCGCGTCATCGAGCAGCGCCAGCACGCCGAGGATGTGGTCCTGGTCCACGTGCGTCACCACGAGCACGTCGACGGTGCGGTCCAGCTCGGCGAGGAGCGGCTTGATCCGTTGGTAGGTGTCGTGGCGTCCGCCGTCGACGAGGACCCGGCGGGTGAAGTCGGCGTTGCCGTATTCGAGCAGCAGGCAGTCGCCGTCCTCCGCGGGCAGCATCCTGAGACGGATCATCACGTCCTCCTTTGCCGCAGGTCGAGGATGAGGAAGGGCTCGCGCGTGTCGACCAGCCAGGAGAGCCGGCGCGCCGCGTCCAGGCGGCGTGCGCACTCGGGGTCCTCGGGGAAGGCCGCGAGCCCGTCGACGAGCCAGGCGAGCCCGAGCGTGTAGAAGGGGATGCCGCGGTCGAAGGCCTCGATCAGCCCGTCCCGGCCCCGCCGTACCTGCCCCGGGTCCCCGCGGGCCCGGCGCAGCAGGCGTACCGCCCGCAGGATCGCCCCGTCGCCGAGCCGGGGGAACCCGTCGGCCAGCCGTTCCAGCCAGGGGTCCCAGCGCGTCGCACCCGGCGAGTGGTCGGTGCCGAGGAGGACGTAGCACCCGGCCGCCGCCGCGAGCGGGTTGGCGAGCCTGGAGTAGAGCGTCGCCTCCACGTCGGCGAAGAGCCGGGCCGCGGTGTCCAGGGCGCCCTGGGCCATGTACGCGAGGCCCGCGCCGACGTCGGCGTCGCGGACGGCCACGGAGACGGCGCTGCCGGTGGGGCTCTGCCGGAGGTTGACCAGCACCTCGGCCTCGGCTTCGCCCCAGGGCAGGGGAAGGGTGACCAGCCGTACGGACCCCGCGGCCTCCACGACGAGGAACTGCCGCTCGCCGACGGGCCCGCCGGGAGCCCCGAGGGGGCCGTCGGGACCGAACCGGTAGAGCGGCGTGACCGCTCCTGCGGGGTGGAGGGACGCGGGCAGGACGCGGGAACCGCCCGAGCCGATCGATCCGGCGACCGGGGTCCCCGGCGGGGTCTGCGCCAGGGCCAGCATCGACGCGAAGGACCAGCACGCGGGCGCGGAGTCGCCGACCCAGGTGGCGAGGGCCGTCAGGTCCACGGCTCCCCCGGACACGGTGCCGTCCGGCCGGGAGGCGGTGGCGACCATGGAGCGCGAGGCGACCGACTCCGCGAGCGGGCTCCGGGCCGCGCCGTGGTAGACGCCGCCCGGCTCGATGTTGCCCATGAGGTACTGCCACGAGTGTGTCCCGTAGGGCGAGTCGGTCATGGCGAAGTCCACCGGGGTCTCCCGGCCCTCCACCGCCACGGCGCCCTCCGTCAGCACCAGCCCGGAGGGCAGGGACGCCGAGACGACGTAGCGCCCCGGTTCCACGGGGTAGGACCTGGGGCTCGGTGAGCTCCCGCAGGGGATGAGGATGCCGCGGCGGGACGTGCCCGAGAGGTCGGACGGGCGGATGTCCCCGACGATCACGGCCTCATCGGGCTCCCCGCCGGGCGCAAGGAGCAGCCTGACGGCGAGTACGGCGCTCACGGCCGGGCCAATCGGAGGTGGAACAGGGGCGGGCGGGCGTCGAGTCCGTCCCTGCGCACGTCCCCGGGACCGAGGACGGCCTCGACCTCGTACTGCCCGAACGGCAGGAACAGGGACCACTCGGTGAGGTCGGGTTCGTCCCCGGCCGCCGGGGGCGGGCGGCGCCGGTCGTCCTGCCCGGGGTGCCTGCAGACGAACTCGGCGAGCGCGTTGTCCGTCTGCGGGAGGCAGCCGATGTACACCGGGACGATCGGGTCGCCGGGCAGTTCGTGGAAGACGAAGTCGAACGACTCGGAGTTGACGGGTACGGCCGCGTTGGTGAGGGTTCCGGCGAAGGCGGGCTCCTTCATGAAGTGGCCGATCGCGTGCGTCAGGGTGCCCGTGGTCACCCGCCACACGTGGCCTTCGGTGTTCTCGCTCGCGGCGCCGTCCACGCTCTGCAGCAGCGCGGAGGTGAACAGGCTGGCCTCGCCGGCCCGCCCGAAGGTCTCCTCGCCGTGCAGGGTCGCGTAGAGGACGGCGTGCTCGCGCGGCACGAACCCTTCGGGGCGGAACATCTCGTTGCCGTCGACCGGGACCCGTCCGAGCGAGGCTCCGCCGACGGTCCTGCCCAGTGCGTCGGAACCGGCCCGGCAGGCGTCGACGAAGAAGACCTGCTGGCCGGCCCGGCAGCTGTTGAGCCCCCTCTTGAGTCCTTCGAAGTGCAGGGCGCCGTTCATCGGGCTGTTGAGGTCGGCGAACATGTCCGAGGCCAGGAGGGAGGTGTCGAACCCCAGCGAGACGCCGTGGCCGCAGAAGTAGAAGACCAGCCGGGCCTGGTCGTGGTCGCCCCGGTCCTTCCACTCCAGGACGGCGGCCACGATGTTGTCGATGGTCGCGGCTGCGACGGCGTGCTCCGCACCCGTCCGCGGATGGACGAAGGGACCGGGCACCTCCTCGCCGAGCAGGAGCGCCAGGCTGCCGAGCGGTCTGCCCGCGTCGTGGTACTTGTCGATCATCCAGGTGGCGAACCGGCGCGCCGAAAGGGGCGGTGAGGTCAACTGCCGCATTCCCACGGCGCCCGGATGGGCCGTCGGCGAGGCCCCGCCCTGAAGGTGCGTGTACGCCCCTACCCCGATGACGAGCGCGTGGGTGGACGCGGGCCCCGCGTTCTCGTCGAGGTGCACCGTGAAACCGGCCATGGGACCCTCCGCGCGATGCATCGACAGGCCAGCGCGAGGCTTTCCTCCTATTATAGAAATGTTCATGGCATATGTCCCTCGGAGGGCCCTGGGAGGTCACCGGGGTCGACGCCCGTCAGGTCACGGCTCGTGTCCCACAACCGCGCCGCGACGGAGACGTCGGCGAGGTGGTTCCACACCCGTTCCCGTCGGGGTTCGCCCCGCAGGCCGAAGACGCGCGGACCCCACAGCTGACCTCCGTCCACGGCCGGGTCGAGCACGGCCCGGACCGCGGGCCACGCGCCGGCGTGCTTGCCCTGGACGAGGAGGGCCGCGGGTGCGGCGCTCAGCCGTGCGCCGGCGGTCCTCACCTGGATCGGCGGCCGTGACGGGGTGAGGGAGTCCAGCGCGCCGCCGGGATGGACCACGACGCTCGCCACCCTGGAGCCGACGGCGCGCAGACGGCGGTCGAGCTCGAAACCGAAGTACATCTGCGCCAGCTTGGACCGTCCGTAGGAGCGCTTGGGCCGGTAGTCGTTCCCGGACTGCAGGTCGTCCAGGTCGAGCCGCTCCGACTTCGCCGCGAAGCTGCCCACGGTCACGACGCGTGCCGCAGGGGCGGCCGAGAGCAGCGGCATGAGCCGCGCCGTCAACGCGAAGTGCCCGAGGTGGTTCGTACCGAACATGAGCTCGTGACCGTCCCCCGTCTCCCGGCGCGGCGGGTCGTCCAGCGCAACGCCGGCGTTGTGGACCACCGCGTCGAGGCGATCCACCCCCAGGGACTCCACCACCGGTCGCAGCGAGGACAGGTCGGCGAGGTCCAGCCGGACGGCCCGCACCCGCGCACCGGCGACACGTGCGCGTATCGACGCCATGGCGACGTCGGCCTTCGCCGGCTCCCGGCTGCCGAGCACGACGGTCGCACCGGTTGCCGACAACTGCTCCGCGACGAAGTACCCGATGCCGGCGTTGCCGCCGGTGACGAGGAAGACGCTGCCGTCGGCACGCGGCAGCCGTCGGACGTTCCAGGGCGGGGTGAAGGATGCGGACGACATGGCGACGGTGGCTCCCCTGCTGGTTAAGGCGGCTGCCGCTGGGGGCGGGCAACTCGGTCCCCATGGTTGCGGCGGCCACCGACACCTGGCCCATCGATCACCGACGCTCCCGCCGGACGGCCGACATCCCACCGACAGACCGCCTCGCGGGGCGGGCGGGCGTTCGGGAAGACGCACGTCAGGGTGGAGACCAGGGCCCGGCTGGGCCGGGAAGGGGTCACGGGCGTTGTACGGGTGTTGGTGCCCCTACGAGAGAAGGAAACTCCTGTGACCTCTGTGGCCTTACCCGCTGTCGAGACCCTGCTGCGGCGCACCCTCGGCGAGCGGCGCATCGGACTCGTGGCATGGCGGTTGCTCGTGCTGCAGATCGCCCATCCCGTCGTCGCCGCGGGCATGGACCGGTACTCCACCTACCGCGCCCACCCCTGGCGGCGGATCGGGCACACCATGGAGAGCGGCAGCCGGCTGTTCTTCGCCGGGCCCGAGGAACGGCGCCTGGAAGTGGCCCGCCTCCAGCGCACGCACCGGCGCATCCACGGGACCGACGCGGCCGGACGGGAGTACAGCGCCGAGGATCCCGCGGTCCGCGGCTGGGTGATGGTGACGCTGTACGAGTCCATGACCGCCATGCGCGAACTGTCCGGCGATCCCCTGTCGGCCGCCGAACTCGACCTGCTGTACGCGGAGTTCCTGGACGTCTGCGCCGCCCTCGGGATCCCGGCCGAGGTGTTCCCGGCGAGCGCCGGCGATGTTCCGGCGTATGTGGAGCGGACCGTCCGGGAGGTACTGGAGTACGGTCCGGAGGTCCGCGACATGCTGTACGGGATGCTCCGCCAGGCCCCCGCCCCGCGCCGGCTGGGGCGGCTGGCACCCGCGTGGCCGCTGCTGCGGGTGGTGATCTCCCGCGCACTGGCCGCCCTCACGGTCGCCGACCTGCCGGCGGCCTGGCACGAGAGGTTCGGGACCTCGCGCGGGGCCGGGGGCGCCGCGCTGTCGTGGACGCTGCACCACGGGCTGCGCCACGCCATGGCCCTGGCGCCCGACCGGGTGCGCTACCGCCGCCGGTCCGTGAGCGGCGCGGCGGCGCCCGCAAGGGTGGTGGTGCCGAGGACGCGGAGCGGCGGCGACTCCCGTCCGGCAAGGCTGGAGGCGTTCTTCCGCCAGGTCCTGGACCAGACCGGCAACGGCAGGGTCGACTCCGCCGACCTCCAGGCCATGGTGCACACCGTGTGCTGGCGGCTCGAACTGCCCGCCGAACGGGAGGACGAGGTCTACGCCGCGTTCGAGGGCTGGTGGCGCCAGCTCCGGCAGGCGGCCGATGCCGACGGCGACGGAGGCGTGGACTGCCGCGAGTTCGTGTCCGCGATGCTGGCCGGGGTGGACCGTGACCCGGCGTACCTGGAGAACGGCCTCGTACCGGCGCTCCGGGCGCTGTTCCGGGCCGCCGACACCGACGGCAGCGGCTGCCTGGGGGCGGACGAGTACCGGGTCTTGTTCGGGGGGCCTCGGGTGCACCCGGCCGAACTCAACGACGGGTTCCGGGAGATGGACGCGGACGGGGACGGCCGGGTCGAGGAGGCGGAGTTCGTCGCCGCGTTCCGCGCGTTCTTCTCCGCCCGGACGGACGGCGCCGCCGGGGCGGGCCTGCTCGGCCGGGCCTGAAAGACGGGCCGAGGCGCATCGAATGCCCATGTGATCGAATACCCATTTGATGGAAGGTCTCCGGCCGGACATGATCGGCGGCGTGACCCTTTCTCATGACGCGGCCGGTTCCGGCCCTGCTCTCGTCCTCCTCCACTCCGGCGTCTGCGACCGCCGCATGTGGGATCCGCAGTGGGAGGCCCTGCAGGCCGCCGGATACCGGGTGGTCCGCGCCGACCTGCGCGGTTTCGGCGAGACCCCCGCCAAGACGGGCGACTACGACCCCGTCGCGGACGTGTGGGAGCTGCTGGACTCGCTCGGCATCGAGCGGGCCGCCCTGGTCGGCGCTTCGTACGGGGGCAAGCTGGCCCTGGCCGCCGCCGCGCGCCACCCGGAGCGGGTCACCGCCCTGGCCCTGCTCGCCTCCGGCCTGCCCGGCCGCGCGCCGAGTGCGGAACTCCGCGCCTGGGGCGCCCGGGAGGACGCCCTGCTGGAGGCGGACGACCTTGAGGGCGCGGTGGCCCTGAACGTCGAGACCTGGCTCGGCCCGGACGCCACCCCCGGGACCCGCGCGGCGGTCGCCGACATGCAGCGGCACGCCTTCCGGATCCAGCTGGCCGCCGAAGCCGCCGCCGAGACCGCCGAGCCGTCCGTGCCGGCGGCGAACGAGGCGGAGGCGGCGGAGCAAATCCCGCCGACGGCCCCCACGTTCGACCTCTCCGGGATCGCGGCCCCCGCCCTCGCCATCACCGGAGCCCATGACTTCGCCGACTACCGCGAGATCGCCGTGGCCCTGGCCGACCTCCTCCCGAACGCGCGCCACCTGGACCTCGACTGGGCCGGCCACCTCCCCTCCCTGGAGCGCCCCGAGGAAGTCACCGCTCTCCTCCTGGACTTCCTGACGGGGGCGGGCGTGGCCAAGGAAGGCTAGTTCCGGCCGGCGCAGGGGTCGCAGCAGGAGGGGGCCGGTTCGACGCAGACGCTGACGCTGTCGGTGTTGTCGGTGGTGTCGGGGTCCTTCTCGTTGGCGGTGACCGTGGCGGTGTTGCCGATCAGGCCTGCCGCAGTGGCCTTGGCCCGCAGCACGAGGGTGGCACCGGCACCCTCCGCCAGGCCTCCCACCCTCCACAGTCCGGTGGCCGGGTCGTAGCTTCCGGGGCCGTCGGCGGACAGGAAGGCGAGGCCGTCGGGGAGCTGATCGGTGACGGTGACGCCGGTGGCGTCGTTCGGACCGGCATTGCGGACGGTGAGGCGGTAGGTCACCGTCTGGCCGACGGTGACGGTCGTCGCGTCGGCCGCCTTCGTCACGCTCAGATCGGCAGCCGGCTTGACCTGCGTGACCTGCTCGTTCGAAGTGGATGTCAGGGGTTCCGGCTTGTCTCCGAGCCGGTTCTCGTACGCGGCGCTCGCGGTGTTGCTGATCTGCCCGCCGCCGGCTGCGCGGTCGACGGTGACCCGGTACTCGACCGTGGTCCCCGCCGGCAGCGTCTCGGTGCTGGGCAGGCTGCCCCCGTCCACGGCGCCGGCGCCGTTGCCGAGGCGGAAGACGACCTTGTCCGCCCCGCTGTCGTAGTGCGCCTGGTCATCGCCCGGAGCGTCGCTCTTCACCCCGGCGTTGGGGCCGTCGATGATCCTCAGGGAACCGGGCAGATAGGTCGTTCCCTGCGGAATGACATCGGTCAGGGCGAGGTTCTCCGCCGCGCCGCCGCCCTCGTTCCTCACGGCGATGCGGTAGGTGATGACGTCGCCCACCTCCAGCGGCCCTGTGGGGGCGGCGGTCTTGTCGAGCACCACGTACGGGGCGGTACCGAAGAAGATGCCGTCCAGGAAGTTGCCGACGCTGCGGTTCCCGCCTGCGGCGGAGATGGAACGGAACGCGAAGCGCGTCAGCGTCTGGCCCGCCGGGACGGTGTAGGTGCCGGTGTAGTAACCCCAGGCGGTGTTGCCGTCGGTGAAGCGCCGCTGCTCCACGGGGGCGCTGGGTGCGCCGATGTCCAGCGCCATCGTGTCGTCCCCCTGGCGCCCGCGGTGGTACAGCCGCCAGTACAGCTTGCTGCCGGGGGTCGTCGGCAGGTCCTGGTAGAGCGTGGAGACCTCGTTCGCGTTGAGCTCGGCGAACTGGGTGCCGTCCGCCGCCGGAACGCCCTGGAACCCCGAGTGCCACAGCTCGATCCTGTGATCGGAGGCGGTGGTGAGCCAGCCCGGGACCCGCTTGGACGCCTGCGTCTGCGAGGCGTCGGGCAGGATCTCCACATTGGCCACGACGGGCTGTTCGAAGCTGCCGTTGGCCAGGGCAACCCGGAGCGGAGCGGGAGGTGTGGTCATGGTTGTTCCCTTCGAGTCGACGCTGCCGGAACGCACCGCCGATCGGCCGCGACTGCGCGCGTGCCGTGGCGGAGCGGACACTCCGTAAGGGCATCCCATGCGGCCGAACACGTAAAGTGACGAATGGAGGGGCTCGGCCAATCCCGCGCGGCGGGTTTGCGGGACCCGCCCCGGGACCACTCCCGCCACGCCGTCATCCCTGACGGCACAGGCACGCCGCCCCCACCACACTCGCCTCCCGGCGCCCACCCGTCCGCGCCGTCACGACCGAAAGCTTCCGTCAAACCGCAAGCGCTCGACCCACTTGAGGGTGAATCAGTCACCGCCCAAGTTGACGTCTCACCGGGGGCGCCATCGGCCGAACTTCATTCATCATGCATGTATCGGGTGTCGCCATGGGGCGGCGGGATCAACTGCCGCTCCGGCAGGCCGACTCCAAGGAGTACGTTCTGACCACTGACCTCAGGCGTGGTGCAGGCCAACGGACGTTACGGGCACTGGTCGCGACCCTCTGCGCGGTCATCGGCACCACCGCACTCGGTGTGAGCCCGGCGGCAGCAGCCGATCAGCGCCCTACACGTGCGCCGAACCGAAGAAGGGCGCCGGGGACCGTGACGCCGGACGACTCGCGGCCGCGCCGTCTTGGACCACGACGTACAACGACCCGTGGTACGTCGACAAACTACTGGGCGACGGGCGTGTGGACGGCATCACCGCGGGCTACGCGGCCTTCACCGGAGTGCGCGAGTACGACGACAGCCGGCAGTGCGCCAACGCCGTCGGCCTCGTCCGCGACTGGGTGAGCCGCAATGGCGGCACCCATCGCATGGCCGCCCCCGGTGACCCGTCTGTTCAGGTAGCACACGGGCCTCCCCCGCCGGGCGCCGAGCGGCCGGCGGGAGGACGGTCGGCGCCCCCCGGGGCACGTCATCCGTCCCCGGCTCCCTCGGCCTCCCCGGCTTCCCCGGTTTCCCCGGCCTCCCCGGCTTCCCCGGCTTCCCAGCGCAGCAGGTCGCCCGGCTGGCACTCCAGTACCTCGCAGAGCGCGGCGAGCGTCGCGAAGCGCACCGCCTTGGCACGGCCGTTCTTGAGTACCGCCAGGTTGGCGGGCGTGATCCCCACCCGGTCCGCGAGCTCGCCCACGGACATCTTCCGCCTGGCCAGCATCACGTCGATGTCGACGGCGATCGGCATCAGATCACCTCGTCCAACTCGGCCTGCATCCGCGCCGCTTCGACATCGCGCGCGACGGCCTGGGCGAGCAGCATCCGCAGCACGAGCACGATGAGCGCGACGCCGAGGATGGCCACGCCGACCCCGCCCATGATGACCGTGACGCCCGGGTCCTCACGCTGGCCCGGCGCATTGACGATCGTGACCGCGAACCACAGCAGGGCGGCCGCCACGATCGCGCCGATCACTCCGTCCACGTACCGGAAGGCCGCGTGGGAGAAGACGGTTCCGCGCCGCACCATCGTCACCAGCCGCCATACGCAGACCATGACGACCTGGGCCGACACCATGCCCAGCATCGTGATCACGCGCAGCGGGGTGAGCGGGAGCGACCCGTCCTCGGGATCGGTGGCCAACGCCCACACCATCGACGCCTGTACGAACACGGTGCCTGCGAGCACCACCACGAGCACGGCGCGCAGCGCACCCACTGTCAGTTTCCCCACGACCTGTCCTCCCATCGACCCTCAATGGAAATCTATCGAATATCGATAGGTGAAGTGAAGGGTGCGCGGCGTGCGCATGTACCGCCGCGACCTCAGGCGTCCGGGTTGAGGGGTCGCTTGTAGTACCGCCACGGGAACCATCCCGCACCGACCGGAATCCATCCTTCGGATTCCATCCGCCGGTGCCGCGCGGCGGACGGCAGGGCGACCCGGCAGTGCTCCCAGGGGTGGTCGGAGGCCTCCACCTCATGGAAGAAGGGGCCGTAACCCACCACGTGCCAACCGTCACGTCCGGCCTCCTCCAGGGCCGCCATCTCGTCGAACGCGGTCAGCCCGCCGAGCGTGCGGCGCTCGGGGGCGTCCGATCCCCCGCTGGGCGGCGCCGGCGAATCCCCTCCCCCGGCCTTGCCCGCGAAGCGTTGCTGGGCGGCCTGGCGGCTCACCCCCAGGACGCGGCCCACCGTGTCCCAGCTGTGACCGGCGGCCCTGGCGCCCTGAACGGCCTGGCGCAGCAGCCGACTCGCCTCCTCGGCGCCGACGCGCGAGGCGTCCAGCAGGCGCAGGTACCCGTGGGCGTCGTGTTCGAGGGAGTCGGCCAGCCCTTCGGGGGCGCCGAGTACGGCTGCGGCGATCCCCTCCCGGATCCGGTCCGCCTCCGTCGGGTGGAGCAGCGGTCCGTCGTTCATCTGCTCAGCCCGGCAAGGGGTTCGAGGGCATCGAGGACTTCCTCGTCGCGGCGCGCCTGCTCGGCGGAGTCGTGAGCCGCCGCCCGGGCGGCCAGGGCGGCCCGGTTCCGGGCCTTCGAATTCAAGATCACCATGCGTCAAGGAAACCTTGACATGATCGGCTTGTCAAGAATTCCTTGACGCCGACGTTGCGCAGCTCCGTCCGCCGACAGGGAAGGCGGCGCGGCTGTCGGCGGCCCGGCGTCTCCCCGGTGGAGCGCCGGACCGCCTTCGGCTGCCTCAAGCCGTGGATCGTAGCCGCGCGGCCTCACGACAGCAGATCGGTGAAGAACCGGTAGGCGGTCGGGTCACCGGGCATCTGCCAGTGGACCCCCTGCAGCAGGAAGCAGGCCACCAGGTTGCTGACCGCGAAGAACGCCAGGACGGCAAGGGTGAAGCCGCCCGCGGCACGCAGGACCGGCGAGGCCTGGGCGGAGCCCAGGGGCTGGAAACCGTGCGCCAGGACGAGGTTCACGGCGGCGGCGAGCACGGCGACCAGGAAGGTGATCGCGGCCCAGGTGTACAGGTGCAGGCCGAAGAGGGCACCGGCGTATCCGGGGTCCGGGGGCACGATGTGCATCAGTACCTGCGAGGCGGAGACGGTGCTGCCGATCAGCGCCGAGACGATGGCGACGCCCCACCCGGACGCGAACTCGGCGGTTCCCACGGCGCCCTTGCGCGAGCGGGCGATGATCATGGCCGGGCCGAGTGCGCTGAGCAGCATGAACATCCGCTGGAGCAGACACATCGGGCAGGGGTACTCCCACAGGCCGAACTGGAAGACGTACGCGCCGCCGATGGTCGCGCACATGCCCAGGACGTAGGCGTGGGCGAACCAGAGGCCGAGCCGGTGGGTGAGCCGGGCGGGGGGCAGACCCCGCCCGGGGGAGGTTTCGGGGGTCACGGTGGTAGCGGTGGCGGTCATTTCGGCCCCTCCTCAGAAGCTCAGGCCGAAGGAACGGTCGAGGTGGGGAAGGAACGCGAGCGTGGTGAGCACCAGGGTTCCGGCCCACAGCAACAGCCGTGTCCTGCGCGGCCAGTCACGCAGGACGGCCCATACGCAGACGGAGATCAGGAGGAAGAGGAGGGTGTACATGGTGTCCTTGCTTCATCGAAAGGCTCTTGCCCCCAATGTCGCCCCGCCCCGAAGCCGCTGGTAGGACCCGCCGCCCGATGACCCCATAGGCCGGTCCTATACCCCCGCCGCGTCCGCGAGCATCGCCTCGGACAGGGTTCACAGGCGCCGGGCCCCGGCCGGGTCGAGGGCGTAGCGGGTCACTCCGAGCAGCGGGGCGCCCCGGCGGTCGAGGACCTCGGCCTCGTTGCAGTCGGCGAAGTAGCGGCCGCCGCTGCCCTGCAGCAGGGGCGAGGTGGCCACGAGGACGGTGGTGGCGGCACCCCGGCCGACCGTTTTCATGAGTTCGGCCGGGACGGTGCCGCCGCCCCGGCCGCCGTCGGTGTGGCGCTGGTACGCCAGGACTCGACGGCGTACTCGACCTGGTCGAGGCCCGCACCGTCGAAGAGGTGGCGCAGGCGGGGATCCAGGTGGCCGAGGGTGCCCAGGCTGCTCGCCACCACGAGCAGCCGGCCGCCGGGGCGCAGGACGGGACCGAAGGAGCGCAGGATCGCGTGGGTGGCGGTGTTGGACACGTCGATGAACTCGTCGGCGCGTGCGGCCTGTGATTCCTCCGGCAGCACGCGGGCCACGGCGTTGGAGATCACGACGTCGACGCCGCCGTGCCGGGCCGCGAGTTCGTCGGCGAGCCGGTCGATGGCGTCGGTGTCGGTGACGTCGAGGACCCGGCCCTCGACGCGGGCCCGGGTACCGGGGCGCCGCGCCACCTCCGGTACGACGCTGGTGCCCTGCGCCCTGGCCGCACGTGCGGGTCGTCAGCCGCGAGGGCACCACTCCGGCGCTGGCCCGGGACCTGCGGGCGGGCAGCATCGACATCGCGCTGCTGGCGTCGGCTCCGTCGTTCCGCGCTCCGGACGACGAATCGCCGCCGCTGGCGTCGGAGACGCTGACGGAGCGCGCCCTGTGTCTGGCGGTGCCGGCGGAGCATCCGCCGGCCCGCGGGGAGTTCGTCGACGTGGCCGACCTGCGCGGACAGCAGTGGATCGCCGCTTCCCCGTCCGGCACGGACCGGCTGATGGGGGTGTGGCCGGGGCTGGACGAGCGCCCCGAGATCGTGCACACGGCCCGGGACCGGCTGGCGAAACGGCATCTGGTGGCCGCAGGCTGCGGGCTGACCACCGTGCCGGCCGGGCTGGCCGCCGCGGCTCCGCCGGGCGTGCGCGTCCTGCCGGTCCGCGGCGGACCGGCAGGAGCAGCGGCGTCTGCTGCTGGCGCGGCTCCCCGGGCCGACGCCCGAGCCCGTCGTCCGCCTCGCGGCCGCCCTGCGGACCGCCGCTCTGGGCGCCGCCTCGGGTCCCTGACCGACGGCCGGGGCGGCCCGGGGCGGACGTGGTGCGTGACGCCGGGGCCCCGGCTCGGCGGCTTGCGCGGCCGCCCCGGCCGACGCCGGCCTCCGGTGTGCCCGCATCCCGTCGGGGACGTGGGCACACCGATGTGACGGACCGCCGTACTACCAGGACGACTTGGTGACTCCGGGAAGGAATCCGGCGTGCGCCTGTTCCCGCATGCGCACCCGGGACAGTCCGAACTTGCGGAGGTGTCCGCGGGGCCTCCCGTCCACGCCGTCACGGTTGCGGACCCGCGTCGCGCTGGCATCGCGGGGCTGCCTGCGCAACTCCGCCAGCGCGGCCGCGCGTTCGGTCTCCGTGGAGGACGGGCGCCGGATGACCTCCTTGAGTTCCGCACGCCGGGCGGCGTACCGCGCGACGACCGTCTTGCGCTTCTCGTTCTGCGCGACCTTGCTCCGCTTGGCCATCAGACCTTCACCCCCCGGGCGCGGATCCGCGCCACGGCGGCCTCGACACCGATGGCGTCGACCGTCTTGACGGCCCTGGCGGAGAGCCTCAGCCGTACGTACCGGCCCTCGCCGGGCAGCCAGTAGCGCTTGCTCTGGATGTTGGGGTCGAAGCGGCGGGAGGTGCGCCGGTGCGAGTGGGCGACGTTGTTGCCGAAGCCCGGCCGGGCGCCGGTCAGCTGACAGTGGGCGGACAAGGGGGACCTGCCTCTCTGGAGAGCGGAAACCGTTATTGGAAACGATTTCCATTCCCGTATAGTAGCGGCACGGCCGGCGCCGAAGTGGCGCCGGCCCCCGCCCCCTGACTCAAGGACACCGTCATGAAGCCCGGAATCCACCCCGCGTACGGCCCCGTCGTCTTCCGCGACAAAGCCGCCGACTTCGCCTTCCTCACCCGCTCGACGGCCACCGGCGCGAAGACGATCGAATGGGAGGACGGGAACACGTACCCGGTCATCGACGTGGAGATCTCCTCGCGGAGCCACCCCTTCTACACCGGCACCGCCCGGGTCCTGGACACCGCCGGCCGCGTCGAGCGCTTCCAGCGCCGTTACGGGAGCAAGGCGTGACCCTGCCCGTCGTCATCGTCGGCGGGCTCCACTGCGACGCCCGCAAGCAGGTCGTCGACCGGCTGCTGCACACCGTCCCGGGCAGCGTCGCCCTGCACCACGACCTCTCCACCGCGCCGGCGGGCACGGTGCTGCGGCTGGTGCGGGACGCCTCGGGCGAGCTCTCCCGGGGCGAGACCCCCCTGATCAACGACTGCGCCTGCTGCGCGCTGCGCGAGGACCTGGTCCCGGAGCTGGAGCGGCTGGCCGTCGGCGGTACGACCCGGCTGGCCGTCGTCGAGCTCTGGGACTCCGTCGAGCCCAAGGCGATGGCCGAGGTCATCGCGCAACACGGTGGGGACGCACTCGATCTCACCGGCGTCATGACCGCTGTCGACCCGGCGCTGGTCCTGCCGTACCTCGTCAACGGGGACGACCTCGCCGACGCGGGACTCGCGGCGGCGGCCTCCGACCAGCGCACCGTGGGAGACACCTGGGCACGCCAACTCGAATACGCCTCCGTACTCGCCCTCGTCGACGGCGAGGAAGCCGACGACGAGGACCGGGCCCTCCTCGCCCAGCTCCACCCGACCGCCCACCACGTGCCCGCGGGTTCCGGCGCGCTCGCCCGGCTGGCCTTCGCCGGCTTCGACGTGGAAGCGGCGGCGGCCGCCCAGCACCCGGCCTGCGCACTGCTGCCCCAAGAGGCCGAGGAGGCCGGCGTCACCACCTTCGTGTGGCACCGGCGCCGCCCCTTCCACCCCGAACGCCTCTACGAGGCGCTGGAAGACCTCTGCTGCGCCGCCGCCCGCAGCCGCGGCCGGTTCTGGCTCGCCGACCGCCCCGACACCCTGCTGGCCTGGGACGCCGCCGGCGGCGCCCTGTGCGTGGAGAAGGCCGGGCCCTGGCTGGCCTCCCTCCCGGACGCCGCCTGGGAGATGGTGGCGCCGATGCGCAGAGCGGCGGCCTCACTCGACTGGCACCCCGAACACGGCGACTGCTGTCAGCACCTCGTCTTCACCTCGCCCGGCCTCGACCGCCAGGGGTTGGAACGGCTCCTGGAGTCCTGTCTGCTCACCGACGCCGAGTACGCGGCGGGACGCGAGGCCTGGAAGACGCTCCCCGCCGCCTTCGACTCCCTCCTCGACCCTGTCCCCTGAACCATCCGGGATCGCACCCGTCTCCATCGTCCACGACGCAGAAGGAACCCTCATGCCCCGCCGTCAGAGCACGCACAAGCCCGTGAAATCCCGCCCCAATCCCCTGGAGGCGGCGAAGGTCACCCACATCGACTACAAGGACACCGATCTGCTGCGGAAGTTCATCTCCGACCGCGGGAAGATCCGCAGTCGCCGTGTCACCCGGGTCACGGCCCGGCAGCAGCGAAGGATCGCCGCGGCCGTCAAGACCGCCCGTGAGATGGCCCTGCTCCCCTACGGCGGCAGCCGACGGGGAGGCGGCACCGGCTCCAGCTGACGTCCCGGTTCCGGGAGGCCGACCGACGCGGCCGGTCTCACGGACCGACGTGGCCCGGGCCGTCCAACCCGGCCACCGTCGCGGCCCGTTCCCAGACCGCGAGGAACGACATCCTCAAACAGGCGGCCAGCGCCGGGTGTTCGATGAACAGGGCGGTGGTGGCACCGGTACCGGCCATCGGGTCGGGCATGTCGCACAGCACCAGCGAGGCATCGGCGACGACCAGCTTCAGCGGGAGCTCCGGCGCGAACCGGGCCTCCTCCCCCGCCTCGCCGAACCGCCGTACGTTCTCCAGCACGTCCGCGTCGTCGAGCGCGTCATGGGTGTAGACCGCGCGGGCGGTGCCCCCGGCCCGCCGCAGCCTGCGGACGGTCCGGATGCCTTCGGTATTGGCCGCGGGAGCGACGAAGGGGGGCTTGCAGAAGCTGAGCAGCTCGTGGGCGGCCTGTTCCTGGATGCCGGCGAACCGTTCGGCGATCGCCTTGGGATCGCGCAGCACCTCGATGTAGTCCAGCGGATCGGTGTGGGCCCGTCCGGCGGTCCACACCGGTGTCAGGGCGGTGGCGAGTGCGGCCGACGCCTGCTCCAGCCGCTCCAGCGACTCCCTGCGAAGGGCCGTCAGCCGGGTGAGGGCCAGCTCGGGTGACGCGGCGGAGTACCCGGCCACCCGTCCGGGGCGCGGGATGGCCAGGTGCCTTCGCACCAGAGCGTCGAGTACGTCGTAGACCCGCTGGCGGGGGACCTGCGCCGCACGCGCCACCTCCGCCGCGGTGTACGACTCCCGCGTGACCAGGGTGAGGTAGACCCGTGCCTCGTAGCGCGAAAGGCCCAGCGCCACGAGGTCGTTGACGGCACCGTCGTCCAACTCCATGGCACGACACGGTATACGCGGAAATCACTGTCCGAAAGCAATCCTTTGCCCTCGACGGGTATTCCCTTGGGCCTGCCCCTCACTACGTTCATCGGTGGCCACCACTGAACGTGGTGGCAGTCAGCACCAATGAACCTGCGCCACTCGCAACCCGCGGTGTCCCCTGGTCCCAGACATGTCATGGACCTGGCAGTTCATGGGGGCCACGTCCCGCGCCGCGGGGATCCGACCCCCCATGGAGGGCAGTTCATTGCCATCGAAACCCGCCTGCCGCGCCACAAGACTCACGCGCCGCGCCGTGACCGCCGCCCTGTCGGCGGCCGCGCTGTTGTCCGGCGGCTTATGCGCGCTCGCGTCGCCCGCCCAAGCTTCCGCCGCACCCGCCGCTCCCGGCGCTTCCGCCTCCGCCGTGCACACCCGGCGGCTCTGCTCGGAGCCCGCGGAGGCCGGCTTCATGGCCTGCCACGCACTGGCCCGCACCGACCTCAAGCAACAGCTCAGCCTGGCACCGGACATCCTGCCGTCCGGCTACGGCCCCACGGACCTGCGGAGCGCCTACGCACTGCCCGCCTCGGCCGGCGCCGGCGCGACGGTGGCCATCATCGACGCCTACGACGACCCGAACGCCGAGTCCGACCTGGCGACGTACCGCTCCCAGTACGGCCTGCCGCCCTGTACCACCGCCAACGGCTGCTTCCGCAAGGTCGACCAGAACGGCGGGACCGCCTACCCGACCGCCGACTCCGGCTGGGCCGGCGAGATCTCCCTCGACGTGGACATGGTCAGCGCCGTCTGCCCGTCGTGCCACATCCTGCTCGTGGAGGCGGCCCAGCCGTCCATGGCCGACCTGGGCGCGGCCGTCAACCGGGCGGTGACGATGGGGGCGAAGTACGTCTCCAACAGCTACGGCGGCGGCGAGGACTCCACCGACCCGGGCTCCGACTCCTCGTACTTCGACCACCCGGGCGTCGCGATCACCGTCAGCTCCGGTGACAGCGGCTACGGGGTCGAGTACCCGGCGGCCTCCCAGTACGTCACCTCCGTCGGCGGCACCTCGCTGAACCGCGCGGGCGGCACGACGCGCGGCTGGTCCGAATCGGTCTGGGGCACCGGCTCCGGCGGCAACGGCGCGGGCTCCGGCTGCTCCGCCTACACCGCCAAACCCTCCTGGCAGCACGACAGCGGCTGCGCCAAGCGCACCGTCTCCGACGTCTCGGCGGTCGCCGACCCGGCCACCGGCCTCGCCGTCTACGACAGCTACCAGGCGAACGGCTGGAACGTGTACGGCGGCACCAGCGCCTCGGCACCGATCGTCGCCGCCGTCTACGCCCTCGCCGGAACCCCGGCGGCGGGCAGCTACCCCTCGTCGTACCCGTACGCCCACACCGCCTCCCTCAACGACGTGACCAGCGGCGCCAACGGCTCCTGCGGGAGCAGCTACCTCTGCACCGCCAAGGCGGGCTACGACGGTCCGACCGGCCTGGGCACACCCAACGGCACCGCCGCCTTCACCGGTGGCGGCACCGGCGGGAACACCGTCACCGTGGCCAACCCCGGACCCCGCTCCACCACGGTGGACACCGCGGCCTCCCTGCAGATCCAGGCCACCGACTCCGCCGGTGGCGAGACCCTCACCCTCAGCGCCGCCGGGCTCCCGCCCGGTCTGTCGATCAACGCCTCGACCGGCCTGATCAGCGGCACGCCGACCACCACGGGCAGCTACGACGTGACGGTCACCGCCAAGGACACCACCAACGCCGTCGGCACCGCCTCCTTCACCTGGACCGTCACCCCGGCAGGCGGCAGCTGCGGCGCCACGCAGCTCCTCGGCAACCCGGGCTTCGAGACCGGCAGCGCCAACCCCTGGACCGCCAGCAGCGGCGTCGTCGACAACGGCAGCGGCGAGGCGGCCCGCTCCGGCTCCTGGAAGGCCTGGCTGGACGGCTACGGCTCCACGCACACCGACTCGCTCTCCCAGTCGGTGAAGATCCCGGCCGGCTGCCACACCACCCTCAGCTACTACCTGCACATCGACACGGCGGAGACGACCACCGCGACCGCCTACGACAGGCTGACCGTCCAGGCCGACTCCACCACCCTGGCCTCGTACTCCAACCTCGACAAGAACACCGGCTACGTGCAGAAGTCCTTCGACCTGTCCTCCTTCGCGGGACAGACGGTGACCGTCAGGTTCACCGGCACCGAGGACCCCAGCCTGCAGACCTCGTTCGTGATCGACGACACCTCGGTCACCACCGGCTGACCCGCACGTGAAGAAGGACGGGCCCGGACCGCAGTCACCGGTCCGGGCCCGTCCGCCCATGAGGCGGTCACCGCACCACCACGGTGACCTGCCAGGCCGTCACCGCGAGGCAGCGGACCCCGCCCGGCCCGGCGGGCGACGCACACACCGGGACCGTGGACGCCAGCACGGCCGTACCGGCCGACACGCCCCGGTAGAGGTGCTCGGACACTTCGGCCAACGCCGTCCCCGACACGGTCACCGGGGCGGCGGGCGTTCCCGGCAGGCGTACCCGGACCGTGCCCCGCCTGTCCAGACAGACGTGATGACCGTTGTCCGCCGCCGTGACGGTCACCTCGGTGGCGGTCCCGCACCCGGCGCCGGCGGAGGCCGGGGCCGTCTCCCCCGGCGCCGGACCGGCGGGCACGGCGCCCGGTCCGCAGCCGGCCATGAGCAGCAGCGCCGCCACGGCCACTCCCGTCCGTACACGCATCCCACGACCTCCCGCACCCCGACACCGGCCGCCGGTGGGACGTATCCCCCGCCGTTCGGGTTCCGGAGCCGCCGTCGGCGTCGCCCGCACACGGAGGTCCACCGGGGACGTTCGGCCGTCCGGGGGACAGTCGGTGCGGAGGGTGGCGGCTCCCTGACGGTCTGTGATGATCTTGCCCGTGTCACCTCCCCGGCATTCCTGCGGCGGTCCGAGGCACGGCCGCCGCGGGTGTCGGTGGGGGTTCGTCGACCGAACAGGCGGGAGCAGGACCGATGTCTCAGGGAACCACCGTGACGATCACCGATGCGGCCAAGCGGCGGATCTTCGCCATGCTGGACGTGGACGGTGACGGCGTCATCACGCGGGCGGAGTACCTCGCGAGGGTGGATCGCGCGGCTGCGGCGATGGGGCGCGGGGCCGACCACCCCGTGGTCGGTGCCGCGCGCGCCGCTCACGAGGAGGTCTGGGCGGACATGGACGCCGACCACGACGGCCGGGTGACGTTCGAGGAGTACCGCACCTGGGCCGGGCACGACGCGTTCGAGCGCTCCTGCCGTCCCGCCCTGGGGTCCCTCTTCGACGTCGCCGACCTCGACGGTGACGGCCGGCTCTCCCGTGAGGAGTTCACCCGTCTGCGGGTCGCCTCGCGGAACACGGCCCAGGACGCCGACCGGGCCTTCGATGACCTGGACACCGGCCACGCCGGATTCGTCGGGCGCGATGCCTACCTCGCCGGGATCCACGACTACGTCACCACCGGCGCCTCCCCGATGGCTGCCGTTTACGGGTCCCCGAACGGAATCTGACGCGACTTCCGCTTCCTCTTGCCTGGCGTGTCGCCGGAGCAGGTGCGGCACGCGTGCGGCATGTTCTTCGGGCAGGCGGAATGCGAAGAAACAGCGCGAATGGGTGGCCCGTGGAGGTACCCGATGGGTACGAGTGGCATCGGACGGGGACAGGCGGACGACGTGCCGCCGCCGAAAGGCGGGGGGCCGGCGAAGGGCGAGGGACCGGCGAAGGGCGAGGGACCGGCGAAGGGCGAGGGACCGGCGAAGCCTGCTGCCCCGCCGACGGCCGGACCCTCCCCGAAGGAGGCCGCCGGCGCGGGCCGGACGCCGCCGCCGGGGCCGGCCCGGCCGGAGTTCTGGCGGAGTCCGCTGCGCGGTCCGTGGCTGACCGCGGTGTTCGGGCTGGTCCTGCTGTTCGGGATCACGGTGGTCTTCGTGACGGGCCTGCTGTCGTACGCGGCGTACGACCCCGATCTCGCGGCGGTCAACGACCAGACGCCGGACAAGGGCTGGCTCGGCTTCTACCTGTTCCCCTGGCCGACGTCCCCGTACTGGCTCTACCGCCTCACCCAGGGCGTCCACGTGACGCTGGGGATCGTCCTCGTACCCGTGCTGCTGGCGAAACTGTGGTCGGTCATTCCGAAGCTGTTCGAGTGGCCACCGGTCCGCTCGGTCAGCCACGCCCTGGAGCGGCTGTCGTTGCTCCTGCTGGTCGGCGGCGCCGGCTTCGAGTTCGTCACCGGCATCCTGAACGTCCAGCTGCACTACATCTTCCCCGGCTCCTTCTACACGCTGCACTTCTACGGGGCCTGGGTGTTCATCGGCGCCTTCGTCGTGCACGTGGCCTTCCGGCTGCCCAGGGCCCTGAGGGCGGTACGGGCGGGTCCCGGGGAGCCGCCCGCGGGCAGCGAGGAGGCCGTCGGGCTGGTGTCGCCCCGCCCCGCGGCGCCCACCATCTCCCGGCGGGGCGCCCTGGCCATGGTGGGTCTGGGGTCTCTGGCGCTGCTGGTGGTCACGGCGGGGCAGAGCATCGGCGGGTGGTGGCGACAGACCGCGCTGCTGGCCCCGCACGGCCGGGACCCCGGTTCGGGGCCGAACGGGTTCCAGATCAACAAGACCGCCGCCTCGGTCGGCATCCGGCCCAGTGACGTCGGCCCCGCCTGGCGGCTGACCGTACGGGGCCAGGGGCGTCAGGTCGACCTGACGTACGGGCAGCTGCTGGCCATGGCGCAGCACGAGTCGGCGCTGCCCATCGCCTGCGTGGAGGGCTGGTCGACCCCCGACCAACGGTGGGGCGGGGTCCGGCTCACCGATCTGGCCGCCCTCGTCGGGCTCGGGGTGGACACGCCGCCGGTCCTCGTGGAGTCGGTGCAGCGCGGCGGCTCGTTCAGGTCGGCCGTGCTGGGCGACAACCAGGTCCGTGACGGCCGCTCGCTCCTGGCCGTCCGCGTCAACGGGGCGGTCCTCTCGGCCGACCACGGCTACCCGGCGCGGGTCATCGTCGCGGGGGCTCCGGGGGTCCACAACACCAAGTGGGTCACCCGGCTGACGTTCGGAGAGCCCGCATGAGCGCACCGACCGCTTTCCGGCGCCGTTACGGCGCCTCCCCACTGCACCTGCTGCTCGTCCTGGTCTCCTTCGCCCTCGCCGCCTACGCCGGTCTGCGCCTGTTCGAGGGGGACACCCTCGGGGTGGCCGTCTGGTTCGTCGGGGCGGCGCTCCTCCACGACCTGGTCCTGCTGCCCCTGTACTCGGTGACCGACCGGGCGGCGCAGGCGCTGTTCACGCGGGGGGCGGGCGCCGGCCGGACCGCCCCGCGGGTGAGCGTGAACTACGTCCGGGTGCCCGCGTTCGTCTCCGGTGTCCTGCTGCTGGTGTGGTGGCCGCTGGTCCTTCGCCGGGTCGAGCACTACACGGCCGCGACCGCCCTCCCCGCGGACGGGTTCCTCGGACGCTGGCTACTGATCACCGCGGCGCTGTTCGCGGCCTCGGCCGTGGTCCTGGTCGTACGGACCCGGCGCCTGCACCGGGGTCACCGGCGGGCCCGCAGCGCCACGAAGTGACGTCCTCGGGCGCCGCTCCACCGCTCGGTCTCGGTCCATCCCGACGCCTCGGCGTGGCGGCCGAGGGCCGCGGCTCCGACCACGGCCCACGGGAAGACGGCGCTGACCGGGCGGTGGCCGGAGTGGATCCGGACGCGGCGGCGCTCGTCCACCTCACGGGCGGCGGTCTCCACCAGGAGGAGACCCTCCGGAGCCACCAGCTCCCGGATCCGGTGCAGCAGCAGCCGGGGCTCGCCGCCGATCCCGATGTTGCCGTCGATCAGCAGTGCCGTTCCCCACCGGCCCTCGTCGGGGAGCGGGTCGAAGACCGATCTGCTCACCGCCGAGCCGCCCCGGCACGCCGTCGTGATCACGGCGGCGGGGCAGACGTCGATACCGAGGACGTGGTGGCCGTGCCCGGCGAGGGCCTCGACCATGCGGCCGGCGCCGCACCCGACGTCCAGTACCCGGCCGGTGCACCGCCGCAACACCGTCCGGTCGGCGTCGTCCGCCCGGGCGCACCACCTGTCCACGTCCAGGGTCAGGGACCAGCCCTCCGCGTCGCACAGGGACAGGGACGGGGCGCGCTCCGGGGTGTGGATCGCACGAGCGTAGGAACCGGTGTTCCAGGCCAGGTATTCGTGAGCGGTCATCTCCCATGTCTCGCCGCGCCCGGTGGCCGTGGCGCGTCCGGGACCGGTGATTCCCCCGGACGGCCCTCACCCACGGTGTGCGCGGCACCCTGGTGCCCGCGTCAACGCATGACGGAAGTCTTACGCGCACGCGTGGGACACCCCCCGGGGGCCGCGCACTGCGTAGCGTCGGAAGCATGCGCGTACTCGTCACCGGAGGGGCCGGGTTCATCGGCTCCCACATCGTCACCGCCCTGCGGGACCGGGGGCACGACCCCGTCGTCCTCGACGCCCTGCTGCCCGCCGCCCACCCCGGCACACCGCCCCTGCCCGACGCCGAGTTCGTCCGCGCCGACGTACGGGACGCCGGTGCGGTCCGGGCCGCGCTGCGCGGAGTGGACGCGGTGTGCCACCAGGCGGCCATGGTCGGGCTCGGGAAGGACTTCGTGGACGCCCCCGACTACGTGGGCTGCAACGACCTCGGGACGGCGGTGCTGCTGGCGGAGATGGCGGCCGCCGGGGTCGGGGCGCTCGTACTCGCCGGGTCGATGGTGGTCTACGGGGAGGGCCGGTACACCTGCGGGCGGCACGGAACGGTTCGCCCCGGGCCGCGTCGGACCGAGGACCTGACGGCGGGCCGGTTCGAACCCCTCTGCCCCGACTGCGGAGCCGAGCTCGTCCCGGGTCTGGTCGGCGAGGACGCGCCGACGGACCCCCGCAACGTGTACGCGACGACGAAGCTGGCCCAGGAGCACCTGGCGGCGAGCTGGGCCCGGTGCGTGGAGGGCCGTGCGGTGTCGCTGCGCTACCACAACGTGTACGGGCCGGGCATGCCGCGCGACACCCCGTACGCCGGGGTGGCCTCCTTCTTCCGTTCCGCGCTCGCCCGGGGCGAGGCCCCCCGGGTCTACGAGGACGGGGCCCAGCGGAGGGACTTCGTCCATGTGGCGGACGTGGCGGCGGCCAACGCGGTGGCGCTCGAAGCGGTCGCCGCCGGGCAGGCGGGCGCGCTGGTCGCGTACAACACCGGCAGCGGGGAGCCGCACACGGTCGGTGAGATGGCAGCGGAACTGGCCTCGGCGCACGGCGGACCCGCCCCGGTGGTGACGGGCGAGTTCCGCCTGGGCGACGTACGGCACATCACCGCCGACTCCGCCCGGCTGCGCGAGGAGCTGGGCTGGCGTCCGGTGGTCGGCTTCGCCGAGGGGATGACCGAGTTCGCGCGGGCGGGCCAGCGCGAGTCGGCGGCCGCGATCGGCTGAGCCCGGGACCGCCGCCGTACGACGTGGTGTCCGCGTTTCGTAAGGTCTTCGGCCGCCCTTGCGGCCCCTGCGGTTCCTACCCTGTGGAGGGTGACTCCTTCTGTTTCCCGTCCGCCCCTCGCGGACCTCGTACTGCCGTGCCTCGACGAGGCGGAAGCCCTCCCCTGGGTGCTGGCCCGGGTGCCCGCCGGATGGCGGGCCATCGTCGTCGACAACGGCTCCACCGACGGCTCGGCCGACATCGCCCGCTCCCTCGGCGCCACCGTCGTGCACGAGACCCGGCGCGGCTTCGGCGCCGCCTGCCACGCCGGGCTGCTCGCCGCACGGGCCGAACTGGTCTGCTTCTGCGACTGCGACGCCTCCATGGACCCCGGCCTGCTCGCGCCCATGGCCGAGCGGATCGCGTCCGGCGAGACCGACCTCCTGCTCGGCCGACGCCGCCCGCAAGGACACGGCGCCTGGCCCGCGCACGCCCGGGCCGGGAACCTCGCACTCTCACGGATGCTGCGCCGCCGCACCGGGCTTCGGCTGCACGACCTCGGGCCGATGCGGGTCGCGCGCCGCGAGGCATTGCTCGCTCTGGGCCTGACCGACCGCCGCAGCGGATACCCGCTCCAGATGGTCGTACGGGCCGCCGACGCGGGCTGGCGGGTGACCGAGACGGACATCCCCTACCTGCCGCGCGCCGGGAAGTCGAAGGTCACCGGGACCTGGCGGGGCACCTGGCACGCCGTTCGCGACATGCGCAGGGTCCTGGCCGAGCCGCCCGTGCGCCCCACCCCGGCCGAGGGGATCTCCGCATGAGCACTCACCTCTCCCCGGCCAAGGCCCTTCAGCCGAGGGTGACGACCATCTTTCCGAGGGCCTCTCCGGACTCCATGGTCCGATGGGCCTCGACGATCTCGTCGAACCGGAAGACCCGGGTGGGGCGGGCCCGCAGGACCCCGGCCTCGACCTTGGCGTAGATCTCGTCCAACGGCACATCGGTGAGCGGGAACGCGGGGGTGCCCAGGACGAAGGCGCTGCCGAAGAAGCCGAGCCGGACGCCGCTGGGGAGATCGGCGATCGGGTCGAAGTCCCGTACCGGCTCGAATCCGCCGAGGAAGCCCACCTGGCACACCCGGCCGCGCGGCCGCACCAGGGCCAGTGAGTCGCGCAGGACGCTGTTGCCGACGACGTCGAAGACCGCGTCGACGCCGATTTCCCGCTGGGCGACCTGGGCGGCGAGGGCGCCGTCGTCGATGAGCACGTCCGTGGCTCCGAGCTCTTTCAGCAGGGGCGTTCGGCGCGGGTTCCGGGTCGTGGCGAGGACGGTCGCCCCGTGGTCGACCGCCAGGTTGACGGCGGCCTGGCCGAGCGAGGAGGTCGCTCCCCTCACCAGGACGGTTTCGCCCGGCCGCAGGTCCAGGTTGCCGAACAGGCCGCTCCACGCCGTCGCGTACACCTCGGGAACCGCCGCCAGACCGGCCCAGTCCAGCGTCGAGCGGACGGCCACCACGTTGGCCGCCGGTACGGTCACCAGCTCCGCGTAGCTTCCGTTGCGGGTCCGCCCCATGCCGCCGAGGATCGCCACCACCCTTGTCCCGGCGGCGAGTTCACCGGACGGGTCGGCCTCCACCACGCCGGCGCACTCGATCCCGGGGACGGCGGCGACCTTCCCCCAGGCGCCGCTGCGCATGTACGCCTCGGCGTGGTTGAGGCCGAACGCCTCGACGCGGATCAGCACTTCGCCCTCGGCGGGTACGGGATCGGGCAGTTCGGTGAGGGTGAGAACCTCGGGTCCGCCGTGGGCGGAGATGACGATGGCCTTCATGTAACGACTCCATTCTTGAGCAGTCATTCAACTATCGGTGCGAAGAAAAGGGCCACCGCGAACGGTGGCCCGTGCGCCCCCGCCGTCAGGCGAGAGCGGCGAAGGCGTTGTCGACGATCGCCCGCAGGAGCACCCCGTCCGGGTTCGCCTTCCCGACGACCATGAGTCCCTGACACGTGGCGACCAGCAGCTTGGCGCTGCCGGCGCAGTCCAGCGAGGCGCGCACCTGCCCCCTGCGGACCGCGTTCTCCAGCGCGTGGGTCATGCATCGCTCCAGCCGGGCCAGGTGGCCCCGGACGACGGCCGCGGCCTCGTCGTCCTCGGCGGCGTTCTCGATCGCCGTGTTGACGAGCAGGCAGCCCTGTCGGCCCTCGGGGCTGAGCAGGTCGCGCACCAGACCGTCGAAGTAGCCGCGGACCTCGGCCAGTGAGGCGTCCGAAGCCTCCAGCTCACCCAGCTTCTCGGGGACGACCAGCCGCGAGTAGCGCTCCAGCGACTTCAGGAACAGTGCGCGCTTGCCGCCGGGGAAGGCACTGTAGAGACTGCCCGGTTTGACGCCGGTCGCCTTCACCAGGTCCTCCACCGACACCGCCCGGTACCCGCGCTCCCAGAAGCGCAGCATGGCCACGTTCAGAACGGCGTCGGGCTCGAACTCTCGCGGTCTGGGCATGAGGGAAAAATACATGAGCGACCATTCAAAAACAATGCGCCCGGCCGCTCTCCCCGGCGGTGCCCCGATCAGTGCCGACGCCTCACCCGCCGCGCCGCGGCACGGGCGCCGACGTGTGCCACGGTGAGCAGCGCGATGGCCGCCATGGCGAGCAGCCAGTTGCGCGGGTAGTCGAGCGGCAGGACCGTGGGGTTGGCCACGCCCGCGGGTCGCAGCAGCGGGGGAAGGGCGATCACGGTCAGGGAGCCCGCGACGGCCAACGCCGCGCGCACCACCCCGCGCAGGCGCAGACCCGCCAAGGCGACGAGGACGGCGAGCGCCATCACGAGCGGCGCGACGAGTCCGTCGTGCACCACCACCGCTGCCCCGAGCCACACGGCGATCCGCCACGGCTCGGGCTGCGAGAAGAGCAGCCACCCTCCCCAGGCCGCGCAGGCCGCGCCGAACCCACCCAGCACGTAACGGAAACCCATCACACGACCTCCAGTCGGCCGACCCACTTGGTCTGCAGGACACCCGGCCGGTTCGGGGCGATGATCCGCGCCGGGTAGCCGTGGTCCAGGGACAGCACCTCGCCGTTCAGCCGCAGCGCCAGCAGGGTGAGCGGGTCCTGGGCGTAGAGCCGTCCCATCTCCATCACCCGGTAGGCGCCCGCCGCTTCCACGGAAACCACCCGGGCCCGCGCACCGGGGCCACCGCCGGCACGTTCCAGGAGGTCGCGTACCCGTACCCCCGTCCAGTGGGCGGACTTGCTCCAGCCCTCGACGCAGGCGATGGGCAGGGTCACCTCGTGCTGGGGCATGGCGCGCAGCCCGTCCAGCGTGAGGGTGTACGGACGGGGTCCGTCCACGGTCAGCCGCCAGTCGGCCAGCGAGGCCTCGGTGACTCCCGCGGCGGTGGCGGTGCGGTTGACGGGCAGTCCCTGGACCCCGTGGGAGGGGCTGCGGGGGCCGAAGAGTTCCAGCGGTGCGAGTGCGGTGACGGACTGTCCGACCGTGGTGAGGGTGACCGCTCCGACCGCGGCCGTGACTCCGAGGAGGAGCTGCCGGCGGTCCGGCCCGTCGGCCTCGGGCAGCGCCAGGGTGCCCGGCGAGCGGAGGGTGAAGTGGTCCCGGATCTTCGGCCACTGCACCGCGACGTGCAGGATCAACGAGCCCAGCAGGAGCCAGGCGACCGCGTAGTGCACGGGAACGAAGTTGAAGGGCCAGGGGTACCACTGAAAGGTGTTCAGCAGGCCGGTGAACAGTTCGAACAGTCCGGCGGCGACGAGCACGGCGACGGAGATCCGCTCCAGCGCGTGGAGCGCCGACCGCACCGGGGGCCAGGCGAACAACCGCGGGTAGACCGCCCACAGTTTGGCGAGCAGCAGCGGGACCGCGGCGATGCCGGACGCCACGTGCAGCCCCTGGGTGAGGCGGTAGCCCCAGTACGGGCGGCTCGGCAGCCGGTCGGCCAGCCATCCCGGCGGGTGCTGGAGGTAGTGGCTGAGTACGCCGGTCGCGAAGCAGACGGCCATGGCCAGGCCCAGCCAGCGGCCTATGGCGGTCGCGGTACGGGCATCGTGCAGGCGCGCCTTGAAGGTGACGGGGGGCCGGGAGGGCAAGGTGAAACGCATGCCCCCATCACACCCCCGCCGAGGCCCTCGCGGGCCGGCGGAACACCTTACGAAACACGGACGTCCCCTGTGGCACGGTCCGCGCAGGGGCTGGTCCCTGGAACGATTCCCCAGGTGAAACCCCTTACCGCCGTCACCCCTCGTACCGCGCTGGTGACCACCGCCCTCGCCCTCGCCGCGCTCACGACGGTCCTCGCCCGCACCGTCGGGTACGGGGGCTACTTCAGCGATCCCGTCGGGCTCTTCGGGTGGTACGCGGCCTGCTGGGCGCTCTTCGCCGTCGCCCTGCTCGCACTGCGCCGGGTCCCGGCCCGCCGCGTCGCGTGGCTGGTCGCCGCGGGGGCCGTGGCCGTCACGGTGACGGGACTGCCGGGGCCGCCGCGGACCAGCACCGACTCCTACCGCTACGCCTGGGACGGCCGCGTCCAGTCCGCCGGCGTCTCCCCCTACGACCACACCCCGCAGGACCCGGCGCTCGTCCGGCTGCGCGACCCCTGGCTCTTCCCCTCCGGCGCCGCCTGCAAGGGCCCCGACCTGGCCCCGCTCCCCCGCACCGGCGGCACGGCCCACTGCACGCGCATCAACAGGCCCGCCGTCCACACCATCTACCCGCCCGTCGCCGAGGCGTACTTCCTGGCCGTCGACGCCCTCTCCCCCTCCGGTGCCCGGCACAAGCCGCTCCAGATCGGCGCCGCCCTGATCTCCCTCGGCGTCACGGGCGTCCTCCTGCTGATCCTGCGGCGGCGTGGCGACGACCTCCGCAAGGCCGCGTACTGGGCCTGGTGCCCGGCCGTGCCCCTGGAAGCGGTGAACAACGCGCACGTCGACGTCCTGGGTGTGCTCCTCGCGGTCGCCGGGCTCGGCCTCGTCGCCTCGCGGGCCCTGACCCGGCGGGCCGCGGGCGGGGTGCTGATCGGCGCCGCCGTCGCCACGAAGCTGATGCCGGCCGTCGTCCTCCCCGGGGCGCTGTCCGGCGTCCGGCGCGTCCGCGACGCGGCCGCCGTACTGCTGCCCGCCGCTGCCTTCGTCGTCCTCTCCTACCTGCCGTACGTCCTGCTCTCGCACGGCTCGGTCTTCGGCTACCTCGGCGGCTACGTGGAGGAAGAGGGCTACGACGACGCCTCGGCCGGATCCCGCTACTCACTCCTGCGCCTGGTCCTGCCCGACACCTGGGCCTTCCCCGTACTGGTCGCCGTCGTCGCGGCCGTGTCCCTGTACGTGATGCGGTACGGGGACCCGCGGCGCCCCTGGAGCGGCGCCCTCCTGGTCACCGGCTGGTCCTTCGCCCTCCTCACCCCCGGCTACTCCTGGTACGCGCTGCTGCTGATCGCCCTCGTCGCCCTGGACGGACGCTGGGAATGGCTCGGCATCCCCCTCGCGGGCGCCGCCGTCTACGTCCTCGCCCCCACGCTGGACTTCCGGCCGTGGCTGAGCAACGTCGCGTACGGGGCGGCGGTTTCCCTCGTGCTCGTGATGACCTGGGTCCGGCGCCGGGGCGCGGCAGGGGCAACCGCGGCTCCGGAGTCATGACGGCTGGTCACCCTCCACTTCGGCGGGCGCCGTTGTCAGTGGCGGGGGTTACGTTCGGGGTGTTGCAAGGGACCGTTTCCCGACAGGAGTGGACGATGACCGAGAGCAGTGTTCAGCCCGCGCTGAGGGTGGTGCTGACGGACGTGAACGAGCGCGTCGTGGAGGCATGGCGGGCGGCGTTCGCGGACACGCCCGGCATCGAGATCCGCAGGGGGTCGATCCTCGACGAGGACGTCGACGCCTGGGTCACCCCGACGAACTCCCGGGGCCGGATGGACGGCGGGGTCGACGCCGCCATCAAGCGTCACCTCGGATCCGGTATCCAGCTGCGCGTGCAGCGCGCGATCCGTGACCGCTTCTCCGGGGCCCTCCCGGTGGGCAGCGCGGTCTGCGTCCCGTCGGGGGCGACCGTCCCCCGGTACCTGATATCGACGCCGACCATGGTGGCGTCCTCGCAGAACGTGAGTGCCACGCTGAACGTGGCGCTGGCGTGCGCCGCCGCGTTCCAGGCCGTGCACCGGCAGAACCGGCTGGTGCCGGGCAGCATCCGCTCCGTGGCGCTGGTCGGGATGGGTGCGCAGACCGGCAGGGTCCCGGCCAGGGTGTGCGCCAACCTCATGTGGACCGGCTACACGCTCTTCCACGACCACTGGTTCGAGGACGACGACGAGTTGCGCGCCACGATCCTCGCGCAGCTGGGCGACATCGAGAACGCCCCCGTCGAGGAGCGCGTGCGCATCGTCGCGCCGAAGGCAGTCGCGCCCGCACCCGCGCCCGTCGCCGCGCCCGCCGCGGATCCGGCCGGCCATGTCCCCGCCCCGACCACCACGAACGAGAGTGCCGCCCCCGTGACCGACGCGACCGACCCCCTGGCCCTCACCGAACTCTTCGAAGGTGGCGGTGAGCCCTGGCTTCCGCTCCTGAAGCCCGTCATCGAGGCGTTGCCGGACGCCGACCGGTTCATCGGAAAGGGACGCAGCCCCGAGGTCGTGCCGGTCCGTGAGCTGACCTTCCAGGCGCTCAAGCCCAACCCGCCGCACAAGTGGAAGGTCGTCGCCTTCGGCCAGAACCCCTACCCGCGGCCGGAGAGCGCGACCGGGATAGCCATGTTCGACAACACGTTCAGCGACTGGAAGGACAGCCAGTTCGGCCGGGTCGTCAGCATCCGCTGCATCATCAAGGCGGCGGCGATGTGGAAGTACGGCATCGCCAAGAAGACGCCCATCGCCGACGTCCGCGCGCTGCTGAAGGAGCGGGACACCGTCCAGCCGCCGGAGTGGTTCCAGGCGATGCTCACGCAGGGCGTGCTGTTGCTGAACGCCTCGCTCACCGCCAGCGGCGACGGCGCGATGGGGACCGATCAGCACACGGCCTTCTGGCGGCCCGTCGCCGAACGGATCGTGGAGGAGATCCTCAAGGCCAAGCAGGACGCCGCCGAGGAGGACCGTGGGATCGTGTTCGCCTGGTGGGGGGCGCACGCCCGCAACCTGAAGCGGGTGGTCCTGCGGCTCCAGGAGAAGTACCCGGACGTCGAGGTCCGCCACATCGACCACGCGAACCCGGCGGCGCAGGGCGACATCTTCTGCGAGGGCGACCACTTCGCCCTGGTGAACGAGGCCCTCGCCTCGCTGGGCGCCGATGTGATCGACTGGCTGCCGAGCAAGGGCTGGAACGAGGGGAAGGCCGGCACCGACGGGGGTGTCGCGGCGCGCATGGGCGCCTTCATCGAATCGACCATGAACCTGCACCAGCTGTACCTGGAGCGGCTCACCAGCGTCAAGGACGAGGGGCTGGTCCTCCCCTCGATCACCGGCGTGTTCGACACCCCGCTGATGGACTTCCAGGACGCCGTCGCACCGGTCGCCAAGACGCTGTCCGGGCTCGCCGGGCACATAGAACGCTCACGGGACTTCGGCAAGCGGCGGGCGGACGAGACGCCGGGCGGCCTGTCCGCCGACGCGATCGCCGCGCTCTACCTCTACACCTGCGAGTCCGCCTTCTACCGCGAGATCAACGCGGTCCTGCGCTCCCCCGACCGCACGCGGGTCACGCCCTACCTCCCCTACCTGCGGCTGCTGTTCTCGGCGGTGTCGGGGCTGCCCGCGCACACGCAGCCGCTGTGGCGCGGCGTGTCGCTGGACCTTCGGGCGCAGTACCCGGTGGGGCGGACGATCACCTGGTGGGGTGTGTCCTCGTGCACCTCCGAGCTGAACGTGGCCCGGTCCTTCCTGGGCAGCCGCGGCAAGCGGACGCTCTTCGAGGTGACGCCCGCCCACGCAGTCGGGATCAGGAAGTTCTCCGCCTTCACCGGTGAGGAGGAGTACATCCTCACGCCGGGCACCCAGCTCAAGGTGACGGACGTGAAGAGCGAGCGCGGCGGGCTGTGCACGGTCAGGCTGACCGAGGTGGACGCCGCCCCCGTGGTGTCCTGATCCAGCGTCCCGGAGGGCCTCCGGGCCCGAGGCCGCCCGGACCATCCGCACCCTGAGCGCGGCCACCCTGGACGAGCTGCGCCACATGGCGGGCGTGCTGCGGGCCCCGGACGGCCCCGATACCGGCTCCGACACCGGGCGGGGCCCGCAGCCGGGTCTGGACGGGCTCGACCGCCTGATGGCGGACAGCGGACTGGACGTCACCCTGACGGGTCAGGTCCCCCGCGACGCGGGACCCGCCGTGCAGCGCGCCGCCTACCGGACCGTCCGGGAGGCCCTGACCAACGTGCGCAAGCACGCACCGGGTTCGGCCGTCGAGGTGGCCTTCCACCGGAGCGGGACCGCCGTCGAGGTGACGGTCGCCAACACCGTCGGCCGGCACCCCGCCCTGGGGCTGCCGAGTGCGCGGCACGGACCGATCGGGGTGAGGGAACGCGCCGAGCAGCTGGGCGGCGCCCTTTCCCACGGGCCCACCCCGGACGGCGGCTACCTCCTGCCCGCGCGGCTCCCCCTGGGCGGCGCGGCGCACGGCCCGTAGCCGACGGGGCCCGCCCGGGCCGGAACAGGTGGGCGGTTTTCACCCGGTCGGCCCGGGAGCGGCGGCGGGGCGGCGCGAATGGCCCAGCTTCGGGGCTGCGGACGGGCCGCTCGTCGGATGTGATGCCTAATGTCGGTGCCAGAGACACAGGGTTCCCGACGCGTGTGGAGGCACCATGTCCCGTCGAGGCCGCCGGCTGGCGGGCGCCTGCACCAGTGCGATCGCCGCCGGCCTGCTCGTCACCGGGGTCGCCCTCACGACGCCGCCGCGCGCGAGGCCCGACGGCGACGGCGGGAACGGGGTCGCGGTGGGCGCCTACCTCCATTACGGCACGCCCGGCGTCGAGAGGATGCAGGAGCTGTCGCGCTGGCTAGGGGGCACCGAGCTGCGCGCGGGCCACACCTACCTGCCCGGCGACACGTGGGCCAACATCGAGGGCGCCCCCGATTCCCTGCGCAGCTGGGCGCGGTGGCGCAGGGCGAGGGCCGACCGGTTGTTCGTGCTGAACGTGCCCATGCTGGACCACAACGAGCGCGGCGTCCCCGACGCCCGGGTCGCCGAGCTGATCCGCTCCGGCGCCCGCGGCGAGTACGACCACCACTTCCGGCGGCTGGCCAGGCGTCTGGTCGCCCTCGGGGTGCCGGACACGGTGATCGTGCTCGGCTGGGAGATGAACGGCTTCGACTACACCCACCGCTGCCGGCCCGACCCCGAGAACTGGAAGAGGTACTGGCGACGCATCACGGCCGCCATGCGTTCCGTGGAGGGCCAGCGGTTCCGTTTCGACTTCGCCCCCAACCGCGGCGTCGACGCGATCGCCTGGACCAAGTGCTACCCCGGTGACGACGTGGTGGACGTCATCGGCATGGACAGCTACGACCAGCCGCCCGGCGACAGCTTCGACGAGCAGGTGACCCAGCCCTACGGCCTCCAGCAGCAGGTCGACTTCGCGCGGGCGCACGGGAAGCCGATCTCGTACCCCGAGTGGGGGCTGTTCCGCAACGGCGACAACCCCGAGTACATGGGGCGCATGCTGGAGTGGATCCGGGAGCACCGGCCGCTCTACCACAGCATCACCGACTACTGCCCGCACGGCGTGTGGCAGTGCACCCACAACCCGCGCTCCGCACGGGTGTTCCGGGACTTCCTGTCCGCCGAAGGTGGCCGGGAGCGGACGTTCGGCTTCGACGGCGGGGTGCGGACGGGGCGTCCGTGACGCGAGTGGCCGGCGCGGCGGGGTTCGTGCGTCAGGAGGCGACGGCCGGTTCGACGGGGCTCGCGGTCCTGGCTTCGGAGGGCACGCAGGCGGGCCGTGGGTGCCCGGCGGCCTCGGCGGCGGTGTAGGAGGAGACGAAGGTGAACGCGTGCGGGGAGGGCCCGTCGGCGCGCAGGTCCGCCAGCCTCTCCAGCGCCTCGCCGATGGTCGGCAGGTGACCGGCGGGGATCCACCAGAGCACCAGGTGCGCCTCGACGTGCCGTTCGAACCAGTCGCGGCGCCGCCGCATCGCCTCCAGGTGCCCGCTGCGGTAGACGAACTCCCAGAGAGCCTCCCGGGTCTCCCACACCGACAGGGTCACGATGACGTCCTCGCCCGCCGGACGCAGGCCGGTGGCGTCGGCCTCGCCGTCCTCCGTGAGCCGCCAAACGAAGCCGGGCGCGCCGTCGGCAGAGGCATTGACCGGATCGATCAGCTCGACGAACGGCGCGATGCGCGGGTCGTCGAGCGGGTGGCGGAGCGTGGCGACGTTGAGCTGGGCCAGGTGGGCGGCAGGCGCGGATGCGGTCATGGCCTCATCTCAGCATGCCCCTCTCTTCTATGTCAACGATCATTGCTTTTAGAATCCTGGACCACCACGCAGCACTCTCCCGGCCGGGCGTCCATCCGCGCACGGACGGGACCGTCCGTACCGAGGAACCCCTCCAGCAGCGCGAGGTTCATACCGCAGACGAGGGGCGGGAACCGTTCGGCCACGGCATGGAACGGGCAGTTGCGCATACGGAGGACGACGCTCGCGGCCCGGGCGTCCCCGGACGGCTCCTCGGCGACGCCGGCGCCTTCGAGGTGCGGTTCGTAGCCGCGGGCGGCCAGCATCTCGACGGCCTCCCGCAGGCTGCCGCAGGGCCCCGCACCCGGCCCCCTCAGGGCCTCGCCCCGACGGCGCGCGGCCGCGCACAGCGCGGCGTCCAGCCCGGCCTGTTCGGCTGCTTCGGCCAGCAGTTCGGCGGCGGTGCGGTAGTCGCGGGCGGGCAGCGACACCGACCGCTCGGCCGGCGACCGCGTGTACACCTTGGCGGGACGGCCGGCCCCCGGCCCCGAACGGCCCGTCAGCCGGCGGCTGCCACTCTCCAGCAGCCCCGCCTCCGTCAGCTTGTCCAGGTGGTGCGCGGCGAGCGTGCGCGCCACCCCCGCCGCCTCGGCGGCCTCGTTGCGGCCCACTTCCCGGCCCTGCGCCGCCACGTACTCGTAGAGGCGGCGGCGCACCGGATCCTGCAGCACCGCGATCGCGTCGATGTCCTTCATGTCGACATTCTATGAAGGATGGAGGTCGGAGATAGAAGGGCGGGCTCACCCATAAGGCATACGGGCACCAGGAATGCAAATTCGCCATACGGTCAGCCGTCATGGATTCAGCCGTAGGGCCATGACCCGCCAAGTAAGTCAAGACTTACCTTCAGGAGCCTTTGACCGTACGGTATGGATCGAATCGAAGGAGCCCCCTGTTGTCAGAAATGAATGATCCTGCTGTGCTCGCGGTTGAATCGGAGCGGGATTATGTGTCCTCCTTGTACGAGCTGCTCACCGAGCGGATTTCCGAGGCGCGAGCACACCGAGCGAATGCATTGAAGACCCCGGCGGAAAGCGCCGGTGAGGCCTACGAGAGGGAAATCACCGCCGAGCGTCTGACCAAGGAAATCAGCCGCCTGGAGAACGCCGAAAAGGGGCTGGTCTTCGGGCGCATCGACTGGACGGACGGCACGGCCCTGCGCATCGGTCGGATAGGACTGCATACGGAGGAGGATGATTTGCCCCTGCTCGTGGACTGGCGCGCGAACGCGGCGCGGCCCTTCTACGAGGCGACACCGGTCCACCCGATGGGCCTGCGGCGGCGCCGGCACCTGCGCCTCGAAGAGCGCACGGTCGTCTCGGTGAGCGACGAACTGCTGGACGGGACCACCGCGACCGACGAGGACGTCGTGGGAGACGGCCCGTTGACCGAGGCCCTGGCGGCACGGCGTACGGGCAGGATGCACGCGGCCGTCGCGACGCTGCAGGCCGAGCAGGACGAGATCGTCCGTTCCGCCCACCGTGGGGTGACCGTGGTGCAGGGCGGTCCCGGCACCGGCAAGACGGTGGTCGCCCTGCACCGGGCGGCCTACGTCCTGTACGCGTTCCCGCGCGCCGCAGAGGAGGGTGTCCTGGTCGTGGGCCCGAACGCCCGGTTCCTCGACTACATCTCCCAGGTCCTTCCCTCGCTCGGAGAGAACGACGTCGTTCTGGCGACCTGCCGGGAACTGGCCGGAGTGTCCCCGGACACGGTGGACCCGTTCGGTACGGCGCGCCTCAAGGGCGGCTCCGACCTCGCCGACGCCCTGGCCGGCCTGCTGCGCGTCCACCAAGCCCCCGCCGGTGACTTCACCGTGCGGGTCGGACAGGAACTGCTCCACCTCTCCGGCGAGGAAGTCGCCACCGCACGCGACGCCGCGGTGGCGGCCATGCCGGGGCACAATCCCGCGCGTCAGGTGTTCAAAGAGCTCTTGGTCGACGCCGTCACCGACGCGATGCAACGGGACATGGGCGACCTCCTGGAGCAGATCGACGCCGATACCGAAAGGGTGACGGGCATCAACCTCGACCGGTTCACGGGTGCCGCCCGGCGCCGTGGCGAAGGTGCGGCCGACCCGGGTCCGGTCCACGAGCTGGACCTGGACGCCATCCGAGCCGATCTCCTCGACGACGACGCCGTCGACCGAGCGGTCGAGGCGTTGTGGCCCCGCCTGACGCCCGGCGACCTCGTGAAGGCACTCCTGACGGACGCCGACGCCCTCGCCGAGCACCTGCCCCGCCTGACCGCGCAGGAGCGGTCCCTTCTGCTGCGCGGTCCGGACGACCCGTGGACCGATGCCGACGTGCCGTTGCTGGACGAGGCGGCGAGCCTGGTCGACGGACCGCCCGAGCGGACGTACGGGCACGTCGTGGTCGACGAGGCGCAGGAACTGACCGCCATGCAGTGGCGGATGATCGTCCGCCGCTGCCCGGCAAGGGCGATGACGCTGGTGGGTGACTTCGCCCAGGCGGGCCCGGTCGCGACGGCACGCGACTGGAAGGAAGCATTGGGCCCCCACGTCGGACCGCGGTTCAAACAGCACGACCTGACCGTCAGCTACCGCACCACGCAGGAGATCCTGGGGAGCGTCCGGGACCTGCTCACGCGGATCGCCCCGGACCAGAAGCCCACGCGGTCACTGCGAAGCGGCGAGAGCCCCCGCACCGTGACCACACCTCCGGACGGTTCGGTCGCCGCCGTCGTCGAGGAACTCCGCGCCCAGCGCGCCGCGCACCCGGGCGAGCTTCTGGGAGTGGTCTGCGCGGACACCAGGGTGAGCGAGCTGACGGCCCGGGGCGTCGCTCACCACGCACGCATCGTGCCGGCGTCCGAAGCGCGCGGCCTGGAATTCGACGGGGTCGTCGTCATGCACCCCGAAGAAATCATCGCGGCCCGCCCCGGCGGAGAGAGGGACCTGTACGTAGCCCTGACCCGGGCCACCAAGCGCCTGTGCACCATCACCGTCCAGCCCGTGTGACGACGAGGCGGTCGGCGTCCGCGACGGTACGTGAGAACTACGTCCAAGGCCGCAGCCCGTCTGCGCCTCGGGCCTGATCCGTGTACGCAGGACGACGGCATAGCGTGCTGATCGGATCCAGATCGTCCGCGTAGGGGAGAGAACATGAACACCGCTGCACCCGTATCGCTGGTCACGGGGGCCAACCGGGGAATCGGCCGGGAGACCGCGCGTCAGCTCGCCGCGCTCGGCCACACCGTCTTGCTGTGCGGCCGCCGTGCGCAGGACGCCGAACAGGCCGTCGCCGACCTGGCGCCCGGAGTGTCCGGCACGCTGCTGCCGTACCGGCTGGACGTGACCGACGCCGACAGCGTCGATGCCCTCGCCCGCAGCGTGGACGAAGAGTTCGGGCGCCTCGATGTCCTCGTCAACAACGCCGCCATCAACTACGACACCGCCCGGCGCGCCGTCTCCGTCGACCTCGGCGAGGTCCGGCGCACCCTGGAGACCAACCTCTTCGGCGCCTGGCGAACCGCGCAGGCGTTCCTCCCACTGCTGCGCCGCTCAGCCCACGCCCGCCTGGTGAACGTTTCCAGTGAGTCCGGATCCCTGGAGCACATGTCCGGCGGAACCCCGGCCTACGGAGTCTCGAAAGCGGCTCTCAACGCCCTCACCCGAAAGCTCGCCGATGAACTGCTCGCCGAGCGGATCCTGGTCAACGCCGTCTGCCCGGGCTGGATCGCCACCGACATGGGCGGCCCGGGCGGCGAACCCGTGGAGCGGGGCGCCGCCAGTGTCGTGTGGGCTGCCACCCTGCCCGATTCCGGCCCTACCGGCGGCTTCTTCCGGCACGGGGAACCCTTGGCCTGGTAGACGGCCCCGCCTGCCACCAGCCCATCCGGCCCCGGGACCCGCAAGAGGTCGTGCCACGGGCGCCTCACGTTCGAGGTCCGTTCTCTCGTCACCGACAGGAAAGGGCGTCACATGGCTGAGAAGAGGCTGAAGTCCTGGGGCGACAACCGGGCCGGGCAGCTCGGCGACGGCACCACCACCGACAGCAGCACCCTGGTGACCACCCTCACCGCACTGACCGGCGTCGACAAGATCGCCGCCCCCGTCAGCGGCGACTTCAGTCCGGCCAACAAGCAGCACCAGACCCGTTGGGCCAGGGTGGGAGGGCCCATGTCCACCCTGCCGACAAGACGCGAACAGCGCGCATGTCTTCATCGTGGACCGAGTGCTCGGCAGCAGCTCGCCGCCGCCGCCGCCGCCGGGCACAACGTCACCAACGCGGCTTGGACACCCACCTACGCTCCCCGCACGCTGGCTGCAGCCATCGGTGCGAAACAGCCCCTTCGTCGACGGACAGCCTTCCCTGCGTACGCGGACCGGTCCTGGCTCTTCACCCTGTACTTCAACGCCACCGGGACCGAGGTCCTGGCGTGCAGCGGCTTCAGACACGAGCCGCCTTCGAAGGCGGGTAGTCAACGAAACGGCAGGCCACTGAGTCAAATGCCTCACCTGGCCCCCGCAGGCGCGTCGCGGCAGCGGCTGCGTCGTCGGGGGCTAGGAAGAACACCGCTTCGTGGGCCATCCGAACATGATGGCAGTCCGCCGCACTGACGCGAGAGAAGCCGTGTGGCATCGGCTTTGCCGGGAGGCGCTTCAACTTGCCTGGACAGTCGTTTCGCAGCGGCTGCGTGGGTGGCCCAGCGGGCGGCACAGGTGATGTTCAGGCCGAGTAGGCGGGCGGAAGGCCGACGACGTGGGTGGCGATATCGAGGTCGTCCCCGTGGAAGAGGCGTCGGACGAAGGCCCATCGACGTTCGTGGCCGATCAACGTCCAAGGTCCCGGCCTGCGCACCATCCAAAGCCTGTTGCGAAACTGGGTCAGGGCTTGGGGCTTCCTTCGGGTAGTGCCCGATCCGGCCAGCCCTGTGACAGCCCGAGGTGGCCTGACCGCAAGGCCTCGCGCTGGTTGGCCACCCAAAGCTCCACCTGATCGGTGGAGTCCGCGACGGACCGGTCCGTGGTGTCGATCAGATGAGTGGACCATCGCCGGTCACTAGCGGGCCAGTCGGTCCAGCGGTCCCAGACCATGTCGGACCAGCTGTCGTCGGTGATGACGTCGGGCCGGTACCCGGGGTCCTGGGCGTGCTTGCGATGCCAGTCGGCCCAGCCGAGAAAGGCTTCGACAGCCGGTGTGTCCCACCGGCCCGGATCGCGTTCCGTGAGTCTGCGGCGCCTGACCTGGTCGGACACGTCGACCAGACACACCGCGATTCCCTCCAGTAGCGGTGCCGAAGGAGCGGCCAGGACTTCACCGAGCGGGGATTGTCCGGTCAGGAGCAGGTCGAGTCCGCGCCGCTGGTACTCCAGCGCACGGCACAACCACATTTCGGTCGTGCGGTTCCGCCAGATCCGGTCCGCATCGTCCGGAACACCGAGTTCGTCGAAGTCGTGCACGACGATCCCGCCGAGCCGTTCGCCCACGGCAAGGGCGATGGTCGTCTTCCCCGAGCAGCTGGAGCCCGTCAGTTTGAGCAGCATCCGCCCAGAGTGGCAGATCACCGCTGGTCCACACCTTTCCCGACGTCTCCGGGGCTCCGCACAAATCTCCGAGGTGCTGCCGCTGCTCTACCTGCACGGACTGTCCTTTGGGGAGTTCGTGCCGGCGCTGGAGCAGTTTCTCGGCGGCACCGCGGGCCTGTCGCCGGCCACGGTCACCCGGCTGACCAAGCAGTGGGCCGACGACCACGCCGCCTTCCAGGCCCGTGACCTGGCCGACCGGGACTTCGTCTACGTCTGGGCCGACGGGGTGCACCCCAAGGTGCGGCTCGGACAGGCGCACTCGTGCGTCCTGGGGCCCTGCTCGGCATCCGTCTGGACGGCACCAAGGAGCTGATCGCCCTGGCCGAGGGGCTGCGCGAGTCGACCGAGTCGTGGGCCGACCTGCTGCGCGACTGCCGCCGACGCGGCATGCGCGACCCCGAGCTGGTCATCGGCGACGGCGCCATGGGCCTTGGGAAGGCCCTCGCCGAGGTCTTCCCCGCCGCCCGCCACCAGCGCTGCTGGGTCCACAAGGCCCGCAACGTCACCAGCTGCCCGCCGAAGTCCGCGCAGCCGGGCGCGACGAAGGCGATGCAGGAGATCTACAACGCCGAGGACCGCGGCCACGCCGAGAAGGCTGTCGACGCCTTTGCGAAGACCTACGGCGCCAAGTTCCCCAAGGCCGTCGCGAGGATCACCGACGATCGGGAGGAGCTGCTCGCGTTCTACGACTTCCCTGCCGAGCACTGGAGTCACCTGCGGACCACGAACCCCGTCGAGTCGACCTTCTCGACGGTCAAGCTCAGGACCAAGGTCACGCGAGGTGCGGGCAGCCCGGCGGCCGCGCTCGCGATGGTTTTCAAGCTGGTCGAGTCAGCTCAGGCTCGGTGGCGTTCGATCACCGGCGCCCATCTGGTGCCCCTGGTTCGCGCCGGCGCACGCTTCGAGAGCGGCGTCCTCGTCGAACGCGAGGAGCGGGCCGCTTGAACGGCTGGAGGAGCCACACCGGACCCATGGCTGAGCCGATCTGTCCTCCGTCGGGCTACTTCGGGGTACCGAGAGCTTGGTGCGGCTGGACTACCGGGCCCAGCGTCCCATGGCCGGCGCGGTGCCGATCAGGCACTCGATGTCGGTCGGGAAGCCGACGAGGACGTAGGCGGTCAAGCGCAGGTGGCCCTCAAGGCAGACCAGGTTGTCCTGTCTCTCGCCGACGAGGATGGGCGGAGGAAATCGCTCGCCTCTGCTGAGCGCGTGGGCCGCGTCGATGAACGGTTCGTTGGGCACGTCGAACGCCCGTAGCCCTGCGTTGATGCGTGCGGCAGCGTAGGTCGGCTGGCGGCTGCCACCCGACAGTTCGACCCAGTAGGAGTAGTCGAGGTAGCGCACGCCGACCGCCTCGTCGGCGGACAGGAGTGCCCTGGCCCACCTGACGTGAGTGGTTCAGACGTGGGCACGGATCTGCTTCACCGGATGGCCCAGTAGGTCCGCCAGCGCGGTCAGCTCTCCCTCGCCGAACCAGAGGCGTTCAGGGTTCCAGATGGCGATCTCAAAGCGGGCGAAACCACACGGCCAATCGTAATCCAGCACGTCCAGAGTGGTTGATCCGCCACAGCACGGGACCTCGATCGCGAGCGTGGTGAACCCGTCGTCGCAGTGAGCCTCAAGGAGGTCTCCCCACCACTCCGTGTCGATGGCCGCCTGGCACAAGGGGCAACCGATCCTCTCCAAGTTGTCCCCGCAGTCGACGGCGGTCACCACGTCATGCCACGTCGCGTCGATCTCCACATCCACACCGTCGACGACTCCGGGAGCCAGGTCCTCAACCAGCGCGATGACACGATCAACCACATCACGATCCGGCTGCCACTGCGGATCACTCGGAATGATCGACAGGACGTCATCGCTCATAGCTCCCCCACCATGTCAGACCAGTGCCACATCACGACGTAATGCTATCGATCACGATCACACGTTCTGATGCTGCACCCTCGTGAACCTGATACGCGGCCCGGTCAACGGGGGTGTTTCTGGTGCCGCATCAGGCGACGTGCGCCTCGCCCTCGCCTGTGGGGCGGTTCGCGTAGGCGTTCGGGGCACCGGTCCGCGCGCCGTCGCATAGGATCCGGCCCGGTCACGGCAGATGATCTCGGTGCCGGATGCTCGCGCAGCCAGTCGGCCAGGGCGGAGGCGTCGCGGCCCGGCAGTAGGTCGAGAGGCTGGCCGCTCTCGCAGTCGATGAGGACGGTGCCGTAGTGGTGCCCTCGGGGCTGCGGCCGGGAACAGGCAGAATCAAAACAGCGGCCCGCCAGCCCGATGCGCTCTGCCCTGTGGCGAGCCCGGCCTCGGGACTGGTGAGCTCGCATGTTCGGTTCCCGGCCCTCCGGGGCGGCTGCCCATCGCCAGCCCGGGTCACTCGACGGCCGGGTAGGCCATTGCGTCCGTTCCCTTGAGCGCCAGGCCGACGTACTCGTTCACCGCGTAGGGCGCGATCCCGGGGGCCGCGGGCAGGTCGTCACCTGTGCGGGCGTCCAGTGCCAGCGGGCCGCTGTCGGTGCTGCCGTAGATCCGTCCGTGCCACACGGCGGTCACCCTGGGCGCGATCCGGTTGGCCGCCTTGTTTGGCAGCGTCCACCGGAGCTCGCCGTTGGAGGTGTCGAAGGCCCATACCGAAAGCCCCTTCCAGTTCCGGAAGCAGACGAGGGTGCTTACTGAGGATTTTTACGTTGTGTCGGGGGCTGACGGCTGCTGATCGTCGCGGTATGCCGGTTGTATGAGGTATCCGCAGGGTGGGGGTCTGACGTCGGAGCGTCAGGCTTTCCGGGAGGCTCTTCGCCTGGAGGCGGCAGGCTGGTTCGCTGAAGGGCTGACGAATCAGGTGATCGCGAAGCGATTACGGGTCAGTGAGCGGTCGGTGCAGCGCTGGCGCCGGACCTGGCGTGAGGGCGGCCGCCGGGCACTGCGTTCGAGCGGGCCGATGTGCCGGCCGAAGATCGGCCCCGAACAGTTCGCAGTGCTGGAAGCAGAGCTCGACAAAGGCCCCATCGCTCATGGCTGGCCGGACCAGACCTGGACACTGGCCAGGATCCAGGCGGTCATCCGCCGCCGGTTGCGTGTGAGCCTGAGCATCGCGGCGGTCTACCAGACCATGCGGCGTGGAGGCTGGAGCCGGCAGGCTCCGGCCAGACGCGCCCTCGAACGGGACGATGCCGCGGTGGCCAGCTGGATGAAGGACACGTGGCCGCGCGTGGAATGACTGCGGCGGCGCTCGGGGCCTGGATCGTCTTCGAGGACGAGGCAGGCTTCTCGATGACGCCGCCGTCCCGCGGAACATGGGCCCGTCGCGCCCTCACCCCCACGATCCGTCGCTGTCCTCCCCACGCCAGCGCTGTTCTCCGGTGTTCAGGTCGTGTCCGGCAGCAGCTTCGTACCGACTGTCGATCGCGTCCTTCGTGATACCCACCACGGCGCCCTTCACGATCTTCTTCGCTTCGAGCAGGTCGCGTGTCCACAGCACCCGGTGGTCCACCAAGTCGATGGCGTAGGTGGTACGGCCAGCGGGCTTGAAGGCCCCAACCGTCAGCAGCGCCACGCGGCCCGAGCTCGCGGCGACCCGTGCGCTCAGCGGGTACGGCGCGTCCTTCGCCCACTCCGGAACGTCCAGCGACAGCCGCCATTCGACTCGTGTGCTGGCGGCGTTCACCGCGATGAACTCCACGAAGACCCGCTCGGCGTGCGTCCCCACCGCCGGCCAGCCACATCCGCAGTCGGCCGGTTCAGCCCGCGCTGCGCCGGACGACGAGGATCGGGCCCAGCTGACTTTGCTGGACCACGGAGACGGGACGGCCAGTCCGGGGCCGTTTACGACGCAGCCGTAGCCGGTGGCCATGGCCACGTGTTCAGGGGCGGCGGCCGTGCCCCGGGCGAAGGGCAGCTCTCCGGGGGCGATGACGCCGACCGGGACGACCCCGCCCGTCATGGACTGCGTGTGGGTGGTGCGGGTGAGCTGGAGGCCAGTCCAGTGGCGGACGCCGGCGATCTGCGTCGAGCCGCCCGTTGGGGGTAGGACGTCGTTTCTTTGGCGTGATCGTGAGTCGGGTGTACCTCGGACTTCGCCGTCGAGCAGCGCCATTCCCAGCACGGGCTGCGCCTCCCGCCTGCGACGGTGCAGCCGCGTGGTGTCCGTCTCGCTGCGTAAGCTACTGGCTCGTGCGCCTGTCTGTGATGTCAACGTGCACCTGACGGTTTCCCGTTCGACCGAAGGACTGAGCCGTGCCCGACCGACCTGAGATTGTCTGCATCTGCGGCTCTACCCGGTTCGTCGACGAGATGCGTGCGGCGAACCGTGATCTGACCCTCGCAGGTGTCATCGTCGTCGCGCCGGGCGAATCAGACAGGTTGATCACCAACGAGCAGAAGACCGCGCTGGACGCTCTCCACCTGCGCAAGATCGACCTGGCTGACCGGGTTCTGGTCGTCAACCCCGGCGGGTATATCGGCGAGTCCACGAGCAGGGAGATCGCATATGCCCACGCCACCGGCAAGCCGATCTCGTTCACCGATCCCGTCTGACCAGTAGACGCTTCTTGGTGCGCGCGGGCAAGGAGTCTCGGTCGGCCTCGGAGCGTGCTGCCAGAGGGTCTTCGAAGTCGTCGGGCGCAGCCTTGTGCTTGTGTCGCGCGACGTGCTCTCTGATGAGGCGTGGGCCGTGCTCGGGCCTCTGTTTCCCGCGGTGAAGGCTACGGGCTTGCCGGGTGTCGCCGTCTGGGCCTGCCAGTTCCGGGTCGGCTCCGAACGCCAGGAGCACCGCTGTGGTGTGTACGGTCAACGGATCGCCCGTCTGGAGAGCTCCATCTCCTTCGGCATCGATGGCGTGGGTCAGCAGCGTCATATGGCCGAAGACCTCATTGGGATCCGCACCATCGGCCAGCAGCCTGGCCAAGGTTTCCGCGTCCCCGTGCTCAACGGCCAGGTGCGCAGGTGTCCAGTGGTTACTCGCCCCGACATTGAACCGTCACGCTGACGGCATTCACCAGCAGCTGTCTCCCGGTGATCACCAATCAAGACGATCTCCTGGACGCGGCGTAGTCGAAGGCTCGCTCCAGTACCGGAAACTCCAGCAGCCGGGCACGCATCCGGTTGATGGTGCGGGTGCGGTCAGCGGCCAAGTCGTAGCGGCGGGCGGTCAGAATCTTCAGGGCCACCGCGATCTCGTCCCACTCCTGCAGAGGCCGAAGATCCCGGCGCATCCGTTCCTGGTCGGCAATGACGTAGACGTCCTTCGCATCCGTCTTGCCAGCCCCGCGGTAGCAGCCACGGGAGGCGTAGTGGACGGTTCGGCCAGGAATTCCAGCACTGCATCTGTCGGCGGGATCCTGATGAGCCGGGCCAGGACAGGTGGAACCTGGCCAGGCATGCCGGAACTACTGGAGACGTGTCGCAGTCCGGACCAGGTCGGCGACGGCTCTGGACCGGCTGTGTGGTGGCCAGGCGATCACGGTGGTGACTTTCGGCGCGTCCAGCACGGGCACGGCGGCGAGGTCACCCGGCAGTTGGACTCGGCACGACTCCGGTGAGACCGCGCAGGCCCGGCCGAGCGCTACGAGCTGCAACAACTGCGCGTGGTCGCGGACCTGCGGGCCGGGGCCGGGCGGGTAGGTGCCGTCAGGGTCGGGCCAGCGCGGAAGGGGCAGGCCCGGCAACCCGGTGATGTCGGCCATGTGCACGTGGGCCCGGACGGTGAGCGGATGCCCGGCCGGCAGGACCACAACCTGGCCCTCGGTGCTGAGTTCTTCGGTGTGGAACCCGGCAGTCGAGTCGAACGGACGGTGCAGCAGCGCCACGTCGGCCCGGCCCTCGCGCAGCAGTCGTTCCTGTTCGCCCGGGCCGCACAGGATGACGTCGACGAGGACCGCGCCGGGTTCGGCGGCGTACGCGTCGAGCAGTTTCGCCAGCAGTTCTCTGGACGCGCTGGCCTTCGTCACCAGGATCAGGCCGGGTCGGCCGGTCGCGGAAAGGGCGGCGCGGCGGGTCCGGCGCTCGGCGGCGTCGACCGCGCCGAGGGCGGCCCGGCCCTCGGCCAGCAGCACCGAGCCGGCCTCGGTCAGGGTGACGGTGCGGCTGGTCCGATCCAGCAGTACTGCCCCGAGCCGGCGTTCGAGCTGCTGGATCGCCCGCGACAGAGGCGGTTGTGCGATCCCGAGCCGCTGCGCGGCGCGCCCGAAGTGCAGCTCTTCAGCGACGGCGACGAAGTAGCGCAGTTCCCGGGTCTCCATCCGGCCACGGTACTCCGGATCCATACCCTGACGGTATCGCCGCACACCCTTTCGGTCTTGGACCTCCACCCGGGTGCGAGGGCAGCATGGTCCCCATGAGTGAACGAACGATTGCGCTGGTCACCGGCGCGAACAAGGGAATCGGCTACGAGATCGCCGCGGGCCTGGGCGCCCTCGGCTGGAGCGTCGGCGTCGGCGCCCGCGACGATCAGCGCCGCGAGGCCGCGGTGGAGAAACTGCGCGCGGCCGGCGTCGAGGCGTTCGGCGTGCCTCTGGACGTGACGGACGACGCGAGCGCGTCCGCCGCCGCACGGCTGATCGAGGAACAGGCCGGGCGCCTCGATGTGCTCGTCAACAACGCCGCCATCACCGGCGGCGCGCCGCAGGAGCCCACCCGGGTCGATCCCGCCACCATCCGGACGGTCGTGGAGACCAACGTGATCGGCGTCATCCGCGTCACCAACGCGATGATGCCGCTGCTACGCCGTTCTGCCTCACCGCGGATCGTGAACATGTCCAGCAGTGTCGGCTCCCTCACCCGGCAGTCAGGAAACGCTGCTGAGCAGACGGCGGGTCCGATCGCCGTGGCGTACGCGCCGTCGAAGACGTTCCTGAACGCCGTCACCCTCCAGTACGCCCGGGAGCTGGCCGGTACGAACATCCTGATCAACGTGGGCTGCCCCGGCTACGTCGCGACCGACCTCAACGGCTTCCGCGGCGTGCGCACCCCCGAACAGGGCGCGGCGATCGCCATCAAACTCGCTACCCTGCCCGACGACGGCCCGACCGGCCAGTTCTTCGACGATGCCGGCGTGGTGCCCTGGTGAGCGGACGTGGTCCTCAGCATGCCCGGCATGGGCCCGTTGCTCCTGCGCGTCCGCTGTGGAGGAGCTTGCGCTGACGGGCCTCGGCTGCCTGGTCGCGCACGTACGGGTCGGCGTCTGCTGCCAGCTGGTCGAGCACGGCCGAGGTCGCGGGGTCTGTGGGCTCCAGGGCGGAGGAGTTGCCCAAGGCGATCGCGACCCGGGCACGGACACGTGGGTTGTCGTCGTTCGCGAGCGCGCGGATCTTCCGCAGGGTTCTGGGTTGCCGAAGGAAGCCCAGGGAGCTGAGGGCGGAGATGCGCACTTGCGGGGAAGGATCGTCCAGCAGGTGCGACAGCAGGTCGACGGCCGCCGGCTCTGCCCCGTGACTGCCGAGCGTACCCACGACCGCGCTGCGGATTCCTTCGTCCGAGTCCAGCGCGGCGTGGGCAAGCAGGTCGAGATCAGCGGGTTCGGGGGCGAAGCCGAGCAGCCAGATCGCCGCCCTGCGGAGGTCCTCATCGTTGCCGACGGCGCAGGGCAGGAGGATTTCGCGCGCGGCGGCCGGGTCCTCCTGCGCGAGTACATGGAGCGTCGTCGAGAGCGAGTCCTGGTCGTCCCCCAGATCGCGGGAGTAGGCCCGCAACAGGGCCTCCAGGGACGTGCGGCCGGCGGTCTCGGCCAGAATCCGGGCGAGCACATGACGGGCGTACCAGTCGCCCGCTTCCACGGCTGCCGCGAGATGCCGTTCCAGGTACGGAATCAGCTCCTGCCGCCGGGCGGCCACGAGCTCCTCTTCGATTTCTGCCAGGTCGTCGAGGTCGCAGTCCGGATCCGTGAGTCCGGCCGCCAGCTCATCAAGGCGCAGGGTGAGATCGTCCACTGTCCGTAGGTCTTCCAATCCGTCCTCCTCGTGATCCCTCAGTCCGCACCGAGCCTGCCCCTGCGGGTCTCCCCACTGTGGTGCGGGCTCACGGAACGGATTGTCCAACAGACCCCTGACAACGGCGTTCGGGCGGCCGGCTCACTCAGGTCCACTCGCCCTTGCCTCCGGCTCCGAGGTCCGGGCGGTGCCGGCGTGGAGGAGCTGCGGCACACAGTCAGCAGGCCGGCGCGGACTCCGATGCGGTCGACGTGTGGCGGGACCGGCTCAGGCGGCCGAGCCGCCGCTGCCGAACAGGGCCGAACCCCCCTCCCCCGTACCCCGGCGGCGGCTACCGTAGCGGGACGACCTGTATGGAGGAGCTTGTGAGCGACCTGGACGACATCCTCGGCGCCCGTCGGTGACCGGTGGGCCATGGGCGCTGCGCCTGTCCCCGCAGACCGCGAAGGTGCTCACCGAGCTCCCCGGGCACGCCAAGGAGACGGTCCGCGACGTCCTGGACATCGCGGTGCGGTCCCCGTGGGACTGGCCCCAGTGGAACACCGGCGACCCGGAAGGCGAAGACGTCCGCGCCGCCTCCGTCGGGCAGCTGTCGGTCGTCTACGTGATCAACCGACTCACCCGGCACCTGTCCGTCCTGGACATCGTCTGGCTCGGGTAGCCACCCGCGACAACACACCTTCACCTGCCTCCAGAGCGGCGTGTGCGTGGGGCGCACTGCCGTCAACCGCCCTCCTCGGTCGCACCGCTGTGCCGTCGGAAGGTGCCGCCGGTGATGCGGCGTGTCCGGCATCAGAAGCCGACGCGTTCCCGAAGTCCGAGCGGAAACCCTCTTGCCCAATGGTCAAGAAGCGTTGACCATTGAGCCATGCCTACCGATGATCTTCCAGAGACCTTCCACGTCACCACTGACGAGCAGATCCGCGCCGTCTCCAATCTCACGCGTCACCGGATCATGGCCGTGCTCCGCTTCGAGCCCGCGACGATCACGCAGATCGCCGAGCGTGTGGGACTTGCGAAGGGGAGTTCCAGTTACCACGTACGGCTGCTGGAACGGGCCGGCCTGGTGAAGGTGGTACGGACGCGGAAGGTCCGTGGGGTCACCGAGCGGTACTACGCAATGGCCGCGCGGGGGATCGTGCTGCCGGATCCGGGCGAGGGAGGCCCGGACGTGCTGATGCGGCACGCGGTGGCGGACCTGGAGGCGGCGCCGGCGGATGGCGAGCGGCACGTGCGGATGGCGCACCTGCGGCTCACCGAGGAGCAGTTCGCGGACCTGGGGGCACGGCTGGAGGCGCTGGCGGACGAGTTCCGGGCGCTGTCCGATCCGTCGCTGCCGGACGCGTCGCTCGTCTTCGCGCTGTTCCACCCGGCCTCGGGCGAGCAGGCTGAAGGGAGCGCCAAGTGACGTCAGAGGTACGGAGGTTGCCGACCGGGTTCGGACGGCTGTGGACCGCGCAGACGGTGTCCTCGCTCGGTGACGGGGTGTCACATGCCGCGCTGCCGCTGCTCGCGTTGACGTTGACGCGGGATCCCATGGCGCTCGCTGTCGTCGCGGCGGCCGGGACGCTGCCGTGGCTGCTCTTCGGGGTGCTCGGCGGTGCGCTGGTGGACCGCTGGGACCGTCGGCGCACGATGTGGGTCACGGACGTGGCGCGTGGCGCGCTGCTCGCGACAGCGGGGGCAGCGGCGGCGCTCGACGTGCTGAACATTCCGCTGCTCGCGGCCGTCTCCTTCCTCCTCGGCCTCGGCGGGCTCTTCTTCGACACGGCCGCCACGGCCTATCTGCCGGATCTGCTCGGCCGCGACCCGGCGCTACTGGAGCGTGCCAACTCCCGTCTGCGCGGCAGCCAGACCGCCGCGTCGGGCTTCGCCGGGCCGCCTGCGGGCAGTGTCCTGCTCGCGCTCGGGCGGGCGGTTCCGCTGCTCGCCGACGCGGTGTCGTTCGCGCTGTGCGCTCTGCTCGTACGGTCGCTGCCCGCCGCACCCCGGCCCGTACCGCAGGCCGGTGAGTCCCTGCTGCGGCAGGCACGGGCCGGCGCCTCGTACGTGTTCCGGGATCAGTTGCTGCTCGGGCTCGCGCTGCGTCCGGCGGTCGGGAACGTCGCCTTCCTCGCCGTGGAGACCGTACTGGCCCTCTTCGCACACGATCGTCTCGGCGTGGACGGCCTCGGCTTCGGTCTGCTCCTCACGGCGGAGGCCACCGGTGGTCTGCTCGGTGCCGGCATCGCCTCCTTCCTCGGCCGACGGCTCGGCACCGGAACCGCGCTCACCTGCACGGCACTGGTCGAGGGGCTCGCCATCCTGGGCCTTGCCGCCGCACCCAACCCGTACGCCGCCGGCCTCGCGCTCGCCGTCTGCGGAGCGGGCATGGGCGCCACGATGGTGCTCGGCCCCTCCCTCCGGCAGACGATCGTCCCCGCCCATCTGATGGGGCGGGTCGCCTCCACCTCCCGCATGCTCGCCATGTGCGCCGCCCCGTTCGGCGCCTTCCTGGGCGGTTGGCTGGCCAGCAGCTACGACGTACGCACCCCGCTGTACGCCGCCGCCGGCCTCCTCCTGGCCATGACCGCCGTCACGGCGACCATGACCAGCAACCGCCGGGTCGAGGCGGCGCTGCGGGCCGCCGCCCCCGCCGGTGATCCCGATCCCGCTGAATCCCGGCACACGGTTGAGGCGCGTGCCGTTTAGTCGGCCCGGCGACATGGGAGCGCAGTCCGCCGGGGTCGCCGCCCCGCCAGTCCGAGAACCGGATGCCGTATTCGGCCTCGACGAGCCGGCGCGAACTCCTCGTCACCGAGGGCCGGTTCCACGGTGCAGCAGGCGGCCTGCCGTCAGCTGACGATCTGGTCCCCGTCGGGTATGTCCTCGGCCGTGACGAGTGCGCGGGGCACGTCGAGGCCCAGCGAGACCGTCCGGGCGAGCCCATCGAGGTCCGGGCCCGACGAGACCGGCACCTGCTCCCCTTCGCCGTAACTCTCGATCGCCTTCACAAAGTAGCTCGGATGCCATGCGCCGACGGCCCCCTTGACCTGGACGGCGCTCACGGGGCGGTTGCCGACGCGGTCCTTGACCGCGGCCAGGATCTCATCGGATCGCAGTTCGCCGGGCACCTGGAAGAGGCTGGCGTGAGCACCGACGAGACCGCCGTCCGCCAACCGTACGGTCACGGTGAGGCAGCTGGTGACGCTCGGGTAGGTGATCACGCCCCCGGGTGCGACCTCCTTGACCTGCCCTTCCGTGACCGTTGCCGTGGCGGGCGCAGCCAGGCTTCTCTCGGCGCCGGAACCCGCGCGGGTGGGCTCGGACGGGGCACGATCGGCGGCGGCACTCGGGGAGGTGAGGGCCGCGGCGCCGACGAGGGATGCGGTGAGGATGGCGAAGACGCGCTTGAGTTCGATCACAACCTTCGCAACGTTCGTGATGTGCGGAAGGTGCCCGTGGTTGCTCACGCTTCTTCGGTGGGTGTTCGGCCGTCCGGGCTCGCCACGGAGGCGACGACCGGGCGGCGGGGCCGGCCGCCGAGGCGGGGGCTTCGGTCCGCCCGGGTGAATCTTCGGACCGGGTTGTGCCGGGTACGGGCTTCGCCGCCGTTCTACCCTGCAGACCCATCGTCCCGGAGGAGCGGCAGATGACCGATACGACGACTCTCGACCTCGGACCGCAGGCCGGGATCGTGGCCCGTCTCGTGGCGGGCGTCCCGGACGCCGGGCTCGGAGGCCGGACGCCCTGCCCCGCCTACGCGGTCGGTGACCTGCTGGGCCACCTCGCGGGCCTCGCCGTCGCCTTCCGGGACGCTGCCCGCAAGGACCTGGGCTCCACGACGGACACGGCTCCGGGCGCGGCCGCGCCCTCCCTGCCTGCGTCCTGGCGCACGGAACTGCCCCGGGTCCTCGACGAACTGGCCGAGGCCTGGCGGGATCCGGCCGCCTGGGCCGGCATGACCCGCGCGGGCGGTGTGGACCTGCCCGGTGACATCGCGGGTGCGGTGGCCGTCGACGAACTGGTGATCCACGGTTGGGACCTGGCCAGGGCCACCGGCCAGGAGTACGCGCCCGATCAGGCCGCGCTGCGTACCTCGCACGCGTTCCTGCTGGCCGCCGCGCAGGACGAGAGCCGGGGCGGGGGCATCTTCGGGGCCGTGGTGCCCGTACCGGACGACGCTCCGCTGCTGGACCGGGCGGTGGGACTGAGCGGGCGCGATCCGGGCTGGACGCCGCCGGCCTCCCTGTGATGAACGGGACGAGCGGCGAGGACGGAGCCATGGCCGATACCTTCGTTTCACGCACGGTGGACGTGACGACAGGGGACCGGGAGACCGTCCACGACCTGACCGCCGCGTGCGTCTCCTTCCTGGGTGAAGTGGCACGGGGCCGGAGCGGACTGCTCAACGTCTTCACTCCGCACGCGACGGCCGGTCTCGCCGTCATCGAGACGGGAGCGGGCAGCGACCACGACCTCCTGGCCGCCCTGCGGTCGTTGCTGCCCGCCGACGACCGCTGGCAGCACCGGCACGGCTCGACCGGCCACGGGCGCGACCACGTGCTGCCCGCGTTCGTCCCGCCCCATGTGACGCTCCCCGTGATCGACGGTGCGCTGCGGCTGGGTACCTGGCAGTCCGTCACCCTGGTGGACACCAACCGGGACAATCCCCACCGCGAGGTCCGGCTGTCCTTCCTCGGCTGCTGACCACGTCGCTCGCGGCGTGTCAGCGCAGTACGGTTTCGCCCGTGCGGACGGCGCGCAGGGCGCGCAGGGCGCGTTCGACGGTCTCCTGCTTCTCGCCGACGGGAGCCACGTAGTCGATGACGTCGCGCGCGGCGTCCTCCCCGAGCGTGCGGGCGATCACCCATGCGGCGAGGTACTGGGACGCCAGGCAACCGCCCGCCGTGGCGATGTTCCCCTCCGTGTGGAACGGCGCGTCGAGCACGGTGACGCCGCAGGCTTCGACGAAGGGCCGGCTCGTCGTGTCCGTGCAGGCCGGCATGGTGCCCAGGAACCCGAGCCGGGCCAGCACCAGGGCGCCGGAGCACTGCGCGCCGATCAGCTGTCGCGAGGGATCCAGGACCAGTCTGGAGATCAGCCGGTCGTCGGCGACCACGTCCCGCGTCTTCACCCCGCTGCCGATCAGCACGACGTCGGCTTCCGTCACGAACTCCATCGGGCGCTGCCCCGTCACCTCGACGCCGCTCATCGAGGTGACCACCGGCGTCGGGGTCGTGATGAAGGCTTCCAGGCCGTCCTTGCGGCACCGGTTGATCAACGCGGAGGCGATGAAGCTGTCGAGCTCGTTGAACCCGTCGAAAGTGACCACGGCTACCTGCATCACTGCGCTCCCTCACATCCGGTGTCGGATCTTGATCCTCCCCGGCGCGAGGTTCCGGGTCGAGGGCCAATCGGCGGCGAGTGGTCCGTCCGTCCGTCAAACGGTCCGGCCGTCGTCAAGCGCCGTCCCGGACGCCGGGGTGTTCGCCCGAGGTGCCGCAGCAGGCCTGAGGGGCACTTCCGCCGGTCCTGCCGAGCGTGCCCGCGTCGGCCTTGACGACGTAGACCTCCCACGGCTCCTCGCCGGGACCGGTCACCCAGACCTTGTCCTGGAGGGCGTAGCAGCAGGAGGTGTCGTTCTCCTCGAAGGTGGCGAGCCCCGCTTGCTTGAGGCGGGTCGTGGCGGCGGTGACGTCCTCGGTGGTGGCGACCTCGACGCCGAGGTGGTCGAGGCGGGTGGGCTCGTCCGCCTCGCCCTCGATCAGGACGAGCTTGAGCGGCGGCTCGGCGATGGCGAAGTTGGCGTAGCCGGGCCGGAGCTTGGCCGGGGTGGTGTTGAAGAGCTTGGAGTAGAAGGCGATCGAGCCCTGCAGGTCGGCGACGCGCAGGGCGAGCTGGACACGGGACATGACGGTCTCCCCTTCCGGGGGATTGCTGTTTCGACATTCGTCGATACAGAAGAGCTTGCCGCCGGATTAGATGGCTGTCAACATAGAGACATGTCGAAACAAGCTGGTCTGCCGGTGCTCGGGCAGGAAGACGCGGCGTGCTGCGCGCCGATGGTCCGCGAGCCCCTGGGCGAGGAGGCGGCGGTCGGGCTGTCGCGGATGTTCAAGGCGCTGTCGGACCCCATCCGGTTGCGACTGCTGTCGCTGATCGCCTCGTACGAGGGGGGCGAGGCCTGCGTGTGCGATCTGACCGGCCCGTTCGACGTCTCCCAGCCGACGATCTCCCACCACCTGAAGGTGCTGCGCGAGGCCGGGCTGGTCGGCTCCGAGCGGCGCGGAACGTGGGTGTACTACTGGGTGATCCCCCAGGCCCTGGCCCAGCTGTCCGCCCTGCTCCAGATCCCCGCCGCGCCCGCGAAGGCCGGCGCGTGAGCGCCTCGGCGCCCCTGGCCCGGCGCGTGGCGGTCGAGGCGGCCGGAACCGCGGCCCTGGTCGCGGTGGTGGTGGGATCCGGCATCCAGGCCACCGGGCTGACCCGGGACGTCGGGGTGCAGCTGCTGGCCAACTCCCTGGCCACCGTCTTCGGCCTCGGCGTACTGATCGCCTTCCTCGGGCCGGTCTCCGGGGCGCACTTCAACCCGGTCGTCACGCTGGCCTCCTGGTTCACAGGGCGCCGCGGCGGTGACGGGCTCCCCCTGCGCGAGGTCGCCGCGTACGTGCCGGCGCAGGTCGCCGGGGCGATCGGCGGCGCGGTACTCGCCGACGCGATGTTCGCGCGGCCGGTCACGGCCCTCTCCTCCCATGACCGGTGGGGCGGGCACCTGTGGCTGGGCGAGGTGGTGGCCACCGCAGGGCTGGTCTGGCTCGTCTTCGGACTGGCCCGGGTCGGACGCGCGCACCAGGCGCCGGTCCTCGTCGCCTCCTACATCGGGGCGGCGTACTGGTTCACCTCCTCCACCTCCTTCGCCAACCCCGCCGTCACCATCGGCCGTACGTTCACCGACACCTTCGCCGGAATCGCCCCCGCCTCCCTCCTGCCGTTCATCACCGCCCAACTCCTCGGCGGCGTCCTCGGCCTGGGGCTCGTCGCCGCCTGCTTCGGCCGGCCGGCCCCCACCCCGGCGGGCACGCCCGTCCCCGCCGCCCGTCCCTCCGTAGAAAGCGCGTCGATCTCATGAGCACCCCCACCGTCCCGTCCGTGCTGTTCGTGTGCGTCCACAACGCCGGCCGCTCCCAGATGGGCGCCGCCTTCCTCACGCACCTCGGCGGGGACCGGGTCCAGGTCCGCTCCGCCGGCTCCGCTCCCGCCGACACCGTGAACCCGGCCGTCGTCGAGGCCATGGCCGAGGCGGGCATCGACATCTCCGCCGAGATCCCGAAGGTGCTGACGGTGGAGGCGGTCCGGTCCTCCGACGTCGTGATCACGATGGGCTGCGGCGACGCCTGCCCCTACTTCCCCGGCAAGCGGTACCTGGACTGGACCCTGACCGACCCCGCGGGACAAGGCGTCGCGGCCGTCCGCCCGATCCGGGACGAGATCGAGCGGCGCATCCGCGGGCTGCTCGCCGAGCTCGGCATCGAGGCATCGGCGTGACCTCTGCTCAGCCGCGGGGGATCGCCGGGTCCGGGTCCGTACCGGCGGTGGCCCGGGAACGGCGCACGGGGCCTCCGGTGAGCCAGGAGCCGTCGCCCAGGGGCACGAATTCGTAGGGGCTGGTCACCTCCACAGCGATCTCACCGCCGACCGTGCCCGTGTGCACGTCGACCAGGTGGTACCGGAACCACTCCTCCTCGTCCTCACCGCCCAGGACCACGACGGCGGTGTCCGGGGTCAGGTAGCCGCCGCTCCATTCCACGAAGGTCTCCGCCGGGTCGTACCCGAAGGCCTCGACGGGGAGGGTGAAGAGGACGTCGCCGTCGGGGTGGCGGTGGAAGGCCACGTCCGCCTGACCGTGGTCGACGGTCATGAACTGCTCCCCGCCCGGCGCGAGGTCGATCAGGCAGCGGTCCCACCACGGGTACGCCACGAACTCCACCTCACCGTCGGCCCCGGTCGTACCCCGGAAGATGACGGAGCCGTCCTGCCCCTCCCCGACATCGAGGTAGACGCTGCCGTCCACGGGGTGCACGTGGTGGCCGGCGGCGTGCCCCACCGTCTCCAGCTCCCGGCGGGCGAGGACCGCCCCGGTGTCCACGTCGTACACCACCCACCGGTCCCCGCCCCCGCGTCCCGCCATCGCGTCCGGCCGGTAGACCCACGCGGTCCGGCCGTCCAGGGACAGCGCGCAACCGGGGCGGTGGCCGTGGCGACGTCGGAGTGCGGCTCGAAGTCCGACGCCCACACCGGGTCACCGGCGCGGGTGAGGCAGACGACGCCGTTCAGCGTCGTGTACACGACCCGCTCCAGATCGGGCCGGACCGCCGACGCGACCACCTCGTCGCCGCCCGGCGGCCGGAACACCGCGGCGGGCTCCAGCATCCCGAGCGCACCGGATTCGATCGTGTAGGCGTGGATCAGTCCGTCGCGGTGACGGGTGATGGCCTTCAGGGGCCGAGCGGGGATCATGGGCCGAGGCTAACGCCCGGCTCGGACACCCGGCGAGCGGGCCGACGCGGGAAGGGGGGAAGAGGTCCGGGCCGGCAGGAGAGTCACCGCAAGGTACTCAGGCCACTGCTGAGAGCCGGGATCGAGGTGCTGCCCGGCGCGGTCCCGCCCTCGGCCCAGGACGACAGCGTCCGGCTCTTGGCGGACACCTACGCATCGGGTGTCGGCGTGTACGCGGTACGCGACCCCGCCCGTTCCCCGGGGGTCCTGCGCGAGTTGGAGTGGCTCGCCAGGGAGGACGTCTACAAGGACCCGGCGTTCCGGCGTGAGGTCACCACCTGGCTGGAGCGGGCGCGGCGGCAGCGCTGGGTGCCGGGCTGCGGACTGTCTCGGGCCGGTGCCACGGATCGTCGTCGACCAGGCGCTGGGGGGAATGTGGTGCGGCGCGGTGCCGACCTCCACTGCGACCTGGGCGGTCGCCCATAGGATCGGCCGATGATCAGACAGTCGCGTCGGCTCGCCCGCTCCGTGTCGTTCGACGTGACCGACGGACACGGGGTCATCGAGGTGACCGGGGGCGAGAGCGGCAGCCTGCTTCTGCTCGCGGGCGATCCGGAGTTCCCGGAAGCCAACGACGGCTGCGGGAGCATGGGGTGGCTGGCGGCCCGCGCGGGCACGGGCAGCCCCGGGCTCTCCGACGTCAAGTACCTCATCGAGTGGCTCGGCGCCCCCGGCCTCGTCCCGGATCCGCGCACCGGCCAAGCCGAGCCACCGGATCCGGAATCCCTGCGCCCGCTGCTGTCACTGCTGCCCCCCGGGCGGTACGTGATGACGGCCGCGCTCGCTCCGCACCACCTGCGCGTGGTCCACCCGCGCGCCCTCCAGGTCCGGAGCTGGTACGCCGACGAGGAGCTCGCGCTGGTGACCACCGACGCCTGGCCGCCACGCGACCACGGGGCGGTGCGCCGCTACCGCGACAGCATCCGCGCCGGGGGCGACCTTCCGGCACTGGTCGCGCTCTTCCCCACAGCCGAAAGCCGGGTGGGCTACCTCCTCGACGGACACCACAAGCTCGCCGCGTACGATCAGGCGGAGGTCCGCCCCCTGGTCATTCGACTGGTCCCCCAAGTGCCCCGCCCCTTAAGGCTCGACGACCTCGACCGGGCCCAGGCCGCCTTCTCCGACAGCCCGTCCCGGCATCAGGGCGACACGCTGGGCAGGGTCCTCTCCTCCATGCGGGAGGAATCAGCCTGAATCACCCGGCGGCCTTGCCCTTCTCGCTCCGGCACGCTGCGCGTGGTGGTGCGGCCGGGTGAGCTCGGGGGGATCCGTCGGGGGCGCAATCGCGTCGGTCGCGCCCCCGGCCGGTACCCGCGGGCGTCCCCCGCTGCGGGACCGTCAGGGGTGGTCCCGCGGGCCCGGCGACGGAGGCTGCGATGTAGGCGCCGTCGCCTCGTTGTAGGCCTTCCAGATCAGGGGCGGGAAGGCGCTGCCCCGGTCGGAGTCGGGGCCTCCCACGCCCTGCATGGGCAGGAGTTGCGGGACGTCCGGCTTCGTGCGGAACATCGCGACCGAGGTGCTCAGTTCCTGCGTCGCACCGATGAACCAGGCGGAGTTCATGCGGTCGTTCGGACCGGTCTTGCCCGCCCAGGACGGAAGCTGGTTCCGCTGCCCCTGCGGCGGTCCGACGGTGCTCCAGCTCACCTGCCGCAGCGCCGCGCTGACCGTCGCGGCCGCCTCGGAGCTCATCGCCCGACGCGGTTTGGGCCGGCCCAGGCCGTCCACCGCGACGCCGTTCCGCTCGACCTTGGTCACCGAGCAGGGCTCGGTGGCCCGGCCCTGGTTGACGAAGGTGGTGTAGGCGCTGGCCAGCCGGACGGCGCTGGGGGTGGAGGTGCCGATGGAGAAGGTCGGCTCCAGCTTGGCCATGCTCTCCTCGCGCAGTCCCGACGCGACCGCGAGATCCTTGATCTTCGTCAACCCGATCTTCTTGCCGCTCTCCACGAACGGCGTGTGGTCGGAGTTCACCAGCGCCCCGTGGAGGCTGACGGAGGCCGTCGTCGGACCGGCCGGTGCGGACCCGCTCGGCGTGGGCTTCGCGGGCTCCGGGGCCGCGACCTCGGCGGAACGTTCCTTCCCTTCGAGTTCCTTCTCCACGGCGGCGGCGTACACGAAGGGTTTGAACGCCGAAGCCGCCGGCACCCCCGAGGTGTCGGCGTTGTTGGTGAAGTGCTCGATGGCGTCGGAGCCGCCGTAGACCGCGACGACCGCACCGTCCTTGGGCCGTATCGAGGCGGCGCCGACCTGCACGAACTGGTCCTCCGCACGCTTCTTCGGGTCCAGTCGTTCCGCGCTCACCTGCTCGACGGCCTTGGTCAGCGCGAGCACCTTGTCCTTCTCGAAGGTGGTGTGGACGGCGTAACCGCCGCCGGCCAGCTCCTTGCCCGTGATCCCGGTGCGGCTCTTGAGGTACTTGTTGGCGATGTCGACGAGGTAGCCGATCTGCCCGGCCTGGCTGGTCGGCTTGACGGGGGACTTCGGCTCGGGGAAGCGGGTGTACTTCGCGCGTTCCTCGGCGCTCATCGACCCCGTGGCGACCTGACGGTCCAGGATCCAGCTCCAGCGGTCCTCGGCCCGTTGGCGGTTCTCGGCGCTCAGGGAGGGGTCGAAGCTCTCCGCGCCTTTGAGGACCGCGGCCAGCAGGGCGCCCTGACCGGGGTTCAGCTCCTTGGCGGGGATGCCGTAGTACGCGTACGAGGCCGCCTGGACGCCGTACGCGTCGCGGCCGAACCAGGACGTGTTGAGGTACCCCTCAAGGATCTCCGCCTTGGGCCGCCGGTTGCTGACCTTCAGGGAGAGGAAGAGCTCCTTGATCTTTCGCTCGACGGTCTGGTCCTGGCTCAGGTAGGTGTTCTTCACGTACTGCTGGGTGAGCGTCGAACCTCCCTGGGTCTCCTCGCCCTTGACGATGTTGACGGCGGCGCGGCCGATGCCCGTCAGCGAGACGCCCGAGTCGCTGTAGAAGTCCGCGTTCTCCGCCGCGATGACGGCCCGCTGGACGGATTCGGGCACCTCGGCGAGCTTCACGTCCTGCCGGTTCACATCGCCGACGCTCACCATCCGGCTGCCGTCCGCCCAGTAGTAGACGGTGGCCTGCCGGCGCGCGGAGTCGTGTGCGTCCGGGATCTCGACCTGTATGTAGACGGCGGTGAAGAGGCCGGCGAGGGCGGCGACGAAGAGCAGGAAGAAGCCGGAGGTCAGTTTCCAGGAGGGTGTCCAGCGCCGCCAGCCCCGTCTGCCGCGTCTGGGGAAGTCGATGAGGCGGCGGCGCGCCTTGCGGGCGGCTCTCCTGCGGCTCTTCGCCCGGCCCGCAGGGCGCCGTGCGCGCTTGCGGCCTTCCGTCTGCTGGGGGCTTCCGGTGTCATCCGTACTACCGGTGCCGTCCGCGCGGTGTTTGCGGGGCAGCCTCATGGGGGGTGCGGACCTCCTCGATCGCGAGCCGTCACCTCGGGGGCGGTGTCGGACTCGGCCGAGAAGATGATCAAACCGGGTTCACGGTTGGGCCGTTCACGAAATATTCATACACGCCGGAAGCGGACCCCGGTGAGCCGTTCGGAGCGGTCCCACAGCCTGGAGGCCCTCAGGTCGTCCTCGGCGTGGGGGCTGCGCCGGGCGGGGCCGGGGTGACCGCGCAGCTCGCCGCGGCCGTCGGGGCCGGTACGCGCGCTGGGAGTTGATGTCGTCGAAGTCGATGTCCACGCCCGGCCCGCGGTGGGCGTTCGAGGCCACGGTGACGACGCGGTCGGTGAGGTACGGGAGCAGCAGGTTCGTCAGGGCGAAGGGCCCGAGGTGGTTGGTGCCGAGCTGCATCTCGAAGCCGTCGGCCGTACGGGCCTCGGGGATCGCCATGACTCCGGCGTTGTTGACGAGGACGTCGAGAGGACGGTCCCAGCCGGCGGCGAAGGCCCGGACGGAGGACAGGTCGGCCAGGTCGAGGGGACGGACCTCGACGCTGCCGGTCAGGGTGGCCGCGAGGCGTTCGCCCCGCGCCGTGTCGCGGACGGCGAGGACCACGTGTGCCCCGGCCCTCGCCAGCTCCCTGGCGGTGACGGCGCCGAGACCGCTGGAGGCACCGGTGACGACGACGGTCCGGCCGGTCCGGGTCAACCGACGGGCTCCCGTGTCCGGCGCCGCCCCGCGGACGGGTGAGGGGCGCCGGTCCGGATCACCCGATCAGCCGTCCCACGGCCGACACCAGGGCGGCCTCGCCGTCCTCCACCGCGATGTGGCGCGCCGCGGCTGCGGCGGCGGCCGCGTACGAAGGCTCCCGGACCACCTTCGCGAGCGCGTCGCCGAGGCCCTCGGCGGTCAGGGAGCGGAACGGTATCGGGACCGGGGCGGCGCCCACCGCCGCGAGCCGTCCGGCCCAGAACGGCTGGTCCGCGGTCACCGGCACCGTGACCGACGGCACCCCGGCGCGCAGCGCCGCCGCCGCCGTACCGGCTCCGGCGTGGTGAACGACGGCCGCCAGCCTGGGGAACAGCAGGGCGTGCGGGAGGTCGCCGACCGTCAGGACGTCGTCCGCGTCGGCGGCGAGCCCGGCACTGCCCGACTGGAGTACGCCGCGCAGCCCCGCGCGCCGCAGTGCGCGTACGGCGATCTCGCCGAGCCGTTCGCCCTCCCCCGCGGCCATGCTGCCGAAGCCGACGAGCACCGGCGGCGGTCCCGCCGCCAGGAAGTCCTCCAGTTCCGCGGGCAGCCGCCGGTCCGCGCCGACGTACGGCCACCAGGGACCGGTCACCGCCAGGCCGGCCGCCCAGTCGGAGGGGCGTGGCAGCAGTGCCGTACTGAAGCCGTGCAGAACGGGCCACCTGGCCTGTGCCTGGCGTCGGCGCATGCGTGCGGCGGTCAGCGGCGGCAGGTCCAGGCGGGCTCGCAGCCTTGCCACGGCCGGTTCGAAGACCCGGTCGGCCATGTGCAGGGCGAACCGCCCGGCCGCGCGGTTGCCGAGCCGGCCCAGCGAGCGGGTTCCCGTCACGGTCGGGGGGAAGTCGCCCGTCGGGGTGGTGGGCTGGAGGTACACGCCCATGCTCGGCGTCCCGGCGGCCTCCGCGACGTGCCAGCCGAGCGGCGCGGTGGTGGCCGACAGCAGGAGCACGTCGGTGCCCCGGTCCACCGCACCGGCGAACCCCTCCCCCAGGTCGGTGACGAACGCGGCGGCCGCCCGTAGCAGTTCGCGCTTGCCGCGGGCGCTCCCGTGCGCCCGGTGGTCCGCGGGCAGGGGCCGGAACTCCAGTCCGGCTTCCGTGGCCAGGGGCTCGAAGGTCCCCGTGGCGGCCAGCGCGACCTCGTGTCCGGCACGGCTCAGTGCGACGCCGAGGCCGGTGTAGGGGGCGACGTCACCGCGCGAGCCGGCCGTGGCTATCAGGATCCTCATGGGTCTTCCTCATGTGTGGGGTGTCGTTCGAAAGGGGCAGGGGCTGGGGCAAGGGCCGGGGCCGGCCACCGGCGCGGCGCGAGGCGTTCGCGTGGACCGCCTCGTGCAGGTGGCCGGCCAGACCCGGTCGCTGCTGCGAGGGCGGCACGACGAGGGCGAAGGCGCGCGGGTCGGCGGCGAAGTCGTCGGCGATGCGCCGGTGCATGTCCGGCGGGCACGGCGTGAACCAGCGGCTCACGTGGAGCCGGTGCGCCTCGGCGATGTCCATCGCCCGTTCGCCGTCGGCCGGTTCGCCGTCGTCGAAGGCGGCGAGCAGCTCCGCACGCCAGTCGGCCGCCTCGCCCATCAGCCGGCGCCAGTCCTCCTTGGTGTGGGCCGCCGCACGGGCCATCGCCTCCCGGTGCCCGTCGGAGTGGCTCCACTTCAACTGTGCTTCGGTGGCGTAGCTGAGGTCGAAGGCGATCTCGCCGAAGACCTCGAAGCGTTCCTCGGGCGTCAGGGACACCCCGGTCTGCTGGACCTCGACCGCCCGCTCGGCCACCTCGGCGAGCCGCTGGAGGCGGGCGATCTCCTCGGCCAGCCGCCGCTGCCGCGTCCGCAGGTGGTCCAGTGCGTTCGCCTGCGGGTCGGCGAGGATCTCGGCGATCTCGTCGAGGGCGAAGCCCAGTTCGCGGTAGAAGAGGATCTGCTGGAGCCGCGCAAGGTCGGCGTCGTCGTAGCGGCGGTACCCGGTCCGGCTGCGGTCGCCGGGCGAGAGGAGTCCCGTCCGGTCGTAGTGGTGCAGCGTGCGTACGGTGACCCCGGCGAAGGCCGAGACCTGACCGACGGTGTAGCTCATGGACCTGCCCTTTCGTTGGCTCACAGCCTGAAGCCTGACGTAGGGGGAGGGTCAACCGCGGGGGTGGTGGGGAAGGGGGCGGCACCGGTGGGTCGTCAGGAGACCAGTGTGAAGATGCTGCTGGCGGTCAGCCAGATTCCGGCCAGCAGGGCGATGGTGACGATCAGCTGGTCCTGGTGGTGCTCAAGCCAGGTCCGCAGGGCGTGCAGCCGGGCCTGGGCGACGCCCGGCGCCCAGACGGTGTAGAGCTCCATGACCAGCAGGCTGAGGGTGGCCAGCAGGCAGTAGCCGGTCAGGGCGAGCCAGTCGGAGAGGGAGGAGAGGTCGGCGTCGACGACCGTGGCCGCGCCGGCGCCGACCAGGGCCCACGGCTGGAGCAGCCAGGCGAGTGCGGCGGCGGTGCCCAGCGAGGCGTTGTCCACGCGGGCGGTCCAGCTCGGTGGCCGGTGCGGGCGGGGCGGCCGCCGGAGCCGGTAGCCGCCGAACAGCACCAGGCCGACGCCGATCGCCAGCTTGCCGGCGACCGCGGCGGTCGACGGCGTGCTGTGGTGGAGGGGCGGCGTCCCGCCGGTCAGGAGCACGACGCAGGCGACGACGGCCACAAGGTTGGCCAGCCAGGACAGCAGGAAGACGAGGCCCTTGCGGACACCCCGGCGCGACGCGAGCAGCAGGATGAAGCCGCTGTTGTGCAGGGGGCCGAGGGTGATGGCCGTGGCGATCACGATCAGGTCGACGACCATCGGCACGACCGCTCCCGGAGGTCAGGGCCGCCCGGTCTCCCGGGCGGGCGAGGTGCACGCGTGCCCGGTGGGCGGGGGTGCCGGCACCCGCTCGGTGCCCGTCCGACTTTGCAGTCCCCGACCCGACGGGTCAAGCGAGCCACGCCGGTGTCCCCGGTGGCCTCGGGCCGCTCCTTCAGTGGTTCCAGTACTGGGCGAGTGCTCCTTCGCGGTACGGGGCGGGGCTGACGCTGAGGTCCCCGGAGAAGGGGCGGTCCAGGACGAAGACCAGCAGCAGGCTGAAGCCGACGAGTCCGGCGACGGAGGCGACGAACAGGACCTGGACCCGCAGCTTGCGCAGACCGTAGAGGAACGTGAGCGGGATCAGGACCAGTGCACCGCCGAAGGCCAGGGCCTGGAGCAGCGGGGGCAGTTCCCGGCGCGCCATGGTGAGGCGGGCACGGCGTTGGGAGGCGATGTCGTTGAGGTGGTCGACGGCCTGCTCGTAGAAGACCTGCTCCGCCTGGCCGTGCGGGTCGTACGTCTGGAGGGCTCGGAACGCGTCCTGGAGATGGGATTCCGTGGCCCCGTAGCTGGGGTTCCCCGCGCGCATCCGGGGCCACTGGTCCTCGACGACGGCGTGGACGTAGCCGCTCACGGCCGCGTCGAGTCGGGCGCGCACCGGTTGCGGGAACGCGCCGGCGTCCCGGGTGATGAGCGCCGCGTTGGTGGCCTCGGAGGCGACGATGGTCTGGGTGTCCTCCAACTGCGTCCACAGGGTGACGATCACGAACGCGAGGATGATCCCGTAGATGGCGCCGAACATCCCCAGCGTCACGCCGACCATGTCGTTGTGCTCTCCCTGGGCCAGTGTCGGGTGCCTGCGGCGCAGCAGCACGCTGCCGGCCACCGCCAGCAGGACGGTTCCCCCGACGGCGACGACGGACAGCGTGACGGTGCTGAAGTGGTTGAGCAGCCATAGCGACATGGGCGTGGAGTCTAGGTCTGACGCACCACCCCGGATTCCGCGGTTTCGAGAGCCGCCACGGGTACCACGGGCATGCGCGGGGACGGTTCACACCACCGAGTGAGGCCACTCGCCGGGTTCAGGAGTCCGTACCCCGGTCAGACGGTGCGGCCGAAGCAGGCGGCGAGCCGATCGGAGGCGGGGGCGTCTGCCGGGACGCTCCTGGCCGGGCCGAACATGCCGGTCCCGGGCAGTACGGCGTCGGGGTAGTTGCCGTACCGGGTGTGCAGCACGGCCTCGACGGCGTGGGGGGCGCCGGTGCGGTCCTGGCCTGTGGCGGTGGCGAGGTCCCAAGACCTCGCCGGGCCGGCGTCCGCCGAGGTGGTCGTGTGCCCGGTGTGGGCCAGGGCCCGCTCCAGCAGCTGGATGTCCTGGGACAGGATGATCGCGCCTCTCCCCGTGGCACCCTCCGCCCTGTTCCGGGACCGGGGTGCGCCGGCCGACCCAGAGGGCACCCCCTTGCAGACAGGGTCGGTCCGCATCCACCCGGTGGGTGCCGGGGCGCCCGGTCCGCGATCCTTTGGTCATGCGTGCTGCCCGCCTGATCCGTATGGCCCTCCTCGTCCAGTCGACCCCCGGCCTGACCGCCGCGGCCCTCGCCCGGGAGCTGGGCGTCTCCGAGCGGACGGTGATCCGCGACGCGCAGGCCCTGCAGGAGGCGGGCGTGCCCGTCCGGTCGGAGCGCGGTCGTACGGGCGGCTACCGGCTGGCGCCGGGCCACCGGACGCGGCTGACCACGCTGCATCCCACCGAGGCGGAGACGCTCTACCTCTCCGGTCTGCCCACGGCCCTGCGCGATCTCGGGCTGTCGGGCCCGGCGGACACGGCCCGGCTGAAGCTGTCGGCCACGTTGCTCCCGTCGCTGCGGGCGGCGGCCGAGTCGTCGGTGCGCCGCTTCCACCTCGACGCCCCGGCCTGGTTCCGCGAGCCGTCGGCACCGGAGCTGCTGCCGGAACTGGCGCGCGCCGTGTGGTCCGACCTCACGGTCGGGCTGGGGTACGCACGGCCCGGCCGGGACGGCGCGGCGCCCCGCGGGGTGACCCGCCTGTTGGAACCGTACGGGCTCGTCCTGAAGGCGGGGGTGTGGTACGTCGTCGGCCGTGTCCCGGGTGAGGGGCCGGGCCGGGACGGCGCCTGGCGCACCTACCGCGTCGACCGGATCACCGCGCTGTCCCCGGCTCCCGGCGCCGGTGAACCGTTCGTCCGCGAACCGTCCTTCGACCTGGCCGCGCACTGGCGGGACCACGCCGCCGGGTTCGCCCGGGCGCTGCTGCGCGCGACCGTCACCGTGCGTCTGACGGAGCGGGGTCTGGGCCGCCTGCCCGCCGTGGCGGATCCGGCGGGCGTGGACCGGGCGATGGCGTCCGCGTCGGCGCCGGACGCCGCCGGGCGGGTCACGCTCGACCTGCCGGTGGAGTCGGACGAGGTCGCCTTCGCCCAGCTGACCGGTCTCGGCGCCGAGGTGGAGGTGCTGGCCCCGCAGGGCCTGCGCTCACGCTTCCGGGAGCACGCGCAGGCCCTCGCCGCCCTGTACGGCGCGGAGCCGGAGGATCAGCGGTAGTCGTCCGGCGAAGCGTCCTTGCCGCCGTACACGACGTCCTCGAAGTAGGCCCAGGCGTCCGGCCGGCTGCCGTCCACGTCCCGTACGCCGTAGGCCTGGGCGAGGTCCGCGCTGGAGGCGGACCTGCCGTTCCAGCGGGCCGCCCGGTCCGGGTCGGCGGCGAGGGCGGCGAGGCCGCGGGCGAGGTAGTACGGCGACTCGGCGATGGCGAAGTGCGGTTCCCGCGCGACGGCGTCGCGCCAGTTCTCCTCCGTCACCCCGAAGTAGGTGAGCATCTGTTCCGAGCGCAGGAAGCCCGGCGTGACGGCGACCGCCGTGCCCCCGTACTCCGCCAGCTCCTCGCCGAGCCCGAAGGCGATCCGGATCGGCGCGTTCTTCGCGAGGTCGTAGTAGAGGTTCTCGCGGTAGCGGCGGTTGGAGCGTGCCGTTCCGTCGGTGACCTCCACGTGCAGCGGCGCGTCCGAGCGGACCAGGAGCGGAAGGGCGAGCGCTGCGGTGATCACGTGCGAGCGGACCCCGAGTTCCAGGATGCGCAGTCCGTCGGCGAGGGGCGTCTCCCAGCTCTTCTTGCCGAAGACGGAATCGGCGGTCAGGCGCTCGCCGCCCCAGAGGTCGTTGACCAGGATGTCGAGTCTCCCCTGGTCACGGTCGATCCGGCCGACGAGGGTCCGTACCTGATCCTCGTCGAGGTGATCGGTGGGCACCGCGATGCCGGTGCCGCCGGCCGCGGTGACGAGCTCCGCGGTCTCCTCGATGGTCTCCGTGGCCCGGCCGACCTCGCTGACGTGCTCGCGGGTGGTGCGGCCGGTGACGTAGACCGTGGCGCCCGCGCGGCCGAGTTCGACGGCGAGGGCGCGTCCGGCGCCGCGGGTGGCCCCGGCGACGAGGGCGATCCGGCCGGCGAGCGGGGGCTTGTGGTCGGGGTGGCGGGCATCGGGGTGCTGGGTGTCGGTGTCCTTGTCCATGTCACCATCGTCCACGCCAAAGGTGACAGAACACGTCACCTTTTTCACGGCTCAGCGCGTTTTCGGGAACGCCGCCCGCAGGGTCGTACCGCGCGTCGTCAGGGCGATGCCGATGACCGGCAGTACGCAGAGCGCCTGCACCGCCGCGTACCACCACGGGCAGACGCCCGGGATCAGGTCGACGCCGACGATCGCGACCGGGAAGACGGCCGAGATCCCCCGCAGGCGCTCGAAGGCGCGTCGGGAGCCCTGGGAGGCGGAGAGGGCCAGGCGGTGGAGCAGTACCGCGATGAGGGGGAGCAGGATCGCGCGGATCCACATGAACGGGTTCACCATGTGGCCTGTGCTCGCGACGGCGATGACCGCGAGGAGGGCGGCGGCGGTGAGCGCGCCGTAGATCTTGACGGCGGCCCGGGTCCTGCCGAAGGCGGCCAGGGCGGCCGGGGTGGCGAGGAGGGCCGGGGTGGCGAGGAGGGCCGGGTCGGTGGTCGTGGTGTTCGCGTCGGTGGGCGTGGTGTTCGCGTTGGTCTCCATGGTCACGACGCTACGGAGCAGCCGTACGGGGCGGTATCGGCCTGGCCCCACAGGGGGGTGGGGCCAGCCCCACTCCCCCGCCGGGCCGGGACGTCGGGGGCTCCGGGCGGTGCACAGTAGGGGAGTCGAACACAGAGTGAGGGGGAATCGTGGGACGGGTGGGTTCGTGGTGGGTGCGGGCCGGGGTGGGGTTCGGACGGGCGTGTGTCGGCGCCGCCGTCTGCATGCTGGTGCCCGTGGTGTGGGCCGCCGCCGTGGGGTTGGGGGTGTGGTGCGGGGCGGAGCACCCGTGGTCGTGGATCGGGCCCGCCGTGATCGTGTGCGCGGGCACGCTCGCCCTGGCGCGGACCGTCTGCCGGACCGTCCGGTCCCTGGTCGCGCGGTGGACCGGTACCGACATCCCGGCCGGGTACCGGGAGGCCGGGCCGGTGATGCAGTTGTCCACCGGGTACTGGTGGAACGGCTTCAGTTACGAGCGCAGCCGCCGGGACGCCGTCATGGACCAGCGGATGCGGCTGTGGTGGAGCGATCCCGCCACCTGGCGTGACCTGCGGTTCGCCGTCATCGCCCCGTTCACCGCCGGGGTGTTGTCCGCCCTCCCGTTGGCCGCGCTGGCCGTCGCCGTCGTCGGGCTCGCCCGGCCCGGGACCGTCGCGCGTCCCGTCGCGGCGGGCGCCCTGGCGCTGGCGGTCGGGTGCGCCCCGTACGCCTGGCGGTCCCTCCACCGGGTGGCCGTCCGCTTCCTGCGGCCCTCGTCCGCGATGGCGCTGGCGGAGCGGGTGGACGAGCTGACCTCCCAGCGCGCCGACGCCACCGTCGCGCAGGCCGCCGAGATCCGCCGCATCGAGCGGGACCTCCACGACGGCGCCCAGGCCCGCCTCGTCGCGCTCGGGCTCTGCCTGGCCACCGCCGAGCGGCTGATGGACCGTGACCCCGAGCAGGCCAAGGCGCTGATGCGGGAGGCGCGGGCCGGGGCCGCCGCCTCGCTGACCGAACTCCGGGAGCTGATCCGGGGCATCAGTCCGCCCGTCCTCAGCGAACGCGGCCTCGTCGACGCGGTGCGCGCGCTCGCGCTGGACGTCCCGCTCGACGTGGCCGTCCGCGCGGGCGGCCCGCTGCGCCTGGACCCGCCCATCGAGTCCGCCGTCTACTTCGGCGTCGCCGAGCTCCTCACCAACGCGGTCAAGCACGCCGGGGCGGCCCGGGCGCACGTCTCCCTCGTTCGGGACGACACGGGCATCGTCGTGGAGGTCGAGGACGACGGCCGGGGCGGTGCCGACGCACGGCCCGGCGGCGGACTCGCGGGTCTGCGCCGCCGCCTGGCCGTCTTCGACGGCACGCTCGCGATCACCAGTCCCCAGGGCGGTCCGACCCGTGTGAGGATGGCCGTACCATGCGAATAGTCGTAGCCGAAGACCTGTACCTCCTGCGCGAAGGGATGGTCCGCCTGATCGAGGCGTTCGGGCACGAGGTGGTGGCCACGGCCGCCACCGGGCCCGAGACGCTCGAAGCCCTGCGGACGCACCGCCCGGACGTGTCCGTCATCGACGTCCGCATGCCCCCGACCCAGTCGGACGAGGGCCTGCGCGCGGCCCTCGCCGCCCGCGCCGAGGTCCCCGGCCTGCCGGTGCTGATCCTCTCCCAGCACGTCGAGCAGCTGTACGCCCGCGAACTGCTGGCCGACGGCTCCGGCGGCGTCGGATACCTGCTCAAGGAGAGCGTGTTCGACGCCGACCAGTTCATCGGCTCCCTGGAGCGCGTGGCGGCGGGCGGCACCGCCATGGACCCGGCCGTGATCGCGAAGCTGCTGTCCGGCAGCGCCCCCGACCGGGGGCTGGGACGGCTCACCGAACGCGAGTACTCCGTGCTGGGCCTGATGGCCGAAGGCCTGTCCAACCACGCCATCGCGCGCCGCCTCTTCCTCAGCGAGGGCGCCATCAGCAAGTACACGACCTCCCTGTTCGGCAAGCTCGGGGTCACGGACGACGACGACACCAACCGCCGTGTCCGTGCCGTCCTCACCTACCTCAACAAGCCCTGAGGGAGCGGCTCCACCGGGTCGGCGCGCACCTCGTCAGGGGCAGGTCTCTTCGGTCTTGGCGACGGTGAAGGCGACGGGCTGCCCGTTGAGGGCGGTCCCGGCGGCCGGGTTCTGGGTGCAGACCTTCCAGTTGGACTCCTGGAGGACCATGCGGCTCTGGACCGCGTCCTTCACCGTGATGCTCGCGTTCCCGGGAAGGGCGGCGCGAACGGCCTTCATGCCCTGGCCGACGAAGTCCGGCATGGTGCTCCCGGCCGGTTTCGGGGCCGGGGCGTCGGTGGCGGGACAGGTCTCTTCGAGCTTGACGGCGCCGAAGTCGACGGTGGTACCGGTGTCGGCGCTGCCCGGCGCCGGGGACTGGGAGCAGACCTTCCAGTTCCTGTCGAGGGCCTGGAGACGGTCACGGCCGAGGGCGTCGTGGGACTTGAGGGCGTGGAAGCCGGCGGCCTGTGCTTCGTCCTGGGCGGTCTGCAGGCCCTTGCCGACGAGGTCGGGCAGGGTGGCGGTCTTCGCGGCGGGCGCGGGGCCGGAGGGTGACGTGGTTCGGGGCGCGGCCGGGGCGGGGGTGGCGGCCTTGGGGTCGGTGCTCGCCTGGGGGTTGCAGGCGGTGAGGGTGCTGAGGGCAGCAACCGCGGCGAGCAGGACGGCGGTGTGATGTGTGCGCATCGGGCCATGCTGGCGGGGGCCGGCCGGCTGTGTGGTGGCTGTGACCGGTCTGTGACGGTCAGTCGGCTCCCTTCCGGGGCGAATCACCCCTCAGGGGGTACGGGCCGCTCAGGTACGGCCGGTCCCGCTCGGTGACCTCGGCGACGGGGCCGGCGGCGCGGAGCACCGTGTCGAGGACGCGGTCCGGTTCGGCGGCGTAGCAGTGGGCGAACCAGGCCATGTTGGCCTCGACCACCGCCCAGCCGCCGTCCGCGAGCCGGCCGATGTCCAGGCACACCGCGCTGGGCAGCCCGGTGGCCGTGGCGTCGAGGACCGTACGCCCGAAGGCGCGGCTGCCGGCGTCCAGCGGTGCGGGGTCGAGGTGTCCGTGGACGGCGTAGCGGCTGCCGGTGACGGCTTCGCCGTCGAGGACGAACAGCCGGTACTCGGCGGCGAACTCCACCACCCCGCTCACCAGGACCGGTGTGGAGCCGTCGAGTCCGCCGGGCAGGCTGGTCCCGTCCTCGTGGACGGCGGCGGGCAGCAGGTCGATCTTGGCCGAGGGCGGCTTCACGAAGGCCCGTTTCCGCAGCGCGCGGGCCTCGTCGAGGGTGGTGAGCCGTATTTCGCGCCGCAGGAGGGGGTGGGGTACGTGCGTCAGCCAGTCGTCGGCCGGTTCGAGCAGCCCGAGCCCCAGCGGGTCGGCAAGGCGTGCGGCCGCACGGGGGCCGCCGTACCAGTACACCCGGCGCCCCTGGGCGCTCGCCACCCGGTCGGCCACGTCGTAGCCACGCCAGGCCGCCGCCCGGGCGATGAGCTCGGCGGTCGAGGTGCGGGGTGCGGGCAGGAGGAGGACGGGCGGGGTGCGGGCTTCCATTCCCCTGACCCTAACGAACCCGGCTGTCGGCCCGTCGGGCGCCCGGGGCCGGTGCGTCGGGCGGTCCGGGCGGTCCAGGGAGCACGAGGCGCCGAAAGCTCGACTCGCCGTACGCGGAGCGGGGGCCGGGCGTGAGCCGATCAGTGCAGCGGCCAGCCGGTCCGACCGGGCACGAGGTGGAGGGGGCGGTGGTCCGGGGGCGGCTGGTGGAGGGGGCGGGGGCGCCCCGAAGGTGCCGGGTGGGCCGTGTGGGCCCCGTGGCCCGGGCGGGCCTGGACCCGGCCGACGGCGCCGGCCAGCAGCTCGGTGAACCAGATGTTCCGGTCGGGGCCGGCCGTGATGTTGAAGGGCAGCTTGTCCGCGCCTCCCGGGACTTCGAACTCGGTGATGGCACCGCTCCCGCTGATCCGGCCGATGCGGCCGGACTGCACGGCGTACCACATGTGTCCGTCCGGGCCGCGGGTGATGTCGTAGACCTGGTTGTCGGGGACGGGCAGCGGGAAGAGCGTGATGTCGCCCCGCGGGGTGATGCGTCCGACCGAGTTCAGCCCGCTTGCGGTGAACCACATTCCGCCGGGTCCGGCCGCGATGCCGCTGGGGAACGAGAAGTCGCTGGACAGCGGGAACTCGGTGATGTGCCCGGACGGGCTGATCCGGCCGATCTTGCCGGGGAGCAGCTCGGTGAACCACACGGAGCCGTCGGGGGCGGCCGCGATGTAGTACGGGAAGCTGTCCGGCGTGGGGAGGGCGTACTCGGTCACCGTGCCGTCGACCGTGATCCGTCCGATGGCGTTCGTTCCCGGCTCGGTGAACCACAGCGCGCGGTCGGCGCCGAGCGCGATCCCGATGGGGAAGCGGCCCGGGCCGGGCAGCGGGAACTCGGTGACCCGGCCCTTCGTCGTGATCCGGCCGATCCTGCCGGCGGTGTTTTCGGTGAACCACAGGGCGCGGTCGGGGCCCTGGGTGATGTTCTGGGGGACGCTGTCGGCGGTCGGCAGCGGGTATTCGGTGACGGTGCCGCGGGTCGTGATGCGCCCGATCCGGTTGACCCCGGACTCGGTGAACCACAGGGCCCGGTCCGGGCCCGTCGTGATGCCGGCGGGGAAGCTGTCGGGGGTCGTGACCGGGTACTCCGTCACGTTGCCCACGTCCGCCCGGGCCGGGGCGGTGGTGGCGGCGACGGCGAGCAGCGCGCCGAGGGACGCGGTGAGCAACCTGTTCAGGCGTCGTCGGAGCGTCGGCGCGTACGGCATGGACCGGGGCCCTCTCGGTGGGCGGCAGGTGGGCGTTCCATGACGGAATATCAGCTTCCGTGCCGAGCCCGCCCCAACGCACGCGCGGGTCGGCCGCCAACCGCCCGGCTGCCGTAGCGGGACGCCGCCCCGGGCTTCCTCGATGTCTCCGCGACGTGGTCGTGTCGGCCGGAAGCGACACCGTTCAGGAGTAGACGAGGGGGCAGCCGCGCCGGATCGAGTGCTGGGCGGCGCGCAGGTACAGGGCGACGTAGAAGGCCGTTCCCAGGTCCTCGCTCCATGGTCCTGGCCGGGTGGCCGCCAGTTCCTGGGCCGCCCCGTCCAGGAACCACATGGTCAGATCGAGGTTGTCGCACGCCGTCGGGATGTCGGCCGGCAGGCCGATGGCCGCTGCCAGCCGCTCCGCGAGGGCCAGTACCCGGGGCGCGCCGGCGATCAGGGACTCGTCGTCGTACCCGGCGTCGAAGGGCAGCCGGATGTCCTCGTCGAGGGGCACCGGCACCAGTACCGTCCAGCCGCAGAGGGTTTCCGCCTCCCCGGGCGAGAGGTGCGCCTCGCACAGTGCGCCGAACCCGTCCATGGAGGGGACGAGTTTCTCCTCGAAGGACTGCCCGGAACCGCGGACGAATCCGGCTTCCTCGGGCACGGACAGGTAGGGCGGCAGCCCACGCCGCCTCAGCTCCCGGTTCAAGGCCGAGGCGACGTTCCCCCACCCTCCCTCTTCCTCACCGAACCACTCCTCCGCGCCGATGCTGACCAGGTAGATGCCCATGTCCGCACGGTACAGAGCCGCACCGACACACCGGCCGGCCGTCGGCGTGCGGCCGGGGTGGGCGTGCCACGAACTGCGGCGGGGCCTTCTCCCGTACCCCGACGACCTTCCCGACGACGGGCTGGACCTGGCCGCGACGGCCGCCCTGGTGCGGGCGAGGTGACGCCGCGGCGCAGGGGCAGGAACACACCGCCGGGGTGGCCACGAGGCCTCCGGTGTCGGGCTCTTCCAGGTCGATGGGCCCTTGCCGGAGACCTTGCTCCTTCCCGATCAGGACACCCCGCCGCTCAGCTCACTTCGGAACACGGCCTACTGGTCGCGCTTCGGCCAGGTGGGGCCCTGATCGGTCCAGATGACACCCTTGTTGCGGCAGAGGCAGAAGGGGTGGCCAATGGGGTCGGTGTAGACGCGGAAGCCGTAGCCTTCGGGGCCGATGCAGTCCCGCTGCAGGGTCGCGCCGAGGGCCAGGACGCGGCGCTCTTCGGCCTCGACGTCGTCGACCTCGAAGTCGAGGTGGAATTGCTTGGGGTGCTCGCTGTCGGGCCACTGCGGGGCGCGGTAGTCCTCCACCTGGATGAAGGCCAGTTCGATCTGGCCGAACTGGATGCCGGCCCAGTGCTCGTTACTGCCCTCCTTGACCGGGCTGCCCGTCACCTCGGAGTAGAAGGCGGCCAGCTTCATGGTGTCCGGGCAATCGACAATGAAATCGGTGAGTCGCAGCATCCCGTGATCTTGTCACAAGATCAAATGAGCCGGGAGGGACCCTGGCGGTCGGGGTGGCGCAGGCCGGTCAGCAGTACGTCCAGGGCCAGATCGGTCGCCTCCGCCAGGGGGGTGTCGTCGAGCAGGGAGCCCAGGGCCAGTGTGGCCAGGCCGTGCACCGTGGAGAAGGCGACCTGGGCGAGGCGCGCCGGGTCGCCCGCGCGGACGGCACCCTCCTCCTGCGCCTGCGCGATGAGCGCGGCGGCCGTGTCGAGGCTGTGGTGCCCGAGTTCCCTGAGTTCGGCGCTGGAGTCGTCGGCGTGCTTGGCGCTGAACATGAGGGCCAGCAGAGGTGCCTGGGTGACCGCGAATTCCACGTACGCCCGCCCCAGGCCGGCCAGGCGCGCCGGCACCGGTCCGGGCGCTTCCGCGGCGGTCCGCAGGCGCGCGTTCAGCCGGGTGAAGCCGCTGACCGCGAGGGCGTCCAGCAGTGCCTGCCGGTCGCGGAAGTGGCGGGACGGCGCGGCGTGGCTCACGCCGAGGTCGCGGGCCAGGGCGCGGAGGGACAGGCCGTCCACGCCCGACTCGGTGAGGACGGCCTCCGCGCGCTCCAGCAGAGCGGCCCTGAGGTTGCCGTGGTGGTAGGGCCCCTCGGTCAAGGCGGGCTCCCCTCTCCAGATGTTGTCGTTGACTACAATGGTGGCGCCGCCTACATTCGAGACCATCAACACGTGGAAACGGAGCAGCCGACCATGCCTATGACATACCAGGGAACAGTGGCCCTGATCACCGGGGCAAGTGCCGGCCTCGGTGTCGAGTTCGCCCGCCAGTGGGCCGAACGCGGAGCGGACCTCGTACTCGTGGCCCGCCGCCTCGACCGGCTCGAAGGGCTCGCGGCGGATCTGGAGAAGCGCTACGGCGTCACGGCCCACGTCGTCGCCGCCGACCTCGCCCGACCCGGCGCCGCCGCCTCACTGCGCGCGGAGCTCGACGCCCGCGGGATCACGGTCCACACCCTCGTCAACAACGCCGGCTTCGGCAGCCACGGCCCCTTCCTCCGCCAGGACGTCTCCCGGATCAACGAGATGATCCAGCTGAACGTCGTGGCCGTCACCGAACTCACCCGGGCGTTCCTGCCCGATCTCGTGGCCGACGGCCGGGGCGCGCTGGTCACCGTCGCGAGCGCGGCGGCGTACCAGCCGACCCCGGCGATGGCGGTCTACGGCGCCACCAAGGCCTTCGTCCTGAGCTTCACCGAGGCCGTCGGCTACGAGACCCGCTCCTCCCCGCTGCGCGTGCTCGCCGTGTCTCCAGGGCCGGTCAGCACCGAGTTCTTCGACGTCGTCGGCAGCCGTGACGCGGCCGTCGGCCGGATGGCGACCCCCGAGCAGGTCGTGACCGCCACGCGGCGCGCGCTGGAGCGCGGCAAGACCCCGCCCAGCATCGTCGCCGGTCTCGCCAACCGCGTGTCCGCCCTCGCCTCCGCCCTGTCGCCGCGGCGCGTCACCCTGGCGGTGTCGGGACGGATCCTCAAGGCCTGAAACGCGCTGCGGCGGGCCCCCGGTACCGGGGACCCGCCTCCTGCCCGGCCGCCGGCCGGGCCCCGTCAGTGCTTGGCGATCTGCTGGAGTGCCGCGCCCTGGTAGCGGGCGCCGGCGTTCCACAGGATGAAGGATTCCATCTTGTTGGCTTCGGCCGCCTTGATCTGTGCGGCCACCTCGGCCGGCCCGTAGGTGCTGCCCATCGAGAAGTCCTGCAGCCACGGGACGATTTCGGTCTGCGTGCCCTTCGCCTGACGGGCGAAGTCGGCGAGCGAGCGCTGCACGATCGCGTACGGGGAGGTGTCGGGCTGTGCGACGCCGTACTCCCCCGGCGCCCAGTGGGACGGGTAGACCATCGGCGCGACGTAGTCGGTCACCTTGACCAGGGCGCCGATGTCCTGGGCGATCTCGGTGGGCCGGGTCGCGGCGATGCCGAAGACGGAGACGCCGAGGTACTTGGCCTGGGGACGCAGCGCGGTGCGGGTGTCGGCGACGAACGAGGTGATGGACTGCTCGGGCGTGGCGGTGCCGATGCCCGGGAAGCGCATGTGCGACAGCGGGCCGTCGGGCCGGCGCACGTAGTCGTAGAGGATGTCGTCGAAGCCGAGCCGGGCCGCTTCGAGGGCGAGGTCCTGGTTGTACTTGCGGACCGTGGGGTTGGCGAAGTTCGTGAAGGACAGGGCGCCGTAGTGGCCGCCGTCGTAGGGCTGTCCCGACGGGGTCAGTACGAGCTGGTCCTGGTCGCCGGACTTCCAGGCGGCCGCGGCGAGCTTGGGGTCGCGGAAGGCCACGATGCGGCCGATGACCTGGGCGCCGGCGGCGTGGAGCTCGGCGATCGCCTTGTGGGCGTCGTAGTAGCCCTTGGCCGCGCCGATCCTGCGGGCCAGCGGGACCTGGGAGGCGTACCCGACCTCGCCGTCCTCGTCCTTGACGTCCAGCTCGACGGCGTTGAGCTTGCCGCTGCGGACCAGGGCGAGGATGCCGCCGCGGAGCCCGTCGTCGCCCCAGCCGATGGCGGTGATGTGCGCGGCGCGGATCATGGGGCGGCGCCCCCGGGCCGACACGTCCTTGGTGGTGGTGTTCCCGGCGCGGTCCACCGCCGTGACCGTGACGACGGGCGTGCCCTTGGGCACCGTGGCCTTGAAGGCGCCGGCCCCGTCGACGGGGACCTTCTTGCCGTTGACGCTCACGCGGGCGTCGCCGGAGGCGTTGCCGGTGATGGTCACGGGGGCGGCGGCGTTCTTGATCTCCGGGTCGGCCACCTTCAGCTCCGGCGGGGTGGTGTCCACGCTGAAGCCCACGACCTTGCGGTACGAAGCGAAGGGGAGGCCGCTGCCGCCCGACACCACCAGGGTGTGCCGGCCCTCCTTGAGCTTCGGGAGGGCGAGCTTCAGGCGGGCGCCTTCGGCGGTGAGGGGGACCGCCGCTCCGTCCAGGGTGGCGTGCGGCTTGTTCCCGCCGCCGGGCGTACCCGCGGCGAGGTAGGCGCTGACCCCTGCGGCCGCGCGTGCGTCGAGGACGGCGCCGTCGCTCACGCCCTGGATGCCCGGACCCGGCGCGAGGAACGTCCAGGCACCGACGCCCGCGCCGGCGAGAGCGAGCGCCCCGGTCGTCGCTATGAGGGCGCCGCGACGGGCCGGGCGGCGGAGAAGACGGGAGGAGCCGGAGCTCGGTATGCGGGTGCGGGGCATCATGACGTCCTTCGTGCCGGGGGTGTGGGTGCGGGCCGGATGCTGCCTCCATTCATTGCCGCTGCGTGCGCCGGTCGACTGGTTCGGCCGATATTTCACACGAACGGCCCGGATCGTCTGCGGCGTGGCGGCTACGCCATGCAGGGGACAGTGCGGTATCGGGGCTCCGCTCGCCGGTAGGTATGGCGCGACACCTCACCGTGGAAAGGCTCCTGATGCGCCACCCCCTCGTCCCGCTCGGCGCCCTGGCGGGCGCCGCCGCCCTGCTCGCCACCGGCTGTTCCACGGGGCCGTCACCCACCAGCGGGCACCCTCGCACGACCGCCTCGCAGGCGGCGGTCGCCCCCGTCGCAGCGAAGGGCCCGGCGGAGGTCGGTGCCAACGAACTCGGCCAGGTGCCGGTGCTGATGTACCACCAGCTCGTCGACAGGCCGGCCGGCGTCTACGACCGCACCCCGGCCGATTTCCGGGCCGAACTGGAGCGCCTCGCACGGGAGGACTACGTGCCGGTGACCGCGCGGGACTTCCAGACGGGCCGCATCGACATCCCGGCCGGCGCCCACCCGGTGGTCCTCACGTTCGACGACTCGACCAACAGTCAGGTGCGGCTTGGCGCGGACGGCAGCCCGGCGCCCGACACCGCCGTCGCCATCCTGGCGGAGACGGCCAAGAAGTACCCCGCGTTCAAGCCGGTGGCGACCTTTTTCGTCAACGCGGACGCCTTCTCGGCCACGGGCTCCGCCAAGGCCCTGACCTGGCTGAAGGCGCACGGGTACGAGGTGGCCAACCACACCGACCGGCACGAGAACCTGCGCTCCCTGGACCAGGCGGGCGCCGCGCGGGCGATCTCGGCGGGCCAGCAGGCGATCGAGAAGGCCGCACCCGGGACCCGCGTCACCTCGCTCGCCCTGCCCTTCGGTGCCATGCCCGAGCCGGCCGCGGTGGCCGCCCGGGGAACGGGCTACCGCTACGACGGGGTGTACCTCGTGGGGGCCAACCCGTCGGTCTCGCCCTTCGCGAAGGCCTTCACGCCCGGCGCCATCCCCCGGATCCGCTCGGCGGGACCGAAGGACGAGGACGCCGAGTTCGGTTCTTCGCGCTGGCTGGACAAGCTCGCCGCCGGAAAGAGCAGGTACGTCTCGGACGGGAACCCCGACACCGTCGCCTTCCCGCGCGCCGCGCAGAACGAGCTGTCGCCTGCCTTCGCGAAGCGGGCCCTGCCGTACTGAGCCGATCACCCGGACTCCCCCGCGAGCCCGTCAGCCACGAGTCCGGACGGGGCCGAACCAGCGGGTGAGCGTCTCGGTGAGACCGGCTCCTCCGGCCCAGCAGACGTAGCCGTCGGGCCGGACGAGCACGGCCTCGGCGCCGGTCCCGGCGGCTTCCACCCGGGCGCGCACGTGGGTGACCCGGTCGCTCCAGGGAGCCGCGGCGGCGAGGGGGGTGTCGCCGAGGTCGAGCAGGACGCCGCGGCCGGAGCGCGTCAGGTCGCTGAACCGGATCCGCTCGCCGTCGTCGAGGAGGAGGTCGAGGTCGGGCATCCGCAGGCCCAGCAGCGGATGGGCCTCGGCGTCGGGGGACGGGAGGCAGAGGTCGAGCCCGGCCATCACCCCGGCCATGTACCGGTTGGCCTCGGGCAGGCGGAGCAGGTCGGTGAGCACGTCGCGCAGCTCGCCCAGCCCACCGTCGCGCTGCGGCCCCATGATCACCCCCTGGGCCCGGGTGAGGGCGAGGACCCGCGCGGCGACGGGGTGCCGCTCGCTCTGGTAGGTGTCCAGCAATTCCTCGCCGGCATCTCCCCGCAGGACGGCGGCGAGCTTCCAGCCGAGGTTGAACGCGTCCTGGACGCCGAGGTTGAGCCCCTGGCCCCCGGCCGGGGAGTGGATGTGGGCGGAGTCGCCCGCGAAGAACACGCGGCCGTGGCGGTAGTGCTCCAGCTGCCTGCTGGCGTTGCTGAAGCGGGAGGAGTAGCGGATCTCGGCGACGTCGAGCGCCCCGCCGTGGGTGGCGCGCAGCACCTCGCGGACCTCCGCGGGCGTCACCGGCGCGTCGCGCTCGGCCAGCATCGTCTGCGGGCCGCTGAAGATGAGCTTGTGGAGACCGTTCGCCAGCGGCGTGATCATGGCGAAGTGGCCCTGGGGCGAAGTGTGGATCCGCGAGCTGATGTGTCCGGAGGAGCTGTCGTCCACGTCCCCGGTGAGCAGCAGATCGGCGGTGCCCATGCGGACGGTGGCGGCCTCACCGGGGAAATCGGCTCCGATGATCTTGCGCACGCTGCTGTGGGCGCCGTCGCACGCGACGAGGTAGCGGCCCCGCAGCGACAGCTCCCCGCCCGGCGCGGTCGCGGTGACCGTGACTCCGTCGGCGTCCTGCTGCATGCCGGTCAGCCGGTGCTCCCTGAGCACCTGACCGCCCAGCTCGGTGAGCCGGTCTTCGAGCACCGCCTCCAGCTGGTCCTGCGGGAGCAGGACCGGGTGCGGATAGCGGGTGTCCCACGCCGCGTAGTCCAGCGGGACGGGCAGTCCCGCGAAGTGGCCCCCGACGAGCCGGTAGTCGATGGACCGCCCGAGGGCGTCGTCCAGCAGACCACGCAGCGCGAGCATCTCGGCGGTCCGGGGCTGGATCGCCCCGGCGCGGGACTGGAGGTTGCGGCCGGGCAGCCGGTCCAGCACGACCGCGGGCACTCCGACGAGGGCGAGCTCGGTGGCGAGGGTGAGTCCGGCGCCGCCGGCCCCGACGACGATGACACCGGTGACCTGCACGTTCATGGATGCCTCCACAGGACGATCACTTCACTTGGTAGATAACTATACCAGGTGCAAATTTCTCCTCGGTACCCCCATTGCTCTATCGTGGGCGCATGACTGAGCAACTCGGACTGCGGGAACGCAAGAAGCAGCGCACCCGGCAGACGATCTTCGAAGCGGCGCTGCGACTGTTCCTGAGCCGCGGCTTCGACGACGTGTCGATCGTGGAGATCGCCGAAGCGGCCGAGGTCTCCAAGCGCACGCTGTTCACCTACTTCCCGACCAAGGAAGACCTGGTCCTGCAGCAGTTCGCCGACCACGAGGACGAATCGGCCCGCGTGGTCCGCGCCCGCCCGGCCGGTACGAGCCCGCTGGCCGCCCTGCACGCTCACGAACTCGACGCCCTGGCCCGGCGGGACCCGGTCACCGGACTCACCTCCGACCCGGACGCCGTGGCCTTCGCCCGGCTGCTCAGCACGACGGCGAGCCTCAGCGAGCGGCTGCTCCGGTACGCGGGCCGCAGCATCGACGCCCTCGCCGGGGCACTGGAGGAGGCCGGGGCCGACGAGCTCACCGCGCGGCTCGCCGCGGTGCAGATCGTCACCGTCCTGCGCGTCCTGGCCGACCGCAACAGCGCCCGGATGCAGGCGGGCCACCCTGCGGACGAGGTGTACCCCGAGGCCGTCGCCGCCGCCGACCGGGCCTTCCTGCTCCTCGGCGCGGGCCTGGCCGACGCCCTTCCCGGCTGACGCCGGGCCAGGGGGGACAGGGCGCGGCGTCGTACGGGCGCCGCGGGGCCGTCAGCGCCCGAGTGCTCCGCGCACCGTCAGCCCGTGGTGGCGGCGCAGGCGGCGCAACTCCCACCAGGACAGGGCCGTGACGGTGACGGGCGCGCCGAGGACGAAGACCGCCCGGACGCCCGCCGGGACCTGGGTATAGGCACCCGTGACCACGTCCAGCAGCGCCGTCTCCCACACCAGGACGCCCGCGAGGACCGGCGGCAGCACCTCGTGGATGTCGGCGGTACGGAAGACGTGAACCAGGGAGAGGCCGATGCCGTAGAGCGCGAACCCGATCGACCACAGGCACAGCACCCCGATGACGATCTTTCCGGGCAGCCCCACGGCGTCGCGCAGACCCGCCAGTTCCGGGGCCATCGCGAGCGCCGAGGTGCCCATGGACGCCATGACGGCCAGTACCGCGCCGAGCGGGCGCAGGGCCCGTCGCAGGTACACGCGCCGCAGCCCGCCCCTCGCGGCGGCCACGAAGACGCCCACGACGACGGGGAAGGTGCAGACGAGGACCAGGACGCTGGACCAGCTCTGGTCGAGACGGTCGTCCGCCAGCGCCTTGACCTCGGCGGCGCCGACGACGGCCTTGTAGGCGAGCGTCAGACCCACCCAGGCGGCCAGCCCCAGTACGGTCCGCCAGAGCTGGAGCCGGCGCACCTGCGGATCGTGCGCGATCCCGGTACGCGACGGACGGAAGGTCCGCTGAGCGGCGTACAGCGGATTGAGGACCGCCCGCATGATCTTCCTGCCCCGGGAGGGCTCGACGGGCGGCGGCACGTACGGGGCGTAGGGGTTGTACCGGCCCGGGTCGTACGGGCTCTGGTCGTACGGGTTGTACGGATGCCCCTGCGGCGGAACCGGCGGCGCGTACGGGGATCCCGCCTGCCGGACCGCGTACGGGTACCCCTGCGGGTTCGGCGAGGCGCCCTGGCCGGGCCGTCCCGTCGGCGCCGGCCCGGCCGCGCCGCCCGCCGGATCCCCGTACCCGCCCGCGCCGTACCCGCTCACGCGCCACCCCTCCGCCCCGCCGCCCTGCCCCGCCGATGCCACGCATCGTAGTCGGCGGCGCGGAGGGGCCGGGCGCAGCGAACGCACAGCGGAGAGGGCAGGATTCGAACCTGCGTGGATCCCGACAGGACCCGAACGACCAGTGGCCGGCCCCCGATCAACCACTCCGGGCACCTCTCCCTCGTGACCGGCCCGGTCACCCGCCCGGTCACGACAACCAGACTGCACGAGAGCCCCTGACCCCACACTGACGCACCGCCCGGTCCGGGCCCGGCGCGGGTTCCGCGCCCGGCACCGCCTGCCGCGCCGGGAGGCCGTGGCCCGCCTGGCGACGGCCCTCGTGGACGGCGTGCCCTCCGCGGTGGTGGTGCACGGGGGCCCGCGTCCGGGCGGCGCGGACGGCTGTGAGAGGGTCGGGCCCGGTTCGGGCAGGGCGGCGCGGGAGGCAGCATGAACACGGCAGTGGTGCTCGTGGCGGACGACGACGCCGCCATCCGGCGTTCGCTGGAGCGCGGGCTGCGGCTGAGCGGATTCACCGTGGTCCTCGCCGAGGACGGGCCCGGCGCCCTCGCCCGGGTGGACGCGCGCCACCCCGACGTGCTCGTCCTGGACGTGTCCATGCCCGGGCTGACCGGCACGGAGGTGTGCCGGACCCTGCGCGCCCGGGGCGACGAAACCCCCGTCCTGATGCTGTCGGCCCTGGACGAGCTGGCCGACCGGGTCGCCGGGCTCCAGGCCGGCGCCGACGACTACCTCGTCAAGCCCTTCGCACTGGAGGAGCTGGTGCTGCGCCTGCACGCCCTGCTGCGGCGCAGCCCGGCGCGCGGCGAGCGGGACGTGCTGCGCGCAGGGCCGCTGGAGATGGACCAGGCGACCCGGCAGGTGCGCCACGGCGGGGCCGAGGTCCACCTCACCCGGCGGGAGTTCGAGCTGCTCGCCGCCCTGGTGCGCAACGCGGGCATCGTGCTGACCCGGGACCAGTTGCTGGACCGGGTGTGGGGCTACGACTTCGAGGTGCGCACCGACGCGGTCGACACCTTCGTCAGCTACCTGCGCCGGAAGCTGGAAGAGGGCGGACGCCCCCGGCTGATCCACACGGTGCGCGGCGTCGGCTTCGTGCTGCGCGCGCCCGACGCGGGGAGCCGATCGTGAAACTCTCCACCCGGATCGCGCTCTCGGTCACCGTGGTCATGCCGTTGCTGGTGCTCGCGGCGGGTCTGCTGGTGCTCGGGCTCGTCAGCCGCGACCTGCGCCAGCAGCAGGACGCACGGCTCCAGGACCGGGCCTCGGCCGTCCTGCCCGACGTACGGGCCCTGCTGGCCGCCGACCGCAACGGGCGGCCGAAGGCGGAGCAGAACCAGCACCGCAAGGTGCTCGGTGACGTCCTCGACGCGGGGATCCGGGTGCGCGGCGCGAACGGTGCGACCGTCCTGGAAGGCGGTCCGCAGCCCGACGCGGCGGTCCGGCTGCCCGACCGGACCCCACAGGGCCCGGTCACGGTCCGCGCCAAGGGCCATGCCTGGCGGGTGCTGAGCGTGCCGGTCACCGGCGGCGCGGCCGGAAACCTGTGGATCTACACGGCGGCTTCGAGCACCGACCCGCAGGTGGCCGCCGTACGGCGGCGGGTGCTGCTCGTGGCGCTGCTGGCCGCTCCGGTGTCCGGGCTCCTCGCGTACGGCCTGGCGGGACGCGCCACCGCGTCCGTACGGCGGCTGAGCCGGCGGGCCGCCGGGCTCGACCCGGCGGCGGGGGCCGCCGCCTTCGCCGGTACCCCCGCGAACATCGCCGAGGTGGACGAACTGTCCGCGGCCATCGGCCAGCTCCTCACCCGCTACGACGAGCAGGCGGCACGGACCGCGCAGGCCCTGGAGACCGCCCGGTCCTTCTCCTCCGCGGCCTCGCACGAGCTGCGTACGCCACTGATGAGCATGCAGACGGACCTGGACGTGCTCGCCGCCCACCCCGACCTCTCCCCCGGTGAACGGGCCGAGGTGGTGAGCGACCTGCGGAGCGACCACGCCCGGCTGCTCGAACTGCTCGGCGCGCTGCGGATGCTCGCGCTCGGTGACCTCGTGGAGGTCTCCGCCTTCGCCCCGCTCGACCTGTGCGAGCTGGTGGACGCGGCCGCCACCGAGGCGGCTCGCCGGGACGGTGGGGCGGGGCTGGTGCTGGACGTGGACCTGCCGGCGGAGCTGCGGATCTTCGGATGGGACTCCGGTCTGAAGATCATGCTGGCCAATCTGCTGCGCAACGCGGTGGTGCACGGGCACCTGCCGGGCGAACCGCCCCGGGTCACCGTCCGGCTGCGCGCGCAGGGCGGTTTCGCGCTGCTCACGGTGGACGACGAGGGGCCCGGTGTGCCGCCCGCCGAACGCGAGGCCGTCTTCGGCCGGTTCCACCGCCGGCCCGGCAGCCCGGGTTCCGGCCTCGGGCTCACCCTGGTGGCCCAGCAGGCCGCACTGCACCGGGGCACGGTCACCCTCGGCGAGGTACCCGGCGGGACGGGCGCCCGCATCGAGGTACGGCTCCCGCTGGTCTCGGAGGACGAACCGACCGTACGGCTGCCCGCGCGGCGCGACTGGATCTCCCGGGGCGACTGAGGGCCGTGGTGCGGCCGGCCAGGCGGTCACAAGGAAACCACAAAAACGCTCCCTAGCGTCCTGCTCGGCCGGGGCGCCCACGCGTCGGCCCGTCGCACCGAAGGGGATACCACCATGCTCGCGAACCGTAGGACCGCCGCCGCGATCGGCGCCGTCGCTCTCGCCGGTGCTCTGCTGTCCGCCGGGCCCGCACAGGCCGACAGCACCTCGCCGAGCCCCGCCGCGTCGGCGAAGTCCGCGCCGAAGGGCGACGGCGCCAAGGCGATCTGCAAGCGTCTTCCGAAGACCGAGTCCCGGGTCAACGCCGCCGTCACCCGGCTGAACGGCGACGCCACCGTCGCGGGCTCGATCGCCCGGCTGGAGCAGCGCGTCACCGAGGCGAAGAAGGCGGGTCACACCGAGATCCAGACCTACCTCAACGACCGCCTGACGTTCCGCAAGAACCTGCTGCCGACCCTGCAGAAGCGCCAGGAGGACCTGAAGGGCGTCTCCACCTGGTGCTCCGCGCAGGGGTCCAAGTGAGGTCCGCCCGGCGCGGCGCGGCCGCACTCACCGCCCTCGCCGCCGGGGCCGTGCTGCTGCTGACCGGCTGCGGGGGCGGCACGGCCGCCCATCCGAAGGCGGAGCAGTCGGCGGGTGCCGACGGCCAGGCGGCGGACATGCAGGCGAAGCTGGACGCCGCCGACAGCGCGGCCGCGCAGGCGGATACGGACGCCACGCAGAACAACTGACCCGGCCCGTGCGTACTGCGCCCACCGCACGACGACGGCCCGCCCGGGAACACCGGGCGGGCCGTCGTCGTGCGGTGGCGCCTTCGGGCCCCTGCCCGGGGCCCGCGTACGGCGGAGAGGGCAGGATTCGAACCTGCGTGGATCCCGACAGGACCCGAACGGCCGATGACCGGTCCCCGATCAACCACTCCGGGCACCTCTCCCTCGTGACCGGCCCGGTCACCCGCCCGGTCACGACAACCAGAGTGCACCACGGCCCCTGACCCCGCGCTGACACGCCCGGCGGGCGCCGACGGCACACCCCGTCGGCCGCGCCGCCGCCGACCCCGGAGGCGGTGACCCGGCCGTCGGAGGTGAAGACCAGCGTCCCGCTCGTGTGGTCGACCCAGGTGCCGGCCATGGCCGTCGGACCGATCGCCGGCGGCTCGTAGGCGGGGAGCAGGCCCACGGCGAACCCGAGGGTGCCGAGGAGACCCGTTCCCACCACCACCGCCGGACCCCACAGGGCCACTTTCCCGACCAGCCCCCGGCGCCGGAGCCGGGCGACCAGGCCGCCCGGCGAGAGCACGGCGGTGGCCACCGCCCGGAAGACGAGCGCGCTCCGCGCCTGCACGTGGTCGTACGCCGCGACGGCCACGATCGGCGGAGCCACCAGGGCCGCCACCACCGGCGGCACCCACCACGCCTCGCGCCCGCCCGTCCGACGGGCGATCAGATCGGCCAGTGCCACGGCGGGCAGTACGAAGACCACGGACAGGAGGAACGCGATCACGCCGATGAGCGTGCCGAACGAGAGGAGCCCGGCCGCCAGGGCGGAGATATCGACCGGGGTGTCCGGCGGGGGCTGCGTCCGGACGTACAGGAAGACCACCACGACGGCGAGCGCGACCTCCAGGCAGCCCACGAGCGCCGAGACCACCAGCACCCGGCCGTACGACCGTTTTTGATCCACGGCCACCACCCCTGCTCGCGCCGCGACGAAACGAGGGTGTCCGCCCCGGCCGACGACGTGGATCCATTCTGCCAGCCGAACTGAACGCGTTCAACAATTCTTCCGGCCCCCGATCCGCCGGCCGCCCGCATCGGATTCCGGAACGACAGGCACCCCGATATCCAGCTGAATCGTTTCGACAGCTCAGGACGGTATCGGGACGTCAACTCCCGGGGATCCTCATGAAAACTGACGACTCCGCTTACCTCACTGCGGACGACCGAACCCGCCCCGGAGGCATCCCCATGAGCACACCCCAGTGGCAGCAGCTCACCGACCACCTCATGACCGTCCCCGAGCAGATCTACGAGGGCTGGAACAGTCACGACGGCTGGGACAACTACACCCGCTGGGGGGAGGAGTTCGGCGAGGACGGCGTCGCCTGGTGCGTGATCTTCGACTGGTGCATGTACCACGAGGCCGGTCTCGACGGGATCGTGCCCAAGGTCGACAACGTGACCGCCTTCACCACCTGGGCCAGGGCCCACGGCCAGTGGTCCGACTACCCCTCCGTCGGCGCCTGGGTCAACTTCGGCAACGGCGCCCACACCGAGATCGTCACCGGCTTCGACGCCGACACCGTCTACACCAAGGGCGGCAACAGCATCCAGGCCGGCTCCGTCGACCACGGCCAGGGCAACGGCGTCTGGTCGCACTCCAATCCGCGCCGCAGCAGCTACGTCACCGGCTACTTCGCCCCCCGCTACCCCGACGGGCAGTGCCCGCCCACCGCCGACCCCGCCGACCCCCGCGGCGGTCCCGCCGTCGCCTCGTGGCGATGGACACCCCCCACGACCGCCTTCGAATCCTTCCCGGGCGCCGGATTCTTCACCGCCGGCCGCCAAAGCCCGATCATCGCCGCCATGCACGAGCGGCTGGTCGACGTCGGCTGCGACCGCTACCGGAGCTCGGCCAACGCCGATGTCTGGGGCTCGGGCGACGTCAACTCCTACCGGGCCTGGCAGCGCCAACTCGGCTACACCGGCTCCGACGCCGACGGCATCCCGGGCCCCACGTCCTGGGTCAAGCTGAAGGTCCCGAAGACCGAGGCCTGACGCGAGGCCTGACGCGAGGGAGGGGGCGGGGCGGGTCAGGGGAGAGGGCAGGGGCTGGGGCTGGGGCGGAAGTTGACAACGTTTCAGTTTCGGTGGCCGAGAATCTGGCCAAAAGACTTCCGGCGCGATGCGACATGTGAAATTTTACATGTCACACATCGACTGCCCGTGTCCCCAGCGCGCGGCACAACGGCCCCGGAGGCCCCCACAGATGCATCCCTTCCGCATATCGAAGACCGGCGCGCGCAGACTTCCCGCGCTCGGCGCCGCCGTCTTCATTGCGCTCGGCCTGTTCACACCGCCGAGCCAGGCCGCTTCCGCCGGCGCCACGGCCCCGGCCGGTACGAACGCACGCGGAGCCGCGGCCTCGGCGCCGCGGTCGATCCCGGTCCCCAAGTCGCCCGACGCGCTCCGCAACGGCTCGCGCCTGCGCATCTCCTCGCAGGACAGCGCCGAGGAGACCGCCCCGGCCCCCGCCCCCACCGTCACGCCGGACAAGGCCGCCAAGACCGACAAGACCGGCCCGCGGTCCTCGGCCGCCGCCGCGGACGAGTGCGGCGACCTCTCCGGCGTGATCAACGCCACGGGCGGCGCGCTGGTCCAGCAGCTCAAGGCCCTCCCCCGCATCGACTGTACGTACCCGCTGTTCGGCCTCACCGGGGACAACGCGCGGAAGGCCTTCCGCGAGGCCCAGATGGTGACCGTCGCGGACGCGCTGCGCGACGCCTCCGCCGGCTACGCGGGCAACAACAGCGCCGCCATCGGGCAGCTGGTGCTGTTCCTGCGCGCCGGCTACTACGTGCAGGACAACCACGCGGACGTCGTCGGCGACTACGGCACGGCTCTGGACGGCTCGGCGCGCGGCGCGCTGGACGCCTTCTTCGCCTCCCCGCGCAGCAAGGACGTCACCGACGCCAACGGCGAGATCCTCAACGAGGTCGTCACGCTGATCGACAGCACCCACACCGCCGGCCGGTACGCCGGCGTCGTCAAGTGGATGCTCGGCAGCTACACCGGCACGTGGCCCGGCCAGATGAACCTCGCGATGCAGCACGTCGAGTGGGTCGTCGAGAACGGCTTCAAGGCGAAGAACGACGCCCGCGGCTGGCGCGCCGCCCTCAAGGCCGACCCCGCCATCCTCGACACCTGGGCCGGCTTCATCACCCGCAACGGCGCCGAGCTGAACCGCCTGGACGTCGTCAGCAACGTCGGCCGCTACCTCGGCTACGCCCTCGACGTCCCCGAGCTCAAGGACCGGGTCCGGCCGCTGCTGAAGGACCTGATCAACCGTTACCCGAACGTCGGCCCCACCGCGCCGATCACGATGAACCTGGGCTGGTACACGCGCCAGTACGACAAGGGCAACTGCGCGGCCTACGCCATCTGCGACCTGGGCGACCGCGTGCTCCCGCTGGTCCTGCCGATCCAGCGCACGTGCACCCCGGGCCTGAAGATCCGCGCCCAGGACATGTCCCCCGGCCAGCTGGACGGCACCTGCACCAGCCTGGTCAACCAGGACGCGTACTTCCACCGGGTCATCGGCGACAAGGGCGCGATCCCCGGTGACGTGAACACCAACCTGGAGGTCGTCGTCTTCGACGACTACACCCAGTACTCGCTGTACGCCTGGGCCATCTACAACATCGACGTCGACAACGGCGGCATGTACGAGGAGGGCAACCCGGCCGCCCCCGGCAACCAGGCCCGCTTCATCGCCCACGAGGCCAGCTGGCTGCGTCCGGAGTTCCAGATCTGGAACCTCAACCACGAGTACACCCACTACCTCGACGGCCGCTACAACATGGCCGGCGACTTCGACGCGAGCCTGACCACGCCGACCATCTGGTGGGTCGAGGGCATAGCCGAGAACATCTCGTACGGCTACCGGGGCGTGCGCAACGCCGACGCGATCGCCGAGGCGGCCAAGAACACGTACAAGCTGAGCGACCTGTTCGACACCGTCTACAGCCAGGACGCGGACCCCGACGTCAACTCGAACCGGGTCTACCGCTGGGGCTTCCTCGCGGTCCGCTACATGCTCCAGGCGCACCCCGCCGACGTCGAGACCGTGCTCGGCAAGTACCGCGCCGGTGACTGGAACGGTGCCCGCACCTTCCTGAAGCAGACCATCGGCACCGGCTACGACGCCGGCTTCGCCACCTGGCTGTCGACCACCTGCGCGACCGCCGACTGCGGCCCGCTGCCGGAGACCCGGTCCATCCCGCTGTGCACCATCGGCGACCCCCGCCAGTTCGACAAGAACTGCCGCCGGGACAACCTCGCGGCCACCACCGGCAACTACAGCTACCACTTCGTGTACCTGCCCGCCGGCGTCAAGCAGCTGACCATCACCAGCAGCGGCGGCACCGGCAACGCCGACCTCTACTACGGCGGCAGCACCTGGGCCACCACTAGCAACTACCAGGCCAAGTCCACCAACGCGGGCAACGGCGAGACCCTGACGATCGACAACCCGCCTGCCGGGTGGGTCTACTTCAGCCTCGCCGCCGCGCAGGACTTCAGCGGTGTGAGCGTCTCCACGCAGTCCAAGTGAGCCGGCCCGCCGGGGCCCGTCCGGGCCCCGGCGGACGAGTGTCCTCAGAGCGCGATCGCCCCGTCCGCCGCCTCCGAGCCGGTTTCCAGCAGGCCGGCTGTGCGTTCCACCTCGGCGCACAGCTCGTCCAGCCGCTGCCGGCCCACCGGCGGGGGCGACAGCTCCGGTCGCAGGTCCATGGGCGAGTTGCCTCCGTTCGCGCCACCGCCCGGGCGGTTGGCGTCCGCCGCGCTCACCGGCGCGTGTCCCGCGGTCGGCCGGTGAGCAGGTCGGGGACGGCCGCGATGCCGTCCGCGATGGCCCGTACCCCGACGTTGCCGAAGCCGAGGACGAGTCGCGCCGGCTCGTCGGTACGGGATGCGCGGCAGGCGCTCATCCCGTACAGGCCGACGGACCGGGTACGGGCGGCGACGACCTGGCCCTCGTCCACGCCGACGGGCAGGTGGGCGACGGCGTGGAAGCCGGCCGCGAGGCCGGTGACCGCCACCTCGGGGGCGTGTTCGGCCAGGACGGCGACCAGGGCGGTGCGGCGGGACGCGTAGGTGGCGCGCATCCGGCGCAGGTGGCGGTCGAAACGTCCGGACTGGATCAGGCCGGCGAGGGCGAGCTGGTCGAGGGTGGGGGTGCCGCGGTCGTTCCGGTACTTGCGGGCGGTCAGCGGCTCGACCAGACCGGGTGGACAGAGCATCCAGCCGATCCGCAGGGCGGGCGCGAGGGACTTGCTGACGGTACCGAGGGAGACGACCCGGTCGGGGGCCACGCCCTGGAGCGCGCCGACGGGTTCGCGGTCGTACCGGAATTCCGCGTCGTAGTCGTCCTCGATGATGATCGCGTCGTGCCCGCGGGCCCACTCGATCAGTGCCAGCCGGCGCTCCGGGGCGAGGGCGACGCCGGTGGGCCACTGGTGGGCGGGGGTGACGACGACGGCGCGGGCGCCGGTCGCGGCGAGCCCGTCCACGTCGATCCCGCGCTCGTCCACCGGTACGGGGACGGCGCGCATTCCGGCTGCCGAGGCCGCCGCGCCGATGGTTGCGGGTGAGCCCGGGTCCTCGAAGGCCACGGTCCGCACGCCGGCGTCGGCCAGTACGCCCAGGGCGAGCCCGAGGCCCTGGGCGTAGCCGTTGCACACGAGGATGTGCCCGGGGTCGACCGCGGCGGCGCGCACCCGGCGCAGGTATCCGGCCAGGACCTCGCGCAGGACGGCGCTGCCGCGCGGGTCGCCGTAGTCGAGCGCGGAGTTCGGCATGGCGCGGGCGGCCTCCCGGGTGGCCCACAGCCAGTCGCGGACCGGAAAGGTGCCCAAGTCCGGTACGCCCCAGCGGAAGTCCGCCACCAGGTGCGGGGCCTCGTTCCGCTGCCGCGGCAGACCGGGCGTCGCCGCTGCTCCCGCCGCCACGCGGGTGGCGGAGCCGGGGCGGGTCACCAGGTAGCCCTCGGACCGGAGCTGGGCGTAGCACTCCTGGACCAGGCCGCGCGAGAGACCGAGCGTCCGCGCGAGTTCCCGCGAGGACGGGAGCCGTTCGCCGACGTCCAGGCGCCCGGTGCGGATCGCGTCCCGCAGCCCGTGTTCCAGCTGGGCGCGCAGCGGCAGGGCGCTTGCCCGGTCGACGACCAGGAGCAGCTCGGGCGGGGAACTGGACCACTCCAACGGCATGGAACTGGAGCTTACCGGCGATCCAGCAGGCCACTTAGCGTCATGCCGTGACCGAAACACCCGAGGCCGCCGCCGCGTCGCGCGCGGTGCGTCCGCCCCTGCTGACACCTCCGTTGCTGCTGCGCTTCGTCTCCGTGCTGGGCGCCTCCGCCTCCTTCCACCTCCTGCTGTCGGTCGTCCCCGGCTACGCCACCCCCGCGGGCGGGGGCGGGGCTGCCGGGCTGGCCACGGGGGCGCTGATGCTGGCGACGGTGGCGGGCGAGTTCGCGACGCCCGCCCTGGTCGACCGCTACGGCTACCGTGCCGTACTGGCCGTCGGCCTGGGTCTGCTGGGCGTACCGGCCCTGGCGCTGCCGCTCTCCCGGGACCTGGGGTGGATCGTCGCGGTCTGTCTGCTGCGCGGACTGGGCTACGGGTTCACCCTCGTCGCCGGCGGTGCGCTGACGGCTTCCCTCATACCGGCCGAACGGCGCGGCGAGGGCCTGGCCCTGGTCGGCATCGTCGGAGGGGTGCCCGCGCTGGTGGCGCTGCCGCTGGGGGTGTGGCTGGCCGCGCACTCGGGGTACGGGCTCGTCTTCGCTTCGGGCGGGGCGTTCGCGCTCGCCGCGCTCGCCTCGGTGCCCGGTCTGCCGGACCGGGTCCGCGCGTCGGGGCGTGCCGTCGGCATCGGCATCGGCGAAGGACTGCGTTCGGCCGGGCTGCGGCGCCCGGCCGTGGTCTTCGCGTTCGCCGCCATGGTCTCCGGGATCGTCGTCACCTTCCTTCCGCTCGCCGTGCGCGGTGCGGCCACGGGCTCGGTCGCCGTCGCGCTGTTCGTCCAGCCCGCGGCGGCCACGGCCGGCCGCTGGGTGGCCGGCCGGGTGGGTGACCGGCGCGGATCCGCCGGCCTGGTGCTGCCGGGTCTGCTGTTGTCGGCCGCCGGTACGTTGCTGATGGTGGCGACCGCCGAGCCGGTCGTCGTGGTCGTCGCCGCGGGGGTGTTCGGCACGGGCTTCGGCATCCTCCAGAACGCCACGCTGACGCTGATGTACGCACGGGTCCCCACCGCCGGGTACGGCACCGTCAGCGCGGTGTGGAACATCGCCTACGACGTCGGCATGGGCGTCGGCGCCGTGGCCTTCGGGTGGCTCGCGGCGGCGACCGGATACCCCTGGGCCTTCGCCCTGACCGGCGTCGCGGTGCTGACCGCGGTCGTCCCGGCCCACCGCGACCGGCGGCCGCGGAGCACCACCGCGGCCACCGGGCCCTGAGGGAACGCGGCCCCGCGGGGTCAGCTGAGGAGGGGGACGAGTCCGATGGCGAAGACCACGTAGAACGCGCCGGCCACCGCCAGCCGGGCCGGAGTCAGCCGGTGGGCGCGCATGGTCAGCAGCAGATAGGTGATCGCCGCCATGGTGACGATCCCGGACCACAGGAGGGGGCCGTCGAACTGCCAGTTGGTGAAGATCAGGCCGATGCCGCTGGGAACGGTGGCCTGGATCATCATCGAGCCGGAGATGTTGGCGAGGGCCAGCCTGGTCTTGCCCTGACGCACCCAGATCACCGCGTTCATGATCTCGGGGAGCTCGGTGGCGATCGGCGAGAGCAGCAGGGCGGTGACCGTGGCCGACAGGCCCAGCATCGGACCGATGACGTCGAGCTGCTTCACGAAGAAGTGCGCGGCGATGAAGATCACGACGAGGGTGGCCAGGGTCTGGACGGCCACGGCCCAGGTGGCCGGGGAAGCCGCCTTGGGCTGGAGCTTCAACGGCTCCAGTTCCTCCTCCTCGTCATCCGTGTCCTCGTCGGCGCGGCTGCTACGGATCTCACGCCAGAAGTAGACCGCGTACGCGGCGAAGAACAGCACGCCCAGGGCCGGCTTGAACGCGAAGGCGACCAGACCGAGCGCGACCTTCAGGAAGAAGATGGGCAGGAACCACTTCTGGTCCTTGGCCAGCCGTTCCATGTCCTTCGCGTTGCCGACCGTCTCGTCGCCCGGCCCGCTCCCCGGCCCGCTCGCCGGCCCGCTCCCCGGCGCGCCCGTCGGCGCCGCGGCCTCCAGGCGTTCCCTGCGGCGCTTGAGGAGCAGCATCGCGCCGGTCACCCCGTAGGCGACGGTGGCCAGGGCGAGCGGCCCGCCCATCGCGGCACCGACGCCGATCTGCTTGGCCTCGTCGGTGGCACCGGTGGTCACGGCGACGAGCGTCACCACGGATTCGGGCAGGGCGGTACCGAAGGCGGCCAGGATCGTGCCGACCGCCATCTTCCCGACCTTGAGGCGTTCGCCCAGCCACTCCACGGCGTTGACGAACCACTCGCAGGAGAGGTAGATCGCCCCCGCGCACACGATGAGCAGTACGAAATGGATCACAGGAACCGTCCGGCTTTCCCGCACCGACGGGATTCGAGGACGACCAGCGCGAGGAACGGCGGCAGCTTCGACCCCGCCGACGCGCGTTTACGTCGTCGACAATGGGCCGAAGGTCTCGCCCGCCCGCATCCCATCGGGTGCGGGCCCGGCCACCGGGAACCCGGGGGTTCCAGTGTGTCGACGACCGGTATTGCGGGGCTACTCCCCTTCGCAGTGGCCAGTCTACCCACATGCAGTGACGGAGCCCGTCCCCGCAGGGGCCGGGCTCCCGTGTGCGGGGATGGTCAGGGCCCGGACAGGAAGGCCATGACCTCGGCGGCGAAGCGTTCCGGAGCATCGTGGTGCACGACGTGACCGGCCGGCAGCTCGACGAGGCGGGTCCGGCGGCCGCCGCGGGCGACCATGTCCCGGGCGTGACCGGCCGTCAGCTCGTCGCTCCGCGTTCCGCGGACGAGGAGGGCGGGGCAGGACAGCGCGGTCCAGTCGTCCCAGTGGTCACCGCACAGCGCCTTCTGGGAGGCGACGGTGTCCTCGATCCCGAAGGAGAAGCCCCAGCCCCGGTCGCTCTGCCTGAACGAGCATTCCAGATAGGGTGCCGCCGCGCCGAGGGCGCGGGACAGCGCTCCGCGGGACGGTGCGGTGCGGGGAAGGCGCGTGGTGAAGGACCAGTCGCAGTCGACGACCGCACCTATGTCCTCCACGATCAGCCCACTGACCTCGTCGGGGTGCCGGGCGGCGAACTGGTAGGCGTTCACCCCGCCCAGCGAGTGTCCCAGTACCGGCACCGGTCCGACTCCCAGATGCCGGTGGAGGGCAAGGACATCGGCCACGTAGTCGTCGCGCTCGTAACCGGGGGCGCGGTCGGACTCTCCGTGACCGCGCTGGTCGAGCGCGATCACCCGCCACCGCGGTGCCAGCGCGCCCGCGAGCGGGGCGAACGCCGACGCCTCGTTGTAGTGCCCGTGCAGGGCCAGGAGCGGCTCCCCCGGACCGCCGAAGTCCAGATACGACAGCTTCCGCCCGCCCACCATGAAGAACTCGCGCATGAAGTGGATCATAGGAGTCGGCACCGACAGCCCTCCGACCGGAAGCGCCCGGCCCGGCGACAGGTGAGGTCAGGTCAGGTCAGGTCAGGGCCGGGGAGCGGGGGCGTTCCAGGGCCGCCGGGAGTTCCGCCCTGCCGCGGATGCCCAGTTTGCGGTAGGCGCTCGTCAGATGGGTCTCCACGGTGCGGCGGGCCAGGTGCAGCAGGCCGGCGATCTCGGTGTTCGTCCGCCCGGCCGCGGCCGGTTCCACGATGCGGCGCTCGCTGGCGGTCAGGGCCCCCGAGCCGGTCCGCACCGTGGTCGGGGCCCGGGAGCCGCCCTCCCGGAGGGCCTTCTCGGTCAGGGCGAGCAGCCGCAGGCCGCCCTTGCGTTCGGCCAGGTCCGCCGCCTCGCGCAGGCGCTCACGGGCGCGCCCGCGTTCACCGGCGGCGAGGAGCCGGCGGCCGTGGGCGAGGGGGCCTCGACCAGTTCCATGCCGGCGTCGGCGGGCGCGTCCATGAGGGTGTCGACCGCTTCCTCGGCGAGGTGCAGTCCGCGGCGGCCGCCGGTCGCGGTGCCGAGGACGCGCAGCGCGCGTCCCACCGTGCGCGGGGTGTTCCACACCCGGGCCAGCCGCAGTTCCTCGGTGGCCAGTGCCAGGGCCTCCTGGCCACCGCCGAGCGCGAGGCGGCACCGGGCGACCGCCGTCCGCCAGGGGGTGACGACCGGGCTGAGCACCTCCCGGGCGGTCTGCCGGCGGCCGCACTCCAGGAAGTCGTGGAGCGCGCCCGCCGGGTCTCCGGCGGCGAGGCGCTGCACTCCCCGCGCGTAGAGGAAGCGGTTGAGCTCCCATGATTCCGGGGCCCGGCTCAGGTCGAAGGCCTCGGCGAGCCGTCCGGCCTCCTCGGAGCGCCCCGTGTGCACCAGGGCCATCAGCACGTGGGCGTCCCGGTTGGAGGGTCCGCTGTGGGCGCGCGCCGCGATGGCCGCTCCGTCTCCGCGCACGGCGATCAGCCGGGCGACGTCACCGCGGGCCGCGGCGATGTCGGCACGGGTGTTGAGCAGCGCGTGTTCCATGGGGTGGAGCAGGGCCGGGTGCTGACCGGCCAGACCGCGGTCCACCAGCCGCTCGGCCTCGTCGAGTTCGTCGGCCCACTCGGCGACGGCCGCCGCCGTTCCCAGCAGGAACGGCTCGGCCAGCGGGTCGGAGGGCTCGGCGAGCAGGGCCCGTACGCGGGTCATGGCCTCGCCGGCCGAGAGCAGTCCGGCCGTCGCCTCGTACCGCACCAGGAGGGCCCGGCTCGCGGTGCCGACGAGTTCCGGCGCGTGCCGGCCGCTCTCGGAGAGCCTGGGGTAGGTCTCCTGGCGGGTGGCGAGGTCGGCGTCGGACAGCAGGACGGTGGCGGTCTGCACGGTGCGGGTGAGTCCCGGATGTCCGTCCAGGCTGCCTTCCGTGCGCCGCAGCACCTCCGGCGCCGTCGTGACCTCGCCGCGGCCGACCAGGGCGGTCCCGAGGGCGACGGCCGCGCGCACCCGGTAATCGGTCGATGCGGCGCACCGCCTCGCGCAGCCGGCGGCGTGACGGGGCGTCGGCCAGGTGGACGTCGTCGACCGCCAGCAGGAGCGGGCCCTCCGCCGCGTACGCGTACAGCAGCCGCCACAGCCGGGCGGCGCTCCCCCGGTCGTCCGGGTCGGGTGCGAGGTCGGTGAAATCCGGTACGGGACGCAGCAGTTGCAGCACCGCGGCGAACGGCACCCCGGTGTCCTCCGGCAAGCACCGTACCCGCAGCACCCGCAGGCCTCGCCCGGCGGCGTCCCGTACGGCGTCCTCCAGCACGGAGGTCCGGCCCGTACCGGTCGCTCCCTGGAGCAGCACCGCGCCGCCGGAACCGGCGCGGGCCCGCTCCGTCCCGGCCGCGAGCAGCTCCCGGACTCCGTCACGCTCTCGGAGCGGGCCGCTCATCAGTGCCTCCCGTGGTGAATGGTTGCTTCCCGCCGGGTCAGACGCCGGAATCCGTGCGGCGGTGGTGAGAAGCGGCGCACCTCACTACCGGCGTCCGGACCTGCCCCGGTGCCGACGGGACCTGCCGTGACCAGTGGAAACACGCGCGCAGGCGGTCGGCCTCGTGGTGCGCGCCGCCGCCGTCTCGTGGTGCGCCTCGTGGTGCTCCACGATTGCGGTCCCGGCGGCGCCCGCAGAAGTGTTGAGGGTGCTCATCCGCTACCGGCCCGCGTTGCGCGGCGGCCGCTGAACAGGGGAAACGGTTGCTCAACTCACCCCGGACCATGACCACCTCCTTACCGGGCACGGGCCCGAACGCCGGCTCCACGCACCGCCGCGTCCCCGTGGCGGTGTCCGCCGCCGACCCGATCAGCCGCGAGGGCGCGGTCGGCCAGTTGCGCAGACACCCGGAGATCGAGCTGCGCGAGGAGTCCGGTCCGGGCACGGTGGCCCTGCTCGTGGAGGCCGCGCTCGACGAGGCGGCCCTGACCCGGCTGCGCCGGATCGTGCGCAGCGAGGGAGCGCGCGCCGTGCTCGTGGTGGCCTCGATGCGGGAGAACGAGTTGCTGGACGTGGTGGAGTGCGGTGTCGCCGCGATCGTCTGGCGCCACGAGGCCACCGCCGAGCGGCTGGTGCAGGCGGTACTGGCGGCGTCCCGCGGGGACGGCGACCTGCCCGCCGATCTGCTGGGCCGGCTCATCCAGCAGGTGGGAGCGCTGCACCGGGGCACGGCGGGCCGGAGCGGACCGCCGGCCCTCGGGCTCACCCCCCGTGAGGTGGACGTCCTGCGCCTGGTCTCCGAGGGCCTCGACACCGGTGAGATCGCGGGCAAGCTGTCGTACTCCGAACGGACCGTAAAGAACGTCATGCACGGCCTCACCACCGGTCTCCACCTGCGCAATCGCGCGCACGCCGTGGCTTTTGCCCTTCCGGAAGGCTACATCTGACCGTCCGGGCAGTCGGATGCGGCCCGGGGTGTCCGCACGGGCAGGGCGGACTGCCCGGCGGCCGTCCCCCGTGCCCCTGCGGCCCGGCGGGCGCCCGGGGGACGATCGGCGGCGGACGACGGGCCGGACGGAATCGGCCATGCGGGCAGAGCGGGAGCGCAGGCGTGATCCACGAGGTGGACGAGGTACTCAAGGGCCTGCTGAGCGGCGGGGTGTTGACGGGTTCGGGGATCGAGGTGTCCTTCGAGGCACCGACCCGTGACTGGGCGGCCCGGCGCAACGCCCCCGTGGTCAACACCTACCTGTACGACATCCGGGAGGACGTGGCCCGGCGTCAGCGCGGCCACGTGCTCTCGTGGAACGGCGGCCACGAGGCCGGATGGGTCCGCTGCCGGGTCACCGATCCGCTTCCGGGCCAGCCCCTCTACACCACCTCGCCGACCATCCGCTCCGTCGAGGCCTACACGATCGGCGGCACCACCCGTGCCGTGCACGCCGAGACCGTCCACGACGAGGCCCTCGGGGAGACCACCGGACTGCCCGGCCAGCGGCTGCGGCTCGCCCACGCCCCCGTCGTCGCCGACGACGACGGGTGGGAGGACTGGCAGGTGGTCCCGCACTTCGCCGCCTCCCGGCCCGGCGCCCCCATGTCACCCTGGACGCGGCCACCGGCGAGATCGCCTTCGGCCCGGCCGTCCGCGAACCGGACGGGTCGCTGCGCCAGTACGGGGCGGTCGCCCCCAAGGGCGCCGTCGTCCGCGCCCGCCGCTACCGCACCGGCGGCGGCCGCGGCGGCAACGTGGCGCGCGGTGCCGTCCAGGTGCTGCGCACGTCCATCCCGTACGTCTCGGAGGTCGTCAACCGGGAGGCGGCGCGCGGCGGCGTCGACGGGGAGACGGTCGAGGAGGCCAAGCTGCGGGCTCCGATCACGCTCCGCGCCCAGGACCGTGCCGTCACCCTGCGCGACTACGAGGAGCTCGCGCGCCGCGCCGCTCCCGAGACCGCGCGCATCGCCTGCCTGGAGGGCGAGGAGGGCGAGCACGGCGCCTACGCGGTCCGCGTCCTCGTCGTCCCCCAGGCCGTCCCCGACCCGGGCGGGCGGCTGCGCTTCGAGCAGCTCGTGCCCGGCGACGCCCTGCTGGGCCGGATCACCCGCCACCTCGACGAGCGCCGTCTCATCGGCACCCGGCCGGCCGTCGGTCCGCCGTACTGCCAGGGCGTCACCGTCGTCGCCACGGTGCACGCCTTCCGTGGCGTCGACACCGACCGGGTGCGCCGCCAGGCGCACGACGCGCTCTACCGCCACCTCGATCCGCTGACCGGAGGCGCGGACGGCCGAGGGGGGCCCTTCGGCCGGCCCGTCCAGAGCGGCGAGGTGTTCGCGGTCCTGCAGCGGGTCCCGGGTGTGGAACTGGTCGACCAGGTCGCCTGCACCCGGCCGACCCCCTCACCGGCAAGCGCGGCCGATCGGGGACGGCGCATGACGGCCGCCGCCCACCGCGGCTCCGTCGACGGCCTGGGCTCCTCGCTCCCGCTGGGCACGATGCTCCCGGCCGTCTTCGCCGACGACGACCTGGCGCAGCGGTTCGTCGGCGGTCTGGACGAGGTCCTCGCGCCGATCCTGAACGTCCTGGACTGCCTGGACACCTATTTCGACCCGGCACTGACCCCGGCCGACTTCGCGGCGTGGCTCGGTACCTGGGTGGGCGCCGAGACCGACGGCAGCGAGCCGGAGGCCCGGCTGCGGGCGGGGTGGCCGCCGCCGCCGCGCTGCATCGGATCCGCGGCACCCGCCGCGGCCTCGCGGAGGCGGTACGGCTGGCGTTCGGCGTCGTACCCGACATCACCGAGAGCGGCGGCGCCGACTGGAACGCCCGCCCGCTCGGCCCCTTCCCGGGCGCCCCGCGCCCCCGCCTGCACGTCACCGTGCGGCGCCCGACCCGACTGCGGCCGACGCCCACCGGCTGGACTCCCTCGTGGCCGCCGCCCGCCCCGCCCACATGCCCTACACGGTCGAAGTGACGGCCCCACCCGGCCCGCCGGTACGCCCCGCACCCGCACGGGCCCGCCGCGGACGCGTCCCTGACCCCGCACGACACCGCGCCGGACGCCCGGACGGCCGACGGCGGCCCGGACACCGGTCCGCCGCCCGAGCGCGCCGGGAGGGCGCGGGCCCGCAGGACGGCACCGACCGCGCCGCCGGGCCCGCCGTGACGGCAGCCCCCGACGGTTCGCGGGGACCGGCGGCGGATCCGCGGGCGGGGCGGGGCCCGGCGGGCGCCGGGGGTGCGGAGGCCTCCGCGGGAACGCGCGAGTTTCCCGGCGGTAGGGGAATGGCCGCGGGCGCGGGGGCTGCGGAAGCCTCCGCGGTCCCGGGGCCGCCCGGGCACGCCGGGGATCCGGACCGCCCGGGGCGGGCGGCGCCGCCCGGCGGACCGGAGGGCTCCGGCCCGGCCGGTCCGCCCCGGGCCGACGGCGACGGCGACGGCGACCGGCGGCCCTCCGGGGCCGCTCCGGAGGGCCGCCGTACGCCCCGGCCCAGGACCGCCCGGCCCCGCACGCCCCGGCCCCGCACCCCCGGCCCAGGACCGCCCGGCCCCGCACGCCCCGGCCCAGGGCGGCCCGTCGCCGCGGGAGGCCGCGCCCACCGTGCCCGTGGCCGCCGCCCCCGCCCCGCACGCGCTGGGCGACACCCTGTCCGACCGTGCGCGCTCCCTCCTGGTGCCCGTGGCGGACCCGGACGCGCCGCACCCTGCCCCGGCGGCCGCCGGGCCCGTCCTGCCCGGACGGCCGGACGCCGACCGGCCCGCGGTGCGCGCCCCGGGCGAGCAGCCCGGCATCGAGGGCGGCCCGCCGTGCCGGTGGTGTTCGACGTCCAACCGTCCCGAGCGCCACTACTGCGTGCGCTGCGCGATGCCGCTGGCCGAGACCGGCGGGGCCGCCGCGCCGGGACGGACCCCGTGGTGGCGCCGGCTCTTCGGCGGGCGGCGCCGCGAGACTCCGTAAGCGGGCGACCACCCCCGGCTGCGCCGCGTCTTCGACCGGATCGGCACCTGGATCACCCTCGCCGTCGTCGTCACCGTGGCGGTCCTCGGCTTCGTGTACCTGCCCGACGGCGTCCGGGCCGCCCTGGACCACTTCGCCCAGCGCGCCCCGGTCGCCCCGGACCGGATCGCGGCCTCCCGCTCCTATCCCGACCACGAGCCGAAGCTCGCCTTCGACAAGCGCAGCAACACCTGGTGGGGGCCCGGCGTCTCCCAGTCGGGCCAAGGCGAGTGGATCGAAGCGGACTTCAGCGAGCCGACCCGGCTGCCGGACGTGATCATCACCCCGGGCGTGTCCGCGAAGGCCGACAAGATCGGCGAGTCCGCCCTGCCGCACCACGTCACGGCGACGATCACCGGTAGGGACGGCAAGGTCACCACGCGCCGGCTGACCCTGGATCAGGGGGCGGGCGGCCAGCGGCGCCCGTTCCGTGTCGGCGAGGTCACGAAGGTGCGCTTCACCGTCGAGTCCTCGCACGCGGCGTCCGCCGACAAGCAGGTCGCCCTTGCGGAGATCGAGTTCTTCGGCCCGTCGAACGCCAACCGTTCCTGACCGCTCCGCCGGAATCCGGGCGGCCGACGGGCCCCGGGGGGATGCCACGGCCCGGTGCGGGAGCTGTGGACCGGACCCACGAATTAGTCCACATATTCGATTTCAGGTGCCGTCCGGCCCCGTTCGCCGGAGTGCTGCGCCCTCATCGCGCGGATACTCTGGGAAGTGTGATCGAGTCTGGACGGCCGGGGCTCCGTCGGCGCTACGGCCGGGGGTGGCTTGTGCGGCTGTCGCCGGTCATTCTGACCGTCGTGATCGCCAGCCTGGCCTACGCCACTCCGCCGGAGATGGCCTTCAGCCGGCTCCTGCCCGCGGCGCCGGCGCTGGCCGCCGCCATGTGGCCGGTCCTCCCCACCGTTCTGCTCGGGACCGTCTGCCTGCTGCTGATGATCGGCCTCAGCCTCGTCTTCCCCGACCTGGGAACGTGGTGGACGGCCGCGGGGATCATCGCGGTGACCTTCGCCGCCGCGTACGGGAGCCATCTGCGGCTCCAGCGCGAGCGCACCCTCTTCCAGGTACGGCTCGTCGCCGAGGCGGCGCAGCAGGTGGTGCTCAGCCCCCTGCCCAGCCGCCTCGGGAACGTCGAGATCGAGTCGCTGTACCTCGCGGCCGCGGCGGAGGCCCGCATCGGCGGGGACTTCTACGAGGTGGTCGACACGCCGTACGGGGTCCGGCTGCTCATCGGTGACGTGCGGGGCAAGGGACTGCCCGCGGTGGGGGCGGCCGCGGCGATCGTCAACGCCTTCCGGGAGGCGGCCTACGACGAGACCGACATGGTCGACATCGCACGCAGGATGGACGCCAGCAGCACCCGCTACAACTCCGCCTTTCCCCCCGAGGGGCCGATGGAGCGTTTCGCCACCGCCCTCCTCGTCCAGATCCCGCACGAGGGCGCACGGATCGACATCCTCAACTGCGGCCACCCGCCGCCGCTGCTCCTGGACCGCGGGAAGGTCCGCGTCCTGGAGTCCGTCACCCCCTCGCCGCTGCTCAGCCTCGCGGAGCTGATCGGCGATCACTACAGCGTCGACACCTTCGACTTCACCCCCGGTGAACTGCTGCTCCTCTACACCGACGGGATCGCCGAGACCCGCGCCCGCGACGGCGAGTTCTTCCCGCTGGCGGTGTGGATGGGCCGACAGCCCCCGACACCGCCGCGCGAACTGCTGACGACCCTTCACAACGACCTCCTGCGCTACAGCAGGGGCCGCCTCGACGACGACATCGCCGCCCTGGCCGTACGTCTGGACGAGCCCTGACGCACCGGGGCGCAGGAGCGACGACGGGGCGCCGGACCCGTTGTCAGGACCCGGGCCGGACCGGGCCGATGACGGTACCGGCGGTCACTTCGAGGCGGCCTTCGGCGACGGAGGTGCCCGGGATCTCGCCGCCGGGAGCCCTGAGCGTGAACGACGCCTCGTCCGCCGGGACGCCGTGACCGTTGTTCGGCACCTGGATGTCGAAGTGGACGGGCCGCCCCGGACCGAAGGTCACCGGTGCGCCCTGGTCCCCGTACCGGCCGGCCGTGATGCCGAGCGGTGTGCCGTGCAGCGCGAAGGCCACCCCGGTCGGGGAACCGGCGAGGCGGCACGCCGCGTACCCCCTGGGCGCGGTCAGCGTGACCCGGAAGTGGACGTGTCCGGCGCTCGCCTGGTCCCGTGTGATCTTCGCGAGGTGGTTGGCCGGCCGGCAGGCCGACGGGGCGGCGGCCGTGCCCGCCGTCGCGGCCCGCGCGGCGCCCCCGCTCACGACGGCCGTCAGGGCGGCGGCGGTGACGATGGCGGTGACGGTCGTGCGGCTGGTGCGCATGCTGGACTCTCCCTGGCTTTCGGACCGGTCCGCGGGCCTCCCCGGGGAACCACCGGTCGCCGGGATACCTGCCCCGGGCTCCCGCGCCCCAATGTCCCGAAACGCCGACAAAGCCGCACTTGCCGGGAAAGCACCCGCCCCTGCGGGTCCCGGCAGGCGGCTCCGTGGCGTCAGAAGGCGAAGAGCGGGTTGCCGTTCAAGGTCGTGGACATCTCGCACGCGTTGGGGAAGACGTGCTTCCATGCGATGCGGCCGCCGCGCCAGACGCCGTCCGCGGTGATGGTGACGGGGTCGTACTGCCTCGGACAGGGCCGGGCCGTGTTCGGGTTGGCCAGCAGGCGGCCGAGGTCCCCGCCGGTGGCGTTGAGGGCGTCGCACGCGGCCCTGGGGGTGGGGTGGGTGCCCTCGGCGGTGTAGCCGCAGCTGAGGACCGCCGCGCGCACGACGGTGGCACCGGTGGCGGCGCCGTCCGCCCGGGCGATGGTGAAGACCATGGCGGACGGGGAGGACGGGGCGGACGGGCTCGCGGGTGCGGCCTCCGCCAGACCCGCGGTGCCGGCGAGGCAGAGGAGGGCGGCGGCGGAGACGGTGGCTAAGCGGTAACGCACGAGAGGACTCGCTTTCGATTCGAAGGCCAATGATCGCACCACATCCCCCATGTGGCGATCAACTGGGGGCGAGCCTGCCAGATCTGAAGGTCCGCCGCACACCGGTGAGCGATTTGCGGACACCCTCGTTCGGATGCCGAACATCGGGGCGGCGTGTGTGGGGGAGTCGGGGGCGCGCCGCAGGTCCACGCCGTGAGGCGGTGCGGGGCCACGCCCGCCGCGGCCCGCCCTCCCGCGCCCCTCGCCCTGGTGGGGGTGGCGCGGGATCCACCGAACGACTGCCCAGAGTGGCCGAATCAACACGCTGAGGTGCCACCCCGCCACCGGAATCGAAGATTCAGCCATCCGGTAATCGGTCACAGACAGGAGGACCTTCGGCCCTTCGGCGACCCAACGGAAATTCTTATGGTTCAGCCATGATCATTCACAAGAATTCTCGCCGCAGCTCGTTACTGCTCCTGTCCGGCGCCACCCTGATGCTCGCCGCCGCCACGCCCGGGGCGGCGGCGGGTGTGCCCGGCACCTCCCTCTCCCCCGCCGGGCACCGCTTCTCGGCGGTCGCCGCCGGACCGGTGGTGTTCGAAGCCGGGCCCATCGTCGTCACCTGTGCCGCCTCCTCCTCGCTGCCCGGCACCGGCAGCCGCAACACGATTCCCGACGGGCCCGCCGCGGCCAACCCCGCGGGGCCGGTCGCGGTCCGCATCGCGCCCCCCACGTTCAAGGACTGCACCACGGACGCACCGGGCCTGCGCGTCGCGGTGGAGACGAACGAGGCGGCCGGTCCCTGGCAGGTGCAGCTGCAGTACGGCACCCCCGGCACCGCCCGCCTGTCCATCCCCTCCGGCGGCTTCGTGCTCAGGACCAGCGGGCTCCTGGCCTGCACGGCGACGGCCGCCCCCAATGGCCCGGCCACCGCCGAAGGCCGCTGGCGCCAGGAGGGCGGTCCCGCGGTCCTCCTGGAGCGAGCACCGATCCCGGTGAAACTGGAAGGCTCCTTCTTCTGCGCGACCTCGGTCACCTCCGCCACCATCACCGCGGAGTACACCGTGCGGAACACGACCGACCCCGCACGGCCCATCACGGTGGGACCGTCACTGCCGGGCTGACCCGGGCCGCTCACGCCCCCCTCCCCCGCCCCTGCGCCGGTGTCCGGTCGCCAATGACCCTCCGGACAAGGGTTGTTAACCTATGGCCAACAATTGGGGAGGGGTGGGGCGGCACCTCCGGCTCAGGACCTCCCGGCACAGGCATCCCCCCACGCGCCGCGCGCGATGCCGCACCCTGAGAGGTCCCCTCCATGCCCGTGGTCAACGACCGCATCAGCGTCCTGTCCGAGGACTTCGCCGCCGACCCGTACCGCCACTTCGCCCGGCTCAGGGAACGGACCCCGGTGCACTACGAGCCCGCGGTCGACGGCTACTTCCTCTCCCGCCACCGGGACGTGAAGCGGGTGCTGACGGACCACGAGGCCTTCAGCACCGAGACGTTGCAGGTACGCGCGGAGCCCGTGATGCGCGGGCCCGTGCTCGCCCAGATGACGGGCGCCGAGCACACGGCGAAGCGGAAGATAGTCATCCGGAGTTTTACCGGGTCCGCCCTCCGCGACCAGGTGCGCGCCGTCCACACCAATGCCGCCGAACTCCTGGCCCCCTTCCTCCCGCGGGGCCGCATGGACCTGGTCAACGACTTCGGCAGACCCTTCGCCGTGCAGGTCACGCTCGACGTGCTCGGGCTGGACCGCGGGGACTGGCGGCAGCTGGCCGACTGGCACGGCGGGGTCGCGGAGTTCATCACCGCCCTGACCCTGACGCCCGAGCGGCGCCGGCACTGCCTGGACTGCGCCGAGCGGCTGGAGGCCTACCTGCGCCCCGTGATCGCGCGGCGGCGCCGCCACCCGGGCGAGGACCTGATATCGAAGCTGTGCACCGCCGAGTTCGACGGCGTCGCCATGAGCGACCGCGAGGTCACCGCCCTCGTCATCAACGTCCTCGCGGCCGCCACCGAACCCGCCGACAAGACGCTCGCCCTGCTCTTCAAGCACCTGATCGACCACCCCGGACAGCTGGCGCAGGTCCGCCGCGACCCGGGCCTGCTGCCCGCCGCGATAGCCGAGACCCTGCGCCACACCCCGCCGGTCCAGCTCATCCCCCGCCGGGCGGAGCGGGACGCCGAGTTCGCCGGAGTCACCGTCCCCGCGGGCGCCACCGTCTTCTGCATGATCGGCGCGGCGAACCGCGACCCCGACGCCTTCACCGCCCCGGACACGTTCGACATCCACCGCCCGGACCTGGCCACCGCCCGCTCCTTCACCGCGGCCGCCCAGCACCTGTCCTTCGGCAGCGGACTCCACCAGTGCGTCGGAGCGGCCTTCACCCGCGCCGAGATCGAAACCGTCGCCGCCCTGCTGCTGCCGTTGCTCGACCGGGTCCGGTTCAGCCCCGGTTTCCGCTACCGGGAGACCGGCCTGTACACCCGGGGCCCCGTAGCCCTGCCCCTGGACTTCACCCCCCGCGGCGGCTGACGGCCCCCGCCCGTTCCCGTAATCCCGTACCCGTATCTCCCGCACCCTCCCCGAACGAAGCGAGCGAAGACCGACGATGCCCCCGACCGACATCACCCGCGCCATCAACGACCTGTTGTTCACCCCGGGCCTCGACCTCGCCGAAGCGATCGACCGGCACTTCACCGCCGACTACCGCCAGCGCACCAACGGCGTGTGGAGCGACCGGGCCGGCTTCGTCGAGCACATGACCCGACTGCGCTCCGTGGTCCGCGGCGGGCACATCGAGGTCCACGAGGAACTGCGCGACGGAGCGCACTACGCCGACCGGCACACCGTCACCGTCCTGCGGGACAACGGCCGTACCTCCCGCACCGAGGTCTACCTCTTCGCACGGATGGCCCCCGACGGCCGTTTCCAGCGCGTCGAGGAGACCACCCTCCTCGTCGACGGCCACCCCGACGACGGCAACCTCGCCACCATCAGGTGAGGGGAGCCTTTACCGATCACTGGTTCCTGCCGGATCCCCTTGCGCCTACGATCTCTGACGAAGCAGCGGCGGCCACGGCCCAGCGGGTCTGACCAGCCCTCGCGGTGGCCCCTGCCGGTCGGAACCGGACGGCGGTGCCGAACCCCTCCGGTGCGGTGACGAGGGGGTGGGAGACTCCATGGTGTCCGTGGGGGAAAGACTCAGCAGAGCGCGCGTACAGGCCTTCATCGGCCGGGACGAACAGCTCGGGCGTTTCGAGGAGGCCCTGGCCGGTGATCCGCAGGCACCGTTCGCGTTCTACGTGTACGGGCCCGGCGGCATCGGGAAGTCGACGCTGCTGCGTCGCCTGGCGGACCACGCCCGTGCGGCGGGCCGGCTGCTCGTCGAACTCGACGGCCGGTTCGCCGACCGGGACCCGGCCGACTTCGAGCGTGCCGCCGGGCCCTTCCTGGACGTTCCCGGCACCGTCCTGTTCGTCGACTCCTTCGAGCACTGCCAGTGGCTGGAGAGCTGGCTGTGGCAGCACTTCCTGCCCCGCGCCGCGGACGACACCCTGGTCGTACTGGCCGGGCGGCGGGCCCCGCAGCCCCAGTGGACCGCCGACCCCGCCTGGTCCCGGCTCCTGCACGTCACCGAGCTGGAACCCTTCTCCGACGACCAGGCCCGCCACCTGCTGACCGCCGCACGGATCCGGCCCGAACTGCGCGAGCGCGTCATGCGCTTCGCCGGCGGCAACCCGCTGGCGCTGTCCCTCGCCGCAGCGGCGGGATCGGCGGGCTGCGGCCGGGAGGAGATATGGGCCCCCTCGGCGGACGTCCTGCGCACCCTGCTGACGGGCCTGATCGGCGAGGTGCCCACGGCCGCCCACCGCCGCGCCCTGGAGGTGGCGGCGCAGGCGCGCTCGACGTCCGAGGAACTGCTCGCCGCCGTGCTGCCCGGGGAGGACGACCGGCACGACGCCCATCTGCTGTTCTCCTGGCTGCGGGACCTCCCGTTCATGGAATCCACCCGCCAGGGGCTCTACCCCCACGACGCCGCGCGCGAGACGCTCGCCGCCGACCTGCGCTGGCGGGCGCCGAACGCCTTCGAGACGATCCGCCGGCGCCTGGCGGACGAGTACCTGCGCCTGTTGCGCGAGGCGCCCGAGGACCGGGTGTGGACCGTCACCGACGAGCTGTTCCACCTCTTCCGGGAGGGCGCGACCCTGGCCCGGCTGCGCACCTGGTCCCGCGAGGACGAGGTGCACGAACGCCCCCTGCACCCCGACGACCTCGACGTCGTGCTGCGCATGGCCGAGGAGACCGAGGGGGCCGCCTCCGCGGAGCTGGTCCGCTACTGGGCCGAGCGCCAGCCGCGGGCGTTCAGCGTCTACCGCCTCGTCAGCACGGGCCGGACCGTGGCCTTCACCGCGCGGCTGGCCCTCTCCTCCCCGCCCGACCCGCAGGACCTGGCCACCGACCCGGTCGTCGCCGCGGCATGGGCGTACACCGAGGCGACGGCCCCGGTCGCCGCCGGCGCGCACATCGGCGTCAGCCGCTTCTCCGTCTACCCCGAGCGCTACCAGGTCCCCTCGCGCGTCATCGACCTGAGCAGTTCGCGGGCGCAGGCGGAGTCCGCCCGGGCCAAGGGCCGTGCCTACGGGTTCGCCGTCTACCGGGACGCCGAGACCTGGGCCGCACGCGTCAAGGGCACCCTCACCGACACCGGGGCGCGCCCGCGCGTCGGAGCCCACACGTACGGGCTGTTCGGCGTCGACTGGCGTCAGGAGCCCGTCGAGGCGTGGCTCCAGCGGTTCATATCGGCCACCGAAGTGCCGCCCCCCGCCGGCGCGGGCCCGTCGCCCCTTTCGCGCGCCGCGTTCGACCAGGCCGTACGGGAGGCGCTGGCGCACTGGCGCGATACGGGCGCCTTCGCGGCCTGCGCGCTGCTGCGCACCCGGCTCGCGGCCGACTTCGAGGAGCCCGTCGACGAGCTGCGCGCGCTGCTGCGCCACGCCGTCGACGACCTGGCCCGCGACCCGCGCGGGGTGCGGGCCCGCGAGGCCCTGACGGCGGGGCACTTCTCCGGCGCCCCCACCCAGGAGGCGGCCGCCCGCCGCCTCGGGCTCCCGTACGGGACCTACCGCCGGCACCTGCGGCAGGGCCTGGACCTGTTGTGCGAGGCCTTGTGGCAGCGGGAGGTGCACGGGTCCGGGTGACCGGTCCGCCGGCCGCGGCGACGACCGCGTGACGACCGCGTGACGGCCGGGGCGGACAGGTGCGGACAGGAGTGGACAGTGGAGGTGCCCGTCCGGCCTGGATAGTGGACAGCCTCCGGCCCGAGTCTGTGCGCCATGAACGCAGCACGCAGACAGACGTCCCGGCCGGGGGCGGTGCTCGCGGCACTCGCCGCGGCCCAGTTCACCGTCATGCTCGCCACCTCGATCGTCAACGTGGCCCTCCCGCAGATCCGTGCCGGGGCCGGGCTCTCGGACGGCGCGACCACCTGGGTGGTCAACGCCTACGGTCTGGCGTTCGGTGCCCTGCTGCTGGCCGGCGGGCGGGTCGCCGACCTCCTGGGCCGCCGCCGGGTACTGGTCGCCGGGCTCGGGCTGTTCGCGGCGGCCTCGCTGGCGGCGGGCCTGGCCGCCTCCCCCTCCGCACTGATCACGGCCCGCGCCCTCCAGGGCCTGGGCGCCGCCGCCATCGCCCCGGCCGCGCTGGCCCTGGCCCTGGACGGGGCCCCCTCCGGCGCCGGGCGCGGCAGGGCGCTGGCGGTGTGGGGGGCCGTCTCGGGTGCGGGCGGGGCGGGCGGCGTGCTGCTGGGCGGTGTGCTCACCCAGGCGTGGGGCTGGCCCTGGATCTTCCACGCGGTCGCGCTCGGCTCGGCACTGGTGCTCGCCGCCGTGGTGGCGTACGTGCCACGCGGGGCCGGCGGGACGGGCGGACGGTTCGACCTGCTGGGCACGGCCACGGTGACCCTGGCCCTGACCTGCCTGGTCTGGGGGCTGACGACGGCGCGCGGCGCGGGCTGGAGCGGCCCGTGGGTCCTGGGAGCCCTCGGGGCGGCCGCCGTGCTGCTCGTGGCCTTCGCCGTGGTCGAGGTCCGCCGGCCGCACGCGCTGGTGCCGCCGCGGCTGTTCGTCACCGGGCGGGTCGCCGCGGGCAACCTGCTGATGGCGCTGCTGGGCTCGGTATGGATCGCCCTGTTCTTCTTCCTGCCGCTCTACCAGCAACAGGTGCTCGGTGAGGGCCCCTTGGCCACCGGCGCCGGGCAACTTCCTTTCGCCGCGGCCAACATGCTCGGCTCCGCGCTCGTCCCGCGGCTGTCACGGCGCTTCGGCGCCCCGGCGGCCCTCACCTCGGCGCTGCTCACGGAGGCCGCCGGGCTGCTGTGGCTGTCGCGGATCGGTGCCGACGGCAGCTACCTCACCGGCGTCCTCGGCCCGAGCCTGCTGATCGGCCTGGGGCTCGGCGCCGCCTTCGTCCAGCTCACCGCGCTGGCCGTGGACGGCGTACCGGCGCAGGACGCGGGCCTGGCCGGCGGGCTGGTGAACACCACCCGGCAGGTCGGTGGCGCGATCGGTCTGGCCGCCCTGACCACACTGGCCGGCTCCGTCACCGCCCACGCGTCACCGCACCTGCCCGTCGCGGAAGGGCTCACCGCGGGCTACCGGACCGCCTTCACGGTCTCGGCCGCGGTCCTGGTGGCCGCGGCGGTGCTCGCTCCGCTCCTCACCCGCCGCGCCCCGGCCCGTACGGCGGCCGCGCCCTCCTCCCGCACCCCGGGCGACCCCGTCCACCCCGCTCGCGGCCCCCACGCCGCCCGCCCTCCCGCGTCCGGCTGAACCGCTGGATCAGCCGGCCGCCACCCCACACCCACTCAACCCCCCTCACGCAGACAGGAAGCACCGCCATGGTCACCATCGACGAGACCGCTCCCGTCATCGTCCGTCTGGGCATCGGCATCCACGCCCCGCTCGCGACGGTGTGGGAGCTGCACACCGACATCGCCGGCTGGCCCGACTGGAACACCGACATCGAGGAGGCCGGGCTCGACGGCCCGCTCCTGCCCGGCGGCTCCTTCAGCTGGCGCACGCACGGCCTGGCCATCACCTCCACCGTGCACGAGCTGGTCCACGGCCGGCGCATCGTCTGGGGCGGCCCGGCCGCGGGCATCGACGGCATCCACGTGTGGACCTTCGAGCAGGGCGGCGACCGCGTCGTCGTCCGCACCGAGGAGTCCTGGAGCGGGGCCCCGGTCGACGCCGCGGCAGACGAACTCCGCAAGGCCCTCCACGACTCGCTCGACAACTGGCTCTCCCGCCTCAAGGCCCGTGCCGAGCCGCCCGAGTTCACCGACCGGGCCGAGCAGCGGGCACAGGCCGCCTGAGCCCCCCGCCCCGATCATCCCGTCCACTCCCTCCACCGGAAGAGGTCCGTCCCCGTCATGAACACCACCACCAAGCCGTACCTGACCGGCCACTACACCCCCGTCGCCGACGAGGTCACCGCCACCGAGCTCACCGTCGAGGGCGCTCTGCCGCCCGAGCTGACCGGCCGGCTGATCCGCAACGGGCACAACCCCAAGCCCGGCGTCACGCCCACCCATTGGTTCAAGGGCAGCGGCATGGTCCACGGGATCCGGCTGCGCGAGGGCCGCGCCGAGTGGTACCGCAACCGCTGGGTGCACACCCCCGCCCTCGACGGCGCCCCCTACATGACCGAACAGGGCCCCGACCTGACCGCCAGCACCGCCGGCACCCACGTCATCGAACACGCCGGACGCCTGCTGGCCCTGTGCGAGGCCAACCTCCCCTTCGAGCTCACACCCGAACTGGAGACCGTCGGCGCGTACGACTTCGGCGGCAGGCTGCGCAGCGCCATGACCGCGCACCCCAAGGAGGACCCGCAGACCGGTGAGCTCCACTTCTTCGGATCCTCTCCGTTCCCTCCGTTCCTGACCTACTACGTCGCCGACGCCAAGGGCGAGATCACCGACAGCGCCGAGGTCCCGGGGGCCACGGCCTCCCTCAAGCACGACTTCGCCGTCACCCGCCGCCACGTGGTCTTCATCGAGGGCAACGTCACCTTCGATCCCGCCGAGCACTCCGGCATCCCCTACGCCTGGAGCGACGGGCAGCCCGCCCGCATCGGCGTGATGCCGCGCGGGGCGGACGGTGCCCGCCACGTGCGCTGGTACTCCATCGAACCGGGCAGCCTGCTGCACGTCTCCAACGCCTACGAGGACGGCCAGGGCCGCATCGTCCTGGAAGGCCCCACCGTGGACCGCGAGGGCTTCCGGCTCTCCTGGAACTGGTGGGTCGGCGCGCCCGGTCGCGGCAGCGAGCCCGCCTCGCGCTCCTACACCCGCCGCTGGGTCATCGACCCGGCCGACGGCACGGTCGCCGAGCAGATCGTCGACGACCTGCCGGTGGAGTTCCCCACCCTCAACGAGGCCTACCTGGGTTCCGAGAACCGCTACCAGTACGCCATCTCCTTCCCCGACGAGAAGGGCTTCGGCGGCTACGGGGTGGTCAAGTACGACCGCACCACCGGCGCCCGCCGGATCCGCCAGGTCGGCGATTCCCGGATGCCGAGCGAGGCCGTCTTCGTGCCCGCCGCGCACGCCACGTGCGAGGACGACGGCTACCTCCTGACCGTCGTCTCCGACCTCAAGCAGGACGCCTCGCAGCTGCTGGTCCTCGACGCCTCGGGCCTGGAGCAGGTCGCCGCCGTCCACCTGCCGCACCGGGTGCCCGCGGGCGTCCACGGCTCCTGGATCCCCGACCACCTCTGAGCACACCACCCCGAAGAAGGAACGACATGACGACGACAATGACCAGACGCCGCGGGTACGCGGGCTGGACGGCCGCCGCGCTCTCCGCGCTGCTGGTCCTCCCCGCCGTCCCGGCGCTCGCCCAGCCCGGACAGCCGACCCGCCCGCAGGCCTACGCCGCGGGCCCGATCGTGTGGCGCGCCTGCGCCGACGCCGACTTCAAGGGCATGCAGTGCGGATCGGTCCGGGTGCCGGTCGACTGGTCCCGCCCGGCCTCCGGCAGCCTCTCCCTCGCCGTGGTCCGCCGCCCGGCCGACGACACGGCGCACCGGCAGGGAACCCTGCTGCTCAACGACGGCGCGGGCGGCTCCTCGATCGAGCAGCTGCGCCTGGCGATTCGGGCGGAACTGCCCGGGTTCGCCGAGGACATGACCCAGAAGTTCGACCTCGTCGCCGTGGACCCGCGCGGCGTGGGACACAGCACGCCGATCGTCTGCGGGGCGGAGCCCAAGCCCGCGGGGATCAGCCACTTCCCGCAGGACCAGGCCGCGTTCGACGCGCTCGTCGCCCACAACCGGACGTTCGCCGAGGACTGCCTGCGCCGCAACGGCCCCCTGGTCTCCCGCGTCGACCTGACCAGCACCGCACGGGACTTCGAGGCCGTGCGCACCGGGCTGGGCGAGCAGCGGCTGAACTGGTACGGCATCCACTACAGCACCCTCCTCGGGCGCACCTACGCCGCCCTGTTCCCGGGCCGGCTGCGCACGATGCTCCTGGACACCGCCCTGGACGACACCGGCTCGCCCCTCGAACGTGCCGTACGGGAGGCGGCGAGCGCCGAGACGGCCTTCAACCGCTTCGCGGCCTGGTGCGCCGCCTCCACGGACTGCGCGCTGCACGGCAAGGACGCGGCGGCCGAGTACGACGCCCTCGTCGCCCGGGCCGACCGTGAGCCGGTGCGGACCGGCAGCTCGGCCCACCGGCCGCTGACGGGCGAGGACATCCGCGAGGCCACGCAGGACTTCCTGACCCTGACGTACCCCACCTGGCCGGAGCTGGCCCGGGCGATCGTCAAGGCCTCGCAGGAGGGCGACGCGAGCCTGTTCACCCATGACCCGGACGACACCCTCGATCCGGTCCAGGTCCAGGTGCCCGCGTGCCTGGACAACGCGCGCCCGGTGCGCGACTTCGCCGAACTGTCGCGGCTGCGGGCGGAGCTGGCCCGGGTCTCACCGCACCTGGGCGGGGCGGTGCGCTCGTACAAGGCCCTCGCCGGCTGCCTCGGCTGGCCGGTCCCGGCCGCACCGGTGAAGGCCGGACCCCCGGTCGCGGGCGCTCCGCCGGCGCTGGTCCTTCAGTCCACGCACCAGGCCCTGGCCCCGTACGAGGCGGGCCCGGCACTGGCCGCCCAGCTGCCGGGCAGCGTGGTCCTGGCCCGGGAGGGCGATGACTACAGCATGTTCCTGGTCTCGAAGTGCGCCAGGAAGGCCGCCAACCTCTACCTGACCACTCTCGCCCTGCCCGCCCCGGGCACCACCTGCACCATCTGAGCGGACCCCGACGGCCCCGCGAGCTGCCTGCTCGCGGGGCCGTCCGGCCGACCGGCCGGGGTCAGAAGCCGCAGGACGCCCGCGCGTCCTGGAAGCGCCCGGGGTGGCGCCGCCGGTACTCGACCAGGGACTGGGCGACCGCGGCGCCTTCGCCAACGGCCGCACCGACCCGCTTCACGGATCCGGAGCGGACGTCGCCCACGGCGAAGACTCCGGGCAGGCTGGTCTCCATCGGCAGTGCCTCCGGCCCGGCGCCGCCGTTGCCGGTCAGGACGTAGCCCCGGTCGTCCAGCCTGAGCGTGCCGTCGAGCCAGTCGGTCGAGGGGCGGCCGCCGATCAGCACGTAGAGGCAGTGCGCGGAGACCGTCCGCTCGGCGCCCGTGCGCTCGCGCAGCCGGAGCCCGGTGAGGGTGTTCCCGCCGAGGCATTCGGCCACCTCGGTGCCCAGCAGGACCTTCAGGCCCGGGGTCCGCTCGATGCGCTGCACCAGGTAGCTCGACATGGAGGCGCCGAGGTCGGTGCCCCGCACCACCAGGGTGACGCTGCGGGCGTAGCGCGCGAAGTACAGGGCGGCCTGTCCGGCGGAGTTGCCCGCGCCCACCATGTACACGTCCTCCCCGACGGTCGAGGGGGCGTCGGACAGGCAGGACCCGTAGTACACGCCGGAGTTGAGGAGGCGGTCGACGCCGGGGGCGGTGAGGCGGTTCCAGTCCACGCCCGTGGCGACGACCACCGCGGCCGCCGTCACCGAGGCCTTCTCCTCGGTACCCGCCTTGGTGAACTCGACGGCGTGGTCGCCCGTGCCGGTCGGGGTCACCCGGCCGGCCACCCGGGTGGGCTGCCACTCGACGCGGGCCCTGCGGGCCTGTTGCAGGGCCCGCTGGGCGAGGTCGCCGCCCGTGAGGCCCACGGGGAACCCGAGGTAGTTCTCGATCCGTGAGGTCGATCCCGCCTGCCCGCCGGGGGCGTCGTCCTCGATCACGACGACGCTCATGCCCTCGGCGGCGGCGTACACGGCGGCGGAGAGCCCTCCGGGGCCGCCGCCGATCACCGCGACGTCGTAGTGGTCCTGTTCGGCCGGCCGGATGAGCCCGAGCCGTTCGGCCAGCTCGCTGATCGAGGGGTCCACCAGCTCGGTGCCGTCGCCGAGGCGGACGCGCACGGGGGCGTCCCGTACGTCCTCGTCGGGCAGCCAGCGGAAGATCACGTCGCTGCGGCCGAGGAAGTCGCGTACCGCGTAGGCCGCGGGCGAGAAGCGGCTGCCGGACACCTCGGCCGTCGGCAGATCGCTGCGGAAGGCGGCGTTCCAGGTGCACAGGGAGTCGTCGAGGGCGCCGCGGAGGTGCTCGGCCGGGTTCCCGTCGCCCGCGGCCTGCGCGGTGCGCGCGCCGGGCACGGCGTCGCAGAGCCCGGTCAGCGACAGCCAGCGCACGCCGGGGTGCGCCGCCCCGGGCTCGGGGGCTTCGTCGGCGAGCACGGCCGCGACGGGCACCTGCCGCTCGGCCAGCGAGTTCAGCGCCCGGACCACCTCCGCCGGGCTCCCGACCTGCAGCACGCGGAACGAGGTCCGGTACCAGCTCTGCACCAGCTCGGCCGTCTCGTGGCGGCGGAGCGGATCGGAGTCGGAGAGAACGATCACCGGCAGTGCGGCTTCGGCGGCCATCAAGAGGTCCTCCAGATAGGTCTTGGGAGATCGGGTTCCTCTTGCGTTCAACGAGCGGGGAGGCGATGGGAATCGGCCCGCGGGCTCCGGAGCTGCCGGAACGTCCCCGCGGGCGGGCGTCAGGGGGGTGCGCGGGCACCCCCCTGCGGACCCCTCAGAGGCGGCCGAAGAACTGGTTCCCGCGGGCCGCGTGGTTCTCGCTCGTGTAGTACTCCTTCATGGCGGAGCTGATCTCGTCACGGCTCAACTGCCCGTCCCCGTCGACGTCCAGCCGGTCGAAGGCCTCGTCGAAGGTCTCGCGGGGCAGGCGGAACATGCCGTGGAGCAGCGAGGTGTACTCGTCACGGCTCACCATGCCGTCGCGGTCGCGGTCGGCGAGCTCGGTCCAGGCGTTGCTCATCGTCCTGATGCGCTCCCAGATCCTGTTCCGGTCCGTGACGATCCGCGCCCGGAAGGCGGCCCGGAACTCCTGCCGGTCCACCCCTCCGTCGTCGTTCTTGTCCATCGCCTGGAAGACGGTGTCCCAGAGGTCCGCCAGCGACTCCCGCAGTGCGGCCAGGGCGTCCGGGGCGAGGCCGTGCGATTCGGCGAGCCGGTCCGAGAGACCGATGACGTCCGACTTGACGAGCCGCCCGTCCCGGTCCGAGTCGAAGACATCGAACGACCGGTCCAGCTTGATGTCCAGAACGCTCACGACACCATCCCCTTCACTTCATGCAGTCATCTCGTGACGCTGCGTGGCGGGGCCCAGGAAACCACACGCCGCGCCCCTCCCGCAGGCGAAGGAGGGGTGACTGCGCGTTCCGGGTGACACGGCCCGCCGCCGGGCGGCCGCCCGGCGGTCACGTGGTGAGGTCATGCGGTGAGTCCGGCCCGCAGCGCGGCCAACCGCTGTTCGAAGGGCACCGGAGCGAAGCCGTCCGCCGGGTCCACCGATGTGATCGCCCCCGTGGACGAACGGGGTGCGATCGCGGTGGCGGTGTCCACGTCCGGGGCGGTCGGCGCGGGGGCGGGCGCCGCGAAGCGTGCCAGCTCGGTGCCGGCGCGGTCGATCCGCCGTGCCAGACCCTCCTGGCCCCAGTCCTCGGAGGCCGCGTAGACGGCGGTCGGCACGACGAGTGCGCGCAGGTGGGTGAAGAGCGGGCGCAGGGCGTGTTCGGTGACCAGGGAGTGCCGGGCCGTCCCGCCGGTCGCGCCGACGAGGACGGGTTTGCCGGTGAGCGCGTCCTTGTCGATGAGGTCGAAGAACGATTTGAACAGGCCGCTGTACGAGGCCGCGAACACCGGGGTCACGGCGATCAGGCCATCGGCGGAGGCCACCGCGTCGAGCGCGGCGGCCAGGCGGGCGGGCGGGAACCCGGTGACGAGGTGCTGGGCGATCTCCGTGGCCAGCTCCCGCACTTCGATCACCTGGGGTTCGGCGTCCACGTGCCGGAGCGTCGCGGCCGCGAGGCGGTCGGCGAGCAGGCGGGTCGAGGAGGGTGAGCTCAGCCCCGCCGATACGACGACGATCTTCATGCCCGCGTCCCCTCCTCCGCGTTCTCCCGGGCCGCGGTCACGCGGGCCCGGTGCGTGGGCGCGTCCGGCACCCCGGCGGGACGCAGGTTCGCGAACTCCTTGCGCAGCACCGGCACGACCTCCTCGCCGAGCAGGTCGAGCTGCTCCAGGACGGTCTTCAGGGGCAGGCCCGCGTGGTCGATGAGGAACAGCTGGCGCTGGTAGTCGCCCGCGTACTCCCGGAAGGAGAGGGTCCGCTCGATGACCTGCTGCGGCGAGCCGACGGTCAGCGGGGTCTGGGAGGTGAACTCCTCCAGGGAGGGGCCGTGGCCGTAGACCGGGGCGTTGTCGAAGTAGGGGCGGAACTCGCGCACCGCGTCCTGGGAGTTCGCCCGCATGAACACCTGGCCGCCGAGTCCGACGATGGCCTGCTCGGGGGTGCCGTGGCCGTAGTGGGCGTAGCGCTGGCGGTAGAGCTCGATCATCTGCCGGGTGTGGGAGGGGGGCCAGAAGATGTTGTTGTGGAAGAAGCCGTCGCCGTAGTAGGCGGCCTGCTCGGCGATCTCGGGCGAGCGGATGGAGCCGTGCCACACGAAGGGGGCCACTCCGTCCAGCGGGCGGGGGGTGGAGGTGAAGGACTGGAGCGGGGTGCGGAACTTGCCCTTCCAGGTGACGGTGTCCTCGTCCCACAGGCGGCGCAGCAGCGCGTAGTTCTCGATGGCGAGGTCGATGCCGTCGCGGATGTCCTTGCCGAACCAGGGGTAGACCGGTCCGGTGTTGCCGCGGCCCATCATCAGGTCGACGCGGCCGTCCGCGACGTGCTGAAGCATCGCGAAGTCCTCGGCGATCTTCACCGGGTCGTTCGTGGTGATCAGGGTCGTCGAGGTGGAGAGGATCAGGTTCTCGGTGCGCGCGGCGATGTAGCCGAGCATCGTGGTCGGCGAGGAGGGGACGAAGGGCGGGTTGTGGTGCTCACCGGTGGCGAAGACGTCCAGACCGACCTCTTCGGCCTTCTGCGCGATGGCGAGCATCGCCTTGATCCGCTCGTGCTCGCCGGGCACGCGCCCGTTCGTCGGGTCGGGCGTGACGTCACCGACGGTGAAGATCCCGAACTGCATGGCTCCCCTTCCAAGGTTGTTGACAATTCAACTATACCCGCTAACAGGAGGTGCGGACGATCTATTCCGGGGCCGGCATCGAGTCCGCCGCCTTCGTGGAGGCCCGGTTCGGCCGGTCGGGGTGGCGGGCGGGCCGGACGCGGCGCGGTGCGCCACCGCGGGCCGTCCGAGCGGGGAGACTGGGCCGACAGGTCCGCGCGGCTCGCAGGACTCGCAGGAAGGGTGGCCCATGCCCGGGGTTCGGCGGCCTCTCGGAGCGGACGTACGCGCCTTCGCGGTCACGGCTGCGGCAGGATGCCTGGTCGGGCTGGTGGGTGGCGGCTTCCGGTGGTGCCTGGAACGGGCCGACGCGCTCCGCCGTACGCTGCTGACGGCCGCCGCCGGGCTCGGAGCGGCCGGAGTGCTGGTCCCGATCGCCCTGACCGCGTCGGGCGCGCTGGTCGCCCACCTCATCGCCCGGCGGGTCCCGTACGCGGCCGGCAGCGGCATCCAGCACGTGGAAGCGGTATGGCGGCAGGAGAGCGACACACACCCCTGGAGGCTGCTCCCCGCGAAGTTCGCCGGTGGTCTCGTCGCGATCGGCTCCGGCCTGGTCCTGGGGCGGGAGGGCCCGACCGTCCACATGGGCGCCGCCATCGGGGTCCTGGCCGGCCGGCACGGCAGGCTCGGGACCGAGGACGCCCGGATGCTGCACACCGCGCTCGGCGGGGCGGGCCTGGCCGTCGCGTTCTCGGCCCCGCTGAGCGGGCTGCTGTTCGTCTGCGAGGAGGTGACCCGTTCGTTCCGCCCCCGTCTGGTGCTGTTGACCCTGCTCGGGACGGTCACCGCCGTGAGCTGCACCCGGCTGATCGTGGGCGACGCCCCCGCCTTCCCCATGCCGGACCTGCCGAGCCCACCGCTGTGGACGCTGCCGGCGTTCCTGCTGTTCGGCGCGACCGCCGGGGCCCTCGGCGCCGCGTACGCCCACCTGGTCGTCGGAACGCTGGAGCTGTGCGACCGGATGACGCGGGTACCGGCGCCACTGCGGGCAGCCGCGATCGGCGCCGTGGTCGGCGCGCTGATGGCCGCGGACCCGCTGCTGGCCGGCGGCGGGGACGTGCTGACGGAGCGTCTGCTGGGCGCGGCGGGCCCGGGCGTGACGGCACTGGCGGTCTACCTCGCCGTCCGGTTCGTCGCGGGCCCGCTGAGCTACGCGGCCGCGACCCCCGGCGGGCTCTTCGCCCCGCTCCTCGCCCTCGGCGCCCTGTGGGGGACGCTGGTCCACGCGCTCACCGCGCCCGTGCTGCCCTCCCCCGCGCCGGGGCCGGCCGCGTTCGCCGTGGTGGGCATGGCCGCGCTGTTCACCGGAGTCGTCCGCGCACCGGTCACCGGCATCGTCCTGGTCGCGGAGATGACGGGCACCCTCTCGCTGTGGCTCCCGCTGCTCCTCGCGTGCTTCGCGGCGACGGTCACCGCCGACCACCTGGAGAGCGAGCCGATCTACGACAGCCTGCGCCACAGGATGCTGCAACGTCCCTGACGGGACCGGAGCGCGGCGGCGCCCGCGCCGAATCGCTCAGCCCGCTCCCCGTTCCGTGGCCCGCGCCACCAGTTCCTGCAGCGCGGACCCCGTCGTCATCACCTTCAGCGGTGGTAGGCCGGCGATCGCGCGGTCCAGCCAGGCCGTGTCCGCGAGCCGGTGGATCTCGCCCTCGGCGACCAGGCCGGACAGCAGGGCTTCGAGGAAGACCACGTCGGCGACGGGATACCAGTGCGGATGGCGGTCGAAGAAGATCTGGCGGTCCTCGTACGGGTGCCGCACGGTCATGTGCAGATAGCCGCCCCGCCTCCCCTTCAAGGGGCCCCGCAGGCCGGCGAGCATGCCGAGCAGGGTGACCTGTTCGCCTCTGGACGGGAACTTGCCGCCGACGACGACGCCCATGCCGAGCATGATCCTCGACCAGGGGATCAGCTCCGTCGAGGAGTCCCGCGCGTGGGCGCACATGCCTTCCTCGCGGAACTCCACCCAGGCGCCGCCGCCCGGCCGCCCGGGATCGCCGATCATCCAACGCCCGTCCACCCGAACCAATGGACCCAGAGATCGAACCGTGTCAGCCATGGCTCGATTGGATCAGACGCGTGCATGACACCTGATCAATTTCGGCCATCCGCGCGCCGCCTCCCGACCCGCGGCCCACCACCGGGGTCGAGTCCGGTGTCGGGCCCGGGTCGGCGGGCCCTTCACCCGGACCGCGGGGCCTCCAAGTAGGTCCGATAGGCACGCGCCACGTTCCGCAGGTAGGCCAGGGCTCCCTGCCGTTCGGCCTCGCTGAGCCCGTCGGACGCCTCGAACAGCACCTCCAGCAGGGGCGCGAGTTCGCCCATGACGTGCCGGAAGCCGCTGTCGGTGACGTCCAGGACCTGGCGCCGCCCGTCGTGGGGGTGCGGGGCCCGGCTCATGTGCCCTTCGGAGACGAGGCGGTTGACCGACTGGGTGCCGGCGGCGGTGGTCACGCCGAGCCTGCGTGCCAGTTCGGCCGGTCCGATCGGCTCTCCCGCCCCCTTGGCCAGCATCACGTGCTCCACCGCCTCGACGTTCGTCAGCGGCATCTCCAGGCGCTCCGCCAACACCCCGCGGGCGAGCTGCGTCAAGGTCAGCACCTCGCGCAGCGCCTGCGCGAGGGCGTCGGACTCCGGCATCCCCCCGGGCCGCCCCGCAGTCGTGTGGGCCGCCTCGTCGCGTGGCTGGTGTTGCGTCATGGCGTCAAGTCTGTCACGGTGAAATTAGCTAAGTTACTTAACTACTGAGCGAGGGTGCGCCACCGTGTCCCGAACCGTCCCCGACCGTCAGCCGACCCGTTCCGCCCCTGGCACCGGCCCCCGCAGCAGCCCGCGGGCGTACGCCTGGCTCGTCCTCCTGCTCACCGTCGCGGGCCTGGCGGCGGCCTTCGCCCTCGGTCCTTCCGGGGCGGCCACCACGGACTCGGGCGGCGGCGCACTGCCCGCCTCCTCGCAGTCGGCCCGGGTCGCCGGGATCGTCGAGACCTTCCCGTCCGGCGCGGTGGCGCCCGCCGTCGTCGTCTACAGCAACGCCGACGGCGCTCCCCTGACCGCCGCCCAGCGCGCGGAGATCGACCGACGGGCCCTGCGGCTCGGCGCCCTGGGCCTCGTCCCCGGGGCGGCGCGCCCCGAGGTGACGGGGAACAAGGTCGCGACGGTCCCGGTACTGCTCGCCACCGACACCGGCGAGCGGCAGAACACCGCGAGGATCGAGGAGATCCGCGCCACCGCCTCCGAGGACATCGACGCCCCCCTGCGGGCCCAGGTCACCGGTGGACCCGCGTTCCGGGCCGACATCGCGGCCGTCTTCGAGGGGGCCGACACCACCCTGCTGATCGCCACGGGCTCCGTCGTCGCGGTCCTGCTCCTGATCACCTACCGCAGCCCCGTACTGTGGCTGGTCCCCCTGCTCGTGGTGGCCTCCGCCGACCGGTTCGCCGCGGGCCTGGTGGGGGCCCTCGCCCCGCACGCCGGCATCGAGGTGGACGCCTCGTCCGCCGGGATCCTGTCCGTGCTCGTCTTCGGAGCCGGAACCAACTACGCACTGCTGCTGGTCTCCCGCTACCGCGACGAACTCCACCTCACCGCCGACCGTTTCACCGCCATGGCCCGTGCCTGGCGCGGCACCGCCCCCTCCGTCCTCGCCAGCGGCACCACCGTCGTCCTGAGCCTGCTGACCCTGCTGGCCGCCGAGCTCGGCGGCAACCGAGGACTGGGTTTCGCCGGCGCCGTCGGCATCCTCGTCGCGATGGCCTTCGCCCTCCTGGTGCTGCCCGCGGCGCTGGTCCTGCCGGGACGCCGGCTGTTCTGGCCGCTGGTACCCCGGCGGGGCGAGCCCCGGGCCGTCGACCGCGGCGGCATCTGGTCGCGCATCGGCACCGCCGTCTCCCGGCGTCCCGCACTCGTCGCGCTGGCCGGGACTGCGGCCCTCGTGGCCCTCGCTTCCGGCGGCCTCGGCCTGCACACCGGCCTGGCCCAGGCGGACTCCTTCCGCAAGACCCCCGAGGCCGTCCTCGGCCAGCGCACGCTCGCCACCGTCCGGCCCGCCGGGGCGGGCGAGCCGCTCACCCTGATCTCCTCCCCCGCCGCCGCCGACGAGGTCCTGGAGGCGGCGCGGCGCACCCCCGGCATCGCGGACGTCACCGCCACGGAGCGCACCGACCGGTACGCCCGCGCCGAAGCGGTGCCGGCCGCCGCACCCGGCACCCCGTCCTCCGACGACACCATCCGCGCGCTGCGCACGCGTCTCGCCGGAATTCCGGGGGCCGATGCGCTCGTGGGCGGCACCACCGCCGGGAACTACGACGTGGAACGGGCCACCGCGCACGACACGCGCCTGGTCGTCCCGCTCGTCCTGGCCATCGTCTTCCTCGTCCTCGCCGCACTGCTGCGCTCCCTGGTGGCCCCCGTCCTCCTGGTGGCCACCGTCATCGGGTCCTACTTCGCCGCGCTGGGAGCGGGCCGGATCGTCTTCGGCACGGTCTACGGCTTCCCCGCGCTGGACAGCACCGTCCCGTTGCTGTCCTTCCTGTTCCTCGTCGCCCTCGGCGTCGACTACAACATCTTCCTCATCGCCCGCGCCCGCGAGGAGACCCTCTCCGGGCACCCCACCCGCACTGCGGTCCTGCGCGCCCTGACCGTCACCGGCGGTGTGATCACCAGCGCCGGCGTCCTGCTGGCCTCCGTCTTCGCGGTCCTCGGGGTCCTCCCGCTGATCACCCTGACCCAGATCGGCGTCATCGTCGGCATCGGGGTGCTGCTCGACACCCTCCTCGTCCGTACCGTCCTGGTACCCGCACTCGTCCTGCTGACCGGCAACCGCTTCTGGTGGCCCGGACGCCCGACCGCCACCCGGCAGCACCCCGGAGGAGGAACACCATGACCGCTGCCCACGGGCAGGCCCCCCGCTGGACCACCGCCCCCGACGGCGGGCGGCCCGACGGCACCACCTGCGCCCACCTCGACCAGGACCTCCTGCCCACCGACCGCGGAGCGGAGCGGGGCTGCGCCGCCTGTCTGGCGCTCGGAACGACCTGGCACCGGCTGCTGCGCTGCCTGACCTGCGGAGAGGTGGGCTGCTGCGACAGTTCCCCCGGCCGCCACGCCCACGCGCACGCGCAGTCCTCGTCCCACCCGATCGCCGAGTCGTACAGGAGCGGGGAGAACTGGGCCTGGTGCTACCGCGACCACCTCTACCTCGTCCCGGCACCACCGGCCCGCGGCCGGCCGGTGCATCCAGGGGCCCGGCCGCGGGCGAAGCGGGGGGAGAGGGGTGAGGGCGGTGACGGGCCCCGCCGTGGCGAACCGGCCCCCGGTGAGAACGGGACGTAGCGTCTCCCCCACGAGGGGGACCGGGAGGCCGAGGAGAGGGTGATCGCACATGGGGCGAGACGGACAGGGCCGCGGCAAGCACGTGGTCGTGGTCGGTGCGGGCGCTGCGGGACTCGCCTGCACCGCCGACCTGCTCGCCTCGGGCGTCGGCGTCAGCCTGGTGGAGGCGGCCGAAACGGTCGGTGGGCGCATGCGCACCGACCGGGTCTCCGGCTTCGTCCTCGACCGCGGATTCCAGGTGTTCAACACGTCCTATCCGCAGGTCAAACGCCGCATCGCGCTCAGGCCGCTGCGCCTGCGTCCCTTCACCCCGGGCGTGCTCGTGCACACCGGCGGCGGGCGCCTGCGCCGGTTCACCGATCCCACCCGGCGCCCCGGCGAGAGCCGCGACCTGCTTCCGGGCCGGCTGGCCTCGGCCCGCGACCTGGCCGCGCTCGGGGTCCTGACGGCACGGGACGCCCTCCTCCCTCCCCGCCGGCTGCGGGCGCGCCCCGAGCGGACCACCCTGACCGCACTGGCCGACGCGGGATTCTCCGCCGATCTCGTCGAGTCCTTCTTCCGGCCCTTCCTGTCCGGCGTGTTCCTGGAGGACGAGCTGGAGACCTCCTCCCGGTTCCTCCACTTCGTGTGGCGCAGCATGCTCCGGGGCACCCTGTGCCTGCCGGCCGACGGGATCGGCGCGGTGCCCGCCCAGCTCGCCGAGGGCCTCCCCGACGGTGTGCTGAGCCGTGGGACCGCGGTCGCCCGCCTCGCCGAGGACGGTGTGGTCCTGGCCGACGGCACGCGACGCCGGGCCGACGCGGTCGTCGTCGCCACCGGCCAGTCGGCGGCGGCCGGGCTGCTGCCCGGACTCACCGTCCCCGCCGGACGCACCGTCACCACCCTCTACCACGCCGCCGCCCGCTCGCCCCTGCCCGAGCCGACCCTGCTGGTCGACACCCGGCGCCGGTTCCTCAACACCTGTGTGCTCAGCGAGGTCCACTCCGGCTACGCGGCCGACGGCCGGGCCCTGATCTCCACTTCCGTCCTCGGCGCTCCCGGCGCCGCGGAGGAGGCGGCGGTCCGGGCCGCGCTCGCGGAGGCGTACGACACCGACACCGATGCCTGGGAGTCGGTGCACCGCTGCACCGTCCGGGACGCGCTGCCCGCCATGCCCCCGCCACTGCTCCTGACCAGGACGACCCGCTTCGGCCCCGGCCGGTACGTCTGCGGCGACCACCGGGCCACCGGTTCCCTCCAGGGCGCGCTGGCCTCCGGGGCCAGAGCCGCCCGCGAGGTCCTGGCCGACCTCGGCAGCCGATGATCAAGGTCGCGATGTCAATGCCGGACACGACAAGGAGCGGCGGCATTTCCGTGTGACGCTCTGTCATGAACACCCGTCCGGACGGTGGATACGCTCGTCGACGACGGGCGGCCGGAGCAGGACCCCGGTCCGACGGCCCGGCCGGTGACCGGCCCCGCGGCACGGCCGCCCGTCCTCATCCCGGACGAGGGGAGCGCCCGCCCGCGCACGGTCGCGGACCCGCGCAGGCTCCTCGTCCCCCGCCCCGGACGAAACGGATCCTTCGTGAGCCTTCGCCAGATCGAGCCCAAGCAGCGCGGACTCCTGCTCGTCAATTCCCACCCGGAGGGCGCCGCGCGGAGCGTGCGCCGCACCTGGGACGCCATCCCGGCGCGCGCCGCCGGCCGCCGCCCGGTCGCGCTCATCCTCGGGCACTCCGCCGGCTACGGACTCGCCACCCTCCTCACGGGACTGCGCCGGCACGGCATCCGCGGCATCGGCGTCGCCTTCGAGACGCCCGACAACGGGCGCCGCACCGCGACCGCCGGCTGGTACCGCACCGCGGCCGCCGCCGAACTCGCCGCCGACGGCGGGCACGACATCCGGTTCGTGAACGCCGACGCCTTCTCCACCGAGGCCAAGAACCGGATCTGCGACCTTCTGGCGGAGCACTACGGGCCGGTCGACCACCTCGTCTACAGCCTCGCGGCCCCGCGGCGCACCGACCCGGCGACCGGCACCGTCCACCACTCCGTGATCAAGCCGCTCGGCGGCGCGTACGAGGCACCCGCGCTGGACTTCTCCGGCCCGGAACCACGGGTCGCACGGGCCCGGATCGAACCCGCCACCGACGAGGAGACCCGCGCGACCGAGGCCGTGATGGGCGGCGACGACTGGAACCTGTGGGTCGACGCGCTGGCCGACCGGGGCCTGCTCGCCGAGAAGTTCACCACCGCCGCCCTGACCTACGTCGGTTCCGAGGTCACCGCGCCCGTGTACCGGCAGGGCACCATCGGCGCGGCCAAGGAGCATCTGGAGCGGACCGCCCGCGACCTGAACGCCTCCCCCCTTCTGAAGGAGAAGGACGGCCGCGCCTTCACCGTCGTGGCCGGCGCCGCGGTCACCCAGGCCTCCAGTGCCATCCCCTCCATCGCCCTGTACACCGCCTTCCTGCGCACCGTCCTCGGCGAGGACGGGTTCCGCACCACCGCGGAGCAGGCCGCCGATCTGTGGGACCAGCTCGAAGGCGACGCCCCGCTCGTCCTCGACGGGCAGGGCCGGATCCGCCTCGACGGCTGGGAACTCGACGAGCGGGTGCAGGAGCGCGTCCGCGCGCTCTGGGCCGACCCCGAACGGGGCCTCGCGGAATCCCGGCCCGGGGCCGACTGGTTCATGGCGCAGGTACGGGAGTTGTACGGCTGGGGCCTCGACGGCGTCGCCTACGACCGGCCGGTAGAGACCGACGTCCCCTGGCCCCCGCGGTAGCACCGAGGGGCGTCCGGCGCGATCCGGGAGCCACGGTCGATTGTCAGTGGCGGGTGCGAAGGTGAGGACATCGAAACGCGACCAGGGGGAGCGGACATGTCCGGAAACCAGAACTACATCAATCACGTCGCCCTCGTGCTGGACGCCAGCTCGTCCATGTCACACATGCGCGGCAAGGTCATCGAGGTGGCCGACCAGCAGATCGCCTACCTGGCCCGCCGGTCGCAGGAGCTGGACCAGGAAACCCGCGTCACGGTGTACGTGTTCGCCGACACCGTGCAGTGCGTCATCTACGACAAGGACGTGCTGCGGATGCCGTCCCTGAAGCAGCTGTACCGGGTGGGGGGAATGACGGCCCTGCTGGCGGCCGCCCTGAAGTCGCAGCGCGAACTGGCCCAGACGGCCCAGCTGTACGGCGACCACAGCTTCCTGACGTTCGTGCTGACCGACGGTCAGGAGAACGCCAGCCACCGCTGCCCGGACGCGCCCGGCAGCGATCCGCGCGCGCTGGTGGGGGCCGTGGCCGAGATGATCGCGCAGCAGGAGGACAACTGGACCCTGGCCGTCCTCGTGCCCGACCAGATGGGTAAGCGGGAGGCCATGCAGTACGGCTTCCCGAAGGAGAACATCGCCATCTGGGACGCCACCAGCACGCAGGGCCTGGAGGAGGCCGGGCAGGTCATCCGGGACGCCACCGAGAAGTTCATGGTCGGCCGCACCAAGGGCATCCGGGGATCGCGGGCCGTGTTCTCGGTGGGCGCGGAGGCCGTCAACAAGGACACCATCAAGGCGGCCGGCCTCACCCCGGTGGACCCGGGTCAGTACCGGCTGCTCCCGGTGGACCGTGACGCGGCGATCCGGGAGTGGGTCGTCGAGTGCGGACACACGTACCGCACCGGTGGGGCCTTCTACCAGCTCAGCAAGTCGGAGAAGATCCAGGCGCGCAAGCAGATCGCGGTGCTGGAGAAGAAGACCGACCGGGTCTACACCGGACCCGAGGCCCGCGCCCTGCTGGGCCTGCCCGGCACGGAGGTCCGCGTCAAGCCGGACCACAACGACGAGTTCACGATTTTCGTACAGAGCACCAGCGTGAACCGGAAGCTCGTACCGCAGACCCGGCTCCTGCTCATGGGCTGATGCCCGGCGGCGCCCTGCGGCCGTCACGGCTCGGACGGGCAGGTCGTGCCCGTCCGAGCCGTGACGGCATCGTGATCGGTTCCGCGGGGCGGTCCTGCCGGGGTCAGGCCCAGTACAGGAGTTGGACCCTGACGGGAAGGTCGTCCGGCCAGCCGGTGTCCACGCGGATCTCCACGCGTTCCCCGTCGAGCGGCACCACGTTGTGCACGGTCATGACCGCGCCTCCCATGAACGGCTTGTCGCTGGGCGGGTACACCTCCGCGACGGTGGCGAACACACCGGTGTACGCCGTTACGCCGGGCGCTTGCAGGAGCTGTTCGAAGACACCGTGGCCGCGAAGGTTGTAGTAGTAGCCGATCGGCTGCCAGTCCGCCCGGGCCTCGCCCCGACTGCCGCCCCCGCTGGGCGCGATCGCCTTGTCGGACGCGGCCTTGCCGTTGCCGCCGGCGGCCGCGTTGCCGGTCGCGGGCTCACGGAGATTGGTGTGCGTCATGTCCGTTTCCCTTCGATGAGGTGGGGGGTTTCCCTTCTCATCGTGGGCCGGACCGGCGCCGCCGCGACCCCCTGAAGTGGGGGATGGACAGGCTTGCGGTGGAGGGTTCAGCGGGTCAGCGCGGCGATGAGTTCGTCGCGTCCGTCGGCGCCCGTCTTGCGGAACAGGGCCTTGAGGTGGTCGTTGACCGTGTACGGAGACAGGTCGAGGCGCCGGGCGATCTGTTTGACGGCTGCGCCCGTGCGCAGTTCGCGGAGGGTGGCGCGCTCGCGCGGGGTGATCCCGTACCAGGCGCAGAAGGACGGCATCACGAGGTCGCCGGCCGCCCCCTGGAGGACCAGGGCGACATCGCCGTCGGCGTCCGCGTCGAGCGGCTGGCCCTGGAAGGTCATCCACCGTCCGCAGACGACGGGAGGCACACACACCACCGGAACCCAGGCGTCGGCGTCATGCGCGCGGGAGCGTGCGGCGAGGGAGAGCGCGACGAGGAACGCGTCGGGGATCCACTCCGGGAAGGCGTGCCCGCTCGGTGAGGACAGGCGGTCCAGCCACTCCCGCGCCTGTGGGCTGACGGCGCTGATCGTGTGGTCGGGGCCCACCGTCACCACCCCGGCGGGAAGCGCGGGGGCCACGGGGAAGAGGGGGCCCTCGGTCACGTAACGGCGCAGGGCGGTGACGAGTGCCGGGCCGATGCGGGCCGCCCGCTGGAGGTCGTCCCGGTCGAACGGGCAGGCACCGGCGCAGCGCAGCAGCCCGAGCGAGCCCCATACCCCGTGCCGGTCCCGCAGGAGGAGCCGCAACTCGGAGCCCGCCCCGTTCGCGGTGAGGATCTCGCGCACCCGCGGGTCCGCGGGGCCCTCGCCGGGCGGGCCCACGACGGTGGCCGGGGTGGCCAGCCCGGCGAGCGCGGCGGGGCGGCAGGGGTCGCCGCCCCGGTAGCGGTGCATCACGAGGTCGGTGACGAGTGAGGGGGCGTACTCGTGCCAGAAGCTGAAGCTCCCGAGGCCGAGCCCCGTCGCCGGATCGGTGGCCACCAGGCTGAGCCCGTCGTGGGGCAGCAGGGGGGCGAGTACCCGGGATATCCCGGCCCCCCGCCCGCCGGTGCCCGCGTCGTGGCGCGCGGCGGCGTACAGATCACGCGCCAGCCGTCCCGCGTCGAAGAACGTGAGGGCCACAAGCTCCCATTATCCCGGCGCGAGCCTTCGGCCGCCCGCCCCGGCGAGCCTGGCGGAACGGGCTCCGGGCATGCGAAAACGCCCGGCGGGTTGGTCCCGGCCGGGCGTTTTCGTCTGCGTATGCGTTTGTGTGTGCGTGTGTCTTCGGTGCGCTGTGCGCGGTCCACGGGTGGTTTAGTACCAGTGGTTGTTCTGCCAGAAGTTCCAGGCGCCGACGGGGCTGCCGTAGCGGGAGTTCATGTAGTCCAGGCCCCACTTGATCTGGGTGGCCGGGTTGGACTTCCAGTCGGAGCCGGCCGAGGCCATCTTCGAGGCCGGCAGGGCCTGGACCAGGCCGTAGGCGCCCGAGGAGGCGTTGGTGGCGGTGAAGTCCCAGCCGCTCTCGTGGGAGACGATCTTGTCGAAGGCCGCGAACTGCGCCGGGTCCTTGATCATCTGCTGGGCGATCGCCTTGGCGTTCATCGGGGCGGCCTGCGCGGGAACCGTGGCCAGCATCGAGCCGGCGACACCCAGGGCGAGGACGGTACCCGCGAGGGTCTTCTTCGAAGCGGCGATGCGGCGGATGACGGCGTTGGACACGGAGGGAACCTTCCGAAGGGGACAAGGACCGTCGCGGGCACGCCGAAGACGTGCGTGAACCACTCACGCAAAGGAGGGGATCCAGGGCGGCGGGTGAAGCACCCGTGCCGCCCGGCGACTCATCCAGTTCTACCGACGCCCCGACCGCCTGGCAAAGACCCCGCCTACTAGCCACCCTCGCAGCGGGACACCCGGGGGTCCGGGCGCGGCGGGGAGGATCCGTGCAGGCCGGAGCCGGTCTGGGGCGGCGACACCGACCCCGTGGACCTCTACTACCCCGGATCGTGTGTGACGTGGGCCCTATGGGCCGAGTCACCACACGGACCCCCGGACCTCACCCGACGTGACCGCCCGTACCCGTGTCGGTTGCCCTCCGGGGCACCGCGGGGCGGTTCGGCGCCGGCCTGTGCCGGGGCGGTGCCCCTTCCGTACCCTGGGCGGCATGCGCATGCGCCCCACGCTGAGCTGGACACCCGCCGAGGACGCGCCGCCCGGCACCGAGGATCCGACGCCGGTCGCCGCCGCCCTGCGGGCGGCCGGTGTGCTGGTGCTCAGCGGGGCGGGCCTGTCCACGGAGTCGGGCATCCCCGACTACCGGAGCGAGGACGGGAGCCTGCGTCGGCACACCCCGATGACGTACCAGGCGTTCACCGGCTCGGACCAGGCCCGGCGGCGGTACTGGGCGCGCAGTCACCTCGGCTGGCGGACGTTCGGCCGCGCCCGGCCGAACTCCGGGCACCGGGCCGTGGCGGCGTTCGGACGGCAGGGCCTGCTCTCGGGGGTGATCACCCAGAACGTCGACGGTCTGCACCAGGCGGCCGGCAGCGAGGGTGTGGTGGAACTCCACGGGAGCCTGGGCCGGGTCGTCTGCCTGTCCTGTGGCTCCTCCGGCTCGCGCCGGGAACTCGCCGGACGGCTGGAGGAGGCCAATGCCGGCTTCGAGCCCGTGGCCGCCGCGATGAACCCGGACGGTGACGCCGACCTCACCGACGAACAGGTGGGGGACTTCCGGGTGGTGCCCTGCGCGGCGTGCGGCGGCGTCCTCAAGCCCGACGTCGTGTTCTTCGGCGAGTCCGTGCCGCCGTCGCGGGTCGAGCACTGCCGTGCCCTCGTGCGTGAGGCGACCTCGATCCTGGTCCTGGGTTCCTCACTGACGGTGATGTCGGGTCTCCGGTTCGTCCGCCAGGCCGCCGAAGCCGGGAAGCCGGTGCTGATCGTCAACCGGGACCCGACGCGGGGAGACCGGCACGCCCTCACCCGGGTCGCCCTCCCGTTGGGCGCCGCCCTCACCTCCGTGGCCGACCTGCTGGACATCCCCCTCGACGGCCCGTCGGCGTCCTGAGCCGGGCGCGGCGGCCGCCGGTTCTTTACCGCGGCGACCCGAACACCACGACCAAGGCCGAACGCCTGTCGGTCAAACCCGCTCCGTTCCTCGGCCGGGTCGGCCGAATTCCTGCCACGCCGCGGCCGCGCCCCTACCGTGGGGACGTGTCGGCCGCGGGCCCGCCCGGGAACGCGTGGCACGGTCCTGGCGAGGGGGATGCGGCGTGTCCACGTGGAACGGCATCGGAACGAAGTACCTGGGGTTCAGCCACCGCCGGCCCGACGGCAGCCATCACGCCACCGAGTGGTTCGTGATCAGCTACATGCCGGTCGTACCGCTCCGGCGGTACCGGCTGGTGGTGGGGCCGACGGAGTACGCGCCGGGCGCCGTGGGAGGCAGTACGTCGACGACCGCCTATCGCGTCCTGGGGCGGTCGACGGTACGCGTACGGGACGTCCTGGCCACCTACCTGATCTGGTGGGTGGCCGGTCCCGCCCTGACCCTCGGCCCGTTCTTCCTCATGGCCCGGGTGGCCCCGGGAGCCGGCCGGGGATCGGCCTTCTGGAGCGGCGTGATCCTCATCGGCGGGCTGGTGTGGATCGTGGGACTGCCCGTGCTGCTCATCTCCCGGTCGCGGCGGTGGCGCGGCCTGCCCTGAGTTCCGGGCACCCGGCCGACGCGGTCGCCCGCGGGGCGGGGCTCAGGACACCCGGCAGTCGTGGAACCGGCCGGAGTGGATGTGTCCGAAGGCCGCCGGAAGTTGCGCGATACCGCGTCCGGAGAGGACGGTCAGGCTCTTGCCCGTGTAGCCGGGCTTGTCGTAGACGGTGACGCACCGGCCCCGCAGCGCGCCGTCGGCCTTGCGGGTGCCGGCACCGTTCCACACCGACGCCCCGTCGTTGAACCCCACGTAGGCGGTCGTCTCGGGATAGCGCGGCATGTCCGTGGCCACCAGGCTGACCACGCCCGTGTACCCGGGACCGGTCCATCCGCACACCCAGCCCGGCGAACAGTGCGCACCGGGGGCTTCGGAGCCGTCGGTCGCGGCGCGGGCCCCGAGGGCAAGGACGAGGACGAGGCACGCGGCGCCGACCGGCGCGCGGGCCCTGCCCGTCCGCCTCCCCGACCCCGGGCGGCTGCGTCTGCTCACGGCTCCGCCCAGCGCACCCACGAGGATCACCACCGCGCTCCGGTCGTCCACCGGGCGGCCCCGGATTCGCCGCCCGCTTCCATCGCACCTCCCCTCCGGCGAGACCGCACGTCGGCCCCCACCCCGGCCGACCCCGCCCGCGCCGGGCGGGGAAGCTCGCCGCGGGCGGGGTCGGCCGGGGCGGGGAGGACCCTTACGCCCTGGTGGGCGCTTCCGGTGGTGGGTCTGCTCGCGGGCGGGTACGCCCTGCCCGTGCGCCTGCTCGCCGGGACTCCGTACGCCGCCGCGCTCGGCTGGATCGCGGCCGCCGGGGTACTGCCCGTCGCGGTGGCGGTCCTCGCGCGGATGCGGCGGGTGCCGAGGGCCAGGGTGCGGCTGTGGGCGCTGGGGCCGATCGGGGTCGCGCTGATCGCCGCTTTCCTCTCCGGCGCCACGGCGCCCGCGTACCGGCCGCCGGTCCTTGTGGAGGCCTCGTACGTCGGTACGTGGACGGGGGACGGCGTCCGTCTGGAACTCGGCGCGCGGGGCGAGGTGACGGCGCGGGAGCTGCCGGTCCACGACGGCTTCGACGTCGTGCGCCGCTGTTCGGGGCGCGGGACGTGGAAACCCGTGGAGGCGGCTCCGGGCGACCGGACGGGCGTGGCCGTGAGCGTTCCCGGATGCGAGGACGCCGAGTCGGTGTGGCAGGTGGCGGGGACGCGCGAACGGCCGGAGCTGTTCGTGCTGATGGGCGATCCGGACGCGGGGGACGTGGCCGTGCTGCGGAAGCGGGCGGTGGAGCAGTGCACGGCGGTCCCGGCGCAATCCCGTTGGTGGTGCCGGGAGCGTCCCGGCTAGCATCCGACGGTGATCACGCCCGCAGACGAATCCTTCCGTGACGCGGTGCGCCGGGCCGACGTCCGCTGGTTGTCCGGCCACGTCGACGCGCGGCTCTGCCCGCCGTCCCTCTTCGGGCCCCTGGTCCGGCACGGGGATCCCCGCGTGCGGCATCTGGGGCTGATCCTGCTGGCCGAGCGCGTCGCGTCGGTCCGGGCGGGCGACGGGGCTGCCATGGCCGAGCTCGCGGAGCTGCTGCCGGCGTCCGTGGAGGGCCCGCCGGAGGCGGCGCTCGTGCTGGCGGGGCTCCACGCGCGACTGGGGCCGTATCTCCGGGAGCCCCTCGTGCCCGCGTGGCGTGGGGCCGGGCTGCCGGCGCGGGTGCGGATCGCGTGGCTGCGCGCCGAGCTGCTGACCGAGCCGACGGTGGTCCGGAAGGAGCCTGCGGGCGAACTGCTGTACCAGGCCGTGCGGGAGACGACCCTCACCGACGCGCACCGCCCCGAGCAGCTCGTGGACGAGCTGGCGGACAGCGGCGACCCGGTGCTGCAGGCCGCCGCGCTGCGACTGGCCCGGCAGGGGCTGCACGCCGGTCTGCTGGCCCCCGTACTGGTGCGCGGCCATCTGACCGGCCTCCTCGGCTCCGTCGGCGCGGACGTCGCCGCCGCCTCACTGGAGGAACTCGGCGAGCCGTGGGCCGCGTTGGCCCCCTTGCCCGCCGGGCTCCTGTCTCCCTTCCTCGCGGCCGCTTCGGTGGCCGCACGGCCCGCGGCGGCCGACGCCGCGCTCACGGCCGCGGCCCGTCACCGGCACGCCGGTCTGCTGTGGCGGGTCGTCGAGGACCCGGATCTGCCGCCGGGGCTCCGCAGGCGCGGGATGGAACTGCTCGGTGACCTGGCGGACCGCGGTGACATCGGCGCGTTGACCGCCGTCGCCGCCCGGGACCCGTTGCTGTTCGGCGGGCCCGCGATGGCGTGCCTGCGCGGGCTCCACCGGCGCGGGCACTTCGCCGACACCGTCCACGTGCCGTCCGTCCTCGGTCTGGCCATGGCCGATCACACGATCGCGCCCCACGAGGTGGCGACGGTCCTGTTCACCTGCCGGCTGGAGGTGTTCCGCGTCCTGGTGGACGCACCCGCCGACGATCCGGGCTGGCCGCGGCGGATCGCGCTGCTGGTCGCCCTGGCCGGCCAGGGGGCGGAGGAACTTCCGATCGGGGACGCGATCGCGCGCCTGCTTCCCTCGGCTCCCGACCCCGGTCCCTTCCTCGACGCGATCCGGGCGTTGCGGCACGCGGAGGCCGAAGAAGCCGTGATCGCCCTCCTGCCGTCGGTGCCCGCGGCGGCCTTGGCCGCCCTGGAGGCCGTCGGCGGGCCCCGGACGACGGCCGTACTGAGGCGGGGACTCGGTCTCGCCGAAGCCCCGGCCCCGGCCCCGGCATCCGACCCGGCCGCCCCGGCCGCCCCGGCATCGGACCGCGAACGAAGCGCGGGCGCGGGCGTGATCGCACCGCATCTGCGCGCCGTGCGCGACCGCGCCCTCGAAGTGCTGTGGCACCTGACCGAGGATCCGGCACAGCGGCGCGCCCTCCTCGTCCGTCTCGATCCCGCCGGCCTGCCTCCTCGTATCGCCGTGGACCTGGGCGGCCCGGACGAACGGGAACTGGCCCTCCTCAGCTCCCACCTGGACCGGAACCAGCCGGTGGCCGCGCTGTGCAGGCTGGCCGCCCACGGCGGCGCGGGCACGCTGCCGGTCATGGCCGACCTGCTCCTGCGCGTCGTGGCCGAGCTGGCGGCGTCCCCCGATCCGGGCGCGGGCACCCCGCGTTCGGACGGCGGCCGTCCGGCCGGGGAGCCCGTGGTGCCCCAGGAGGTCCTGGAGGCCGTGTACGGCCTGGGCCGTCGCCTCCACCAGCGGGGACGGATCCGCCCCTCCTGCCTGCTCGACGCGACCACCGCGGCGGAAGCCGGGAACGCGCTCGCCGCGACCATGACACTGGACCTGCTGGACCGGCCCGGACTGGCGGCCGGCGAGCAGGCGATCCTGCTCGAACTCCTGCTCCGTGCCCCCTACGCGGGCACCCGTGCGCGGGTGCACCGCCTGCTGCGCCACCGCGACCGGCACGTACGCAAGCACGTGATCGCGTTGCTCGCCCGCGACGCCACGGGGGACGACGCGCAGGCGCTGTCGGCGACCCTGATAGCACTGACGGCGGCCCAGGACGTCCAGACGGTACGGCAGGCGCTGCTGGCGCTCGGTCACGCGCGGGCCCGCTGGGCCGCGACCGCGATCGCCCGCTGCCTCGGCCATCCGAACATGAACGTCAAGAAGACCGCCGCCCAGGTCCTGGTCGCCGCGGGCACGCCCCTGGCCGTACCGGCGCTGCTCCACTGGCTCGGGCGCCACGACAATCCGGGCCTGCGCGGCACGCTCGTCGAGGCCCTGCGCGGCATCCTCGGCGACGCCTACCCGGCGACCGTCCTCGCCGCCGCCGAACACGGCGAGGACGCCCGCACCCGCGAACTGCTGCTGGAGGCCCTCGACCGCACGCTGTCGGCGCGCTCGGTCCTCGCGCTGGACGGCCAGTCGTCACGGGTCGCGCCGACCCTCCTCGCCCTGCTGGCGAGCGGCCGGATCTCCCTCGCCTCCGGGTCGGCCGGGGACCTGTCGACGGCCATGGCCCGCCACGGGATCACCGCGGCGGCGCCACCGCCGCCGATGGCCGACACCGGGGCGGAACACGACGTCAGGAGGCTGACGGAGCAGGGGTGGGACTCCTCGGCCGCGCTCCGTCTCGCCGCGCGGCCCGAACCGCCCCGCCCCGACCGGCTGCGGACGCTGCGGCCGATGCTGGCGGACTGGCTCCGCCTGGCCGGCCGCGAACCCGCCGTCCGGGCACGTCCCGTACTGCGGCTCACCCTGCGGCTCTGCCCCGCGCCGTGGACGGCCGGGGAACTGACGGCCTTCGGCCGGTCCGCGGACGTCCTCCTCGACGGGCTCGCCGCACTCGCCCGGCTCTCCGGGCCGGACGCGGCCTCGGCCGCGGACCGGGACGCCCTCCTCGCGGTGCTCGAAGCGGTCGCGCCGACCCTCGCGGCGGCCGGGAAGGCTGCCGTCGCCCACACGGTGCGCGCGCTGCCCCCCGCACCCGCCGGGAGCCGGTCCACCCTGACGCTGCTGCGCGCCCTGGGCGCCGTACCGGTCCGGTCCGACCTGGATGAGGCGCTCGCCGCGGCCCGACTGGGGGCCGACCCCCGGGAGGCGGAGGCCGCCGTACTGCGCGAGGCCTTCGCCGTCCCGCACTCCCCCGCAGCCGGGGTCCGTGCCGCCGCAGGGGCGGGACCCTGGCGCGCCGCGCTCGACGCCGCGGTGCGCTCGCCGAAGGCGCTGGAGGAACTGCGCGGACTCCGCGAACGGCGGGACGGCGCCCCCGGGTCCCGGGAGACCCTGGACGCCCTGATCGGCGTCCACCCCGCTGCCGTCCCCGAGGTGCGCGCCGCGCTCGTCGACTGGATGACGGACGTCCAACCCCTCGACGCGCCCCCCTGGACCATCGCCGAGACCGCCCGCGCCACGGTGCCGCCGCCGCGGACCGTACGCGTCGACGACCTCGACCAGCCCCGTTCCGCCGCACTGCGGGAGCGCCTGCTGGACATGCTCGGGGCCCCCGCTCCGGACCGCCGGCGGGCCGCCGCCGTGGCGCTCGCGCGGTGGCCGGAGCCCGAGGCCCGGCTGGCCGTGCTCCGCGCGTACCTGCGGGGCCGCGTCGACCTCCCCCTCGGTGCCGTCCCCGCCCGCGCGCTGCCCGCCGTCGACGAGGCGGAACTGCGCGCGGACGGAATCCTGCACGACCGGGTGGCGCTCGTGGCCGCCCGGCTGGAAGCAGAGGAGCTGGAACCGCTGGTCCCGCTGCTGCTCGAATGGTGGGAGAACGACCCGCCGTCCGGCAGTTCCGCGGCCGGGCGGGCGCTGCGCGCGGTCCCCGCCGACGTACTGGCGGAGCGGCTCGGCGAGCGCCTCGACGCCGGCGCGTGGGGGTTCCTCGACCTGCTCCTCGGACGCCCCCTGCTGCGCACCCCCGCGCTGAGCCGGGTACGCCGCCGGCTGCGGACCGAAGGCCGCGAGGACCTCGCCGGCCGGCTGCTCCTCGTCGAGGGTCCGCTGCGCCGCCCGGACGCGGCGCGGCAGGACGCCGCCGCGCTGGCGGCGCTCCGCCGCCGTGCCCCGGCCGCGCCGGCGCAGGCGTCGGTGCCTCCGTCGCGGCAGGAGCTGCTGGAGCTGGCCCGCGGCGGCGATCCGGTGGAGGTGCGCCGGGCGCTCACGCGGCTGGTGGCGGGACACCGCGGTCCGGACGCGGACCGGGACCCGGCGCTGCGGGAGCTGATCGACGGGCTGCTCCACCATCCCGAGCCCGGGGTTCGCCTGCACGCCCACCGGACCTCGCGGGCCGTGCTGGACCGCCCCACCTACCTGCACCACACGTCGGTCCTGCTGGACGACCCCCAGCCGGACCTGGTGCGCACAGCGGTCCGGACGCTCTGCCACGCGAACTGGGCACCCGCGGCCCCCGCCGTGACCGGTCTGCTGGGGCACCCCCATCCCGCCGTCCGCAAGGCCGCGGCCGAGGGGCTCGTGGGCATGGGTACGGCGGCGGTCCCCGCCCTCCGGCACGCCGCCGGCAACGCCCGGCCGGACCGGCGCCCCCTCTATACGGTGGTTCTCGACCGGATCAGGGCCGCCGGAGAGGCGTAGGCCCTCCGTGCTCACGGGTGCGACGCCAGTACCAGCGGGTCGCCGCCAGCAGGGCCACCCCGTAGCCGGAGAAGGCCGTGTACCCGATCCACGCCACCAGGAGCGTGTCGTCCTCCGAGTGGAAGGCCCCGGAAGAGATACCGACCGCTCCCGTCTGCGCCAGCACCAGGTATCCCAGCCCCAGCAGCCCGTACGGCACGAGCGTGGCCGTCCCGATCAGTGCCGGGGTCAGCGGCAGCCACCGCGGCAGGCGCAGGCCCCACGGCCGGATCAGGCAGAACAGCAGCAGGATCCCCACGAGGGCCATCAGTACGGTGGCGTCCAGCCCCCACCGTTCCAGGGTCAGCCACAGCCCCGAGGCCCCGTTCCGCTCGGACTCCGCCAGCACCTCGGCCCCGCTCACCCCCGCGAAGGTGCCGCCCAGGGCCCAGTGGAGCTTCATCGCCACGTACGGCAGGAAGGTCAGCACCCCGAGGTACGGGATCCACCGTCCCGGAGGACCTGTCGGGGCTCCCGCGGCCACGTCCCGCCTCCCGGTGACTGCCATGGCGACGGCGCCCGTGAGCAGCGCTCCCACCAGGCCCAGCGCGTGGGCCACCGCCCCCGTCACGCTGTCCACGCGCTGCCCGAACAGCAGCGCGATCACGTCCATCAGCAGGGTGCAGCCGGCCGTGACGGACAGCCCGCACGCCGCCCAGAGCGGTACGCGCGCCCGTGCGGCGAGCCCCGCGCCCGCCGCTGCCGCCGCTCCCGCGAGGGCCCACACGGCGAGCGGCGGCCGGGATTCCAGCAGCCCGGCCCCGACCGCGAGGGCACCCGCGACACCCGCCCACCAGCCACAGACCGTCGCAACGTTCGACGTCAGGATCTTCGAAGTCATGACACGAGCCTCGCCGCGGCGGGCCGACCCCCACATCCCTTCCCGGGCTGATCCCCACTCCCCCGCCCGGGGGAGGGAGCGGCCCGGGGCCGAAGCGCCCGGGCATGCGAAAACGCCCGGCGGGTTGGTCCCGGCCGGGCGTTTTCGTCTGCGTATGCGTTTGTGTGTGCGTGTGTCTTCGGTGCGCTGTGCGCGGTCCACGGGTGGTTTAGTACCAGTGGTTGTTCTGCCAGAAGTTCCAGGCGCCGACGGGGCTGCCGTAGCGGGAGTTCATGTAGTCCAGGCCCCACTTGATCTGGGTGGCCGGGTTGGACTTCCAGTCGGAGCCGGCCGAGGCCATCTTCGAGGCCGGCAGGGCCTGGACCAGGCCGTAGGCGCCCGAGGAGGCGTTGGTGGCGGTGAAGTCCCAGCCGCTCTCGTGGGAGACGATCTTGTCGAAGGCCGCGAACTGCGCCGGGTCCTTGATCATCTGCTGGGCGATCGCCTTGGCGTTCATCGGGGCGGCCTGCGCGGGAACGGTGGCCAGCATCGAGCCGGCGACACCCAGGGCGAGGACGGTACCCGCGAGGGTCTTCTTCGAAGCGGCGATGCGGCGGATGACGGCGTTGGACACGGAGGGAACCTTCCGAAGGGGACAAGGACCGTCGCGGGCACGCCGAAGACGTGCGTGAACCACTCACGCAAAGGAGAGGGGATCCAGGGCGGCGGGTGAAGCACCCGTGCCGCCCGGCGACTCATCCAGTTCTACCGACGCCCCGACCGCCTGGCAAAGACCCCGCCTACTAGCCACCCTCGCAGCGGCGGCCCGCCGGCCCCCCTCCGAGCGGGTGCCCACGGGGCCTCCGGGGCCTACGACGCCGGTTCGTATGTGACCTGGGTCCTATGGGACGGCTCACCGCCGGACCCCCCGGATCTCACCGAACGTGACCGGCCGTGAGCGGGAAAGAAGCCGTCCACAACCGATCGCCCCCGGTTGCGCGTCCTACCCGTAGAGCCGCCTCCGGTCAGCCGGTCCGGGGCGGGGCCGATCCTGGAGGGGCATCATCGACGCGCTCACCGCAGACCGACCCGATCCGACCGCAGGGCGCCGCCGCAGGGCCGGAATCCGCCCGGCACTGCTGGGCGGCGTGGCGGGAGTCGTGCTGACTTCCGTGGTCATGACGGTCCTGTGGTGGCCGCGGACCGAGGTGACGTACCGCAGCGACGCTCCCTCGGGGGTGGTCTACGCCGACCGGGTCCCGCACTCGCTCGCGCTCGTGCACTCCCACACCCCGTCCGGGCGGCACTCGTACAAGATGGTGATCGGCAGGGAGAACGTCCAGACCTACGGGCACTGGGTGGACATCGACACCGCGCTGGGGAAGGACGGCATCGAATCCACCACCTGGACGCAGGCCGGGGTGCGGGTCCGCTTCCCGACCGGGCACGAGGTCTTCGTCCCCGCCCGCTTCTTCCTCTACGGCAGGTGACGCGGAGGCCTGCGGGCCGCTCGGTGGCCTACGATGCCGGGCGGACGGGGCCGTAGCGCAGAGGTCGACGCGCGCGGTCTCCAAAACCGCGAGGACGCCGGTTCGAATCCGGTCGGCCCCGTCCCTCCGGCCGGCCCGGTGCGCGTCCGGGCCCGGAGCGACGGCCGGCCCGCGGTCATGCAGGGGCGTCCCAGGCGGTGGTCAGCCCGTCGAGCCACGCGGGCGGCAGCTCCGCCGCGTCCCACTCCTCACGCAGTTCCCCGGGCACGGTGGCGAGACGCTCCAGCACCGCGAGGCTCGTGGCGGAGTGGAGGAGCGAGTAGCGGCCGTGCACCGTGATGGCGCTGTCCGGTCCGAACGCCGCGAACATCCGCTCCAGCCGCGACCGGTGGGCCGCGGCGAACCGCGTGAGCCGGCCGGCGTACCCGGCCCGCTGGCGGACCGTCATCGTGGCGAGGACGGCGGCGAGCACCTCCTCGGTCACCTCCGGGTCCAGTTCCGAGACCGCCGTGAACGACAGGTACAGGGGCGTGAGCGCGACCCGCGCCCGTTCCACCTCCATGCGTCCGGCCCGCGGGCGCTCCCCCGCCGGGCCCTGCGGCCCCTCCGGGCCCACGACCCGCAGGAGGGTCCGTTCGGCGACGGCGCCGAGCTCCTCCAGCGTGTCCGCGGCGCCGTCGAGCCAGCCCGTGCCGTACTCCTCGCCCTTGTCCCCCGGCACGCCGCGGTCGCTGCCGCTCAGTTCCTCGTAGGCGAGGGCCAGGGCGCCCGCTTCCACCAGGCCGATCAGTTCCCGCGCGTCGTCGGAGGGGACCCCTGCCCGCGCGAGGAGCTGCAGCAGCGTCGTCCGCGCGTTGTCGACACTGGCCTCGTCCGGCCACTGCCGTCCCTCGTCGGCCGTGCTCATCGGATCCTCCTCTTCCCTCGGGTGGCGCGGTGTGTCCGAAGAGACCGCGCCTCCCACGCTCCAACGCCCGACAACCCGGCCGTGCTCCCCGGTCGGTCAGTGTGGAGGCTATGACATCAGGTCGTCGGGGTGGTGGCGGAGGGCGGTGCCTTCCGAGGGATCGGGGACCCGGGGCGGGTACGGCCGCCGCGGGTGGAGGGTTCTAGCGCTTCGGGCGGGCGGAACGCGGAGGGAACGCGAGGCCCGTCGGGGTGTTCAGGTCCGTGGAGTCCACGGTGCTCTGTGCGCCGTCGGTGAGACGGACGCGTACGACCCGGTTGTTGAAGGCGTCGGCGACGTAGAGGGCGCCGTGCTGGTCGAGGGCGAGGCCGAGCGGGCTGCTCAGGCCGGTGGTGGGCACCGTGGTCTGCTCGCCGGTTCCCGCCGCGATCCGCACCACGCGGTTGTTGCCGCTGTCGGAGACGTAGAGGTCTCCGGCGGTGTTCAGGGCCAGGCCGGTGGGCTGCGAGAGGCCGGAGGTGGGGACGGTGGACTGGCCGCTCCCGTCGGCGGGCACCTTCACCACGCGGTCGTTGACGAAGTCGGAGACGTACAGGTCCCCGTCGGGTTCCAGGGCCAGCCCCCAGGGGTGCAGCAGCCCGGTGGTGGGAACGGTGGTCTGGCCGCCGCCGTCGGCCGGCACCTTCACGACGCGGTCGTTGAAGCTGTCGGCGATGTAGAGGTCCCCGGCGGCGTCGACGGCCAGGCCCAGGGGGCGCGAGAGGCCCTCGGTGGGCACGGTGGACTGCCCGCTGCCGTCCGGGGCCGACCGCACCACGCGGTTGTTCCCGGTGTCGGAGACGTAGAGGCGGCCCGCACGGTCCCAGGCCAGTCCTGTCGGGCGTACCAGGCCGTCCAGAGGGAGGGTCGTCTGGGCGCCTGCGTCGACGGGCAGCGTGACCACGCGGTTGTTGCCGTAGTCGGACACGTACAACGGCGGGCCGGTGTGCGGGCCTACGTCGTGCGGCTGGTCGGCTCCGGCCGCTCGCGCGGGCAGTGCGCACAGGAGCAGCACTCCGGCGAAGGCGGCCAGACGCCGCGTCAGCCGCCCGCGGCTGCGGACCGCGCCCGCCTGGGGTTCGGGTACGTGCGACTGCGACTCGGCCGTGAGGCGTGCCACGATTCACCCACCTGTTCCGAATGGTGCGAAAGGGCCGACCGCGTCCCGGACGGCCTGGTCGGGACGACCCTAGGCAGCCGCCACGGGCCGGGCGGAAGCCACGCCACCGGCCGCGCCGCGGGCCACTCCAATGCACCGGCGCGTTCGAAAACGTGTATGTGTCCCCCGCGCGGTTCTGGGATCATGCCCGGATGATCCACCCCTTCGAACGCCTGGTCGTCCGGCACACCCACCGCATACCCCTGCCCCACGGCCCACTCGGCCGGGGCGGCGCGGCGGCGCGGCAGTTCGACGCCGCGCTGATGTCCGTGGGCTTCAAGCTGTCGGCCGCCCTGCTGGAGCGCCTGGCGGGGCTGTCCGCAGAAACGGTCCTCGACACCGCCGCGCGCACGCTGGACACCGTCCGCGAGATGGTGGGCGACCACGTACGGCACAACGTCTACTTCGTGGACTTCCCGGCCAACGTGCCGGACACGGCCGACTTCTGGGAGCGGTGCGTCGCCGAGGCGCTCGCCGACGAGGCCTCGCGCGACGGCACCGTCGCCCAGCTCCGCACCGGTGTGGTCGACCTGCTGACCCTCCCTTCGTACGGCAACTACCGGCACACCCATGCCGAGATGCTCGCCGCGCACGAGGAGCTGATCGCCGCCGCGGGTGACCGCGTCACGGTCCTGCACCCGGGCGGCACCCCGGACGAGGAGGTCACCGCCCTGTACCTGGCCCTGGCGGGCAGCACCACCCCGCTGGGCGAGGAGGGCCTGCGTGACCTCTCCGCGCTCGCCGGGCACTGCGTCGACGGGCTCCAGCCCGAGGCGATCCCGGTCCGGGAGAACCGCGCCGTCGTCAACCTGGCCCGCCTCGGCGCCGGTGCCGAGCTCCTCGTGAACACCGTCACGGATGTGCTCCGGCTGGCCTGCGCGCTGTCGGACGGCGACGTGACGCTGGTGGAGCCCACCCGGCTGCGGTCCCTGTCCAGGCCCGTCCGCCGCGCCCTGCTCGCTTCCCTGGACGCGGTGGTGGCGGCGGCTCCGGCCAAGCTCGCCGACGTCACCGCCCACCGTGAGGCGTTCAAGCGCCTCGGCGAGCGCCTCCACCCGCACGAGTACCCGCGCTGGCCGCACGCCGCCCGGGTGTTCGCCGTCGCGCGGGGCGAGGAGGAGGCCCGGTCGTTCGACAGCCGGGTCGAGGCGCTGCTCGCCGTGGACGACGTCACGGGGGCGGCGCGGCTGCTGACGGCCGCTCCCGGCCGGCTGCTGCGGTCCCTGGACCGGCTGCTGCGCGCGTGCCGCGTCCAGGACGAGCGCGACGCGGTCGTGGCCGCCGTCGAACAGAGCGTTCCGCGGGTGGCGGGGCGGGTCCTGCTGGCGGTGCGCGAGCACCTCCACAACCGTGCGGAAGAAGCCCGCGGCCGCCGTGTCTTCGTCAATCGCCAGGGCCGGGCCTGGGTCACTACCGACGACCGCGCGCCCGTGCCGTCGCGCGAGCGCGAGCGGCTGATCGGCGTGCTGGACGCCGAGACGCGGCGCCGCCTCCCGGAGGCCGGGCACCTGCTGATCGACCCGGACGTCCTCGACGTCGCGCTCCCGCTCAGCGGCAGGGCGACGGCCGCCGGTCTCGGGGTGCTGCCGCGCGGCTCCCTCTCACCGGTCGACGGAGAACTGCTGCGCTTCTTCGTCCACTGGAAGCAGACGAGCCGCAGCACCGACTACGACCTGTCGGCGCTGATGCTGGACGCCTCGTACGAGACCCTGTCCTGGCTGTCGTTCACCGCGCTCACCGATGTCGGCGGGGAGCACTCGGGCGACATCACGAACGCGCCGGACGGTGCCTCGGAGTTCATCAACCTGCGATTGGACGCCGTGCGCGGCACGTTCATCGTCCCGCAGGTCAACATCTACTCGGGAGAGGGTTTCGAGGAGGCCGAGGAGTCGCTCTTCGGCTTCATGCTGCGCGACGCCGAGCAGGAGGGCCGCCCCTTCGAGGCGCGCACCGTACGGATGAAGTCGGAGCTGCGCGGCCCCGGCAGGGTCGCGCTGCCGTTGGCGTTCGTGCGCGGGAGCGACGGCCGCTGGCGCGCCAAGTGGCTCCACCTGTACCTGCGGGGCAACCCGAACGCCAACCGGGTCGAGGGGAACCGGGTGTCGGTCGCGGTGCTGGTGCGCGCCCTCGTCGAGCGTGAGCCCCTCACGGTGCGCTACCTCACCGGGCTGATGGCCGGGGGCGCCGGGGCCGTCACGGTGTGGGACGGCACGACGGTTCCGGACGGCCCGGTCACGTACATCGGGCTGGAACGTCCGGACGGGCTGCACCCGGATTCGCTGGTCGTCACGCCGGAAAACCTGCGTGCTCTGATCCCGGGCTGAGTGGTAGCGTTCGGTTCGGCGAGGCCATGGACGGGCTTCCTTCTCCTTCTTACCCGAAATTAGCCCGTCCGCTTTCCTCGCCCTCGACGTCACGCCGGGGTGCCCCAGGGCACCCCGGCGTCTCGTTTCTCCCCTCCCGGGTCCCCGCCCTCAGGTCTGGCGGTGCGGGCCGAGGTCGAGGAGGACGGCCGCCAGGTCCCCGGCGGTCATGCCCGGGGCGGGCAGCTCGGTCGTGGGGCGCTTCCCGGCCCGCAGGCCGTCGAGGAACAGCGCCAGTTGCCGGCGCCAGGCGTGCGGGGGCCCCGCGGCGGCGAGGGAAGGAACGGAGCGTCCGAGCGTGGCCAGGCCCAGGAGCACGTCCTCGACGGTGACGTCGGGGCGCATGGCACCGGCCCGTTGGGCGCCGTCCACCAGCAGGGTGATGGTTTCGTGGTTGTGGGCGTGGACGGAATCGAGCGAGGTCACGCCCTCGATGGCGGTGGTCATCAGGTCGTTCGCCCCGCGGTCGGTGGCCAGTACGGTGAAGACCGCCTCCAGGTAGCCGGCCAGCCCGGCCCACGGGTCCGCCGCGCGGCGCGCTTCGTCCCCGGCCGCGATGGTGTCCAGCAGCGCGTCCTGGAACACCGCGTCGATGAGGGCGGCACGGGTGGGGAAGTTCCGGTACAGGGTGGCGTTCCCGACGCCGGCCCGGCGGGCGATCTCGTCGAGGGGAATCTCCAGGCCCTCGGCGGCGAAGGCCTTGCGCGCGGCGGCCAGGAGCAGCTCGCGGTTGCGCCGTGCGTCGCGCCGTACCGGCGCGGGCCGTTGGGTGCCCGGTGTCATGTCCACTCCTTGTGTCGCCGGTGGCGCGTACGCACGTACCGGGGATCGCCGTCCGGTACGGATGCTAGCCCCACCGGGCGGAGCGTCACCCATCGAGCCGCCGCGACCACCGTACGGGCAGGGCCGCGACGCCCCGGAGCATGGCACCGGACCGGCGCTCCGGATGGTCCGGGTCACAGGCCAGGACGAGGTCCGGCATCCTGCGCAGCAGTGTCTCCAGGGCGATCCGGCCTTCGACGCGGGCGAGCGGGGCGCCCAGGCAGTGGTGGATGCCGTGGCCGAACGCGAGGTGCCCGCCGGCCGGGCGGCGGATGTCGAAGCGGTCGGGATCCGGGTGGTACCGGGGGTCGCGGGAGGCCGAGGCCAGGGAGAGCATGAGGCTGTCGCCCGCGGGGATGCGGACCCCGTCGATCTCCAGCGGTTCGGCGGCGTGCCGGAAGGCCGCCGCCGCGACGGGCCCGTCGTAGCGGAGCGCTTCCTCGACGGCGCCGTCGAGCAGGCTCGCGTCGGCGCGCAGCGCGGCGAGCTGGTCCGGGTGGCGGAGCAGGTTGAGGACGGCGCCCGAGATCAGGTTGACCGTGGTCTCGTGTCCGGCGACGAGCAGGAGGAAGGCCATGCCGAGCAGTTCCTCGGGCGAGAGCCCGTCCTCCTCGGCGGAGGCGCGGACCAGGGCGCTCATCAGGTCCGCCCCGGGCGCATCCGCCTTGGCGGCGATCAGCGAGGCGAAGTAGGCGGCCATCTCCCCGCCGGCGGCGGCGGCCGCGGCGGGCGAGGACGGCGCCACGAGCTCGGTGGACCAGGCGTGGAAGTGGCGCTGGTCGCCGGAGGGTACCCCGAGCAGCTCGCAGATGACGGTGAGCGGCAGCGGGAGGGCGTATCCGGCGACCAGATCGGCGGTCCCGGCCGGCGGGAAGGCGTCGAGGAGCCCGTCGGCGATCCGCCGCACGCGCGGCCGCAGCGCGTCGATCCGGCCCGCGGTGAACTCGCGTGCGACCAGGGAGCGCAGGCGGGTGTGCCGGGGGGCGTCGGTCTGCAGCATGTTCAGGCCGATGGCGTTCCCGCCGTCGCTCTCCCATGAGGCGGAGTGCCGTATGTCGTTGCGCAGGCGGGGGTCCGTCAGCGCGGCCCGCACCTCGTCGCGTCCGAGGACGAGCCACACGTCACCGGTCCCGGGCACGTGGACGCGGTGGACGTGGCCCTTCTCGCGCAGCGCGGCGTAGACCGGGTAGGGGTCGGCGATGACGTCGACTCCGGCGGGGGCGAGTTCCTCAAGCGTCGGGGCGGGCATGGCGGTTCCTCCCTGTCGACAAACGGGGAGCACTCCCCGCTTCATGGGGGGAACAGTACCACGAAGCGGGGAGTCATCCCCGGTTCATCGCGCGGGAGGGTCATCCGGAAGCGGGCGCGCCCTCCCCGCCGGCCGCGTCGAGCAGCAACTCCGCGGCCCTGGCCGCCCCGTCGGCGGGCAGGGTGGCGGCCAGGGCCCGCGCCCGTGCACGGGTCCCCGGGGTCAGGGCCGTGGTCAGCGCGGCGTACAGCGAGTCGCGGGTCGGCGTCGGGTCGTGGTGAGCCGAGCCGATGCCCAGCTCGGCCACGCGTCCGGCCCAGTACGGCTGGTCCGCGATACGGGGGACCACCACCTGGGGCGCGCCGGCCCGCGCCGCCGCCGTCGTGGTGCCCGCGCCCCCGTGGTGCACGACGGCCGCCACCCGGGGGAACAGGGCCTGCTGGTTGACCTCGCCGACGACGAAGCAGTCGCCGGCGTCGTCGACCGGGGCGAGTCCGGCCCAGCCGCGGGCGAGCAGTACGCGGCGGCCGTGCGCGCGGACCGCTTCGGTGGCCACTCGGGCGATGTCCTTCGGGGCGTGCGCGGCCATGCTGCCGAAGCCCACGTACACGGGTGGTTCGCCGGCGTCCAGGAACGCCTCCAGCCCTTCCGGGAGCGGGCGGTCGTCGGGCAGGATCCACGCCCCGGTCTGCACGACGTCGAGGTCCGTCATGCCCTGCGACGGGCACAGGGTCGCGTCCGCCGCCAGCCACGGCCGGTCGGTGAACACGTGGTCGCGGACGTTGTCCACCGGTGGCAGACCGATCGACGCCCGGTGGCGGGCCACCGCCTCGCCGTACAGCGCGTTCACCCGCTGGGCGTCCTGCTCCCACAGCACCCGGTTGTCGGTCTCGTCCCGCGGGGACTCCCGGCCCGGCCGGGACCCGGGCGGGAAGTGCCGCGACGGGATCCCGAAGACGTGGAAGCAGGCGTACACGTAACGGATGCCCAGCTTCTCGGCCACGTCCCGCGCGCCGGCGGGCATCAGACCGGTCGCCAGCAGCGCGTCACACCCCTCGGCCGCCGCGGTGAGGATGTCGAACCGGGCGGCGACCAGCTCGGGGGCGAGCCGGAACGCGTCCTTCGCCGTCGGCGGCTCCGTACCGGCGACCACCGAGCGCACCGTCGGGCCGAGCGGCACCAGCGGCACCCCGACGCGCGCCAGCAGCGCCGCGAACTCCTCGTCGGGCGGCGCGCACACCCGCACCTGCGCACCGCGCGCCCGCAGTTCCACCGCCAGTCCCGCCAGCGGTTCGACGTCCCCGCGTGATCCCCACGTCGTCAACAACACACGCATTTCGCGACTCCCGTTTCCGCAGGTCATTGGCTTTCGGCCGCCGATTCTCCGGGACGATCGGGGTCTTGCCGCAAGCCCCCGGGTGCGCTATACGTTGAAGAGGGCGGGGAATCGACCCGAAACGCCCTCGGCACGACCAGAAGAGACGGGCCCTCATGTGGCCGGCCAGGTCGCCGAGGATCTCGCCCAGCCATGCGCCACGGACGGCCGGCAGGCCCACCAGGGTGTGCTCGAACGCCCCAGGGTCGGCACGCAGCGGGTGGTGGGGGCGCGGTAGCGGCGGATCGTCACCAGTGTCCGGACCCCCGTCGCGCTCCCCACGTGGTGATGGGCGTGGGCCGGCAGGGCCGTCTGGCGAACAGAGGCATCATCGCAGCCCGTCGGCGACCCGCCCAGCCATGTACCGGGGGGTGGGGATCACGTCACGCGTCTCGTCGACCGCGATGGCCGCGGTGCTGCGGCCGAGCGGTTCCGGGGGCGTCTCGTCCGCGCAGACGGTGCCCGGCGCGGGCAGGGCCAGGGTGGCCAGGTAGGCCGTGGCCAGGGTGCTGACGCACTCGCTCCGGTTGTAGGCGGTGTGTCCTTCGGCGGCGAAGGTCAGCAGGCGTCCGTTGTCGAGGGTCCCCGCGAGGGCCACGGCGTCCCGGTACGGGGTGTCCGGGTCGCCGGTCGTGCCGAGGACGAGGATCGGGGCGGAGCCGGCGGCCCGGTAGGAGCCCTCGTAACGGCTCGGGCGCTCCGCCTGCCACTGGGCGCAGGCGGGCGCGTGGTTGTGGTCGTAGGTGGGCGGTCCGAGGCCGATGGGGGGTCCCAGCAGGGGGGCGGTGGCGGCCCGGGCGCCGATCAGGGCGCCCAGGAGCGGGCGGCCTGCCGGGTAGACCCGGTCGGCGCATTCGACGGCCAGATTGGCGTTGAGGAAGGCGAAGGACGCGGGTGAGGGTGGGTTCAGCAGGAACGAGGGCCGGCGCGACCGCGCCGCCTGCAGGGCCTGACCCAGGTGGGGCCAGACCTCCTTGCCGGAGTTGATGTTGAACATCAGCCGGTAGGCGAGGGTGTAGCCGGTCGCCCGGCGTCCGTTCGGGGTGATGACGGGGTGGGCGTCCAGGTCCCCTTTGAGCGCCTCGAAGGCCCGGCGGGGTTGCCCTTCGCCGAATCCGCAGGTGGTGGCGTTCTGTGCGCACCAGTCCAGGAACCGGCCGACGGCCGCGTCGAGGGCCTCGAACTGCACGGCGTCGTAGGTGTACGGCGCGTCGGCGTAGCGCCGCGGATCGTAGGCCCCGTCCAGGACCATGGCGCGCACGCGGCCGGGGAACCGGGCCGCGTACACCGTGCCGACGTAGCTGCCGAAGGAGCGGCCGTAGAAGGTCAGCTCCTCCTCGCCGAGGGCCTGGCGCAGGAGGTCGAGGTCCCCGGCGTTCGAGCCGGTGCCGACGAACGGTACGAGGTCACCGGACCGTTGGCGGCAGGCGGTCGCGAAGTCCAGGCCCTGGCGGACGGCGCCCCGCAGGGCCCCGGGGCCGGGTGCGCCGCGTGCCGCGTCGACGGCGGCCGCGTACTCCGCGTCGTTCCAGCACTCCACCTGGCGGCTGCGCGCCACCCCGCGCATGTCGTACCCGACGACGTCGAAGGCGTCGCGCAGGGCGGCGGGGAGCGCGTCGTAGCTGTCACGGGCGAAGTCCACCCCGGAGTTTCCGGGCCCGCCGGGGTGCAGCACGAGGACGCCCGTGCGGTGGGTCCGGTCGGGTGCGAGCCGCCGGGTGACGGCGAGCGGGATCGTGGGCCCGGTGGGCCGGCGGTGGTCCAGCGGCACCCGGGCGGTCGCGCACCGGAAGCCGTCGTCCGGGTCGTCCCCGGCCGCGGCCCCGCAGGGGCCCCAGGACAGGACGGGTACGGGCGCCACGGCGGCCGTGACCTCCGTGGCGCGCGCGGGCGGGCTGCCGAGGAGTGCGGTCACCACGATCAGGGCGAGGGCCGCCGCCCATGCCACCCGTTCGCGCGGATACTCGGCCCAGCGGGGCTGCGTGCACCGGATCTGCATACGGCGAACTCCCTCTGTCCTGCGTGGCGACAGGGGCGGCACACGGAACCGGGGGGCCGTGCGCCGCCTTGCGCTCGACCGAGCGGCACGGACAGCCTCCCACTGTTCGGCCCGGCGGGACGGACGGGACTCAGCCCGTGCCCTCGTGGGCGGCCACCCTCCGGGACACCTCGTCGCGGAGCGGCGCCATGCCGTCGGTGAGCCGCTGGAAGTCGGCGGTGCGGCCGTCGGACCACTGGCCCAAGGCGACCACCATGACCCGGCCGTGCCCGGTGAAGGCCTGTACGAGTCCGCTGTCCGCGGGCAGGGCCGGCAGGCCGGAACCGGCGGGCGGGGCCTGGACGGCCACCTGGTAGTCGTCGAAGGCCATCGCCAGCTCGGTCGCCACCCGCAGCGAGTCCCGCTGGTCCCTCATCGTGAAGACGGCCATGTTGAACTGGTTGTTCCGGTCGTCCTTGTAGAAGGCGATCTGCTCGCCGACGCACCCCGCGCCGTCCTCGATCAGGGCGGCCAGCCGGGGTCCGACGCTGTCCGGCTCCGTGCAGGATTCCAGCGCTTTCGAGCCCAGCCGGGTGAAGGCCGCACCGGAGGCGCCCTTCACCTCGGCGGGGAACAGCTCGTCGAGCGGCGCCATCGGACGCGTGTCGAGGACCGCGGCCTGCGATCAGCCCTCGTGAACTGAATCCCCCCAGGTCACAGCCTCATTACTCTCTCGGCGCCCCGGTCGCGCGCAGGGATTCCCGCGGGGGGCGCTCGCGCAGGGCCCCGTATCCGATGAAGTAGGCGGGGATCCGGTTCAGCCACCGCGAGTCGGTGACGAGCTCCGTCAGCCGTTTGGCCCGGCGGGGATCGCCGAAGGCGGTGCGGCCGGCCAGCAGCGGTTCGATGACCTGGGTGTGGGCCACGCGCTGGAGGCCCTGGGTCGCCACGGTGGTCGGCCAGCGGCGGAACTGGACCCGGCGCACGTCGTGGAGTCCTACGGTGCCCTCGCGCAGCGGACGCACGAGGTGGCGGGCCGCGGCCACCGCGTCCTGGACGGCGAGGTTGATGCCGATGCCGAAGACGGGTGACATCGCGTGGGCGGCATCGCCGATGCACAGCAGCCCCGGCCGGTGCCAGCGGCGCAGGCGGTCGAGCCGTACGTCCAGGAGTTTCACTTCGTCCCAGGAGGTGACGGCGCCGCTCCGGCCGGCCAGCCACGGGACGGCGTCCGTGAAGCGGGTCATGAACCGCTCCAGGCCCTCCGCGCGCCGCTCCGCGTCGGTGCCCTTGGGGATGAGGGCCGCGCACTGCCAGTAGTCGCCGCGGTCGATCAGCGCCGTGAAGAAGCGGTCGCCCAGCCCGCCCAGGAGCCCGCTGGGGTCGTCCTCACCGCGCGGCAGACGGAACCACCAGGCGTCCATGGGGCACGCAAAGCCCTCCAGGCCGAGTTCGGGCAGGCTTCTGGCCAGGGAGCCCCGGCCGTCGCAGGCCACGGTGAGGGTGGCCCTGAGCTCGCCGGTGCCGCCGTCCGCGGTGCGGTACCGCACGCCGGTGACCCGCCCGCGCTCCATGAGGTAGGAGGTCGCCTCCGTGGACATGCGCAGCCGGAAGGAGGGCTCCCGGCCCGCTTCGTCGGCGAGCAGGTCGAGCAGGTCCCACTGGGGCACCATCGCGATGTAGTTGTACTTTCCGTGGAGCGCCCCGATGTTCCCGACCGTGACGAGGGACCGGTCCGGCCCGATGGGGAGCTGCACCGAGGTCACCCGGCGCTGGGGCAGCCGGGCGAACCGTTCGGCGAGGCCGATGTCGTCGAGGAGCGACAGGGTGGAGGGGTGCACCGTGTCGCCGCGGAAGTCCCGCAGGAAGTCGCCGTGTTTCTCCAGCACCGTCACCTCCACCCCGGCCCTCGCCAGCAGCAGCGCCAGCACCATCCCGGCCGGCCCGCCCCCCACGACGCAGCACGTCGTACGCTCCACACCGCCACCTCCATCGCGGGGATCGGGCGAACCCCAGGAGACGTATACCCCACGGGGAAGGCCGGTTCCGGTACCGGCGGCGCCGGGCTCCGCCGTCATCTCGGTCCGCGGCCCGAGATGACGAGTAGCGCGGAGGTGATTAGCATGGAGAGAAGACGGCCGCAACCGCGGGATCCGCTCTCTGCCCGCAGCGATGCGCGAGGCTTGAGAATCGCGTGCCGGCAGGGGGTCCGTGGCCTACGAAGCCACGTTGACGGCGGATGCGCATACCTCATCTTCATCAGACCACAGGAAAACTCCGTGCACGTTCCACGAGAGGAGGCAGGACGAATCTCGTGCCGTTACGAGCGGCACATCTGCGAGAAGGGTTCTGAACCATGCAAGCACTCAGAGTGAAGCGGCTCTTCGCCGTGTCCGCCATCGGTGTTCTGATGGCCGGCGGCGCGGCGCTCGGCGCCGCGGGTACGGCCTCGGCGGCCATGCCCACCCACCCCGTCACGTCCGTCACCTACGTCCACGGCGGCGGCGGTTGGGACGACGACCACGGCAACGGCTGGTACGACAACGACGACGACTGGGGCGGAGGCTACGACGACGGCGACTGCTGACGAAAACCAGGCCGCACACGGCGAAGTGCGGACCGTCGGTCGGACCGACGGTCCGCACTTCGCCGTGTGCGGCGGGGCTTGCTACGGCTTGATGTTCTGGTTCAGGTGGAACAGGTTGTCCGGGTCGTAGGCGCGCTTGACCTCCACCAGCCGGTCGTAGTTCCCCTTGTAGTTGGCCCGGACCCGGTCCTGGTCGTCGCCGGCCATGAAGTTCACGTAGCCGCCCTCCTCGGAGTGCGGAGCGGTCGCCTCGTAGTAGCCGCGCACCCAGGCGGTGTTGGCCTCGTTGTCGGCCGGGTCGGGCCACATGCCGGCGATGACCGTGGCGAACGAGGCGTCCCGGTAGGCGAAGGCCGTGGCGTCCTGCGGGACGTCGTGACAGGCGCCGTTGATCGGGTAGATGTGGACGGTCGAGTTCACCACCGGGACCTGGGGACCGTGGACCAGGTGGGCCTCGATCGCGGCGTCGCTGAGCTCGGTGACGAAGTTGGCCTTCCAGTAGTGCTGGAGCCCGGGCGGTACGAGGGCGTCGAAGGCACTGTTCAGCGCGGGATAGGGCATGGGCCCGACGTGTTCGGCGACCACGGGGGCGAACTCGCGGAACTGCTGCACGGCCCGCTCGCCCTCCCCGATCGGGCCGGCCCAGCAGGCCACGATCAGGATGAAGGGTTCCCCGTGCCGGTCCTCGGGGATGAAGGGCAGGGGCGGGGCGATCTGGAAGGCGGGGAAGCCGCCCAGCTGCCGGGGTGCGTCGGCGATGAGCTCGCGGTAGCCGCGCAGCACGGCACCGGCGTCGGCCAGTTCGAACAGCATGGGCCCGCCGTACACGTCCTGGACCGGGGCCAGCCGGAATTCGAGCGAGGTCACCGCCCCGAAGTTCCCTCCCCCGCCGCGCAGCGCCCAGTAGAGGTCCTCGTTCTCGTCCTCGCTGGCGACCACCAGTCGGCCGTCGGCGGTCACCACGTCCGCGGAGACCAGGTTGTCGCAGCTCAGGCCCTGCCCGCGGCAGAGGTAGCCGATGCCGCCGCCCAGGGTGAGTCCGCCGACGCCGGTGGTGGATATGATCCCGCCGGTCGTCGCCAGGCCGAAGACGTGCGTGGCCGCGTTGAAGTCGCCCCAGGTCGCTCCGCCCTCGGCGCGCGCCGTCCGGTCGCCCGGGTCGACCCGGACCCCCCGCATCCCGGTCAGGTCGGCCACGACGCCGTCGTCGCAGGTGCCGAAGCCGGGCACGCTGTGACTGCCGCCGCGCACCGCGAGGTCCAGCCCGTTCTCCCGGGCGAAGTCGACCGTCGCCATGACGTCGGCGGCGCCGGCGCAACGCACGACGACGGCCGGTTTCCGGTCGATCATCGCGTTGTAGACCTTGCGCGCCTCGTCGTAGGCCGCGTCCTGCGGGGTCACGACCGCGCCGCGCACCCGTTCGCGCAGCTGGTCCACGGAAATCTTTGCCATGGCCGACGCTCCTCGCGCCCGCGCACACACCGGCGACGTCCGCCGGGGCCCCGGGCGTCTCTTTTCACGCTACGCCGATGGGGCCAGCCCTCAAGCCGGGCCGTGATCAGGCGTTCGGCGGGGCGACCCGGTGTTCCGGCCGACGGTCCTGCGGCTCGCCGAAGCACAGGGCGTACTGCTCGTTCGAGAGGATCTGCGTTCCGTCGGCCTCGGACGTGCAGGGGCCGCCGGCCCGGGCTGACGGCTGGACCAGGGCCGGGACCAACGACGCGAACAGGCAGACCGCCACTGCCAGCGCCGCCGGGACCGGGCGCCGGGCCGCGCGGGGACCGGCGCGGTGTGCGTGTGAACGGAGGGGGATCACAGGACGGTTGTAGTCGCCTCCGGTGCGCGGGCGCGCGGACGCTGCCGTCGCGTCACCCGTACGGCCTGCCCGGTTCACCCCGGGAAGGCCGCGTCGGGCCCGTCGACGTGGCGTTCCGGGTGGTCGTGGCCGCAGGTGAAGGCGCGGATGTACGCCGGTTCGCCGAGGGCGTCGCGGAGCCGGGCGGTGGCCCGGTCGACGTCGGTGCGTTCCGCGGGTGGCAGCGGTGTGCCGACGGACTGCCGCAAGGTGTGGGCGGCGCCCAGGAGTTCACCGGCCCGCAGCAGGTCGGTCCGACGCTCGCCCGGGGCCGGGGCGGGGACGGCCGGGTGGGGCGGCGCGTCGGGGGCGGGTGCCGTCAGGGCGCCCGCGAGGCCCTCGAAGGCCAGGGCCAGGGCCCGGGGGTCGCCGGTGCGGCGGGCGGCTTCGAGGCCCTCCTCGTGCAGGGACCGGGCGCGCTCCGGGTCGCCCCGGAGCTCGGCCGCGTAGCCGAGTTGTGCCAGGACCAGCGCGGCTCCGGCGTCCACGCCCAGCCTCCGGTTCCAGTCGAGCCAGGGCCGCAGCAGGGTCTCGGCCCTGGCCGGGTCACCGCCGCGACGGGCACCCAGCGCCAGGCCGATCACCGCGAACTGCTCCGCCGGCCGGTGCGAGTGCTCCACCGCGATCCGCCGGGCCCGCTCGTGCAGCAGCTCCGCCCCCGCGAGGTCGCCGGTCAGCAGGGCGATGCGGCCCTGCCGGGCCAGGCGGAAGGAGACCGTCGTCCACAGTTCCAGTTCCCTGGCCGTGCGCACCCCGTCCTCGTACAGCCGGGCGGCCGTCGGGTAGTCGCCGCGGACCTCGGCGAGCACGCCCAGCTGCTCGGAACTCTGCAACTGGCCCCACCGGTCGCCGAGCCGGTCGAAGAGGTCCGCGGCGGCGCGGGCGTGCCGGTCGAGGTGGCCGAGGTCGCCCCGGTACAGGGCGCGGGTGGCGAGGGCGCTGTACGCGGCCGCCTCGCCCCACCGGTCGCCCCGGGTGCGGAAGGTGTCCGGCAGGGTGTCCAGGACCCCGTCGTCCGGCGCGGTGGCGGCGCCGGTGAAGCACAGCCGGGCGAACTCCAGCAGCCAGCGGGCCCGCGGACCGGCGTCGGCGGATACCGCCGGGCCCGGGTCGTCGCCGCCGGCGAACACCTCGAACGCCGCCCGCAGGGTCCGCAGCGACGCCTCCCGGCCGGTCGCACCGTCGGCCTCCGCGCGTCCGTCGGCCTCCGCGCGTCCGTGGGCCGCCGCCAGCGCGGCGCGTGCCTCCGCGATCCGGCCGCGCAGGAACCAGTACCAGGCCAGGGACTCGACGAGGCGTGCCGCGAGCCCGGACGGCCCGGCTTCCACCGCGTGGTCGAGGGCCGCCGCCAGGTCCAGGCGGTCCAGCCAGGCGCGCTGGTCCCGGTCGTGGAGTCCGGCCGCCGCCCGCTCGGCGAGGTCCGCGAAGTGGCGGGCGTGCCGCTGCCCGAGGGTCCGGTCCTCGCCGGCCTCCGCCAGCCGTTCGCGGCCGTACGCGGTGACGGACTCCAGCGTCCGGTACCGCGCGGGGCCGGAGCCCGCCCGGTCGCCCGCGCCGCCGTGGGACACCGTGACGAGCGAGCAGTCCACCAGGCGTGCCACCACGTCGAGGACGTCCTCCCGGGCCGTCCCGCCGCCGGCGCACACCGCCTCCGCGGACTCCAGGGTGAAGCCGCCGCAGAACACGGTGAGCCGGCGCAGCACCGTCGCCTCGGCGGGGGACAGCAGCCCCCAGCTCCAGTCGATCATCGCGCGCAGGGTGCGCTGGCGGGCCGGGGCGTCCCTGCGCGCCTGGTTGAGGAGGCGGAACCGGTCGTGCAGGCGGTCGGCGAGCGCGTGCACCCCCAGGGCCCTCACCCGGGTGGCGGCCAGTTCCAGCGCGAGCGGGATGCCGTCCAGGCGACGGCAGATCAGGGTGACGGCCTCCTCGTTCTCCCCGGTCACCGCAAAGCCGGGCGCACCTGCCGCCGCCCGTTCGGCGAACAGCCGTACCGCCTCGGGGCCGGACAGCGGCGCGACCGGCTCCAGTACCTCCCCGGCGACGGCGAGGGGCTCCTGGCCCGTCGCGAGCACCCGTACGCCGGGCGCGTCCCGCAGCAGCGGGGAGACCAGGGCCGCGACCTCGTCCACCACGTGCTCGCAGTTGTCCAGGACGAGCAGCATGCGGCGCGGGGCCAGCAGGCCCGTGAGCCACCTGCCGACCGCTTCCTCGCGGTCGTCCGCCGGGCGTCCGCCGGGGCCGCCTCCCGCGACGTCCTCCCGCTCGCCCAGGGCCGCGGCCACGGCCGATGCCACCCCGGTCCGTACGCCGGCGAGTTCGACGAAGCGGATCCCGTCGCGGTACGGGCCTTCCGCGTCCGGGTGCGGACCCGGGCCGGCCGCCAGCCGCGCGGCCACCGCGAGGGCCAGTCGGGTCTTGCCGACCCCGCCGGGTCCGGTGAGCGTGACGAGACGTCCCGCCAGGACGGCGGCGCACACCCGGGCGACGGCGTCCTCGCGGCCGACCAGCGAGCCGACGGGGGTGGGCACGGCGCCCGCGACGGGGCGTACCGCGGGCGGTGCGTGCGGCTTCGCCGGTGCGGCGTGCGCGGGGAGCGCACCGGCGTCCCCTTCGTCGGGCGGGCGCCGGGCCGTCAGAGCCGGGTCCTGACGGAGGATCGCCCCGTACAGTGCGGCGAGTTCGGGCCCCGGGTCGATCCCCAGGTCCTCCGCGAAGCGCTCGCGCACCTCCCCGTGGACCGCGAGGGCCTCGCTCTGCCGGCCGGCAGCGTAGAGCGCCCGCATCTGCGCGGCACGCAACCGCTGGCGCAGCGGATACCGGGCCACCAGCTCCGCCAGCCCGTCGGCGAGTTCGGCGTGTTCGCCCAGTTCCAGCCGGGCCTCCGCGAGCTCCTCGTGGGCGGTGACCCGCTGCTCCTCCAGCCCGGCGGCCTCCGCGCGGACGAAGTGCGTGTCGGCCAGGTCGGCGTAGGCGGGACCGCGCCACAGTCCGAGCGCCCGGGTGAGCAGGGCCGCGCGCTGCGCGGCACTCTCCTCCCGGCGGGCCCGTGCGACCAGTTCGGCGAAGACGCCCGCGTCCACCGCCGGGGCGGGAACGTCCAGCGTGTAGCCGGCCGGGCCGTGGGCGACCAGGGCGCGGCCGCCCTCCTCCGCCCCCGCCAGGGCCCGGCGCAGCTGGGAGACCTTGGTCTGGAGGCTGTTGACGGGGTCGGCGGGCGGCGCGTCCCCCCACAGGTCGTCCACCAGCCGGTCCACCGGCACCGGGCGTCCGCGGCGGACCAGCAGGGCGGCCAGCAGGGTGCGGACCTTCGCCTCGGGGACGCGGGCGACGCTTCCCCCGTCCGTCCGTACGGTCACCGGTCCGAGCACCTCGAAACGCATGATGATCATCCTACGGGCGGCGCCAGGCCGGTGGTTTCCCCGCCGTGCGCGGACCGTCAGCGGTTCGTGCGCGGCCCGGCGCACGGTGTTCCCGTGACCGCGACCCGGCGGTCCGGACGGAAGGAACACCATGAGCACCGACCGCAGCGTCCCCCCGACCCACACCGGCCTCACCGGTACCGGCCCCGCCCCGCTCCCCGCGGTCTCCCGTGAGGTGCGGCTCGCCGCCCGCCCCGTCGGCACCCCCGTCCCGCAGGACTTCGAGCTCGCCGACGCCGCGGTCCCGGCGCTCGCCGAGGGCCAGGTCCTCGTCCGCAACACCTGGATGTCGGTGGACCCCTACATGCGCGGCCGGATGGACGACGCCCCTTCCTACATGGCCCCGTTCGCCCTCGGCGCCGCTCTGGAGGGGAGCGCGGTGGGCGAGGTCGTCGCCTCCCGCTCCGCGTCCGTGCCGGTCGGCGCGACGGTCTCGCACTTCCTCGGCTGGCGCGAGTACGCCGTCCTGGACGGGGCCGCGGCAACCGTCGTGGACGTCTCGGCCGCCGCGCCCGAGGACTACCTAGGGGCTCTGGGCGCCACCGGCCTGACCGCGTACGCGGCGCTCACCCGCACCGCGCCGGTGCGGGAGGGCGACGTCGTCTTCGTCTCGGCGGCGGCCGGTGCGGTGGGCAGCATCGCCGGGCAGGTCGCCCGGCAGCTGGGTGCGGCCCGGGTGATCGGTTCGGCGCGCGGCCCGCACAAGACGAAGAAGCTGCTGGACGTCTTCGGTTACGACGCCGCCCTCGACCGCCACCGGGGTGACCTGTCCGGCCAGCTCGAACGGGCCGCGCCCGACGGGATCGACGTCTACCTCGACGCCGTCGGCGGCGACCACCTCCGGGCGGCGATCGCGGCGATCCGGCCGGGCGGGCGGATCGCCATGGTCGGTGCGATCAGCGGCTACGACGCCACCGGGCCGGTCCCCGGGCCCGACAACCTCTTCCGAGCCGCCGCCCAGGAGGCGACGCTGCGCGGCATGCTGGTCACCAGCCACCTCGACCTGTTCCCGGAGTGGATCGCGAAGGCCGCGGGTCTGCTGGCCGACGGCACCCTGCGTACGGAGAAGACGGTGGTCGACGGCATCGAGCACGCGGCCGATGCCCTGCTCGGCGTCCTCGGCGGGGCGAACACGGGCAAGATGCTGGTCCGGCTCGGGATCGCGGCCCGGTGAGCGCCGCGACCGGCCGGAGCGCCGGTACCCGGCGGCACGCCCTGGTGATCCTGGCCCACCACCGCGCCGACTCCCTGACGGCCGGGCTGGCCCGGCGGGCGCGGGAGCGGCCGGCGGCCGAGGGTTGCACGGTGGACCTGCTGGACCTGCTGGACCTGCTGGACCTGCACGCGGTGCACTTCGTCCACGACTCCCTCAGGACCGGGGCGGGGGCCTGTCCGTGGTGGACCGCGCGCCGGCCCGCCGGCACGGCCCGGCGGGCGGGGGTCAGCGGCGGTCGGCCGCCGTCCAGGGGGCCGGGCGGGCGGTGGCGGCGGGGCCGTAGCGCTCGTAGTAGTCCTGGAGGAGGCCGGACTCCTCCAGGACGGCATCGGCCCATGAGGGGTCCAGTCCGGGCGGGGCCTGCCGGGTGGCGACGGCGCAGGCCCCGGTGAGCATGCCGGCGTAGACGAGGTCGGAGTGGAGGTTGCTGATGCTGTCCGTCTCGTGGAAGTTGACCGGCCGGCCGCCCGCCAGCACGGTGACGTCCAGGCCGCCGGGCAGCGTGTGCGTACGGGACGAGGGGCCGGTCACGGACCGGGCCGCCGGGTTCCGGGCCGCCAGGGCGTCGAGCGCGGGCAGGTCGAACTCGATGTCGCGGCTGCTGACGCTGGCGAGGTAGGCGGGCCGCCGGAGGGCTTCGAACTCCCGGGTCGACATGCTGGTGCGGCCGGTGACCCCGAAGACGAGCAGGGGCTCGTGCCGTTCCAGCAGGACGGCCAGGTCGCGGTCCGTGACGTAGCCGCTCTCGTGGGCGTCGATGAGGTGGAGGATGTCGGCGTCGTGGACCGCCACCCGCATGCGGCGCTGGGTGAGGAGGGCGGCGATCTGGGAGCCCACGTTGCCGTAGCCGATGACCAGTGCGGGCTGTCCCTCCATCTTCAGGACGGGCAGCAGCTCCAGCGCCGTGCTGACCGCCTTCTCGGCGATCCAGTACGACTCGATGCGGCCCTTGAGCCGGGACTGGGCGACCGAGAACACCGGGAAGGGCAGCTCCGCCTCGCGGCCCCGGAGCTTGTAGATCCCGGACATGGTCTGTTCGACCACTCCCGCCCAGTCCCCCGCCGCGGCGGGCCACGGGGACCCCTGACGGGCGCGGTCCAGCAGCGCGGGCGCGACGTAGCCGCCGTCGTCCAGGGCGAGGCAGCGCAGACCGAGCCCGCGGGCGCGCTCGGCGTGCTCCTCCACGGCCCGGGGGTCGGCGGCGTCGACGACCCGTACGCCCTGGTCGACGAGGTGGCCGTGGACCCGGTGGCGCCACTGGTACGCGTAGTCCTTGCGCAGGACCGTCATCGCGTCCAGCGGGGCCCCGAGCTCGGCGAGGCAGCCGACGAGGTGGACGAGGTCGGTCAGGAAGTGCCCGGTGACCAGTACCGCGCAGCCCGCGAGCGGCTTCCCGTGCCGCAGGCGCCCGACGGCGGCGCTCATCAGCGGCAGCTCACCCGCGACCCGCTCCACCTCGGGCGCGGAGAAGGCCTGGCGGTGCCAGATCTCGGCCCAGTGGTCCAGCGAGGCAGTCGACGGTGCCGCGCCGCGGCCCGAGAGGCGGAGGTTCAGGCGCAGCAGGGAGGTTCCCGCGCCGTCGCCGCGCATCTCGGTGGAGACGAACATCGACGCCTGCAGACCCGGTGCGAGCCGTGCCGTGAGTTCGCCGCCGGCATGGACCGGTACCGCTCCCGGGCCCGCGGCCTCGCACAGGCGCCGCGCCGCGCGGTGCAGGAGGTGGGGGCCGTCCTCCGGGGCGCCGGTCACCTCGACCGTGGTCGCCGCGAAGGAGACCGGGCCGTCGGCCGCGGGCGCCACGGGGCGTTCCGGCCGTCTGACGGTCAGGGTATTCGTTTCCCGTTCCATTCGAATTCCATCCGTTCCACCTGGCGGCAGCCGTCCGCCGCACCACACGTTCGATGTCGCCGTGAATTGAGGACGAGGTGTCCGGCATACGGCGGGACCCTCATTCCCAGATAAATTCGACGGTGCCGTATTGAGCGCCCTGCATGGGAAGATGGGCATCGGGCACGCAACCGAGAATACGAGCGGAAGGGAAATTCCCACCGCAATATCGCTGGATCTCCTCTCGAATTCCTCTGGACCGGAAGAGCGCGCGGAACGCTCGGTCGATCCTCGATCCGATTCCATTACCGTGAATCCGGCGGCCGCACGCCGTGGGCCGTTCACCGGTCCGACCGGACACCCGATCAGAGGAGGACACCGTGCCCACGGCACACGACTGGATCGACGCCCTCGGCCTGGAGCCGCACGTGGAGGGCGGGTACTTCAGGCGGACCTTCCAGGCCGACCACCGGCCGCCGGTCCGCACGCCGGACGGCGACCGCTACACGATGACATCCATCCACTACCTGCTCACCCACTGGTCGCCGATCGGGCACTGGCACCTCAACCGTTCCGACATCCTCCACTTCCACCACCACGGCGATCCGGTGACGTACCACCTGCTGCACCCGGACGGCCGGCACAGCACCGCCGTCCTCGGCCAGGATCCGGGCCGCGGGCAGGTGCTCACGCTGGCGGTCCCGGGGGGCGTCTGGAAGGCCTCGCACCTCACCGCCGGGGACCACGGCCTGATCAGCGAAGCCGTCGCGCCCGGGTTCGACTTCGCCGACATGACCCTGGGCCGGGTCGACGACCTGCTGCGGCGCTTCCCGCAGCATCCGGAGCCGGTCCGCCGCTACTGCCGCCCGGACGGCCCGGACGGCCCGGCCGGCACCACGGCCTGACGCGGCAGGCGGCGGGGGTGGAGGCGGGAAGGGGCGGGCGGGGCGGGCGGGGCGGGAAGGGGCAGGGCGAGGCATGGGGTGCACAACCGTTCACCCCGGGGTGTACAGTCGTTTACCCATGGGGTGAACAGTTGTGCACTCACCCGGCTCCCGCTCTCGCAACCCGTCTGGAGCAGCATGCCCCCCGCGATAGCCGCCCCCGGTCCGGCCTCCGCCCCGTCCCGGTTCGTCGTCCCCGTCCTCGCCTTCTGCGGCATGGTCGTCGCCGTCATGCAGACCCTCGTGGTCCCGCTCCTGCCGCACGTCCCGGAGCTGACGGGGGCGAGTCCCGGCGCCGCGGGATGGCTGGTCACCATCACCCTCCTCACCGGCGCGGTCTTCACCCCCGTACTCGGCCGCGTGGGCGACATGTACGGGAAGCGGCGCGTCCTGCTGGCCTCGCTGGGCGTGCTCACCCTCGGGTCCGTCCTGTGCGCGGTCAGCTCCGACATCGGCGTCCTGATCACCGGCCGGGCCCTGCAGGGCGCGGCCCTCGCGGTGATCCCGCTGGGCATCAGCATCATCCGCGACGAGCTCCCCGCCGAGCGGGTGCTGCCCTCGATCGCGCTGATGAGCTCGACCCTCGGCATCGGTGCGGCCATCGGCCTGCCGGTGGCAGCGGTGGTCATGGAGAACTTCGACTGGCACACCATGTTCTGGGCGTCGGCCGCCCTCGGTCTGCTCGATCTGTTCCTGGTGCTGCGGATCGTCCCGGAGTCCCCCGTGCGCTCCCCCGGGCGCTTCGACCTCCTGGGGACCCTCGGTCTGACGGGCTCCCTCGTCGGGCTGCTGCTCGCGATCACCCAGGGCGCCGACTGGGGCTGGAGCTCGGCGCGCACCCTCGGCCTGCTCGGCGGGTCCGTGGTGGTGGGCCTGCTCTGGGGCCGGTACGAGCTGCGCACCCGCTCCCCCATGGTGGACCTGCGGGTCTCCTCCCGGCCCGCCGTCCTGCTGACCAACGTCGCGGCCCTGCTGATCGGCTTCGCCTTCTACGCGAACTCCCTCGTCACCGGCCAGCTGGTTCAGGAGCCCACCAGCACGGGGTACGGGCTCGGTGCCTCCCTCGTGGTCAGCGGCCTGTGCCTGCTGCCCGGCGGGCTGGCCATGGTCGCCCTCTCCCCCGTCTCCGCACGGATCTCCGCCGCGTACGGGCCCCGTACCGCCCTGCTGATCGCCGCCGTCGTCATGGCGGTCGGCTACGTGCTCCGCTTCTTCACCAGCCACAGCCTGTGGCTGATCGTGGCCGGGGCCACGGTGGTCGCCTCCGGGACCGCGATCGCCTACTCGGCGCTGCCCGCCCTCGTCATGCGGGCCGTACCGGTGAGCGAGACGGCCGCCGCGAACGGGCTGAACACCCTGATGCGTTCGGTCGGCCAGGCCTGTTGCAGTGCCGTGGTCGCCGCCGTGCTGGCCCACGTGACCTTCGTGGCCGGCGGCCGGACCGCCCCGACCCTGCACGCCTACCTGCTGATCTTCCTGATCGCCGCCGGAGCGGCGCTGGCCGCCCTCGTCGCCACGCTGTTCCTGCCGTCGGACCGGCCTGGAAACGCTGCCCGGCGGGGCCGCGGCGCCCGGGGCGGTACGGTCACGGTGACACCGTCCGTGACCGCCGCCCGGGAGAGCGCATGAGCACCACCGACGAATCCACCCCGGCCCGGTCGGCCGCGGCCGACGGGGAGTCGGGCGCCGAGAGCGGACGGGACGCCATCGTGCGGGCCGCGCGCCGGGCGTTCACCCTGCGGCCGTACGCCGAGGTCACCATGCGCGGCATCGCCGCCGCGGCGGGGGTGAGCCCGTCGCTGATCGTGAAGCGGTTCGGCAGCAAGGAGGCCCTGTTCAACACGGTCGCCGACTTCCGGACGGCCGCCGACGAACTGTTCGCCGCGCCGCCGGCCGCGCTCGGCCGGCACCTGGTGCTGACCATGATCGAGCTGCGGGACCGGCTCCGCGGCGACCCGCTGCTGCGGGTCGTGTTCTCCCTGGGCATCGAGGACGAGCGCACCCTGCTGCGGGCGCGTTTCCGCGAGCAGGTCACCGACCGGCTGGCCGCGTCCCTGACCGGCCCCGACGCACAGCTGCGGGCCGAGCTGATCGCCGGCCAGCTGCTGGGGCTGGGCGCCACGCTGAGCCTGCACCGGCCGGACGGCGCGGGCGCCCGTACCTCCGCGGAGCGGCTCGCGGACCTGTACGCGCCCGGTCTCCAGCGGCTCATCGACGGCTCCTGAGAGCGCCGCCCCGAAGGGCGGCGCGGGAAGGACGGCGCCAGGAGGGTGGTGTCGGGGCGCCCGGCGGTTCCGGTACGGGTGGGCGGTCGTTGGTGGCGTGAGGAAGGAGATCCGCCATGTCGACAAGAGAACCCTCGCAGCAGCCCACGACCGAGCTCGACGCCCGCTACAGCTCCGCGCTCCACCCCCGCCCGGGCGCCGCGGACGTCACCCCCACCGAATGGTCCGAGGCCCGGCGCCACCTGGAGGCCGCCGAGATCTTCTGGGTGTCCACGGTGCGGCCCGACGGCCGGCTGCACGTCACGCCCGTGATCGCCGCCTGGCACCGGGGCGTGCTGTACTTCTCGACCGGCCCGGACGAGCAGAAGGCGAAGAACCTCGCCCGGGACGGGCACTGCGCGCTGACCACCGGAGGGAACTCGCTCACCGCGGGGCTCGACCTCGTCGTCGAAGGCAAGGCCGAGCCGGTCTCCGATCCGGCCGTGCTGGAGGAGGTGATCGCCGCGTACGAGGCGAAGTACGGGCCGCACATCACCTCTCCCGAGGGCACCTTCCACGGCATCGGCGACGCGTTCCGCGAGCGCGCCGTGACGGTGTTCGCCGTGGCCCCGGACACGGCGTACGGGTTCGGCCGGGACGACGGCGTCTACAGCCACACGCGGTGGACCTTCTGAGCGGGCGGCCCCGCCCCGGTCAGGCTCCGGTGTCGGCCGCTGCCGCCAGGAGCGCGCGCAGGGCGGCCCCCGGCGGGCCGGGCAGGACGGCGAGCGAGGTCGTGACCCCGGGGGACGCCAGCGGGCGGATGGCCGTACCGGCGACCTCGGGGAGGCCGCCGACCCGGTAGAAGACCGTCCAGGAGGGGGCCCGTCCGCCTTCCGCCCCGATCGCGGTCAGGGTGTCCTGGAGGTCGGTGAACGGTGGACCGGCCGGCGGGGCGGCGCCGGTGGCCGCCCGCACCGCCGCCGTCACCAGGTCGTGGAAGGGCGCGTTGTGCTCGCGGGCCGCCAGCCGCAGCGGTAAGTCCGCCAGGTCCCGCAGGGCGGGCCGCGCCAGGGCGGCGGCCGGATGCCCGGCGGGGAGGGCCACGTACAAGGGGTCCTCCCAGAGCGGGAGCAGTTCCAGGCCGGGGGCCGCGGGCAGGGCGCGTACGAGCGCGGCGTCCAGGGCTCCGGTACGGACCGCGGCGAGCCGTTCGGCGACCGTCAGGCTGCGCACGCGCACCCGGACCTCCGGGGCCAGTTCGGCCAGGCGGGCCAGCAGCCGGTAGACCCTCTGCCCCGGCCCGCGCACGGTGCCCAGCCGCAGGGTGCCGGTGCCCGCCGAGGCGAGGTCCGCCGCCACCCGCCGGGTCCGCTCGGCGGCGTCGAGCACCATCCTCGCCTCCGGCAGCAGCCGCTCGCCCGCCACCGTGAGGGACACCCGCCGGGTGGTCCGCTCGAAGAGGGTCAGGCCGAGTTCGCGTTCGAGGCGGCGCACCTGCTGGCTGACCGCCGACTGGACGATGTGGAGCCGTTCGGCCGCGCGGGCGAAACCCCCCTCCTCGGCCACCGCCACGAAGTACCTCAGTTGCCGCAGTTCCATCCCGCTCCCCCTCCTGCGTCCATTCGTCACGAACGATGATCGCTGCAGTGCGCGAACGGTTCTGGTTCGCGGCCCCTTCCCCGGGTCGAATGGAGGTGTCGAACCGGTACGGAGGAGAGGACCCATGACCATGACGGCGGACGGGAAGCGGAGCACGGGAACGGCGACGTCGGTGGCGGTGGCGGCGGTGGTCGTCCGGGCGGAGGACGCCGAACACGTGCCCCTGCCGCACGGCGGCGGGTTCACGCTGCTGACGGACGGCGGCCCGCTCGGCGCCAACCGGCTGGCCCTGGGGCCCGGCGCGGCCGGCGCCCGGCCGCACTTCCATTCCCACTCGGCGGAACTGTTCCACGTGCTCGCGGGCACGGTGGAGTTCCGGCTGGACGGCGCCGTCGAGACGGTCGGCGCGGGTGGCACGGTCCTGGTCCCGCCGGGCCTGCCGCACGCCTTCGGCGCCACGGCGGACGGACCGGCCGAGCTGCTGGCCGTGCTGGGACCGGCGGTCGAGCGCTTCGAGTACTTCCGCACGCTCGGCCGCGTCCAGCACGGCCTCCAGTCGTTCGACGACCTGCTCCCCGAGCAGGACCGGTACGACGTGCACTTCGTCGACCGCGCCCGATGACGGCGTCACACGCTCCACGGCCGGAGCTTCTCGGGGTTGCGCACCACCCAGATGTGCGTGATCCGGTCCTCCGCGACGGCGAACGCGGCCACCGTCACCGTGGCACCGCCGTACTGGGCGACCAGACCCGGGCTGCCGTTGACCGAACGTTCCAGGAGCGTCAGACCGGGTGCGGGTGCCCGGCCGGCCATCTCCACGACGTACCGGGCGATCCGCTCGCCGCCCACCACCGGACGGAGCGCCGCGCCGGCCAGGCCGCCGCCGTCGGCGGTCATCGTGGCCGCCGGGTCGAGCAGGGCGACGAGGGCGGCGATGTCCTTGGCCTCCCACGCCTGCTTGAAGTCCCTGATGACGCCCGCCCGGGCCGTCGGCCGGGCCACGGGGGCCGGTGCGGCGCCGATGCGGCGGCGGGCCGACGCGGCCAGCTGCCGGCAGGCTGCCGGCGTACGTCCGACGATGGCGGCCACTTCGGCGAACGGGTAGCGGAAGACGTCGTGCAGGATGAACGCGACCCGTTCGGCCGGGGTCATCGATTCCAGGACGACCAGGAAGGCCATGTCGACCGACTCGTCGAGCGTGACCCGGTCGGCCGGGTCCGCGGGGTGTCCCCCGCCGTCACCGGGCCGCCCGGCCGCCCATTCCGCGCGGTCGGGCAGCGGCTCCGGTATCCACTCGCCCACGTAGCTCTCGCGCCGTGCCCGCGCCGACCGGAGCACGTCGAGGCAGATGCGGCCGGCCACCTTCGTCAGCCAGGCTCCGGGCGACCCGATGGCGTCACGCTGCTCGCGGGACATGGCGTACCAGCGGGTGTAGGTCTCCTGCACGGCGTCCTCGGCCTCGGCCAGGGAGCCGAGGAGCCGGTAGGCGAGGTTGATCAGCTGCCGGCGCTCGCTCATGATCGCGCCCAGGGCGGGATCGGGGTGCGGCCCGTGCTCGGGCTGGTGTCCGGGCTCGGACGGGGATCTCGTGGTCATGGTCTCGCCGGCTTCCTCGTTCGGTCAGCGTCTCACCGTCTCCGACGGGACACGGCCCCGGAATGTGAGGCCGGCCCGCCCGTCCGTCGCGCTCGGACGATCATCACCCGGACGGGGTCCCGAGGGAGCCGGTACGCGGAACACACGAGGAAGGGGGCGGATCAGCCGCGCGGTGCACGGAAGGCCGTCAGGGTCCCCGTGCCGGGGGTCAGGGCGTCCCAGCCGCCCGGCAGGTCCACGACCGCCACCCCCGCCGTCGGGAAGCCGCCCGCGAGTGCCTCCAGCAGTCCGGGGCTGCCGGACCCGCAGAGGGCCGAAGCCATCTCCTGCACACCGGGGTTGTGGCCGACCAGGGCCACGCACCCGAGCCCCGCCGCCCGTTCCGCCAGTACGGTGACCATCACGTTCGGCTCCGCACCGTAGAGCCGCTCGTCGTACACGGCGTCCGGCGGGTCGGCCAGGGCGGCGGCCATCAACTGCCAGGTCTCGCGCGTGCGGCGGGCCGGGGAGCACAGGACCAGGGCGGGCGCGGGTCCGGACTCCGCCAGCCACCGGCCCTGCCGGGCCGCGTCGGCCCTGCCGCGCTCGCTCAGGGAACGCGCGATGTCCTCGACCGACTCCTGCTTCGGCTCGGCCTTGGCGTGCCGCACCAGCAGCAGCCGGCAACCGAAGGCGCCTGCGGGGGCCGAGGACGTGGTGTGTGGCGCGGGGCCCGAGGGCATGGCCGTCTCCTTCGCCGCGGGGTACGGGTACACGGTCATGGTGCGGTGGCCCCGGAAGCCGCGCACCCTCACACCCGCTCGACGGGCCCGGGGCTACGCTGCGCAGGATGGAACGCGCAGAGGTACTCAAGCGGGTCATCGGCATCCTCACCGAGGCCCAGGACGTCCGCCGGGCCGTCGAAAGCGGAGAGGACACCGCCGGGGACGGTCCCACGGCCACGGCCGGCGTGGCCACGACGCTCCTCAACGAGATGCTGCCGTCGATCAGCGTCCCCGCCGACGCCTCCCCGCAGCAGGTGGCGGCCCTGGTGGCCCAGGCGCTGGGACCGGCCCTGCACACGATGGTCTCCGGATTCAGCCTGGCGTTCACCAGCCTGGCGATCGCGCACGACAACGGCCGTACGGACCTCACCTCGATCGAGGTCCTCCAGGAACTCGCCCTCGAAATCGAGGCGGGCACCTACGACGAAGGGCCATAGGCACCCGCCCGGGACCGGCGCGTGCCAAGCTGTCGGGAGCGCGGGTCGGCGAAGGGAGTCCGGGAGCATGGTGCACGTACTGGGCAGCCGCGTGCTGCTGCGTCCCACGGATCCCGAGCGGTCGCGGACCTTCTACGGCGAGACCCTCGGTCTCGCCGTCTACCGCGAGTTCGGCACGGGTCCCGAGCGGGGCACGGTCTACTTCCTCGGCGGCGGCTTCCTGGAGGTGTCGGGCCGCGCCGACGAACCGCCCGCGCCCGGACTGAGCCTGTGGATGCAGGTCGCGGACGTCCGGGCGGCGTACGAGGAGCTGAGCGGCCGGGGCGCGCCGGTGCTGCGGCCCCCGGTGCGCGAGCCGTGGGGGCTGATCGAGATGTGGATCGCCGACCCGGACGGCGTACGGATCGCCGTCGTGGAGGTGCCCGCGGACCACCCGCTGCGTTTTCGCCCCTGAACGGGCGGTGGGGCGCGGCGGGGGCTCGGGCGCCGGTCGCGGCCGCCGCGCCCGGATGATCCACTGGTGGGCATGGACGCCGACGCGGGACGCTCCCGCAGGGGCCCGGGGTGAGCGCGCGGCGGCGCCGGGCGAGGGGTTGGCTCTTCCCCGAGGGGCACCCCCACGCGCACCTGGGGCCACTGCTGTTGGTGCTGACCTTCGCCAGCGGTCTGGTCGACGCGGTGAGTTTCCTGGGGCTCGGCCGGGTGTTCGTGGCCAACATGACCGGCAACGTGGTCTTCCTCGGCTTCGCGCTGAGCGGTTCGGCCGGGCTGTCGGCCGCCGCGTCCGCGACGGCCCTGGCCGCGTTCCTGGGCGGAGCCGGGGCGGGCGGGTGGTGGCGGCGCGAGGCGCGGCCGGCCCGGCTGTTCGGCCCGCTGGTGGCCGGGCAGGCGGCGCTCGTGGCCGTGGCCCTGGCGGCGCTGGGGTGGGACCTCGGCCGGTACCCGGTGCTCGTTCCGCTGGCGGCCGGGATGGGGCTGCAGAACGCGGTGGTGCACCGGCTCGGGCTGCCCGATCTGACCACGACGGTGGTCACCCGCACGCTGACGGGGCTGGCCGCGGACCCCTGGCGTCCGGCCGCGCCCCGGCGCGCGCTGTCGGTGGCGGTGCTCGCCTGCGGGGCCCTCGTCGGCGGCCTGCTGCACTCCGGGCCCGGGCCGGAGTGGGTGCTGGCGCTCGTCCTGGTGCTGCTGACGGCGGTCGCCGCGACGGCGGGGAGAGCAGGCCGGTCCGACGGCTGAACGTCTACGCTGACGCCATGGGTCACGAGGACACCGGCGACGACGGGCACGGCACCGGGTCCGACCGGCCCGGCCCCGCCGCCACCGCGGCCACCGCGACGCCCGAGGCGTCCGCGGCGCGGCTGAAGGAACGGCTGTACGCGACCATCACGATGATCTCCGTGGTGATCGGCCTGGCCGCGTCCGAGCACGTCGACGCCTTCGGTGCCACGGCCACCGTGCTCACCGCCGCCGTCGGGCTGTGGCTGGCGAGCCTCGTCGCCGACCAGCAGGCCCACCGGGTGGTCCACGGGCGGCTCGCCACCGGCGCGGAGCTGCGGCGCATGCTGTGGGTCGGCAGCCCGCTGCTGCTGTCCGCGGTCGGCCCGCTGATCCTGATCGGCTCGGCCGTCCTGGGCGTGATGGAGTTGCAGACGGCCCTGTACGCCGCGGCCGGGGTGAACGTGGCCAGCCTCTTCGGCTGGGGGTGGTACGGCGGCGTCCGCATGGGCAGCGGTCCGGCCGTCGCCCTGCTGGCCGGTGCCCTGGACGCGGCGATCGGCCTGTCCGTGGCCCTGGTCAAGGCCGCCGCCGGGCACTGACCCCTCCGCGCGGGGCGCTGTGCGCCGGGAACGCCGGATCATTCGGCGATTGCCGAAGCGATGGGGCATCCTGGAGGGATGGACGCATCGCCTTTCACCACACCCCCGGAGGGTGCACCGGCCCCCGCCGCCCGCCTGGCGGCCTTCGCCGCGGCCCTGGCCGACGAGACGCGGGCCGCGATCTGCATGACCCTGCTGGAGGGGCGCGCCTGGACCGCGGGCGAGCTGGCCCGGATCACCGCCGTGGCCCCGTCCACGGTCAGCGGCCATCTGGTCCGGCTGCTGGATGCGGGCATCTGCGTCACCGAGCGGCAGGGCCGGCACCGTTACGTGCGCGTCGCCGACGCGGCGACGGCCCGCCTCCTCGACGCGCTCGCCTCGTACGCGATCCCGGACCGGGACGCGGCGCACGCCGTACCGGTGGTCGCCGCGCCGGATCCACTGGCCCGCGCCCGGACCTGCTACGACCACTTCGCCGGGCGGCTCGGCATGGCGGTGACCGACGCGATGGAGCGGCGCGGACTGCTGCGCACGGACGGCGTGTTCGAGCTGACGGACGACGGCCGGGCCTGGTGCGCCGCGGCCGGTGTCGACCTCACCGGCGAGGGCCGCAGGCCGCAGGTCAGCTCCTGCCTGGACTGGACCGAGCGGCGGCGCCACCTCGGCGGCCTGGCCGGGGCGCGGCTGCGCGCGCGGGCGCTGGAGCGGCGGTGGGTGGTGCGTCCGGAGGGCGGCGGCCGGGCGCTGGAGGTGACCGCGGCCGGGGAGCGGGCCTTCGCCGAGCTCCTGGGGATCACGCCCGACGCGTGGAGCTGAGCCCCCTGTCGGCGGGGCCGAACCCCTATCCATCAACATTTCGGTCGACACCGAAATGTTCACCCTCTAGGGTGGGCGCATGACGTCCCGCTCCCGCCCCCTCTTCCCGGTCGGCCTCGTCACGGTCGGCGCCGTCTCCTTCACCGTGTTCGCCTGGGCCTCGGCCTTCGTCTCCATCCGCAGCGCGGGCGCCGCCTACTCCCCCGGCGCCCTGGCCCTCGGCAGGCTGCTGGCCGCGTCGCTGACGCTGTCCGTCCTGCTCCTCGTACGCCGTCAGGGCCTGCCGCCCCGCGCCGCGTGGCGCGGCATCCTGCTGTCGGGGGTCGTGTGGTTCTGCGGCTACACCGTCGCGCTGAACTGGGGTGAGCGGCTGGTCGACGCGGGGACGGCGTCCCTGCTCGTGAACACCGGCCCCATCCTCATGGCGCTGCTCGCGGCCCGGTTCCTCGGCGAGGCGCTGCCGCCGCGGCTGCTGGCCGGGATGGCGGTGTCCTTCGCCGGTGCGGTGGTCGTGGGCCTTTCCATGTCGTCCGGTGACGGCGGCTCCACCTCGGTGCTCGGGGTCGGGCTCTGCCTGCTCGCGGCGGTCGCCTACGCGACCGGCGTGATCGCCCAGAAGCCCGCGCTCTCGCACGGGACGCCCCTGCAGATCACCGCGTTCAGCTGCCTGACCGGGACCGTGGCCTGCCTGCCCTTCAGCGGCCGGCTGTTCACGGAACTCCCCGGGGCGCCCTTGTCCGCGACGCTGAACATGGTCTATCTGGGTGTGGTGCCGACCGCTCTCGCCTTCACCGCCTGGACCTACGCCCTGGCCCGGATGCCCGCCGGAAAGCTGGGCGCGACGACGTACGCCGTGCCGGCGGTCGTCGTCCTGCTGAGCTGGGCCCTGCTCGGCGAGGTGCCGGCCTGGCTGACCCTGCTCGGCGGGCTGCTCTGCCTGGCCGGTGTGGCGGTCTCCCGGTACGTGCCCCGCTCGCGTCACCGGGCCCCGGACCACGCCCCCGGCGCCGGTCCGGTGCCCGTTCCCGCTCATGTTCCCACCCACGAAAGGCAGTCCTCATGAGGATCCTCACGGTCGGCGCGGGCGCCGTCGGCGGCTTCTTCGGCGCCCGGCTCGCCACGGCGGGCCAGGACGTCTCCTTCCTGGTCCGGCCGGCGCGCGCGAAGGCCCTGGAGGCCCGCGGCCTGCGCGTCGAGGGCCAGGGGGAGGAACTCCACCTCACGCCGCGGCTGGTGACGGCCGACGCCCCGGGCGGGCCCTACGACCTGGTCCTGCTGTCCGTGAAGGCGACCGCGCTGCACGCCGCCCTGGCCGACATCGCTCCTGCCGTCGGCCCGGACACCGCCGTCGTCCCCCTGCTCAACGGGATCGCCCACCTCGACGCGCTCGCCGCGGCCCTGGGGGACGCGGCGGTCCTCGGCGGCGTCGCGAAGGTGGTCACCACCCTGAACGCGGACGGCGACATCCTGCGCATGGCACCGCCCGCGGTCATCCTGACCGGCGAGACCGACGGCCGGCCCTCCGCCCGTGTGGACGCGATCCGCGCGGTCCTGGCCGACGCGGGAATCGACTCACCGGCGACCGAGGACATCGTCGCGGCGATGTGGCACAAGTGGGTGTTCATCTCCACGCTGGCCGCCCTGACCTGCCTGATGCGCGGCACGGTCGGTGAGGTCAACTCCGTTCCGGGCGGCGCCGCGCTCGGGCCCGCCCTGCTGGCCGAGGCCGCGGCCGTGTCGCGGGCGGCCGGTCACCCCGTGCCGGGGGCCGAACTCGCCTTCACCGAGGCGACCGTCACCACCCCCGGCTCCCCGCTCACCCCCTCCCTCTACCGCGACCTCGTCGCCGGGGCCCCCACGGAGGCGGACCACGTCCTGACCGACCTCACCGTCCGCGCCCGCGCGCTGGGCGTGCCCACTCCCCTGCTGGACCTCGCCGCCCTCCACCTGCGCGTCCACGAACACCGTCTGGCGGCGGTCCGCTCCCTGTGACGGCGGGGCCCACGCCCTCACCCGGATGCCCTCACCGGTGGGCATCCGGGCCGCCGGGCCGTTGACTGGGAGTCCCGCAACCCCTTGGAGGCGTGATGGCGACGGACACGTGGAGGCGCGGTGCGGCGGCCGTGCTGCTGTCGGCGGTCACGGCGTGCGGCGCCGCCGGCTGCTCGGACAGCGGCGGCAGCCCGTCCGGAGCCGTGTCGAGCGCCGCCGCGGCGGTGCGGTCGGCGGGCGCGGCGGTCTCCTCGGCCGCCGCCGAGGCCGGCAAGGCCGCCGAGTCCGCGGCGGCCGTGGCCAAGGACAAGCTGGCGGAGGTCAAGGACGGGGTCAACGCCAAGGAGCAGGTGACCCTGGGCCCGGTCGCCACCGACGGCGACGGGTACACGACGGTGCCGGTGACGGTGCGCAACACCGACGACGGCAAGAAGTCCTTCGCGGTACAGGTCGAGTTCCAGGACGAAGCCGGCAACCTCCTGGACACGGTGGTGGTGACGGTGACGGACGTCCCCGGCAAGGGCACCGGGCAGGGCACGGCCCGCAGCACGCACAAGCTCTCCGGCACGGTGACCGCGCGCACGGGCAGGGCGCTGCGCTACTGAGGAACCCGCAACGGACCGACGGCCACGCCTGGGAGATCGCCCACTACCCCGGCTTCGCCCTGGCCGGCGACGGTGCCCTGATCCTGCCCGACTTCCGGCCCGGGCAATGACCGCCGCTCCGGGGCGCGGACGGGTGGGGGCCGGTTCGGCCGGCCGGGCGGTCAGGGTGCGCAGACGGCGTGCTCGACGTCCGGGTGGACGGAGAGCACCGTGTCGGCGCCCGTGAGGGCGAAGAGGCGGCGCAGCCGGTCCCCGGGGGCGGCGATGCGCAGGGTCGTCAGGTGGTGCACCTGCAGCAGCAGGTTGAGGAACGACGAGTCGCCGAAGGTGACCCCCGCGGCGTCGAGCACCACCAGCGGATACCGGTCGGCGGCGGAGACGAGTGCCTCCTGGAGAGGGGGCAGTGTGTCCTGGTCGAGTTCCCCGCGCGCGATCACCACCCATCCGGTTCCGGCCGCATGGCCTGCTGCGACCACGCCCTCGTGGTCCGTGTCCCGTGCCCCGGTCATGTGCGCCTCCCGGATCGTCACCTCTAAGGCCCCCCGGAGGCGAGTATGCCTGTTCATCGGCCCCGCGAGAGCACCGAGGGGCGCGCCGTCCGGCTCCTACGGCCCGACACCGCCTCCCCATAAGGCCGTTGGCGGAGACGTACGGCAACGGCCGCGCGGAACCGAGAAGTCCGGCGGCCGGCGGCGCCACGGGGAGCCGGCGGCGTCCGCGACCCGGACGGCGACCTCACACTGAGGATGCGCGCGGCCACCCGCTGACATCGGTGGTCGCCTACACTGTCACCGGCATTCCCGGATGTTCCCGGGCGCGGTGGGTACACGAGAGGTCCGAGAGACCGACGTCAACGGGTGGGGGTGGGAGGGCACGATGGAGACCATCGGCACGGATACCGGCGAGCCACTGCCCGCCGGAGCTCCGCCCGTCGCGCGGCAGCGCCGTCGGCTCGCCCTGTCCGGCGTCCGGGGCCACGTGGCCAAGGGCCGCGACTTCACGCGCCGGGCGTTGCTGGACTGGGGCTGGGACGGGACCGAGACCTCCGAGGACGCCCTGCTCCTCGTCTCCGAGCTGCTGACCAACGCATCCCTGCACGCCGGGGGCTGTACCGAACTCGCGCTCACAGGCGGGGAGTTCCTGCGCGTCGAGGTCTTCGACGGCTCTACGACACCGCCCCGCCGCCAGCCGGCCCCGCGGCCCGGCCTCCCGGGCGGCCACGGCCTGTACATCGTGGAGCGCGTCTCCGACCGCTGGGGCACCCGCACCCACGAGGACGGCAAAGCCGTGTGGGCCGAGATCGAGGCGGCCCGGCTGACGTCGGGCAGGGCCACGGGTCGCTGACGGCGGCCGGTTCCGCTGACGGCCCGCCCCCTCCCGGACCCGGCCGTCCCCTCCCGGACCCGGCCGCGCGCGCCCGGCACGCGGGTGCGTCACCCGGAGCCGCGCAACACGCCCGGGTCGGGTGAATGCCCGACGGAAGGCCCCCTCACGCGGTGTGATCCTGCTTCGACGTTCCGTCATCGACCTTGGAGTGACATGCGCATCCGTACCGCCATCGCCGCCGCCGCCCTCGCCGCGGTCGGCATCCTCGGCGCCACCGGCACCGCCATCGCCGATGCCGATGCCAATGGCTTCGCCGTCGGCTCCCCGGGCATCCTCTCCGGCAACGTGATCCAGGTGCCCATCCACATCCCGATCAACCTCTGCGGCAACAGCATCAACGTCATCGGCGCCCTCAACCCGGCCGCCGCCAACACCTGCATCAACACCTGATCGCAGCGTGGCCATCGGGGCGCGGGCATCGACCGGTCCGCGCCCCGGTGGCCGTGGGGCGGCCTTCAGCGGTGCAGCATCCGGGTCCAGTCCTCGGGGACCCGGCCGGCCGGGCCCGGTACCGGCTGGTCCGCCGGGTGCGCGACCGGGGGCGTGAGGTCCGGGCCGGAGGCGTACAGCTCGGCGCCGTCGTAGTCCCAGAACCAGTCCTCGCCCGGTTCGAAGCTCTGCACCAGGGGATGCCCGCTGGACTTCCAGTGGGCGGTGGCGTGCTGCGCCGGTGAGGAATCGCAGCAGCCGATGTGGCCGCACTGGGCGCAGCGCCGCAGGTGGAACCACCAGCCGCCCGCCGCGTCGCAGTCGGCGCACCCCGTGCCGGTGGGCGGGACGCTCGGGTCCAATCCCTCGATGCCTGTCATGGGGGCTCCTCGGTGGTCTCGGGTTCCGGGGTGGTCAGCGGCAGCAGTACCTGGAAGCGGGTGTCGCCCGGCGCGGACTCGACCTGGAGGCTGCCGTGGTGCTTGTTGACGACGATCCGCCAGGAGATGTCGAGGCCGAGACCGGTGCCCTCGCCGACCGGTTTGGTGGTGAAGAAGGGGTCGAAGATGCGGCTGCGGACGTCGGCCGGGATGCCGGGGCCGGTGTCGCGGAACTCCACGAGCAGCCGGTCGCCCTCCCGCGCCGTGCGGACGGTCAGGGTGCCGTCGCCGCCGGTGCTCCCGATCGCGTAGACGGCGTTGTCGACGAGGTTGGTCCACACCTGGTTGAGCTCCGCCGGGTAGGCGGGCACGTCGGGCAGGGAGCGGTCGTAGTCCTTGACGACCCGGATCCGGGGGCCGATCTTGCCCGACAGCATCAGCAGGGTGCTGTCGAGGAGTTCGTGGACGTCCACGGACCGGTGTGGCGCGCGGTCGAGCTGCGCGTACTGTTTGGCCGCGTCGACGAGGTGGGAGATGCGGGTGGTGGAGTCGTCGATCTCGTCCATCAGCAGCTCGGTCTCGACGGTGTAGTTGAGCCATCCGATGGCACCGGGCAGGATGTCCTCGGCCACGGTGGCCGCGACCTGTTCCAGCCAGTCCGTGTCGAGTCCGGCCTGGACGAAGGTGGGTGCGATCCGCCAGCCCTCCTGGATGCCGTGGTCTTCGAGCCAGTCGGCGAGTTCGTCCTCCCGGTCGGAGGCCTCCAGGGGGCTGAGCACGGGCGCCTTGGCCACGCGTTCGGCGGTACGTTCCTGGATGTCGATGAGCTCGGCGAGCGCCTCGCGGGAGTAGGGGCCCCGGGCGATGACGGCCAGCTTGTGCCGCATCTTGCCGACCCGTTCCCGCAGGGTCGCGGTGGCCCGGACGGCCGCCGCGGCCGGGTTGTTGAGCTCGTGGGTGAGGCCTGCGGACAACGAGCCGAGAGCCAGCAGCCGTTCGCGCTGTCCGATGGCCCGCTGGGTGTTCTTCGAGCCGAAGAAGAGTCCCTCCAGCAGGTGCGCGGCCATCGGGAACCACTCCCGCATGACGTCGGCGAACGACTGCGCGGGCAGGACGAAGAACCGGGTCTGCTCGGTCACGCGCATGGAGTTGGTGTAGAGCTGCGGGACCCGGTCCCCCAGGTAGGCCTGCATGGCGCCGGAGTACACCCCGCGCTGGGAGGTGCGGCTCACCTCCACGTCGTCGCCGCCGACCCGGCGGGACAGCACGACGGTGCCCTCGATCATCACGTAGAAGCACGTGGCGGGCTCGCCCTCGGTGTACACGGGGCCGGGGTCGAAGCACTCGACCCGTCCCTCGGTGCACAGCCTCCCCAGCTGCTCGGGGGTGAGCTTCTCGAACAGGAACAGCGTGGCGATCTCCTGCGGGGCGCAGGGCAGCGCCCGGCCGCTCACGACTGCTCCAGGTACCGGTGGACGAGCATCACGGCCATGGCTCCTTCTCCGACGGCGGACGCGACGCGTTTGGCGGACTGGGCGCGGGCGTCGCCCGCCACGAACACGCCGGGGATGTTGGTCTCCAGGTGGTAGGGGGGCCGGTCCAGTTCCCATTCGGCGGGCGGCCGTCCGTCGGGGGTGAGGTCCGGCCCGGCGAGGATGAAGCCGTGCTCGTCGCGCAGCACCGTACCGTCGAGCCAGTCGGTGAGCGGGGCGGCGCCGATGAACACGAACATCCACTGGGCGTCGACGAGTTCGGTCGTGCCGGTGTCCACGTCGCGCAGGGTCAGCTGCTCCAGGTGCCCGTCGCCGTGGGCCTCGTCGACCACGGTCCGGGTGCGCACCGTGATGTTCGGGGCGTCCTCGATCTGCTGGATCAGGTAGTGGGACATGGAGGCCCTCAGGGACTCGCCGCGCACCAGCAGGGTCGCCGATTTCGCGCCGCGCGCCAGGTACATCGCGGCCTGTCCGGCGCTGTTGGCGCCGCCCACGATGTAGACGTCCTGGCCCTGGCAGGACGCGGCTTCGGTGAGGGAGGAGCCGTAGTACACGCCGCAGCCGGTCAGGGTGTCGCAGCCCGGTGCGTGGAGCTGGCGGTAGGACACGCCGGTCGCCAGGATGACGCTGTGCGCGGCGACCGCGGTGCCGTCGGAGAAGCGGACGACGCGCGCGGCGCCGTTGACCTCCAGCCCGGTGACCTCGCGGGCGGTGAGGATCTCGGCGCCGAAGCGGCCGGCCTGGCGGCGGGCGCGGTCCGTGAGCTGTGCGCCGGACACCCCGTCCGGGAAGCCGAGGTAGTTCTCGATGCGGGAGCTCTGCCCGGCCTGCCCGCCGGTCGCCGAGCGTTCGACGAGTACGGTGCGCAGCCCTTCGGAGGCTCCGTACACGGCCGAGCCGAGGCCGGCCGGACCGCCGCCGATGACGACGAGGTCGTAGAACTCGGCGGCCGGGGTCGTCGCGAGCCCCACGTGGGCCGCCAGCTCGGGCGCCTCCGGCTCGACGAGGACGGTGCCCTCGGGGGTGATCACCAGCGGGAGCCGCTGCGCGTCGGCCCCGGCGGCCTCCAGCAGGCGCCGCCCCTCGGGTTCGTCGGAGGAGTACCAGCGGTAGGGCACCTGGTTGCGGGCCAGGAACTCGCGCACGTCGGAGGAGCGCGCCGACCAGCGGTGTCCGACCACCTTGGTGGCGGGGACGGGCCGGTAGTCGCTGGTGCGCCAGGCGGTGAGGAGGTCGTCGACGACCGGGTAGAGCTTCTCCTCGGGCGGGTCCCAGGGTTTGAGCAGGTAGTGGTCGAGGTCGACGACGTTGATGGCGTCGATCGCCGCGTTGGTGTCGGCGTAGGCGGTCAGCAGGACGCGCCGGGCACCCGGGTACACGGAGAGGGCCTGTTCGAGGAACTCGATGCCGTTCATCTGCGGCATGCGGTAGTCGGCGAGGATGACGGCCACCAGGTCGCCGCGCAGCTTCAGCTCGCGCAGCGCCTCCAGCGCCGATTCCCCGGACTCGGCGCGCACGACGCGGTAGGTCGCGCCGTAGCGTCGCCGCAGGTCGCGGGCGACGGCGCGGGAGACTCCCGGGTCGTCGTCCACGGTCAGGATGACGGTCCGCGCTGCGTCGGCGACCTCTGCCATATGTCTCCCACCCACCCGAGCGGTCCGGACCGGCGGCGCGGCGAGCCGCACGCGCCGGTTGCGCCGGTTGCGCCCATCGTATGTTCGATCGTCCCGGTTCGCCGGGGGACGCCACGGACCGTGTGCGGCGGGTGCGTCCCGGGTCGCGGACGGTGCGGGAGCGGTGCGGGGCGCGCGGTGTGGGGCCCGGTGTGGGGCCCGGTGTGGGGCGCGCCACAGGAGTCCTCGGGAACCCGTGCACCGGCGCCCCCGACCCCCTCGACGGGGCCGCTGTCCGGCCGCCCCCGATCCGTGCGAACCACACTGAGGAGTGCCGCAATGAGCTTGAACCGCAGGGACGTGCTCCGGGCGTCGACCGCACTGGGGGCCACCGGAGCGGTCTCGGGGGTGGCCGGGATCGCGGGGGCCCCGGCCGCTTCCGCGGCCGGGGGCGGAGGCGTGAAGCCCCTGAGGGTGCACATCGTGATGTTCGACGGGGTGGAGGAGCTCGACTTCGCCGCCCCGTACGAGGTCTTCTCGGCCGCCCGCTTCTTCACGGAGCGGCCGGTGGAGGTCCGGTACGTGAGCACGTCCCGCCCCGGCACGGTCCGGGCCTCGTACGGGACGCGCGTCGGCGTGGAGCACGGCTGGGACCCGCGGCAGGCCGACGTCGTGGTGGTGCCGGGCGGCGGCTACGCCCGGCGTGAGGATCCCGGGGTGTGGGCCGAGATCCGCAGCGGTGTCCTGCCGCAGGCGCTCCGGGAGGCACCGCGTCCCGGGCTCACCATCGGCGCCCTGTGCACCGGCGTCATGCTGTTGTCGGCCGCCGGACTGACCCGGGGCCGGCCCTGCACCACCCACCACAGGGCGCGCCCGGACCTGGAGCGGCAGGGTGGTGTGCTGAAGGGGGCGCGGGTCGTGGACGACGGCGATCTGGTGACGGCCGGCGGCATCACCTCGGGGCTCGAACTCGCCCTGTGGCTCGTCCGCCGCGAACTGGGCGCCGACGCGGCGACGGGGGTCGAGGAGATGATGGAGTACGAGGCCCGCGGCACGGTGTGGTCCCGCTAGGCCGTCTCTTTCACGACCACCGGCGGGCCCCGGCGGCGGATTCCGCGACGGGCGCGGGCCCGTATCCTCGCCCGGGGCACGACGAGCGGAGGACCGGTGGGCGTGGCGGGCGGCGGAACGGCATCGGGGCGGGAACCCGCGGAGTGGGGGCGTGCCCCGGTCGCGCGCACCCCGCTGAGCGCGCAGGCGCGGGAGGCGGTGCGGGAGCGGATCGTCGACCGCCGCTATCCGATGGGCTCGCGCCTGGTGGAGCGGGAGGTCGCCGAGGAGCTGCGGATGTCGCGGGTCCCGGTGCGCGAGGCGCTGCGGGCCCTCGTCGCCGAGGGGCTGCTGGAGCTGCTGCCGCACAGCGGGGTGCGCGTGCGCCGGCTGGAGCGCGCCGACGTGCGGTGGCTGTACGAGGTGTGGGAGCCGCTCGCCGTGCAGGCGTCGCGGCTCGCCGCCCGTGCGGTGGCGTCGGCCCTCCCCGGGGAGCCGGCGGGGCTGGCCGCCCTGCGGGCCTCACTGGAGGGGGCCGAGCGGGCGGCGACGGCGGACGAGGGGGCGCGGGAGGTGGCCGAGCACGCCGCCTTCCACGAACGGATCGTGGCGCTGAGCGGCAATCCGCTGCTGGCGCGGACGATGGAGCAGCTCGACTGGCAGCTCCGTCTGCTCTTCGGGTTGCGTGCGGAGCCGGGGCACATGAGGGCGCAGCACGCGGACATCTTCCGGCGCATCGCGGCGGGTGACGAGGAGGCCGCTGCCGCGAGCACGCTGCTGCACGTGCGGGACAGTCGCTCGGTGGCCTTGCAGTCGCTCTTCGGGGACACCTGTTTGTATACCAAGACAGATTGAGGGGTCAGTCCTCCCGGGTCTCGGTCCGGGGATTCTTGTAAGCCGATCCCCGGCTGGTATACAAAAGGGTCGCCCGGCATCCCCTGCCCCAAGGAGCCCCCATGTCCGTGGTCTTCCGTGACGTGCGTCCCCTCGGGATGGGGCGGCCCGTGGACCTGGTGGTCGTGGACGGCCGCGTCTCCGGCGCCCCCGCGCCCGAGGGTGCCGAGGTGGTGGAGTGCGGGGGCCGCATGGCGCTGCCCTCGCTCGTCGACGCGCACATCCACCCGGACAAGACGAGCTGGGGCGGCGACTGGGTCTCGCGCCGGCCCGCCACCGGGATCGCCGGCTACTGCGACCAGGACGTGGAGCTCCACCGGGCCCAGCCCCGCCCGGTCGGCGAGCGCGCCTACGGGCTGATGGCGCACGCGGTGACGCGCGGCACCCGGGCCATGCGGGCGCACGCCGATGTGGCGCCCGCGTACGGCCTGGCCGGTGTCGAGGGCGTCGCCGAGGCCCGGGAGCGCCTCGCCGGTGCGCTCGACGTGCAGATCGTGGCGTTCCCCCAGCACGGTGTGGTCCGGGCCCCGGGAACGGCCGCGCTCCTGGAGGACGCGGCGCGCAGCGGCTTCGTCGACCTGATCGGCGGCATCGACCCGATCGGCTTCGACCACGCCCTGGACGAGCAGCTGGACCTGGTCTTCGGGCTCGCGGACCGCTACGGCGTCGGTGTGGACCTGCACCTCCACGACCGGGACGAGATGGGCACGCAAGTCCTGCGGGCCGTCGTAGAGCGCACCCGGGCGCTGTCGCTGCGCGGGAGGGTGACGGTCAGCCACGTCTTCTGCCTGCCGTTCCTGTCCGAGCCCGCCCTCGACGCGATGGCCGCCGATCTGGCCGAGCTCGACATCGCCCTGACGACGGTCGCCCCGAGCGAGTCCCTGGTGCTGCCCGTCGCCCGGCTCCGGGAGCACGGCGTCCGCGTCGGCCTGGGCTCGGACGGGGTCCGCGACTCCTGGAGCCCGTTCGGGAACGCCGACATGCTGCACCGCGCGCACCTCCTGGGCTGGACCACCGACGCCCGTCTCGACGAGGAGCTGACGTCCTGCTTCGCCGTGGGCGCGCACGGCGGCGCCGACGTGATGGGGCTGGCGCACGCGGACTTCGCCCCCGGCGCCCCGGCCGACTTCGTGCTCGTCGAGGGCGAATGCGTCCCCCAGGCCGTGGTCGACGTGCCGCGGCGCGACGTGGTGGTGCGCGGCGGCCGGATCGTGGCCAGGGACGGCGCCCTGGTGTAGGCCGACCGGCGGCCCTGCCGGACCCGGCCGGTCCGGTACGGATAATGGCACCGCCCGGGGTTGCGGGCACCGTGCACCGATCCGAGGGATGAAGTACCGATGACGTTCCACGAGGGCCTGCGGGTCGAGCTGGCGGCGGACACCAGGCTGAGCGACCGCGTCGCGATCACGGACGCCACCGCGGACGGCCCGGAAGGCGGCCCCGGGGACGAGGAGGCGGCGGGCGGAGCCGTGGGGTCCCTGTGGCTGGCGGCGGGCACGCCGGGGACCGTGGTGGAGGTGGCAACGCACGACCGGCCGAGCCACGGGGCCCGCGAGTACGAGCGGCTCGCCTCGCTGCTCGATTCCTTCGGCCGGGACATGCCCGCGCAGAGCAGGGAGCGGCTCGAAGAGCAGATCGCGGCCCTGGAACCCGACTGGGCCGCCTACCTGGAACAGCGGCTGCGCGTGACGCTCCGCGTCCGCTTCGACAACGGGTTCATCCTCGACGGCGTGCCCGACACCTTTTTCACGGCCGCCTGACCGCTTCGGCGAAGCCGCTCCTCCCGCGCCGGGCCGCCCGGCTCCGGCGCGGTTCCCGGTTCACGATTCGCCGCGGACGAGGCGCAGGACCTCTCCGACCTCCAGGGCCGTGTAGAGCGCGCCGTCCGGGCCGAACGCCAGGCCGTGGGGTTCGCAGGCCGGGTCGGGCAGGGCGTGTTCGACCAGGTCTCCCCCGGGGGTGAGGGAGCCGATCCGGCCGGTCGCCCACAGGGTGAACCACACCGAGCCGTCGGGGGCGGTGGTGATCGCGTGCGGGCGGCAGGAACGGTCCGGGAGCGGGAACTCGCTCACCTCCCCCGCCGTCGTGATCCGCCCGATGCGGCCCGCGCCGATCTGCGTGAACCACAGGGTGCCGTCGGCTCCCGCGGCGATCCCGACGGGAGCCGCCCCGGGCGTGGGCAGGGGATGGAGGGTCACCTCGCCGGCGGTCGTGATCCGGCCGATGGCGTGTGCCTGGTTGAGGGTGAACCAGAAGGCGCCGTCGCCGCCTGCCGTGATCATGGAGGGGAAGGCCCCTGCGAGGCCGGGCAGCGGGAACTCCACGACCGCTCCCCCGGTGTCGATGCGGCCGATCCGGTCGGTGTGCAACTGGGTGAACCAGAGGGCGCCGTCGGGGCCGGCCGCGATGCCGTACGGGCCCGCGCCCGGTGTGGGCAGGGCGTACGAGCGGGCGTGCCCGTCCACGTCGATCCGTCCGATCCGGTCGTCGCGCATGCGGGTGAACCAGAGCGCGCCGTCGGGGCCCGCGGTGATGAGGGAGGGTCCGCAGGAGTCCGAGTCGAGCGGGAACTCGTCGAGCCGGCCGTCGGGGGTGAGGCGGGCGATCCGGCCGGCGTGCACCAGCGTGCACCACAGCGCGCCGTCGGCGCCGACGGTCAGGGCGTACGGGCCGGAGCCCGGGTGGGAGACGGGGAAGGAGCGGTCGGGGGCGAGGGTGCGGGGCATACTGGTCCTCTCGGGACGGGCGGCGTCGGGCGTCGGGGTCAGGCCGCGTGGGCGGCGGGCGTCGGGAGCGCCGCTGAGCGGCCGTCGGCGGGGGCGGCCGCCGCGAGGTCGAGCCGGGCGCCCTGCCAGCGGGCGCGCAGCATCCGGTCGTGGCTGACGACGGCCACGGCGCCGGGGAAGTCCCGCAGGGCCGTCTCCAGTTCCTCCACCAGGGCCAGGGAGAGGTGGTTCGTCGGCTCGTCGAGGAGCAGGACGTCGTACGGTTCGGTCACCAGGCGCGCGAGCGCGAGCCGCTGCCGCTGTCCGGCCGACAGGCTGCCGACGGGGACGCCGAGCCGGTCGCGGTGGAACAGCCCGAGCGCCAGCAGCTGTTCGGCGTGTTCCTCCGGGTGTCCGGCGCGTCCCTGCCCGTAGGCGGCGAGGACGGTGAGTCCGTCCGGCCCGGGGTCCGGCAGCTGGTGGAGCAGTCCGATACGGCCCCGGCGTTCGACGCGGCCGTGCGCGGGTTCTGCCGTTCCGGCGAGCAGGTCGAGCAGGGTGCTCTTGCCGGCGCCGTTCGGTCCGCCGATCAGGAGGCGGTCGCCGGGGCCGAGGGTCAGGCTGGTGGGCGCCAGCCGCCCCGGAACCTCGGCGGAGTGCGCCGCCAGCAGCGTGCCGCGCGCTTCGCCGCCTTGGGGGACGACGGTGAAGCGGAGGGGCGGCGCGGGCCGGGGGGCCGGCTGCGCCAGCAGCCGGCCGAGGCGTTCCTCGGCCTGGCGCACGCGGCTCGCCAGGGACTGCTGCACCCGGCCGGCCGCCCGGTCGTAGGCCATCTTGTTGCCGTCCTTGCGGGCCCTTCCGGGCGCCACCCGCCGCGCGGTGCCGGCCGCGGCGTCGCGCAGCCGGGCGACCTCGGTGGTCCAGGCCTCGTGGGCCTGCTCCGCGCGCTCGCGGGCGGCGGCCCGTTCGGCGCGGTAGCCGGTGTAGCCGTTGCCGTGGCGCACGACGGTGTGGGTGTCGCCGTCGACCTCCAGGAGGGAGGTGGTGACGCGGTCGAGGAAGACGCGGTCGTGGGAAACGGCCACCGTGGTGCCGCGGCGGGTGCGCAGGTGTTCCTCCAGCCAGGTCAGGGCGGAGTCGTCCAGGTGGTTGGTCGGTTCGTCGAGCAGCAGCACTTCGGGCTCGGCGGCCAGCAGCGTCGCGAGGCGCAGCCGGACCCGGCCCCCGCCGGACAGTGCGCCGACCGGGCAGTCGCGGCGCAGCCGCAGCAGGCCGAGGCCGTGCAGGGCGCGTTCGACGCGTGCGTCGGCTTCGTATCCGCCGCGCAGTTCGTAGGTGGTCAGCAGGTCGGCGTAGTCGGTCAGGACGGAGGTGTCGCCGTCTTCCATGCGGCGTTCCAGCCGGCGCAGCCCGGCTTCCATGCCGCGCAGTTCGCCGAGGGCCCGGTCGATGACCTGCTGGACCGTGAGGTGTGCGAGCAGCTCCTCCTCCTGGGCGAGGTGGCCGACTTGGCCCCGGGAGCGGATGAAGACCTTTCCACTGTCGGGCCGTTCGGCGCCCGCCAGGATGCGGAGCAGGGTGGACTTGCCGGAGCCGTTCTCGCCGACGATCCCGAGGCGGTCCCCCGCCGTGACGGAGCAGGTGACGGAACCGAGGACGAGGCGGCCGTCGTAGGCCTTGGTGACGTCAAGCGCGGTGAGCCGTGCGGAGGTGTCGGTCGCGGTCATGGAGGGTCTCCGGGTGGTGGGAGGGGCGGGCGGGGGCGGAATCGGTGCGGCGGCCGGCGGGCCGGATACGACGGATGTCCATCGGAACTCCTTAAAGCGACGGATGTTGCGTTAAGATCGTGACATGACATCCCCCGAGAACGCAAGCGATCTTCCCGAGTCCGGTCCGGAGGCCGCCCGACGCCGGACGGGCGGACGCAGCGCCCGCGTCCGGGCCCAGGTCGTCGAGGCGGTCGGAACGCTCCTCGTGGAGTCCGGGTACGACGCGCTGACGGTGGACGCCGTCGCCGAGCGGGCCGGGGTCCACCGCACCACCGTGTACCGGCGATGGCGCGACGTCGGCGGGCTGCTGGCCGACGTCCTCGACGCGGCCGCCGACGACGGCTGGCGGCCGGCCGACACCGGGTCCCTGGAGGACGACCTCACCGCCCTCAACCAGGAGGTCTACGAGGCCCTGCGGCCGGGCGGGGCCGACGCCGCCGACGGCTACGGCTCCGGCTACGGCTCCGGCTACGGCTCCGGCTCCGGCTCCGGCTCCGGCGGGAACCTCACCATCGCGCTGATCGCCGCCTCCTTCCGCTCGGCACAGGCCGCGGGCGCGCTGACCCGCTTCTGGGAGGGCCGCTACGCCCGCTCGGCGCAGGTCTCCGACCGGGCGGTGGAACGGGGCGAGCTCCGGCCCGGCGTGGACGCGCGCGCGTTGCTCGTCACGGCCACGGCGCCGCTCTACCAGGAGCTGCTGCTCCTGCGCAGCACCCCCGACCCGGAACTCCCCCGCCGTGCGGCCCGCGCCGCGTGCGCGGCGGCCCGGGCGGGCGTCTTCCACTGACCCGGCCCGCCGGGCGGCCCCCACGCGCCGGGGCGCACGTACGGGGCACCGCGGACGTTCCCCCGTGCGCCCCCCTGTGCTCCTTCGCCGTGACCCGGGGCGGGCGTACGGTTCCGGGCCATGAGCGGATTCGCGAAGGAACCGGCCACTGCGACGGAAATCGGCACCCGGATCCTGCCCTCCTCCGACCGATGGTCCCCGGCCCTGGTGTTACCGGCGCCGGTGTGCCGCTTCGAGAACTTCCTCGGCGCCGAACGCGCCGACGCCCTGCTGGAGTACGCGATCGGGCGGCAGGGCGACTTCACGGCGGGGACCGTACTGGACCCCCTGACCGGAGAGGAGTCCCGCAAGGGCAGGGACTCCCTGGTCCTCCCCGTCACCAGTGCGGTGTTCAGCCGGCACCTGGCCGACTGCCTGCCGCTCGTCCAGGAGTCCCTCGGCCACCGGGCCGCGCTCGACCGGTCCCTGACGGTCCTGACGGCGCACGGCGACGGCGGCCACTACGGCATGCACACCGACGCGTCACGGGTGCGGGACGTGAGCACGGCCGTGTCCGCGGTCTACTACCTCCACCGCCGGCCCCGCGGCTTCGGCGGCGGCCAGCTCCGCCTCCACGACACGATGGTCGAGGGCCACCGGGCCCGGCCGGCGGAGACGTACCGCACCATCGAGCCCGAGCACGACACGATCGTCTTCTTCCCCTCCGCGGCCTTCCACGAGGTCGTCCCGTCGGCCTGCCCCAGCGGGCGGTTCGCCGACCACCGGTTCACCCTCACGACCTGGATCTCCGGCCGGGAGTCCGCACCGCCGCCCGCCGACGCCGGGGCCCGGATCTGGCAGTGGCTGGCCGGCGCCGCCGAGGGGACCCGCCCGCTCCACGGGGCCACCGCGGACCCCGGGGGCGCCGGCACCACGGCGCTGCCGCCCGCCGGCCCCGCCGCCCGCCGGGTCGCCGGGGGCCCCGGCGCGGGGTGACGCGGGGGCCCGTCCGGCGGGAGGTCAGCCGACGGGGGCGGTGAGCGCCGGGGTGGGCTCGGTCCAGGGGTTGGGGAGACCTCCGGTGACCGGGCCCGAGACCGCCGCCCCGCGCTCGCCCGCGGTGCGCACCGCGAGCGGGACGAGGGCCTCGGGGACCCCGTAGACGAGGTGGCAGAAACGCTCCGGCGGGTGGCGGGCGGTCCACCCGGGCCGGCTGAACGCCCCGACGTACGTGCTCCAGTCGCCCTCGAAGGTGACGACCAGGTCCGCGAGGCGGAGGTAGCCGGGGTCCGGATGGACGCCCGGGTTGAGGACGACGGTGCCCGCCCCCAGGCTGCGCAGCGACCGGACCAGGCGGCGGCAGGCGCGCAGCCCCCGGCGGTCCGCCGTCACCCGGTCCAGGAAGCAGCCGTCGACCCCGTACCACTCCCGGTAGCGCAGGATCTCGTAGTTGACCTCCGCCGCGTCCCGCTGCCCGTACGCGGTGTCGACGTATGCCAGCAGCCGGGCCCCGGCCGCGTGCAGGGCCGAGGCGGCGGCCGTGAATGCGGGATCGGGGCGCGGGCCCGGACCGCTCGCGGGGTTGAGCACCACCGCGTAGGTCCGGGGCGCGGCTCCGATCAGCCGCGCCCAGGCCCCCGGGTCCTCCGCCGGGTGTACGTACAGCGGAACCAGCAGGGTCATGGCGCGGGGCTGCCGCTCCGGGGGGCCGCCTCCCACAACGAGGCGAGCATGTCGTCCAGTTGACGGGCCGGACGCCACCCGAGGACCCGCTCGGCCGCCGTGACGTCGGAGCACTGCCAGGACACGTCGGCCGAGCGGGCGGAGCCGGGCGCGCCTCCCGCGTTCTCCTCGATGCGCCCGCGGAAGCCCGCCCGGCGGGCCAGCCCGTGCACCAGCTCGCGGACCGGTGCGGCCTCGCCGGTGCTGATGTTCAGCACCGACTGCAGCGGGCCGGGGGTGGTGACCGCGAGCTCCACCGCGCGGGCCACGTCCCGTACGTCCACGAAGTCGCGGTAGGCGGACAGGTCGCCCAGCCGCAGTACCGCCGCCGGGTCCGGGCCGGCCTCCCGCAGCAGGGCCGTGATCCTGCCGGGCAGCCCGGTGGCCGGGGCGCCGGGCCCGACCGGGTTGCCCACGCGCAGCACCACCGCGTCCAGGCCGGAGGTGGCCACGGTGACGGTCCCGGCGAGTTTGGTGGCTCCGTACGGGGTGACCGGGCGGGTGGCCGCCGACTCCCCCACCCGGACGCCGAACGCGCCCGGCCCGTACTCGGCCGCCGAGCCCAGGTGGACCAGGCGGGCCTGCGGGGCTGCCTCCCGCAGGGCCGCGCACAGCACGGCGGGGCCGCGGGAGTTGACCTCGGCGAGGGTGACCGGGTCTGCGCCGGTCGCCCCCGCGCAGTTCACCACTGCGTCGGGGGCCGCCCCCGCGAGGGTCTTGACCAGCCGTTCGGTCCGGTCGGCGGCGAGGTCGATGCCGAACCCGGCGCCGGGCGAGCGCCCGGCGCCGAGGACCCGTACATCCGGCAGGGCGCCCAGCCGGTCGGCGACGTGCGCGCCGAGATAGCCGGTACGTCCCAGGACGAGAATGCGCATGACGTGCTCAGGCTCCCTTGAGCAGCAGGGACTTGCGGGAGGTGAATTCGGCGTTGGCCCGGTCGTAGTCGTCGGGGCGCCCGATGTCCAGCCAGTAGCCGTCGAACTCGTAGGCGTGCGGCGGGTTCTGGGTCTTGAGCAGGTCCAGGACGAGCTCGTCGAAGCCGAGCGGCAGGCCGGGGGTGTAGCCGTCGAGGGTCTCGCGGCTGAGGCCGTACACGCCCATGGACACGCGGTAGTCCATGCTGGGCTTCTCGGTGAAGCCGACGACGCGGGTGGCGTCGGTGGTGAGCACCCCGAAGTCGACGTGCACCTTGCGCGGGTAGGTGGCGATGGTCAGCGGCGCGCGCGAGGCCTCGTGGCGGCGCAGCACGTCGGCGTAGTCGAGGTCGGTGAGGACGTCACCGTTCATCACGAGGAATCTTTCGGGAAGGCGGTCGCGGAGGTTGAGCAGCGGGCCCATGGTCCCCAGCGGGCTCTCCTCGGTGGCGTAGTCGACGGCCATCCCCCACTGGGACCCGTCGCCCACATAGGCGCGGATGATCTCCCCCAGGTGGCCGATGGCGATGGTGCAGCGGGTGAACCCCGCGGACGACAGCTGGCGCAGCACGATCTCCAGGATCGCGTGCTGGTCGCCTATGGGGACGAGGGGCTTGGGAAGGGCCGTGGTGTAAGGGCGCAGCCGGACGCCCTTGCCGCCCGCCAGGATCACTGCGTACATGGGGAGTTCCTCCATCAGTCGTGTGCCGGGCCGTGGTGGGGGGACGTGGGTGTGGCGGTGGGGTGGGCGTGGGGGTGCGGGGTCCGGTGGGGTCAGACGTTGTAGATGCCGGTCTTGTACCGGGCGAGGTTGGCGGGGTCACGGAAGAACTCGACGGTGTGCGCCAGGCCTTGTTCCAGGCTGTGGCCCGGTTCCCAGCCGGTGGCGGCGGTGAGCCGGCTCGCGTCCGCGACGAGCCGCATGACCTCGGAGGCGGCGGGACGCAGGCGCTCGGTGTCCTCGCGCACCTCGATCGGGACGTCCATCACCTTGGCGATCAGTGCCACCAGGTCTCCGACGGAGATCTCCGTGCCGGTGCCGGAGTTGAAGGTGCGGCCGACCACCCGCTCGGCGGGTGCGGTGCCCACCGCGAGGAACGCCGCGGCGGTGTCCTTGACGTAGCTGAAGTCCCGGGTGGGACGCAGGTCGCCGAGGGTGATGACGCGTTCGCCGGCCGCCACCTGGCCGATGACGGTGGGGATCACGGCGCGCATGGACTGGCGCGGGCCGAAGGTGTTGAAGGGCCGCAGGGTCACCACGGGCGTTTCGAAGCTCGCGTGGTAGCTGTCGGCGAGCCGGTCGCCGCCTGCCTTCGAAGCGGCGTACGGGGACTGGGTGTTGATGGGGTGGTCCTCGGTGATCGGGACGGTCCGGGCGGTGCCGTACGTCTCGCTCGTGGAGGTGTGCACCAGGCGCGGTGTGCCGAGCGCGCGGACGGCCTCCAGCACGTTGAGGGTGCCGGTGACGTTGGTGTCCACGTAGCTGTGCGGGGCCCGGTAGGAGTACGGGATCGCGATGAGGGCGGCGAGGTGGTAGGCGCAGTCGGCGCCTTCGAGCAGGCCGCGGACCGAGCCGGGGTCGCGGACGTCGCCGAGGACGATCTCCACCTGGTCGAGGACGTCGGGGGCGAGGGTCTCCAGCCAGCCGTAGGAGGAGAAGGAGTTGTACTGGGCCATGGCCCTGACCCGGTAGCCGCGGGCGACGAGGGACTCGGTGAGGTGGGAGCCGATGAAGCCTTCGGCTCCGGTGACGGCGGCGAGCGGTGCGGAGGTCAACCGACCTCTCCTTTCGATGGGTGGTGCGGGTGCGGTCCGGTGCGGACGGGGTCGTCAGGCGTGGGAGGCGGGCCGGCCGAGGAGCCGCAGCGTGCACCCGATGAGGCACAGCGCGGCCCCGGCGCAGCAGAGCGGCAGGACGGACGCTCCCGGGGGCAGGCGGAACAGGGTGACCGCGCCGGCGGTGCCCGCGGCCACGAGGCAGATCAGGGCCGGGGCCCAGGCCACCGCGAAGGCCTGGAGCAGCAGGGCGGTCCACAGGGTCGCGGCGAGCAGGGGCAGGGTGGCCGGTCCGGCGCCGGTGAGCAGTGCGGCGGGTATCAGCGGGAGGGTGTAGAGGAGCAGGCACAGGGCCAGGACCCCGGCCGACCGCAGCCGGAAGCCGACGGGGCTGCCGGAGGCTCCGAGCGCGGTGGCCGACAGGCCGCGGTAGCGGTAGAGCAGCCATTCGGCGGGGCCCATGCTGACGGTGAGCACGATCACCGCGTAGGGCTCGCGGCGGCCCGCCAGCAGCACCAGCAGGGCGGCGGCCAGTCCGAACAGGCCGTAGGGCAGGGAGCGCACCAGTGGTGGCCCGGCGCCTTCGCCCGCCGCGGGCGCGGTGGCGTATTCGGTGCGCAGGGTCCGGCCGGCGGCGGCTACCGTGGCGGCGAGGGCCAGCAGGGTCAGTCCGGTGCGCACCAGTGGTCCGGGTTCCCACCAGGGCAGTACGGCGGCGCCCACGGCGAGCGGGGCGAGGGCGGCGAGCAGCAGCGTCTCCCGGCTCAGGACGAGGAGTACGCCCGCGGCGGCCAGGTAGAGGGACTGCGCGGCCGCCGCCCAGATCACCGGGGAGCCGTGGGCGGGGACGGCGGCGGCCGCGGTGGCGAGCGCGGCGCCGAGCGGGGCCCCGCGCAGCAGGGTGCGGGCGGCCTCGCGGCGGCCCGCCACCATCCACAGGTAGGCGCGGTGGCCGAGGGCCTGGCCCCACGCCCAGGAGAAGATGCCCGCCACGACGAGCGCGGCGGCGTGCTTCCCGGGTTGCCACAGCGGTGCGGTGAGCAGGTAGGCGAGGGCGGGGAGGGCGAACAGCACTCCGCGCAGCAGGCAGCGCAGGTGGTCGGGGCGCCACGGGTCGGCCGCGCGGGCCGGTTCCGGGAAGACGCGGGGCACCCGTTCGTACAGCGCCGTGGCGAGGGCGAAGATGTCGGCGTGGCCGTAGCGGCGGCGGATGGTGTCGGCGGAGAGCCCGTCCGCCTCCAGCAGCGCGGCCACCTCGTACGGGTGGACGGCCGGTCCGACGCGGTCGGCCATGTCGGCGGCCAGTTCGTTGACGGCCTCCTCGGTCCGGCGCGGTCCGGCCGGCCGCAGCCCCGGGGTGACGGCCTCGCCGTCGTGGCCCCGGGCGGGCCCGTGCGGGCCGGGGTCGTCGGCGCGGCGGCGCGTGGCCGGCCGTTTGGGCACGGCCAGCCGGAGCGTCAGGGTGTCGTCCTGCCCGCGGCGCGGTTCGAGGTCCATGGGTCCGCTCATCCGGCGAGGCTCCCCGTGCCGGAGACCGCCGACGCGGCACTTTCCTCGGCGGCGGGGGTGTCCGTCCTGGCCCAGGACGGTACGGGGCGGCGCGGACGCGACGGCGCCGGTGCGGCCGGCTGCGCGACGGGGGTCTGCGCGGCGGCCGGCTCCGGGACGGCGGCCGGTGCGGGGGCGGGTGCCGTGGACGTCTGCGCGGGTACGGGTGCCACCGCGATGCGGGGCGGGGCCGCGGCGGACCGGGCGAGGGCGGGCAGTTCGAGGTAGATGGAGCGGAAGGTGTCGATGGTCTGGCGCAGGGTGAACTGCTCGATCACCCGCAGCCGGGCCGCCTCGCCCATCGCCGCGCGCCGCGGGGCGTCGGCGAGCAGTTCCACGGCGGCGGCGGCCATGGCGGCCGGGTCCCGTGGCGGTACCACGAGTCCCGCCTCGCCGACGGCCTCCCGTACGCCGCCCACGTCGGTGGAGACGGTGGCCCGTCCGCACGACATGGCTTCGATGAGGGTGAAGGGGAAGCCTTCGCTGATGCTGGAGAGCATCACGACGTTGCCCGCGGCGTAGGCGTCCTTGATGTCGTCGACGCGGCCCTCGAAGACGACGGCGTCGGCGTGCCCGAGCTCGGCGGCCAGTGCCTCGCACCGCTCCCGGTAGGCCTCCCCGCCCCGCGGGGTGCCGCCGAACAGCCGCAGCCGGGCCGCCGGTACCTGACGCCTGACCAGGTCGAAGGCGCGGATCAGGGTCTCCAGGTCCTTGATCGGGTCGACCCGGCCGGCCCAGCTCAGCGTGGGCACCTCGGGCTCGGGCCCGGCCGGCGGGAACGCGGCGGGGTCGACGCCGTTGTACACGGTGCGTATGGACTCCGGGGCGGCGCCTCCCTCCTCCTCCCACAGCCGGTTGTAGCGGTTGCCCGGGGTGATCAGGGCGGCCCGGCGGTAGCTCTCCTGCGCCAGCAGCCGGAAGAAGCCCAGCACGAGGGCCTTGACCGGCCAGCGGTAGGGCGCGGTGCGGTAGCCGATGTAGCGTTCGCGCAGGTAGACGCCGTGCTCGGTGAGCAGCAGCGGCACGTCGTGGCGTTCGAGCCCGGCCAGGCCCGGCAGTACGGCGACGCCGCCGCTGACCGCGTGCGCGACGCCCTGGCTCGGCGGTGGTGCGGCGAGCGGGCGCAGGGCGTGTTCCAGCAGGGTGGTGGCGGTGAGCGCGTCGCGCAGGGTCGGACGGGCCTCGCGGACGGCCAGTCCGGGACGGTTCCACACCGCGGCGAGGATGGTGATGGCGCGGTGGCCGCGCAGGAACGGGCTCAGCTGCCCGTCCGCCGCGGCGCGCGCCATCGTGTAGAGGGCGGGCGCGAACCCGTCCTCGGCCTGCGGGTCGAGGAGCGCCGTCAGGAACCGCTCGTACGCGGCGGCCAGCCGCCGCTCGGCGCGGCCGTGGGGCCGCCGGCCTTCCGGCGGGGCGCCCCACATGGGGACCGAGCGGACGCTGTGGACGTGCCCGGGCAGGTCCCAGGCGAGGGCTTCGCGGCCGGTGCCGGTGACCGCGATGACGTCGAAGTCGAGGTCGGGCATGCCCTGGACGAGCTGGTCGCACCAGACGCTGACGCCGCCGTGACTGTGCGGGTAGGTGCCTTCGGTGAGCAGGGTGACACGCGTCGCTCCGGGGCGGCGCGCGCCGTGGTGAACGTGCATGGGTGGGCTCCACGGCCGGAAAAGATGTGGGGGTGGTGGCCGCGGTCGGTGGACCTGGCCGTCCCGGCCGCGCAGGGGCGGCCGGGACCTGACGTGCGCCGGTCGGTCAGCCCCTGGGGGCCCGGGAGCCGCCTTCGCGCACCGCCGCGGGGACCTCGGTGCGCGGGGCGGGGGCGGTCTGCGGAGCCGGCCGGGCGAAGGTGGCGGCTCCGTTCCGCGCTCCGGTGACGGCAGCGGACGCCGGAAGGGTGAAGGCGATCGGCGTCCCGGCCGAGGCCGTCCAGCCGGAGACCCGGCCCGCGTAGGGGCTGCCGAAGGCGGCGGTGCCCTGGCGGCTTCCGGCGAGCAGGGTCGCGGGTACCGCGAGGCCGTTCGGGGCCTGGACGGTGACGGTGTCACCGATGCGGTAGGCGGTGACCTGGCCGTTCCTGACGGCGTCCTTCCAGGCCGCGCGGCGCTGGAGTTCGGCGCCGATGTCCTTCATCCGGAGGTTCTCCACGGGGGTGTTGTCCGCGAAGAGGGCGTCGTACCCGTCGAGGACGCCGTCGAGGACGGGGTAGGCGATGCGCTCCTCGGCGAGGTTGGACTGGTGGATGAAGTGCGGCTTGGGGTCGTTGGAGAGGACGTGGCCGAGGGCGGTGCGGATCTCCTGCGGCGCGATGTACTGCGCGTACCCGGTGGCCGTGTCCAGCGGAGCGGGCAGGCAGGTGGTGGTGTCGGCGTGGTCCTCGCAGATGCCGCTGCCGCCCTGGGAGCGGCGGGTGTAGATCCAGTTGTACTCGTCGGCCTGCTCGACGGCCTTGCCCGCGTTGTAGAAGACGTTGATCGGGTAGCGGGCGACGGTGGCGGCCGGGCCGACGGGGCGCTGGTCGGGGTCGCGGGAGTTGTCCGAGGCGAGCCACTTGACGCCGTTGTCGGCGAGGGCGAGCGCCAGGTTGGGGTTGTCCTGCGGCTGCTGCGGGAGCAGCTTCATGCCCGAGTGCTCGCCGGTGACCAACTCGTCGTTCTGCAGGGGCAGTCCGGAGCTCTGGCCCCAGACGCGGTTGAGTGCGATCTCGTCGCTGATGGCCGTCCTGCCGACCCACTTGGTGGCGCCGCCCGGGAGGGTGGCGCACTTCCAGGGCACGGCGGTGACGTCCTGTTCGCAGCCGAGGTAGGCGTGCGTGTAGGTGTGGTTGACCCAGCGGAAGCGGTCGCGTTGGGCGATGAGGGTGTCGGCGAGCTCGTCGGCGCCGTTGTTGTCCTCGCGCTGGTCCAGGCTGCCCGCCCCGTTGTAGACCATGTCGAGGGTGAAGCGGTGGGCGGTCTGCCACTGGGCGGCGTACGTGGCGTCGGCGCCGGTCATGCGGATCGGGCTCGGGGTGCCGGCGCCGTTGGCGCAGTCCACGTCGCCGGGGGTGCAGTTGAGGACGCTGTCCCAGCGGTCGTCGGCGGCGAAGACGTCGTCGACGTGGACGGCGAAGTAGTTGCGCGAGGCGCCCAGGTGTACCCCGCCGGTCATCCACTCGACGATGCCGCGGGCCAGCAGGCGGAACTGCTGCTGGTACTGGTTGTAGACGAAGGTGACGACGAGTTCGCGCCGTCCGTCGTGCCGGTACTCTCCGACCAGTGAGCCCCGTCTCTGCGTGCCGGGTATGGGCGCGTCGACGTAGGTGGTGAAGTCGGCGCCCGGGGCGGGCTGGGCGAGGTAGGCGTAACTCTCGCCGACGGTGGGCGAGTTGTCCTCAAAGGGGACGGCGCCGTCGAGGTAGGCGAAGGGGCCGCCGAGGCCGGCCGCGGTGACACCGGCGCGCACGCCGTCGAGGCTGCCGGCGTAGCCGCCGGAGGCGAAGTACTGGAGGCCGACCTGGGGCCGGGAGTAGGTGTAGGCGTCGACCTGCGGGATGCCGTACGTGCGCTCGTAGGCGCTCAGGGCCGCCATCTCGGCCGAGCCTGCCGGGAAGGGGTTGTCGTTGGGCATCACCACGGCCTGGTACTTGGCGCGCGGCCGGCCGTCCACGGTGTCGGCGAGGAAGGCGGCGTCGATCGTGGGGCGCCCGCCCCGGGTGAGGTCGACGGTGGTGTACGGCGTTCCCGCCGAGTCCAGTTCGGCCGCGATGGCGGCGGTCGACGGACCGCCGTCGCTCACCACAAGCACCCGGAGGTCGGTGCGGGGCGCGGGGTCGTCGGCGTGCGCCGCCCCGGCCGGTAAGCCGAACGCGGCGATGAGCGTGCCCACCGTGAGCACGGCGGTGCGAATGGTCCGCTTCATGCGGTGAATTCCCCTCCCAGGCAGGGGTGAGCACGGCTCGCACGGAGCGGACGCACCCCCTCGCGCGACGCCGGCGCCCCCTCAGAAGCCAGTCGTCGACGCATCCGTCGCGTCACATGGTGATGTCTCTGTGTAGCGTTTGTGATGGTGTCGCGAAAACCGGCGGAAAACCGCAGGCGCACAATGGGGGCGCACTCAAGGGACGCTTGAGGGGACCGGGGTGGGTTCGGGGCGCTCCGTGCGCGAGGGCCCGGACGCGCGCGGAGGATTGCGCGCTGGTCCGGGCCCCGAGTGCTGCACCTCCGCGGACCGTGTCGGTCCGCCGGCCGGGTTCCGACGGTCGACGCCGATCGAACACCCGATCTCAGGTTGTTTCAGGCCATCGCCCTCGACGGGGCGGGCGGGCGGTTCGTCAGGCGCAGAGCACGCGGGTCTCGGGCGTGTACACGGGACCGCCGGTGGCGTTGCTGCTGTCGCTGAACTCCGCGTAGTAGTAGCTGTAGAAGCCGATGTTGCCGTTGCAGCCGGAGTCGGCGGCGACCTGGAGGGTCAGGGTGACGGTGCGGCTCTGGCCGGGCGGGATGGTGGCGCCGTAGTTCCCGCCGAGGTTGGCGGGACCGGTGCCCGCGCAGGAGGTGCTGCCCGAGGCGGTGGCGAGGGAGCAGCCGGTGAAGCTGTACTTGAGGTCGGGGCGCTGGGTGGTCAGCCAGGTGGGGTCTATCGTCTGGTAGACGAACCAGACGTCGTAGCTCTTGTTGTTGGTGAGCGTCATCGACAGCTGCACCGTGCCACCGGGCGTGGTGGTGGCACTGCTGGTGCTGAACGTCAGCGCGGCCGGCGCGGGGTCGGCGCTCGCGGCGGGGGCGAGGCCGAACACGGCGAGGACGAGGGCGAGGACGGCGGCGAGGCCCAGACGGCCCGTCAGAGGTGATCTCATGGCCCGGGAGGCTAGACAGAACACACGTACGCCGTCTGCCCCGTCCGGAAGGGCGCGTCCGCGGATCGGCCGGAAGTGTCCCTTCTGCGAAGGACCTGCGGGGAAGGCGTGAAGGAAGATCACACACCGTATACCGGCAGCACACGCACCGTGCGCAATGTGTGGGGCGGGACCGGTCCTTGCGGTGGGGCGGGGCCCGGCTCTTTGGCTCACACCCGACGCATCGGCGGGCCCGGAGCCGCTTCCCGGCCCGCCGCGGCCCCGGTATTCCCGGCCAACCCGGCGCGATCCGGCCTGCGGCACGTGCCGGGGGCCTGTGCGGGGGGGGGCCTGACCGCGTCCTGCGGACCCCGCCGAGGGCATGCCGGAGGGCCCCTGCCCGCCGCTCCCCGTCGGGGGGGGTGGGCAGGGGCTTGGGGCCGCCTGCGCCTGCGGCCTACCGGCCTACCGGCCGCGCTGGATCTCGAAGTGGTCGACGCGCTGCCCCGTCTCGGCCAGCGCACTGACCTTCAGCCGCGGGCGGGACCCGGTCTCGACCTCCACCGCGAGGAACGAGTAGTTGGTGTACCGGACCCGCGACCACTCGACCGTCTCGGTCGCCTTCGCGCCGCCCTTGGCCCAGTGGAAGGTGTCCACGCTGTCGCGGTCCGCGACGTGGCCCTCGTACGAGTCGGGGACCGGGAAGGCGTACAGCGAGCGGCCCGCCGCGCCGGCCGTGACGTACACGATGCCGTCGCGGGTCGGGTCGGTGCGCTCGCCGATCGGCACCTTGCGGCCGACCCGGCCGGCCTTGATGGCGTCGGTGCGCTCGTACACGTGGTTGTGGCCGTTGATGACCAGGTCCACCGTGTGCTTCTCGAAGAGCGGCACCCACGCGTCGCGGACGCCGCCCTCGGAGGCGTGCGCGCTGGTGGTGGAGAACGCGCAGTGGTGGAAGAAGACCACGATGAAGTCGATGTCGCGGTTGTGGCGCAGCTCGCCGAGGCGCCGGTCCAGCCAGGCGGTCTGCCGGCCGCCGCTGATGCCGAAGTTGGCGGGGATCTCGTAGGACACGTCGTTGGCGTCGAGCGCGACGACGCCGACGTTGCCGTGCACGAAGGAGTAGACCCCGGGCTGGTTGACCGGGTCGGGGCCGTTGTCCGGCAGCGACCAGCGGGCGTTCTGGCCGCCGTAGCCCTGCGGCGAGTACCAGGCCTCCATGTCGTGGTTGCCCGTCGTGACCATCCACGGCACGCTCTTGGCCACCGACTCGGTCTGGGCCAGGAACTGGTCCCAGGCGCGGGCGTCGTAGGTGTCTCCGGAGGTGCCGGAGCCCGAGGAGTCGGCGTAGCAGATGTCGCCCGCGTGGAGGTGGAAGGCCGGGTTCTGCGCCAGCAGCACGGCGTCGTTGGCGAGGGCGTGGTAGCTGACGCCCTGGTCGCCGAAGGCGGTGAAGGTGAAGTTCTCGGCGCGCGCGGGTGCGGTGGTGAAGGTGCCGAGGGTGCCGAGGTTGCGGTGGTCGGCCGGGTCGAACCCGTCGTGGCCGACGCCGTAGTAGTACGTCTGGCCGGGCCGCAGCCGGTCCAGGCCCACGTGCAGGTAGAACTGCTCGGCGGCCGCGATCTTGCCGCCGTTGAAGACGGGGGTGCTGAGGTGGCGCACCTCGGCGTCGATCTTCCGGCTGAGCGCCCACGGGCTGGTGCCGATGCGCAGGTACGGCTTCCTGACGGCGAAGGGCACCTGCCACGAGACGCGCATCTGGGTCTTCGGGTCCGCGCCGTACTGCAGGTGACGGCCGAAGGGGGCGGTCAGCGAGCCGTCGACGCCGCGCCGTTCGGAGGAGGCCGGCAGGGCGGCCGGGGCCGCGTAGGCGGGCGAGGCCGCGCCCGCGCCCAGGCCGACCCCGGCCACGGCGGCGGTGACCGCGCCGGCGCGCAGTGCGCCGCGCCGGGTGAACCGGGTGCGGAGGTAGTCGTGCTGCTCGGCCATGCTCATGCGGGAGGCGAGCTTCTGGGGAATGCCGAAATCTGGTACGTCCAGGTCCATGGCGCGAACATCCTCTCCTCGGGCGACGTGAATCCCACCACCGGGTGAACGAAGGGGATACGGACCCCCATGTGACGTCCAGAATCTTCGCGAGTGATCCGCAGATCACGGAGGAGACAGGCCGCGGAACGGCGTGCGTGCCCCGCACGGGGGACGGGGGAGGTTTTTCGCCAGTTCCGCGATTCCCCGCCCGGCGCGGAGCCCGCTCAGTAGCGTGAGCTCCGCTAACAGTCCGGCACCGCCTACGCCTTGGGTGCCGGTCACAGACGTGCGAGTGAGGGAGCGGGCGCCGATGGCGAATGTGGAAGTGTCCCTGAAGGAGATCATGACCTCGATCGAGGGTGCGCTGGGGGCGGCGCTCGTCGACTACACCAGCGGGATGGCGCTGGGCACCCTCGGCGGCGGCAAGGATCTCGACCTGATGGTCGCCGCCGCGGGCAACACCGATGTGATCCGGGCGAAGGTCCGCACCATGCAGATGCTGGGGCTGCAGGACGAGATCGAGGACCTGCTGATCACGCTCGGCAGCCAGTACCACCTCATCAGGCTGCTGGGGGGCAACGGGATGAACAGCCTGTTCCTCTACCTCGTGCTGGACAAGGGCAACTCCAACCTGGCCATGGCCCGTCACCAGCTGAAGCGCGTCGAAGCGGCACTGGAGCTGTAGCCGCGGCCTTCCGGGCCCACGCATGCCCACGAGTTGAAGATTTCTTCAACTCGGCATATCTGAAAACAGTCAAACTCGGGCAGGCGTGGGCCCCGCGGGCGCAATGATGGGCATGACGACGGACATCACGACGGACATGACGACGGGCACGACGGCTGTCCGACCGGAACGCCGGTGCGGAAGAGCGCCGTTGCAGGCGATGGCAGGAGCGCGCGTGGGAATGCAGGTACCCCTGTACCAGGCGAAGGCCGAGTTCTTCCGCATGCTCGGGCACCCCGTCCGCATCCGCGTCCTGGAGCTGCTGCAGAACGGTCCGCGGCCCGTGCGCGAGCTCCTCGCCGAGATCGACGTCGAGCCCTCCAACCTCTCCCAGCAGCTCGCCGTGCTGCGCCGGTCGGGCATCGTCGTCTCCATCCGCGACGGCTCGACGGTGAGTTACGCGCTCGCCGGCGGCGACGTCGCCGATCTGCTGAGGGCGGCCCGCCGCATCCTGACGGAACTCCTGGCCGGCCAGAGCGAACTCCTCGCGGAACTCCGGCAGGGCGACTCCCGGCCGGGCCGTGCGGCCGTGGAGACCGGGACGGGCGCGAGCGCCGCTTCGTGACACGGCCGGGGGGACGGTCCGTCCCCCTCGGCCCGCGCCGCCGCCCCGCGCCGGAACTCGGTGGCGGCCCGGGAGCAGCGCGGGCGATCATCGGGCCCATGACCGACCGAACCGAACGATGGACCCAGGCGACCGTGTACCCCGACATGTGGGCCGACCCGGACGACGACCCCCGCAACAGCGAAGGGACCAGCCCTGACGGCGAGTTCGCGACGCTGCTGGACTTCCTGACGAACTACCGCATGACCCTGCGCATGAAGTGCGAGGGCCTGGACCCGGAACAACTGGCCCGCCGCTCGGTGCCGCCGTCGACCATGTCCCTGCTCGGCCTCGTCCGCCACCTGGCCGAGGTGGAACGGGACTGGCGCAACTGGATCACCGACGGCGACCCGCTGCCGAAGCTGTACGGCCCGCGGGACTCCGACTTCTACGGAGCGGTCGCCGACCAGGCCGTGGTGGACGCCTCGTACGCCGATCTGGAGCGCGAGCAAGCGGCGACCGACGCCGCGCTGGCCGAACACCCCGACCTGGGCGAGCGCGTGGGCAAGGACAAGATCGCGATCCGGGAACTGCTGGTGCACCGGATCGAGGAGTACGCGCGCCACTGCGGCCACGCCGACCTGCTCCGCGAGTGCGTCGACGGAAGGGTCGGTCAGTAACACCCGCGCACCGGGCGGGCGGCGGCGCGGACCGCACTATCCGGACAAGCTGCATGGCCGCCCGGTGAATCGCGGGCGGCCGACAGCACTCCCGTGCGCCAAAGACAGCAGCTCACCGGCCACGGCGCCCGGCGCCCGCACGTCTTCCCTCGGTCCGCGCACCCCGACTGAGCTGCCCGAACGACCATTCGGTTGCCGTTATGCGGACGGTGTGTCCGTAAATCGGTCATCGATGTGCGTCTCTCCTTCGGATCAGACAGGCTCAAGCACGTAAGGAAGCGGATCCGAAACACAGGATCGCATCCAGCCTTTGAATCGAAAGAGAGTCTTGTCGTGCGTCGCATCGCTACCGTCTCTGCCGCCGCCCTCCTCTGCCTGGCCGGAGTGTCCGGCATGGCCGAGGCCAGCCCCAGCAGCCTGTACGCGCCCTCCGCCCTGGTGTTCACCGTCGCCCAGGGCGACGACGCGGCGGCCACCGTCTTACGGGCGTCCACCCTCAGCTGCGCGCCGACCGCCACGGGCACCCACCCCGACGCCAAGGCCGCGTGCGCGGCCCTCAAGTCCACCGACGGCGCGTTCGACCGGCTGCTGGCCGCGCCGAACCCGGACCGGGCCTGTCCGATGCACTACGCCCCCGTCACCGTCACGGCGGACGGCGTGTGGCAGGGCACCCGCGTCGCCTGGAAGCACACCTTCTCCAACGCCTGCGCGATGTCCGCGACGGTCAACGGCAACCCCGTCTTCGCGTTCTGACCGGTCGCACTCAGGGGTCGCACACAGGGGTCGTACGGAGGGGTCGTACGGAGGGGCGGAGGCGGAGGCGGGCCCGACACCGCCGCTCCGCCACGCCCCTACACCGCGGGCTTCCCCGCGGTGACCAGCCAGCAGGAACTCCGCAACCGCACGGCGCCGCCCCTCTCGTAGGGGCCCAGCTCGTCGGCGAGGGCCCGGCGGGCCCGGTCGGCCTCCGTCGACCCGACCCGGTCGAGGAGGTGACGGCCCGGGCCGGAGTCCAGCAGGAACGCGGCCGCGTCCTCGGCGTCGCGCCCCCAGTCCCCGTACGCCTCCACGCGTACGGAGTCGACGGCTTCGAAGCCGGAGGCCGTCAGGATCCCGGAAGCGCACCCCGGGGCCGCGAGGGAGAACATGCCCGGGGCTCCCGGAGCACCGAACTCCTCCACCGGAAGGATCCCGCGCAGGGCGGCGAGCGCCCGGAACCAGTCGTTGTCCTCGGGCCGCGCAGGGCAGACGAAGGCCAGGCGGCCGCCGGGGCGCAGGGCGCGCCCCATGTTCGCGAAGGCGGCCCGCGGATTCTCGAAGAACATGACGCCGTACCGGCTCAGGGCCACGTCGAAGTCGCCGGGGGCGAACGGGTGGACCTGGGCGTCACCCCGCTCGAACAGAACGTTGGCCGTCCGCTCTCGCGCCGCGCTCGCCCGCGCCCGTTCGAGCATCGGGACCGACAGGTCCAGGCCGACCGCCGTCCCCTGCGGCGCCAGGCGGGCGGCGAGGCGGGTCGTACGGCCGGCTCCGCAGCCGATGTCCAGGACCCGGTCGCGGGGCCCGATCCCGGCGGCGTCGAGGAGCGGCTGGTTGAAACCGTCGTTGACGGCGTCCCAGCGGTCCTGGTGGCGGGCCCAGTAGGCGCCTTCGTAGCCGTTCCACGCCCGCTCCTGATCCTTGTTCGCCACGCCGTCGGCCCGGTTCGCCTGATCCATCGGATGCCTCCACGCCATAGAATGGGCAAGTGCCCAAAGAGTATGGGCGTACGCCCATACTGGCAATCGGCCTTCCGGAAAGAGGTTCCATGTCTCCGCGTGGAGTGGCGATCCCCGACCTGCGCGAGCGGCTCTTCGCCGCCGCCGAACGGGTCGTGACCCGGGACGGCGCCGCCGCCCTGACCAGCCGGGCGGTCACCGATGAGGCGCAGTGCGCGAAAGGCGTCCTGCACGCGCACTTCGCGGGGCTGGACGAGTTCGTCGCCGCGCTCGTGCTGGACCGTTTCGCCCGCAGCGCCCGCGGCGCCGAGGCCCTGGCGGGCCGGGTGGGACGGGGCGCGGTCGCGGACAACCTCGTCGACTTCGCGGTGGCACTGCTGGATTCCCTGGACCCGGCGGTGGTCGGCCTGGCGATGACCCGGCCCACCACTTCCCTGCACACGCGGCGGGCGCTGGAGGCGGGCGAGCCGGGATTCGCGGCGATGCAGGAGTCGGTCGCCGGCTACCTGGAAGCCGAACGGGAAGCCGGACGCGTACCGGAGGGAGCCGACCCGCACACCATCGCACTCGCGCTCGTCGGCACCGTCCACCACCTGCTGATGACGCGTTCCCCGCACGCCCCCTTCGACTCACGCGCAACGAGCGCGCGCCTGGTGACCGTCCTCCTCGGCCCACCGGTCGGCCCACCGGCCTGATCGCGGCCCGCCCACGCCACCGCCTGTCGCGCCGTCAGGCGCTTTGCACGGACGCGGCGAACGTGACGCAGCGGGCCGCCATGGCACGGACCACGTGGGGCGGGATGCCCGGGTTGCGGGCGGCGTCGCGCGCCGTCTCCCGGTCCAGCAGGGCCGCCGCCAGCACGGCCGCGGGGAGGGGCCCGTGCCGCAGGACGGCCGCGCGTACGGAGCCGACCGGGTCCTCGGTGAGGCGGATCGCGTCGGCGACGGGCAGGCGCGGGTCCTCGGCCGCCCGCCGGCGCACCTCCGGATCCCGGTCCCCGGCGAAGCGGGCGGCGAGCTCCGGGGTCGAGCCCGGGTCGTCCAGGGCGAGCCGCCGCATCCGTCCGTGCGGGTCGTCCGCGAACCGCAGCAGGCCCTCCCGGGGGAAGTTGGGATGCGTACGGGGGCGGCCGGGGGACGACAGGCTGCCGGTCCACCAGGTCCACACCCGCAGCAGCATCTCGGCGGGGGCGTCCTCGCAGGACTCCGCGAGGAACAGCTGCACCACCCGGTCGGTGTCCCACGCCAGCCGCCGGACCACGTCCGGCGGGAGCCTCCGGGCCCGGGCCACGCTCCGGCGCACCAGGACGTGCGAGGAGGCGGCGAGCTCGCGCATGGCCTCCGGGTCCTCGTGCCGGTCCGCGACCCAGGCCAGGGTGTGGGACCTGTCGGACGGATCGACGTCCACCCGGATCGCGGCCCGCTGTTCCTCGGTGAGGTCGGCGCGGAGCGCGACCGTGTACCGCACGCCCTCGTCCGGGTCCACGGCCAGCCGGGCCACGCTCCCCGGATCGAGGCGGGGATTGGCGGCGAGCGCCCTGCGCAGGCGCGCGTCGCCGGTGGCGAGGAGGTGCTCGACCAGGTCGGGGCCGAGACGGCAGTTCTCGACGGCCGGCTCGCCCAGCTCCTCCCGTACGAAGGCCTCGCGGGAGAGGGTCCGGTCCTCGTGGTGGCGCAGCTGCGCCGCGGTCCGCACCCCGGACGACCCGTCGGTGAGCAGGGCCCGGCGGAGGCCGGCCGGCAGTACGGACCAGGAGGACCGGCACACCGTCGCCCTGATCCCGGCCTCGGGGTCCTCGGCCAGCAGGGCGGCCAGGTGCCCGGGCAGTGCGGGCAGGCGGGCGGCTTCGGCCCGGACGCGGGCCGAGGGATCGGCGGCCAGCAGGGCGCAGGTCTCCTCGTCCAGGGCGGTCCGCCAGTCGACGGCGAGCATCGCGAGCAGCCACCGTTCGCGTTCGGTCGCGGCGGCGCGCAGGAGCCGGGCCCAGTGGTCGGGGGCCAGCCGCCGCCCCAGCTCTACGGCCCGGAGCGTGGCCTTGGGATCCGGATGCGCCAGGGCCATCTCCACGAGCTCGTCCGGCGGGAGCCGCCACCACAGCTCGGGGAAGGAGCGCAGCAGCTCCCGGCGGACGGGGTCGGGGGTGCCCGGGTTGACGGTGAGGGCCTCGGCCCAGGCGTCCAGGACGGCCGGGGCGGGGTCGGGGCCCGCCCGGAAGGCGTCCCAGGCCGCCGCGGCGTCCTCGGCGCCCCGCCGGGCACCGGCCTCGGCCGCTTCGGCGATCCGTGCGCCCACCCCGGTCAGCACCAGCGGCCGAGCGGCACCGGCGCCGGGACCGGAGACCGCCCGTACGACGGTCTCGCCGTCCGTGGTGGCGAGGAGCAGGCCCCGCGGGTCGGGATCCGGCCCGGTGAGGAGGCCCGCCAGGGCCGCGACGGGATCGGCGGACCCGATCCGGACCCGGCGCCACGCCCTGCCCGTGCAGCCCCGCGGGGACCACGGTCCCTCGAACGCGAGCAGGAACTCGCGGCCGCCGCCGAGGAGGAGGGCGGCCGCTTCGGCCGGGCCGGAGGCGGGTTCGCCGTCCGCCGCCGCCACCGCGAGGACCCGTCGCGCCGTGCCGGCCTCCCGTATGCCGGGCAGCCACCAGTTCCCCAGGGGCTCCAGCCCCATGGAGGCCAGCAGTCCCTCGTACCCCTCGCGGTCCCGCAGCCTGTCGTCCCTCACGTCCCCCGCGCCCCCTTGTCCTCGTGCTTCCCGCCATCCTCTCCCGAGGGGTCGCCGGCTCCGGGAACAGGGGGTCCGGTGGCGCGGTGCTAGCCGGCCCGTACGAGCTCCAGGACCTTGATGCCCAGCTCCAGCGCCTCGTCCGGCTCGCGCACGCACTGCTGGTAGTCGACGAAGCAGCCCTCGGCGCCGGTGTCCCTGATCCCCGCGAGGACGGTCGCGATCTCCTCGTACGACGCGCCCGGCTTCGGGTTGAAGCGGATGCTGCGGCGCAGGAGGCCGGGGTCGCGGCCGGCCTCCTCCGCGGCCCGCCGGGCGGTGTCCCAGAGTCCGGCCAGGGCCGCGGGCGGCAGGACGGCTCCGACCCAGCCGTCGGCCCGGCGTCCGACCCGGCGCATCGCGGCGGGCGAGAAGCCGCCCAAGTAGACGGGAGGGTGCGGCCGTTGGGCCGGGCGGAGGCCCACGTGGGCGAGCGGGATGCGCCAGTGCGGGCCCTCGTGCTCGAACTCCTCCCGCGTCCAGATGCCCTGGAGGACGTCGAGGATCTCGTCGAGGCGTTCCCCGCGCCGGCCGAAGTCGGCGTTGACGGCGGTGTATTCGTCCCGGAGCCACCCGATGCCGAACCCGACGTCCAGCCGTCCGCCGGAGACCAGGTCCAGCGAGGTGAGGGTGCGGGCCAGCAACAGGGGCGGATACCAAGGGGCGTTGAGGGTGCTCATGCCGAGGCGGGCCCGGGTGGTCGCGGTGGCGGCGACGGTCAGGACCGTGAGCGGGTCGAGGAAGGTGCGGTACTCGGGCGGGTACGGGTTGCTCGGCGTGTGGCCCGGGTAGAGGTCGCTGGGCTCGACCGGGGTCAGCGACCGGTCCCCCACCCAGAACGAGTCGAACCCGGCGCCCTCCGCGTCGCGCGCGAAGCCCGCGATCCGGGCGGCCTGGGCGTGGGTGCCGTACTGGGGCAGTGCGATGCCTATCTCCATGGCCCCATCGTGGACGCGGGGCGGCCCCGGAGCCCAAGGGCGCCACATGTGACGCGCGCCACATGATCCGGGCCGCGCGATCCTCCCCCGAGCCGCGCCCGAGGGGTTCTCGGGCGGAGCCCGAACGGGGCCGGATCTCCGCGCGAGGTCCGGCCCAGGCGCGCACGAGTCCCGCGCGACCGCGGCTGGTTACCTTTCGAAGACCGACGGCACGTCCCGTACGCCCCCGGATCCTCCCGTCCACGACGTCCGTACGAGCCAGATGCCCTGCTGACGCAGGGGGAGATGAGAGCGAATGAACCCCGAGCGCACCCTGGTGCTCGTCGGTGCGACCGACGAGACCGTGCGGAAGGCACACGACCTGGGGCTGAGCGTGCTGTTGCTCCAACACCCCACCAAGGTCAGCGAGGAGCAGAACCGGCTCGCGGCGGCCGTCGAGGTCGTCGACTTCACCGACTGGTCGCTGGTCGAGCCCCTGGTGCGGGCCTGGCACCGGAGCCCCGGCTTCGCCGCGGCCCTCTCCCTGACCGAGCCCGGACTGGAGAACGCGGGCCGGATCAACGATCTGTACGGCCTCGGGGGAACCGGCTACGAGGTGACCGCCCGGATCCGCGACAAGGCCGCCATGCGGCGCTACGTGGCCGAGCACGACCCCGCGCACGCCGTGGGGGCCCGCTCCCTGCGCGCCCGCGAGGACCTCGACGCCTTCGGCGCCGCGTACGGCTTCCCCTTCATCGTCAAGCCCGTCGACGCGACCGCGAGCATCGGTGTCCAGCGGGTCGAGGGACCGCAGGACGCCGACCGGGTCTGGGACGAGGTGGTCCGGCTCTCCGGCACCCGCACCGACCGCGTCTCCTCGCTGTTCGTCCTGCAGGACTTCCTGATGGAGGAGTACCTGGACGGCCCCGAGTTCAGCGTCGAGTCCTTCAGCTTCGCGGGCCGCCACGTGATCGTCACGATCACGGAGAAGTTCACCTCGGACGGCCACTTCGCCGAGCTCGGCCACGCCGTCCCGGCCCGGCTGTCCCCCGCCGACGAGGACGCGGCGCGCGACGCGGTGCGCGGCTTCCTGGACGTGATGGGCATCCGCGACGGGGTCTGCCACACCGAGGTGCGTCTCACCGCCAAGGGCCCGCGCGTCATCGAGGGGCACAACCGGATCGCCGGTGACGCCATCCCCGAGCTGGTGCAGAGCGCCTTCGGCATCGACCTGAGCATGCTCGCCCTCGCCCACCCCTTCGGCCTGGCCGAAGAACTGCCCGACCGGCCCACGGCCCGCGGGGGCGCCGCCGTGCGCACCCTGGTCGGCACGCCGGGCACCCGCGTGGAATCCGTCGCCGGGGTCGAGGAGGCGCGCGGTGCGCAGGGCGTCATCGACGTCCGCATCAGCGCCCGGCCCGGCGACGCCGTACGGACGCTGAAGGACAACTGGGACCGGCTCGGCCTGATCGCCGTCTCCGCCGGGGACACCACGGCGGCGATACGCCGCGGCGCCGAGGTGATACGGGAACACCTGCGCATCACCCTCGCGCGGCCCGACGGCGGGACCGACCTCGCGCGGCCGGCCGAGGTCAAGCGGCGCGAGAACCTGCTGATCCTGCACCGCAATCCGCTGGAGCCGTTCCCGTTCCGGTCCTGGCTGCCGGAGCACACCGGCGACATCGTCGTCCTCGGCTCCCGCGAGAAGATCGAACTCGCCGGGGAGAAGGTGCCCGACGGCGACCTCGGCTACACCCGCCTGGAGATCTTCGACGACTTCGACGCGGACGAGGTCGACGCCCGCGCGCTCGAACTGGCCGCCGCGCACGGGATCACCGGTGTGACGGCGCTGCACGAGGCGGACATGCTGCGGGCCGCGCGGCTGCGCGAACGGTTCGGGCTGCCGGGCGCGTGGTACGGCGACGTGCTGCCGTTCCGCGACAAGGCACTGATGAAGACGCGCGCCCAGGCGGCGGGCATCGAGGTCGCGTCCTGGCTGCAGGCGCGCACCGCCGAGGAGGCCCGCACGTTCGCGGCGGCCGAGGGCTTCCCGGTCGTGTTCAAGGAGCGTCAGGGCTTCAACGCGATCGGCCTGCGCATCCTGCAGGACGAGGCCTCCTTCGAGGAGTGCCTGACGGAGGTGTACGGGGCGGGCGAGCGCGACGACGTCCTCCTGGAGGACTTCGTCCCGGGCCGCATGTGCCACGTGGACGGTCTGGTGGCGGACGGGCGGGTGGCGATGGCCTGGCCCTCGCAGTACCAGTACGACCTGTCCTCCTTCGCCTCCGACCCGGGTCCGCGCATCGACCTCACCCTCGACCCGGACGACCCGATCACGCCGCGCCTGCTCGACCTCTCCGAGCAGGTCCTCGCCGCGCTCGCCCCCGAGGGTTCGCGGCTGCGCGACTACGCCTTCCACATGGAGGTCTTCCACACCCCCGACGACCGGCTGGTGCTGTGCGAGATCGCCTGCCGGCCCGGCGGCGCGAAGATCCGCGAGGTGTTCGGGACGCTGTTCGGCGTGCACCTCGGCGAGTACGCGGTGCGCGCCGACGCCGGCCACGAGCTCCACGCCGCCGTACGGCAGCGCGCCGAGTCCGGTGAGCTGCCCGCGCCGCGGTGCATGGCGGGACAGATGCTCCTGATGAAGCAGCCGGGTCTGGTGCGTTCGCTGCCGCAGGAGCCGCAGGAGCCGTGGCTCGCCGGGTTCTGGCTGTACGCCGAGGAGGGCCAGGTCATCGCGCCGGCCTCGGGTTCCTCCGACTTCCTCGCCGCCGCGGTGGGCACCGCGCCGAACCGCACGGAGTGCGAGCGCCGGCTGCGTGAGCTCGGGGTGTGGGTGCGGGAGCACAGCGAGATCGGGGACGCGCCATGACCGGTACCCGCCTGTCGGCGAAGACGCGCTACATGCTGGGCATGGTGGTCGACGCCACCGGAGCCGGCATGTACCTGCCCCTGTCCCTGCTGTACTTCCACCACGTCACCGGGCTCCCGCTCACCCAGGTCGGCACCCTGATGACCGCCGCCGCCGTGATCGGGCTGATCAGCAACCCGGCGGCGGGCGTCCTGATCGACCGGTTCGGGGCCCGTGCCGTCGTCACCGGCGGCTACCTGCTGCGGGCGGCCGGGTTCTGTACGTACCCGCTGGTGGACAACGGCGTCAGCATGTTCGCCGTGATCCTCCTGGTCGCGCTCGGCGACACCTCGTACCCGCCGGCGATCCAGTCCTTCATCGCCGAGTTCGTCCGGGGCACCGAGCGGGACAAGCTGCTCGCCGCGCAGCGCAGTCTGCGCAACGCCGGTCTGGGTGTGGGTGGTCTGATCGCGGGTGCCGTCCTGGCCCTGGGCAGCGACGCGTTCTACTACGTGATCGTGTTCTGCACGGCCGCGGGGTACGTGCTGGCCGCCGTGTGCTTCGGCTCCATTCCGATTCCCAGGACGGCACCGGACCCCGCGGCCCCCCGGGTCTCCCGCAAGGGCGGCTACCGGCTCGTGGCCCGCAACCGGCCCTTCCTCGCCCTGACACTGCTCAACGTGCCGACGGCGTTCGGTTACACGGTGCTGGCCGTCGGCATCCCGGCGTACGTCACCCAGGACCTGGGAGCGTCGACCTCTCTGGTGGGCGTCCTGTACGCGGTCAACACGGTCGGGATCGCGCTGCTGCAGATCCCGGTCACCCGGGCGCTCGTCGCCTTCCGCCGCACCCGTGCGGTGGCGCTGGGCGCGGCGGTGTTCGCGTCGTCGTTCGTGGTGTTCGCGGCCCTCGCCGGGGTGGCCGACAAGTCGGTCGTCCTGGTCGGGGTGTTCGTGGCGACGGCCCTGTTCACGGCGGGCGAGCTGATGCACGGCGCCACGGCGTCGGCGCTGTGCGCGCAGGCCGCTCCGGAGGAGACCCGGGGCCGCCACCTCGCGGTCTACCAGCTCTCGTGGGCGGTGCCCAGCGCCCTGGCGCCGGCCGTCCTGACCGCCCTGCTCACCCTGTCGCCGACGGCGATGTGGGTGGTGCTGGCGGCGGGTGCGACCGTCTCGGCCCTGGGGGTCCTGCGCCTGGAGTCCAGGCTGCCGCAGGAGGCGGTCCACCCGCGTCCCCGCCCGGAGCCGGAGCCGCAGCCGGTGCAGGGCCACTCCGCGGAGCCGGCCCGGACCTGAGCGCGTCCGCGCCGGACCGGCCCTCCGAGACCCCGTCCCAGCCGTGACCCCACGGCCCGGGCGGGGTCTCGGCGTACCGGACGCCCTCGGGCGGGCCACCGGGGGGGTAGCCCCACCCCGCCCCCGGGCGGTAGCCGCATCGTCCGGGGGCGTCGTGCACGGACATGCTGGTCCCGGCACGTTTTCCGGTTTCCAGACGATTCCACAGGAGTTGAGCCGTGCGTGAACAGTCAGGGCAGGAATACCACTGCGGCGGGCGGCGGAGAGGCCGGTCGGCGACCGTGCCGCTCCTGGCCGCGGTGGCCGTCGGCGTTCTGACGGCGGGGGCCCTGGCCCAGCCCGCGGCCTTCGCCGCCGCCCGGCCCGACAGCGTCCAACAGGGACTGACCGCGCTCGTGCGCTCCGACGGCATGCCCGGTGTGCTGGCCGGCGTCGAGGACCGCGAGGGGCACACCCGTACCTACACGGCGGGGGTCGGCGACCTTGCGACCGGCGCGGCGGTGCCCCGGAACGGACAGGTGCGGATCGGCAGCAACACCAAGGCGTTCACGGCGGTGGTCGTGCTGCAGCTGGTCGGCGAGGGGAAGATCGGCCTCGACACTGCGGTCGACACCTATCTGCCGGGCCTGGTCCGCGGCGAGGGCATCGACGGCAGCCGCATCACGGTCCGTCACCTCCTGCAGCACACGAGTGGACTGCCGGACTACCTCGACGACGATCTCCAGCCCAGGCCCTACGAGCCCCGTGAGCTCCTCGGCTTCGCCCTGCGGCACAAGGCCGCCTTCGATCCCGGGAAGAAGTGGGCGTACAGCAACACCAACTACGTGCTGGCCGGCATGATCGTCGAGAAGGTCACCGAACACCCCCTCGCCGAGGAACTGGAGCGGCGCGTCATCCGGCGCGCCGGGCTGCGCCACACCTACTTCCCCTCCCCCGGCGAGACGGGCATCCGCGAACCGCATCCGCAGGGCTACCACCGCGAATCGCCGGGCGCGCCGCTGCGCGACGTCACGGAAATGGACCCTTCCTGGGCCTGGGCGGCGGGTCAGATGATCTCCACCAATTCCGACCTCAACCGCTTCTACGCGGCCCTGCTGTCGGGCCGCCTCCTCCCGGACGCCCAGCTCGCCCAGATGCGGACCACCGTTCCCGCCGAGTACTTCGGCCACGGCGCGCGCTACGGACTGGGCCTCGTCAGCAGGCCGCTGTCGTGCGGCGGGGTCTACTGGGGCCACGGCGGCAGCTTCCCGGGGTACGAGACCCGGGGCGGGGTCAGGGAGGACGGGCGGGCGGCCGTCGACATCGCGGTGACCATCCAGCCGACCGACAAGGCGGCCATGGAACACGTCGAGGACGTGGTCGACACGGCCCTGTGCCGCTGAGAGCCGCCTCCGGGCCCGGCCGGTCCTCAGTCGCCGTTCGCCGAGAAGTGCTGGTAGTCCGGCTCGGACCAGCGGGCGCCCCAGGACCAGCCCACCGCCTCGAAGGCCCTGGTGACGGCATCGTCCGGGCGGATCACGCCGGGGCCCGCCCGGTCCCGGTCGAGGTGGGGCCGCCCGTTCGGCGGGTGGCTCGTGCCGTAGCGGTCGACGTACGGGTTCTCGACGGGGTTGATGTCGACGGCGTCGCCCCAGGCGTGCCGTGAGAGCCGGGCCGGGTCGCCGGTGACCCGTCGGCAGTTGAAGGCGGAGGTGTTGTCCGCGGCCATGGCCCGCTCGTCGCTGCCGCCGTATTCGGCGGTGACGCGCATCCGCCGGATCGGGAACCGGTCCTCGAAGGCCCGGGCGAACACGCGGAGCAGGGGGCCGACGGCGTCGCGGTGGACGATCAGCTCGCCCCGGTGGACCTTGCCGTCGAAGCCCCAGTGGTTCATCCGGACGAGCCGGAGGCGGTCCGGGGTCACGGGGCAGCCGGGCCGGTAGCTGGCGCCCAGTTTCCCGGCGGGAACGGCCGAGACGCCTGCGGAGAGCGCCGCCACCGGGTCATCGGGCACGGCCCGCAGCCCCGGGGCGGCCGCCTCCGGTACGCCGCAGGACGGCGTGGTCCCGCAGAGCGCGACCGTCAGTGCCACGGCTGCGAAGCGGTAGCGCACCCGTCCACCGTAGACCCGTCCGCTGCGGCGGGCACGGCGGAGCGGGTGCCCGTCAGCCCGCCTTCCAGACGACCTCGGGCGCGGTGCCGGTCTCGTTGCTCGGCTTGCCCGCGTCGCGGTCGCCCTGGAAGCCCACGAACGTCGGCTGCACATCCTCCGGAACCAGGTAGATCTCGCAGGTGGTGACGGACTTGCGCGAGATCAGGCGCAGGTCGGTGTCGGAAGCCTCCTGGCAGGGCTCGAACTTGGCCCCCCAGGACGGGGCGAAGAAGTAGGCGCGCTTCGGGTCGGTCCCGTGGAGCAGCAGCTTGAAGTTGAAGCTCCCTGCGTCCTCCTCGCCGCCCTTGTGGGTGTAGGTGGTGGTGACGTAGTAGGGGGTCTTGCCGTCCAGCAGTCCTACCCCGAGCTTCTCCACCGCGGCCTTGTCGCCCTTGACGACGGAGACCGGGGTGACGCTCAGCTCGGTCTTCTTGCTGTCGGGGAAGTGCGTCTCGGTCACGTCCGCCGCGGTCCCCAGGGCGAGCGGCTGGGCGAAGGTCCCCTTCGACGCGGCCGCCGGAGGCCCGCCGTCGTCCGGGCCGCAGCCGGTGAGGGCGAGGGCGGCCAGGGCGACGGGCGCGGCGGTTCGGAGCAGGCGGTTGTTCAACACGATGTGGATCCCCCGAGGTTGATGACGTGGTGCGGCCGGCCGCTTTCGCGGCGGTGATCGGCTCGGTGACCCTAACCCCCCGGATGATCACGCTTCACCACGTCCGTGTCACGGTCCTGTCCCAGCGGCGCCGGGCTGCGGCGGGCGCGGGACGGGGGCATCCTGACGGGAGGGCGCGTTCCCCTCCAGGAGGCACCGCATGCAGCTGGACGACTCACAGAGGGCCTGGGCCACGATCATCGGCGTCGTCGCCGTCATCCTCGCGGACATCGCCGCGATCGTCCTGATGAACACCGTCGGGCGGTGACCCGCCCGGGGTGCACTTCCCCCCGGTCCACCCCCGGGGTACTCCGCACGGTGCGTTGCGGGTCTACTCGCGGGCTGGCTACCGTCAAGTCTTGTACCTGAATGAGCGGTTGCCGCCGCACCGTCGGGGTCGCGGTGGGGCCGGGATCACATCGGGGCTCCGGTCACCACTTGTCGTGGCAGTTCCAGTGCCCCTTCACCCAGTGGGTGCTCTGATGGCCGGGGACCCAGTGCTTCTCCCACCAGCCGTGGCTCTTCCACCCGGGATGCCATCGGCCGTCGTGGTCCTTGTAACCAGGATGCCACTTGCCCTCGTGCCACTGCTTCTCGTAGTGCCCCCTGATCCAGATCTTGCTCCAGTGGCCGCGCTCCCACGTGCAGCGGTCGTGACGGTTGCCTCGGTCGTGGTTTCCGTCGCGGTTGTTGTCGTGGTTGGCGTAGCCATTGCCGTTGCCGTCGTTGTTGCCGTAACGGTTGCCGTCGTTGTTGCCGTTGCCGTTGTTGTCATGGTCGTCGGTAGGGACGGAGGTGACCGACGAGGACGGCACGGCCGACGTGGGCGCCGCCGCGGCCGAGGCGGGGCCGGCGACTCCGAGGGCCACGCCCCCGGCCAGCAGGCCCGTCGTGGCCACGCCGACGGCCAGATGGCGGAAGCGAGTGGGAACGTTCATGAATCTCATCTCCTGCACGCGGACACCGGTTGCCTCGGGGATTCGTCACCACTCACACGAAGGATGGGTAAAATTCATATAAATATGTAGAAATTGTACATATGGGTTGCCGTGCCGGGAAGTGGAATCTTCAGCAGATGTCGCGGAGACGGAGGCAGGCCCTCCCGGGCCCCCTACTGTGGTCCCCGTGACCGGACCAGCCCCGCACCTGCGTGCGACCGCGGACGCCTACGACGCCCTCGCCGTCCTCTATGCGGATTTCTCCCGCGACGCGCTCGACGGTCTCCCGCTGGACCGCTCGTTCATCGCGGCGTTCGCCGAGCTCGCGCGGGCCACCGGTTCCTCCGGTTCGGCCTCCGTCGCCGAACTGGGCTGCGGTCCGGGACATGTGACGGACCATCTGCGAGGTCTGGGGCTGGACGCGTTCGGGATCGACCTGTCGTCGGAGCTGATCGGGCTCGCCCGTCAGGAGTACCCCGGCATGCGGTTCGACGTCGGTTCGATGGACGCCCTGGACCTCGCCGACGGCGTACTCGACGGCGTCATGTCCTGGTACTCGGTCATCCACGCCCCGCCGGAGCACGTCCCCGCCTACCTGGCCGAGTTCCGTCGGGTGCTGACGGCGGGCGGCGCCCTGCTGGTCGCCTTCTTCGAGTCCGGGGGCGGCCCGGTGGAGGCGTTCGACCACAAGGTGACGACGGCCTACCGCTGGCCGATCGACGACCTCGCGGCGCTGGCGGGCGAGGCCGGTTTCGAGGAGGTCGGCCGCATGCTGCGGGAGCCGTGCGAGGGCGAACGGTTCCGGCGGGGCCATCTGTTGATGCGGGCGCGGTAGGGCCGCCTCCGCGACGACGAGGGGGCCGTCAGGTGTCCGGGGCGCGGTGCCAGTCCACCGCCCCGGTGCCCAGGGTGATCGTGGCCCGGGGCCGCATGGGCCGGTCGCCCCGTCGGGAGAGCAGGACGACCTCGCCGACCCGCGCCGACATGCTGCCCAGGCGTGCCGCGCACTCCGCGGCCAGGCCGCGCGGGTCCCGCTCGGCGCGGCCGAGCGACAGGTGCGGGGTGAAGCGGGGGAACCGGCCGCGGCACAGGGGGAACGGCTCCGCCAGCGCGTCCTGGAGCGCCGTCCAGGGGCCCGGGCCGGCCGCCGCCGGGTCCAGCCACACCGTGGCGTACGCGCGGTGCCTGAACGTACGCACTCCGCTGAGACGGACGGCGAAGGGCTCCCGCTCCGCGGCCACCGCGGCCAGCAGCGGGGCCGCGGCCGCGAAGTCGCTCTCCGGGACGAACCCGAAGAGCAGGTTGACGTGCGGTGGCCAGCGGCGGATCTGGGGGTCGTGCTCGGCCCGGATGTCCTGGATGGGGGGCCACAGCCCGGCAGGAGGGAGCCAGACGAGGGCGGTGCGGGGCGTGGGAGCCACCTGGAGGAGTCCCGGGACACCGCTCCCGCCACCGGCCGCCGCGGAAGGGTTCACCCCGTCATCATGCCCCGGTCGGGGGACCCGGGTCTCCCCCGCCGCGCGGCGGGGGAGGTGGGTGGGCGCCCGCGGCGATGGCGGGTCCGGCCGGGCGCGTCCGCGTCACGTCACGGAACCGCCACAAGCCCGTGCCCCGGAGAACCGGGCGGGGCCCGGGCGCGTGTCCGGCCACGCGTGCCGGTGCGGGACCGGCCGTGGACCTCGGGGAGCGCTCATGCACCACACGACAGGTGTCGCCCGGACCGCAGCGGTGCTGGCGGCGGCGGTGACGGTCACGGCCCTGATGACGGGCTGCACGCCGACCGGCGAGGACGGCGCGGCCGCCGTGCCCTCGTCACCGGCGTCGGCGCCCTCGGCCCCGTCGAAGCCCTCCGCGACGCCCAAGGCCTCCCCGCCCGCCGGGCCGACGCCCTCCGGCGGGACCAAGGCCTGTACGACCGGGCAGGTCGAGGTCTCCGACGCCCACCAGGCCGATGTCCGGCCGCCCGGTACGGGAACGGGCGCCGTCGTCGTCCCGGTGACGAACACCTCGACCCACCCCTGCACGCTCCAGGGGTTCCCGACGGTCGCCGGAGCCGGGAACGGCTCGCCCGACCACAACCTCCGGCTGGCCACCACCCACAGCGGCACGGCCACCGCGGTGTCCCTGGCCCCGGGCGCCCGCGCCTGGACCAAGCTGACCTTCGTCAACGTACAGGGCGAGGCCGACGGCTACTGCGTGTCCGGCGCCACGCCGGCCGCCTTCCCCACGCTCGTCCTGGGCGTCCCGGGGGCGGGCTCGCACCAGATCGCCATGGACGACGGCGTTTTCGCGGAGTGCGACGACAAGGTGACCGTCACCGCGTTCTCCTCGGCCAAACCTTCCTGACCAGCTCGTAGGAGCGGAGGCGGTCGCCGAGGTCGTGGACGGGCGTGGTCAGCATCAGCTCGTCCGCGCCCGTCTCCTCCGCCAGCGCGGCGAGCCGCCGTACGACGGTCTCCGGCGTCCCGACGGCCTGCTGTGCCCGGAAGTGGGCCAGCGCCTGCCGCTCCTCCGGTGTGAAGGGGTGCGCGGCGGCGGCCTCCGGGGTGGGGAACGGCAGGTCGCTCACCCCCTTGAGGAGCCCGGCCTTGACGACGTCCATCGGTCCGACGCGCCAGGCGGCCTCCTCCTCCGTATCGGCGCACACGGTCTCCACGCACAGCAGCACTCGGGGCCGCTCGCACCAGCGGGACGGGGTGAAGTCGGCGCGGTAACGCTCCAGGACCGCCCGGGTGTTGTCCGGCCTGATGTGGTGCGCCACCGCCACCGGCAGACCGAGCTCGGCGGCGAGAGCGGCGCCCGCCGGGCTGGAGGCCAGCAGCCACGGCTCCGGCAGCGGGCCCAGGGCGACCTCGTCCACCAGGAAGGACAGGGTCGCGGCCACGTCGTCCCGGTACTCCGCGTCGGTGACCGGTCCGGCTCCGCGGCGCAGTGCCCGTGCGATGCCCTCGTCGAAGGTCCCGGGGCCGCGGCCGATGCCCAGGTCGATGCGGTCCTCGTGCAGGGCGGCAAGCGTGCCGAACTGCTCCGCGAGCATGATCGGGGCGTGGTTGGGGGCCAGTACGCCGCCGGAGCCGAGACGGACGGCCGAGGTCGAGGCGGCGGCGTGCGCGATCAGCACGACCGGCGGGAAGGCTCCGATCGCGGGCGAATGGTGGTGCTCGGCGTACCAGAGGCGGTGGTAGCCCAGCCGTTCCAATCCCTGTGCGAAGGCCGCGGTGTCCCGCAGGGTGTCCAGGGCGCGGGTGTCCGTCTGGACCATCGCGACTTCCAGCGCCGAAAGAGGTATGTCGAGCATGGCGTCAGCATAGGGATCACACGTCCGAACAGCGGATCGATGATCGCTTTCGCGCCATCGGGCCGGGCGGGCGCACGGGTGGTGCCAGACTGGGGGCATCCGTACGTTCGGCGGCGTTCCACGTTTTCCGGAGGTGTCACGGCGTGGCATTCGAAGCCAAGGATTCCTTCCCCGTCATGCGGCCCGCGGTGCGGGAGACGTACGGGCCCGCGGACCTGAGCCGGGAGCCGGTGTTCGCCGGCGGGTTCATCAACTTCGGTTACTGGCAGGGCATCGACCTGACGGCCCCGCTCGGCGAGGCGGAGCGGATCCGCAGCCAGCAGGACCTCTACCGACGGGTCCTCGACGCCGCCGGGCCGCTGGAGCGGCGGCGGGTCCTGGAAGTGGGCTGCGGGCTCGGGATGGGCTGTGCGCTGGCCCTGGGCGAGTACCGTCCGGCCGGGGTCACCGGCATGGACATCCACCCCGCCCAGTTGGAACGGGCCCGCCAGGCGCACGCGGGCCTCCTGGACGAAGCACCGGAACGGCTGGGATTCGTACGGGGCGCGGCGGAGCGGATGCCCTTCGCGGACGCCGAGTTCGATGCCGTCGTCAGCGTGGAGGCGGCGCAGCACTTCCCGGATCTGGCCGCCTTCGCCGGGGAGACGGCGCGCGTGCTGCGTCCGGGCGGACGGGTCGCCGTCGCCAGCTTCTTCACCACGGACGGCGCGCCCGCCCGGGACGGGGAACTGGCTCTGCTGCTCGACACCTACGCCAAGGGGCTGGACATCGCCCGCCCGGTGTCCGCGCTCACCGACGCGCTCACGGCGTCCGGTTTCGCGGGGGCACGGGCCGAGTCGATCGGCCACCGGGTCTGGGCCGGCTGGGACGCCTGGCTGTCGAGGCTGTGGGCGGCGGACACCTGGCCGCGGAACTTCCTGAGGGCGTACGAGCGGCGGATCCTCGACTACTACGTCGTCACGGCCCACCGCCCGTAGGCGGCCGGGTCGGCCGGGTCGGCCGGGGGGAGGTAAGCGGGGGCCGTGCGGCGGCGTGTCGGGAGAGGTGGCGGAGCGGCTGCGCCACGGTGGAGCCCATGGCCCCGAACCTCGCGAAAGGCTCGCCGTGACTCCCGAGCTCCGCCCCCTGGACACCCGCCGACGCACCCTGCTGCTGGCCGTCGGCACCACCGCCCTCACCGGTCTGGCCTCGGCGTGTACCGGAGGGCGGGACGGCACGGAGGCGGCCGCCGGGCGGGCCGCCGCCGTACGGGCCGTCACACCGAACCCGTCCGGCCCGCCCCCGAACTGCGTGCTCGCCGCCGAGACCGGGGAGGGCCCGTACTACACCCCGAAGAGCCAGATCCGCTCCGACGTCACGGAGGACCGCCAGGGCGTTCCGCTCCGGCTGGACCTGCAGGTCGTACGGGCCGCCGAGGGGTGCGCGCCGCTGGCGAAGGTGGCGGTCGACATCTGGCACGCCGATGCCTCCGGCCTGTACTCGCAGCACGGCGCCGGCTATCTGCGCGGCACCCAGAGCACCGACGGGGACGGCCGCGTGTCGTTCCGGACGATCGTGCCGGGCTGGTACGCGCACATCGCCCCGCACGTGCACTTCAAGGTCCGCCCCGGGCGCCGCACCGCGGTCTCGTCCCAGCTGTTCCTGCCCGAGGAGCTGCTCAACACGGTGTACGCGGTCGATCCCTACTCCCGCCGCAAGGCCCCCGCGCATCCCAACACCCGCGACGACCGCTTCGCGTCCAAGGGGGCCCGGCTGACGCTGGACCCGGTGCGGGACGGGTCCGGTTACCGCGCCTCGTTCGTCATCGGCATCGTCTGACCGGCGGCGCGGGAGATCGCCCGTACGGAGCGTCCGGCGTGCCCCGGCGCCCCGGCGCGGGCACGCTGGGGGCATGCCCGATCGCCTGCACGTCGTCGTCCATCCGGTCGCTCCCGGGGGTGGCCGGGCGGTGGTCGCGCACGTGCACGGGGAGGACCGCCCGCTCGGCATGGCGCACTCGCTCGCCGACGTGGTCGAGATGTTCCGTGCGGCCGGTCTGGAGACCGCGGTGGGCTGGCCGCCGATCCGCTGGCTGGGCGGGGCGCCCGACGAGTGGGGCGAAGACTAGTGCCGCGACCGGCGGGGTTCAGCCGCGGTGTGCGGGGAAGAGCACGTCCGCGGTGTGCCGGGTGTCCGCGTACTCGCGCACCGCGGCGATCCGACCGTCGCGGACGGTGAACACCCCGGCGCAGCGGTTGGCGTAGGCGGCGCCGTCGACCGTGGTCGCCGTCGAGGTCCATTCGGCGAGGACCTGGTCTCCGTCGGCGAAGGCGTGGGTCAGCTCGATCACGGTGGTGCCGGGGCGGATGAGGGGGCCCACGGCGCCGAGGAAGTCCTCCAGGATGGCGGTACGGCCCTCGTGGGTGCCGGAGATCGGCAGGTCGCCGGGGTAGGTCCAGGTGGCGTCGGGCGCGAAGCTGTCGCGGACGGCGGGGAGGTCTCCGTCGCGCACCGCTTCGACGTAACGGGTGACGACGGCCTTGGGGTCGGTGGCGGTCATGGGGAGCTCCGTTTCGGTGGCTGTGTCTCGCGGTCCGTCGGGCCGCTGTGGTCACAGCTCACCGCACGGGCTCCCGTCGTTCCAACAACCGTCCGACCGCCTCGACAACCGGGCGTTGTCGCCGCAGGTGGCAGCTGCGGCCGGGGCGCCCGCCGCCGCGGGCGCCCCGTGCACCGGCCCCGGGTCAGCGCGCGGCGAGCAGCTGCAGCGTGTCGATGACGCGGTTCGAGAAGCCCCACTCGTTGTCGTACCAGGCGACCACCTTGATGTGGCGGCCGTCGACGCGGGTCAGCTCCGAGTCGAAGATCGACGAGGCCGGGTTGCCCGTGATGTCGGAGGAGACCAGCGGGTCCTCCGAGTACTCCAGTACGCCGGCGAGCGGGCCCTGCGCCGCGGCGCGGTAGGCGTCCAGCACCTCGTCGCGCGTCACGTCGCGGGCGACCGTCGTATTGAGCTCGACGATCGATCCGACGGGTACGGGCACGCGGATCGAGTCGCCGGACAGCTTGCCGTCGAGGTTCGGCAGGACGAGGCCGATCGCCTTGGCCGCGCCCGTCGTGGTCGGCACGATGTTGACGGCGGCGGCGCGGGCGCGGCGGGGGTCCCGGTGCGGGCCGTCCTGGAGGTTCTGCTCCTGCGTGTAGGCGTGCACCGTGGTCATGAAGCCGTGCTCGATGCCCGCGAGGTCGTCGAGGACCTTGGCCAGGGGTGCGAGCGCGTTGGTGGTGCAGGAGGCGTTCGAGACGATCGTGTGCAGGTCCGGGTCGTACGCGTCGGTGTTCACCCCGAAGGCGAGCGTGATGTCGGCGCCGTCCGCCGGCGCGCTGACCAGTACCTTCTTCGCACCTGCGTCGAGGTGGGCGCGGGCCGCCTTGGCCGAGGTGAAGCGACCGGTCGCCTCCAGCACGATGTCGACGCCGAGCTCCGCCCACGGCAGGTTCGCCGGCTCGCGCTCGGCCGTCACGGTGATGCGGCGGCCGTCGACGACGAGGACGTTCCCCTCGACGGTCACCGGGCGGCCGAGGCGGCCCGACGTGGTGTCGTACGCGAGCAGCCGGGCGAGGGTGGCGGGCTCGGTGAGGTCGTTGACGGCGACGACATCGAGGTCGCTGTCGCGTTCGAGCAGCGCGCGCAGCACGTTGCGTCCGATGCGGCCGAATCCGTTGATGGCGATGCGAGTCATGAGGCGTGTCCTTTCGGGTTCGCCACCAGGTTCCCCCGCTGGTCGCGGCCGTGACAGCGGCGGGATTGCCACGGTCCGCAAGGATCGCGCCACGGGCGGCGGCGCGCCCGGCTATTCGCCCCGGGTGAAGGTGCGCCGGTACTCGCTCGGCGTGGTGCCGAGGATGCGCTGGAAGTGCAGCCGCAGGTTGGATCCGGTGCCGAGGCCGACGTCGGCGGCGATCTGCTCGACGCTGCGTTCCGATCGCTCCAGCAGCTCGCGGGCCAGGTCCACGCGGGCGCGCATGACCCACTGCATCGGCGTGTACCCGGTGTCCTCGGCGAAGCGGCGCGAGAAGGTGCGCGCCGACACGGCGGCGTGCCGCGCGAGGAGCTCCAGGGTGAGGGGCTCGCCGAGCCGGTGCAGGGCCCATTCGCGGGTGGCGGCGAACCGCTCGCCGTGCACCTCGGGCACGCTGCGGGGCACGTACTGTGCCTGGCCCCCGCTGCGGTAGGGCGCCGCGACCAGGCGCCGGGCGGCGTGGTTGGACGCGGCCACGCCGAGGTCGCCCCGCAGGACGTGCAGGCACAGGTCGATGCCCGAGGCGGCGCCGGCGGAGGTGAGCACGCTGCCCTCGTCCACGAACAGGACGTTTTCGTCGACCCGCACCAGCGGACGTTTCGCCGCCAGGGCCCGTGCGTAGTGCCAGTGCGTCGTGGCGCGCTTGCCGTCGAGCAGTCCCGTGGCGGCGAGCGCGAAGGCACCGGTGGAGATGGCGGCGAGCCGTGCGCCGCGGGCATGGGCCGCGATCAGCGCGTCGACGACGGCCGGCGGCGGGTCGTCGCGGTCGGGGAAGCGGTAGCCGGGGACGAAGACGATGTCGGCCCAGACCAGTGCTTCGAGGCCGTGCGCGACGTAGTAGGACAGGCCGTCGCCACCGGTCACCAGGCCCGGGGCCGCGCCGCACACCCGTACCTCGTACGGCATGCTCGCGCGGGTCGAGAACACCTGGGCGGGAATGCCGACGTCGAGCGGCTTGGCCCCTTCGAGGACGAGGACGGCGACATGGCGCAGGCGGGTACGTGGCACGGGCACGAGCGTACGCCAACGCAGCTTAGATGTTTATTGACTTCAAGGGATAGTCATGGATAAATCCGCATTTGGCAACACGCGCCGGATGATCCACCTTTTGGCCAGCCGGGCGCGCCAGAGTGTGGCTCCTCGGCAGGACGCCGGGAACCGTTCGGAGCCCGTCCGGCTTTCACGAGACCGGGCCGGGCTGTCTGTTGAAGGGGTCATCTCCATGTCTGCTTCTCTCGCCACCCGTCGCGTGGTCGCCTCCCTCGTGGCCGCGGGCGCCCTCATCGGTGCGGCGGCCCTGCCGGCCGTCGCCGCCGACCACGGACGCGACCACAAGGGCCAGCGCTCGGCGGTCGTCATCGGCGGCGTCCAGTACGACAGCCCCGGCCGCGACGACCGCTCCAACCGCGCCCTGAACGGGGAGTGGGTCGAGGTGAAGAACACCGGCCGCCACAGCGTCAACCTGCGGGGCTTCACCCTGACCGACCGTGAGGGCAACCGCTACCGCTTCAGCGACTTCCGCCTGGACGGCCGCTCCAGCGTCAAGGTCCACACCGGCCAGGGCCGCAACACCCAGCGCGACCTCTACCAGGGCCGCCGTCAGCAGATCTGGGACAAGCGCGACACCGCCACCCTGCGCGACAACCGCGGGAACGTCCTGGACACGCAGTCGTGGGGCCGCGGCGGCCACCACAGCTGACCCTCACCGGCGGCCGCTCCCCCCGGGGGCGTCGAGCCGCCGCCCGTGTCCGGCCTCCCGCCGACCGCCGTCCGGCGGTCAGCGGGGGGCCGTCCGCGCCTCGTCGAGCAGGAAGTCCAGGAAGTACCCGGCCAGCGGGATCCGCAGGAGCGGCTCCAGGAAGAGGAACTGGCCCTGCGGATTCACTTCGAGCCAGACCGGCTCCCCGCTCGGGGTCAGTTTGATGTCGATGGCCCCCATGCGCAGGCCGAGCCCCCGCAGGACCGCCACCACCTTCTCCGCCGTCTCGTCGGGAACGGGCCACACCGAGATCGGAATGGTGAGGTCCGCGCGCCAGTCGAGTTTGTCGGTCTTCAGCAGGGCCGCGTACATGCGGTCACCGAAGCAGTTCAGACGAACGTGTTCGTCCCCTTCGATGTATTCCTGGTAGATCGCGGGGCACGCCTCGAAGGATTCCATCGCGATCGAGGCCGGGTCTTCGAGGTACTGGGTGAAGAGCAACGGCCCCGACGTGCCCACCACGGGCTTGACGATGACGCGTCCGACCTCTCCCAGGAAATCCGCCACCTCGTCGCGCGACTGCGTGACCAGGGTCCTGGGGACCCGGAATCCCGATTTCTGGGCGACAGCCATCTGATACAGCTTGTCCGACGCCCGGTCGGTCGCCTCGGGATGGGAGATCCACTGCCCGTGGAAGGCCGTGCAGAGAATTCCTGTGAGCGCCCCGCGGCAATCGTTGTTGATGAGGTTCCGCTCGAATGCGTCCTTGTTGTCCTCCGTGGCCTTCTGGGCGGCTCGCACCCTTCGCCACCAGACCAACGAGGTCTCTTCCAGGGCGATTTCCCGCCCGTCCGAGGTGCGCAGCGTGGTCGGGGAGTTCCCGTGAGAATCCCAGGAGAGGCTTTGTCTTCCGCTGAGCCGATCACACTCGACTATGTGGAAATCCCGGTATCCGCGCCTGCGCGCCTCGTTCCGGACCGCGAGTGCGTGAATGTCATCCTTGAGCGAAACGGTGACAATCATTCGGGGCAGACATCACTCTTGTCGGAGCAGCCGCAGGAGCAGCCCTCGGTACCGGTGGCCCGCAGATCGCTGGCGGACATCTCCAGACCGGTCGTCTGCCGGACGATTGTTTCCCATACACGCAGTTCCTCCGGCGTTTCCAGCCGGATGAACGAGTCGGGCTGGCATTCGATGACGACCGGGGGAGGATTCTTGTCCAACCGCGCCTTGTCCACGGGTTCGCCGAGCTTGATCTTCGTCATCACCCTCACTCCCTATAGCACAAGTTGGCCATTCACAACCAGCCTATGCCTCCCTCCCGGCCCCGCAACTCCGGGCGGAGGACGGAATGTGACCGCGTATCCGGAGACGGTGTTCCGGCGGGGTTCTGTATCGGGTGTGTATCGGGGAACGCTTGGTCGTCCATCGATCGGTTCCGTCCGCCGTGCGATGCGCGGACCACCTCCGGTGTCTGGCCTATCGTTCCCTTCAGGTCGCCCCTCCCGGTCGCCGACCGCATCCGTCCCGACAGGAGTCGTCCGCCCGTGTCCGTGTCCACCCCGGCTCCCGCCCCCGCGCCTCCCGTGCGCGTGCTGCTGGTGGAGGACGACGAGCTCATGCGCCGGTCCTTCGCCGTCGCCCTGGAACGCTACGGCTACCGCGTGCGGACCGCCGCCGACGGGCTGACCGCGCTGGAGCTCTTCCGCGACGCGGACTTCGACCTGCTGATCCTGGACGTGATGCTGCCCGGCCTCGACGGGATCGGGCTCTGCCGCAGGGTCCGGGAGACCAGCCTGGTGCCGGTCCTGATGATGTCCGCCCGCGGTGACGGGCTCGACGTCGTCGCCGGTCTGGAGGCCGGGGCCGACGACTACGTGGTCAAGCCCGTGGACACCTACGTCCTCGTGGCGCGGATCCGTTCCCTGCTGCGGCGGGCGACCTACGCGCCCGCGCCGCCGCCCGCACCCCGGCCCGCGTCGCCCCCGGACACCGGGACCCCGGCCTCCGACGGGCGCTCACTGGTCTTCGGGGACCTGACCATCGACACCGCCGGACTGGAGGTGTCCCTCGCCGGAAGCCCGGTGGCGCTGACCCCGACCGAGCTGAAACTGCTGCTGGAGTTCGCCGCCCATCCGGGCATCGTGCTGGACCGGCACACCCTCCTGCGCGAGGTCTGGGACTACGGATGGGACGGCGACAGCCGGGTGGTCGACCTCTGCGTGCAGCGGCTGCGGGGCAAGGTGGGCCGGGACCGGATCGAGACGGTGCGCGGCTTCGGCTACAAGTTCAGGCGCTGAGGCCGGTGCGCCCGTTCCCCCGGCCGCGGCCGGACCGCGTGTCCCTGCGCTGGAAGATCGCCGCGCTGGCCGCGGCCACGGCCTGCCTGGTCGCCGCCGCGGTGGGCGCGCTCGTGCACGTGTGGACCGCGCGGGACATCCGCGGCCGGGCCGAGGCACAGGCCCTCAACTCGCTCTACGCCGCCATGGAAGTCCACCGGCGCACCGGAACCCTGACGAACGGCGCCGATCTCGATCCGGCCGGGCTTCCCGCCTCCCTGCGCCGGCTCACCGACACCTCCCGGCACACGGCGTACGACGGGCGCGTCGACGGCAACCTGGGCCCCAGCGTCTGGGCGGCCGTACGGACCGACGGTCCCGGCGGCCGGGTGCTGGCCGTCCAGGTGAACATGGGCCCGGAGCTCCACGACCTGCAACGCCTCGACGTGACCATGACGGTGGCCTCGCTGGCCGCCCTGGTGGCGGCCACACCCGTGGCGGTGTACGGGGCCGGGCTGCTCGCCCGCCGGCTGCGGCGGGTCTCCGAGACGGCGGGCCGGATCTCCGCCGGTGACCTCGACGCCCGGACGGGCCCCACCAAGGGCCGGGACGAGGTGGCCGACATCGCCGCCACCGTCGACCTCATGGCCGACAGCCTCAGCCGGCGCCTGCGCACCGAGCGCCAGTTCACCGCGGACGTCGCCCACGAACTGCGCACCCCGGTCGGCGGCCTGCTGGCGGCCGTCGACCTGCTCCCGCCCGGGGAGACGGAGGATCTGCTCCGGGCCCGGGTGCGCGACCTGCGCGGGCTGGTCGAGGACCTGCTGGAGATCTCCAGGCTGGACGCCGGCGCCGAACGGCCGGTGCGCGCCCACGTGCCGCTCGGGGCGGTCGTCGCGGAGGCCGTGGCCCGCACGGGCCTCGACGCCCGTGTCACCGTGACCGGACCCGGGGCGGCGGCCCGAGCGGTGGAGACGGCGCAGACGGTGGAGACCGATCCGCGCCGCCTCGAACGGATCGTCGGCAACCTCGTGATCAACGCCCACCGGCACGGAGCCGCCCCGGTGGAGGTCACCGTCGAGGGCCGTACCGTCGTCGTGCGCGACCACGGCCCCGGGTTCCCCCGTGACATCCTCCTCGGCGGCCCCCGCCGCTTCCACACGGGTGCCGCGGAGCGCGGCTCCGGGCACGGCCTGGGGCTGACCATCGCCCTGGGCCAGGCCCGGCTGCTGGATGCCGAACTGCGGCTGGACAACGCCCCGGACGGCGGCGCCGTCGCCACGCTGCGCCTGCCGTAGCGCCGCTGCACAACCGATACACGACGGAGCGGCGGCCCGTACCCGGCCGCCCGGGCGCCGATACGTTCGCCGGACACCCTTCGAAGCGCACCGCAGCGCACCGAAGAGGAGTCCCCGTGACCGCCGTCCCCCGTTTCCCGTCCGACCCGCTCGCTCCGCGCCCGACGACCGGGGCCGCCGTCGCGGCCGCCACCACCGACCTGTCGAAGGTCTACGGCGACGGCGACACCCGCGTCGTCGCCCTGGACCGCGTCAGCGTCTCCTTCCGGGAGGGCGAGTTCACGGCCATCATGGGTCCGTCCGGCTGCGGCAAGTCCACCCTGATGCACTGCGCGGCCGGGCTCGACTCCTTCAGCTCCGGTTCCGTCCGCATCGGCACGACCGAACTCGGGGACCTGGACGACGGGCAGCTCACGCGGCTGCGCCGCGACCGCGTCGGGTTCATCTTCCAGGCGTTCAACCTGCTGCCGACCCTGACCGCGCTGGAGAACATCACGCTGCCGCTGACCATCGCGGGACGGCGGCCCGACCCTCAGTGGCTGGACCGCGTGGTGTCGATGGTCGGCCTCTCCCAGCGCCTGGGCCACCGGCCCGGGCAGCTGTCCGGCGGGCAGCAGCAACGCGTCGCCGTGGCCCGGGCGCTGGTCTCCCGCCCCGCCATCGTCTTCGGTGACGAGCCCACCGGGAACCTCGACTCCCGGGCCGGGGCGGAGGTCCTCGGCTTCCTGCGCGATTCGGTGACCGAGCTGGGTCAGACGGTGGTCATGGTCACCCACGACCCGGTCGCCGCCGGGTACGCCGACCGCGTGGTCTTCCTCTCCGACGGCCGCCTCGTCGACGAGATGGCCCGTCCCACCCCCGAACGCGTCCTGGACCGGATGAAGGCGTTCGACACCCGTGCGCACACCGGCTGATCCGTCCCCCTCCCCCGCTCCGCACCAGCCACCCGCTCGCGTCCGCCGAGCCCGCCCCCCAGGATCCGCACCCATGTTCCGTACCGCCTTGCGCAACGTCCTCGCGCACAAGGCCCGCCTGCTGATGACCGCGTTCGCGGTCATGCTGGGCGTCACCTTCATCTCCGGCAGCCTGATCTACGGCGACAGCGCGAACCGCGCCGCCACGGCCCGGGCGACCGACGGATACGGGCGCATCGCCGTCAGCGTCTTCCCCGACGACTCCCGCGGCGGCGCCGCCGTGGCCGGCGACGGTCCGCCCGGTGTCGACGCCGCCACGGTCGCCGCCCTGGCCAAGGTCGCCGGCGTCGCCGCCGCCACCGGACGGGTCGACGGCTTCGCCGCCGTCGCCGACCGCGACGGGCGCCTCCTCGGCCACGGCCCGTCCCACAAGGGCGCCAACTTCGCACCGGGCGCCCACGGCACGGACCCGGCCTACCGGTTCACCCGGGGGTCCGGCCCGACCCGCGACGACGCGATCGCCCTCGACGAGACCACGGCCGCGAAGGGCGGCTACCGCGTCGGTGACACCGTGCGCGTCGGCACGAACCAGGGCGCCGCCTCGTACACGCTCAGCGGGATCTTCCGCACCGACGGGACCGCGCGGCCCGCCGGGGGCAGCCTGACGCTGTTCACCGACGCCACCGCCCAGCGGCTCTTCCTGCGGCCCGGCCGTTACGCGAAGGCCGACCTGACGGCGGCGCCCGGCACCGGCGTGCGGGACCTCCTCGGCCGGGTCGAGTCGGCGCTGCCCCCGGGCACCGGCGCGGCCACCGGGGCCCAACTCGCCCGGATCCAGGCGAACCTCGCCACCAACGACAGCGACACCATGAGCCAGATCCTCGTCGGGTTCGCCGCCGTCGCGCTGTTCACCGCCACCTTCCTCATCTCCAACACCTTCACGATGCTGGTCTCCCGGCGCACCAGGGAGCTGGCCCTGATGCGGGCCGTCGGCGCCACCCGCCGGCAGGTGCGCCGCGTCCTGCTGACCGAGTCGCTCCTCGTCGGCGCGCTCGCCTCGGCGGCCGGTCTCGCCGCCGGCACCGGGGTCGCGGCCCTGCTCCGGACGGTCTTCGCCGCCGACGACGCCCCGGCCGCCCCGCTGGTCCTCACCCCGGGCACCGTGCTCACGTCCCTGCTGGTCGGAACCGTCCTGCCCATGGTCGCCGCCTGGCTCCCGATCCGCCGGGCGATGGCGATCCCGCCCGTCGCGGCGCTCGGCGCGGCCGAACCCGCGCAGCCTGCCCGGACGGGCTCCCTGCGCACCGGCCTGTGCGCCGCGCTGCTGCTCGCCGGTGTCGGGGCGGCCGCGTACGGGGCCCTCTCCCCGGGGCGGGACTCGCGGACGGTCATCGGCGTCGGCGCGGCCCTGGCGCTGACCGGTGCGATCGGCCTGATCCCCTTGCTGGCCCGGCCGTTCACGGCCTTGCTGCGGCCGCTGCTGACCCGCCTCCACCCGGTGCACGGCACCCTCGCGGCCCGCAACACCGTGCGCGATCCGCGGCGTACGGGTGCCACGGCGGCGGCGCTCGCCATCGCGCTCACCCTGGCCTCGGGCCTGTCCGTCCTCGGCGCCTCCGCCGCCCGCTACCTCGACCGCGCGACCACCCACGACTTCACCGCCGACTACCTGGTGAAGCCCGCCGAGGGCGGCATGCGGATGACCCCGGACACCGCGGCCCCCCTCAAGGGGCTTCCGGGCGTCCGGTCCAGTCCGCTCGACCAGTCCACCGGGTACCGCCTGGGCGGTGTCCCCTCCGTCCTGACCGGCGTGGACCCGGCCACCATCGGCGGGCTCCTGCGGTACGACGTGATCGAGGGCTCCCTGGACTCGCTCGCCGAGGGCCGGATCGCCGTGGCCGACTTCAAGGCCGGGCCGGCCGGCTGGCGCGTCGGCCAGACCCTCCCCCTGGAGCGGCAGGACGGCAAGCGCGGGAGCGTCACCATCGGCGCCGTCTACCGGGCGGACGAGCAGAGCAACCTGCTCCCCAGCATCACCGCGCCCGACTCCCTCGTGGCCCGGTACGACTCCGCCCCGAGCACCGCCGGCGTCCTCGTCGACACGCCCGGCGGACCGGGCCGGGCCTCCCTGGGCGAGGTCACCCGCGCCCTCGGGGACAACCCCGCCCTGGCCGTACTCGACCAGGCAGGCATCCGCGCCCAGGACAGCGGGGACATCGGCGAACAGCTCAACGTGTTCTACGCGCTGCTCAGCATGGCCCTGGCCATCGCCGCGCTGGGCATCGCGAACACCCTCGCGATGTCCGTCCTCGAACGCCACAAGGAGATCGGCACGCTGCGCGCCCTCGGCGTCGACCGCTCCGGGGTGAGCCGCATGATCCGCCTGGAGGCCCTGCTCCTCGGCGGGCTCGGCGCGACGCTCGGCACGGCCCTGGGCGTCTTCCTGGGGTGGGCGCTCGGACGCACCCTCCAGGAGAGCGTGGCGGGCTACGCGCTGGTCCTTCCCTGGGGGCGGCTGGCCGTCGGCGTGCTCATCGCGCTGGTGGGCGCGCTGCTCGCCTCGGTCTGGCCGGCCCGCAGGGCCGCCCGGACCGACATTGCGGCCGCGACGGCGGTGCAGTAACCATTCGCCCCAACTCCCGCAAGGTCCCGTACGGCGGCCTCGGACGCGGCGGCGTTCCGGGTGTGCCCGGCATTGGAGTGACATGCCGTTTCCCGTTGCCCCCCGCCGATGTTGAAGGGCCGACACGCCACCTCTCAGGCGCGTCATCCAGAGATCTTGTAGGAGTAGTCATGCGTATGCGTTCCGCCCTGACCGCCTCTGTCCTGGCCGCCGGCATCCTGCTGGGCGGGGCCGGCGCCGCCCTGGCGAACGACGGCGTCGACCTGGAGCAGTTCTCCGGCGGCCACGCCGCCTTCGCGTCCACCTGCTCGTCGGCCGCCGCCATCCCGGCCGCGTTCGGCCCCGCCTACACCTCGACCTGCGCGAAGGAGGGCGAGAAGGAGTGGGCCGACTTCGCCCACCTCGGCGCCCACTGACGCTCAGGCACCACCGCGGGGGCGGCCGACCACCACGTCGGCCGCCCCCGCGGCGTGCGGGCCCCGCCGCGTGCGCCCCCGCGGACCGGCGGTGGTCTACGCCCCTTCGGGCGCCGGTGCGTGCCGCGCGAGGGTACGGCGCAGCCAGCGGGTCCTGGCCTCGCGGGCGTCCCGGCTGAGGGCCGCCCGGGGGGCGAGGGTGTCGAAGCCGTGGAAGGCCCCCGGCCACACGTGCAGTTCGGCCTGGCCGCCGGCCTGCCAGATCGCGTTGGCGTAGGCCACGTCCTCGTCCCTGAAGGTCTCGGCCGAGCCGACCTCGACGTAGGCCGGGGGCAGCCCGGACAGGTCGGTGGCCCGGGCGGGAGCCGCGTAGGCCGGCAGATCGGCGGCGCCGTGCCGGTCGCCCAGGACCGCCTGCCAGGCGGTGGCGTTGGAGGTGCGGTCCCAGGTGTCGACGCCGGCCATCTGACGGCTGGAGAAGGTCCGGTCGCGGTCGTCGAGCATGGGGCACAGGAGCAGTTGCCCGATCGGGGCGGGCCCGCCCCGGTCCCGGGTGAGGAGGGCGAGCGCCGCGGCGAGTCCGCCCCCGGCGCTCTTGCCGCCGATCACGATGCGGTCCGCGTCGATGCCCAGCCCGGCGGCGTGCGCGGCCGCCCAGACGAGGCCGGCGTAGCAGTCCTCCAGCGGTCCGGGGTAGCGCGCCCCGGGCGCCAGCCGGTAGTCGACCGAGATGACGGCCAGCCCCAGCGGGAGGGCCCACGCGCGCAGCAGTTGCGGGAGCACGGACCACGCGTTGCCCATGATCATGCCGCCGCCGTGCATGTAGTAGAGCAGGGGCAGCGGGCCCGCGGCCCCTGCCGGGCGGGCGCTCACCAGCGTCACGTCGGGGTCGCCCGCCGCTCCGGGCACGCGCAGCTCGTCCACCTCGAAGCGGCCGTCGGCCCGCAGGTCCCGCAGCGACGGCCGGGGCCGGACGGCGGCGTCCCGCTCCTGCCGGGCCACGAGGTTCTGCGGGGTGAACGGCTCCCGCACGGCGTCCCCCAAGGCCGCCAGGGCCGCGCCCAGTTCGGGGTCGAAGGGGGGCGCGGCCGGACCCGGACCCGTGAGGGGGCCGGGCCCGTACGGCCCGCCGCCGGCGCTCATGCGGGGTCCCGCCGTCCCGCGGGGGAGGCCTCGCACTCCAGGACGCGGCCGTCGACGGTGCCGACGAGCAGGTGGCCCTGCGGTGCCAGGACGAGGGACAGCGCCACGGTGGGTGCGCCGCCGACCTCCAGTGCGCGGTGCCACCGCACGGAACCGTCCTCGGCGTCCAGTGCCACCAGCGCGCCGGAGTTGTAGGCCACGTAGACCGTCTCGCCGTCGGTGTCGAGGGCGGTCGCGGGGTGGTCGGTGCGGTACTGCCAACGCACGTCCCCGTCCAGGGACCGCCGTACGACGTAGGCTCCCCCGGGCCGTATGCCCTGGCCGTCGTGGACCTCGCCCGCGTACACCAGGGACGGGCCGATCTCGGCCGCGGGGCCGCCGAAGTGGTGCTCCTGCGGTTCCCAGGAGTGCGGGAAGAGCCGGCGCGGTGTCCCGTCGGCGCTCACCGCCATGACCCACTTGTCCCGGTGCGGCTCGCCCGGGTCCGTACCCACCAGGGCGTACGCGGCGCTCGCGCGCCGGACCGGGAAGGGATGGTTGAACACGTCGAACCCGCCGGCCTCCGGTCCGTCAACCGGACCGGTCCGATCCAGCAGCACCAGCCGTGCGGGAGGCTTCCGGGGGCCGTCCAGGATCCGCAGGACCGTCCGGGAGCCCCCCGCGAGCAGGACCGCGGGCGCGTCCGGGACCACGGTCTCCAGCACCCGCCCCGTCTCCAGGGCGATCCGGGCGATCCGGGCGCTCTCGGGGGACGGATGCTCCCCGCGTCCCGCGCGCAGGTGGCCGCGTTCGGCGTTGGTCCACAGGGAGGTCCCGTCGGGGGCCGGGAGGAGCTGGCGCCCGCCCACCTCGTCCTCGACCGCCCACTGCCGCTCCCCCGACGGGAGCCACGACTCCGCACGGACCCCGTCCAGGGCAGCCAGGGCGCGGCCGTCCTCCAGGGCTTCGACGGCCCACACCCGGCGGCGTACGGACCAGGTTCGGCCGGCCGCCGCCGCGAGCTCCGTCAGGAGCGCGCGGGCCTCCCCGCCACGGTCGGTCCGGGCGGCCGGCTCCGCGGGGGCGGCCAGCTCGTCGGAGCCGATCGCCCCCTTCCCGACCGCGCTCCAGTCGGGGCGGTCGACCACGGTCACGTGGCCCTGCCGGTGCGCGAGACGGTTGTCCCAGTCGTCCGTGGGTGCCAGCACCAGGCGCAGCGCCGTGGCGCCGAGCCACTCCACGCCGAGCACTTCCCGCGCGTCGCTCAGCGCGGACACCACGGCGCCGGTTGCGGTGTCGATCAGGAGCAGTTCGCCCTCGAAGAGGAAACCGCCGTCGTAGCGGCCCGTTCCGGCGGCCAGGAGGGGGAGGACGGGGTGGAAGGCGAGCGAGCGCACCGGGTACCGGGACCGGGTGAGGTGGCGGCAGCGCAGTCCGTCCCGCTCGTAGATCCCGATCCGGTGCCCCGTCCAGCGGGAGGTCGCGATCGCGCCGCCGCGCCACTGGACGGAGCCCACGTCCCCGCCCACGGCGACCAGCCGCGAGCTCTCGTGGACGAGGGCCAGGGCCGGTTCTCCGATCTCGGCGAACGGACGGTCGCCGAGCACGCGGCGGACGAACGGCTCAGGGGGCATGCGGGGTCCTCCCGGGACGGTGGGTGATCGTCCATGATCCCCACGCCCGGGACGGACCGCCAACGGATTCCGCCCGGCCCCGCACCGCTCACCGCTCGGAGGTGTGGCGGATCCGCGCCCACAGGGGCAGGACGAACCAGCACAGCAGGTACCAGGCCAGCACGCCGCCCACGATCCAGGGCACGAGGGCGTTGTGGGTGGCGACCCGCAGGACGAGCAGGAGCGCCGCCGTGCAGGTGGCCAGGAGCAGGACGAGGCCCGTGGCGATCAGGCGCCCGGCCCACACGACCGCCTCGGGTTTGATCCGCCGGCCCGCGACGATGCGGTGGAAGGCCACCGGGCCGATGAGCGCGCCTGTCGCCAGCGACCCCAGCACCACGGTGACGATGTAGATCGTCTTATCGGTCTGCGGGAGACCCGCGAAGACGGGGGTGAAGACGACCGTGAGCAGGAAGCCGAAGAGGATCTGGACGCCGGTCTGGGCGACGCGGATCTCCTGGAGGAGGTCCTGCCACTGCCGGTCCGCGCGCTCTTCCACGCTCTCGTTCCGCCCGGCCCTGGTGTCGTGGGGCATGACGCCTCCCTGGAACGCCCGTCACCGCGCGCCTACCCGCGAGCGGGCCCCGCATGCGCGGGGGCGGACCGGGGCCCTACAGGCCGGTCCGGTCCGCGTACCACGCGGCTCCGGCGGCCGTGGTGCCCGCCCAGCCGACGTAGCCGTCGGGGCGGACGAGGTAGAGGCCGTCCCCGTACGCCGCCTGCGACGGCGCCCGCACCGTGCGGGCGGTGGGCAGGGCCGGCAGGGCGGCTCCGGGGGCGGCGCCCACGGCCAGCAGGGTCCAGTGCGGGCCCCGGAACGCGTCGAAGAGCCGTGCGCCGTCGCCCGCGTCGCCGTCCGGCGCGCGGTCGCCCGCCCGCACCGCGTCCTCGGGCAGGTCCGTACGGGTCTCCACCGCCAGGGAGGACTCCCGGTAGCCCAGGCCCAGTTGCCGCGTGGCCGCACCGCGCCGGGCCTCTCCCCGGTGGATCCGGGTGGACAGGCCGAGCATCTCGGCGGCGACGGGCCGCCGTTCCTCCTCGTAGGTGTCCAGGAGGGAGTCGGGCGCGCGGCCCCCCAGTACGGCGCCGAGCTTCCAGCCCAGGTTGTACGCGTCCTGGACGCTGGTGTTGAGTCCCTGGCCGCCCGCGGGCGAGTGGACGTGCCCGGCGTCCCCGGCCAGGAAGATCCGCCCCTGCCGGAAGCCGTCGGCCAGCGCGGCGCGCGGCCGGAAGTCCGAGGCCCAGAGCACCTGCGTCACCGCTTCGGGGGCGAGGTGCGAGCGGGCGGCGAGCACGGCCCGGATTCCGTCGACGGAGAGGTCGATGTCCGCGCCTTCCGGGAACTGGGCCGTGAGCTGGAAGTCCCGCGTCCCGGCGAGCGGGCAGAGCGCGAGGAACCCGGCACCGTCGGCGGCCGGGAAGACGTGCCAGTTCTCGCGGTCCAGGCCTTCGACGCGGACGTCGGCGACCAGCACGGGTCGGGGGTCCACGGTCTCACCCGCCATGGCGATGCCGAGCGCGCGCCGGACGGTGGAGCGGCCGCCGTCGGCGGCGACGGCGTAGCGGGCGCGCAGCGCCGGGCCCGAGGCGAAAACGGCCGTCACCCCTTCCCCGTCCTGGGTGATGCCCACCAGCTCGCGGCCGAAGGCGACCTCTCCGCCCAGTTCCGCGAGGCGGGCGGCGAGGATCTCCTGCGTGCGCCACTGCGGGACCATCCAGGGCTCGCGGTACGGCGAGTCCCCGGGCTCCTCGCTGTCGTCGAACATCTGGTGCTCGCCCCGGCGCACGCCGTCCTGCCAGACCATCGCGACCGGGTAGGGGCCGCCGGCCGCGGCGATCGCCTCGCCCACGCCCAGGTCGTCGAGGACCTCCCGGGTACGGGGCTGGACGCCCTTGCCGCGGGAGCCGGGGAAGAGGCCCCCGGCCCGTTCCACGACGAGGGCCCGCACACCGCGCCGCGCCAGGTCCACGGCGAGGGCGAGACCGGTGGGGCCCGCACCGATGACCAGTACGTCGTACATGGCATTCTCCTTAACGCTGTTAAGTTCCGTCTCCCCGAAGAATTGCCTTAACACTGTTAAGCTGTCAAGCGTGACGACCCGGAAAGCTCCCAGACTCGACAAGAGGCAGATCGTGGATACCGCGCTGCGGCTCCTCGACGAGACCGGCCTCGACGGCCTCACCCTGCGCGCCATCGCCAAGGAGCTGAACGTCCAGGCGCCCGCCCTGTACTGGCACTTCAAGGGCAAACAGGAGCTGCTCGACGAGATGGCCACGGAGATGTACCGCCGGATGGCCGCGGACGCCGACGCGCGGCTCGCCCCCGGCGCCACGTGGCGGGAGCGGCTCCTGGCGGGCAACAGGTGCCTGCGCGCGGCCCTGCTGGGGTACCGCGACGGGGCGAAGGTCTTCAGCGGTTCCCGCTTCACGGGCACCGAACACGCGGTCCAGATGGAGGCGAACCTGCGCGCCCTCACCGAGGCGGGCTTCACCCCGCCCCAGGCGGTCCGCGCCACCTCCACGGTCTACTTCTTCACCCTGGGGTTCGTCACCGAGGAACAGGGCGTGGAGCCCCTGCCGGGGCAGCGCCGGGAGGGCTACGACATCGAGGAGCGCGCCGCCCGGCTGGCCGACTACCCGCTCGCCGCGACGGCCGGCGCCGACCTGTTCCAGGACTACGACGAGGGCTTCGAGGAGGGTCTGGAGCTGGTCCTGGCCGGAATCGCGGCCCGCTACGGCATCGGCTGACCGCACTCCCGCCCGGTCAGGGGCGGACCGGCACTCCCCCGGCCGCAGCGGGCGCCCGGCCCCTGATCGTCAGCCCGGCGACCAGGGCCGCGAGCAGCAGGAATCCGCACACCCACCAGACGATGAGAGGGAAGTCCCGTAGCCGGTCGGCGGACTGGACGAAGCCGCCGAGCAGCACCGTGCCGAGTACGACGCCCATGTGCTGCCCCGCGGCCAGTGCCCCCGAGGCCGCGCCGGAGTGCTTCCCGGGGACGGCGGCGGTCATGACGGCGAGGACGGGGACGAGGGCCACGCCGACGCCCGAGCCGGCGAGGAGCACGCCGGGCAGCACCGGGCCGATGCCCTTGCTGTCCCCGAGCCCGGAGAGGAGGAACAGGCCGAGCGTGACGGCCAGCAGGCCTGCGACGATCAGCACGCGGGGCGCGACGCGGTCCAGCAGGCGCGCGGAGACCTGGGTCGAACCGATGGTGACGGCCCCGACCAGCAGCATGAGGCCGGGGCCGGGGGCCGCGTAGGAGAAGACCGCCGGTACGACGGCGAGCAGGCCCGCGCCCGCCAGGACCGAGGTGACGAGGCAGCCCGTGCGGCCCGGGGTCCGGAAGAAGTGCGGCGGCAGGAGGGGATCCGGAATCCGGGTCTGCCGTATCAGGAAGGCCGCGAGCAGGACGGCGCTGAGCGCCAGTGAGACGGCGACGGGAGGCTCGAACCCGTGGCGCCGGCTCAGCTCACCGAAGGCGAAGGTGAAGGCGACGAGCCCGCCGGAGCTGAGCAGCACGCCCGGCACGTCGAGCCGGTCACCGGAGCCGCCCGCACGGTCCGCCGGCAGGCCGAGTACGGCGCCGGCCGCGATCACTGCGGTCAGGGCGGCGGCGTACAGGGCCACGCGCCAGTGGAGCTGCGCGATCAGCAGTGCCATCAGCATCACCCCGAGCGCGGTACCACTGCCGACGACCGCGGCGTAGACCCCGAGGGCCCGGCGGCGCGCCGTGGGGTCGGTGGAACCCGTGACCACCAGGGCGAGCGAGGCGGGCAGCAGGAACGCGGCGGCGGCGCCCTGCACGGCGCGGGCCCAGATCAGCACGGACGGCGCCTCGGACGAACCGCCGACCACGGCCGCCGCGGCGAACAGGGCCAGTGCGACGGCCATGACCCGTCTGCGGCCCACGAGGTCCGCGACGCGTCCGCCGAGCGGGAGCAGCCCGCCGAGGACGAGGAGGTAGACGCCGAAGAGCTGGTACATGCCGTCGGAGGAGAGGTGCGTGTCGGCCTGGACCATAGGCCCGGCCGACCTGAACATCACGTCGTCGAGTACCACCACCAGCTGCGCCACCGCCGCCACCACCAGGCTCCGGCGCCGTCCGGCGGGCGGGGGCGCCTGGTTCCGCGCGGGGGTCGTGGTCGCGGCCGGCGAAGGAACGACGGCGGGGCTCGGGCTCGGGCTCGGGCTCGGGGCCGGGCTCGGGGCGGGGCTCGGCGCCGGGCCGAATCCGGGCGAAGGGCCGGCCGGGGCCGGGAGGGTCGGGGCGTACGCGGGAGGCGTGTGCGGGGACCGCGCCCGCGGGTCGGGCACGGGTGGCGGCGCGGCGGGGGTGACGGCGGCCGGGGGCCGGTCCGGGGCCCCGGCGCGCTGCGCGGGGGCGTAGTCCAGCAACCGGGCTGCGTGGCGCCCGAGTTGGGCCAGCACCGGGCCCGGCAGCCACTCCGTCGCCGGGTCCGTCGCGGGGTCCGGCTCCGTACGGGCGGCCACCTCCGCCGGGGAGGGCCGCCGGGCCGGGTCCTTGTGCAGGCAGGCGCCCACGAGTTCGGCCAGCGGTTGCGGTACACCGGTCAGGTCCGCCTCCTCCTCGGCCACCCGGAACAGGTGGACGTTGAGGCCGGTGTCCCGGGCGCCGAAGAGGAACCTGCCCGTGGCGGCGTAGACGAGGACGGCGCCCAGGCAGAAGACGTCGCTGGCGGGGGTGAGCGCGAGACCGCGGACCTGTTCCGGGGACATGAAGCCCGGAGAGCCGATCAGCATGCCGGTGCGCGTGTGCAGGCTGTCCCCGCCCAGGCTGTCCATCGCGCGGGCGATGCCGAAGTCGATGACCCGGGGGCCGTCGACGGTGACGAGGACGTTGGACGGCTTCAGGTCGCGGTGGATCAGGCCCGCCGCGTGCACGGCCCCGAGGGCGAGGGCGAGCCGGTTGGCGAGAGTGCGGACCGAGTGTTCCGGCAGCGGCCCGAAGTCCCTGGCGACCACCGTGTGCAGATCGGGTCCCGGCACGTACTGCGTCGCGACCCAGGGCACCGCGGCCTCCGGATCGGCGTCGAGGACCGCCGCCGTCCAGCTCCCGCCCACCTTGCGCGCGGCCGCCACCTCGCGGGCGAAGCGCCGGCGGAACTCCGGGTGCCCGGCGTACTCGGCCTGTACGACCTTGACGGCGACGGTGCGTCCGGCTTCGGAACGCCCCAGGTAGACCAGGCCCATCCCGCCCGCGCCCAGCCGGGCGATCAGACGGTACGGGCCGATGCGCGCCGGATCTTCGTCGGTCAGCTGCTCCACAGAAGTAAGATAGTGCAACTCTCCAACAGTGGGTGCCCCCTCGGGCGAATGTCGCGCCCGAGGGGGCGTGCGGTCAACGGCCTTGCAGCGCCCGGACGTTGTCGCCGAAGGTCCAGTTCCGGGATCCGTCCCAGTTGAGCGACCAGGTCATCAGCCCCTTGAGCCGGCCTCCGTAGGGGTTCCACGCCTGGGACACCAGACTCGGCGTCATGTAGCCACCGCCCGCTCCCGGTTGGGCCGGCAGCCCCGGCACCTGCTTGTCGTACGGCACCCTGACGGTGGTGTTCTGGACGACCAGACCGCGGTCGAGGCAGTCCGTCTGCGCCTTGAAGCCCGCGACGGTGCCGGCGGAGTAGGAGTCCCCGGAACAGCCGTACATGCTGCCGTTGTAGTACTGCATGTTCAGCCACCACAGCCGGCCGTTGTCCGCGTACTTCTTCACGACGGGGAGGTACGCGCCCCAGATCGAGCCGTAGGCCACGCTGCCGCCGGTGACGTACGCCGTCTCGGGGGCCATCGTCAGGCCGAAGCCGGCCGGCATGCGGGCCAGCACGCCGTCGATCATGCGGATCAGGTTGGCCTGGGACGCGGACAGCTGGGCGATGGAGCCGGAGCCGACGAGGCCGGTCTCGATGTCGATGTCGATGCCGTCGAAGTTGTACTTCTGGAGGATGGGCACGATCGTCGCGACGAACCGGTCCGCGACGGCGCTGGAGCCGAGGTCGATGCCGGCGGCCGCGCCGCCGATGGACATCAGCACGGTGAGGCCGTCCTGTTTGGCCTGGCACATCTCGGCGGGGGTCGGCACCTTCACGGTGCTGTCCATGCCGTCCTCCCACAGGACGGTCCCGTCGGAACGGATGACCGGGAAGGCCGCGTTGACGACGTTGTAGCCGTGGGCGCGGATGCGGGCGTCGGTGATCGGTATCCAGCCGAGGGGCGGGTGGACCCCGTTGGCCGAACCGTCCCAGTTCTCCCAGTAGCCCTGGAGGACCTTGCCCGTGGGCCTGGACTTGACCGGGCAGGTGTCGGCCGCGGCGGGTGCGGCGGGTGGCGGGGTCGCCGCGGCGGCGGGTAACTGCGCGAGGAGCGCGGCCGCGAGTCCCGCGCCGAGCAGGCGGATGGTCCGGCGGATCATGGAGTGCTCCCTTCGTGCCGCTTCCGCGCGGGCGCCCTGGGCGCCGCGGCGGGAGGACGGGACCGGGCGGGGGGAGGAGCGGGGGTGAGCCGGTGCGCCACAACGTAAAGTTGGTCCAGACCATCCGTCAAGGGTCTTGGCGCCGGACGGGGCGGGACGAGCGGGACGGCTGTCGGGCGGCCTCGACGCGCACCGCGCTCCCCCGGACGGCCGGTACCCGCCTCCCCGCACGCCGGCCGGAGCGGCCATAACCTGTCGGCCGTCGGCCCTGCGGAGGAAGAGGGAGCATGCGCGAGTTCCTGGTCGAGATCACCACCACCATCCCCGAGGGCACCGACCCGGCCGTCGTGGACGAGCGGCGCGCCGCCGAAGCGGTCCGCGCACGGGAGCTGGCCGCCGCGGGACACCTCGTACGACTGTGGCGCCCGGTCGGTGAGCTGCGGAGCATCGGCCTGTGGCGGGCCTCCGACGAGGCCGCGCTGCGGGAGGAGGTGCTCGGCACGCTGCCGCTGCGGGCGTGGATGACCCATGTCGTCACCCCGGTCGAGTCGCACCCCAACGACCCCGGAAGGCCCGCGTCCGCGCAGTGAGCCCCGGGCCCGCCCCGGGCTCAGGAGGGCCAGACGACCGCGCCGCCCCGGACCGCCGGCGGGCCGCGTCGCGGCGGGCGGTGGGACAGACGTGCGACCACCCGGCAGGTCCAGGCCTGCGACCAGGTGGTTTCGGGGCGGGGGCGGCTCCCGCGGCCCGGTCGCGGAAAGTCCATCCCGACGCCGCGTTGCATGACCATGCGTGGTGTTGCATAATCTTCCCATGTCTAAAGTCCTCACGTCCCTTCCCGCCGGCGAGCGCGTCGGCATCGCCTTCTCCGGCGGGCTCGACACCTCGGTCGCCGTCGCCTGGATGCGCGACAAGGGCGCCGTCCCCTGCACGTACACCGCCGACATCGGCCAGTACGACGAGCCCGACATCGCCTCCGTGCCCAGCCGCGCCTCCGCGTACGGCGCCGAGATCACCCGGCTCGTCGACTGCCGTGCCGCCCTCGTCGAGGAGGGCCTGGCGGCGCTCGCGTGCGGTGCGTTCCACATCCGGTCGGGCGGGCGCCCGTACTTCAACACCACGCCGCTGGGACGTGCCGTGACCGGCACGCTGCTGGTGCGCGCGATGCTTGAGGACGGGGTGCAGATCTGGGGCGACGGCTCCACCTTCAAGGGCAACGACATCGAGCGGTTCTACCGGTACGGGCTGCTCGCCAACCCGCACCTGCGGATCTACAAGCCCTGGCTGGACGCCGACTTCGTCACCGAGCTCGGCGGCCGCAAGGAGATGTCCGAGTGGCTGCTCGCGCACGGGCTGCCGTACCGGGACTCGACGGAGAAGGCGTACTCCACGGACGCCAACATCTGGGGCGCCACGCACGAGGCCAAGACGCTGGAGCACCTCGACACCGGCATCGAGACCGTCGACCCGATCATGGGCGTGCGGTTCTGGGACCCGTCGGTGGAGATCGCCACGGAGGACGTGACGGTCGGCTTCGAGCAGGGCCGCCCGGTCTCCATCAACGGCAAGGAGTTCGCCTCCGCCGTCGACCTCGTGATGGAGGCCAACGCGATCGGCGGCCGGCACGGTCTGGGCATGTCCGACCAGATCGAGAACCGGATCATCGAGGCCAAGAGCCGCGGCATCTACGAGGCGCCCGGCATGGCGCTGCTGCACATCGTCTACGAGCGCCTCGTCAACGCGATCCACAACGAGGACACCCTGGCCGCGTACCACAACGAGGGCCGGCGCCTCGGCCGGCTCATGTACGAGGGCCGCTGGCTGGACCCGCAGGCGCTGATGATCCGCGAGTCGCTGCAGCGCTGGGTCGGCACGGCCGTCACCGGCGAGGTGACGCTGCGGCTGCGGCGCGGCGAGGACTACTCGATCCTCGACACCACGGGCCCGGCGTTCAGCTACCACCCGGACAAGCTCTCCATGGAGCGGACCGAGGACTCGGCGTTCGGCCCGGTGGACCGGATCGGCCAGCTCACCATGCGCAACCTGGACATCGCCGACTCCCGCGCCCGCCTGGAGCAGTACGTGGGGCTCGGCCTGGTCGGCACTCCCCACCCGACACCGATCGGCGCCGCACAGGCGGCCGCGACCGGGCTGATCGGCGCCATGGACGAGGGCGGTGCCGAGGCGATCGCCTCCCGTGGCGAGGCCACCGACGAGGAGACGATGCTGGACCGCGCCGCGATGGAGTCCGGCACGGACTGACCGCGGAAGGCCGGCCGGCTCCGTACGGCCGGCCGGCCGCCGTGCGCGGGTCCGTGGCCGCTGCCCCGGTGGACTTCGTTCCGCCGGGGCGGCGGCCGTTCCGGGGCCGTCCGGGGCACCCTGCGCGCCATCGGCCGTCCGCGCGGCCGCCTCAGAGCGGCCCGAGCCGCTGGAGGGCGACCATAGCCGCGTCGTCACCCAGGACCCCGCCGGCCGCGTGACCGAGCAGGTCGTCGCGCAGGTAGTCCAGCAGGGCGTGCGGGTCCGCCCCGGTCCAGGCCGCGGCCCGCTCCGCCAGCGGGTAGAAGGTCCCGTTCCGGTCGCGGGCCTCCATGACCCCGTCCGTGTAGAGCAGGACGATGTCCCCCGGCGCCAGCGGGAAGGTCTGCGCGGTCGCCCGCCCTTCGACCAGCCCGGCCAGGCCCAGGGGCGGTGCCGGATGCTCCACCTCCAGCGAGGTGACCCGGGTGCCGCGGAACAGCAGCGGTGGCGGATGGCCGCAGTTGATCAGGTGCAGGACCCGCTCGTGGTCGGGGAGGTCCAGTACGGCGGCGGTCACGAACCCTTCGCCGGGGTCGCCCGGGGAACCGTCGGACACCTGTGGGCCCGCCGGGTCCGGGGCCACGGACCCGTCCAGGTAGGCGACCAGGTCGGACAGGTCGGCCTCCTGGTGGGCGGAGGCGCGGAACGCGCCGAGGACGAGCGCGGCGTCCCCGACGGCTTCCAGCCCCTTGCCCCGGACATCACCGATGATCACTCGCGTCCCGAGGGCCGTGCGGGCGACGGCGTACAGGTCTCCCCCGATCTGGGCCTCGGCCTCGGCGGCCAGGTAGACGGAGGCCAGGCGCAGCGGGCCGATCCGCTCCGGGAGCGGCCGCAGCACCACCTGCTGTGCGGTCTCGGCGACCGAGCGCAACTGGATCAGCTCCTTCTCGTGGACCTCGCGCAGGTGGGCGAAGAGCGTCACGATCACGGAGATCAGGATGAGGGCGACGATCTGGAAGGTGTGGTTCAGGTCGGTCAGGCTGCTGCGCACGATCGCCGTCACCCCCTGGGCGACGACGGCGACGGCGCCGACGGCCGCGGTGGTCCAGGGGCCGGCGAACGACGCCGTGATGGCCGGGGCGGCCACCAGGAAGGGCCCGAGGTGCACCTCGGGCGGGGCCAGGATGTCGACCACGGTCACGATGGTGATCAGCGCGAGCGGGACCGCCAGCAGCGCGTGGCCCTGCTCCCCTGCCGGATGACTGCTCGCACGCGGGCGCCCAAGGTCCATCCCTCCTGCATACACCGCCCCGGCCGGGGGCCGAGTGGCACCGCCGGAGTCCGCGCCGGGGAGCCCGCCCTTTGGGTCAGCCGCGTACGCCCCCGGGCGGCCGTACGGCCGGTCCCTCGTCCGGGACCCAGTTGCCGTGCAGGCCGAGGGGGACGCGCACGGGCAGGTGGATGCGGGCGAGCGGTTCTCCGGTGAAGTCCTGGGCGGAGAGGATCACCAGGTCGGCGGCGCCGCGCTCCGGGCTGTGGACGTACGCCATCACGTAGCCGTCGTCCTCGGCCATGGGGGTCTCCGCAGGGACGAACACGCCTTCGCCGACCGCGGCGAAGCGCCCGAACTCGTGCGCCTCGGTGGTGCCGCGGGACAGGTCGTGTTTGAGGAGCGCGTTGCTGAAGCCCTCGTCCGGACGCGGGTCCCCGGGTCCGGCCGGCGGTGCGTACAGCTCGACCGCGGCGGCGTAGCCGTACCGGTAAGGGAGCCCGGTGAAGCGGGAGTTGACGCGGGGGAACTCCTGGGTGCGGTCGTCCAGCCGCTCCTCGCGGACCGTCCCGGCGGCGAGGTCGACGGTCCAGCGGTCGAGGGTGGGACGGCTGGTGCCGAAGTCGCGGATGTCGAAGCCCTCGGGGTGGCGGACGAGGTCGACGACGATGTCCGTCCCGTTTTCGTGGGCGTTGAGGGTGTGGCCGACCAGGCCCGGGGTCACGGGGAACCAGCGCACCGGGCCGCCCGCGCGGGGCATCACGCCCACCCGCGCCGGGTGGGTGTCGTCCCAGGAGAAGGGGACCCCGGTGGCGAGGTGGGCCGCGCTGAAGACCACGGGGGCGTCGAAGAGGATCACGTGGTGGTCGGTGAGCGCGAAGTCGTGCATGTAGGGGCTGCCGGGGGTGTGCACGGTGGTGGCGCGGAGCACCGTGCCGGTCTCGTCCATCACGATGTGCTGGACGTGTTCGGAGCCGTAGCGGAAGGCGAGCGAGTGGAGCTCGCGGGTGCGCGGGTCGAAGAGGGAGTGGGCGTTGGCGTTGTAGCCCTCGGGGGTCGCGCCGAGGTCGCAGGGGCCGAGCGTGTCCAGGTCGTAGGTGAGTTCGTACGGGCGTAACCCGCCTTCGATGAGCGCGAAGGTGCGGCCGGCCAGGCCTGCCACCTGGACGTTCGGGGCGAAGTCCGTCCGCTCGTCCACGGGGCCGCCGCGGCGCGGTTCGCCGAGCCGGTCGGCGACGGAGGCGGAGCGGACCCAGCGGTTGCGGTACCACTCGGCGCGGCCGTCGCGGATGCGGACTCCGTGGACCATGCCTTCGCCGAGGGTCCACAGGTGCGCGGCGGCGTCCTCGATGCCCAGCGGGTTGGGGCCGGTGCGCAGGTAGCGGCCGCTGAGGTGGCCGGGTATGCGGCCGGTGACGGGCAGGTCGTGGGCGGTGGTCTCCTCGGTGACGGGCGCGAAGCTCCCCGAGAGGTAGCGGTTGGTCATCAGGGGGTCCGTTCCCGGTCGGTGGGCGGGGCCGGCGCGGCGAGGAAGGCCTGGCCGAGCGCGGTCATGAGGGTGGCGTACCGGCGGGCGGCGGTGTCGGGCGGGAAGTGGCCCGCGAGTTCGAGGCTCACGGCGCCGTGCGCGGCGGCCCAGAGCAGTTCCGAGATCTCGTGGGCGTCGGTGTCCGGCCGGAAGACCCCGGACCCGATGCAGGCGGCGACGGCGGCGACCGAGGCGTCGAAGGCGGTCCCGGCGAGGGCGAGGGCCTCGGCACCGGGGGTGTAGTGGGGGATGGCCCGTTCGAACATGACGCGGTAGTAGGCCGGTTCGGCCAGGGCGTGTTCCCGGTAGGCCGCGGCGAGGTCGTTCAGGTGGGCCAACGGGTCCCCGGTCCGGGGGACTTGTTCCTGGGCCCGGCGCAACCGTGCGAAGCCCTCCCGGTACAGGGCGTCGGCCAGGCCCTCCTTCCCGCCGAACATCGTGTAGAGGACCTTGGTCGAGGTGCCGATCTCGGTGGCGATCCGCCGGATGGTCAGCGCGGCGGTCCCCTCCTCGACCAGCAGCCCGATGGCGCGGTCGAGGACGGCGGTCCGTGCGGCTTCCTGGCCGGCCCGGAGGGCGTCCTGATAGAGCGTGGTCATGGGTAACAACATAACCCAGAGGTAACGCTGTTACCAGCACACCGTCCGATCCCGTGCGGTCGCTACGGACGGGGCGCGGCCCGCCCCGCCGGACGGTCCGTCACGACCCGGCCCAGGTCCAGCAGGCTCAGGCCGAACATCATGACGCCCAGGGGGACATGGACCGACGGAACGCGCGCGATGCCCAGCACCACCTGCACCGAGGCCAGGACGAGGAATCCGGACGCGTACAGGACGGGGCGCGCGGGACCGCCGCCCGGCTTCCAGGCCAGGACCGCGGCCAGCACGTACAGCATCGACGCGCCGTACATCACGCGCGCTCCGACACCGTGCAGCAGTTCGCCGTACGACGTGGCGAGCAACAGTCCGGCGGTGGCCGCCTGGAAGAGGACGGCCGCGGTCTGCAGGGCGATCGCCGTCCGCACGAACGTGGGGCCTCTTCGTCCTGTCGTCGTCTGTATGGCCATGGTCCGGTCCCCTCGTCGATCCTTCGTCGGTGTCTCGCAGGTCCGACGAGGCGGGCCCCCGGAATGTGAGGCCGAAGGGGATCCTGCCGCGAATGTGCAGATCCGGTGCCGTCTTTCTTAGCGGGACGTTAGATCTGCGGGCCGGACGTTGTACGGGGGCGGCCGTGGACGCATGCTCTGGGCACCCCCACCGCCGGGGCCCTCCCCGTCCCCTCCCCCGTCCCCTCCCCCGTCCCCTCATCCGTCCCCTGCCGGGGACCTCCGACCGGAGGCCTCATGTCCTCGTCCACCGCCGTCCCCGCTCCGCCCCCGCCGCTGCCGCAGCCCGCCGACGAACGCCGGAAGCGGCGTACGGCCCTGATCGGCGGTTCCCTCGGGAACCTCGTGGAGTGGTACGACTGGTTCGTCTACGCCAGCTTCGCGATCTACTTCGCCGACTCCTTCTTCCCCGGCGACAACCCGACCACGCAGCTGATGAACACGGCCGGGATCTTCGCCGTCGGCTTCCTCATGCGCCCCGTCGGCGGATGGGTCCTCGGCCGCGCCGCCGACCGGCACGGACGCAAGAGCGCGCTCACGCTCACCGTCACCATGATGTCGGTGGCCGCCCTGCTCATCGCCGTCGCCCCGACGTACGGACAGGCCGGCTATTTCGGCGCCCTGGTGCTGCTGCTCGCGCGTCTGCTCCAGGGCATGAGCATCGGCGGCGAGTACGCCGCCAGCGCCACCTACCTCACCGAGGCCTCCGCCCGGAACCGGCGCGGCCTGGGCTCCTCGTTCCAGTACGTGTCGATGACCTGCGGCCAACTGCTCGGGCTGGGCATCCTGATCACGATGCAGCACACGCTGACCACCGCCCAGCTGGAGAGCTGGGGGTGGCGGATCCCCTTCGTCCTCGGCGCGCTGTTCGCCGTCGTCGTCTTCTGGATCCGGCGGCGCCTGCAGGAGACCGACGCCTTCACCGAGCAGGCGGCGGAGGGGGCCGACGCGGGCGACGACAGCACCCGGGGCACCCTCAAGGTCCTGTGGCAGCACCGGCGGCAGGCCGGATTGGTCATGGCCCTCACGCTCGGCGGGACCGTGGCCTACTACACGTACACCACCTACCTCACCAAGTACCTGGTCGGCAGCGCCGGCATGGCGAAGACGACCGCCACCCTCGTCAGCTTCACCGCGCTCACCCTCTTCGCCGTGCTGCAGCCCTTCGCCGGGATGCTGTCCGACCGGATCGGGCGGCGCCCCCTGCTGATCACCTTCGCCGTGGGCTGCACCGTCGGCACCTACCCGATCATGACCGCGCTCGGGTCGGCGTCCTCGTACTGGTCCGCCCTGGGTCTGTCCCTCCTGGCGCTGGTGATCGTCACCGGCTACACCTCCATCAACGCCGCCGTGAAGGCGGAGCTGTTCCCGACCCGGGTCCGGGCCCTGGGCGTGGCGCTGCCGTACGCCATCGCCAACGCGCTCTTCGGCGGCACGGCCGAGTACGTGGCGCTGTGGTTCAAGAGCGGCGGCCACGAGAAGTTGTTCTTCTGGTACGTCTCCGGGTGCGCCCTGGTCTCCCTCGTGACCTACGTCCTGATGCCCGACACCCGCGATACCGCGCTCAGCCGCGCCGAGGCCGAGGCCGACGCCCGCCCGGACACCGGGGCGTCCCCGGCCCCAGCGGTGGAGGCCGCACACCGACACGCGCCGGTGCCCCCGGGACGGCCGCTCCCGTAGGCTGCTGTCCCGGCCACGGCACGGGTCATCGGACGAGGGGGAACGGGCGGTGCACGCGCTTCTCGTCGAGGACGACGACCGGATGGCCCAGGCCCTCGGCACCGCCCTCGCCCAGCGCGGCCACACCGTCCGACGGGTCGGCCGGGCCCTGGACGCCCTGCTGCACCTGCGCGAGGCCGAGTTCGTCCTGCTCGACCTCGGCCTGCCCGACCTGGACGGACTGGAACTCCTGCGGCGGCTGCGCACCGTCTGCGACGCGCCGCTGATCGTGGTGACCGCGCGCTGCGAGGAACGCGACGTCCTCCAGGGTCTGCGGGCCGGCGCCGACGACTACGTCGTCAAGCCGTTCCGGATGGCCGAGCTGATGGCGCGCATCGACACCGTACGCCGCCGCACGGACCGGCGCACCGGCCGCCCGGACGCCGGGGCCGGGCACGGCGAGCACCGCGACGGTCCCGTACGCGCCGGGGACGTCGAGGTGGATCCGGCGGGCCGGACGGTGACGGTGGCGGGGACGGAAGTCCGGCTGACCCGGCGCGAGTTCGACGTACTGGCCTTCCTGGCCGCACGCCCGGACGAGGTGCACTCCCGCGAGGAGATCATGGACCGGATCTGGGGGGACGCCTTCCTCGGTGCCTCCCGCTCCCTGGACGTCCACGTGGCGGGCATCCGCGCCAAGACCGGCCGCTCCGGGCTGGTGCGCACCGTCCGCGGGTACGGGTACCGGCTCGGCCACCCCGCCACCGGCGACGGCGACGGCGACGGCGGCCCGCCGGACGAGGCGGACCGCGCCCGGTGAGGCGCCGGCTCCTCGCCGTGCTGCTGGTGCTGATGGGCACGGCCACCCTGTTGCTCTGCCTGCCCCTCGCCGACGCCTACGCCCGCGGGCGGACCGAACACCTGCTGCTGCAACGCCGGTCGGAGGCCGTACGGTTCGCGGACCTCGCAGAACGGATGCGCACCGCCGCCGACCGGCGCGAGCTGTCCGACGAGATCGAGCGGTACGCGCAGCTCTACGGGGCCTCGGTGGCCGTGGTGGACACGGCCGGCGGGACGCTCGCGCGGGCCGGTACGGCCCCTTCCCCGGACGGCGGTACCGGCCTTGACTCCTCCCCGGCGGCGGACGCCCTCGCCCGGGCGCTCACCGGCCGCTCCACCGACCGGCTGCCGGCCCTGCGTCCCTGGGGGCCCGCGACCGTGGTGGTGGCCGAGCCGGTGGGCCGCGACGAGCGGGTCAGCGGGGCCGTGCTGATGACCCTGCCCACCGCGGCGGCCCGCCGGGACGTGACGGTCCGCTGGTCCCTCATCGCCGTGGGGGCGTTCGCCGCCTTCGCCGCGGCCGCCCTGGTCGCCTTCGGGATCGCCCGCTGGCTGCTGCGCCCGGTCCTCGATCTCGACCGGGCGGTGGCGCGGCTGACCGCGGGACGGCTCCAGGCGCGGGCGGTGTCCGACACCGGTCCGCCCGAACTGCGGCACCTCAGAAGGCACTTCAACACGATGGCGCAGGCCCTGGCCGATTCCCTCGGCCGCCAGCGCGATTTCGTCGCCGACGCCTCCCACCAGCTGCGCAATCCCCTGGCCACGCTGGTGCTGCAGATGGAGAACGTCGAACCGTACCTCGCCCCCGGCCCCGGCCGCACCGAGCACGCGCGCGCCCTGGACGAGGCGGAGCGCCTGGAGGAGCTGCTGGACGGACTGCTGGCCCTCGCCAGGGTGGAGTCCGGCACGGCGGAACCGTGCGAGCAGGACGCCGCGCGCGCGGTACGGGAACGGGTGGCGGCCTGGCGTCCGGTGTTCCGCGACGCGGGACTGGAGCTGACGGTGCACGGGCTCCCGGACGCCCTGGGTGTACGGGCCCTGCCGGACGCGGTGGGCCGGGTGCTGGACGCCCTCCTCGACAACGCGGTGAAGTTCGTGCCCGGCGGCGGACGCGTCGAGGTGAGCGTCCACCGGTCCGCCGCAGGGGACGCCGTGGTACGCGTCGCCGACGACGGCCCGGGGGTGCCTCCGGACCAACTCCCCTTGCTGATGCGCCGGTTCGCCCGGTCCCCGGAGCACCAGAACGTACGGGGCAGCGGGCTGGGGCTGGCCATCGCCGACGAGATCGCCCGGACCAGCGGCGGCCGGCTCACGGCCGGGGCGAACCCGCCGCGCGGCCTGGCCGTCGAACTGCGGCTGCCGGCCCCGTGAGCGGTCAGCCGTACACCGAGCGGTAGTGGGCCACGGCGCCGGGGTGCAGCGGCACCCTTCCCGTCGAGATGGCGAACCGGGGCTCCAGCCGTGCCCCGGCGGTGACCTCGCGCAGCAGGTCCCGCCACCGGTCGAACACCACCCGCAGCAGGGCCCGGACGGCTTCGCGCGGTACGTCGCGGCGGGCCAGGAGGTAGTTGCCGACGCCGATGGTGCCCACCGGCTCCGCGAGTCCGTACACCCCGGCCGGGAGGGTGACCGCCGTGTAGACCGGACCGTAGCGTTCGCGCAGCGGCCCCACGTGGGTGTCCAACGGCAGGAAGCGGAGCGGGAGTTCGCGCGCCAGTGCGGCCAGGGCGGGGGTGGGCACGCCGCCGGACCAGAACAGCGCGTCGACCTCGCCCCCGCGCAGGGCGCGCACGGACTCGGCCAGGCCCAGGGGCCGTTCGAGCGGCGCCGCGGCGGCTCCGTCCCGGCCGACGGCCCGCAGGATCCGGCCCGCCACCACCTGCACCCCCGATCCGGCGGCGCCGGCCGCGACCGGCCGGCCCGCGAGGGCGCCGGCCTCCTGCACCGGGCCGTCCGCCGGGACCAGCAGGTGCGTGTAGTTCACGTAGACCCGGGCCAGCGCCGTCAGGCCGGTGACCGGCCGGGGGAACGGCTCGCGGCCGAGGAGGGCGTCCTCGGCCACGTCGGCCATCGCGAGGGCCAGATCGACGGTGCCCTCGTCCAGTTGCCGCAGGTTGTCCACGCTCGCCGCCGTGGTCACGGGGAGGATCCGCGGTCCGTGGTCGCCGGGTTCGGCCACCGCCCGCGCCAGGGCCTGCCCGAACGCGTTGTACGGGCCGCCTTCGGGACCGGTGGCGAACCGCAGCGGCCGCGCCGGGGCGGGCGCCCCCGCGCATCCGGACAGTGCCGACGCGACCGCGCCGCACCCGGCACCCATCACCCGTCGACGACTCATCCCCGTGCCGGCCACGGCGACAGCGTAGCCGGGACCGCGCTGCGGCCCCGGTCGGGCGGGACGGGTCAGTTCTTGACCGGCCATTCCAGCGGCGGCTTCATGAAGCCGCGGCTCAGCTCCACCGCCGCGGCCTTCTGGTTCGCGGGGATCAGGAAGGCGGCGCAGACCTGCTCCGACTGTCCGGGCGTCAGCTTCTTGTTGTCGTCGACGCCGGGGCAGTCGGCCCACTTCGCCGACCCCATGATGACGATGAGGGCTTTGGTGCGCAGCCCGGAGTCGGTCCGTACGATCAGGTCGTCGTCCATGTCGCGGACCTGCATCGCCGGGCCGCTCTTGTGGGTGAGCGTCGAATGGACGAACACCGGGACCTGCGGGCCCTCGCTCGCGTCCTTCTTCAGGCCGGAGCCGTCCACGTCGGCTTCCGTCCCGGTCACGACCCGGGAGGGGGTGACCGTGAACTCGGCCCCGTCGGAGTCCTGTCGGCTGCTGTCGTGCAGTTCGCGAAAAGCCCGGGCGGCCGGTGTTCCTCCCCCGCCCCGCGGGAGACGGTCACGAGGATACGTCGTCGATGATGGTGAAGATCACCCGGACCACGGCCCCGACCTGCGGCCGCGTCCGGCCGACCCGGGCACGTAAGGAAGGCGCATGACGCCGATATCGCACGACGCAACCCTGCCGCAGCCGTTCGGAGAACCCTTCGCACGCGATCCCCACGCCGTCTACGCGACCCTGCGCGCCGCCGGTCCGGTGCACCGGGTGGCGCTGCCCGACGGTTCCCCGGTGTGGCTGGTGGTGCGCGAGGCGGACGTCCGCGCGGGGCTGTCCGACCAACGCCTCTCGGTCGACAAGAAGCACTCGGCCACGGGTTTCAGTGGTTTCTCCCTGCCGCCGGCGCTCGACGCCAACCTGCTCAACGTCGGCCCCGAGGACCACTTGCGCCTGCGCGGGCTGGTGGCCCGCGGTTTCACCCCCCGGCACGTGGACCGGCTGCGGGACACCGTCCGGGCCGCCGTGGAGGAGCGGACCGGTCACCTGGCCCGGCGGCTCGACGGCGGCGGGGAGGCCGACCTGGTGGCGGAGTTCGCCCGGCCGCTGCCACTGCGGGTCATCGGGGCCCTGCTCGACGTCCCGTCAGGGGACCGGGAGCGGTTCTCCGGCTGGATCTCGACGATGCTCACCCCGGGTTCCCGCGAGGAACTGGTCCGGGCCATCGGTGAGGTCCACCGCTTCCTGGTCGGCCTCGTCGCCGAACGGCGCGCCCGTCCCGGCGACGACGTCCTCTCGGACCTGATCCCGGCCCGCGACGAGGGTGACCGGCTCACCGAGGAGGAGCTCGTCTCGCTCGCCTTCCTGATCCTGGGGGCGGGCAGCGAGAACGTCCAGCACGTCATCAGCGCGGGCGTGCTCACTCTCCTCGACCACCCGGAGCAGCTGGCCCGCCTGCGGGCCGAGCCGGCGCGGATGGCGGACGCGGTCGAGGAGCTCCTGCGGTACACGAGCCCCAACCAGACGGCGATCCGGCGCTTCCCCACGGAACCGGTGGAGATCGGCGGCGTACGGATCCCGGCCGGGGACACCGTCCTGTTCGCCCTGGCCTCCGCGCACCGCGACCCGGACCGCTACCCGGATCCGGACCGTTTCGACATCGACCGCGCCGACAAGGCCCACCTCGCCCTCGGGCACGGCATGCACTACTGCCTCGGGGCGCCCCTGGCCCGGCTGCAGCTCACGCTGGCGCTGGGGGCGGTCGTGGACCGGTTCCCCGGCCTGCGGCCGGCCCGCCGGGCGGACGGGCTCCGCTGGCACAGCACCTTCAGGTTCCGCGCCCTGCGGGAGCTTCCGGTGACGGCGGTCCGGTAGGACGCGGCACCGAAACCGCCCCGGAGCGGGTGCTCCGGGGCGGCGGGTGTGCCTGGCCGGCAGGGTCAGGCGACGGTGATGTTCTCCGCCTGCGGGCCCTTCTGGCCCTGCGTGACGTCGAAGGTCACGGCCTGGCCTTCCTGGAGCTCGCGGTAGCCGGTGGAGTTGATGTTGGAGTAGTGCGCGAAGACGTCCGGACCGCCGCCGTCCTGCGCGATGAAACCGAAGCCCTTTTCGGAGTTGAACCACTTCACGATGCCGCTGGCCATGGCCGTGCCTCTCAGTCGATGTCGGATCCGCACCGCGCGGACCCGGAGGTGATCGCCCTGGTCCTGCACTGCACAGCAAAGCGCCCACGCCAGGGCGCGGGCAGGTACTGCGAACCACGACAGCTGCCGCAGACGCTACACGTCGGAACCGGCGCCCACCAGAGAGCAACGATCACTGTCACGAAATCGGGTCGCTCGCGCGGGGCGCGGCACCCGTGATGGGCCATATCGTCACGGAAACCCCTCGTTGACGCTGTTCTCGTCACCTCATCACTTCTGCACCATTTCACACGAAACACGATGTACGAGGGTTTATGGGTCGGGCGTGGGGTTGGCGCTGCGGAACGCGCGGCGGTAGGTGTCCGGCGGGACCCCGACGGTGCGTTTGAACTGGCGGCGGAGGGTGGTCGCGGTGCCCATCCCGGTGGCGAGGGCGACCGACTCGACGCTCATGCCGGTGGCCTCCAGCAACTCCTGGGCACGTCTGACCCGTTGGGTCAGGAGCCACTGCAGGGGCGGCTGACCGGTCACCGACCGGAACTGACGTCCGAGGTGGCGCGGGCTCGTGTTCGCCTTCCTGGCCATGTCGGCCACGGTCAGCGGCCGGTCCAGCCGTTCCAGGACCCAGGCGAGCAGGTCCGCCAGTACGTGGTCGCCCCTGGCCGGCACCGGCGAGGCCACGAACTGGGCCTGCCCGCCGGGCCGGTGGGGCGGCATGACGAGGCGCCGGGCGACGGAGTTGGCGATGAGCGCGCCGTGGTCGAGGTGGACCAGGTGCAGGCAGAGGTCGACGGCGGCGGCCTTCCCGGCCGCCGTGAGCACGCTGCCGTTGTCCGTGTACAGCACGTCCGGGTCGACCACGGCCCGGGGGTGACGGGTGCTCAGTTCCTCGGCGTGTGCCCAGTGGGTCGTGGCCCGCCGCCCGTCCAGCAGTCCGGCGGCGCCGAGCAGGAACGCCCCCGTGCACAGGGAGGCCACCCGGGCACCCGCCTCGTGGGCCGTGCGGACGGCGTCGACCAGTTCCGGGGACGGCGGTACGTCGATGTCCGCGCACGCGGGGACGATCACCGTGTCGGCGGTGGCCAGATGCTCCAGCCCGTGGTCCGGCTCGACCCGGAACGGCCCGACCCGGACCGGGCCCGGCCCGCAGAGCAGCACGTCGTACCAGCCGTCCACGGCCTCGCGCGGGGGATTTCCGAAGATCTCGTAGGCCACGCCCAGTTCGAAGTGGAGCAGGTCACCAGCGGCGAGCAGTGCGACGGTCGGCATGTCCGAAAGTGTACGCACGGCGTCGTTCCGGACCATCACACCCGGGGGTCCCCCACGGACAGACTCGTCTCATCGACACGGCGAGAGCAGGGGAACGATGAGTACAGCGGCGGCAGTGGTGGTGTACGGGGCGACCGGGCACACGGGGCGTTTCGTGGTGGCCGAGCTCCTGAGGCGGGGTGTCTCCACGGTGGTCTCGGGGCGGAACGCGGAGCGCCTGGAGGAGCTGGCCGCGCAGTGGGGCGGGGTGGTGGTGCGGGCGGCCGGGGTGGACGATCCGGACGCCCTGGACCGGGCCCTGGCGGGCGCGGCGGCGGTGATCAACTGCGCCGGGCCGTTCGCGGTGACGGCCGGCCCGGTGGTGGAGGCGGCGCTGCGCGCGGGGATCCCGTACGTGGACGTGGCGGCGGAGATCGAGGCGAACGCCGCCACGTTCGCCGACCACGCGGAGGCCGCCCGGCGGGCCGGGGTGGCGGTGGTGCCGGCGATGGCGTTCTACGGCGGCCTGGGCGACCTCCTGGTGACCGCGGCCCTGGGAGGGCGGACGGCGGCGGACGAGGTGCACGTGGCGTACGGGCTGGACAGCTGGCATCCCACGGAGGGCACGCGGGCGGCCGGTGCGGTGTCGCACGAGCGCCGCGGGGGCCGTCGGGTGCGTTTCGCGGACGGTGCGCTGCGGTACCACGACGACGAACCGCGCAAGGTGCACTGGGACTTCCCGGAGCCGCTGGGGCGGCGGCCGGTGATCGCGGAGTTCACGATGGCCGATGTCGTCACCGTGCCGAGCCACCTGGAGGTGCCGGAGGTCCGCACGTACATGAGCGTGGAGGCGGCCGGGGACCTGGCCGCCCAGGACACGCCCGTGCCCGAGGCGGTGGACGCGCTCGGGCGCTCGGCCCAGCTCTTCGCCGTCGACGTCCTGGTCCGCACCGACGGCGCGGAGCGGCGCGCCACGGCGCGCGGGCAGGACATCTACGCGGTCACCGCCCCGCTGGCGGTGGAGGCCGTCCAGCGCCTGCTGAGCGGCCGGGCACGGGCCACGGGCGTGGTCTCGGCGGGCGCCGTGTTCGACGCGGCGGACTTCCTGCGGGCCCTGGCCCCCTACGTCTCGGTCGACCTCCCGGCATGAGGCGCGGGTACCCGTAGGGGCGCGGCCCCCGCCCGGGCCTCCTGGCGCGGATCGATCGGGGCCAGGACGCCGAGGCGTTCCTCGACCGCACGGGCCGCGGCCAGGCACAGGTCCTCGCGGAACGCGCGTCCCACGATCTGGACCCCGCACGGCAGCCCGTCCGTCACACCGGTCGGCACGGCCACGGCGGGCACGCCGACGAAGCTGGTGACCGTACACAGGCGCATGGCCGTGGCGACCCGGTCACGGCCGGCCCGGTCGCGGGATTCCAGGCCCGGTTCGACCGGCGGCTCGGTGAACACCGGGCCGAGCAACAGCGGGTACCCGTCGAGGAATTCGGCCCACGAGCGGCGGATGCCGAGCCAGGTGCCCATCAGTGCGACCAGTTCGTCGGCGGTCGCGGGCGGGGTGCGTTCCATCGCCATGGCGATGTAGCGGTCCCCGCCCTTGCCGAGCAGCCCGCGCACCACCGGCCAGGCCGGGGCGAACTCGGTGGCGGTGATCCGCCCGTAGGCGTCGAGGGCCTCGTCCAGCCGGGGGACGTCCGGCACCTCCCGTACGTCGTACCCGGCGTCGCGCAGGGCGGCGGCCGCCGTCTCGACGGCGGCGCGGACCGCGGGGTGCACGCCGTGGCCCCCGGGGTCCGTGACGACCGCGACCTTCACCGGGCCGGGCAGCGGCTCTCCGTAGGCGGGTACGGGCATCGCCAGCGGGTCGCGCGGATCGGGTCCGGCCAGCACCTCGTAGGCCAGCCGCAGGTCGTCCACGCTGCGGGCCAGCGGGCCGTCGGTGACGAGGAACTGGGAGGCGGGGCCGGGGTCGTCCGGGCCGATGACGCGGCGGTCGGCCGGGAAGCGCCCGCTGGTCGGCTTCAGCGCGGCCACCCCGCAGAACTGGGCGGGGATGCGGACCGATCCGCCGGAGTCGTTGCCGAGCCCGAGGGCCGCCATGCCGGTGGCGACGGCGACCCCGTCGCCCCCGCTGGTGCCGCCCGGGGTCCGGGCGGGGTCCCACGGGTTGACGGTGTCCCCGAACAGTTCGCTGCGCGTGTGCATCCCGGCGAGAACCAGGGTCGGCATGTTGGAGTGCCCGACGGGGACGGCGCCGGCCGCGCGCAGCCGTGCCACGGGGAGCGCGTCGGCCGGGGCGAGGAGGTCGCGGAAGCGCTCGACCCCGAAGGTGGTCGGTACGCCTTCGACCGGCGTGCTCTCCTTCACGGTGAACGGCACGCCCGCGAGCGGCCCGAGCACCTCACCGGCGGCCCGGCGCCGGTCCGTCCGCGCGGCGGCCTCCCGGGCACGGTCCGCGAGGGTGGCCGTCACGGCGTTGACCCGCGGGTTGACCTCGGCGATGCGTTCCAGGTGGCTGTCGACCAGTTCGAGGGCCGATACCTCCCCTTCGCGCACCGCCCTCGCCTGTGCGCCCGCCGTCATCCTCCACAGGGCGTCCCGCATGGCACGCCTCCTTCCCGTCGACCTTCGCGTACACGTTCGCCCGCACGTTCCGATACGAGCGCATCGGAACTGTAGCCCGCAAACCGATGCGGGCGCATCGGATAAACTCCGGACCGGAAACCGACAGCCCCGTACCGGGAAGGCGAACGGACATGCCCAGACAGGTGGACCACGCGGACCGGCGCCGCATCGTCGCCGAGGCCGTCTGCGAACTCGCCGACGAGCACGGCCTGGAGGGCGTGACCCTGCGCGACGTGGCGGCCCGCGCACAGGTGTCGATGGGCGCCGTGCAGCGCTGCTTCCGCACCAAGGAGGAGATGCTCGTCTTCGCGCTCGGGCACATCGGCGAGCGGATCGGGAGCCGCGTCCGGGCCCGCCTCGTCAGGAGCCCGGCCCAGTCGGCCGCGACCGCCCTGGGCCACGCGGCCACGGAGGTCGCGCTGCTACGGGAGGAACACCGCGCCGAGGCCAGGGTCTGGCTCGCCTTCGTCGCCCAGGCCGCGGTCAGCGAGGCCCTGGCCGGCACCCTGAAGGCGAGCTACGCCGCGCTGGAGGAGTCCTTCGCCGGTCTCGTCGCGGAGGCCCTCGAAGACCCCGCGCGCACCGTCCCCGTGGACCCGCGGCGCGAGGCCCGGACCCTCCTCGCCCTCGCGGACGGCCTCACCGCGCACGTCCTGATCGGGCACCTCACCCCCCGGGCGGCCCAGGACGTCCTCGACGCCCATCTGACCGCCCTCTTCACGGACTGAGCCCCACCCGGCCTACCGGGACCCGCGCCCCGCGGAGGCGAACGCGAGGATGTCGGGGACGGCTTCGCGCAGGGTCGGATAGTGGCGGTGCACGCCCTCCACCGCGTGCGGGGTGTTGACCCCCCACACCGTCATCCCGGCGCGCAGTCCCGACAGCACTCCCGACGGGGCGTCCTCGACGACCAGGCAGTCCCGCGGGTCGGCGCCCAGGCGGGCGGCGGCACTGAGGTAGGGGGCCGGTGACGGTTTGCCCTCCCCGACGGCGGCCGCGTCCACGATCAGGGCCGGGACGGGCAGGCCGGTCCGGGCGAAGCGGCCGCGTACGCGGTGCTCGTAGTTCGAGGTCACCAACGCCCAGGACGCGGACGGCAGCCGGGACAGCAGCTCCGCCGCGCCGTCGAACGCCGTGTAGACGCCGGACCGCACGTCCTCGTCCTCCAGTTCGTGCAGGGCCGCCAGGCACTCCTGCGGATCGCGGTCCGGAGCGACCTGCGCGAAGGTCTCCACGGGCCGTGTGCGCAGGGCGACCCGGTGGACCTCGTCGGGGTCCAGTCCGTGGCGCCGCGCCCACGTCCGCCAGACGCGGCGCTGGTTGTCCAGGGCGTCGATCAGTGTGCCGTCGACGTCGAACAGGACGTGGGTCCGGCGGCCGGTGGGCTGGTTGCTTTCGCTGGTCACGGGCCGATCATGCCACCGCCGGTCCGTGGCGCCGTCCGGCGGCCGGGCCGGCCGGGGTCATACCTCGCGGAGGAAGGTGGAGAGCGGGACGGCCGTCGTGTCCGGCGAGGGCCGCGAGAGGTGGAACGCGGTGTGGAACCATCCGGCGTCCTCCTTGCCGCGGGGGTCTTCGCCGAGGGCGGTCACCGCGTCGACGGCGTGCCGCTGCTCGGCCGGGCTCGTGAACCGGCGTTGCGGGTACGTGGGTTCCGCCACCTTCTCGGTGATCAGCCCGAAGGGTGCCAGCCCGTCGGCGATGGTCCGGTACGAGCCGGTGCGCAGGACGAACGCCGCGACCCACACCTGTTCCCGCGCGGCCCCGAGGAGCGGCCGGAAGGTCCGGGGGGACAGAAAGCTCGCGCCGCCGGTGACGGTGATCAGCCCCACGCGGCGTACGGCGGCCAGGAGGCGGGCGCCGGGGGGCTCCGTTTCCAGGTTCGAGGCGAACCCCTCGTCCAGCAGGCCGACGGAGCAGGCGTAGGCGATGGCGCCGGCGGCCGGGTCGAGCCCGATCACCGGCACGGCGTCGGGGCGCCGGCGGGCCGCGTAGTAGGCACGGTCCCGTTCGATCAGCTCCGCGGTGGTGAGTGCGGCCGCCCGCGGCGACGTGTAGTGGGCGTAGAGGTCGTCCAGGGTGAGGTCGTGGTTGAGGAGGGCCGCGTTGATGCCGTAGGAGCAGCAGATGTCCAGGACGGCCGGGGGTTCGGCGGCGCCGGCCCGCCGGCGTGCGGCCACCAGGCGGCGGAAGACGTCCTGCGCGTGGTGCGGGGTCCGGTACTGCCAGCGGCCGAGGCCGCGGAAGAAGTCCCTCGGGTCCGGTCGGTCGTAGATCTCGTCGAACGGCGTCATCCCGGGCCCGCCGCCCGCCGAAGCCTCCCGGTCCTCCTCCGGGCCGTCCTCCCGGCCGTCCCGCATGCCGTTGCCCCCGCTGTTCGCCGGCCGTGTCATCGCGCACCGTCCTCCCCCGCCGCCACACCCCTGCCACGTGTCGCGTCAAGCAATAGCCGTCGGCGTCCGCGGGCGGTAGGGGCACCGGCGGGACTCGGCCACCGTCCCGCTCCCCCGGCGGGCGGCCCCGGCACCCTGAGGGTCCGGGGCCCCCGGTAGGCTCCCCGCGTGGGGACGCGGGGGCACCGCGCTGCCCGGCCCCGGCCGCACCGCACGTACGGAACAGAAGATGACCGAAACGCCCGAGCACGCGACGCAGCCCCCGGCGGACGAACGGGGTACGGCCCCGACCGTCCGCGTGTTCGTCGCCCTCGCCCCGCCCGACGACGCGAAGGCGGAGCTGGAGCGGGAGCTGGGACCCGCCTACCACGCCCACCCGCGCATGAGGTGGAACCGGATCGAGGACTGGCACATCACGCTGGCGTTCCTCGGAGAGCTCCCGGTGGCGGCCGTTCCGCCGCTGCGGCCGGCGCTCGCCGCTCTGGCGGCCTCGCGGGCGCCGCTGCGGCTGTCCCTGCGCGGCGGCGGGCACTTCGACGAGCGGGTGCTGTGGACCGGGATCGACGGGGACCTCGAAGGACTGCACCGGCTCGCCACCGACGTGCGGGCCCTGGTCCGGGAGTGCGGGATCGACTTCCGGGAACGTCCGCTGCGTCCCCACCTGACGCTCGCCCGCTCGCGGCGGGGCGCGCACTCGTCCGCCGTGGAGGCCGCCGCCGGGCTGACCGGTTTCACCGGCCGCCCCTGGCCTGCCGAGCGCCTGCACCTGGTCGGCAGCAACATAGGGCGCGGTCCGGGGCCGATCCACTACCGGGACATCGAGTCCTGGGGCTTCGACGGCGAGGGCTGAACCGGCCCGCCCGGGGCCGTGCCTCCGGGCGGGCGGGGTGCGTCAGACCTGGCCGGGCACCGGAACGGTGGGGGCGTGGACCTCGGCGATGAGGCCCTCGGCGAGGTTCTCCTTGCGCATCCGCTGGTCCACGTAGAGCAGGGAGACGACCAGTTGGGGGAAGCCGAACTGGAACACCCCGCTGATCACGATGCCGAGCAGCACGCAGAGCGCGTACACGACGATGCCGACGATCAGCACGGTGGCGTCCGAGGCCTCGTCGCCCGCGGCCAGCATGCTCGGGAAGAGCGCGAACATGCCGAGGAAGGTGAACGGCAGCTGGATGATGTAGCCGACGGCCGCCGACAGCAGGTACGCGAGCAGCGAGACGCCGAACACGCGCCACCAGCCGCCGCTGACCAGGCGGGTGGAGCGGCGCAGCGACGCGACAGGGCCGAGCCCCTCGCAGACGGCGACGGCGGGCGCGAGGCTGAACCGGACCGCGAGCCAGACCGACACGGGTATCCAGAGCAGCACACCGAGGAACATCAGGAACACGGCGGCGGGCGGGCCCGAGCCGTCCGAGGCCATGAAGACCAGCGGGAAGCAGACGACGTAGAGGACGATGACCGGCCCGCCCGCGATCAGCCCGACGAGCAGGACGACGCCGAGTACGGACGGCATCCGGGACCAGCACCGCCGCCACATCGCGCGGAAGGTCGTGGGGCGGCCGAGCACCGCCTCCTGGATCACCGCGGGGCACAGGGCGGCGATCATCGCCATGCCCAGCGCCATGGTGACGAGCATGAGCACCAGGGCCGGTACGAAGTACACCAGCAGGGCCATCACGTCGGCGCCGGTGGGCCGTTCCCCCGGTGCGGGGTCGAAGACCTCGGCGAAGTGCGTGTCCACGCTCAGGGCGGCGACCCCGATCGCGACGGCCACCAGCAGGATCCCGATGCCCTGTACGCCGAGGATCACCCCGGCCAGCGGCTTCCAGTAGCGGCGGAAGGCGGAGAAGGCGCCGCCGAGCAGATCGCCCACCCCGAGCGGCCGCAGGGGCACGACGCCCGGTTGCGGCGGGGGCGGAGGCGGCGCCCAGCCGCCTCCCCACTGCGGTGCGGGCTGTTGCGGGTGGTGGTGTTCCCACCCCGTGTTGTGCGACATCGCTGTCCCCCTCGTAGGAAGGGACACGTTAACCCGCCGTTCCGCGCCGGGGCACGGCGGCCCCGGGGGCCGGTGTCAGGAGCAGCCGGATACCGTGTCGGCGCAGTTCACCGGCAGGTTCCCGGTGATGTCGCTCTCCGTCAGGAGCAGCTCGGCGCCGGCCGAGTTGTGCGTGCCGCCGCCGGTGCGGGCGGCGCGGTTTTCCGAGACGCTGGTGTGGTCGAGCGTCAGGCGCGTGGGCGCGGAGCCCTCTTCCTGTTCGTTGTGGACGCCGCCGCCGTCCCGGCCGGCCTGGTTCCCCTCGACCTCGCTGTCCTTCACCAGGGCGACGCCCTCGTTCCCGATGGCGCCGCCGTCCCTGCCCGCCTTGTTGTCGACGAAGGCGGTCCCGTGGACTTCGAGCGTCGCGATCCCGCCGTTGTCGACGGCGCCGCCGTCGAGGCCCGCGCGGTTCTCCAGGAACCTGCTGTTCTCGATCCGGGCGGAGCCCAGGTTGCCGATGCCGCCTCCGGCGTCGCGGGCCTCGTTCTGCGTGAAGTGGCTGGACTCGACGATCAGCGTGCCCCGGTTGCGGACGCCGCCGCCGTCGCCGTCCGCCGTGTTGCCCGCGACGATGCTCTTCCTGAGCGTGAGCAGACCGGTCGCGTCGTTGTCGAGACCGCCGCCGTCGCCGGATGCGGACGGGGCGGAAGCGGAAGCGGCGGTGGAGGTGGCCGCGTTGGTCAGCACCTCGCTGTGGACGAGCGTGACCTCGCCGCCCTCGTTGGAGATGCCGCCGCCGGCCCCCGCGGCCCGGTTGCCGGTGACCTTGCCGTTCTCCATCCACAGGGTCCCCTCGTTGGCGATGCCGCCGCCGTCGCCGTCGGTGTGGCCGCCGGTCACGGTGACGCCCTTGAGGGTGAGCCGGCCGCGCTCGTTCACCGCGAGGATCCGGAAGCGGGGCACTCCCCCGCGTACGGAGCGGATCAGGGTCGTGTGCTCGCCGATGAGGGAGACCCTGCCCGTGACGGCGGGCAGGGCGGTGCCCGAGTTCCCGTAGTCGACCTCGAAACGGTAGGCGCAGTTCTCGGCGAGGGTGATCGTGGCGCCTTCGGTCCTGGCGTTCGCCCGGTGGACCGCGGTGACGAGTCCCGCGGTGTCACCGCACGCCACGCCGATGGCCAGCGGGGCCGGGGCCGCCGCGGCGGGCGCCGTCGCCGCACACAGGCCGATGCCCGCCAACACGGCGGATCCGGCGAGCAGGAGTCGGTTCTTCATGTGCGGTTCCCTCATCATCGGTTCCAGGACCGGCTGCCGGGCAGCCACCGTCACGACCCACCAGAGGTACCGGTCGCGCCCGCGGGCCCCCGGCACCCGGGTCCGGACATCCCGAAAGTTCATGCGGACAGCGGTCGCCCTTTCGACGGACGGGCCTCCACGGGGAACCGATCCGGATCCGCCGGTGCAGCGGTATGCCCAAGGCCGTGTCGGACTGCGTACCCTCCCGGTGGGCGCGGGCGCCGAGGCGCTCCGCCCCTCCACCTCTTCTCCCACCACGGGGGCCGACTTGATCACACATCTGCTCCGCCGGGCACGCGGAGCACTCGCCGTCACCATCGCCGCCGGAGCCCTGCTCACGGTGTCCGTGCCGGCCCACGCAGCCGCCGCGCCGCCCCTCACCGCCGCCGGCGCCTTCCTCCTCGACGCGAACAGCGGGGCCACGCTCACCTCCAAGGCCCCCGACACCAGGCGCCAGATGGCGAGCACCACCAAGATCATGACGGCGGCGGTGGTGACCACCCTGCCCGGTCTGAACCTCGACCGGAGGGTCACCGTCAAACAGGAGTACCTCGATTACGTCTACCGGGAGGGGGCGAGTTCGGCCCAGCTCAAGGCGGGCGCGACTCCGACGGTCCGTCAGCTGCTGTACGCGATGATGCTGCCGTCCGGCTGCGACGCGGCGTACGCGCTCGCGGACACCTTCGGCTCGGGATCCACCATCGCGGCCCGCAAGGCGGACTTCATCGCGAAGATGAACGCCAAGGCCAAGGCGCTGGGTATGACGAACACCCTCTACGACACCTTCGACGGCATCTCACCGACCGGGAACAACCGCACCACCCCGCGCGACCTCGCGAAGCTCGCCCGGTACGCGATGACCAACACCCTGTTCCAGACCCTGGTGAAGACCACCTCGTACAGCAGCGGCGGGACCTCCACCCTCGGAACCTGGAGCAACACCAACCTCCTGGTGCAGCCCCGCCCCACCGGATACGGCTTCCCGGGCGCGACCGGCATCAAGACCGGCACCGGCACGGCGGCCGGCAAATGCCTGGTCTTCTCGGTGACCCGCAACGGCAAGACGGTCATCGGGGTCCTGCTGAACGACGAGGAACGCTACGCCGACTCCATGGCGCTGTCCGACTGGGCCCTGGGCCCGGCCGCCGGCTCCAAGGCCGCGCTCCAGCGCAGCAGCACCGAGCCGGTCCCGGACGTCCGCGACTGACCGCACCGCACGACGGCGCCCGCCCCCTCCTGCGACGGAGGGGGCGGGCGCCGGCCGTCAGCGGTCAGGAGACGCGCTTCAGCGTCCACGCGTTGTTGTTGAAGCCGCCGTTCGCGGCGTAGACGCAGCTGCTGCTGTAGTACGAGGCGGTCTGGATCCAGCCTGCGGGCTGGTAGGTGGAGCCGCAGGCCTGGACCACCGTGCCGACAGGGAGGCCGGTGAGCTGCTTGATCTGCTTGATGTTCGGGTTGAAGCTCTGCGTGCCGCAGCTCGCGCTGTACCCCCAGCTGACGTCGACGTAGCCGGTGGGGGTGACCACGCTCGCGCAGGAGGTCGTGACGTCCCCGGGGGCCGCGTGGGCGGGGGCCGCGGTCAGGGCGAACATGGCTGCGGCGCCGGCCAGGGCCATGCCGGTGGTGCGGAGGCGGGTCATGGGTCGTGACTCCTTCGGGTGATGGACGGCCGGTCGGGCCAGGAGCAATTAGTACGGCCCGAACATCCGTTCCGAACAGCGGGTTTCCGGCCTGAAACGCACCATACGGATCCGGCCGTGGTGCGACCCGCCGCCCCGAACAACCCCACACGATCCCTCAGATAACGGCTTGAATTGGCCTGCCGGAAATCGTTCGAACTTAGGTTAGCCTGCCCTTCATGAACCTCATACACCTGGCTGCCTCGACCGGCTACACCACACCGCCCCTGTGGCGCGTCCTCACCAAGAGCGGCTACTTCGTCGGCCTCTGCGGCACCATCGGCGCGACCGTGACGTACGCCGCGTCGGTGCGCCCCGCCCTCAAGGGGGCCGGCGTCCCGCCCGAGGACGCCGGGGCGACCAGACGCAGAACCGCCGGCTACCTGGCCTGGGCGGGAGTCGTCCTGCTCGTCGCGGGCTACTTCCAGCTCGCCGCCCGGGTGGCCCGCGCGGGAAAGGGCATGCCGTTCGGTGACGCCCTCGCGCCGGGCGCGGTCGCGGACTTCCTCACGGCGCCCGCCGGGAAGGGGGCGTGGATCGCCCAGGGCATGCTCTACCTCGTCCAGAACGTCGCGCTGCTCCTCGCCGCGGCCGTCCTGATCGCGCTGTTCCTCCCCAAGGCGCGCCGGCACACGGACGCCCTGGTCCTCACCGCACTGCCCCTGACGCTCGCGATCACCCTCATCGCGGCGGTCCCGGCCACCAAACCGAAGGACGCGGACAAGGTCCTGGACCTCGTCTTCGGTCAGACCCACATCATCAGCGGCGTGGTGTGGATCGGCGGCCTCGCGCTCCTCACGGCGCTCTCCGCCTCCCGCGGCCGGCCGGGCGAGAACGCGGGCGGGCTGTGGGCCGACATCTGGCGGCGCTTCTCCCTCGTCGCCCTGGTCTGCGTCGGCGCGGTGTTCACCTCCGGCCTGTGGATGAGCTGGAAGCACGTCGGCGCCGTCAGCCAGTTGTGGACGACGACCTACGGACTCTTCCTCCTCGTCAAGATCCTCCTGGTCCTCGGCATGGTCACGGCCGGCGGCGTCAACCAGTTCTGGCTCATGCCCCGCATCGTCAGGGCCCGCCGCGAAGACGACCGGTCCTCGCTCGCGCAGCTGACGCTGCGGCACTTCCCGAAGGTGGTCTGGGGCGAGGTCGCCCTGGGCGTCGCCGTCCTCGCCGTCGTCCCCTTCCTCGGCGGCTCGGCACGCACCGAGGCGGGCAGCGAGGCCGCCGTGTCGAGCGGCAGCGTCTTCGCCTTGGGCGCCGTCCTCGTCCTCACCCTCGTGGCCTCGCTCTACATGACCGTCCGGACCTCCGACGCCCTCGCCCGCCGCACGGCCGCCGCGCCTGCGGCGATCCCCACGCCCACGCCCTCGGGCTGACACCCGCGGGCCGGGGCCGACGGACCGGCGCCGACGCCTCCTGCCCCGATGTACGTCAGCGCGCGCGGCGGGGGCCGCCGCGGTGCGGACGGCGGCGCGGGACGGCCTCCGGGGCCGCCTCGGGCGAGGAGAACCCGCCGGCCACGGCCACGCGCGCCGGGGCGGTCTCGGCGGCGGGCTGCGTCCGGGGCGCGGGCGCCGCACCCTGGGCCCGTCCGAGGACGGTGATGTGGTGGATGAGGCGCGCGCAGGCCTGGCAGATCTCGGCGAGCGTCCAGACCTGCCCCACGGCCGGGTTGTGGATGAGGACGAGCAGGGGCGTTCCGGTGCAGGACGCCCGGCTGTCCTCGTGGTAGGAGCAGTCGGCGGCACGGCAGGCACATGCGGCGTTCGGGCGTACGGTGGCCAGCCGGGCGTGCGCCCTGATGTGCTCGGCGGCGAAGCGCCGCATGGCCACGGTGTCCTTGGAACGGGGCGGCATACGACAGGCGCCGGTGCTGCAGGTGACGGAGACGGTGTGGTCCGCGTGGCCGGTCAGGCGGACCGTCCAGGTCCGTCCGGCGACGCGCGATGCGGGCAACATGGTCATAGGGAAACCGTTCGTTCACGAAATGCGGTGGTGTGTGCCCTGGTCGGCGGTCTCAGGTGCGGGGCAGGGAATCCGACGCGGCGGGCTCGGCGGGCTCGGCTCGTTGGCGGCGAGCGCGTGTCGAGGTGGCTCTCGCGCGTCGTGCAGGGGGCACGGGCCGTAGACGGCCTACTGATGTTTTCGCACGTGGGCGGTGGGCTGTCAACGGAGCGACCCCACATCGGCGCAGCGGGCGTCACCCGCCGGGCCGTGTCCGCCGCCCGGAGGTGGCGCGCTCACGCCTCCCGGGAGGCGCGGATCGCCTCGACGAGTCCGGTGACGAGGCGGGCGCGCGGCACCATCGCGTCGACCACCAGGTATTCGTGGTCGGCGTGGGCGCCGCCGCCGACCGCCCCCAGCCCGTCGAGGGTGGGCACGCCCAGTGCCGCCGTGAAGTTGCCGTCGCTGCCGCCGCCGACGGCCTTGCCCTCGATGCCCGGCTGGAGGCGCCGGGCCACCTCGAAGAGTTCCGCCGAGGCCGCTTCCGGCATCGGGGGCCGGCCCACGGCGCCGCGGACCGAGATGCGCGCCTCGTCCAGGTGCGGAACCAGCGCGGCGAACGCCGACTCGATCCGCTCCTGCTCGGCGGCCGATTCCACCCGTACGTCGACGATCACGGTCGCTGCCGCCGGAACCACGTTGTCCAGGGTCCCGGCCGAGGCCACGGTCGGCGTCACGGTCGTCCCGGCCTCCGGCCGGTTCAGCCCGTCGATGGCCAGGACCTGGTGTGCCGCCTCGATCAGCGCGTTCACCCCGGCCGCGGGCTCCAGCCCGGCGTGCGAGGCCCGGCCGGTGATGGACACCTGGAAGGTGCCGCACCCCTTGCGGCCGGTCTTGAGTCCCCCGCCGTCGGCCGCGCCCTCGAACACGAGCACCGCGCCGCACGCACGGGCACGCTCCTCGATCAGCGCGCGGGAGGACCCGGAACCGACCTCTTCGTCGGCGGTCACCAGGATCTCCACGCCCGACAGGTCGTCCAGCGCGGCCAGTCCGTGCACGGCCTGCACCAGTCCGCCGAGCATGTCGAAGACGCCGGGGCCCGTGGCACGCCCGTCCGCCACGCGGAACGGCCGCCGCTCCAGCGTGCCCAGCGGGAACACCGTGTCGTGGTGTCCGAGGATGAGCACCCGGGGATCGCCGCCGCCGGACCAGTGCACGTGCGGCCCGGCCTCGCTCTCCACCAGGACGGCCTGCCCGCCCAGCCGGCTCTCGATGACCTCCGCCACCGTCTTGGCCGACGCGCCCAGGGCGTCGAGATCACGCGACGGGGACTCGACCTCGACCAGCGTCCGCAAGTCGTCGAGCATCGAGTCGACCCGCACGTCGACGCTCCTGTGCTTCCTCATGCCCCAAGGATACGTGGCGTGCCCCGGCCGTGCGGACCGGCCCCGACGGGTGTCGCGGCGCCGCCGCGGCCGGGCCACGGGTACCGGGCGGCCCCCCCACAAGTCCGCTCCCCCACACCCGCGTTGGTCCTTCCGGGGCATCGGGTGGCTTTCCGGCAATCGATTCCGATGCCACGGGGCCGACGTGTTGGAGCCGAGGGGCAGCGGGGTCGATCCGCTGGAGGCGGAGGACCCGCGTCGGATCGGCGCGACCCGTCCGAGCGGACCGCCTCCCGGCGTCGGGGCACGGGGTATTAGGATGATGATCGTAGGGCCCGGATACTGCATCCCCCGTCGGTATCCGGGCCCTTCATGTCTTGGCGGGGCCGACGGCCCCGCGGACGGCAGCACGGAGGGCCCCGGGTGAACCCGGGGCCCTCCGTCGTGCGGGCTCGCCCCGCCCCACCCCCGTGGGGGCAGAACGAGCCCGGTCTTGGGGCCCGCTCAGCCGGTGGCGGTGGGCGGGCGCACGGGATCGGGGAGCCTGCGGGCCAGCTGCCCGGCGAGGTCGACGACCGTGCGGTCGGCCAGGTAGGGGCCGATGATCTGGACGGCGAGCGGCAGCCCGGCCGCGGTCCGGCCCGCGGGCATGACCAGGGCCGGGAGCGAGACGTGGCCGGCCAGGTTCAGCCAGGCCGTCTGGTCGAAGTACGGGCGCTTCACACCGTCCACGGTGATGTGCCGGCCCGGGACGGGCGTGTCCGTCTGGTCGTCGACGGCGGCCGTCGGCGCGGCCGGGGTGATCAGGACGTCGTGGGTGGCGAAGTAGTCGGCCCAGCGGCCGCGCAGTTCCTCGCGTTCCTCGTTCGCGCGCAGCCAGTCCCGGTGGCGCATGGTCCGCGAGTGCAGGAAGAGTCCTCGGGGGTCGTCGGCGGGGATCTTGTCGGCGGCGGCGACGTCCTCGGCGAATCCGGCGTCGGGGGCGGTGGCGCTGGCCGTGGCGTACATGAGGCGCTGGAACAGGCGGTCGCTGCCGGCGAGGTCCACCGGGCGGGTGGTGTCGTCGACGGTGGCCCCGGCGGTCCGCAGGAGTGCGGCGACCCGTTCCAGGAGCTCGCGGGTGTCCGTGTCGACGTGGCAGTACGGGTCGTCCTGCCACACGCCGACGCGGTACTGCGCGAGGCGGCCGCGCCGGGGTGCCGGGAGGTCGATCCGCCAGGCCGCGGAGTCGGCCGGGGAGGGGGCGGCGAGGACGTCGAGGAGGAGGCCCAGGTCCTCGGCGTCGCGCGCGATCGGCCCGAGGGTGAGCATGTCGGAGCTGGTGAGCCAGCCGGGCGGGCGCGGGATGTGCCCGCGGGTGGGCACGATGCCGCCGCTGGGCCGCAGCGCGTACACGCCGCAGTAGGCGGCCGGGAGGCGGAGCGATCCCGCGAGGTCGGAGCCGACTTCGAGGCTGGTCAGGCCCGCTGCGACGGCGGCGGCCGGGCCGCCGGAGGAGCCGCCCGCGGTCTTCGTGGCGTCGTGGGGGTTGCGGGTGGTGCCGAAGAGGGGGTTCGAGGTCTGCAGGTCCTGGCACATCACGGGGACGTTCGTCTTGCCGACGATGACGGCGCCGGCGGCGCGCAGCCGCGCCACGGTGTCGGCGTCCCGGTCGGGGACGTGGTCGGAGAGGTCCGGGGAGCCGCAGGTGGTGCGGAGCCCCTTGGTCTCCAGGGCGTCCTTCAGCGTCATGGGCAGGCCGTGGAGGGCGCCGAGGGGTTTGCCGGTCGCGGCGAGGTGGCGGTCGGCCGCGTCGGCCGCCGCACGGGCTCCGTCGGCGTCGAGGGTGACGACGGCGCCGAGGCCCGGGTTGGTCCGGTCGATGTGCGCCAGAGTCTGCTCCAGCAGGGCCCGGCTGGTGACGGTGCGTCGGCGCAGCGCGGCGAGCTGTTCGTGGGCGGGCGCGAGGTGCAGGTCCGCGCGCGGGGGGCGGGCGCCGGCGGCGCGGTTGCGCGCGGCCGCGGGTGTGCCGGCCATCGCCGCCGCCGCGGCGACGGCCGTGCAGGCGACGATCAGGGTGCGGCGGAGGATCACGGGCGGGCTCCTGAGGTGATGCCGCGGGTGTCGGAGGCGTCGCGGCGCTCGGGCGTGGGCGGGGTGAAGTAGGAGGCGACGCGCTGGAGGTGGAGCAGCTCGTCCTCGGTGGTGGCGAGGGGGAGCGTCGCGTCGGCGTACTCGGCGGGTGTGGCGACGGGGTCGTCGGCCCGGTGGCGGACGAGGGCGGCGTGGATCTGGTCGGCGGTGACGGCCGCGACGAGCTCGGCGCCGGTGAGGCCTTCGGCGCGGCGGCGGTCCTCGGCGTGTTCCCGGAGCGTGGGGTCGAGGTAGCGGCGCATCAGTTTCTGGCCCTGGCGGATCTCGACGCGGCGGCGCAGCAGGGGGAAGTGGGCGCTGCGGCCGCGCAGGACGTCCTGGCGCTGGCGGGCGGGTCGGCGCAGGGTGATGCCGGGGTCGGCCTGGTCGAGGGCGGTCCAGAGGGGGGCCAGGCGTCGGTAGCGCAGGTGGGTGGCGCTCCAGTCGAGGGCGCTGGTGGTGCGCCGTGCGACGGTGGGGATGAGGTAGCCGATCTGGGTGAGGGTGGCGCCGATGTCCCCGCAGGCCCAGGCGAATCCGTTGAGGCCGGCGACGCTGAACCCGGTTTCGGCCCCGACCACGGCGGCGATGCGGATGCCGCTGTAGCCGAGGGTGATGACCGCGCCGACGGCGACGAGTCGCAGGCTGAAGGCTATGGACCGGTCGGTGGCGGTGCGGGCGTACTTCCAGCAGGAGAGGGCCAGGTAGATCTCGGCCACGCTGTACATGCCGAAGTAGAGGAGGACGTAGGCCTGGAAGACCGGGTCGTGGGCGTAGTAGAGGGAGAAGTCGGTGGGCCGGGTGGTGGCCGGGGTGAGCAGGGCGAACAGCACGGCCATGGTGGCGATGACGGCCCCGGCCGCGAGGAGCAGGTGGCGGCTGCGGCGGCGTGCCTCGTCGAGCGGCTTGGACCAGTGCGCCAGGACGGTGGCCTGGAGCGCGAGGACGAGCATCACGAAGCCCTGGGCGATGGGCACCACGATGTTGGGGACGCCGAGGAGGCCGTCGATCCGTACCCAGACGGGGGTGAGGGAGACGGCGTAGCTGAGCGCGGAGAAGCCGTAGGTGAAGGCCAGGGCGACGAGCGCCGGGTCGCGGCGGCTGCGCCGCAGGTCGCGGAAGAGGATCAGGAAGCCCGTACCGGCGATGGCCAGGCACAGGGGGTGAAGTACGTCTTTCACGGGTCCCTATTCGGTCAGCGCAGCAGTGTGCGGGCTATGGGGTCGGCTTCCGGGGTGTCCGCGACGCGTACGCGGGTGGTGAGGCGCTCCTGCAGGAGGGAGCCCAGCAGTTCGGCTTCGAACTCCTGCGGCTCGTTGTAGCGGGTCCGGCCGAGGACGAGCTGGACGGTGGCGGGGTCGATGTCGGTGATGAGTCCGCCGAGGTTGCCCGCGGCGAGGGGGGTGTCGCCGCGGTGGCGTCCCAGCATGTGGCCGAACTCGTGGCCGACGATGATCTCGGCGTGGGCGCGGCTGATGGCGGTGTCGTAGAAGACGTAGTCCGTGTCTCCGGTGGCGAGCCACAGGCCGCACGGGGCGGAGGCGTCGAGCGAGTCGGGGTCGGCCGGGTCCGAGGCGAAGGGCATCAGCCTGATCGAGCGGTCGAAGCGTTCTTCCATGAACGGGACGAGGTCCAGGACGCTGTCGACGTCGGGCAGGTCGAGACCGTCCACGAACGCGCGGTTGCGGCGCTCGACCTCGTCGGCCTCGTGGTCGGCCGCGCGCTTACGACGCCTGGGCCACATGGGACTTCCCCTTCCCGTCCGGACGGTGGACGCCGGTCACGGCAGGTCCCTTTCGGGATCGGCGGGCAGACCTTCCTCTTTCCGTACGGCTTCGAGGGCCGCAAGCACCTTGCGCTGACCGGCGGCGGAGACGCCCATGGCGCGCAGGGCGATCTGCTCGACTCCGTTCTCCTTCAGTTTGCGGAGGATCTCGAACTGGGTCGTGATCCTGCGGGTGACCTCGTCCTCGACGAAGTAGGAGGCCTCCACGCCGAAGAAGCGGGCGAGCAGCGGGATCATGGTGATGGTCGGCGTCCGTTTGCCGGCGCGCAGGTAGCTGATGTGGGAGCGGGTGTAACTGTCCTCGCCGTAGGACGAGATGGTGCGGGCGACGTGGGCGTTGGTGTACTCCTCCGCTCCTGGCGGGCGGACCCGGTCGAAGAGGAAGTTGAGGCGGTCGCTGAAGGGGGCCCCGGGGCCCGGAACCGGAACCCGGCCCGATCGCGTCGCGCCCGGTCCGTCGGGACCGCTGTCTGAGTCCACCACTGCGTACCGCTCCCTTTCATCAGGCGTAACTATAGTTGACGCCCGTTGCGCGTAACTATAGTTGACGATCGGGGGTCCGGGTCTGCACAGGGGCGCCGCTCGGAGGTTCACCGGCTTCTGATACCTCTACGGGCCATGAACATGATCACTCGAAGACGAGCCTTCGGCATCGCCGTCGGCGCGGCCGCCGCCGTGGGGCTGACGGCCTGTGACAAGGGGGGCTCCGCCGCCTCCTCCGCGAGCGCCTCCCCGAACGCCGAGGCCTCCGGCCCCGCGCTCTCCATACCCACCGGCGGCATCGACGAGGTGTACGAGGGGCGCCGCATCCAGATCACCCTCGACCCCGGCGCCCACCACGACGGCCAGCACATGCCGGGCATGCCGAACATCAAGATCGACGGCAAAGAGCTGCACCTCATGCGCAATGCCGACAACAGCTGGGTCACCGTCGTCAACCACTACGAGACCTTCGCCGATCCCATCTCGGCCGCCAAGGCCGCCGTACGGGACCTCCAGGGCGCGAACCTGCTCCCCTTCGCCCCGACCGGAGGCACCCCGTGACCGTCCGCAAGAGCCAGTCGAAGCTGACCGCCGAGGAGAAGCGCGCCTTCACCAACGCGCTCCTCGAACTCAAGCGCACCGGCGTCTACGACCGCTACGTGAACGCCCACAACGCCTTCCTGATGAGCGACAGCGACTTCGGCGACCGGGTCGGCCACCGCGCCCCCTCGTTCCTCCCCTGGCACCGCCGCTTCCTGCTCGACTTCGAGGCGGCCCTGCAGAAGGTGGACCCGAAGGTCTCGCTGCCGTACTGGGACTGGACCGTGGACCGTACGCCCTCCTCCTCCCTGTGGGCCGCCGACTTCCTCGGCGGCACCAACCGGGCCCGCGACGGGCAGGTGCTCGACGGGCCCTTCGCGTACGCGGGGGGCAAGTGGGCCATCACGGTCGGCGTGGACGCGCGCACGTACCTGCGGCGCACCCTCGGCGCGGGCGGGGCCCAGCTGCCGACCAAGGACGAGGTCAACTCCGTGCTCGCCATGCCGGTGTACGACTCGGCCCCCTGGAACAGCACCTCGGGCGGGTTCCGCAACCACCTGGAGGGCTGGCGCGGCCCGGGTCTGCACAACAAGGTGCACGTGTGGGTGGGCGGGCACATGGCGAGCGCGGCGTCGCCCAACGACCCGGTGTTCTGGATGCACCACGCCTTCATCGACATGCTGTGGTCCGAGTGGCAGCGCCGGAACCCCAAGTCCGCGTACCTGCCCGCCGCCCCCACGGCGAACGTGGTGGACTTCCACGGCAAGCTGCGGCCGTGGAACGACGTGACCCCGGCGGACCTGATGGACCACCGCAAGTTCTACACCTTCGACACCGAGCGGTAGTGCGCCGCGGGGCGCCGGCGTGGCATTGATCACGCCGCGCCCCGCGGGCCGGGCGGAACCACCCGGAACGAAAACGACTCTTCCTACCCGATTGTAGTTTTGGTGATGTTTGACGGGTTTGGAGTCATCGAGTGAAGTCCCGGTCCACCTTCCTGGCGCCAGTCGCCCTCCTGGCCTCCTCCCTCCTGGCGGCGGGCTGCTCCAGCGGCCCCACGGAGGCCTCGTTCAGCGACAAGGCCCCCGCCAAGGAGTCCAAGGGCGGGCAGAGCGCGGCGCCGCAGGTGCCCTCCAACGTCCAGATGCCGACGAACGTCCGCAAGTGGAACCTCCAGCGCGAGCTGAGTGACGGCACCCAGGTGATGTGGACCACGCTCAAGGGCCCCAAGTCGGGCTTCGAAGGCCGGGTGTGGGCCTGGGTGCCCAAGCAGTACAAGGAGAAGAAGTACGAGAACAGCGCGTTCCCGGTGCTGACGGCGCTGCCGGGCGCCTCCGGCTATCCGACGAACTACTGGTTCGGAGCCGACTTCAAACTCCAGGAGCGGATCGCGCAGCAGGTGGAGGCGGGCAAGTCGCTGCCGTTCATCGTGATGATGCCGGTCCTGAACGCGAAGCTGGACCAGTACTGGGACGGCAGCGACATCCCCGGGCAGCCGAAGATGGGCACCTGGATGTCCGACGACGTACCGGACCTGGCGCGCGAGAACTTCCGCACCTACAAGGACCCCAAGGGGTGGGGCTTCTTCGGCTCCTCCGCGGGCGGTTACGTCGGCATGAAGATGGTCCTGCAGTACCCGGACCGGTTCAGCACGGCGGTCGCGGGCGGGCCCGACACCGCGCCCGATTCGCCGTTCTGGAAGGACCACGAGCCGGAGCGGCTCGCCAACGACCCCGGCCGGCTCGCCGAAGCGCTCGCCAAGAAGGGCGGCCCGAAGGTCCACATCTCCTTCCTCCTCGGCGACAAGGAGGAAGGGGCGAAGGTGAAGGCCTTCAAGGAGAAGATCGGCAAGGGCCCCATCGAGACGGACCTGCACATCATCCCCAACGCCGGGCACGACGGCTACAAGTACGCCGACGGCCTCTTCCAGGGCCCCCTGGAGTGGATCAGCAAGCGCATGATCGGCCCGGTCCCCAGCGCCTGATCCCGCGCGGCGGCCCTCAGGGCGCGCCGTCGCCCGTCGCGGACGCGGACGGCAGGGCGGCGGTGCGACGGGGCCGCCGCTGCCACCAGTGGCGGCGGCGCGGGTGGACCGCCCGGCTCGCACGGCGGCCGAGGAGGAGGTAGCCGAGGAGCGCCCCGACGGTGTTGAGGACGACGTCGTCGACGTCGAAGGCCCGGCCCGTCACCAGCGCGCCCTGGACGAGCTCGACGAGCGTCATCACGACGGCGGTCACGAGGCCCACGCGCAGCAGACCGCGGGTCCGGGGCAGCAGGACGGGCAACAGCACCCCGAACGGTACGCCGAGCAGGAGGTTCCCGCCGAGCTGCACGGCGGCCTCCCGGACCGGCGCGGCGTCGAGGTAGGCCCGGATCGACGCGCCCGGACGGACGTTGCCGTGCACGAGGCCGGCCGAGGCCGCGGACGGTTCGAGGGTGACCCGGGCCAGGGCGACGGCGAACAGGACGGTGCCGGCGAACGCGGCCGCCACCGCCAGTGCGCGGACGAGCGGACGGGCGGGCGCGGGGTGGGCCCACGACGGGTCCGGGGACGCGGGCGACGGAGACGCGGGCGGCGGGGACGCGGGCGGGGGCGGCGGGGCGGCGGCCTTCCGCGCTCCGCGGCGCCACGCGTGGCGCCGCCGGGCGGCGGCGGCCTTCTTCGGCACGTCCACGGGTCCACTCCCTCCGGTCCGTTCCGCTTCCCGCGGGGCGGGCCGCCCCGGGACCGCGCGTGTACCCCGCCGCGGGGCGTCCACACGCTCCTCCCGCCTCGGACGGCGCGGCTCCACGGCGCCGGGACCGCGACGGATCAGGACCGGACGGCCGGAGTTCGACGGAGACGACGAGGCAGACGACCAGGTGCGGCTGCGGCTGAGCTGCGGCCGGGGGCCGAGCGGCGGCCCGGGGTGGTCGTGGGCGCGGGCCCCGGACACGCCCTGGGGCGGGCGCTGCGCCGTGCCGCGCTGGAGCTGCCCGCTGCGCGGAGCGCGCGCCGGGACGCGTACGGGGGCGGGCACCCGCAGGCCCGTCACTGGTGGTCCGTCCTCACCCGCCGCCTCGGGGTACGGGCGGAACTGACCGTGGCCGGGCTCGATCCGGCCGGCACGGCGTACCTGGCCGAGGTGCGCGCGGCAGACCGGGACACTGGAGCGGACGAGCCGTCACATCACCTAGCCCGCAGGCGGGTTGTGCCCGCTCGCGACGGCGGGCGTGTATCCGGCTCCCTGGGAGGACGAGGGCTGGCCCGCGGGCTGGTGGGCCCGGGGCGCCGGCTGCGAAGCCGGCCTGCACGCCACCCTGCTCGGCCTGACGGGCCACCGGCGGATAGGCTTCGGCGCATGTCGGAACCGGTGCAGCTCCTCATCCACATCACCACCCTGCCGGGCCGCGGCCCGGAGCAGATCGCCGCGTTCGAGCGCCTCGCGCCGGTGGTGCGGGCCGAATAGGGGTGTCTGCGCTACGACATGCACCAGGTGAGCGGTGAACCGGAACGCTTCGTCCTCATCGAGCGGTGGTCCTCGCAGGAGGCCCTGGCCGCCCACGACGCCACCCCGCACATGATCGAGGCGGACGCGGCGAGCCCGGCGTTCCGGGCCGGCCCCGCGCAGGTCCTGCGTCTCGCGGCCGAGCCCCTGGCCTGACGGCACCCGGGGAGCGGAAGCAGTGCACGTGATCCGCGGGGCCGTACGGCGTGAGCACCTGGGGAGCTCGGACCGGACCACGTCCTGGTGGACGGGGACGGACTCCGAGCCCGCGGACGGCGGGCCGCCCGGGGTTCAGCCGCCGAAGCCGGTCAGCTGATCGCCCAGGAGGCTGCGGCGGTACAGGACGTGCCGCCCGTCGCGCGCCCGGGTCACGAGGCCGGTCGCGTACAGCACCCGCAGGTGCTGCGACACCGCACTCGGGGTGACCCCGGTGCGGCGGGCGATCTCGACCGTGGGCAGCGGCGCGTCGAGCAGGCCCAGCAGCCTGGTCCGGGACGCGCCGAGCAGGGAGACGAGGGCGGAGGCGTCGGGGAGGGGCGCGGGGGCCCACAGGGTCGCCAGCCCGCGGCTCGGGTACGACATCATGGGCGCCTCGTCCGCGCCGACCGGCGGTGCGGGTTTGTGCGCGAACACGGACGGTACGAGCAGCAGTCCCCGCCCGGAGGCCCGGGCGTGGTACCGGCCGACCATCCGGGAGATGTGGAGCACGCCGTCGTGCCAGCGCAGGTTCGGGTGCATGTCGGCGAACAGCAGGCGGGCTCCCCCCACGGCCAGTTGCCGCGCCCGGTACGTCATGTCGGCCTCCAGCAGCAGCCGCATCCGCGGCCACATCGGCTCGACGGCGACCTCCCAGTACCTCCGCAGAAGGTCGCACAGGTCGTCACGGAGTCCGAGGACGGACGCGTCGTCGGCGGTGTCGGCGGCGCGCAGCGCGTCGGGGAGCGGGTCGGGGGCGTGCGTGGCCAACAGGTCGCGCCGGACCGTTGCGGGGTCCGTCCGGCCCACGACGGCCAGTTCGTCCTCGAAGGCCGGCTCGAAGCACGTGGGGCGCGGCGTGAGGAAGTCGGGCAGCGTGCGGCGCACCGCGACCAGGGACATCAGCAGGCCGGTGTCCAGCCCGCCGAGCCGGCCGAGGACGGACCGGCGCCACGGGAGGTGCAGGGCGGACAGGCCCGGGTCGCGCAGCACCCGGAGGCTGAGCACGGTCTCGTGCAGGGGCGAGATCGCGAACCGCGTGTCCGCGAGGTCCTCGACCCCCAGTTCGTAACTGATCATCAAGCCATACGCTACATCGATTGGCGGGGAGCCCCGCGTGCCGTGGACTTCCCCCCATGACAACTCCGACTCCCGCACGGGAACCGGCGATCGTCACCCGGGGGTCCGCCGCGCCGCGGCCCACGGGCGACGGGAGCACCCTGGGTCCCCGTACGGTGCTGCTCCTGGCCCTGACCTGCGCCGTCGGCGTGGGCAACGTCTACTTCCCGCAGGCGGTCACCCCGCTCGTCGCCGCCGGGTTCGCCGCGACGCCCGGTGCCTCGGCGCTGGTGGTGACCGCCACGCAGATCGGTTACACGGCCGGGATCCTCCTGCTGGTGCCGCTCGGCGACCGGATCCCGTACCGGCCCTTCATCGTCACCCTGCTCCTGCTCTCCGGGCTCGGCCTCCTCGCCGCGGGGTGCGCCCCCGCCCTGCCGGCCCTGGTCGCGGCCTCCGCGTGCGTCGGGGTCACCACGGTGGCCGCCCAGCTGATCGCCCCGCTGGCGGCGGGGATGGTGGCCCCCGACCGCCGCGGAGCGGTGATGGGCACGCTGCTGAGCGGGTCGATCGGCGGGATGCTGCTGGCCCGGACGTTCAGCGGCACGCTCGGCGAACGGCTGGGCTGGCGCGCCCCGTACCTGGTGGCCGCGGTCGTGGTGCTGCTGCTCGCCCTCGTCCTCGTCCGCGCCCTGCCGGTCACGGCCCCGCCGCCGCCCCGGCCGTACCGGGAGCTGCTGGCGGAGTGCCTGCGCCTGTTGCGCACCGAGCCCGAACTGCGCCGTTCCTGCCTCTACCAGGCGACCGTCTTCGGCGGTTTCTCGGCCGTCTGGACCTGTGTGGCCCTGCTCCTCGCCGGTCCCGCGTACGGGCTGGGCGGCCAGGCGGTGGGCATGCTGGCCCTGGTCGGGGCGGTGACCATGGCCTGTACTCCGCTCGCCGGGCGCGTGGTGGACCGCAGGGGGTCCGATCCCGTGAACCTGGTCTGCCTGCTCGGGGTCCTCCTCGCGGCCGCGGTCCTCGTGCCGGGCGCTCTGGGCGGGACGGCGGGGGCGGTCGCGCTGGTCGTGGGCACACTGCTGCTGGACGTCGCGATGCAGTGCGGCACGGTCGCCAACCAGGCCCGGGTCTTCGCCCTGCGTCCCGATGGCCGCAGCAGGCTCAACACCGCCTACATGACCTGCGCCTATCTGGGCGGCAGCGTCGGCTCGTGGGCCGGGGTGCGGATCCACGACCGGGCCGGCTGGCCGGGCGTGTGCGCGCTGGTGGCCTTCCTCGCCGCCCTCTCCCTCGCCCGCCACCTGGCGGCGTCGCGCGGGCACGGGCGGAGGTTCCCGGCCGTGCCCGCTTCCCCCGCGGCTATTCGACGGTCGCCCAGTCCAGGGTCCGCGCGACCGCCTTCTTCCAGCCCTCGTAGCCTTCGGCCCGCTTCTCCTCGGACCACTGGGGCTCCCACCTCTTGGACTCCTGCCAGTGCGTGCGCAGCTCGTCCGTGTCCCGCCAGAATCCGGTGGCCAGCCCCGCCGCGTAGGCGGCGCCGAGGGCCGTGGTCTCGGCGACGACGGGGCGGCTGACGGGTACCCCGAGGACGTCCGCCTGGATCTGCATGCACAGGTCGTTGGCCGTGACTCCGCCGTCGACCTTGAGCACGTCCAGGTGGACCCCGGAGTCCTGTTCCATGGCCTCCACGACGTCGCGGCTCTGGTAGCAGATGGCTTCCAGGGTGGCGCGCGCCAGGTGCCCGCTGTCGTTGTAGCGGGCGAGGCCGACGATGGCACCGCGGGCGTCGGAGCGCCAGTAGGGTGCGAACAGGCCCGAGAAGGCCGGCACGAAGTACATGCCTCCGTTGTCCTCGACCGTGCGGGCCAGGCGTTCGCTCTCCGCCGCATCGGTGATGATCTTCATCTGGTCGCGCAGCCACTGCACCGCCGAGCCGGTGACGGCGATGGAGCCCTCCAGGGCGTACACCGCGGGCTCGTCGCCGAACCGGTAGGCGACGGTGGTGAGCAGGCCGTGCTGGGAACGGACCAGCTCGGTGCCCGTGTTGAGCACGAGGAAGTTGCCGGTGCCGTAGGTGTTCTTGGCCTCGCCCGGTGCGTAGCAGACCTGCCCGACGGTGGCCGCCTGCTGGTCGCCGAGCACGCCTGCGATCGGGATCGCCGCCCGCAGCGGGCGGGAGGTGCGCGTGACGCCGAAGGCGGTGGGGTGCGAGGAGGAGTGGATGGTGGGGAGCATCGCGCGCGGGATCCCGAAGAACCCGAGCAGTTCGTCGTCCCAGTCCAGGCTCTCCAGGTCCATCAGCATGGTCCGGCTGGCGTTGGTGACGTCGGTGGCGTGGATGCCTCCGTCGGGGCCTCCGGTGAGGTTCCACAGGACCCAGCAGTCGGTGTTGCCGAAGATCGCGTGCCCTTGTTCGGCGGCCTCGCGGACGCCGTCCACGTTCTCCAGGATCCACTGGATCTTCCCGCCGGAGAAGTAGGTGGCCGGCGGCAGTCCGGCCTTGCGCCGGATAACGTCGCCCTGGCCCGACCGGTCGAGCGCGGCCGCGATCGAGTCGGTGCGGGTGTCCTGCCAGACGATGGCGTTGTAGTAGGGGCGGCCGTTGCGGGGGTCCCAGACGACGGTCGTCTCGCGCTGGTTGGTGATGCCGATGGCCGCCAGGTCGGCCGGGGAGAGGTTTCCGTGCCGGAGCGCGTTCTGGATCACCGAGTTGGTGCGCTCCCATATCTCCACCGGGTCGTGCTCGACCCATCCCGACTGGGGAAGGATCTGCGCGTGCTCCAGCTGGTGCTTCGCGACCTCGTTGCCCGCATGATCGAAGATCATGAACCGGGTGCTCGTGGTGCCTTGGTCCACTGCGCCGACGAAGTCCGCCATGATGATGCCGCCTCTCTTCGGGGGAGAGCCCGTCCCGCGCCGGGGCGGTGTCGCCGCCCCGCCGCGGGATGACGCAGGGCTGCGGGTCAGGGCTCGGGGGTCGGGACTCGGCCCGCGGGCTCGGGCTCGGCGGTCGGCAGGAACCGGCCGATGAGGAGCTTGTACAGGCCCGCGCCGAGCAGGCCTCCGATCAGCGGCCCGATGATGGGCACCCAGAAGTAGAAGTTCCCGTACTGATCTCGCCAGGCCCCTCCGTAGCCCGTGAGGAAGCTGGCGAGCCGCGGACCGAAGTCACGGGCCGGGTTGATCGCGTACCCCGCGTTCGTACCCCAGGCCATGCCGATCGCGACGACGATGAGGCCGACGATGAACGGCGCCAGGTTGGCACCGGGCGGGGTGCCGAGCAGGTCCGTGACCGCGAAGATCAGCAGCAGCAGGATCGCCGTGCCGATGATCTGGTCCCGGAACGCGCCCCATTCGGTGACCGGCAGGTTCGGGTTGCCGTTCGCCGGGAGCGTGGAGAAGACACCCTGCGTCTTGATGGTGTGGCCTGGGTCGTACGTGCCGAGCGCCTCGGTGTAGTTCCACCGCACGATGAGGGCGGCCACGAACGCGCCGGCCGTCTGCGCCACCACGTACGGGGCCACCCTGCGCCACGGGAATCCCTTGAAGGTCGCCAGCGCGACGGTGACCGCGGGATTGAGGTGGGCGCCGCTCAGGCGTGCCGCGACGTACACGCCGAGGGTGACGCCGAGGCCCCACGCCCACGCGATGCTGTCGTGGTTGCCGAGGCCGCCGGGCGGAGTGGTGAGTCCGCCGCCCGCGACCACTTGGGCCACGACGCCGCAGCCGAAGAGGATGAGGACCATCGTGCCGGCGAATTCGGCGGACACCTCGCCCACCAGCCCCGATGCCTTGAGACGATCAACCATGTGAGCCTGCTTCCTTGCCGGCGGAGACCGGCTGTCACATCGGCCCGTCGGTGCCGCCGCCAGACGCGGGGCGCCGGCGATCGAACTCGTGCGGAGACTCGGCGCCCGTCGTGGCACACGCATGGTGCGCGGGGACGGACGGTGGGAAGAATCTCCGCACATGCCGCATACCCGGTTGTATCGATCTAATCACTTGATCAGCGGGGCTGCTCCTTGTGACCCCCACGGGCAGCGCGGGGGTTGACACCCCAAAAGTGTGAGTGATTGAGTACTCACATGCAACCGGAACGCCAACGCCAGCTGTCCACCGCGGAAGAACGCCGCGAGACGGTGCTGCGCACCGCCATCGGAGCGTTCGCCGCGCGCGGATACTTCGGCACCACGACCACGGAGGTCGCCAAGGCCGCCGGGATCTCGCAGGCGTACGTCTACCGCCTCTTCACCGACAAGGAAGCTCTGTTCGTGGCCGTGGTGGAGCACTGCTTCGTACGGGTGCGGGCCAGCCTGGAGGCCGGCGCGGCCGGTGCGCGGGGCAGCTCGCCGGAGGCCGTACTCTCCGCGATGGGCGACGCCTACGCCCATCTGATCAGCGACAAGGACCTGATGCTGGTCCAGCTGCACGCACAGGCCGCCACGGTCTCCGAGCCCGCCGTCCGCGAGGCCGTGCGGGCCGGTTACGCCCGCACGGTCGAGTACGTAAGGGGGGCCTCCGGCGGCGACGACCGCCAGGTCCAGGAGTTCTTCGCCGTCGGGATGCTCTGCCACCTGGTGGTGTCGATGGACGCCGGGGCGGTCGACGCGCCCTGGACCCGCACCCTGACCGCCGGCATCCGGCACTACTGACAGCCCGCTCCCCCGGACGGCGGCCCGCCGGAAGCCGGGTCGCCGTTCTCGCGGCTCCAAGAGTGAGTGGTTAACCACACATACACAGAAGGAGTGTCACCCGTCATGAGCACCGAGCGCACCGCACAGCCCGAGCACACCCCCTTCGTGACGATCGACGAGAGCGCGCCGGCCGTCGTACGGCTGTCGACCACCGTCCACGCCCCGCTCGACACCGTCTGGCGGCTGCACACCGACGTCGACGCCTGGCCCGACTGGAACCCGGACGTCACGCGGGCCGCCCTGGACGGTCCCCTCGCCCCCGGGGCCACCTTCCGCTGGCTCACCCACGGGCTCGACATCACCTCCACCGTCCTGCAGTTGGTCCCCGGCGCCCGCATCGTCTGGGGCGGTCCGGCCCAGGGGATCGAGGGTGTGCACGTGTGGACCTTCGAGGAGGCGGACGGCGCCGTCACGGTCCGCACGCAGGAGTCCTGGTCCGGGGCGCCCGTGGAGGCCTCGCCCGAGCTGCTGGAACAGGCCCTCCGCGACTCGCTGGAGCAGTGGCTCGCCCGGCTGAAGGAGCGTGCCGAGCGCGGGTGACCACACCCCGCACGCCGCCCCGTCCCGCCACACCTCCGTTCCGTACCGCCACCCCACCGTCGAGATCCGAGGTCCTCACGATGACCAGCAAGCCCTACCTGACCGGCCACTACACCCCCGTCGCCGACGAGGTCACCGCCACCGAGCTCACCGTCGAGGGCGCTCTGCCGCCCGAGCTGACCGGCCGGCTGATCCGCAACGGGCACAACCCCAAGCCCGGGATCACGCCCACCCATTGGTTCAAGGGCAGCGGCATGGTCCACGGGATCCGGCTGCGCGAGGGCCGCGCCGAGTGGTACCGCAACCGCTGGGTGCACACCCCCGCCCTCGACGGCGCCCCCTACATGACCGAACAGGGCCCCGACCTGACCGCCAGCACCGCCGGCACCCACGTCATCGAACACGCCGGACGCCTGCTCGCCCTCTGCGAGGCCAACCTCCCCTTCGAGCTCACACCCGAACTGGAGACCGTCGGCGCGTACGACTTCGGCGGCAGGCTGCGCAGCGCCATGACCGCGCACCCCAAGGAGGACCCGCAGACCGGTGAGCTCCACTTCTTCTCCTCCTCCCCCTTCCCCCCGTACCTGATCCACCACGTGGCCTCGGCCGACGGGCAGGTCCTGGACAGCCAGGAGGTACCGGGCGCCACCGCCGCCCTCAAGCACGACTTCGCCCTCACCGAGCACCACGTGGTCTTCCTGGAGGGATCGGTCACCTTCGACCCCTCCGAGCACTCCGGCATCCCGTACGGCTGGAGCGACGCGCAGCCCTCCCGGATCGGCGTCCTGCCGCGCGGCGCGGGCGGCGCGGGGCGGGTCCGCTGGTACGAGATCGGCCAGGGCTTCGCCATGCACCTCGCCAACGCCTACGAGGACGCCCGCGGACGGATCGTCATCGAGGGCCCGTCCGTGGGCCGCGACGGCTGGCGGCGCTCCTGGAACTGGTGGGTCGGCGCCCCGGACCGCGGCGCCGAGCCCACCTCCGGGTCCCGGGGCAGGCGCTGGACCGTGGACCCGGCGACCGGACGGACCGGGGAGGAGGAGAGCGACGACCTCACGGTCGAGTTCCCGACGATCAACGAGGCGTTCACCGGGCGCGAGCACCGCTACCAGTACGCGCTCGCCTTCCCCGACGACCGGGGCGTCGGCCGGCACACCCTCGTGAAGTACGACCGCGTCACGGGCGAGCGCCGGCTGCGGCCGTTCGGGGCCGGGCAGCTCCCCAGCGAGGCCGTGTTCGTCCCGGCGGCCGGCGCCACCGAGGAGGACGCCGGTTACCTCCTGACGGTGGTCGGCGACCTGGACGCCGGTGCCTCACGGCTGCTCGTCCTGGACGCCGGGGATCCGGCCCTGGCGCCGGTGGCCACGGTCCACCTGCCGCGCCGGGTGCCCGCCATGATCCACGGCTCGTGGATCCCGGACGCGGCCCTCACCGGGCCCGGTCAGCGGGCCGGGCGCTGAGGGGATTCGGCGGGACCGGTGGACGGCGGGGCGGCCCCGTCGAGGAGGGCCTCGTCCATGTCGAGGCCCTCCAGTCCGGGGAACCGGTAGGGGTCGAGCGCCCAGCGCGGCGTCCGCGACGACAGTGCGTACGTGGGCTGCGTGTCCATCGGACCTCCGATGTCGTGACCGAACGTGAGGACTCCTGAGGACTCGTCACTCCGTGCGCCCGGTTGCGGGCCGCGCTCCGTCCCACCCGGACGCACCCAACGGCATCTCGTCGGACCATGACACGACCCGCTCACCCTTCGGGCTGCCGGGTCGGGCCGGGGTCCTCGCCGACGGGCGGCTCGACCGCCGCCGGGTCGAGGATGCGGTCGAGGAAGTTCCTGGTCCGCTCGTGCGCCGGGCGGGTGATCACCTGCGCCGCCGGACCCTGTTCGACGATCACTCCCCCGTCCATGAACACGACGCGGTCCGCGACCTCGCGGGCGAAGCTCATCTCGTGGGTGACGACCATCATCGTCATGCCCTCGCCCGCCAGCAGCCGCATCACCGAGAGCACCTCGCCGACGAGTTCGGGGTCGAGCGCCGAGGTCGGCTCGTCGAAGAGCATCACCTCCGGCCCCATCGACAGGGCCCGGGCGATCGCCACGCGCTGCTGCTGTCCGCCGGACAGCTGGGCCGGGAAGGCTCCCGCCTTGTCGGCGAGACCGACCCGGTCGAGGTTCTCCCGGGCGACCTCGGCCGCCCGCGCCTTGTCCCGGCCCAGCACCCGCCGCTGCGGCAGCGTGAGGTTCCCGGTGACGTCCACGTGCGGGAAGAGGTTGAACTGCTGGAAGACCATCCCGATGCGGCGGCGGACGGCGTCGATGTCGACGTCGGGGTCGGTGAGCTCGGTACCGCCGACGTGGACGGTGCCCCGGCTCGGTTCCTCCAGCAGGTTCACGCAGCGCAGCAGGGTCGACTTGCCGGAGCCGGACGGGCCGATGACGCAGACGACCTCGCCCGGGGCGACGTCCAGGTCGATGCCGCGCAGGACGTGGTTGTCGCCGAAGGACTTGTGCAGGTCGCGGATCTCGATCTCCGGGCGGCCCGCCGGCGTCGCGTCCGCAGGCGTCGCGTCCGCAGGTGGTGTCTGCTGTGGCATGTCGTCCTCACGTGGCCTTGTCCGCGCGGGCTTCCAGGCGGCGCACCACGAAGCTCAGCGGCACGGTCACCAGGAGGTAGCACAGGCCCGCGACCAGGATCGGGGTGGAGTTGGCGGTCTCGCTGGCGAGGTCCCGGCCGAATTTCGTCAGTTCCCGCTGCTCCAGCGTCACTCCGAGGAAGAGCACCAGGGAGGAGTCCTTGAAGAGCAGGACCAGTTCGTTGGTGAGGGGCGGGATCACGATGCGGAAGGCCTGCGGGATGATCACCGAGGCCATGGCGCGGGCGTGCGAGAAGCCCAGCGAACGGGCCGCCTCCATCTGCCCTTTGGGTACGGCCTGGATGCCGGCCCGAATCGTTTCCGCCATGTAGGCGGCGGCCACCAGCCCGAGGCCGAGCGCGACCTTGCCGTAGATGCCGCCGGGGATCTCGGCGCCGGGGAAGGCGAGCGGGACCGCCACGCCCACGAAGATGAAGATGAGCAGCGCGGGCAGGCCCCGGAACAGTTCGATGTAGACGCCGGCGACCCACCGGTAGGGGGTCACCGAGGAGAGCCTCATCATGGCGACGACCAGGCCGAGCACGAGGCCGAAGAGGAATCCGGAGAAGGTGTACACCACCGTGTTGCGCAGGGCGATGGTGATGATGTCCGGGAAGAGGCGCGCGGCCAGGTCGGGCTGCGCGAACTGGTTGGCCAGCCGGTCCCAGTCGGCGAGCACGACCACCAGGACCAGCACGGCCACGAAGACGGCGTACTGGATCGCCTGCCAGACCCGGCGCCGCTGGCGCCGGGTCAGCCGTGAGGTCACGAGGCGGCCTGGGGCAGCGGGCCGATCCACTGTTCGTAGAGCTTCTTGTAGGTGCCGTCGGCCTTGGCGGTGGTGATCGCCTTGTCGATCGCCGCGAGGAGGGCGGCGTTGCCCTTCTTCACCGAGAAGCCGTACTTCTCCCCGGTGTCGATGTTCTGCCCCAGGACGAACTCGGCCGCGTTCGCCTTGTCCTTGAGCCAGCCCTGGACGACCGGGTAGTCGATCACGACCGCGTCGACCTGGCCGGTGCGCAGTCCGTTGAGCACCGCGTCCGAGCTCTCGAAGGAGATCGGGTTGAAGCCCTGCGCCTTGGCGTAGCTCTCCCCGGTGGTCTCCGCCTGCGCGCCCAGTTTCCCGCCCTTGGCCTTGAGCTCGGCGAGCGTCGTGACACCGCTCTTCTTGCTCGCGAGGAGGGCCTGGGTCGCGTCGAAGTAGGGGACGGAGAAGTCCACGTTCTTCTTGCGTTCGTCGGTGATCGTCATGCCGGCCGCGGCGAGGTCGCACTGGCCGGAGTTCAGGAAGGCCCCGGTCTTGAAGTTTTCGAACGGGGTGTCGAGGATCTTCTGTTCGACCTTGAGGTTGCGGGCGACGAGGTCGATCAGGGCCACGTCGAAGCCGACCACCTTGCCGTTCTGCTCGAACTGGAAGGGCGGGTAGGGCAGGTGGGTGCAGGTGGTCAGCTTGCCCTTCTCCACGACCGGGACGCCTCCGGCCGCCTCCCCCGGGCCGCTGCCGCCGGAGGAGCAACCCGCGGCGAGGAAGGCGGTCGCCGCCGTGGCGGCGAGCGCGGCCGTGGCGCGGATACGGGGACCTCTGCGCCGACTGCGGTGTCCTGCGGCCGTCCGGAACACGGTTGACCTCCACGGATGCGGGGTGGGAACGGTCACGGGAGGGACCGTCCGTCGAGATCGTAAGCCCGGGTCGGTACGGGACGGCGGAGCCGGCGTGACACGGCGCAGACGTGGCCGGACATCACCCTCCGGCGGCCGGACGGCACCCCTTGCGCCCCGCCGCCCGATCGGCCGCGGCTCAGCGCTGCGGGCAGGTCTTCCAGGCGAAGTGGTACTTGGTGTTGATGCTGCCGTCGGTCGAGTCCATCGTCAGGAAGCTGGTGGTGTTGGCCGTGTCGGAGGTGCCGGCCTGCGCGAGCAGCTCGGTGTTGATGTTGAGGTTCCGCTTCGCCCCGCACGGGTGGTAGACGAGGGCCTCGATCGCGACCTGGTCGGAGACCTGCCAGTTGTCCTGGTAGTGGCCGCGCAGGGTGTGGCTTCGGCGGGCGGTCTCGGACATGCCCTGGAAGTAGTAGCTGGCCCGCTGCTCGCCGCTCGCGCCGGGCGCCAGGCTGGCGAAGCCCCGGTAGTCCGCCTGGGTGATGGCGAAGGTGTAGCCCTGGGGAACGTTCACCCGCAGGCCGAGCTGGCAGTTCTTGCGGAAGTCGGTCGCCTTGGTGTCCTTGCCGACCTGCGCCGTGTACTCGCTGTAGGCCACGGTGAAGGCGGTGTTGTCGGGGGAGACCGCGACGGTGGCGCTGCCGGGCCGGCAGCCGGAGCCGTTGACCTGGACCACGTCGATGGTGATCTTCTCGGGGGGTGCGAGGGCCGGGGCGGTGACGGCCCCTGCGGACGGCGCGAGGGCGGAGGCGGCGAGGGCCGCGGCCGCGCCGGCGATGAACACCGTTCTGAACATGGGAAGTCCTTCCGATCGCTGCTCTGCGTGACCGGCTCGAACCGTTCCACACCGCCCGCGACCGCCGACGTAGGCGCGGCACGCACGGCCTCCGGGGCGGCGGCGTGTCCCCCCGGACGGCCGAGTCGGCCGGGCCGCCTGCCGCCGGCACCTACGGCACCAGGACGACCTTGCCGAGGTTGCGGCGCGCTTCGATGACGGCGTGGGCGCGGGCCGCCTCGGCGAGCGGGATCTCCTCGTGGACGGCGGGGCGCAGGGTGCCCGCCGCGTGCAGCTCCCAGAGCTCGCGCCGCCACCGGTCGTGGAGTTCGGGCTTGCCGAAGGCGATCGCCCTCATCTGGAAGCCGATCATCGAGGCGCCGCGGACGAGGAGCTCGTAGGCCTCGACCGTGCCGCCACCCGATCCGTACGCCACGATGCGGCCGCCGGTGGCGAGGGCGCGGACGGCGGGGGCGAGCAGGTCGCCGCCGACCCCGTCGAGGACCACGTCGTACGGGGCTCCCCAGTCGGCGTCCTCGTACAGCACGACCCGGTCCGCGCCCAGGCCGCGGACGAAGCCGGCCTTGTCGGCGCTGCTGACGGCGGCGACGACGCGCCCGGCGCCGGCGGCCCTGGCGTACTGGAGGGCGAGGCCGCCCACCGCCCCCGCCGCGGCGGTGACGAGGACCGACTCGCCGGGCTCGACGCGGGCGGCCCCGTAGGCGCCGCGGGCCACGAGGCCGCTGCGCAGCAGCGCCACGGCCTGCACCGCGCTCGCCGCGTCGGGGACGTGGGAGGCCAGTGCGGCGCCCAGGACCGCGAACTCGGCGTAGGCATCGGTGAAGCACAGCCCGGTGACGCGGTCCCCGACGGCGAATCCGCTCACCCCGGGGCCCGTGGCGACGACCTCGCCGGCGACCTCGCCGCCGAAGGAGACGGGCCCGTCATCGTCCCTGACCTTGCGCACGGTGGGCAGCGTCACGCCGATGGCCTCGGCCCGGACCAGCAGTTCGCCGGGGCCCGCGACGGGCCGGTCGACGTGTTCGGCGAACAGCACTTCCGGGCCGCCGTTGACCTCGTGACGAATGCGCAGCACAGGACCCCCCCGATCCGGATTCATTGGATGCCCCAACGATAACCGGGTAATCGTGGGGAAGTCCAACGACCTTCGTTAGGCTGACCCCATGACGTCCCCCCTCGCACACATCCGGTCCCTGCCGACCTGGCTCGTCGGCCGCGTCGCGACCCGCGGCCGGGGGCTGGTCGCCGACGCGCTCTCCGCCGAGGGACTGGGCCTCATGCACCACGCGGTGCTGGCCGCGACCGCCGAGTACGGGCCCGTCGCCCAGGCCGACCTGTGCCGCCTGCTGGCGGTCGACCCGAAGGACATGGTGGGCCTCCTCAACCACCTCCAGCAGAGCGGATTCGTCCTGCGCACGCCCGACCCCGCCGACCGCCGCAAGAACGCCGTCACGGTCACCCCGGAAGGCGGGGCGGTCCTCGCCCGCTGCGCGCGGCTCGCCGGGGCGGCCAACGCGCAGCTGCTCGCTCCGCTGGACCCGGACGAACAGCGGCAGCTGATCGCCCTGCTGACGCGGCTCCACGAGGCGCCGTAGCCCGGCGAGTCGGGTCGCGCCGCGCCGCGCCGCCGTCAACACCCCGGCATCCGCGGCCCGTTGCGTTGTAGGCTCGCCGCATGATCGAGATTCGTCGCGCGGGCCCGGCCGACGGTGCCGTGCTCGGTGAGATCCACGCCGCGGCCTGGGAGGCCGTCTACGCCCCCCTCTTCGCCCCCGATTTCGCCGCACGGGCGGTGGAGGACCGGCGTCACCGCTGGCACGCGCGGGTCGGCGGGGGTGCCGAGACGGTTCTGCTCGCCTCGGTCGACGGCCGCCCGCTGGCCCTGAGCTTCTTCGCCCCCTCCCCCGGCCGGCCCGGCCTCGCCGAGATCTTCTCGGTCTACGGCCACCCCGACGGCTGGGGCAGCGGGGTCGCCGTCGCCCTGATGGACGCGACCCTGGCCCGGCTGCGCGAGAACGGGTTCGCCCGGACGCACCTGTGGACCCTGCGCGGGACGCCGCAGTCGCGCCGCTTCTACGCCAAGTGCGGCTTCACCGAGACCGGCGCCTCGCGCGCCCACGACTTCGGCGACGGCAACCCCCTCGACCAGGTCGAGTACGAACGGGCCTGCTGACACCCGCCGCACCCCTGACGCCCCCTGTGTCCCCACCTCCCGGCACCTGTGAAAGAGTGCCGGAAGAGGCGAACCCCCAGGTCAGGAAGGCCACACCCGATGAGCACAGCCGAGCAGCCCGATCACGCGGCGGCCGTCGCCGCGCAGACCGCACGCTTCGTGGACCTGGTCCGCGGCGCCGATCTGACGGCCCCCGTGCCCACCTGTCCGGGCTGGACCCTCGCCGACCTGGTCCGGCACTGCGGGGGCGTGCACCGCTGGTTCTCCGCACTGCTGCTCAAGAAGGTGCAGGAACGCCCGACGAGCCGTGACGTGGACCTGCGCCTTCCCGAGCGCGAGGAGGACTACGCCGACTGGCTGGCCGCCGGCGGCGCCGCGGCGGCCGAGGTGTTCGCCGCGACCGACCCCGACGCACCCATGTGGGTCTGGGGAGCCGACGGCCACGCCCGGTTCTGGATCCGCCGGATGCTGTTCGAGACCCTGGTCCACCGCGTCGACGCGGAGCGCGCCCTGGGGCTCGCTTCCTCGATCGACGCCCCGCTCGCACGGGACGGCGTCGACGAGTTCCTCGTCAACCTGCCCTACGCCACCCCGTTCGCGCCCGGGGTGGCCCAGCTGCGGGGAACGGACCAGACGATCCGATTCCGGTGCACCGACACGGACGGCTCGTGGCTGGTCCGCCTGCGGCCCGACGGCTTCGGCCTCGTCGCGGACGGGACCGGGGACGTGACCGGGGACGGCCACGAGGCCGGAGCCGAGGCCGACGCGACCGTCGGCGCGCCCGCCGCCGATCTGCTGCTGGTCCTCTACGGCCGCACCCCGCGCACCGCGCCGGGCGTGGAGAGCGCCGGGAACGCGGCCCTGCTCGACCTCTGGTTCGCCCACTCGGCGTTCTGACGCGGACCGGGCCGGACCGGCTACCCTCCCGCCGGGCCCTGCGGGAGGGCCCGGGCCAGCCCCGGATAGTCCAGCACCAGGCCGTCCCCGTCGAACTCGACGTCGCTGCGGAAGTCACCGGACTCGTACCGGATCCGCGCCCCCCGCCCGGCGGGGCCCAGGGGCGTGTACGACTGCCGGCTCGCGGTGACCTCCAGGCCGGGCACCGAGACCCAGGCCATCAGGAAGGTGTGCCCGCCGCCCGCCGGGCTCCGGTGCAGGCCGTGCCGGAGCACCGGCATCGTGTTGGTGAGCGGGCACAGGCCCAGGTCGCAGTCGAGCGCGCCGTCGAGGTCGGGGCGGTGCTCGCCGTCGACGCTCCAGCGGCCCGCGTCGTGGCGCAGGTCCAGGGTCCTGCGCCCGGCCCCGGTCTCGACCGTGACGCGCAGCGCCGTGGTCACGTACGCGTCGCCGGTATCCAGGGCGTACGTGACCCAGTACGGTTCGGGCTCCAGCCCCACGGCCCGCCCCCGTGCCGTGAGGGAGCGGTCCGTGAGGCCGGCCCAAGCCGTCGAGTATCCCCCGCCGGGGAGGATTTCCCAGGTGCGTGCCAGGTGGTGCCCGTTCATGGGAACGAGCCTAACCGGCGCCGGGTTCCCGCCCCGTGGCGGGACTCAGAAGTTGATCATGTGGCCGGCCAGTCCGTGGACGGCCTCCTTGACCGCCTCGCCGAGGGTCGGGTGCGCGTGGACGTTGCGCGCGACCTCGTGCACCGTCAGGTCCCACTGCTGCGCCAGCGTCAGCTCCGGCAGGAGTTCGGTGACGTCGGGGCCGATCAGGTGGGCGCCGATGATCTCGCCGTGCGTGGCGTCGCTGATCAGCTTCACGAAGCCGGCCGTGTCACCGAGGCCGTGCGCCTTGCCGTTGGCGGTGAAGGGGAACTTGGCGACGCGGACGTCGAAGCCCTTCTCCTTCGCCTGCGCCTCGGTCCAGCCGAAGCTCGCGATCTGCGGCTGGCAGTAGGTCGCCCGCGGGATCATCGGGTAGTCCAGCTCCATCGTCTCCGCGTCCGCGATGGTCTCGGCGGCGACGACGCCCATGGCCTCGGCGGTGTGCGCGAGCATCAGCTTGGCGGTGACGTCACCGATGGCGTAGATGTGCGGCACCGAGGTGCGGCAGCGGCCGTCGACCTCGATGGCGCCGCGCTCGGTGACGCGTACGCCGGTGGCCTCCAGCCCGTAGCCGGTGACGTTCGGCGCGAAGCCGATGGCCTGGAGCACCTTGTCGGCCTCCAGCACCTTCGTCGCGCCGTCGGCGCCGGTGACGGTCACCCGTACCTGCGGGCCCGACTCGTCGATCGACTCGACCCGGGTCGAGGTCAGGACGTCGATGCCCAGCTTGCGGTACTGCTTGGCCAGTTCGGCGGAGACGTCCGCGTCCTCCAGCGGGGCGATCCGGTCCAGGAACTCGACGATGGTGACCTTCACGCCGTAGTTGTGCAGGACGTACGCGAACTCGATGCCGATGGCACCGGCGCCCGCGATCACGATGGAGCCCGGCACGTCCTCGGCGAGGATCTGCTCCTCGTAGGTGACCACGCGCTCGCTGCGCCGCGTGCCGGGCAGCAGCTTCGGGGTGGCGCCGGTGGCGATGATGCAGTCGCCGAAGGAGATCTCCCGGGTGGTGCCGCCCGCCTCGGCGATCCGCAGGGTCCGGTCGTCGAGGAAGGTGCCCCGGCCGTCGAACTCGGTGATCCCGTTCTTCTTCATCAGGTAGTGGACGCCCTTGACCCGGCCGTCCGCGACCCGGCGGCTGCGCCGGAACGCCTCGCCGTAGTCGAAGGACACCTCGCCGTCCACCTTGATGCCGAAGGTCTTGGCCTCGTGGGTGAACAGGTGTGCCAGCTCGGCGTTGCGCAGGAGCGCCTTGGTGGGGATGCAGCCGACGTTCAGGCAGACGCCGCCCCAGTACTTCTCCTCGACGACCGCGACGCTGCGGCCCAGCTGAGCGGCGCGGATGGCGGCGACGTAACCGCCGGGGCCGGCTCCGAGGACGACGACGTCGAAATGCTCCTGCATGGATGTATTCCTTCCCATAACAACTCGTGCGCAGGTGAGTTCACGCCCACGTTACGCCGGGTTCCGTGAGCGGGCGTTCGAAGATCACATCCAGGCTCGCAACCTTTTGCCCCGCTCTCCCCTCTCTTTGTTCGGCACGCCGACGCGGGCCGACGGGCCCGCGGGTCCTGACCGATAGCCGACAGAAGGTCTCACCGATCCATGAAGCTGACGAGTGGCGCCCCCCTCGTGCTCGCCCTGCTGTGCACGCTCCTGTTGTTCGCCCTGACGGTCTGGCTGTGGCCACGGCTTGCGAAGGGCGGGCCCCGCCGGGTGTTCGGCCGGATCGCGCTGGTCGTGGTGCTCCAGCTGCTGCTCGTGGCCTCGATCGGACTGGCGGCCAACCGGAGCTTCCTGATCTACGGATCGTGGGCCGAGCTCGCCGGGCACGCGCAGGCGCCGCCGGCCCTCGACGCGGGGCAGGGTGACGCGTCGGGCGTGAAGATCCTCGGCCGGCAGCCGGTCGACGTGCCCGGCGGCGCCACGCCGCGCGTGGGCGGCGTGATCGAGAAGGTGACCATCCAGGGACAGCGGGCCAAGACCGCCACCTCGGCCTACGTGTACCTGCCGCCCGAGTACTTCCAGAAGGGCAACGAGCACAAGACGTTCCCCGCGACCGTGGTCCTCACCGGCTTCCCGGGCACCTCGGAGAACCTGATCAAGGGACTCGACTACCCGAAGACGGCCTGGAAGCTGGCCAAGCACAAGAAGACGCAGCCGATGGTCCTCGTGATGATGCGGCCGTCGGTCATCCCCACCCGCAACACCCAGTGCGTGGACGTCCCCGGCGGGCCCCAGAGCGAGACCTACTTCGCCACCGACCTCCCGCAGGCCGTGTCGGGCACGTACCGGGTGAAGAACGTGCCGTCGAGCTGGGCCATCATGGGCGACTCCACCGGCGGCTACTGCGCGCTGAAGATCGCCCTGGAGCACCCCGAGCGCTACGCCGCCGGGGTCGGGCTGTCGGCCGACTACAAGCCGGAGATCGACGCGGACTCGGGCGACATCTTCCACGGCAACAAGGAGCAGGAGAAGCGGGCGGACCTGCTGTGGAGCCTGGACCACCTGCCGCAGGGGAAGTCCTCCTTCCTGGTCACCAGCTCCCTGCAGGGCGAGCCGAACCTCAAGCCGACGCAGCAGTTCATCCAGAAGGTGAAGGCCCCCGCGCACGTCTCGTCGATCACCCTCGACCACGGCGGCCACAACTTCAACACCTGGCGGCGGGAGATCCCGCCGTCCCTGGAGTGGGTCAGCGCCCGCCTCAACGCCGGATGACCCCCGGCTCCGGCCGTCAGGCCTGCGCCGTGGGACGGACGACGATCTCGCTGACGTCGACGCCGTCGGGCTGCTCGATGGCGTAACCGATGGCGGAGGCGATGGCCGAAGGCGGCATGGCGATCTCGTCGCGCTGCCGGACCATCGCCGCCGCCGTCTCGGGGCTCGCCCCCTTGCCCACGCCTTCCGTGTGGGTGAAGCCGGGCGAGACGAGGGTCACGCGCAGATCGGGGCCGGACTCCTGCCGCAGCCCTTCGGTCAGCACCTTCACCGCCGTCTTGGTGGCCGCGTAGACGGCCTGGGGGGACTTCACGACGTAGGCGGCGGTGGAGGCGACGTTGACGAAGTGACCCGAGCGCTGGCTCCTGAAGACGGGCAGCGCCGCCCCGATACCGTTGAGCAGGCCCGTGATGTGGGTGGCGACCATGTCGTCCCAGTCGTCCTGGCGCAGCTCGTCGAAGGGCGAGACCGCCATGGTGCCCGCGTTGGAGACCAGGACGTCGAGCCGGCCGTGGCGCTCGACCGCCGTACCGGTCAGGCGCGCGAGGTCCTCGCGGCGCCTGACGTCGACGACGACCCCGACGGCCGAGCCGCCCCGGGCCGTGATGGCTTCCACCACCGCGTCGAGCCGGTCCTTGCGCCGGGCTCCCAGTACCAGGTGGGCCCCCCGTTCGGCGAGATGGACCGCCGTCGCCTCCCCGATCCCGCTGCTGGCGCCCGTGAGTGCGATGACCTTGCCCTTGATGCCCGACATGGCCGGTCCTTTCCTGAGGGGTGCGCGCAGGTCAGTACACTGACCCACGATGGAAGTGGGGACGCCCCCACTTGACTGGAGGCTAAGTGGGGGCGCCTCCACTTGGCAACCCGGAGAGGGGACGACGAGCGCTCATGCCCGAGGAAGCACGACGGCCGTTGCGGGCCGACGCACGGCGCAACCGGGAGAAGATCCTGGCGGCCGCGGTGCGCGTATTCGCGGCGGAGGGGCTCGACGCCCACCTGGAGCGCATCGCCAGGGAGGCGGGGGTGGGCAGTGCCACGCTGTACCGGAACTTCCCCACCCGCGAGGCGCTGGTCGAGGCGGTCTACCGCAACGAGGTGGCCCGGCTGTGCGACGCGGCCCCGGCCCTGCTGACGACGGAGCCGCCGCTGCCGGCCCTGCGCGCCTGGACCCGTCTCTTCCTGGACTACGTCACCGCCAAGTACGGCATGATCGACGCCCTGCGCGCCATCGCAGAGACGGGGAGCAGTCCGTACGGCCACAGCCGGGAGATGATCCAGGCCGCCCTGGGCACCCTCATGGACGCCTGCGCGGCCGCCGGGGCGATCCGCACGGACATCGGCCCCGCCGACATCGCCACCGCCCTCGAAGGCATCGCCCTCACCTCGGCGGGCCCCGAACGGCGGCAGCGGGCGGAGCGCCTTCTCGACCTCACCCTGGACGGCCTGCAGACCCGTCCGTGAGACCCGGCGCCGACATGCCCGTACGAGGCCCTCGGAGGACCCGCCAGGACCCGTCCCGGTCGGGGCGCACGCTCCCTGATCACCTCGTACGGCGGCCGAGGCCGACGGCGACCAGCAGTGCCGCCACCGTCACCAGGGCCGCGTCGATCGCCAGCACCGTCCGGACCCCGTCGAAGAGCGAGGTCCGCGTGGTGGCCAGGACGCCGAGCAGCGGGATGCCGATGGTCAGACCGACCTGCTGGGTGGTGGTGACCAGGCCGGTGGCCAGCCCCTGCTGCGCGTCCGGCACACCGCTGGTCACGATGATCCCGTAGGAGATGATCGCGCCGAGGTGGCACATGCTCGCCACCGAGACGGCGACGGCGGCGACCAGGGCACCCGACTGCGTGCCCACGGCCAGCAGCGCGGCGGTGAAAATGCCCTGGCCGAGCAGCGAGCCGACCAGGGTGCGCCGGGCGCCGAAGCGGCCGATGAACCGGGGGGCGTACGAGCCGGCGACGGCGGAGGCCACGCCCTGGACCCCGAAGACCAGCCCCGTCAGGAACGAGGACAGGTGCAGGGTCTCCTGGAGGTACAGCGTCAGGACGAACACGACCGTCGACATCATCGAGAAGGTCACCAGTCCGCCGACGTTGCCCCAGGCGACCGTGCGGCGCTTGAGCATCGGCAGCGAGACCAGCGGCGCGGGCGCCTTCGACTCCACCACCACGAACGCGGCGAGCAGCAGGATCCCGGCCACCAGCGAGACGAGGACGTCCGTGCCGCCGAAGCCGCGCTCGGCGGCCGTGGACAGGGCGTAGATCAGCGCGAGCAGCCCGCCGGTGACGGTGACGGCTCCCGGTACGTCCAGTCGCGGCCGCTCGGGGGTGCGGGACTCGGGCAGCAAGCGGGGGGCGAGGCAGAGAACGATCACGGCGGCTGCCGCGAGCAGGCCCATCGTGGAGCGCCAGCCGAGGGTGTCGGTCATGACGCCGCCGAGCACCATGCCGACGGTGAAGCCGAGGGAGAGCAGGGTTCCGGAGATGCCGAGCGCCTTGTCGCGCAGCGGGCCCTCGGGGAAGGTCGTGGTCAGCAGGGACATGCCGGTCGGCACGACGACCGCCGCGCCCAGCCCCTGGAGGGCGCGTCCGGTCAGGAAGGAGGCGGGGTCCCAGGCGAGGGTGGCGAGCAGCGAGGCCGCGCCGAAGAGCGCCAGGCCGCTCAGGAAGAGCCTCTTGCGTCCGAAGAGGTCGGCGATCCGGCCGAAGAGGAGCAGGAAGCCGCCGGAGGGCAGGGCGAAGGCGGTGACCGCCCACTGGAGGGCGGACCGGCTCAGGCCCAGGTCCTCGCCGAGGACGGGCAGGGCCACGTTCAGGACGGAGAAGTCCAGCGCCACCATGAACTGGGCGGCGCAGAGCACGAAGAGGACGAGCCGGGCCCGTCCGGTGAGCCGGTGGCCCTCGGGCGCCACCGTGTGCGGTCCGGTGACCGCCGTCTGTGTGTCGATCGTCATGGGCACCACCTTCGCCGCCCGGGAATGCCCGTGAAGAGCGGGAACTTATCCTGTTGTTGCCACCACCAGGCAGCCGACAGGGGGAATTCCACGTGGCCACGCCGATCGACGAGCACCGCCGGAGCGAACTGCGCGCGTTCCTGATGAACCGGCGCGCGCGGATCTCGCCCGCGGAGGCTGGCCTGCCGGACGGCGGGGTCCGGCGCCGCACCCCGGGGCTGCGCCGGGAGGAGGTCGCGGTGCTGGCGGGGGTCGGGGTGTCCTGGTACCAGTGGCTGGAGCAGGGCCGTGACATCACGGTGTCCGCGCAGGTCCTGGACTCGGTGAGCCGGGTCCTGAAACTGACCAGCGCCGAGCGCCGGCACCTGTACGTGCTGGCCGGGCTCAATCCGCCGGCCCTCGAAGTCGAGCCGGGCGACCGGGACATGTGCCACGGTCTGAAGCGGCTGATCGACGCCTGGATGCCGTTCCCGGCGCACATCATGGACGTGTACTGGAACACGGTGATGTACAACGACTCCGCCGCCCTGGTCTTCGGAATGCGCCCCGAGATCGTGCAGAACTGCCTGATCGCCTTCTTCACGGACCCCATCCACCGGTCCCGCGCCGCGCAGTGGGAGGAGATAGCCCGGGAGGTGGTGGCGCAGTTCCGGGCCGCCTGCTCGGAGCACCCGCAGGACGAGGGGTTCCGGGCGGTCGTGGAGGAGGCCCGGGAACTGAGCCCGCGGTTCGCCGAGTTGTGGAAGGAACGGGACGTCCGGCCGGGCGGTCTGCTGCACAAGCGCATCGAGCATCCCGTCGTCGGCACGCTCGAAGTGGAGTCGACCCAGCTGCGCGTTCCCGCCCGCCCCGACCTGGCGATCGTGCTGCACACACCGCTGCCGGGCACCGAAACCGCCGAGAAGCTGGAGTGGCTGACCTCGCCGGAAGGGCGGCGCGGCCTGATGTACCCGGTCGCCGGGTGAGTTCCGTCGGCCCGCTGCCGGGCGTCCGTGGCCGCGGGGGGGGGCGCCATGGTGGAGGCCTCCGGCCGGGAGCCGGCAGCTCCGCCCGTCCCGACGGGCGGCGCCGGGCCCCCAGCCGTTGATCCGGGGCGCGTACGCCGGGCCTAGGTGGTGCGCCGGGAGCCGAGGACTTCGACGGCGGTGACCATGCGGTCCCAGAACCATTCGGTGTCCAGCCGTACGGCGACCCGGGCGTTGACGGGGCGGTCCAGATAGCGGTGGAGGTCCACGACCGTGGCGCCGCGCGTGTAGCGGCCGTGCAGTTCGACCGTGACGTTCGCGTCCACGACGTCGACGATCGCCGGGTCGATGACACGGGCCACCGCCACGGGGTCGTGGAGCGGCGGGTGGGGCATGCCCCACAGGCGGCTGTACGTGGAGGCGAAGAAGGCCAGCAGCTCCGAGCAGACCTGGCCGAGTTCGGTGCCCAGGCCGTCGAAGCGGGCCCGGATCTCGGGGGTGGCGAGGGCCTGGTGGGTGACGTTGAGCCCGCACATGGTCAGCGGGACGCCGCTGCGGAAGACGATGTCGGCGGCCTCCGGATCGGTCATGATGTTGAACTCGGCCGCCGGGGTGCGGTTGCCCCGTTCGGTGGACCCGCCCATGAGCACGATCTCGCGGATCCGGGCGGCGCTGTCGGGGTGGCGCGTCAGCAGCAGGGCGATGTTGGTCAGCGGGGCCGTCGGCACCAGGGTGACGGGTTCGGGGTGTTCGAGCAGGATGCGGTGGATGAGCTCGACCGCGTGCTCGGGCACCACGTCGACCGTGGGCTCGGGGAAGCGCGGTCCGTCCAGGCCCGACGCGCCGTGCACGTCGTCGGCGACGGCCAGCGGCTGGAGCAGCGGCCGTGCGCACCCGGCGGCGACGGGCACGTCGGTGATCCCGGCGATGGTGCACACGCGGCGGGCGTTGAGGGTGGTCTTCTCCAGCGTCTGGTTGCCGGCGACCGTGGTGATGGCGAGCAGGTCGATCGCGGGGTCGGCGGCCGCCAGCATGATCGCGAGGGCGTCGTCGTGCCCGGGGTCGCAGTCGATGATGATCGGGACGGGCACGGGCGGTCCTCCTCGTACGGGGCTGCTGACCTGCCCAGTCTGCCGTCGAAGGGGCGGGGCGGCCGCTCAATCCGAGCCAAAACGCGCGGCGCCCCGACCCGGTCGGCCGGGTCGGCCGGATGTGGTTGTTCCCCGGGCGCCCCGGAGCGGTGTGCGCACCGCTGCCCCGGTCACGGCCCGTGGCGGCGGGGAGGGTGAGCGGGCGGTGAGCGGGCGGTGAGCGCGTCCCGCCAAGGTCGTCCTCGTCGCCGGATCGACCGAGACCCGGCCACCGGACGAGGGAGCGGACCATGGGCATGCTGGACGGCAGGACGGCACTGGTGACGGGCGGATCCCGGGGCATCGGGCGGGCGATCGCGCTGCGGCTGGCCGCCGAGGGTGCCCTGGTCGCCGTCCACTACGGCGGCAACGAGGCAGCCGCCCGGCAGACGCTGGCCCTGATCGAGGAGGCGGGCGGGCAGGGGTTCCTCGTACGGGCGCGGTTCGGCGAATCCGACGCCGTGGGGCGGCTGTTCGACGGACTGACCGAGGGGCTGGCCGGGCGCGGCCTGGACATCCTGATCAACAACGCGGGCATGAGCTCGGGGAGTTCGGTCGACACGCTCGGCCTGGAAGAGCTGGCGAACCTGCTCACCGTCAACGTGGTCACGCCGTTCTTCGTGATCCAGCGGGCGCTGCCGCTGCTCAACGACGGCGGACGCATCATCAACATGGGTTCGACGGCCAGCCGGTTCGCCGTGACCACCCAGATCGGCTACACCATCACCAAGGCGGCGATCGAGGCCATGGCGCCCTCGTTGGCCAACGAGCTGGGCCGGCGCGGGATCACGGTGAACACGGTGGCGCCGGGCGCGGTGCGCACCGACATGACGGCCGGGTACACCGCCATCCCCGAGGTGGTGGCCGCACTGGAGTCGATCACCGCGCTCGGACGGCTCGGTGAGCCCGAGGACGTGGCCGACGTGGTCGGATTCCTGGCGGGTCCGCACGGGCGGTGGGTGACCGGGCAGACCGTGGACGTCTCCGGCGGGACCTACCTCGGCCCCTTGGGATGATCTCCGCTGATGGATAATCGCCCGCATGCGGTTCTCCATCCTGGGCGAGACTCTGGCACGGCACGACGACGGCACCGAGGTCGCCCTGGGAGGGCCGGCCCGGCGGGCGCTGCTGACCCTGTTGTTGGTGCGGCCCGGGGAGGTCGTCTCCGCCGACCGGCTGGCCGAGGAGATCGCCCCGCACGGGGCGACGTCCACGCACGCGCTGCACTCCCAGGTGTCCCGGCTGCGGGCGGCCCTGGGCCCGGCGGCGATCGAGCGCGCCGGAGCCGGATACCGGGTGACGTTCGATCAGGACGACGTGGACGCCTGCCGGTTCGAGCGGCTGGCCCAGGAGGGACGGGAGGCGCTCGGCGCCGGCGACGCCGCGCGGGCGGTCCCGCTCCTGCGCGAGGCGCTGGACCTGTGGCGGGGGCCGGCGCTGGCCGACCTCGCCGAGAGCCGGACGGCCGGGGCCGCCGCCGCACGGCTGGAGGAGGGGCGCCTCGCCGCCCTGGAGGACCGCATCGAGGCCGAGCTGCGACTCGGCGGGCACCGGGCGGTCGCGGCCGAGCTGCGCGAGCTGGTGGGCCGTCATCCGCTGCGGGAGAGGCTGGCGGGACTGCTGATCCGGGCCCTGGCCGCCGAGGGCGGGCAGGGCGAGGCGCTGGTCGTCTTCGAGGAGACCCGCCGGCACCTGGCGGACGAGCTCGGCTCGGACCCGTCGGCCGATCTGGCCGCGCTGCACAGGGAGTTGCTGAGCGCGGGCCCTTCGTCGGCCCCCGCCGCTCCCCCGGCCCAGCTGACCTCCTTCGTCGGGCGCGCCGCGGAGGTCGAGGAGGTGACCGCCCTCCTGCGGGCGGCCCGGCTGGTCACCCTCATAGGCCCCGGCGGGGTCGGCAAGACCCGGCTTTCGGTGGAGGTCGCGGCGGGCGGCGGTGACGAGGTGTGCTTCGTCGAGCTCGCCCAGCTGCGCGCGGGAGCCGATCCGGCGCAGGCGGTGCTGGGGGCACTCGGCCTGCGCGAGAGCGGGCTGCAACTGGGGCCCACCGGGCAGACGCCCGTGGAGCGCCTGGTCATGGCCCTGTCCGACCGGGCGCTGCTGCTCGTCCTGGACAACTGCGAGCACCTCGTCGACGGGGCCGCCCTGCTGGCGGGCCGGCTGCTGGCCGCCTGTCCGCGGCTGCGCGTGCTCGCCACCAGCCGCGAGCCGCTCGCCGTCACCGGGGAGAACCTCTGGCCGGTACGGCCGCTGGACGACGCGGCGGCCGCCCGCCTGTTCACCGACCGGGCCGCGGCGGTGCGGCGGGGGCCGGCGCCCGCCCCGGAGACGGTCGGCCGGATCTGCGCGGCCCTCGACCACCTGCCGCTTGCCATCGAGCTCGCGGCGGCGCGGCTGCGCACGCTGGATCCGGAGGACCTGGCGGGCCGGCTGGACGACCGGCTCGGCATCGGCGCCGCCCGCGGCAACCGCAGCGCCGAGGAGCGGCACCGGACCCTGCGGGCGATGGTCGCCTGGAGCTGGGAGCTGCTCACCGAGTCCGAGCGGCGTGCCGCGCGGCGGTTCACTGTCTTCGCCGGGGGCGCGGCCCCCGATGCGGCCCTGCGGGTCTGCGGGGCGGACGGGGAGACGCTGGAGTCCCTGATCGACAAATCGCTGCTGGAGGTCGCGGGCGGCCGCTACCGGATGCTGGAGACGATCCGCGCGTACGGGGCCGAGCAACTGGAGGCGGCGGGCGAGGAGGAGGACGTACGGGGGGTCCATGCCCTGCTCCTCCTGGACCTGGTGCGGTCGGCCGATCCGGACACCCGGGGCAGTGACCAGCTGCGCCGACTGGCGGCGCTGGCGGCCGAGCACGGGAACCTGCTCGCGGCGCTGGCCTGGACCGTCGAAGCGGGCCGCTGGGAGACGGGCCTGGAACTCCTCGCCTCGGCTTCCTCCTCCCTGTGGATCCGCGGTGTCCGGGCCTCCGTGTCCCCGCATGCGGCCGCGTTGCTGGAGGGCGTCGGCACGGCGGTGCCGGAGGGGTTCGGCGAGGAGTACGCGGTCTGCGTGCTGCTGGCCGCCGCCGGGGACGGCGGCGCGGCCGTGTGGCGCCGCCACCGCGCGCGGGCCGGGCGGGAGCTCGCCGCCGCCTGGCCGGGCGACCGGCCGGGCCGCTACCCGGTGGTGCTGCTGTCGTGGATGATGCGCAACGCGACCGAGAGCGACCCCGGTGAGGCCTTCGCCTTCGTCTCGGCCCAACGCGACTGCGGGGACCCGTGGGTACGCGCGGCCGCCCGCTACGTGGCGGGGTTCGGGCCCCTCGGCGAAGGGGACGGCGCGGGCGCGGAAGCGGCCTTCGCGGAAGCCGTGGAGGGGTTCCGGGCGGTGGGTGACCGGTGGGGCAGGGCGCTGGCACTGGACGTGCTCGCGGGCCTCGCGGGGGCGCGGGGGGACCGCGCGGGGGCCGTCGCCCTCACCGACGAGGCGCTCGCGCTGACCCAGGAGCTCGGGGCCCTGGAGGACGGCGCCGACCTGCTGGTCAACCGGGGGGACCACGTCGTCGGCGAGGACCCGGTGGCCGCCGCGGCCGACTACGCGCGGGCGGCCGCCCTGGCCCGGAGCGCCGGCAGCCCCGCGGGCCTGGCGGCCGCCCTGCGCGGACTCGGTGACATGGCCCTCCTGGAGGCCGATCCGGCCCGCGCGGAAGGCCTGTACGCCCAGGCCCTGGAAAGCGCCGACCCGCACTGGGTCAAGAGCGCGGGCAACCGGGTCCGCATCCTCGCCGGCCTCTCCCGCGTCGCCGGGCTGCGCGGCGACGAGGTCACGGCCAGGGCCCGCGCCCGGGAGGCCGCCGACTACGCCCGTACGCTGACCGGCCGCGACACCCGGGAGGCGCTGCGCGTCCTGGGCCTGCCGGAGCCCCTCACCGAGGCGGTCAGCCGGATGTGAGCGCCCGGTGAGCCGGCCCGTACAGGCTGCTCCACATGACGAACACGAAGAACACCACGGTCCTCATCTCCGGCGCTTCCGTCGCGGGCCCCGCCCTCGCCTACTGGCTCCACCGGCACGGCTTCCGTCCGACCGTCGTCGAGCGGGCCCCGGCCCTGCGCGAGGGCGGCTACGCCGTCGACTTCCGCGGCCGGGCCCACCTGTCCGTCCTCGAACGGATGGGCCTCCTGGGGGAACTCGACGCCGTCCGCACCCACACGGGCTCGATGAGCTACGTCGACACCGAGGGCCGGACCCGGGCCACCCTGCCCGCCGACCTGTTCGCGGGGGACCTGGAGGTGCTCCGCGGTGACCTCGCCCGGGTCCTCCACGACGCCACGGAGGACCACACCGAGTACGTCTTCGGGGACTCGATCACCTCCCTGACCCAGCACGCGGACGGCGTGGACGTCACCTTCGAGCACGGTGCGCCCCGCAGGTTCGACCTGGTGATCGGGGCCGACGGCATGCGCTCGACGACCCGGCGGCTCGCCTTCGGCCCGCACGAGCGGTTCGTCCGCCACCTCGGGGTCCACTGCGCGATCTTCACCACCGAGAACCACCTCGGCCTCGACCGCACGGGCCACGCCTACCGCACCGTGGGCCGGCTGGCGGCGATGTACAGCGCCCGCGACAACACCGAGGCCAAGGCCGTCTTCTACTTCGCCTCACCCGAGCTCGACCTCGACCGCCGGGACGCGGCCCGCCAACAGGACGTGCTGGCCGAGCAGTTCTCCGGCAACGGCTGGGAGTGCGAGCGGCTGCTGCGGGACATGCGGCGGGCCCCGGACTTCTACTTCGACTCCGTCGGCCAGGTGCACATGGACACCTGGTCGCAGGACCGGGTCTGCCTGGTCGGCGACGCCGCGTACTGCCCCTCCTCGCTGTCGGGGATGGGCTCGGGCCTGGCGCTCGTCGGCGCGTACGTCCTCGCGGGGGAACTGGCTGCCGCCGCGGGCGACCACCGCGTGGCCTTCGCCCGTTACGAGCAGCGGATGCGCGCGTACGCGGAGGGCTGCCAGAAGATGGGTGACGGGGTGGCGAAGCTGATGGTCCCGGGCAGCCGCTTCCTGGCGGCGTTCCTCAACCGCTACTACCGGCTCATGCCGTACCTGCCGGGAAAGGACATGGCCGCCAGGATCGCCCGCAAGGCGGCGGAGAACATCGACCTGCCCGACTACGGCGTGCGCGTGAACGAGCGGCGGTAGGTGCGGGGCATCACGCTGCCGGCGGGCACGCCCACGGAGGTCGTGGCGTTCGTGGGCGACCTGTGGTGGCGGCCGAACGGCCCGGTCGAGGACCCGATGGCCCCCGACCACGAGGTCCTGCGCCGCTCCCGGCTGCGGGTGCCGGACACCGCGGACGTGATCGTCCCGGGCCACGGCCCGGCCTTCCCGGCCGCCGGCACGGCGCCGCTGTGGGCGGCGGGCGCTGCCGTGGCCGCCGCGCCGCCCCGGTGGCGCGCGCCGATACTGGAGCCACGGACCCGGTGCCGTGCGGGGGGCGCGGGCCGGGCCGGCGTCGGCGGGAGGCGGTGAGCGATCCATGGACGCACACGCGGCGGCGGGCGGCGGGGCCCGGCCCGGCGGCGAGGTGCCGGGCCGCTACGGCACGGCCGTGTTCCGGCCCGAGCGGGCCGGTGAGGACGAGCGCATCGACCTCGGCGCGCTGGCCTACGACGAGGTCACGCTCGCCCGGCTGACGGCCCTGGGCGCGGGACCCGGCTGGACCTGTCTGGAACTGGGCGCGGGCACCGGCAGCGTCGCCCGGGGGCTGCTGACGAGGGCCGGGGTGAGCAGCGTGCTGGCCGTCGACCGCGACTGCCGTTTCCTGGCCTCCCGTCCGCAGCCGGGCCTGGCCACCCTGGAGGCGGACCTCACCGACCCCTCCTTCTCCCCCGGCCGCTTCCACCTGGTGCACGCCCGCTTCGTGCTGATGCACCTGCCCGAGCGGGAGCGGCTGATCCCCCGCTTCGCCGAACTGCTGCTCCCCGGCGGGGTCCTGGTGCTCGGCGACGCGGTGGACCTGACGAGCGCGGCGGCGCCCGCGAGCCCGTACAGCCGGGCCGTGCGCGCCATGTGGCAGGGGCTGCGGGCGACCATCGGCACCGACGTGGACTGGACGCCCCGCTACCCCGAGCTGCTGCGCGCCGCCGGGCTGACGGGGGTGGCCGCCGAGATCCACGTCCCGCCGCTGCTCCCGGGCAGCCCCATCAGCCGCTTCTGGGCCGACACCTGGGAGCGGGCCCGGACCGCGATGACCGCGACCGGGCTCGTGGACGACGCGGCCGTGGACGCGGCCGTCCGCTACCTGGACTCCCCCGACTGCGCCGCCCTGTCGCCCGGGCTGATCACCGCCTGGGGCCGGCGGCCCGGGGTCAGCGGTCCCGGGTGCCCAGGCGGGCGCTGATCAGCTGTGCGGTCTCCTCGTGCAGGCGGGCGCGCCGTGCGGGTTCCTCGACGCGGGCGAGTTCGCCCCGCAGGGCCCGTTCCGTGCGCATCACCGTGGCCCGGGGCACGGGCACCCGCTGTCCGGGCTGCTCCGTGAAGGGTCGCAGTTCGGCGGCGACGGCCTGGGCGTCGTCGAGGGCGCTGCGGCGCAGCGAGAGGAAGACGCGGGCGAGCCAGTCGGCGGGGATCTTCACCATCAAGTCGGTCATGTCAAGGGCAACGACGGGCGGTCGGCTCCGTGACACCGGCTACCCCGGCCGGCCCAGCGTTGCTCCGGTCTGACGAACCGCTCACCTGCCTGGTCCACAGCCCCGGCCGCGCCAACGGCGGCTCCGCGGCGGGGAGGGCTGGGATGGGCATCGCGTGGCGGGGAGGCCCGGCCCACGGGCGTGCCCAGTCGCCCACGCACCCGTCCCCTCACACTCCCGCGGCCCCTACGGCGGCCGGCGGGGAAGGAACTCATGAACCTCAAGCAGCATCCCGTCACGGCCGGGCGGCACCGCGTCCGCTCCCGGGTCCTCCTCGCCTCCCTGGCCGCCGCGGCGTCCCTGACCGGCCAGGTGGTGGCGATGGCTCCGGCCGCGTCCGCCCACGGGCCGGGGCCCTCGGGCCCCAAGCCGGCGCCCGCCGCCCAGCAGAAGCTGAACCCGCCGGACAAGGACAAGGACCACGGCGGGAACAGGGACGACGACAGGGACGACAGGGACGAAAGGGACGACTGGGGCAAGGAGAAGGACAAGGACAAGGACAAGAAGAAGCCTCCTCAGGTCATCCACGGGCTGCAGCAGTTCACGTCCGACAACACCTTCACCCCGCCGGCCGGCGTCACCTCGGTGTTCGTCCAGGCGTGGGGCGCCGGTGGCGGGGGCGGCGGCGGGGGCGGTGGCGGCCTCGCCCCGGCCCGTGCCTACAGCGGCGGCAACGGCGGTGGCGGCGGAGCGGGCGGCTTCACCTGGTGCACCGTCCAGGTCACCCCGCAGACCCCCTACGGGGTGGACGTCGGCGACGGCGGCGACGGCGGTGCGGGCGGTCCGGCCGCAACCGTGGCCGGCCCCGGCTCGACCGGCAGCTCCGGCACCGCGGGCACCGCCTCCTCGCTGACCCGGTCCTCGGACAACACGCTCCTGCTCAACGCGACCGGGGGCGGCGGGGGCGGCGGCGGGGGCGGCGGCGGTCTCGTCGACGGCGCCAACGGCGCGGGCGGTCCCGGCGGCACCGGCTGGTGCTCGACGGGCGGCGTCAACCTGAACGGCGGCAACGGCAGCTCCAACGGCACGGGCGGGGTCGCCCCCGACGGCATCGTCGGCCTGCCGCCGAACACCGTGATCGGCGGCAACGGCGGCGAGCGCGGCACCGGCGGCGAGGCCGCCCGGCCCGGCGGGACCGGCAAGGACGGCGGCAACGGGTACGTGGTCATCTACTGGTGACCCCGCCCGCCGGCCCCGCCCCCGCGGCGGGGCCGGCGGTACCCCGCGCGGCCCGTCAGTGGATGACGCTGAAGCTGCGCCAGGGCAGGGAGACCGGGGCCGTCACGTTCGAGAGGGTGGTGGCGACGTAGATGCCGTCCGCCTTGTCGGTCTTCTGGCAGTTCTCCGTCCGGTACAGGACGACGTCGACGAGGGTGTTGTTCTCGACGTGGGTGGCGCCCCGCGGCAGGTTGATGCGGTGGCAGCCGTTGACGTTGGTGTTGGAGTACGACAGCGCGACCGGGGAGTCGTGACCGCGGAAGGTGAGCATGCCGACCGTGCTCCGGCCCAGGCCCGAGCAGGCGGTGGCGGTGAGCAGCAGGGCTGCGACCCCGGTGATGACGCCGGTGCGCCGGTGGTGGGACATGGCGGATCCTCGTCTGTGCGGTGGTGGCTCTCCTGCCCGCAGCCTGCACCGACGGCGCTCCGGCGGCATCCGTTGCGCGGCCGGCCGGATGAACCCGGTCCGCGACCGGCGGGGCACCCGGCACGGCCGGTCAGGCCCGGTCCTCCCCGTACGGCCGCCGCTTCGCCCAGGCGATCACCGTACTGAGCGCGAGGAGGGCCGCGCCCCACAGGCCGGCCTTCCAGGGCCGGGTACGCCCCTGGAGCTCCGGGGACACGCGGTGCGCCGGGTCGAAGGCGACGCGGATCCGCTGTCCCCGCTCGGCGACGGGCCGGTCCTCCTTGAGTTCGGCCGGGTAGCCTCCCGGGCAGTCCAGTTCGAACCGGTACACCGTCCGGTTGGGCGGTGCTCCCTCCCCCGCGGAGCTCTGGATCCTGGTGCGCACCTCGCGCACCGCGCAGGTGGCGGCGGCCGTGCGGGCCGCCGCCTGGTCGGCCGCCGCCACGGCCAGCAGCAGCCCCAGGGCCAGCAGCAGCGCCCCGAAGAGGCCGCCGGTGCCACCGACGAGCACGGAGTACGCCGCGCAGACGCCGAGGACGAGCACGGCTCCGCCGACCAGGGCGACCGCCCCGGAGGGCGCCGAGGAGCCCGCGAAGCACCAGCTCGCCCATCCGTACACGGCCCCGGCGGCGAGGCCCGGCAGGGCCACCGTGGCCGTCCGCCACCACGGCCGGACCATCTCTGTCATGAACACCACCCCCGCAGGGGGACGCCCGCCACCCCGCCGCCGGTTGCCGCCATCGGCGGCGCGTGCCGGGCACGGGGACCGGCGCGGGGTTACCTTCGGCGGCATGGACGGTGATCGCCGGGAGTGGCGCCAGTGCCTGCTCGCCGGGGCGGTGTTCGCCGTGTGCATGGCGGGCACCACGCTCCCGACCCCCCTCTACGGCCTCTACCAGCAGAAGTTCGGCTTCTCCGAGCTGACCGTCACCGTCGTGTACGCGGTCTACGCCTTCGCCGTCATCGGGGTGCTGGTGCTCGCCGGCAACGCCTCGGACGCCGTGGGGCGGCGGCCGGTGCTGTGGACGGGCCTGGCGTGCGCGGCCGGCAGCGCCGTCTGCTTCCTGTGCGCCTCGGGGCTGGGCTGGCTGTACGCGGGACGGGTCCTGTCGGGCTTCTCGGCCGGGCTGTTCACCGGCGCGGCGACGGTGTTCGTGATGGAGCTGGCCCCACCCGGCGGTACCTCCCGGGCCACATTCGTGGCGACGGCCGCCAACATGGGCGGGCTCGGCTGCGGTCCGCTGCTCGCCGGACTGCTCGCGCAGTACGCCCCCTGGCCGCTGTACCTGCCGTTCTGGGTGCACCTCGCGCTGGTGGCCTGCTCGGCCGCGGTGCTGGCGGGGCTCGCGGAGACCGTACGGGAGCGGCGCCCGCTGAGCACCGTACGGCCGCAGCGGCTGCGGCTGCCCGCGCAGGTGCGGCCGGTGTTCGGACCGGCGGCGATCGCCTCGTTCGTGGGGTTCGCGCTCTTCGGGGTGTTCACCTCGGTCAGCCCGGCGTTCCTCGCCGAGTCCCTCGGCATCCACGACCCGGCGGTGAGCGGACTGGTCGTCGCGCTGGCCTTCTTCGCCTCGACCGCCGGACAACTGGCGGTCGGCCGGGTGGGGGTGCGGCGGTCGCTGCCCCTGGGCTGCGCGGGGCTCCTCGCGGGGCTGGCACTGCTCGCGGGAGCGCTGCTGTGGGACTTGCTCGTGCTGGTGGTGCTGAGCGCGCTGGTGGGCGGCGTGGGACAGGGGCTCGCCTTCCGGGGGGCCCTGTCCGCGGTGGCCGGGGCCTCGCCGCCGCACCACCGGGCGGCGGTGATCTCCACCCTGTTCGTGGTGGCGTACACGGGCATCTCGGTGCCGGTGATCGGCGTGGGGGTACTGACGGGCCCGCTCGGGCTGGAGGGCGCCGGGCTGGTGTTCATCGCCTGCATGGCCGTCCTGGTCTCCGCGGCGGCGCTCTACCTGCTGCGCCGCCCCGTACCGGCCCCGGCGCCGTGAGGACGGCCGCCCGGCCGTTCCTCAGGTGCCGATCGTGACGTTGCCGAGCCGGCTGACCACGGCCGGGTCGCGGTGGTCGAAGAACACCGACTGCCCGGTGTCCAGGGCCGCGACGGCCGCCATCTCCTCGTCGGTGAGCGCGAAGCCGAAGACGTCGAGGTTCTGCGCCATCCGCTCCGGGCGCACCGACTTGGGGATCACCACGACCTGTCGCTGGACGAGCCAGCGCAGCACGACCTGCGCCACCGACCTGTCGTGCGCGGTGGCGATCCGGGTGAGCACCGGGTGGGTGAAGAGGTTGCCCCGGCCCTCGGCGAAGGGGCCCCACGACTCGATCTGGACCCCGCGCCCGGCCATCAGCCGCTGGTCTTCGGTGCGCTGGTGGAAGGGGTGGGTCTCGATCTGGTTGACCGCCGGGGTGATCTCGTTGTGGTCCATCAGGTCCAGCAGCCGGTCGGGGTGGAAGTTCGAGACCCCGATGGCCCGGACCAGCCCCTCGCGCTGGAGGTCCTGCATGGCGCGCCAGGAGCCGTAGACGTCCCCGTACGGCTGGTGGATCAGGTAGAGGTCGAGGTGGTCCAGGCCGAGTCTGCGCAGCGAGGTGTGGAAGGCGCGCCGGGCCCTGTCCTCACCGGCGTCGGAGATCCAGAGTTTGGTGGTGACGAACAGCTCGTGGCGCGGGACGCCGCTGCTCCCGAGCGCCCGGCCGACGGCCTCCTCGTTGCCGTAGGCGGCCGCGGTGTCGAAGGAGCGGTACCCGGCGGCGAGGGCTTCGGCGACGGCCCGCTCGGTCTCCTCCGGCGGGATCTGGTACACGCCGAAGCCGAGGATCGGCATCTCGACGCCGTTGTTCAGGGTGACGCTCTGCATGCGGGGTCCTTACGGGGGGACGTGCTCGGGACGGGGCCGGTGCCCGGACGGACGCCGGCCCCTTTCCGCAGCGGTACCCCGCGGGCGGCGCCACCTCCCGGCGGGTGCTCCATGTGGCCGCCTCCCGCGACCGGTGCCGTACGGGCCACCACTGACGGTCCGGCAGGGAGCGGTAGCCGATCGGGTGACGCGCGGGCGCGGTGGGCGTGGCCGGGCGCGCCCGGCGCGGCGGGTCTGGCTAGCGTGGTCCAGCGCCTCCCGTCCCCGTCCCCCAGCCCCGCGGAGCAGGTCCATGACCACCACCCCCCTCACCTCGCTCACAGGGAACTACTCCCTCGACCCCGCCCACACCCAGATCGGGTTCGTGGCCCGGCACGCCATGGTCACCAAGGTCCGCGGGGCCTTCAACGAGTTCGAGGGCACCGCCCACCTGGACGGCACGGATCCCTCGAAGTCGTCGGCGACGGTCACCATCAAGGCCGCCAGCATCGACACCCGCAACGAACAGCGCGACGGCCACCTGCGCACCAACGACTTCCTGGACGCCCCGAACTTCCCGGACATCACCTTCGTGTCCACGGGCGTGGAGCCGCTGGACGACAACCGCTTCCGCGTGACGGGCGACCTCACCATCAAGGACGTCACCCGGCCGATCGGCATCGAGTTCGAGTACCAGGGCGCTGCGACCGACCCGTTCGGGAACCTGCGGGTGGGGTTCGAGGGTTCGGTGCCGATCAGCCGCAAGGAGTACGGCATCACCTGGAACGCGGCCCTGGAGGGCGGCGGTGTCCTGGTGGGCGACAAGGTCGTCCTGGAGTTCGACGTGTCCGCGATCCGGCAGGCCTGACCCGGCCCGCTCCCCGCCGCGGGAGGAGGGGGCTTTGCCGCCGGGCCCGGATCGGCCATGATCGGGCGGTGACACCTCTCGACGAACGTCTGACCGGCCTGTGGGACAGCGCGCCCCTGGAACAGGGCGCCATGGAAGCCAGTGCGCTCGTCTTCCTGCCGGACGGCCGGGGCTGGAGCCGCTTCGAGAGCTTCAGCTCCGAGCTGAGCGTCGGCCGGTTCCACTGGCACTGCCCCGGTCCCGGCCTGCTGGAACTGCGCTACACGTGGCGGGTCGACGGACAGTGGGGCCCCGACGCGGACGGCTTCGCCGTCGTGGAGCACAGCGGCCCGGACGGCGAACTGATCCGCACGGGGTACCGGGTGGACGGCGGGACCCCGCCGCCTTCCGCGGCCCCCGGGGCGGGCGGCGCCCCGGCCCGGCTGACGCTCGATCACCCGGTGGAGCTCGCCCGCGCCTTCGCGCATCTGCGCCGGCCCGTGGGGCCCGCCGACGACCCGTCGGCCGCCGTGCTCCCGTACCCTCAGGAGCCCGGCAGGACGCCCGGCTCCTGAAGGAGGACCACGGGGAGGGGACGCCGGTGCGGCAGCTGCCGACGTCGGTTCACCAGCGGACGGGCAGCTCCCGTACGCCCCTGATCAGCATGCCCGGCACCCAGGCCAGCCCGGCCTCGTCGGCGTCGGAGGTGAGACCGGGGAAGCGGGCCAGCAGGGAGCGGAGCGCGATGCGGCCCTCCAGCCGGGCGAGCGGCGCCCCGAGGCAGTGGTGCAGGCCGTGGCCGAAGGCGATGTGGCCACGGGCGTCACGGCGGATGTCGAAACGGTCCGGGTCGGCGAAGCGCGCCGGGTCCCGGTCCGCGTCGGCCATGACGATCAGGACGGCGGAGCCGGCCGGGATCACCACCCCGCCCATCTCGACGTCCTCCAGGGCGAGCCGGTCGGTGGAGGTCTCCACCGGCCCGTCGTAGCGGAGCATCTCCTCGATCGCCCCTTCCACCAGGCCGGGGTCGGCGCGCAGGTCGGCGAGCTGGTCGGGGTGGGCGAACAGCGCGCGCATCCCGCCGCCGATCATGTTGACGGTGGTCTCGTGCCCCGCGATGAGGAGCAGGACGCACATGCCGATGAGCTCCTCGGGCGAGAGGCGGTCGCCGCCCTCGTCGACGGCGTGGATCATCCCGCTGAGGAGGTCGTCGCCGGGCGCGGCGCGCTTGGCCCCGATGAGCTCGACGAGGTACCCGGGCATCTCCGCGTAGGCGGCGGCCTCGGCCTCCGGGCTGGTGCGGGCGACCATCTCGTTGGACCAGCCGCGGAACGCCGCGCGGTCCAGTTCCGGTACGCCGAGCAGCTCGCAGATCACGGTCATGGGCAGCGGGAAGGCGAAGGCGTCCACCAGGTCGGCCCGGCGCTCCGGGAGCGCCTCCATGGCGTCCAGCAGTCCGTCGGTGATCTCCTGGATCCGCGGGGCCAGGGCCTCGATGCGCCGGGGGGTGAACCCGCTCGCCACCAGGCGGCGCAGCCGGGTGTGGTCCGGCGGTTCGGTCATGAGCATGTGGGCGAGCGCGGGGTCGTCCTGCCCTGTGTTGATGATCCGGCCGATGTCGCCGGAGCGGCGCCAGTCGCGGCTCAGCCGGGGATCGGTGAAGGCCGTGCGGCAGGCCTCGTGCCCGACGACCAGCCAGACGTCCTGGCGGTCCGGGGTGAGGACGTGGTGCACGGGCCCCTTTGCCCGCAGCCGTGCGTAGACCGGATACGGGTCACGGACGAAGTCCGGATCGAGTTCCAGCAGATCGATCATGTCGGGCCGGGTCGCCATTCCATTCCCCCTGAATCGAATGCGTCGCGGAGTCGCTCCGCGGATACATGTATCCCCCACAGTAGTTACGCCGATACGGGCGCACCCGGAAGCCCCTTGCCGCATCCGCCTCGGTCCCGCGGCCCGCTGTGACTCCGCCCACCCTCCCTTGACCGGGAAAAGAAGGGTTACCTAACTTCGAGGTATGACCCCCCACGACCCGACGCCCCCCACCGGCCCCCACGGCCCCACCGAGCCCGGTGGCCCCGCCCTGGTGCCCTTCGACGTCGACCTCTCCTCCCAGGAGGTGGCCCGGCGCGCCCAGGTGATGGCCGCCCTCGGCCCCGACTGGGACCCCATCGAGGTGCTGCGCGGCGAGGAGGCGGCGTACGACCTGCTGTACTCCGGACTCGACGCGGAGCAGCAGCGCGTGTACGACGAGCTCGTAGCGGCCGGAGTGCTGCCCGCGCGCGGGGGCGGCCGTGCTGCCGCTTGACCCGCAGGCCGACATCGGGCGACGCGCCTGGGTGGCCTGCCCCAACTGCGACGACGCCCGCGGATGCGACCCGTGCGGCGAGCGCCGGAGCTGCTCGGAGCACTGGCGCTACCTGCTCTCCAACACCGGGAGCCTGCTCCACCTCCAGTGCCCTGCGTGCACCCACGTCTGGGAGCACGAGAGCGGCTTCGGGGCCACCCGCTCCCCGTGGCGGCGCATCGGCAGCGGCCTGACCGGCCACTGACGCGCCGCGGGGCGGCCTTGCCGCCTCAGGGCAGCTCAGGGCAGCGGAACGCCCCGTGCGGCGGTCCAGAGGGCGTACCACTCCTCGTGCGTGAGGTCGGGTGCGCGCAGGGCGGCGTCGCGGCACGCGCGGATGCGGTCGGGGCGGGCGGTACCGATGACCGGGGCGATGCCGGCGGGGTGCCGCGTCAGCCACCACAGCAGGACCGACTCCGGGGTGGTGTCCTTGCGGCGGGCGAGGTCGGCGAGGAGCTCGGCCGTGGCGTGTTCGGCGGGGGTCCGCTGGCCGCCGGTGAAACGCCCCCGCGCCAGGGCGCCCCAGGCCTGGAGCCGGATGCCGTGCTCCCGGCAGTGCTCCAGCGTGCCGAACGGGAAACCGTGCGCGGCCCCCTCGGGGGTGTTGAGCAGCACCCCGGCCTCGACCCAGGCGCGGCTGTGCAGGCTCATCTCCAGCTGGTTGGCGACCAGCGGGACGTCGAGGCGGGCCTGGAGGGCGGCGATCTGCGGGGCACCCGTGTTGGAGACCCCGAAGGCGTGGACGAGACCCTGCCGGTGGAGGGACGTCAGGGCGGAGGCGATGTCGTCCGGGTCCGCCAGCGGGTCGGGGCGGTGCAGCAGCAGGACGTCGACGGAGTCGGTCCGCAACCGGGTCAGGCTCTCCTCCACCCGGCGGACGATGCTCGCGCCGCGCAGGTCGTAGAGGCCGGGGCGGTCCCCGTCCGGGAGCCGGATGCCGCACTTGGTCTGCAGGACGATCCGCTCGCGCAGGCCCGGGTTCCGGGCGAGGACCTCGCCGAAGACCGCCTCCGCCTTGCCGTGGCGGTAGATGTCGGCGTGGTCGAAGACGGTGATCCCGATGTCCAGGGCCGCGTGGACGGCGGCCTCGGCGACGTCGACGTCCCCGGGGGCGTACGGCAGGGGATCCCAGCTCCCGCCCAGTCCCATGCACCCGTACAGCACCCGGCCGCCCTGCCCCGCACCCGCCACGTTCGTGATCGTCACGGGCCCAGGGTAGGGGCCGTCGGCCCCTAGTCCGCGGGTTTGCGGGGCGTGAGGTGGGCCACCACCTCCGCCAGGTCCTCGCACACCTCCTCGATCTTCATCCGGACGTTGTTCTGCTCGGTGACCAGGGCGGCCAGCAGGAGCCCGGTCAGGGCCGCCGCCCCGTTGAGGGCCTGGAGGTTGACCATGATCTCCAGCAGGGTGTGCCCGGCGAACGGGCCGACGCGGTTCGTGGCCGCCGAGATCGCGAGGACCGACACGAGCAGGGCGCACGGCGCGCTCCCGGCGAGCTGGAAGCGTACGGCCGCCCAGATCAGCAGCGGGAAGACGAGGAAGAGCAGGGACAGGGTGCTCCTCGTGACCAGGATCGTGCCCGCTGCGGTGGCGACCGCCAGGGCCACGGCCTCCAGCATCCGGTACGGGTCCCGCGGCAGCCGGGGCCGGCGCAGGGCCAGCAGCAGGGGGGTCACCAGCAGCACCCCCATCGTGTCCCCGGTCCACCAGGCGGACCAGACGGCCCAGAAGTTCGACGCCGGCAGGTTCCCGGTGAGCAGCAGCGTCCCGCAGCCGGTACCGGCACTGATCAGCATGGGGAGGAGACCGCCCAGGAAGACCAGGGCGGTCCCGTCCCGCAGCCGGTCCAGCTCGGGGCGGAAGCCCACCAGGCGCAGCAGCGCGTAGGCGCACAGCGGGGCGAGGACGTTGCCCGCGACGATCCCGACGTCGGCCGCACTGAAGGAGCTGAGGTTCTCGATCGTCAGGTACGTGCCCACCGCGATCCCCGGCCAGATCCGCGGGCCGAACCACAGGAGGGCGGCGAGGGCGATGCCGGTGGGCGGCCACAGCGGCGTGACGACCGAACCCTCGACGACCACCTGGCAGAGCAGGCCGAGCCGGGCGGACGCGTAGTAGACCGCGGCGACGGCGAGGATCCGCGACAGCGCCAGGGCCGGACCCCGCCATTCCACGGTGCGCATCACAGCATCAGACAACAGTCCGGGCCCGCGGGCCCGGCGTGACACGCGGGCCCGGGCAGTCGGGCGCGCGGCGGCGGGCGCCGCGCCCGGTCAGCCGAGGTCGTAGCCGATGGCCAGCACGGCGGCGTCGTCGGCGTGCCCGGTGGAGTCGGCCACCTTCAGCACCTGCGCGGCGAGCTCGTCGGGGTCGCCGCCCGCGGCGTCCCTGACCAGCCGCAGCACGCGCGCCAGCCCCTCCTCGATCGGGAACGCGGGCCCTTCCACCACCCCGTCCGTGAGCAGGACGATGGACCCCGCGCCCGTCAGGGTGCGCCGGGTGACCGCGTAGCGCGCTCCGGGCAGCGTGCCCAGCGGCGGGCCCCCGGCGTCCTCGGCGATGCCGTACCGGCCCTCGGCGGTGGCCCAGACGGCCGGTACGTGGCCCGCGCGGGCGCCCGCGATCTCGCCGGTGGCCGGGTCGACGCGCAGCAGGGTGCAGGTCGCGAAGAGTTCGCTGTCCATCGCGAGCAGGACCTCGTTGACCCGGTCCAGGACCTCTCCGGGGTCGGCGATGACGGAGGCCAGGGCGCGCAGGGCGACCCTGACCTGGCCCATGAAGGCGGTGGCCGCGACGTCGTGGCCCTGGACGTCGCCTATGGAGAAGGCGACGGCGTCCTCCCCCACGAGGAACCCGTCGTACCAGTCGCCGCCGATCTCCAGGCCGCGCCGGGCGGGCGTGTACCGGGCCGCCGCGCGCAGTCCGGGCAGGGCGGGCAGGGTGGCGGGCAGCAGCTCGCGCTGGAGGGCCTCGGCCAGCTCCACGCGGGCCTGGTGCAGCTCGGCCCCCTCCCGCGCCTGGGCGGTGAGCTGCCCCAGCATGCTCAGCAGGTCGGCGCTGTCCGGCCGAGGGGGGCGGCGCCGGGTCACGGACCGCTCCGGAGTACGTCCATGTGCCTCTGCTTCCGCCTTCGCTTCCGCTGCGCGGGATCCTGCCCATCATATTTCCGCTCGCCGCGGTCCGCGCAGGCGGCGGGCCGGTGGGGAGCGGGTGCGTACGACGTCCTCCCTGGTCGGAGCGGGTTTCCGGGCGGCGCGGAGCGGGCGCGTGCGACGGGGCGGGCCGGAGCGGAGCGTCGTGCCCGGCGCCGGCGCCCCGGGGCCCCCGCCGAGCCGCGGGTACCGGGCCGGGGTGCCGCGGCATCCCGTACGCCCGTCCCCCGCGGGTGGCGCGGCGGCTCCTCGGGCTCCGGCCCCGCCGGCCCGTCGCGCCGCCGTCATGTCCGGGGAAGTTTGCCCCCGGCGCTGCCCTTTCGGGCAGCCCGCGCCAAATCGCCGCACCGAAGGCCCCTTTGACGTGGCGTGACGGGCCCCGGCTGAGGCGTCGAGGACGCCGTGCCGCGCGGGACGGTGCCGGACCCCCGGTGACGTTCCGTAGGATCTTGACCAACCCGGCCGTCAACTGCGCTGTCCAGCAGCCCAGTCGACGGCCGTGGGGTACCCCGACCAGTACCCGACCGATCGAGGATCAACGTGCACCTCCCCATGAACCGACGTCTGGCCGTCAGCGCCGCCCTCCTGGCCGTCGTGGCCGGTGTGGCGCCGGCCACCGCCGCCCAGGCCGCTCCGGCCGTTTCCGCCGAGGCGGCGCAGAACGCCGGGTCCGGCCTGCCGGCGCCCGATCTGGAGGCCCTGCAGGCCGCGTTGCAGAACACCCTGGCCGCGGGGGCGCCGGGGGCGATGGCCCGGATCAGTGGTGTCGACGGGGTCCAGACCAAAACCGCGGGCGTCCGCGACAAGGTCAGCGGCGCGGCCATGGACACCGACGCCCGCTTCCGGATCGGCAGCGTCACCAAGACCTTCTCGTCCGTCGTCCTGCTGCAGCTGGTGGCGGAGAAGAAGATCGAGCTGGACCAGCCGGTCAACCACTACCTGCCGGGGCTGCTGCCGGACGACCGGATCACGGTCCGTCACCTGATGACCCACCGCAGCGGGCTGTCCGACTACACCAACGCCATGTTCAACAACACCGTGCCCGGCTTCGAGGCCGTGCGCAACAAGGTGTTCGGCTACCAGGAGCTGGTGCAGCTCTCGCTGAACGAGCCCCGCACGGGGGAGCCGGGCGCCGCGTACAGCTACTCGAACACCAATTTCGTCGTCGTCGGCATGCTCATCGAGAAGGCCACCGGGAACCCGGTCGTCAAGGAGTACGACCGCCGCATCATCAAGCCCCTGAAGCTCCGCAACACCTCCTACGTGCACCCGGACACGAAGATCAAGGGCCTGCACGCCAACGGCTACCTGCACCCGGACGAGGCCGGCGCGCCGCTGGTCGACTCCACCGAGCAGACGGTGTCCTGGGCCCAGTCCGCCGGGGCGATGATCTCCAGCGCGGCCGACCTCAACACCTTCACCTCGGCCCTGGTGACGGGCAGGCTGCTCCCGCCGCAGCTGCTGGACCAGATGCTCACCATGACCCCGACCGACGCGACCAACACGCGTTTCTACGGGCTGGGCCTGCGCCGGTACGACCTGTCGTGCGGCACCTCGGTCTACGGCCACACGGGCACCGTGCAGGGCTTCTACACGTACGCCTTCTCCACCCGTGACGGCAAGCGCAGCCTGGCCGCGATGGCGAACACCTCGAACCGGGGTTCCGCGAACACCGCCCTCGGCGGCACCCTCGAAGCGGCCTTCTGCGGCAAGAAGCCGGTGAAGGCGAACGCGCGCGGCTTCGCGGCCACCTCCCCGGCCACCACCCCGGCCCCGGCCCCGGCCGAGGTGGACCTGCCGGAGCGCCACGCCCGCTGATCCGCGAGCGCCCCGTACCACCGTGCCGCCCGTGCCGTCCCCCTTCCGGCCCGGGCGGCACGGGTGTACCCGCACCCGGTGGTGTGGTGCCGGTGCACCCGGCCGCGGGACTGGCAGGATGACGGCATGGAACGTGTGCCTGGAATCGGCGGCCACTTCATGCGCGCCGCCGACCCGGTGGCTCTCGGCGCCTGGTACCGCGACTGCCTGGGGCTGGACGCCGACGAGAACGGCCTGTGGGGTGTCGGGCGGTTCGGCCGGGTCCGCCGACCCCGAGGGCAACCGGATCGAGCTGTGGCAGCCCGCCTGACCGGGCGGAGGAGGCCGTATGCTCCGGCGGTGAACAGCCGTCACCACCAGGGGACCATGCGATGACCATCCACCGGCCGGGCCTGCCCGGGGACCTTCCTCCCGCCGAGTTGCTGTGGGCGCACTGGGCCCTGGTCGCCGTGCTGGAGGCGAACACCGAAGCCGAGGGCCTCGGCGTCCACCGCACCGGCCACTGGGTCGACGCGGCCGGCCTCCACCTCGACGACGGCGGTTGCACCCGCTGGACCCTGGCCCCCCTCGGCGGCGGACGGTACGCGCTGTACGGCGAGGACGAGTCGAGCGCCGTCAAGTGGCACGAGCCGGCCGTCGACATGCTCGCGGGCGGGCCGGACTGGCTGCCGTACGAGACCCTGCGCGGCCTGCTCCGGGGCTGGGAGCTGGGCTGCGTCTACTGGTACGAGAACGGCGCCTGGGCCCGCGCCCCCTACCCGCAGAGCCTGAGCGACGACGGCCTGGACTGCGGCATGAGCCGCTTCGCGGTGCGCGAGGAGGTACTGGGCCTGCTCGACGGGGCCGGCGAGGACTGTGTCTGCGACCGCGCCCTGCCGTCGGCGGACCGGCCCGTCGCCGCCGACCTGCTGGACGCCGCGGTGAGGTACCGGCTCACGGCGCCGATGCTGGAGGCCCTCACCGCCGACTGCGGCTGCGGTGGCCGCGACCTGCCGGCGATGCACCGCGCGCTACGGCTGTCGAGGCTTTCGGAAGGTGCCCCCGTGTCGGCCCGGTGAGCGGCAGGAGGGATTCCCGGCGCCACCCCGCCGACGGGACCGGCGACTACGCTGATCACCTGTTCGAGCAGCTGGGGGGAAGCATGATCGACGTCGACGGGTACCTGGCCGTGCTGGGAGTGGGCAGGCCCGCGGCCCCGACCGCCGAGGCCCTGTGGGCACTGCACCGGGCCCAGGTCGAGCGGGTCTCCTACGAGAACCTCGACATCCAGCTCGGGCGGCCGACGGGCATCGGCGCGCAGGAATCCGTGGCCCGGATCGTGGGCGGGCGCGGCGGCTACTGCTTCCACCTCAACGGGGCCTTCGGCGCGCTGCTGGACGCCCTCGGCTACGACGTCACCCTGCACCGGGCCGGGGTGCAGAACGGCCCCGGGGACCCCGCGGGCGCGACCGGGAACCACCTCGCGCTCACCGTGCGGATCGACGGCGGGCACTGGCTGGTCGACACCGGGCTCGGCGACGGCCTGTACGAGCCGCTGCCGCTGCGCGAAGGCACGTACACGCAGGGGCCGTTCACCTACGGGATGGCCCCGTCGACGGCGGTGCCCGGCGGCTGGCGGTTCACCCACGACCCGCGCGGCGCGTTCACCGGGATGGATTTCGCGCCCGAGCCCGTGGAGCTGTCCTCCTTCGCCGCGGAGCACGTCCGGCTGTCCACCTCTCCCGACTCCGGGTTCGTCCGGGTCCTCACCACGCACCGCCGCGACGCCAAGGGCGTGGACGTGCTGCGCGGCTGCGTGCTGCGCCGGATCGACGCCGGGGGCACGCAGGAGCGGACCATCGACTCGGCCGAGGACTGGTACGGCGTACTGGCCGGCGTGTTCCGGCTGGACCTGACCGGCGTCGACGCCCCGGCGCGGGCACAGCTGTGGCACCGCGTGCACACCGCGCACCGGGAGTGGGAGGCGGCACGGCGGCGGTGAAGGGCGGCGGGCGCGGTCAGAGGGTGATCCAGTACCGCCGCTTCGGACCGACGAGGGTCTCGCGCACGTCCTCCAGGACGCCGCCGCCGCGCTCGATGGTGCGTACGGAGGCTTCGTTCCCTGGGTCGCAGGTCAGCAGGACCCGGTCCATCCCGAGGACGCGCGCCTCGTGCAGGACCTCGCCCAGTGCCCAGCCCGCGACCCCGCGCCCCCGGGCGGAGGGGCGGACGCTGTAGCCGATGTGGCCCGCGGCGTCGAGGAGGAAGCCGTTGAGGTAGTGGCGCAGGTCGATGGCGCCGAGGTAGGTGTCGCCGTCGGCGATCCACCAGTGCGTCGCGTGGACGCGGCCCTGCTCGACGGGGGTCGTGCGGTCCGCGTAGCCGTGCAGCCGCCGCGTCCAGGCGGCGAAGCCCTCGGGGCTGTCCACGTCATCCTCGTAGCCGGGGCCGGCGCCGTCCATGTGGGCGTCCGGGCCCCACTCCTCCTGGGCGCGGAGCCAGGAGGTCCGCAGGCGGGTGGTGGGGGCGATCAGCTCGGGCATGCCCTGGACGGTAACAGTCGGATGATCCGACCGTTCAATCCGTCCGCGGGATCAGTGTCCCGGACCGTAGGCGGCCCACCGGGTGAGGGCGAACCCCTCGCCCTCCGCGCGGACCTCCACGGCCCCCGGCCCGCCGAAGTGCGCGGGTACCACCAGCTCGCGTTCGTCGGCGGCGCGGGCGAGGATCCGGCGGCGGGTGGCGGCCGCCTGCGCCGGGTCCATGCAGAAGCAGCTGTTGTGGGAGGGGTCGAGGATCTGGACCGGGCTGTGCAGGAGGTCGCCGACGAAGACGGCCCGCTCGCCGCCGGAGTCCAGGCGCAGTACCGAGGAGCCGGGGGTGTGGCCGGGGGCGGCTTCGAGGGTGAGGTGCTCGTCGAGGCGGTGGGAGCCCTCCCAGAGGACGGCCTGGCCGGACCGGTGGACGGGCGCGACGCTGTCCTCGTAGATCAGCCGGTCGTCCTCGCGGACGCCCTTGCCGTAGCCGCCCCGCGGGCCGAAGTGGAAGTCGTCGGCGGCCGGCAGCAGGTACCGGGCGTTGGGGAAGGTGGGCACCCACTCCCCCGCCCCGTCCCGGGTGTTCCAGCCGACGTGGTCACCGTGGATGTGGGTGTTGACGACGACGTCGACCTCCTCGGGGCGGACCCCGGCACGGTCGAGGGCGCCGAGGAAGTCGCCCTGCCAGTGGTGGAAGCGCGGCGAGCCGGGCCGCTCGCGGCCGTTGCCCACCCCGGTGTCGATCAGCACCGTGCGGCCGCCGCTGCGCAGGACCCAGCTCTGCAGGACCACCACGGCGAGGTCCTCTTCCGGGTGCCAGTGGTCGGGCGCCAGCCAGTCCTCGTTCTCCTTCCACGTCCGCTCCTCGGACGTGGGCACGAGGGCGCTCGGGGACACGAAGGGCCCCTGCCACTCGACGACCCGGATGACCTCGACGTCGCCGAACACCATGCTCTGCTTGTTCTCGTTCTCCATGGACCCGACTCTATGGAGGGCGAGTTGAGTGGCTCAATGCCCCCTCGGCTCATGCGGATACGCATGCGTCTCACGTCTTGACGGCGGTGGGTAGTCTGGACGGATGGACGTGGTGAGCGACGCTATCTCGGCCGTGCGCATCGGGCGGCCCACCTCCGACCGGGTGCGGATCAGCGGCAGGTGGTGCGCGCGCTTCGCACCGTACGAGGGGGCCGGGTTCCACGTGGTGCTCCAGGGCGGCTGCTGGCTGCTGCCCGACGGCGGCGCTCCGGTCGCCCTCGCCGCGGGTGACGCGGTGCTGCTGCCGCACGGCGCGGGGCACGTGATCGCCGACGGGCCGGCCGACGCGGAGGCCGTGGCGCGGGCGGTGCCGTTCGAGGAGGCCGTGGCGCGCAGGCGCGAGCGGGAGATGGACCTGGGATCCGGAGCCGGGAAGGGGCCGGGGCCGGGGCCGGGGCCGGTGGAGATGCTGTGCGGCAAGCACCGGCTCGACCGGAGCCGGACGCATCCGCTGATGGCCGAACTCCCCCAGGTCGTCCACCTGCCGAACCGGGTCGGCGCCCACCCCGAACTGCGGTCCGCCATCGACCTTCTGGGGCGGGAGATGGACGAGCGGCGGCCCGGCGCGTGCATCGCGGTGCCCAGCCTGCTCGATCTGCTCCTCGTCTACATGATCCGTTCCTGGGTGGTCGCCGAGGGCACACCGGGGACCTGGCCGGCGGTCCTGGGCGACCCGGTCGCCTCCGCCGCGCTGCGGGCGCTGCACTCGGACCCGGCCGCCGCGTGGACCACCGAGCGGCTGGCCGCCGAGGCGGGGGTGTCGCGCCCCACCCTGGCCAGGCGGTTCACCTCCCTGGTCGGCCGGCCGCCGATGGCCTACCTCACCTGGTGGCGGCTGAACCTCGCCGCGACCCTGCTCAGGGACTCCGACGACCCCCTGGCCACCGTCGCGCGCCGGGTCGGCTACGCCACCCCGTACGCCCTCTCGCACGCCTTCAACCGCGAGTTCGGGACCACCCCCGGCCGCTACCGCACCCTGGCGGGCACGCCCTGAGTACGGGCCGCCGCCCCGCGGGTGGTGGCAGTGGGCGCCACAGCGGGGGGCGGGAGTATGGGGGCGGGGCACATCGGAAAGGGGCGCCAGGGGCTCTAGCGTGCGGTGCATGACAAGCGGATTCACCACCGCACTCGGTGGAACGGCGGGCGGGGGCACGGGAGTCGACCTCACGGGGCGCGTGGCGATGGTCACCGGCGGGGGCGGGGGCATCGGGCGGGCCTGTGCGGTGGCGCTGGCCGCCGCCGGGGCCCTGGTCCACGTCGTGGACGTCGACGCGCGGGCCGCCGCGGCCGTGGCGGAGCAGGTCGGGGGGCGGGCCCACGCGGCCGATCTGGCCGACCCCGCCGCCGTCGAGGGGCTGCCGGCCGAGGTCGACGTCCTCGTCAACAACGCGGGGCTCCAGCACGTGTCGCCCATCGAGGAGTTCCCTCCGGAGCGGTTCGAGACGCTCCAGCGGGTGATGGTCACCGCCCCGTTCCTGCTGCTGCGCCGGAGCCTGCCGCACATGTACGGGCGCGGCTGGGGGCGGGTGGTCAACATCTCCAGCGTCCACGGGCTGCGGGCCAGCCCCTTCAAGTCCGGTTACGTGACCGCCAAGCACGCCCTGGAGGGCCTCAGCAAGGTCACCGCCCTGGAAGGGGCCGCACACGGCGTGACCAGCAACTGCGTGAACCCGGGGTACGTGCGCACGCCGCTGGTGGAGCGGCAGATCGCCGCGCAGGCCGAGGCGCACGGCATCCCGCCGGAGCGGGTCGTCGGGGAGGTGCTGCTGCGCGGGTCCGCGATCAAGCGGCTGATCGAACCGGAGGAGGTGGCGTCGGTCGCCGTGTGGCTCTGCGGCCCGCACACCGCGCACGTCACCGGCGCGTCCTTCCCCATGGACGGCGGCTGGACGGCCGCCTGAGACGGGGCCCGGTCGCGACCACGGAGGCCGGCGCCGGGTCCGGCGCCGGCCTCCGCGACGGCGTCAGCGGACCCAGCCGCCGGTCAGCGCCTGGACGGCGGACCCGTCCTGGTCGGCGAGCTTCGGGGCCACGAACGCACGGGCCCAGTCCGAGGTCTGCACCCGGAACGGGGGCCGGTCGGCGGTCAGGGCGTCCACGATCGGGCGGGCGGCCTCGGCCGGGGTCTGCGCCGCCTCGAAGGACTGCATGGTGCGCGCGACGTAGGCCTGGAGGGCGTCGCCGTACGGGCCGGCCGCCGCCACCATCGCCGGTACGTCCACGCCGATGCTGGCCACGAACTCGCTGGCCACCGCGCCCGGCTCGACGACGGTGACGTCGACGCCGACGGTGGCGGCGACCGGGGCGAGGGACTCCATGAAGCCCTCGACGGCGAACTTGGCGGCGCAGTAGGCCTCGTTGAAGGGCTGGCCGACGATGCCGCCGACGCTGCTGACCGTGATCACGCGGCCCCGGGATGCGCGCAGGTGCGGCATGGCGGCGCGGGTGACCTGGACGACGCCGAAGAAGTTGACCTCCATCGCGGCGCGGACGTCCTCGACCGTGCCCTGCTCGATGGTGCCGACCTGGCCGGCGCCCGCGTTGTTGACGACCGCGTCGAGACGGCCGTGGCGCGCGAGCACCTCCTCCAGGCAGGCGTCGATGGACGCGGCGTCGACCACGTCCAGGCGCATCACGTCGACGAGGCCCTCGACCCCCGCCTTGGCGGCCGCGGCGCGCAGCGGTCCGGCCTTGGCGGTGTCGCGCATGGTGGCGACGACCTGCCATCCGGCCTCGGCGGCGGCCACCGCGGCGGCCAGGCCGATGCCGGAGGAGGTGCCGGTGACGAGGACGGTACGGGGGGTGTGCGGCGTGGTCATCGGGTACTCCGGGGGGTGGGACGGGGACGGCGCCGAGTGACGGGCCGGTGCGCACAGGTTTATGTGCGTGCACACACACCATAGACATATGTGCGCGCACACGCAAACAGGTAGGCTCGGTGTCATGGCTCGCAACGACCTCACCCTGGGTGAACTGACCCTTCGCGATCATGCCTTCTACGGTCTGATCTGGGCGGGCACCACGCTCTCGGCCCGCATCGACCAGGCCCTGACCCGGGCCCACGAGCTGCCGCTCTCCTGGTTCGAGGTGATGCTCTGGCTGAGCGGGCAGCGCGAACCGGTCGCCGCCTCCGACCTGGGCGCCAAGACGCTCCTCAGCCGCAGCCAGGTCTCCCGGGTGGTCGACCAGCTCCAGGCGCGGGGCCTGGTGGAGCGCCTCCCCTCCCCCACCGACGCCCGTTCCGTCTGCGTCGCCCTCACCCCCGCCGGGCGCACGGCCTTCACGGAGGCCGACGCCACCCGCCGCGAGGCGCTGCGCGAGGTCTTCGACGAGCGGCTCGACGACGAGGACATCCGGGCCCTGGAGACCGTCTGGGCCAAGCTCAAGGCCAAGTGAGCGGCGGCCCGGTGCGCCGGGCGCCGCAGGCCCTCACCCGTCGAGGCCGTCCTCGCGCACCCGGCGTGCCAGGTCCGTCTTGGTGTACGCCGGCCGGCCCGCGCGCCGGTACTTCTCCTTGACCTGGTCCAGGTAGTACTTCGCGGTGTTCGGGCTGATCCGGGCCCGCCGGGCGGTCGCCTTCAGCGTCAGCCCGGAGGCGTAGTCCAGGAGCACCTGCCGCTCCCGGGGCGCCAGCCGCGGCCGGTCCGGGCAGGCGTCGTGGGCCCAGGCGAAGGCCAGCTCCGGCGAGTGCGCCGTGCCGCCCTCGGCCACCGTCTCGACGGCCGCGACCAGACTGTCCAGGTCGTGGTCCTTGGTCAGGTAGCCGTCCGCGCCCGCCGCCACGGCCGCCACGATCCGGGCCCGGTCGGCCACCGTGCTGATCACCAGGACCCGGCTGCCCGCCGCGCGCAGCCTGCGGACGTTGTCCTCGGGTGCGGAGGCGTCCCGCAGCACCAGGTCGAGGAGGACCACGTCGGCGCCGTGACCCGGCCCGTCGAGCAGCGCGTCCACGGTCGTCACCGCGGCCAGCAGCCGCAGCCGGGCCACTCCGGCCAGCCAGGACCGCAGTCCGTCCAGCAGCATCCGGTCGTCGTCCACGACCGCGACCGTGATCATGCCGGCCAGCGCAGCTCGACCCGGGTGCCCTCGCCGGGAGCGCTCTCCACCCCGGCGGCCCCGCCGATCGCCGCCATCCGGGCGTGCACCGAGCGGCGCAGCCCCGTCCCGCCGCTCCCGTCGGCCGCGGCCGGGTCGAACCCGGCGCCCCGGTCCACCACCGTGACCGTGAGGGCCCCGTCCCCGCCGCCCGCGGCGGTGAGGAAGGCCTCCCCCGTCCCGGCGTGGGTCCGTACGTTGTTCAGCGCCTCGCAGACGGCCGCCTCCAGGGCGCCGGCCACCTCGCGGGGCACGACGGGCAGCGCGTGGTACTGGGCGGCGACCCTCAGCCCCAGGCACTCCGCGGAGCGTACGGCCGCCTCCAGCGCGGCGCCGACGGCCGTGGCCGCCGCCCCGGGGGCCGGGACGCCGGGGCGCTGCGGCGCGCCGTCCTCCTGCTGGACGAGCCGCCGCAGGTACGCCGCCTCCCGCGCGCACCGCTCGCGCACCGGCGCCGCGTTGGCGTCGACGCGGCCGGCGGCGATGGTGGTCAGGGTGGCCAGGACCGTGTCGTGCAGGGCCGCGTGGTGGGCCATCCGCTCGGCCTGGCGGGCCCGGGCGGCCTCGGCGGTCACCGCCTGGCTCTGGGCGGCGTCCAGCAGGGCGCCCTGGCGCCGCAGGTACCACCAGAACACCCACGCCATCACCGTGGAGGAGAGCACCGCGTTGAGGTGGCCCACCAGTTCGGCCGAGCGCGAGCCGGCCACCACCACGTGGACCGCGAGGGAGGTGGCGAGCAGCAGCACGGCCGACGCGGCGGCGCCCCGGATCCCGAGGCCCACGGCGGCGGCCGAGCTCGCGGACCCGCCCAGCAGCATCAGCCAGCCGTTCTGGTACACCGCCGGACCGCCGAGGGCCCACCAGGCGGCCCAGGGCAGGGCGCACCCCGTCACCAGGACGTCGCACCACACCCAGCGGCGGCCGAACCAACCGCCCGCGCGGGCCGTGCCGTAGAGCGTGAGGCTCACCGCGACGGCCGTGGCCAAGATCCCCCAGGCGGCGGGCGCGCCGGGGGTGTGCCGGGCGACGGACACCACGCCCACGGTCAGGTGGCTGGCCCGGTAGAGCCCGGTGGCCAAGATCATGAACTGCTGGGCGCGCTGCAGCCCCGAGCCCCCACTCACCACAGCCTCCGCAGTGAACACACCCCCCTGAAAGGGTGGGTACCGGGTATTCAGTGGATCTCGCTAGGTTCTTCGCGTCAAGGCAGTCGTGAGACAGGAGGAACCGCGTGGCTCGAAAGTTGGGTCGGCTCGGCAGGCACGGTGTGGTGGCTGCGCTGATGGGACTCTTCGCCCTGCTCGTACCGACTTCGGCGCACGCCGCCGAGAACCCCGGCATCCGCTACACGACGAGCTTCCGCAACGCGGCCGTCTACGAACTGCGCGCCGCGGTCAGCTGGAAGTGCCTCGACCTCCGCGGCGGCGGGGCTCCGCAGGTGGGGCAGGTCGTCCAGACCTTCGACTGCAAGACCGGGCTGCACCAGCGCTTCCACTTCCAGAGCCTGGGCAACGGGAACTTCACCATCGGCGCCTTCGGCACCTACTGTCTGGGCCCGCAGGGCGGCACTCCCGCGCCCGGAGCCCCGATCGTGCTGACCAACGGCTGGGGCTGCTCGACCTTCACCTGGAACTACCGGGGCACTCCGGAGTACCCGAACCGCTGGGAGATCGTCGAGGCGAGCACCGGTCAGTGCATCCGTGACACCGGCCGCCGTTCGCAGGCCGTGCTGGGTGCCTGCGGCAGCACCACGACCCCGTGGCCCGAGGTGTGGGCCCCGCTGTTCGACCAGTACTGGAACTACGACCAGATCGGCTGAGACCGGCACGCGCACCGCACCGGCCGGGCCCGACGGGGGCCCAACAGAGCATGGCACGGCGCTCGGTGCGCACACCGCACGGCATCGCACGGCATCACCTCGCACAGCAGCACGGCACGGCACGCAGGCGGCACGGCGGACTTCAGGACCCGCCGTGCCGCACCCGTGCGCGGGCCGGCGGGTCCCGCGGGGCCCGACTTGACTCTCTTGTGCGGATTCTGAAGAGTCTGCGCATGAACGACAACCTGCTCGCCCTGCCCGTCCTCGAACAGCTCGCCCCGTCGGTCACCCGCCGCCGGATCGGCGAGATCCCGCTCCTGGTCGTCGACCACCCGCGCGTCCGCGGCGCGGTCAGCGTCCAGGGGGCCCAGCTGCTCTCCTGGCAGCCCGCGGGATCCGCACCGGGACTGTGGCTGGGCGAGCGAAACACCTGGGTGGCGGGGACCCCGGTCCGGGGCGGTGTCCCGCTGTGCTGGCCGTGGTTCGGCACCGTCGCCAAGCCCTCGCACGGTTTCGCCCGCACCCTCGACTGGGACCTCGTGTCGCACGACACGACCGAGGACGGGGTCGTGCTGGTGTTCCGGCTGGAGTCCTCGGACGTCACGCGCGCCCTGTGGCCGCACGAGTTCACGCTGACCACCCGGATCACGCTCGGCGAGACCTGCGGCATCGAGGTCGAGGCGAGCGGCGAGCACCGGAGCACGGCCGCCCTCCACACCTACCTGCAGATCGGCGCCCTGGGCGAGGCCGAGGTCTCGGGACTCGGCAAGCACTACCACGACAACCTCCTGGCGACGGACGGGTCCGACGCCGGCGGCGCGGTGACCCCGGCGGACCACATCGAACGGGTCTACCCCGAGCCGGACGAGGTCTCCGTCGTCACGGACCGGGCCCTCGGCCGGGCCGTCGAGATCGCGCACCACGGGGCGAGCGACGTCATCGTGTGGAACCCCGGCCCCGAACTGGCCGCGGGCATGGCCGACCTGACGGACGAGGACCACCTCCACTTCCTGTGCGTGGAGACGGGCCGCGTCAGCACCCCGCTGGAGGCCGCGCCCGGCCGCCCCGCCCGCCTGGGCCTCACCCTGCGCCTCCTCCCGGCCTGACGCCGGAAGGGCGGGGCAGCTGCGGGATCGTCGCGATCCCGACGAAGCGGCCGTGCGGTCAGGGCTGTCGCCGGGGCCGGTCCTCGACGGCGTGGGCGGCGGCCATCCGGGCGAGGTCGGCGGTGAGGGAGTCGAGCCAGGCCGTGGCGGTGTAGAACAGCGGGGGTGCGTCGCGGGTGGCGTCCGAGGGGTCCGGACCGCCGGGCTGGGCGTCCTCCGCGGTGTCAGCCCGCGTCTCGCCGGGCCCGCTCCGGCGGCGGCCCTTCGGTACGTCGAAGCGGGCGGCGGCCATCACGAAGCCGTCCGCCACCCAGGCCCCGTACGACCTGACGCGGCTGCCGGCGGAGCGGTCCGGGGCCGGTTCCGGCTCCGCGGCGGTGTCCAGGACCCGGCGGGCTCCCCAGAGCACGTGGTGGCCGGCCATGAGGGCGCTGTGCCAGTCGGGGCCGGGGCCGGCCGGATGCTGGGCCTCGCCCTGGAACTGGGCGTACGCCGTCTCGGCGAGGAGCAGCGCGTGCCGGACCTCGGCGTCGTCGCAGGCGGCCGGTGGTGTTCCCGTTCCTGCCGTGACGGCGCGCGTGGTGGCGGCGACCTGCGCGGCGGCGCCCCTGAGCAGCCGGGCGACGGAGCGGCCGAGTTCGTCGTGGGCGCCCTTCGGCCAGGCGAGCAGTCCGCACAGCATGCCAATGACGCTGCCGATGAGCACGTCGAGGAAGCGGACCTCGGCGAGCTGCCAGGTGGCGACGGACAGCTGGGCGAAGACGAGGGAGACGACCAGGGTGAACATCGCCTGCATCCAGCCCACGCCCCGCACCGGGCCGACGCAGAACGCGATCAGCATCAGCGGCGGCAGCAGGACCGCGCACGGCAGGGCGGCGCCGGCCGCGAGGGCGAGGACGACTCCGGCGGCGAGGGCGCCCACGAAGGTCCCGGTGAGGGCCTGGCGCACGGTGGCCCGGGTCTGGACGGCTGTGGTGCGGGTCAGCGACAGCACGGCGAGCATCGCCCAGAAGCCGTGGGGAAGGGTGTCCAGTCCGGCCACGGTGCGGGCGACGGCGAGCGCGAGGCTGATGCGTACGGCGTTCTGGAAGTGGACGGACCGGGGTTCGGCGTGTCCCGCGAGGCGGATCCACCAGAGCCGCAGCGGGTGCACGCGGGCGTACCAGAAGCGGCCCTCGGCGGTGTCGGGTGCGGCCGCGCGCCCGCGGACGGAGAGATCGGCCACCTGGCCCAGGACCAGGGCGGCGTCCGCGATCTCCACCAGTGCCGCGTGGCGCCTGCGGTCGACGGGGGTGGCGGGCTGGAGGAGGGCGGCGCGTTCCCGGGCCGTGTGCAGGGCGCGGGCGGCCGTCCCGGCCTCCGCGGTGGCGGTCGCGGTCGCGGGATCCCCCGCGAGGACGACGGCCGTCTCCCGGTCGGCCGCCGCGACCGAGCCCAGCAGTGCCAGTCCCGCGGGATCGGGCGGGATGCCGGGGCCGGGGGCCGGCAGGGCGCGCAGCCGGGCCAGGAGGGTGCGTGCGGCCAGGCCGGTGTGTGCCAGCGCGCGCTCGCGCAGGCTGGGCCCGGCGGGGCGCTCGGCTTCCGGGACCCGGGACGGCCGTACGGCTTCGCCGGCGGCCACGGCCTGGCGGGTGACGTCGGCGGGCAGGCCGTAGGGCGGCTCGCGCAGGGCGGCGGCGCACCGGGCGGCACTGCGGGCGGCGGCGGCGACCCGTTCCGCGTAGGAGGGTGGGCGGGCGTCGGGGAGGACGAACGCCTCGGCGAGGACGGTCAGCGCCAGGCCCACGACGGTGCCGGTCAGCCGGTCACCGAGGGTGTCCGGGGCGTACGGGGGGAAGCAGGGCAGGATGTACAGCAGCTGCAGTCCGGGGGACGCCCCGGCAGGGCGGGGGCCGGCGGCCGCGACGAAGGCCAGGCAGAAGCCGATGACCAGGGTGCCCGCGACGGCGGTCCAGGTGCGGACGGCGAGGTAGGTGCCCACCGTCACCAGCACACAGGCGACGGGCAGGAGCTTCAGCATCACGGCGGCCCGCTGGCGGCCGGTGCCCGGGATCCGGGAGAGGGCGGCGAGGGAGACCGCGGAGAACAGGGCGTAGGTGGCGCTGACCGGGCCGTCCAGGACGTAGAGGAACACGTAGAAGCCGGTGCAGGCGGCCAGGGTGACGCGGACGGCCCGGCGCGCGGCGGCGGCCGTCGGGTCGGTGCCGGTCCGCAGCCGTTCGAGGGCCCGGGCCGGGCGCCCCGTGCGGCGGGCTGCCGTGCGCGGTGCGGCGCCGGTGGCGCCCCCGCCGTCGTGTGTCTGCGTACCCATCGCGACTCCGCCCGCCCCGCCTTGCCCGGTCCCGGTCCCCGTTTCAGGGTCCCACCGCGGGGCCGGGACGGCAGCCCCGGACGGGGCCCGCCCGGTCTCCCCCGTGCGGGGGCGGCCGGGCGGGCCCGTCGGGTGCGGGCGGGGCTCAGCTCACCCGGAGGGTGACGTCGTCCACGACGTAGGAGGTCTGGAGCGACTGGTCCTCCGTCCCGAGGAACTGGAGGGTGACGGTCTGCCCGGCGAACCGGGAGAGGTCGTACGACTTCTCCGCGTAGCCGGTGTTGGCGTCGACGTTGGAGAGGGTCTCCAGGGTCTGGCCGCCGACCGACACGGTGAAGCGGTCGTAGACCACGTTCTCGGTCTCGTCGGTGTCGATGTGCAGGAAGAAGGAGAGCCGGTACGAGGAGCAGCCGGCCGGGATCGTCAGGGACTGGGCGGCGCTGTCGCTGTGGGAGGAGCCCCAGCCGTTCAGCCACGCCATGTGGCTGCCGGAGTGCGCGACCTCTCCGGCCTGGTTGGTGATGACGCCCGTGGTGGCGTTCCAGGGGCTGCTGCCGTTCTCGAACCCGCCGTTGGCCACGACCTGGGCCGGGGTGCAGGTGCCGCCCCCGCCGCTGACGGTCAGGGTGTAGGTGGTGGTGTGGGTGGTGGTGCCGGTTCCGGTGACGGTGAGGGTGTAGGTGCCGGGGACGGTGTTCGCGGCGACCTGCACGGTCAGGGTGGAGGAGTTGCCGGACTGCACCGAGGACGGGCTGAGGGTGGCGCTCACCCCGGCCGGGGCGCCGGAGACGGTCAGGGCGACGGTCTGGGCCGCGCCGCTGACGGTGGTGGTGCCCACGGTGGTGGTGGCGGAGCCGCCGGGGGCCGCGCTGCCGGCGGCCGGGCTGGTGGCGAGGGAGAAGTCCTGTGCGGGGCTCTGGCCGCCGACGGCCTGCTTCCACACGGTGTAGGCGACGCCGTCGGCGCTGCGGTCGAGGACGGTGGCGCTGATGTTGTTGGTGGTGTCGCAGGCGCTGTGGTAGCAGGAGTCGTAGGCGGCGTTCGCGGTGCCGCCCCACTTGGTGGCCTGCGCGGCGGTCTTGCGGGCGCTGGCGCCGGCCGCGTAGCCGGAGGTGGGGATGCCGGCCTGCTGGAAGGAGTAGTCGTCGCTGCGGCCCTGGCCCTCGGTGTTCTCCTCGGGGGCGAGGCCGAGGGAGCTCCAGTAGGCCTTCAGCGGGGCGGCGGCGGTGGAGTTGACGTTGTTGATGAAGTAGCCGCCGTTGGGCGAGCCGACCATGTCGAAGTTGTAGTAGCCCTTGATGGCGGCGCGTTGGGCGCTCCCGAGCTGGTTGACGTAGAACTTGGAGCCGTTGAGGCCCTGTTCCTCGTCCGTCCACCAGGCGAAGCGGACGTGCTTGGTCATCGCCGGGTTCTTCTGGGCGAGGACGAGGGCGTTCTCCAGCAGGGTCGCCGAGCCCGAGCCGTTGTCGTTGATGCCGGGGCCGGCGGAGACGCTGTCGAGGTGGGCGCCGAACATGACGGTCTGGTCGTCGGGGCCGCCGGGCCAGTCGGCGACGAGGTTGTTGGAGGGGTAGGTGCACGAGGTGCAGCTCTGCTCGGTGACGGTGTAGCCGGCGGCCGTCAGCTTGCCCTTGATGTAGGCCAGGGACTGGGCGTGGCCGCCGCTGCCGGCACGCCGGTTGCCGCCGTTCTGGGAGGCGATGGTGTTGAACTGCGTCAGGTGCGCCTGCACGGCGGCGACGTCGATGTTCGGCGGGTCGGTGCCGGGGGTGGTGCCGCCGACGTTGAGTACGTAGTCGACGGTGTGGGCGGTGGTGCCGGCGCCCTGGCCCTTGACGACGACGGTGGAGGAGCCGGGTGCGGCGTTGGCGGTGGCGGTCAGGGTCAGCACGGAGGACTGGCCCGACTGCACGGTCGCCGGGTTGAAGGAGGCGCTCACCCCGGCCGGGAGGCCGCTCGCGCCGAGGGTGACCTGCTGGGCGCCGCCGGTGGTGGTGGCGGTGTTGACCCGGGTGGTGACGGAGGCGCCCTGCTGGACGGTGCCGGAGGCCGGGTCCAGGGTCAGGGTGAAGTCGCCGTTCTGGCCGCTCGGGGTGCAGGTGGGGTCACCGGCCTGGGCGGGGACGCTGATGGCGTCCCAGGCCGCCTTGGTCCTGGTGAACAGGTCGCAGGTGGTGTCGAGGGACTTGGCCGAACTGAGCGTGGCCGTCCGGTACTTCTTGTAGGACATGCTGCTGGTCTTGAGCAGCATGCCGCCGTAGAAGATCTTGCCGGCGTTCTGGATGCCGACGCCGGTGAGGGTGCTCTGGTTGCAGGTGCTGCTGCCCGGCTTGCCGCCGCCGGGGTTGGTGCCCTCGGCCAGCAGGTAGAACCAGTGGTTGAGCGGGCCGGCGGCGGCGTGCACCTCGGTCCCCGGTATCGCGGAGCTGTAGCAGGCCGGGTCGTTGTTGACGGCCGGCGGGTCGTACATGTTGCGGATCGGTCCCCGGCCCTGGAGGTTGATGACCTCGCCGACGGTGTAGTCGGGGGTGTCGTACGGGGACGGTTCGTTGGCGTACGCCTCGGTCAGCGCGCCGAAGATGTCGCCGGTGCCCTCGCCGAGTCCGGCCTCCTGGCCGCTGGTGCCACCGGGAGTGTTGCTGTCGATGGCGTGCCCGTACTCGTGGGCCACCACGTCCACGCCGGCGATCCACTCGTTGGCGCTGTTGTGGCCGATGGTGACCGAACTGCCGTCCCAGTAGGCGTTGAGGTCGCCGAGGCCCACCTTGCCGGGGAAGCTGCGGCCGTTGCCGCTGACGCCGTTGCGGCCCAGCCACTGGCCGAGCATGTCCCACTGCTTCTGTGCGGCGAACATCAGGTCCACGCAGCCGGTTTCCTTGCTGGTGGGGTTGCCGGTGCCCCAGGCGTCGGAGGACTTGGAGAAGACGCTGCCGGAGCTGTAGTCCGCGCAGCTGAGCCCGGTGCGGTTGGGGTCGCGCAGGGTGTACGTGCCGCCCGAGGCGGTGGTGTCGATGGTGACCGGGCCGGGGCCGTTCCACTTGCTGTTGCCGGTTCCGGCGACGACGTCGTCGTAGGAGTCGACGACGGATCCGGTGCGGGCGTCCACGAAGACGTGGAGCCGGCTGGGGGCGGTCCGGGTGCGGCCGGTCAGGACGGTCTCCCAGGCCAGGACCGGCTTGTCGTCCTTGAGGCGGACCACGAGGCGGCTGCTGTCGGTCCTGTCGACCGTGGCGAGCCGGCCGCGGGACGTGGACTCGGCGTCCTTCGCCGTGACCGTGGGGCCGGTCGCGACGTCGATGCGGACGGAGGAGGCGGACTGCAGGGCGCGGATCGCGCCCGCACCGTCGGCGAGGACGACGGCGTCGCCGCCGACGACCGGCAGTCCGCGGTAGCTGCGCTCGTAGGCGACCGAGTAGAGGTCCTTCAGCCAGGGCGTGACCAGGCGCCGTTCGTAGCGTTCCTGGGAGGAGTTGACCAGGGTGTCCAGGCCGCTGGCGACGGCCCGGTCGGCCGCGGCGACGGCGCGCGCGGCGGGGGTTTCCCGGTCGGCCGGTCCGGTCCGGTCCCGCTGGGCGGCCGAGGCCGTCCCGGTGAGGGCTCCGGCGAGGCTCGCGGTCAGCGCCATCGCCGCCACGCTCGCCGTCCATCTGGTGGGGTGCAACGTCCACTCCGTTCGTGGGGGGTGAGCTCTCGTTCGCCGCCGAGTATGGATGTGGACATGACGAGATTGGGACATCCCGGACGGCATAAGGTCCGGGTTATGGTGCGGCGCCGTGGCCCTGCGTAACCTGCCGTAATGCAGCTGGAGTTGAGGCATCTGCAAGCCGTTTGCCGGATCGCGGAGGCGGGCAGCCTGGGCGCCGCGGCGCGTCGGCTCGGGGTGTCCCAGCCCGCGCTCTCGGCGCAGCTGCGCCGCATCGAGGCGGTCACCGGCGGGGAGCTGTTCGTACGCGGCAGGAACGGCGTGGAGCCCACCGCCCTCGGCCAGTTCGTGCTGACCAAGGCGCGCCGGGTGCTCAGCGAGATGGACGCGCTGGGCGCGGAGGCGCGCGCGCTGGCCCCCGGCGCGCCCCTGCGGCTGGGCTGCATCCTGCTGGTCCTGCTCGACGGGCTCCTCGCCCAGACGGACCTGGCCATGTCCGGGCGGGAGATCACCGTGGACCTGGAGGACTCGGTGACGGCCCTGACCCGGATGCTGGGCGCCGGGCGCTACGACGCGATCGTGTACGGGGAGGTCAACGAGCACGAGGTGCCGCTCCCCGAGGGGGCCCTGGCCCGCACCCTGATCGCGAAGGAGCCGTTCTGCATCCGGCTGTCGGCGCAGCACCCCCTGGCGGGCCTGGAGCACATCGACCTGACGGACCTGGCCGACGAGCCGTGGATGACGCTGGTGGAGGACGACGACGGGGGCCCGGAGGCCCTGGTGGCCGCCTGCGCCAAGGCCGGGTTCAGCCCGCTGCTGCGCTACCGGATCACCGACCGGAAGCTGCACTACGACCTGATCGCCGCGGGCCGGGCCGTGTCCCTGAGCCAGCCGACGGCTCCGGCGGCCGCGGGGACGGTGCTGCGCCCGCTCGCCGGGGACCCCGTCACCGGCCGGATCCGCCTCGCCTGGAACCGGGCCGCGCTCTCGGCCCGGCAGGCGGAACTCCTCTACCACGCGGCGGCCCGTTCCTACGTGGCCGACGTCGGCAACAACGCCTTCCACCAGGCCTGGTGGGACGCCCACCCGGAGGTCCATCCGGCACTCGACTGACCTCCGGCCGGGCCGTCCGCCGAGGCTGCCCGGTCAGAGCACCCGGCCGCCGAAGGGGCCGCCGGTGCCGTGGACGCCGTTGCCGTAGTAGGTGCCGAGCCGTTCGCGGTAGGCGGGGTCGGCGAGGTGGATGTCGCGGTGGAAGGCGGGGGCCTTCTTGATCTGGCCCCGGGTCCGGTCGACGAAGACCTTGCGCTCGGCGGGGTCGACGCTCACGACGGTGCCCGCCGGCAGCAGGACCTCCTTGCCGAAGATCCAGGTGCCGGTGTCCACGACCAGGTAGGCGTCACCGGCTTCGTCGGAATGCCGGGCGACCTTGCCCACGCTCCCGTCGGTCGCCTCCACCCGGTAGCCGATCAGGTCGGCGCCCGCCGGGCGGCCCGCGGTCGACTTGTAGCTCCACACATGTTCGCTCACGTGAACCCCGCTCCTCCGGTCGGCGGCGAACGGCGACGGCCCGCGCCGCCGTTCGCCCGTCTCGGCCCTCGTGTTCCCGGCGCCGGGGGCTTCACACGTGCCGGACGGGGCGGGCGGACCGGGCGGGGCGGCGGTCAGACCTTGCGGACCACGCTGGACTTGAGCTGCATCGGGCCGAACCCCTCGATCTTGCAGTCGATGTCGTGGCCGTCGACACCGTCGACGAGGCGGATGTTGCGCACCTTGGTGCCCGCCTTGATCCCGCTCGTGCTGCCCTTGACCTTGAGTCCCTTGACGACCGTCACCGTGTCGCCGTCGGCCAGCACGTTGCCGACCGCGTCCTTGACCACCCGCTCGGCGGGGGCCGCGGCGCCCTCGTCGGAGACGGCCGGCCACTCGTGGCCGCATTCGGGGCAGACGAGGAGCGCGCCCATCTCGTAGGCGTAGGCGCCGGAGCACTCGGGGCAGGAGGGCAGGGGGGTGTCAGTCACCGGACCAGTGTATTTCAGGCCATACGCACCACCCCGCCCCGCCCCCGGCGGTGTGCCCAGTCACCCTCGACGGCATGTCCAGCCCCTTCCCCTACCCTTTCGGATCTGCACTGTGTTCGAACGAGGGAGCAGGCCATGACCACCCTGATCGTCTTCGACATCGACGGCACGCTGCTGCGCAGCGTCCCCGCCCACGTGGCCGCGTTCGTCGCGGCGCTCCGTGACAGCGGGCTCACCGAGATCGACTCCGACTGGGGCGGGTACACCCACCACACGGACTCGTGGATCTTCCGGGAGGTGTTCCGCAGCAACACGGGCCGGCTTCCCGACGAGGCGGAGACCAAGCGGTTCTCCGGCCTGCTGCACGAGCGGTTCACGGCCGCGACGGCCCGGGAGGGGGTCGAGCAGACCCCCGGGGCCGCCGCGTTCCTGCGGGCGCTGGAGGCGGACCCGGGGTACGCGGTGGCCTTCGCGACGGGCGCGATGCGCGAGGTCACCGAGTCCAAGCTGGCTCCCCTGGCGGTGACCGGGCCCGTGGTGACCGCGAACGAGCACGCCTTCCGCGAGCACCTGGTGCGCGAGGCCGTCCACCGGTCCGTCGAACGGGCCGGCGCCGCCTTCGACCGGGTGGTCTGCGTGGGTGACGGGCCGTGGGACGTACGGGCGGCGGTGGCGACCGGCAGCCAGTTCATCGGCATAGGCGCCTCGCCGGAGCCGTTCGGCGACTGGTTCCCGCGTACGCACCTGTTCGCCTCCTTCGACGAGGTCGACCCGGCGGCGGACTTCACCCTGCGCCCGCCCGCCGGCCGGGTGGCCGGGGAACCGGACGCGGACCGCGTGTTCGCCCCCCGACCGGCGTCCTGCCCCTGCTGGAGCTGACCGCCGTCGAGGAAGAGGACTCCGGGGGGGGACGGCACATAGTAGATGAACTCCCCTGTGGGGGTAGTGGAGTTCGGGCACGTCGAGGAACGGGCCGGTTGTCCGGCCGAGCCTTGATCGAACACCGCTGCGAGAGCAGGGAGTTTGTTCGTGGCGTCCACGCGGCGCCGGCAAGGGCCGGGGATCCACGCGCGTTCGCCGGGTTTCCCGTTATCACGAACGGCCGCGCCCGTGCGCCCGCGCGTGCGCGGCGAAACCGGCAACACGCCAATGCGCGGGAATTTTCCCATTCCTTCGCGGATATTTTGCACAACCGATACAACCCGGAGTGGGCCCGAGAAGTGAAACGCGTGTGCCTTCGGAGAAAACTGGGCGGCCGTCAGACCCAGGGACCCATGTCACCGAAAGCAGGACCGTCGCAGGTATCCGACCGACCGTTGCCCGCATCCGAACGCGGAGGTATCCCGATGTCCGTATCCAGGACCGTCTCGCGTAGTTGCCGAAAGTCGCACCGGCCCGTTCGCCGCATTCCAGGATCCCGCCTTCCCCGCGCCCTCTCGCTCCTCCTGCTCCTGACCGCCTCCGCCGTGGCCGGCCCCGCCTCCCCCGCCGACGCCGCGCCCTCGTACGGCGCCCGGGCCGTGGTCGTGGCCGCGTCCAAGGAGGGCGCCCCGTACGCGCACGGCGCCACCGGGCCCGCGCGCTTCGACTGCTCCGGCCTGACGCTCTACTCCTTCCGGCAGGCGGGCCGGGCGCTGCCCCGCACCGCGGAGCAGCAGTACGAACACACCGATCACATCCCCCGGGACCAACGGGTGCCGGGGGACCTGGTGTTCTTCCCCGACGGCTCCACCATGGGCCACGTCGGCATCTACGCCGGGGACGACAAGATCTGGCACGCCCCCAGACCCGGGACCCGCGTACGGCTCGAACGGATCTGGAGCGGCAACGTCCGCTACGGCCGCGCCTCGTGAGCGCACCACCGCCCCGGCTAGCGGCCGGACGGGTCGGCGCCCGCGGGCACCTCGTGGATCCGTCCGTCCACACCCGTCCGGTAGAGCCTGCCCGCCGGGAAGCCCCCGGCTCCGTGCCCATAGGTGATCTGGGTGGACAGGGGCAGGCCCGACTCCACCGCGCACAGGGACCCGCCCTCGGCCCGCCAGATCTGTCCCGCGACGTGGGTGGCGATCAGCGGGCGCCCGCGGCCGTCGAGGGTGAGCCCGTCGGGCAGCGCCAGGGCGTCCCCGGGCCCGGCCGAGAGCCACCGCCGCGGGTGCGCCGGATCGTCCACCGGGATCCGGTACAGGCCGGGAGCGACGGTCGTCTGGACCACGTAGACCTCGGAGCCGTCCGGGGACACGGCGATCCCGTTGGGCTGTCCCACCCGCGCCCAGGCGGGGTCGACGCGCCCGTCCGGGGTGACGCGGCCGATGGTCCGGGCGCCCAGGGTGGTGGTGTACACGGTGCCGTCGGGTGCGAGGGCGACCCCGTCGATCCCGCCCAGACCCGAGGCGTACGTGCTCACCGCGCCGGAATCCGGATCCACCAGCAGCAGCTTCGAGACCGGCAGGAGGCCGCCGGTGAGGGAGTGCGCGAGGTCGTTGCCCGTCCCGACGAGCAGCCGGCCGTCTCCCCGGACCACGATCCCGCCGTTGGCCCCGATGTCCCCGGTGAGGGCGACGGGGGCGCTGCCCGGGGCGTCGATGCGGTAGACCCGGCCGGTGTAGTACGCGGTGACGAACATCCGCCCATGTCCGTCGACGGCGATCGACTCGGCCCAGTCGGGGATGCGGGCCACCTCGACGGGCGGCTCGGCGCGGGTGGTGTCGCAGACCGGTGCCGCCTGGGCGGGGGCGGGCCCGAGGGCACCCGCCAGCGCGGCCAGCAGCGCCGCGGTCACGGCCACCCGGCCCCCGCGGCGGCGCGCCCGCGGGCCGGTTCGGAACGTGCGGATCGTCATCGTCGGTCCCCCTCCGTGATCAGGCTCCCTGCCCGGCGCAGTATCGGCCGCGGGGCCGGCCCGCACCACCCCTGCCCGCGGCCCGCGCCGCCGTCCTGGCCGGAAGCCGCCGGTGGCCGGGCGGCAGGTCCGACGCAGGGCCGGGCGCCCGGCCCGGCCCGGTGACCGCCCCGGCGGGCTCAGAGCCGGGCCGGCCCCGGGCTCAGCACCAGGGGACGCGGGTGTAGTTGTGCACGTAGCGGGCCGAAACCCAGCCCGGCTTGCCGTGCAGCCGGTACCAGATGTCGTTGCCCTCCACCCACGCGCCCTCGGTCTGGCAGGAGAGCCGGACCTTCTGCCACGGGTCGAGCACGCCGACCACGTGGGAGTGCGTGCTCGCGTGGGCCCGGACCTTGAGGCCGGCCGTGCTGACCACGAGCCCCTCGGCCGGCGACGACGTCGCCAGCGCGTTCCCGGCGAAGAGAGTGACGGCGGCCGCCGCCGCCGGGCCCGCCCACGCGATCCTCCTGAACATGCGCATCCGCGCCTCCCCATCTCCACGACCGACGTGCCGCGCACCGAGCACGGCACCGACCTCGACCCTGCGCCGCCGGGCCCCGTACGTCCGTACGGCGCACCGCACGGTCGCCCGATCGGCGGAGGGCCGGACCCGGTGATATGAGTGGGGGATGGCGCTGTCCGCTTCCCCCGACGACCGGGCCCGGCACGGCCGCGCGCAGCGCAAGCGGCTGCCGCGCTCGGCGCACGACCGGGTCCCCGGCGCCGACGCACGGCCGGACCCGGTCGCCGTGCTCGCGGAGCAGGGCACCGGCCGGCTGCCGGACCTGCTGCCGCTGCGGTACGCCCGGATGGCGGCGGGGCCCTTCCCGTTCCTGCGCGGCGCGGCGGCCGTGATGGCCGCCGACCTGGCGACGACGGCGGACAGCGGTCTGCGGGTGCAACTGTGCGGGGACGCCCACCTGCTGAACTTCGGGTTGTACGCCTCGCCCGAGCGTGCCCTGCTCTTCGACCTGAACGACTTCGACGAGACGCTCCCCGGACCCTTCGAGTGGGACGTCAAACGGCTGGCGGCGAGCGTGGCCGTGGCCGCCCGCGCGAACGGCCACGACGACACGGCCGCCGCGAGCGCCGCCGAGGCGTCCGCCGCCGCCTACCGGCGCAACATCCGCCGCCTCGCCGGGCTCGGTGAACTCGCCGTCTGGTACGAGCGGGTGGACACCGCGCAGGTGCTGCCCCTGGTGCGGCGCCGGCACCGCGAACGGGTCGCGGCGGGCCTGGAGCGCGCCCGCCGCCGCACCAGCCTCCAGGCCCTGGACAAGCTGACCGACGTCGTGGAGGGCCGGCCCCGGATCCGCTACGAGCCGCCGCTCCTGGAGTCGGTGGACGATCTGGACGCCGCGACCGTGCGGAGCGTGTTCGCCGACTACCGGGAGTCCCTCCCGGAGGAACGGCGCCTGCTGCTGGACCGGTTCGAGGTGGTGGACGTGGCCCGGAAGGTGGTGGGCGTCGGCAGTGTCGGAACCCGCTGCTTCGTGGTGCTGCTCACCGGCCGGGACTCCCGTGACCCCCTGTTCCTCCAGATCAAGGAGGCCGGACCGTCCGTGCTGGAGCCCCACGCCGGGGCGTCCGCGCACCGGCACGCGGGCCACCGGGTGGTGGCCGGGCAACGGCTGATCCAGGCGGCGGCGGACATCTTCCTCGGCTGGGCCACCGGCCCCGGCGGCCGGCACTTCTACTGGCGCCAGCTGCGCGACATGAAGGGCGCCGCCGACGTCGCCGGCATGGACCCGCTGATGCTGCACGAGTACGCGTCACTGTGCGGCCGGACCCTGGCCCGCGCCCACGCCCGGACCGGCGACCGGATCGCGATCGCCGGATACCTGGGCACCGGGGACGTCTTCGACCGGGCCGTCGCCCGCTTCGCGCTGGCCTACGCGGACCTGACGCTCGCCGACCACGCCGCGCTCACGGCCGCCCTGACCGACACCCCGACCCCCTCCCACGCCGCCCGCCCGTCCCCGAAGGGTTCGGGATGACCCGGTCCGGGTGACGTTTGCGCGCCGCGATCCCGGTCAGACGCGGGTCGTACGGTGTTCCCGTCCCCCAGGGAGTGATCAGCTGTGTCGAGCCAGGAGAAGGGCCGCGCCAAGGCCGAGCAGGCCAAGGGCAAGCTCAAGGAGACGGCGGGCCGCGCGGTGGGCAACGAGCGCCTCACGGCCGAGGGCCGCGCCGAGAAGGTGAAGGGCGACGCCCGCCAGGCCAAGGAGAAGATGAAGGACATGTTCAAGCGCTGACGCGCCGCGCCGGCGTCCGCCGCGGTCCCGGACCCTCGGGGGTCCGGGACCGCGGCGTTCCCCCACCCGCGCCCTCGGCCCCGCAGTCGGTCCCGCCCCCGGCCCGCACGGCCTCACGCGCCGTGACGCCGCGGTGACGATCCGGTCACGCAGGGTCGGCAGACTGCCGGTCAGCCGACACTGAGAGGGGGACCGGCCGTGCCCGTCAGCCCCACCTTCCCGGGTGTGTACATCCACGAGGTCAAGAGCGCCGTGCACACCATCACCGGGGTGCCGACGTCCGTGACCGCCTTCGCCGGGGCGGCCGTGCGCGGCCCGACCGACCGGCCCGTGCACATCACGAGCTTCGCCGACTACCAGCGGCTGTTCGGCGGGGTCGTCCCGCGCAGCCCGCTCGGGTACGCCGTCTACCAGTACTACGCCAACGGCGGGAGCGAGGCGGAGATCGTCCGGCTGGTCCACACCGGGGACGGCGACGACACGAAGAACGCCAAGGCCTCCACCCTCACGCTCGCGGGGTCGCGCACGGTCCCGCTCGTCGCGCGGGGCGAGGGCCTGTGGGGGGACTCCCTGTACGCGCGGGTCGACCACGACACCAGCGAGACGCCCGCGGCCGGCGCCCCCCGGACCCTGTACAACCTCACGGTCCTCGACAGGGGCACCGGCACGGTCGAGCGCCACCTCAACATCAGCTCCCACCCCGATGACCCCAACTCCCTCGACAAGGCCCTGAGTTCGTCCGCGCTCCTCACGGTTCCGGCGACGAACCCGGTCCTCGACGTGGTCCCCGCCGCACACGAGGCGATCACCCCGGCCGACCCCAGCCAGGACCCCTTCGACGAGGCCAAGCCCGCCCGCCACACGAAGGCGGGGGGCGGCGCGGACGGCTCCGCGCCCGCCCTGTCCGACTACCAGGGCGGCGCGAGCGGGCAGGCCGCGAAGACGGGCCTCTACCAGCTCCTGAAGACGGACATCTTCAACCTGCTCTGCCTGCCCGGCGCCCCGCAGTCCGCACTGGCGCCCGCGGCGGCCCTGTGCGCGGACCGGCGCGCGATGCTGATCGTCGATCCGCCGGCCTCCTGGACGGGCATCGAGGCCGCCGTCAACGGGATGACCACTCCCCCGGTGACGGGCGACGCGGCGAAGAACGCCGTCGTCTACTTCCCCCCGCTGGTCATCCCCGACCCGGCGGCGGGCGGGGTCCCCGTCACGGTCCCGCCGTGCGGCACGGTGGCCGGGGTCATGGCCCGCACCGACGTACAGCGCGGCGTGTGGAAGGCCCCGGCCGGCACCGACGCCTCCCTCGCCGGAGTGAGCGGACCGGCGCTGGCCATGACCGACCTGGAGAACGGCCGGCTCAACCAGCTCGGGGTGAACTGCCTGCGCTCCTTCCCCGTACTCGGTCCGCTGGTGTGGGGTGCGCGGACGCTGCGGGGCGCGGACCGGCTGGCCGACGAGTGGAAGTACCTGCCGGTGCGCCGGTTCGCGCTGTTCGTCGAGGAGAGCCTCTACCGCGGCACCCAGTGGGTGGTCTTCGAGCCGAACGACGAACCGCTGTGGGCCTCGATCCGGCTGAACGTGGGCGCGTTCATGAACGGCCTTTTCCGGCAGGGGGCGTTGCAGGGCACGACGGCCCGGGAGGCCTACCTCGTCAAGTGCGACCGCGAGAACAACCCGCAGAACGACATCGACCGGGGCATCGTCAACATCGTCGTCGGCTTCGCGCCGCTCAAACCGGCCGAGTTCGTGATCATCCACATCGAGCAGCTCGCCGGGCAGCTGCAGGTCTGAGGAGCGAGACGATGGCAACCACCGCGCGGGTCGACCCGCTCAAGAACTTCCGCTTCCGCGTCCGTTACAGCGACAGCACCGTGCCGTTCATCGGGGTCCACAAGGTGTCCGGGATGAAGCGCACCGTGGAGGTGGTCAAGCACCGCGACGGGGGTGCCCCCACCAACAGCTCCAAACTGCCGGGGCGGGTGGAGTTCGACCCGATCGTCCTCGAACGCGGGGTCACCGTGAACGCCCTCGAATTCGAGAAGTGGGCGAACAAGACCTGGAGTTACGCCAACGCGGCCGGCGGCCGGGAGACCTCCCTCAAGGACTTCCGGCGCGACCTGGTCATCGACGTGCACGACGAGACCGGCCAGAAGGTGCTCTCCTACCACGTGTTCAACTGCTGGGTGTCGGAGTACCAGCCGTTCTCGGACCTCGACGCGAACGCGAACGCGGTGCTCGTCCAGCACATCCGTCTGGAGAACGAGGGATGGGTGCGGGACATCGCCCTGCCGCCCGCGGCCGAGGTCTCCTTCGACGACCCGGCGGTGTGAAGGTGGCCGCACTCACTCGGGAACGGCTCCTGCGCGGCTGGGAGGAAGGGCTCGGCCGGGGGCGCGTGGCGCGCGCGGTGGCGCTCGCCGCCGCCGCGGGCGGGCACTCCTTCGCCGAGGCCTGCGACCTGCCGCTCGGCGCGCGCGACGCGCTCCTCGTGGGACTGCGGGACGCGTGCGTCCGCGGCGACGTACAGGCCCTGGCCGACTGTCCCGCCTGCGGGGAGGAACTCGACGTGGCCGTGCCGCTCTCGGACCTGGACCGTCGCGGGGAGGCCGTGCCGGGCGAAGTCGCCGTCGGGGGGCGGCGCGTCGGGTTCCGGGCGCTGACGAGCCGGGACGTACTGGCGGCGGAGGCGGCCGGGCCGACCCGCGCCGCAGCGCGGCGGTGCCTGGTCGGCCGGTGCGTGCTCGCGGTCGACGGGGAGGCGGTGGAGGGTGAGGCCGTGGACGCGCTGGACGACGAGGTGCTCGACGCCGTCGCCGCCGCGCTGCCCGCCGTGGATCCGGGGGCGGACATCCGGCTCGACCTGACCTGCGCCCTGTGCGGGCACGGCTGGGCCGCCCCGTTCGACGTCGCGGCGCACCTGTGGGCCGACGTCGACGCGTGCGCGCGGGGTCTGCTGGGCGAGGTGCACGCGCTGGCCCGGGCGTACGGGTGGCGCGAGGAGGAGGTCCTCGCGCTCAGCGCGGCCCGGCGCCGCTTCTACCTGGAGGCGGTCGGGGCATGAGCGACTTCGTCGACCGCGTCCTGGGGCTCCCCGATCCCTCGGCGGTCCGGCCCCGGCCCCCCTCGTTCCTCGACCTGCCGCCGGTGTTCGATCCGCCGCCGCCCGGTGCGGGGTCCGAGGAGCCCGCGGCCGGATCCCGGCCGTCTGCGGACGCGGGTACGACGGAGGGCGCCCGGGTGGCCCGTACGGGTCCGGCCGTCCCGGCGGCTCCCGTCCGGGTTCCGGCCCCGTACGCCCCCGCCGCGCCCGGTGCGTCCGTACGGGGCGGGCTCCCCGGCCCCGGGCGCGGGCTGCCTTCCGGCCCGGCGGAGGCCGCGCCGCGGGCGGCCGGCACCGGTCCCGGCCCCTCGCCCGCCGCCGCGGGGGCCGCACCCCGCCCGGACGGGCCGGACCTGACCGCCGGGTCCGGCGCTCCGGTGGCGGCCCGGCCCGGCCGCCCCCCGGCTGCGGCCGCGCAACCCCGCGCCGCGGCCGGGCCGGGACAAGTCCCGGAACCCGCTTACGGATACGGATACCGGTCCGGTGAGGCGTACGGCGGGCCGCGGGCCGGCCGGGGGCGGGAACCGGACGGGTCCGCCGCCGGGCCGGTGCCCGGGGAGACCACCGTCCACATCACCATCGGCCGGCTGGAGGTCCGATCGGGGCCGCCGCGGCCCGCGTCCCCCGACCCGGCCCCCGCAGTCCGCAGGCCGCCGCGCGCGCCGGCCGTCCCCCTGGAGGACTACCTGCGGCGGCGCTCGGGCGGTGGCCGATGAGCGACGCGCGGGCCATCGAGGCGGTCACCGAAACCCTGCGGGCCCTGGTGGACGACGGCGTCAAGGGCGTCCTGCCGGGCGCCACTGCCGTGGCCCGGCCCCTGGACCAGGTCAACCCGACCGCCCAGGAGGCCCAGGTCAACCTGTTCCTCTACCAGACCGGCATGGCCGCGGAGCTGCGCAACGCACCGCCGCCGGACCTGCTCCCCGGCGAGGACGCGGAGCCCGCGCTGCCCCTCGTCCTGCGCTACCTCCTCACCCCCTTCGTACCCGACGGCAACGACCTCGTGGCGCACCGGCTGCTGGGCGGCGCCCTCCAGGCACTGCACACCCGGCCGCTGCTGACCCGCGCGGAACTGGCCCAGAGCGCCCCGTACAGCGATCTCGCCCGGCAGGTGGACAGCGTCCGCATCACCTGGCACGCCTTCGAGGAGAAGGACATCTACTCCCTCTGGAGCGTCTTCCAGACCCCGTACCGGCTGACCACGGCCTTCGAGGTGCGGGCGGTCCTCATCGATTCCCGGCGTCCGGCGCGCACGCCGGTGCCGGTGCTCAGCCGCGGCAGCGACGGCCGCGGTCCCCGGGCGAGCGCCGACGTCCGCCCGACGACGCCGAGGGTCGACGCCGTGGTCTGCCCCGGGGGGCAGCCCGCCGCCCGTGCGGGTGAGCGCATCGAGCTGCGCGGGGCGAACCTGGGCGGGGTGAGCGCCGTCCGGCTCACCCATCTGGGCTCCGACGCCACCCTGGTCGTCCCGGTCCCGGCACCCGCGCCCGGCGGCCCGCCGCGCCCGTCCGGGACCCTGGCCCTCACCCTGCCCGCGGGGCTCCCGGCGGGCGTGTGCGCGGTGACGCTGCTGGCCGGGACGCCGCCCGCCGAACTCCCCGTCGGACCCTGGTACATGGCCCTCGCACCGCGGATCACCAGCCCGCTGCCGGCCACCGCCGTGCGGGACGCGGCGGGGGACGCGGAGGTGGTCGTGAACGCCGATCCGCCGTTCGCCGAGGGGCAGCGGGTGTTCCTGCTGCTGGGCGGCGACGCCCACGCGGCAGGCTCGCTCGCCGGGCACACGGCCCGGTTCACGCTCCGCCGGGCCCGGCCGGGCGGGTACCCGGTGCGGCTGCGGGTGGACGGCGTCGACAGCCTCCTCGTCCTGGACCGCGCCGCGAACCCGCCGGCGTACGACCCCTCCCAGCGGCTGACGGTGATCTGATGCACGCGACCGACGACGCCAACGCGCGCTTCCTGACCGCCTCCCTGGACTGGCTGGGCCTGGTGCTCCGCCGCCACGCGCAGGAGCGGGCGGTGCCCGGCCACCCGGCCCTCCCGCCCTCCGGACCCGCCACCGAGCCGGCCGCCGGACCGGCCCCCGGAGGCGCGGCCGACCCGGCGGGTTCCGAGGGCGGGAGGGCCGGGTGGCTCCGGCGCCGGGCTGCCGACCCGCCGCGGACCGCCGGGGAGCGTACGGAATCCGGCCGCCCCGCGCCCGCCGCCGCGGACCGCCCCGCCGAGGGCACGGGCGCCCGGGAGCTGGCGGCCGCCGCGGCACGGATCGCGGAGGCGGAGGCCGCCGTGCCGGCGCCGCCCCTGGTCGCGCTGGCCCGACGCCTGGGGCTGAGCCGCTTCGAGCGGGACGTGCTGCTGATGTGCCTGGCCGAGGAGCTGTCCCCTTCCACGGGTGCGCTGTTCGCGGCCGCGCACGGGGTCGGGTCGATGGCCCACCCCACCTTCGGGCTGGCGCTCGCGGTCCTGCCCGACCCCTCCTGGGAGGCGCTGTCCGCGCACGGACCGCTGCGGTACTGGGGGCTCGTCGAGATCAGCCACACGGCCGGGTCCGCGCTCGTGACCAGCCCGGTCCGCGCGGACGAGCGGATCGTGGACCACGTCAAGGGCCTGGACCACCTCGACGAACGGCTGCGCGTGCTGGTCACCCCGCTCCCGTCCGAGTCGCCCGCCGCGCTGCCCGCCTCCCAGCGGGCCGCCGCCGACCGGTGCGCGCAGGCCTGGGAGCTGTTCCCGGCGCCGGTCCTGCACCTGGTCGGCGCACAGCCGGGCAGCAAGCGGCTGGTCGCCGCCGGGGCGGCCGCCTCCCGCGGGCTGACGGCGTACCGGCTGCCGGTCGCGCTGCTGCCGGAGCGGGCGGCGGACGCCGACCGGCTGGCGCGGCTGTGGGAACGGGAGGCCGCCCTGACTCCCGTGGCGCTGTACGTGGACGCGGACGACGGCGCCCACGGCGGGTACGACCCCTCGGCCGTCGGGCGCTTCCTCTCGCGGACCCGGGCCCCCGTGTTCTTCGGTTCCCGGGACGCGGGCGCCGACCTCGGGCGCACGGCCCTGATCGTGGATGTCGCGCCGCCCACCCCGCGCGAGCGCGCCGAGGCCTGGCGGGACGTGCTCGGTCCGGCGGCCCGCTCCGTCCCCGTGGACCTCCTCGCGCGGCAGTTCGCCCTGGACCTGCCCGAGATCGCGGAGGTGGCCGCGGTGCACGGCGCCGACCGGGCCTGGGACGCCTGCCTGGACCGCGGCCGGCCCCGCCTCGACGGTCTGGCCCAGCGGTTGCGCCCGGAGGCCGGCTGGGACGACATCGTGCTGCCCGAACGGGCCGGAGCGCAGCTGCGGCGGATCGCCGACCAGGTGGCCCGGCAGGAAACGGTGTACGACACCTGGGGTTTCGGCGAGCGGCGTACCCGGGGCCTCGGCGTGACCGCGCTGTTCACGGGCCCCAGCGGCACCGGCAAGACGATGGCCGCCGAGGTGCTGGCCGCGGAGCTGGGCCTCGACCTGTACCGCACGGACCTGTCGGCCGTCATGAGCAAGTACATCGGCGAGACGGAGAAGAACCTGCGCCGGCTGTTCGACGCGGCCGAGGCGGGTGGTGCGGTGCTGTTCCTGGACGAGGCCGAGGCGCTGCTGGGCACGCGCAGCGAGGTGAAGGACGCCCACGACCGGTACGCGAACGTCCAGGTCGACTACCTGCTCCAGCGGCTGGAGTCGCACCGGGGGCTCACGATCATGGCGACCAACATGCGGGCGGCGCTGGACGCGGCGCTCGTGCGGCGGCTGCGGTTCGTCGTCGAGTTCCCGTTCCCGGACGTGGCGCAGCGCCGGGAGATCTGGCGCAGGGCCTTCCCGGAGCACGCGCCGGGCCGTGACGGCCTGGACTACGAGCGGCTCGCGCGGCTCGACGTGAGCGGTGCCATGGCCCGCACCATCGCGCTCAACTCGGCGTTCCTGGCCGCGGCGGACGGGGGCCGGATCACCATGCCGCTCGTCCTGCGCGCGGCGCGGGAGGAGTTCCACAAGCTCCAGCAGCCCGTGCGGGAGCGGGACTTCGTCTGGCCCGGTCCGGTGGTCGTGCAGCGTGAGGGGGCGTCGTCATGAGGGTGGAGGTGCACATCGGGCGGCTGGTCGTGGAGTGGGCGGAGACGGGTACGGGTACCGGCGAGGTGCTCGCGGGGCGCGGGGAGGCGTTCGCGGCGGCGCTGCGCGAGGAGCTGGCCGCGCTGTGCGCGGCGGGCGGTACGGCGGGGGCGTGGATCCCGCGCGAGGTCCGGTCGCTGGTGGTCGCCCCGGTACCGTCCGGGGGCGCGGGCGGGGCGCGGGACGCGGGCAGGGCGGTGGCCCGGTCGGTGCACGCGGCCCTCGCGCCGGGCGCGCCTTCGGACCCGGGCCCGGCCACGGGCGGCGGCGGGGACCTGGCCGGCGACGGACGGGGGCGGTCATGACGGGGTTCCCCGGAGTGCCCCGGGTGGTCCGCGGCGGGTTCGTGCTGCTCGATCCGGACACGGGCCGCCCCGTGCGGACGGTGGCGTTCCAGTTCAATCCGGATTCGCTCACCCGGACCGTGCAGCCGCAGGGCATCGGACCCGAGCCCGGGGACCGGCTGGAGGCCCAGCGGCTCAAGGGCCCACCGCACGAGACGTACAGGTTCGACGCGGAGTTCGACGCCACCGAGCAGCTCGACGCCCCCGACGCCCATCCGGTGGAGGCCCGCAACGGTCTGTTCCCGGTACTGGCCGCCCTGGAGAGCGCCCTGCACCCGGGCGTGGCCCAGCTCCTCGCCGAGGACCGGATGGCCGCCCTGGGGATGATCGAGGTCGCGCCCGTGGAGGCTCCGCTGACGGTGCTCGTGCTCGGGCGCAGCAGGGTCCTGCCCGTGCGGATCACGGAGTTCACGGTGGCCGAGGAGGCCTTCGACCCGGACCTGAACCCGATCCGGGCCAAGGTCTCGGTCGGCGCGCGGGTGCTGACCGTCGACGACCTCGGCTTCCGCCACAAGGGCGGCCTGCTCTACCTCCAGCACCAGCAGGCCCGCGAGCGTTTCGCGGGGCTCGTGCCCCGCACCCCGTCCGATCTCGGCCTGCCGAGTCTGTGAAGGAGTACGCGTGTTCTCCGCCACGAGCCGCTACCAGAACGTCCCGACCGCCTCGCTCACCCTCCCGGACGGCCGGACCGTCACCTACGTCCGGCGCCGTTTCCCCCCGGACCCGGACACCCTGACCACCGTGGGGACGCACGTCGTCGTGGCGGGCGAGCGGCTGGACCTCGTCGCCGCCCGGGAGCTCGGCGACCCGGAGCAGGGGTGGCGGATCGCCGACGCGCACCGGGTGCTGGACCCCGAGTCGCTGACGCGGGTCCCGGGGCGGCGGCTGCGGATCACCCTGCCCGCCGGGATGCCGCAGGGCGCGGGCGTGCTCGACGCGGGCGGGGGCCTCGGTGGCTAGCGGCCTGCGGCTGATGCTCCTGATGGGGCCGGTGCTCGCCGTGCCGGTGCCCGCCCCGCTGGCCGACGCCCTGCAGTCGGTCCGGGTCACCACCGCCTCCGGGCAGGCGAGCGGTTTCCAGCTGGCCTTCGCCGTGAGCGCGCGTTCCGTCATCCAGCGGGCGCTGCTGCCCGCGGGCTTCTTCGACCCCGGCGTGCGGGTGGTCCTGGTCTGCGTCGTCGCCGGCACCCCGACCGTCCTCGCCGACGGGATCGTCACCCAGCAGGAACTGTCGCCGAGCGCCGAACCGGGCGCCTCGGTGCTGACCGTCACCGGCGAGGACCTGACGGTCCTGATGGACGTCCGGCACGAGCGGGCGTGCTTCCCCGGGCTGCCGCACCAGGCCCGGGTCGCGGCGATCTGCGCCAAGTACGCCGTCTACGGGATCGCCCCGGTGGCGGTCCCGCCCGTGCTCACCGACGTGCCGAACCCGCTGGTGCACGTCCCGGTCCAGGCGTCCACCGACCTGGAGTACCTGAAGGCGATGGCCTCCGAGGTCGGGTACGTCTTCTTCCTGGAGCCCGGTCCGCTCCCGGGGGCCAGCGTGGCCTACTGGGGTCCCGAGGTCCGTACCGGGCCGGTCCAGCCGGCCCTCACCCTCGGGGCGGGGGCCGCGGCCACCGCCGAGTCGCTGTCCTTCACGTACGACGGGCTCTCGCGCACCCAGTACACGGTGTCCGTGACGGAGCCGGTCACCAAGGTGGGCATCGGCCTGCCGGTTCCCGATGTCAGCCTGCTGCACCCGCCGCTCGCGGCGCGGCCCGCGGTGACGCTCAAACAGGAGCCGCTGCCCGACGTCGGCGACCGGTCGCCGGCCGAGGCGCTGCTGCTGGGGCTGAGCCGCACGTCGACGGCGGCCGACGCGGTCCGCGGGACCGGCAAGCTCGACGTGCTGCGCTACGGGCACGTGCTGCGCGCCCGCCGGCTGGTGGGCGTGCGCGGCGCCGGACCCGCCTACGACGGGCTGTACTACGTCTCCAGCGTGACCCACGACATCCGGCGGGGCGAGTACAAGCAGGGCTTCACCCTCACCCGCGACGGACTCGGCTCCCTGACCCCGGTGGTGATCCCGTGACGAAGGACGCGAAGAAGTACCACGGCCTCTACCAGGGGGTGGTGGCCTCCAACCTCGACCAGTTGCGCTCCGGGCGGCTCCTGGTGCGGGTCCCCGACGTGCTCGGCGACGACCCCTGCATCTGGGCGGACCCGGCGACCCCGCTGGCCGGACCCGCGAGCGGGATGTACGTCGTCCCGCTCGTCGGATCGGGCGTCTGGGTCCAGTTCGTGGACGGCGACCCCGACCGGGCCGTGTGGACGGGATTCTGGCGCGGCGGTACCCAGGAGCTGCCGCCCGCCGCGCAGGCGGCCCCCGACGGGGTGCCGCAGGTGGTCATCGGGACGCCCGCCCAGAGCTGCCTGCTGATCTCCGACCTGGCGGGACCCACGGGCGGCATCCTGCTCCAGCTCAAGGGCCCGGCGGGACCGTACATCCGGCTCTACGAGGGCGGGATCGAGATCGGTGCCTCGGCCGCCGGACCGACGATCAAGGTGACGCAGGCCGGGATCGACCTCGGCAACGGCGCGCTCACCGTGCTGCCGGGGTGAGCGCGGTGCCCTCGACCGTGGTGACGACCGCGACGGCGGTCACCTGTGGGCACCTCGCCCCCGTACGGAACACCCCCGCGCAGACCCGGGTGCTGGCCGGCGGCGCGCCGCTGGCCACCGCCGCCGACCAGCTGGTGGTCACCGGCTGCCCCGGGGTGTCCGGTTCACCGCCCTGTACGACGGTCCGCTGGACGGGGCTGGCCTCCCGGCTGCTCGCCGGTGGTGTGCCCGTCCTCGTCCAGGCCGTCCCGCCGGCCGGTCCGGTGCCCGGCTCGGGCGTGTGCGCCGGACCGCCCCCGACGACCCCGCTGGTCGTCGCCGGCCAGCTCCGCGTGACGGCGGGGTGAGCGCCGTGGACGTCGACTTCCCGTTCGGGACCGCCGCCACCGGCCGCACCCGGCTCACCGCTGCCGAGGACCACGTGCGCGACATGATCGAGCAGGTGCTCTTCACCCGCCCCGGGGAGCGGGTGGTCCGGCCCGATTTCGGCTGCGGCCTGCTCGACCTGGTCTTCGAGCCGAACGGCCCCGACCTCGCGGCGGCCCTCCAGGTGACCGTGCAGACCGCCCTGCACCGCTGGCTCGGGGACGTCATCGCCGTCCGGTCCCTCTCGGTGACGGCCGACGAGGCGGCCTTGCGGATCGAGATCGGCTACGAGCTCCTGGCGACCGGCGCCGTCCGGACCGAGGCCTTCGACAGCGGGGTGATCAGGTGAGCGGGGAACACGTCCTCGGGGTCCGGGAGCGTGACGCGCGGGCCGCCGGTCTGGCCGGGATCGAGTCCGTGACGGTGGACGAGTCCCGTACGCGGCTCGCCGTGGCCTTCTTCGGTCCGGTGCCCGGGGAGCTGGGGCCGGCCAACTTCCGCGTCGAGGGCGGGGGCGCCGCCCGGGACCTGCGGGTGGTGTCGGTCGAGGGGTACCCCGGTCGCGGCGAGGACGCGGAGGGGGAGCCGCCCGGCCGGGTGCTGTTGCGGGTGGACCGGCCGGGCGACGTCTCCACGTACCGCCTGCGCGTGGTGCGGACCGACGCAGCCGGGCGGCCGGGCACGGAACCGCCGGAGGGGTTCGACCCGTTCTTCGCGTCCGCCGGGTTCACCTTCGGGCAGGACTGTCCGGCGACGGTGGACTGCCGGCCCGCTCCGTGTCCGCCCGGGACGTTCCCGGAGCCGGTCATCGACTACCTCGCCAAGGACTACGCGGGGTTGCGCCGGCTGCTGCTGGAGCGGCTCGCCCTGACGCTGCCCGGATGGGGCGAGCGGCACGCCGCCGACATGACCGTCGCCCTCGTCGAGCTCCTCGCGTACGCGGGGGACCAGCTGAGCTACGAGCAGGACGCGGTCGCCGCGGAGGCCTACCTGGACACCGCACGGCTGCGCACCTCGGTCCGCCGTCACGTGCGGCTCGTCGACTACCCGATGCACGACGGCTGCGCCGCGCGGGCGTTCGTCTGCCTGTCCTCGGACGCGCGGGCCACCCTGCCGGCCGGGACCTTCCGGTTCCGGGCCGGCGGCCAGGTCTTCGAGCCCGTGCGCGCGCAGCCGGTCACCGTCCGGCCGGAGCACGGCCGGATCGGCCTGTGGAGCTGGGGGGAGCACGAGTACTCCCTGCCGGCCGGCGCGACCTCGGCCGCGCTGCGGGACGGCGAGGGCGAACACCGGCTGTCGCTGCGGGCGGGGGACGTGGTGGTCTTCGAGGAGGTCCTCGGTGCGGCGACGGGACTGCCCGCCGACGCCGACCGCGGGCACCGGCAGGCGGTGCGGCTCGTCGCGGTGCGGCGCCGGGTCGACCGGCTCTACGGGCAGCGCCTGCTGGAGGTCGAGTGGGACGCGCAGGACGCCCTGGCCTTCCCGCTGCGGGTGCGCGCAGTCGGCGGGCCGCGGTGCGTCCCGCTGGACGTGGCCGTGGCCCGGGGCAACACCGTGCTCGTCGAACACGGGGCGAGCCGCGCCTGGTGCGGCGCCGGGCCGGAGCGGGTCACCCGGCCGGCCCGGCCCCCGGAGGCCGAAGGCTGTCCGTGCCCGCCGGAGTACGGGTGCGCCGATGCCGACGGCCCGGCGGCGCTGCCCGCCTACCCGCCGACGGCCGACCGGTTCGAGCCCCGCGTACCGGGCGACGGGGCCTCGGCCCCGGTCACCTGGAGCGTGCCGTTCCCGTCGCCCGCGGACGTCGCGCGGGCCCAGGCCCGGCGGCTGGACGGGATCCCCGGCCGGGCCCGGGAGCGGCTGCTGGAGCTGCTGCGCTCCGCGGAGGGCGGACACCGGCCCGACGGGGCGGACCTCGCCTGGCTGACGACCGTGTTCGGCGCCGCCGCCCTGCGCCGGCTGCCCCTGGCCACGGACCCGGTGGCGGCGCTGCGCACCCTGGTGGCCCGCTTCGACGAGCTGCTGGGGCGCAAGCTGGCCCGGCTGCGCGAACTCGCCCGCCGGGCGCGGGCCGGGTACGTGCTGCGGGCCGCCGACGAGGGCTGGGAGACCGGACAGGGCTGGGGCGCGGCCGAGGGCGGGGCGCTCGACCCGGAGCTGCCCGTCTTCCACGGGCCGGCCGCGCGGGCGCTGGCCCCCGATCCGCGGGCGGCGCTGCCCGTGGTGGAGGTCCGCGCCGACGGAGGCGAAGACTCCGCGGGACCGCCGTGGCTGCCCCGGCGCGACCTGCTCGACTGCGGGCCCGCCGACCGGTGCTTCGTCGGCGAGCTCGACGACGACGGCCTGCTCGGGCTGCGGTTCGGCGACGGCCGCCACGGTGCGGCCCCCGCCCCGGGTTCCGTGGTCGAGTTGCGCTACCGGCTCGGCAACGGGACGGCCGGCAACGTCGGGGCGGAGGCCATCGACACCGTCGAGCTGTGCGGGGTCACGGGGGTGACGGTCCGGGTGCGCAACCCGCTGCCCGCCACGGGCGGCACCGACCCCGAACCGCTCGCCGAGGTACGCCGCCGGGCCCCCGGCGAGGCGGTGCGCCGGCTCCTGCGGGCCGTCACCGAGGCCGACTACGCGGCCCTGGCGGCCGAGGTGCCCGGTGTGCAGGGGGCCGGTGCCCGGCTGCGCTGGACCGGCTCCTGGTACGAGGCCTGCGTGGCGGTGGACGCGCTGGGGACGGACCGCGCCCCCGATGCGCTGCTCGACGGGGTGCGGGAGCGGCTGCACCGGGTGCGCCGGATCGGGCACGAGGTCCGGGTGGGCCCGGCCCGGCAGGTGCCGCTGCGGCTGGCGCTGTGCGTGCTGGCCGAGCCGTCGGCGGTGGCGGGGCACGTGCGGGAGGCCGTGGCCCGGGTGCTGGGCCGCGGCCGCACGGCCGACGGCGCGCCCGCCTTCTTCCACCCCGACGCGCTCACGTTCGGAACTCCCGTGCGGGTGAGCCGGATCGTCGCGGCGGTGGCGGCCGTGCCCGGCGTCCTGTCGGTCTCGGTCACCGCGCTGGAGCGGCTCTTCGAACCCTCGCCGGACGCGCTGCGCGAGGGTGTCCTGCGGCTGGGACCGGACGAGATCGCGCGGCTCGACGGCGATCCGGCCCGGCCCGGGAACGGCGTACTGGAACTGCGGATCGGGGGCGGTCGATGAGCGGGCACGACGGGTGCGGGTGCGGAGGGAGCGGGGGCGGCGCAGGAGGGAGCGGGGGCTGCTGCCGCGGGGGTCCGCCGACGCCGGCGTCCACGTACAACCCGCCGGGGCGGTCCTCGATCGACTACCGCGTCGGCACGCACGGGCGGTTCATGGCGGCGATGCTCGAACGCCTCGCGGCACGCCCGGAGCTCGGCCGGCTGACGGCCCGCACCACCGACGATCCGGCGATCGCCCTGCTCGACTGCTGGGCCGTCGTCGCCGACGTCCTGACCTTCTACGGGGAGCGCCACGCGCAGGAGGGCTACCTGGCCACGGCCGTCGAGGCCGAGTCCCTGGTCCGGCTCGGGCGGCTGGTCGGCCACCGGCCGCGGCCCGCCCTCGGCGCCGGCGGCTACCTCGCCTACACACTCGATCCCGGCGCGCGGACCGTCGTACCGGCCGGCTCGCAGGCCAAGAGCGTGCCCGCGCAAGGGGGGTCGCCGCAGACCTTCGAGACCTCCGAGGACCTCACGGCCGACGCCGCCTGGAACACGCTCCCGGTGCGGATGACGGCCCCGCCCCGGCTCCGGGCCGGCACGGCGGCCCGGCTGGAGCGGCTCGCCTTCACCGGGTCCGCGCTGGGACTGCGGCCCGGTGACCGGCTGCTGCTGCTGTTCGGCACGGCCCACGAGCCGGTCGTACGGGTGGTGGCGGGCGCGACCGCCGACTACCCGGCCGCGCTCACCGCCGTCGACCTCGTCCCGGACTCCCCCGCCGACCCGGCGGAGACGGCCCGGGAGGCACTGCTGGCCGCCGCCCTCAGTGGCCCGCGGGTGCCGGCGGCTACGGTGCTGCGGGCCTTGCTCGCGGCCGCGCTGGAGCGGCTGGCCCCGGACGGGGGCGCCGCGAGCCACGCGTACGGGAGGGTGGCGGACGCCGCCCGGCTGCTCGCCGAGGGCGTGGCCTTCACGACGGCCCGGGGGAACGCGGCGTTGACCGGGTGGCTGGCCGGGGAAGTCGCCGACGCGGTACGGGCGCTGCGCGCCGCGCTGTCCGCCGTGGCAGCCGAACAGCGGCGCAGCCTGCCGGAGACCGAATACCTGAGGGCGCTCGCGCACGCACTGGCCTGCCCCTGCACGGAAGGCGAGAACGAGGACGCGGACGGGTCCGGGTATGGGTACGAGGACGGCTGCGGTTCCCCGGACTGCGACCGGGCGACGGCGCTCGTCGCCACCGCCGCGGTGCTCCCGGCCCTGCGCCGCACCCCGCCCCGGCCCCCGGCGGCGGGCCGCGACCTGGTGCCCGACCCGTGCGAGGCGTGGGACCCGCGCTCCGACGCGGTACCCGGGCTGCTCGCGGCGGCCGATCCCCGGCTGGCCGGCGCGGTCCACCGGGCCTGGGCCACGCAGCGGATCGCCCCGCCCCGGGAGAACTCCGGCGTCCAGGTGCTGCGCGTCAAGGCCCGGCCGGTGGATCCGGCCCTGGACCCGCAGGGCGCGCAGCCGCCCGCCGGGACCGAGTACCTCTACCTGGAGGGCCACTTCGACACCGTGCTGCCGGGCTCCCGGGTGCTCGCCGAGCAGGCCCGTCCGACGCCCGGGAGCCGCCTGGTCGGGGTCCTGGACGTCACCCAGCTGCGGCTGCCCTTCCCCTCCCCGGCGGGTGCGCCACCGGTCTTCGTGCCCGTCACCCGGCTCACCGTGGACGGGCCGTGGCACGCGGCGCCGGAAGGTGACGCCGGCGTTCCGTACGGGGACATCACCGTCTGGGCGGCGGGCGAGGACCTCGCCCTGGCCGACGACCCGGTCACCGAGGACGTCGCGGGTGCCCGGATCGAGCTCGCGGGGGTCTGCCCCGGACTGCTGCCCGGCCGCCGGCTGGTCGTCTCCGGCGAGCGGACCGACGTCCCGGGGACCACGGGCGTCCGGGGCAGCGAGCCGGTCATGCTGGCCTCCGTCCGCCAGAACGTCGACGCCGACGCGGGCGGGGACACCGTGCACACCGAGCTCCTCCTCGCGGCGCCCCTCACCTACACCTACCGCCGGGACACCGTGACGGTGCACGGCAACGTCGTGCCCGCCACGCAGGGCGAGACCCGCTCCGAGGTCCTCGGCAGCGGGGACGCCTCCCGGGGCGGGCAGTCGTTCGCGCTGCGCGGGGTGACGTCCTCCGCGCCGCTGACCTACCTGCCCGCCGCCACGCCCGACGGCGCCGAACCCGCCCTGACGGTACGGGTGGACGGGGTCCGCCGCCCCCGGACCGAGGACCTCTCCCTCCTCGGGCCGGCGGACCCGGCGTACGCGCTCGACCGGGACCCGGGCGCCGGGACGGCGACGGTGGCGTTCGGCGACGGCGTCCACGGCGCCCGGCTCCACAGCGGGGTGGAGAACGTCACCGCCGTCTACCGGGTCGGCGCGGGCCCGGACGGCAACCTTCCGCCCGGCCTGATCAGCCAGGCCGTGAGCCGTCCGCTCGGGGTGGGCTCCGTGACCAATCCGCTCGCCTCCACGGGCGGCGCGGCCGCCGACGGGCCGCGCGACCTGCGCGCCGTGATCCCGCTGCGCACCCGGGCCCTGGACCGGCTGCTGTCGGTACGGGACTACGGCGACTTCGCGCGGGCCCGCGCCGGGATCGGCCGGGCGGCGGCCGCCCGGCTGTTCGACGGCCGGCGCGAGATCGTCCACGTCACGGTCGCCGCCGCGGGCGACGTGCCCGTCACCGCCTCGGACCCGCTGACGGCCGGGCTGGAGGCCGCGCTCGCCGACTTCGGGGACCCGCACGTGCCGGTGCGGGTCGACGTCCGGGAGCTGGTGCTGCTGGTCCTGTCGGCGGGGGTGAAGGTGCTGCCTGACCACTCCTTCGAGACCGTCGAACCGGCGGTGCGGGCCGCCGTGCTCGGCGTGCTCGGCTTCGCCGCGCGCGACCTGGCCGAGCCGGCCCGGCTCAGCCGCGTCCTGGCCGCCGCGCAGGCCGTCCCGGGGGTCGACCACCTGGACGTCGACGTATTCGCCGGGATCGGCGCGGCGACCGATCCCCTGGCGCTCGTCGACCTCGTCTCCGGTCTGCGGGGCGCGGCGGCGACGGTGGAGGCGCTGCCGGCGCGGGCCGACCCCCGGGTGCACGTGGTCGGCGACGACCCGACCGGGGCCGCGGACACGCTGACGTCGATCGCCGTGCGCCACGGCCTGCGGGTCGAGGAGCTCGTGGCCCTCAACCCGGGCCTGCGTTCCCCGGCGCTGGAGCCCGGGCGGCGCCTGGTCGTCTCCGTGTCCGTGCGCCCGGCGCAGCTGGCCGTGATGACCCCCGACCTGCCCCAGACCCTGATCCTGCGGAGGCTGCCGTGACGACCGGTGCGGAACGGACCCTGTACGAGCTGCTGCCCGCCCTCTACCGGCGCCGGGACGCCGAGGAGGGGATGCCGTTGCGGGCCCTGCTGGAGGTGCTGGAGGAACAGCGCGTCCTCGTACGGGAGTCGGTGCGGCAGCAGTACGCCGACTGGTTCGTGGAGACCTGCCAGGACTGGGTGCTGCCCTACATCGGGGCGCTGGTCGGCCACGAGGCGCTGCCGGGGTACGAAGCGGCGCTCGCCCGCGGGGACGCGGCGGCCCGGCGGCTGGCGGCCGCGGTGGCGCCGCGCCGCGACATCGCCCGCACCCTGGCGAACCGGCGGCGCAAGGGCACCCTCGCCGTACTGGAGGACCTGGCGCGCGACGTGGCCGACTGGCCGGCCCGGGCGGTGGAGTTCCGTACGCTGCTCGCCTTCGACCAGCCCGTGCGCCGGTACCCGGCCGATGGGCGGGACATCGGGGAGCGGCTGCGCTCCGGACGGCTGGCGGACCTGCGGTGCGGCGGTGAACTGGACCTGGTGGACGGACCCTTCGACCGGCTCGCGCACACGGCGGACGTCCGCCGGACCGACTCCGCGCACGGGCCGGGGCACGAGGGCGTCGCGGGCGTCGGGCTGTTCGTGTGGCGCCTGGGCGCCCATTCCCTGACCCGCGCGCCGGCGTACTGCGTCGACCGCGACCGCGGCCACTTCACCTTCAGCGTCCTCGGCAACGACACCCCGCTGGTGACGCTTCCCGTGACCGAGCCGGCGCCGACGCACGTGGCGGACGAGACGAACGTCCCCGCCTTCATCCGGCGGCGGGCGTTCGAGGAGCGCACGGCCCACTACTACGGGCCGGGCAAGAGCCTGTGCGTGTGGAACGAGGACGGCACGCCGGTGCCGCTGTCTGCAATCGTCGCGGCGGACCTGTCGCACTGGGAGCACCCGCACGGGGGCGGGGCGCCGCGCCGGGGGGAGGTCGCCGTCGACCCGGTGCTGGGGCGGATCGCCTTCGCGCCGCGCTCGGCGCCCGAGACGGGGCTGCGGGTGAGCTACCACCACGCCTTCTCGGCGCCGATGGGCGGCGGGGAGTACCCGGTGCCCGTGGCGCCGTCCGGGCCGGGGGCGGCCCGCTACCGGGTCGGGCCCGGTGAGGAGTTCGAGCGGCCCGCGCAGGCCGTCGCCCGGTGGTACGAGGACAAGCGGGCCGACCCGGCGCGCCGGGAGGCGGTGATCGAGCTCGTCGGGTCGGTGGCCTTCCGGCAGCGGACCGAGGTCCGGCTGGACCGGGGCGACCGGCTCACCGTGCGGGCGGCGCCCGGCAGCCGGCCGGTCCTGCGGCTGCTGGACTGGCACGCCGACCGCCCGGACGCGCTGCGGTTCACCGGGACGGGCCGGGGGGAGGGGCCGCTGCCCTCGCTGCGGCTGGCCGGGCTGCTGGTGGCCGGCCGGGGCGTCCGCGTCCAGGGGCCCGTGGGCCGGGTGGAGATCAGCCACTGCACGCTCGTGCCGGGCTGGTCGCTCGACCGGGGCTGCCACTGCGAACACCCCGGTGAGCCCAGCCTGGAGCTCGTGCGCACCCCGGCGTGCGTGGAGGTCCGCGACAGCATCACGGGGACCGTCCTGGTCGAGGCGGACCGGGAGTTCGCCGCGCCGAACCGGATCTTCTTCGCCGACTCCGTCCTCGACGCCACCTCGACGGCGCTGCCCGCCTTCGGCGGAGCGGACGGCGGGTGCGCGTACGCCGAACTGTCGGCGCGGGCGACCACCGTCATCGGGACGGTGCGCACCCACGCGGTCGGGGTCGTGGAGGACTCCCTGCTCGTCGGCGCGGCGCACGTCGCGGTCCGCGACCGGGGCTGCGTCCGGTTCAGCTACCTGGCGCCGGGCTCGCGCACCCCCGCGCCCTTCCACTGCGAGCCGGCCGCCTCCGGGGACCCGGCCCGCGTCGTCCCCCGGTTCACGAGCACGGCCTACGGGACGCCCGGCTACGCACAGCTCTCCGCGGCCTGCCCGCCCGAGATCCGCCGCGGCGCCGAGGACGGCTCCGAACCCGGCGCGTTCCACGGCCTGTTCCAGCCCCAGCGCGAGGACGGGCTGCGCAGGCGGCTGGCGGAGTACACGCCGGCCGGCACGTCGTGCGGCGTCCTGCTCGTCACCTGAGTTCCGTCCCCGAGGAGGCACATCTTGTCCGTCGACATCTCGCGCGTCTCGTTCGACCCGTCGAAGCACTACTCGCGGATCGTCCACCAGCAGGGCCGGGTCACCCTGGACGCCGACGCGAACGAGCAGACCGCCGTGCTGCTGCACTACCTGCGCACCGTCGTCGCCGACGTGCTCGGGCCGGCGGCCGTGCCCCGGGGAGCCCCCGGGTTCTCGGTGGCCCGGATCCCGCAGGACCCGGACCGCGACCTCGCGCTCGGCGCCGGGCGCCTGTACGTGGACGGCCTGCTCGTGGAGAACGACGCCCCGACCACGTACCTGACCCAGCCCGACGGCCACGTCGACCCGGAGACGGCCCCCGTCCCGGCGGGCCCGGCGCTGGCCTACCTCCGGGCCTGGGAACGGGAGGTGACCGTGATCCAGGACCCGGCGATCCGCGAGATCGCGCTCGGCGGCACCGGCCCGGACACCGCGGCGCGGGCGAAGGTCGTCTGGCAGGTGGTGCTGCACGGCTTCGGGGAGGAGGAGCCTGATCCGGGCGCCGCGGAGGCGTCCGCCTGGTTCCGGTCCTGGCTGGACGGGCTGTACCGGCCGGCGGGGCGGCTGGCGGCGCGGGCCCGGTACGAGCCGACGGCGCCGTCCGACCCGTGCGCGGTCGCGCCCGGGGCCCGGTTCCGGGGGCCGGAGAACCAGCTGTACCGGGTGCAGGTCCACACCTCGGGGGCGGGCCTGCTCCCCGGCGCGGACCCTGCGCGGCCGGTGGTGCGGGCCCGGCGGGGGCGGGGGGCGGGCCGTGCCGCGAAGCCGGTGGCCACGTTCGTCTGGTCGCGGGAGAACGCCTCGGTGGCCCTGCCGGTGGCCTCGGTGGCGGGGCCGGTGGTGACGGTGGAGGGCTGGGGGCGCGACCACCGGCTGGGGCTGGACGTCGGCGACCTGGTCGAGCTCGTCGACGACGCCGCGGCGGTGCACGCCGCGGACGAGGCACCGGCCGTCCCGCCGCAGCGCGTCCACCGGATCGTCGCGCTCGACGTACCCGGCCGTACCCTCACCCTCGACGCCGACCCCAACGCGGGCCCGCCCGGGGGGCAGTCCCCGCTGCAGGTCGGCGGGGACCCGGAACTGCACCCGTACCTGCGGCGCTGGGACCACCGGCCGCCGCGGGGCGAGGACGCCCTGCCCGTGGTCCTGGACACGTGGATCCCCCTGGAGGACGGCGTGGAGGTCCGCTTCGAGGCCCCCCGGCGGCCGACGGGGACGGGCCGGGACGCGGAGCGGGGCCCGGACGGGGAGCGGACTGCGGGTCGTTTCCGGCGGGGCGACCACTGGCTGGTTCCGGCCCGCACGATCCCCGGTGACGTCCTGTGGCCGCAGGCCGAGGACGGCCCGGCGGCGGTCGGGCCGCACGGGGTGGTCTACCGGTACGCCCCGCTGGCGTACCTGCCCGCCGGGGAGGGCGACCCCGTGCCCCTGGTGCCCGCGTTCTCCCCGCTGTTCCCTCCGGCGGGGTGAGCGGTGGCCGCGCGCGAGGTGCCCGCCGTACCCGCCCGGCCCGAGCGGCGGCCCGAACGGCGGTCGGTGTGGCGGGCGGCGGATCCGCCTGTCCCGGAGCCGGACGAGCGGCTGGAGGCGGAGGCCGACCGGTTCGCGGAGCGGTACGCCTCCCTCGCGCCGGGGGCCGTGCGCCCGCTGCCGCGCCCGCTCGCGGCGGCCTCCCCGACGGGGGACGCCGGGGCGCCCCTGGACCCGGCGACACGGGCGGCGATGGAACCCCGGCTGGGCTGGGACCTGTCCCGGGTCCGGGTGCACACCGGTCCGGCCGCCGCGGCGTCGGCCGCCGCCCTGGACGCGCGGGCCTACACGGCCGGCGGTCACATCGTGCTCGGGGACGGGGCACGGCCGGGTTCGGACGCCGGGCGGCGGCTGCTGGCCCACGAGCTGGCCCACGTGGCCCAGCAGGCGCGCGGCGAGGGCGCGGGCACGATCCACCGCAAGCCCCTGCCCCCGGCCGCGGCGCCCGCGGGCAGGAGGGCCCGGGGCGGCGGGAAGCCGTTCGAGTTGCGCGTGACGCGGGAGATGGACCCGGCGGAGCTGCTGCGCCATTTCGTCCGCGAGTACTACCGGACCACGGACGAGCGGGAGGTCGAGCGGCGGCTGCCCTGGTGGCACTGGGAGAAACCGGGCGGGCTGGCGGCGGGTGCCGACGACGTCCGGCGCGGCCGGATCTGGCTGACCGTCACCGATGCCACACGGGCGGCGCTGGACCGGCTGCCCCAGGAGGAGCAGGACCGGATCAACGCGGAGGCGGACGCCCGGTTCTGGCGGCGCAGCGGCCTGCCCGAGGGAACGAAGCTCGGCGGCGGCCCGCAGGACGCGGTGCTGCGCGCCCGGTGGCTCGGCGCCCGCGCGGACGTGACCTGGGAACACGCGCAGCTGCGCGAGCTCCAGGCGCTGCCCGAGGACGTCCGGCGGATCCTCTTCGCGGGCGACCGGCCCCTGGTCCCCGAGGACTACGAGAGGGCCCTGGGCCTCGCCCGCAGGCTGACGGCACTGACCCCGGCGCAGCGCGCGGCCTATCTAGACCGGGTGAACGGGTCGACGGGCGACTGGGACGAACTCGACGCGAGCATCGGCCGGTTCGAGGACCGGGAGCGGCTGCGCGAGGCGGAGGCGCAGCGCACCGAGGAGGCCGCCTCCGCCCTGTTCGGCTGCGAGGACCTCTACCGGCTGTGGCGGCAGCGCAACACCACGCGGCGGGATGCCGTCCGGGGCGGCCCCTACGTCGCCTACCAGCCGGGTCTGGAGCGCAGGGCGACGGAGGCCGCCGCCCTCTTCGAGGAGTCCCTGGCCCGGCACGGGTTCCGGGACGAGCAGGCCTTCCTCGACGCGATGGCCGTCTACCGGCTGCGGTTCCGCACCGAGGCCGTCGACATCGCCCTTGACCTCCTCGACCACTACGACCACCTGCTGTACGTGGAGCGGGGCCGGCTGCAGGGGCCCGGATACGTCGCCTCGCTCGTCTCCGGCATCGCGGCGTCGGGCGCCCCCGGGCTGTACGCGCGGGCCGCGCGGGCGGAGTCGACGGCGCGCAGCGTCCGGGCCGGGGCGGACCCGGAATCCTCCTTCGAACGCAACCGGGCCGCCGCACAGGCCGGCGGGTACCAGCGGGAGGCCCTCTCGCTGCGGGACTCGGCGCAGCGGGCGGTGCTGTCCGCGGGCGGCGGTGATCCGCTGCTCGCCCCCGGGCGACTCGGCCGGGGCACCGACCTGGAGAAGCTGTCCGGCCTCGACGAGGCGGGCGCGCGGGCGTACCTCCTCGGGGTCCTCGACGCCCGGCTCGCGGACACGGCCAGGGCCCGCCAGGAGTTCACGGGGGATCCCGAGCGCGTCTACAGCCTGCCCGACCTGGTGCGGGCGACGAAGGAGAAGCTGGGCACGGACGGCGCCACCGTGTACGGGTGGATCGTCGACGACCACGTCGAGGAGGCCGGCCGGTCGCACGTGTTCACGGCCGTGGTCCTCGGCGTCCTCGCCCTCGTCCTCGCGGCTCTCGTCCCGGTCGGCGGCTGGGTGGCGGCGGTCGCACTCCTGGGCACCTCGGTCCTGAGCACCTACCAGGCCGGGCAGGCGCTGGAGGAGTACCGGGCCCAGTCGGCGGACTACCGGCTGTCGTTCATCGAGGACGAACCCTCGCTGCTGTGGGTCGGGGTGGCCGTGGCGGCGGCCGCGGTCGACCTGGGGGTCTCGGCCGTCGTGCTCTTCAAGGCGTCGGCGAAGGCGCTCTCCGCGCTGGAGGGCCCGCTGCGCGAGCTGGCGGCGGCATCGGACGCGGAGTCGGCGGCGGCCCGCTACCGGACGCTCGTCACGAGGATCGACGAGGCCGAGGGGCTGGACCAGGCGGTCAAGGCGGCCCTGAAGGACCGGGCGGCCGCCGCGCGGGGCCTGGACCAGGTGGTCGGAGAGCTCCATTCCAAGCCCCTGGCCTTCCTCGGCTTCCCCGAACCCCGGCTGCTCAGGAGGGGCATCTTCCACCTTGTCCGGCTGGGCGCGAACACGTTCACGAAACTCCGCGGGGAGAAGCAGCTCCTCGACCTCCTGGGTGACGTGACGAAGCTGTCCGGCGCCGCCAGGGCCGAGCTGGAGGCAGCGTTCTCGGAGGTGAAGCAGATCGTCTCCGTCGGCAGGGCACGCCGCATGGACGAGGCCACCGTGCTGGAGTTCGTCGACCGGTCGGCCGCCGCGCGGAAGGTCGGCGGCACGGGCGAGTTCGAGTCGATCGTGGCGGACATGCGGGCCTGGCACCCGCCGACGCAGGAGCAGGAGCAGGCGGAGAAGGCCCTGGTCAAGGCCTGGGGAGAGCTCCGGTCGTGGCACCGGACCCGGGAGGAGTTGCTGGCCGAGCGGAGGGCCGTCCTCAAGGCGCCGTCCGGGGCGCGCGACACCGAGCAGCTCAAGGCCCTGGACGACAGCTTCAAGGGGCTCGACGACGTCGTCGAAGCCGACGGCAGCGGCAGGACGTGGGTGAAGCCGGGTCTCATCTCCCGGGCGCGGCAGGACGTGCTGGCGGCCGAGGGGGTCGCCGAGAAGGCACGGGTCAGCCCGGTCAAGCGCATGCGGGCGGTCTTCGACGGCTCCCCCGAACGGGCCGAGGTCGCGGCGTCGGGGACGGCCGACCGGGTCGGGACGCTGCGGTCGCCGTCGGAGAAACTGGCCGTGGACCACGTCGTCTCGCTGGACCGCATGTCGCAGATGGAGGGCTTCACCAAGCTCAAGGCCGTGGAGCGCGAGCGGCTGGCGGTCCGCAAGGACAACCTCGTCCTGATGGACGCCTCCGCGAACTCCTCCAAAGGTGCGCACAGTTGGTCGTCCTGGGAGTACTCCTCGAACTACTACACCGACCCCGCCCAGATCGCGCACTGGAAGGGCAGGGACGCCGAACTCACGGCGATCATCCAGAAGTGGATCCTCGACACGGTCCGCGGGCGCTGAGACCTGCGCAAACCACCCGCACGAGTGCGTTCGGCGGACCCCCCTGGGGGAAGGGAGCAGGGGCACAGGGGGAGAGGGGATCGATGCCGTACGACACGTCGCTCCCGGCACCGGCACTGCGGCTGCTGGGTACCTTCCGCTACGAGGCCCCGGGCGGCGCGGTCGCCGTGGAGGCCCCGGGGCAGAGGCTGTTGGCCTTCCTCGCGCTCCACCGGAGCGTCAGCCGCGGGGTCCTCGCCGGGACGCTGTGGCCGGACTCCGGCGAGGGACACGCCCACGGCAGTCTGCGGACCACGCTGTGGCGGCTGCGCCGCGGCGGCCGGCACGTCGTCGACGTCCGCGGCGAGATGCTCTCGCTCCGCGAGGAGGTCACCGTCGACGTGCACGCCTTCCGGCGGACGGCGCTGCGCGTCGTCGGATCCGACGGCGATCCGGGGAACGACCCGGGACTGGGTCTGCTGTTCGCCGGGGACCTGCTGCCGGGCTGGGACGAGGAATGGGCGTTCCTCGAACGGGAGCGGCTCAGGCAGCTGCGGCTGCACGCGCTGGAGGCGCTCAGCGCCCGGCTGATCCGCTGCGGCCGGCACGCCCTCGCCCTGGACGCGGCCCTCACCTGCGTGGGCATCGAACCGTTGCGGGAGAGCGCGCACCGGGCGGTGGTGGCGGTGCACCTGGCCGAGCACAACGCGGTGGAGGCGGTCCGCCAGTACGGGGCGTTCCGGCGGCTGGTCCGGGCGGAGCTGGGGGTGGAGCCGTCGGCCCGGTTCCGGGCGATGCTGCCGCCGGGCTCGGCGGCCGGACGGTAGGCCGCGGCGGCTTCCGGTCGACACCCCGGGGTGGACGGGGCAGCATGGTGGGGACGGGCACGACCGGATACGCCCGGTCGCCGCGCAGTGGGCGCGGCGGTCGGAGGGAAGCCCGAGGCACGGAGAGGGCGCACCGCCGTCCCCGGGGCTGTCGCCTGCCCGTTGGCACGCGGCCGTACCCGCTCCCCCTCGACTCCCGCGATGTCCTCCGGGGCCCGAAGATCCGATGCCCGATGGGAGCACCCTCATGTACCGACGCACCCGACGCGCCGCGATCACCTCCCTGCTCGTCTCCTCCTTCGTGTGCGGCAGCGCCGTCGTCCTCGCGCCGGCCGCCGGCGCGGCGGTGCCGACCGCCAGCTGCACGGTCACGCCCAACGCGGACGGGACCGCCGTCACCATCTCCGGCGAGGGGTTCACGGCACCGCGCAAGCTCAACGACGGCGAGAGCACCGAAGACCTGAACGTGGACGCGACCGGGCACTTCCTCCTGAAGCGCTTCCAGAAGAACGTCGACTACACGGTCCTGGCCGTCAACGAGGACCAGCCGTTCGTCTTCGTGAACTGCAAGCGCGTCCCCGCGCCGACCTCGCCGCAGGCCACGAGCCCGACCCAGCCCGGGTCCCGGCGCGACCGGGCCGCGGGCATCGCGGCCGGCGCGAAGGCGGGCCTCGCGGCCGCCGCCAAGAGCTGCTCCACCCCGCCCGTGGCGGACAAGAGCGGCCAGCAGCACAGCGACACCTACTGGAACAGCTGGACCCAGGCCGCGAACCGCGCCTTCCAGAAGGCGTGCCAGAACCGCTAGGAACGCCGGGAGCGCCGGGAGCGCAATGCGCCCCGGTCCCCGGGAGCCTTCGAAGGCTCCCGGGGACCGGGGCGCGTCACCACGTGTCCTGCACCCGTCAGGCGTGGTCCCCCGGGTACAGCGCCGCACGCCGGAAGGCGTCGAGACCGGCGGTGGGCTCGCCGTCGCGCCCGTCCGCCGCAGGGATCCCGGCGGCCAGGACGTAGAGGGCCGTTTCGGCGATGCCGTCCACGCCGAGGGCGTCCTCCAGTTCGCTGTCGCGGAAGGCCGCGGTCTGGAAGGGGCCGAGGCCCAGTGCGGTGGCGGTGAGGGCGAAGGTCTGGGCGAGGTGGCCCGCGTTCATCAGCATCACGCGGTAGGCGCGGGGCGCCCGGTACTTGCTGCTCATGCGTTCGACGACCGCCGTCAGGAACACCGTGACCGGGGCTTCGGCGACGGCCTCCTGGTCGAAGCTCAGGTGGGTGGCCCGCTCGCGGGTGAAGGCCGGGTCCAGGAGCTCCAGGGAGTGCTCCAGGACGTTGTAGTGGTAGAGCCCGGGCGTGACGCCCTCGACCGCGGAGACGGCCACGTACGCCTCCAGTTCGTGCCGTGAGCCGCCGGCGGCGCTGGTGCGCTTCATGAGGGCGCCGAAGTCGTGGCCGTCGAGGAACTCGCTGGGGCCGAACACCATCGCGAGGAGTCCGGACAGCACCGGGAGCGGCAGCTCCGCCCGGCTGAAGGCCCGGTGGGTGCGGCGCGCGTAGAGGGTGCGGACGAATCCGGCGTCGACGTCGAGGGGGGCGCGGGGCAGCAGGATCCGGTCCGCGGCGGGGTAGTTCTTGAACAGCGCGGGGCGCTTCCCGGCCCGGAAGTCCTCGTTGACCTCGGGGGATTCGGTGTAGGGGGCGTCCTTGCTGGAGAAGTGGAGGGCGCCGGCCTCGGGCGACCAGGTCTCCCAGTGCTCGGCCAGCCGGTCGTCGCGCTCGCGCTCGTCCTCGGAGACGAGGAAGCCGTAGGCGTGCAGTTCGGCGAGGGCCGCGCGGCAGGAGTCCGGATCGTGGTCGGGGAACATGGTCACGGCCTCGTCGACGGTGGTCCAGTCGGTGAACGCGGCGAGGAGGTCGGCCGCCATCGGCGCGAGCGAGACTTCGGATCCGCCGAGGTAGTTCTGGATGACGAACGCCCCGTCACGCCAGTAGCAGACGAGGTTGTGCGCGCGGCGCAGCAGCATGGGGGTCTCCTTGGTGTCCCGAGCGGGGGCCGGACGCTCCGGCCCCCGGTCGGGTTCAGCTACGGGTCAGCGCTGGTAGTGGATCTTGATGGTGCGGGCCTGGACGGTCTTGGCGGCGAGCTCGATCTTCTTCATGGGATTCTCCTTCTGTCGGTTCCGGCTCCGGGATCCTTTTCCCTTCGCCCTTGATGGAATTAATTCTGCCGGTCTCGTGGAGGGCGGCCAAGTCACGTGATTCCGGGACCGGTTCGCCCGTCCGCCGGTGAATCCGTCATTCGACGTCGTAGAAATCGCGGCCGTCGAGGTAGCGGACGGTGGCGAGGTCGCGCAGCACGCTTTCCAGTACCTCGTGGCGCAGTTCGACGAGCAGGGGGTACGTGAGGTCGTTGACGGTCACCGCGAGGTGTTCCCCGGGGTGCACGAATTCCCGTACGCCCATGAAGCTTTCCAGCTTCTTCAGCTCGTCGAGGCCGGTGTATCCGCGCAGGGTTCCCTCCACCGGAGAGATCATGGGCGCGCCGGCGACGAACTGCCGCACCCGGTACCGCTCGCGGCGGCGCTCGTGGAAGCGCTCCGGGCGGACGTAGGCGTCCGCCGTCCAGTTCAGCTGGGACTCGCCGGTCGCCATGCGGGCGTAGTGCGCCGTGCTGCCGCCGCCCATGCGCGCCGCGACCTCGATCACGCAGGGGCCGGACGGTGTCAGCTTGAGCTGGACGTGGGCGGGTCCGTGGCGGATGTCCAGGGCGTCCAGGACCCGTTCTGCGTAGTGGACGACCTCGTCGAGCCGTTCGCCCTCGTACGGCAGCAGCACCATCCCGTCGCAGAGGTCGAGGACCCCGTTCGCGGTGATGTGCGTGGATGTCCAGATGTCGCAGACATGGTGCTCGCCGTCGCGGCTGACCATGTTGAGGGCGTACTCGGGCCCGGCGAGGTACTCCTGGGCGACGACCGTGTCGTTGGGCACCGAGAAGATGTCGTCCGTGCCGACGAGCCCCTCGTACGCGCGCACCGCCTGCTCGGGGGTGTCGCAGTAGTTGATGCCGTCGCTGCCCGCGCTGCTGAGCGGTTTCACCACGATCCGGCCGCCCAGTTCCCGGTGCCACTCCTCCAGTTCGGCGGCGCTCGTGACCAGCAGCTGGCGGGCGCCGCGCAACCCCGCCGCCTTGATCTTCTCGACCATCACGTACTTGTCGCGCCGGGCGGCGCTGCCCGCCGTCCCGTTGGTCGGCAGGCCCAGCCGTTCGCTGAGCAGGTCGGCGAAGGCGACACCGAACTCGCTGTCGGGAACGACCGCGACCGGCTCGTAGCGGGCGAGTTCCGCGAGGGTCGCGTCGAGGTCCCCGTGGTGCACCACCTCGGCCGCGAAGCCGGTGGGCACCACCGACTCGTAGAACTTCGGCCGTACCGGGACGCTCTGCACGTGGACGGCCTCGTATCCGCATTCCTTGAACGCGGCGACCAGGCCGCCCGAGCGGCATGCGGGACTCGCGTCCACGAGTGCGACGTAGCCTTTTACCACCGGATTCCCACCTTTGTTTGTCGTTCAGGATGCGGGTGCGCCGGCCGAGGGCCGGCCGAGCCAGACGGCCGCGTGCGGCGCGAGCTCGTGCCCGGACGCCGGATCGCTGGCCAGCAGTACGGTGTGCCCGTGCGGCAGGGCCGCCGGGCGGTCGGAGAAGTTCACGAGGCAGAGGACGTCGTCCCGGCGGAAGGCCAGCACGTCCTCCCCGGCCGGCACCCAGGCGAACGCCCCGCCCCGGAAGGCGTCCAGGGAACGGCGCAGGCGCAGGGCCCGGCGGTACAGGCTCAGGAGGGAGGCGGGGTCGGCGTCCTGGGCGGCCACGGTGAGGGCGGCCCAGTCGTCCGGCTGGGGGAGCCAGGTGTCCGGGCCGCCGCCGCCGAATCCGTACGGCCGCTGCCCGCCGGACCACGGCAGGGGTACACGGCAGCCGTCCCGGCCCGGATTGGCTCCGCCGGAGCGGAGGTGGACCGGGTCGCGGCGGGCCGCCGGGGGCAGGTCCTCCACCTCCGGCAGGCCGAGTTCCTCCCCCTGGTAGAGGTAGACGGAGCCGGGCAGGGCGAGGGTGAGGAGCGCCGCGGCGCGGGCCCGCCGGGTGCCGAGGGCGAGGTCCGTGGGGACGCCGGCGGTGACCTTGCCGAAGTCGAAGGAGGTGTCGGACCGGCCGTAGCGGGTGACCGTACGGGTGACGTCGTGGTTGCAGAGCACCCAGTTCGCCCCGGCCCCGGCCCGGGCGCCGGTGGCCAGCGAGGAGTCGATGGTCTCCCGCAGCGCGGCGGCTTCCCAGGGGCACGTGAGGAAGGCGAAGTTGAAGGCCGAGTGGAGTTCGTCGCCACGCAGGTAGCGGGCCAGGCGTTCGCCCTTCCCGCTCCAGATCTCGCCGATGAGGACGCGCTCGTCCGGATAGGACCGGGCGATGCGGCGCCAGGACCGGTAGACCTCGTGCAGCTCCTCCCGGTCGACGTACGGGTGCGGCCGCTCCCCCGGGGGGCGGACCAGGTCGGGCAGTTCCGGGTCCTTGGCCAGCAGGTTCGCGGAGTCCACCCGGATACCGGCCACCCCGCGGTCGAACCAGAACCGCAGGACCGATTCGAACTCGGCGCGGACGGCGGGATGGTTCCAGTCGAGGTCCGGCTGCTGGGGGGTGAACAGGTGGAGGTACCACTCCCCCGGCCGCCCCGCCGCGTCCGTGGTCCGGGTCCAGGCCGGTCCCCCGAACTCGGAGAGCCAGTTGTTGGGCGGCAGTTCGCCGTGCTCCCCGCGTCCGGGCCGGAAGTGGAACCGTTCGCGCTCGGGAGCGCCCGCGGGGGCGGCGAGCGCGGCCCGGAACCACGGGTGCTCGCCGGAGACGTGGTTGGGGACGAGGTCGACGATGATGCGGACACCCAGGGCGCGGGCCTCGGCGATGAGCAGCTCCGCCTCCGCCAGGGTCCCGAACGCGGGGTCGATGTCGCGGTGGTCGGCGACGTCGTAGCCGCCGTCGGCGAGGGGCGAGCGGTACCAGGGGGTGATCCACAGGGCGTCGACGCCCAGCCCCGCCAGATGGGGCAGACGGGCGCGCAGCCCCGCGAGGTCTCCGGTCCCGTCGGCGTTCCCGTCGGCGAAGCTGCGCGGGTAGACCTGGTAGACGACCGCGTCGCACCACCAGTCCCGCGGCGGCCGCGGCGTGCGTCCTCGGGTGGGCACGGCCCACCTCCTTCCCGCACCGGGGCGGCCGCCCGGCGGGCGGCCCGCCCGGTGCCTCAGAGCGCCTCCCGGACGACGCGCGCGGGGTTCCCCACGGCGACGACGCCGGCCGGCAGGTCCTTGGTGACGACGCTGCCGGCGCCCACGACCGTGTTGGCGCCGATGGTGACGCCGGGCAGCACGATGACGCCCCCGCCGAGCCAGGCGCCGTCGCCGACGACGATCGGTTTCGCGGATTCCCACATGCCGTGGCGCAGCTCGGCGGAGTGCGGATGGTTGGCGGTGTAGAGCTGGCAGCGCGGTCCCATGCGGACGTCGGCGCCGATGGTGATCGGCGCGCAGTCGAGGAGGACCGCGTCGAAGTTGATCCGGGAGCGTTCGCCGATCTCGATGAAGAACCCGAATTCGCACAGGAACCGGGGCACCACACGCACCCCGGGTGCCGCGGCTCCGACCAGCTCCCGCAGGATCCGGTCACGTTCGCCCTGGTCCGCGAGGGCGGTGGCGTTGAACCGGTCCAGGAGCTCCTCGCAGCGTTTGCGGTAGGGGCGCAGGGCGGGGTCGTTGGCCAGGTAGGGCTCTCCCCCCGCCAGGCGGCTCTTGATCTCGTCCAGTTCCACGGAATCCCCCTCGGATCCGGCGGTGCGCTCCCTCACTCGCCCGCTGCGGGCTTGACGGCGACCACCATCGACTCGGGGCCCGCGAGGTGGCGGACCCGGGTGTCGCGGAATCCGCATGCGCGCATCCAGGCGGTGCAGTCGGCGCCGGTGTAGTCGAACCCCTCCGGTACTTCCATGTGCATGATGAGGCTGAGGATCAGGCCGATGGCGTTGTCGCGCCGCTCGTCGTCGATCAGGGTCTCGTAGACGAGGACGGCGCCGCCGGGGGGCAGGGCCTCGTACGCCTTGCGCAGCAGTAGTTTCTTGGTCTCCAGGTCCCAGTTGTGCAGGACGTGCCCGAAGACGATCACGTCGGCGCGGGGCAGGTCGTCCTTGAAGAAGTCCCCCTCCGCGAAGACCTGGCGTTCCGTCAGGCCGTGCGCCGCGGTGTAGGCGAGGAAGCCCTCGCGGGTGGGCGGCAGGTCGAAGCCGGTGGCGGTGAGGTGGGGGTGGCGCAGCAGGACCTGGGTGGACAGTGCCCCTTCGGCGCAGCCGATGTCGGCGAGCGAGCGGTGGTCCTGCCAGGGGAACTCCTCGGCGATCGCCCGCGCCGAGTCGATGCTCAGTGCCGTCATGTCGCGCTGGAAGGAGCGGACGGAGCCTGCGGTCCGGTAGACCGACTCGTAGTAGTCCCGGCCGGTGTGGGCGCCGTTCAGCGCCTCGCCCGAGCGCAGGACCCGGGTGAGGTCGTCGGCCAGGCCGGTGCTCCGGTCGAGGAAGCCGCCGCCGAGGTAGGCCTCGCTCCGGGCGGGGTCCAGGTAGGCGGCGGCCGCCGGGGAGTTGGCGTAGTGTGCGCCGTGGCGTTCCAGGAGTCCGAGGGCCACCAGCGCGTCGAAGAAGTCGGGGGCGACGCGGGCGTGGACGCCGGTGCGCGCCGCCAGGTCACCGGTTTCGAGGGGGCCGGCGGCGAGTTCGCCGAACACTCCCGTTTCGAGGGCGCTCAGCAGGGTCTTCGTCTTCCAGTGGGCCCACATGAGGTCGACCACCGGTTGTGCGGACGTCATGAACGGCACCTCCCTCGCTCGTGACTCGGTACGGACCGTCGGGGGCCGGACGTGTGCCGCCGGCCCCCGATCGGTGTCTTCGTGGGGTGGATCAGCCCTGACGGTGGATCTTGATGGTGCGGGTCTGGACGGGCTTCGCGGCGAGCTCGATCTTCTTCATGGTGTGCTCCTTTTTCCGGTGGGATGGATTTCTTGCGCTTGTCCCGCGGTTCCCGGTGTTTTTCTTTTCCGTTCGCCGCTGACAGGTATTACTTTGCCCGTGCCGCTTCACGCGGCCAAGTCACGGGATTCCGGGACCGTTACGGCCGGCTGTGTGTTCACCTGCGCCGCGCACATCGCGAGGAAAGCCATCTGAACGCGTGTGGTGGCGCCCGTCTTTCCCCGGATGCGGCGCAGGTAGGTGTCCACGGTATGGACGCTGAGGCCCATGCGCCGGGCTATTTTGCAATAGGTGTCCCCTTCGGCCAGGTGCACGAGGACCTCGCGCTCGCGCCGGGACAGGAGGGAAACGGTTTCCTGAATGTTCTCGATCATCACGGCACCTCAGAACGTGTTGTCGCGCGGAAAGGTGGCCGGCCCGGTGAACTCCAGGGCCGACAGGTCGGACAGGGTCCGGTCGGCCGCCCCGTGGTCCAGGCCGCGGGTCAGGGCGGTGGGCACCGCCACGACCGTCATGCCCGCGGCCCGTGCGGCCGCGACGCCGGTGAGGGAGTCCTCCACGGCCAGGCAGCGGCCCGGTGCGGCCCCCAGGGCCGCGGCGGCCCTCAGGTAGGCCTCGGGATCCGGTTTGCGCCGGGTGACGTCGTCGCCGGTGACGACGGCGTCGAAGTGGCGGCCGAGGCGGTAGTGGCGCAGCCACCGGCGCACCCAGTCGCCGTCGGAGGAGGAGGCGACGGCCAGGCGCAGCCCGGCGGCCCGGGCCCGTTCCAGCGCCCCGGTTGCGCCGGGGAGCAGGCGGACCCGGTCGGGCGTCATGTGGAGCTCCCACAGCCGCCCGAGCCGCCGGCGCAGCGCGGTGTCGTCCGGCGCCGCCGCCCCGCACCGTCCGCGGAGCAGGGCGAACAGCGCCGGATAGCCCTCGGGGCGGCCGCAGACCTCACGGGCCCAGAACTCCCGGGGCAGCCGCTGCCCGTACTCGGCGAACAGCGCGCCGCAGGCGAGGAAGTCGGGGCGGACGGAGTCCACCAGGGTGCCGTCGAGGTCGAAGATCACGGCCTCGTGGGGGCTCCGGCCCGGGGCGGGGCCGGGGGCGGCGGGACGGCCGGGGGCCGGGCCGCCGCCGGGGCGTCTCGCGGTGGGTTCGGGGCCGTCGCCGGCCGGTCCGGTGGGTCGCACGGGCAGTCCACTGCCTTTCGGGGAGGGCGGGGTCACCGGCGGCGCAGCCGGATCGTGACGGGCCGGTGGTCGGAGGCGGCCGGGCGGCCGGCGCGCCGGTCGGGCCACGGGTCGGGCGTGCCGTAGGCGAGCAGGCCGGGGACGAGGCCGGGGGACAGCAGGAGCAGGTCGATGCGGCGCTGCGCCTCCTCCCCTGGTCCCGTCGTGCCGAAGGTGGGTGACCGCAGGCCCAGGTGGGCGCCCGCGTCCACGAGGAGGGGGTCGGACGGGTCCCCCAGCAGCCGGGTCACGGGCGCGCGGTCGGCCCGGGCGGTCCCGTCGAGGAGGTGGTCGGCCCTGCGGTGGCGGGGTACCCGGCTCCAGTCCGGTTCGGGGTCGCCGGGCGGCAGGCTGTTGGCGTCCATGCCCACCACCAGCGGCGGCAGGGCGGGGTCGGCGTGGCGGCGCAGGTGGTCCGACTCGATCCGCCGCCCGGTCGGGCTGAACGGGTCGAGGTGCGCCACCAGGAACCTCAGGGGTGTCGTCCAGCCCGGCAGGCCCAGGGTGGCCAGGCCGTGGCCGTGCCAGTGGGTCAGTTCGGGCGCGGGCCGTTCCGTGCCCAGCGGCTCGATGTCCCGCTGCCAGAACACGGCCTGGTGGCAGCCGGTCTTCGCGAGGAACAGCTCGCCGTCCATGCCGAAGGCGGACTTGGCGTCCTCGAAGAGCGCCCGGTCGTCCCGGTGCCAGCCCCAGCCCTCCGTGGTGAGCAGGACGCGCGGGCGCAGCGCGGCGACCAGCTCGCACTGGGCCAGCCAGCGTTCGTGACGGCCTGCCAGCCGCTCGATGCCGGCCTCGTAGAGGTTCCAGAACATGAACAGGTCGCTGTCGGCGGCCCGGTCGACGGCGGCGGCGCTCACCGCCGGTCCGCCAGTGCGCGGGGGCTCCACCGGACTGCGGTGAAGACCGCCGTGCAGGCGTCGGAGAAGGGCGCCTGCGCGAACAGGGCGAGCCGTACCTCCGCGTCCGCGGGGCCGAGGAAGGTACGGACGAAGAGCCAGGGCCCGTCCGGGTCCTCGCGGCAGAACACCGCGTGGCGCCCGCCCTCTCGGGTCACCAGCAGCTCGGCGTCCGGACCGGCCAGGGCCGGTCCCACTGCCTCGTCGGACAGCGGGCGGGAGACGACGGTCACCACGGCCCAGGAGCCCGCCCTGGTCCGCTCCACGCAGACCTTGAACCAGCCGTCGGCGCCGTGGACGAGGATGCCCCCCGCGTCGCCGAAGGCCCCGCCCCGGACGGCGACCCGGGTGCGGACGGTGTGGTCGCCGGTCATGGTCCGGCCCAGCAGGGGCACGCCGGAGGCCTCGTGGAAGCCCGGCATCGCGAAGAGGTCGGCGCCCCGGTCGGCGCGGATCTCCAGGGTGGCCGCGTTTCGGACCGGCACCGCGCCGGGGCCCGAGAACGTCCAGCCGGTGTCGTCGAGGGCGAGGGCGTGCCCCCGGGGCGGTGTCCTGGTGGGGGCGGTCACCGCGGCGGTCAGGGCCGCGGTGACGCCGTCGGAGGCGGGGGCGGGGGCGGCGGCCGGGGAGGCGGCGGGGCCGGTCACCGCGGCGGCGGGGGCCCTCACGGGGCCGCCATCCCGCCGTCGACGCTGATGGCCTGGCCGGTCACGCGGGGCGCCGACGCCAGGTACAGGACCAGGCCGGCGATGTCCTCGGGCGTCTGGAACTCCCGCTGCGGGACCATCGACCGCATGCGCTCCCAGCACTCGTCCTCGCTCTCGCCGGGGCGGACGAACTCCGAGAGGAGGTAGCGCCACATGTTGGAGCGGACGATGCCCGGGCAGACGGCGTTGACGCGGATGTTCTCCTTGGCGACCTCCTGGGCGAGGGCGGCGGTGAAGCCGATCACCCCGAACTTGGCCGCGCAGTAGTGCGCCACCTTGGAGAAGCCCGAACGTCCCGAGACGGAGGAGAAGTTGATGATCGAGCCGCCGCCGGAGGAGCGCAGCAGGGGGAGGGCGGCCCGGGAGGAGAGGAAGACCCCGTCGAGGTTGCCGGACACCACGTGCCGGAACTCGGCGAGTTCCATGGTCTCGACCGGGCTGACGTGGGTGACGCCGAAGGCGTTGACGACCGTGTCGAGTCGGCCCTCCCCGTCGGCGATCCCCGCGTAGAGCCGGTCCACTGCCTCCTCGTCGGTCGCGTCGACCTCGGCGGCGGTCACGGCCAGGCCCGCGGCGGCGAGCCGGTCGGCCAGCGCGCGGGCCTCGGTGTACCCGGTGACGGCGGTCGAGCGGTAGTGGTTGAACGAGGACGGCAGCCGGTCGGTGTCGGCGGCGACCACCCGGGCGCCCTGGCGGGCGAAGGCCTCGGCCACCGCGGCGCCGATGCCGCGGCCGCCGCCGATGACGAGCACCACCTGTCCGGCGGGGCCCGGTGTGCGGTCCGTTGTCATGGGGTGACTCCTGTCGGGACGGCGCCCGCCGGGGCGGGCGCGAGGGTGTAGGTCAGCGGGGGCAGGACCAGCGCGTCCAGCAGGCGCGGGAAGGCCCGGTAGTCGGCGAGGTTGCGCTCGGGCGCGGCGACGATGCGGCGCAGGGCCGGGTCGTCGTGGCCGGTGCGCGCGGCGAGCGCGTCGAGGGCGGCGCCGACGGCGTCGTCGCGGCGTTCGAAGAAGTCCCGGAAGAGGGCGGTCGCCGCCGCCGCGTCCGGGACGGCGCCCGTACGGGGTGCGACGCGCACGGCCCCGGGCAGGATCCGGTCGTGGCCGTCCGGCGCCGGCACCGGTTCTCCGGCGAGGGCCCGCAGGAAGGCCCCGTCGGTGTACGGGGTCTCGTGGCGCAGGGACGCCGGTGCGATGTCGCGGGTGAGCAGTTTCCGGGTCAGGACGTCCTCGTCGACCCGGCCGAGCGGTCCCACCCGGCCCATGTCGAAGGTGCCGTCGACGTCGAGGGCGGTGGGGACCAGGTTGCGGGCGGGGAGCAGTTCGACGGCGGGGCCGACGTCCGCGGCCAGCACCGGGACCCCGTGGGCCAGGGCCTCCAGGACCACCCTGCCGAGGGTCTCCCGCGAGGCGGTGCTGGGGAAGAGCAGGACGTCGATCCCGTCGAAGAAGGCGGGGAGCTCCTCCTGGGGGCGGACGCCCTCCATGCGCACCGCCTCCGGGGGGACCCCGGCCCGGCCCAGTGCGGCGTGCACGGCGGCGGTCTCCCAGCGGGGGTCGTTGGGCTTGCCCGCGCAGACCAGGGTGACGGCGCCGTCCGACGCGCGGTGGCACCGGGCGAACACCGACACGACCTGGTCGAAGTTCTTGGCGAGCGAGAGCGCTCCCAGATAGCCGATGCGCAGGGGCGCTCCGGCGGGCGGGAGGGGCCGGGGCGCCCGCCGGGGCAGCCGGTCCAGCATGGGGTAGGCCACGGCGGAGCCGGCGGCGGTCACGGACGGGAAGTTCCCGCGGAACAGCCGCCGTGTGTACTCGGTCGGGAAGAGGGCCAGGTCACCGGGTCGCACCAGCGGGGCGCACAGCTCCTCCTGGGCCCAGTAGCCCGACCAGAGGGCGGTGTGGGCCTCGCGGACGATCCGGAAGCGGCCGCCGCGCAGTGCGCGCCAGTGGTGGTAGAGGAAGGCGTACGGGCCCGAGCCGGCGTACACCACGTCGTCCTCGCCCAGGCCGGCGACGCAGTCGGGGCCCGCGGTCAGATCGTGCAGGGTGACGGAGCCGCGCCGGGCGAGGAGCCGGGACATCTCCCGGTGCATGAGGATCGCGCCGTCGGCGATGCCGTCGGTGCTCGGCGCGCGGTAGTCATGCGTATGCAGGCGCATGGCCGGACCCCTCCCGGTTCTCCAGCAGCCGGGCGAGCCGTTCGCGCAGCGGTCCGGGGCTCATGCCGTGCAGCGGCAGCTGGTTCCGGTGCACGCGGGTGGCGATGTCCCGGCGGACGGCGTGCACTTCGACGGGCAGCAGGTGCCGGGCGCGCAGGCGCTCCCCGAAGCCGCTGCCCGCCCCGTTGTACTCGACGCTCAGGATGCGGCGCGAACGGGTGAGGACGTCGAGGGCGGCGGGGTCGAGCCGGGGGGTGAGCGCGGCGCAGTGCAGGTGGGGCAGGCCCACGTCCCGGTTGGCGGCCTCCACCAGGACGCCCGCGTAGCCGAAGGTGACGACGGTGGCGTCGGCGGCGTCGGGTCCGTCGCCGGGCGGGGTGAGCCAGACGCCGCCGTCGATGTCGGCCGAGCAGTCCCGGGCCGGCGGCTCGAACGCCGCGTCGATCATGCTGACGACGTGGGCGGTGGCCGGGTCCCGGGCGAGGCGGTCCAGGCAGGCCTGGAACTCGGCGGCGGTGACGGGCTCGTAGACGCGGGTGTGCAGCAGCAGTCCGAGCAGGTTGGTCGCGTTGTGGGCGCCGCCCCACGCGCCCCAGCTGCGTCCGGCCAGGACGAGGAGGTTGCGGACGCTGGTGGTGGCCTCGGTGAGCATGCTCAGCGAGTCCATGTAGTACATGGCGTCGGTGGCGACGACCTTGGTGACGTGGTCGGGCAGGGAGAGGGTCATCCCGACGGTCAGGGTCTCGGCGAGACCGGTGTTGGTGTACGGCACGTGTCCGCCGAGTCCGAAGCGGGCGGCCATGTCGGGTGTGAACACGGCCAGTTCGCGCCCGGTGCGCTCGCGGTGGGCGCCGAGCATCCGCCCGGCGGTCGACGCGAAGGACACGGGCCGTCCGGGGGCCGGGGGCGCAGCGCCCGCCGGTTTGAAGCTGTGGTCCCCCTTGCGGGTGCGGCAGACGAGTGCGGCCGGTCCGGGGCGGGCGAGGAGCTCGCCGAGGGCCGTTTCGACGGCCCCGTCGTCGCAGCCGTCCACCTCGGCGAGCGTCCCCAGGTAGGCGGCCAGGTAGCCGGTGTTGAGCGGTTTGGCCAGGGGTTCGATGCCCTTGCCGTTGGCGTCGACGACGAGGAGCAGGTTCGTCAGTCCCGCGTCGTGGGCGAAGCGCAGTGCCTCGAAGGCCGCGCCCTCGTGGAGTTCGCCGTCCCCGGCGAGGCAGACGACCTTGCGGTCGGAGCCGCCGCGCGCCAGTTCCCAGGCGAGGCTGACGGCTTGGGCCACACCGACGCCGAGGCTGTAGCGCATGGTGGTGCGGAAGCCGAGGTCGCGGTGGACGACGCCGGTGAGGCCGCCCTGGTGGAGGGTGGCCAGGGGCGCGAAGGGCAGGGTTCCGCGTACGTAGTGTTCGGCGTAGAAGGCGGGGGCGATGTGCCCGCGGCCGACGACGAGTTCGGCGGGGCCCTCGCCGGCGCGGTCCGCGCCGGCGCCACCGTCGTCGACGAGGCCGTGGGCGAAGCAGGCGCGGACCAGGGCCAGTGAGGACAGGTTGCTCTGGAGGTTGCCGGAGCCCGCGATCTCGTGCATCCGCAGCAGGACTTCGGCGCTGTCCGCGTAGAGGCGTTCGGGGACCCGTGCGGCGACCTCGCGCAGGCCGTCCAGGATCCGGCCGGTGCCGGGGCCCCGGCTCGCCATCTCCAGTAACTCGGCCTCCACGAGCCGTCGTTCGGCGGGCGTGAGGCGGGGCAGTGCTTCGCGTGCGGGGGCGGCGAACGCCGCGTGGAGGTCGTTCACCGGCCGGCTCCGCGGACCTCTTCGAGTGCCTCGCCGAGGATCCCCAGGATCTCGTCGATCTCCGCCGTGGTGGTGACGAAGGCGGGGGCGAGGACCACCCAGTCGTCCTGGCCCCGGATGATCAGGCCGCGGCGCAGGCAGGCCGAGGCCACCCGCTCGCCGAGGCGTTCGGCGCCCTCGGCGGCGGCGCCGGTGAGCTTGACGCCGTACAGGAGCCCGACGGCGCGCAGGGTGGCGCCGTGGCTCTCGGCGAGGGCGCGGAGCCGGGGCTCGGTGTACGCGGCCAGCTCGGTGATCCGCTCCTGGTAGCCGCCCTCGCGGAACAGGGTGACGGCGGCGAGTCCGGCGGCGGCGGCCAGCGGATTGGCGGCGTAGGTGTGGGAGGGGGCGAAGGACACCGGACCGCCGCTCTCGCCGAGCGCATCGGCGATGTGACCGGCCATCAGGACGGCGGCCAGGGGCGCGTACCCGCCGGAGATGCCCTTGCCCACGCAGAGGATGTCGGGGGTCACCCCGAAGGTCTGGGCGGCGAAGGGCGCTCCGGTGCGGCCGAAGCCGGTGACGATCTCGTCGAAGACGAGCAGGACGCCGTGGCGGTCGCAGACCTCGCGGACCCGGGCGAGGTAGTCGGCCGGCGCGATGGCCATGCCGCGCAGGTGGATGACGGGCTCCATGACGATCGCCGCCACCGAGTCGGGTCCCTCGGCCTCGATGGTCCGCTCGATCATGGACGCGGCGAGGGCGCCCGACTTCTCCGGCGGGACGTCCCAGAAGGACTCCAGGCAGTCCGGCGGCCACACGTGCACGACGCCCGGGAGCCCGGGGCCGAACCGGGTGACGTCGGGGCGCCCGGTGAGGGACAGGGAGCCGAAGGTGGCCCCGTGGTAGCCGTGGTAGTAGCTGAGGATCTTCACCTTGCCGGGGTTGCCGCGGGCGCGGTGGTGGAGCCTGGCCAGGCGCATCGCGGCCTCCACGGCCTCCGAGCCGCCGTTGACGAGCTTGGCGGCCGTGATGCCGGGGGGCGCCAGGTCGACGAGGGCCCGCGCCAGTTCCAGGGCGGCGCGGTTGGTGCCGTGCAGGGGCGGGTTGAAGGGCAGGGTGCGCAACTGCCGGGTCACGGCGCCGACGATGGGCTCGCAGTCGTAGCCGAAGCAGGTCACGAAGACTCCGGAGAGCGCGTCGAGGTAGCTGCGGCCGGCCGCGTCGGAGAGGCGGATGCCCTTGGCGGACTCGAAGAGCAGGGATTCCGCCGAGTGCGGCACCTCGAAGCAGAAGGCCGACAGGTCGTCGGGCCAGGAGGAGGCGGGGTCCGCTGGTGTGGTGGTGGTCGTCGTCATGGACGGCTCCTTCGGGTGAGGGGGTGAGGAGACGGACGTGCGCGGGCACGCCGGAGCGGCCCGGCGGGGGGCGGTGGGTACGGGGGGCGGCGGCGGAGCGGTCAGCCGGCCGCGGCGGCACTGAGCAGCCGGTGGACGCAGAGTCTTCGCGCCGGGGACAGCAGCTCGAAGTAGGCGAGCCACTGGGGGGCCAGGACGCCCCGGTCCAGGATGTCCTTGGCGATGTCCACGATGACCGGCAGCGAGTGCGCCATCAGGAGGGGCATGAGGAGCACCTCGTCCCCGGGCTTGAGCAGCCCGCGGCTGCGCCCGGTGCGCAGGAAGCGGGCGAGGACGTCCCGGGCGGCGGCGGTGTCGGCGCCGCAGGCGAGGACGGCCGTGTCGGCGGTCCAGGCGAGGTCGAGGAGCCGGTCGGCGACGTGGAGGTTGTCGAAGTCGAGGACGGCCAGCACACGGGCCGCGCCGCGGCCGGAGAGCAGGAAGTGGTGGACGTGCAGGTCCCCGTGGACGACGGAGGGACGTCCGGCGGCGGCCGACGGCGGCCGGGACAGGGACCTCAGCAGCGGGGCGGAGGCGGCGAGTTCGCGCAGGACCCGGGCGGCGGCACGGTGCCAGCGGTCCGCTCCGCGCTCGGCCCGGGGCAGCAGGCGCCGCTCCGCGTCCTGGAGGGCGGCCGGCCAGCGCTCCTCCTCCACCATGAGGGGCAGGTGTACGGTGGCCAGCTTGCCGGTCACCTCCGCGGGGAGGGTGTCCAGCGCCGCCCTCAGGGCCAGCCCGGCGGAGACGATGGCGTCGGCCTGCTCGCGGCCCCCGCTCGCCCGCGCCCCGGGGCAGTGGGGCGACACCTCGACTAGGATCCCGTCGTGGCGGACGGCGGGCCTGCCGTCGGCGGCCGGGACGACGGGCAGGACGGGCACGCCCCGCCGGGAGCAGTGGGCGAGGATCCGGGCCTTGAGGGCGGGGAAGTTCCCGGGCCGGGCGGCCTCGGTGTTCAGCTGCACCTTGAGCACGTGGTCACCGCCGGGCCCGGCGACCCGCCACAGCCCCGCGGTGTGGGTGAGCGGGGCAGCGCCCCCGACGGTGAGCGGGCTCAGTCCGGCGGCGCCCCACGCGTCGCCCCAGTGGGTGGCGAGGACGTGGCGCACCCACTCCACCGTTCCGGCCGGGGCGGCAACGGTCATCGGCTTTCCTTCCGTTCCCTCGGTGCATGTGGCGTCGACGCGCCGCACAGCTTTCCTGGAGAACTGTCCTGGACGCGGCTAAGGCAGGCGTCACGGTTTCCTCGCGGCCAACCGGATTCCCGCTCAAACGGGTTGCGGTGGACCGGCGTTCGTCCGCCACCCGCCGGCCGCCGGTCTGCCGCACCACGACGTCCCGCAGTAGATGAACCTTCAATTGTCTTGCCGGGAAGCCGAGTTGGCCTGATCCCGAGATGACCGGCGGGACGCCCGCATGGCATGATCAACCTTCAGATTACTTACGAGTAACACCTGCTACCCCGATCCGAAGGTCACACCTACGTGCGCATGCTCACCCGACGCCTCCTGCTCCCCGGCCTGACCACCCTGGCGCTCGCCGCCACCGGCTGCTCCTCGACACCGCACACCGGTGCGGTCGCCGAGGCAGGAGGCTCCCCCACCACCGCGTCACAGGGCGACGGCACCCAGCAGCTGACCGTGGACGCCGCCCCGCAGGGCTCGGCCGCCCCCTCCGCCATCGCCCGCACCCGGACCGGCCAGACGCAGCCCGAGAAGTCCTCGCTGAAGGTCGCCTCCTACGACAAGGCCAGCGGACGGGCCGTCATATCCAAGGCCCCGCAGGGGACCGGTGGTTCCCCGACCCACTCCCCCACACCCGACCAGCCCGTCGCCGTCGGCGACGTCATCGCCAGCGCCCCGGCGCCCGGCGCCCCGGACGGCCTGCTCGCGAAGGTCACCGAGGTCGTCAAGAAGACCGACCGCGGCACCGAGGTGAAGACCGCCTCCACCACCCTGGCCTCCGTCCTGAAGGACGACAAGGCCGACGGCAAGGTCCCGGTCGACCCCGCCACCGTCGCGGTCGAGCCCCTGATGAAGGGCGTCACCGTCTCCTGGGCCAAGGGCGGCGGCCTGCGCTCCGGGCCCAACAGCACGAAGCTGCCCCTCGGCAACCTCCGCCTCGACGTCGACGCCGCCGTCGGCACCGCCGAAGGCGCACCCGTCTCGGCCGGAGCCTCGGTCTCCGGCTTCGTCCAGCTGGCCCCCCAGGTGGAGTTCTCCTACGACGGCGCCCCCGGTGCCGGCGCCCTCCCGCACGCGGCCTTCCTCGGCATGAGCGGCGACTGGTCCTCACAGTGGGAGCTCAAGGGCCGCGCCGCGGCGAGCACGGGAGCGCCCAAGCGCATCCCGTTCGCCAAGCTGCACAGCTCCCCCGTCATCCAGGTGGGCCCGGTGCCCGTCGTCGTCAACCTCGACCTCACCTGCTACGTCCAGGTGGAGGCGGACGGCCGGGTCACCCTCGACGTCCGGCAGGACGTCAAGGGCGACTTCCGCGTCGGCGGGAGCTACGCCTCCGGCAAGGGCTGGACGCCGGTCAGCACGTCGGCCGTACAGAGCTCCCCGGTGAAGGCCGAGGTCAGCGCCGCCGGAAAGGTCAAGGCCGCGCTCGGTGCGGAGGCCTCGGTCGGCCTGTACGGGGCCGTGGGCGTCGGCGCCGACTTCGCCCCCTACCTCCGCGGCGAGGCCGATGCCAAGGCGAGCGCGTCCACCGACGGCAAGACCTCGGCGACGGGCTCCTGGGCGCTGCACGGCGGATTCGACCTGAGCGGCCAGCTCCACGTCGGGCTGTCCCTGTTCGGCACGCCGGTCATGGACCGCCGCATCCCGCTCGGCACCCTCAACCGCGAGTGGCCCCTGGCGAGCGGACGCGCCGGCCTCTGACCGGACGCACCCGCAGAACCCCACCGGACGGGCGGGAAGGCGAGCGCGCCTCCCGCCCGTCCGGCACGTCCGGGGCCGGGCGGGGATCCTGGACGGGGAGGCACCGGGCCGTGGGCCGCGCCCGCGCGTCCGCCCGCGAGCCGCCCCGTACGCCCGTACACCCGTACTCCCCGTCCGAACCCCCGGAGGGCCGAGCACCCCATGAGCAGCAACCCCGACAACGGGCCCGCCGTCTCGCGGCGGGAGTTCGACGAGCTCTTCGAGGCGGTCCGTACGTGGGGCCGCTGGCCCGCACCCGGTCGCGGCGCCTGGAACCGGGTGACCGCGGACCACGTGCGCGCGGCCGCCTCCCTGGTCCGGACCGGCACGGTCGTCCCGATAGGACGCCCCTGGGACACCCGCCCCGGGCCGGACAACACCAGGCCCGCCCTGCACCACATGTCCGACCTCGGCGACGTGGAGCCCCCGGAGCCGTCCGCGTACAAGGACTTCCTCGGCGCGGACTACCACGGCAAGAGCGTGACCCACCTGGACGCGCTGTCCCACCTCGCCTACCGGGGCCTGCTGTACGACGGCCGCGACGCGCGGGGGTCCGTCGGCGCCGGGGGCGCCCGCTTCGGCTCGGTGCAGGAGCTCGGCCCGCTCGTGACCCGCGGGGTGCTGCTCGACCTGCCCGCCGTCCTCGGGGTCGACTGGCTGGAGCCCGGGCGGGCGGTGCACGCGGCGGACGTGACCGCCGCCGAGCGGGCCCTGGGGGTGACGCTCGGTGACGGGGACGCGGTGCTGCTGCGCTCGGGCCGCTTCCGGCGGCGCCGGGAGCTCGGCCCCTGGGACTGCGGCGCGGCGAGCGCGGGCTGGCACGTGGACGCCGTACCTCTGCTGGGCGAGCGGGGCGTCTGCCTGCTCGGCGCCGACGGGGACAGCGACGTACGGCCGTCGCCGGTCGAGGGCGTGCACTCGCCCGTGCACACGCTGGCGATCACCGCCATGGGAGTGCCCCTGCTGGACAACCTCGACCTCGAAGCTCTCTCCGCCGCGTGCGCCGGGGCGGGCCGGTACGCGTTCCTGCTGGTCGCGACCCCGCTGAACGTACCCGGCGGCACGGGCTCGCCCGTCAACCCGGTCGCGGTCATGTGAGGCCGGGGGCCCCGGCGCCCGCCGATCGCTGCGCACTCACGCCAGCCCTAAAATGTGAGGAATATACTCAAATCGGGCGATCGAGAGCGTTCCGGCGAGGGGATGTGGTGCAGATGGGGGTGGTGGGAGACCGCATCGGCCCCGTGCGTTCCCGTGACCGTTTTCTCCACGGCGAGACGTTCGATTCGACCGAGGGGGACGTGCGGAGCCCGATCCTGAGCTCGTGGGAGCGCTGCCGGCTGCTGGGCCTGTCCCCGGACCGGTCGGACCTCCCGTTCACCCAGGACTTCGACGCCGACGGCCCCCTGGTCAGGGCCGCCGCTCCCGTACTCGACCGGCTCCAGTCGATCTTCGCGGGGAGCCGGATGAACATCTGCCTCGCCGACGGACACGGCGTCGTACTGGAACGCCGCTTCGGGGACAAGGCCCTGCCCCGGCACCTCGCCCCGATCCAGACCGTCCCCGGTTTCGTCTTCGCCGAACAGGTCGCGGGGACCAACGGCATCGGCCTCACCCTCGCCGAGCGGGGCCTGGTCCAGGTCTACGGCGCCGAGCACTTCGCCGAGCGCTCCCAGTCGAGCGCCTGTACCGCCATCCCCGTACGCGACCAGCTCAGCGGGCACATCGAGGGCGTGCTGTGCCTCGGCTACCCCTACACGGACGCGGACCCGGCCCTGGTCCCGCTGGTGCGCAGGGCCGCCGAAGCCGTCGAACGGCGCCTGATGGAACAGAGTTCGGCGCGCGAGCGCGGACTGCTCCAGGCCTACCTGGAGGCGGGCTTCCGCGCCGCCGGAAACGGCACGGAACCCCGGGACGGCTCCCCGCTCGCCATGGCCGAGCTGCTCCAGAGCGAGCTGGACCAGTCCGACCGCTCGCTCCTGAAGGAGCGGGCCACGGAGCTGATGTCCTCGGCCCGGCGGGCCGCCACCGAGGTGCCGCTGTCCCGGGGCCGGTCGGTGACCCTCGTGAGCCGTCCCGTCACGAGCTCCTCCGGGGTGGAGGGGATCGTCATCGAGGCGCTGATCCCCGAGGACACGGAACGCCACGCCCCCGCCCCGGCCCACGCCCACGCGGACGCCGCCCCCCGCTCGCCCGCGCCCGCCCCCGGCATGGTCCGGGGCCTGGTCCTGGTGGGCGAGCCCGAGGTGGGCCGGTACGCCGTCGCGGCGCGGCGCCGGCTGGAACTGCTGGCCGAGGCCGGCAACCGCATCGGCACCACCCTGGACGTGGACCGCACCGCCTGGGAACTGGCCGAGACGGCGGTCCCGCGCCTGGCCGACTTCGTCACCATCGACATGCCCGAGGCCGTGCTGCGCGGGGAGGAGTCCCACAACCCGACCGCCGAGATGCGGCGCACCGTCGTCCACGGCATCCGCGAGGACTGCCCGTTCTACCCGGTCGGCTCGCAGGTGACCCTGCACCCCACCACGCCCCACATGCGCTGCATGACCACCGGGCAGCCGGTGCTGGAACCCGACCTGAAGGCCGCCCTCGGCTGGATCGCCCAGGATCCGGCGCACGCCGAGCTGCTGCTCGCCCACAACGTCCATTCCCTCATCACCGTGCCCCTCCTCTCCCGGGGCGTCCTGCTGGGCATCGCCTGCTTCTACCGCTCGCAGGACCCCGCCCCCTACGGCGACGACGACCGGGCGCTGGCCAGGGAACTCGCCGCCCGCGCCGCCCTGTGCATCGACAACGCCCGGCGCTACACGCGCGAGCACACCCTGGCCCTGTCCCTGCAGCACAGCCTGCTCCCCCGGGGCCTGCCCGAACAGGGCGCCGTCGAGGTCGCCCACCGCTACCTGCCCGCCGAGACCGGGGTGGGCGGCGACTGGTTCGACGTGATCCCCCTGTCCGGTACCCGCGTCGCCCTGCTCGTCGGCGACGTCGTCGGCCACGGACTGCACGCCGCCGCCACCATGGGCCGGCTGCGCACCGCCGCCCGCAACTTCGCCGAACTGGAACTCGCCCCCGACGAACTCCTCACGCACCTGGACAACCTCATGGTGCGCCTCGACCGGGAGGAGGGCGGGGACCTGCCCGGGGCCGCGAGCACCGGCATCGTCGGCGCCACCTGCCTGTACGCGATCTACGACCCCACCTCGCGGCAGTGCACCCTGGCACGCGCCGGCCACCCTCCGCCCGCCCTCGTCCTCCCCGACGGCAGCGTCTCGCTCCTGGACCTGCCCGCCGGTCCCCCGCTGGGCCTCGGCGGCCTGCCCTTCGAATCGGCGGAGATCACCCTCCCCGTCCACAGCCAGCTGGTCCTGTACACCGACGGGCTCATCGAGGACCGCCACCGCGACATCGACACGGCCCTGGAGCAGCTGCACCGCGCGCTGTCCCACCCGGACCGCGCCCCGGAGGACACCTGCCGGGCGGTCCTGGACGCCGTGGCCCCCGAACACCCCGGTGACGACATCGCGCTGCTGGTCGCCCGCACCAACGCCCTGCCCGCCGACCGGATCGCCGCCTGGGACCTGGACGCCGATCCGGCCCTCGTGGGCCGGGTCCGCGCCGCCGCGATGGAGCAGCTGGACCGGTGGGGGCTGGAGGAGTCCTCCTTCGCCACGGAACTGCTGCTCAGCGAGCTGGTCACGAACGCCGTCCGCTACGGGAGCGCCCCCATCCGGGTCCGCCTGATCCTCGACCGGACCCTGATCTGCGAGGTGCACGACGCGAGCAACTCCGCCCCCCGCATGCGTCACGCGGCCTCCACCGACGAGGGCGGCCGCGGCCTGTTCCTCGTCGCCCAGCTCGCGCAGGCCTGGGGGACCCGCTACACCACCGGCGGGAAGGTGATCTGGGCCGAGTGCGCCCTGGACGCCGCGTGAACGGCGCCGCCGGATTCCGGTACCCAGCCGGGGCAAATACCGTGGATACCGGTGCACATCGGCATAGAATCCCCGTGCAGTCGGGAACACCTCGGAGGACGACCCCCGGAGAAGTCCGTGCATGACGCTCCCGGCACACCGACGGGCGGAGCGCCCCCGCCCCTGGTCCGCATCCGCGGACTCGGCAAGCGGTTCGGCGGCACCCGCGCGCTCGACTCCGTCGACCTCGACGTCCACCGGGGCAGCGTGCTCGCCCTGCTCGGCCCCAACGGCGCCGGCAAGTCCACCCTCATCAAGGTGCTCGCGGGGGTCCACCGCGCGGACGAGGGCGAGGTGACGGTGGCGGGGCATCCGCTCGGCTCCCACGCCGCGACCCGGAGCATGTCCTTCATCCACCAGGACCTCGGCCTCGTCGAATGGATGACCGTCGCCGAGAACATCGCCCTGGGCACCGGCTACCCGCGCCGCGGCGGACTCATCTCCTGGCGGCGGACCAGGGAGGGCTGCGCACGGGCCCTGCGGCTGGTCGCCGGCCACCTCGACGCCGACACCCCGGTCCGCGCCCTCGCCCCCGCCGAACGCTCGCTCGTCGCCATCGCCCGCGCCCTGGCCACCCGCGCGGAACTGATCGTCCTCGACGAGCCGACCGCCACCCTCCCCGCGGCGGACTGCGCGCGCCTCTTCGACGTCCTGCACTCCCTGCGCGACCGGGGGCACGGCATCCTCTACGTCAGCCACCGGCTGGACGAGGTGTACCGGGTCGCCGACACCTTCGCGGTGCTGCGCGACGGCCGCCTCGTCGACCGGGGCCCGCTCGCCGGCCACAGCCCCGCCCGGCTGGTGCGCGCCATCGTCGGCCGCGAGGAGACCGGCCACCGGCCCGTCAGCACCCCGGCGGCGGGCCCGCCCCTGCTGCGCCTGGACCGTGTGACGACGACGGCCGCGCGGGAGGTCAGCCTGGACCTGCGGGCCGGCGAGGTCCTCGGCATGGTGGGCCTGACCGGCGCCGGCCACACCGACCTGGGCCGGGCCCTCGTCGGCGCCCGGCCGCTGCTCGGCGGACGGATCCTGCTCGACGGCCGCCCGTACCGTCCGGGCACGGTCCGCGCCGCCCTCGCCCGCGGGGTCGCCCTCGTCCCGGGCGACCGTCAGGGGGAGGGCTGCGCCGCCGCGCTGACGGTGCGGGAGAACTTCCTGGCCAACCCCCGGTCCGCCGGGGTCCCGGCGTGGCACTGGATGAGCCCCCGCCGCGAGCGCGCCGAGGCCGCCGCCCTGATCGAGCGGTTCTCGGTGCACCCCCGGGACAGCGAGGTGCCCATCGCCACCCTGTCGGGCGGGAACCAGCAGAAGGTCATGGTCGGCCGGTGGCTCCGGGGGAGGCTGCGGCTGCTCGTCCTCGAAGAGCCCACCGCCAGCGTGGACGTCGGAGCCAAGGCCACGGTCCACCGGCTGCTCGACGACGCGCTGGCCTGCGGTCTCGCGGTCCTGCTCGTCTCCACCGATTTCGAGGAGGTCGCGGGCGTGTGCCACCGCGCTCTGGTGTTCGTCCGCGGGACCGTGGGCGCCGAGCTGACCGGCCCGGACCTCACGGTCGACGGACTCACCCGGACCGCCTCGGCCATGCCGCCCGTCACCGGCCCCGGGACGGCCCGGTGACCTCCTCCCCCTCCTCCCGGCCCCTCCTCGACCGCCTGCGCGGGCACCACGTGGGGGCGTACGGCCTCCCGGCCCTCGCCGCCCTGCTGTTCCTGGTCTTCTCCCTCGCCCTGCCCGCCACCTTCCCCACCCGGGACACCGTCTCCTCGATCCTGTCCAACCAGTCGGTCCCCGCCGTCCTCGCGCTCGGCGCGACCGTCCCCGTCGCCGCCGGGAAGTTCGACCTGTCGATCGGCTACGGCCTCGGCCTGGCGCACGTCATGGTGCTGGACCTGATCGTGAGCGACGGCTGGCCCTGGCCGCTCGCCTGCCTCGTGGTGGTGGCCGGGGCCGCGGCGGTCGGCGCCCTCAACGGGGTCATCGTCGAATTCGGGCGGATCGACTCCTTCATCGCCACGCTCGGCACCGGCAGCATGATGTACGCCGTCACCGGCTGGGTGACCGACGGTGCCCGGATCGTCCCCGGCCCGCAGGGCCTGCCCGCCGCCTTCACCGGGCTCTACGACTCCCGCTTCCTCGGCCTGCCGCTGCCCGCCTACTACGTCCTGGCCGTCGCGGGCACCCTCTGGCTGGTGCTGGAACGGCTGCCGCTGGGCCGCTACCTGTACGTCATCGGCTCCAACCCGCGCGCCGCCGGCATCATCGGCATCCCCACCCACCGCTACTCCGTCTACGCCTTCGCCGGATCGGGCCTGCTCTTCGGCCTCGCCGGAGTGCTGCTCGCCGCGCAGCAGCAGACCGGCAACCCGAGCGTCGGACTGGACTACCTGCTGCCCGCCTTCGTCGGCGCCCTGCTCGGTTCCACCACGATCAAACCCGGCCGCGCCAACGCCCTCGGGACCGTGGTCGCCGTCGCCGTCCTCGCCATCGGCCTGGCCGGCATCGGCCAGCTCGGCGCGCAGTTCTGGGCCACTCCGCTGTTCAACGGCGCCACCCTGCTCATCGCCGTCGGCCTGGCCGGCTACTCCGCGCGCCGCCGGCTGCGGACCGGAGCCGGCGCGCCCCGTCACCCGTAGCGCACCCGCGTCAGGAGCACCGTGCACCGCAACCATCAGGCCACCCTCACCGCCTCGGCCCTGCTGGGCGCGGCCGTCACCCTCCTCGCCGGCTGCGGCGGCGGCCCTCCGCCGGGCGGCGGGCCGTCCTCCCCGGGGCCCTCCTCCGCGGGCTGCCCCGCCGCCCTCGCGAAGGCCGCGGCCGCCGTCCGGCGGGCCGAGAGCACCGACGCGACCTGGACCGGCCCCACCACCGGGCCCGCGGCGGTACCCGGCAAGAACCTCGTCTACGTCGCCCAGACCATGACCAACCCCGGGGTCGCGGGCGTCGCGAAGGGCGTGCAGGAGGCCGCCGACGCCATCGGCTGGCAGGTCCGGGTGATCGACGGCGGAGGCACTCCCGCGGGCATCCAGGCGGCCCTCAGCCAGGCCGTCACCCTCAAGCCCTCGGGCATCGTCATCGGCGGCTTCGACCCGGAACTGACCTCCCAGCAGGTGGCACAGGCGCGGGCCGCGCACATTCCCCTCGTCGGCTGGCACGCGGTGGGCTCCCCCGGCCCCGACGAGAGCGCCGGCCTCTTCACCAACGTCACCACCAAGGTGGAGGACGTGGCCCGGATCAGCGCCGACTGGATCATCGCCCGCTCACACGGCGACGCCGGAGTCGTCGTCTTCACCGACGACTCGATCCCCTTCGCCCGGAACAAGTCCGCGCTGATCAAGAAGGAGCTCGCCGGCTGTCCCGGGGTGCGGCTCCTGGCGTACGAGAACATCCCCATCCCCGACGCGGGCAGCCGCACCCCCCAGGAGATCTCCTCCCTCCTGGCCCGCTTCGGGGACCGGTGGACGGACTCCGTCGCCATCAACGACCTCTACTTCGCGGACGCCGCCCCGGCCCTGCGCGCGGCCGGCGCACCGGGCTCCGGGCCCCCGTTCAACATCGGCGCGGGCGACGGCGACCCCTCCGCGTTCCAGCGGATCGGCAGCGGGCAGTACCAGGCGGCCACCGTCCCCGAGCCGTTGTCCCAGCAGGGCTGGCAGATCGTCGACGAGTTCAACCGCGCCTTCGCCGGCCGGCCCGCCAGCGGGTACGTCGCCCCCGTCCACGTCGCCACCTCCGCCAACAGCCGCGGCGCCACGTCCTGGGACCCCTCCGGCTACCGCGAGGCGTACCGGCGGATCTGGGCCCCGCCCGGTTCCTGACCGGACCCCGCCCGCCGGTTCCTCCGCGGGCCGCCGCAATGTTCGGGGAACGTACGGGCGGCGGCGCGCCCGCCGGGCGGACGGGGCGCCGCGGTTAGCATCGGCGGGATCCACCGCGCGTGAGGGGAAGTCTTGACGGAGTCCAAGGGCCTGGTGCTGGTCGTCGAGGACGAGCGCCACATCGCCGACGTGCAGCGGCTCTACCTGGCACGGGAGGGCTTCGGCGTGCACGTCGAGGCCGACGGGAGCGCCGGGCTCGCCGCCGCGCGGCGGATGCACCCGGTGGCGATCGTGCTGGACATCGGCCTGCCGGGGCTGGACGGCATCGCCTTCTGCAAGGCCCTGCGGGACGCGGGCGACTGGACGCCGGTGCTGCTGGTCACCGCGCGCGGCGAGGAGGCCGACCGGATCCTCGGCCTCGAACTGGGCGCCGACGACTACCTGACGAAGCCCTTCTCGCCGCGTGAGCTGGTCGCCCGGGTCAAGACGGTCCTGCGCAGGGCGGCCGGGCCGCCGGAGCGGCCGGCCGAGACCGTGGGACGGCTCAGCCTGGATCCGGTCAGCCGTACGGTCCGCCGCGACGGCGATCCCGTCGAGCTGACCACCACCGAGTTCAACCTGCTGGCGCACCTGGTCCGGCACATGGGGCAGGTGTTCACCCGGGAGCAGCTGCTGGCCCGGGTGTGGGGGTACCCCGGCTACCGCGACACCCGGATGGTCGACGTGTTCGTGTCGCAGCTGCGCGCCAAGCTGGGGGACGCGAGCCCGATCCGCACGGTCCGCGGCGTCGGCTACAGCGCGACGGCTCCCCGTACGTGAACCGGCTCCGTCCCCGGCGCGGCTCGCTGGCCCGCAGCATCGTGGTGCTGACCACCGCGGTGGCGGCGCTCGCGGTGGCGCTGACGGGGCTGGTCGCCTGGCAGAGCGCCGCGCACGCCGCCGAGCGGCGCGAACGCGACCAGCTGGCGCGGCAGGCCACGGTGCTGAGCCGGCTGCCCGTCCTGTCCGAAACCCTGTTCAACGGCGCCCAGGCGCTGGGCGGACCGAACGGGGTGGAGCTCGCGGTGATCTCCGCCGACGGGAAGGCCGGCGGTGGCGCCACCCCGGCCGTCGGCCTGGCCGTGAAGGCGGCCCTGCTCGCCGGCGAACCGGTCTCCACCACGGCCGTCCAGGGCGGGCAGGAAGTACTGCTGGTGGGGCGGCCGGGCGTGGGCGGCGGCGCGGTCGTCCTCACCGAGCCGTACGCGGTCGTCACGCGGAACACGAACGAGATCCGGCGCAGCGTCGTCGTGCCGCTCGTCGTCGGGATGCTCGGCGCGGCGCTGGCCGGGGCGCTCATGGCGCGCCGCATCGCCCGTCCGCTCGTGAAGGCCGCGCGGGTCGCGCACCGGCTCGCCGACGGTGAGCGGGGCGTCCCGGCCCCCGTCGGCGGACCGCGGGAGACGCAGGAGATCGGGCGCGCCCTCAACGTCCTGGACGCGGCGCTGGCGCGCAGCGAGAACCGGCAGCGGGAGTTCCTGCTGTCCGTCTCCCACGACCTGCGGACCCCGCTGACCGCGCTCCAGGGGTACGCCGAGGCGCTCGCCGACGGCCTGATCGAGGCGGAGCGGCTGCCCGAGGTCGGGGGTGTCCTGGCCGACGAGACGCGCCGGCTGGACCGGTTCCTGGCGGACCTGCTGGACCTGGCCCGGCTGGAGGCGGACGGGTTCCGCCTGGACGTGGCCCCGGCCGACCTGGGCGCGGTCGTCGCCGAGGCCGCCGCCTTCTGGGCCGGGCCCGGCGCGCGCGCCGGGGTCGAGCTGCGGGTGGAGCGGCCGCGGGCGCCCGTCGTCGTCGAGACGGACGCCTTCCGGGTCCGGCAGCTGGTCGACGGGCTGGTGCAGAACGCCCTGCGGGTCACCCCCGGGGGCGCGCCCGTGGTCCTCGCCGTCCGGGCGGCCCCGGACGGCGGGGCCGAGGTGCAGGTCCGCGACGGGGGTCCCGGCCTGACCGAGGACGACGTGCGCGTCGCCTTCGACAGCGGGGCCCTCCACGCGCGCTACCGGGACACCCGCCCGGTCGGCAGCGGTCTGGGGCTGGCCCTCGCCCACCGGCTGGCCGGCCGTCTCGGGGGCACCCTGCGGGTCGAGGGGCACGGTCCGGAGGGCGGCGCCTGCTTCACGGCCGCCCTCCCGCGGACACCCGGCCCGGCCTGAGGCCCGCGCCGGGCGCGCGGGTCCGTACGTTCCCCGGACAATGCGCCAACGGTCCCCTTACGGAGGCTCCGCACAGTGGGGCCCATGAACACTGCATCGGCCGAGGGGCCGGGACTCCTCCACCGGAGCGGGCGCTGGTGCGCCCGGCACGCCTGGCGGATCGTCACCTTGTGGGTACTGCTGCTGGCCGGCCTCGGGGCCGCCGACCACGCCTGGGGCGGCACCTTCGCGGACAGCTTCTCCCTGCCCGGCACCGGCGCCCAGACCGGCGCCGACCTGATCGAGGCGCACACCACCGGCGCCGGGGGCACCGCCGCCCCCCTCGTGCTCCACACCGCGGGCGGTACGGTCGCCGCCCACCGGGAGGCGGTCGCGGCGGCCGTGGCCGGCCTGGACCGGCTGCCCGACGTCCTGTCGGTGGCCGACCCGCTGAACACGCCCGGGGCGGTCTCCCCGCGCGGCGACACCGCCCGGCTGACGGTCCGTTTCGACGGCAACCCGGCGGGCTTCGACCCCTCCTACCTGGCCCGGGTCGACGCCGCCGTGGAGCCGCTGCGCGCGGAGGGCGTCACCGTCGAGTACGGGGAGCCGCTCGGACAGCCGGCCTCGGCCGGCTCCGCCGACCGCGTATCGGAGGGCATCGGGCTGGCCGTCGCGGTGCTGGTGCTGCTGATCGGCTTCGGCAGCGTGGCCGCGGCCGGGCTGCCGCTGCTGACGGCCGTGCTGGGTCTGGCCGTCGCCCTCGGCGCCCTCGGCCTGCTCGCCGGGCCGTTCGACTTCGCCCGGGCCTCCCCGACGCTGGCCGCCATGATGGGCCTGGGCGTGGGCGTGGACTACGCGCTCTTCCTCGCCACCCGCTACCGGGCCCTGCTGCACGCCGGGGCGGAACCGGACGAGGCGGTCGGGCGCACGGTCGCCACCAGCGGCCGTGCCGTCCTGGTCGCCGCCGCCACGGTGGCCATGGCGCTGGGCGGGCTCTGCGCGTCCGGGGTGGGCTTCATCGGCACCCTCGGCATCGCCGCGGGGCTCAGCGTGGTCGTGGCCGCCGCCGCGTCGGTGACGCTGACGCCCGCGCTGCTGGGTCTGCTCGGCCGCCGCGTCGACCGGCTCCACGTGCGCACGCCGGTCGCCGAGCCCACCGGCGCGTCCGACGTCTGGCACCGCTGGGCGCTCGGGGTCGCCCGGCGCCCCTGGGTCTCCCTGACCGCAGGCCTGCTCCTGCTCGGGATCCTCGCCCTCCCGGCGGCGTCCATGCGGCTGGGGCACGTGGACGCCGGGGCGCAGTCCACCGCCAGGACCGACCGCAGGGCGTACGACCTGATCACCGAGGGGTTCGGCCCCGGCGCCAACGGCCCGCTCACCGTCGTCGCCCAGCTCGACAGCGGCCGGATCTCCGACCCGGCCGGCCGGGAGGACCTGGCGGCCTCGCTGCGGCGGGAGCTGACGGCCGTACCGGGGGTGGCGTCCGTGACGGCTCCCGTCACCAGCGCCGACCGGGCCCTGCTCCTGACCACCGTGACCCCGGCCACCGGTCCGCGGGACCCGGCGACCGCCCGGCTGGTCCACACCCTGCGGGACGAGACCGTCCCGCACGCCCTGGCCGGGACCGGGGCCACCGGCTACGTCACCGGCACCGCAGCCGCCGCCCAGACCTTCACGGACACCCTGGCGGCGACGCTGCCGCGGATCGTCGGCGTGGTGGTCGCGGCGGCGTTCCTGCTGCTGCTCACCGTCTTCCGCAGCCCGCTGATCGCGCTCAAGGCCGCCGTGCTCAACCTGTTTTCGATCGCGGCCGCCTGCGGAGTGGTGGTCGCGGTGTTCCAGTGGGGCTGGGGCGGGGCGCTGTTCGGGGTGTCCGAGCCGGTGCCCGTGGAGTCGTACGTGCCGATGATGATGTTCGCGATCGTCTTCGGGCTCTCCATGGACTACGAGGTCTTCCTGCTCTCCCGGATCCGCGAGGTCTGGCTGGACCGGCGGGACAACCACCTGGCCGTGGCCACCGGTATCGCCGCCACGGCCCGGGTCATCACCTGTGCCGCGCTGATCATGACCAGCGTCTTCCTGGCGTTCCTGCTCTCCACGAACGTCGCCGTCAAGATGCTGGCCCTGGGCCTGGGCGTGAGCGTCGTCCTCGACGCCACCGTGGTCCGCCTGCTCCTGGTGCCCGCGTCCATGTACCTCTTCGGCCGCGCCAACTGGTGGCTCCCCGAACGGCTGGACCGGCTCCTGCCCCGGCTCGACCCGGAGGGCCCCGCCCCGGCGTCCACCACGGGGCCCGCACCGGCGCCCGCCCGGGAACCCGGCCCGGAACCCGATCCCGTACCCACCCCCGTACCCCTTCCCGGAGACCGACGATGAAGCGCCCCGCCCTCACCGGGACCCGGGCGGCCCTGCGCCGCCACCTGCTCCTCACGGTCACGAGCGCCGTCGCCGTGGTGGCCGTCGCCGCCACCGCCGCCGCCGAGTCCGCGGCCGACGCCCTGATCCGGCACCGGGTCGCGAAGGCGGCTCCGGGACTCGGTGACGCCGTCACGGTCGGCGTCGGCGGCGACTGGGCCCTGTGGGACCTGGCGCACGGGAGCATCCCCCGCCTCGACGTCGGCAGCGACGACGCCCGCGTGGGCCGCCTGTCCGGGGTCCGCGTACGGGCCCGGCTCGACGACGTCCGCCTCGACGGGCGGGCCACCGTCGGCGGCACGCGGGCCGAGGTGACCGTCTCCCCCGGGGCGATCGCCGGCGCGATCCGGGCCGCCGCGCCGTCGGTGGCCGTGGCCTCGGTGACGGCCGACCCGGCGGCCGGCACCGTACTGGCAGCCGTCGGCCCCGGCGGCGCTGGACAACTGACGCTGCGTCCCGCGCTCGCGGACGGCAAGGTCACCCTCGCCGTCGACGGGCTCACCGTGTTCGGCCGCTCCGTCCCCGCCGGCCGGCTCGGCCTGGACCGTCTCGCACCGGGGCCGGACGCGGGCCGGGCCTACCCCCTCGGGCTCCGGGCCACCTCCGCCGACGTCCGGCCGGACGGCCTGCACGTGTCCCTGGAAGGCGGCCCCGGCCCCCTCCCCGCCGCCTGACGGCCCGGGCCGCGCGCCCCGGCCCGCTCGGAGGGATGCTGGAGGGGAAAGGCCCCGGGGCGTGAGGAGGCACGTCATGACACACGCCGAACAGTGGCAGGTGGGCGTCTACCTGGACGAGGAGAGCGGCACGACCACGGCGCGCGCGGTGCTCGACAACGGGACGACGATCATGACGGGCCGCGGCAAGGCCCGCTGCAACCCGCAGGACGTGGAGATCCCCGCGATCGGTGACGAGCTGGCGGCGAGCCGGGCGATGCGCGACCTGGCCGGTCAGCTGATGCGCGCGGCCGACCGGGACCTGGCCGCGATGGGCGAGGTGCCCGAACGGCCGCGCACCGGCTACGGCTGGCCGGACGACGCGCCGCGGCCGCGACGATGACGGACGAATACCCGCCCTTCCGCCCCGACATGGGCGGCCGGGAACGGCCCGCCACCGGCTGACGGGCGGCCGCCCGGGGACGGGGCGGCCATGAGACGCAGGTCACAGGGGGGTCCGGAGCGGCGCCGGGATTTCGCACGTCTTGCAGCGGCAGACAGAATTGACCCTGCCGTCACGCAGCGTGCCCGACCAGTCCAGGAGTTCCCATGCCGAGCCCCGCCCTCCAGGACCGTGCCCCCGCCTCCCCCACCGTGCCGTGGGAGCGTGCGGAGCCGCTGACGAGGGCGCGGGCACTGGTGAGACGGGCCGGGGCGGGGGCCGGGGGCACGGTGGTGCTGCGGGGGGCCAGCGGCAGCGGACGCAGCACCGCGCTGCGGGCGCTGGCCCGGGACACGGAGCGTCACGGCACGACGGTCCTCAGGGCCCGGTGTTCCGTCCAGGAGGAGGGGGTCGACTTCGGGGTGCTCCTCCAGCTGTTCGACGGCCTCGCTCCGCCCGGCCGTCCGCCTGCCCCCGACGACTGGGGCGGATCGCTGCACGGCGCCGACCTGCCGTCCCGGCTGTGGAGCCTGCTCCGGTCACGGGCCGCGTCCGGGCCGGTGCTGCTCGCGGTGGACGACGTCCACCTGGCGGACGCGGTGTCGCGCCGCTGGCTCGCCCAGGTGACGCACCGCCTGGACCGGTTGCCGGTCGTGCTGGCGGTGACCGAACGGTGGCAGTACGACCTGGTGCTGCCGCGGCCCTCGTTCACCGATGCCTGCCGGGTTCCGGCCGACGAGATCTGCCTGCTGGCCCCGCTCGGTGCGACGGCCGCCCGGGGTCTCGTGCGCTCCGTCCTCGGCGACGACGCACCGCACGCCCTGACCGAGGAATGCGTCGGCGCCGTCGGCGGCAATCCGATGCTGCTGCACGCGCTCCTCACGGACCTGCGGGAGATGTCCGCCGGGGGCCCTCTGCCGGACCGCCTGCCCGGGAGTTGCGCCGATCTGCATCCCGGCGCGTTCACCTGCGCGCTGCTCCGCTGGCTGCACGACGCCGGCGCCGAGACCGCGGACGCCGTCCGGACCCTCGCCGAACTCCAGGACGAGGACGACGCGCCGGCCCTGCTGGTCGCCGTGACCGACGTCGACCCGTCCCGGGTGCGCGGCTGGACCGGCGAACTCACCCGTCAGGGGCTGCTGCGGCAGGATCCGCACGGCGGCCGGCCGGTCTTCTCCCACCCGCTGGTCCGCGGGGCCGTACGTGACACGTGGGACCGGCACCGCCGCGCGGACGTGCGCCGGCGCGCCGCCGAACTGCTGCACCGCCGGGGCGATCCGGAGGAGGCGGTGGTGCGTCACCTGCTGCCGATACCCGCCGTGGGCGCGCCCTGGGCCGCCGACGCCCTGACCGGCGCCGCCGCGAAGGCCGTCCACGACGGGCGGGCCGGCGAGGCGATCACCTGCCTGCGCCGGGCGCTCCTGGAACCGCTGTCCGACGTGCGCCGCAGCGAGGCGCTGATCCGGCTGGGCTGCCTGGAGGTACGCGGCGAACGCGCCTCCGGAGTGCGCCACCTGGCGGAGGCCCTGCGGCTGCAGCACTCCGCCGGGGGGCGGGTCCGCGCCGCCACCGCGCTCGGGACGGCCCTGGTGGCCCGCGGCGAGGTCCATACCGCCCTGGACGTGCTGGCCGAACTCGCGGAGGGCTTCGCCGACTCGACCGACCTCGCGCACGCGGTGCAGGCCGCGACCGCCCTGATCTCCTCCCACGACGGCGACAGCTGGCTGCGGGTGGTGGGCGAGCTGCGCCGCATCGAGGAGCAGTCCCCCGACGGGATCGCCCCGACCGCCAGGGCCCTGCTCACCGAACACGGGGCGACGGCCGGACGGCTGTCGGCGGCCGAGGTCATGGAGCGGGTCCGGTCGCTGACGCGGACCCCGCTGGACCCGCTGCTCGAACCGTACCTCTACGCGTCGGCCGCCACGCTGGCCCAGTGGGCGGACGAACTGCCCGAGGCCGACCGGCTGGTGGCGCGGGGGCTCGTCGCCTGCCGGACGCCGAACCTGCTGCACCCCGGTCACCAGAGCCTGCTGAGCGTCGCCGCGGAGGCGGAGGTGATGCGCGGGCGGTACGCCGCGCTGCTGGCCGACACCGCGCTGTGGGAGGTCCTGCCGGGCAACCGGGCCGCGCCCGGCACGGAGAACGCCCATCTGCGCGCCCAGGCGATCATCGCCCTGACCGAGACGGGGCGGCTCGCCGAAGCCCGCCGTCTCGCCCACGACGTCACGGCCGGGGGTGCGCACGGCTCGTGGGAGTGGAACGAGTTCCTCTACGCGCGGGGTCTGCTGCACATGGCCTCGGACGAACCCGGCGCCGCCCTCGCGGACCTCCTGGAGTGCGGCAGGCGCCAGTCCGCCCGGGAGGTGGAGAGCCCGATCGTCACCCCGTGGCGCTCCGCCGCCGCCGACTGCCACGTGGCGCTCGGGTCGCCGGAGCGGGCCGCCGCGCTGGCCCGGGAGGAGCTGCGGCTGGCCCGCGTGTGGGGGACGCCCCGTACGGTGGGCCGGGCGCTGCGCGCCCTGGGCGTGGCGCTCGGCGGCCGGCACGGTCTGGAACTGGTCGAGGAGGCCGCGGAGTTGCTGCGCGGCGGGGCGGAGCCGCTGCCCGAGCTGCTGCCCGCCCTGCTCTCGCTCGGGCGCTCCCTGCACGAGGCGGGCCAGAGCCGGCGGGCCCGCGCGGTGTTCCGCGAGGCCGTCGAGCGGGCCGAACGGACCGGAGCGGTACGGATGCAGCTGGTCGCGCGGGCGGCCCTGCGCGACTGCGGGGCCCGGCCCCGGCGGGCCCGGCACACCGGGACCACGGCGCTCACCTCCAGCGAGCGCCGCATCGCGCAACTGGCCGCGGCCGGCCACAGCAACGTCGAGATCGCCGAGTTGCTGCACCTGGCCGTGCGGACGGTGGAGACCCATCTGACGCACTGCTACCGCAAGCTCGGCATCCGCCGCGGGGACCTGGCCGTCGCCCTCGGGGAGACCGACTGGACCGGCCGGACCGGCTGACGCCGGACCGGCCGGACCGGCGTCGTGGTGCTCAGGGGGAAACCCACGACACCCACGAGCATAGGAGCGGGCGGGCGCGGCGGGCAGCACGGGAAGGGCAGACCGGAGGGAAGCGGCCCCGCCCTTTCGTTGCCCGGAAGGGCGCCGGCTCTGCCCTCGCCGCCGGGGCGCGGCGGCACGGCTCGCGGGTAGCCTGCGATCCGCGCGTTCCCGTGCGGTGGTGACCCCTGCCGGAGCGGCACGGCCGTCCGGTGCGCGCGTGGAGCGTCCCCCACGGCCCCGCTACGACTCCCGCGGACTCCCGCGCGCCCTGCGCACGGCCCCGCGCACGGCCTTCCTCGTGGTCCCGATCTCGTGGTCGACCACGATGGCCGCGCCCCTCTCGATGGGAAAGGGTGGGAGCCCGTCGTGGAAAAAGGAGTTCTTCACCGTGCTGCAGTTAGTCGACGACGTCCGTACCTCCCGCCGGGTGGCGGTCGCCATTCACGCCCCGGACCCGATCACCCGGGCCGGAGCGATGAGCCACCTGCGCCAGTACCCGGAGATCACGCTCGTGGACGACCCGCGGCAGGACGGGGCCGACGTCGCCCTGCTGATCGCCGACGCCTTCGACGAGACGGTCCTGTCGCGGCTGTCGCGGCTGGTGCGGGCCGAGAAGGTCGGGGTGGTGCTGGTCCTGGACCGGATCCGGGAGGCCGAACTGCTGGACGTCGTCGCGTGCGGGGTGACCACGATCCTGTGGCGCCGCGAGGCCACGGGGGCGCGGCTGCGCCAGGCCGTCCTCGCGGCCGAAAAGGGCGGCTGCGAGCTGCCGCCCGACCTGCTGGCCCAGCTGATCGGCCACATGGGTCGGCTCCAGGAGGGCAAGGCCGGCGGGCAGGGCTCCGCGTCCGTGGCCCTGGGGATGGTGCCGCGCGAGGTCGACGTCCTGCGGCTGGTGGCCGACGGCATGGACACCGCGGAGATAGCGGTCGAGCTCGCGTACTCGGAGCGGACGGTCAAGAACATCCTGCACACCGTGACCACCCGGTTCCAACTGCGCAACCGCGCCCACGCGGTGGCCTACGCGCTGCGCGAGGGCTACATCTAGCGGGTGGCCGGCGCGGTGCGCCGGTCATGCCACCGGCCCGGACCCGGATGCGCCCGGGGGCCCGCGGGCCGCGGAGACGAACACGAGCGAAGAGGAAGCCCGTTGGAGCACGACACAGCCGCCGTCCCGCCGTCCCCCCTCGTCCCGGGGGACACCGTCGCCGTTCTGGGGGCCGGCCCGATGCTCTCCCTGATGCTCCCGCGCATCCGCCGTTCGGGGTTCCTCGTACGGCTCCACCACGCGGCGCCCGGCCGGCCCGAAGGGCCGCCCGAGCCGGGCACCACGCTCTGCGCGACCCCCCGCGAGGCCGCGGAGGGTGCCCGCGCGGTGCTGGCCGTGGTGAACGGTGACGCGGCGAGCCGCTCGGTGTGGCTCGCCGCGGACGGCGCCCTGGCCGGCACCCGGCCCGGGATCCCGGCCGTCGAGTGCTCTCCGCTCTCGGACGGGTGGACGGCCGACTGGGCGGGAGCCTGCCGTGAACGCGCGCTGGCTCCGGTCGACGCCCCGGTGACCGCGAGCACCCCTCGGGCCGCGGACGGCACCCCGATCGTGTTCGCCGGCGGCTCGGCGGCCGCCGTCGAAGCCGCGCGACCGCTGCTCGCCGGGTTCACCGAACAGGTCTTCCGGCTGGGCCCGACCGGCTCCGGCGGACGGTTCAGGCAGGTCGACGACCTGCTCGCCGGTTCCGTCCTGGTCGCCCTGGGCGAGGCCTTCGCGACGGCGGAGCGCCTCGGGCTGGACCTCGCGCGGGCGCTGGACGTCCTGTCGGAGTCCGGCCGGACCGGGGGCCCCGCGCCCGCCGGCGACCGGGCCGTTCGGGCCCACCGCGCGGACATCAGCCGCCTGCTGGCCCGGATGGCCAAGGACCTCGGGTACACCGGCGCCGTCCGGTCCGGGAATCTGCGGATATTAGGCGGGGATAAAAATGGCCGCGCATCACGGAAACACCCTGGAGGGGGACCGGTAAACCGGCCCGGCGCGACCGTGCTGCCCCTTCCGGCACGCCGCCTTTCTGGCCGGAATCCGGACGGAAGATGAGCGCTTCCCCTGGTGCGGTATCGTGAACCCCCCTCACTCGTAAGGCAATTCGGGACAGAGGGAAAGGGAATCGGCGGCCTGTCGCGTCCGGGCCGGCTTTTCAGGAAGGGACTGGTGTGAAGGTTCTCGTTTCGGGTGGTGCCGGATTCATCGGCAGCACGATCGCGTCCGCCTGCATCGATTCGGGAATCACCCCGGTCATTCTGGACAGTCTCGTCACCGGCCGTCGGGAATTCACCGAGGGGCGGGTGTTCTTCGAGGGGGACATCGCGGACGGCGCCCTGGTCGACAGGATTTTCGCCGAGCATCCGGAGATCGGGGCGGTCGTCCACTGCGCCGCGCTGATCGTGGTCCCCGAGTCGGTGGCCGACCCCGTGGGCTACTACGAGGCGAACGTCGCGAAGAGCCTGGCCTTCGTCTCGCACCTGCTGCGCAACGGCTGCGGCCGGCTCGTCTTCAGTTCCTCCGCCTCGATCTACGAGCCCGGCGCCGACTTCTCCGTCGACGAGGACTCGGGGATCGACCCGCAGAGCCCGGACGCCCGCACCAAGGCGATCTGCGAGACGATGTTCGCGGACATCGCCGCCACCCGGGACATCCGCGTCCTGTCCCTGCGGTACTTCAACCCGGTCGGCGCGGACCCCAAGATGCGTACGGGCCTGCAGCTGCGCCGGCCCTCACACGCGCTCGGCAAGATGATCGAGGCCCTGGAGGAGGGGGTCCCCTTCCGGGTCACCGGCACCGACTACCCGACGCGCGACGGTTCCGGCATCCGCGACTACGTCCACGTGTGGGACCTGGCGACCGCCCACCTCGCCGCGCTCCGCGCGTTCGACACGGTGCTCGGCGACGGACAGCGCAGCACCGCGATCAACCTCGGCACCGGCACGGGCACCACGGTCGACGAGCTGCTGGAGGCCTTCGCCTCCTGCGTCGGCACGCCCCTGCGCGTGGTACGCGCCGACCGCCGTCCGGGCGATGTCGCCGGCGCCTACACCCGCAGCTCCCGCGCACGGGAGCTGCTCGACTGGGAACCGGCGTACTCCCTGGCCGAGGGCATCCGGCACTCCCTGGAATGGACCGCCCACCGCGACCGGATCCTGGCCGACTGACCACCGACGCACGGGGGTGGGCGTCCAGCTCTTCGTGCCCTCGCGGCTGTTCCCGTTCGATGCGGCGCGGGAGCCGGAGAGCCGGGTCGTGATCTCGTCCGCCGAGGCCTCGCGGCGGCTCGGGCGGGAACTGCGGACGCCGTGAACCGGCCCCTCCCGCCGCGGGGGTTCCGCGGCGGGAGGGGCCGAGGGGCACCGGTCAGGTGCGGTACGCGTAGTACACGGCGTCCGGGTAGGACGCGATGAGGCTCGCGAGCGACTTCCGGTAGGTGTTCGTGGAGTGGTACGTGACGTAGGGCATGCCCGCACTGCTGCGGTACGTCACCATCATGGAGTGGTCCTTGGACCCGTCCTTGTTGAAGTCCACCTGCACGATGTCGCCGACGTCCGTCTGGTAGACGTTGGCGAGGTTGGCCGCACGCTGGTTGGACAGCGTGAACCAGGCCCACTCGTTCGCGCCGACCCAGGAGTCGGACTGCTTGGCGCCGTCGTACCACCAGTTGCGGTAATCCGAGGTGGAGCCGGGAACGGCCTTCCAGCCACCCGCCTTCAGCGCCTGGCTGATGAAGTTGGTGCAGTCACCGCCGGCGCCGGAGAACTTCCGGTACGCCGGGTTGTAGTTGCTCCAGTACTTCTCGGCGTACTTCGCCATGGCGGCGTAGTCGTAGGCACCGCCGGTCTTCGCCTTGGGCTTCGCCGGCGCCGGGTACTTGGTGGACGCGGGCGTGCCGTCCGGGTACTGGTTGCCGTCGTCCTTGACCACGTTCGCCTTGGCCGCCACGGGCTCGTTCACCGCGACCGGGCCGTTCTCCTGGGACTTGATCGAGTTCAGCTCCCAGGCACCGCCCTTCTTGCTGGTGAGCTTGAGCTCGTACCGGGTCCGGAAGTCGGTCGTGGCCGGCTCGTCCCCGCGCAGCTTCTTGTACGTGAGCACGGTCTGCTCGGTGACCTCGACGGTCGCCTTCCCGCCGGTGACCGTGGCCTTGTCGACGGTCACCTTGGTGTCGGCCTTGGTGTAGGCCTCGCCGAGGTCCGCCAGCCGGGTCCTGCGGGACTTCAGGGACGAGAGAGCCGAGTCCTCGTCCTTCGCCAACTGGGCCGACATGCGGCTCTTCGTGGCGTTACGGCCCGAATTGCGGTGCCCGCCCTGGTCCTCGACCAGGGCTTCGGAGCGCTGGGACAGAACGTCGTTCGCCATGCGCCCGAAGGTGTCGACCGTCTTCCGGTCGGCTGCTTTGGGGCCGGATTCCGCACTCGCAGAGGATGCGAGCAGACCTGCGGTCACCACGCCCACGGTCAGGGCCGCACCGGCGGCGAGCCTGAACCTCTTTGGTATCACTATTTTCCCCTTGTCACACGGTCCACTCGGACCGAGGCACGGAATCTTCGCACAACTTCACGACCCCTTCGCTCCGTTCCGCTTGTGCGATCGAACCGGCGGCGGGTTTCCCTACTCGCGCGTAAGGAAACGGACACGTTCGGTCGCTGGGCGACCCCACAGCAACTGCCTCTAGGGTGTGGGGCAAGAGCAGCAGAAAGGGCATGCGCAGTGGGCAGGCAGGAAAGGGCTGGAAGAGGGCGATCGCGGGACAGAAGGGTGGTTCCGGACAACGGCGGTGGAGCCCCCTCGGGCCGTCGCGGAAGTTCCGGTTCCCGTCGCAAGCCCCGCGCGGCGGCCGGCCGCCGCATCACCCTCCCCCCGGCCCTCGTCGAGGCCGCCACCACCGCCGCCGCCAAGGCCGTCGCCGCGGCACGCCCTTGGCTGCGACGGCTGCGCCCCGCCTACCCGAGGCCCGGCCGCACCGGCTGGCGGCGCTGGGCGCCCTCGTGGCGCCAGTGGCTGGGCGCGTGCCTCTACGCCTTCACAGGCATGGTCGGCTTCGTCGCGATCGCGTACGCGACGACGGACATACCCGACGACCTCAACTCCTTCGCCAAGCAGCAGGACAACATCTACTACTGGGCCGACGGCTCCACGATGGCCAGGACGGGCTGGGTCAGCCGACAGGAGATGCCGCTCGACAAGGTGCCCCCGAAGGTCCAGGGGGCCGTCCTCGCGGCCGAGAACGCCAGCTTCTACTCCGACCCCGGAGTCTCCCCTTCCGGCGTCCTGCGCGCCGTACGCGCCGCCGTGACCGGCGGTGAGACCCAGGGCGGGTCGACCATCACCCAGCAGTACGTGAAGAACGCCTACCTGAGCCAGGAGCGCACCCTCTCGCGGAAGTTCACCGAGCTCCTGCTCGCGGTGAAGCTGGACAACCAGAAGCCCAAGAAGCAGATCCTCCAGGACTACCTCAACACGAGCTGGTTCGGCCGCGGCACCTACGGCATCCAGCGCGCCTCCCAGGCCTACTACGGCAAGGACGTCTCGCAGCTCAACGCCAGCGAAGGCGCCTTCCTCGCCTCGCTCCTCAAGGGCGCCGGCCTGTTCGACCCGGCCCTCGGCAAGGAGAACCGCGAGCGGGCCGTCGAGCGGTGGAGCTGGATCCTGGACCGGATGGTCGAGACCGGGCAGATATCGGCCGCCGAGCGCGCCACGTACAAGACCTTCCCCGAGCCCTCGGGCACCTCCCTCTCCGGCACCCCCGGCGCGCAGACCGGCTACCTGGTGGAGCTGGCCAAGCAGTACGCGGTCAGGTCCGGGCACATCAAGGACTCCGACTTCGACCTCGGCGGCTACCAGGTCTACACCACCTTCGACCAGTCCCGGATGACGGCGCTGACCGCCGCCGTGCAGAACGCCCAGAAGGGCTTCGACGCGGAGAAGCGTCCCGACACCGACAAGCACGCGAAGATCGGCGCGGCGAGCGTCGCCCCCGACGGGCGCCTGCTCGCCGTGTACGGCGGCCCGGACTACCTCAAGCAGGGCTTCAACGAGTCGAACGCGACGACGATCCCGGCCGGCTCGGCCTTCACCCCCCTCGTGTACGCCGCCGGGCTCGACGAGGGGGTGCTGCGCACCCGCGGCAAGGCCCGTACGCCCCTGTCCCCCACCGCCCTGTACGACGGCAACGACCAGGTCACCGTGCAGACGCCCGAGGGCCCCTACTGGGACCGCAGCGGCAAGGTGGTCAAGGGGCGCAACGACGGGGGGCGCAACTGGGGCCAGGTGACCCTGCGCCAGGCCGTCGCGAACTCGGTCAACACCCCCATGCTGCAGCTCGGCCTCGACGTCGGCCTCGACCGGGTGGAGGCGTTCGCCGAGCGTTCGGGGCTGCTCGCATCGAGCCTGGGCCCGCGGATCCCCACGTTCGCGCTCGGGGAGAACTCGACGCCCAGCGCGATCCGCATGGCCGGCGCCTATGAGACCTTCGCCGCCGACGGCATGCACACCGACCCCTACTCGGTCCGCTCGGTGACCCGCAACGGCGCCGCGGTGCCGCTCGACGCCCCGAAGCCGGTCCGGGCGGTGTCCGCCAAGACGGCCCGCGCGGTGACGGAGGCCCTGCGGGACGCCGTCACGGAGGGATCGGCGAAGGCGGCCGGCAAGGCCCGCCCCGGCGCGGCGGGCAAGACGGGCACGACGGCCGCCAACACGGCGGGCTGGTTCGTGGCCAGCACCGAGCAGGAGTCCACGGCCGTGGTGGTCTACCGGATGGCGCTGACCGACCTGATTCCGCTTCCGCTGACCGGGCTGGGCGGCGACGCGCCCGGCACCCCCGGCAGCGACCGCGCGGTGCGGCTGTGGGCCGACTACGTCAAGGCCGTGAAGTAGCCGGGGCGGGCGGCGCCCCCGCGCACCGCCCGCCCCGCGCCCCGCCCCGCTACTTGATCAGCTTCTTCCAGTCCGGCGCCTGCGCCGGGTCGAGCATCCGCAGTTGGGCCAGGACCTTCGGGTCCTGGACGTCGAGCCAGTCCGCCAGTTCCCGGAACGACACGCAGCGGACCTCCTGGCGCGGGCAGACGTCCCTCATGACGTCCTCGACGGCCTTCATGTAGATGCCGCCGTTCCAGTCCTCGAAGTGGTTGCCGATGAACATGGGGGCCCGGCTGCCGTTGTAGACCCGGTTGAAGCCGTTGAGGTACGACATCCGGGTCTGCGCCTGCCAGGACGCGAACTTCGTCGGGTCGCCCTGGGTGCTGTCGCCGGACTGGTTGTAGAGGAAGTTGAAGTCCATGGAGAGGACCTGCGACTCCTTGCCCTGCAGCGGGACGAGCTGGAGCGGAAAGTTCCATATGTCCTGCTGCTTGGACGGCCACATCTGGAAGTCCCCGGACGAGCTCGCGTCGTAGCGCCAGCCGTACGGCTTGACCGCGGTCAGGAGGTTCTTCTGGCCCTCCAGGCAGGGGGCACGGCCGCCGACCATCTCCCGGTCCGGGTCGAAGGGCAGGGGCGCCTCCTTGGTGAACCCGGTGTTGGTCTTCCAGTTCTTCATGAAGGAGTACTGCTGGTCGATCTCGCTCTTCCACTCGTCGACGCTCCAGTCCCCGCCGCCCTTGGGACCGCAGAAGTGCCCGTTGAAGTGCGAGCCGATCTCGTCGCCGTCGGCCCAGGCGCCGCGCAGCTGCTCCAGCGTGGTCTTCACGTGCGGGACGGTCGGGTACGAGATCGCGGAGGCGCCCTGAGCGTGCTGCGGCGGCCGGTAGAGCATCTTCTTGCCGTCGGGCAGCAGGTAGATGCCGGTGAGGAAGAAGGTCATGTGGGCCTTGCTGTCCTTGGCCACCTGGCGGAAGTGCGAGAAGAGGTGGTCGTCGCCCTCCAGCGCCCCGTCCCAGGAGAACACCACGAACTGCGGCGGCTTCTCGCCCGGCTTCAGCTTCTCGGGCTTGAGCTGGCCCGGCTGCGGTCCGGTGTTGGAGGTGGAGCCGTCGCCCAGCACCTTGACCTTGCCGTCCCACGGCTCTTCCGGCTTCTTCGCCCCGTTCGAGGAGGCGGGGGCCGCGAAGCTCGCGTCGTGACCCGCGGAGCCCGCCGAGCCGCCCACGGTGAAGGCGTACGCGGCGCCGCCGCCGAGGGCGACCACGGCGGCTCCGATCCCCAGGCGCTTGCGGTTCTGCGCCTTCCGCCGTTCCTTGCGCTCCTTGCGGGCACTGCGCGGCTCCGCACCGGTCTGCGGAACGAGGTCGGTCTCGGCCATCGCTGTCGTATCCCCCCTGATCACCGCAGCCGGGCCGCGCATGGATGGTTCGTACGAATATAGAACTTGTCGGCACAGCTGCCGCACCGATGTCCATCACCGGCGTCGCTTCACAGCCAACCCACAGCCCCCGGGGTGGCGGTCAGGGCCTCCTCGGGGGCGCCTCCGCCCAGGGTCCCGCACCGTCGCCGGGGATCACCCGCGGATCCGTGGACATGGCTGGTACCGGCCGCTCCCCCTCCGGTTCCGCTCCGGGGCGTGCCATGATGCGCGCCGCGGCCGGGGGCGCGCGGAAGCGCCCGGCGAGGGACAATGGGCACACCTCTGGAGGACGGGGGTGTTGCCATGGACGGCCCTGAGCTCTCCCGGCGGGAGCTGGAGATCCTCAACGGGATCGAGCAGGAGCTGCGTACCGAACAGGTCCTGGACCGCCGGTTGCGCACGCTGCACCGCGGGCTGCGGCCCTGGTCCTCGGCCGGGGACTGGCCCCGGCGACATTGGCTCGGCGCGTGCACCGCGGTGTTCGGCCTCGTCTGCGCGGTGTTCTTCGTGCGCGCCGTGGTCACCTCCTCCCCGGCGCAGATCTGGGCCTTCTCCGGCCTCTGGGTGATCACCCTGGTCGGCCTGCTGCTGCTCGTGATCCGGTGGTGCCGCAGAGTGGCCGCCACGTCGGAGCGGGCGGAGAAGGAGTGACGCGGTTCAGTCCTCGAAGGAGCCGTGCCGCCCCGCGCCGGCGGCGAACCGGTCGGCGCCGGACTGCGTCTCCCCGGCTCCGAGCGGCACGATCCCGTGCCTGTATTCGGCGGCGAGCGCGTCCGGCTCGCTCAGACCGTGCTGGCCGAGGACCGAGAGGCGGTCGTGGCGCAGGCACAGCTGGGGGAAGCCGGCGATCCGGCGGGCCAGTGCCTGCGCCTCCGGGCGGGAACGGCCCGGCGGGACGATCCGGTTGGCCAGCCCCATTCCGAGGGCCTCGGCGGCGCCGACGGGCCGGCCGGTGAGGATGAGGTCCATGGCCCGGCTCTCCCCGATGAGCCTCGGCAGCCGCACCGTGCCGCCGTCGACGAGCGGTACGCCCCAGCGCCGGCAGAACACCCCGAAGACCGCGTCCTCCTCCACGACCCGCAGGTCGCACCAGAGGGCCAGCTCCAGGCCGCCGGCGACCGCGTGGCCCGCGACGGCCGCGATGACCGGTTTGCCGAGCCGCATCCGCGTGGGGCCCATCGGGCCGTCGCCCTCCGGGAGGACCCGGTTGCCGCGCGCGGTGCCGACGGCCTTGAGATCGGCGCCCGCGCAGAACGTCCCGCCCTCGCCCCACAACACGGCGACGGCCGCGTCCTCGTCGGCCTCGAACTCACGGAAGGCATCGGCCAGTCGGGCCGCGGTCGGGCCGTCGACGGCATTGCGCACCTCGGGCCTGGCGAGGACCACCGTGAACACCGGCCCGTCGCGCTCGATCCGTACGGTCGCCTGCTCGTCCACGCCGAACCCCTCCCACGGACACCGATGACGGTCGATCGTGCCACAGCGAAAGGCCCCGGTCTCCATGAGGAGGCCGGGGCCTTTCGGTCGAGCGCTGGGCAGGCCTTGCACCTGCATTCCCCCACGGGAAGTGGGGTGTCTTTCCTTGGACCACCAACGCCGGTCTCACGACCGAGTACCTCGGCCGCAGGAACATGACAAGAATACACCGGAATTCCGCACCGCCGGACACCCGCCCGGGCGCACCGCCGGCGCGGGGGTTTCGATCGCCGGTCAGCGAGCACGCGTCTGGTGAGGCAATCCCCGATCGAGGAGGCGAGCAGTATGGCGGCCGGAGAAACGGACCAGGACGTCGTCGCGGTGATCCTGAAGGACCACCGCACCATGGAGGACCTGTTCCGCCGCATGCGCAGCGTCGAGGCCGACCGCGCGGGCGCGCTGGAGCGGTTCTCGGCCCTGCTCATCGCCCATGGCGAGGCCGAGGAGGCCGAGGTCTACGGGGCGCTCAAGCGCTTCGAGAACGTCGACGACGAGGAGGTGGAGCACGGCGAGGAGGAGCACGCCGAAGGCAACGAGGCCCTGCTCGCGCTGCTGGAGGTGGACGACGTCGGGTCCGACGCCTGGGACGCGCGGCTGGAGGACCTGGTCAAGGCGGTCTCGCACCACCTGGACGAGGAGGAGCGGACGATCCTCAACGGCGCCAGGGAGAACGTGCCCGACGGGCGCCGGGCCGAACTGGGTGCTGCGTTCCTGCGCGAGCGCGAGAGGCAGCTGGCCTCCGGCTGCGGCGACATCGAGAACGTGCGCCGGCTCGTCGGAAGGGCCTGAGGACGCCCGGTCATCGGGCGGGGCCGGGTGGGTCGTCGTCGGGGTGCAGGCCGAGCATGTCCAGCAGCAGGAGGAGTTCGGCGGGGTCGGTGGCGTGGGCGGCGACCGTGCGGCGGGCCGCCGCGCGGTCGTCCCCGGCACCGCCCGGTGCCAGGAGGGAGGGGTCGTCACAGCCGAAAGGATCCTTCATGCCTCGATGCGACCAGTCCGGACGCCGGAACGCAGCCGGGCCTGCTCCACCCGGCCCCGTGGGCGACGGCCCGCCACCCCGCCCCCGGCCTTGAACCTGACATTGATGTGAGGTCCTACGGTGCCGGCATGAACCTGACGCAGCAGACCCCCACCGCATCCCCGCTCTTCGCCCCCGCCCGGCTCGGCGGCCTGGAGCTCCCCAGCCGCCTCGTGATGGCGCCGCTCACCCGCAACCGCGCCGGGGCCGACGGGGTCCCGGGCGACCTCATGGTCACCCACTACGCGCAGCGCGCCTCGGCCGGCCTGATCATCGCCGAGGGCACGACGCCGAACGCGGTCGGCCAGAGCTACCCGCACATCCCCGGGATCCACACCCCGGCGCAGGTCGCCGGCTGGCGGCGGGTCACCGGCGCCGTGCACGCGGCCGGCGGGCGCATGTTCCTCCAGCTCCAGCACGCCGGCCGGATCGGCCACCCCGACACCAGCGGGCACGTACCGCTCGCCCCGTCCGCGGTGCCGCTCCCGGAGCCCCTGCACACCCCGAGCGGTTTCCAGGACGCCGTCGTGCCCCGCGCGATGACGGAGCGGGACATCAGGGCCACGATCGCGGACTTCGCGACGGCAGCCCGCAACGCCGTCGCGGCAGGCTTCGCCGGGGTGGAGGTGCACTCCGCCAACGGCCACCTGCTCCACCAGTTCCTCTCGCAGAACACCAACCTCCGCACCGACGGGTGGGGCGGCTCCGTGGAGGGGCGGACCCGGTTCACCGTCGAGGTGGTGCGGGCCGTCGCGGAAGCCGTCGGCCGCGAACGGGTCGGCGTCCGCATCTCGCCCGCAGCCGACGTCAACGGTGTGGTGGAGGGCGACACCCACGAGATCTACCCGGCTCTGCTGAAGGCCCTGGCGGACATCGACCCCGTCTACGTGCACCAGGTCCACGCCGACCCGGACGGACCGCTCTTCCCGGAGATCCGCAGGGCCTGGGCGGGCACGCTGATCGCCAACCCCGTGCTCGCGCGCGAGGAGGTCGCCGCCGACGGAGGCCTGCGGCGGGCCGAACGCCTGCTCGCCGAGGGCGCGGACCTGGTCTCACTGGGACGGGGCTTCATCGCCAACCCCGATTTCGCGGAGCGCCTGCGCACGGGCGCCCCGCTCAACGAACTCCGTCCCGAGTTCCTGATGTACGTACACGGGGCGGAGGGCTACAACGACTACCCCGCGCTGGAGCGGGCCGCGGCGCTCCGGTGACGGCGCGGCGGGGCCAGGTCAGGCCTCGGGTTCCGCCGCGGCGATGAACGAGAGGGGCGAACCCGGATCGCGTTCCACTTCGAGGTCGCCCAGGGTGACGATGCCGACGAGACCGCCGTCCCCGTCCACCACCGGAAGCCGCCGCAGGGCGTGCCGCCGCATGACGTCGACGGCCCGGTCGACGTGTTCGTCGGGCCCGATGGTGACCGGCTCGGTACTGCAGATCGCGCCGACCGTCGTATCGGCGGGGTCCCGTTCCTCCGCCAGCGCCCGGACGACGATGTCACGGTCGGTGACGATTCCGCGGAGCCGGCCCCCGTCGACGACCAGGACGTCCCCGATGGCGGCGTCACGCATCACCCGCGCGGCCTCCGCCAGTGAGGTCAGCCGGTCCACGGTCACCGGATTCCGGGTCATCACCTCGTGCACTCGACGGGTCATCGGACCTCCCGCTGCTGGAACCGACCCCCGTGGCGGGCGCCTACCCTCCCGCACTCGGGGTAAGCCCTGGCCCCCGGTCAGGGGAGTTCGGGGACGAAGGGCAGGTAGTCCGTCTCCGGGCCGGAGGGGACCACCACGTAGCTGGCCTCGGGGAGCTCGTTCCACACCCCGTGCAGGTCCCCCAGCGGCTCGGAGACCACGATGCGCGTCTCGTCGGAGATCTCGCGGAGGTAGTCGATCTCCGGGTGGAGGTGGCGGACGGTATCGGCGCGGCTGCTGTAGAAGAGCGTCCGGGACGCGCCCTGGCTGGAGTACCGGAAGGCCCAGACCCGCTCGCCGTCGCTGACCGCCACCGTCATCTGGAGCGGTTCGGGCACGCCGTGTTCCTTGCCGAGCCGTTCCACGAGCCCGGCCATCCTGGCCACCGCGCCCGGGACGTCCTGGTCGAGGCCGTAGGTGACCGCCAGGTAGAACATCACCTCGGAGTCGGTGGATCCCTCGATGAACGGGAAGAGCGCCGGGTCGACCGCCATGCAGAGGTCCCGCTGGAGCCGCTGGAAGTCCGCGATGGCCCCGTTGTGCATCCACAGCCACCGGCCGTGCCGGAACGGGTGGCAGTTGGTCTGCTGGACGGCCGAACCCGTGGAGGCCCGTACGTGGGCGAAGAACAGGGGCGAGCGGACGTGGGCGGCGAGCTCTCGCAGGTTGCGGTTGTTCCAGGCCGGCGCGACGTCCCGGAAGATGGCCGGTGTGCCGTTCCCGGCGCGGTCCGCGCTGTACCAGCCGATGCCGAAGCCGTCCCCGTTGGTCGCCTCGGCGCCCATGCGGGCGTAGAGGCTCTGGTTGATCAGGGAGTGCTCCGGACGGTAGAGCACGGCATCGAGCAGCATGGGCGAACCCGAGTAGGCGAGCCAGCGGCACATGCGCACCATCCCCTTCCGCGGCATGATCCGAGCCTAACCCCGTGACGGCGATCCGCCCTGCGCTACGCCGTCACCGCAGGTGGGCGCGCCGGGACACCCCGTGGTCGCGCCCCCTACGCGGACCGGCCGGGCCCGGCCCCGCGTGCTGGGGCGGGTCCGGCCGGGTCGGGCGCGGGTCGGGCGCTAGTGCTTCTTGCCCCGGATGCTGTCGGCGGCGCCGCGGGCCTGTTCCTCCGTCTTGGACATGGCCTCCTTCGCCTTCCCCTTGGCTTGGTCCGTCTTGCCTTCGCCCTGCATCCGCTCGTTGCCGGTGATCTTCCCGGCGGCTTCCTTGGCCTTGCCCTTGGCCTGGTCCATCTTGCCCTTGTCGGCCATGCGAACTCCTTGACGTGTGGGTGGGTCCAACGCCTGACAAACTATGCGAGAACCGGACATGTCGCATGGCGAGCGCGGCCCGCCCCCCGTACGGGCCGCGCCCCGGGCGCGTAAAGCCGGAGGTCAGCTCCCGTTCGTGTCCCGGCCCCCGCGGCGCCTGCGGCTGCGCCGACCGAGCGCACCCACCACACCGATCAAGGCTCCGGTGAGCGCTCCGGACACGAGGATGCGCAGCAGGTCTTCCATCGGGTTCTCCCCTCTCCGTCAGGTCCACCGGCCCCTCGGTCCGGTGCCTGATCGACTCCGAACGGGGACACTAGCGGCGCACCGGCGGCCTGGCTTGGACGAATTTGACCTCGCCCCTCACAGCGCCAGCGCGCCCTCCGCGACCCGGGCCGCCGCCATCCGGCCGGGGGTGGTCCCGGCCAGCGCGCGGAACTCGCGGTTGAGGTGGGCCTGGTCGTAGAAGCCGCAGGCGGCGCTCACCTCGGTGGGGGTGAGGCCGTCGCGGGTGAGCAGCCCCACGGCCCGGTGGAAGCGCAGCACCCGGGCGGAGGCCTTGGGCGTCAGGCCGACCTGTTCGGTGAACCGGCGCACCAGGTGGCCCTGGCTCCAGCCCACTTCGGCCGCGATCCGGCCGACGGGGAGCGCCCCGCCGGCGCGGGTCAGCATGCGCCAGGCGTGAGCGACCTCGGGCGCGGGGCGCGGCCCGCCGTCGAGCCGGGCCGTCAGTGCGGCGTCCAGCAGGTCGAAGCGGGCTCCCCAGTCCCGGGTGGCCGCCAGGCGCTCCACCAGGAGGGCGGCCCCGGGGCCGAGGACGTCGGACAGTTCGACCACCCGGTTGGTCAGCTCGCCCATCGGCACGGCGAACAGCCGGAAGGCGCCCAGTGGGGTCAGTTCCAGCCGGATCGCCTCCTGGCCGCCGGGGTGGTCGCACACGCGGGGCCCGTCCTCCAGCCCCGCGACGAGCGAGCCGGTCACCGGGCCGGGCGGGCCCGTCTCCCCCAGCCGCCGGATGCGGGTGAACGGCTCGGCCAGGCTGATCACCACGACCGCCCGGCCCGTGGGCACCAGCCTCACCCGGTAGGGGGACGCGGTCGCCTCCCAGTAGCCCGCGTAGCTGTGCAGGTACGGGCGCAACGCGGCGGGCCACGGCCGCGTCACCCGCCGGCGGCCGCCCACCCTGGTGACGTCGACTCCCAGGCCGGTCACGCCCGAACCCGCCCTCGCGACCACCGGCACGCCCCGCTCCTCCCTCGTTGCCTGCGCGTCCCTGCGCTCCGGGCCCGTACGCGCCCCCGCCCGTCAGTCGCCGACGTGGATGCCGGGGCGGCGGTCCGGGTCGGGCTCGTGCCTGCGGATGATCTCCCGGGTGACCGGGGCCGTGTCGCCGCGGCCGAGCAGGAAGTAGCGGAACATGTGCCGCAGCGGGCTCCCCTCCGCCCAGGCGAAGTAGCAGTGCGGCCTGACGCCGGTCGTGTCGCGCAGCGCGAGCAGGATCGCGGCGATGGCGTTCGGCGCGGCCGGGGCCTCGGCGCGCAGGATCCGGTGGCCGTCGACCTCGATGCCGCGCACGGTGAGGGTCTCGCTGAAGTCGGAGGGGTCGACCACGTCGATCTCCAGGAACATGACGTCGGCGGGACCGGGGACCGGGTTGGACCCGCGCTGCTCCCGCTCCTTGCCGGCGTATTCGGCGCCGTCCCCGGTCTCCCGGCGGTTGGCGATGATGTTGACGGCGTTGTCGAACGCGATGGTGTCGGTGACGAACCGGCGGGCGGCCTCGTCGAAGACGATGCTGTCGGCCCGCAGTTCCGTGGTCCGCGAGACGCGGGAGACCAGGGACACGACGATGATGCCCGCGATGAACATGCCCGAGATGGCGAGGCCGTCGGGCTTGTCGACGACGTTGGCCACCAGCGCGTAGAGCAGTACGGCGGTGAGCAGGGTGAAGCCGGCCGTCGCCGCCCGCCCGCGACGGCGCAGGGCGGAGACGGTCACGGCGAAGGCGCCGGAGACCATCATGGCGAGGATCCCGGTGGCGTAGGCGCCGGCCTGGGCGTTCACGTCGGCGTCGAAGGCGACGGTGATGACGACGCAGAGGACCGTGTAGACGATCACGACCGGTCGCACCGCGCGTCCCCATTCGGGGGCCATCCCGTAGTCCGGCAGGTAGCGGGGCACGATGTTGATCAGCCCGGCCATCGCCGACGCTCCGGCGAACCAGAGGATGAGGATGGTGCTGATGTCGTAGACGGTGCCGAAGGCCTCGCCGACGTGCTCGTGGGCCAGCCACGCCAGCGCGCGGCCGTTGGCGCCGCCGCCGGGTTCGAACTCCTTGTGCGGGATGAGGACGGTGGTGACGAAGCTGGCCGCCAGCAGGTAGACGCTCATGATGAGCGCGGCGGTGGTCAGGAGCTTGCGGGTGTTGCGGATCCGCGACCGCAGCCGTTCCTCGGGGTCGGCGCCTTCCGCCCCGACGAGCGGCATCATGCTCACGCCGGTCTCGAAGCCCGAGAGACCGAGGACGAGCAGGGGGAAGGCCAGCAGGGCCGGGCCCACGACGTCGCCGAGGCCGCCTCCGCCCTCGACGAGCGCGTGCGTCCACGCGGACCAGGCGCCGGGGGTGGTGAACACATCGACCGAACCGACGCCGATGACCACCGCGTTGAGCAGCAGGAAGACGGCGACGAGGGGGATCGCCACGCTCACGGCCTCGCTGAAGCCGAGCAGGAAGACCCCGCCCAGCAACAGGAGCAGGGCCACGGTGATGGCGACCTCGTGGCCGTGCAGGGCGTGCGGGAAGAAGGGGTTCTCCACGATGTGCACGGAGGCGTCCGCCGCGGACAGGGTGATCGTGATGATCCAGGAGGTGGCCACGAAGCCGAGGAGGACCAGGACGAACAGCTTGCCGCGCCAGAACGGCAGGAGGTCCTCCAGCATCGCCACCGATCCGGCGCCGTGGGGGCTCTCGCCCGTCACCCGCCGGTACATGGGCAGCATGCCGAGGAGCGTGAGCCCCACGATCAGGAGGGTCGCGAGGGGGGACACGGCGCCCGCCGCGAGCGCGGCGATGGCCGGTACGTAGGCCAGGCTGGAGAAGTAGTCGACGCCCGTGAGGCACATCACCTTCCACCAGGCGTGCGATTCGCCGTGTCCCTCGGCGGACGCCGACCCGACGGGCTGCACCCGGTGGCGGAGCATCCACCGTCCCAGGCCGCCGCCGCCCTGGGGCCGTAGCGCCGGACTGTCCACCACTTCCGGTATGAGCAGTTCGTCTGTGTCCTTCATGTCCCCCAACAACCTTTCCCGCCCGGCGTTCCGGGCCTGCCATCGCTGCGCTCACGGTTCGGCAGCGATCAACGAGTATGAGGGCTTTCGGCGGGACGTCGAGCCATGATCCGGTCAAGGGTGCGCGGCGGGCACCCCGTCGGGTCGCGACCCGACGGCTCACGTAGTCTCGGTGGCTTCCAGGACTCCCCACCCGAACGGCCCGTCACCTGTGAGCACCACCCCCGGCACCGAATACGCGACGGTACGGCCCCGCGGCGGTGGGGGCGGGGCGGGTGTGGCCGACGGTCCGCCCCGCAGGGCCGCCGGGTACCTGGCTCCGCAGGGGGTCGTCGATCTGCGGGGCCGCGGCGGCCGGGACGTGACGCTGTGCTACCCGTCCGACGCGGCGGTCGTCGTCGCCGGACTCCCCGGCAGCGGCAAGAGCACCCTGCTGCGCGCCTGGTCCTCGGCCGCCCCCGTCGTCGATCCCCGTGCCACCCGTACCTCCTACGAGGCGCGGCTGCCCGGCTGGCTCCCGTACGCGGTGTACCGGCCGTTCGCGCGGCTGGGTCACCTGCGCCGTCTGCGGTCGCGGATACGGGGCGGCGGGCCGCTCCTCGTCCACGACTGCGGCAGCAGGCCCTGGATGCGCCGGTGGCTGGCGCGCACGGCCCTGCGGGCCGGGCGTCCCCTGCACATGGTGGTGCTCGACGTCGGCTCCCGGGAGGCGCTGCTCGGCCAGCACGCGCGCCGCCGGGTGACCTCGCGGAGGGTCTTCGGGGTCCACCGGCGGGGCCTGTCGAGGCTGCTGGCCCGCGTCGAGCGCGACGGGCTGTCCGCGGCTCCGGGCATCGGTTCCCTGGTCCTGTTCGACAGCGGGCTGCGGACCCGCGTCACCGAGGTGCGGTTCGGGCACGACGCGGGCTGACGGGGCGTGAGCGGTGGCGGCGCCCTCGCGCCGATCCGGTGTTGGCCGCCCCCTCGCCCATCCTCTACAGTCACCTTCGTCTTCTACACGCGTGTAGACGCTGAGGGTCTTTCCCGCGTGTGCCATGAATCCCCCTCCCCCATGGCACCGGCTCCCCCACCCTTCGGCGCTCCATCCAACCAACCCCAGGGACGGACCAATTGAGCACCATCGGCATCGGACAGGCAGCCGTCCTCGGCATCGTCGAGGGGGTGACCGAGTTCCTGCCGGTCTCCTCCACCGGGCATCTGAAGATCACCGAGGGCCTGATGGGCATTCCGGTGGACGACAAGGCCGTCGTCGCGTTCACGGCCGTCATCCAGGTCGGAGCCATCGCCGCGGTGCTGGTGTACTTCTTCAAGGACATCGTGCGGATCATGAGCGCGTGGGGGCGTGGCCTGGCCAACCGGGAGGAGCGCTACCACCACGACTACAAGTTCGCCTGGTGGGTCATCTTCGCCACGATCCCCATCGTGGTCGTGGGCCTGGCCGCCAAACCGCTCATCGAGAGCACCCTGGCCTCGCTGTGGGTGGTGGCCGGATCCCTGATCGTGGGCAGCGGCCTGATGTGGGCGGCCGACCAGATGGGCCGGCACAAGCGCGGCGAGGACGACACCGGCTTCAAGGACGCGATGCTCGTGGGCTGCTCCCAGATCCTCGCGCTGCTCTTCCCCGGCTTCTCCCGCTCCGGCGCCACCATGTCGACCGGCCTGATCCTCGACCTCGAACGCGTCGCCGCGACCCGCCTCTCCTTCTTCCTCGGCATCCCCGCCCTGACCGGCGCGGGCCTGTACGAGCTCAAGGACGCCGTCGGCGCCGGCGTCGACACGCTCCCGCTGGTCGTCGGGACCGTGGTGTCCTTCGCGGTCGCCTACGCCTCGATCGCCTGGCTGCTCAAGTTCGTCGCCAAGCACTCCTTCAACGCCTTCGTCGTCTACCGGATCGTCATCGGCGTCCTGCTCTTCGGCCTCCTGGGAACCGGCGTCCTGGCCGCCTGACCCCGTCCGGCCCCGTCCGGCCCCGTCCGTCGGGTCTACTCCCCCTGGGCGGTCTCGACGCCCCGGTGCAGCCAGACGGCACCGGACAGGGCGGACGCCCCGGCCGTCGTGCACAGCAGGGCCACGGCCAGCAGCACCGGCGCGACCCACCGGACGGGGGCGTGGCCGAGCAGGGCCTTCACCCGGGCGGGGACGGGCCCGGTGACGGCTCCCGCGGCGAGTACGGATCCCCCGGGGCGCGGGCCGCCACGGGTGGCGGCCAGGGCCGCGCGTCCCACCGCGCGCGCCGTGAGCGTCCGGCTGCCGGTGGCCCGGGCGGCGGACTCGTCCGCGGCCCGTTCGGCCGCGAACTGCACCTGGGGCACGACGGCGGCCAGCGCCGGGTGGCACCATCCGGCGAGCTGCGCGACGGCGAGGAAGAGGTGGTGGCGCGCGGCGAGGTGGGCGCGCTCGTGGGCGAGGAGCGCCTCGCGTTCGTGCGGGTCCAGGGAGCGCAGCATGCCGCTGGTGACCACGATCCGCCCCGGACCCGTCAGGCCCGGCAGGGCGTAGGCGTCGGGGCGGGAGTCCTCCAGCACGCACAACCCTCCGACGTGCGGGAGGTGGGCGACGTCCCCGTGGGCGCCGCGCAGGCGCTTCGCCTCGGACAGCCCGCGCCGCACCACGGTCGCCCCGGTGACCGCGACGAACCCGGCGGACAGCGCCGAGATGCCGAGGGCCACGGGCTCCGGACCGGCCTGGAGCGGCCGGATCAGGTGCAGCAGGGCGGCCAGGGGTGCGATCGCCAGGGCGAGGGGCAGCAGCAGGGCGCCGAGGCAGGCCACGACCGCGACGGCGAGCAGGCCGGCGGCCGCGGTGACCGTCCACAGGGCGGCCTCGGGCCTCACCCGGGCCGCCGCCCGCCGGGCGAGCGGCGGCAGGATCCAGGGCAGGACGAGGGGGACGAGGAGGAGGGCGATCACTGCCCGCCCCCCTCCAGCAGCCGCCTGAGCTCCGCCTCGTCGTCGGAGCTGAGCCCTTCGACGAACCGGGCCAGGACGACGCTGCGGTCGCCGTCCTGATCGAGCTCGCGGTGCATCCGGCGGGCCGTCAGGCCGTGCGCGTCCTCCAGGGGGAAGTACAGGAAGCCGCGCCCGCCGGGACTGCGGTCGATGACGCCCTTCTCGTGCAGCCGGGCGAGCAGCGTCGCCACCGTGGTCCGGGCCAGCGGCTGCGGTATCGCCGCCCTGACCTGCGCCGCCGACTGCGGTTGGCCCGCGGCCCACAGGGCGGCCAGAACGCTTGACTCCAGCTCGCCGGCCGGCCGGCGTTCGCTCGCGCTGTCCACCACGGAACTTTCCTCTCACCAGGTCGTCTACAGCAAGGTAGACCGACTACTGCTCTGTAGACGTCAGGAGTGGCCCACCGCACAGCCGTGGCGGTCCGGAAACCTTTCGCCACCGGCCGCGGGCCCACCCCGGCCCCCATTATCGACGGGACCGCGCCGACAGGCGTCCCCCTCCGATCCCCGTGGGCGGGCGGTCACCGGGCTGCGGGTGCGTACACGTATCCGTTCAGCGGTGAGAGGACCTTCCAGCCGAGCGCTTCGTAGAGCGCCCGGCCCTGGACGGTCGCGCCCAGGACGCCCGTGGTCGCCCCGCTGTCGACCGCCGCGCCGGTGAGCGCGGCCATCACCACCGTCCCGAGGCCGAGGCGCCGGTGAGCCGGTTCGGTGACGATCTGGTCGAAGACGCACGCGGTACCGGCCAGACCGGTCCGGCCGCACGCGGCGGGTTCCCCGCCGGCGCCGAGGACGCGCACGTGGGTGACCCCGTCGGCGGTCTCGACGGTGGTGGTGTACCCGTCCGGCGCGTCCACGCGCGACGGGCGCAGATCGGCGGCCATCAGGAAGCAGGGCTCGGTGGGCTGCCACGCGGAGGAGAACCAGGGCTCCATCTCGCTCTGCGGGAGGAACGCCTTCACGCAGGTGGTGGGCTCGGTGATCGTGCCGATGAGTCCGCGGGCGGTTCCCGCGTCGGTGTCGAGCAGGACGTGGCGGACCGCCTGGGCCGGCTGCCCGATGTCGATCCGCAGCCCCCAACCGGCCTGGGCGCCCGTCGGGCAACGGCCCAGCCCTCGACCCACGACCGTGCGGTCTCCATCATCCAGCCACCCCCGTGACACGCCTGCCGACACGACACTCTACGTGAGGTCCGGTGACTCCCCCGGGACCGGTTCCCTAGGGTGCGGCGGGCTCCGCGAGCAGATCCTCGACGATCTGCAGGCGGGTCTCCGGGAAGCGCTCCGCGATCGCCCCGCTCATCAGGGCCACGCCCTCCGGATCGGGCACCGCGCACCGTTCGCGGCTCTCCGCGTCCGGCCACCGCGCGTAGGCCACCCACGTACCGTCGTCCGCCCGGTGCAGGCGCGAGCCGTAACTGCCGCAGCGCGCGTGGATCGCGTCCGTCACCCGGCGCCAACCCTCCACGAACTGCTGCTCCTTGCCCTCGTGGAGCCGCCACCGGTAGACCACTGCGAACATCGCCGAACCCCCTCGTCCCGTGACGCCTCGTCACGTTCCGGCAGACGATAGGCGATTGCCCGCGCCGCCGGGACCACCGGGAAGACCACCGCCCCGGTGATCATCGACGGGGAGGCGTGGGGGAGAATCGGGAGCGCCGGACAGGCCGGCCGAACGACGAACAGGAGCGGGTCCGTTGAACCAGGACGGGCGTGAACAAGCCGAGGCCTTCCTCCACCCCGGGGAGCGGCTCATCGCCTGGTGCTCCTGCGAACTCGGTCCGGGCGTGCCGACCCCGCCCGAGTCGCTGCTCCCGCCGCCCGAGCCCTCCGAGCTCCAGCGGCGGATCGAGGGAAGGCTGCCCGGGCCCCTGAAGCAGTTGGTCAAGGCACGGGTGCTCGACCCCCGCCGGTCGAGGCCGGCCGCGGCGGCCAACGCGATCGACCGGCTGCCGGACGCGGTGGACGACCTCGGCAACCGGCTGATGCACGGGACGAACATGGAGGGCGACTGGCAGAGCGCCGCCGGACGCTTCGTCATCTCCCGGGCCGGCGCGCGCGGCTCGGTCACGGACGTGCTGGCCGTCACGGACCGGCGCTGGTACGCCCTGAGCGACGTCTCCCAGCTGTGGCAGATGACACCGGTGATGAAGCAGTACTGGGAAACGCCCCGGTCGGCCGTCTCCGCCCTGCGGGCCAGGCCGACGGGCGTGCTCCAGAAGGGGCGCGTGGACATCGAGTTCACGGACGGCTCCTGGGTCGCCGTCGTCGCCTCGACGTCCCGGAACGCGGCGGCCTTCGTCGCGGCCTCCGCCCGCTATCCGGGCTGAGGGGCCGGGGGCGGTGCGGGTGCCGGGGGCGGTGCGGGTGCCGGGGCGGGGGTGAGCCTGAGCGTGAGGACGTAGGAGACCACCACCGCGACGATCACGAGCGGCATCACGGTGATCCCCTCGGTCCCCATCAGGATGGTGGCCAGCAGCACGGAGGTCATCGGCAGTTTCAGCATCGCCACGCACATCGCCCCGACGCCCATCGCGAAGCCGGACGTCACGTCCAGCCCGGGGAGGTGGGCCAGGGCCAGACCGGCCGCCGCGCCCACGAACATCGACGGGAAGACCGGGCCGCCGCGGAAGGCGCCGAGTGCGAGGCCGTAGGCGACGGCCTTGCACACCAGCAGGGCCACCAGGGCCCCCACCGTGTATCCGGCCTGGTCCGCCAGCAGCGGGCCGAGGGCCGTCTGTCCCGAGTAGAGCACCTCGGAGGCCTCCCGGCCCGTCGTCTCGGCGTACACCAGGGCGGCGACGCCCATGAGCGCACCGGCCAGTACGGTCAGCGGCAGCCTCCGGCGCTCGACCCGGGCCTCCAGGAGCAGGGACGACCGGCGGATCGCCGTGCCGAGCAGGGCCGCGACCACTCCGACGGCCAGTGCCCAGCCGAAGCCCGCCAGGTCGGGACGGGCGGCGGGCGGCACCTTGCCGAGGACCAGCGAGAACGTGCCCAGGCCGGTCCACGACCCCAGGCCGGTGAACATCAGTGCGCCGACACCGGCCGCGAGGAGGCCCGGCACCAGGACGATCCCCATCATCGCCCCGCCGATGCCGCTCACCTCCATCAGGAGGAACGCACCGAGCAGGGGTGAGCCGAGCAGCGTGCTGACGGCCGCGAAACTCCCCGCGGCCCCGAGGACGCCGGTGGTTCCGGGGTCGAGGTTCCGCTTCACGGCGCGGACGGCGAGCACCGCCAGGCCGCCGCCGAGCGCGATGAGCGGCGCCTCGGGCCCCAGCACCACGCCCACGCCCAGCGACACGATCGCCGCGAGCGCGATGCCGGGCAGCTCCGCCGCCGTCGGCGGTCCCTTCGTGACCAGGCCCTCGGCCGGCCGGTGGCCGCCCTCCCCCGGCAGGAACCGGATGATCAGGGCCACCAGAACGCCGCCCACGGCCAGGAGCGGGATCGGCCACCACGAGGGCGTCCCGTCGAAGCCCAGCCCCCTCGGCAGGTCGGTGTACGTCAGCGACTGCAGCTCGGAGACGAGCGCGAGGAACCCGAAGGCCACCGCGGAGACCGGGATGCCGAGGAGCGCCGTCATGACCAGCAGCACCAGGTACCCACGGGTGCGGACCAGGGCGAACGCGTCCGGCGGTGTCGCGGTGGGCGGCCCGGCGGGTACGGCCGACATGCGCATCGTCTCCTCAGCTCGCGGATCCACCCGGACACGTCGGGCGACAGGCCTCACGGTGGTCGTATCACGGCACCGGGGCGCGTCGGGCGCGTACGGGCCGCGACGTCCCGGCGCGTCACCGAACGTCATTCCGACGGCGCGCCCGGGCCCCGTGCGCGGCGGGTTCCGGAGGTCCGGCGCGCACCCGGGCGGAGCGGAGCGCAGGGACGGTGGTCCCCGGCTCGCCGGGCGCTTCCGGTAACGCTGACCGATAGTGGATCCAAAAGGACCACCCTGACCCCGGGGATGATCATGGATCGCTATCCGCCCATCGCCGAGCACGGTCTCATAGGTGACCTGCAGACCGCCGCGCTCGTGACCTCGCGCGGCGTCGTCGACTGGTTCGCGGCGCCCCGCTTCGACTCACCCAGCATCTTCGCCGCCCTGCTGGACCAGGACCGCGGCGGATACTTCCGGATCGCGTCGGCGGACCCGGACGCCAGCTGCAAACAGCTGTACTACCCGGACACCGCCATCCTGGTCACCCGTTTCATGTCCCCCGACGGGGTGGGCGAGGTGCTCGACTGGATGCCGCCGCACACCGGCCGGGCCCCGGCGGTCCGGCACACCGTGATCCGGACCGCCCGCACCGTGCGCGGTACCGTCCGCTTCGACATGGAGTGCCGCCCCCGGTTCGACTACGGCCGGGCCGCCCACCGGCTGGAGCTGGACCCGGGGGTCGCCGTCTTCCGGGCCCCGGGAGTCTGCGCGCACCTGCAGAGCACCTTCCCGGTGGAGCGTGACGGCGACGACGTGCGGGGCTCCGTCACACTGGCGGTGGGCGAAGCGGCAGCGGTCGTCCTCACCGTCCGCGGAGCGGACGCGCAGGCCCCGCCGCCGCTCTCCGTCGACGGGATCACCCACCAGCTCTGGGACGCGGCCGACTTCTGGCAGAGCTGGGTCCGGGGCTCCAACTACCGCGGCCGCTGGCCCGACATGGTCAACCGCTCCGCCATCACCCTCAAGCTCCTCACGTACGCGCCCACCGGCGCCCCGGTCGCCGCGGCCACCATGGGCCTGCCCGAGCAGGTCGGCGGCGAACGCAACTGGGACTACCGCTACACCTGGGTCCGCGACGGCTCGCTCTCCGTACGCGCCCTGCTCGACCTCGGGTTCGTCGAGGAGGCCACGGCCTTCACCCACTGGCTCGGCGACCGGCTGCGCGAGTCCACGGGCAAGGACGGCGAACCGCTCCAGATCATGTACCGGGTCGACGGAGAACCGCTGTTGACCGAGGAGATCCTCGGCCACCTGGAGGGGTACCGGGGCTCCGCCCCGGTACGGCTGGGCAACGCCGCCGCCGACCAGTTGCAGCTGGACATCTACGGAGAGGCCCTCTACGCCCTGTCCGAGGGGCGGGAGATCGCCGTCCAGGCCGGCTACCGGGCCTGGAAGGTGCTCTCCCGGACCCTGGACTGGCTGTCCGATTCCTGGGACCGTCCCGACGAGGGCATCTGGGAGACGCGCGGCGGCCGCCAGGACTTCACCTACAGCCGGATCATGTGCTGGTCCGCCTTCGACCGCGGCCTGCGGCTGGCCGCCGAGTTCAGCAGGCCCGCCGACATCGACCGCTGGACGAAGACCCGCGACGCCATCCTGTACCAGGTCATGGAGCGCGGCTGGAGCGAGTCCCACCAGGCCTACGTCCAGCACTACGGCGACGACGCCGTCCTCGACGCCTCCCTGCTCCTCATGCCCCGGGTCGGCTTCGTGGCACCCAGGGACCCGTCCTGGCTCTCCACCCTGGACGCCATGGACCGCACCCTGGTCTCGGACAGCCTCGTCTACCGCTACGACCCGGCCGCTTCCCCGGACGGCCTGCGCGGCTCCGAGGGCACCTTCAGCCTCTGCACCTTCCTGTACGTGGACGCGCTCGCCCGCGCCGGCCGTCTGCGGCCCGCCCGGTACACGTTCGAGAAGATGCACACCTACGCCAACCACGTCGGCCTCTTCGCCGAGGAGGTGGGCCCCAGCGGCGAGCAACTGGGCAACTTCCCGCAGGCGTTCACCCACCTGTCGCTCATCATGGCGGCGAGCACCCTCGACGAGGCGCTGGACCGGCAGCGCGGCTGAGACCGCGGCGGGGACCACGGCAGGGCCTACGTGGCCTACCTCCCGGGCCTCGGCGTGGGCGCGGCCGCGGGTGTCAGGAGGATGGCGGTGTCACCGTCGCCCGGGGTCGGCGGCCCGGCCTCCGTGGCGGCGGCGAGCCGTCCGTCCTGCCGTACCAGGAACAGCGTGTCGTGTCCGGCCGGAACGCCTTCGCCGGCCGGCACGACGACGATGCGGGCGCCGTCCGCGTACCGGTGGGCCAGTTCCGGCCGGTTCAGGCCGGGTCCGAACAGCGCCTCGCTGCCCGTGTAGGGGGCGACGACTCCGTGGCCGCGGGTGGGCGGTGCCAGGCGGTGGACGGGCCCCTCCACGGTCTCCTTGAGGGTCATGAACGCGAGGGCGTTGAAATCGTCCTCGTCGGTGAGCAGCAGGACGTCCGTGATGCCTTCCAGTTCGGCTCCGGCGCCGGTGGCGGCGGCCAGGAGTTCACCCGGGGCCAGGTCGAGGCCGGCCTCGGCGATGCGGCGCCTCTGGACGTCGAGGCCCGCCCACATGAGCACGTCCAGGCCCGCGGAGCGCAGCGCGCGCCCCAGCTCGATCACCCAGGGGTCGCCGCCGACCAGGAGCGGCCGGGAGCGCGCCGAGCGGCGGACGCCGAGCCGGCGGGCCGCCGGGACCGCCGTCAGGCCGTACACCATGACGGTGGCGACGATCACCACGAAGGTCGCGGGCAGGATCTTCTGTGCGCCGCCGATCCCGGCCCCGACGAGGGCGACGGAGAAGGTGGAGGCGGTGGCCGCGGCGACGATGCCGCGGGGGGCCATCCAGCCGATGAACCAGCGCTCGCGGTAGGGGACGTCGGTGCGGGCGGTGGAGAGCAGCGCCACCAGCGGCCGCACGACGAGGACGAGGGCGGCCACCAGGCCCAGGGCGGGCAGCACCACGTGGCGCAGGGACTGCGGGGTGACGGTGGCCGAGATGGAGATGAACAGCAGGCCGATGATCAGTGAGACCAGGGTCTCGAAGAAGGACCGGCGGGCGGGCATGTCCAGGCCGGGCAGGTTGGCGAGCGCGATCCCCATGACCACGGCGGCGATCAGGCCGGTGTCGTCGCGGAAGGCGTCGCAGGCCGCCGCCACCGAGACCACCGCGGCGAGCTGCACCGTCGTGGCGAGCACCTCGTCGAGGGTGAGGCGGCGCAGGAGGAGCCAGAGCAGGGCCGTTCCGAGGGCGCCGCCCGCGAGCCCGATCGCTGCGCTGCCGCAGAACATGGCGACCTTGTCGGCGAGGCTCTGCTGTCCGCTGGCCAGGACGCCGTGGAAGACCAGCGCTCCGAGGATGCCGCCGAGCGGGTCGATCAGGGAGCCCTCCCAGACGAGGACGCGTTGCAGGCGCTCCGTCGGGCGGACGAAGCCCAGCAGCGGCCCGACGACGGTCGGGCCGCTGACCACGAGGATCGCGCCCAGCATCACGGCGGCGCTCAGCGACATGCCGATGACGGGGACGGCGAGCAGGGCCGCGGACACCCAGGTGACCAGGGCGCCGAGCCAGACCAGCCGGACCACGACCGTACGGGTGTGGCCCTTGAGGTGGCGGAGGTCGAGTCCCAGGCCGGCGTCGTAGAGGATGACCGCGACGGCGAGGGAGACGAGCGGGGAGAACGCGGGGCCGAGCAGCTTCTGCGGGTTGACGACTTCGGTCAGCGTGCCCGCGACGAATCCGGCCGGCAACAGCAGGAGGATCGCCGGGACGCGCAGCAGGCTCGCGACCACCTGGCACCCCACGGCGAGGGCCACGACCAGCCCGATGCCGAGCAGGATCTGACTCGTTGTCATGACGGTCCTTCCGTGGGGGCGTTCCTGCCCGAAGGGTCCGCGGATGTCCCCACCGGCCCGAACGCGGCGGTCCGTGCGCTGCGGGATCACGTCGTGCGGGCCATTGTGACGTGCCGCGACGGCCGGAACCCCGCGGCGGCGATGTGAGCGAGGAGCGTGTCGGTCACGTCGCCGCGCCTTCGCCCCGGTCTACGGTGGGACCCGCGATCCCGGCCCCCTGCGTCGGGTGACCGCGGTGGCCCGGAGCGATCCGCCCCGCCGCCCCGCACCCTCGCAGCAGTCTGCCCTGACCGGACATACCCCCTCGGATGCGAACCGTATGAGCGACCCGCACGAGCCGGAGCCCACACCGCCACCACCGGCGTACCCCGAGACCCGCTGGCCGATGGCCGGGGCCGTCATCGCCGCCGCGGTGCTGACCCTGCTCCTCCCCGACGACCTGCGGCTGGGACCCCGATGGGCGCTCCCCGCGGCCGAGGGGCTGCTCCTGGTGGCGCTGGTCTCGGGCGACCCCCTCCGGATCAGCCGCCGCTCGGCCGTCCTGCGCGGGGTGTCGGTCGCCCTGGTCGTCGTGCTGGCGTGCAGCACCCTGTGGTCGACGGTCCGGCTGATCGACGACCTCATCCACGGGGGGAACGAGACCGGGTCCGCGTCCGCCCTCCTCCTGGCCGGCAGCAGCGTCTGGGCCTCCACCGTCCTCACGTTCTCCCTGCTGTACTTCGAACTCGACAGCGGCGGACCGGCCGCCCGGGCGCACCGCATGCCCCGGACTCCGGCGCTCGCCTTCCCCCAGCAGATCACCCCCGAACTGGTCGGGGCGCAGTGGCGCCCCCGCTACATCGACTACCTCTACCTCGGGTTCACCAATTCGACCGCGTTCAGCCCCACCGACGTCATGCCGCTCGCCCCCTGGGCCAAGAGCGTCATGACCGTCCAGTCCGTCATCTCCCTGGCCATCCTGGGTCTCGTCATCGCCCGGGCGGTCAACGTCCTCGTCTGACGAACGGCCGGACCACCGCCCCGGGCGCCGTCCGCGGGCGGGCGGTCAGCCGCCACCGGCCGTCTCACCCGGCTCGGGGCCGCTGGCCCGCAGGTCGGCATCGGTGAGTTCCTCCAGCTCGCCGTGGGTGTCCAGCCAGTACAGGAGGAAGACGGCCGGGCCGACGAGCGCCACGGCCACCAGCGTCACGAACACCAGCCACGTCAGGGTGGAGGGGGCGCCCGCCGCGTCGGCGACGGTCAGCGAGGTGGGGATGAGGTAGGGGCGCTGGGCCAGGCCCCAGGCGATGACCGCCCCCGCGACGACCCCCACCGCCGTGAGGCGGACCGGCATGCCCGGCGTACGCGTCAGCAGCCACGCGGTGGCGCAGGTGGCCGCCACGGCCACGAGGGTGAAGACGAGCCCCGCGCCGTGGGTGAGGCCGTGCCACACGTACGGGGCGTCCGTGTGGGTGACGAACAGCGTGATCACGGCCAGGACGGCGACCGCGACCAGTGCCGCCAGCGCACGCGCCCGGAAGTAGCCCACCAGATCGGGCACGTCGAAGCGGCGCGCGTCACCGGCGAGGAACACCGCGCCGAGGAAGGCCGTGGCGGCGACGGCCAGCAGCCCGAACAGGAGGGAGGTGGGGTTGACCCAGACGTGCGCCGAGGCGGTCGTGCCGGGCGCCGCCCGCCCGGAGGCGATCCCGCCGGCGGCCGCACCGAGGAAGAAGGGCGTGACGAGGGAGGACAGAGCGAACAGGATCCCGAGCTGCCGCCGCCGGGCGAGCCGCCGCGCGGCCTTGCGGAAGGCGAAGGAGGCGCCGCGCAGGACCATGCCGACGGCGGCCAGGGCGAGCGGGAGCCACATCGCCGAGAACACGGTCTGGAAGAACGTCGGGAAACCCGTCCACATGATGACGAGGACGAAGATCAGCCAGACGTTGTTCACCTCCCACACCGGGGCCATGGCGTGGCCGATGAGCCACCGCGGCCGCTCGCCGCGCTCGGTCCCTCCGGCGGCCAGGTCCCAGAAGCCGGCCCCGTAGTCCGTACCGCCCGCGCACGCGTACGCCGCCACCGCGAGCAGCAGGACGACGGCGATGAGCCCGGCGGTCACGACCGGCCGCCCTCGGACGGGCCGGCTCCGCCGTCGGCCGGCGGCGCGCCGCCCGCCGGGACGGGGGGACGGGGCCCGTACGGGGTGTCCGTCTCCGGCGCCCCCGCCGCGCCGCCGGCCGCCTGCTGCGCGTCCGCGAGCCTCCATCCGGTGCGCATCTTCAGGAGGACGGCGAGGAAGGAGCCGAAGACGAACACGTACACCACGACCACCAGGCCGAACATGATCCACAGACTGGTGGAGCGGGTCGCGGTCACCGCCTCGGCGACCCGCATGTTCTGGTACACGATCCAGGGTTGGCGACCCACCTCGGTGGCGACCCAGCCGCATTCCACGGCCAGGACCGACGCGACGCCCGCGCAGGCGGCGCCGCGGTAGAACCACGGGGAGCCCGGCAGGCGGCGGTGCCTGAACCAGACCAGCGCGTACCAGAGGGCGAGCAGCACCAGCACGGATCCGATCACGACCATGAGGTCGAAGGCCCAGTGGGCGATGGTCGCCTGGGTGGCCGTGGGCCGGTCGCTCTCGGGGACGGAGCTCAGTCCGATCACCTTGGTGTCCGGGCTGAAGCCGGCCAGGATGGAGTCGAGCTGGGGGATCTTGATGCCGCCGGAGACCGACCCGTCCGGGTGCAGACGGCCGAACATGTACTCGGGCACGTGGGTACCGGTCTCCCAGACGATCTCCAGCGCGGCGAACTTCACCGGCTGCTTGTGGAACACCGACCGGGCGATGGAGTCCCCCAGCATGAACTGGACCGGAGTGGCCACGGCCGCGAGGGTGAAGGGGACGGCGAAGCCGAGCCGGTGGTAGTGGTCCCGGCGGCCGCGCAGCCAGCCGACGGCGTAGACGCCCGCCACCACGTACCCGGCGGTCAGCAGCATGCCCACGACGAAGTGCCAGTACTGCGGCCCGAACATCGGGGTGAAGATGGCCTTCCAGATGTTCACGTCGACCGGGTTGCCCTCGGGGTCGAGGGAGAAGCCCTGCGGCGTGTTCATCCAGGAGTTGGCGGCCAGGATGCCGAACGCCCCCATCAGCGCGACGGCGGGGAGCGGGAGGCCGAGCAGGAAGTGCGTACGGGGCTTCAGCCGGCGCCAGCCGTAGAGGTAGATGGCGATGAGCACCGCTTCGAGGAAGAACGCCCACGCCTCGACCCCGAACCCGATGCCGAACACGTCGCCCCACCTGCCCATCAGGCCGGGCCAGAGCAGGCCGAACTCGAAGGAGAGGACGGTGCCGGTGACGATGCCGACGGCGAACTGCACCGCCATGACGGCCGACCAGCGCCGGGCCAGCAGGAGGGCGGTGGGGTCGTCGTGGCGCAGGCCGCGGTAGTGCATCACGAGGGTGATGAGCGGCAGGGCCACGCCCATGGGCACGAGGATGATGTGGGAGGCGAGGGTGAAGGCCATCAGCTCCCTGGCGGGGAGCAGCTGGGCGGGGGCGTCGGCGAGCAGGTGGACCGTGGTGTGCATGCGTGCCTTCGCTGCTAGTGCCGTGACCGGCGCACGGGCGAGGGAGGTCAGCCGCCGGTGGCGAATCCGGGGAACAGGGTCATTCCGCCGTCGACGTAGAGGGTGGCCCCGACCACGTAGTCCATGAGGTCGGAGCAGAGGCCGACGACGGCGTGCGCGATGTCGTCGGGTTCGCCGATCCGGTTGTACGGGATCAGCTTCAGCAGGTCCTCGCGCGCCTGCGGGGTGTCCCAGGCGTCGCGGTTGATGGGCGTCTTGATGGCCCCGGGGGCGACCGCGTTCACCCGGATCCGGTGCGGTGCGAGCTCCTGGGCCAGGGTCTCCATCATCATCTGCACGCCGCCCTTGGAGGAGGCGTAGTTGACGTGTCCGGCCCAGGGGATGATCTGGTGCACCGAACTCATGCAGATGATCTTCCCGGCCGCGCAGGACACCTCGGGGACCACACCGCGCCGCATGAACTCCTTCGTCGCCTCGCGGGCGCACAGGAACTGGCCGGTGAGGTTGACGTCCAGCACCTTCTGCCACTGGGCGAGGGTCATCTCGGTGAACGGGGCGTCCCGTTGCAGGCCGGCGTTGGCGACCATGATGTCGATCGTGCCGAACTCCTTGACCATCCGGTCCACCATGGCGACGACCTGGTCCTCCTGGGACACGTCCGCCTCGTAGGCCGCCGCGCGCACACCGTAGGAGGCGATCTCGCGGACGACCTCCTCCGCGGAGTCGCGGTCGGCCACGTAGTTCACGACCACGTCGGCACCGGCCTTGCCGAGCCCGATGGCCGTCGCCTTGCCGATGCCCGAGTTGGCGCCGGTGACCAGCGCCTTCTGGCCCTTGAGCAGATGGGGCGGAATCACACCCTGCGGTGCGCCCACGGTGGAATCCACGTCGTGCTGCCTCCTCGATGCGCGGCCCCGGGCCGACCGGACCGACCGGACCGACGGCCCACACAAGCACCGGCCGAGGCGGCGGGCCCGCCGGGCGGGCCCCCGTTGGGCCGTTCGGCCGAGGATCTTCCTCCGGTCGGCCCAGGAGGCGAGGAGGTCAGTTCAGCCGGGCCAGGAGGTGGTCGCCGACCCGCAGCGCGTTGGCGATGGCCGTCAGGGACGGGTTGACCGCGCCGATGCTCGGGAAGAAGCTCGTGTCGACCACGTACAGGTTGTCGAGGTCGTGGGCCTTGCAGTGGATGTCCAGGGCGGAGGCCGCCGGGTCCGTGCCGAACCGGACGGTGCCCGCCTGGTGCGCGGTGGCCCCGATCGGCATGCCCTTGTGGAGGTAGATGCTGTGCGGCAGCAGGTGGTGTTCGTGCATGCCCAGGTGTCCGAGCATGCCCTGGAGCTTGTGCCGCAGCCGCTCCAGACCTTCCGTGTTGTTCTTCTCGTCGAGCGCGAGGTGGATGGCGCCGTCACCGTCCAGGGTGACCCGGTTGTCGGGCATCGGGAGGTCCTCGCCGCACAGCCAGAAGTCGACGGCGTGGTGCGCCAGCACCTCGAACGGCATGTCCGGGGTGACCGCGCCGGCCCAGCGCGGGGCCTCGCCGTGGATCTGCTCGGCGTCCGACTTGCCCAGCATCTGGATGCCGCCCAGCGGGTGGTCCCAGTCGTCCGCGCCCAGGTACCAGTCGTGCAGTGCGAGGGTCTTCTGGAACTGCGTGTCGTTGGGTTCCTTCGACACCGCCATCAGGGCCAGGTTGTTGTGCCGCATGTAGTGGCGGCCCACGACGTCGGAGCTGTTGGCCAGTCCGCGCGGGTGGCGGTCGTTGGCCGAGGCCAGGAGCAGGGCCGCGGAGTTCACCGCCCCGCAGGAGACGACCACGATGTCGGCGGAGAACCGGGTCTCGGCGCCGTCGGCGCCCCTGACCACGACGGCGGTGACGCTGCGCCCGGTCGCGTCGGTCTCCAGCCGGACCACGTGGGCCTGGGTGAGCAGCTCGACGTTGGGGTGCTCCAGGGCGGGTTCCACGCAGATCACCTGGGCGTCGGCCTTGCCGCGCACCAGGCAGGGGAAGCCGTCCACCCGGTTGCAGCGGATGCAGACGCTGGAGGGAACGGCCCGCCCGTCGGCGTCCTGGACGAGGTCGACCCCGATGGGCAGGTGGAAGGGGTGCAGCCCCTTCTTCTCCAGGTCGTCGCTCAACTGCTGTATCCGCGGCTCGTGTTCGACGGGCGGGTAGGCGTACTGCGCGCTCACCGGCCCCTCGCCGGGATCCTCCCCGTGCCGCCCGTGCACGAGGTAGAGGTGCTCGGCCTGCGTGTAGTACGGCTCCAGGTCCTCGTACCGCAGGGGCCAGGCGGGCGAGATGCCGCCGTGGTGGCGGAGCTCGCCGAAGTCCTCGGGCCGCAGCCGGAAGAGGGCGGCCCCGTAGAACTTCGTGTTCCCGCCGACGTAGTAGTTGACCTCGGGCGGGAACGCCTCACCGTGCTTGTCGAACCAGAACTCCGGGGCCCGGTACTTGCCCTTGACGAACACGGCGGTGGAGTCCCAGTTGTCCCGCTCCCGCGGCAGGTAGCCGCCGCGTTCGAGGAGGAGGACCCGCTTGCCGGACGGCGCCAGCCGGTGGGCGAGGGTACCGCCGCCCGCACCGGTGCCGATGATGATGACGTCGTAGTGGGGAGAGTCGCCCACGTCGACCACCGTCCTTGGGGTCGCGGCCCTGCCGTCGCGCCAGAACCTGTCGCTCCGCGGTGTGGAGTCCAAGCATTTCCACCCATTCGAACGTAGTCGCCGTTCCCCCGGACGGCGACCCGGCGGGGCGGGCACCGGCGCGGGCCACCCTCACAGCACGGCGATCGGGTTCACGGGGGACCCGGTGGCGCCCGGGAGGCGCAGCGGGGCGACCACGCACAGGAAGCTCCAGCGGCCCGCCCGTTCGCAGGCCCCGACCAGCTCCTCGAAGCTCAGGTAGTCCATCAGGTGCATGCCCATCGCGTGCACGGCCAGGACGTGCACGGGGAAGGCCACGTCCGCCACCGCGCCGGGGGCGGTGTCGTTGTTGCCGTCGCTTCCCAGGACGGCGACCTGCCGCTCCGCCGCGAACGACAGGGCGTCCGGGTGCAGGCCCGCCCGCGCCGAGGCCGCCTCCCACGCGCCGAGTTCCGCGCGCCGACGCCGGTGCCCCACCCGGACCAGCAGCAGGTCCCCGGGGCCGACCCGGACGCCCTGGGCGGCCTCGGCGGCCGTCAGGTCCCCGGCCGTCACGTGGTCCCCCGGCTCCAGCCAGGGCACGCCCCGCGCCCGGGGGACGTCCAGCAGCACGCCCCGCCCCACGATGCCGTCGTGGACCGCGTCGAGGGAGAGCCGGCGCGGGCCCGCGGCGCCCGCGTCCCCGGCCGGGGCCCCGCCGTACAGCCCGCCGTCGAAGATCACGTGGTTGAGCGCGTCGAGGTGGCTGTCGGCGTCCCCGTGGACGTTCATGGCGAAGCGGTCCAGGGCGAAGTGCAGCCCCTCCGCGGTGGCCTCCCCGGCGGCGGGCCCGGTCACCCGGTACTCGGCGGGCTCGGGATCGTCCGGACCGGCCCGGGTCTGGATCGGCGCGGCCAGGGACACCGTGTGCCCGAGCCGGACCTCGGCGGCGGCCGCCGCGACGCGTTCGGGCGTCAGGTGGCGCAGGGCTCCGATCCGGCCGTGCGGATCCTGGGCGGAGCCGGCCGCCGCGCGCAGCCGCTCGTACAGGGTCCGGAAGTCCCGCGCGCTCATGCGCCGGCCGGCCGGGGGTTCGTGGTGCCGGGCCATCGGATCGCCGCCTTCCCGCCGACGGTGGGGGTGTGCCGGGTGCGTCGCCGCCGTCCGGTCCCGCTCAGCCGGCGCTGCCCCAGGGGCTCAGGCCCCAGCGGAACGCGTGCCGGTCCCCCGGCTCCAGGACCGTCAGGTCGGTGCCGGTGCGGAAGGCGTCCGCCGGGCAGGACATGGCCTCCACCGCGACCCCGCGGCGCCGCTCGGGCTCGGCCAGGGTGTCACCGGTGTACACCTGCACGCACCGGGTGCCCTCGCCGAGCCACACGTCGGTACCGTGCCGCCCCGAGGGGTGCGCCAGCCGGACCACGGCCCGGCCGTCCCCGTCGCGGTCGAGTCCGGTGAAGGCGGTGTCCAGCCGCTGCGCGCCGAGGGGGCGGGGGGTGCGGAAGTCGTACTCCGTGCCCTCGACGGGCTCCTCCCCGATCGGCAGTCCGGCGTCGTCGGTGCGCAGCCGGGAGCGGGCGGGCACGGTGAGCAGCGCCGCGTCGACCCGGTCGGTGCCGACCGTCAGGTAGGGGTGCTGACCCACGCCGTACGGCGCCCTCGCGGTGCCGGTGTTGACGGCCCGGACCAGGACCTCCAGCCCGTCGTCGTCAAGCCGGTAGCCGGCGCTCACCTCCAGCAGGAAGGGGTACCCCGGCTGGGGGTGGAGGGTGGCGGCGACCCGCAGCGCGTCGGCGGAGCGGTCGAGCAGGCGCCAGGGGGTCCAGCGCAGCAGTCCGTGGATCGCGTTGTGGTTCTCCGGTTCGCTGAGCGGGAGTTGCAGGTCCCTGCCGTCGAACCGGTAGCGGCCGCCGCCCACCCGGTTGGGCCAGGGCACCAGCAGCTGCCCGCGTCCGGCGGTGACGGGGGCGTCGGCGGCGAACCCGTCCAGCAGGGTCCGGCCGTCCGCCTCGTAGTGGCGCAGGGCGCCGCCGAGTTCGACCACGACGGCGCGCTGGCCGCCGTGGCGCAGCTCCCACTGTTCGCCTGTCGGGCCACCGGACCCTGGGGGCTGCGCGGACATGGGCGTCTCCTCGGGGCCGACGGTTACTTCCAATCTCGGTCAGCGGCGCACGCGGCGCACGTCGGGACCACCGGAACGGGCCGGCCGGCGGCCCCTTCCCCGGGCCCGGAACCCCGCGGTACCTGCGCGGATGCGACCGGACCGAATCAAGGAGGGGAAAACCCTGTCTGACTCCCGCCGCGAATGGCAGTCTCTACTCCTCGGAAGCGTCGTCCTGGGGGGGATCACACGTGAGGGAGCCGGGTACGGGCATGGGCCTGCGGGGCCGCAGCGGCATCCTGTCGCTGGTCGACGCGTGCCTGAAGGAGGACCCGGCGGCCGAACGGCCCCTGACGATGCTCCTCGGGCCGGCGGGCAGCGGAGCCAGCGAGGCGCACAGCGCGCTGCTGGAGCACTTCGGGCCCGACTACCCCTTCGCCTTCGTCAATTTCGGCGGGGCCCAGTCGCTGCTGCCGCGCTACGCCCTGGGGCTCCTGGCCCGCCAGCTGGAGCGCAAGCTGCCCCGCTACGGGCGCTCCCACTTCCCGCTGCTCAGCCTGGGCCTGCTCGCCTCCGACCAGGAGCTGCGCATGCGCAGCCTCGCCGAGGGCCGGCGCGCGGTGCAGCGCCAGCTCGACCGGTTCCAGGAGGAGAACGAGGCCCGGCACGGGGACTACCTGGCCGCCTTCTTCGAGGTGGGGATGGGCGCGCTCGGGATGCCCGAGGGCGCCTCGACCGCCGCCCTCGCCCTCTTCCAGGACGCCCTGCGGCGCGGCCGCCGCACCGTGCCCGGCCTGTTCGCCGGCAGGCTCGGCAGCAGGCTGACCTCCGGGGCCCACTGGTACGGACGCCATCCCATGACCCGCAGCGCGGACCCCATGGAAGCCCTGGTCGAGCTCAACCTCTGGCGTCACGAGGGCGACGAGAACGCGCAGGAACGCCTCGACCTCGTCCTGTTCTCCGCGTTCCTGGAGGACCTCAGACGCAACTCGGCCCGCAGTTTCATGCCCCGCTCCTACCTGCTGCTCCTCGACAACTCCCACACCGAGTACGGCCGCCGCTTCCTCGACCTGCTGCTGCGCTCCCGGCACGACGAGACGGTCGTGGCCGGCCACGCCAGCGACCCGCTGACGGTCGTCGCCAGCTCCAACCGCTGGCTGCCCCGCTGGGGCCCGGCCACCGGCGATTCCTGGCCCTGGCAGCTGCGCGGCCCCGACCGGGCGTCCCTGTCCGACTGGAACGCCCACCGGCCGACCCGCGACAGCGAGGACACCTGGTGGTACCCGTTGCGCCTGCGCGACCTCAACCTGGACGAGGTGCGGATCCGGATAGAGCTCCAGCTCGGCGGGAACGGCGACCTGGCCCCGCTGACCCGCCTCACGTCGTTCGTGCACCGGCTGACAGGGGGGCTGCCGCGCGCCGTCCACCAGGTGCTGGACGTGCTGCGCCAGGCCGGGCCGCCCCCGGACTCGGGCCCCCGGCAGGACCGCTGGCTGCGTACCCTGCCCGACCGGCACCTGCGCGCCGGGGACGACTCCGCCACCCTCGCCGACACGGCCCTCGGCCACCTCCTGCGCGACTTCGACGACACCCAGCGCGCCGCCCTCGCCGCATGCGCGGCCGCCCGGGACTTCTCCGTCGCCACGCGGCTGCTCAGCCCCGACGACTCCCTGTTCGGGGCGGTCCGCTCCCGCTGGCTGCTGACCGGGCCCGTGGCCGTGGTCCCCGTACTGCACCCGTGGCTGCGCCGTCTGCTCCTGTGGCGGCTGGCCGCCCGCCCCGACGGGTGGGACGCGGCGCACGAGCTCCTCGCCGAGTACTACCGCGGCGAGGGGAAGCCGGTGCAGCAGATGTACCACCAGCTGGCCCGCGGGCGGACCGAGGAGGTCGCCGCACACCTGACGCGGCGCTTCACCGCCGTACCGGCCGCGCAGTGGATCTCCGAGTTCGACGCGATCACCTCCGCGCCGAACCGGCTCCCCACCGACAGCGGACCCGTGGAACTCCTCGCCGGGCTCGTCCCGCGCCGCCCCGAACGGGTGATGGACACCGAGTCGGTGATCCACACCCTGGTGACCACCCGCTGGGTGTGGAGCGATCCGCTCGCCGACCCGGCCATGCGGCTCAACGACCTGATCGCCGACGGCTGCACGCAGCTGTCCCAACTGCGGAGGAACGACATCGTGGCCCTGTACGACGAGGCGGACCGGTACCGTCACTGGCGCGATCCCCAGACCGCGGGCTGGGAGGGCTGAGCGCGTGCCGAGACTCGAATGGCCCCTGCACGTCGTGCGCCGCGTCGCCCTCGCGACCGCCGTCGCGGTCGCGCTGGTCACGGCGCTCTGGCTGGGGGTCGGCTGGCTCCAGGAGCGCCAGGCCAGATGCGCGGACGGGGTCGTCGAACAGGGCCCGGACGACGAGTGCGTGGGAGTGACCGACGGCGCCTACGTGTTCGCCCCGCACCTCGACGCGGTGACCCGCAGGATCGAGGAGGAGAACCGCCGGGTCCTCGCCAACGCGGACAAGGAACCGTACGTCAGCGTCGCCTACTTCACCTCCTTCACCAGCACCGCCGACGACAGCAACTCGGCCGAGGGCGTCCGCCACGAACTGCAGGGCGCCTACCTCGCCCAGTTCCGGCACAACCAGGGCGACCTCGCGGCCACCCCCAAGATCCGTCTGCTGATCGCCAATCCGGGCAGCAAGTCCACCCAGTGGAAGCACACGGTCGACGAGCTGATCGCCCGCAAGGACTCGCCGGACCGGCTCGTCGCGGTGGCCGGTCTCGGTCCCAGCAACAACGAGAACCTCTCGGCCATAAGGCGTCTCTCCGAGCACGGCATCGCCATGGTCGGCGCCACCCTGACCGCCACGAACATCCAGGGCATCAACGGCTTCGTCCGGATCGCGCCCACGAACGAGGACGAGGCGTACGCGGCCGCCGGCTACCTCAAACGGCGGGGGATCGCCACCGCGGTCGTCATCCAGGACGTGGCGGAGGGCAACCTCTACGCCTCCACCCTGGGCACCGCCTTCACCAAGGCCTTCCAGGACGGCGACAAACACCGGCTCGTGGCGGAGCGGATGACCTACGACTCCTCCGTCAGCAGCGCCTGGCAGAACGAACTGCGCTACATGCCCGGCCAGTTGTGCCAGCAGCGCCCCCAACTGGTGTACTTCGCGGGCCGCGGTCAGCACCTGACGCACTTCCTCGACGCGCTCGCCAACCGCAGCTGCACCGACCAGCAGTTCACGGTGTTCACCGGGGACGACACGACCAACCTGAGCGCCGAGCAGCTCGCCCACGCCGCCGATACGCACATCGAGGTGCTCTACACCGGCCTCTCCCACCCCGACATGTACCGCTCGGCGCCCCAGGCGGTGTCCGCGCCGTCCGCGAAGAACTTCCAGCCGGGCGGACTGCTGGACCAGTGGTTCCCGCGCGACACCCGGGACGACGGCGGGGCCCTGATGGGCCACGACGCGGTGCTCGCCGCGGCGCACGGCATCCAGATGGCCGCCCGCTGGCAGGGTCAGGTCGTCGGCGACGCGGTGGCCCGGATGTTCCACCAGATGGACGGGACCCAGCAGGTGGCCGGGGCCAGCGGGTTCATCTCCTTCCAGAACAACGGCAATCCGCGCAACAAGGCCGTGCCCGTCCTGCGCCTCGACGGCAAGGGGCACGTGGAGTTCGTCGAGGTCTCCGCGGCGGAGGGCAAACCGCCCCAGGAGCAGTGAGGAAAGGGGGGTGTGACCGCCTACCCCCCTCGAACGGGCCTCAGGCCGGCTCCGGCCCCTCCCCCGCGGCCCGCGAGGGACCGGGATCGGGGCCGGGGCCGCGGGCGCAGGAGGGGCACAGCCCGCGGTAGGTGACCTCGGCCCCGGACACCGTGAAGCCGAACCGCTGCTCCTGCGGGAGGCCGGCCAGCGGGTCGCCGGTCATGTGGACATCACGGATGGTGCCGCAGCCGGAACACACCAGGTGCTGGTGCGGGTGGTGGGCATTGGGGTCGTACCGCTTGGCCCGGCCGTCGGTGGAGACCTCCGCGACCTCGCCGAGGGCGACCAGCTCGCCCAGGGTGTTGTAGACGGTCGCGCGGGCGATCTCGGGCAGCAGCCGGGCGGCGCGGGCGTGCACCTCGTCGGCCGTGAGGTGCACGTGCTCGCCGCCGAGGACCTCCGCGACGACGCGCCGCTGGGACGTCATCCGCCAGCCGCGCCCGCGCAGCCGCTCCAGCAGGTCGCTCATATCGGTTCACCTGTTCAGGCTCGGGGAGACAGCAGCTTACCGATACGGATGGCTGGATTCCGCCTTTCGGCCTCGCGTGCCCGTTGTGCGGGGCCGCCTGCGTGTTCCCGTGCGGCACGGTCTGCGGTGCGCGACCATACGGACGCAGCCAGCGGGGGGAAACACCGAGACAGGAAAGAAGGACGGACGTGTCCGGCAGCGAGAGCGAGAACCCAGCCATCCCCGCCCCGACCCCCTCCCCGACCCGTCCACGGACGAACCGGGACTGGTGGCCGGAGCAACTGGACCTCCAGGTCCTCCACCAGAACTCGCCCCTGTCCGATCCGATGGGTGAGGAGTACGACTACGCGCGCGAGTTCTCGACCCTGGACGTCGACGCGCTGAAGCGGGACGTCTTCGCGGTGATGACGGACTCGCAGGGCTGGTGGCCCGCCGACTACGGCCACTACGGACCGCTCTTCATCCGGATGAGCTGGCATTCCGCCGGCACGTACCGCATCGAGGACGGCAGGGGCGGGGGCGGGGCCGGGGCCCAGCGCTTCGCCCCCCTCAACAGCTGGCCGGACAACGCGAGCCTCGACAAGGCGCGGCGCCTGCTCTGGCCGGTCAAGCAGAAGTACGGCCGGAAGATCTCGTGGGCCGACCTCCTGGTGTTCGCCGGGAACTGCGCCATCGAATCCATGGGACTCAAGACGTTCGGCTTCGGATTCGGCCGGGAGGACATCTGGGAGCCCGAGGAGGTCTTCTGGGGGACCGAGGACACCTGGCTCGGAGACGAGCGGTACAGCGGCGACAGGGAACTCTCCGGTCCCTTCGGCGCCGTGCAGATGGGGCTGATCTACGTCAATCCGGAAGGGCCCGACGGCAACCCGGATCCGCTCGCCGCCGCCCGGGACATCCGCGAGACGTTCAAGCGCATGGCCATGAACGACGAGGAGACGGCCGCACTCATCATCGGCGGCCACACCTTCGGCAAGTGCCACGGCGCGGTCGACCCCGGGTGCGTCGGTCCGGAACCCGAGGCCGGCCCCCTGGAGCAGCAGGGCCTCGGGTGGCGGAACACCTGCGGCAGCGGCGTGGGCGCGGACGCGATCACCAGCGGGCTGGAGGGTGCGTGGACCAACGAGCCGACGAAGTGGGACAACGGGTACCTCGACAACCTGTTCCGGTACGACTGGGAGCTGACGCGGAGCCCGGCCGGGGCCCAGCAGTGGACGCCCACGGACCCGGCGGCCCGGGACGCCGTGCCCGACGCCCACGACCCGTCGAAGCGCCACGCCCCCATGATGCTGACGACGGACCTCTCGCTGAAGCTGGATCCGGTCTACGGGCCGATCGCCAAGCGCTTCCACGAGAACCCGGAGCAGCTCGCGGAGGCGTTCGCCAAGGCCTGGTACAAGCTGCTGCACCGTGACATGGGGCCGCTGTCCCGCTACCTCGGCCCGTGGATCCCCGAGCCGCAGCTGTGGCAGGACCCGGTCCCCGGGGTCGACCACGAGCTGGTCTCGGACGCGGACGCCACCGCCCTCAAGGAGCGGATCCTCGCCTCCGGACTCTCCCTCCCCCAACTGGTCACCACGGCATGGGCGTCGGCGGCCAGCTTCCGCGGCACCGACAAGCGCGGCGGGGCCAACGGGGCGCGGATCCGGCTCGCGCCGCAGAAGGACTGGGAGGTCAACGACCTGCCCGAGGTGGCCGAGGTGGTGCGGACCCTCGACGGCATCCGGCAGGACTTCAACGGCGGGCGGACCGACGGGAAGAAGGTCTCGCTCGCCGACCTGATCGTGCTGGGCGGGTGCGCGGCCGTCGAGCGGGCGGCGAAGAACGCCGGGCACGAGATCACGGTGCCGTTCGCGCCGGGCCGCACGGACGCCTCCCAGGAGCAGACCGACGTGGAGTCGTTCGGTGTGCTCGAACCGAGGGCGGACGGTTTCCGCAACTACCTCCGGGCGGGAGAGAAGCTGTCGCCGGAGACGCTCCTGCTGGACCGCGCCTCCCTGCTGACCCTGACCGCACCCGAGATGACGGTCCTGACCGGCGGCATGCGGGTGCTCGACACCGGGTTCAAGGGGTCCCGGCACGGCGTCCTCACCGACCGGCCGCAGGCGTTGACCAACGACTTCTTCGTCAACCTGCTGGACATGGGCACGGAATGGAAGGTGTCGGAGGCGGCGGAGAACGTGTTCGAGGGGCGCAGCCGCGCGACGGGCGAGGTCAAGTGGACCGCCACCGCCGTCGACCTCGTCTTCGGTTCGCACGCCCAGCTGCGGGCCCTCGCGGAGGTCTACGCGTCCGCGGACGCCGGGGAGAAGTTCGTGCGTGACTTCGTGGCGGCGTGGGACAAGGTGATGAACCTCGACCGGTTCGACCTCGCCTGACCCCGGCGTGTCCGAGCCCGGACGACGTCCCGGGCTCGGAACCCCGCCGCGGGCTCCGCCCCCAACCCGGTGACGCCACCGTCGCGCCCTGCCGCGCGTGCGCTCCCCGCCCGTGCGCGGCAGGCGACACTGGGCCCATGAGCGATCACCGCTTCACCCCCGACGAGACCGGCTCCCCCCTCGCCCCGGCCGCTTCCCGCACCCCTCGCCACCCGCACCACCTCCGCTACGAGAGGCCGGCGGGAACGGCGCGGACCGGCCCCGAGGGACACGGCGCGGGCGCTGCGCGCGATCTCACCGTGGTGACCTGCGCCTGCGGCTTCACGACCCCGGCGCTGCCGGACGCCGACGCCCGTCTCGTCTACGAGGAGCACCGCAACGTGATCCGTGACGAGACGGGCTGAGCACCGTCCCGGCGTGGGGGCCACGGCCCCTGACCCCTCGTCATCTCCCCTCTCAAGACCCGACTGTCCATCATCCGGTCACACCCTTGCCCGGACGGCCACTTCGGTGAAGTATCCCTATCAATCCGATGGGAAAGGTGGGATTCGGCAATCGGCCGAAGCCGCCCGAAGACGTTCCGGAGTAACCGACATGACCACCGCCGTCCCCCCTGACGCCGCCGTCGCTCGTGGCACCGCGGGCCGCCGGCCGGCCGACGAGCGGCGCCGGGCGCTCCTGCGTACCGTCCGCGACGTGGCGGACGACCTCGCCGCGGACGCCATCGCCCGCGACCGGGCGGGCAGGTCCCCGGACGACGAGGCGGCCCGGCTGCGCGAGGCCGGACTGCTCGCGGCCCTCACCCCGTACGCGCCGGGCCGCGGGGCGGACTGGCGTACCGGATGCACCGTCATACGGAAGATCTCCGCCGCGGACAGCTCCGTCGGCGAGGTGCTCGCCCGCCACTACGCCCACGCGTGGAGCGCGCGTTTCTACGCGGGTCACCAGCACGCGACCGCCCTCGAAGAGGAGTCGGTCCGCGAGCACTGGCTGTGGACCGGCGCGCTGCGCGCTCCCGCACCCGAGGACGAATCCGAAGGAGCCGACCTCGCGCTGAGGCCGCGCGGCACCGGCCACGTGCTGAGCGGACGCCGGTTCGTGGAGACGGCGGTGGCCGTCGCCGACCAGATCGTGCTCGACGCCACCTGCGCCGTGACCGGTGACGTCCTGGTCGTACGGATCCCGTCCGGTGTGCGGGGCATGACCGTCGAGCCCGCCCACGACCGCCTCGGGCAGCGCGTGGTCGGCGCCGGTGAGCTCGTCCTCGACCGGGTCACCGTCGCACCGGGACAGGTGCTGGGCCGCCGGCCGCACGACGAGGAGTCGACCCCGCCCTTCACCGCGCTGGCCGAACCGGCGCTCCGGCTCGCCCTCTGCCACGTCGGCCTGGGCATCGTCGAGGGTGCGCTCACGGAAGCCCGCGACCTCAGCAGGGGCGGTCGCGCGTACCGGCTGCCCGGCGCGGACCCGGACCTCTTCCTGACGTACGGGGAGCTCGCCTCCGCCGCCCAGACGGCCACCGCCGTGGTCGACCGGGCGACGGAGGTGATGGCCCAGGCCCTGGACCCGGGCGCGCAGCTCGACCTGGAGGAGCCCGCGGGGGTCTCCGCCCTGGTCGCCACGGCCGAGACGGTGACGTCGAAGGCGGCCCTGCACGTCACCGCGCGCGTACTGGAGCTCGCGGACGCCCCCGGCCTGGACCGTTTCTGGCGCAACGCACGCGTCCTGACGGCGCTCCATCCCGCCGCGCACCGCCTGCGCTCCATCGGCGAGCACTACCTCAACGGCTCCCACCGCGCGGTGGCGGCCGCCTTCCACTGACACCGGGCACGGGCCCCTCCCGCACGTCGGGGCGGCCCGTGCGTGGCGGACACCGGCCCGAACCGTACGGGATAATGGCCTCATGCGGATCTCAGCCAGGGCGGACTACGCGGTACGTGCCGCACTGCAGCTCGCCGCGTCACAGGACGACGGGCCGGTGAAGGCCGAAGCCATCGCGGACGCCCAGGACATCCCGCACAAGTTCCTCGAAGGCATCCTCAACGACATGCGCCGGGGCGGTCTGGTGCTCAGCCAGCGCGGCGGCAACGGCGGCTACCGGCTGGCCAAGCCCGCCCGGTCCATCAGCATCGCCGACGTCATCCGCGTCGTGGACGGACCGCTCGTCTCGGTACGCGGGGTCCGCCCCCCGGACCTCTCCTACACCGGCCCCGCCGAGGCGCTGCTCCCCCTGTGGATCGCGCTCCGGGCCAATGTGCGCGAGATCCTCGACGGTGTCTCGCTCGCCGACGTCGCATCGTGCGACCTGCCCGCCGACGTATCCGCGCTGACGCGGACCCCTGACGCCTGGACCAATCCCTGATCCTCCCCGCCATCCGCCCCACCTGCGGATTCTCGCATCGCGAGATCGTGGCGTCCACGATGTGGCCGGTCCCTTGGGACGGTCACCCCCGTCTGCCACTATGCCTACCAACCAGGTGGGAAAACTAGGAATCAAGGGGGGACCAGCCGTGCGCACACCGCACCGCGCGGGCCGGACGCCGGCCCTGACCTCCCGCCGCCACATCGACCTGGTCCGCACCTCCAGCGCCATGTGTCAGCCCGCCTGAAACCGTCCGCGGGGCCTTCGCCCCACGCACGGAACACCGCCGGCGCGCCGTCCGCCCCGCTCGCCGTCCGCCCGACGGGCCCCTCGGCCGGCCTCACCGCCCGCGCGCCTTCGCACGCGGGTGTGCGACGGACCCGCTCGCCGTCCACCCCGCGGCAGCCGGCGCCCCGCCCTTCCTCCGCCCCGCGACCGTGATCCGGCCGCCGCCGGCCGGTGACGGGCTCCGTACGCACCGACGGCCCCGCGTCGCATCCTCCGCATCCACTCGAACTCCCTTCCGTGAAAGGACACCTCCGTGTCTGCCGCAAGACCGCTCACCGCCCTGCGCGCCATCGCCCTCACCGCGACGCTCCCCCTGCTGCTCACCGCCTGCGGCTACGGCTCCGAGGCCAAGAAGGACGAGCCCAAGGACACCGCGGCCTCCAACGTCGCCGATGGAGCCAAGAAGCTCTCCGCCTCCGAGGTCCGCATCGGGTACTTCCCGAACCTGACGCACGCCACCGCTCTGGTCGGCCTCCAGGAAGGCCTGATCGAGAAGGAACTGAACGGCACCAGGATCAAGCCGCAGTCCTTCAACGCCGGCCCGTCCGAGATCGAAGCCCTCAACGGCGGCTCTCTCGACATCGGCTTCATCGGCCCCTCGCCCTCGATCAACGGCTACGTCAAGTCCAAGGGCTCCAACCTGCGGATCATCTCCGGCTCCGCCTCCGGTGGCGTCAAGCTCGTCGTGAACCCGGACAAGATCAAGACCCTCGACGACCTCAAGGGCAAGAAGATCGCCACCCCCCAGAAGGGGAACACGCAGGACGTCGCGTTCCTCAACTGGATCTCCGAGAAGGGCTGGTCGGTCGACCCGGAGTCCGGCAAGGGCGACGTCTCCGTCGTCCGCACCGACAACAAGGTCACCCCCGACGCCTTCAAGCAGGGCTCGATCGACGGCGCCTGGGTGCCCGAGCCGACCGCCTCCAAGCTCGTCTCCGACGGCGGCTCCGTCCTCCTCGACGAGACGGCCCTGTGGCCCGACAAGAAGTTCGTGATCACGAACGTCATCGTGTCGCAGAAGTTCCTCAAGGAACACGCGGACGTGGTGGAGGCCGTGCTCAAGGGCACGGTGAAGACCAACGAGTGGATCAACGCCAACCCCGACAAGGCCAAGGCCTCGGCCAACGCCAAGCTCGCGGCGGACAGCGGCAAGCCCCTCGACGCCAAGGTCATCGACCCGGCCTGGCAGTCCATCCTCGTCACCGACGACCCGCTCGCGAGCACCCTGAAGACCGAGTCCGACTGGGCGGTCAAGGCCAAGCTCATCGAGCAGCCCGACCTGGCAGGCATCTACGACCTGACGCTCCTGAACAAGGTCCTCAAGGCCGCGGGCAAGCCCGAGGTCTCCGACGCCGGTCTCGGCGCCAAGTAACCCCGCGGGGGCGGTGGTCGTGGCAGCGGCCACACCACCGCCCCGCCGGGCATGCCCGTCAGCGCCCGTCCTCGGCCGGCAGCCGCAGCGCCTCCAGCCGACCGGTGATACCCCCTGTCCGCGATGGCGGCGCCGGTCCGGCGAAGGTCTACTTGATCTGGAGATGCCATGACCGAACACCGTGGCGAGCGCTCGCTCGGCGACCACCTGCTCGGGCTCCTGCCCTCCCGTCGGGGCGTGCTCGGGGCGGTCGGCCTCGGCGCGGCAGGTGTCGCCCTCGGCGGCGCGGCGCTCACGTCTGCCTCCGCCTCGCCCGCGGCGCGGCCGGGCGGCGTACGCCCCCGGGTCCCGGCCGACGACGTCCCGCACGCCAGGACCTGGATGTCCTGGCCGTCCCGGAAGTCGGTGTGGGGGCGGCAGCTGTCCGGCGTGCAGGAGGACATCGCGCTGATCGCCCGCACCATCGCCGAGTTCGAGCCCGTGGTGATGTGCGTCCCCGACGACTACAGCGCCCGCCAGGCGCGTCCCCTGTGCGGCCCGCAGGTCGAGGTGACCACCGCGATCCCCACCGACGACCTGTGGATGCGCGACATCGCCCCGGTCTTCCGCCACGACGGCAACGGCGGCCTGGACGCGGTCTCCCTCAACTTCAACGGGTGGGGCAACAAGCAGGTGCACACCTACGACGCCCGGGCCGCCGAGCTCGTCGCCCGCCGGCGCGGCCTGCGGCTCACCTACGCCGACCTGGTCGGCGAGGGCGGCGCGGTGGAGTGCGACGGCGACGGCACGCTGATGGCGACCGAGAGCAGCCCGGTCAACAGGAACCGCAACCGGGGCATGAGCCGCGACGGGATCGAGGACGCCCTCCTGGAGGCGTACGGCGCGGACAAGATGATCTGGCTGCCCGGGATCAGGGGCAAGGACATCACCGACGACCACGTCGACGTCACCTCGCGGTTCGTCCGCCCCGGCGTGGTGATGGTCCAGCTGCCGCCCCAGGACCGGAACGACGAGTGGGCGCGCGACGCCCGCGAGCAGTTCGCGATCCTCTCCGCGGCGACCGACGCGCGCGGCCGCCGGCTGCGGGTGATCCGGGTGGACGGACCCGACACCGTCCGCTCGAAGAGTTCGACCTTCGTCGACTCCTACCTGAACTTCGTCCTCGTCAACGGCGGCGTGATCACCGCCCGGTTCGGCGACCGCTCCAAGGACGAGGCCGCCCGGCAGGCCCTGGCGGCGGCCTTCCCCGGCCGCGAGGTCGTCCAGCTCGACGTCGACCGCCTGATGGGCGGAGGCGGCGGCATCCACTGCTCGACCATGCACGAGCCGATGCCCTGACCGTCCGCCCGTCCCCCAGCCGTCCCCCCCGACCAGGTGTGCGGCCCGGTCGCTCCCCACTCCCCCTTCCCCCACCGGAGGCCCCCGTCCCGATTCCCGACCTGTCACGCCGTTCCGTGCCGCGCTCCCTCGCGGGGGCCGGCGCGCTCGCGCTCGGCCTGACGGCCTGTTCCGAACCGGGAACTCTCCGCCGCGGCGGCCCGACCACTCAAGGGGAAGGCCTCCAAGGGCACGAGGACAGGGAGTGGCGATGGCGGAACATCAGCGGTCCCCCGGCGACACGGACCCCGCACCCCGGCGGTGGGTGCCGCCACCGGCCCTCGCCGGGTTCCTGCTCCTGCTGGTGGTGGTGTTCTGCCTTTCGTACGGGGTCGGTTCCGCGGCGGGCCCGGTCGCACCCGGCATGCACTCCGGCGACGCCGCCCCCGCCCCGGCGGGCGGCGCGGGCGGCGGATCGGGGCGGCACGGTCACGACGGCACCGCCGACACCGGGCCGGGCGGCGGCCGATGACACCGGAGCCGACGGCCGTCCCCGCCACCACGACCGACCTCACCGTCGGCGGCATGACCTGCGCGGCCTGCGTCAACCGCGTCGAGAAACGGCTCGGGAGGATCGAGGGGGTCAGCGCCACCGTGAACCTGGCCACCGGCCGGGCGCGCGTGCTCCATCCGCCCGGAGTCACGGCGGCCGAGCTGGTGGCCGCCGTCGAGCGCGCCGGGTACACGGCCGGACTCCACGCGCCCGCGCGGCCCGCGCAACGGCCGGAAGGGGAGGCGCAGGACGTCGTACCGGAGGAGGACCGCGCCGGGCGCGAGCGGCTGCTGGTCACCGCGCTGCTCTGCGCGCCGGTCCTGGTCCTGTCGATGGTCCCGGCCCTGCAGTTCCGCAACTGGCAGTGGCTGTGCCTCGTGCTCGCCGCACCCGTGGCCGTCTGGAGCGCCTGGCCCTTCCACCTCCGCGCGCTCCGGGGCCTGCGGCACTCGGCGGCCACCATGGACACACTGGTCTCGCTCGGTGTCACCGCCTCCTTCCTGTGGTCCCTGTACGCGTTGTTCCTCGGCGGCGCGGGCCGGCCGGGCATGCGGATGCCCTTCACCCTCCTCCCAACGGCCGGGGGCGAGGTCGCCCACGTCTATCTGGAGGCGGTGGTCGGCGTACCGCTGTTCGTCCTGACCGGCCGGTTCCTCGAAGCGCGGGCGCGGCGCGCCACCGGTGCGGAGTTGCGCTCGCTGTCCGCGCTGACGGTCAAGGACGTGACCGTGCGCGAGAACGGCGAGGAACGGCGGATCCCCGTCGAACGGCTCGCCGTCGGGCAGGAGTTCGTCGTCCGGCCCGGGGAACGCGTCGCCACGGACGGCGTCGTGGTCTGCGGCAGCTCCGCCCTGGACCTGTCCCTGCTGACCGGCGAGAGCGATCCCGTCGAGGTCGGGCCGGACCGGCCGGTGACCGGCGCGGCGGTGAACGCGGGCGGGCTGCTCGTCGTACGGGCCACCGCGGTGGGCGCGGACACCCGGCTCGCGCGCATCACCCGCATGGTCACCGACGCCCAGGCCGGAAAGGCGGCGGCGCAGCGGCTGGCCGACCGGGTGGCGGGCGTCTTCGTCCCCGTCGTCCTGACGTCGGCGGTCACCGTGCTCGGCTTCTGGCTCGGCGCCGGTGCGGATCCGCAGCCGGCGGTGACCGCGGCCGTCGCCGTCCTCGTCGTCGCCTGCCCCTGCGCCCTCGGCCTCGCCACGCCCACCGCCCTGCTGGCCGCCACGGGCCGCGGCGCCCGCACGGGGATCCTGATCAGCGGACCGCGGGCCCTGGAGGCCCTGCGCCACGTCGACACGGTCGTGCTCGACAAGACCGGCACCCTGACGACCGGTCACATGACCGTCGCCCGGCTCACGACGGTCCCCGGCGGACCGGACCGGGAGACGGTGCTCCGGCTGGCCGGGGCGGTCGAGCAGGGATCCGAGCACCCGCTCGGGAAGGCCCTGGCCGCGTACGCCCGGCGGAACCTGCCCGACGGGGCGCTGCCGCCGGTGACCGGTTTCCGGGCCGTGCCCGGAGCGGGCGTCAGCGGGGTGGTCGAGGGCCGTGCCGTCGAGGTGTGCGCACCCGGCGAGGACCTCCCCGAGCCCCTGGCCCGGGCGCTGGCCGCCGCCGAGGACGCCGCGCTCACGCCCGTCCTGGTACGGATCGACGGTGTCGGGCGGGCCCTCGTCGGGCTGGGGGACGTCCCGCGTCCGGGGAGCTACCGGGCCGTCGAGCGCCTCCGGCGGCTGGGGGTCGAGCCGGTCCTCGCCACCGGCGACCGCGAGGCCCCGGCGGCGGCCGTCGCCTCGTCGCTCGGGATCGCCCGCTTCCACGCCCGCTGTTCCCCGGAGGACAAGGCCGCCCTCGTCGGGCGGTTGAGGGACGGGGGCCGGTGCGTGGCCGTCGTAGGGGACGGCGTCAACGACGCCGTGGCACTGGCCGGCGCGGACCTCGGGATCGCCATGGGCAGCGGCACCGACGTCGCCATCGGCGCGGCGGACGTGACCCTGGTCCGCGGTGACGTCGAGGCGGTGGCCGACGCGGTCCGCCTGGCCCGCCGTACCCTCGCGACCATCCGGGTCAACCTGGTCTGGGCGTTCGGCTACAACCTCGTCACCGTCCCGCTCGCCGCCGTCGGTCTGCTCAACCCGATGGTCGCCGCGGCGGCCATGTCGGCCAGCTCGCTGCTGGTCGTCGGGAACAGCCTGCGGCTGCGCGGCCGCGACCCCGCGGGCCGACCCGCCGGTGCGCGGGCCCGCACCGCCCGGACGGGAGGCGGACGATGACCGGACCCGTGCGGCGGGAAGGGACGCGGGACCGGCGGCCGGCGCGACGGCGTCTGCGCGAGAGCTACCTGGCCGCGGCCGTCCCGGTGATCGCGTGCCTGGCCGTTCTGTGCGGGCTGACGGCCTGGACCGCCACCGGGGCCGCCGGAACCCCGCCCCGCATCGCGGTCGACGACGGCCGCGTCCTGCTCCCGTCCGCCGGGGAGGAGGACACCTCGGCGTTCTTCCGGATCACGAACCTGGGCGGTGCGGAGGACGAGTTGGTGGCAGTCACCTCCCCGGCCGTGGAACGGGCCGTACCGGTCCGGGACCGCAGCGGCACGGGTACCGGGGCCGCCGCCCCGGACACCGCCGGTCCCGTGCGCGTCCCGGCCGGGGGCGCGGTCGACATGTCCCCCCTCGGGACGGGCCCGACGGTGCGGGTGAAGGTGAAGGCGGGCGAACGCTGGCAGGCGGGTCAGGTCGTCCCCTTCGTCCTGCACTTCCGTCACGGGAAACCGGTCGGGACGCTCGCGATCGCGATCCGGCCCGGCAGCTGAGGGGCCACCGGTCCGGGCGGCCCGCGGGGCCGGTGGATGCGCGGGTGACGATCCCCGGGAACCGGGGCCCGTCCCCGTCCGACTACTGGAACGTGGGCGGCGGACACCCGTCGCTCCGCGCGGCACGGATCGACGGAAGGGTGCGGGATGGGCGGGCTCGACGTGCACATGAGGGCGGTCGCCTGCCGGCACGGCCGGGTGGAGGCGGTCTCCGACGTGAATCTGGAGATCGCCGCCGGTGAGCGCGTGGCGCTGACGGGGACCAACGGTTCGGGCAAGACCACGCTGCTGCGCGCGGTCCTGGGCCTGCACCGTCAGGTCTCGGGATCGATCTCGGTCGGCGGCCGCAGCACCGGTTCCCCCGCCGAGTGGGCCTGGCGGCGCCGGGCCTGCGCCTGGATCCCCCAGAAGCCGGCCGCCGGACGGTTCCCCCTGCTCGGGGCCGAGTTGCTCGCCAGCAGTGCCGCGCCGGGCGACGCGGCCGAAGCCGCCGGCCGGCTGGGCGTCGCCGCGTTGGTCGAACGTCCCCTGCACACCCTGTCCGGGGGCCAGTTGCAGCGGATGTACCTGGCCCGTGCGATCGGCTGCGTCGCCGCCGGCGCGCAGGTGCTGCTGGCCGACGAGCCCACCGCCGCCCTCGACTTCGACGGGCAGGCGGAGGCCGCGGACGTCCTCACCTCGCTGCCGGTCACCCTGATCGTGGTGACGCACGACCGGTCCCTGGCGGACCGCTGCGACCGGGTGCTGGAGATGGCCGCGGGCCGCCTGCGGGAGGTCCGGTGACCCCGGTGACCCTCGCCACCGCCGACCTCGGTGCGCTCCTCCAGCTGCTTCCGGTCCAGCGGGCCGGGCTCGCGCTGCTGCTCGCGGCGATCGGTCTGCCCGTCATCGGGGTGGTCATCGTCGGGCTCGACATCATGCCGGTCCGCTTCGCGATGATGCACGTCGCACTGCTGGGCATCGCCATCGGGCTGCTCGCCGGCCTCGATCCGATGCTGTGCGCGCTCGTCGCCTGCGCCCTGGCCGGAGCGGGCGTCGCCCCGCTCGCCCGTACCCCGGACGGTCTGTCCGGAGCCATGGGCCTGCTGATGAGCCTCGCGATCGCCGCCGCGCTGCTGGTCCTCGCCGTGTCGGGGGTCAACGCGTCCGGGGCCTTCGCCCTGCTGTGGGGGTCGATCCTCTCCGTGGAGACGCCGGACCTCCTCGTGCTCGGCGTCCTGGCCGCGGTCGTACCCGGCCTGTTCTGGTGGCGGCGCCGCGACATCGGGCTGCTCCTGTACGACCGCGAGCTCGCCCAGTGCTCCGGGGTCCCCGTGCGCGCCCTGACCGCGGCCCTCCTGGTGCTCGTCGCGATCGCCGTCGCCGGAGCCATCAAGCTCACCGGCGCCCTGCTCGTCGACGCCCTGACCCTGCTGCCGGCGCTCGCCGCGCGCCGCCTGGGCGGCTCCCTGAGATCGATCACCCTCTGGGCGGTCGGCATCGGCGTGACCGTCAACGCGACCGGCTTCCTGCTGGCCCTGTGGCTGGACTGGCCGCCCGGTCCCGTACTCGTCCTGACGGCGGGGGCGCTCGTCCTCGCCGTGCACTTCATACCCGAACGGAGAATCAGCTCATGGCGCGCACCCGCGTCCGCATCCCTTCCGTCCTCGCACTGAGCGCGGCCCTCACCCTCGTCGCCGGCTGCGGTGACGGCACCGACCCCGGGGCCGTCGCCGACGCCCCCGCGAAGGGCGCTGCTTTGGCCGCCGGGAAGGACAGGCCCGTGGTGGTCGTGACCACCACCTGGGAGGGCGCGTTCGCCAAGGCCGCCGGGGCCGAGGACGTCAAGGTCATCGTGCCGCAGTCCGTCCACCACGCCCCCGACTACGACCCCAAGCCCTCCGACCTCGCCGCCGTCGCCAAGGCGGACTTCGTGCTCTACGCGCCCTTCGAGCCGTACGCCGCGAAGATCAAGGAGGCCGCCGGCTCCCGGGCGAAGCTGGTCGAGGTCAACCTCGACAACGACCCCGACAAGGTCAGGGCCGAGGTCGACAGGCTGGGCGCGCTCTTCGGCACGCGGGACGCGGCCACGAAGTGGAAGTCCGGGTTCGACAGCGAGTACGGCAGGCTCAACAAGGACCTCCAGGCCGCGTGGCCCGGGGGCAAGAGCCCCTCCGTCGTCACGCAGGTCTTCACGGGCTGGGCCGCGAAGCTCGCCGGCGCCACCGCGGTGGGCACCTACGGTCCGGAGGCCGTGACCCCGGGGCAGCTGGCCGGGCTCTCCGCGAAGAAGCCGTCCCTGGTGCTGGACAACGCCCACATGTCGACCGGGACCGTGCTGCCCGACTCGGGCGCCGAGCAGGTCGAGATCGTCAACTATCCGGGCGAGGACCTCGATCTGCTGCCCGTCTACCGCAACGCGGCGGCCGAACTGAAGAAGGCCATGGGCGGCTCCTGATCCGGGTTCCGGCCCGGCCGGGCCGGAACCCGCGCGGGCCCGGCAGCCATCGGCTGCCGGGCCCGTCGCTCATCCGGCCTGGGCGAGGGGCGGAACCTCGGGCAGGACGTGGCGGACCGGCGGCACATCCGCGGCCAGGCGTGCCCGCAGAGCGATCCGGTCCGGCTTGCCGGCCGCCGTCAGGGGCACCTCCTCCACCACGAGGAGCCGCTCGGGGTGCTTGCGCCGCTCCAGCCCCCGCGCGGCCAGGTGGACGCCGAGGGCGTCCAGCGTCGGGGCCTGCGGTCCCCGTACCACCACGCAGGCCGCCAGCCGCTCGCCCATCAGCGGATCGGGGACGCCCACGCACACCACGTCCCGGACCTGCGGGTGCGCGCGGAGTTCGCGCTCGACCTCGGCGGGGCTGATGTTGGCGCCGCCGCGGATCACGATGTCCTTCAGGCGTCCGACGACGTGCAGCACGTTGTCGGCGTCGAGGTAGCCGAGGTCGCCGGTACGGACCCAGCCGTCGGGGGTGCGGTAGCGGGCGTCCAGCTCGGGCGCGCCGACGTAGCACAGCGGTGTCATGGGGCCCCGGGAGATGATCTCGCCGATGTCGCCGTCGGGGAGCGCGGCGTGGGTCTCGGGGTCGGCGATGCGGATCTCGGCGACCCGGGGGTCGGGGTGGCCCGCCACCACGCCCGCGGCGTCGGCCGGGGGCACGGTGTCGGCCAGCCCGGTGTGGCAGTTGACGCCGTCGGCGGAGCCGTAGAGGTTGACCACCGGGCAGCCGAAGGCCTTCGCGGCGGCGGCCGCGGTGGCCTCGTCGAGCGGGGCCCCGCCCAGGACCAGGGCGGTGGGGGCCGGCAACGGCTCGCCCGTCACGTCGAGGCGTTCGAGCATCATCCGGACCATGGTGGGCACGCCGAGGACGTGGGTCGGCTCGTGCTCGCGCACGGCCCGGACGGCGGCCTCGGGCGAGAAGCGGTCGAGGAGGACCAGGGTGCCGCCGTGCCGGGCGAGGGTGACGGCGGTTCCGTTGGATCCGAAGGCGGAGGCCAGCGGTACGAGGAAGAGGCAGCGCGGCGGGGCCGCGTCGGGGATGAGCGAGGCGAGGAAGTTCCCGCGTCCGCCGGCCAGCGCGTTGTGCGAGTAGGCGATCATCTTGGGCTCGGCTTCGGAACCCGAGGAGACCAGGATCCGGGCGGCGCCGTCGGGATCCGGGCGGGCGGGGACGAATCCGCGGGGGTCGCGGCGCATCAGGTCCGGCCAGGGGACCGTTCCCCCGGGCGCGCTGCCGGGGCCCACGGCGACGACGTGGCGCAGGGCGGGCAGGGCGCGCGCGAGGGTGAGCAGGTCGGCGGCGTGGTGGAGGCCGCGGTGTTCGACGGCGGCGATGACGGCTACGGCCCCGGCCCGGCGGAGCAGGCACTCGGCCTCCAGGATCCCGCGGCCGACGGGGAAGGGCAGGGCGACGGCGCCGAGCGCGGCCAGGGCCAGGTCGGCGATGACGGCGTTGCGGTTGTCGGGCAGTTGCACTCCGACCACGTCGCCCTCGCGTATGCCGAGGTCTCTGAGGCCGGTGGCCAGACATCGCACCTTGCGGTCCAGGGCGGTGTAACAGAGTGCGCCCTTGGCGTCCAGGACGGCCGTGCGGTGCAGGTCCGCGATCTGGCGTGCCCGGAAGAGGCTGTAGAGGTCGAGGTCGGGGCAGGTTCCGTCGACCACCCAGGAGCGGCGGAGTTCGGCGGGCAGCAGGTCGCGCAGGACGGGCCGGTCGGCGGTCATACGAGGCTCCAGGGGGCGGGAACGGCGGGGGCACCGTGCGCGTCACGGCCGATCTGGCCGGCGAAGCGCGCGTCGTGGTGCAGGGCGGAGAGGTCGGTGGTGACGGCGGTGGCCGCGAGGCCGTGGGCGCTGAGCAGGGCCACGGCGTCGCTCGTGGAGAGGTCGCGCAGGTCGTAGGCGGCCGCGGCCCCGGCGCAGGCGTCGGCGGGGGCGAGCCAGCCGTCGGCGGTCGGCAGCGGGTGGCGGAATCCCGCCGGCCGTCTGGCGTCCTGCCCGCGCGCCGCGCGCCGCAGGGCGGGGCCGGTCAGCGTGTCGGCCGCGCCGAGCAGCGAGGAGTCCACCCGTACGCCGTGACCGGTGCGTTCCCTCAGCAGCAGTCCCGCGAGGACGGCTTCGGCGCCGTGCAGGCCCCCCAGTACGTCGAGCAGGGTCATCAGCGAAGGCGCGGGGGGCTCTCCTTCGGGACGGACCGCCTCGCCCACCGCCGTGCGGGCCTGCACCATGAAGTCGGTTCCCATGGGGGCGTCCTGGAGCCGGTCGGCCCAGCCGCTCGTGTAGGCGTGGACCAGGGCCGGGTTGACGCGGGCGAGGTCGTCGGCGTCGAGGCCGAGCTCGGCTGCCTTGCCCGGCGCCCAGTTGTGCAGGAAGACGTCGGCTTCCGCGGCCATCTCCCGGAGCCGGCGGCGGCCCGACTCCGCCTTGATGTCCACCTCGACGGCCTGCTTGCCGCGGTTGAGGGCGAGCCAGCGGGCCGAGATCCCGGAGCAGGCGGGCGGCATGCCGCGCAGCGGGTCCCCGCCCGGCGGCTCGATCCGGATGATCTCGGCGCCCAGCAGGCCGAGCAGGTGCGCGGCGAGGGGTGCCTGGATGCGGCGGCCCGCCTCCAGCACCGTCAGCCCGGCCAGCGGCCGGCCGGCGGAAGGGGTCACCGTCGTACGGGACACCGTCGTCCGGGGGCCCGAGGGGGCGGGGCCGCCGGGCAGGGGCCGCAGCGACCAGGGCGCGGCGCCGTCGGTCTCCAGGGCGCGTTCGGCCAGGGTGCGCAGTACGCACACCTCGGCGCCGGAGAGCGCGGCCGCCTGCCGGATCCGCGGGAGGGGGTGCGAGCGGGTCACGCTGTGCAGTGCCCGGGGGAAGGGGGCGCAGGCGGTGGCGTAGCGGAACTGGAACGGCCGCCACCCCGCCCGCATCGCATCGGCCGGGGCTCCCAGGGCACGCCAGAACGCCGCCCAGGCACCCGGGTCGAGGGTCTCCAGCTCGAAGAGCACGCCTTCGGCCGAGGTGAAGGGCGGTCCGCCCGGGGCGAGTTCGGCGGCTTCGCCCTCGTCGGCCCCGGCGGCGGCGAGGTACTGGGACACGGCGAGCAGCCCGGCCCGGTCGGCGCCCGCGGTGATGTGGGTGGGCCCGGTCCCGCGGGCCTGCCCGACCAGGCCCGCGAGCAGTCCCTGGACGGCGAGGATGCCTGTGGCCGTCGCCGCGTAGTCGGCGGCCAGGCCGCGGGGGCTGCCGTCGCGCCGTCCGTGGACCGCCATCATGCCGGTCGCGGCCTGCACGGTCGCCTCGTCGACGAGGCCACTGCCGGGCTCCGCCCAGGTGACGGTGGCGTGGCCGGGCTCGAAACCGCCTCCGCAGAGCGTGACGCGGCCCGGCGGAGCGTCGGCGGCGGGCCCGTCGGAGCGCGCTCCGAGCAGCCGCAGGTGTTCGGCGACGACATCGGTGATCTGCGGGGGCCCCGAAGCGTGGAAGCCCATGGTGTCGAGCGGCCGGACCGTCTGCGTGGTTGCGGGGGACGCCATGCCTCTCCTCTCCCGGCGCGGCGGTGGCCGTCGCCCAGGTCGAACGGAACGCGGGAACTGCGGAGGGTGCGCACCCGACCAGTTCCTCGGACAGGGAGTCGGACAGCAGTTCCCACGGGTTCCCGGGAACGAGGAGGAATGCAGTGGCGGACACGGGCACGGCGTACGACGGACCGGCGCAACCCGACGCGCGGGCGGACGGGTTGGGGGAGGCGGTCGACCGGTTCGTCCGTACGAGGGTGATCCCGTCGGAGACGGTGCTGGACGCGGGCGGGAAGGAGGCGGCGGCCGCCCTGGCGCGGTTGCGGACCGAGGCGCGCGCCGCCGGGCTGTGGGCCCTGCCGCTCCCGGCGGAGCTGGGCGGCGGCGGCCTGACGTTCCGCCGGTACGCGGCGCTCGCCGAGGCGGAGGGCGCCAGCGACCACGGTCCCGCCGCCCTGGGCTCCGCCCCGCTGCTCGACGTCACCATGCTGGAGCGCCACGGCACCGCCCGGGTCCGCGAGGAATACCTGGAACGGCTGGTCGCGGGCTCGATGCGCACCTGCTACGCCATGACCGAGCCGGACGTGCCGGGCACCGACCCGCTCCGCACCGCGACGCGTGCCGAGGCCCGGGCGGACGGCGGCTGGAGCGTCAGCGGCCGCAAGTGGTTCACCTCCGGCGCGGCCGGCGCCGATCTGGTCACCGTCCTGGCGCGCACGGGCGGCGCGGCGGGCGACCGGGAGGGCCTGTCCCTGCTGCTCGTACCGACCGCCTCACCCGGGTTCCGCGTGGTGCGCGAACTGCCCGTACTGGGGGCGGCGGGCCAGTACGAGATCGAGCTCGACCGGGTCCGGGTGCCCGCCGACCACCTCCTCGGCACGGGTGGCGACGCCCTGGCCATCGCGGGCGAACGGCTCGCGCTCGGCCGCACGCTGCGCTGCCTGCGCTGGCTCGGCCAGGCCCGGCGCGCCTTCGACCTGATGGCCGAACGCGCCGCCACGCGCAGCGGATCGCGCGGGCCGCTCGCCGAGCACCAGCTCGTCCAGCAGCACGTCTTCGACTCCCTGCTCGCGCTGCGCACCACCCGCCCCCTGGTCCACGAGGCGGTCGCGCTGATCGCGGCCGGACGGGACGCCCGTACCGAGGTGGGCCTGGCCAAGGTCGCCGCCGCCCGGATGCTGCAGCAGGTCACGGACTCCGCCATCCAGGTCCACGGCGCCGCCGGGCTCGGCCCGGACACGGCGTTGCCGTCCCTGTTCCGCGGCGGGCGCGCGGCCCGCATCCTCGACGGGCCGGACGAGCTGCACATCACCTCGGTGGCCCGCCGCGTGCTGCGCGGCTACGGCCGGGGTCACGGGGCGGCTACACCCGGGTGATGTCGACGAGGCCGTCGAGCGCGGCCAGTGCGAGGGCCAGGAAGAAGTCGCCCCAGATGAGTTCGTGGCGCACCGCCAGGCCCTTGGCGGCGTCGTAGCAGCCGTCCAGCAGCATGCCCTGCGGACGGCCCGGCCCCGGCCCGCTGAGGTGGGCCCCGGCCAGCCGGTCCAGGATCGCCGCGGCCCGAGCCGCACACGTCCCGGCCCGGGGTGTCCCCGCGCGCGACAGCTTGAGCAGCGCGACGGCGTTGACGGCGGCGGCCGAGGTGTCGACGGGCCCCCGCGGCCGGGACGCCTGGTCGGGCGGGACGATCCGCCCGGTCAGCGCCCGCGTCCGGACCAGCAGCTGCTCGGCGGCGGAGGCGAGCCGCTCCGGCCGGTGGGCGGCGACCTCCGGGTGGAGCAGGGCGTCGGCCACGGCCAGGAGCAGCCATGCCTCGCCGCGGCTCCAGCCCGGAGCCGGGTCCGCGCGGGGGTGCCACCCCGTCGCCGGGTCGAACTCCCAGGCGGGCCGGGGTCTGCGGCCGCTTCCCGCGCCCTGGGTGCCGAGGGCGAGGTCGAGGTGGCGGTGGAGGTGGGCCGCGGCCACGGCGGCCCCTTCGGGTCCGGCCGCGGCCAGGAGGGGCACCAGCCCCGGTACGGCGTCGGCGCGGGCCAGGAGGCGGGGGCCGCCGAGCGCCGCGCCCCAGGGCACGATGCCCGCCCCGGGGTCGTAGGAGTCCAGACAGGCCCGGGCCGCCTCCGCCCGGAGCTCTGCGGCTCCGGACCCGTCGAGGGCCGGTGCCGTCGCGTACCAGAAGATCAGTCCCCGGGTGGCGGTGTCGGCCTCCGCCCACGGCGCGAGCCGGGCCGTGCAGTCCGCGGCGGCCCGCCGGTGTGCCGCCTCCCCGGTGTACCGGGCCCGCAGCCACAGCAGTCCGGCCCAGAAGCCGCCGGTCCACGAGCCCCGGCCGGTCGTCGTCCACCGCCCGTCGGCCGGGTCGGCGTACAGGGGGAAGCGGGTGCCGACCTCGGCCTCGGTCAGCGTCACCCGGCCGATGACGGCGGCGAGTGCCCGCCCGGCCCGGTCGTCGGAGGTCATGCCGTCCTCCCCGCCCCGGCGCGCCGGTCCCGTACGGCCCAGAGGAACGCGACCGCTCCCGCCGCCGCGAACTCCACCGCGACCAGCAGCCAGCCCCACCCGTACCGCCCGCTCTGCGCGAGGAGGCCGAACAGCGGCGGGCCCACCGCGAACCCGGCGAAGAACCCGGCCGCGACGAGCGCCGAGTCCTGTCCCGCCCGGCCGGGAGCGGCGCGCTGCATGACCAGCACCATCGAGACGGCGTTGCCGGACACGGCGAACACCCCGACGGCTACGGCTCCGGCCCACACCAGCGGAGGTACGGGCGACCCGCCGGCCAGGAGCGCCGCCGCGCCCACGGCACCGCAGGCCAGCAGGCCCGGCAGCCACTCGGCCCGGCCCGGGCGGGCGGCCTTGGACCACCCGATCCGGCCGAGGACGCCCGCGATGCCGAGGGCGGCGACCAGGGCGCCGGCCGGGGTGGGTCCCATCCCCAGGGCGCGCACCCCGTACAGGGCGAGGTAGGTGTTGACGGAGGCGATCCCGGCTCCCAGGAACAGCGAGAATCCCGCCAGCCAGGCCACCATCCCCCGCGGTACGTACGACGTGCCGACGGGCGGGGCCGACCGGACGGGCGGGTCGGCCGGCAGCGCGCGCAGCGCCCACGCCCCGGCGAGCAGCGCGGCCCCGGAGGCCGTCCACACCGCGCCCCGCCAGCCGAGACCGCCCGCGAGGGCGGCGAGCGGCAGTCCGGCGGCGAACGCGCCCAGCTGCACACCGGACTGCTTGAGGCCGGTCACCGCACCCCGCCGGGCCGGCGGGACCGCGGCCAGGATCGCCTTGTTCGTCGCGGGGTTGGCCAGGGCCTGCGGTATTCCGCCCAGCGCGACCGCACCCAGCAGGAGACCGGCGCCGGGGGCGGCGCCGATCAGGGCGAGGGCCACCGCGGAGACCACGAGCAGGAGCACCAGCGAGCGCCGGGGCCCGACGCGGTCCACCATCCGGCCGCCGGCCGGGGACAAGGCGGCGGCCGTCCCGAATCCGACCGTGGTCGTCAGCCCCAACACCGTCGGGGACAGGCCGAGTTCCTCCACCAGGCGTGGTCCCAGGGCGCCGAGCAGGAACAGTTGCAGCATCGAGAAGGCCATGGCGCAGGTGAGCAGCGCGGTCAGGCGTCGGGCCCGCCCGTCCCCCGCGCCCGGCGCCTCGGCGATGGCTGCCGTCGTCCCCTCTGCCGCCACAGAAATCCCCGTCCCCGGTGTTGTCCGACACGACTGGCCGGGAAGGCAGTCGGACGGACCGGCACCACGGTTCCCGCTCCTTTCTGTGCCCTGCACCACACCGTGGGACGGGAGTTGGAGGGGTGCCACAGGCGTGGTCGAGAACTTGTCAGGAAGTGCGCACCCCCCTGCGCGGTCCGGAAGGCCGGTGCGAGGATGAAGCCGCCATGACGCCGGGTCACTGTTTTCGAGCGGGACGGGCTGCGATGTTCGCAGCCGTCTGCGTGCTGCTCGCTACCGTCGGCCACGTGCTCATGTCCGGTATGGCCGTGCCCTGGTGGGCGATGGCCGCCGCGTTCGCGGGCACGGCGGCCGTGGCCTGGTCCCTCGCGGGCCGTGAGCGGGGGCCGTTGACCGTCGTCGCGGCGACGGTGGCCGTCCAGGCCGCGCTCCACTCGGGCTTCTCCCTGGCCCAGTCGGTCCTGCACCCTTCCCTGCCGTCCGGCACCTCGTTCGCCCGCCAGTGGGCCGCGTACCTGACGTGCGGGGAAGGCACGGCACCGGCCCTGTCCGCCCGGGACGCCCTGAAGGTCGTCAGCGACGCGGGGCTCGGCGGTCTCGTGTCCCAGCCGCCACCGGGCACCGCCCTTGACGGCGCCGCCGCCCACCTCCACCACGGCATGCACGACATGCCGGGCATGGCCGGCATGGCCGGCGCCGCGTCCGATGCCACCGGCGCCCTCGTGCCCTCGGGTGGTCACGACATGGCCGGCATGTCACCGGCCGGAATGCTCGCCGCCCACCTGCTGGCCGCGCTGCTCTGCGGCCTGTGGCTGGCCTACGGGGAGCAGGGCGCCTTCCGCGTCCTGCGCGCCGTCGCGGGCTGGCTCTGGACACCGCTGCGCCTGCTCGTCGGCTTCGCACCGGTCGCGGTCCGGCCGCGCGCCCGCGTACGCCGGGTGCGGCACCGCCGCGCGCTCCGGCAGCTGTTCCTCGTCCACGCCATCACCTCACGGGGTCCGCCGACGGGACCCGCTGTCCTGTGACAGCCGGTTCCCCGAGCGTGCGCTGACGGCCCTTCACCGGCCCGTCGCCCCTCGGGCATCGGCCGTGCCCTCCGGCCGGCCGTACCCCTTCACCGGCGCCGCGCGCGGCGCCGGACACCTTGCCCTTAAGGACCTGTGGCGATGACTCCTGCCCTGCAAACCCAGCCCCGCCCCGCCCGCGAGAGGGCGGCCCGGCACACCCCGGACTCCGATGCGGCGGTGACCCGGCTGGCCCTCGCCGCGCGCGACGGCGACCCCGCGAAGGCCGACCGGTTCGTCCGGGCCCTGCACCGCGACGTATGGCGGTACGTGGCGTACCTGAGCGCGGACCCCCAGGCGGCCGAAGACCTCACCCAGGACGTGTTCCTGCGGGCCCTGGCCGCGCTCCCCCGGTTCGAGGGCCGCTCCTCCGCCCGTACCTGGCTCCTGTCCATCGCCCGCCGCACGGTCGTCGACAGCGTGCGCCACGCCGCCGCCCGCCCCCGGCTGTCGGACCGCGACGACTGGCAGACGGCCGCCGAACAGAGCCAGCCGCACGGCCTTCCCGGTTTCGAGGTCGGCGTCGCTCTGGCGGAGCTGCTGGCCGCGATCCCGGCCGAACGCCGCGAGGCCTTCGTCCTCACCCAGCTGCTCGGCCTGCCGTACGCGGAGGCCGCCGTCGCCGTCGGGTGCCCCATCGGTACGGTCCGTTCCCGCGTGGCCCGTGCGCGCACCATGCTCATCGCCCTGCTGACGGATGCCGAACCGCCCGCGGCCGGCGCCGCCCTCCCCGCGTACGAGGACCGGGGCAGCGGGGCGTCCGGCTCGCCCGTGGCCCTGGCCTCGCTCGTCTGACCGCCGGGTCCGGCCGGACGACGTGAGGGGGTGCGGCGGACACCACTCCGCCGCACCCCCTCCACCACCCGCTGCCGGGCCCCTCAGCCCGGCGGCAGTACCGGGTCCCTCATCGGTCCCGGTCGTACGTGTGGAACCCCCGGCCGGTCTTCCGGCCCAGCAGTCCCGCCTGCACCATCCGCATCAGCAGCGGCGGCGGGGCGTAGAGGGGTTCCTTGAACTCGTCGTAGAGCGACCCGGCGATGGCGGCGACCGTGTCGAGACCGATGAGGTCGGCCAGCCGCAGCGGGCCCATGGGGTGGGCGCAGCCGAGTTCCATCCCGGCGTCGATGTCGGTCGCGGTGGCGAAGCCGGACTCGGCCATCCGGACGGCGGAGAGCAGGTACGGGACGAGGAGGGCGTTGACGACGAAGCCGGCCCGGTCCTGCGAGCGGATCACCGTCTTGCCCAGGACGTCCCGGGCGAAGCCCTCCACGGTCTCCACCGTCTGCCGGGAGGTGTGCAGCGAGGGGACGACCTCCACCAGCGGCAGGACGGGCACCGGGTTGAAGAAGTGCAGTCCCACGAACCGGTCGGCGCGTCCGGTGGCCATCCCCAGGACCATGACGGGCAGGGAGGAGGTGTTGGTGGCGAGGATCGCCCCGGGATCGACGAGGACCTTGTCGAGTGCCGCGAGGGTCTCGGTCTTGACGTCGGCGTTCTCGGTGACGGCCTCGATGACGAGCTGCCGGTCGGCCAGGTCGTCGAGGCCGCCGGTGAAGACGAGCCGGGTGAGGGCGTCCTCGGCGGAGATCCGGTCGAGCTTGCCCCGCTGGACGGCGCGTTCGAGGGAGACGGCGACCCGTTCCCGGGCCGCCCGGGCGGCGGTCGCGTCGGCTTCGCAGACGACCGTGTCCAGACCGGCGCGGGCGCAGACCTCGGCGATCCCGGCGCCCATCAGGCCGCCGCCGACGATCCCGACCCTGCGGAGGGCGGCGCTCACGACCGTACCTCCGGGATGCGCACGAGGTGACGGGTGTAGGCGTCGGGGGTGAAGAAGAGCGGGAGTTCGGTGGCGAGCGCGGTGCGCTCGAACAGCTCCCGCACCTCGTCGAGGGCGGCCCAGGGATGTGCGGCGCCGAGCGCGGCGAGCTCCTCGTCCAGCACCCGTAGCGCCGTGTCCCGGTCCAGGACCCCGTGGCGCAGCCACTGCCAGATCTGGACCCGGGCGATCTCGGCGGTGGCGGCGTCCTCCATCAGCCCGTAGAGGGCCACGGCGCCCTGGCCGCGCAGCCATGCGTCGAAGTACCGCAGTGCGACCGCGATGTTGGTGCGTACGCCCTGTTCGGTGGGCGGGCCGCTGATCCGCCGTACGCAGAGCAGGTCCGCTGCTTCCACCCGTACGTCCTCGCGGGTGCGGTCGAGCTGGTGCGGGCGCTCGCCCAGGACCCCGTCGAAGACCTCGCGGCAGACGGGGACGAGGGCGGGATGCGCGACCCAGGAGCCGTCGAAGCCGTCCTCGGCCTCGCGCTCCTTGTCGAGGCGGACCTTCGCGAGGGCTGATGCCTCGGCCTCGGGGTCCTTGCCGGGAACGTGGGCGGCCGTGCCGCCGATGGCGTGGGCGCCGCGCCGGTGGCAGGTGCGCACGAGCAGGTCGGTGTAGGCGCGCATGAAGGGTGCGGTCATGGTGACCCGGGCCCGGTCGGGCAGTTGGAAGTCGGTGCGGTGCCCGAAGGTCTTGATCAGGCTGAACAGGTAGTCCCAGCGGCCCGCGTTCAGACCGGCGCTGTGGTCACGCAGCTCGTAGAGGATCTCCTCCATCTCGAACGCGGCCGTGACCGTTTCGATGAGGACGGTGGCCCGGACGGTGCCGCGGGGGATGCCGAGCAGGTCCTGGGAGAGGACGAAGACGTCGTTCCAGAGCCGTGCCTCGTAGCGGTTCTCCAGCTTGGGGAGGTAGAAGTACGGGCCGGACCCGGCGTCGATGCGGCGCCGGGCGCAGTGGAAGAAGTACAGGCCGAAGTCGACCAGCGGTGCGGGCACGGGCCGGCCGTCGAACTCCAGGTGCTCTTCCGGCAGGTGCCAGCCACGGGGCCGCACCATGAGGGTGGGCAGCTTCTCGCCGAGACGGTACTCCCTGCCCCCGGAGGTGGTGAAGTCGATCCGGCGGCGGCACGCGTCGAGCAGGCTCAGCTGGCCGCCGATGACGTTGTTCCAGGTGGGGGCGGTGGCGTCCTCGAAGTCCGCCATCCAGACCTGCGCGCCGGAGTTGAGGGCGTTGACGGCCATGCGCCGCTCGGGCGGGCCGGTGATCTCCACTCGGCGGTCCTCAAGCCCGGGGGCGGGCGGGGCGACCCGCCAGGTCCGGTCGGCGCGGACGGCCGAGGTGGCCACGGGGAAGTCGAGCGGGGATCCGGACGCCAGCCGGACGGCCTGGCGGCGGCGCTCCTTGAGCAGCTCGTGGCGGCGGTCGCCGAAGGCCTCGGCCAGGTGGGCGAGGAAGTCCAGGGCCTCGGGGGTGAGGATCTCGTCGTGGCGGTCGCCCGGGGCCGCGAGGACGCGCACGGCGCGGGCAGGGGCACTGGTGGTCATCGGGGCACTCCTGGGCTGGAAGAGGAGGACGGGGGCGGGGAGGAACCGCCCGGCCCCCGTGCGGACGAGCGGCGGACCGGGCGGACGGGGCGGACGGGGCCGCCCCGACGGGCTCAGTGGAACTGCTCTTCCTCGGTGGAGCCGGTGAGCGCGGTGGTGGAGGAGGCGGGGTTGACCGCGGTGGAGACCAGGTCGAAGTAACCGGTGCCGACCTCGCGCTGGTGCCTGACGGCGGTGAAGCCGTGCTCCTGGGCGGCGAACTCGCGCTCCTGCAGGTCGACGTAGGCGGTCATGCCGTGCTCGGCGTAGCCGCGGGCGAGGTCGAACATGCCGTGGTTGAGGGAGTGGAAGCCGGCGAGGGTGATGAACTGGAAGCGGTAGCCCATCGCACCCAGCTCCCGCTGGAACTTGGCGATCTGGTCGTCGTCCAGCGCGGCCTTCCAGTTGAAGGACGGCGAGCAGTTGTACGCCAGCATCCGGTCCGGGTACCGGGCGTGGATGGCCTCGGCGAACTCGCGGGCCTGGGCGAGGTCGGGGGTGCCGGTCTCGACCCAGATGAGGTCGGCGTACGGGGCGTAGGCCAGGCCTCGGGCGATGACCGGAGCCATGCCGCCCCGCACGTGGTAGAAGCCCTCGGCGGTGCGCTCGCCCGTGCAGAACTCGGCGTCGCGCTCGTCGACATCGCTGGTCAGCAGGGTGGCGGCGAGGGCGTCGGTGCGGGCGATGACCAGCGTCGGGGTGTCCGCGATGTCGGCGGCGAGGCGGGCGGCGTTGAGGGTGCGGATGTGCTGGGCGGTGGGGACGAGGACCTTGCCGCCGAGGTGGCCGCACTTCTTCTCCGAGGCCAGCTGGTCCTCGTAGTGGATGCCCGCGGCGCCGGCGGCGATCATCGCCTTGGTCAGCTCGAAGGCGTTGAGCGGGCCGCCGAAGCCTGCCTCGGCGTCGGCGACGATCGGGGCCAGCCAGTCGGTGGTGTCACCGGCGTCCTCGGCCGTGGCGATCTGGTCGGCGCGCAGCAGGGCGTTGTTGATCCGGCGCACCACCTGGGGCACGGAGTTGACCGGGTACAGGGACTGGTCGGGGTAGGTGTGCCCGGCCTGGTTGGCATCGGCCGCCACCTGCCACCCGGACAGGTAGATCGCCTGCAGGCCGGCCCGTACCTGCTGGACGGCCTGGCCGCCGGTCAGGGCGCCGAGGGCGTGGACGTAGTCGAGTTCGTGCAGCCGGCGCCAGAGCCGCTCGGCGCCGCGCCGGGCCAGGGTGTGCTCCTCGCGGACGCTCCCGGACAACCGGACCACGTCGAGCGCCGAGTAGGTGCGCTCGATGCCCGCCCATCGCGGGTCCGTGGCCCACCGCTGCTCCAGCCGCTCGGCGGCCGCCGTCGTGTTGATGCCTGCCATGACCGTCACCGTCTCCATGAGTCGCTTCGCCTGCCAATGCGCCCGTGCACCGCGGCGAGCTGATGGCACTCTGTGCCGTGATCTGGGGTCGCGGCCGCCGGACCCGAGGGCGGAACGGAGCAATGAGCCGGAATCCGGAGGCCGCAGGACAGACTCTGACAGCGGCACGCAGTGCCATCAATTAGGGACGTCTGCCAATTTCTGCGAATCTTCCGGGGCGCAATTGCCAAGGTTGCGAAGGCCGGGGAGGGCGGATCCGTGCGTACCCTGGAGCCGGAACGAGGCCGAGGGGGGTCCGGGTGGGCAAGACGTACGCGGGTGCGCGGTTGCGGCGGCTGCGCGAGGAGCGCCGGATGAGCCAGGCGGACCTGGCACGCGTACTGGCCATCTCGCCGAGCTACCTGAACCAGATGGAGCACGACTCCCGGCCGCTCACCGTGCCCGTCCTGCTGCGGATCACCGAGGCCTTCGGCGTGGACCCCGGCTTCTTCTCGGAACGCGACACCGGCCGCCTCGTCGCCGATCTGCGCGAGGCGCTGGCCAACGAGGTCGCCGAGGCCCGCGTCTCCCCCTCCGACCTGGCCGAACTCGCCACCCGGATGCCCGCCGTCGCCTCCGTCCTGCTGGACCTCGGCCGACGGGGCCAGCTCCTGGCCGAGCGGCTCGCGGAGACCGCGAACGGGCGCGACGGCGGCCCGCCCGTGCCCCGGTCACCGCACGAGGAGATCCGCGAGTTCTTCTACCGCCGCCGGAACTACCTGCACGACGCGGACCTCGCCGCCGAGGACCTGGCCCGGGAGGCCGGCGTCCGCACCGGCGAGGTCGTACGGGCTCTTTCGAACCGCCTCGCCGACCACCACGGGGTCCGCCTCTCCTCGGACCCCGACCGGCCCGGGGTCCGCCCCGGCGCGGACGCCGGCCGGCCCGGAGGCCGCGCCGCCGCCGACGCCGACCGGCTGCACCGCTTCGACGCCCGGACCCGTGTGCTGCACCTGTCCGGCCGGCTCCGGCCCGGGCAGCAGGCGTTCCGGATGGCCACGCAGCTCGCCCTGCTGGAGTACGGCGACGAGCTGGACCGGCTGGCCGGCGAGGACTTCGAGCCCGGCTCCCCCGCACACGCCCTGGCCCGGATCGGCATCGCCAACTACTTCGCCGCCGCGCTGGTCCTCCCGTACCGCGTCTTCCACACCGCCGCCGAGGAATTCCGCTACGACATCGAGCGCCTCACCGACCACTTCGGCATCGGCTACGAGACCGTCTGCCACCGCCTGAGCACCCTGCAGCGCCCCAGGTTGCGCGGGGTGCCCTTCTCCTTCGTCCGCGTGGACCGGGCCGGGAACATGTCCAAACGGCAGTCCGCCACCGGGTTCCACTTCTCCCGGGCCGGCGGCACCTGCCCGCTGTGGAACGTCTACGAGGCCTTCGCCGCCCCCGGCCGCATCCACGTCCAGATCGCGGCCATGCCCGACGGACAGCGCCACCTGTGGACCGCGCGCGCCGTCACCCGCCACCGCGGCGGCTGGGGCGAGCCCGGCAAGACCTTCGCCATCGGCCTCGGCTGCGAGATCCGCCACGCGTCACGGCTCGTCTACTCCGACGGCCTCGACCTGGACAACGCCTCGGCCGCCACTCCCATCGGCATGGGCTGCCGGCTGTGCGAACGCCTCGACTGCCCGCAGCGCGCCGTCCCGCCCCTGGGCCGCACGCTCGCGGTCGACGAGCACAGCAGCACCTTCGTCCCCTACCCCGTGGCCCGCGACCGGGAGTGACTCCAGAGCCGCCCGAGTGGCGGGTCTGGACTTACTAGGACGTCCAACTATATGTTCGTGGCACAAGGTCCGCGGTGCAGGGAAGCCGGTGAAAAACCGGCACGGTCCCGCCACTGTGACCGGGGAGTGTGCTGCCATCCACACGCCACTGACGAGGTCTGTCGGGAAGGCGGGCGGCGCGCGGGGATCCGGGAGTCAGGATACCGGCCGCGGATGTTCCGTGTTGTCCACGAGGATGGAGCAGACACGCATGGCACCGGTTTGTACCCACGACCCTGGTGATCCGGCGGAGCGCGCGCACACCGGTCTGGCGCGCTCGTAGTCCCACGGCCCTCCCCGCGGCGCGCCCCATCGGGCCCGTCCGCGGGCCGGCCCTGCCATTCCTCGGATCTCACCTGACGAGAGCAGGCACCCATGGTCCGTGAACTCACCCATTTCATCGGCGGAAAGCACACCACCGGCGCGTCCGGGCTCTTCGCCGACGTGTACGACCCCAACACCGGCGCCGTCCAGGCCCGCGTTCCGCTGGCCGGGCGCGCCGACACCGAGGCCGCCATCGCCAACGCCGAGGAGGCGCAGGCCGACTGGGGCCAGTGGAACCCCCAGCGGCGCGCCCGCGTCCTGATGCGCTTCCTCCAGCTCGTCGAAGGCGAACGGGATTCCCTGGCCCGGCTGTTGTCGGCCGAGCACGGCAAGACCGTCGCCGACGCCCACGGCGATCTCCAACGCGGCCTGGAGGTCGTCGAGTTCGCCGCCGGGATCCCGCACCTCCTCAAGGGCGAGTTCACCGACAACGCCGGCACCGGCGTCGACGTGCACTCCCTGCGCAGCCCCCTCGGCGTCGTCGCCGGCATCACCCCGTTCAACTTCCCGGCCATGATTCCGCTCTGGCAGGCCGCACCGGCTCTGGCCTGCGGAAACGCCGTCGTCCTCAAGCCTTCCGAGCGCGATCCGTCCGTACCGCTGCGTCTCGCGGAGCTGTTCCTGGAGGCCGGGCTGCCGCCGGGCGTCCTGAACGTCGTCAACGGCGGGAAGGAGGCCGTCGACACCCTCCTCGAAGACCCCCGCGTCCAGGCGCTCGGCTTCGTCGGCTCGACGCCGGTCGCCGCGCACATCTACGCCACGGCGGCCGCGCACGGCAAGCGCGCCCAGTGCTTCGGCGGGGCCAAGAACCACATGATCGTGATGCCCGACGCGGACCTCGACCAGGCCGTCGACGCCCTGATCGGCGCGGGCTACGGCTCGGCGGGCGAACGCTGCATGGCGATCTCCGTGGCCGTGCCCGTGGGCGAGGAGACGGCGGACCGCCTGGTGGCCGCCCTCAAGGACCGCATCGGCACGCTGAGGATCGGCCGGTCCGACGACCCCGAGGCCGACTTCGGACCGCTGGTCAGCCGGGACGCCCTCGACCGGGTCCGCCGCTACGTGGACATCGGCGTCAACGAAGGGGCCGAACTCGTCGTCGACGGGCGCGACTTCACCCTCCCCGGGCACGAGAACGGTTTCTTCTCCGGAGCCACCCTCTTCGACCGCGTCTCCCCGCAGATGCGCGTGTACCGGGAAGAGGTCTTCGGCCCCGTCCTGTCGGTGGTCCGCGCCGCCGACTTCGAGGAGGCGCTGCGCCTGCCGAGCGAGCACCCGTACGGCAACGGCGTGGCGATCTTCACCCGGGACGGGGACACCGCCCGCGAGTTCACCCGGCGGGTCAACACCGGCATGGTCGGCGTCAACGTCCCCATCCCGGTGCCCGTCGCCTACCACACCTTCGGCGGCTGGAAGCGCTCCGGCTTCGGCGACCTCAACCAGCACGGCCCGGACTCGATCCGCTTCTACACCCGCACCAAGACCGTCTCACCTCGCGCTGGCCCTCCGGGGTCAAGGAAGGCGCGAGCTTCACCATCCCCACGATGGGGTGAACGCCGTGACCACCACCCTCAACGAGGACCAGCTCGCCCTGGCCGAGGTCACCCTCGACTTCGCCCAGGAGCAGCTGGCCCCCCACGCGGTCACCTGGGACCGGACCAAGCACTTCCCCGTCGACGTGATCCGCCGGGCGGCCGGACTCGGCCTCGGCGGGGTCTATGTCCGCGAGGAGCACGGCGGTTCGGGCCTGACCCGCGCCGACGGCGTCCTCGTCTTCGAAACCCTCGCCACCGGCTGCCCCTCCATCGCCGCCTACCTCTCCATCCACAACATGGTCGCCTGGATGATCGACCGCTACGGCGACCGGTCCCAGCGCGAACGCTGGCTGCCGGACCTCTGCTCCGCCGCCTCCCTGGGCAGCTACTGCCTCACCGAACCGGAGGCCGGCTCCGACGCGGCCGCCCTGCGCACCCGCGCGGAGCGCCACGGCGACCACTACGTGCTGACCGGGGTCAAGCAGTTCATCTCCGGTGCCGGGGCCGCCGGCGTCTACGTGGTCATGGCCAGGACGGGCGGGCCCGGCCCGGCCGGGATCTCCGCGTTCGTCGTCGAACGCGACGACCCCGGAGTGTCGTTCGGCCCGAACGAGCAGAAGATGGGCTGGAACGCGCAGCCCACCCGCCAGGTCGTCCTCGACGGCGTCCGGATCCCCGCCGACCGGCTCCTGGCCGCCGAGGGCGACGGGTTCCGCATCGCCATGAACGGCCTCAACGGCGGCCGCCTGGGCATCGCCGCCTGCTCGCTCGGAGGCGCCCGGAGCGCCCTGGACCGCAGCCTGTCCCACCTCGCCTCCCGCGAGGCCTTCGGCGCCCGCCTGCTGGACGCCCAGGCACTCCAGTTCCGCCTGGCCGACATGGCCACCGAACTGGCCGCCGCCCGCGCGCTCGTCCGCCAGGCCGCCGAGGCACTGGACGCGGGCGATCCGCTCGCCCCCCGCCTGTGCGCGATGGCCAAGCGGTTCGCCACCGACACCGGGTACGCGGTGGCCGACGCGGCCCTCCAGCTGCACGGCGGCTACGGGTACCTCAGCGAGTACGGCATCGAGAAGATCGTCCGCGACCTGCGGGTCCACCAGATCCTGGAAGGCACCAACGAGGTCATGCGCGTCATCGTCGCGCGCGGACTCACGGAGACCCTGCGATGACCCACGAAGCCCCCGAAGACCGCGACCACGTCCTCCTGCGCACCGAGGGCCACGCCGCGTACATCACCCTCAACCGCCCCAAGGCGCTCAACGCCCTCAGCCACCCCATGGTGCTCCGTATAGAGCAGGCCCTCACGGCCTGGGCCGATGACCCCGCCGTCGCACTCGTCGTCATCGAGGGCGCCGGCGACCGGGGCCTGTGCGCGGGCGGTGACATCCGCGCGATCCACGAGGACGCCCGCACCGGCGGCACCGCCTCGGCGGACTTCTGGCGGGACGAGTACCGCCTGAACGCGCTGATCGCCCGCTACCCGAAGCCCTACGTCGCCCTCATGGACGGCATCGTCATGGGCGGCGGCGTCGGCGTCTCCGCCCACGGCAGCGTCCGCATCGTCACCGAACGCTCCCGGGTGGCCATGCCCGAGACCGGCATCGGTTTCGTCCCCGACGTCGGCGGGACGTACCTCCTCGCGCTGGCCCCCGGGGAACTGGGCACCCATCTGGCGCTCACCGGAACCCCCGTCGGCGCCGCCGACGCGCTGCTGTGCGGGCTGGCCGACCACTTCGTGCCCTCGGCCTCCCTTCCCGCGCTGGTCCGGGACCTGGCGGCCGACCCGGTGCGCACGGTCCTGGAGCGGTACGTGGAGCAGCCGCCCGCGGGCACCCTCGGCTCCGCGCGGGAGTGGATCGACCCCTGCTACGCCGCCGGCACGGCGGAGGAGGTCCTCGCGCGGCTGTCGGCCTCGGGCGTCCCCGCCGCGCAGGCCGCGGCGGACACCCTGGCCGCCAAGTCGCCCACCGCCGTCAAGGTCACCCTGGCGGCGCTGCGCCGGGCCCGCCGGCTCGGACCGCTGGAACGGGTGCTGGAGCAGGAGTACCGCGTCTCCTGCGCGGCCCTGTCCTCCGCCGATCTGGTCGAGGGGATCCGCGCCCAGGTCATCGACAAGGACCGCGACCCGCACTGGTCCCCGGCCGCGCTGGAGGACGTCACCCCGGCGGACGTGGACCGCTACTTCGCCCCGCTCGGCGTGGACGGGCTCCGGCTCGTCGCGTCCCCTTCGTCCCAGGAGGTGGTCTGGTGAGCAGCACCGTCGCGTTCATCGGGCTCGGTCACATGGGCGGCCCGATGGCCGCCAACCTCGTCGGGGCCGGACACCGCGTCCTCGGCTTCGACCTCGTCCCCGGCCTGCTGGCCGCCGCGGCGGCGGCCGGTGTGGAGCCCACCGCTTCCGCGGCCGCGGCCGCCGCGGAGGCGGACGTGGTCATCACCATGCTGCCCGCCGGCCGTCACGTCCTGGCCCTCTACGCGGAACAGGGCCTCCTGGCCGCCGCCCGGTCCGGCACCCTGTTCGTCGACTGCTCCACCATCGACGTCGCCGACGCCCGCGCCGCGCACGAGGCCGTCGTCGCGGCCGGTCACCGGGCGCTGGACGCCCCGGTCTCCGGCGGGGTGGTGGGGGCCGAGGCGGCCACGCTCACCTTCATGGCGGGCGGCGGGCCGGGGGAGTTCGCCGCCGCCGGACCGCTGCTCGGCGCCATGGGCAAGAAGGCGGTGCACTGCGGCGGGCCGGGCGCCGGGCAGGCCGCGAAGATCTGCAACAACATGATCCTCGCGATCTCCATGATCGGGGTCAGCGAGGCCTTCGTCCTCGCGGAGAGCCTCGGCCTGGACCACCAGGCGCTCTACGACGTCGCCTCCACCGCCTCCGGCCAGTGCTGGGCGCTCACCGTCAACTGCCCGGTCCCCGGCCCGGTGCCCACCAGCCCGGCCAACCGCGACTACCGCCCCGGCTTCGCCGCACCCCTGATGGCCAAGGACCTCGGGCTCGCCGCGAATGCCCTGCGCGCCGGCGGAGTGGACGCGCCGCTGGGCCTCAAGGCCGCCGAGCTGTACGCCGCGTTCGCCGAGGCAGACGGGGCCGACCTGGACTTCTCGGCCATCGTCCGCTCCCTGCGACCCGAGAACGGAACCCCCGCATGACCTACGAGACCATCCTGCTGGAGCGCAAGGGCCGCGTCGCCGTCCTCACCCTCGACCGGCCCGAGGCCCTCAACGCGCTGAACCTCCGGGTGATGACGGAGGTCGTGGCCGCCGTGGAGGAACTGGACCGGGACCCGGACGTGGGCTGCATCGTCCTCACCGGCTCCGCCAAGGCCTTCGCCGCGGGTGCCGACATCAAGGAGATGCGCCCGCGGAGCTACATGGACATGTACCTCGCCGACTGGTTCACGGCCTGGGACCGGCTCGGCGAAGTCCGCACCCCCACCCTCGCCGCCGTCTCCGGCTACGCCCTGGGCGGAGGCTGCGAACTGGCCATGCTCTGCGACATCCTCCTCGCCGCCGACACCGCGAAGTTCGGGCAGCCCGAGATCAGGCTGGGCGTCATCCCCGGCATCGGCGGCTCCCAGCGCCTCACCCGGGCCGTCGGCAAGGCCAAGGCGATGGAACTGTGCCTGACCGGGCGCACCATGGGCGCCGAGGAGGCCGAACGCGCCGGGCTGGTCTCCCGGATCGTCCCCGCCGCGGAGCTGCTCGACGAGGCCCTGGCCGTGGCCACGACCGTCGCCGAGATGTCCAAGCCGGTCGCGATGATGGCCAAGGAGGCCGTGAACCGCGCCTTCGAGACCACCCTCGCCGAGGGCGTCCGCTTCGAACGCCGCCTCTTCCACGCGGTGTTCGCCACCGCGGACCAGAAGGAGGGCATGTCCGCCTTCGTGGACAAGCGCCCGCCGCACTTCACCCACGGCTGAGCGCGCCCGGGGTGCGGGGGACGGCGGGCCGGCCCTCCCCCGCACCCCGGGGCCGGACGCCGGGCCGTCCCGCGCCCCGGGCATCCCTGTGATCAGCAACTCATCCGCTTGGCCGGACCGGCCGCAGGCTGTAGCGTCACGCCGACATCTGCACATAGCGACGACGGCGAGACGGAAGCCCGGTGTGAATCCGGCATGGTCGCGCCACTGTGTGCTGCGTCCGCACTCCCCCGGGGGTGCCGGCCGTGGCGAGTCAGACCCTCGGACCGTCGTTCCGCACCACCACATGGGACGCGTTGTTCCCCGAGGAGGTTCCACCCATGGCCGAGGCCGTCGCTTCCGCTGCCGTATCCGCCCCCGCCCTCTCGCCTTCGGCTCCGCTGCCCGTGCGCGCGGTCCTGCCCTGGGCGCTCTTCGTCGGCCTCCTGATGCTCGTGGCCCTGTACTTCGTCGGTGCCGAGCAGGGCGCCACCGCCGTGTTCTCCGGCGAGGGCGTGCACGAGTGGGTGCACGACGGCCGTCACCTGCTCGGCTTCCCCTGCCACTGAGAGGCACACGCATCATGTACGCCTCCACTGTCAGAGGTCTGCTGGTCCGCGGCATGCTCGCGGGCCTGATCGCCGGTCTGTTCGCCTTCGCCGTCGCCTACGTGGTCGGTGAGCCCCCGGTCCGGGGTTCCATCGCCGTCGAAGAGGCCACGGCCGCCAAGGAAGCCGCCCCCGCGGCCGGTCACGCCGGTCACGGCGGCGCCGAAGCCGCCCCCGCCGCCGGGGAGGAGGAAGAGCTCGTCAGCCGGCCCGTGCAGTCCACCGTCGGTCTCGCCACCGGTGTGCTGGTCTACGGGGTCGCGCTGGGCGGCATCGCCTCCCTCGCGTTCTCCTTCGTGCTGGGCCGCGTCGGCGGGTTCAGCCCCCGCGCGACGGCGGCGCTCACGGCCGCGGGTGCCTTCACCACCGTGTACTTCGTGCCGTTCCTGAAGTACCCGGCCAGCCCGCCGGCCGTCGGCAATCCCGACACGATCGGGCAACGCACCACGCTGTTCTTCCTGATGATCCTGCTCAGCGTGCTGCTCGGCGTCGGCGCGATCATCCTGGGGCGGCGGCTGGCACCGCGTCTGGGCAACTGGAACGCGACGCTGGCGGCGGGCGGCGGCTTCGTCGTCGCCGCGGCGCTGGCCTTCCTGGTCCTCCCGGACAACACCGACGCCGTGAAGCCCGAGTTCCCCGCGGCCCTGCTGTGGGAGTTCCGGGTCGCGTCGGTGACCGTCCAGGTCGTGATGTGGGTCGTGTTCGGGATCGTCTTCGGCGTCCTCGCCCAGCGGCTCCTGGGCCGGCGCACCGATCCCGCCGGTGCGCAGGCGACGGCTCCGCAGCCGGCGTCGGCCCTCGGCTGACCGGCGTACCGCGCCCGACCGCAGAGCCCTGCCGCCCCGGAGGTCCGGGGCGGCAGGGCTCTGTGCGTGGGACCCGCCCGGCGATCGCGCCGGATCCGGTCATCGGGCCGCTCAAGCGATCGGTACACCCACGGCCCCCTGACGCGACCGTGATCAGAGCGCGTCGCTCACGGCCCGGTCTCCGACCCGGGCCTCCAGCATCCACAACGTGCCGCGTTCGATGGTGAACTCGACGGCGTACAGGTCTTCGTGCTCGGCTTCCAGACGGTCCACGCAGTCGCGCAGTCGCCCATAGGCGGCAGGGTCGAGCTCAGCCAGCCGTTCCAGCGGCAGGGTGGTGCGGATTCCTGCCACGACGTCCTCACCCTGGGCGTTGGGCAGGTAGTCGCCATGGACACCGGGTCGTCCGGTGGCCGGGTCGCGGACGAAGACGATGCCGCTTCCGGAGTCGGGGGCGAGGTTGCCGAACACCATCGTCTGGACGGTGACCGCCGTGCCCACGTGCTCGGGGACGCGCTCGCGGTGTCGCGGGCCGCGTGCCCGTTCCCCGTCCGATGCCGTGAAGACGGCCAGGACCGCCCTGCGCAGCTGCTCGGCCGGATCCTGGGGAAATTCCTCGCCGGTCCGTTCCACGATCAGGTCTTTGAACGACTGGACGAGTCTGATCAGGTCGACGTTGTCGAGACGGCTGTCGTCGGCGACGGCACGGCGGCGTACGAGGCGGCCCATGACGTCCTCGAAGAGCGAGCCGTCCACCCCCATGATCGTACTGCCGAACATGTGGACCAGGCGCCGGTAGGAGTCCCAGGCGAAGCGCTCACGCTCGGGCGTCTTGCCCAGGCCCAGGACGGAGAGGTCGTTCAGGCCCACGTCGAGGACCGTGTCCGACCTCCCGGGTGACAGCGCGCCCGAGCGGACGGAGAGCAGCAGCGGGTCGTCCACCTGCCCGAGCCGCTTGCCCGTCGCGCGTTCCAGGGCCGCCAGGTGGTGCGCGATCTGCTCCTCCAGCCCGCCCGGCGGCGCGCCCGTCGCCATGAAGACACGGCACGCCTCGGACGTGACGGTGAAACCAGGCGGTACGGGGAGGCCCAAACGGGTCATCTCCGCCAGGCCGGCCCCCTTGTCGCCGAGGAGCCCGGCGATGTCGGGGCCGCCTTCGGTGAAGTCGTACACGTACCGTTCCATCACACGTGCCCATCCCTTCGGGTACGAGGGCCTGCGGGGGCCCGTCCGTCCGAACAGGCCCGGACCGTTCCCTCCCCCACCTTCGCAGGGGAACCCTCCTCGGGAGGTGGGCCGAGAGGGTCGGCGCCCTGGACCGCTCGGCCCTCCCGGCGCGACGGACCGCACCGGTCCACTTCGCGGGGCCGAGGAGGACCTCATGTCCGGCCCCGTGGTCACCGTCGCCTCGGCGGGCTGCCGCTGCCCGCCCGCACCGGGTTCGCGGTGCCCGACGGCGTCGTCACCCGTCGAGGGCCGCTCCGGGAGCGCGCGGAGCGGCGCGGGTGGCGGCGGCGAGGGGGAATCCGCCACTGCGGCGGGCCTGCCCGTCGAGGTCGACCGTGAGGAGCTCGTACCCCGGCTGGGTCGCGATCCACGTGTGCGCGTCGGTGCCCTGGACCACAGCGGCCGTGGCCCAGCTGTCCGCCCAGGTCAGGTCGGGCCCGGTGACCGTGGCGGCGAGAAGGCGGTGGGCGGGGCGACCGGTACGCGGGTCGAGGATGTGGGGGCCGCGCTCGGCGCCCCCGGAAGTGGCCACCGCGAAGTCCCTCCCCTCGACGGTGGTGAGCAGCCGGCCGGGTCCACAGGGGTCGGTGACGCCGACGCGCCAGGGGCTCCCCGGGGCCGGCTCGCCGCCGAGGCGGATGTCGCCTCCGCCGTTGACGAGGCTGTTGGGTGCTCCGGCGGTGCGGAGGAGGCCGTACGCCTGCTCCACCGCCCAGCCCTTGACCAGGCCCGAGGGGTCCAGACGCCGACCGGCGCGGGCCGAGAAACACCCCCGGGTGGCGCTCTCGGCCCGCTCGCACATCCTCAGGACACGCTCGACCTCCGGCGGGGCATCGGTCACGTTCATCGATCCGTCGCCGATGCGGCTGATGGCGCTGTCGGGGCGGTAGGTGGAGAAGACCCGGTCGACGTGGTGCAACCAGGCGACCGCCTCCCCCAGCGCGGCCCGTGTCGCCCGGGTGGGCTCGTGGCGGAGGTCGAAGGAGAAGACAGTGCCCATGACGTGTTCGGTGTGGCGCAGGCGCTCCGCCTCACGGAGCCGGCGCTCAGGCACGGGCCTTGTCCAGGGCGCTCTGGAGGGAGCGGGTGTACCCCTCGCTGGTGTAGCTGGCACCGGACACCGCGTCGATGTCCGCGCTCTGGGCACCGATCGCCTCGTCGGTGAGGCGGGGAACCGCGTAGGAGGCGATCTCGCGGTCGCGCCGGTTCCCGGAGGGGACCTGGAGCACTTCGACGGCCGTCAGCCTGCCCGCGCTCATCGTCACGGCGATCTGCACGGGTCCGTAGCGCGTGTCGATCACGTCTCCGGTGAAGGTACCCGTGCGGCCCGCCCCGCCGGGCCCGGCCGTCGCACCGGACACCGGATCCGTCCCTGGCACCGGCTGCGCGGAGACGGCGGGATGGGCGCCGTGGTGCGGCTTGAGGGCGAGCAGCGCGACGATGCCGGTCACGGTCGCCGTGGTGGTGAGGGCTGTGCGGCGCACGGGGACTCCAGGGAGGGCGGGTGGCGGAACGGGCGGGGCGGATGTCACAGGGCGAAGGACTCCTGGTGGATCCGGCGGGGAGCGACGCCCGCCTCGCGCAGGGTGGCTCCGGCTGCCCGGGTCATGCCGGGCGGCCCGCACAGGTAGACGTCGCGCCGCCCGAGATCCGGTACGAGAGCGGTGAGGCAGGGTGCGGTGAGCGGCAGGGCGTGCCCGTCGGGCTCGTCCACCGAGTAGTACACCCGGGCACCGCGTGCGGCGGCGATGGCGTCCAGCTCCCCGCGCAGCACCAGGTCGGCCGGCGTGCGTGCCCAGTAGATGAGGATCAGGTCACCGGGCAGCGTCTCGAACAGGGCGCGCAGCGGGGTGATGCCGATGCCGCCCGCCAGCAGGAGGGTGCGGTCGGCCCGGGTGTTCCGGGCGGTGAGCGCCCCGTACGGGCCTTCGGCCCACACGCGGGTACCGGGAGCGAGGCGTGTCAGGGCGGCGCTGTGGGATCCGAGGGCCTTCACTGTGATGCGCAGGGACCGGGGGTGGGGCGGCGCGGACAACGAGTACGGACTTGCCGTCCACCACAGGCCCCGGGCCAGGAAGCGCCAGCGGAAGAACTGTCCCGGGAGCGCGGCCAGCTCGTCGAGGCGGTCGCCGGTGAGGTGGACGGAGACCACGTCGGGCCCTTCGCGGCGCACCTGCGCGACGGTGAGCCGGTGCCGGCGTGCCGACCGCACGGGGGCGAGGAACCGGAACCAGACGACGAGGCCGGCAGCCGACAGGTACATGGCGTACCAGAGGGCCTGTGCCGTGCGGTTGCCGACGAAGTCGGCGCCGTCGGCGAGCTGGTGGCCGAACGCGAGGTAGATCGCCGCGTACGTGGCGAGGTGCAGGAACTGCCAGGTCTCGTAGGAGAGCCGGCGCCGGGCGGCACGGGCGGAGACCACGGCGGTGAGCAGGAACAGGAACCAGGCCGCAGTGGCCCCGAGCATCTCCGGATAGTGCAGGACCAGGCCGACGGTCTCGTCCACCGGGCCGGCGTGACCGGTGAGCGCGTATCCCCAGATGATCAGCAGCGTGTGGGCGAGGACCAGTGAGATCGCGTACCGGCCGCCGGCCGCGTGCCAGCGTGCCAGGCGGTCGCTGCCGACCGTGCGGTCCAGCCAGGGGACCCGGGCCATGAGGACCACGACGACGGCGCAGACGTAGCCGGCGAGCAGGCCGGTGATGCGGCCCGCTCCGGTGAACCAGCCCGCGGCGCCGACCACGGAGGTGGTGTTGGCCCACCACAGGCCGAGCACGCCGGCCGCTCCGGCCCAGCCGAGCACGTGCACGCCCGTGGGAACGAGCCGGGGCGCGAGCGGGGGTCCGACGGCCCCGTGGCCGGATGTCCGGGTCGCGTCGAGGGCGGGGTGGACGGCCACGGCGTCTCCATGTCTCTCGGCAGCCGGCCCGCCGTCGTGGACGGGAGCGGCTGGTGGGGCGGGTTCACACCGTGGCGGAACTTGCTCTGAGGAGCCTTTGAACAGACACCCTCTGATGCGATTCAGAGGAAACTCAAAGGCGGGAAGCCCACGGCGGGCCGCCGCGATCGGCGATGCTGGACGGACCATGCACCCTCCCGCCTCCGCTTCCCCCCTCCTGCGGCCCGACGGCACCGCCGTCCGCGTCCTGGTCGTCGACGACGAACCGGACCTCACCGACGTGCTCGGCGCCGCCCTGCGGGCGGAGGGCTGGGAGGTCCGTACCGAGGGCGACGCCGCCGGAGCCCTGTCGAGCGCGGCGCGGTTCACGCCCGACCTCGTCGTACTGGACTGGATGCTCCCCGACATGGACGGGCTGTCCCTGCTGCGTGCGCTGCGCACGCACTGCCCCGGTGTGTGCGTCCTGTTCCTGACGGCGCGGGACGCGGTGGAGGACCGCATCGCCGGCATCACGGCGGGCGGCGACGACTACGTCACCAAGCCGTTCAGCCTGGAGGAGGTGCTGGCGCGGCTGAGGGGGCTGATGCGGCGTGCGGGGATGGCCCGCGGCGACCAGAACCCGCTTCTGGTGGTGGGCGATCTGGTCATGGACGAGGAGGCACGGGAGGTCACCCGGGGCGGGAAGATCGTCGAGCTGTCCCGCACGGAGTTCGAGCTGCTGCGGTTCCTGATGCGCAACCCCCGTCGGGTGCTTTCCAAGGAACAGATCCTGGACCGGGTGTGGTCCTACGACTTCGGTGGACGCGCGCACGTGGTCGAGCTCTACATCAGCTACCTCCGCAAGAAGATCGACGCGGGGCGGCCCCCGCTCATCCACACCGTCCGCGCAGTGGGCTACGTACTGAAGCCGGAGCGGAGATGACCGGCTTCCGGCTTCGTCCGCCCCGCTCGCTGCCCGCCCGGTTGACGGCCGGTCTGATCGTGCTCCTGGGCCTGGCCTGCGCGGCCGTCGGCACGATCACCGCCCTTGCGCTGCACGGCTTCCTCGTCGGCCGGGTCGATCAGCAGCTCACCGCGAGCGGGGGCCGGTTCGCGGCCAGCCTGGAACACGAGGCCAGTCCCGACGCCGACAACCTCCCCGACACCCGGGGCCAGTCACCGGGAACACTGGGGGCCCGCGTGCTGGACGGCGAGGTGACCCGGGCCGCCGTCGTGAACGACGCCGGCCAGCGGTCCGTCCCCCTCAGTCGCACCGACGTCCACACGCTGGGCTCGGTGCGGCCCGATGCCAAGGGGCACACGGTCCGACTGTCCGCCGTCGGCCGCTACCGGGTCGTCGCCGCACCCGGCGACGACGGCGACGTCCTGATCACCGGACTCCCCCTGCATCCCGTCGAGGAGACCGTCCACCGTCTGGAAGCCGTGGAGTCCCTGGTCTTCGGCGCCGCACTCGTCACGGCCGGATGCGCCGCCGCGCTGTGGGTACGGTACTCCCTGCGTCCGCTCGAACAGGTCGCCCGCACCGCCACCGAGGTCACCCGACTGCCGCTCGCGACGGGTGAGGTCGCGATGCCCGATCCCGTTCCGCACGCCGATCCGGACACCGAGGTCGGCCGGGTCGCCACCGCCCTGAACCACATGATCGGCCACGTCGGCGACGCACTGAGCCGACGGCACACCAGCGAAGAGCGGTTGCGGGGCTTCGCCGCCGACGCCAGTCATGAGCTGCGCACCCCCGTGGCCACCGTCCGGGCCCATGCCGAGATGGCGCTGCGCCACCCCGGCCCGGTGCCCGACGAGGTACGCCACGCCCTCCGCCGGGTGGCTGCGGAATCCCACCGGATGAGCGCCCTGGTCGACGACCTGCTGCTGCTCGCCCGGCTGGACGCCGGACGCCCGTTGGACCGGCAGCCGGTCGACCTGACCCGCGTCGTCCTCGACGTGCTCGACGACGTCCACGCGTTGTCCCCCGGGCACCGCTGGGAGCTGGACCTGCCGGAGGACCCCGTGGTCGTCCCGGGAGACCACCACCGGCTGCACCAGGTGGTCGCCAACCTCCTCACCAACGCTCGCCTCCACACCCCGCCGGGCACGCACGTCGCGGTGGCACTGTCGGCCGACGGGCGGCGAGCCGAACTCACCGTCACCGACGACGGCCCCGGCATCCCGCGGGAGCTGCTGCCCGACGCCTTCCGACGCTTTTCCCGGGGCGACACGGGCCGCTCCCGCCACACCGGATCCACCGGATCCACCGGCCTCGGACTCGCCATCGTCGAGGCCGTGAGCCACGCGCACGGCGGCACGGTCACGGTCGAAAGCCGACCCGGACGCACGCGGTTCCGACTGCTCCTGCCCGCGGGTCCGTTCCCTTCACCCGGCGGCGGGGGTGCCCCGGCCCGGCCCGGCGGTGTCCGGCCGCCGGGACACTGACCGCAGGACCCCGCTCTCCCTGTGGTCCCGTGCCGGACCTTCGGCCCGCGCCGTCAGGGCCCGCCGGAACCGGGCGGCTCCGCTGCCTCGGCGCCTGCACATGCCGTCGCGTCCTGCGGCCCTGGCGGTTCCTCCAGGACGCTCCGGGCAACCGGGCCGAGCAGGTCCGCGACCCGCCGGAACACGTCCATCAGCATGTCGTCGACCGTCAGTATTCCGACCACGCGGCTCCCGTCCACAACGGGCAGTCGCCGCACCCCCGACCGGCGGAAGGTCCGGTACGCCTCGTGGATGTCGTCCTCCACGCCGATCGTGACGACGGGCGCGGTCATCACGGTGCGCACCGGCTCGTCCCCGCCGATGCCCCTGGCCACCGCGTGGACAGCGATGTCGCGGTCGGTGACGATGCCCAGCAGGGTCTCCTCCTCCGTCACCACGACGCAGCCCACGCCGTAGAACTCCATGTGCCGCGCCACCTCGGCGATCGGCGCCCCGGCCCGGGCGGTCACGACCGGGGCGGACATCGATGCGCAGACGTTCATCGTCCGGCTCCTCTCCGGGAACCCGCCGAGGATCACCGTAGGCCGTGGGCCCTTGGGAGCGGCAGGGCCGGGTGGTCCACGGCGGGGACCACCCGGCCCCGTACCGATGCCTGCCCGTGCTCTCGGCCGCCGGCCGGGTCGCCGGCGCGGCCCCCTGATGGCGAAGGGTCACTTCAAGCGGTTGCCGGTGGTCGATGACGACGGCAGACTCGTCGGCGGGGTCGGCTGCGGCGGCCTGCTGAAGATCCGTCTCCACTCCCGGGTGGCGGCCTGACAACTGCGCCCGGCCGGAACGACGACGGAAGGACCATACGGTGAGGCACAGAGAAGTGGGCGAGCTGATGACCCGCGAAGTCGTCACGGTCCCCGGGCACGCCACGTTCAAGGACATCGTGCGCACGCTCGGCGAGCACGGGGTGTCCGCGGTGGCCGTCACCGATGCCGCCGGCCACCCCCTCGGCGTGGTCTCCGAGGGGGATCTGCTCCCGAAGTCCGCCGACCAGGGCGACTGGTTCCGCTCGCTGCCGCGGCCCGAACCGCAGGAGAGCGACAAGGCCTCGGGAACGAGGGCGGAGGAACTCATGTCGGCGCCGGCCGTCTGCGCACGGCCGGACTGGACCGTGGCGGAGGCCGCCCGGCTCATGGAGAGCCAGCGGGTCAAGCGGCTGCTGGTCGTCGACGACGCCGATGTCCTCGTGGGCATCGTCACCCGCGGTGACCTGCTGCGGATCTTCCTGCGCGACGACGACGCCATCCGCCACGAGATCACTGCGGACGTCCTCGGCCGAACCCTGTCTCTGGATCCCTCCGCCGTGTCGGTCGACGTGGCGGCCGGAAAGGTGACCCTGCACGGCGTGGTGCGGTTCAGGAGCCTCGTCCCCGTCGTCGAGCGGCTCTGCCGGTCCGTCGACGGCGTCGTGGCCGTCACGGAGCGGCTCGCCTGGGAGACGGATGACACGGCCACCGGCCGCTGACCCCGCCCGGGCCCGGTTCCCCCGGCCGGGCCCGTCCGCCCTCAGGCGGCCGCGGGCCTGACCGGCCAGGTGGCGAAGGTGTCAGGCCCGCCGGTGCGCACCGCCTCCACCGCGCTCTGGTGGACCGAGCGGGCGGCCTCGGCGGACGGACAGGGCACCGGACTGCCGGCCAGCGTGTACCACTCGGACGCCCCCACGTACTGGACGGCGATACGCGCCTGCTCCGGCTCCCATATGGTGCGCACCGAGACTTCGCCCGTGAGGGTCCCGGCTCCATCCGTGCGCACCCCGCCGGGTCCCGTGAACACAGCCGTGGTGGTCCAGGTTTCGGATGTCATGTCACATCACCTCACCGCTGGGGGGTGGATTCCGGGTACGACGAAATCGGGTGCGCATCTGTGGACGGAAGGAACCCACCCGCTTCTCGCGGATCCTGATCGTGCGGTGAACGGCCGTGGGCCGCTTCTCCGCATCCTCACGGGGCTCCTTCCGACACCTTCATCACACCACGGGCCGACGGGTCCCTCCAGGGCCGAATGGTCCCTTCCGGCCCACCGGCGGGATCCCGTGGTGCTCGGCCGAGCTGCCGACCGGCTCGCTCGGGCCTGTCGGGGCGCGACGGAACGTCTGCCCCGGAGTCTGGAGCCGGTGACCACGCCCCGTCCGATCCGGTCGGCTGTCCACGTGCGGGCACCCTCCGCCCAGCGGGCGAGCCGCGGAACCGGGCCCGCGGCGGACGTCTCACCGGGGCTTCGGGCCTGAGGCATTGCCGCGCTGCACCGCGAGGCGGCGCTGATACTCCTCGTCGTCCGGGTGCCCGGCTCGCCCGCCCCCGGCGTGCCGGGGCGACGTCGGTCAGGGCCTCGTCCAGTACGGGGACCATGCCCCTGCGGCGGGCGGCGGCGGGCTCAGTCGTCACCGGTTCCCTGTCCGGGGCGCAGACGGCCGGACCACCGGGGTTCGACGCTCTCCCATTCGCGCTCCCACGCCCGCGCGCTGCGCCGGTCGACACCGCGCAGACGCGCGCCGACGAAGGCACCCGCGGCGAGCACGCCGACGGCCGATACCCCGGCGCCCAGGCCGATGGCGTTCAGCGCGGTCTCGGCGGCGCCGGGCGGGGCGGCGGCGGGGTTCCCGCGGTCGTCGATCCAGAGACGGACGGTGTCTCCGTACCGGGTGGCGGCCGGGACGGGCACGCTTCCCGTGTGGACACGGTGGGCGGTGTCCCGCCAGGTCACGGGCGCCACGGAGACGGGGCGTCCGGTCAGCCCGGTCCCGGCCCGGTGGACGCTCTCGCCGACCGCCACGGCCCGGACGGAGTGCCGGTGGGGTGCGATCTCCTCCGCGGCCCGGCGGGAGTCCGTCCAGGCGCTCCGTCCGACGGCGACACCGCAGATCGCGGCCAGCAGGCAGGCCACCACGAGGACGACGCGCAGGCGGGCCCGGGTGCGGTCGGTCTCTCGCCTGAGGGGGTTGTCCGCCGCCCGCGGCGTGCGGTGGTGCATGGCGCGCCTCCGTCCTGTGTCCGGCCCGGCCCGCCGCCCGGTCGGACGGCGGGCCCGGGGCTCATGACCCGTGCTTGACGCGGCGGCCGGTGAGGCGGACGGAGGTGAGTTTCATCCAGTGGGTGCGCGGGCCGCCGGCCCAGGGCTCGGACCGGGCCGAGGCCGTCAGGTGACGGATCTCGTCCGCGTCCGTGACGGCCCGCAGTTCGCCCACGGCCAGCACGCTCCAGCCCCCGGCGGTGACGTCGTCGATGTTGTCGATCTCGAAGGCGACCTCCGTCCCCGCCGCACCGGCCGCGAGGGACTCGGCGGCGGTGCGGAACCCGATGTCGGGACCCGCGATCAGGTAGTTGACCGGGAGGACGGCCGGGCCTTCGGGGGTGAAGAGGGCGATGCGCCCCACCCCGTGCGTGCCCAGCAGCCCGCGGCACTCGCCCTCGTCCAGCGACACGAGTTCGCTGTCGCGCGGGGCGGCGGAACGGCCGTGGACCCGGTCGGCATTCGCCCCGGTCAGATCGTCGACCGTGACGCCGAGGGCGTCGGCGACGCGGACGAGGGTGCCGATCGACGGCGAGGCCGCGTGCTCCTCCAGGTAGGCGACGTAGTGGCCGTCCACCCCGCACCGCCGGCCCAGTTCCTCGCGGCTCAGGCCGAGAGCGGTGCGGCGGGACGCCAGGCGGCGGCCGAGGTCGGTGCGTCCGACCGTCGCGCCGGACTGCTGCGGATGGATGCTCGGCGTGCTCTTCACGGCACTCACTACTCCCGGTACGGTTCGGCGACCGTGTCGTGCGGTGGGCGTGTCACCCCCAGCCTCCACCGGCGCACCTCCGTCCCGCTTGGGCCGGTCGGCCCCACCCGGGGGACCGGTCGGCACCGCCTCAGCCCAGCGCGCGGTCGAGGTTGAAGGCGGCACTGATCAGCGACAGGTGGGTGAAGGCCTGGGGGAAGTTGCCCAGCTGTTCGCCGGTGGGGCCGATCTCCTCCGCGAACAGACCGAGGTGGTTGGCGTAGGTGAGCATCTTCTCGAAGGCGAGCCTGGCCTCCTCCAGCCGGCCCGCCCGGGCCAGCGCCTCCACGTACCAGAAGGAGCAGATCGAGAAGGTGCCCTCGGGGCCGCGCAGGCCGTCCGGGCTGACGGCCGGGTCGTAGCGGTACACCAGCGAGTCGGAGACCAGGTCCGCGGTGAGCGCGTCGAGGGTGGACAGCCATTTGGGGTCGATGGGCGAGATGAACTTGGCCATGGGCATCATCAGCAGCGAGGCGTCCAGCACGTCGCCGTCCAGTCCCTGGACGAACGCCTCCCGCTCGGCCGACCAGCCGCGCCGCATGATCTGCCGGTAGATCGCGTCGCGGGACTCCCGCCAGCGGGTCAGGTCCGCCGGCAGACCGCGGCGGTTCGCCATGCGCATCGCGCGCTCCAGCGCCACCCAGCACATCAGGCGCGAGTACACGAAGTTCCGCCGGCCCGCCCTGGTCTCCCACACCCCCTCGTCGGGCTGGTCCCAGTTGTCGCACAGCCAGTCCACCACGGCACCGACCTCGTCCCAGCGGTCGCTGCTGATCGGCTGCCCCCACTTGTCGTAGAGGTAGATCGAGTCGATCAGCGCGCCGTAGATGTCCAGCTGGAGCTGGCCGGTGGCGGCGTTGCCGACCCGGACCGGGGCCGAGCCGAGGTATCCCTCCAGGTGCGGGAGCTCGCGTTCGGGCAGCTCGGTACGCCCGTCGATGCCGTACATGATCTGCAACGGACCGGTCTCGCCCGTGCCCCGCAGGATGCCCCGCTCGGAGATGAACCCCATGAACGCCTCGGCCTCCGAGGTGAACCCCAGGCGCAGCATCGCGTAGACGCAGAAGGCGGCGTCGCGGACCCAGACGTAGCGGTAGTCCCAGTTGCGCCCGCCGCCGATCTGCTCGGGCAGGCTGGTGGTGGGTGCGGCGACGATCGCGCCGGTCGGCGCGTAGGTGAGCAGCTTCAGCACGAGCGCGGAGCGGTTGACCATCTCCCGCCACCGCCCGTGGTAGCGGGATCCGGCCAGCCAGTGGCGCCAGAACCGGACGGTCGCGTCGGCCTGCTCCTGCGCCTCGGCGCGCGGGCACGCCCGGGGCGGGACGTCGTCGACGAGCCGGTCGAGGGCGAAGACGTGGGACTCGCCCTCCAGGAGCTTGAAGTGCGACCACACGTCCGGACCCTGGGCCTCCAGGGGCGCGGTGGCGGTCAGCGCGAGCGTCAGCGACGGGGAGCGGAACACCGCCGTGTGCCCTTCGACGTGCACGGTGTGCTTTTCGGTGCCGTAGCCGAAGCGGGGGGCGATCCGCGCCCTGAACGGAAGGGCCCCGCGGACGCAGACCACCCGCCGGATCAGCCGGTGCCGGGCCGCCTCGCGCGACTCGTCGACCACGGGCATGAAGTCCTGGATCTCCGCCACCCCGTCCGCGGCGAAAAACCGCGTGATCAGCACGTTCGTGTCGGGGAAGTAGAACTGCCTGGTGCGGGTCGGGACCTCGGCGGCCAGTTCGAACGACCCACCCCGGTCGGCGTCGAGTATGGACCCGAACACGCTGGGCGCGTCGAAGCGCGGGCAGCAGTACCAGTCGATGGTGCCGTTCGTGCCGACCAGGGCGGCCGTACGGAGATCACCGATCAAGCCGTGCTCGGAGATCGGGACGTACCGGCCGCTGTCCGCCTGCTCGAAACCGGTCGTGTCGAACGCCATGCCGGCCTCCCTGCCGCTGTGGCCCGGGCCCGGGAACGAAACCTTGCTCTTCATGCTAGACCGATGCCGTCGGCGGGGTCCGACGGAGCCGCCGGGGCCTGCGCGGTACAGGACGGGTCACTCTCCGTACGCCTCGTACGCCTCGCGTACGGCGGACGGGATGCCGGTCCCCGGTCCCGGGTCAGCCGCGGACGCGGCTGACCCGGCCCTCGTCCCACACCGGTGCGTCCGTCTCCACCACCCGGCCGTCCTCCCGGAAGACCAGGAACCTGCTGAACACCCTCGCGAACCAGCGGTCGTGGGTGACCGCCACCACCGTTCCGGTGAAGCCGGCCAGGGCCTGCTCCAGGGCCTCGGCCGAGATCAGGTCGAGGTTGTCGGTCGGCTCGTCCAGCAACAGCAGGGTCGCCCCGGCGAGTTCCAGCAGCAGGACCTGGAAGCGTGCCTGCTGACCTCCCGACAGGGTCTCGAAGTTCTGCCGGCCGGCGCCCGCCAGGCCGTAGCGGCTCAGGGCCGACATGGCGCCCTGGAGGTCCAGCCCGGGGCGGTCCCCCTCCCCGGCGCCCAGGATGTCGGCCGGGGTCCGGCCGGCCCACTCCGGGTGGCGGTGGGTCTGGGCGAACAGTCCGGGCCGCACGCGTGCGCCCAGTCGGCACTCACCGGTGTGCGCCACGGTCGCGGCCGCGTCCGTGTCCGTGTTCGCGTCCGTGTCCGTGTCCGTGTCTTTGGAGACCTCGTCCAGCAGGCGCAGGAAGTGGCTCTTGCCGGATCCGTTCGAACCGAGCACGCAGACCCGGTCGCCGAAGAACACCTCCAGGTCGAACGGCCGCATCAGTCCCGTGAGTTCGAGGTCCTTGCAGGTGATCGCGCGGATGCCGGTGCGGCCGCCGCGCAGGTCCGGTGCGACCCGCTGGCGGCGCGGCGGCGCGGGCGGCGGCCCGGCGGCCTCGAACTTCGCCAGCCTCGTCTGGGCCGCGTGGTACCGGGAGGCCATCTCGTCGCTGATGGAGGACTGCTGACGCAGGGTCCGGACCAGCTCCTTGAGCTGATCGTGCTTCTCGCTCCAGCGCTGGCGCAGCTCCGCCGCGCGCTGCCAGCGGGCCTCACGGGCCGCGCCCCAGGTGGCGAAGCCGCCGCCGTGGGTCCAGGCCGTTCCCCCCTCCAGCGTCACGACCTGTCCGGCCGTGCGGCTCAGCACCTCACGGTCGTGGGTGATCAGCAGCACGCCCTGCCGGGTCTGGGTGAGCTGCTCCTCCAGCCAGCGCTTTCCGGGAACGTCCAGATAGTTGTCCGGCTCGTCCAGCAGCAGCAGTTCGGCCGGCCCCCGGAGCAGGGCCTCCAGGACGAGCCGCTTCTGCTCGCCGCCGGAGAGCGTCGACACCTCGCGGAACTGCGCGGCCTGGAAGGGGACACCGAGCGCGGCGACCGTCACCGTGTCCCAGAGCACCTCGTGGTCGTACCCGCCCGCCTCGCCCCAGTCCACCAGCGCCTGGGCGTAGCGGACCTGGGTGCGCTCGTCGTCGGCCTCCATCATGGCGAGCTCGGCCGCGTCGAGGGCGACGGCCGCCGTCCGCAGCGGCGGCGGGGCGACGGTCAGCAGGAGGTCCCGGACGGTGCGGTCGTCGCGCAGACTGCCGATGAACTGCGGCATGACGGCGACGGCGCCCTGGCTCCGGAACGATCCGCGCTGCGCCGGGATTTCGCCCGCGAGGGTGCGCAGGAGAGTCGTCTTGCCCGCGCCGTTGTCGCCGATGAGCGCGACCGTCTGGCCTGCCGGAACCCGGAATGAGACTTCACGGAACAGTTCGCGACCGTCGGGGAGGACATGACCGAGGGAGGCGGCTTCGAGGTAGCCCATGGAGCAAATGCTAGCGGCCCGGGCCGTTCGGGGCGATTCGTTTCCGGCGGCCCGTCCGATTGATTTCCGATCGTGTGACGAGACGTCAATCACCTCTCATCGGCTCATGATTATTCGACTGATCCGGCTATTCACTCGCCGGTATCGATGCCGCGCCAATTCCTTGCATCATGCACCGGCGTACGGGAGGGTTGTCCTCGAAAGGGCTCCGGGGAGGCACCACACGATCTCACCCGGGGCGACCTTGCGCCTGTGCGTATTGCGGATCCGTGCGCAGTGCCCGTCCTCTGTTCCAGGCGCGCCATCCCTCCATGGAAATGCGAGAATCAGCCAATGCCGCCCAATGCCGCCATGCAATCCGCGGCCCCCGCACCGGGGTTGGATCCCGTCACCGTCGCACTCGTCGGGGCTGAATTCGGATGGGGAAGCTCGGGAAAACTGAGCGCGGTACTCTCCGTGTTGCGGGACCGGTCCACACCTCCCCTGCGGTTCGTCGGAATGGCATCGGGACTGGGCCGCCCGCTGCTCGCCGAGCACGCGGTGGACGGCTGGTACGACCTGCCGGACGATCCCCGCCTACTGGCCCCCGCCGTGCGGGAGTTCGTACGGTCGCAGGGGGTGCGGGCCGCGGTGGTGGTCCTGGACGGCGCGGCCGCGCAGGCATTGCTGGCCGCCGGCGTGCCCACCGTGTTCGTCGACAGCCTGCCCTTCCTCTGGTCCGAGGGCGACCGGGCCTCGCTGCCGCTGGACGCCACGGTGTACTGCGCCCAGAAGAGCGTCGAGCTGCCGACCGAGTGCCGGGCCGTCCTGGCCGACGCCCGGGGGCTGCGCTGGGTCGAGGCGGTCATTGCCCGGCCCCGCGCCTCGGCGCCGGAGCGTGCCGTCCGGCGTGGCGCGGGCCGCCCGTACCGCAAGGCGCTGATCAGCCTGGGCGGGCTGCGGGCGCCGAACCTCGTGGATCCGGAGCACTACCCGCGCCTGGTCGTACCGGCCGCCCTGGAGGCCCTCGCCGCCCACGGGATCGAGGAGGTGCACATCGCCGGCAACCTGCCCGGCGACCTGGCGGGCCGCCTCGTCGACTCGTCCACCGCCCCGCCGCGGACCACCGCCGGACCACTCGGGCACGGCGCGTTCCTGGAACGGCTGGACGCCTGCGACGTCCTGCTCACCTCGCCGGGTCTGACCACCCTGCTCGAAGCGGGCGGGCTGCACGTCCCCACCGTCTGCCTGCCACCGCAGAACCTCAGCCAGATCTTCAACGGCCGGTACCACAGCCAGGCGCTCGGGGCCCCGCTGCGGGTGCTCTGGCCCAAGGAGGTGCTCGCCGAGGACGAGGTGCTGGCGCTCCGCGCGAAGGGCGAGGACCACGCCCTCGAAAGGATCTACGGAGCGATCGGCGCGGCCGCGCGGGGAGACGACCGGCAGGACATCGGCCGGGCCCTGCGCGACGGCGTCCTGGACGCGCTGCGCCGATCCGCCGGCGTCGACCGGTGGGACGCGCTCACCACCGCGGTGGGCACCCGTGGCGCGGCCCAGGTGGCCGACGCACTGCTCGACGTCCTGGGCCCGGCGGGCCCGTCCTCCTGACCCGCCCGGGCCGCGCGTTCCACCCGCACCCTCCCACCCGTCCGTGAGTCGCCTGGAAGGTCTCCACCCCGTGCGTACACGCGATCGCTACCTCTTCATCAGGATCCTGGAAGCCTGCAACGCCGACTGCTTCATGTGCGAGTTCGCCCTCTCCCGCGACACGTTCCGTTTCTCCCCGGAGGACTTCGACGACCTGCTCCCCAAGGCCCGGGACGCCGGCGTGGGTTACGTCCGGTTCACCGGGGGCGAACCGCTGATGCACCCGGACGTGGTGGAGCTGGTGCGCGCGGGTACGGCGGCCGGGATGAAGATGTCCCTCATCACCAACGGCTCGCTGCTGCCCCGGATGGCCGCGGCCCTGGCCGCGGCCGGCCTGGCCCAGGTGATCGTCAGCCTGGACGGCGCCTCGGGCGCCACCCACGACGTCTACCGGCGCTCCCCCGGCATGTTCGACAGCGGGCTGCGGGGCCTGCGGGAAGCCGCAGCCCTCGGTGTCCTCCCGAGGGTCAACACCGTGGTGGGGCCGCACAATTACACCGAGATGCCCCGGCTCCAGGAGGTCCTGACGGGGGCGGGGGTACGGCAGTGGGAACTGTCCGCGCTCAAGCTCGACCGCACGATCACCTACCCCGACGCCGACCACGTCCGCAGCGTCTGCGATCCGATCTACGACGCCGACCCGGCCTCCCTGCTGGTCCCGATGGGCAAACGCTTCTACGGGGACACCCCGCAGGAACAGGAGCGGTACTTCACGGGGTCCGTCACGCCGCGGGCCGCCGAACCGCTGTGCCACGTCGCCGACGACGTCATCTACGTGGACGGCAAGTACGGGCGGATGTACGCGTGCAGCTGCATCCCCCACCGGGACGGCGACGACGGGCCCGGTGGCGCACCCCTGCGGGAGCAGGGGGTGATCCGGCTGGACACCCCGGTGTTCCGGGCGCACGCCGACTACTTCCGCGAGCGCGGCCCCGAGGTGTGCAGCGGGTGCTCCACCACCGCCGCCGGGTACAGCGACGACGTGGCTCGGCTCGGGGCGGTGGGGGCATGGCACTACTGAACCCGGCCGGGGCGGCTCCGGCCGCGCCGGACGGCGGCGCCTCCCCCGGCCCGCGGGTGCTGCTGAGCGCCCGCGAGGACCGGCTGGACTCGCTCCTCGCCCTCGGCCGGGTGGCCGCCCACCTCGGGGACCTGCGCCGGACCGACTGGAACGACTGGAACGACGTCGAACCCCCGCCGGTCGCGGCGCTGGTCTGCGACGACGTGGCCGCCACCGGGCGGCTCCTGGAGCTGGGCGTACCGGTGGTGCACCTGGAGTCGGGGCCGCCCGGCCCGCCCGGCGGCGAGGCGCCGCCGGGGCGCGCACTCGTACGGGTGCACCGTCCGGGGTGGCTGCCGCTGCCCGGGCCCCCGGCCCGGGGCGCCCGGCCCACCGGGGTCCTCGCGCCGCGGCGCACCGGCCGGAGCCGGACCCGCTCGGGCACCCTCCTGATGCTGTCCCTGTGGCACGTCCCCGAAGCCGAAGCGGGGGCCTTCGCGTCCGGGGCGCTGCGGGAGCTGGCCGCCGCCGCGCTGCACCGCACCGGGAGCTGCACCGTCGTCGCCGACACGGGGCTCGGCCTCGTACGGTCCGCCCTGGCAAAGCAGCCGGGCGTCCGGGTGCTCCGGGCAGCCGAGACGGACGCCGACGCGCTCCACGCCGACGCCGCCGTGTTCCTCGCCTCGCCGGTGCTCGGGGCGTTCGCCCTCGCGCAGGCGCGGCGGGCACCGCTGGCGCTGCTGCCACCGCTGGGGGCCGCTCAGCGGGCCCTCGCCGGACAGGTCGGCGAGGTCCTGCCGTTGCCCTCGGCCGGTGATCCCCACGACCCGGGCCTGTGGGAACCCGCCGCCCCGGCCGGGCCGTGGCACCTGCTCGACCCGGCCCTGGACGACATGCGCGGCGCGCAGCGGGTCGCCCGTACCCTCCGCCAACTCGCGCTGGCGCCTCTGTGAGCCCCGCCCCGAGGCCGCCCGCCGCGGGAGCGCCGCGCCCGCCCGCCCACGCCTCCCCGTCAGCCCGCCGGTCCGGCCCCGCCGGTTCCGGCCACCTCGCCCACGTCGTCCGCGTCGAGCTGGAGCCGCCATGTCCGACACCCTCCGCGAACCCGTCACCGCCGCCCGCCCCGAACTGATCCGTCCCAGGGTCCCGGAGACCGACTGGGACGACTGGCGCTGGCACATGCGCCGGCGCATCACCAACGTCGAGAAGGCCGGGCGGTGGATCAACCTCACCGCCGACGAGGAGGCGGCCATCGCCGGGGTGGCGGGCAAGTACCGCTGGAGCGTCACCCCGTACTACGCCTCCCTGATGGACCCGGACGACCCCGCCTGTCCGGTCCGTCTGCAGGCGGTTCCGGCGCTCGGCGAGCTGATGGAGTTCCCCGGGGCCGAGGTCGATCCGGTCGGGGACACCTACTACCGCAAGACCAACCGGGTCGTGCACAAGTACCCGGACCGCGTGATCATGCTGATCACCGAGGCCTGCCCCGTCTACTGCCGCCACTGCACCCGCAAGTTCCACACGACCGACGTCGACGGCACCTACTTCCGTGACGACGAGGGCGGCTCCTTCGACGAGGACCTGCGCTACATCGCCGACCACCCCGAGATCCGCGACGTCCTGCTGACCGGCGGGGATCCGCTCTCCTACCAGGACGGCAAGCTGGAGGAGATCGTCGCCGGGCTGCGGGCGATCCCCAGCGTGGAGATCATCCGGATCGGCAGCAGGTTCCCCGTGCTGCTGCCGCAGCGCATCACCGAGGACCTCTGCTCCATGCTCGCCCGCTACCACCCGGTCTGGCTGAACACCCACTTCAACCACCCGAAGGAGATCACTCCGGAGTCCGCGGCCGCCGTGGACCGCCTGCTGCGGCACGGCATCCCGGTCGGGAACCAGACGGTGCTGCTGCGCGGGATCAACGACGACGTCGCCACCATGCGCACCCTGATGACCGAGCTGCTGCGGATCCGGGTCCGGCCGTACTACCTGTACCACTGCGACAACGTCACCGGGGTCTCGCACTTCATGACGACGGTGGAGAAGGGCTGGGAGATCATGGACGGCCTCCAGGGCCACATCACCGGGTTCGGCGTCCCCCAGTACGTGCTGACCACCAGGATCGGCAAGATCCCGATCGCGCAGCCCTCCTTCACCCGCACCCCCGACGGCCTGCTGCTGCGCAACTACCGAGGCCAGGAAATGGTCGTCGGCGGTGCCGCGCAGCCGATCACGGAGTCCGACGCACGATGAGCACACTCGACAAGCGGCTCGGGCAGCGCTTCCTGCCCTACGGAGCCAACTACCTCGACTGGTCCGACATGTCGGAGCTGCGGAAGGTGATCGAGCACCAGGTCCTGTTCCGGTACCAGACCGAGACCGAGAGCATGGCCTCCCTCCTGGAGCGGACCGTGGCCGAACGGCTGGGCGCGGGCCACGCCCTGGCCGTGCACAACTGCACGGAGGCACTGAGGCTGGCGCTGATCTCCACCGGCCCGGCCGTCGGCGACCCGGTGTACATCCCGGCGGTGACGTTCGTCGCGGTGGCCGGCGCGGTGCTGTCCTGCGGCCTGATCCCGGTGCTGGTGGACGCCGACGACTCGCTCTCCATGGACCCGACGCTGCTGCCTCCGGACGCGCAGCGGGTGATCACGGCCCACATGGAGGGCACGGTGGCCCCGTTGCCGGCGGACGTCCCCTACCTGATCGAGGACTGCGCGCAGTCCCTCGGCGCGCGCTTCCCCGACGGCCGGTACGTGGGGACGGCGGGCTACGCCGGCACCTTCAGCTTCCACCACAACAAGGTCCTCACCTCGGGCGAGGGCGGGCTGGTCCTCACCGACGACGACGGCGCCTGGGCGACCATGCGCCGCTACCACGACCACGGCTCGGCGCGGGTCCCGGGCCGCTACCCGACGTGGGACGAGGACGCGCACTTCGGGGAGAACTTCGTCACCAGCGAGCAGGTCGCGGCCGTCCAGTGCCAGCAGTTCCGCCACCTCGACGAGCTGCTGGCCGGGCTGGAGCGGATGTACGCGATCGCCATGGCCGAACTGCCCGCCCGGCCCGACCTGGAGGTCCGGCCCCGGGCCGCCGGAGACGTGAAGGTCAGCCTGCGGTTCCGGTGCGAGAGCAAGGAGCTTCGGGACGCCGCGGTGGCCGCGCTCACCGCGGCCGGCATCGCCAACTGGACCCTCGGGAAGTACCTGTTGCCGGAGCATCCGGTGCTCACGGGCCGCCGTTCGCTCTACCGCGACGGCTTCCCGTGGAACCACGCCCCGGAGGGGCCCCTCGCGCTCAGCCGCGACGGCTTCGCCCGTACGAGGGACCTGCTGGACCGCACCCTGTGCCTGCCGCTCTCCCCGGAACTCCCGGAGGAGGAACAGGCGCTCGCGGCCAAGGCCGTCCGCCAGGTGCTGGAGGCGGTGTGAGCGGCGCCGAGGTGCTGTTGATGGTGGACGACCGGCCGTCGTCCTTCACCCGCTACGCGGCCCGGGAGCTGGCCGGCCGGCTGGTCCTGCTGCGGTTCGCCGACACCCGGCCGGACCTGCCGGAGGACTACCTGCTGGAGACCGCGCACCTGCCCGCCTTCTGGGTGCGCGAGGGCGCGGCGCCGGCCGAGGAGGCCCGGCGGTACCGGGAGTGGGCGGCCGGGCTGCCGACGGCGCCGACCAGGTTCTGCAACCCGTCGGAGCCCCGGCAGGCCGCGGCCCAGCGGTTCGCGGAGCTGGCCGGGCTGCCGCACCTGACCGAGCGGCAGGTGGACCTGGTCCGCGACAAGGCCGCCATGAAGGCGTGCTTCCGGGAACTGGGCCTGCGTACGGCGGAGTTCGAGCGCGTGCGGTCGGCCGAAGGGATCGAGCGGTTCGCCGGCCGGCACGGCTGGCCGGTGGTGCTCAAACCGGTGGACTCGTTCGCCTGCGTGGACACCCACCGGCTCGACGGGCCGGACGGCCTCGCCGGGATCGACCTCGCGGCCCGGGACTGGATGGTGGAGGCGTACCTCGGCGGCACCGAGTGGGAGGTCTGCGCGATCGTCCTCGACGGCGAGGTCCTCGACGCCTGGCCGAGTGCCATGCCCTGCCGTCCGCTGGACATCGTCGACGGCGCGATGAACGCCAACATCAGCGTCGGCACCGGCGAGGGCCCGCCGGTCGACCTGCGGGCGCTCGTCCAGCGGATCGTCACGGGGATGGGCATCGACCACGGCTACGCCCACATGGAGTTCTTCCTGATCGACGGCGAGGTGTACGCCGGTGAGATCGGCGTACGGCTCGCGGGCTGCGAGATCCCGGCCAACCACGGGCACGCGTACGGCTTCGACGTGTTCGGCGCCACCCTGGCGGTCTACCTCGGCCGCCGCCCGGAACTCGCCTACCGGGAGCGCCGCTGCGCCGGCGACCTGCTGCTGCCGCTGCCGGGCAGCGGGCTGGTCCGGGAAATCACCTCCCGCGAGGAGCTCCTGGGGATGCCCGGGGTGATCGACGCGGTGCTCAAGGTCCGTGCCGGTGACACGGTGACGGCCCGCCGGGCCTCGCACAACGCCTCGGGGTACGCCCACGTCGTGGGAGCCTCGGTCGGGGAGGTGGAGAGCCGCATGCGCGAGGTGCTCGCCCGTTTCACGATCGAGGTGGTGGCGCAGGAGGCCTGCGCCGTCCCCACCTGACCTCCGCCACCCGCGCCGTCCGCCCGGACGGCGGCCCGGCACCCGACCCGGCACCCGACCCGTCCGCGCCGCGCCGCGCGGCCGTCGAAACGGAGACCGACACGTGACCAGCGGCCTGCCCCGTCGCTTCCTCGACCTGCTCACGCGTCCCCGGGTGGCCGGGGCGGCCTGGTGGAGCGTGGTCTCCAGACTGCCGGTCTACCTGATGTCGCTGGCCCTCGTCCTCACGGTCCGCGAACAGGGCGGCAGTTACGCCCAGGCCGGCCTGGTCGCCGCGCTGTACACGCTGGGGATGGCCCTCGGCAGCCCGCTGATCGCCCGCCGCCTGGACCGCCGCGGCCGCACGGCGGTGCTGACCGTGACCGCCGTCGCCTACCCGGCGGCACTGGCCGTCCTGGTGTGGGCGACCCGCCCGGGCGGCTGGGCGCAGCCGGTGGCGGCGCTCGCCGCGGGGGTGGTGCTGCCGCCCGCGAACGCCTGCATGCGCTCGCTCTGGGCGCGGATGCCGCTCCGGGAGGAGGAACGCGAGACGGCCTACCTCTGGGAGGCGCTGCTCGCCGAGGTCCTGGTGATCGGTGCGCCGCTGATGCTGGCGGCGCTGATGCTGGCGGGCCCGGCGGGCCTGGCGCTGACGGTGATCGCGGTGGTGGGCGGCCTGGGAACGCTCGGGCTCGCGTACACCCGGCTGCCCGACGGCACCGAAGGCGCCCCGGCGGCCCCGAAGGGTCCGGGCCACCCGCTGGGGCCGCTGCGGGAGCCGGCCCTGCTGGCGCTGACCGGCATCATGGCCGTCTCCGCCGTGCCCATCGGCCTGCTGACCCTCGCGATCCCGGCGTTCGTCGACCGGCACGGGGCTCCGGGCGGCGCGGGCGTGGTGTACGCCTGCTGGGGTGTCGGCAGCGCGCTGGGGGCCGTCTGGCTGGGCCGGTCCCAGTCGGAGGTGGCCCCCCAGGCGCGCTTGGGCCGCCTGCTGCTGGCGTACGCCGTCGGCACCGGGCTGACGCTGCTCGCGGGCTCCCAGGTGGGCCTGGCCGTGGCGCTCGCGGTGGGCAGCGTACCGATCGCCCTGGTCTCCGCCACGGAGATGAGCCTGGTGAGCGGAATCGCCGAAGGGCGGTCCATGGCGGAGGCGTTCACCTGGGCGTCGCTGGCGACCGTCCTGGGCGACGCCCTGGGCCAGCAGGCCGGCGGGCTGCTGATGGATCCGTTCGGGCCGCGGACGGTGTTCGCGGTGGCGACCGGTACCGCGCTGGCCGCCGCCGCGCTGGCCTTCGCCTGCCGGGGGCTGCTGACGCGGCGGGCGGCGCCGACGGTGAAGTGCGCGGCGTGAGGGCCGGGCCCACAGGCCCGCCCCCTCCCGCCGGGCAGTCCCGTCCACCCGTACCCGGCGGGCGGCCGCTCCCCGTCCCCCTCACCCCATTCCCCTTACCCCCGCGCCCCGGCGCGGTCGACACGAGGTGGTCCACCATGAACGCCGCTCTCACCGAGCAGCGAACCGGCCGGCCGGCCGGTCCGGTTCCCCTGTTCCGTCCGGTCGTCCGGCGGGAATTCGCCGATGCCGTACGGGAGTTCCTGGACTCCCCCGGGCTCCTTCCGGTGCCGGTGCCGACCGAGGACCGCGCCGATCTGGCGGAGAGCGTCGAGCTCGCCGGCCGGCTGTACGGCGCTCTGCGGCAGCCGCACCCGCTGGACGTCGGGATCGTCCTCGGCGCGGCGCACCTGCCCGGAGGTCTCGCGGAGCTGGCCCGGCCGTTCGCGCGGACCTGGGCGGACGAGGAGGAACTGGCGGACCTCGCGGGGTTCCGGGCCCGGCACGGCGGTTCGCTGCTGGTCGTCGGCCGCTACGACCGGCTCACCCTCGACCCCGTCCGGGCCCTGCTGATGGCGACCTACCGCGGCCCGCGGCACGGCCTGACGCTGCTGAGCGGCCGCGACGACGCCTCGGTCTGCTGGAACGTCGCCAAGCAGTACGCGGAGCCGGCCCTCGACGTCGACGCGCTGGGCCTGTTCACCGACACCGACCGGCCTCCCCGGCTGCCCGGCGTCCAGGTCTTCGACGACCGGGACTTCGAGCGTGCGGACATCCAGGCGGAGATCCTGGGCACCCGGTGGCGGCGGGTGGGCTTCCAGGGACACGGCAAGGACGACAGCGTCAACCTCGGCGAGTTCACCATCTGCGGGCTGAACGCCTCGGCCCCGGCCGCTCCCGGGCTGCTGGGCCCGCGCTGCGCGTACGGGCTGCCCTGCTACAAGCCGGAGGACAAGCTGGTCCCCCTCAACCGGGTGGAGGCCGTGGAGCTGGTGCTCAGCGCCTGCAACAGCGGTCCGCTCGCGGACCTCGCCCTCTACGACCCCAAGTACCAGCTGTTGCTGAACGCGCTCGACGGCCCGGCCCGTACGGTGGTCTCGGCCGTGTCGGTGCACGACTCCGACCGGCCGGAGAACGTGGCCTGGATGCACGGCGCCCTCGTCGGCGCGGACTCGGTCGACACCCTCAACGCCAGCCTGGCGGGCTCGCACCCGTACCCGGCGTTCATGCGCTTCGGACTGCCGGGGGCGCCGGAGGACACTCCGGCGCCGCCCGCTCCGGCGGACCACCGCCCCGACCCGCTGCTGCTGACCGCGGGCACCCGGCTCACCGCCTACCTCGCCTCGGACCTGCTGCCGCACAACCACGCGCTGCGGCCCCGGCTGACCAAACTGGCCCGGAAGGTGGACCTCTGGGTGGCCCGGCCCACGCATCTCGCCGACCAGTCGCCCGAGCAGATCGAGGCCTCGCTCACGGCGGACCTGCAGTCCCTCGACCACGTGATCACCGAGCAGGTCGCAGCCGATCCCGAGACCGAGCTGATGAACTACCCGGCGTACTTCGGTGACCGCAGCAGCCTGGACCCGGACGTCCGGGAGGTCACCTGCCACTGCGGCCGCCCCGCACAGGAGTTCACCCGGCGGGGCCTGCTCCCGCACGTCCTGGACACCACGTGCGCCGTCTGCATGCGGTGCGGCGACGTCACCTTCCGGATCCCCGACTCCCCCGCGCTGCTCGCCCACGCCCCGGACGAGGTCGCACAGGGCGGGGTGCTGGAGGTCCGGGCCACCGTCACCGCTGCCCGTACCGGCCCGGTCCGGCTGGGGCTCTTCGTCCCGACCTACCTGCGCGGGGACACGACCGTGGAGCCGGCCACCACCAGGCTCCGGCTCACCGGCGGACGGGCCGAGGAGGTCGCGTTCCGGGTGCGGTTCGACCCCGGAACCGCCCCGCAGGCCTACTACTTCACGGTGCTCGCCGTACAGGACCTCGCCGTCTCCACGGCCCGGCGCCACTTCGGCGTCGTTCCCCGGACCACCTGACCGCCCCCCACACCCCTACGAGGAGAAGAGCATGAAGAGCCAGGACGTCGCCGAGCGGGACACCGCGCCCCAGGACAGGCCGGCGATCGAACTGATCGAGCAGAACGGCGAAGTGACCCTCAGCATCGGCGGCGAGCAGGCCATGCAGGCCTGGGAGCGGGACCTGATGTGGGCCAGTGCCGACATGCTGTGCGAGTACGGCAAGGACTTCTACGAGGTCGGGCTGGGCCTCGGCCTGTCCGCGCTGCGCATCGCGGGCAACCCGGCGACCCGCAGCCACACGGTGCTGGAGCTCTTCGACGAGGTCGAGGACCTGTTCCGGGCCCGCCACCCCCACGTGCCCGACAACCTCACGGTCGAGCGCGGCGACTTCTTCGAGCGGATCTTCGCGCTGCCGTCGGAGAGCATCGACGGGATGTTCTTCGACCCGGCCCTCGACATGGAGGTCTGGACGGACGCCGGGCTGTGGGCCAGGACCATGCCGGAGGTCGTCCGGGTGCTGCGCCCCGGCGGCGTCTTCATCCCGTTCTTCAGCACCAAGCCGGAGCTGCGCTGGCAGTACCTGCCGCACTTCCGCCGGATCCGGGTCGAGCGGCACCCCTTCGTCGCGTACGACACCACCGAGTACACGCACGGCGGCACCACCGGCGACGCCTTCGTCCAGTGCTTCATCAAGGACTGACCCAGCCCGCCCCTCTCCCCTCGCCCCCAGCCACGCCCGACCGCGCGCCCCGGCGCCACTCCCGGAGGTACCCCCATGGCCGTCACGCAGCCCCTCGACCCCCCTGGTTCCCGCCCCGAGCCGGGCATCCGCTCGGTCTTCCTGGCCGGCCCGTTCATCCAGCTCCTGGACCCCGCGACCGGGGAGATGCCGGCCGACGCCCGGGCCCCGTTCGACGTCCTGATCAAGCACTTCGAGGCGCAGGGGCTCTCCGTGCACAACGCCCACCGCCGCGAGGCGTGGGGGGCGGAACTGATGCGGCCGGAGCAGTGCACGAAGCTCGACCAGGACGAGATCCGCAAGGCCGACGTCTTCGTGGCGCTGCCCGGCCACCCGGCCTCCCCGGGCACCCACATCGAAATCGGCTGGGCCAGCGCCTTCGACAAGCCGATCGTGCTGCTGCTGGAGCGCGACAGGGAGTACACCTTCCTGGTCCAGGGCCTGCACACGGTCGCGTCGGTGGAGTACGTCGTCCACACGGACATCGCCACCTGCCTGCCGGCCGTCGACCGGGCGGTGGACCTGGCGGTCCGCCGACAGCGGGAACGCAGCGGCGCCCGCTGAACGACCGGTTCCGGGGACCGGGCTCCGGCCACGGGCGGGGCCCGGTCCCCGGCCGGCTACGGAAGAACGTGTGAAGGCGCGTGCCGTGGGTCAGGTCCGGCGGCGGCCGGGGTCGTCGTCGGCCAGTTGGGCGGTCCAGCCGTACGGGAGTTCCTCGCCGTCCACGGTGACGGCCTCGACCGCCCGGCTCTCGGGGTCGATCTCGGCCTGGACCCCCTCCCCCTCGTAACGGGGGTAGCCGGAGACACCGGTGGCGCCGGTGGCTTCGACCCGGGCGGTGCGCACGACCGCGTCGTGGCCCTTGGCGTCCTGGACGCCGGGCGGTCCGGGGCGCAGGACGACGGTGTACCGGTCCGGGGCGGGGTGGGACGCGGGAGTCATGGGGCCAGGCTAGTGACCCGTTCCGGCACCGGCCCGGAGGCGCGGCTGGGGAACGGGGGCCGGGCCGGTCAGGCCTTGCCGTTGAGGTACGTGACGTCCCAGTGGCTGGTCTCGCGGGCGTAGACGTTGCCGTCGGGCGACTTGTACAGAGCGGCACCGTCGCCGCGGGTTCCGGCCTTCGCGTAGTGGCCGGTGATGTACGTGTCCAGGCACGGCACGTCGTTCTTGTGCTTCTTCACCAGGGCCATGTCGACCTTGTAGCCGTTGCGGTGGGTGTGCTTCCCGCGCTCGCTGTGGCCCTCCTCGGTACCGCCGGTGATGATCACCGTGCAGCGGCTGGCCCTCTTGAAGGCGATGGCGCCCGAGACGGTCGCCCGGTTGATGCCGGTGAAGGACGTACAGCCGCTGTCCCGCCGGTTGGAGCAGTTCTTGCTGGACGTCCAGGAGACGCCGGCCGCGCGGAACTCCCTGGCCGCGGCCTCGTGGGTGTACGTGGCCGGGGCGCCCTGGGCGATGCCGGAGGCCATCAGCAGGGGAACCGCCGTGGCGAGGGCGATGACGCAGGCGCGGCGGGGCAGTGTGGTCATGGGTTCGTTTCCTCTCGGTGTCCCGGTCCCGCAGGAATCGGGCGGGCCCGGGGGTGGGGTGGGGGTGCGGGTCGGGCGCGGTGCCGTCTTCCGCCTCCTCACCGTGCCGTGCGCACCCAGGATGCCGCTACCATCTGGGGTTGTGCCGTGACCATGCGTACATGCACGCATGCATGCACGGCTGTGACCAGCTGCAATGCGCCATGCAGGGGGATGCGCCGTGGACAGTGACCATCGGGCGGTCACGGGCGCGCGGATCCCGGACCCGGCCGTCGCGCTGACCTCCCTGCTGCGGGGGTGGTGGGAGGCGTACCCGGGAACGCGTCCCACGCAGAAGGCGCTGGCGCGGCGGGCGGGGGTCGACCAGGCGACGATGTCCCGCTACCTCAACCCCGGGCGCCCCATGGCGGCGCCGCCCCGGGTCGTCCGGGTGCTGCACACCGAGCTGCGGGCGGATCCCGCCCGCCTGGAGGAGGCCCTCGCGCTGGCCGAGGCCGTCCACGCGGCGCGGCGCGTTCCCCGGGCGCGCGGAGCCGTCGGGGAGGCGGTGGCCGGCGGGGACAGCGCTCCCGTGCGCCGTCGGGTGGGGGTTCCCGCAGCGGTGCGGGTGCTGGGACATCTGGTGCTGCTGGCGGCGGCCGTGTGGGTCGGCGCCTGGTTGCGCCCCCTTCCGCCCGGGCCGTCCCCGATCTCCTCCGCGTCCGCCCCTGCCGCGCAACCGTCCCCCGGCCCGTCCTGGCCGGTGGTCCGGCTCGGGGACGTGCTGTGGGAGGCGCGGACCGTGCAGCACCTGCTCAACGCGCACGGCCACCGCGTGGAGGTCACCGGTACGGTCGACGCGGCGACCGTGACCGCGGTGCAGGGCTTCCAGAGCGAACGCGGGCTGGACGCGGACGGCCGGGTCGGGCCCCGGACCTGGCCCCGGCTCGTCGTCACCGTACGGGCGGGCGACCGGGGCGATGCCGTGACCGCGTTGCAGGCGCTGCTCACCAACGCCGGGCACCCCACCGCGGTGACGGGCTCCTTCACCACCGACACCGAGGACGTCCTGCGCGCCTTCCAGTCGGCGCACGGCATGCCCGCCACCGGCATCGCCGAACCGCCGGTCTGGCTCGCGCTCATGGGCTCCCAACAGCCCCGTCTGCACGGCTGAGCGATCCGATCGGCGCATCGCGGTAAAGATGGCGTAGGCATCCCATCAGCGGGGTGTCAGGGTCCGGCTCCAGGGCCTCTGCCCGCCCTAACGTCGCTCCCATGGGACGACGTTTCACTCAGGCCGCGACCGGCGCACCCGGCACCGAAGCGGCGCCTTCGGAACCCTTCGTACACGACACCCACTGGGCCGCCGAGAGGCGCTCGGCGCTCGGAGTCGCGTTCCTCCTCCTCACGGCCCTGTTCGCCATGGACGCGGGCTTCGGAACCCTCGACGTGATTCGCGGCATCCTCTGGACCGGCCTGGCCTGCCTTCTCTTCGTCATCCTGCACCCGCCTCGGGTCTCCGTGGGTCCCGGTCTGCTGACCGCCCGCGGACTGCTGCTGGCGGACACCGTGCGTACCGACTCGCTCGTCTCGGTCCGCTGGTCGGACGGGGTGGCCCAGCGGCTGGTCCTCCGTGACGCGCGGGGAGGCCGGGTGGAGATCGACCCGGCCGTCCTGGTCCGCAATCCGGCGATGTGGCGCCGCCTGGACACGGACACCCGTACGTCGGTCCGGCGCGGCACCCTGCTGCGCGGGGCGACCGCCCTGCGGCAGCTGGCGGAGCGCATCGACCGCGAGACGGCCCTCACGGTCTTCAGGGTCTCGGGTCTGCGGTGACCCGCTCCCGCCGGGGCGGCCGGGAGGCTCACCGGCCCAGGAAGCGGCGCAGCCTCGCCAGCGGCCAGGTGTTGATGACGTCGTCCGTCGTCAGCCAGCCGCGCTGCGCCGTCGCCACCCCGTAGCGCATGTACGCCAGATGTGTCGTGGCGTGCGCGTCCGAGTTCACCGCGAACTTCACGCCGTGCCGTTTCGCGCGCAGGACGTCCTCGTCGCACAGATCGAGCCGCTCGGGATGCGCGTTGATCTCCAGCGCCGTGCCGGTGCGCGCACAGGCCTCGAACACCGCGTCGAGATCGGCGTCGATGGGCGGGCGTCTGCCGATCAGGCGGGTCGTGGGGTGGCCGATGACGGAGACGTGCGGGTTCTCGCAGGCGCGTATGAGGCGGCCGGTGAGCTCCCGTCTGTTCTGGTTGAAGTGGGAGTGGACCGAGGCCACGCAGAGGTCGAACTCCGCGAGGAACTCGTCGGGCCAGTCGAGGTCGCCGTCCGGGCCTATGTTGAGTTCCGTGCCGTGCAGCAGGCGCATCGTGTGGTGCCCGCCGTCCAGTTCGCGCAGCCGCTCGCGCTGGGCGAGGATCTTCTCGCTGGTCATGCGCTGCATGGACAGGTTCGGGGCGTGGTCGGTGACCGCGTAGTACGCGTAGCCGCGGGCGGCAGCGGCGGCGGTCATGTCCTCCAGCGGGGCCAGCCCGTCCGTGAGGTCGGTGTGGGTGTGGAGGTCGCCGCGGATGTCCCGCTCCGTCACGAGGTCGGGGAGTTCGCCGCGCAGCCCCGCCGCGATCTCGCCGCGGTCCTCGCGCAGCGTCGGCGGGATCCAGGGCAGTCCGAGCCTCGTGTAGATCGCCTCCTCGGTCCCGGAGGCGATGCTCCGGCCGCTCTCGGCGTCGAAGAGCCCGTACTCGGAGAGCTTGAGTCCTTGGCGTACCGCGAGTGCACGGGTGCGGATGTTGTGGGCCTTGGAGCCGGTGAAGTACTGCAGGCCCGCTCCCCAGGAGGCCGGCGGGAGGACCCGTAGATCCACCTGGAGTCCCGTGGCGGTCCGTACGGAGGTCTTCTTCTCCCCGCGTGCGATGACCTCGGCCGTGCCGGGAAGGGCGACGAGAGCCTCCATGAACGGGGCCGGCCGGTGGGCGGCCACCAGGATGTCGACATCGCCGATGGTCTCCTTCATCCGGCGCAGGGACCCCGCGTACGTGCACCGGACACAGCCGGGGATGGCCGACATCTCGGCGACGAGCTGCTCGGCGACGTCCATGGCCGCGCTGACGAGGATCCGGCCCTCGCCGGCCTTCCGGAGTACGGAGATGCCGTGCAGAATGCTTTGCTCGGTCCGCTCGCCGAAGCCCTTCAGATCACGCAGCCGTTCCTGGCGGATGGCGTCCTGCAGCTGGTCGACGGAGGTGATGCCCAGTTCCTCGTAGAGGACCATGGCCTTGCGGGGGCCCAGTCCCGGAACGGCGATCAGCTCGCGCACTCCGGCCGGAACGGACGCCCTGGCTTCGTCGACCACGGACATGCGGCCGGTCCGCAAGTACTCCAGGACCTTGTCGGCGACCGACCTGCCGACGTGGGGGATGTCGCGCAGGCCCTGGGCATCGAGTGCCGAGACGTCGTCCGGGTAGCCTCCGACGGCGCGGGCGGCCTTCTCGTAGGCGCGCGCCTTGAACGCGTCCCCTCCCCGGAGGGCGATGAGGTCGGCGTACTCCTGGAGCATCGCCTCGACCTGGTCGTTGGCTCGGACCATGCTTCCAGGGTGCCCCCGCGGGCCGGGACGGGCCAGGCCCGGAGTGTCCGCACGGCGGGAAGGAAGTTGCAGCACAATCGAGAGTGAGGAGCGCGGCGTACGCGCTCCGGCTGGAGGGCGGTCGGATGCCTGGGAGCCTGTCTCGTTCGCGCTACGTCCCGGACAAGGGACTCACCACCCGCATGGTGACGACCATGTTCCTCATCGGGCTGCTCTACGTCGTGTTCGTGGGCGCCCTGCTGGTCCTTCTCCGGGGCTCGTGGCCCACCGTTCTGGTGATCGCGGGCGGTCTGTTCGTCGCCCAGTTCTGGTTCAGCGACCGGATCGCGGCCTCCAGCATGGGTGCCCGCGAGGTCACCCCCGAGCAGGCGCCCGAGCTGCACGGTGCCGTGGACCGTATCTGCGCCCTCGCCGACATGCCCAAGCCGCGGGTGGCGATCGCCGACATCGACGTGCCGAACGCCTTCGCCGTCGGCCGCAGCGAGCGCACGGCACTGGTCTGCGTCACCACGGGGCTGCTGCGCCGCCTGGAGCCGCAGGAGCTGGAGGGTGTCCTCGCGCACGAGCTGTCGCACGTAGCCCACCGCGACGTCGCGGTGATGACCGTCGCGTCGTTCCTCGGTGTCCTCGCGGGCATCATGACCCGCATCGCGGTCTACAGCGGACTCGGGCGCAACAGCCGCGATGGCAACGCCGCCATCGTGGCGCTCTTGATTCCCCTGGTCAGCGCCATCGTCTACATGATCAGTTTTCTGTTGACGCGGCTGTTGTCCCGCTACCGCGAGCTGTCCGCCGACCGCGCGGCCGCGCTGCTGACCGGCCGGCCGTCGGCGCTCGCCTCCGCGCTCACCAAGGTGACCGGTGAGATGGCGAGGATCCCGAGCCGGGACCTGCGCACGGCGGAGCCGTTCAACGCGTTCTGGTTCGCGCCCGCGTTCTCGTCGAGGGAGAGCCTGGGCAGGCTGCTCTCCTCCCACCCCACGCTGGAGGAGCGGCTGGACCGGCTGGGCACGATCGCGGCGCAGCTCGGCCGTCCCTGAGCGGCCTGGCGCGTCACCGTGAACGGAGGTTTCTGCCGTGGGACTCCTCGACACCATCCTCGGCCGCAGCAAGCCGGTGCTTCCCGACCTCGACCGGCTCTTCGGCCTGCCCTCCGCCGCGATCACCCTTCAGGCGGGTGCCGGGTTCGCTCCCACCGGCGTCGGCTCGGTGTGCTTCGCCAGCGTCGAGGGCGGTGCCTTCGCCCGGCTCCAGGAGGACGTGCGGGAGCTGCTCGACGCCGATACCGGCAGCGGGGGCCGACCGGTCGAATTCAGCCAGGACGCGTACGGCTACACCTGGCTCCTCGCCCGGCGCCCTGCCGACGACACCGCCTCCTTGGTCAACGACCTGCACGCCGTCAACGCCCTCCTCCAGGACGCCGGCTTCGGTCCGCAGCTGCTCTGTTCCCTGATGGGTTTCCACGAGGCGACGGCGGGGCGTGCTCTGGCCCTGGTCTACCTGTACAAGCGCGGCACCTTCTACCCGTTCGCGCCCCTGCCCGGACAGACCGGGAAACGCGACAACGCCACGGAACTGCAGATCAGGGCGCTGCTCGCGGACGACCTGCCGATAGAGGCGGACCTCGGCCGCTGGTTCCCGGTGTGGGGAGCTCCCGGTCTCGGCTGAGCCCGAGGCGCTCCGGTGGCGCGGGAAGGGACCACCATGATGTTCACCGATCGCACGGACGCGGGCCGGCAGCTCGCCGGAGCACTCCGTCACCTGGCGAGGGAGGATCCCGTCGTCCTGGGACTGCCCCGGGGCGGAGTCCCGGTGGCCTTCCAGGTGGCGCGGGCCCTGGGTGCCCCGCTCGACGTGATCGTCGTGCGCAAGCTCGGGGTCCCCTCCCACCGTGAACTGGGGTTCGGCGCCATCGGCGAGGGCGGCGTGCGGGTCATCAGCGAGGACATCGTCCGTATCGGCCGGGTCAGCCGGGAGGATCTCGCGGCGGTCGAGCGCGCCGAGACGGCAGCGCTGGCCGTTCAGGCGCGGCGGTTCCGCGGTGACCGGCCGCGCGTACCGCTCGACGGACGGTCGGTGATCGTGGTGGACGACGGGATCGCGACCGGCGCCACGGCCGCGGCCGCATGCGAGGTCGTACGGGCGCAGGGTGCGGCCCGCGTGGTGCTGGCCGTCCCGGTGGCGCCGCCGGACGCCGTTGCCCGTCTGCGCGGCCCGGCCGACGAAGTGGTCTGCCTGTCCGCACCGCGCGCCTTCCGCGCCGTCGGCGAGTGGTACCGGGACTTCACCCAGACCCCCGACGAAGAGGTCCTCGCCCTGCTCGCACGGGCCGCCGACCGCGCCGCCCGGGCCTGCGAGGTGGTGGTGGACGCGGGCGGCGTCGGGCTGGCCGGAGACCTCACACTGCCGGAGGGCTCGGGTGCGGTCGTCATGTTCGCCCACGGCTCCGGCAGCAGCCGCCTCAGCCCGCGCAACCGGTCGGTGGCGGCGGCCCTGAACCTGGCGGGCCTGGGCACCCTGCTGTTCGACCTGCTCACACCGGCGGAGGAAACCGAGCGCGCGAACGTCTTCGACATCGAAACCCTCGGCCGGAGGCTGGCGGACGCCACCCGCTGGCTGCGGCACCTCCGGTCCGTCCCGATCGGCTATTTCGGGGCGAGCACCGGCGCCGCGGCGGCGTTGTGGGCGGCCGGTTCCGCCGACGCGGACATCGGCGCCCTGGTCTCCCGCGGCGGCCGCCCCGACCTCGCCGGGCCACGGCTCGCCGACGTGCGGGCCCCCACGCTCCTCATCGTCGGCGCCCTCGACACGACGGTGCTCGGCCTCAACCAGCAGGCCCGGCGGGAACTGCGCTGCGAGAACCGCCTGGACATCGTCCCCGGCGCCACGCACCTCTTCGAGGAACCGGGAACACTGGACGAAGCGGCCGCCCTTGCCCGGGACTGGTTCACGCGGCACCTGCTGCCACCGGCCCGGTAGCGCTTCCGGATGCCGGTCGGCGCCAGGATCGACGTCGACGCCGGGCACGTGCGGGACAGCCGGGAGAGGCTCGGAAGAGACAAATCGAGACGGCCGGGTTCCTGGCTCCGGGCGGAGCGTGCATGCGGCCGTGACCAGCCGACATTCCGGCCGGCTCGGAAGCCGGCGGGCCCGGGCCCGCCGGCCGCGGACGCGGAGTGGCTCAGACGCGTCGTGTCCGGCCGCGTCCGGCTGCGCTAGCGTCGCCCTCCCGAACACCGATGGGGAGGTTTCGTGCGCGCTCTCGTGTATCTGGGTCCCGGCTCCGCCGAACTGCAGGACCGGCCCGCCGCCCGACTCGTGAACGGTGACGACGTCGTGGTCGAGGTCACCGGTACGGGGGTCTGCGGGACGGACCGCAAGATCCTGCTCGGGCGGTTCCCGGCCCGGCCGGGCGTGGTGCTCGGGCACGAGTCGGTGGGTGTGGTGCGGGAGACCGGGCCGCAGGTGCGGTCGGTCGGGGTCGGGGACCGGGTGGTGGTCAACCCCACGCTGTACTGCGGGTGGTGCGTTCCGTGCCGTCGGGGTGCGACCAACTTCTGCCGTCACAAGGCCGGGACGGAGGTCGGCGTCGACCGGGACGGTACGTACGCGGAGGCCGTGACCCTGCCGGAGCGTTTCGTCGAACGGATCCCCGCCGGGCTGCCCTTCCGCAGCGCGGTCCTGATCGAGCCGCTCGCCTGCGTCCTGAACAACGTCGAGTCCGCCTCCGTCACCTTCGACGACACCGTGGTGGTGCTGGGCGCGGGCCCGATCGGGATGCTGACCGCACTCGTCGCCGCCCGCCGGGCGCGCCGGGTCACCGTCGCCGAACCGGACGGCTACCGGCTGGAGCAGGCCCGCGAACAGTTCACGCACGTGGTGGACGTGGCCGGTACGGACCCGGCCGAAGCCGTGGTGAAGGCCTCGGGCGGCGAGCGGCCCTCCGTCGTCTTCGACACCACCGGCACCGGCCTCGACGCGGCGCTACGGCTGGTCGACGACGGCGGCCGCGTCGTGGTCATGGGCTTCGACGACACCTACACCGTGCCGCTGCACCCGCTCCGGCTCACCAACCGGGGGATCCGGCTGATCGGCGCCGGGGACTACCGGGCCGACATCTTCCCGGTCGCCGTGGACCTGGCCGCCGAGCTGGGCGGCCCGCGACGACCCGGTGCCGGCGCCGGGACCGTACCGGTCCTGGAGCGGCTGGTGACGCACGAGTTCCCGCTCGGCCGTCACGCGGAGGCCTTCGCCGCGCTCGGCGGTCTCACCCAGGACGACGGGTACGACGGCACCGGACGGCCACCGGGCTACGCCGCGCTCAAGGTCGTCATCCGCTCGCACCCCGGCCCGGTCGGCGCCGACGGCTGGCCGGTGGACGCGTGAACGCGCCGCGGCTCGGGGCGATCGAGTCCGGCGGGACCAAGTTCGTCTGCCTGGTCGGCTCGGCCCCCGACCGGATCGAGGCCGAGATCCGGTTCCCGACCGGCGCACCGGGTCCCACCCTGGCCCGGGCCATCGCCTTCTTCCAGGAGACCGCCGCCGCGACCGGCCCGCTGGACGCGATCGGCATCGCCTCCTTCGGGCCCCTCGAACTGCGCCCGGACCACGCCAGTTTCGGCCACCTCGCCGCCACCCCCAAACCCGGCTGGTCCGGGGTGGACGTAGCCGGTCCGGTAGCCGCCGCGCTCGGCGTGCCGGTGGGCATCGACACCGACGTCAACGGCGCGGCCCTCGGCGAAGGCCGCTGGGGCGCGGCGCGCGGCCTGGACACCTACGTCTACCTCACCGTCGGCACCGGCATCGGCGGCGGCGCGGTGATCGGCGGCAGGGTGGTCAGCGGCCTGGTCCACACCGAGATGGGCCACCTCGCGGTGCCCCGGATCGCGGGCGACGCCTTCCCCGGCTCCTGCCCCTTCCACGGCGACTGCTGGGAGGGGCTGGCGGGCGGCGAGGCGATGGGCGCCCGCTGGGGGACGCCGGCCGAAGAGCTGACCGGCGAAACCCTGCGCGAGGCGCTGCGGCTGGAGGCCGCCTACCTCGCCGCGGGGCTGCGCAACATCGTCTACACGACCGCGCCCCAGCGGATCGTGATCGGAGGCGGCGTCGCGGAGCTCCCCGGGCTGTTCCCGCTGCTCCGCGCCGAGCTGGCCACGGCGCTGGCCGGATACCCCGGGCTGCCCGAGCACGCGGCCGAGGAGTTCGTGGTCCCGGCCCTGCTCGGCCGCCTCGCCGGAGCGGCGGGCGGACTGGTCCTGGCGGCCGGGGCGGCCGCCGCCGCGCGGCAGCGGCCGTCGTCCGGCCCTGGACCATCGGGGGGAACGCAGGCATGAGGACGGTACCGGGCCGGGCAGGCTGGCCGTTGTGACGCGCCCCGATCCGGTGGGCCTCCTCGACCCCGCCACCCGCGCCTGGCTGACCCGGCACGCCCTGCCCGGCGCCCGGCTGCACGAGGTGGACCCGCTGCCCGGCGGGTTCACCAACGACATGGCCCTGCTCACGGCCCAGCCCGCCGACGCGCCGGGCGCGGAGCGCTACGTGCTGCGCCGCTACCGGCCCAGCGGCAGCCGGGTCCCGCGCAACACCTGTGCGGTGGAGGTCGCCGTCCTCGGCCGGGCGGCGGCCGGTACCGTCCCGGTGACCGCGGTGGTCGCGGCCGATCCGCACGGCCGGGTCACCGGGCGCCCCACCCTGCTCTACCGGTTCGTGGACGGAACCCCGCTCAGCCAGGTGCTCGCGGACGGCCCGGTGAGCGGCGAGGCGCGGGCCCTGGGCCGGGCCGTCGGCGCGGTGCTGGCACGGATCGGCCGGGTCCGGCTGCCCCGCCCGGGCACCTTCGGCGACTCTTCGCTGGTCCCGGCCCCGGACGGCGCGGCCCCGCTGGGCGACCTGCCCGGTTTCGTCGAACGCTGTCTGGCGACCTCGCCCGCGGACGGGCCGCTGAGCCGGACGGACGCGGCCGCACTGCGCGCCCTGGCCCGCCGGGGGCCCCGGGCACTCGCCGCCGTGGCGGGTGAACGCAGCCTGGTGCACTGTGACTTCAACCCGAAGAACGTCCTGGTCCAACGGCGTCACGGGCAGTGGGCGGTGGCCGCCGTGCTCGACTGGGAGCTCGCCTTCAGCGGCTCCCCGCTCTTCGACGTCGGGAACATGCTGCGCTTCGCCCACGAGTACCCGCCGGCCTTCACCGCGGGCTTCGTCGAGGGCTTCCGCGGCGGGAACGGCCGACTGCCGGTGGACTGGCTGCGGCTCAGCCGGACACTGGACCTCTTCGCGCTCGCCGACATCCTCACCGCGCCACCCGACCCGGCCTACTTCGCCCGCGCCCGCGCCGTGCTGCGCCGGTCCGCAGCCGACCGGAACTGAATACGGCCGGACGAGCGCGCGGCCGAGCACGCGGACGAGCGCCTGCCACCGATCGCTCCCTGTCCCATTCGCCCCGCGCGCCGCTCTATTCCCAGGAGACAACTGCTGTTCGCGCGGATCACGGAAGCCCCGGCAATAGGCGTCCAACAAATGGCGAAGAGGTGGCACGGGGCCTTCTTCTCAACATCGGGAATGCCGGTTAGGGTGCCTCGACGGAAGCGAAGATCCTTGACCAAGGGAGAATTCCGCCGTGGAGAACGGAAGTCCGGAAAATGTCCTGAAGACGCTCACGCCGACCGTTCGCTGCAACGGGACGCCGCCCACGCCCGCCCTGCGCGAAGGGCCGTACTACAAGCCCGACACCCCCTGCAGGACCAGCTTCCGGGGCGATGTGGCGGGAGGCGTTCCGATGCTGCTGCACGGCACCGTGCGCACCCCCGAGGGCAAGCCGATCGGCGGCACCCTGCTCGACTTCTGGCAGGTCGGAGACGCCGGGGTCTACGACGACGACGGTTTTCGGCTGCGCGGCCACCAGTTCGCCGACGCCGAGGGGCGGTGGCGTCTGGAGACGGTGCTGCCCGCCGTGTACCCGGGGCGGACGCGGCACGTGCACGTGAAGGTACAGCCTCCCGGCGGAGCCGTACTGACCACGATGCTGTATTTCCCCGGGGAACGCCGAAACCACCTCGACAAGTATTTCCGGCCAGAATGTCTGATGGATGTGCGGGAGACGCCCGACGGCTGGGACGCCGCGTTCACCTTCGTCCTGGAGCTGTGAAATCAGGCCACAAAATCCCGCAGGGAACCCTCTAGTCCGATGCCCGGAGATTTCGATATCCGCCGTCCGCCGTGTCCGCGGGACGGAAGTCGACAGGAGAAACATGGCCGATCTCATGCGCGCCCGATGCGATGCGCAGAGCGACGTCCGCGCCGATGCCCTGAGCTACGCGCAGAACCACCTGTACTACCCGGTCAGCGCATACGAGATGGACCACGGCGAAGGCGTCCACCTGTACGACACCGACGGCAACGAGTACCTGGACTGCGCGTCCGGCACCTTCAACCTGAGCCTCGGCTACGGGCACCCCGAAGTGGTCAAGGCCATGCGCGACCAGGTCGAGCGGCTGGTGCACACCACCTCCGCCTTCCAGACCGCCCCCGTCAACGAGCTGGTCCGGCGGCTGGTCGAGGTCACCCCGCCGAACCTGACCAAGGTGCACCTCAAGGTGTCGGGCGGCTCCACCGCCAACGAGGGCGCGGTCAAGATGGCGCAGCTCGCCACGGGCCGCCGCGACGTCATCACCCTGTTCCGCAGCCACCACGGCCAGACCATGATGACGACGACCATGTCGGGCGAGTCCTTCCGCAAGGCCCCGTTCCCGCACCTGATGCCCGGCGTGCTCCAGGTCCCCGACCCCTACTGCCTGCGGTGCTTCTACCGCCAGGCGGGCCCCGACAGCTGCGGCATGCTCTGCGTCGAGCGCATCAACGACTTCCTCGACCACGCCAGTTCCGGCAGCGTCGCCTGCGTGGTCGTCGAACCGGTCTCCGGCAGCGGCGGCAACATCGTGCCCCCCGACGGCTACCTGCCCGCGCTCCGCGCCCTGTGCGACGAACGGGGCATCGCTCTCGTCTTCGACGAGATCCAGACCGGCATCGGCCGGGTCGGCCGGATGTTCGCCGCCGAGCACTACGGGGTCCGGCCCGACATCCTGACCACCGCGAAGGGACTCGGCGGCTCCGGCGCCCAGATCGCGGCCATCGTCGCCGACGAGCGGATGTCCGGGCTCAGCAGCGACCACCACTCCTTCACCTACGGCGGCAACGTACTCGCCGCCGCCGCCGCGGCCACCACCCTCGACGTGATAGGCCGCCCCGGCTTCCTGGAGAACGTCCGGGAGGTCGGCGCCCACATCATGGAACGGCTGCGCGCACTGGCCGCCGCGCACCCCGCCGTCGTGGACGTACGGGGCCTCGGCCTGATGATCGGGATCGAGATCGGCGACGACGCGGGCCGCCCGCACAGCGAACGCGCCCAGGCCCTCGCCCGGCGCGGCATGGACCACGGCCTGATCCTGCGCACCTCACGTTACGGACGGGGGAACGTGATCAAGATCCGCCCGCCGCTGATCCTCACCCGCGCCGAGGCCGATCTGCTCTGCGACCGGCTCGAAGCCCTGTTCGCCGCGGAGGCCGCCGTATGACGGGCACCGCACACGGCCGCCCGCCGGGGGCCGCGGCCTGGCGGCGGTACGCGACCGGTCTCGCCGGTGCCGTCCGCGAGGCCGTGCTGGCCGCCCGGCACCGGGCCGGCAGTCGCCTCGTCCGGGGCCATTCGCCGGGCGGGGACGCCCAGTTCGGCCTCGACGAGGTCGCGGAGGCCGCCGTCTGGAAGTACGTCGTCGGTCACGACCTGCCCGTCGCCGTCTACTCCGAGGACCGCGGCCTGCAGTACCACGGCACGGACCCCTCCCACCTGCTGGTCGTCGACCCCATCGACGGCACCCGGCCCGCCGTCGCCGGCCTGGAGTCGGCCACCGTCTCGGTCGCCGTCGCCCGTATGTCACAGCGCCCGCGCATCGCCGACGTCGAGCACGCGCTGCTCATGGAACTGCGCACGGGCGCCTACCTCTACGGGGACCTGGCGACGCCCGGCATCACGGCGCACGGCTACGACCACCCCGTCCCGGCACTGACCCGCACCACCGACCCCGCGCGGATGTTCTGGTCCCTGGAGTTCAACGGCCACCCGGCCCGCCTGATGACCGAGGCCTACGGCCACCTCGTCGACCGCTCGGCCAACACCGGCGGGGTCTTCGTCTTCAACAGCGCCACCTGGTCCATCTCCCGGCTGCTCACCGGCCAGCTCGACGCGTACGTGGACATCGGCAACCGGCTGCTGCGCGACGATCCGGCGCTGCTGCCCGAGTTCGAGCGCGTCGGCAACGGCCGGGTCCTGCACCTGTTCCCGTACGACATCGCGGCGGCCGTCTTCCTCGCCGAGCGGGCCGGAGCGGTCATCACCGACGGCTACGGACAGCCCCTCGGCGAGACCGTACTGACCGACCTGAGCATCGACAACCAGCGGTCCTGCGTGGCCGCGTCCACCCCCGAACTCCACCGGGCCCTGCTGTCGGCCGTCCGCTGGAAGGAGTGACGCACATGCATCCCCGGAACACCCCGCCCGCCGCGGCGGCCGGCACCGCCACGGCGGACGACACCGAGTTCAGGGTCCTGCTCGACCGGCTCTCCGACAAGGCCACCGCGGACTACTACAACCCGTTCACCACCTTCGACTGGCCGCCCGCCATCCCCACCGACGGGCTCTGGATGTCCCCCGAACTGCTCTCCGTCCACGGGACCGAGCTGTTCGACGAACTGAGCCCGGCCCAGCTCCGGGCACTGGGCCGGTGGGAGAGCGTCAACTTCTACAGCCTCAACGTGCACGGAATCCGCGAACTGCTCATCGAGGTCACCCGGCGCGTCCACACACCCGGCTTCGAGCTCCCCTCCGAGTTCTTCCACCACTTCATCGGCGAGGAGAACGACCACATGTGGTTCTTCGCCACCTTCTGCCTCAAGTACGCCGACAAGATCTACCCCGACAAGTCGGTCAGACTTCCGGAGGCCCCGCGCGACCCGGACGTCGAGAACTTCCTCGTGTTCGCCCGGATCCTGATCTTCGAGCAGATCGTCGACCACTACAACGTCCAGCTGGCAGCCGACCGCCGCCTGCACGCGACCATCCGGCACATCAACCGGCTGCACCACCAGGACGAGTCCCGGCACATCGCCTTCGGCTGCCGCCTGGTGCAACTGCTGTGGCAGCGGCTCCTCGACGGCGGCCTGGACGAGACGGCCCGGCTCGAACTGCGCAGCTATCTCGGCCGCTACATCACCACCAGCATGGAGTCCTTCTACAACCCGGCCGTCTACCGGGACGCGGGCCTCGCGAACGGATTCGCGCTGCGCGGACGGCTGCTCGCCCACCCGGCCCGGCAGGCGGCCCACGCCAAGGTCCTGCGCAAGACCACCGACTTCCTCCACCGGATCGGGGTGTTCGATGCCCGTCACTGACCCCACGGCGACCGGGACCACCTGGTCGGTCCGGGACGGACTGGCCACCTTCGACGAGCCCGCCGTCCTGCTGAGGAACGCACTCGACACGGTGTTCACCCGCTGGGCCACCGAGGCCGGGGCCCGCCAGCAGAGCTACCCGCCGCTGCTGCGGACCGAAGACCTGCGGTCCCTCGACTACTTCCGCAACTTCCCGCACCTGGGCAGCCCGGTCACCCGGATCCGCCCCGACCGGCTGGCCGGCCTCGCCGGGGCTCCGTCCGGGGCCGGCGCACTGCCCGCGGCCGAGCTGGCCGACGCCACCCACATGCTGCCCTCCGCGGCCTGCTACGGCTGCTTCCTGCACCTGACCGGCACCAGCGCCGACACCCCCGTACTGATCACCACCGCCGCGCAGTGCTTCCGCAACGAGGACCATCACGACGGGCTGCGCAGGCTCTGGGGGTTCACCATGCGGGAGATCGTGTGCGTCGGCTCCGCCGAGGCCGTACGGACCCACCTGGACCGGCACCGGGAGCGGATCCTCGCCTTCGGCACGGCCCTCGGCCTCACCCTGGACCGGCAGCCGGCCACCGACCCGTTCTTCGAGAAGGACGGCACCCGCTCCGTCATGCAGGTGCTCGCCCCGGTCAAGGAGGAGTACCTGCACACCGACGGCACCGCCGTCGCCTCCACCAACAACCACCGCAACTTCTTCGGCGAGCGGCGCGCCATCGGCCACGCGGGCCGGCCGGCGTTCACCGGCTGCGTCGCCTTCGGCCTGGAACGCTGGGTGCACGTCCTGGGCGACCTCTTCGAAGGCGACCTGGCCGCCGCGCACCGCGCGGTGCTGCGGGCAGGGGAACGCTCGTGACCCGGCTGGCCGCCCGGCTCGGGCTCGAACTGCCGCTGCTCCAGGCCGGAATGGGCGCCGTCGCCGGACCCGGACTGTGCGCCGAGGTGTCCCGGGCCGGAGCGGGCGGGACCCTCGCGCTGTACAGGGAAGCGCCCGGGCGGGCCGCCCGGCTGGTCCGGGAGGTGGCGGCCGCCACCGGCCGCCCGTTCGGGGTGAACGTGGTTCCCGAGGTCACCGGGCCGGCCGGCTGCCTGGACCAGCTCCGGGCCGTCCTGCCCGAACTGCCCCGGGGCTGCTTCGTGACCTCCTTCGGGCTGCCCGACACCGACGCGGCCCGGGCCGTGCGGGCAGCCGGACACCCGCTGGTGGTCCAGGTCGGCACCCCCGCGGACGCCGACACGGCCCTCGGCAGGGGCGCGGCGGTCCTGGTCCTCCAGGGCACCGAAGCCGGCGGCCACCTGCTCGGCCGACTGCCCGTGGACCTCCTGCTGGCCGCCGTCCGGGCCCGCCACCCGCAGGCGGTCCTGGCCGTCGCGGGCGGGATCGCCACCGGGAAGGACCTCGCGGAGGCCGTGGCGCGCGGCGCGGACGGGGCCATGGCCGGAACCCTGTTCGTCCCGGCCGCGGAATCCGCCGCGCACCCGAAGTTCAAACGCCGGGTGGTCGAGGCCGTGGCCGACGACACCCTCATCACCTCCCTCTTCGACATCGGCTGGCCGAACCGCCCGCACCGCGTCCTGCGCAACCCCCTCACCGGCACCTCGGAGCGCGCCCCGGCCACCTTCCTGGCCACCACCCGGGTGGACGGCCGGGCGTACCCGGTACCGCGCTACAGTGCGGCGGCTCCGAGCGAGGCCACCACCGGCCGCATCGAGGAGATGGCCATGTACTGCGGCCGGTCCTGCACCCGCGTCACCGCCCCGCACCCGGCCGCCGTCACCGTTGCCCGGGTCCGCCTGGAGTACGAGCGCGCGCACCGGCCCCCGAGGGGCTCCCGACAGCTGCACCGGATCCAGGAGAGGTGACGTGACCATGGACGACGCGATCAAGCCGGTCGTGGACTGGCTGCGCGAACACAACCCCACCGTCGAGGAGATACCGGAGGACCTCGACCTGATCGAGAACCGGCTGATCGACTCCCTCGGCTTCATGGAGTTCATCCTGATGCTGGAGGACCTGATCGGCCGGGAACTGCGGCTCGACCAGATCGACGTGAACCAGTTCCGCACCCTTCGGTCCCTCACGGATCACTTCCTGAAGGAGTGAACCGCCCATGGCACAGACCGCGCCGCCCCACGGAACCGGCCGGGTCGCCTCCCTGCACCTCGCCGCGCGCACCGGAGATCCCACCTTCCGCGTGGCACGGGCCCGCGCGGTGACCGGCCGCGGGCTGGCGGGGGACCGCAACTACTGGGCGGGCGAGGGACCCAGGCCCCGGCGCCGGGGCGCCGGCCGGGCGTCCGGGGTCTGCGACGTCACCCTCATCGAGGCCGAGGTGCTGGAGGCCCTGGCCCGCGAAGACGGCATCACGCTCACCCCCGCCGAATGCCGGCGCAACCTCGTCTGCCGCGGGATCCGGCTCAACCCGCTCGTGGACAGGGAGTTCCGGATCGGCACGGTGATCCTGCGCGGTCTCAAACTCAGCGAACCCTGCGCCCGCCTCGAACAACTGGTCCGCCCCGGCCTGATCCGCGGCCTGCTGCACCGCGGCGGCCTGCGGGCCGAGGTGGTCCGCGGCGGGACGATCCGCGTGGGCGACCCGATCCTCCCGCTGCCGCACGACGCGCGGCAGCTCGTACCCCCCGTTGCGTCCGACCTTCCCTGAGGGCGGCAAGGACACCCACCCCGACCTCTTCCGCATCCCTCGCCCGCGGGCCCACGGCCCGGCGGCGGCCCAGCAGGCAGGAGACAGCATGGCGATCGAAGGCGCCGCCCCCGGGCGGCAGAGCGGCAGGGCACCGGAGTCCGGCACGGACGCTCCGTCGGCCAAGGCCGTGGAGAACGCGGAACGGGCGGGCGAGGAGCTCGCCGCGGCGGGGGCGGCCGTCTCCGTCCGCCTGCTGGAATGGGGCTTCGCCCTCCGCCTCGACCAGCGCGCCGCCGACCGCCTCGCACGCCCCGACCGCTCCGGGTCCGACGGCGGCTTCCCCCGCCTGGTGGAGGAAGTGCTCGCGGGCTCCCTGCCCGAGGCCCTCGCCGAAACCGTCGGCGCGGGGCTGGCCGGACGGGCCGGACGGATCGGGGCGGCCACCCGGGGCGCCGGGTGCGAGCTGGTCTCGCCGTGGTCCGCGCCCACCCTCCTCGCCCCCGTGGCCCTCGACGCGCCACCGCGCGAGACCGGCCTGTGGTTCAGCGTGTTCGAACCGGGCGGAGGCTGGGGGGCCGACGTCCAGTTCACGGCGCGCTACGCCTCCGAAACACCGGCCCTGGCCGTCTTCCGCGACGACCTGTACTGCGTCTACCAGGGCCGGGGCGATGACCCCGACCTGTGGTGGACCGCACACCGCGCGGACGGCGGCTGGTCCGAGGACCAGCCGTTCCCCGCCCACCACACCCTGGGCAGCCCGGCCCTGGCCGTGTTCCAGGACCGCCTGTACTGCGCGCACCGCGGCGGCTCGGGCGACTGGGGCATGGCACTGACCTCCTACGACGGTGGTACCTGGACGCCGGACCGGCCGGTCCCGGACGCCGAGAGCGTCTACGGCCCGGCGCTGGCCGTCTTCGACGACGCGCTCCACCTCGCCTACGCCGACGCCGCCCAGCGGATCATGGTCACCACCAGCCGGGACGGCCTCGGCTGGACGACCCCCGAACCCGTCCCCGGCTGCGCCACCACGAGGTCCCCGGCGCTCGCCGTGTACGACGGCGACCTGCACCTGCTGTACGGCAACCCCAAGGACGGGGCGATCCACTGGGCCAGGCTGCGCGGCACCGCCTGGACGTCCGAGGGCGCACTGCCGGGCCACCGTACCCGCAGCAACATCGGCCTCGCCGTCTTCGACGGCACGCTGATGTGCGTCCACCGGGACCCCGCCCGCCAGCAGCTGTGGTGGTCCGCGTTCGATGGCACGGGATGGAGCACGGACACCGCGATGCCGGGTCACAGCAGCAAGTACGGTCCGGCGCTGGCCGTGCACCGGGACCGGACCGGCACCCGCGACCAACTCCTCTGCGTCCACCGCGGCCACGCCCAGCGCTTCGTCACGGCGGCCGGGGAGCTGCTGACCGACGAGGACCCGGCGGGTCTGCACGAACTCGACGATCCGGCCTCCGCCGCCGACTGAGACCGGGCCCCGTACGGCGAGCCGCCTTTCGGTGATACCCGTCCACCCGGCTGGTGGACGGGATCGCGGCGGCCCGCCTCCTGGCAGGAGGTCTCCGATCGGAGGAAGATTCTCCCTCGCCCGGCGCACGACCCGGATCGTGAACGACAGGAGATGCGACATGAGCGAAGCAGCCGACTGGAACGCGCAGGTCATCGCGGAGTTCCGGGCGAACGAGGGCAAGGTCGGCGGGGCCTTCGAGGGTGCTCCGCTGCTCCTCGTCCATCACCGCGGCCGCAAGACCGGGCAGGAGCGCGTCAGTCCGATGATGTACCTTCCGCACGACACCGAGCCGGACATCGTCTACGTCTTCGCGAGCAAGGCGGGAGCACCCACCGACCCGGACTGGTACCGCAACCTCACGGCCGCCGGTGAGGGCTCCGTAGAACGCGGTACCGCGGCCTACCGCGTGACCGTCCGCGAACTGACCGGCGCCGAACGCGACCGCGTCTACGCCGAGCAGGCGCGGCGCTACCCCGGCTTTGCCGACTACGAACGCCAGACCGCCGGGATCCGCACCATTCCGGTGCTCGAACTCCGGCAGGCGTAGCCCGCACCCGCGTGCGGCAGGTCGGTTCGCCGCGGCGGCCGGTGCGTCGACGGCCGCCGCGAAGTCCGGCGGGACTGGCTGATGTCGGAAGCTCACGGGCCGTGTCGTACCGATGCCGTATGCGGCATCGCCGTGAGGCCGGCGCGTGGGTGCTGCTGCTCAGCGCCTCGTCTCGTACCTGGTCAGGACCACGCCGCCGGGAAACGTCCGCGTCTCCACCAGGTTCAGGTTCACCCGGCTGTCCAGCGCGGTGAAGAACGGCGTGCCACTGCCCACCAGGACCGGATGGGCGGCGATCACGTACTCGTCGATCAGCCCGGCGCGCATGGCCGCCCCCGCGAGCGTTGCACCGCCGATGTTCATCGGTCCGCCGTCCTCGGCCTTGAGCCGGGTGATCTCGGCGATCGCGTCACCGGTGACCAGGCGGGTGTTCCAGGCGACCTTGTCGATCGTCGAGGAGAACACCACCTTCGGAGTGTCCCGCCAGTTCCGCGCGAACTCGATCTCCGCCGGGGTGGCGCCCGGCTGCTGGTCGCCGGTCGGCCAGTAGGAACTCATCGCCTCCCACAGCTTGCGCCCATACAGGGACAGGCCACTCGCCTGCTCGTGATCGAGCCACCACCGGAAGAGCTCCTCGCTCGGCGGTCCGCTCCAGCCGATGTCGTCGCCGGCCGCGGCGATGTAGCCGTCCAGGGTCAGGTTCATGCCGTAGATCAGTTTCCGCATGGCTCAGCCTTCCGTGCGTGGGTGTCCGGCACCTGGACCAGCGCGGCGCGGGAAACCCATCGGTGCGCGATCCGGACTCACCGGTATCCCTCGCGCTCGGGGCTCAGCTTGGTGTACTCGGCCGACTCGGACAAGCCACCTGATCTCGACGTCGCCCTCGCGGGTTCTATCCGTCCCCGCAGCTGCCGACGGGGCTCCGGACTTCCGGCCGGTCGCGGACGGCGGTTCAAGGCCGGCGGCCAGGCCGAGGAGCCATCGCCGACTCAGTCGCCGATCGTCTCGCGCAGGTAGGCGTCGATCGCGGCGAGGGTCGCTTCCGGCCGTTCCAGGTGTGGCAGGTGGCCCGCCTCGGGGATGACGTGGAGCCGGCCGCTGCCGAAGGCTTCGGCGTACGCGGCGCCGTAGGCGGGAGTGACGATGCGGTCGCTCCCGCCCCAGAGCAGGAGAGCCGGTACGTCGACGCGCCGCAGACGGCGGAGCAGCTTCGGGTCGTGCATGTAGGGGTCGCCCGCGAGGGCGCGCAGAGTGGCCATGTTGTCGCGCTGAAGGGCGAGCTGCCCGGCGGAGAGCGTTTCGGGGTCACGGTAGAAGCGGGCCGAGTCGTGCCAGGCGTACTCGGCCACGCCGAGGGCATCGAGCCCGAAGAAGTCCCTGATCGGCTCGGTCTCGACGTGGACTCCGACGGGGTCGATCAGGACGAGGCCTGTGATGATGCCGCCGGTGTCCCGTACCGCCATCTCCGCCGCGGTCCAGCCGCCGATCGAGGAGCCGACGACCAGGACGTCACGCAGTCCGCGGTCTTGGAGGTGGTGCAGGTAGGCGAGGGCGAGATCGTCGATGCCGGTCAGCCATCCGGGGCGCCGGGTGCCGTCCCATCCCGGGTGTACCGGCGTGATCGTGTGGGCGGTCCGCGCCAGGTGGGCGGCGAGTCCGGCGACGGTGGCCGGTCCCCCGCCGCCGTGCAGGACCAGGCAGGGCCTGCCGGTTCCGGCTTCGGTCTGGGTGAGGGACAGGTCCGGGTACAGGGCGACAGTTTTGTCTGAGGGCATGCCCAGAACTCTAACTAAGCTTGTTTATATAAGCAACCTTAGTCATGGCGTAGGATGGACTCATGCCAGATGAACTTCAGGTCCTTGGAAGAGCGGTGAAGCAAGCCCAGTACAGGCAGCACCGTGCGCTGGACAGCCGCCTCGCCGCCGCCGGTACGACACTGGCCCAGTGGGACGCCCTCCGAGCGATCAGCCGAGCGCCCGGGGCGCCGGCCCGCGCCCTGGCCACGGCGACGTTCCAGAGCGAGCAGGCCTTCGGCACGCTCGCCGGCCGGCTGACGGCCCTCGGCCTGATCGACCGCAGGCCGGGCCGCGGCCGACGCATCGAGCACTACCTCACCCCGTCCGGCGAAGCGGTCCTGAGCGCAGGACACCGGATCGCCGACGAAGTCCTCGCCGCCTGCTACTCGCACCTGTCCCCGGCCGACCGCGCCACGCTGCTCGACCTGCTCCAACGCGTCGACGACGGCGCGGGCGCCCCCGCCGATCGGTGACGCCCTCGGTCCGGTGAGGGGGCTGGGCTCCCTGCCCCCCCGGTCGCGAGGCCGGGGCGCCGCCGGCCGGCGTCTGTCCCGCGGGGGTCGGTCCAGGCGTGGGTGCCGGAGCACAGAACCAGGACGGTTCAGCCGGCGGCGATGGGGCCGAGCCAGGTCCCGCCCGACACGTCGATCGTCTGGCCGGTCACCCAGCGCCCCTGCGGGCCCGCCAGGAAACCCACCACATCTGCGACGTCCTCCGGCTCGCCGATCCGCCCCAGCGCGGTGATCGCCTCCAGGCCCGCGACGATCTCCGGGACCGCGGTGTAACCCGCGGTCAGGTCGGTACGTACGGCCCCCGGCGCGACCGTGTTCACCGTGATGCCCCTCCGGCCCAGCTCGTTGGCCAGCGAGGGCCCCATGGCCTCCAGCGCCGCCTTGCTGACCGTGTAGCCGATCTGGGTCGAGACCGCGAACCGGCTGGCCGTCGACCCCATGTTGATGACCCGCCCGCCGTCGTTCAGCAGCGGCAGCGCCCGCTGGACCACGAAGAACGGCGTACTCACGTTGACCGCCATCAGCATGGCGAACTCCTCCTCGGTGACCTGCCCGATGGAGCTGCCCGAGCTGATACCGGCGTTGTTGACCAGGATGTCCAGGCCCTTCGCACCGTGTTCCGCCAGCCCGCGGGCCAGCCCCTCGAACACCCGGTCCACCGCTCCGGCCTCCCCGAACCGGGCCCGCACACCGAAGGCACGCCCGCCCGCCTCCACGATCCGTGCCACCGTCTCCCCGGCGGCCGCCTCGTTCCCGCCGTAGTGCACCGCCACCAGCGCCCCCTCCGCGGCCAGACGCAGGGCGACGGCCCGTCCGATACCACGCGATCCACCGGTCACCAGTGCGCTCTTGCCGGCCAGCTGCCCGCCCATGCCCGTACTCCTCTGCCCTGTCCGTGCCGCACCCCCCGCTGGGACCCGGCGACGACATCACTTTCGATCGGACCGCTCACCACACGCTCACCGTCGGCTCACCGAGCAGATGGACAAGCCGGACCCTTGCGTCGGGCCGCGTCCGACTCGTCGTCGCCGGCGCGGCAGCCGACGTGCACACCGTCGGCGCGACCAGGAAGGCGAAGGCGGCGGTCGAGTGTGCTCGGACAGTCCAGGGGCGTGTGTCATCCGAGTGAACTGACGGGCCAGGAGCCGTGCGGAGAGCTGGTGGTACCGAAGACAGCAGAGGACGTGTCGCGGGCATCGTGGCGCGCCGCCAGGTATCTCTCCCCCAGTGACCGATCGTTTCCCGAGACACTACGGAGTCCTCCATGCCCCAGACCGGCCTTCTCGCCCGTATCGAGGCCAAGCCCGAACACGCTGCCCAAGTCCAGGAACTCCTGCGGAACGCCTTGGAACTGGCCCGGGAGGAAGCGCAGACCGTCAGCTGGTACTCGTTCAGGCTCGGGCCCACGAGCTTCGGTGTTTTCGACACCTTCGACGACGAGGCAGGGCGTCAAGCCCACCTGAACGGCCGGATCGCGGCCGCGCTGATGGAAATCGCCCCCACCCTGCTCGCCAGTCCTCCTGACATCCGGGAGGTTGAAGTCTTGGCCGCCAAGCTTCCGTAGGCGGATCGCCCGCGGCGGCCGAGCAGAGGCGTCCTGCGGTGGGCCGCCGTGCCGGCAGGCCACCGGCTCGGGTCCCGACCTCGCCCGCCGGCTCAGTGGGCCCGACCTGGCAGGACACCCCTTTGGGCATGGCCCTACCCTGATGCCCATGACCGACACCCAGGCCCTTACCCCTCGTGAAGCCCTCGACATGCTGCTGGCCGGCAACCAGCGGTTCGTCGCCGGTTCGACGGAACACCCGAATCAGGACGCGGCGCGCCGCACCGAGGTCGCGCCCGCGCAGAATCCGTTCGCGGTCCTCTTCGGCTGCTCCGACTCCCGCCTGGCCGCCGAGATCATCTTCGACCGTGGGCTCGGCGACCTGTTCGTGGTCCGTACCGCCGGACACGTCCAGGGACCGGAGGTGCTCGGCAGCATCGAGTACGGGGTGAGCGTGCTCGGCGCGCCGCTGATCGTGGTGCTCGGTCACGACGCGTGCGGCGCGGTCGCGGCCACCCGCGCCGCCGTCGAGAACGGCACGGCGGCGGGTGGCTACGTGCGGGACGTGATCGAACGGGTCACTCCCAGCGTGCTGGCCGCCCGCGCCGCCGGGTACACCGAGGACGAGCACTTCATCGCCGAGCACATAAGGCACACCGTCGACCTGCTACTGGACCGTTCCCGCGTCCTGGCTCAGGCGGTCGAAGCCGGTCAGGCCGCCGTTGTGGGGCTCTCGTACCGGCTGGCCGACGGAACGGCCCGCCTGGTCACCCACCGCGGACTCCAGGCACCCGCGGGTGCGGCTTCGTGAGGGCGGGCCCCCGGTTCTCCTGAAGGTTGCGCGCCAGACGGCATGAACGTCATCGGGCGTGCGTTCGACACACCTCCGTCAGCGCCTTCTCGTGGCTCGCGTGCGGGCGCTCACGACGGCCGCGGTCCTGCGGCGCGGCGCAGCCGGTTGGCGATGGCCAGTCCCAGCCCCTCCTCCGGCGGCAGGGACGCGACGATGAGGTCGCACCCCTGCTCGTCGAGCTCGCGCAGGAACCCGTACAGCCCGCGGGCGTAGGCGGCCGTCGAAGGGGGGACCTCCACCACCGCGTGTGCCTTCACCGCGTTTCCGGCGAAGCCGGGGGGAACGAGGACGCCCGCCCGGTGCCCCTGCTCCTGTGCGAGCTCCGCTTCGGCGACGGCTTGCCCGGGCTCCACCAGGACGACCCGGGCGCGCGGCGCGTAGTGCGAGGGATGCTGGCCCGGCACCCGGACCGTACTCGTCGCGGGCACCGCGAGCGGGCGGCCCAGCACCGCTTCGAGGTCCTCTCTCGTGACCCCGCCGGGCCGCAGGATGGCCGGGGTGTCGCCGGTGGCGTCGACGATGGTCGACTCGACGCCGACCCGGCAGGGGCCGCCGTCCAGTACGAAGTCGACGGCATCGCCGAGCTCCGCACGGACGTGATCGGCCGTGGTGGGGCTGACGGAACCGAAGCGGTTGGCCGACGGGGCCGTCACGCCTCCGCCGAAGGCCGACAGCAGCGCGAGTGCCACGGGGTGGTCGGGCACGCGCACGGCCACCGTCTCCAGCCCGCCGGTCGCTTCGAGGGGCACGCGTCGACCGCGCCGCAGCACCAGCGTCAGCGGCCCCGGCCAGAAGTGGTCGGCCAGAAGGCGGGCACTGTCGGGTACGTCCTGGACCCAGGCGTCCAACTGCCCGGCGCCCCCGATGTGGACGATCAAGGGATGGGAGGGCGGGCGCCCCTTGACCTGGAAGATGCGCGAAATCGCGGCGGCGTCCTCGGCGTTGGCGCCCAGGCCGTAGACGGTCTCGGTCGGCAAGGCCACCAGGCCACCACCGCGCAGCACCCCGGCCGCAGTCTCGATGTCACTCGTTGTCGTCGTCACCCTCGCGATTCTCCCACCGCTCGTCACCCGCGTGCCGGGGGTGGAGACCTTGCGGCGTTACCGCCACGAAGCATCCGCACTGATCGCAGCCCTCAACGAGTTGCCATGACCAGCGCTTTCACGGAGGTGCGGGAAAGTCCGTCATCGGTGACCCAGCACGTTGACGACCCGTCCGCTGGGGTCGCGGACGAAGAACCGTCGCACGCCCCACTCCTCGTCCTGCAAGGGGTGGATGATCTCCGCTCCGCTCTCCCGCATGACCGCATATGCCGCGTCCACGTCGTCCACCTCGACACTCATGTCGGGCGTGACGGGAGCGGTCTTGTCGCCGGCCATGACGCTGACCTGCGCTGCCGGGCTGGACGGGGAGGCGAGCGTCACGATCCAGCCGTGGTTCATGACCTCCTCGAAGCCGAGCAGGCCGTAGAACTCCCGGCTCTCCTGCACGGCCTCCGACTGGATGTTGGGCACCACACGGCGAACGGCCATCGACGACTCCCAGTGAGAACCGGCCTGTCTCTGCGTCTCTCCAGCAGCACTACTGTCGCATGTCCCTCCACCAGTGCCACGGCACCATGCAGGTTCGCCCGTGGGACGCATCCGATTCGGACCTGGGACGCGAAGGGGAACCGAAGCATCGCGGCAGTGGACCGCCCTGAAATCGGCAGGAGGAGTGAGAGCAGTGATCACGGTAGAGCGCAGTTTCCTCGTCGGACTTCCGCTCGACGTCTTGATCACCTACCTGGAGGACTTCGGCCACACCGAGGAATGGGACCCGGGCACGGTACGGTGTGTCCGGATCGACGAAGGACCGGTGAGGCCAGGGGCCAGCTGGGACAACACTTCGCGTTTCCGCGGGCGTACCACCAATCTGGTCTACCGTCTCGCATCCCGAGAGCCTCAGCAGTTGGTGTTCATCGGAGTGAACAAGACCGTGACCGCGACTGACGTCATGCGTTTCGAGGCGCAGTCGGCGCTTGCCACCCGCTTGAGCTACACCGCTTCGCTGCGGTTCAAGGGCATTGCCAGATTCGCCGAGCCTTTCCTGCGTGCGGAGTTCGAGGCGCTCGCGGACAAGGTCGCGCAGCGACTGCCATCAGCGGCTGTGGGCCGGTGAGGCGGGCCGCTTCCGACCTCCGCTCGGAGGCAGCACCGCTCCACCGTCAGACGGACCGGGAAGACGTCGTCCGGAAGGCACCGGACCCGGTCTTCCCCGGCGTTTGGGTCACGACGTCGCGACGCCAGGTGGCAGGGCCGTGACCATACGTGTGCGGGCCGCCGCACTGTCGCGACACCCGACGTGCCCGCCGGACAGGCCCCGGCGCGGGCGGAACATGGGCCGAGGCCGGGGCGGGCAGGAGAGCATCATGGACAGATGGCCTGCTCGGGGCCGGCAGGTGCGGGAGCGGCTCGGCTCGACGCTGTTCAGCCGGGTGGCCGGCCCGTCGGGCCCCGCGAACCGCGCCCGGATACACACCACCCCCGGGCCGCGATGGTTCGGCCCCGAGCGCCCCATCCGCACGGTGCACGCCGACGCCTCGATGTTCGTCGGGGGCCTGAGCGCCCTCCTGCTCCAGTCCCTGCACCCGCTCGCCATGGCTGCGGTCGCCGCGCACTCGGGCTTCCGTGGGGACCCGTGGGGCAGGCTCCAGCGCACCAGCACTTTCCTGGCCGTCACCACCTACGGCACCGCGCAGGACGCTCAGCTCGCCGTCGACCGCGTACGGGCGGTCCACCAAGCCGTGCGGGGCACCACAGCGGCGGGCGAGCACTACCATGCGGCCGACCCCCATCTGCTGGGCTGGGTGCACGCGGCCGAGGTCGACTGCTTCCTCCGGGCCCACCAGCGCTTCGGTGAGCACCCCCTGGACGGCGCCGGATACGACGCCTACGTGGCGGACACAGCACGCGTGGGAACGGCCCTCGGCGTGCTGGACCCGCCCCGCGACCGGGCGGCACTCACAGCCCTGCTGTCGGAGTACCGGCCGGAGCTGAGGGCCACGCCCGAGGCCCTTGAGGCGGCCCGCTTCATCCTCCGCCGCCCGCCCCTGACCGGCTTCGCCCGGGCCCCGTACATGCTGCTCGGCGCGAACGCGGTCGCACTGCTGCCGCCGTGGGCTCCCGCCCTGCTCGGCCTGCACCCGGCGGCCGGGGCTGCGGCAGCCTGCGTACTTCTGTCCGGGCACGCCCTGATCCGGACAATCCGGTGGGCAATGCCCCCTCCCCCTGAGTCACCAGCCGACCAGGGCACCTCCCTGCCTCGTCCAGGCCCGCATATGTCCTAGTCGGTCGCCAAGGCCGTCCCGTCACGGAGAGACACACCAGGAGGCAGCACCGGTGAGTCACACTGCATCCGTGGGCTACACCAGCGTTGCGCCGCGGGTGGTCACCGATGACACCGGCGCACTGCTCGACGATCAGGTAGGTGTGTACGGGTTCCCTCCATTCCCGAGCCGATCCGCCCTGCATTCCGGGTGCATGGAACGGCTTGCCGGGGAAGGAGGGCCGGTGACCCGTACGCCCGAGAAGGGACGGACACCATGGCACGACCGAGGATCGTGGTCGTCGGCGCGGGCTTCGCCGGCGTCGCCTGCGTACGCCGCCTGGAGCGGACGCTGAAACCCGGGGAGGCGGAGATCCTGCTGGTCACTCCGTCCTCCTACCAGCTCTACCTGCCCCTGCTGCCGCAGGTGGCCTCCGGGGTGCTCACCCCCCAGTCCGTGGCGGTGTCGCTGCGCCGCAGCCGCCGCCACCGGACCCGGATCGTGCCCGGCGGGGCCGTGGGCGTCGACACCCGGGCCAAGGTCTGCGTCATCCGGAAGATCACCGGGGAGCTGGTGGACCAGCCGTACGACCACCTGGTGCTCGCGCCGGGAAGCGTGACCCGCACCTTCGACATCCCGGGCCTGGCGGAACACGGCCGCGGCATGAAGACGCTGGCCGAGGCGGCCCACCTGCGCGACCACGTGATCGCCCAGCTCGACCTGGCCGACGCCGCCGCACCGGGCTCGGCGGAACGGGCCTCACGGCTCGGCTTCGTCGTGGTGGGCGGCGGCTACGCGGGCACCGAGACGGCCGCCTCCCTGGAGAGGCTCACCATGAACGCCGTCGGCCGCTACCCCCGGCTGGACCGGCGCGAGATCAGCTGGCACCTCGTGGACGTGGCCCCGAAGCTGATGCCCGAGCTCGGCGACCGGCTCGGCCGGGCAGCCCTCGACGTGCTGCGCCGCCGCGGCATCGAGGTCTCCCTCGGCACCTCCGTCGCCAAGGCGGGCCCCGAGGACGTCACCCTCACCGACGGGCGCGTGCTGCCCTGCCGCACCCTCATCTGGACTGCCGGCGTCGCCGCGAGCCCGCTCGTCGCAACCCTGGGCGCCGAGACCGCGAAGAGCGGCCGACTCGTCGTCACTGCGGACCTGCGGGTGCCGGGGGCGGAGGGCGCGTTCGCGCTCGGTGACGCGGCAGCCGTGCCCGACCTCGCCACCGGCGGGGACGGCACGGTGTGCCCGCCCACCGCACAGCACGCCATGCGCCAGGGCAAGGTCGCCGCCGACAACATCGTCGCCACACTGCGAGGCACCCCACTACGGCGGTACGTCCACAAGGACCTCGGACTCGTCGTGGACCTCGGCGGCCGCGACGGCGTCTCCCGGCCACTCGGCATCGACCTGCGCGGCATGCCCGCCCAGGCCGTGGCCCGCGGCTACCACTGGGCGGCACTGCGCACCGGCGCCGCCAAGACCCGGGTGATGACGAACTGGCTCCTGAACGCCGTGGCCGGCGACGACTTCGTCCGGACCGGCTTCCAAACGAACAAGCCGCCGACATTGCGCGACTTCGAGCACACCGACCAGTACCTCACCCCGGAAGAGGTACGGGCGCGCACGGCGGCCGACCAGGTCGACCGCTCCGGAGGGCGAGATCGCCCTCAGCAGTAGTCGGACCACCAGGACCGGTGGCTCCGGCCGACCTATCGGACGACGAGTGGGAACTCGTGCAGCCGTTGCTGCGTCAGGGAGTGCTGGGGCGGCCGCGGCTGGACGACCGGACGATCCTGAGCACAGACGCCGTGCCGCGGCGCGGCGGCCTCGCGGCTGCGTCGAGCAGCTTCGCCGCTCACCGGCGGCAGGACCTCGCCGGCAGAGGCCTCCGGCCGCCATGGCGTCCGTCGAGTCGACGTCCAGAACGGCATGCCGGTAGCCCTGAGCCATGCCGATCACCCCGTCGTGCAGAGCGTTCTCGTACTGTCTGCGCCGAACCGGCCGATCAGGGCTCAAGCGGTGTGGCCGGCGAACGGGCTGGTGTCGAGGTGTGCGAGCAGGTCGGCGGGGTGCCGGTAGACGGCTCGGGCCCCGGCTCCTTCGAGGTCGCGCCGCGGGATGCCGCCGCAGAGCAGTCCCACGCACGCGACGTCGGCACGGGACCCGGCCTGCATGTCCCAGACGGTGTCGCCTACCAGTACGGCGCCACGCGCGGGCGCGTCGGCGAGGTCGAGGGCGTGGCGCACCGGGTCCGGTGCGGGCTTGCCCTTGTCGACGTCGTCGGAGCTCGCCGTCGCGGTGATGGCGTCGTCGGCGTCGACGGCCCGTCTGAGGGCGTCGAGCTCGTCACCCCGGGCGGAGGTCACGAGGACGACCCGCCAGCCCCGTCGGTCGAGCTCGCGCAGCAGTCCGGCTGCCGAGGCCAGCGGGGGCAGTCGGTCGAAGTACGTGCCGTAGAGGGTGGTGTGGGCGGCGCTGAGCCCGTCGTCCTCGCTCGTGTCCCGGTCGTCGCCCAGCAGATGCGCGAGGAGGTCCTCACCGGGGAGCCCGATCGCGCGGTGGATGTCGTGCATCGCGACGTCGTGGCCCGCCTGCCGCAAGGCCTCCCACCAGCAGACGACGTGCAGGTGATTGGTGTCGGCAAGGGTGCCGTCGACGTCGAACAGAGCGGCACGGTTCATGTCCGCCTCCCGCAGGGCTCAGTAGGCGGCCGCTTTCACAGCTCCCCCAGAGCCGGCAGCAGCTTCGAGGCGGACCAGTCCAGGAAGGGTTCCTGCTGGTCGCCGCCGATCTGGACCAGGGCGACCTCGGTGAATCCGGCATCGGCGAAGGGGCGTACCGCCTCGACGAAGGTGCCCACGTCGTCGCCGCAGGGGATGGCAGCCGCGACGTCCTCGGGCCTCGTGTGCTGCGAGGCCTGGTCGAAGCCCGCCGGGCCGGGGAGTTCCGCGTTGACCTTCCATCCGCCGAGCGCCCAGCGGAACTGGTCGTGCGCCCGGGCCACCGCCGCGTCGCGGTCGCGGTCGTAGGAGACCGGGAGCTGGCCCACGCTCGGTTTGCCGGAGCCTCCGTACGCGCCGAACGCGGTCAGCAGTTCCTTCTTCGGTTCGGTGGCGATCAGGAGGTCGCCGTAGCGGCCCGCGATCTCGCAGGAGCGGTCTCCGGAGACGGCGACGCCGATCGGGGGCGGATCGTCGGGCAGGTCCCAGAGCCTGGCGTTCTCGACGTCGAAGTGGGTGCCGTGGTGGCTGACGTACCCGCCGGCGAACAGGGAGCGGATGATGCCGACGGCTTCTTCGAGCATGTCCAGGCGGACGTGGGCGCCGGGCCAACCCGCGCCGACGATGTGTTCGTTGAGGTTCTCGCCCGAGCCGAGGCCCAGCCGGAAACGTCCCTGGGACAGGAGCTGCATCGTGGCGGCCTTCTGGGCGATCACCGCGGGGTGGTAGCGGAAGGTCGGGCAGGTCACGTACGTCATGAGCGGGATCCGGGTCGTGGCCTGGGCGGCGGCGCCGAGGACGCTCCATGCGTAGGGCGCGTGTCCTTGGGCCTCCAGCCAGGGGAAGGAGTGGTCGGAGATGACGGAGAAGTCGAATCCCGCCCGCTCTGCTCCCACCACGTGGTCGACCAGATCCCGGGGTCCGGCCTGCTCGGTCATCATCGTGTATCCGATTGCCACCATGCCGGGCGCCTTACCGCTTCGGCACGCTTGAAACGTGCCGGCCCGGCCGGGCGAGGTGAGTCCACGGCTCGCGGTGGATCCGGCTGATCAATCCGCTGCGGTCCGCACCCTCGTCCGTGGCCTCAGGCCGGGTGGCCGGGCTCCAGGTTCCGTAGCTCCTGGTACCGGAACAGCGGGGGCGGCGGGCCGTCGCCCGGCGGGCACACCGCTGCGGGCGCCGGGACCGGGCTTCCGGCCCCCTGCGTCTTCCGTCCCGTGAGTGCCCGCGTGCGCGGAGCTGGCCGGTGCTCGCTGGTCAGGAAGGGGCCTGGCGCACTGGGCAGGGCCCCCGCCATGCACGGCACGCCGACGGTGACGAAGGCGCCTAGGCTGGAAGGAGGCTCACAGTGAAATCGGAGGACCTCATGATCGTCCTCGGCGTAATTCTGCTCGTCATCGGCTTCCTCACGGGAATCAGCATCCTGTGGACCATCGGCATCATCCTCGTCGTTGTCGGAGCCATTCTCTGGATCCTCGGCGCCGTCGGACACTCCGTGGGCGGACGCAAGCACTACTGGTGATGGGCCGGCCACCACAGGTGGACCCGCCCGGCACGCGCAGCGCCGGCTGACAACCGTCTGACGGCTTCGCAAGGAGCAGGACGCCCGGTCGCCGGGGCAGGTGGACAAAGGTGCACCGCCGGCAGTGCTACTCCGTCACGCAGCAAGGTCTCGCGGCTACGCGGCAGCCGTACCGCAAGCCCCCGCCCGAGCCACCCGTCCGGCGCATCCCCTGCACCACTGCGGCTGCCCCGCTTTCCCGGTCCCGGCAGAAGGACTTGACCCATGGCTGTCCGAAACCAGTTGATCCGACGTCCCCCTCAGGCGGTGTGGACGGTCCTCGCGGATCCGAACGCGTACGGAGAATGGGTGGTGGGGCCCTCCGAGTCCACACCCCTCGACGGCGCCTGGCCCGGCGTCGGCGCGCGACTCCGCTACACCGTCCGCCTGGGCCCCTGGTCGCTCGACGGAGTCACCACCGTCCGGCACACCGAGCCGGGCACGGAGCTGGAACTGGAGGCGTCCTTCAGGGCCCTCGGCACGGCGCGGATTTTCCTCCAGCTCCGGCCGTGGGGCGAGGAGACCCTCGTCGTCTGCGACGAGCACCCCCTGCGCGGCATCGGCGGCACCCTCCACAACCCCGCCGCCGAAGCACTGCTCCAGCTCCGCCACCGCGGCATGCTGGCCCGCTTGGCCAAGGCGGTGGAACGGCGGCAGGACGAGGTGCTCCATGCCTGACGCGGTCGTGATCGGCGCGGGCCCCAACGGGCTGGTGGCCGCGAACGTGCTGGCGGACGCCGGCTGGAGCGTGGAGGTCCTGGAGGCGCAGGAGGAGCCCGGCGGGGCCGTACGCAGCGACCGCGGCGTCCATCCGGAGTACGTCTCGGACCTCTTCAGCGCGTTCTACCCGCTCGCCGCCGCCTCTCCGGTCCTCGCCCGCCTCGACCTCGCCGCCGAGGGCCTGCGCTGGAGCCACGCGCCGCGCGTACTGGCACACCCCCTGCCGGACGGCAGGTGCGCGGTACTCGAACGCCGCGTGGAGGAGACCTCCGCCGGGCTGGAGGCGTTCGCACCGGCCGACGGCGACGCCTGGCGGAACATGTACAGGACATGGAGCCGTGTGGGGCCCGATCTCGTACGGGCCCTGTTCACCCCCTTCCCCCCGGTCCGCGCCGGCCTCCGCCTGGCCGCGAAGCTCCGGGCCGCGGACGGACTCAGACTGGCCCGGAACCTGGCCCTGCCCGTGCGCCGCCTGGGCGAGGAGGAGTTCGCGGGCGCGGGCGGCCGGCTCCTGCTGGCCGGCAACGCCCTGCACGCCGACCTCTCCCCCGAGGCCGTCGGCAGCGGCGGCTTTGGCTGGCTGATGTCGATGCTCGGCCAGAGCCACGGCTTCCCGGTCCCCGTCGGAGGGGCCGGCGCCCTGACCGCAGCGCTCGTGAGCCGTCTCAGGCGCCGCGGAGGCGTGGTGCGCTGCGGGGAGCGGGTCACGTCCGTCGTCGTACGCGGTGGCACGGCCGTGGCTGTCAGGACCGCCGGCGGAGAAACGGTGGATGCACGCCGGGCCGTGCTCGCCGACACGTCGGCGACCGCGCTGTACCGGGACCTCGTCGGACAGGAGCACCTCCCGTCCCGCCTGCTACGTGACCTGGAACGCTTCCAGTGGGACTTCGCGACCTTCAAGGTCGACTGGGCCCTGACCGGACCGGTGCCGTGGACGGCACCGCAGGCCGCCGGGGCCGGCACCGTCCACGTCGCCGACGGCATCGACGGTCTGACCCGATTCGCCTCACAGATCGCCATGGGGCACGTCCCCGACGAACCCTTCGCCCTCTTCGGGCAGATGACCACAGCGGATCCCAGCCGCTCACCGGCCGGGACCGAATCGGCCTGGGCCTACACCCACCTCCCCCAGCGCATCGCCCGCGACGCCGGACCCGACCACATCACCGGCCGGTGGGACGCCCGTGAGCAGGAGGCGATGGCCGACCGCATCGAAGGCCAGGTGGAACGGTTCGCACCCGGCTTCCGGACACTGATCCGCGCCCGCCGCATCCTCGCCCCCACCACCCTCCAGGCCATGGACGAGAACCTCCACAACGGCGCCATCAACAACGGCACCACCGCCCTGCACCAGCAGGCGATCTTCCGCCCCACCCCCGGCACCGGCCGCCCCGAGACCCCCGTCAAGGGCCTCTACCTCGCCTCCGCAGCCGCCCACCCCGGCGGAGGAGTCCACGGAGCACCCGGCGCGAACGCCGCACGGGCAGTGCTCCGGGCCCAGGGACTGCGCACCCTCCTGTACCGCGCCCAACGCGTCTGACAGCCGGTGCCCTCCGGTCTCGCGCCCAGCGGAGCGTCAGCGCTGCGCACCTCGTGCGCCACGCGAGCGCTCGGTGTCCGCCGTCCCGCGTGACACCTGCTTTTCCGGGTAGGCGCCAGCCGTGTCCGGTGGATTGTGCGGGCACGGACGCAAGGAGCACTCCATGATTCTCATCTTGGGATTGATCATTCTGATCGCCGCGGTGATCATCGGCGTCGTCGGCGTGTTCGGCAACATGGGAGCCGAACACGCTCTCGGCGCCGGAGGCGATTTCTCCATTTTCGGCTACCACGTCATGGGTTCCACAGGAAGCGTGTTCCTGGCCGGAATCGTCGTGGGCGGCGCCGCCCTGCTCGGCTTGGCCCTGGTCATGCTCGGAGTCCGTCGCTCCGCGCGGGCCCGACGTGGAGTCGGCATGTCACGCCGCGAGGCCGCTGTCGTCGACCGGGAACGCGACGACCTGATCAAGCAACGCGACATCGCCCGCGCCGAGACCGACGGCCCGGTGGCCGACGCCCCCCACAGCCGCCGCCACTGGTTCGGCCACCGCACCGCGACACGCTGACCTCACCGGCCGGTCGAGCGCAGCGCCCGCATGCGATCGGAGCAGGCTTAGCCGATCCGGCCGTACTCAAGGTGCCTGAGGCGGGCAAGGGAGAAAGGGTGGCGCCAGGGCTCTCGTGCCGTCGTCAGCCGGTCGGGCGGGCAACGGATCACGGCCCGGGGAATCCGCAGAGGGAGACACCGAAAATGGCCCAGAAGAAGGCGAAGACTGCAGCTGCCAAGAAGACCACGACAGCCAAGTCCACGTCCGGAAAACGGGCGAAGCCCGACACCGCCTCGCCGCCCGCCGGCAGGCCCGCTCCGAAGCTTCCGAAGGTGACCGAGCCCACCGAGCCGCGCGGGCCCCTGCCGCCCGGACAGGACCAGGCCGGCCCGGACACGCTCAGCCCCACGGGACAGCCGACCGGCGCACCCCAGGCCGCGGTGGCACAGGGCGGCGCCTACCTGACCACTGCTCAGGGGGCCCGTCTCCACGACAGTGACCACTCCCTGAAGGCCGGGCCACGGGGGCCTGTACTCCTGCAGGACCACCACCTCAGGGAGAAGATCACCCACTTCGACCACGAGCGGATCCCCGAGCGCGTGGTGCACGCACGGGGTGCCGCCGCCCACGGGACCTTCCAGAGTTACGGCACGGCGGGCAAGGTCACCAAGGCGGCGTTCCTGGCGAAGGGCGCCGAGACTCCGGTCTTCGTCCGGTTCTCCACCGTCCTCGGGTCTCGGGGCTCGGCGGACACCGTGCGTGACACCCGTGGGTTCGCCACGAAGTTCTACACCGGCGAGGGCACCTTCGACCTCGTCGGCAACAACATCCCGGTCTTCTTCATCCAGGACGCGATCAAGTTCCCCGACGTCATCCACGCCGGAAAGCCCCACCCGGACCGGGAGATCCCGCAGGCCCAGAGTGCTCACGACACCTTCTGGGACTTCGTGTCCCTGCACACCGAGGCCACCCACCACACCATCTGGAACATGTCCGACCGCGCCATCCCCCGGTCCTTCCGGATGATGGAGGGATTCGGCATCCACACCTTCCGCCTGGTCAACGCCAAGGGCGCGACCACCCTGGTGAAGTTCCACTGGAAGCCGAAGCTCGGCGTCCACTCCCTGGTCTGGGAGGAGGCACAGATCACCAGCGGAACGGACCCCGACTTCCACCGCAGGGATCTCGCCGACGCGATCGAGGCCGGTGCGTTCCCTCAATGGGAACTGGGCATCCAGACCTTCCCCGACACCCCGGAACAGACCTTCGAGGGCATCGACCTCCTCGACCCCACGAAGATCGTCCCGGAGGAGCTCGCCCCCGTACGGGCCATCGGACTGATGACGCTCAACGCCAACCCGGCCAACTACTTCGCCGAAACCGAACAGGTCGCCTTCCACCCCGGCCATCTCGTCCCCGGCATCGACGTCACCGACGACCCCCTGCTCGCCGGTCGCCTCTTCTCCTACCTCGACACGCAGATCAGCCGCCTCGGCGGCCCGAACTTCGCCCAGATCCCGGTCAACCGCCCGCACGCCCCCGTCAACGACATGCTCCGCGACGGCATGCACCAGAGCGCCGTGCACACCGGCGTCGCCCCGTACCGGCCCAACAGCCTCGACGGAGGCTGCCCCTTCCTCGCGGGAACCGACACGGGTGCCTTCATCGAGGTGCCCCTCGAACTCCCGGCGACGCGAAAAGTGCGCGACGCACCGGCCTCCTTCGCGGACCACTTCACCCAGCCCCGCCTGTTCTGGCTGAGCATGACCCCGGTCGAACGCGAACACATCATCGCCGCCTACACCTTCGAACTGAGCAAGTGCCAGCAGCAGGCCGTCAAGGAACGCACCCTCGCCGTCCTCGCGAACATCGACCCGCGACTCTGCGCGGAAGTGGCCACCGGCCTCGGGCTCCCCGCCCCGGCCGCCACCGAACCACTCGTGGACACCGATCCGAGTCCTGCTCTCTCCCAGCTCGGCCGTACCTGGCCGGTGGACGGGCGGGTCATCGGCATCATCGCCGATCCCACCTGCGACCTGAAGGGCGTCCGGGCCGTGCGGAACACGGTGCTCAAGTCCGGGATGGTCCCCCTCGTCATCGCCCCCACGGGCGGCACGCTCGGCCCCAAGAGGAACCCGGTCCCGGTCCAGCGCACCTTCGCCACCGTCCGCTCCACCGAGTTCGACGCGCTCCTCCTGGCCGGAACTCCCCAGGCGGCCGCTGACGCCCACGGTGCCCGCGACGCCAAAGCCGGCGCCCCCGAGCCCGGCAGTCCCGACCCCCGGGTCCTGATGCTGGTCTCCGAGGCCTACCGGCACGGCAAGGCCATCGGCGGATGGAACGGCTCCTCCCGGATCCTCGAAGGCGCCGGGATCCAGGCGGACGGACCCGGCCTCGCCTTCAACGAAACCGCCGCCACGGCTCTCGAACACCTCACGCACGCCCTGGCACAACACCGCGCCTGGGACAGGTTCCCTCCGACCGTCTGACCGGCAGGCAAGGTCCGGCCCCACTCCCTTGCGGGCCGGACCGGAGTGGCTCCTGGCCCGCCCGCCGGACACCAGTCGCTGTCCCGCCACCTTGCACTTTCATCCGTACGCGGCTGGGCGCTTCCGCTGGAAACGCCGGCCTCCGGTGAGAAGCTCGCCGACGGCGGCACCTGGATTCCTCCTGGACGGTAGACCTGTGCCGCCATGGAAGCCGGATCCTCTCGAAGGCCGCGGGTCCGAACGGGAGGCTTACCAGGCGGCGAAAAGGGAGCGCATGCGTGGGAGCAGGTAGTGCAGGACGTGGTTCCCGACGAGCGGGCACGCGGCGTGGGCGTCAAAGGTCGCGGGTCGCCCTTGGCTTTTCGATCGGACTGGGTGCAACTCTCGGGTGGCTGGCTGTCCAGACCGTTCTGCGGGTCAGCTCGATGCTCACGCTCCTGCTGCTGGCGGTCTTCGTCGCGATCAGTCTGGAGCCCCTGGTGGTGGGGCTCACGCATCGGGGTCTGCGCCGCGGCTGGGCCGTGCTGATCGTGCTGTTGGGGTTCCTCGTCGTTCTCGGTGCGATTCTGCTGCTGGTCATTCCGCCTGTGACCAGGGAGGTCGGCGCACTGATGGACGCGGTTCCGGGTTGGCTTCGGCAAATGCACGATCGCCGCTCGGCAATCGGACGCTTCGAGGATCGCTTCCACTTTGTGGAGAAGGTCCAGCAGCAGGTCAGTTCCAGTGGAGGTATCTCCGGTCTGGCCGGTGGCCTGCTCGGGGCCGGACAAATCGTTCTGAGCACCATCGTCGCGGCGGTGATCGTGGTCACGGTGACGCTCTACTGCATGGCAGGACTGCCGGCGATCAAACGGTTCTGCTACCGCTTCGTCGCCCGGACACGCCGTGAACACACCCAGGGTGTAGCGGAAGAGATCATGAACCGGATCGGGCGCTTCATGCTGGGAAATCTGGCCACGTCAGCGATCGCGGGGATCGCGACTTTCGCCTGGTGTGCGATCACCGGCGTCCCCTACGGTGCGGCGCTGGGTGTCTTCGTGGCGGTGATGGATCTGATCCCCGTCGTCGGCGCCACTGTGGCCGGTATCCTCGTCAGCCTCGTCGCCCTGTCGGTATCGCTCGGCCTCGCGTTGGCGACCGCGGTCTTCTACGTGGTGTTCCGCCTTGCCGAGGACTACTTCATCGTGCCCCGGGCCATGAAGTTCGCCGTAGCCGTCCACCCCCTGGTCACCGTCTTGGCCGTCCTGGTCGGGGGCGCTCTGCTCGGCATCATCGGCGCCCTCGTCGCCATCCCTGCGGCCGCCGGCATCGGGCTGCTCCTCGACGAATACGTCTTCCCCAGGACCGACGCCGCTTGAGGTCCGCTTCTCGGGGGGGCGAGCACAGGCTTCGGCAGCGGCCCGAAGGGCTCCCACCCACCGTGGGCCCCTCCCGACTCGTCGCCGGACAAGTCCGGGTACTCAAGCAGGGCCGCCGGTGCGGGCCCATCGCCGGATCCCCCGGGCCTGAGCCCGACGCGCCGCCCGTGCCGGGTTTCAGTGCTCCGGCAGGGCCGTGCGCAAGGCGCTGCTGCCCCGTTCCCAGGCTCCGCTGATGTGGGCCGCGAGCCGGTCCTCGACCAGGATGGTCGCCGCGCAGCCGAACGCGATGTCCCCCTCCAGATCCGGTTCGTCCGCGAGGAGGCCTCCGATGACCTCGTGGCGCACCACCTGTTCGTGGACGGCGTCGGCCTCGACGTGCTCGGCGTAGAAGTGTTCGGCCGCGGGGCCCGCTCCGCAGCGCCGCATCGCCCTGGCCAGGCGGCGGGACCCCGGCGACGAGGTGACCTCGACGCACGCGAAGTGGCCGACGAGCGCGCCGCGCAGGGCCCGGTGCAGTCCGAAGAGGGACATCAGGTTCACGGTCGCGAGCAGCGCCGCCGGGGCCTGGTCGAGGTAGCGGCCGTACGCCGGGTCCAGTCCGAGGTCGTTCATCAGCTCCGCGAAGAGCCCGGCGTGGATGCGGTCCGCACGGCCGGCGCCGAACTCGTCGTACTCGATGGCCACCATCGCGGCTTTGGCCCGCCCGGTGAGCCGCGGGATCACCCAGACGTGCGGGTCGGCCTCCTTGAGGTGGTAGAGGGAGCGCAGGGCCGCGTACTCGCGCAACTGCCACAGCTCGCCCTCGGTCGCCAGGTGGTGGCTGAGGCTGTCGGAGAGGTCGACGGGCTCGACGAGCAGCGGGGCGAAGGCCTCGTCGACCGACCGGGGCGCGTCGGACAGCTCGGTGCGCAGGGCGTGCAGGAAGCGGGCTTCCAGGGCCTGGCGCAGCCGCAGCAGGTCCGGATCCCATTCGCGTTCGCCGTCCACGCCATCGAAGCCGCGGTAGTGCAGTTCGTACAGCAGATGGAGTGCGAGCTGCAGGTCCTCGCCCCACGGGTCCGCCTTCAGGACCGCCGCGGGCGCGTACACCGGCGGCGTGCCCGATCGCAAGGCGCGCGACACAGCGGCCGACAGATCGCCCCGGCCCTCGACGAGGCGCGGGCCGGCGGCGGTGCCTGCCGTGGCGGTGGCGGTGTTGGTCGGGCTGGGAGGGGTCATCACGGGTTCCTGTCCTCGGGCGGCGGCGCGGTTCTCGCGCGGCGTCGGTGGCTGGTGTCGCACCAGGGGTACGTGCGACTGCGGCGGCAGGTGCACAGCGCGACCACGAAGCGGTCGGACCGGGCCACCGTCCCGTCGTCGAGGACGACCTCCACGGGGCCCTCGACCAGCACCGGGCCCTGCGGTTCGACGGTCACCCGGCGGGCGTCCGCGGTGACGGGGACCTGGCGCCGGGCAGGGTCAGGGGCACTGGGCACGGATGACCACCAGCTCTTCCCGCTCCTCGGCTTCGGCCGCCAGGCCCTGCTGTTCCAGCCAGGACCGTCTCGACCGCAGGACTGGGCCCCACGGCACGGATGCCGTCGCCGTGACTTCGGCCGCCAGCCCTGCCCCCGCCAGCCGGTCGAGGGTCTTCTCGGCACCGCACATCCCCGAGTGCACCATCAGCAGGACTCCACCGGGCCGCAGCAGGGAAGGAGCGTCCACGCAGATCCGGTCGATGACGGCGCGCCCGTCGAGTCCGGCGTCCCAGGCCCGTTCCGGCCCGCGCGACGGCAGTCGGTCGTCCGGCGCAGGGACGTACGGGGGGTTCGAGAAGACGACGTCGAAGTGCCGCCCCGCGGTGCGTGCCTCGAAATCCCCGTGCAGGACGCGCAGCGGAAGACGGTGCAGCCAGGCGTTCAGCCGGGCTGTGGCCACCGCGGGCCAGGACACGTCGACCGCTGTGACCCGGGCGCCCCTGGTCGCGGCATGCAGGGCAAGGGCACCGGTGCCCGTACCGATCTCCAAAGCCTCGGTACGGGACCCGAGGTCCTCCTGGGCGAGTGCCGCGGCGAGCAGCCTGGTGTCCGCCTGCGGCTGGTAGACGCCCGGCAGGGCCACCAGGCCGCCGGGCAGCGTGGTCAAGGAAAGAGCAGTACTGGGCACCGTACCTCCGGTCTCACCGCGGTTCGCCGGGCGAGCCACAGCGGTTGCTTGAGGTACGGCGCCTGCCCTGACCCATGCGTCCCATCCGGAAGAGCGTCGGTCTTCGGAGGATCAGACCAAAAACAGCGCCGACATTCCTGAGTTCGTACGCCGGCCTGAACCAGCGGACGCGAGAATGATTGAGGATTCAAAATCTGCGCTTGCCCCGGCACCGCCTCAACCCGCGCCCCCACGAGCGAGAGCTCTGCGCGGCCCGGCGCAGCAGGACGGCGGTGAAGACCGCGGCCTCCCACCTCGGCGGGCCTGTCGTTCGGGTGCAGTCGGCCCCAGAGCGGGATGGCGGCGTGACAGCGGGTAGGCGTCGTGTATGAACTCAACCACCCTCGACACTGCCTCGGCATGCTGGCTGAAGACCCTCGACCGGATCGAACGGACCACGGTGGCCGATCCGGCCATCAGGCTGCTGCAGCGGGGTATCCGTTCACTCCCCCTGGGCGGCATGCGCGATCTGCTGCGCGGCAGACCTCTGGGCCACCCCGTACACCCCGTGCTCGTGCAGGTGCCCATCGGATGCTGGCTGTCGGCCTCGGTGCTGGACTTCGTGCCCGGGACACACCACGCGGCGAGCACCCTGACCGCCGTCGGACTGGCCGGCGTCGCCCCGGCAGCGGTCGCCGGCTGGGCGGACTGGGCAGACCTGCCGCCCGAGCAGGCCCGGGTCGGCCTGGCCCACGCAGCCTCCAACGTCGCTGCGGTGGCCTGCTACACCGCGTCCCTGACCGCACGGCTTCGCGGCCACTCGGCGAAGGGCCGGCTGTGGGCCCTGGGCGGGATGGCTGCCGTGGCCGTCAGCGGTGCGCTGGGCGGGCACGTGGCCTACCGGCAGGCCGTCGGAGCGCACGCCGCAACGTGAGGGGCCCCTTACGCGCCCGCTCCGTCCCCTTCGATGAGGACCGCTCGGAGCCGGTCTCCGGTAGGCCTCCCCCGAGCCTTCCCCAAGCCGCGCCCTGATTCAGGAGGGGGGCGTTGCGGCGTGGTCAGGATGGTGGGGGGTGCGGCGAATCGTTTTGAGGCGGGCCTCCAGGAGATGGTCGCGCCCGCCGGCCACCTCGTCGACGATGGCGCGTTCCACCGCGGCGAAGGGCTGGTAGTAGGTGGAGTTGTAGGCCTCGATGATCTGGAACGTCCAGTGACCCGGGATGACGTTGCGGCCCACGATCTCGCGCTCGACCAGGTTAGCCTGCTCCTCGTAGCCCGCCTCCCGCAAGAGCCGCACCGCGTCGCCGAGCTCGAAGTCCGCCGTCCCGGTCAGCTGATGGAACCCGTAGAGGTGGCCACGAGCCCGCTCCGTGGTTTCCAGCGCCTTCGAAAGCGCGCCCAGGGCACGCACCGTCTTCTCGTCGACGCCGTCCGGAACCTGGTGTGCCGGATCCATCTCCTGATTGCTGTCCATGGAGGATGTTCTGCCCGAAGGACGCCCCCCGGTTGGGCGATTGAGCCAACCGGCGTAAGAAAGTCTCCCCGGATGCATCGGCTTCGACGTGGCTCCGCCGAAGCGGACCTCGGCGACACCCGCTACCACGAAGAGCTCGGCACCTACGTGGCGGCGTCAGCCACCCTCGAATTCGAGGACCTCGGCCAAGGCGGTTTCCTGCTCCCCGACGTCCCCGGCGCTCCGGGCAATCAGCACATACCGCCAGGAGCGGCCGTCAGGCGGTGCGTCAGCGTAGAGGACCGCGCCCTCGCCGCGATCCGGGTCGAAGGCGAGGCGGGAGGCGCGCAGCCGGGCAAGCGCCCCGTCGAAGTCCATCGGAGCCCGGGTCCAGCCCTTCGACACCGACCATGCCGGGTGGGCGTTGGCCGATCCCGCGGTCAGCCGGGCGACCATGGCGTGCGGTGTGGTGGTGGCCGTACGGCGGATGTTGCTTTCACTCGCGTACGCCACACCGTCCGTGTCCACCAGCGCGTCGAGCCCGAAGGGCCCGGCGTAGCCGTGGTCGGCCAGGTGGCGGCCCAGGGCCGTCCCCCACTCCTCCAGCTCGCCGGCCACGTGCGCGCAGGACGGCGGCAGCGGAGAGGCGTATCCCGTGAAAGAACCCTGAACCGTGCGCATCGCTCCGCTGAAGAGCGCGCGCGTCCCGGAGGTGGAGACCTCCACCTGGACACTGACCGACTCGGCCACGTCGAGATGCTCCTCCACCACCCACAGGCCCTCCGGCCCACCGACCGTATCAAGCGGCAGGCCCACCCCACTCCGCAGGTCGTCGCGGGCCACGAAGCGCATCCCGTGCCCTCCGGCCGAGCGGTCGGGCTTCACCACGACACGCTCGTGGTCCCGCAGGAGGTCGCGCGCCACACCTTCGACCTCCGGGCGCCGGCACATCCGCCCCGTCGGCAGCCGCATACCCAGTTGCTCGGCCGTTTCGCGGAAGCCGGTCTTCGTGTTGAGCGCCATGGTCGTCTTCAGGGCGGCCTCTGCGGCCTCGACCGTGGGATACGGGTGGACGTCGATGCCGATGTCCCGGGCGAACGCGATCGCCGACGCGTCCAACGCCGTCGGCAGCAGCGCCGCACCCCGGTCGCCGGCGAGAGCCCGGACCCGCTCGACGAGACCGGCCTCGCGCACCGCCTGCGCCAGCGGAACGGCTCCGGCGGGAGGCACCTCGATCACCGCCGCCGATTCCGGGGGCACCCCCGTCAGGCTGTACACGTACCGCAAGAACTCCCGGCTCAACCGCACGGGAGTGACGAAGACGTCCCCCGGCCGCAGCAGCCACGCCTTCCGCGGCGCTTGCTGGGCCCACGTCGTCAGGATCTGCCCCTCGTCGAGATCCACCGCCAGGTCCGAGAGGAAGTTCGCGAACACAACGATCGGGCCCGTCTCCGTCACCTTCTGCTCCTCTGGTTGCCGCACGGCCGTCCACAGTCAGCCCGGGGTCCCCCGCTCAGCCCGTTCCCGGCGCGGCCGGGCCCAAGACGGGGGGCCGCATGCTCCGCACAGCGGGCAGAACAGGGAGGGAGGGCCGGGAAACGGTTCCTGGCCGACTCGTCGCCGGCCGTGCCGGTCGGGCGGGTGGATGATCAGCTCGGCGGCCATGGGCCCAGCCTCTGCCGCACGAAGCGCATTGGCACCCCTTCACGTCCAAACGGGTGATCTTCACCGGACCGCTGTCGCCCGGGCGCCGTCCACGGTCGGTCCACCCAGACTGCCCCCCTTCAGGCCGGCGCCCGCCCGCGAAGCCCAGGTGGTCTCCGGCGTTCCGAGGGGGGCTCCGGCCGCGTGGAGGCTGGCGAGGGTCTGTCGGTAGGAGTCGACCAGGCCGGTCTCCGGGTAGCCGACCCCGAGCTCCTCGCAGTACCCGCGGACGACGATCCGGGCCCTGCGCAGGTGCGGGCTGGGCATGCTCGGGAAGAGGTGGTGCTCGATCTGATGGTTGAGACCACCCAGGACGACATCCGTGAAGCGGCCTCCGCGCACGTCGCGGGAGGTCAGGACCTGGCGGCGCAGGAAGCGCCAAACCAAAAGCCGCCGCCGGCCGCCGGACCGGGACCCGCGTGCCGTCCACGTTTACCGGCCGTCCGGTGTCCGCCGCCCCGCCCGCCCCAGCACCGGGTGGCTGGCCGGCGGCCGTCCGTGGCATCCGTACGGAACCGCTGCGGGGGCGGTGTGTCGCCTCGGTCGGTGTCAGGTACGGGCCGGGCCGGTTCCCGCGATCACCTCCGGCCGCAGCAGGGCGGTGAGTTGCTCGGCCGGCAGCAGGCCCCGTTCCAGGACGAGTTCGGCCACACCCCGACCGGAGGCGAGGGCCTCTTTGGCGATGTCGGTGGCGGCGGTGTATCCGATGTGCGGGTTCAGGGCGGTCACCAGGCCGATGGAGTTCTCGACGGTGGCGCGCAGCATCTCGGTGTTGGCGGTGATGCCGCTCACGCATCGTTCTGCGAGGGCGAGGCAGGCGGCGCGCAGGTGGGTGATGGACTTCGACAGCGAGTGCAGGATGATCGGCTCGAAGGCGTTGAGCTGCAGCTGTCCGGCTTCGGCGGCCATGGTGATGGTGATGTCGTTGCCGATGACCTCGAAGGCGACCTGGTTGACCACCTCGGGGATCACGGGGTTGACCTTGCCGGGCATGATGCTTGAGCCCGCCTGGACCGGAGGCAGGTTGATCTCGCCGAGGCCGGCGCGGGGCCCGGAGGACAGCAGGCGCAGGTCGTTGCAGGTCTTGGACAGTTTGACGGCGATGCGCTTGAGGACGCCGGACATCTGGACGAAGGCGCCGCAGTCCTGGGTGGCTTCGACCAGGTCGGGAGCGGTGACCAGGGGCAGGCCGGTGATGTCGGCGAGGTGGCGGCGGGCCGCCTCGGCGTATCCGGCCGGGGCGTTGAGGCCGGTGCCGATGGCGGTGGCGCCGAGGTTGATCTCGTGGATCAGTCCGAGGGCCTCGGCGAGCCGGCTGCGGTCCTCGTCGAGCATGACGGCGAAGGCGGAGAACTCCTGTCCGAGCGTCATCGGCACGGCGTCCTGGAGCTGGGTGCGGCCCATCTTCAGCACGTCGTGGAACTCGGCGGCCTTGTGGGCGAAGGTGCTCTGGAGGACGGCCATGGCGTCGAGGAGGCCACGGACCGCGAAGACGGTCGCTATCCGTACCGCGGTCGGGTAGACGTCGTTGGTGGACTGGCCGAGGTTGACGTCCTCGTTGGGGTGCAGGCGCCGGTAGTCGCCCTTGGTGTGGCCCAGCAGCTCCAGCGCGCGGTTGGCGATGACCTCGTTGGCGTTCATGTTGGTCGACGTGCCGGCGCCGCCCTGGATGACGTCGACGACGAACTGGTCGTGGAGCTCGCCGCCGCGGATCTCCTGGCAGGCGGCGACGATCACGGCTGCTTTCGCGGGCTCCAGCAGGCCGAGTTCCGCGTTGGCAACGGCTGCGGCCTCCTTGACGGCGGCGAGGGCGTCGATCAGGTGCGGGTAGGCGCAGATGGGTGTTCCGGTGATGGGGAAGTTCTCGGTGGCACGCAGGGTGTGGACGCCCCAGTAGGCGTCGGCGGGGACGTCGCGGTCTCCGAGCAGGTCGTGTTCGCTGCGGCTGGAGGCGGTCATGGGTGTGCGGGTCCTCTTCCTGAGGTGGGTGAATGGCGATGGTGGAAAGCGGGAGTCAGCGGTTGGCGGGGGTGCCGGGCGGGTTCAGGGCCGCCACCGGGCGGACGCTGCCGACCGTCCTGCCGCCGCCGGTCACCGGCTCGCCTGCGAACCCGGCGAGCAGCCGGTGCTCGACTCCCGCACATGCGAGGGCGGCGGCCGTCACCGCGATACGCGCCCGGTCGGCCCCGTCGGCGATCTTCACGGCGATAGCGCGGCCATCGGGCAGCGCGGCGACCTGGACGCCCTCGAAGCCGTCCTTGGCCAGCAGCCCCGGCACCGCCCGCATCAGTTCGGCCGTGTCCCGCCCTGCGCCGGAGGCCATCTCCGGATGGACGCGCAGCGCGTTTGCGACCCGGTACTCGGCGGTGTCCGGCGCGGCTGTGGCGATGCGGGCGACGGCTCGGGCCAGGCCGTGCAGGGACACCGAGTACAGCGGGGATCCGCAGCCGTCGACGGTGACGTTCGCGATGTGCTGGCCGGTGAGTTCCTCGACGACCTCGGCAATCATCTTCTGGAGCGGGTGGTCCGGGTCGAGATAGGTTTCCAGGGGCCAGCCGGACAGCTTGCACAGGTACAGCATCGCCGCGTGCTTGCCGGAGCAGTTCTGGGCGAGCCGGGAAGGCCCGCGGCCTTCGCGGACCCAGGCGTCCCGGACGGACGGGGCGTACGGCAGGTCGGGGACGTTGCGCAGGTCGTCCTCGGTGAGGCCGGCCAGTTCCAGGATCAGCCGGGTGCCCGCGATGTGGTGCTGCTCGGCGGAGTGGCTGCCCATCGCGAGGGCGAGCAGGGCCCCGTCGAGCGGCAGGCCGGCCCGGAGCATGGCGACGGCCTGGACCGGTTTGAGGGCCGAGCGCGGGTAGCAGGCGGCTTCGGTGTCGCCGATGTCCAACCGGACGCCGCCCCCGCTGCCGAGGACGACGACGGAGCCGTAGTGGACTCCCTCGATCACGCCGCCCCGCACGACGTGGGCGACGGGGGCGTGCTGGGGCTCGCGGATCGCGGGAGCGTCCGCGAGGAGTGGGCTGCGCATCACTGCCTCGTTCGGTGGTGGGTTGCTGCTGACCGGGCCGGCAGGGCGAGGGGCCCGCCCCGAGGGTGACCGGGGCGGGCCCCTCGCCCGGCTCAGCCGTCGCTCTCGGAGGCGGCGCGCGCCACGCGGCCGCGGACCGCGAACCAGCCGACGACCAGCGCCGCGGCGATCAGCGGTACGCACAGCACGGTGGTGCGCGCGGCCCCTCCGTCGGCGTACATGAGGACCAGGACGGAGACGAGGAAGGCCAGCGTCACCAGTTCGGTCCACGGGGAGCCGGGCAGGCGGTAGGAGGGGCGGGTCAGTTCGCCGCTGCGGGTCTTCTGCCAGAAGAGGAGGTGGCAGAGCATGATCATGCCCCAGGTGGCGAGGATGCCGATCGCGGCGAGGTTGAGGACGATCTCGAACGCGGCCGTGGGGACCACGAAGTTGAGCCCGACGCCCAGGACGCACATGCCGCTGGTGAGGAGGATGCCGCCGTAGGGGACCTGGGTTCGGCTGAGCCGGGCGGTGAAGCGCGGGGCGGAGCCGTTGACGGCCATCGAGCGCAGGATGCGGCCGGTGGAGTAGAGGCCGGAGTTGAGCGAGGACATGGCCGCGGTGAGCACGACCAGGTTCATCACGTCGCCGGCCGCCGGGACGCCGATGTGGGAGAGCACGGTCACGAAAGGGCTCTGGCCAGAGCTGTAGCTGCTCCAGGGCATCAGCATCGACAGCAGGACGACCGAGCCGACGTAGAAGAGGCCCACGCGCCACATGATCGAGTTGATCGCCTTCGGCATGATCTCTTCGGGGTTCTCGGTCTCACCGGCCGTGACGCCGACCAGCTCGACGGAGGCGTAGGCGAAGACGACGCCCTGGATGATCAGCAGCATGGGAAGCAGGCCGTTGGGGAAGACCCCGCCGTTGCCGGTGATCAGGGCCGGCCCGGGGACGGCGCCGTCGACGGGGTGCCGGGTGACCAGGAGGAAGATCGCGATCCCCATGAAGACGACCAGGGCGCCGACCTTGACGATGGCGAACCAGAACTCCAGCTCGCCGAAGATCCGCACCGAGATGAGGTTCACGGTCAGGACCACGGCCAGGGCTATGAGGGCGATCACCCACTGCGGGACGTCGGAGAACAGATGCCAGTAGTGGGTGTAGGTGGCCACAGCGGTGATGTCGGCGATGCCGGTGGTCGCCCAGTTGAGGAAGTACATCCAGCCCGCGGTGTAGGCGCCCTTCTCTCCGAGGAACTCCCGGGCGTAGGACACGAAGGCGCCGGAGGACGGCCGGTACAGGACGAGCTCGCCGAGCGCGCGCACGACGAGGAACGCGAAGATCCCGCAGACGGCGTAGGCGACGAACAGGGAGGGCCCGGCGTCGGCGAGGCGTCCGCCGGCGCCGAGGAAGAGACCGGTGCCGATCGCGCCCCCGATGGCGATCATTTTGACGTGCCGGGGTTTCAGGGACTTGCTGTAGCCGGTGTCCCCGGCGTCGACGTGACGGGTCGTGGGGCGCTTCTCGTCTTTGAGGAACTGCTCGCTCACGCCTCGGGTCTGCCTTCCGTAGGGGTGACCGTGCGCTGGGGGCGCACGATGTCGGTGAGGGTCGTCTCGACCCGCAGGAGGTGGTGGGACATGGCCTCCACCGCGTCGTGCTCACTGCCGTCGGCCAGCGCCTCAAGGATCGCCCGGTGCTCACAGTTGGACTGCTCGCGTCGGCCGCCCAGTTCGTTCAGGAAGGTCGACTGACGCGCCAGTGCGTCACGGATCTCCTCGATGACCCGGCGGAAGACCGGGTTGCCGGAGGCCTCGGCCACCGCCAGGTGGAAGACGGTGTCCATCGCCACCCATGCGGTGGTGTCGGTTTCCCGCTCCATCCGGTCGAGCAGGTGGGCCAGGTGGTCGAGGTCCTCCGGGGTGCGGCGCAGCGCGGCGTACCCGGCGACCGGGATCTCGACATGCCGGCGCACCTCCAGCAGGTCGCTGGCGGCGTAGTCGCCGAAGGTGGGGTCCTCGACCGTGTTCGCCACGACGAAGGTGCCCTTGCCGCTCTTGGAGACGGTCAGCCCCATGGCCTGCAGGGCCCGCAGGGCCTCCCGCAGTACGGGCCGGCTGACTTCGAGGGTGCGGCACAACTCGGCTTCGGAGGGGAGCTTGTCGCCTACGGCGTACTCACCGCGCTCGATGGCGCTGCGCAGGTGGCCGAAGACCGCTTCCATGGCGCTGACGCGCCGCGGAAGGGGGCCACCTGTCTGGCTGTCTGACAGGTTCACGCTGTGATCCTGCGGGGTGCACCGCAGGGTGTCAAGACACCTGTGCCGGGAAAATCCCGTCCGGCGAGCTTCGCGCCGTGTGCTCCTTCCGTCCGGCCACCGGAGCCTCATCGGTGTCCGCGGCGAAGGCCGCAGCAGCCACCAGGGCGCGCACGACCGGCGCGTCGGCACCCATCTCCGGGTGCCACTGGACGCCCACGGCGAAGCGCTGCCGGGTGCTCTCGAGCGCCTCGACGGTGCCGTCCGCCGCACGGGCGGCCACGATCAACCCCGCGCCGAGGCGGTCCACCGCCTGATGGTGGTGCGTGGCGACCTGCCGGGTCCCCGGCAGGAGGGCGCCGATCCGCGTCCCTGGCACGGTGGTCACGGCGTGGGCGCAGAAGTGGCCCCGGTAGGGGTTGTGACCGTGGTGGCCCACGGTGTCGGGCAGGTGCTGAATGAGGGTGCCGCCCGCGTGCACGTTCATCAGCTGCATTCCCCGGCACACACCGAGCACGGGTATGTCGCGGGCGAGGCCGGCGGCCAGCACCGCCCGCTCCCATGCGTCGCGCTCGCGCACCGGCGGCCCTGTACGCGGGTGGGGCACCGCCCCGTACAGGGCGGGATCCACGTCCTCGCCGCCCGTCAGGACGATCGCGTCCAGACGCCCGACCACATCGGCCGCGGTCGCGGGCGCGGCGGGCGGCAGCAGCACGGTGCGGCCGCCCGCCGCCTGGACACAGTCCGCGTAGGCCGCGGGCAGCACTGCGGCGGGCAGGTCCCACTCGCCCCACTGCGCGTGGGCGAGGTAGGTGGTGAGTCCGATGAGTGGTGGCTGGGGCATACCACTTCCTTTCGGGGCATGAGGGGTGACCGTCGGCGATGGGATCCGCACCCGGCCGCCGGGCAGCCACCGGCCGCGGCAGGCTGCGGCGGGGGCAGGGGCGGCACCGGCGGAGGACGCCGCGACGGCGGGGAAGGGGCGTTCGCGCGGCCCGGGAGCGCAGGCTTGCGTTTTCCTGCCGCGAGCAAGAATCCTGCTGGCGTTCATCTTGAATCACAAGAAAACACATCTTCGCGACAGATAAGTGAGCCTTAACTCCGTGCACGGACTCGATCCCCGCCTGCTCGCCACCCTCGAAGCCGTCGTACGGCACGGCTCCTTCAGCGCCGCCGCACGCGAGCTCGGCTACAGCCCGCCCGCCGTCTCCCAGCAGATCGCCGAACTCGAACGCCGCGCGGGCCTCAGGGTGCTCGAACGCCGCCCCGTGCGCGCCACACCGGCCGGCGAAGTCCTCCTCGACGCCGAGCAGGGCGTGCGCAGCGTCTTGGCGGCGGCGTCGGCGGAACTCGATGCCATGCGCGCCGGCACGGCCGGACGGATCCGCCTCGGCGCCTTCGCCTCCGCCGCCACCGGCATCGTTCCCCAAGCCCTGGCCCAGCTTCACACCGCCTACCCCCACCTCCAGGTCAGCCTCTGCCAGCTCGAACCCGAAGCCGGCTACAGCCGGCTCAAGCGCGGCGACATGGACCTGGCCCTCAGCTACGACTACGACTTCATCCCTGTACCCCCGCCCCGGATGCTCCGCCGGACGCTGGTTGCCCGGGACCCGGTGGTGGCCGTCCTCCCGGCGGACCACCGCCTGGCCGACAGGGAGGTCATCGACCTGGCCAGCCTCGCCTCCGAGACGTGGATCGCCGCCCCCGAGGCCGCGCTGCGCCTGGAACTGCTCTCCCAGATAGCCCAGACGCCCGGCTTCCAGGCCCGCCTGCAGTACGAGGGGGACGACTTCAACACCGTGCTCGGCTTCGTGGCGGCAGGCCTGTGCGTGGCCCTCATGCCGCAACTCGCCCTGCCCCGCGCCAGCCCCGAGATCGTCGCCCGCCCCCTGGCCGCACCCCAGCTGACGCGCTTCATCTACGCCGTCCGCATCGACACCCGGCATGCCCCGCGGGCCGTCCTGGACCTGGAGCGGATACTCGCCGCCCAAGCACTGGCCGCTCTCTCCTGACGCGTACGGCGGCCGGCAGCCAGGAGCCGCCGGCCGGTCGCGTGACCACGCGCCGCACCCGCAGACCGGCCACGTGAAATGCAGCCAAGTTGTGGCCACTTGCACGCGCGTAGACCTCACCACGAGGCCAACGCCCCCACCGTGTCCGACTATCGGACGCAGTGGCTGAAAAATAAACCACTAGGTGGCTGGCGGACTACGTTGGCCGCGGTTGACGTTCCACCGAGAGGAAACCCCTCATGACCGCAGCCGACAGCGCACCGAGAACAGCCCGCGTCCTCACCGGCTACCGCCCCGAGGACGGCTTCATGGCCGCAGAGCTGGACCCACCTCCAGCCGAGTACGTATGGCACGACGAACACGCCGAGCAGCAGGAGCGGCGCTACGGCCCGGGAACGGGATACCGGCAGTGGCTGGCAGTCGACGCGAGAGACGGCGCCGTCTGGTTCGGCGACACCGACTGGCGGGCCCCGCAAGAAGACCTCGCCGGCCAGCTCCCCGGACTGCCCCGCAGGGCACTCGGCGACGGGACCGTCCCCGCCCCCGGCACCATGGTGCAGCTCCTCGGCCACCTGACCCATGATCAACAGCACGGCTGTACCTGGCGCTTCTTCACCGCCGAAGAGCTCCACACGCTCGCACTGCGCATACTGCCCGCCGTGCAGCGCCTCGTCGACTCGATCCACCGGATCGGGCCGGACGGCGAACTGGAGTGGTCGGCCGAGGCCGCCACCGCCTGGGACGACATCGAGCACACCACCACCCACACCCTCGGCCCCTCCGGCACTCTCCACTGGCCCAGGCCGCGCACGACACCGGCCCCCGCCTGGCGCGTGGAGGTCGCCGCCTTCCTCGCCGCCAACCCCGAGCTGTGCGAGCCCTCCTGGGGCGTGGCCAGCGACGCCGAACTCGACGCCTACGCCGACTACCATCCCGACACCGGCTACGGGGGAGTCCCGGGAAGGACCTGCCATACCGCCGAGCGGCGGATCGAGGACGGCTTCACCTTCTACGGCAACCGCGCCGCCCTGTACGCCTACCGCGCGCAGGCGTGCGGCGACCGTACCCCGACAGACGCCCGCACCTGGCTGGAGACAACAGAGACCGGCAAGAGCACCTGGGAGGCGGCCAAACCCCTCGGAGCCACCCTCGCCGACGTCCCCGACTGCGTGCTGACGGACCTGACCGAGAGGTTCCAGAACGCCGCGCGAGAACACGGGCTCGTCCTGACCGGACTGAGCTCCTACCTCCGGCGCCTGCGCGCCGAGGAACGCGCCGCCGTCGACCGGCAACTCGTCTTCGAAGGCGAGGAAGTCGAACGCCTCGAAAACCTGCTCAAGGAGTTCCGCGCCGGACGAAACCGCACCGTGACGCGGATCCTCGCCTGGTCCGACGGACGCGGCGACGCCGAGATCGCCCGCTTGGCCTCCATGCCCGACGAATACGTCAGCGAGTGGCGAGCCCGGCTGAACGACGACCAGACCACCGCCGCATCCGGACTGTGAACCACGCGCGCCTACGGCCGGAGCACCGACAGGCAAACCCTCACCCCGTACCCGTCGGTGAAGTACCGAGGCATCCACCCGCCGCAGCCGGACGGCAGGACTGGGGCGTCAGCGGGCCAGTGCGACAGCTTGCCGTAGGCCGGCCCGTCCTGACAAAGCTGACCCCAGCTGGTCACACCCGGGAAACGTCGAGGGCCCGGAGAGAACCTTCACACCCCTCCGCGTGCTTTCAGCGGCACCGGCGGGAGTTGGGGAACGGGGATCGGGGGGCCGTCACAGCCCTTCACTTCGCCGTAGCGAGTGCCTTCCATCCAGTCCTTGCGCGCCTGTACTTTCTCCTCGTTGCAGCGTCCGATCCAGTTTCAGGAGTCCGCGAGGCATCCATCTCCATGCAGCCCAAGAGCGTGGAGAACCGCAGGCTTCATGCTTGCCCACATCGGAGCAGCTCCAGATCGCGTCACGGCCACATGTGTCGTTCAGCGGCTCAGCGCATCGATTTCCGCCAGGTCGTCCTCGGGCAGCGGGCCCTGTGCAGCGCATCGAGGTTCTGGTCCAGTTGGATCACGCTGCTCGCGCCGGTGATCACCGACACCGCCCGGGGGGCGCGCAGCACCCACGAGATCGCCAGTTGCGCCAGGCTCCGTCCGCGTCGCTCGGCCAGCCTGCCCAGTTCCCGTAGCTGCTTCAGCTTGGCGCCGGTCACTGGTCGCGGGATCGTAGCGGTGTGATGAGAACACGTGCACGCACTCCAGACCCATCCGACTGATCGACTAGCTGATCAGAGGACGCTCCGGACGGGCCGATCGAGAAACTCCTGGAGGCCCACCCTCTTTCGAGGTCCTGAGGTCGACACCGGGACTCGGCGCCAGGACCGGGGTAATCCAGGTCCGCGACGGACGGCAGCACCCTCCCGACACGAATCCCCGGGGACGCTCTAGCCAGCCGTGGTCGTCAGTGAGCCGTGCGCCGCGGCGGCGAACTCGTCCGAAGGCGCGGCCCCCTTCCCATAGCCACTCCAAAAAGTCGAGCTCTCCCCTTCGTTCCTCAACCTCAAGGCGTGCCCAACCCTCCAGAAGCTCCCAGGCGACGAACGCGGCACCATGGTGCGGATCCTCACAGACTTCCGGGTTGCACCGGCGGCACCAGTGACGCTCCAGCGCGTCCTGGTGCCGCGCACCTGATGGAGACGGCGGGCGGCGAGGAGGCGCGTGCCGCCGGGGTCTGCCGGAGCGCTCGTGCCGCCGTTACAGTCGGCCGACGGCTACCCCCATGGTGTCGTTGGCGCCGACGGTGATGGGGGTCACCGCGTCGGTCGCGGTGTTGATCGCGAACACCGTCCCCTGGGGTGTCGACTTGCCGTAGGAGCCGACCACATAGGCGCTCTTCCCGTCGGGGGTGAGGCCCACCTTCGACGGACGGAAGTACCGGCCCGACCCGGTGGACGGCGGGATGTCGCCGATCGGGATGGTCTTGGTGACCTTGTTGGTCTTCAGGTTGATCACGGACACCTTGCCCTGAATGATCTTGTTGTCGACGCCGACCACGTAGGCCCGCTTGCCGTTGGGGCTGATCGCCAGCCCGCCCGTGCCGGCGCCGGTGATGGTGCGGACGATCTTCTGCTTCGCAAGGTTGACGACCGAGACGTTGCCGCTGTTGCCGGTCGCGTAGAGGCGCTTGCCATCCGGACTGATCGCCATACCGTTGGCCGCTTCGTTGAGGCGGATGGTGGCGATGAGCTGGTTGTCGGCGGTGTTGATCACGTACAGGCTGCCCTTGCTGTCGGCCACGTAGAGACGCTTGCCGCCGGGATCGATCGCCACCTGGTCGGGCCTGCTGACCTTGATGGTGGCGGAGGCTTGGTTGGTGGCGGTGTCGATCACCGACACCTTGTCCCCGTCGAAGGGGTTCTGGACGGCCACGTAGACGTGCTTGCCGTCCGGGGCCATCGCTTCCCCGTAGAGGCTGTCGGGAGAGAGCTCGTCCTTGTCGTACAGGATGTCCGTGACGCTCCGCTTGGCGATGTTGATCGCCGACACGTACCTGAAGGCGTTGGTCACGTAGAGACGGGTGTTGTCGGGGGTGATCGCCACCTGGTCGGGGCCGCCACCGACGGCGGTGGCCCCGATCTCCCGGACCTCGTTGGTACTCGTGTCGATCGGGTACACGTGGCCGTCGAGGCTGCTGATGTAGGCGTATTCCTTCTGCTGCGGCGGCGGCTTCGGGGCGGCCGTGGCAGGCGCAGGCGCCAGGAGTACCAGCCCTGACGCGATGGCCACCGCGATGGTTCGCCGTACGACGGATCGCTGAAAGTGCACGTGGACCTCCGGATCGACGTGATGGTCTCCCGCGCCATCAGATGTACCGCGCCGCGTCTCCGGTTGGCGGCGAACCAGCAGGTCAATCCCCCGGAAGAGTGCCGGCCCGAGCAGCACACGACGAGGGTGGCCCTGGTCCTTCGACCATCACCTTGATCGCACCCAGGGAATACGGCAGGCGAGGATAAGCACCCTCCTCCGGCATATAAGAGCGCGTAACACGATCATGGTTCGGGCTTGTTGAGGCGTCTCCAGCAGATGAGGCTGCAAGCGAGGGAGACGAGCGCGTCGTGGAGTTCGGTGCGGCGTTCCCAGCGGACGGCGAGTCGTTTGAGCTGGTGGAGAAGGGCGGACGTCTGCTCCACGAAGTAGCGGAGCTTGCCCATGTCCTTGATATTCGGGGCGCCCTTGCGGGAGATGACGGGCAGGATCCGGCGTTTACGCAGTTCATCGCGGTTGGGGTTGGAGTCGTAGCCCTTGTCCCCGAGCAGGGCCTCGGGGCGTCGGCCGGGACGGCCTGCCACTGGTGGGAGGCCGTCGACCAGGGCGAGGGTCTGGGTGACGTCGTTGACGTTCGCGGCGGTCGTGATGACTTTGAGCGGCGTGCCTCGTCCGTCGCAGATCAGGTGGTGTTTGCTGCCCGTCTTCCGCCGGTCGACCGGCGACGGAGTCCCCGCAGCGGAGATCTCAGGGAGCGCGTTCCGTTCGGACTCGACGACTTCATCGGTCACCCGATGACGGCATGAGGGCACGAAGCAGCCCGGGGAGACGACGCGGCATCCCGACTCCTGCGGTTTGGTTTGTGCCGCCTTGGCCGCGTACGGGGCGCGCTCAACGCAGCGTAACCAGCACCGAACCAGCACGGGGCGGGTCGCGAAGGGTGCTGACGTAGGGTTTTGGGTCAGCACCAAACCAGCACGGGAGTCAGCGCCTGCCCTCCAAAGCGGGCGCAACTCTGCATTTCCGGCAGGGGTCGTCGCCATCGCGTCCGGGGCCGCGGGAGGCGCCCGCGCAGGCGGTGTGGCGGTCGGATACATAGAACGACGCCCGATTGTGACGGCCCGCCACATATGCCGCTGAACTGGGGACTTCTACGTTGTGGCGACACCGATCGTCCCCGCAGACCCCCTGGAAGTGGTGTTCATGGCCTCCCCCGAGACCGCTCCCCCGACCGCCGGATCCCTCAAGAGAGTCGTCGCCGCCAGCCTCATCGGGACCACCATCGAGTGGTACGACTTCTTCCTCTACGGATCCGCCGCCGCGCTCGTGTTCAACACGCTGTTCTTCCCCTCCAGCGACCCCCTCGTGGGCACCCTGCTGGCCTTCCTCACCTATGCCGTCGGCTTCGCCGCGCGGCCGCTCGGCGGGATCGTCTTCGGGCACTACGGTGACCGGATCGGGCGCAAACGGCTGCTGGTGCTCAGCCTGTTGATGATGGGCGGGGCGACCTTCGCGATCGGGCTGCTGCCGACGCACGCGAGTGTCGGGGCGGGCGCGCCCGTGCTGCTGACCTTGCTGCGCCTGGTGCAGGGGTTCGCGCTGGGCGGGGAGTGGGGCGGGGCGGTGCTGCTGGTCGCCGAGCACGGGGACGACCGGAACCGGGGTTTCTGGGCCTCCTGGCCGCAGGCCGGAGCGCCCGGCGGGAACCTGCTGGCCACCGGGGTGCTGGCGCTGCTGGCCGCCGTCCAGTCGGACGAGGCGTTCCTCGCGTGGGGCTGGCGGATCCCCTTCCTGCTGTCCGGGGTGCTGGTGGTGATCGGGCTGTGGATCCGGGTGTCGGTCTCGGAGTCCCCCGCCTTCCTGGAGGCGCGGGCCCGGGCCGAGGCCGAGGAGGCCGCGGGGGCGAAGCAGCGGCCGCCGGTGGTGGAGGTGCTGCGCACCGGCCGGCGCGGGGTGCTCACCGCGATCGGGGTCCGGCTCGGCGAGAACGTCTCGTACTACGTCCTCACCGCCTTCCTCCTCGTCTACGTCACCGCCCACCTGCACCTGCCGAAGGCCGACGCCCTGAACGCCGTGCTGATCGGCTCGGCCGTCCACTTCGTCGCCATTCCGGCCTGGGGCGCCCTGTCCGACCGGATCGGCCGGCGGGCGGTGACCCTCGTGGGGTCGGTCGGCATGGCGGGGTGGGCGTTCGCCTTCTTCGCCCTGCTGGACTCGCGCTCGTTCCCGGTGATCGCCGTGGCGGTGACCGCCGGGCTGCTGCTGCACGGGGCGATGTACGGTCCGCAGGCCGCCTTCATCTCGGAGATGTTCGACACCCGGGTCCGCTACTCCGGTGCCTCGATGGGGTCCCAGCTCGCCTCCATCGTGGGCGGGGCGCTCGCCCCGATCGTCGCCGTCGAACTCCTCAAGGACTACGGGTCCTCCGTCCCGGTCTCCCTCTACGTGTGTGCGACGGCGCTGGTGACCACGGTGACGGTGGTCTTCGCCCGGGAGACCAGGGGCCGCAGCCTCACCCGGCCCGAATCCGGACCGGGTGAGGGTGAGGGTTCGGGGTCCGTGTCCGCACCCGTCCGCACCCGTCTCGGCGGCTGACGGCGTCCGCGCCCGCGCACGTAAGCTCACCGGCATGACGGATCCCACCGCCGGACGGACCGCCCTGCGCGACCTGCTCGGGCTGCTGGCCCGGGGTGCGCCGGCGGAGGACTTCGCGCGGCCGGCCGCGGCGGCCCGCTCCGCCGGTGCGGGCGCCGCGGAGCTGGCCGCCGTGGAGGAGGCCACGGCGGTGGCGCTGGAGGTGCACCGGACGCTGCTGCAGCACCGCACGCGCGAGGCGGAGCTGACCGCGCTGTTCGACACGGCGGGTGACCTGGCGGCGCTGCGGGACCTGGACGCGGTGCTGCGGGCGATCACGCACCGGGCCAAGCAGCTGCTGCACACCGACGTCACCTACCTGTCCCTCATCGACGAGGCGGCGGGCGACACGTTCATGCGGGTCACCGACGGTTCGGTGTCGGCCGCCTTCCAGCAGCTGCGGCTGGGGATGGGCGAGGGGCTGGGCGGGCTCGTGGCCCAGACCGCCCGCCCGTACGCGACCGGGGACTACCAGAGCGACCCCCGCTTCCGGCACACCGGCCCCATCGACAGCGCCGTCGCCGAGGAGGACCTGCGGGCGATCCTGGGGGTGCCGCTGCGGCTGGGGCCGAAGGTGATCGGGGTGCTGTTCGCCGCCGACCGCAGCCCGCGCGCGTTCTCCGCGCGCGAGGTGGCCCTGCTGTCCTCGCTCGCCGACCACGCCGCGATCGCCATCGACGGCGCGCGCCTGCTGGAGGAGACGCGTCAGGCCCTGGCCGAGCTGAACGCCGCGTCGCGCACCATCCGGGAGAACAGCGACGCGCTGCGGCGGGCCGAGGAGGCGCACGACCGGCTGACGGGCCTCGTCCTGCGCGGCGGGGACATCACCGAGGTAGCGGCGGCGATCGGCACCCTCCTCGACGGCGGCACGCTGATCCACGACGCGGACGGGGTGGAGCTGGCCCGCGTACGGTCGGACCCGCGGCCGCCGACCGCGCGGGCCGTCGTCGCCTCGCGGGGCAGCGGACGGGCGGTGCCCCTGGAGGGGACCTGGGTGTGCGCGGTGCTCGCCGGCCCGGAGCTCCTGGGCAGCGTCACCCTCACCGGCCGTGCGGGTCTCGACGACGCGGGGCGGCGCCTGTTCGAGCGTGCCGCGACGGTCACGGCGCTGCTGCTGCTCCTGCGCCGTTCGGTGGCGGAGACCGAGGACCGGATACGCGGGGAGCTGCTGGGCGACCTGCTCAGCCCGTCGGCGGATCCGGCGGGCCTGGCGGTGCGGGCCCGCCGGCTGGGGGTGGACCTCGGGCGCCCGCACGCCCTCTTCGTCCTGCACAGCGCGGCCGCCCCGCGCCCGCGGCTGCTCGCCGCGGCGGCGCACCGGGCCCGCGAGCGGCGGGGTCTGGCGGGGGTGCACCACGACCACGTCGTACTGCTGGCGCCCTCGGACTCCGAGGGCGCGGACGCCCCGGTGCTGGCCGCCGCGCTCGGGCGGGCGGTGGGAGGCCCGGTCACGGTCGGGGCGGCGCGCGCCGACGGCAGTGCCTCGGCGCTGCCCGCCGCGCACGCGGAGGCCCTGCGCTGTCTGTCCACGCTGCGCGCGCTCGGGCGGGACGGGGACGGCGCCGCGCTCGCGGAGCTCGGGTTCCTCGGCGTGCTGCTGGGCGACCGGCCGGACCTGCCCGCCTACGTACGGGACGTCCTCGGGCCGTTGCTGGAGTACGACGCCCGGCGCGGCAGCGACCTCGTCCACACGCTGCGGGTCTACTTCGCCTGTGGCATGAGCCAGGCCAGGGCGAAGGACGCCCTGCACGTCCACGTGAACACGGTCGTGCAGCGACTGGACCGCATCGGCCGTCTGCTGGGCCCGGACTGGCAGTCCCCGGACCGGAGCCTGGAACTCCAACTGGCCCTGCGGCTGCACCAGGTGTCCGGCGGAGCGGCCGCGGAGCCGTCCCCCCGGTCCCCCTCCTGAGCTCCTCGTCGGCGTGTTGACAGGGCTCCCCCCTGAGTCCATGATTCCACTAGTTATCTAGTGGACTGAAGGAAAGGGGGAAGCCGTGCGAGACACGACCACCTACGGCACGGCGGACGCCCGATGGGCCCTCGAAGCGCGCGGGCTCGGCAAGCGGTACCGGCGGCGCTGGGCCCTGAAGGACTGCACCTTCCGGGTCCCGGCGGGCCGCATCGCCGCGCTCGTCGGGCCCAACGGCGCCGGCAAGAGCACCCTGCTGAACCTGGCGACCCGCCTGGCCGAGCCCTCGGCCGGCGAGCTGCGGATCTTCGGCGCACCCGCCGACGCGCCCGGCACCATGGGCCGGTGGGCCTATCTCGGGCAGGACAAGCCGCTGTTCAAGAGGTTCACCGTGGAACAGACCCTGCGGATGGGCCGGGAGCTCAACCCGGGCTGGGACCAGCGGGCGGCCGAGCGGATCGTCAGGTCCGGCCAGGTGCCGCTCGATGCCCGCGTCGAGACCCTGTCGGGCGGCCAGCGCACCCGCCTGGCCTTCGCCCTCGCCTTCGGCAAGCGGCCCGAACTGCTGCTGCTGGACGAGCCCATGGCCGATCTGGACCCGGTCGCCCGGGACGAGATCGGTTCCCTGCTGCTGTCCGAGGCCGCCGAGCACGGCACGACCGTGCTGATGTCCTCGCACCTGCTCAGCGAGATCGAGGACATGTGCGACTACCTCGTCGTCCTCGCCGAAGGCCGCGTCCGCATGGCGGGTGAGGCCGACGAACTGGTGCCGATGCACACACTGGTGACCGGAGTCACCGAGGAGGACGCCCTGCCCGCGGCCCTGAACGCCCACACCGTGATCGAAGTACGCACGTCCGGACGGCACTTCACCGCACTGGTCCGACGCCAGGGGCCGCTGCAGGGCCCGTGGCAACTGACCGAGCCCGGCATGGAGGAGGTACTGCTCGCCTACCTCCGCTCCCCCGGGGCCCCCGCGCTGCTCTCCCCCACCGCCGTCCCCGGTCACCGAGAGGAGTCCGCCGCATGAGCACGCTCACCCGAGGCGCCACCGACGGGCGCGCCGCGACCGCCCCCGCCCCCGCCCCCGCCCGCAGGCTGCGCGGGCTCGCCTGGCTCGTGGTCCGCCAGCACCGCACGGCCCTCATCGCGTGCGCCGTCGCCGTCGTCCTCGGCGCGGCCTGGATCGCGTACCGGCGCGGCGCGATGCTCGACACCCTGCACGGCGCCGGCTGGCCGGCGAAGCCCCCGTCGGAGGTCGACGGCAACCTCCTCAACAGGATCATCAACGACCTTGGTTCCATGGGCAGTTCGCTGGCCTTCCTGCCCGTGCTGCTGGGCGTGTTCCTCGGTGCGCCGCTGATCTCCGCCGACCTGGAGAACGGCACCGCGCGGCTCGTCACGACCCAGTCGGTCTCCCGTACCCGGTGGCTGGTGTGGAAGGTGGGCTTCGCCCTGCTCCTCTCCGCCGCGACCTCGGGCATCCTGGGCCTGTTCTACGCCTGGTGGTGGCGCTCCGCCGGCCCGTTCGCGCCCGACGACTGGCTGAACTCCCCGGTGTTCGCGGTCACCGGCCCCACCGGGGTGGCCACGGCCCTGTTCACCACCTCCCTCGGGATCCTGGCCGGGGCGCTGCTGCGCCGCACCGTGGTGTCCATGGCCGGCACCTTCCTGGTCTCGGGCTTCGCGCTCGTCGCGGCGGAGATGTTCCGGCCGCTGCTCGACTCCCCCAGGCGGCTCGCCTACCCCGTCGGCGCCGAGCGGCCCGCCCTGCTCGACCACGTGGTCGTGGTGGACGAGTGGTTCGGGACCGCCTCGGGGAAGCTCTACGGCTGGGGCACCTGCGCGCACGACAGCTCACCGGAGGCATGCCGGAGCGCTCTCGGCATCGTCGACCGGGTCGCAGACCACTACACCAAGGACCAGATGGCGGGCATGCAGTGGACCGCCGCGGCGGCGTTCACCGTACTCGCCGCCGCGCTCGTCGGCGCGCTCCTGTGGCGGGCCCGGCGCCGCGCCCTGTAGGCGGCCGCGGGCCCGGGGCGGAGGCGGGCCACCGCGGGCCCGCCGAAGCCCTAGGCTGGAAGAACCCACGAAAGATCAAGGAGGCGGGTACCGTGGTCGTGTTTCGCATCGAGCGCCGCAGCGGCATGCCCGCCTACCTCCAGATCGTCCACCAGGTGGAGCAGGCGCTCCGCATGGGGGCCCTCGCCGAGGGGGACAAGCTGCCCACCGCGGCGCAGGTCGCCGCCACCACCAAGGTGAACCCGAACACCACCCTCAAGGCCTACCGCGAGCTGGAACGGCTGGAGCTGGTCGAGGTGCGGCAGGGTTCCGGCACCTTCATCACCCGCTCGCTGGCCACCCCGCAGACCGCCCCGGAGTCCCCCCTGCGGGGCCGGCTCGGGGAGTGGATGCGCGAGGCGCGGGAACAGGGGATGACGGCGGACGACGTCACGACGCTGTTCGACACCGTGCTCGGGGAGGCCTACCCGGGGATCGCGCCCCGGCCCGCGCACGTCCCCGCGAACTGACCGGACAGTAACCGCCACCACCTTTCATTCATTGCAGGATCGTGAATACGATCTTTCATATCAAGCCAATACCAGGATCCATGCCTACTGTTCAGAGGTACTTCGCCAGACGCGTTCCTCTATCACTGGATCCACGATGCTTGCTGAATCACCCCGCCGCCGTACCGCGCTCGCCCTCTCCGCCGCCCTCACCGCCCTCGCCCTCCTGACCACCGGCTGCGGATCGGGCGGCGGGGACGGCAAGCGCATCCGCGTGGGCGTCGCCGGGGACGCCCCCGAGTGGGAGGTCCTCGCCAAGGAGGCCAAGAAGGAGGGCCTGACCGTCGAGACGGTCGTCTTCGACGACTACTCACTGCCCAACAAGGCCCTCAGCGCGGGTGACATCGAGCTCAACGCCTTCCAGCACCTGGTCTTCCTCGCCCAGTCGAACACGGAGAACAAGACCGACATCGCCCCGATCGCGGCCACCACGGTGGTTCCGCTCGGCCTGTACTCCAGCAAGCACAAGCAGCTGGCGGACCTCCCCGAGCGCGCAGAGATCACCCTGCCCAACGACCCCGCCAACCAGGGCCGCGCGCTGCGCGTCCTGGAGCAGGCCAAGGTCATCGAGCTCAAGAAGGACACGGGTCTCTTCGCCACCCCCGACGACGTCACGGCCAACCCCAAGCACGTCAAGCTGACCCCGGTGAACGCCCAGCAGACGCCGCGCACCCTCAAGGACGCCGACGCCGCGATCATCAACGACGGGGTCGCCGAGCTCTCCGGCATCAAGGCCGACACCGCGCTCTTCAAGGACGACCCCGCATCCCCGCAGGCCGTCCCGTACCTCAACGTCATCGCCGCCCGCGCGGACCGCAAGGACGACGCCGACTACCAGAAGATCATCAAGCTGTACGCGTCCAAGGCCGTCCAGGACGAGGTCCGCCGCACCAGCAACGGCACCGCGCACCACATCGAGCTCGCCGCCCCCGAGCTCCAGGCCGAACTGGCCCGCGTCCAGAAGCAGCTGCGCCGGTGACCGCCGCCATCGAACTGCGCGGCGTGCGCAAGGAGTTCCCCGGCGGGGCCGTGGCCGTCGACGACGTGAGCCTGACGGTCGGCGCGGGCAGCGTCTTCGGGGTCGTCGGACACAGCGGCGCGGGCAAGTCCACGCTGCTGCGCCTGGTCAACGGCCTGGAGGAACCGACCGCGGGAAGCGTCCTCCTCGACGGCCAGGACCTCGCGGCACTCGGCGAACGCCGGCTCCGCCCGGTCCGCCGCGACATCGGCATGATCTTCCAGCAGTTCAACCTGTTCCGCTCGCGCACCGTCCTCGGCAACGTCACGTACCCGCTGCGCCTGGCCGGCCTGGACCGCGCCGCCGCCCGGGCCCGCGCCGAGGAGACCCTCGACTTCGTCGGCCTCGCCGGACACGGCAAGCGCTACCCGGAGCAGCTGTCCGGCGGGCAGCGCCAGCGCGTCGGCATCGCCCGCGCGCTCGCCACCCGCCCGAAGGTGCTGCTGTGCGACGAGGCCACGTCCGCCCTCGACCCGCAGACCACCGGCGAGGTACTGGCGCTGCTGCGCCGGGTCAACCGCGAACTGGGCGTCACCATCCTGCTGATCACCCACGAGATGGAGGTCGTCCGTACGCTCTGCGACCGGGTCGCCGTCATGGAGGACGGGCGGGTCGTGGAGAGCGGCGAGGTCTACGAGGTCTTCGCGCGGCCCGCCCACCCCACCACGGCCGCCTTCGTCCGCTCCGCCCTCCACGGCGAGCCGGACGGCCCGCTGCTGGAGCGGCTGCGGGCCCGCCATCCGGGGCGGCTGGTCACGGTGCCCGTGGTCGACGGCGCCGCGGTGCTGGACGACCTCTCGCCGCTGCTGCGCGAGAACGGCGTCGACTTCACCCTCGTCCACGGCGGCGTCGCGGAGGTGCGCGGACGGCCGCTGGGGAGCGTCACCCTGGCCCTGCGCGGAGGGGACGCGGCGGTCGAGGCCGTCGTCCGCGGCCTCGCCGCGCCCGCCCAGCGGGAAGCGGGTGTGCGGTGAAGGCCGACTGGAGCACCTTCTGGCCCAAGGTCGTGGACGCGACCGGCGAGACCGTCTACATGGTGCTGATCACGCTGGCGCTCTCCACCGTCCTCGGGCTCGCCGTCGGGCTCGCCCTCTACGCCACCCGCAAGGGAGGGGTCCTGCCGAACCGGCTCGTGCACGCGGTGCTGGGGACGTTCATCAACGTCATCCGGCCGGTCCCCTTCATCATCGCCATCGTGGCCCTGGCCCCGGTGACCCGGGCGGTGGTCGGCACGATGATCGGCACCGACGCGGCCGTCTTCCCGATGACGATCGTCGCGACCTTCGGGATCGCGCGGATCGTGGAGTCGAACCTGCTCTCCGTCGAACCGGGCGTCATCGAGGCGGCGCGCTCGATGGGGGCCGGCCCGCTGCGCATCCTGCTCACCGTCCTCGTGCCCGAGGCGCTCGGGCCGCTGGTCCTCGGCCTGACCTTCATGCTCGTCGCGCTGATCGACTTCTCCGCCGTCGCGGGCACGGTCGGCGGGGGCGGGGTCGGCAACCTGGCCATGACGTACGGGTACCTGCGGTTCGACACCTCGGTCATGGTCGTCACCGTCCTGGTCCTGATCGCCCTCGTCCAGTCCGCGCAGTTCCTGGGCGACCGCGTCTCGCGCAGGATCCTGCGGCGCTGAACGCACCGTCGGCGCACCCCGGACGTCCGAGATGCGCCGACGGCGGCCGTGCCGGGTCAGTAGGTGTAGCTCAGGCCCGACTTGTACGGGGTCAGGGACCGCGAGCCGACCACGCCGCGGTACTGGTACCAGCCCCACTTCTTGCAGATCGTCTGGTAGCTCAGGGTGTTGTAGGCCCCCGAACCCACCCGCACGCGCGGGTAGATGACGTTGTCGCCCCAGTCACCGCCGGCCGGACCGACGGAGTAGGCGTCCACCGCCCAGTAGACGCCGACCACGGACCCTCCGCCCGGGCAGTTCCAGTCGCCGAAGTTGACCCAGACGTTCCCGCCCGACCAGGCGCTGGCCGGAGCGGCCGTCAGCCCGACCACCCCCAGGGCCATGACCGAACCCACCAGCATGCCACGGGATTTCCGGAGCAGTGATCCACGCATGAGACCTCCCCAGTGACGGATGCGCGCGCTCTCGCCTCGCGTGCGGAGCAGACTCCCACACGATCCGGCCGATTGTCTGACTTTCGATGGAACACCGCAGAAGTCGAACTATCGACCGACAAATGGGTGTTCGGCACCGGCGGGTTTCCGGTGGTCAGACCGCCAGCGCCGTGGTGACCACCAGGGGCGGCCGCTCGCGCTCCGCCGTCCAGTCACGGCCGCGCAGGAGTTCCGGATCGGCGAGGGACTGCGCCTCTTCCACCGTGGGGTGCTGCTGGACGACCTCCCGGAACCCGGCGCCCTCCAGCAGCTCCGGATAGATCCCGGGGGGCCAGGCGTGGTTGCGCACCTCCTGCCAGGTCCCGTCCGTGCGCCGCAGCCGTACGGTCAGCTCGTCGCCCGGTCCGTACACCTCGCCCGGCTCACCGATCCGCAGGGAGGCGTACTCCCGGCCGGTGCAGGCGGGGTCGGTGGCCAGCAGGACGCAGGGGGCGCCGGGGCGCAGCAGGCGGCGGATCTCGGTGAAGACGCCGAGGACGGCCTGTTCGTCGGGCAGCGACGCGATCACGTGGTTGCACATCACCGCGTCCGCGCAGCCGTCCGCCAGGCCGGTCGCCCGCCCGTTCTCGACCAGGTGGAACTCCGCCACGGCGCTCTCCTGGGCCCGGGCCAGCGCCAGCATCTCGGGCGAGGTGTCCACCCCGACCACCCGGGCCCCCAGTATCCGGGCCGCGCGGTCGGCGACCGCGCCGGGACCGCATCCGTAGTCCACGAGGACGTCACCGCCGCGGATCCTGCGGGCGAGGGCCCGGAAGACGAACGGATAGCCGAGCAGCCAGTCCGTGGCCGCCTCCACCGCCGCGAAGGCCTCCGCCCCCGCCCGTCCGGACCAGGCGGGGTCCCCGGTCCCGCCCGTCCGTCCCCTCTTGCGCGACCTCTCGTTCACAGCCCCACTATCGGCCCATCGGGGCCGCGCCGCAGGGCTACGACACGGCGTCCCGTACCGGAGGTGCCTGCCGTACGGGCCTACCGGGCGGTCGGTGCCGTAGTGCCGGTCCTCGCGGAAGCGGACCGCGCGCAGGTCGGTGAACCCGCTGTCGGCGCGGAGCTCGGCCGCGTGCCGGCCCGGCGTCCCGGCCCGGTCGCCCGCCGCCCGCCCGTGATCCCCGCACCCCTCAACTCGGCCGATCGGCAAGGCGTCACCCTGGTCCCCGGGTGCCGGAGCCGGTGGTGGGCGCGACCATGGGGGTATGGACACGGCCCTGAGCGGGATCAGCGCCCCGGGGCGGCTGGCGGCCGAGGACGAGGACATCGGGGCGGAGGAACTGGCGCTCGCCGCCCGCAACCACGGGCTGCCCCTGGAGGCCCTGCGCTACGGGGTCACGCCGGCCGGGCTGCACTACGTACTGGTGCACTACGACATCCCGGCCGCGGACCCCGGCACCTGGCGGCTGACGGTCGGCGGCCGGGTCGACCGGCCGCTGTCGCTGGACCTGGCGGCCCTGCGCGCGCTGCCCGCGGTCACGCGGCGGGTGACGATGGAGTGCGCGGGCAACGGGCGGGCCCGGCTGTTGCCGCGGCCGGTCAGCCAGCCCTGGCTGGTGGAGGGAGTGGGCACGGCCGACTGGACGGGGGTGCCGCTGCGGACGGTACTCGCCGAGGCCGGGGTACGGGCGGAGGCCGTCGAGGCGGTGTTCACGGGGGCCGACCACGGCGTGGAGCGCGGGGTCGAGCAGGACTACGCGCGCAGCCTGCCGGTGGCCGTCGCGGCCGGCACGGAGCCGGAGGTGCTGCTCGCCTACGCGATGAACGGCGGGCCGCTGCCGCCGCAGCACGGGTTTCCGCTGCGGCTGGTGGTGCCGGGCTGGTACGGGATGGCGCACGTGAAGTGGCTGCGGGACATCACGCTGTCCGACGTGCCCTTCGAGGGCTTCCAGCAGGCATTGGCCTACCGCTACCGGCGCGACCCCGAGGACCCCGGGGAGCCGGTGACGCTGATCGCGCCGCGCGCCCTGATGGTTCCGCCGGGGTTCCCCGACTTCATGTCCCGCCTACGCGTCGTGCGCGCCGGCCCCGTACCGCTGGAGGGGCGCGCCTGGTCCGGGCACGGGCCGGTCACCCGGGTCGAGCTGAGCTGCGACGGGGGCCGGACGTGGACGGACGCCGCCGTGGAGCCGGGGGCGCGGGACGGCCGGTCCTCCCGGGCGTGGCAGGCGTGGCACGGCGTGTGGCGGGCCGCGCCCGGCCGCTACGTCCTGATGGCGCGGGCGACGGACGCCACGGGCCGTACCCAGCCGCTCGGCCAGGCCTGGAACCGCGGGGGCTTCGGCAACAACGCCGTCCAGCGGGTGCCCGTCCTGTGCCGCCGGTGAGCGGCGCCGCGGCCCGCGCCGGCTCACTCCTCGGGGCCGTCGAGGGTCCAGGCGGAGTGGTGCGCGGTGAACCCGACCCGGGGGTAGTAGTCGACGGCCGCCGGGGCGGCGAGCAGGATGATCGTGGCCTGCGGGGCGGCCTCGCCGGTGACCCGGATCAGCTCGCGCCCGACGCCCTTCGACTGGTAGGCCGCGTCCACGGCGAGGTCGCTGAGGTAGGTCGCGTACGCGCCGTCGGTGACCGACCGGGCGATGCCGATGAGGCGTCCCTCGCCGGTGCGGGCCGTGACCACCAGGTTGGCTCCGGCCAGCATCCGGGTGAACCGCTCCACGTCGTCGACCGGGCGGCGCTCGGCGAGCGTCGACGCGCGGTAGAGACCGAGGACCTCCTCGACGTCCAGGGCGGATCCGACGACGCGTTCACAGGACCACATTGCGGGTGACTCTCCTCGGTGCACGGCGCCCGCACCCTGCGCAGGCCTTCGACCATGATCGTACGGGCCGCCGGCCGCCTCAGAGCAGTCGGGCCATGCCCACCGACGCCGGCGCCGGGTCCACGAATCCGAACTTCGCGTAGAGGTGCCGGGCGTCGCCGTCGGCCATGAGGGACACGTACGTGCCCTTCGGCGCGCGCCGCTCCAGCTCGGCGGTCAGCTCGGCCATGATCAGTTTGCCGAGGCCCTGCCCCTGGTGCTCCGGGAGCACGCAGATGTCGACGATCTGGAGGAAGCACCCGCCGTCGCCGATGATCCGGCCCATGCCGACGGTGTCCGCGTGGTGGGTGACGGTGACGCAGTACCAGGAGTTCGGCAGCCCTATCGCCGAGCCCTCGACGCTCTTGGCGCCGAGCCCGGTCGCGCCGCGCAGCATCCGGTACGTCGCGACGTCCGGAACGCCCGGCCGGATCTCGTAGGCGGCGTTCTTCTTCCCCGTGGTCATGGCTTCGCCTCGCATGCTTTCGTGAAGGTGCGGATGGTAGTGGTCGGGGCGAGCGTCTCACGGGCCACTGACAACGCCGCCGTCCGGGACCGGGGCGTCCAGGAGCTCGGGGCCGTTGTTGCGGACGCTGTTGACCGCCGTGCCGACCGCGCGGACCTCCAGGCGGCCCCCGGCGGGGGTGGCGAGGAGGGTGCGCAGGGCGTGCGGGTCCTGGTGCGAGGGGTCCAGCCAGGCGTCGTAGTCGGCGGGGGCCAGGGCCAGCGGCATCCGGGGGTGGACCCGGCCGGCGGCGTCGGTGGCCTCGGTGGTGATGACGGTGCAGGTCGCCCACCAGGCAGCCGGGTCGTCCTCGTCCGGGACGGCGGGGTCGCGCCAGAACTCGTACAGGCCGGCCATGGCCATCACGGCGCCGTCCTGCGGGCTGATGAACCAGGGCTGCTTGTACGCCTTGGCGGTGGCGGTCGCCGGGACGGCCTGCCACTCGTAGAAGCCGTCGGCGGGCAGCAGGCAGCGGCGTTTGGCGTAGGCGCGGCGGTACGCCGGCTTCTCCGCGACGGTCTCCACCCGGGCGTTGATCATCCGGGCCGCCCCGCCCGGGTCCTTGGACCAGGGCGGCACCAGCCCCCAGCGCAGCGGCCGCAGCCGGCGTTCCAGGAGCCCGGTCTCCCGGTCGGCGCGCTCCAGCACCGCCCACACGGGATCGGTCGGGGCGACGTTCCAGCTGGGCGGGACCACCGCGTCGGGACTCGGCGCGAGGGCGCCGAACAGGCCGGTCAGGTCCTCGGGGCTGCGGGTGGAGACGTATCGGCCGCACATGCCTCCAGCCTGCCACGCGGCCCGCCGCCGGGACCGCCGCCGGGCCGGGCGGCGGGCCGGGCACTCGCCCTGGCGGTGTGCTCATGCGGCGCCGTCCCGGAGGGAGCGGCCGAACTGCTCGTCGAGGACGGACAGCCGGCGCCAGTACTCCTCCTCGTCGATCTCCCCGGAGGCGAAGCGCCGTCCCAGGATCGCGATCGGGGAGTGCTCGCCGTACGCGGCGCCCCGGTTCTGCCAGGGTCCGCGTCGGCCGCCGCGCCACACGGTGCGGCGCAGCACGGTGACGACGGTGACCACGACCGCCGCCCACACCAGGGGGAAGAGCAGCAGCCAGGGGGCGGGTCCGTCGTGGGCGAGGGTGGTCAGGGTGGTGGTGTCCATCTCGGTTCGGCTCCTCGGAAGCGGTGGTTCTCGTCTCGCTTCCGAGCCTCCCTCCCGGCGGGGGTCCGGGTCGTCGTACGGGCGGCGGCACCGGGGGTACTTCCGCGGGAGTACCCCCGGTGAGGCCGGTCCCGGCGGGGTGGTGGGCGTCAGCCGAGCCAGCCGGGCCGGACCAGCCCGGACTCGTAGGCCAGGACGACGAGTTGGGCCCGGTCCCGGGCTCCGAGCTTGACCATGGTCCGGCTGACATGCGTCTTCGCGGTGAGCGGGCTGACGACGAGCCGGCGGGCGATCTCCTCGTTGGACAGCCCCATGCCGACCAGGGCCATCACCTCGCGCTCCCGCCCGGTGAGCCGCTCCAGGCCCCCCGCGGCGGCGGGCCGTCTGGAGCGGGCGGCGAATTCCGCGATCAGCCGGCGCGTGACGCCGGGGGACAGCAGGGCGTCGCCGTCCACCACCGCCCTGACCGCGCGCAGCAGTTCCTCCGGTTCGGCGTCCTTGACGAGGAAGCCGGAGGCGCCGGAGCGGATGGCTTCGAAGACGTACTCGTCGAGTTCGAAGGTGGTCAGCATGACCACCCGCACGGCGGACAGCGTCCCGTCCCCGGTGATCGACCGGGTCGCGGCGAGTCCGTCGAGGCCGGGCATCCGGATGTCCATGAGGACCACGTCGGGGCGCAGGGTCCGGACCAGCCGCACCGCTTCCTCGCCGTCCGCCGCCTCGCCGACGACCTCGATGTCGTCCTGTGCGTCGAGCAGGGCCCGGAACCCCGCCCGGACGAGCAGCTGGTCGTCGGCGAGCAGGACGCTGATCACGGTTCCTCCTGGAGGGGGGCGGCCGTCGGCGGAAGTCTCGCGATCACCCGGAAGCCACCGTCCGGGCGGGGACCGGCCTCGATGGTGCCGCCCAGGGCTGCGGCCCGCTCGCGCATTCCGGCGAGGCCGTTGCCGCTGCCGCCGGCGGGGTCGCCGGTGGCCGGGCCGTCGTCGTCCACCCGCAGTTCGAGGCCGTCCGGCCGCCAGGCGAGGCGGATGCGGGCGGTGCGCGAGCCGGAGTGCCGCACCACGTTGGTCAGGGCCTCCTGGAGGATGCGGAAGGCGGCGAGGTCCGCGCCGGGCGGCAGGGTCCGGGGCCGTCCCTCCGTGGCGGCGGTGACGGTCAGTCCGGCCGCCTCGGCCTGTTCGAGGAGTTCGGGGAGGCGGTCGAGGCCCGGTGCGGGCGCGCGCGGCGCGGCGCCGGGGGCCCGGAGGGTGTCGAGGACCTGGCGGACCTCGCCGAGCGCCTCCTTGCTGGCCGCCTTGATGGTGGTGAGCGCCGTACGCGCCTGCTCGGGGTCGGTGTCGAGAAGGGCGAGGCCGACCCCCGCCTGGACGTTGATCACGGAGATGCTGTGGGCGAGGACGTCGTGGAGTTCGCGGGCGATGCGCAGCCGCTCCTCGTCGGCCCGGCGGCGGGCGGCCGCGGCCCGCTCGGAGCGCTCGCGGGACCACTGTTCACGGCGGACGCGGACCAGTTCGAAGACGGCGAGCATGGCCAGGACCCAGGCGGTGACGCCCAGCTCCTGCGTCCAGGGGGCCGGGCCGTCCCCGGGGGGAGGCAGCCACCGGTAGAGCCAGTGTCCGATGAGCAGCCGGCCGGTCCACAACAGTGCCACGGCCCCCCAGGCGGCCCCGCGGTGTCCGGAGATGACGGCGGCGAAGCAGGCCACGGCCAGGCTGATGAAGACGGGGCCGTAGGGATACCCGGCTCCGAGGTAGACCAGGGTGACGGCACTCACCCCGTAGACCACGGCCACCGGGTACCGGTGGCGCACGACCAGCAGGGCGGGTCCGAGCAGGAGCAGGATCCGGGCCCACACGTCGAGCGGCATCCGGCCGCTTTGCGCCTGCGCGGCCCATGCGGAGCCGGCCTGCGCCAGGACGGCGACGAGCAGCACGGAGCGCAGGCCCGGGCCCCGCCCGGCTCCTTCCGCCCATCGTCGCCACGGCGGACCGTGGCGTTCGCGCTGCTGTTCCATGACCATCACGCTAGAGGTGGGACCGCGTCACCGGCGTCACCCCGGCGTAGCGTTTCCGGTGTACTCCCCCGGTAGTACACCGGAGTACGCCGACTCCCCGGCACGCCCACCGCACACTGCACACCGCACACCCACCGTGCTCCCGGCGCACACCCGCCGCGGCCCGCGCCGGAACGCAATCCAGCCAATCACTGATGTGCACATGACATCTCAAGACCCCTGTGGGACATTCCGTGACGCACTCCGCACCGGCCTCGCACCACACCCCCACAAGGACGTGTCAAGGAGGAGCGACATGCTGCACCTCACGCAGCCGCACCGGACGAAGCTCGCCGTCGCCGCACTGGCACTCGCGGCCTGTGCCGCCGGCGTCACGACCGCCACCGCGTCACCCACCGCCGACCAGAAGGTCGACGGCGTCATCGTCGTCGCGGGCAACACCTGCGGCTGGACCAATGCCCGGACCAGCGCCAATCCCCCCACCGCCCTCACCGTGGACCGCAGCAGCATCAACAAGCCCGGCGGCAACCTCACCTGCGACGGGAGCATCACCGCCTCCCTCAACAACAACCCGGCCTTCACCTTCGACGACACCGCCGCGACCGCCCGGACCGACCTGATCGACATCACCGGGCAGCAGAGCTTCGTCTCCTGCCGCTACAAGGCCACCAACATCGTGTGGGACCGCGACGGGACGACCAGGAAGTACGTCAACAGGGCCTTCACCGCCACCAAGACCTCGGGCAGCTTCCTGTGTCCGGGCTCCGTCACCACGGCGGCCGGGGGCGCGTCCATGCTCTTCCACTGACCGGCGGCCGGGCCCGCCCCTTCCCCCTCCGGCGGGCGGGCCCGGACCGGAACCGTACGCGGCACCCGGCCGCCACCCCCGGGATCAGCCCAGCGTCGCGGGCGTGGGGCCGTCGGGGCGGACCGTGATGCTGTACGCGGCCCCCTCCGGCACGGACCGGAAGCGCGGGGTGTGGTCGGGCAGCAGGTGTTCCAGGAGGACCGTCGACTCCCGCAGGGCGAACCGGAGGCCCAGGCAGGCCCGCGGCCCCATGCCGAACGGCAGGTAGCTCCCCGGTTCGGCGGGGCGTCGGCCGGGGACGGTGAAGCGCTCCGGGTCGAAGCGCCCGGGATCCTCCCACAGTCCGGGATCGCGGTGCGTGAGGTAGGGGCAGACCACGACGTCGGTGCCGGCCGCGATCCGGTACCCGCAGAGCACGTCCTCGCGCGCCGCGGAGCGCGGCAGGATCCAGGCGGACGGGTAGAAGCGCAGGGTCTCGTGCACCAGGGCCTGCACCGCCTGCCGCCGGCCGTCCGAGCCCTCGGGGCCCGTGGCCAGGGCCCGCTCCCGTGCCCCCGGGTTCCGGTCCAGCAGGAGGTACAGCCAGGTCAGGGTGGAGGCGGTGGTCTCGTGACCGGCGACCAGGAGGGTGACCAGCTCGTCACGGATCAGCCGGTCGGTGTACTCGGGGCGCGTGCCCGCCGCGTCGAGCAGCACGTGCAGCAGGCCCGGGCCGTCGGGTCCGGCCGCGCCGTCCCGGGCCGCCTCGATGGCGCGGCTCGCCACGGCGTCGATCCGGGCCAGTTCGGCGGCGACGGCCCCCCGGGCGGCGCCGCCGTCGGCGGGCAGGCCGGGCAGCTCGGCCACCACGTGCGCCACGGCGCCCAGTTCGCGCTCGGTCGCGGGGTCGAGGGGATGTCCGGTCAGGGACCGCCAGATGGTGTCCAGGGCGAAGCGGCGCATCTCGTCGCCGACGTCGAAGACCCGGCCGGTACGGGCGTACCCGGCCCAGCGCTCCGCGGCGGTCCGGGCGGCACCGGTGATCCGCCGTTCGTAGCGGCGCATCCCCGGGCCGGTGAACTGCGACTGCAGCAGCCGCCGTTGCCGCTGCCAGGCGTCGCCGGTGGCGGCCAGGACCCCGTCGCCGATCAGCAGCCGGGCTCGGTGCGAGCGCTTGACGTACCGGTCCGGATGGAGCGCGAGCACGTGCCGCACGGCTTCGGGCGCGGTGACGAGGACCGTCGGGCCCGACCCGGAACCGAGGTCCAACGCCGCGATTCCACCCAGCCGTTCGCGCGCCAGGGTGAAGAGGTCGACCGGTTGCCCTCCCCCGGCCCGCCACTCGGCGACGAGGGCGGGGTCGAGTTCGGGAACCCGGCGGTCCGCCGGGACGGGGCCCGGCAGGCGGCCCGGGCGGGCGTCGGTGGACACGGGTGGCTCCTGTTCGACGGGGGTGCGGCGTCACGCGGGGCCGGGTACGGGCATCACGCACTGTAGGGGAGCGGGGGCTCCCCGCGACAGCCCGTCCCGCGACGGGGCCGGTTCGCGCCCGTCCGGCGCCGCGTCTGGCCGAACTCCGTCGGAATCCGGCTGCCGTTCGCCTGGTGTATCCGCTGCCGTCACGTCAGGCTCCCTGTCCGGTACCCCGGCCGCGCTGTGCTGGGGGCGCTCAACCACCCCTCAACCACAGAGGTCGTACCGCCATGGCAGAACTCAACCGCCGCCGCTTCCTGCAGCTCGCGGGCGGCGCCGCCGCCCTGACCATGCTCGACGAGAGCATCGCGCGGGCCGCCGCCATCCCCGCGCAGGGCGGCACCGGCACCATCGCCGATGTCGAGCACATCGTGGTCCTCATGCAGGAGAATCGTTCATTCGACCACTACTTCGGCGCCCTGCGCGGCGTCCGCGGCTTCGGTGACCCGCGCCCGGTGACCCTGCCCAGCGGCAAGTCCGTCTGGCACCAGTCCGACGGCACGAAGGAGACGCTGCCCTTCCGGCCGCCGTCCGACGACCTCGGCATGGAGTTCCTCCAGGGCCTCAACCACGACTGGGCGGGCGGCCAGAGCGCCTTCAACAAGGGCCGGTACGACAACTGGGTACCCGCCAAGACGCCCACGACCATGGCCCACCTGACGCGCGAGGACATCCCCTTCCACTACGCCCTCGCGGACGCGTTCACCGTCTGCGACGCCTACCACTGCTCGTTCATCGGCTCCACCGACCCCAACCGCTACTACCTCTGGTCGGGCCACACCGGCAACGACGGCAAGGGCGGCGGCCCGGTCCTCAACAACGCCGAGGCGGGCTACGGCTGGACCACGTACCCGGAACGCCTGGAGGCGGCCGGGATCTCCTGGAAGGTCTACCAGGACGTCGGCGACGGCCTCGACGCGGCGGGTTCCTGGGGCTGGATCAACGACGCCTACCGGGGCAACTACGGCGACAACTCCCTCCTCTACTTCAACAGCTACCGCGGCGCCAAGCCCGGCGAGCCCCTCTACGAGAAGGCGCGCACGGGCACCGACGCCAAGGCGGGCGAGGGCTACTTCGACAGGCTGCGCGCCGACGTCGCCGCCGGCACGCTGCCGCAGATCTCCTGGATCGCCTCCCCAGAGGCCTTCAGCGAGCACGCCAACTGGCCCTCGAACTACGGCGCCTGGTACATCGCGCAGGTGCTGGACGCCCTCACCTCCAACCCCGACGTGTGGGCCCGTACCGCGCTCTTCATCACCTACGACGAGAACGACGGCTTCTTCGACCACGTCGTCCCCCCGTACGCCCCCGCCGACGCCTCCCAGGGCCTGTCGACCGTGCCCACCGCCCTGGACGTCTTCCCCGGCAAGCCCGGGTACGTCGCCGGACCCTACGGCCTCGGCCCGCGCGTCCCGATGCTGGTCGTCTCGCCGTGGAGCACCGGGGGGTACTCCTGCTCCGAGACCTTCGACCACACCTCGGTCATCCGCTTCATGGAGCAGCGCTTCGGGGTGCACGAGCCCAACATCTCGCCGTGGCGCCGCGCCGTGTGCGGCGACCTCACCTCCGCCTTCGACTTCGCCCGCAAGGACACGGCCTCCGTCCGGCTGCCCGACACCGGCGCCTGGGCCCCGCAGGACCGCGACCGCCACCCCGACTTCCGGCCCACCCCGCCCGCCGAGGGAGCCGTACCGCGCCAGGAGAAGGGCCTGCGTCCCACGCGGGCGCTGAAGTACGCCCCGTACGTGGACGGCGCCGCGCTGACCGGGGAGGGGAAGTTCCGGCTGACCTTCGGCGGCGGCCCGGACCTGGGCGCGCAGTTCTACGTCACCTCCCGCAACCGGACCGACGCCCCCTGGACCTACACCACCGAGGCGGGCAAGTCGATCGCGGACGTCTGGAACACGCGGTACTCGGCCGGGGTCACCGACCTGACCGTGCACGGCCCCAACGGCTTCCTGCGCGGCTTCCGCAACCCCGGCACCACCCCCGGCCCCGAGGTCACCGCCCGCCACAACGCCACCACCGGGAACCTGGACCTCACCCTCACCAACGCCGGTTCCTCGGCCGCGATCCTGACGGTCACCAACGCCTACGGGGGCGGGCCCAAGCGCCTCACCGTCGCCAAGGGCGCGACGGTCACGTACAGCGTCCCGCTGAGGAACACCCGGCGCTGGTACGACGTGACGGTCACCGCATCCGGGGTGCCGGACTTCCTGCGCCGCTTCGCGGGCAAGGTGGAGACGGGCGCGGCCGGCCTGTCGGACCCCGGGATCCTGACGGACCAGTCCTCCTGACGGACCTGTCCTCCTGACGGACCTGTCCCGGACCCCTTACGCCGGGTCCGGGACCGGCTCCGGCTCCGGCAGCCAGTCGCGCGCCGGATCGTACTCCAGCCAGCGGCTGCGTCCGGCCTCCTCCGCGAGCCCGGCCAGCAGGGCGGGCAGTCCGGGGTGGGGGTCGGCGGCGCGCCACAGCAGCGACCAGGCGTAGAGCGGCGTGGGCCGTACCAGCGGCACGGACCGGATGCCCGGAGTCCGCGGGAGCGGCACGTCCGCCGGCATCAGCGTGAAGCGCCGCGGGTCGCCGTGGAGCCCGGACAGGAAGTGCTCGGGGCCCAGGTTCGGGCTCTCGGCGTGCTCGGCGACGCCGAAGCGGCGGGCGAAGCGGTGCAGGAAGTCGAGGCGGTCCAGGGCCCCGGGGGTCCACAGCACGCTCCCCCGCAGCTGTTCGGGCCGCAGCTCGGGCTCGGCCGCCAGCGGGTGGTCCGCCCCCAGGACCGCGTCGACCGGCTCCAGGCGGACCAGGCGGTGGGTCAGTCCCGCGGGCAGCGGCGGGTGGACCCGCCCGAAGGCGGCGTCGACGTCCCCGTGCAGCAGTGCGGCGGCCACCGAGGGCAGGTCCCGGCCGTGACCCGGTTCCAGGGCCGGTTCCCCGGCGGCCGCCGCCACCGGGGCCAGCGTGCGCATCGGGGCGTACAGATGGCCCCACACGTCGACCCTCAGCGGCCGGTGCCCGTCCCGTACGGCGGCCACGGCGCGGTCGGCGGCCGCCAGGGTACGGCGGGCCGGTTCGAGGAACCGACGCCCCGCGTCGGTCAGCCGGACCCCCTGGCCGCCGCCCCGGTCGAACAACGGCGTGCCGAGGGCGGACTCCAGGCGGGCGATCCGTTTCGACAGGGCCTGCTGGGAGACGGAGAGCGACTCGGCTGCCCGGCCGAAGTGCAGTTCCCGCGCGGTACCCACGAAGGCGCGCACCTGCGCGAGATCAAGATCCACGCCCTCACCATAGGCGACAACCTCTGGTTGTCAGCCGCTCCCGCGGGTTGTTGGACCGGCCCCCGGCCCCGCCGCTTCCATGACGGGCATGAGAAGACTGATTCCCACGGGAGATCCGGCGCGGCCGGTGGAGTTCGCGGAGGTCGCCCAGCCGGTACCGGCCGACGGCGAGGTGCTGGTACGGGTCGAGGCGTTCGCGCCGAACCGCGGCGAGACGTTTCTGCTGGAACGGCCGAAGCCCGGCCTGCTCCCCGGCAAGGACGTCGCCGGGCTGGTGGTGCAGGCGGCGGCCGACGGTTCCGGCCCGCCGATCGGGACCCGGGTGGTGGGGCACCCGCCGCTGGGCGGCTGGGCGGAGTACGTGGCCGTACCCACGCATTCGCTGGCCGTCCTGCCCGACGGGATCGACGCCGTCCGGGCCGCGGCGCTGCCGCTGGCCGGGATCACGGCCCTGCGGCTGCTGCGCACGGCGGGGAGCCTGGCGGGCCGCCGCGTCCTGCTGACCGGCGCCTCGGGCGGCGTGGGGCACTACGTCACCGAGCTGGCGGCAGCGGCGGGCGCCGAGGTCACCGTGGTGACGGCGACCCCGGCGCGCGGGGAGCGGCTGCGGCGGCTGGGCGCGGCGGCGGTCGTGCACGAGGTGGCGGCGGCGCGCGGGCCGTTCGACGTAGTGCTGGAGTCCACCGGCGGCCCCGCCCTCCCGGTGGCGCTGTCGCGGCTCGCGCCGGGCGGGCTGCTGGTGTGGTTCGGGCAGGCCTCCAGGACCCCGGCGACCCTGGACTTCTTCGACTTCTTCGCCGGTCCGGAGGGCGCCTCGATCCGGCACTTCCACTACGCCGGGGCGCCGTACGCCGACGATCTGGACGCCCTCGTACGCCTGGTGGGGGCCGGGCGGCTGCACCCGGAGATCGACCGGGTCGCGGACTGGGAGCGGACGGCGGGAACGCTGGTGGACCTGCGGGAGCGGCGGATCCGCGGCAAGGCCGTACTGACGACGGGCCTGACGGCGGACCGGGCGGCGGGCCGGGCTGCGGACCGGGCGACGGGCCGGGCTGCGGGCCTGACGGCGGGACGGGCTGCGGACGCGACTGCGGCAACGGACCGGGCTACGGCCCCGGCTGCGGACCTGGCGACGGGAGCCGCCCGATGAGCCGGGCAGCGGACGCGGCCGTGGACGCCACCTCCCCCGAGGACGCCGTCTCCACCGAGGACGCCGCGGCCGCCGTCGCCGCCCTCGCCGCCCTCGCCGAGGAGCGGTTCAGCCGGGCCACGGGGGCCGGGCTCGACCCCCACGAGTACCGGTACGTGACGGGCGGGCCCGCTCTGGCCGACGGCTGGGCCGAGGCGTTCGCGGCCGCGGGCCGGCGCCACCTCGCCCGCGCCGAGGGGGCGGCCTCGGCCGTCTCCGCGGGCGGGCACCTCCAGGTCGCGGCCCGCTGGTTCCACTTCGCGACGCTGGGCCCGGACCCGCGGGCGCGGGCCCAGGCGCGGGCCGCCGCGGAGGCCGACGCGGCCATGGGGCGGGCGCTGGCCCTGCTGGAGCCGGGGGCCCGGCGGATCGAGGGGCCCTCCTTCGCCGGCTGGCTGCGCGGGGCGGCGGACGCGGCGGCCACGGTGGTGGTGGTTCCGGGGCTGGACTCCGGGAAGGAGGAGTTCCACGCGGTCACCCGGGCGCTGCTGGACCGGGGGCTGGCGGTGTTCGCCATGGACGGGCCGGGCCAGGGCGTGCTCGCCCCGTCCAGCACCCTGCGGCCGGACTACGAACGGGTGCTGGCCGGGGTGATCGACGCGCTCGGTGCCGACCGCGTGGGGCTGATCGGCCTCAGCCTCGGCGGCTGGTACGCGGCGCGCGGCGCGGCCCTCGAACCGCGCGTGGCCGCGGCGGTCACGGTGAGCGGGCCGCTGCGGCTCGACTGGGACGGCCTGCCGCCCGTCCTGCGGGAGCTGATCGCCGCACGCGTCGGCGGAACGGGGGCGGCCCACGCGTTCACCGGCCGGGTCGACCTGTCGGGGGCGGCACCGGACATCGCCTGCCCGCTGCTGGTGGTGGACGGCGGGCGGGACGTCATCCCGGGCGTGGTGAACGGGGCCGCGCTGGCCGCGGCCGCCCCGCGCGGGGAGTACCTGCTGGTCCCGCACGGCGAGCACCTGCTCGGCAACGCCCACCCGCACTGGCTGGCCCGCACCGCGGACTGGCTGGCCGCGGCCCTGACGGCACCCGGACGGAGCTGACCGGCCCTCCCTCCCGGCCCCCGCCCCGGACCCGGCACGCTCCGGTCCGGCCCCGCCACCCCGGGTGCCCGGCACCGGGTCGCAGGGGCGGGACCGGGGACGCAGCATGGAAGGAGGTCCGTCCGGGTGAGGAGGCCCGCATGACCGATGGGCAGCCCGCTCCCCGCGCCCCCCGTGCCGGGGCACGGCGCGGGACGGTGGCGTCCGCGGCGGCCGGGGCCGTGGCCGCGGGCGGTCTCCTCGACGTCCTCGGCGTGGCCGCCATCGTCCTGGACGCCGACGGCCGGATCACCCTGTGGAGCCCGCAGGCGGCCACCCTCTTCGGATACCCGGCCGAGGAGGCGCTCGGCCGGTACGCGGCGGCGCTGCTGGTCGCGGACGAGGACCGCGAGGAGGTGCTGGGCCTGTTCGCCCGGGTCATGGCGGGCGGGGACACGGGCTCGTGGGCGGGGGTGTTCCCCGTACGCCACCGGGACGGTCGCACCGTGCTGGTGGAGTTCCGCAACATGCGGCTGCAGGCCGACAACGGCCGGCTCTTCGCGCTGGGCCTGGCCTCCGAGCAGGCCACCCTGCGGCGGGTCGAGCGGGACCTGGCGCTGTCCCTGCGCCTGGTCGACCAGTCCCCCCTCGGGCTGGCCGTCCTGGACACCGATCTGCGCTTCGTGCTGGTCAACCCGGCGCTGGAGCGCATCAACGGCGTCTCCGCCGACCGGCACCTGGGGAAGCGGATCGCCGAGATCCTGCCCTTCCTCGACGCGTCGGCGATCGAGGCGCGGATGCGCGAGGTCATGGCGACCGGCGTGCCCGTGCTGGACGAGTTCACCACCGGCAGGATCGCCGCGGACCACGACGGCGAGCGCGCCTGGCTGGTGTCGGTCTACCGGCTGGACGACCAGGCGCGCCGGGTGATCGGCGTCGCCGTGTCGGTGATGGACGTGACGGAACAGCACCGTACGGCCGTGTCCGCCGCCCACGCCCGGCGGCGCCTGTCCCTGATCGCGGACGCCTCCGTCCGCATCGGTACCACCCTCGACCTGGACATCACCGCCCGGGAACTCGCCGACGTCGCCGTCCCGGAGGTCGCGGACATCGCCGCCGTCGACGTCCTCGACACGGCCCTGACGGGTCTGCGGCCGGGCGGGGACCCGATCGACCTGGGCGTACGGTTCCGGGCGCTGGCGGTGAAGGCCGCCTACCGGACCCCCGCCGAGGCGGCCGCCGACCCCGTCGGGGACGTCGCCCTGTACGGCCCCGCCCGGCTGGTGTCCCGCTGCGCCCGCACCGGCCGGCCGGTCCTCGTACCGCACGTGCTGCCGGAGGACCTGCCCCGGATCGCCCGCGACGAGGACGCGGCCCGGCTGCTCGGCGAGGCGGGGCTGCACTCGTACCTGGCGGTGCCGCTCATCGCCCGGGGGCAGGTGCTGGGCGCCCTGGACCTCAAGCGGGCCCGCAACTCCGTACCCTTCGGGCCGGACGACGTCCTGCTCGCCTCGGAGCTGGCGGCCCACGCGGCGGTGTCCATCGACAACGCGCGCTGGTTCCAGCGCCAGCGGCACGCCGCCCTCACCCTGCAGCAGCACCTGCTGCCCCAGTCCCCGCCGGCGGCCCCGGGCCTGGACATCGCCTACCGGTACCAGCCCGCGGGGGCCGCGGACGAGACCGGCGGCGACTGGTTCGACGTCATCCCCCTCACCGGGGAGCGCACCGCGCTGGTAGTCGGGGACGTGATGGGCAGCGGCATCAACGCCGCCGCCACCATGGGACAGCTGCGGGCCACCGCCCGCGCCCTGGGCCGCCTGGGCCTGGACCCGGCGACCGTCCTCACCCACCTGGACGCGGCCACCGCCGACCTCGGCGAGGCGATGGCCACCTGCGTCTACGCCGTCTACGACCCGCACACCCGGGTGTGCCTGTTCTCCACCGCCGGGCACCTGCCCCCGGTCCACCTGCGCGGCGGCCGCCACCCGCAGCTCCTGCGCCTGAAGTCGGCGGTCCCGCTGGGCGTCGGCGGCATCCCGTTCTGCACGACCTCGCTGACCCTGGCCCCCGGGGACGAGCTGGTGCTGTACACCGACGGGCTGGTCGAGACCCGCGACCAGGACATCGACACCCGGCTGCTGACCCTCACCGACCTGCTCGCCGGGCCCCACCGCCCCATCGAGGAGACCTGCGACCTGCTGCTCTCCGCCCTGCGCCGCCCCGACACCCACGACGACGTCGCCCTCCTGATCGCCCGCGCCCTCCCCTGACGGGGGGCCGGGTCAGGGGTGCGGGGAGCGGGAGCGGATGCGGGCCGCGAGGACGGCGACGTCGTCCTCGGCGTGGACGGCGTCGAGGCCGCCGACGACCGCGTCGGCGGCCTCGGTGATGGTGGCCCCGCGCGGCAGCCGCAGGGCGGTGAGGCGGGCCAGGGAGGTGTCGATGTCCTCGCCGCGGCGTTCGACGAGCCCGTCGGTGTACAGCAGGAGGGTCTCGTCGGCGGCCAGGGGGTGGGCGACGGACTCGTAGCCGCCGAGGCCGGTGCCCAGCGGGGGGCCGACGGGGACGTCGAGGAGCCGGCCGGTGCCGCCGGCGGCGAACACCGCGGGCGGCAGGTGGCCGGCACTGGCGTAGACGGCGGTCCCGCGCGCGGGGTCGACCCGGACCAGCAGGCAGGTCGCGGGGCGCCGCGCGGCGTCCTCGGAGACCACGGCGTCGAGCTGGCGCAGCACCCGGTGGGGGGCCAGGTCGGTGGAGGCGACCTCGCGCAGGGTGGAGCGGTAGGCGTTCATGTCGACGGCGGCGTCCAGGCCGTGGCCCATGACGTCCCCGACGACCAGCAGGGTCCGCCCGAAGTGCAGGCGCACGGTCTCGAACCAGTCGCCGCCGACGAGCGCGCTCGGCCCGACGGGCAGGTAGCGGCCCGCGATCAGGAGGTTGGGGTGCGGCCGGCCGGGGTCCGAGACCAGGGCCCGCTGGAGGTTGAGCGCGACGCTCTCGGTGGCGGCGAGCCGCCGGGCGTGGCGCACGTGCACGGCGGCGACCCGGGCCGCGAAGTGCAGGGCGGCGGCCTCCCGGTCGGTGAAGGCCGCCCCGACGCGCGCCACGAGGAGGGTCCCGTACGAGGTGCCGTGCCGGGCGAGCTCGACGGACAGGCCGTGCACCGGGGGGCCGCCGGGCCGCAGCGTCCAGCTGCGCAGCGGATGCCCGGCGTCGACCGCCCGGACGGCGGCGGCCGCTCCGGGTACCGGGGGCCGCAGCAGGCCGGCGGCGCCGGCCTCGGCCACCCGCTCGACGCGGCCGGCCTCACCGGTCAGGTCGACGGCGGCGGCGTCGCAGAGGGTACGGAAGAGGAAGGCGGCGAGTTCCCGGCAGGTGGTGTGCTCGTCGTCGGTCGTGCCGATCGCTTCGAGGGTCTCGTCCGGCGCCGGGACCCACGCGCGGCTGTCGCGATCCGACACGGTACCTCCGCCCGCCGGGCGGCCCCGTGCGGGCCGCCGGTCGTTCCATTGCACCAGCCGCGGCGCGCCGGGCGGGGCAGCGCGCCGGGCGGTCTTCACCTGCGCGGGGTCAGCCGCTCCCACAGGAAGGTGTGCACGAGGGCCTCGTTGAAGGCGGTCTGCCGGTGGTCGGTGGCGCCGCCGTGGCCGCCGCCGAGGTGCTCGTGGAAGAGGACCGGGTGGCCGAGTTCGCGCAGCCGGGCGGCGGCCTTGCGGGCGTGGCCGGGGTGGACCCGGTCGTCGCGGGTGGAGGTGAGCAGGAGCAGCGGCGGGTACGCGGGGCCGTCCGCGCGCATCCGGTGGTACGGGGAGATGTGCTCCAGGTGGGGCCGGTCGGCCGGGTCGTCGGGGTCGCCGTACTCGGCGGTCCAGCTGGCTCCGGCGAGGAGCTTGTGGAAGCGGAGCATGTCGAGCAGCGGCACGTGGGCGACGACCGCGCCGAACAGTTCGGGTTCGCGGGTGAGCATGGCGCCCATCAGCAGGCCGCCGTTGCTGCCGCCCTCGATGCCCAGCTGGGCGGGGGTGGCGATGCCCCGGGCGGTGAGGTCCCGGGCGACGGCGGCGAAGTCCTCGAAGGCGCGCACGCGGTTGGCGCCGAGGGCGGCCTGGTGCCAGGCGGGCCCGTACTCGCGGCCGCCGCGGATCCCGGCGACCACGTAGGTGCCGCCGCGGGCGAGCCAGGCCCGGCCGGTCACGGCGCTGTACTGCGGGACCATGGAGATCTCGAAGCCGCCGTACCCGTAGAGCAGGGTGGGGCCCGGGCCGGGGCGATCCTCGGGGCCGACGACGAAGTAGGGCACCCGGGTGCCGTCGGCCGAGGTGGCGAAGTACTGGCTCACGGCCATGCCGGCGGTGTCGAAGAGCGCGGGTCCCCGCTTGACGCCCTCTCCCCCGTCGGCGGCTCCGGCGGTGCCCCGGTACAGGGTGGAGGGCTGGAGGAAGCCGGTGACGTTCAGGAAGTACTCGTCGCTCTCGTCCGGGTCGGTGCACACGACGGAGGCCGTGGACAGCGGCGGTACGCCGGCGAGCGGGGCGCGGGTCCAGCCGTCCGGGCCGGGGGTGAGGAGCTCCAGGCGGGAGGAGACGTCGGCGCGGGTGGTCAGCAGGAGGTGGTTGCGGGTCCAGCTGTGGCCGCCGAGCGCGGTGTGCGCGTCGGGGGTGAACAGCACGTCGGGCTCGCGGTCACCGGCCCGGAAGGCGTCGAGGTCGAAGGCGAGGAGGCTGCCGGGGGCGTGGCCGAGCCAGGGCGAGCGGGGGGTCACCATCAGCCACTGGCGGTGGACGGAGGCGACGGCGTCGTCGGGCACGTCGATCTTCTCGGGCGGACCGTCGGGGTCCGCGGGCAGGAGGAAGAGCTCCTGGTTCCAGAAGTCGATCTGGCGGGAGACGAAGTCCCGTTCGAAGCCCGGCGTGTGGTCGCGCCAGCCGGAGGCGGAGAGGTCCGAGGGACGGCCCTCGTAGACGGTCTCGGCGGAGGCGAGGGGCGTGCCGCGGCGCCAGCGGCGGACCTGGAGTGGGTAGCCGGAGGGGGACATGGATCCGGGGCCGAAGTCGGTGCCGATCCAGACGTGGTCGTGGTCGATCCAGCCGATCCGGGTCTTGGCCTCCTCGACGGCGAAGCCGCCGTCCACGAAGCGCAGGGTCTGCAGGTCGAACTCGCGCACCACGCAGGCGTCGGCGCCGTCCCGGGACAGCATCACGAGGGCGTGGCGGTGTCCGGGGGCCAGGACCGCACTGCCGGCCCAGGCCCACTTCTCGCCCTCGGCCTCGGCGAGGGCGTCCAGGTCCAGGACGGTCTCCCAGGCCGGGTCGTCGGTGCGGTACTCCTCCAGGGTGGTGCGCCGCCAGACGCCGCGCAGGCGGTCGGCGTCCTGCCAGAAGTTGTAGAGGTGGCGGCCGCGCCGGACGACGTACGGGATGCGCCCGTCGTCGTCGAGGACCTCGCGCACCTCGCGCTCCAGCACCTTGAAGTCGGTGCCGGTGGTCAGCGCGTCGACGGTCTCGGCGTTGCGCTCACGGACCCAGGCGAGGGCGGCCTCGCCGGACACGTCCTCCAGCCAGAGGTACGGATCGTGGTCATCGGGACCGGAGGACTCACGGGTCACGCCGGGGGCTTCGTCGCTCATCCGTCGATTGTGCCGGACGGGCCCGTCGGCCCGGCGCGGGACCCGCGCCCGGCCTCGGAGCGCCGTCGGGAGGTCAGGCCTCCTCGGTGCGCCGGTGGAGGGTGTCCAGGGTGGTGAGTTCCGCTTCGGTCAGGCGCAGGGCCGCGGCGGCGACGTTGGCGGTGAGGTGGTCGGGGTTGCCCGTGCCGGGGATGGCGAGGACGTGGGGGCCGCGCTGGAGGGTCCAGGCGAGGCGGATCTGTGCGGGGCTCGCGCCGTGCGCACGGGCCACGGCGAGCAGTGCCTCGTCCTCCGTGCCGCTCGCGCCGCCCTCGCGGCCGGTGGTGGCGATCGAGTAGAAGGGCACGAAGGCGATCCCCTGCTCGCCGCAGTAGCGGACGAACTCGTCCTGGTCGGGCCGCATCCCGATGCCGTACGGGTTCTGCACGCACACCACCGGGGCCACGGACCGGGCCTCCGCCAGCTGTTCGGGGGTGACGTTGGAGACGCCGAGGTTGCGGATGAGTCCGGCCTCGCGCAGTTCCGCCAGGGCTCCGAAGCGTTCGGCGACCGCGGTGGTGCCGCCCGGTATCCCGGAGACGCGCAGGTTCACCAGGTCGAGGTGGTCGCGGCCGAGCTGGCGGAGGTTCTCCTCGACCTGGCCGCGCAGTTCGCGGGGGCCGGCGTGCTCCGTCCACTCCCCCGACGCCCCGCGGGCGGGGCCGACCTTGGTGGCGATGACCAGGTCCTCGGGGTAGGGGCCGCCGAGGGCGCTGTTGATCAGCTCGTTGGCGGAGCGGAGCGGGGAGAAGTAGAAGGCGGCGGTGTCGATGTGGTTGACGCCGAGTTCGACCGCGCGGCGCAGGACGGCGAGGGCCCGGTCCCGGTCGCCGGAGGCGGCTGCGGCGTGCAGGGCCGCGCCGTTCTGGGGGATGCGCATCGCTCCGAAGCCGAGGCGGTTGACCTCCAGGTCGCCGAGCTTCCAGGTCCCCGAGGCGGCGGCGGTGATCGTTTCAGTGGTCGTCATGCCGGAATGATCCATCAGCCGGTACGCTCACCGCCACGGATTCGCACATGCGTGAATCGGTGGGGAGGCAGGGTCGTCTTGGTGCGGCGCGAGGGGCCGGACGGGCCGGTCAGGCTGGCGTTCTCCGCCGGGGACCTGGCGCAGATGCGCTTCGCCGTCTCCCCGATGTGGGAGGTGGGTACCAGCATGCGGCTGCTGAGGTCCGGGGCCGCCCATCCCGTGCACGGCCCGTGGACCGCCCAGGTGCGGCCGCGGCTGGCGGCGGCCGGGCTGGACCGGGGCTGGCTGGCCGAACTGGTCGCGCCGAAGGGCTTCGTACCGGACTTCCTGAACCCCGCGCCCGACGGGCCCGCCCCCACCCTGGAGCAGGAGCTGGCCCGTGTCAGGGAGGCGCCCGCGGCCGCGGTGCGCCGGGACCTGGACCGGCTGGCCCGGGAACAGGGGCGGCTCGGTCCCCGGTCGCGGGCCCTGTACGCGGATCCGCAGGGGCGGCTGGCCCGGGTGGCGGAGGAGGTCCGGCAGTACTGGGAGCTGGCCCTGGGCCCGTACTGGGCGCAGATCCGGACCGTGCTCGACGCGGACGTCTTCCACCGTTCCCGGCAGGTGGCCGAGCAGGGCGCGGCCCGGCTCCTCAACGACCTGCATTCCTCGCTGAGCTGGTCCGACAACGCGCTGCGGCTGGCGCTGCGCCGGCGCGCCCTGTCCCGCAGCACGGCGGGGTCCGGGCTGGTGCTGATCCCGTCGGCCTTCACCGGGCCTGTGCCGCTGACCCGGGTGGCGCCGCCGGAGCCGCCGCAGCTGGCCTATCCGGCGCGGGGGACCGGCTCGTTGTGGGCGTCCCGGCCGGCCGTCGCCGGTACCGCCCTGGCCGCCGTGCTCGGGCGTTCGCGGGCCCGGCTGCTGGCGGAGCTGGACACCCCGGCCTCCACCTCGGAACTGGCCGCCCGTACGGGGCTCTCGCCGGCCGGGGTGTCGCAGTACCTGACGGCCATGCGTGACGCGGGACTGGTCAGCGCCCACCGTGCGGGCCGCTCGGTCCTCTACGCCCGTACGGCGGTGGGCGAGTGCCTGCTCACGGCGGGCTCCGCCTGAACGGGCGGTACGGGCAGGGGTGCGGGTTCCGCGTTCGCCCGCCCCGGCGGACCACGGAGCGTTAGGGTCGACAACGCACAGCGTCGCCCCGGCGGCCGAGGGCGGGCCGGGGCCGGGGAGGAAGAGGCCGCTTTGAGTGGTGGGCAGACAAAACTGGCCGAGCACCCGGTGCTGGTCGTGATCGGCGTCATCGCCACGATCATCGGCGCGGTGGCGGCCGGCAAGGACCTGTTCTCCTCGCAGGATCCGCCGCCCGGGGCCTCCGCCCCGGCCGTCCCCGGGCCCGCGTCGACCCCGGGCGGCACGGGCGGCACAGGTGGCACGGGCGGCACAGGTGGCACGCCCACACCGTCGACGGCGCGGACGCGCACGGCCGAACCCGAGCAGGACCCGGAGACCACCGAGCCCGGGCCCGGCTTCCCCCGGCCGGAGACCAGGACCCCGACGCCGCCGGCCGCCGACGTGCCGAGTGCCAAGGCCCAGCCCCCCGCCCACACGGGCCCCCTTCTCGTGCGCGTCGACATGGGCACGAACGGGAAGGTGGGTCCGCACACCTACCGGGCCCGGTCCACGCCCGGCGCCGACACCTACGTCCAGGACGCGGGGGGCCGGCTGGACCGGGGCTGTTACGTCCAGTGGACGCTCAAGCGCGGTGGCGAGGTGGTACAGCTCGCGCGCAGCGAACGGTGCCGGCCTCCGAGCATCACCCTGTTCAACTTCGACAGCGGCAGCCTCGGCGAGGTCGGTTCGTACACCCTGACGGCCGACGTCACCACCGACTGGAACCAGACGGCGAGCGGCACGGCCACGTTCGAGGTGGTCCCCCGGTAGCGGCCCGATCGAGTAGACACTGTCTACCCAGGCTGGTAGACAGTGTCCATGAATGAGGGACCGCTGCGCGAGCGGCTGATCGACGTCGGTGTGGAGATGGTCACGGCGGAGGGGACCGCAGCCCTCGGGCTGCGGGAGATCGCCCGCCGGGCCGGGGTGTCGCACGGGGCTCCCCGGCGGTACTTCCCCACCCACCAGGCCCTGTTGTCGGCCATCGCCCGGCGCGGGTTCGCCGATCTCGGGGCCCGGTTCACTGTGGCCGGCGCCGGGGAGGCCTCGCCGAGGGAGCGGGTGCGCGCACTGGCGACGGCGTACGTGGCCTACGCCCTGGAGCAGCGCGGGATGTTCGAGCTGATGTTCCGCCACGACCTGCTGGACAGCACCGGGCAGGAGGGCTCCGACGGGCCGCGGCTGCGGGAGTCGACGCGGCCGCTGTTCGCGATGCTCGTCGGGCTCGTGTCCCGGTGCGGTGCGGCCGACCCGGAGGTGACGGCCGCCGCGCTGTGGGCGAACCTGCACGGGGTGGCCCAGCTGTGGGGGGCGGGCAGCCTGCCCCTGGCGCTCGGGGACTCGGCCGACGGCCCGGACCGGGGGGCGTACGTCGCCCGGCTCGTCGGCGCCGCGCTGGACGCGCACCTCGGGGCGGACCCCTCGTGAGGCCGGCGGTCGCGCTGCTGGCCAGCGCCGCCGGGGCGGCGCTCGTGGCCCTCGACGGCACCGTGCTGATCGTGGTGCAGCCCGCCCTGCGGCGCGATCTGGGGGCGAGCGCCGCGCAGGTGCAGTGGACCAGCACCGCCTACCTGCTCACCGTCGCCGCCTTCCTGGTGATCGCCGGGCGGCTCGGGGACCGGTACGGGCACCCCCGGCTGCTGCTGACGGGCTCGCTCGGGTTCGCCGCCGCCTCGGCGGGGATCGCGCTGGCCCCCGGAGCCGGCTGGGTGATCGCGCTGCGCGCCGTCCAGGGGTTGTTCGGGGCGCTGTTGCAGCCCGCGACGCTGGCCCTGCTGCGGGTCGCGTACCCGCGGGAGCGGCTGGGGCCGGCGGTCGCCGTGCGGACCGCGGCGATCGCGGTGGCCGCGGCGGCGGGGCCGTTGATCGGCGGGGTCCTGGTGGCGCGGGCGGACTGGCGGGCGGTGTTCGTGCTCAACGTGCCCGTCGCCCTGGCCATCGCGGTGCTGACCTCGGCCCTGCGGGTCCCGCCGCCCGCGCGCGCCGGTGCGGGCGCCGAACGGCTGGGGGCGGCGGCGCCCGCCCTGCTCGCGGCCGCGCTCGGGGCCTGTGTGTACGCGCTGTCCGGCGTACCGGAGCACGGCTGGACGGGGGCGCCCACGCTGCTGGGCTGCGCGGCGGCCGTGGGGCTCGGGGTGCTGTTCGTCCGGGGCGAGCGGCGCGGGGAGCGGCCGCTGGTGCCCGCCGCGGTGGCCCGGTCGAGGCCGGTGGCGGCGTCGATGGTCCTGCTGATGGCGGTCTCCGCCGGGATGTTCGGAGCGCTGTTCACGGCCACGTTCCTGCTCCAGGACGTACGGGGGCTCGGTCCGCTGGAGACCGGAGTGCGGGTGCTGCCGCTGACCGCGCTGATGGTGGCGGGGGCGCCGGTGGCGGGCCGGGCCGTACGCCGGTACGGCGCGCGGGCGACGGCGTTGGCCGGGACGGGGCTGGTGGTGGCCGGGATCGCGGGCCTGGGCTCGGGCGGGCCGGTGGCGTTCGGGGTGCTGGGCACGGGGTTCACCGCGGTGATGGTCACGGCGACCGGGACGGTGGTCGAGGACGCTCCGCCGGGGTACGCGGGGGTGGTGGGCGGGCTCAAGCAGACGGCCGCGAACGTCGGCCCGTCGCTGGGGATCGCGGTCGCCGCGGGCGCCGGGGCCGCGGGCGCGGGGACGGACGCGGGGGCGGCACTGCCGGTGCTGGCCGGGGTGGCCGCCGTCGGACTGGCCGCGGCGGCGCTGCTGCCGGGCCGGACACCCGTGGGGGAGGTGTCCGGCCCGGCGGGGGTCACGGGGTGAGGGTCCAGCGCTGGGCGGGGGTGCCCGTACAGGCGGCGCGGGCCAGGAGGGTGCCGTCGGCGGTACCCGATCCGGCCGGGGTCAGGCACTGGCCGCCGGTACGGAGACTGCCGTCGGGGCCGGTCCGCCAGCTCTGGCCGGGGGTGCCGGCACAGGTCTGGACGGTGACCGCGGCGGGGTCGGTGCCGTCGAGGCAGACCCCGGCGAGGCCGGTGAGGCGGCCGTCCGGCTGGAGGGTCCAGCGCTGGTTCGGGCCGCCGTGGCAGGTGTACAGGGTGGGCCGCGTCCCGGGGGCGGTCGCGCTGTGCGGGAGGTCCAGGCAGGTCGTGGAGGCGGAGTTGACGAGGGTGGCGTCGGCGGGGAACGGCGTCGGCCGGCCCGTGAGGGTGATTTCGGCGGCGCTGGTCCACGGGCCGCGTCCGCCGGCTTCGGTCAGGGCCCGCAGGCGCAGGTAGCGGCCCGTCCTGGGGGCGAGGGGGACGGTCTTGGCGGCCGGGGTGTCGGCGAGGGTGCCGGTGGCGGCGGGGGTGCCCCAGTCGGCGGTGGTGTCGGAGACGTAGACCTCGTACCCGCCGATCCGGCCGTTGACCCCGCCGTCCTGGCGGGGGAGGTAGCCGAGGGAGTCGACGGTGTACCGGGCGCCGAGGTCGATGCGGATCTCGTGCGGGAGGGCGGCCGGCTTGCCTGCGGACCAGGCGGTGTGCCAGAGCGTGGCCGGGTTGCCGTCGAAGGCGTTGGCGGCGGCGCCGTTCTCGGCGGCCGTCTCCTGGCTGTCGGCGGAGACCAGGGTCCAGTCCTGCTGCGGGACGGGCGTCGAGCCGGTGGGGACCGGGTCGGCGGCGGGGACGGCGGTACCGGTGGCGGTCACGGTGAACGCGCCGCTCTTCGTGCCGGTCTTGACCCACAGGACGCCGGAGCGGTCGGCGGGATCGAAGAACCAACCGGTGGCGGCGGAGTCGTAGGCGGCCTTCGAGGCGAGGCGGGGCAGGGCGCCCCCGTCCACGGTGAGCGCCGCGGGTGCGGAGGCCACGTGTAGGGTGAACTCGTAGCCCCGCGAAGCGGGTTGTCCGGCGTAGGAACCGTCGGGCGCACCGACGGAGACGGTGACCGTGCCGGAGCCGGTGGTGGGCGCGGTGACGTCCACGCGCTGGCGGGCGTAGGCGCCGGACTCGAACGCGCGGGTGCGGCCGTCGTCCTCGTAGAGGCTGAAGGTGGAGTTCCCGCGCGGGTGGACGTCGTAGGTGAGGGTGGAGACGGGCTTCTCCCCCGTGTGGTTCATCTGCGGCCACATCGGGACGACGGCGCCGCCCTTGACGAACAGGGGGAGGGTGTCGAGGGGCGCCCGGTAGCCGTTCAGCCAGCCCGGTCCGGCGTACGTCCTGCCGGTCCAGTAGTCGGTCCAGGTACCGGCGGGCAGGTAGATGCCGTCGCGGACGGAGGTGTCGGAGACGACGGGGGCGACGAGGAAGGAGTCCCCGGCCATGAACTGGCCGCTGGTGAGGTTCCCGCGGGCGACCGGGTCGTCGGGGTACTCCAGGACCATGGCGCGGGTGCTGGGAACGCCGGTGTCGTGGGCGGTCCGGCTCATCGTGTACAGGTAGGGCATCAGCCGCATCTTGAGCTGGAGGTACTTGCGGTTGACGGACAGGTACGGCTCGGCGAAGCGCCAGGGCTGTTTGTCCTGGTAGCCGGGCGACGGGTTGGTGGCGCCCCAGCCGGACATGGTCATGAAGGCGGGGGTGAAGGCCTTCCACTGGAGGTCGCGGACGTAGGTCTTGGGACTGCCGCCGAAGATCCCGTCGACGTCGCCGGAGGCGTAGTTGAGGCCGGACAGGCCCGCTCCGGCGATGGCGGGGACGTGCCAGCGCATGTCGTCCCAGGTGCCGTTGGTGTCGCCGGTCCAGACGACGGCGTTGCGCTGGGTGCCGGCCCAGCCGTCGACGGTCCAGACGTAGCGGCGGGCGTCGGAGTTCTTCTCGATGCCGTCGACGGCCTGCTGGACCCCGGTGAAGGCGTCCTTGTAGCCGCCGCCGATCCAGGCCACGTCGGTCTTGACGCCCCGGCTGCCGGCCGTGCCCACCTCGTCGGCGATGGAGCCGAGGCCGGTGGAGGTCCACAGGCCGGTCTGGAAGCCCTTGGCCTTCAGGGCGTCGACGGTGGACCTGAGGGGGGCCGTGTAGCCGCAGCCGTAACCGTCGTTGGGCAGGAACCAGCCCGAGGGCATGTCGGCGGCGCGGGCGTCGGCGGCGTAGCCGGCCACGTCGGCGGTGGTCTGGTGGCGGAGGCGGTTGTGGTCGCCCTGGTAGTCCGGGTTCGAGGCGTTGAAGCAGTCGGCGTTGCCGAGCTCGAAGCCCCAGGCCGGGGCCAGGAAGGGTTTGCCGCTGACGTCGGTGTAGGCGTCGAGGACGGACTTGAAGGAGTCGCCGGTGAAGTACCAGGCGTCGAAGCGGTTCTCGTCGTGGGTGAGGGTGGTGGGGGCGTTGAAGGCGTACGAGCCCGGGGCCCAGGTGTTGCGCATGACGCCGTAGCGGTTGGTGGACATGTAGAAGGGGGCGGGGCTGGCGTTGTCGTTCTCGCGCCACTTGTTGTCGACGGCGACCGGGACGGTCTTGCCGCGCAGCGCCCACTCGCCGAGGCGCAGCCCGGTGCCGTAGAACTGCTCGTCGGCGCCGCGGGCCAGGTACTGGGTCGTGTGGCCGCCACCCCAGCTGGTGGGCTGGGTCTCCTCCCAGACGGGGGTGGAGTCGTCGGCGCGGTAGACGGAGAAGCGCAGGGGCGATTTGTTGACGTGGATGGACAGGCCGCCGGTGGTGATCCGGTAGTACGTGCCCGCGTCGGTGGAGGTCGCGGCGACGGGGCCGAAGTCGGTGGTGGCCGCGAGGGCGGAGCCGGCCGGATCGTCGGAGAAGGACCCGTCGGGGGACAGCCAGAGGCGGAAGATGTCGGCGCGGGCCACGACCACGCGGGCCTTCGCACCACTGGTGGTGCTGACGGTGAAGGTGCCGCCCGCCTGTGCGAGGCCGGTGACGGAACCGGCGGTGGAGACCGGGGCGGCGGGCGCGGGCGCGGCGGCGGAGCCGGGTAAGGGGCCCGTCGCGGCGCGGGCGGTGGCGGGACCGGCGGCGGCGAGGCCGGCGACCGCGAGGGCCGCGGCGAGCAGGGCCGCGAGTGGGGACCGTCGGGTGGGACGGGCGGGACGGCGGGGCCGGTGTGGTCGGTCGATGACGCTCATCGGGCAGCTCCTCGTGCGGTCCGGGTCACGGACACACCGCTTTGGCATGCTCTCGGCAAGATAGCGGAACCCGGGGGCCTTTTTGAAGGAAGCTGCTCGAAGTGGTCTTTGCGCAAGCAGTTTTGAGCATGTGGCACCACGGCCCGGGCCGGGGAGCCGTGGCGGCGGCTTCCCGGCCCGGGCCGTGGTGCGGTCTCAGGCGGCGGTGACGCGGATCTTGGACTGGCCGTGGCCGAGCTTCTCCCAGTCGTCCATGAACCGGGCCTTGAGGCCGTGCTTCGCGGCCAGGTCGACGAGGGTCTGGGTGCGGTAGTAGAAGTCCTCGCGCAGCACCTGGTGTTCGGTGCCCTCGGTGCGGTCGAAGGTGAAGTCGAACCGGCCGCCCGGCGCCAGGACCCGTTCCACGTGGGCGAGGCACTCGTCGATGATCGACAGCGGCGAGTGGGAGAACACGCTGTGCGCGTGCACCACGTCGAAGTGGCGGTCGGGCAGGAAGTCGAGGGTCAGGTCCTGGGTGATGGTCAGGTGCGGCAGCTTGGCCTGGAGTCCCCGGTCCGTCAGCGTGCGCTTGGCGGCGATGAGGATGTCGGGCGAGATGTCTATGCCGTAGTAGTGGCCCGTCTCCAGGTGGTCGATGAAGCGCCAGCCCGCCCGCAGGTTCCCGCACCCGATGTCGAGCATCCGGTGGCGCGGGGCGAGCCCGTGCTCCAGGAGGTAGTCGAACTGCATCTTCCCGAGGGCCAGCCAGCGGTCGTGGGTCTGGCTGCCGACCGCGGCCTCCGGGTTGCGGCCGGTGTCCGAGGCCATGACCGCCCGGTAGTAGTCCACGTGGTCGGGGTGCTTGAAGCGCAGCCAGCTGTCGCGCGCGGCACGCTTGACGTACGGGGCGATGCGGGTCGGGTTGCTCAGCGCGTAACGGACCTTGTGGCCGACGCTCGCGCGGTCGGCGGTGAGGTTCTTCTTCGTTGCCATGAGGGGTCCCCCTGGGGTGCGGACGGAAGGTGGACTGGACGGTGCGGGCGGGTCGGTGCGGGCACGGTCGGTACGGGCACGGTCGGTACAGGCACGGTCGGTGCGTACGGGGCCGCCGCGGCGGGTCGGGCCGCGGCGGGCCCTCAGGCGATGCGGCGGCGCAGCAGGGCGAGGGTGAGCCCGAGGAGCAGGGCGGCGCCGCCCGCGTAGAGGGCCGTGTCGATCCACTGGAACGTCCAGAAGTCACTGCTGGGGTAGACCTTGTGGTAGCGGGCGACGAAGTCGTGCTCGGCCATGCACCGCCGCAGCTCCTCCCCCGAGGTCTGGCAGACGTTCCAGATGGAGTGCTCGCGCCCGTCGGGCGTCAGGTAGCCGAACTCCCCGGTCGACCAGGCGCTGCCGACGGGCCGCTTGGGCGTCATGCCGGGGGTGATCCGGGTCTCGGGGTCGATCCAGCTGCGGCGGAAGTAGGTGACGAGCACCGTCACCGTGCCGATCGCCGCGAAGGCCGCTCCCATGGCGGGCAGCACCCGGCGCACCAGCAGCCCCGCGAGGGTGCCGGCGGTGAGCGCGAAGAGGGCGCAGGCCACGGAGGCCGGGCCGGTGGCGTTGTAGATGGGGGCGTCGTGCCAGTACGGGCCGTCGAGGGTGTTGGCGATGGGCGCCCACCACCAGGCGACGAGGGCCGCGACGACCGTCGAGGCGAGCAGGGTGAACAGGGCCGCGAGACCGAAACGGGCGGCGAACCAGCGCCGCGGGCCGACCCCTTGGGTGAGGGCAGGCTTGATCGTGCCGGTCTCCAGCTCCCGGCCGATGAGCGGGGCGCCCCAGAACACGCCGATGAGGGCGGGCAGCGCGATGCCGAGGGTGCCGAGCGCGCGGATTCCGGTGACGTTGCCGTCCATGATCTGGAAGGTGGCGAGGCTCTCGCAGCCGCCGTTCCACCCCGGACAGGGCACCCATCCGGTGGCATCGATCAGCGACATCATCTCGGAGCGCCGGTACACCACCCAGGCCGCGCAGGCGACCAGCACGGCGGCGCCGGACAGGATCATCAGCCGCTGCTGGCGCCAGGCCAGCCAGAGGACGCCCTTCACGCGGCGGCCTCCTCGGTGGTCGGGGCGGTGGTCGGGGCGGTCGCGGGGGTCGCGGCGCCGCGCAGGTGTGCGAGCAACAGGGTTTCCAGGGAGGGGGTTTCGGCGATCCAGCGCTCATCGGTCCCCGCGGGCAGCGGGGCGCCGGGCGCCGTACGGACGAGGGCGGTGACCTGACGGCCGCTGACGGCGCAGTGCACGACCGCGCCGCGGTCGAAGGCGCGGGGCAGTCCGTCCTCCTCCATCGGGTCGGCACGGCCGGTGAGCCAGATGTGCCCGTCGCAGAGCTCCTGGATGTCGCCCGCGAGGCGGGGGACGCCGCCCGCGAGGAGCAGTACGCGGTCGCAGACCTCGTCGAGTTCGGCCAGGACGTGCGAGGACATCACGATGGTCGTGCCGTGCTCGGCGGCCTCGGCCATGAGCAGGGACATCACCTCGTGACGGGCGAGCGGGTCGAGGTCGGCGAGCGGCTCGTCCAGCAGGAGCAGGTCGGCGCGCTTGCCGAGGACCAGGGCCAGGGCGACCCTGGTGCGACTGCCGCCGGAGAGGGCGCCGACGCGGGCGGCCAGGGGGATGTCCCCGGCCCGTACGAGGCGTTCGGCGGCGGCCTGGTCCCAGTGACCCGGGTTCAGCATGCGGCCCATGCGCAGGGTGTCGGCGACGGTGAAGCGGGCGTGCAGCGGCTTCTCCTGCGCGAGGAACGCGGTGCGGCGGCGGGCCTCGGCGGTGCCGGGCGCGTGGCCGAAGACGCGTATCTCCCCGCTGCTGGGGCGGAGCAGTCCGGCTCCGAGCTGGAGCAGGGTGCTCTTGCCGGCCCCGTTGGGGCCGACGAGGGCGGTGATGTGCCCGGCGGGCAGTTCGGCGTCGCACGCGTGCAGGGCCGGCCTGCCTGCGTACAGCCGTCCGAGCCGCGTTGCCCGTAGTGCCGGCGCGTGGGTCGGGTCGCTCACGCCGTGTCCTCTCTCGACGGTCCGGGCAGGGGCCCGGAGTTGTTGAAGCTGTCCTCCACGGCGGCCGTGATGAGCGCCGTGATGTCCTCCCGGTCCAGGCCCGCCTCGCGCGCCCGGGCCATCCACGCGGCCAGGTCGGTGCGGAGCGGGGAGTCCGCCGCCGCCTCGGGGCGGGACAGGGACCGGCGTACGAAGGTGCCCGCGCCCGGGCGCGGCTCCACGAGCCCTTCGCGCTCCAGCTCCCGGTACGCCTTGAGGACGGTGTTGGGGTTGATCGCGGTGGCCGCGACCACTTCTCGGGCTGTCGGCAGCCGGTCCCCCGGCTCCAGCACGCCCAGGCGCAGGGCCTGCTTGACCTGGGTCACGAGCTGCAGGTAGGTGGCGACGCCGCTGCGCCGGTCGACTCGGAACTCCATACCTCCACCTCCACCTCATTCCACTAACACGTTAGTGGAATAGTGCAGAGTGATCGCGGGCGCGTCAAACCGGCTACCGGAGGGGGCGCGGTGGCGGAGTATGACCGAACGGTCACAGGTTCGAACCGGGGGAACGCGCAGGCCGCACAGCACATCTAGGTGATCGGCGAGCCGCCCGACGGCCGCGCCGATGGCTATGACGACGACGGCGAGAACCGGCCTGGCCGGGTGGGAACAGCAAGGTGGGGCGCGGGATGAAGGCGGAGACGGTGACGGAGCGGACGGACCCGGAGAACGAGCCGGGTGCCCTGCGGGCGGCTGAGGGGGACGGCGCCACGGAACCCGGCACGGTTCGGGAAACCCCGGACGAAACCCCGGCGGACACCGCCGAGCCCGCCGAAGCCGACCCTCAAGAGGCCCTCACCGAAACCGACTTGACCCCGCCCGAGCGGGAACCCGGCGCCGTTCGCGAAACCACGGCGGACCCCCGCAAGGCCCCCGAGAAGGCCCGCACCGGCCTGGCCGCCGCCAACGCGAACCCGGCCGAGCCGGAACGGCCGGCTGCCACCCCGCGGACCGACGGTGACGGCGCGACAGAACCCGGCGCCGTACGGGGAACCCCGGCGGACTCCGCCGAGACCACCGAGGAGGCCCGCACCGGCCTTGCCGCGGCCGACTCGGCCCCGGCCGGGCCGGAACGGCAGGCCGTCGCGCCGCGGACCGGTGGGGACGGCCCGTCGGAGGAGGCCCCCGATCCGTCGGACCGGGACGGCGACGACGACGCCGGGAGGCCCGCCCCGTCCTGGGCCCGGACCGGCAAGGCGGAGAACGGCGGCGGTTCGGCGTCCGACGACGCGGAGAACACCCCGACGACCGCCGCCGAAGGCGACGGCGGGGACCGGGAACCCGCAGGAGCCGCCGCGCAGGACAGCGCTGGCGACGCGGAGACCGAGGGCGGAGCCGCCTCCGCCTCCGCCTCCGCCTCCGACGAACCGCAGGACGACCGGCCCGCGAAAAGGGCCGCGGCCGGAGCGCCCGACGGCGTGAAGGGCGCTTCTGCCGCCCCCGCCCGGCCGGAACCCGGCGACCGTGACCGCGAGGGCGACGGGTCCGCGGACGCGGCGCCCGCCACGGGCCGGAACGCGGCCCCGGAAGCGCCCAAGGGCGGGAAGGCCGCCACAACCGGCGCCGCCCGGAAGCCGGACGCGGGAGACACCGCTCCCGCACCGAAGGACGGCAAGCCCGGTGCAACCGGCGCCGCCCCCGCCCCGGAGGACGGTGCGGCCGGCGGGGCCCGGAAGCCGGGCGCGGGGGCCGCCGCGCCCACTGCCGCCGCCGCGACCGGTGGCGCCTCCGCCCGGCGGGCCGACGCCGACACCGACGCCGGCGCGGAGAGTGACTCCGAGCGGACCAGTCAGTTCGTCGCGCTCAAGGAGCTCGGAGCCCCGGCCGGGACCAAGGCCGCGCCCGCGCCCGCGGCACCGCGCCCCGGGCCGGAGGTGACGCGGGAGGCACCGCTGCCCCCGCTCGAACTGCTGGCCGAGCTCACCAACACCGCGCCCCCGCCGGAGACCCCCCGCCGCACCCTCACCCGCCGGGTCAAGGTGTGGACGCCGATCGTGCTGCTCCTGGGCGGCCTCGTCGTCGGCGCCCAGCTGGCGCGCCCGCTGCCCGCCCCCCGGCTGGCCGGCGGCGAGTCCTCGTACACCCTGGAGGGGAACACCCCGATCCCGTGGCCGGCCAAGGGTCAGGCCGCCCTCCGCCTGCCCGGCTCCGGCGACGTCGCCACCTTCGGCGAGCAGAAGCCGATGCCGACGGCCAGCGTGGCCAAGGTGATGACGGCGTACGTGATCCTCAAGGGCCACCCCCTGCGCAAGAACGACCCCGGCCCCCGTATCGAGGTCGACGCGACGGCCGTGGCCGACGGCAACTCCCTGGACGAGTCCGCCATCAGGCAGCTCACGGTCGGGTCGAAGTACAGCCAGCTGGACATGCTCAAGATGATGATGATCCCGTCGGCCAACAACGTCTCCCGCCTGCTGGCCCGTTGGGACACCGGCTCCCCCGCCACGGACGCCTTCGTCGCGAAGATGAACGCCGCCGCGAAGGAGCTCGGGATGAACGACACCACGTACACGGACCCCAGCGGCCTGGACGCCGGCACCGTCAGCACCGCCGCCGACCAACTGAAGCTCGCCGAGGCGGTGATGAAGGAGGAGGCCTTCCGCGCGGTGGTCGCCACGCCCCAGGCCACCATCGCGGGGCTGCCCGAGCCGATCCTCAACAACAACGCCAGCCTGCTCCTCGCCCCCGGCCTGAACATCAGGGGCATCAAGACCGGTTCGAGCACCCCCGCCGGCGGCACCCTGATGTGGGCCGCCTACAAGACGGTCGGGACACAGGACCAGCTGATCCTCGGCACCATGATGGACCAGCACGTGGACGGGCCGGACCCGGGGGCCGCGCTGAGCCTGGAGCTGGTGAAGGAGAACAGCCGCAAGGTCGTCGAGGCCGTCCGCGCGGCGCTCGCCGAGATCCCGGCCGTGCGCAAGGGGCAGCTGGTCGGCTACGTCGACGACGGGCTCGGCGGCCGCACCCCGCTGGTGGCCACGAAGGACCTCTCCGTGATCGGCGTACCGGGGCAGCGACTGAAGCTCTCGCTCGGCGCGGGCGGCAAGCCCCTTCCGCACGAGGCGAAGGCGGGCACCGCGGTCGGTGTGCTGACGGTCGGCGACGGGGTGGGCGCGAGGAGCGTCCCGGTCGCCGTGGGCAAGGACCTGGCGGAGCCGTCGTTCGGCACACGGGTGACCCGGCTGTCCTGACGGCACGGCCCTCGTGGTTGCATGGCGGTATGGACGTCCGGCGCCGTGAACCCAGTGACCTCGGCGCGTGCGCCCGCGTGCTCGCCGAGGTCCACCGCAGCGACGGCTATCCCGTGGACTGGCCGGAGCGGCCCGAGCGGTGGCTGTCGCCGCCGGCGCTCCTCGACGCCTGGGTGGCCGGGCACGACGGGACGACGGCCGGTCATGTCGCGCTCTCCCGCAGCGGCCCGGACGACGCCGCGCCGGCGCTGTGGTGCCGCCGGACCGGCGTACCCGTCGAGACGGTGGCCGTGGTCGGCCGGCTCTTCGTGGCCCCGGCCGCACGGGGGCTGGGGGCCGGGGCCCTGCTGATGGCACGGGCCGTGCGCGGGGCGCGGGCGCGCGGGCTGCATCCCGTACTCGACGTGCTGTCCACCGACACGGCCGCCGCCGCCCTCTACGACCGCCTCGGCTGGAGCCCGCTGGGGAGCGTCGAGCAGCACTGGGGCCCCGGGCGCACGGTGACCGTGCGCTGCTACGCCGCCCCCGCGTGAGGCGCGCGGCTACGCGTTGGCGATGACCAGCAGGGTGCGGGCCGCCGCGCCGCCCTCCGGCAGCGAGCAGCGGTGCGGGACGTCGCCGCGGTGGTGGGCGCTGCGGCCGGCCCGCAGCAACAGGGGTTCCTCGCCCTCGACTTCGAGCAGGACCTCGCCCTCCAGGACGTAGAGGAAGTCCTCGCCCGGGTGCGAGAACCAGCCGCGCTCGCCCCGGCCGGGCTCGAAGTGGTGCTCGTAGGCCTCCATCAGGCCGCTGCGGCCGCCCGGGATGAGCACCCGCGCGACCTGTCCGGCGGCCTCGCTCACCCTGATCACCTGCGGGTCGCTCTCGTGGCTGACGACTCCGGCGCGCTCCGGGGGGCGCAGGAAGGTGCCGGGGGTGACGTCGAGCGCCTCGGCGATGCGGTAGATCGAGCTCAGGCTGGGGGTGGCCAGTCCTCGTTCCAGTTGACTGAGGAAGGGCTGGGAGAGGCCCGAGCGGGTGGCGAGCACGGCCATGGACACGCGGCGCGCGGTGCGGCACTCGCGGATCGCCCGGCCGACCTCCAGTGCTTCGGGCGTGGGTTCGGGTCGAGACACGCAGGTGAACGTATCCCATCGCCCGCGCGGGCCCGGGTGGACCCGGACGGTTTCACACCGCCGCAACACCCCGTTGATAAGCGTGGTCAATTATTGACCTCACTTATCAACACACCGAGGAGTCGTCCCGTGCAAGCCTCCCCCTCCCCCGCCGGCCGGGCCCTCGGCCGGCTCGGCCCGGCCCTGGGCGCGGCCGGCGCCGTCCTGGTGCTCTGGTACCTGCTCGCCCGGTCCGGCGCGGTGGCGCCGGGGCTGCTGCCCTCCCCCGCCGAGACGGCGGCGGCCCTGGCGGACAGCGCCCGCGAGGGGACCCTGGCCACCGACCTCGGCGCCAGCCTGGCCCGCACGGGACAGGGTTTCGCGCTGGGGGCGGTGATCGGCGGCGCCCTCGGGTTCGCGACGGGGTACCTGCCCCGGCTGTCGGCCGCCGTGACGCCGGTGGTCTCCTTCCTCCGGCCGATCCCGGCCGTCGCGCTGGTGCCGCTGGCGACCGCCTGGTTCGGCATCGGCGAGAACGCCAAGCGGCTGCTGATCGCCTACGCCGTCCTCCTCGCGGTCTGGCTCTACGTGCACGACGGGGTCTCGCGCGTACCGGTGTCGCACCTGCGGGCCGCCCGCTCGCTGGGGGCGCCCCTGCACCGCAGGTTCACCGAGGTGCTGCTGCCCGCCGCCGCGCCGGCGCTGCTGGCCGCGCTGCGCTACGGGGCATCCGTGGCCCTGCTGGCACTGGTCGCCGCCGAACTGGGCGGCGCGGACAGCGGGTTGGCGTACCGACTGCAGGTGGACGGCCAGTTCCTGCGGGTGGACCGGATGTTCGCGGGGCTGCTCGTCCTCGGGCTGCTGGGCGTGGCCGCCGACCTGCTGCTGGCCGCCGTCGGGCGTCGCTGGGTGCACTGGAGCGCGTCATGAGCCTGGAGGTACGGCTGGAGGGGCTGTCGGTCGGGTACGGGGCCGCGCCGGTGCTGCGGCCGACGGACCTGGTGTTCCCTGCGGGGTCGTTCACGGCGCTGCTCGGGCCGAGCGGCTGCGGGAAGTCCACGGTGCTGAACACGGTCGCCGGTTTCGTGCGGCCCGCGACGGGGCGGGTGACGGCCGGCGGCACCGAGGTGACGGGGCCGGGCCCGGACCGGGGCGTGGTCTTCCAGCACTACGCGCTCTTCCCGTGGCGCACGGCCCGCGGCAACGTCGAGTTCGCCCTCAAGCGGCTCGGGCTGCCGCGTGCGCGCCGGCGCGAACTGGCCCTGGCCGCGCTCGCGGAGGTCGGGCTGGCGGACGGTGCCGAGAAGTACCCGGCGCAGCTGTCCGGCGGGATGCAGCAGCGGGTGGCGCTGGCGCGGGCGCTGGCCGCGCGGCCGGAGGTCCTGCTGATGGACGAGCCGTTCGGGGCCCTGGACGCGCTGACGCGGACGCGGATGCAGGCGCTGCTGCGCGAGCTGTGGGAGCGCAGCGGCACCACCGTGCTGTTCGTGACGCACGACATCGACGAGGCGCTCGCCCTGGCCGGGCGGGTGGTGGTCCTCGGAGGTTCCCCGGGCCGGGTCCTCGCGGACCACCCGGTCCCTGCGGGCCCCCCGGACCCGGCCCTGCGCGAGAGCGTCGCGGCCCGCCTCACCACCCCCTGAACCCCCGATCCCCCATCCCCCAACCCCCATCCCCCATCCCCGGAAGGAACCCACCATGCCCAGACCCCGCGCGCTGGCCGTCGTACTGCTGGCCGCGCTGTTCCCGCTCCTCGCCACCGCCTGCGCCGACGCCGACGGCGGGGCCGGGGGCGGCGGCGGACGGCGCGCCGTGACCCTGGCCGGAAGCGACCAGCTGGCCGCCGCGCCCGTCTACCTCGCCCAGGAGCGCTCGCTCTGGGCCGCCGAGGGCCTCGACGCCACCCTGACCACCCTGCCCACCGGCCGCGACGCACTGAACGCCGTCCTCGGCGGCCAGGCCCCGTTCGGGGTCGTGGGCGACCTGCCCGCGGTCACGGCCGCGCTCGGCGGGCGCGACGTGCGGATCGTGGCCGACCTGTCCCGCTTCTCGGACTGGCGCCTGCTCACCCGCACCGACCGCTCCGTCACGGGTTTCGGCGCGCTCAGGGGCCTCAAGGTCGGGGTCCCGCAGGGGACGAACGTCGAGTACGCCCTGTCCCGGATGCTCGCCTCCGCCGGGCTGACCGCGGCGGACGTGACGGTGGTCAACCTGGCCCCGAACCAGGTCGCCCCCGCCCTCGCCCGCGGTGACGTCGACGCCGGCGTCACCTTCCCCAGCTTCTACGACGCCGCCCGCACCGCCCTCGGCGCCCGCTACGCCGAGCTCCCCTTCACCGGCTACACCGCCCACACCCTCCTCGTCGCGGGCCCCTCGGCGGGCGACGAGGAGACCACCTCCGTCCTGCGCACGGTGCTCGGCGCGCAGCGCGCCGCCGCCGCCGATCCGGCCGCGGCGCGGGCGGCCGTGGTGGCCCAGTCCAAGGGCGCGCTCCAGGCCGGGTACGTCGACGCCTTCCAGCCCCGCTACGCCTACGGGGCGAGCCTGACGCCCGAGTTGCTCGCCGATCTGTCGGACGAGGCCGCCTGGGCCAAGGCCGCCCAGTCCCTGCCGGGCGCCGCCGACCGGTCCGCGCTGTCGGCCCGGCTGCGGCCCGGCCCCCTGCGGGCGGCCGATCCGGCGGCCGTCACGGTCACCACCCCCTGAACCGGCCCCCGCACCACCCGCCCCACCACCCCACCCACCCCACCCACCCCGGGAGGACCCTCCATGAGCGTCGACCAGAACACCCTGCGCCGCCGCGGCACCGGCCTGCGCGCCCACGATCCGCGGCGCAGCTTCGGCGGCTACACCCTCTACACCCCGATCACCGGTGACGGCCGGATCCACCTCGTCGGCATCGACGGCGAGCCCGCCCACACCTGGAACTCCCCGCACCCACCCGGCCGTCAGGCCCAGCTGCTCCCGGGAGGCACCCTCTTCTACGCGGCCAAGGACACCGGCGGCCCGAGCCTCTTCCCCATCTGGGACGTCTACCACGGCGGCATCTTCCAGGAACTCGCCCCGGACTCCACCGTGCTGCGCGAGGTCCGCCACCCCTTCCACCACCACGACGCCTCCGTCCTGCGCAACGGCAACCTGCTGATCACCGTCGTGGAGCCGCTGTCCCCGGCGGACGCGGCCCGGATCCGCGGCGGCATCCCCGGCTCGGAGGCACCGGGCGGGGTGATCTACGGGGACGTGGTGTACGAGCTGACCTGGGAGGGCGAGACGGTCTGGCGCTGGGCGGCGATCGAGCACCTCGACCCGGAGGAGGTACCGCTCAACCCGCACTTCGCCCGCGAGCACTGGCCGATGGCCAACACCGTCAACGAACTCGCCGACGGCGGCATCGTCGTGGGCTTCCGCAGCGCGTCGACGACGGTGGCCGTGGACCGCGCCGACGGCTCCGTGCGCTGGCGGATAGGCCCCGACGTCCTCGCGCAGCAGCACCACCCGCACGAGCTGCCGGGCGGCAATATCCTGGTGTTCGACAACGGGACCTACCGCGACACGACGTCCGTGCCGTACTCGCGGGTGCTGGAGCTCGACCCGACGACGGGCGAGCAGGTGTGGTCGTACGAGGACAATCCGCCGCAGAACTTCTACAGCCCGTACATGTCCAGCGCCCAGCGCCTGCCCAACGGCAACACGTTCATCGCCGAGGGTTCCTTCGGGCGGCTCTTCGAGGTGACCCCCGAGGGGGACGTGGTCTGGGAGTTCGTCGTGCCGGAGTTCGGCTCGTTCAGCCGCGGCACCGGCCTGGAGTCCTCGCGCGGCGCGCAGAACTCCGTCTTCCGCGCCTACCGGTACGGGGCGGAGCAGATCCCCTGGCTCTGACGCGCGGCCGGGCCCGGCCCGCCCCCGTACGACCGGGGGCGGGCCGGGCCCGTACGGCTCGTCGCGTCAGTTGTTGGAACCGACGGTGTTGTCCTTGCCCGCGTTGAAGATGTCGTCGGCGGCGAACTGGAACCAGTCGCCGAAGACGAGGTTGTACTGGCTGCCTTCCGGGACGGTCACGTTCACGTCGGCGCTCGCGGCGCCCGCGCCGGCGAGCACGATGGCGGCGGTGGCGAGGACGGCGAATGCGGAACGGACAGATCGCATGGATGCACCTTTCGGGAAGAAGCGGAACAGTCCCCGAAGGTAGGGCGGGGGGCTCCCGCTGTCCGGGCGGCGTTCCGCGTCGCGCCGACTCCAATCCGAATGGCCGATACGCCCGCTCCCCGACGGCCCACCGGACGCCGCGATTCCGTCAGCACTTTTCGGCCATGCCCGCAGAGGGGTCCCTCCGGAGGTGGCCGGAAGTCGACGGACGGAGATGAACAGAGCCCTACGGGCTGGTAACTTGCGCGAGTTGATCAAGGCTGGGGCCCGATTCCCGGTGCCGTCCGGCCTGAGCCACCCCCATCCAAGGAACCACATTGGCACGCACCGTCCGCACGACGGCCCTCACGCTCGCGCTCTCCCTCTCCTCCTTCGCCCTGCTGTCCGCCGCCCCGGCGTACGCCGACTCCCCCACCCCGCACCTGGACGCGGTGGAGCAGACCCTGCGCCAGGTCTCCCCCGGCCTGGAGGGCTCGGTCTGGGAGCACACCGCCGGCAACCGCCTCGGCGCCTCCGCCCCCGGCGGTTCCGACTGGCTGCTGCAGAGCCCCGGCTGCTGGGGCGACCCGGCCTGCACCGAGCGCCCCGGCTCCCGCCGGCTGCTGGAGAAGATGCGCGAGGACATCGCCCAGGCCCGGCAGAGCGTGGACATATCCACCCTGGCCCCCTTCCCCAACGGCGGGTTCCAGGACGCGATCGTGGCCGGCCTGAAGGAGGCGGTGCAGAAGGGCAACCGGCTCCAGGTGCGCGTCCTGGTCGGCGCCGCGCCGATCTACCACGCCAATGTGATCCCGTCCTCGTACCGCGACGAGCTGCTGGCCAAGCTGGGGCCCGCGGCGGCGAACATCACGCTCAACGTGGCGTCGACGACGACCTCGAAGACCGCGTTCTCCTGGAACCACTCCAAGATCGTCGTGGTGGACGGCGGTTCGGTGATCACCGGCGGCATCAACAGCTGGAAGGACGACTACCTCGACACCGCCCACCCGGTGAACGACGTCGACCTCGCGCTGTCCGGTCCCGCCGCGGGCTCGGCCGCCCGCTACCTCGACACCCTGTGGGACTGGACCTGCCGCAACAAGAGCAACTGGGCCAGCGTCTGGTTCGCCTCCTCCGGCGACGCGGGCTGCATGTCCACCCTGCCCCGCCCCGCGGCCCCGGCGGGCGGCGGCGACGTCCCGGCCCTCGCGGTCGGCGGCCTCGGCGTCGGCATCCGGCAGAGCGACCCGGCCTCGGCCTTCAAGCCCGTCCTGCCGACGGCCCCCGACACCAAGTGCGTCGTCGGGGTGCACGACAACACCAACGCCGACCGGGACTACGACACGGTCAACCCGGAGGAGAGCGCGCTGCGGGCGCTGGTCGCGAGCGCGACCGGGCACATCGAGATCTCCCAGCAGGACCTGAACGCGACCTGCCCGCCGCTGCCCCGCTACGACGTCCGGCTCTACGACGCCCTCGCCGCGAAGCTGGCGGCCGGGGTGAAGGTGCGCATCGTCGTCAGCGACCCGGCGAACCGGGGCGCGGTCGGCAGTGGCGGCTACTCCCAGATCAAGTCGCTGTCCGAGGTGAGCGACGTCCTGCGGGGCCGCCTCCAGGCCCTGACCGGCGACGCGGGCCGGGCGAAGGCCGCGATGTGCGACGGTCTGCAGCTGGCGACGTTCCGCGCCTCCGACAAGGCGACGTGGGCGGACGGCAAGCCGTACGCCCAGCACCACAAGCTGGTCTCGGTGGACGACTCGGCCTTCTACATCGGCTCGAAGAACCTGTACCCGTCGTGGCTCCAGGACTTCGGCTACGTCGTCGAGAGCCCGGCCGCCGCGAAGCAGCTGGCGGACGGCCTGCTCGCCTCCCAGTGGAAGTACTCGCAGGCGACCGCCACGTACGACTACGCGCGCGGCGTCTGCCAGGGCTGAGTCCGGACGCGGGGGCGCCCCGGGATCAGCGCTTGCGCTGGGCCGGGGTGCCCACGAGGAGCGCCTCGGAGACGAGGCGGACGCCCCGGGAGAGGCGGCCGAGCTGTTCGAGCTCGATGGCGTACATCCTGATCGTGTTCTCGATCACGGACTCGGCGACGCCCATCATCGGCAGATCGGCCCGGCTGGTGTGCAGGGCCACGCGCACCGCGCGCATCTCGTGCTGCAGCTGGAGCTGGACGTGGCGGGCGAGCAGGGCGTGGTGACGGGTCAGCGTCAGGTAGCTGCCGTAGCGGGCCGGGAGCAGGTCCCGCAGCCAGCGGGTGGCGCTGCGCTCCCAGTCGTGCGAGCCGGGGGACTTCACCTGGAGGGGCCAGTCCGGGCTGCGCGTGAGGGTGGCCGTCTGGGACATTCTCGTCACTTCCGAGTGGTGGTCGAAGCACTGATCGAGACACTGCGTAGGGGGGCGGCCTCGGCCCAGGGGTTGACCGAGGCCGCCAGGGGGGCGCTCCGCCGGATCCGAAAGCCCTGACCCGTCACCCGGTCGCGCCGTGAGGAGGAGCGGCGTACTGGGTGGCTGTTCGAAGAGGACGTGGGGTCGCCCTCCCTGGCATCTGGTGGATCCGGAACGCCGCCGTCAGTAAACATATATACCGTCGAGTATGCAAGGGTATGAAAAATTTCATACATGACCGGGCGCTGAATATCCGCCTGCGGCGAGGGGTCCCGCGAAGCCTCCGCGGGACCCGTCAGAGGAAGAATCCGTGCTGGTCAGCGACCTGCTCGTACTGTTCGAGCCGCGCCTGGGTCCGCTCGGGATCGGCGTCGGCCATCGCCTGGAGCAGGGCGGCGGAGAGCATGCCGGGAGCCGCGTACGAATCGAAGACCAACCGGGATCCGGTACCGGCCGTCAGCACCACGTCCGCCTCCTCCACCAGCGGTCCCAGGGTGGGGTCGGTGATCAGCACGACCCGCAGGCCGGTGCTGCGCGCCGCCCGCAGGGCCGCCAGGGTCTCGTTGGCGTGCCGGGGCATGGCGAAGGCGATCACCCAGCTGCCCCCGGCCGCCCGGGACTGGAGCAGGGCGTCGTAGGCCACGCTGCCGCCCCGGGTCACCACCCGGACGTCGGGATGGATGCGGCGGGCGGCGTAGGCGAAGTATTCGGCGAGGGACACCGAGATCCGCAGGCCCAGGACCGTCAGCGGGACCGAGCGGGCCAGGTCGCGGCCGATCTCCAGCACCCGGTTGGTGTCGGCGAGCAGCCTGCGCACGCTCTCCAGGTTCTCGATCTCGGCGTCGACGGCGGCCTGGAGCTCGTTGTGGCGGATCTGCTCGCGGCTGTCGGGGGTGCCGGCCACCGCGCTCAGCGCCATCGGCTGGAGCACGTCGCGCAGCGCGGGATAACCGCTGAATCCGAGCGAGGCCGCGAAGCGGGTCACGGAGGGCTGGCTGACGCCGACACGTTCGGCGAGCTCGGTGATGGAGAGGAACGCGGCCTCGGTGAGGTGGTCGATCAGGTACTGGGCGATCCGCCGCTGGCCCGGGGAGAGCCGGTGGCCGTCGAAGAGCGCGAGGAGCCGGTCGGCCGGCGGCTTCTCCCGTTCCTGGGGGACCGCGCCCGGCGTGATCGCGGCCGCCTGTGCGCGCGCCTGCTGCCCCGATGACACCGGAGGGCCTCCTTCTCACGTCACTCGTGTTCCAACATAGCCGACGCTCCGTGGCCGGTTGATCATTGTGCCGTGCGGGGCCGTCCCGTCCGCGGACGGGACGGCCCCCTGCTCCTCCGCTCCCGTCAGGCCTCGGCGCGGGGCCTTCCGGGCCGGCCCGAGCCCCGGGTGAGGGAGTACCCGTAGATGCCCGCGAGGGCGCCGAGGATCCCGCCGGCGGCGGTCCACAGCCAGCGGTCGGACCACCAGCCGCCGGACCAGCCGTCCTCGGGCGCACGCGCCGCGCGCTGCTCCTCGGAAGCGCCCGCGATGCCCGGGACCAGGGGTTCGGCCAGGGCCGCGTCCACCGCCGCGGCGCCGCCCATCTCCTTGATCCCGGCCTCCACCTGGGCCCGTACGGGCAGGCCCAGGTCCTCCTCGGGGAGCCCGGCCACCGTCAGGCGGACGTAGTAGCTGCCCGGCAGGGGGTCGTTGGACCAGGCCTCGGCCCCGGAGCGGACCGTGCGCAGCACGCAGTCGAGCTCCACGGTGGCGGCCTCCCGGGCCGCCGTGGCGGTCTGGGTTCCGTAGGTGCAGGCCTGGCGGCGGCGCAGTCCGTCGTAGACGTCGAGCCGCCAGGTGGAGGCGCCGTGCCGGGAGGCGGCCTCCGGAAGGGTCACCGAGGCGCGCACGGTGGCCCGTTGGCCCGCGTCCACGGGCAGGACCCAGTACAGGTAGTCGCCGGTGGAGCCGGCGGCGGTGGCCTTCTGGCCCGGGCGGAACGCGGTCGCCGTGCGGAAGCCGGTTCCGGCCTCGGTGGGGCCCTCGCCCTTCTGGCCCGCGCTCGGCGTGGGGCTCGGGGCGGCGGTGGCGGCGGACGCCGGGGCGAGGAGGGCGGCCCCCGCCAGCAGGGCCGCCGTCAGGGTGCGTACGGTACGCATCAGTTGGTCCTCCAGACGGAGATGCGCCAGCGCGAGATCCAGCCCCAGACCAGCCCGGCGAGCAGGCCGGTGAGCACCAGCAGGCCCAGCAGCCACCAGCCCCGGCCGAGGCCGAAGGAGGCCACGTCGGAGGGCTCGTCCGGGCCGTCGACCAGGTCGATGGTCAGCTCGACGGGCATGCCGGGCGCGGTCTTGACGGCCGGGCCGGCCGAGAAGGAGTTGCTGACCTGGAGGCAGACGGTCTCGGGGGTCTCGGAGGCGTCTCCGTCCAGGGGGGCCTTCGGGTAGCGCAGGCCGGTCGAGATGACGTCGGTGCGGCCGTCGCCGGCCTCGGAACCGCGGACGATCTCCCGCCCGTGGACGGTGGACGCGCGCAGTATGACGCCGTAGTCGTTGTTGACGGCGCGGTCGGCGCCGATGCTGACCGAGGCGCGCAGTTCCTGTCCGGGGCGGACGTCGACGCGGTACCAGCGGTGCTCGCCGAAGGTCTCGCGGTCGCTGTAGAGGCCGGCCTTCAGCTGCGGGGCGCCTTCGCACTGCTTGGCGCCCTCGGTGGCCACCGGGGTGACCACGGGATCGGCGGCCCGGTCGACCAGCTGTCTGACCCTGCCGGAGAGTTCGGCGGTGTGCGCCACCGAGGTGTAGGTGCCTCCGGTGGCCTCCGCGATGCAGGTGAGCTGCGCGCGGGTCTTGGCGTCGGGGACGAGGCCGAGGGTGTCGACGACGAGGTGGATGCCCTTGGCGGCGATGTCGCGGGCCACTTCGCACGGGTCGAGCGGGGCGCAGGTGTCCTCGCCGTCGGTGATGAGCACGATGCGGCGGGTGGCGTTGCCCCCGTCGAGGTCCTGGGCGGCGGCCTGCAGGGCGGGGCCGATCGGAGTCCAGCCGGTGGGGGCGAGGGTGGCGACGGCGGTCTTCGCCTCGGTGCGGTTGACCGTGCCGACGGGGTAGAGCTGCTTGGTGTCCTTGCAGCCCAGCGCCCGGTCGTCACCGGGGTAGGTGGCCCCCAGGGTCCTTATGCCGAGCCGGACTTCGTCGGGCACCGCGTCCAGGACCTCGTTGAAGGCCTGTTTGGCGGCGGCCATCCGGGACTGGCCGTCGATGTCGGTCGCGCGCATCGATCCGCTGACGTCGAGCACCAGCTCGACCTTGGGGGGCTCTTTCGCGGGTCCGTCGGCGGCGACGGCATTCGTGGGCAGGAGCCCCGCGGTCAAGGCGACGAACAGGCCGCAGGCCCCGGCCGCCAGCCGTTTTCTTGTGATCATCGCCGGATCGTATTGAGGATCCAACGGCAAACCAAAACGTCCCCCGGCGGGCGGCGTTCACCCGCTACCAGCGCACCGGGAGGCTGCTCACCCCGCGCATCAGACTGCCGGGGAGCCACTGCGGGGGTCCGCCGGCCGGGTCCTCGGCCAGGTCGGGGAAGCGTTCCAGCAGGGCGCGCACCGCGATCCGGCCCTCCATGCGGGCCAGCGGGGCGCCGATGCAGAAGTGCAGCCCGTGTCCGAAGGCGAGGTGGCCCTGCGGGGCCCGGTGGATGTCGAAGACGTCCGGGTCGGGGAAGCGGCCCGGGTCGCGGTCGGCCCCGGCCAGCGAGGCGAGCACGACGGCCCCGGCGGGGATCACCACACCGCCGAGCTCCACGTCGGTGGCGGCGTAGCGGTAGGTGGAGTTCTGGACGGGGCCGTCGTAGCGGAGCATCTCCTCCACCGCCCCGTCGAGCAGTTTGCCGGGGTCGGCGCGGAGTTCGGCCAGCTGGGCGGGGTGGGCCAGCAGGGCCCGTACGCCGTTGGAGATGAGGTTGACGGTGGTCTCGTGGCCGGCGACCAGCAGCAGGAAGGCCATCCCGATCAGCTCGTCGGGCGAGAGCGAGTCCCCGTCCTCGTCGCGGGTCCGGATCAGGGCGCTGAGCAGGTCGTCGCCCGGGTGGTCGGCCTTGCGCGCGACGAGCTCCGCGAGGTAGCCGCTCAGGTGCAGGTGGGCCTCGTTGCCGACGACGCCGGGCACCGGGGTGACGACGGCGTTCGACCAGTGGCGGAACCGCTCGCGGTCGAGGTCGGGGACGCCCAGGAGTTCGCAGATCACCGTCATCGGCAGCGGGAAGGCCAGCGCCCCGACCAGGTCGGCGGCCCGCTCGGGGCGGGCGGCCATGGCGTCGAGGAGTCCGGCGGTGGTGCGCTCGACGAGCGGACGCATCTCCTGGACCCGGCGGGAGGTGAACTCGCGGGCCACCAGGCGGCGCAGCCGGGTGTGCCGGGGCGGATCGGACTCCAGCATGTTCGAGTTGGCCGCGGTGGGTTCGAGGCCGGGGAAGGTCCCGGAGTGGCGCCAGTCCTTGAGCAGGGACGGGTGGTTCAGGGCCTGGCGCACCTCCTCGTACCCGACGACGATCCAGCACGGGGCGTCGTCGGACGGGCCGCCGCCGACCCGGTGCACCGGTCCGGCCGCGCGCAGCGCCGCGTAGAAGGAGTAGGGGTCGGCGGCGAAGTCCTCGGCGCCGGAACTTATGTCGACCACGGGCATCTGATCACCGTACGACGGCCGCGGGCCCCGGGAGACGGGCGGATCCGGCCACTTCTCGCGCGTGCGGCCGGATCCGCCCCGGCTCAGCCGTCCAGCCCGTCGGGCAGCCGGCCGGTGTGCAGGACGCCCAGGTGCTGGGTGGCGCGGGTGAGCGCCACGTAGAGGTCGCTGGGCGGGAAGTCGGCCGGCTCGGCCACGATCACCGTGTCGAACTCCAGCCCCTTGGCCTGGCGCGGGTCGAGGAGCACGACCGGCCGCGTGAGGTCGGGCTCCTCCCCCGCCCGTACGCCGGGCAGGGCCCCGGCCAGCGCGGGGTGCAGGGGGCGGGGCGCGATCACCGCGAGGCGGCCCTCGGCCGGGGCGTCGGTGCGGACGGCCTCGGCGACGGCGCCGGGCAGGTCCCCGGTCCCGCGCACCCAGGGGCGCACGCCGGTGGAGCGCACCGAGCTCGGCGGTTCGAAGCCGGGGTGGTGGGCGCGCAGGACGGCGGCGGCGACCTCCATGATCTCTGCGGGCGTGCGGTAGTTGACGGCGAGCCGGACGCGTTCCCAGCGGTCGCCGACGTACGGGTCCAGGATCTGGCGCCAGGAGCCGCAGCCCGCCTCGTCGCCGGTCTGGGCCGGGTCTCCGACGAGGGTCATGGAGCGGGTGGGGCAGCGGCGCATCAGCAGGCGCCAGGCCATCTCCGACAGTTCCTGCGCCTCGTCGACGATCACGTGCCCGAAGGCCCAGGTGCGGTCGGCGGCGGCGCGTTCGGCCGTGGTGCGGTGGTCGGCCTCCTCGTGCCGCTCGGCCATCCGTTCCGCGTCGATGATGTCGTGGGCGGCGAGGTACTCGTTCTCCATGTCCTCGAACTCGTAGGACTCGGAGCCCTGGGAGAGGTCGAGGACGCCCTGGGCGTAGTCGATGCGCTCCAGCCGGGCCCGCTCGGCGGCGGCGCGTTCGGCGCTGTCGTCGATCCCGAGCAGTTCCGCGGCCTCGTCGAGGAGCGGGACGTCGGCCGGGGTCCACTCCCCCGCGGTCCGGCGGATCAGGTCGGCGTCCGCCCCGCTCAGGTGGGAGGGTTCGGCGAGGAACCCGGTGATCAGCTGCTCCGGGGTGAGGTGCGGCCAGAGGCTGTCGATGGCGGCGTGCACGTCGGCGCTGGTGGCGATCTCCTTGCCGAGCTGGGCGGCGTCGTCGGGGCCGAGCAGGTTGGGGCCTCCGTAGGGGTCGGCGCCGAGCCGGTCGACGAGCTGTGCGGTGAGGGCGTCGATGACGGCGAACGCGAAGTAGGGGCGGGCCAGGTTGTGCGGCAGGGCGGTGGAACGGGCCCGGTCGCGCGCGGCGTGGGCCATGGTCCGGTCGAGCAGGAGCGTCCCGTAGTCCTCGTGGTCGATCTCCAGGGCCGGTTCCGGAACCGTGTCGCTCTCCTCGCCGCTGCCCGCGGGCACGCCCTCGGGCAGGGTCTGGTGGTCGGCGACGACCCGGGCGAGGACCTCGGCCATGGCGCCGCGGCCCTTGACCGCGGCGGCGCCGGGGCGGTCGGTGCCGGTGGCGCGGACGCCGGGGAAGAGGTCGCCCGGGGAGGACAGGAGCACCCCGGTCTCGCCGAGGGAGGGCAGCACCTCGCCGATGTAGCCGAGGAAGGCGGGGTTCGGACCGACGATCAGTACGCCGCGCTGGGCGAGGAGCTCGCGGTGCGCGTACAGGAGGAAGGCGGCGCGGTGCAGGGCGACGGCGGTCTTGCCGGTGCCGGGGCCGCCCTCGACGACCAGGACGCCGCGGTGGGACGAGCGGATGATCCCGTCCTGTTCGGCCTGGATGGTCCGCACGATGTCGTGCATGCGGCCGGTGCGGGCGGCGTCGAGGGCCGCGAGCAGCACGGCGTCCGCGTCGGCTCCCTCGTAACCGGTGCGTTCGGTGTCTGCGAGGTCGAGGATCTCGTCGTGCAGGGCGGTCACCTCCCGTCCCCGGGTGGTGATGTGCCGGCGGCGGCGCAGCCCCATCGGGACGTACCCGGTGGCGAGGTAGAACGGGCGGGCCGTCTCGGCGCGCCAGTCGAGTACGAGGGGGGTGCGTTCGGCGTCGTCCTGCCTGATCCCGATCCGGCCGATGTGGTGGTCGCGGCCGTCGGAGAACTCCAGCCTGCCGAAACAGAGACCGTGTTCCGCCGCGTTCAGCGCGGCGACGAGACCGGACTGTTCGGCGACGACCACGTCGCGCTCCAGCCGTTCCTGGAATCCGTTGCCGCCCTGGCGCAGCGCCGCGCGGACGGCGCGGTCGGCCTGGTCGCGCAGGTCTTCGAGGCGCGCGTACAGCTCGGTGACGAATTGCTGCTCACTCTGAAATGCGATGTTTGACAATTCCACTCCCGGCGCGATACGATGCCTCTACGAAGCTTCGCCATGCCCATATTCCGCATGGCGTGAACCATTGAATATACGCGCACGCATGCCCCGGACGCCAATGTGGCCCGGGGCATTTTTTACGTCCCGGCGCGCGCGGGCCCCGGGGAAACGCACCCGTGCGGTACGAGGTGTTTCATCCCGTTTCTTCTAGCATGGGCCGTCCCGACCCGGCGGTTGCCCACCGAGGAGACGCATGCCCCGAGCAGCACACCGGTCCGTCGTACGATCCACCGTCCTGTCCGCGGGGGTCCTGTTGTCCGCGCTGGCCGTCGCGGCCTCGGCCGCCGTCCCGGCCACCGCCGCCGGGCCGCCGCGGCCCCCGGCGCACGACGGCGACCGGGGGGACGCGCACCCCGGCGCGGCGGCCGCGGCCGGGGCCGACCCCGCCGAGGCGGCCCTGATCGGCGAGGAGCACGCGCGGGCCCACGCCGGGCGCCGCCGGGCCGCCCGGGACGCCGGGGGCTACCCGCAGGCCACCCGTACGGCGAGCCTGGCCGCGCTGACGGACTCCCAGGCGCGCGCCAACGCCGCGTTCCCCGCGGCCCGGTTCGGCCGGTTCGCGGAGTTCTTCCCCTCCCCCGACTTCGGGGTCCACCTCGCCCAGCTCCCCACCGGCAAGGTGCTGCTGTTCTCCTTCGAACGCGTCGAGACCGACCCCACCAAGGAGACCGGCCCCACCGACCGGATCGGACGGACCAACGCCGGCCGCGCCTTCCTCTGGGACCCGGCCCGCGGGACGGGTGCGCGGGCCTTCAAGGAGGTCCGGCCGCCGACCGTCCTGATGCCCGACGGCACCCACTCCCCGCGCCCCGCCCCGTTCTTCTGCGCCGGACACGCCTTCCTGCCCAACGGGATGGTCGCCGTCTTCGGCGGCAACAACGGCGGCAAGGGCGGCAGCGGCGCCCGGCTCTCCTTCGTCTTCGACCCCTGGACGGAGACCTGGTACCGCAACCGGGACATGTCGGTGGGCCGCTGGTACCCCTCGGTGGTCACCGGCGCGGACGGCCGCCAGATCATCATGTCGGGCCAGTCCGAGCGCGGTACGGGCACCCCCACCCCGGTGGTGGAGCGGTTCCCGGCGAAGCGGCTGCCCGTCCCCTGGCGCACGTACGACATCCCCCTCGACATCGCCTCGGAACGCTTCGGCGCGGACGCGCCCTTCCGCAACGACTACCCGCACCTCTTCTCCCTGCGCGACGGCATGATCTACGGCCTGGGCCGCGACGCCGACCAGCAATGGCTGTTCGACCCCGTCAAGGAGACCCGCCGCGACCTCCCCCGGCGTCCGGCCGACTTCCGCGGGTACGGATCCGCCGTACCGCTCCCGGCCGGCCTGCGCGGCCCCGACTCGGTCCTGGTGCTCGGCGGCGACCCGCACGACCCGAACACGTACCGGCTGTCGGGCACGGGGTGGAGCACGGAGGAACCCCGCGCCTTCGGCCGCACCCAGGACGACACCCTGATCCTGCCGGACGCCACCCTGCTCACCGTCAACGGCGCCCTGAGCACCCGGGACTACGGCAACGGCCCCTTCAACCCGAAGGCCGACCTCAAGTACCGGCAGACCGAACTGCGCGGCGCCGACGGCCGCTGGCGGCTGGGCCCGGCCCAGCGGCTGCCGCGCGGATACCACTCCAACGCCCTGGTCATGCCGGACGGCCGCGTCATGGTGACCGGAGACGAGCTCCAGCAGATCGCCAACGACCCCGACATCCGCGACGCGATGGACGGCAGCATCGAGCTCTACGAACCCGCCTACCTGCACCGGGGCCCCCGGCCCGCCCTCGACCGGGCCCCGGGGGGCGCACTCCCCCACGGCGCGGCCTTCGAGGTGCGCAGCTCCACCGCGTCCGCCGTGCGGCGGGCCGTCCTGCTGGCGCCGACCACGGTCACCCACGCGGTGAACACCAGCCAGCGCCACCTGGAGCTGGCGGTCACCGGGGTGCGCGGGGACACGATCACCCTGCGCACCCCGGCCACCCCGGCCGACGCGCCGCCCGGGTACTACATGCTCTTCCTCCTGGACGGCCGGGGCGTCCCCAGCACGGCGAAGTGGCTGAAGCTCGGCGTCCGATAGCGCACCGGCCGCCGCTCAGGACTCCGCGGGCGGCTCCACCCGGGCGAGCCAGGCGGTGAGGAGCGCCTCCAGGCCGGCGGCCTCGGCGGGGCTCAGCGCGTCGAGGAGGGCGTGCTCGTTGCGGATGTGGTCGGCGAAGGCGCGGTCGATCACCTCGCGGCCCGCCGGGGTGAGGGCGACCACGCGGCCGCGGCCGTCGGCGGCCGACCGGCGGCGGGTGACCAGCCCGTCCCGCTCCAGCCGGTCGATCCGCTTGGTCATCGCACCCGTGGTGACCATCGTGTGGGCGGCCAGCTCGCCGGGCGCCCGCTCGAAGGGCTCACCCGCCCGGCGCAGGGCGGCGAGAACGTCGAACTCGCCCTCGCCCAGGCCGTGGCGCCGGTAGACGGGGGTGAGCCGTTCGGTCAGCAGCAGGCCGAGGCGGTGCAGCCGGCCGATCACCGCCTGCGGGGCCACGTCCAGGTCGGGGCGCTCACGGGCCCATTCCGCCTGGATGCGGGCGACGTGGTCCTGCGGAGCGGCGTGGTCCTGCGGAGCGGCGTGATCCTGCGGAGCGGCGTGATCCTGCGGACCGCTCTTGATTGCTTCCATGGAAGGTATTGTAGCTTCCATGGAAGCGAATCTGCGCTGGTCCCTGGTGACGGCGACAGCCCCGGTGGCCTGGGGCGCCAACTACTACGTCACCCGCGCGTTCCTCCCCGACGGCCACCCCCTCTACGGATCGGCGATGCGCGCCCTGCCCGCCGGGCTGCTGCTCCTGGCCGTGAGCCGCGAGCTGCCGCGCGGCTCCTGGTGGTGGAAGTCGCTCCTGCTGGGCGTGCTGAACATGGGCGGGTTCTTCGCCCTCGTGTACGTGGCGGCGCAACGGCTGCCGAGCAGTGTGGCCGCCACCGTGATGGCGACCGGACCGCTGACCATGATGCTGGTGGCCTGGCCCCTGGTGGGCGAGCGGCCGGGGTCCCGGCACCTGGCCGGGGCGGGGCTGGGGGCGGGCGGGGTGGCGCTGATGCTGTTCACCGGCAGCGTGCCCGCGGACGGGCTCGGGGTCCTGGCCGCCGCCGTCGCCATGGCGATGTCCGCGCTCGGCTACGTCCTGGCCAAACGCTGGAGCGCCGGCGCCGGGGTGCTCGCCTCGGCCTCCTGGCAGCTGCTCGGCGGCGGGCTCCTGCTGCTTCCGTTCGCCGTCGCGGTGGAGGGCGGGCCGCCGGAGGTGGACGGCCGGGCGGCGGCCGGGTTCGGCTACGCGGTCCTGGTGGCGACGGCCCTCGCCTTCACCACCTGGTTCGCGGGGCTGCGGCGGCTGCCCGCAGCCACGGTGGGGCTGCTCGGGCTGCTCAATCCGGTGACGGGGGTGCTGCTGGGGCTCGCGGTGGCCGGGGAGAGCCTGACGGCGCGCCAGCTGTGCGGGCTGCTCCTGGCGGTGGCCGGCATCTTCCTCGGCCGCCCGGGGGCCGCGCCCGCCCCGCCCCCGCACGTCGCACGGATGGCTGTGGACGGAGCTTCCCGGCACGACAGCCCACCGGCGGGCTCGTAGCGTCGTCAGCGTCGGGGCCGGACGGCCCGGCGAGGGTCAACTCTCCTGCTGGGAGGCCGTGCCGATGCGAAGCGACTCCGCCATATCGAGCCTGCTCCGGGTCCACCGGGGCACCGCCGAACCCGAGGAACTGGCCGCGATCACGGTGGTGGTCGCCTGTCTCGCGGCGGGCCGGGCCGACCCCTCCCGCGACCGCTCCGCGCGCACCGCGCACCGCCGCCCGCCTCCGCGGCCCGGGGGCCACGGATGCTGGGCGGGGTGCTGGGCCTGCCGCTAGGGCGGTCCGGGCGGTGTCAGCGGCGGCGCAGCAGCCGCGTCAGCGCGTCCGTCAGGACGGCCCGCGGGTCCCGGACGGCCCCTTCCGAACGCCAGGCGACGAATCCGTCCGGGCGCACCAGTACCGCTCCGTCGGCCGCCAGCGCGTGCAGCTCCGCCCAGTCGGCGCCGTCCGGCTGGACCAGGTCGGCGTCCGGTCCGGAGCCGATCGCGTAGGCGTCCAGGCGCACGCCCGTCTGCCGCGCGACCTCCCGCGCCGCCTCCCGCCAGGGCGTGCCCGCGCCGCTGAGCAGCACGAAGGAGCGCTCGTAGAGGTCGAGCAGGGAGATCCGCTCGCCGGCCCGGGTCAGCCACATGTGCGGGGCGCGGGTGCCCACGTCCCCCGTGAGCCGCATGGTCTCGGGGATGACCGGCCGGGACGGGTCGCCGCCGAGGACGGCGCCCTCGGGATAGCAGTAGCCCATCGCGGTGGTGAGGACCCCGCTTCCCGGACCGCCGCCCATGGTGGGGGGCGGTACGTACCCGGGGTGGCTGTGCTCGGCCGAACGGGCCGAGGCGCGCTCGCTGGTGGCCCGGGCGACGGGGAGCCGCTCCTGCTCGTAGGTGTGCAGGAGCTCCGGTCCGGCGGCGCCTTCGAGGACCGCGGCGACCTTCCAGGCGAGGTTGTGCGCGTCCTGGATGCCGGTGTTGGAGCCGAAGGCCCCGGTCGGGCACATCTCGTGGGCGGCGTCGCCCACCACGAACACCCGGCCGACGCGGTACTGCTCCGCGACCCTTTCGGCCGCGTGCCAGGGCGCCTTGCCGCCGATCTCCACGTCCAGGTCGGGCACGCCGATCGCCCCGCGGATCTGCTCCACGCAGCGCTCGTCGGTGAAGTCCTCCAGGGTCTCGCCCGTCTCCGGGTGCCAGGGGGCGTGGAAGACCCACTGGGTCTCGTTGTCCACCGGCAGCAGCGCCCCGTCGGCGCCCGGCTTCATCAGGTAGCAGACGATGAAGCGCAGGTCGCCGAGGACGTCGGCGAGCCGCTCCGAGCGGAAGACGATGCTCACGTTGTGGAAGAGCTCGCCGTTGCCCGTCTGGCGGATGCGCAGGGCCTCGCGGACGGGGCTGCGCGGTCCGTCGGCGGCGATCAGGTAGTCGGCGCGCACGGTGAGGTGTTCGCCGGTCTCCCGGTCCTTCACCACGGCGCTCACGCCGGTCTCGTCCTGGTCGAAGCTCATCAGTTCGGTGGCGAAGCGCACGTCGGCGCCCTGGGCGCGGCTCTGCGCGGCCAGCACCGGCTCGATGTTGTTCTGGCTGCACAGGCACCAGCCGGTGGGGCTGAACTTCTTGAGCGCGTTGGACGGGTCGACGGCCTTGATCAGCCACTTGTGCTCGCCGCCGACGAGGGACGACTGGGTCTGCAGGATGCCCTGATTGGCCTCAAGGGCGGAGGCTTCCTTGCGGATGGCGGGTTCGACGCCGGCCGTGCGGAACAGTTCCATCGTCCGGGCGTTGATCCCCCGGCCGCGGGGGTGGACCGAGGTACCGGCGTGCTTCTCGACCAGCAGGTGCCTGATGCCGTGACGGCTCAGGAACAGCGAGGTGGACAGGCCCACGAGGGAGCCGCCCACGACGAGGACCGGTACGCGAACATCGGCATGCTCTTCCATCAGCTGCGGGCTCCTGTTTCGTGTGGGGGGGCAGTGGACGCCTTATGCCCCCGATCAGGGTTCTTGCCCGGGCGAGTCGCGTCTTGTCACCCGCTTGATCCTGAGATGTAGCGATCCGTACCCCGCCGGATGACGATGAGCGACAGCGGGAGCCCCTTTCGGCCACACCGCCCGCCCCCGCCCTCCGGGCCGTTGCCGCCGATGACGCACACGAGCGCGTACGTGGCGGTCCCCGTGCACTCACGAAGGAGTGAGCAGATGACAACCACCCTGTCCGAACGGGTGTCGCAGTCCGCCTTCGACGGCTCCATGCTCCGGGTCGTCCTGCTGATGGACCTCCACGAGGGTGCCCAACAGCGCTTCTTCGAGGCCTACGAGCAGCTCCGGCACGACATCGCGTCGGTGCCCGGCCACCTGGGCGACCAGCTCTGCCAGTCCTTCGCCAACCCCTCGCAGTGGCTGATCACCAGCGAGTGGGAGAGCGCCCCGCAGTACCTCGCCTGGGTGAACAGCGAGGAGCACGCGGCGCAGGTCCGGCCGCTGGGTGCCTGCGCCCGCTCGATGCGCCCGCTGACCTTCACCGTGCTGCGGGAGACCGGAAAGCGCTACGAGGCCCCCGGGCGGGCGCCGGCGGCCCGGCTCCAGGGCGCCCCCCGGCTCGGCGCGGGGATCGTCCGGCACGCGCTGACCTTCACGGTCAAGCCGGGCAGCGAGGACAAGGTCGCGCAGATCCTGTCGTCCTACGACTCCCCGCAGGCCCGCGTCGACGACCACACCCGGCTGCTGCGCACCTCCCTGTTCATGTACGGCAACCGGGTGGTGCGGGCGGTGGAGGTCGAGGGCGACCTGACGGCGGCGCTGCGGCACGTGTCGGAACAGCCCGAGGTCCGCGCCGTGGAGCACGCCATCAACCCGTACCTGGAGCAGGACCGGGACCTGGCCGATCCGGAGTCCGCGCGGATGTTCTTCATGCGCGCCGCCCTGCCCGCCGTGCACCACGTGGCGGCGCAGGGGCAGCCGCCGCCGGAGGTGACGCGGCACGCGCTCTTCTACCCGGCCAAGCCCGGCTGCGGCCCGCTCGTGGCCCGCTTCCTCGCCCGGCAGGACGAGACGGCCGCGAAGCTCCCCACGAGTCCCGTGCTGAGCAGCACCATCTTCCAGCGGGACGACGTGGTGGTCCGCCTCATCGACGTGCACGGGCCGGCCGACGGCCGCTTCGCCGGCGGCTTCGGCATCGAGGGACCCCGCCGGGCGGCCGTGCTGCGGCGCCTGCTCACCGGGGATCCCACCACGGCGTCCGACGCCCCCCGCCCCATGACCCCGATCACCGACCGGCACGCTCCGGCGCGGGACTGATCCGGGCGCCCGCATCCAGCACCCGGTCCCCCGTTCCCGCCACCCCGTCCGGCAGCCCGCGCGCAGCGCGGGCTCCCGATCCGCCAGGAGGAAGCCAGCATGACCAAACATCACCCGCGCATCGTCGACCTCAGCGAGACCCAGCCCAACCGCAGGCGCGGAGGTGACCTGCGCGCCGTGCTCACCCCGACGTCGGTGGGCTCGACCAGCGGTTTCATGGGACTGGCGGTGATGGCCCCGGGCGAGTCGATCGCCGAGCACTACCACCCGTACTCCGAGGAGTTCGTGTACGTGGTCGCCGGGACCCTCGAAGTCGACCTGGACGGCGAGCCGCACCCGCTGCGCGTCGACCAGGGGCTGCTCGTCCCGCTGAACACCCGCCACCGGTTCCGCAACGTCGGCTCGACCGAGGCCCGGATGGTCTTCCACCTGGGTCCGCTCGCCCCGCGCCCGGAACTGGGCCACGTCGACACCGAGGAGGCTCCGAACCCGGAGGCCTCCGGGTGGGCGGAGCGTCCGCCGGAGCGCACGGGAGCGGTTTCGTGACCCGCCGGCGGGTGGCCGTGACCGGGGTCGGCGTCGTGGCCCCGGGGGGCATCGGAGCCCCCGCCTTCTGGGACCTGCTGTCCAACGGCCGTACGGCGACGCGTGGCATCACCCTCTTCGACCCGTCCGGGTTCCGCTCCCGGATAGCCGCCGAGGTCGATTTCGACCCGTCCGAGCACGGCCTGAGCGAGGACGAGGCGGCCCGCGCGGACCGGTACATCCAGTTCGCCCTGGTCGCCGCCCGCGAGGCGGTGGCCGACTCCGGCCTGGAACTCGACGACGAGAGCGCCTGGCGCACCGGCGTCTCCCTGGGCACGGCGGTCGGGGGTACCACCCGGCTGGAGCACGACTACGTCGATGTCAGCCGGCACGGCGACTGGTGGGACGTGGACCACCGGCTGTCCTCCCCCTTCCTGCACCGCGCGTTCACCCCCGCCACCCTCGCCTCGGCGGTGGCGGAGCAGACGGGGGCGCGCGGGCCGGTGCAGACCGTCTCCACGGGCTGCACGTCCGGGCTCGACGCCGTCGGCTACGCCGTGCACTCCATCCAGGAGGGCCGGATGGACGTGTGCATAGCCGGGGCGTCGGACTCCCCGGTCTCCCCCATCACCGTGGCCTGCTTCGACGCCATCAAGGCGACCTCGGCGAACAACGACGACCCGGCGCACGCCTCCCGGCCCTTCGACGCCGACCGGGACGGTTTCGTCCTCGGCGAGGGCGGTGCCGTCCTGGTCCTGGAGGAGCTGGAGCACGCCAGGGCCCGGGGCGCGACCGTCTACTGCGAGATCGGCGGGTACGCCACCTTCGGCAACGCCCACCACATGACCGGGCTGACCACCGAGGGCCTGGAAATGGCGCGGGCCATCGAGACCGCCCTGGCGCAGGCCCGGATCGGCTCCGGTGAGATCGACTACGTCAACGCGCACGGCTCCGGCACCAAGCAGAACGACCGCCACGAGACGGCGGCCGTCAAGCGGGTGCTCGGGGACCACGCCTACAAGACGCCGATGACCTCCATCAAGTCCATGGTGGGGCACTCCCTCGGCGCCATCGGGGCGATCGAACTCGCGGCCTGCGTCCTGGCGATGACCCATCACGTGGTGCCGCCGACCGCGAACTACGAGACCCCCGACCCCGAATGCGACCTGGACTACGTGCCGCGCACCGCCCGCAGCCACACCCTGCGCAGCGTGCTGTCGGTCGGCAGCGGGTTCGGCGGCTTCCAGTCCGCCGTGGTCCTGACCCAGCCCAAGGAGGTACGCGCGTGAAGAGCCGTACTGCGGGGACCCCGGTGGCGATCACCGGCATCGGGGTCGTCGCGCCCAACGGGATCGGCGCGGACGCCTTCTGGAAGGCGACGCAGGCGGGCGACAGCGTCCTGGACAGGGTGACCCGGCAGGGCTGCGAGCACCTTCCGGTGCGGGTCGCCGGCGAGGTCCGGGGCTTCGATCCCGGCGCGCTGGTCGAGGAACGCTTCCTCGTGCAGACCGACCGCTTCAGCCACTACGCGCTGGCCGCCGCCGATCTGGCGCTGGAACACGCCCGGCTGGGACGGGCCGACTACGAGGACGACCCGTACGCGGTGGGCGTCGTCACGGCGGCCGGCTCGGGCGGCGGCGAGTTCGGGCAGCGCGAGCTCCAGCGGCTGTGGGGGCAGGGCCCCCGCTACGTGGGGCCGTACCAGTCGATCGCCTGGTTCTACGCGGCCAGCACCGGCCAGATCTCCATCCGGCGCGGGTTCAAGGGCCCGTGCGGGGTCGTCGCGAGCGACGAGGCGGGCGGGCTGGACGCCTTCGCGCACGCCGCCCGGGGGATCCGGCAGGGCAGCCGGGCCATGCTGGCCGGTGCGACGGAGGCCCCGCTCGCCCCGTACTCGGTGGTCTGCCAGCTCGGCTACGAGGGCCTCAGCACCTGGGACGACCCGGAGCGCGCCTACCGGCCCTTCACGGCCAAGGCGTGCGGGTTCGTCCCGGCCGAGGGCGGCGCGATGTTCGTCGTCGAGGACGCGGAGGCCGCCCGGCGGCGGGGCGCGACGGTCCGGGCCCTGCTGGCCGGGCACGCCGCCACCTTCACCGGGACGCGGTCGCCGGACTCCTCCGGCGAGGGCCTGGCCCACGCCATCCGCGGTGCGCTGCGGGAGGCGGGCTTGGCGCCCGAGGAGGTGGACGTGGTCTTCGCGGACGCCCTGGGCACGCCCGAGGCCGACGCGGCGGAGGCGCGGGCGATCCGCGACGCGCTCGGCGGTCACGGCTCCAAGGTGCCCGTGACCGCCCCCAAGACGGGGACCGGACGCGCGTACTGCGCGGCCGGCACCCTCGACGCGGCCGCGGCCGTGCTGGCCCTGGAGCACGGGGTCGTGCCGCCGACCCCGAACGTGTTCGACGTCTGCCACGACCTCGACGTGGTCACCGGCAGCGCCCGGGTCACCCCCGTACGGACCGCGCTCGTCCTGAGCCGCGGCCGGATGGGGTCGAACGCGGCACTCGTCCTCCGCAAGGGGCCCGAATCCCGCGCGTAGGGATCGGGACCCCAGCTGGTCAGGGCCGCGCAGGGTTCGGTGCGGCCCCCGGAAGCAGGAAGAGAGAGAAGGCACCATGTCCGACCGCCTGACCATGGAAGAGCTGGCGACGCTCATGAAGAGCGCCGGCATCACCGTCGACCCCAGCGAGCTGGCGAGTCGTCCGGACTCCCGGTTCGACGACTACGGCCTGGACTCGCTGGGCCTGCTGGGCATCGTCGGTGAGCTGGAGAACCGGCGCGGCCGCGCGCTGCCCACCGACGCGGACCGCTGCAAGAGCCCCCGCGAGTTCGTCGACCTCGTCAACAACAGCCTCATGACCGGAGCCTGAGATGCCTGGACACACCGACAACGAGATCACCGTCAACGCGCCCGTCGACGTCGTCTGGGACGTCACGAACGACCTGCCCAACTGGCCGGAGCTGTTCAGCGAGTACGCGTCGATCGAGATCCTGGAGAAGGCCGGGAACACGACCCGGTTCCGTCTCGCCATGCACCCGGACGAGAACGGGGTGGTGTGGAGCTGGGTCTCGGAGCGGACCGTGGACCGTGCGGGCCTGACGGTGAAGGCCCGCCGGGTCGAGACGGGTCCGTTCGCGCACATGGACATCCACTGGGAGTACGGCGAGGCGCCCGGTGGCGGCACCCGCATGCGGTGGGTCCAGGACTTCGCGATGAAGCCGGACGCGCCGATCGACGACGCGGGGATGACCGACCGCATCAACCACAACTCCCGCATCCAGATGGAACTGATCCGGGACAAGATCGAGCGCCGCGAGCGGGTGGCCTCGCGCCGCTGAGCGCACCGCCCTCCTCCTCGCTCTCCGAGTCGAAAGGCAACCCACCCGATGCACCAAGCCCTCATCGTGGCCCGCATGGCGCCCGGATCGGCACCCGACATCGCCGACCTGTTCGCCGCCTCGGACGCGGGCGAGCTCCCCCGTCTCGTCGGGGTCAGCCGCCGCAGTCTCTTCCAGTTCGGGGACGTGTACCTGCACCTGATCGAGTCCGAGAAGGACCCCGGTCCGGCCATCGCGCAGGTCACCGGGCACCCGGAGTTCCGCGACCTCAGCGACCGGCTCTCCGCCTACATCAGCCCGCACGACCCGAAGACGTGGCGGGGCCCGAAGGACGCCATGGCCACCCGGTTCTACAGCTGGGAGCGGGACGCCGTCCGCTAGTCCGTACGGGTGCCCTTGCCGCCGCCGCACCGGCCGGGCGGCCTGGGCACCCACGGCCACGTCCGGAGCTCCGTCGCGCTTCACCGCTCGTGACGGGGAGAATTCGGCAGGTAGTTTTTACATGAATACCTGACTGAATTGCCGTCAATAAGCATTGCCCGTATATCTCGATTTGATAACGACATCCCCGAAAAGGCCTGGACCTTTCCCGCGCAACGCGCGTAACTCTCTTGAATTCAGAGCGAGTTGACGGTTCATCAAATCGAGTCACAAGGTAACGGATAGATTTCCCGGACCCGGCTCCCGTTTGTCCGAATTCTCCGCGGCTCCCGTCTGGCAAGCTTCCGCGCACCCACTCTCCTGACTTGGACTTGAGGTGCGCATGACAGCACGACACACCGGCCGACGACGCAGACAGCGTGAACACCGGCGCAAACCGCGCAGGTTGATGCTCCTGACCGCCGCCATGGCCACGGCGGCGGTGATCGCGGGCGGTCTCGCCTACGCGGGACTCGACCCGGACGCCGAGGCCACCACCCCCGCGCAGGCCTCGGGGGCCGGCGCACCCGCCGAACCGGCCGCCGCACCGGCCCGCGACGCGGAACCGGCCGCCCTCTCCAGCGCCCCGGCGAACGAGAACGCCCGCGGCATGGTCTACGACGGCCTCAAGGCCGCCCCCAAGGGCGACCGCTGCGTCGGCGTCTACCGCACGGACGCCGGACTGTGCACCCACGGCCCCGACGCTCCCCCCGGTGGCGTGGACATCAAGAAGGACGTCCAGCCCGTGGTCCGCACCAAGGCCCCGGCGGCCGACCCCGCCGCCCCGGCCTCCGCCGACCCGGCCGCCACGGAGGGCGGCGGGCGTCCTCAGGACGCGCCCGCGGCCGACGCCCGTACGGCCGCCTCCAAGGCGGCCCCCGCCCCGCCGGCCTCCGGCAGCCAGGGCATAGCGGCCGGACCGGCCGGACAGACCGTCCAGTGCGACGGCGACGGGACCTCGGGCAACCGGGTCCAGGTCGTCTACGCCCACGGCCCCGGCCGCGACCGCTACGCCGAGTACCTGGCCTCGTTCCGCAAGTGGGCGGCCGACGCCGACCTCATCTACGCGGCCAGCGCCAAGGAGACCGGCGGCATCCGGCACATCCGTTACGTGACGGCCGCAGACTGCACCCCGTCCGTGATCAGCATCGAGCTCCCAGACTCGGCCCTCGCCGAGTTCAGCGCCACCAACGCCGCGCTCGCCGGCAAGGGCCTGGACCGCCGCGACCGCAAGTACATGATCTTCGCGGACACCCAGATCTACTGCGGCATCGGCACCTTCAACGGCGACGAGCGGCCCGGCCAGAACAACCTGAGCAACTTCGGCCCCTCCTACGGGCGCACGGACTCGGGCTGCTGGGGCGGCCACACCGCCGCGCACGAACTCGGACACAACCTCGGCGCGGTCAACAACAGCGCCCCCAACACCAGCCGTGGCGCGCACTGCACCGACGAGTTCGACGTCATGTGCTACTCGGACACCCCGTACTACCCGCAGATGCGCAACGTCTGCACGAACCAGGCGTCCGAGAACATCCTGGACTGCAACCACGACGACTACTTCCACACCAGCCCGAAGCCGGGCAGCTACCTGGCGACCCACTGGAACATCGCCGACAACCAGTTCCTGATGCGCACCGACGGCGGCGGCACCGGGCCCGGACCGAACCCGAACCCGGGCCCGACGGCCAAGCCCACCCCCTCGCCCTCGCCCACCAAGAAGCCCACGGGCGGCGGACCGGTCGTGACGGCCGGCCAGATCCAGGCCGACTCGGTGGTGCTGAGCTGGCCCCGCACGGAGGGCGCCGCCTGGTACCAGGTGCTGCTGAACGGCAAGCACCTGACCTGGGTGCAGTCCACCTCCCTGCGCGTCTACGGCCTGCGCGCCGGGACCGACTACACCGCCGCCGTCTCGGTCCGCGACACGGCCGGCCGTGACAGCGGCCCGGGCAAGGCCACCTCCTTCCGTACGACCGCCACCGGCGGCGGCGCCACCACCCCGGGCACCCGCTACGTGCTCGGCAACGGCAGCAGCGGCATGGCCGCCGAGATGTGGGACGGCCGCACCGCCGACGGGACCGTCCTGGTGGCCGGCCGCACCAACGGCTACGCACAGCAGCAGTGGTACTTCGACGACGCCGGCAGCGGGCTCGTCCGCATCCGGTCCGCCGTCTCCGGCAAGTGCCTGCAGCCGGGCGGCGCCCCGGCCGCCGGGATGTGGGTCTCCCAGCAGCCGTGCGGGAACTCCGCGTCGCAGCAGTGGCGACTGACCACCCGGGACGGCTCGACGACCGTCTCCGACCCGAGCGGCGGCTTCGCCCTCGCGGTGAGCAACCGCCCCTACTACGGGAACTGGCTGCTCGAACTCCAGCGCGCGGACGGCCGTCCCGCGCAGGCCTGGACGGCCCGCAAGGCGGGCTGACCCACCGCTCCGGAGGGCGGCCGCTCCCCCGGCCGCCCTCCGGCTCCGCTCCCCCACGCCTCCCCACGGGCTTCCTCTCTCCCCCACTTCCCCCACTTCCCCCACTTCCCCCACGCTCCACCAGGCCCCCCACACCCCACACCCCTCGCCCCCACGCCCCCACTTCCGCTCGTCCCGTTGCCTCCCCACCTCCCGCCTGGAGCACCATGACCACGCGCCCGCGTCCCCTCCCCTTCCCCGCCGCCCTGGGACTCGCCCTGCTGCTGCCCATGCAGGCCGTCGCCCTGGCCGGCGCCGCGCACGCCCACGGGGACACCCTCAAAGTGGTGATCACCGGTCAGCAGGCCGGGAAGGTCACCGCCGACGTCACCTGGGAGAACGACGGCGACCCCGTCGAGGAGGCCGTGGCGGCCACCGTGAACGCGGTCAGTGCCGACGGGTCCCGTACGGCGGGACCCTGGCGGCTGGTCCGCGGCACCGGTGGGGCCGCGACCTGGACGACGGCCGAGACGCTGCCGCCCGGCACGTGGACGGTGACCGTCGACGCGGGCTTCCCCTCCCTGGGCCACGCGCAGCAGGAGGTGGCCGTCCCGGTGGTGGACCCGGCCCCGCCCACCGCCTCCTCCGGCGCCTCTCCCGCCCCCTCCCCCTCGGGCGCCCCTGCGACCGCGACCGCCTCGGCACCCCCGGCGTCGGCCACCCCGGCCACCTCCCCCGCCTCCGACTCCGACGACGCCGGCTGGTGGACCACCGCCGGGGTGGCCGGGATCGCCCTGGCCGGCGCGGCCGCGGGCATCCTGCTGCGCCGCAGGCGGCTGCGGCGGCTCTGACGGAGTGTCGCCCCGCGCCGCCGCACCGCGGCCCGGCATGGTGGTCCCGGCAGTGACCGGCGGTGACCGGCGGTCCGGCGGACGTGGCGGGAGAGGGCGATGAAGGGCACCGAGGTACTCGTGGACGGCTTCGAACGCGTCCGGGAAGTGGTCCACGAGGTGGTCGACGGGCTCTCGGCCGAGGAACTCAACGCCCGGACCGACCCGGCGGCGAACTCGATCGCCTGGCTCGTCTGGCACCTGACCCGGGTTCAGGACGACCACGTGGCCGACGCCGCCGGACTGGCCCAGGTGTGGCGGGAGCAGGGCTGGGCCGACCGCTTCGGCCTGCGGCTGCCCGTCGGGGCCACCGGGTACGGGCACACCGCGCGGCAGGCCGCGGCGGTCCGCGTGGACGCGTTCGGGCTGCTGCTGGGCTACTTCGACGCGGTGCACGAGCAGACCCTGCGGTTCGTGCGCGGCCTCGCGGCGGCCGACCTCGACCGGGTGGTCGACGAACGCTGGGACCCCCCGGTCACCCTGGGCGTGCGCCTGGTCAGCGTGCTGGCGGACGACCTCCAGCACGCGGGCCAGGCCGCCTTCGTCCGGGGCGCCCTGGAGCGGCTGGAGTAGCGCGCCGGCGGGCTTAGGGTGGTGGCTCGTGACGACACCTGTGAACTCCCGTTTCGGCGACGCCTTCCTGTTCGAAGCCGAACGCCACGCCGCCTGGGGCGCGGCGCAGCTCCAGGCCCTGACGGCCTTCGTGCCCGCGGGCGACTGGACCGCCGACCTGGACGCCTGCCTCTACCGCCAGGGCGGCCTCGACCTGCGCGTGTCCGTACTGGGCACCTACGACCTCTCCCAGGGGTCCTGGATGTGGGGCTGGGCCAACCCGGGGTTGCAGGGCACGCCCGTGGTCGCGCTCTCCGGGCGCGCCGGGGAGTACGGGAGGGCGTACGGGATGGCCGAGTTCGCGCAGGAGACGCTGGACCTGTCGGGCTTCGCCGACCCGCGCCGGGCCGCGGAGACCCTCGCCTTCGCCGCGATGGGGGTGACCGGCGCACCGGGTTACCTCAGCGTGCAGGCCGGTCCGGACACGCAGCTGTACCTGCTCGCCGACGACCCGCGGGTGCCGCGGCCCGTCTTCGACGCCACCGCGCTCCCGGGGGCGCTCACCTCGGCGATGGGCCTGATCGGCCACTCCCCGTACGCCATGGCGGCGGGCTACTTCGAGCACTTCGGGCTGCCCGCCCACCAGGAGCCGGGCCGGATCACGGCCACGCTGCCCGGGAACCTGGGAGCCGAGGTCACCTTCGACGAACTGGGCCGGATGGCGAACATCCGCGTGACCCTCGCCGGCCACCTCTGACCTGCGCCCCGGCCGCGGGCCCCGCCGCCCGTTCAGTCGGCCGGGGGCCGGTGGCCCGCCGTGGCGGTGCCGGATTCGACGGAGAGGTCCAGGGTGCGCGGGGCCGACGGGTCGCGGAGGCTGTCGTCCACTTCGCAGCGGCCCCAGCCCACGTGGCTGGTGACGCGGTAGCGGGTGGCCGCGGGCAGGGTGAGGTCGAGCCGGCCGGCGCCGACGCGGCCGGTGACGCGGTCCGGCGGGGTCACGAAGCGGACCTCCGCCCGGCCGGCGCCCGCGCGGACGTCGGCCTGCCGGGAGGCGAGGCCGACTGCACGGAGGGTGCCGGAGTCGACGTCGGCCCGCAGGGGTCCGCGCAGGCCGGACAGGTGGAGCGAGCCGGACTGCACCTGCGCGTCGACGGTGCCCTCCAGGCCGCTGATGCCGATCCGTCCTGAGGTTCCGGAGATCTTGACCGGGACGCCGATGGGCACGGTCACCGCCAGCCGTACGGAGCAGCCGAGTTCGTCGGTGGCCGAGACGGTGTCGCCGGGGCAGCGCGGGGTCAGCCGCAGGGTGTCGCCGAGCCAGCTCTCCTCGATCACCGGTCGCCCGAAGGACCAGCGGACGTCGGCCCGGTAGCCGATCTGCTGGTCGCCGCGCGGGGTGACGTCCACGGTGGCCGCGCCGGCGGCGATCTCCACTGCGGTCACCGTCCGTCCGGCGCTGCCGCCCTCCAGGACGCCGGTGTGGCCGCTGCCCATCGCCCACACCTGCCAGCCGGCCGGGACGAGGACGAGGACGGCGCCGAGGACGGCGGCGCAGTACCAGGCACCGCGGTGCCCGCTCCCGGCGGCGACGGGCGCGGGGCGGGTCACGGGGTGCCGTCCAGGAAGCGCAGCACGGCGAGGACCCGGCGGTGGGCCTCGGCGGCCGGGGGCAGGTCGAGCTTGGCGAAGATGTTGTTGATGTGCTTCGCCACGGCGCTCTCGCTGACGACGAGCCCGTCGGCGATCGCGGCGTTGGAGCGGCCCTCGGCCATCAGCGCGAGCACCTCGCGCTCGCGCGGGGTCAGGCGTTCCAGCGGGTCGGGCCCGCCGCCGCGGCGCAGCAGCAGCTGGGCGACGACCTGCGGGTCGAGGGCGGTGCCGCCGCCCGCGACCCGGCGCAGGGCGTCGACGAACTCCTCGACGTCGGCGACGCGCTGCTTGAGGAGGTAGCCGATGCCCGCGCCGTTCCGGGAGGACAGCAGGTCGGCGGCGTAGCGCTCCTCCACGTACTGGGACAGCAGCAGCACGGCCGTGCCGGGGCTCTGGCTACGGATCACCAGGGCGGCCCGGACGCCCTCGTCGGTGAAGCCGGGCGGCATGCGCACGTCCACGAGGGCGAGGTCGGGGCGGTGTTCCTCGACCGCGGCGAGCAGCCCTTCGGCGTCGCCGGTCTCGGCGCACACCTCGAACCCGGCCATTTCGAGGACTTTGACAAGACCTATGCGCAGGAGGACGGAGTCCTCGGCGATCACAGCCCGCACGGCAGCTCCACAGTGACGACGGTCGGGCCCCCGAGGGGGCTGTTGATCAATATCGTTCCGTCGACCGACCCTACGCGTTTGCGCAGGCCCACCAGGCCGGATCCGCCCGCCGGGTCCGCGCCGCCGACGCCGTCGTCGGTGACGACGATGCGCAGCAGGTCCCCGCGGGCGCCGGTGACGCGGGCGATCGCGACCGAACAGCGGCGGGCCCGGGCGTGCTTGGCCACGTTGGCGAGGGTCTCGGAGACCACGAAGTAGGCGACGGCCTCGATGGTGGGGCCCGGCCGGACGGCGATGTCCACGGTGAGTTCGACGGGCAGCGGCGCTCGGGCGGCGATGCCGGAGAGCGCGGCGTCCAGGCCGCGGTCCTCCAGGACGGCCGGGTGGAGGCCGCGTACGAGGTTGCCGAGTTCCTCGATGGCCTCCTTGGCCTCGCGGTGGGCCTCGTCGATGACGGCCCTGGCCTCGGGCGGCAGGTCGGGGAGGGTGGCGCGGGCGATGCCGAGGTTCATGGCGAGGGAGACCAGCCGCTGTTGGGCGCCGTCGTGCAGGTCGCGCTCGATGCGACGGCGTTCGAGGTCGGCGGCGTCCAGGACCCCGGCCCGGCTCTCGGCGAGGTCCTCGACGCGCCGCTCCAGCTCGCGGGCCCGGTTGGGGCCGAGGAGGGCGGCCGCGGCGGCGGCGTCCAGCCGGGTCAGGGCCGCGGCCGCCCAGGGGGCGGCGAGCAGCAGCAATGCGCCGAGCACGGTGATCGTGTCGTACTGGGCCTGCCAGCCGGTGGGCGGCCCGAACGGTTCGTCCACGGGCAGCATCCAGGCCCAGGCGTACACGCTCGCCGCGACGGCGCCGGCCGCCCAGGCGAGGACGAGGAGCGCGGCGCCGGCGGCGACGAGCGGGGCGGCCACGAGGTGGTAGCCGTACTGCCGCCAGATCGATTCGGAGCGCAGCCGTTCGGCGAGGCCGCGGGCGGTCGTCCAGGGGTGTTCCCGGACGACCGGCGGTATGTCCAGGCCGAGCAGGGAACGGAAGCGGCTGCGCTGGACCCCGGTCAGGAGCGGGGAGCCCACGACGGCGAGCAGCAGCAGGTTGGGGGTGTGGCCGGGGGCGGCGACGAGCAGCGCGCTCCCGAGGACGAGGGGCAGGGTGGGCACGATCGCCGCCGCGGCGAAGGCGGTGTTGCGCCAGGCCCACGCGGACCAGGGGGTGTGCGCGGCGATCCAGGTGTACGTACGCCGCAGGGCGCCGCGGGTTGTCATGTCCGTACGGTAACGGCAGTGATCACCGGCCGGCCACCACCCTGGCGCCCGGTGGGGGGTGTACCTGGCACCACCCCCGGTTCGGACGGTGGTGCTACTGATCTGCGCGGCGCGCTGAACGAGAGTGGTGGTGTGCCCGGCGGACGGTCCGGCGGGCCGGAAGGAGACCCGCAGCCATGGCCCTCGTCGCCCCGCAGTTCCGTATCCGGCGCACTCCCCGCCTGTCTACGGTGCTCACCGGTGCAGGGGTGGCGCTGCTGCCGTGGATGGTGGTGCTGGCCAAGACGATGCCGGCGACGGCGGAGGTCTCCAACTGGCCGGCCGCGTGGATCGGTCTCGACGCGATGCTGGCCCTCGGGCTGGCCGGGACGGGGGCGCTGCTGCGCAAGGGGGACCCGAGGGTGTCGCCGGTGGCGGCGGCCACCGCCGCGCTGCTCCTGATGGACGCCTGGTTCGACGTCACCACCTCGGCGGGCACGAGCGGTCAGGGCATGGCGCTCGTGCTGGCGCTCGGTGCGGAGCTGCCGATGGCGGCGGTGTGCGCGGTGGTGGCCGCCCGGCGCGCGTCCTGAGACGGGGCGCCCGCCCGGGCGACGGGCCACGGGGTCCGGGCCCGGGAGGCCCGGTGCCGGTCCTACTCGACGACGAGCTCGACCGGGATGTTGCCGCGGGTGGCCTTGGAGTAGGGGCACACCTCGTGGGCCTGCTTGACCAGCAGGGCGCCGGTCTCGCCCGCGAGGGACTCGGGGAGCTCGATGCGCAGGGTCACGGCGAGGCCGAAGCCGCCGGCGTCCTGGCCGATGGAGGTCTCCGCGGTCACGGAGATGTCGCCGGTGTCGACCTTCATCTGGCGGCCGACGAGGCCGAGCGCGCTGGCGAAGCAGGCCGCGTAGCCGGCGGAGAAGAGCTGCTCGGGGTTGGTGCCCTGGCCGTTGCCGCCGAGCGCCGGGGGCATGGCGAGCGCGAGGTCGATCTGACCGTCGGAGCTGACGGCGCGGCCCTCGCGGCCGTTGGCGGTGGCGACGGCGGTGTACAGCGCGTCCATCGGGAGGTCCTTTCGGAGGGGGTGGGGCGGCTCGGGGCCGTTCCTGACCACCACTAGAGCACACAATTCAGTTGTGCACAACTCAATCGCTCGTGAGTGCGCTCCGGTACACTGGCGCCCATGACCGAGCAGCCCGCAGCCGCCCTCCGCGACCAGGACTTCCTCCGCCTCGACGGGCAGATCTGCTTCGCCCTGGGCGCCGCGAACCGGGCCTTCGGGGGGCTCTACCGGGTGGTCCTGAAGGACCTGGGCCTGACCTACCCCCAGTACCTCGTGATGCTGGTGCTGTGGGAGAACGGCACGACCCCGGTCAAGGAACTGGGCCGGCGCCTGCGGCTCGACTCCGGCACTCTCTCCCCGCTGCTCAAGCGGCTGGAGGCGGCCGGCCTGATCCGGCGCGAGCGCAGCGCGCAGGACGAACGGTCGGTGCACGCGGTGCTCACCGACGAGGGCACCGCCCTGCGCGAGCGCGCGGTGGAGGTCCCGCGCCGGATCGCGGCGGCCACCGGCTTCGAGCTGACCGAGATCCGCGACCTCCAGGTGCGCCTGGCCCGCCTCACGGCCGCACTCGACGCGGCCGTCCCCCAGGACTGAGGGCGGCCGGACCTCAGGCGGTGCGCTCCATGGTGGGGCGCAGGCGTTCCAGCAGGGCGTAGAGCGTCGCGCTCTCGGCCGCGTCCAGGATGTCCAGCGCGCCGTGCGTGGCCTGCATCTCCTCGCGGACCCGGCGGATGGTCTCGCGGCCCTCGTCGGTCGCGACGACGTTCTTGACCCGCCTGTCGGCGGCGGAGGGCTCGCGCCGGACCAGTCCGCGCGCCTCCAGCCGGTCCACGATCCCGGTGACGTTCGAGGCGTCGCAGGCCAGGAGGGTCGCGAGGCCGCGCATCGGGACCGGACCCTCCAGCTGGGCGAGGACCTTGGCCTGCGTGGAGGTCAGCCCGTACCGGCCGGCCGCCGCGGCGAAGTCCCGCCACTGCGCGGTGCCGATGGCGGCGAGCAGTTCGAGGAGTTCCAGCTTGCTGGGGGCATGGGGGGCGGTGGCGCTCATACCCAGGGAGCGTACGCCAGGATCGTTGACATTATCAACCTTTTACTTGACCTCCTTAACTATTGCTGGCTACCTTCATCCAAGTACTTGATGACATCAAACATCTGCGTCCTGAAGCAGTAAGAAGGTCCTGCCAGTCATGAGCTCCGCCGCATCCGCCCCCGCCGAAGCGAGGAACAGGAACGAGACGGTCATCGTCTTCGCCCTGAGCCTCGCCGCCATGGTCGTGTCGATGATGCAGACCCTGCCCGTACCGATCCTGGGCCTGATCCGCAACGACCTCGGCACCTCCACCGCCAACGTCAGCTGGGTGACCACCGCCACCCTGCTGTCCGCCGCCGTCTTCACCCCGCTGCTCGGCCGCTTCGGCGACCAGCACGGCAAGAAGCCCACCCTGGTCGCCGTCCTCGGCGTCATGGTCGCGGGCTCCGTGGTGGCCGCGCTGGCGACCTCGCTGCCACTGCTGATCCTGGGCCGGGTGCTCCAGGGCGCCGCCACCGCGATCTTCCCGCTGGCCCTGTCCGTGCTGCGCGAGGAGGTCCGCCCGCAGAAGCTCCCCGGCGCGATGGCCCTGGTCAGCGGCACCCTGGCGTTCGGCAGCGGACTGGCGCTCGTCGCGACCGGCCTGCTGACCTCCGGTGCCGACGCCGACTACCGCAACGCCTTCTGGATGGCGACGGGCTTCGCGACGCTGGCCCTGCTGGCCGTCGTCCTCCTGGTCCCGGCCACCCGCCACAAGACCGGCGGGCGCACCGACTTCCTGGGCGCGCTGACCCTGGGCATCGCCCTGCTGCTGCTCCTGCTCCCGATCTCGCAGGGCCACGAGTGGGGCTGGTCCTCCGCCCGTACGCTGGGCAGCTTCGCCGGCGCCGCCGTGATGACCGCCGTCTGGGTGCTGGTGGAGCGCAAGGTGCGCGAACCCCTCGTCGACATGAAGATGTTCGTCCACCGTCCGGTGCTCATGGCCAACCTGGCCGGCATCCTCGTCGGCTTCGGCATGTTCGCGAACTTCCTGGGCGTCTCCTACCTCGTCCAGATGCCCGAGAAGCTCACCGGCTACGGTTTCGACGCCTCCATCCTGCGCGCCTCCGTCGAGTTCCTGCTGCCCGGCGCGATCGTCTCGCTGCTCGCCTCCCCCGTGGGCGGCCAGCTGGTCCGCCACCGCGGTCCGCGCGTCGCGCTCGGCCTCGCCGCCGCCCTCGGCGCCGTCGGGTTCGGCTGGCTGGCCCTCGACCACGGCCACACCTTCTCGGTCATCGGCGCGGGCCTGGTCGTCGGCGCGGCCGTGAGCTTCGGCTACGCGGCCATGCCCGCCGTGATCATGTCGAGCGTCCCCCACCACCAGAGCGGCATCGCCAACGGCATCAACTCGATCTCCCGCTCCACGGGCAGCGCGATCGGCAGCGCCATCGTCACCACGATCCTGGCCTCCAAGACGATCGAGCACCTCCCGGCGGGCGTTCCGGCGCTGCCGGCGGAGTCCGGGTTCACCCTGACCTTCTGGATCGGGGCCGGCGCCTTCGCGCTGGTCGCCCTGATCAGCTGGCTCGGCCTGCGTTCCGGCCACGGGCCGCGTGCGGCCGCGACGGCCTCCCCGGCCGTGGCCGCCGCCGCTCCGGAGTCCGCGGACAAGGCCGCGGCGAAGGTCGCGGACACCGCCGACGCCGTCTGATCCCCCGCCACTTCCCGCGCGCAGCCCCCGGTCCCACGGACCGGGGGCTGTGTCGCGTCCGGGTCCGCGGACTCCGGGCGGCCCTGCGGGCGGCGTTGTCAGTGGGGCTCGCTAGTCTCCCGACATACCGCAGCCCAGCAGGCGTTGATGCCTTGCTCCGGGCTGCGCAAGACCATTTTCGGACAGGCGGAGGGGCACGGGCTGATGGCTTGGCTGGCGTTGGACGAGGGGTACGAGATAGCCCTCGTGGAGGGGCGGGTCGCGGTGCGGCGGCCCGCGGGGCGGCAGTTGAAGACGGTTCCCAAGGCGTTGCGCGACCATCCCGAGGTGGACCGGCTGCGCCGGCTCGCCGAGTGGCTCGACCGCCACGAGGCCGCGTGCGCCGCCCAGGTGGACACCTGGATGGTGTCCTCCCTGCCGGTGCCGACCGCCCTCCTCGCCCGGGTCTGGCCCGACGAGGCCTGGCAGGCCGCGCTGCGCGACCTGGCCGTCGTCCCCGACACCGACGCCGACGAGGTGGGTTTCCTGCGCGACGCCACCCCCGAGGGCGAGCTCAAGGTGGTCAACCTCGACGGCGAGACCGTACGCCTGCGGCCGCTCACGGTCACCCTGCCGCACCCCGTGCTGCTGCCCGACCTGGACGACGTACGGGAGTTCGCGGCGGAGCTGGACATCACCCAGCGGGTCGAGCAGATCCACCGGGCGACCTGGACGAAGCCCGCCGACCTCTCCCCCGCCGCCACCGAGGTGCGCGACTACGCGGGCGGCACCTTCCCCACCCGCTTCAGCCTCGCCGCCCGCGCCACCGGCCTCGGCTACCGGGTCGCCGGCGGCTACGCGACCTGCAAGGTGCGCGACGCGGGCCGGGCGGTGGAGGCGGCCGTGTGGATCGGCGAGCCGTACTGGGAGGACGAGTCGGAGACCGGGCCGCTGAGCTGGCACGACGAGGAGGGCCGGGCCGTACGGCTCGGCGAGGTCGGACCGGTGGCCTGGTCCGAGGGGATGCGGATGGCCGCGGCGCTGTACGCCGGGCGCAAGATCGAGGAGGGCGGGGACGCATGAGCACCACCGACACCATGAGCACCACCGACACCGGCGCGGGCGCCGAGGGCACCGAGGGCGCCGAGGGCGCCGAGAGCACCGACGGCGCGAGCGCCGCGCTGCTGGCCGCCGGAGCCGTCCTGCCCGTCGGCACCACCGGTGCCGGGCCCGCCGCCGTCCCGCTGACCGCCCGGACCTACCGTCACCCCGCGCTCGGGGACGACCGCGTCGTCGTCCGCCTCGCCGCCGCCGAGCTGGGCGCCGCCGAGGACCTCGCCGCCGGCTTCCTCGGCCTCGTGCCGCAGGGCGAACCGCCCGTCGTCGGACTCGGCCGGCGCCAGGCGCTCGGCTTCCCCGAGTGGGTGCTGGTGCACCACCCCGAGGACGGCCACCACGCCCTCGCCGTCGTCCCCGAGCTGGACCGGCTCGCGCGGCAGGCCAAGACCAAGCCCAAGGCCGCCCTCGACGCCTGCCACGAGCTCGCCGACCGGCTCGCCCTCGCCGTCCCGCACTTCCTGCCCGTCTTCTACGAGCAGGCCGCGCGCGTCTTCCTCGGCGTCGAGAACACCACCTACGCCGCCCAGCTGTTCGGCCGGGCCCGTGCCAGCGAGGCCGGGTACGGCCTGGCCGTGGACGAGGACCGCCTCGACGCCGTCTTCCTCGAATTCGCCCTGGCCGGCGCCCTGCCGGTGAAGGTCCTCACCGGATACGGCAAGGAGCTCTCGGCGCGGGTCTCCCCCGCCGAGGCCTTCGACCGCTTCCGCCGCCTGTGCGTGCGCCGCACCGCGGGCGGGCTCCCGCCCTCGGCGCAGGCCACCACCGAGCTGCGCCGCCTGGCCCGCGCCGCCGGGCTGACCGGCGGCGAACCCGAGCAGGAGTACCTCGCAGAACTGCTGCCGCTGCCCGCCACGCTGCGGGCCGCGGCCGGCTGGTGGAAGTCCCACCGCACCGCGCTCGTCGCCCTGGCCCGGCGCGTGCCGCCGGTCCGCGGGACCCTGCTCGGGATGATGCCCGGCAGCGGCGGAGAGGCGGGCGAACTGGCCGCGCTGTGGCTGGAGGTGCTGGAGGAATCGGGCGCCACCGCCGGACTCGCCGACGCCGCCCTGCCCGAGGCCGAGCGCTCCCCCGACGGCACGGCCGGCTGGCTGGAGCGCTTCCACACCGCCCGCCACGCGGGCTGGGGGACCCCGCCGGCGCTGCCCGCCCTGCTCTCGCTCGTCGCGCGCTGCGCCGACCGGCTGCGTGAGGAACTCGCCCTGCCCGGACGCGAGAACGGCCTGCGCCTGGCCCTCCAGGACGTGAACCTCATCGACCTCCTGCTCTCCCTCGGCCTGTCCGTCGCCGATCCCGGCGACGCCTGGCAGGGCGTCATGGGCCTGGACCAGTGGGCCCAGTCCCCCGAGCCGCGCGACCTGAGCGCGCTGTGCGCCGACGAACGGCTGCGGCCCGCCTTCTTCCGCACCCTGGACCGCTTCAACGGCAACGGATCCGGCGGCCGCGGGACCGTGCGGCGCCTGGCCGAGTGCGCCGGCAGCCGCGCCCTGCTCGCCGAGTGGGTCGGCCAGGTGGCCGCGACCTCCACGGCGGCCGCCCTGCCGGACCTGCCCGAGGCCATCCGGCGGCTGACCTGGCTCCCCGCGGAGGCGCTCGCGCTCGCCCCGCAGGAGGTCTCCCGGGCCGCCGCCACCGACGTGGGCGGGATCCTCGCCCGCACCCTGCGCGGCGGACTGTTCGAGGAACTCGTCTGGCCCGCCTGGGAAGAGGCCGTCACCGCGCTGTCGCCCGCGGGCAACCGGCGGCAGCTCACCGTGATGGACGCCTGGCCGTACGTCATCGTCGCCAACTCCGCACAGGTGCGCGTCATCGACGCCGACTCCACCGTGCTGACCCACGACCTGCGGATCCCCGCCACCGCCGGCCAGTACCGGCAGGGCTTCCACTACACGGACGGCGACCTGCTGGTGTTCTGGGTCCCGTACGACGGGCCCGTGCAGGGCTACTGGCTCAGCTCCCCGGGCGACGTCCTCACCCTGGACTCCTCCGCGAACTACTGGTCGGTGCGCTCCGAACACGTCACCCTGCCCCTGCCCGGCGGCGGCCGCGCCACCGGCGGCGGCGTCCTGCACCGCGGCGACAGCAAACTGCCCGTCGAGTGGCCGGTGATCAGCGACGGCACCTCGTACTGGGTCTGGGAGCGGGGCGCCGCGATGGGCGAGTCCGACTGGGCCGAGTACGACCCCACCACCGGACTGCACGGGCGGCGTTCCCTGCCCGGCTTCCTCGCCGACGCCCTGCGCGACCACCCGAGCGGCAGCAGCCTGGCCGACGGCACCGGCCAGAACTGGCTGCGCCCCACCCCCACCGTCGAGGGCTCCGTGCTGGGCGCGCCCGTGGACGGGCTGCTCGGCTGGCGTGCGGTCCGCGTCCCCGGGCAGGGCTGGCACGGCTCCGACAACGCCGGACGGTCGGTGGCCCTGGGCGAGGGGTCCCGGATCCCGCACCACGCCGTGTCCCTGCCCGGCGACGACCGGCCGCGCGCCGTGTCCAGCGACTGGCGGACGCTGACCCTCACCGACCCCGAGGGCGCGGCCGTCTCCCGGGTCAGCGGCGACCACCAGAGCCCGGCCTACTCCACGCGCGGCGCGGAACTGCCGCCGCTGCCCTACTGGTACTGCCTGCGCGCCCGGGACCCCGAGGGTTCGGCGGCGCTGCGCACGGTGGACGCGGCCACCGCCGGGGCCCTGCTCAAGACCGTCGCCGAGGCCGAGAAGGGCGCGGACGTGCCCGCGCTGGTGGGGGCCGCCCTGCCGGGCGTCGCCGCGCCCGCGCTGCTCGCCGGTGTGACCGCGGCCGTCCGCGCCGCGCTGGTCCAGCAGCGGGCCCTGGCCAAGGTGTCGGAGGACCTGCTGCGGGGCCCGGTGGCCCCGCGGACCGCTCCGGCGGACCGGGGACCGGCCGACCACCTCCTGGACGGCGCCCTGGACGGCCTGGTGGGCAGCGGGTACTACCGCTATGGCGGGGAGAGCGACGCCACGTTCCGCTTCCTGCGGACGCTGGCCAAGGCCGCCGGTGACGCCGCCGCCGAGGGGGTGCCCGGCCGGCTCCACCTCGACGTGCCGAAGCTGGCGCACTCGGCGTTCCCCTGGACGGGGCCGTTCCTGGAGCAGCCGGCCGCGGTCGCCTACCGGATGGCGGTCGCCGGTACCACCGACGAGCAGCGGGCGGCGCTGCGCCGGGTGCTCGGCGAGGTCGGCGCGCTGGGCCTGGACTCCGCCGAGGGCTGCGCCGCGCGGTGGCGCCGGGTGCGGGTCCGGCTGGACTCGGCGCACCTGGTGGGCGGCAACGGGCGGGCGCGCAACCCGCGCCACCGCTCCGTACTGCCGCTCGGCGGCGGAGCACTGCTCGCCGTGACCGACCACAGCGAGGTGCTGCCCGACGGGCAGGAGTTCGACGGGCTGCTGCACGACCCGTCCGGCGCCTTCGCCGTACCGGCGCCCTACGCCCCGGTCGGGGCGGGCTCGCCCGTCGGCGACCCGGACCGGGCGGCCGGCTGGCTGGCCGCGTTCCTCGACGAGGCCGACCGCCGGGGTCCCGCGCCCTGGTTCGCCTCCGCGGCCGAGGAGTTCGGGCGGCTGACCGGGGTCTCCGCCGCGCTGGCGGCGCTGGTGCTGGCGGGCCTGCCGCGGCTGGACTCGTACGAGCGCGCGTTCCTTCCCGCGGAGCTGCGCGCCGTCCTCGGGGTCAAGGCCACCGACGCCGCGCACGCCCGTGACGACCTGAAGGAACTCGGCTTCGACGTGCGGCGCGAGCTCGTCGCGGCGCTGCTGCCCGCCGACCCGGCCCGGCTGTGGACCGACGGCCCGGACGCGGCCGCCGCCGCGCGGGTGTGGAACCAGCGCGTGGGCCGTCGTACGCCGGTTCCCGAGTGGGTCCTCGCGGAGGCCTCGCGGGACGTGCGCACCCCCTGGCCCGCGCACCGGGCGCTGCCCGAGCTCCTCGGGCCGGCGTCGTCCCCGGTGCTGTCCGCCGACGTCGAGTGGGCGGTCAAGGGGGATCACGTGGAACCCGTCGTCCCCGTCAGCCGGTCCTTCGACGCGGACGCGCTCAGCGGGGCGATGGCCCTCACGGCCTGGCTGGCGCACCGGCTGCCCGCGGGTCACCCCGTCCGGGCCTGCCTGCCGCCCGCGCTGACGGCGGTCCGGCAGCGGCTGGCGGCCCCCGGGCTGCTGCTGACCGCCGGGCACTACACCTCCCTGGCCGACTTCCGGAGCGCGGCCGGGGCTCCGACCGAGACCGGTGAGGGGTACGAGCGCTACGGCGCGGTGGTCCTGGCCACCCACGACGACCGGCCCCGGCCCGCGCTGCGCACGGCGCTGCTGGACTCCACCGGTTCGGACCCGTACCTGCCGCTGCTGCGCGGCGTCGACCAGCGGCCCTCCGCGGCCGAGACGGCGCTGCGGCTCGCCCACGACCCGGCGTTCGCGGCCCTGCTCGCCGATCCGGGGGCGCCGGTGGCGGGCGCGGTCGCCAAGGACGGCACCTGGTGGACCCAGGACCCGGGCCGCAGCGTGCCGGGGCTGGTGGCCGAGGCGGAGGCCGCGTACGGGCTGGGCTCCGACGCCGCCGCCCTGTACCTGATGCTGCTCGCCATGCCCGACCCGACCGACCGCAACACGGCGCGGTGGACCGGCTGGAAGCCGGCCCGGATCAAGGCCGCACGGGTCGAACTGGCCGCCACCGAGCTGGTGGTGCAGGCCAGCCGGACCCGGGCCGGACGCACCCTGTTCCTGCCCGGGGGCTGGGCCGAGCCCGGTTCGCCGGTGCTGCCGGTGGAGCAGTGGAAGCTGCCGATGTACCCGGCGGCCCCGGGCGGCGTCCCGGTGCTGGGCGTGCTCGTGCCCACCGAGCCCGCCGCGGACCTCTACCGGCGGGCGTGGGGGCGGGTCCGGGAGGGTGACGTCCCGCGCTTCGAGCAGCTGAAGGTGAAGCGCACGGCGGGCCGCCGCCGCTGATCCCTCCGGAGCGGGTGCGGGGGCGGACCGGCACTGCCCCCGCACCCCCTCCCCACGCCCCTCTCCACGTCTTTCGCTCCCTTCACACCCTTCGTTCGAGACTTCCCCAAGCCCAGAGGACCCGAGGAACCGATGACCCTCACCGAACAGCCCGCTCCCGCCCGGCAGATCGTGCCCGCGGAGGAGCGGTACGCCGACGAACTCGCCTTCCTCGCCGCCCAGGACACCGGCCCCCGCCCGCCCGGCTGGGCGCTGACGCCGCGCGCGGTCGTCACCTTCGTGTGCGGCAGCGAGGGGGCCGAGCTGGCCCTGCCCAAGCGGCGCGCCGGGCTGCCGGCCAAGCTGGTGATCGCGCCGAAGTTCGTCGGCGAACGCGCCCTGGTGGAGCGGTGCGTGGTGACCCTGGCCGGGGAGCGCGGACTGCTGCTCACCGGCGAACCGGGCACCGCCAAGTCGATGCTGTCCGAGCTGCTGTCCGCCGCCGTCTGCGGCACCAGTGCCCTGACCGTGCAGGGCACCGCGGGCACCACCGAGGACGCCTTCCGCTACGGCTGGAACTACGCGCTGCTCCTCGCCCAGGGCCCGACCCCGCAGGCCCTGGTCGACTCCCCCGTGCTCTCCGCGATGCGGACCGGGCGGGTGGCGCGGGTCGAGGAGATCACCCGCTGCCTGCCCGAGGTGCAGGACGCGCTGGTGTCGATCCTGTCCGACCGGCGGGTCAGCGTGCCGGAACTGACCGCCACCGAGGACGCGCTGGTCAGCGCCGCCCCCGGGTTCACCGTCATCGCCACCGCCAACCTCCGGGACCGGGGCGTCTCGGAGATGTCCGCGGCGCTCAAGCGCCGCTTCAACTTCGAGACGGTCGCGCCGATCGCGGACCCGGACGCCGAGGCCACCCTGGTCCGCCGCCAGGCCGTCGCCGCCGTGCAGCGCGCCGGGGCGGCCTTCGGGGTGGACGACTCCGTGCTCGACGCGCTCGTCACCGTCTTCCGCGACCTGCGCTCCGGGCGCAGCTCCGAGGGCTGGGACGTGGAGCGGCCCGGCACGGTCATGTCCACGGCCGAGGCCGTACAGGTGGCGGCCTCGCTGGGGGTCGCGGCCGCGTACCTGCCGGGCGGCGACGTGCTGGACCTGCTGCCGGGACACCTGCTGGGCGTGGTGCGCAAGGACGACCCTGCCGACCACGGACGGCTGCTGGGCTACTGGGACGGCCCGGTCCGCCGCCGGGCCGAGGACGGCTCGGCGATGTGGCGCCGGCTCTGGGACCTGCGCGGGAGCCTGCGTTGACGGTCACCGATCCGCGGGAGGCGCTGGCGGCGCTCGCCGCGTCGCGCGAGCCCTACCTGCTGGGCGTCCGCCACCACAGTCCCGCGCTCGCGGCGGTGGTCCCGGCCCTGCTGGACGAGGCGGGGGCGGAGGTCGTCTGCGTGGAGCTGCCGGCCGAGTTCCAGCCGTGGGTGGCCCACCTGGCCGACCCGGAGACGGTCGCGCCGGTGGCCCTGGCCGGGCTGGGGCGGGAGGGCCGCCTGGCGTTCTACCCGCTCGCGGACTTCTCCCCCGAGCTGGCGGCCGTCCGCTGGGCGCGGAGCCGGGGCGCGGAGGTCGTCTGCTGCGACCTCCCGCTCGCCGACCGGGGCTGGTCGGCCGGCCCGGCCGAGGCTGACCGGGTGCCTGCCGACCCGGCTGTGGCGGAGCCCGCCGAGGCCGGGGCCGACGGGTTCGCCGGGGCCGGGCCGAACCGGTTCGCCGACGGGCTGGTCGCGGCCGGGAGCGGGCGCGAGGGGGACGACCTGTGGGACCGGGCCGTGGAGGTGCTGGCCCCCGGGTGCACCCCGGAGGCCGTGCGCCGCGCCGCGCTCGGCGTCGGCTGGGCCCTGCGGACCGACGCGCGCGCCGTGCCCCCGGTCGACCTGGCCCGCGAGGCCCACATGCGGCGCGTGATCGCCGCCGCGGCCGCCGGTGGCCGCCGGGTGGCCGCCGTGATCGGCGCCTTCCACGCACCGGCCCTGACGGCGTGCCGCTCCGCGGCGGACCCCGCCGCCGGGGCGGGTGCGGAGGGTGCACAGGAAGCACAGGGTGCGCGGGGTGCGTCGCAGGAGGTCGTCACCTCGTTCGTGGCGTACTCCCACGACCTGCTCGACTCCCGCTCCGGATACCCCGCCGGCATCCGGGACCCGCTCTGGCAGCAGGCCGTGCTCGAAGCGGGCGGCGACCCCGAAAGGCTGCGGGAGGCCGCCTCCGTCGCCGTCACGGGCGTGTGCCGGGAACTGCGCCGCGCCGGGCACACCGCCGGCACCGGCGAGGCCGCCGAGACCCTGCGGCTCGCCTGTGACCTGGCGGTGCTGCGCGGGCTGCCCGCGCCCGGCCGGGGCGAACTGCTGGAGGCCGTGCAGACGGTGCTCGGGCACGGCGAACCCCTGGGCCGGGGCCGGGCGCTGGCCCGCGCCCTGGAGGCCGTGCTGGTGGGCACGGGCCGCGGCCGGACCACCCCGCACGCCCCGCGTTCCGGGCTCGGGCCGTCGGTGGAGGCGGAGCTGGCCGCGCTGCGGCTGCCGTCGCCCGAGGACCCGGCCGCCCGGGAGGTCCGTCTCGACCCGCTGCGTTCGGAGCTCGACGGGCGCCGCGAGGTGCTGCTGCAGCGGCTGCTGGTCTGCGGGGCCTCCTACGGGGAGCCCGTGGGCGTGGCCGCCACCGGCGACGGCACGGCCCTGGGGAGCAAGTGGCGGCTGTCCTGGACGCCGTCCGTCCCCGCCCGGCTGGACCTGGCGGGGGTCCGAGGCGTCACCGCCGCCCAGGCGGCCTCGGGGACGCTGCGCGAGGTGGCGCGCCGCGAGGCCGCCGAGGGCGGCCCGACGGCGGCGCAGGTGCTGACCGGGCTCGCCGCCGCCGCGCGCTGCGACCTGCCCGCGCTGGTCGACGTACGACTGGACGAGCTGGCGGCGGTCCTGCCGGAGAGTGCCGCGCCGGCGGAACTCCTCGACGCCGTGGACCTGTTGGAGGGGCTGCGCCGCGGCCACCTGCCCGGTGCCTCCGCCGGGGCCCGGGAGCGGTCCGGCGCCTTGGCCGGTGAGCTCCTCGACGCGGCCGTTCGGGCCCTGCCCGGCCTCGCCGGCAGCGACGACCCCGCCGACGCGGGCACCCTGGTGGCCCTCGCCGACCGGGCCGCCGTCCGCCGCCTGGGGCTGCGCATGGACGCCGCCCTGGCGGAACTGGCCTCCGGCGCGAGCCCGTTGATGCGGGGCGCGGCCCTGGCCGTGCGGGTGCTGCTGGACCTGGACCCGGCGGCCGGGCTGGGCGAGCGGGCCGCCGCCTGGGTCGACGGCGCGGCGGGTCCCGACGGCCGGCGCGCCCTGGCCCGCCGGCTCACCGGCCTGCTCAGCGCCGCCGGACCGCTCCTGGACGCCTCTCCGGCGGCCCTGACCCCGCTGCTGGACCGGGTGGACGCCCTGTCCGACGAGGCGTTCCTGGAGCGGCTGCCCGCGCTGCGCGCCGGCTTCGACGTGCTCGCGCCGGCGGCGCGGGAGCGGCTGCTGGCGACCGTCACCGAGCGGCTCGGCGACCGGGTCGACCTGTCGCTGGACGCGCCGCCCGCGCTGCTCGCGCTGTGGGCCGCCGCCGACGCCGCCGGGCTCGCGGCGCTCAAGGACCTCCCGGTCCCGGCGCGTCCGGCGGACGCCGAGGTCCCGGACGGCGGACCGGACGGGGCCGCGCCCGCGCGCCCGGAGCCGCCGGACGGCCGCCGGCTGGCGCCCGCCGACCGGTGGCGGCTGCTGCTCGGCCGGCAGCGCGACCGGCTCCCGGCCGGCGCTGGCCGCTACGCGCGGGCACTGGACGAGCTGTACGGGGCCGGGCGCGGCGAGGGCTCCGGCGACGTGGGCCGCGACGGCCCCGGCGGCGGGGACGGCCCGTCCTTCCCGACGGCCCGTGAGTGGGCGGCGGAGCTGGAGGCGCTGTTCGGCTCCGACCTGCGGGAGGAGGTGCTCGCCGACGCGGCCGACGCGGGCCGCACCGACGTGCTCGCGACGCTCGACCCCGGATCCGTACGCCCCTCCGTGGAGCTGCTGACCTCGGTGCTCTCCCTCGCGGGCGGCATGCCGGAACAGCAACTCGCCCGGCTGCGGCCCCTGGTACGGCGTCTGGTCGACGAGCTGGCCAAGGAACTCGCCACCCGGCTGCGGCCCGCTCTGTCGGGGCTGGCCACACCGCGTCCGACCCGCCGCCCGGGCGGCCCGCTCGACCTGGCGCGCACCCTGCGGGCCAACCTCGCGCACACCCGGCGGCTGGACGACGGCCGGGTGGTGGTGGTCCCGGAGCGGCCGGTGTTCAGCACGCGCGTCTCGCGCGAGGCGGACTGGCGGCTGATCCTGGTGGTCGACGTGTCCGGGTCGATGGAGGCCTCGGTGATCTGGTCGGCGCTGACGGCGGCGGTGCTGGGCGGGGTCCCGACCCTGTCCACGCACTTCCTCGCGTTCTCCACCGAGGTCGCCGACCTGACCGACCGCGTGGACGATCCGCTCTCGCTGCTGCTGGGGGTCCGGGTCGGCGGCGGTACGCACATCGCGGCGGGGCTCGCGCACGCGCGCACGCTGATCACGGTGCCGAGCCGCACGCTGGTCGTGGTGGTCAGCGACTTCGAGGAGGGTGCCCCGCTCGGGGGCCTGCTCGGCGAGGTGCGCGCGCTGGCCGCCTCGGGCGCCCATCTGCTGGGCTGCGCCGCGCTCGACGACGCGGGCGCGCCCCGGTACTCGGTGCCTGTGGCGCGGCAACTCGTGGCGGCCGGCATGCCGGTGGCCGCCCTCAGCCCCCTCGCCCTCGCCCGCTGGGTGGGCGACCGACTCCGTGGAGAACCCCGATGAGCAGCACCCTGTTGCCCCCCGTCGCCCCCGAGGTGCTGGCGGAGGCGGTGGAAGGCCTCACCGCCCGGCTGCGCAAGCGGCTCGACGCCGCCGTCGAGGCGTGCGGGGCGGGGGCCGAGGCCGGACCGGACGGCACGGTCGCGCTCCGCTTCGGTGAGGACGCGGTGGTCACCCTGAGCCCGGGCCCGTCGGGGACGGTCACGGATCCGGCCCAGGCCGTCTGCACCTGCCTGCTGGCCCCCCGCTGCCTCCACCGCGCGGCCGCGCTGGGCGCGGCACCCCTGGCGGACCCGGAGCCGGAGCCCCTCCCGGGGGTGGACACGGAGTCCGGACCCCGACCGGGTCCGGCCGCGGGGACCTCCCCGGAGAGGGGCCCGGGTTCCCACCCGGAGGCCGGGACGAACCCCCTCGCGGGGTCGCAGACGGCCGCCCGAACCGACCCGGCAACCGGATCCCACCCGGCACCGGGGATCCTCCCGGAGGCCGCCGGGGCCGGATCCGGCACGGCCACCGGGACCTCTCCGGAGGCGGGCGCCGGGGCCGGACCCGGCGCGGACGCGGGGGCACTCCCCGAGGTGGGTGCGGGGTCCCTCCCCGGGGTCGGGGCGAAGGGCCTCGCGGGGCCGGGGGCCGCCGCCCGTCCCGCGGCGGGCTCCGGGCCGCTCCCGGGGGACCGCCCGCGGGCGCGGCCCGGAGGGGATGCCGGCGGGGACGCTGCCGTCGCGGTGACGGCTGCTCAGAGGGCGGCCGGGGCCGGGTTGTGGGCGGTCGGGGCCGAGGCGCTGGCCGCCGGGGTCACGGCCGCCGGTGCGGTGGCCCAGGCGGAGCTGCTGCGCGCCGCGCACACCGCCCGCCTGGCCGGGCTGCCGCAGGCCGAGGCCGCCGCGCTGCGCGTCGTACGGGGTCTGCGCGCCGCGCGCGAACGGCACGCGGCGCAGCGCCTCGGCGATCTCTCCGCCGCCTTCCGCGAACTGCTGACCTCCGCCGCGCTGCTGGCGTCCGGCACCGGCGGTCCGGGGCTGACCGGCGGGGCCCGCCGCGCCTACACGGCCGGGGGCAGCCTGCGCGTCTACGGCCTGTGCCGGGAGCCGGTGCTGAGCGCCACCGGGTACGGGGGCGTGGTCACCCACCTGCTGGGCGCGGACGGCTGCGCCTACTCCCTGTCGGACGTCCGCCCCGGCGGTCTCGCCCGCGCCCGGGGTGCGGGGGCCGCCTCCGTCGCCCTCGGCGGCGGGGTCCTCGACCACGCCGGGCTGGCCCGGGCGGGCCTGCGCGTCGTCGGCGCGACGGTCTCCGCCGACGGGCGGCTCGGCGCCGGGCGCGGGGTGCGGGCCACGCCCATGCCCGTGACGCCGTGGACGGCGGAGCCGCTGGCCGCGCTGTTCGCGCGCCCGGCCGCCGAGGCCGTCGCGGAGCTGCTGTCCCGGGAGGAGGCCGAACCGGGCCTGCTGGGCTGCGACGTCGAGGTCGTCGGCGCGGCCGGGGAGCACCTGCTCGTACGGGAGGCCCGCGCGGACGCCCCGCTGCTGCGGCTGCGTCCCGCGCATCCGCACCCGGAACTGGCCCACACGGCCAACCTGCGCCGCCTGGCCGGGTATCCGGGGCTGGCGGTGCGCGTCCTGGGCCGCCCGGACCCGGACCGAGCGGCGACGCTGAGTCCCCTGGCGGTGGGGCCGGTGCCCGGCGCCGCCTACACGCTGCGGCTGCCGCCGGAGTGGCGGGACCGGGCCGACCTGGGCTACGACCGGCTCCAGGGCGCCCACTTCCCCGGCGAGGCCCCCGCGGCCACGGCGGAGGCGGCGGTGCCGGGTCCGGACCCGTTGGCCGACGCACCGCTGTGGCGGGTGGGGCGGCTGCTGGAGACGGGTGTCGCGGGAGGCCGCCGCGCGGTGGCCGAAACCGCGCGGGGTCCACAGCCGCTGACCGCGTACGGTCCGCTGCGGCGGGCCGGGTTCGGGGCGGCGGCGGACCTGACGGCCGCTCTGGTGGCGGAGGCGGACCGGCGCCCCCGGGACGTCTTCGGGCGGCTCACCGACGCCTCGTCGGACGGTTACGCCTGGGCCTGGCTCGCCGCGTCCACCCACCTGAAGGCGGCCCGGCGCTCCCTGGTCACCGCCTCCTGGACCTGACCGCCCCGGCGGCCGAGGCCGCCCCGGGCCCGACAGGGGAGGCGGCTCCGGCGCGGGCGGGGTGTCATGCGCTCCCCGTTTTCGGCCAAGTCCTTCGGGCGTCAGGCCCGGTCACGGGGGCGTCGACCGCCCCTTCACGGGGTCCGGACCGGCTGCCGGTGTGGCCGGATCCAGGCCCTCGACTCGACTTCCATGACGATTCCACCCTTTCTGGACCCCGGGCTGCCCACACTCTTCCCGGGAGGGCCCCGCACCGCGGCCGGCCCCTGAGCGGAGGGGGCTCGATGGCACGGGAGGGCTACCACCTCGTACGGGAGCGCGGCCGCGCCGATGGGCCCGGGAGGCGGATCGCCGTCGGGGGCCTGGTGCTCGTGGCGCTGGTGGCCGTCGCCGGGGTCGCCGCCGCGCAGGGCCGGCCCGTGGCGCTGGCGACGGCCCTCGCGCTGGTGGCCGTGGCCGGGTGGCGGACCCTGAACCGGGCCGCGCGCCCCGCCGCCCTGCGGATCACTTTGGCGGAGTTCGACGCCATGGGCCACGAGGAGTTCGCGTACGCGGTGCGCGACCTGCTGGTCCGGGACGGCTGGGGCGCGCGGGGGGCCGCCGGGCACGGCCGCCTCCTCGTCCGCGCCCGGCACACCCGCGCGGGCGCCGCCGGAGCCACCGTCGGCACCTCGGTGATGGCCGAGGCGAAGGGCGCGGCGGGTCCGGCGCACCGGGCCGAGCACGCCGTGGTGGTCACCAACGGCGGCTTCACCCCGGACGCCAAGGCGTGGGGCGAGCGGCACGGCGTGCGGTGGATCGACCGCGAACTGCTGCGCCGCTGGGCCGAACAGGGAGCCCCGCTCGCCGACTTGCTCCGCCTGCCGCCGGACCCGCTGCGCCCTCCGCAGTGGCGGTCCCTGCGGACCCGGACCCGGTAGGGCCGCGCTCCTACGATGGCGTACGGCGGGCGGCTCGGGGACGGCTCGCCTGGCTCGTGACCGGCGCCGGGGCCGTGGGCGAGGACCTCCGCCGGGAACCGGTGTGCCTGAAGCTGTCTTCGAGGGCTCGGAGCCGGTCTTCCAGGCGGCCGGTGGCACCTGGGGCGCCCTGCATCCGTGGGAGGGGTGGGAGGGGTAGGACCCCTCCGGACACTCCGCACCGCCCGCTGCGGGGTTGGTTGTCCGGTTATGGGTAGGCTTCCCGGGTCAGCGCGGAGTCTCCTCGGGGTGGGTCATGGGTCGTCAGTCAGGTGTGCGCGGCGCGGCGGTGGTCGTGGCGGCCGTGCTGCTCGGTATCAGCGGGTGCGGCGGGCCGGGGCACTCCGGGGACGGCAAGACCGGGAGTGCCCCCGGACCGGGCACGGCCTCCGGCCCGAACGGGGGCGCGAGTTCCGCACCGCCGGCGCCCTCGGGGGCCGCCGGAGCGCCGGCCCCGGGGGACGTGCTGCCCGGGCTGGTGAGCGCGGCGGCCGCCCGGACCCGGCTGGCGGCGCTGACGACGGGCAAGCCCGGCACCATGGCCGGCTACAGCCGCGACAAGTTCACGCACTGGGCCGAGCAGGGCAACAAGTGCGACACCCGCGAGGTGGTCCTCAAACGGGACGGCGCCGACGTCACCCAGGACGCCGAGTGCCGCGCCCTGACGGGCCGCTGGAAGAGCCTCTACGACGGGGCGACCGTCACCGAGGCCGCGAAGCTGGACATCGACCACATGGTGCCGCTCGCCGAGGCCTGGCGCTCGGGCGCCTCCGCCTGGGACGCGGCCCGGCGCAAGGCCTTCGCCAACGACCTGACGCGGCCGCAGCTGCTGGCGGTCTCGGCGTCCTCGAACCGCTCCAAGGGCGACCAGAGCCCTGACCTCTGGCAGCCGACGGACAAGTCGAGCTGGTGCCAGTACGGGCGCGCCTGGACCACCGTCAAGTCCCACTACGCACTGACCGTCACCGACGCCGAGAGGGCCATGCTCACCACCATGATCGACACCTGCGCCCCGTGACCGGGCCCGGAGCGTCCGCCTGGCAGGACGAGGTCCTCGCCGGCCCCGGCGGGGCCATGACCGACGAGGTCGGGGTCATCACCGGCCCGCTCACGCTGCGGACGACCCGCGGGGCGGACGGTACCGTCGGGTTCGCGATCCAGTACACGGACGCGGACGAGTGGTACACGCTGACCGGCAGCCCGGTGGCCCACGGCGATCCGTACGCCCTGCACACGGCCGCGCTGCGCGCCATCCGCGCCGGCGGCGGGGCCGAGGCACCCCTCCCGGCCCCCTGACCAGCCGCCCCGGTACGAACCCGATGGCCCGCGGACGGCCCGGCTGACAGACTGGGCCGACGTGATCACTCCAGGAGGCAGACCGATGGCTGACGCACCACAGACCCCGCAGGCCGACGGGGCCCAGACGGACGGGGACGCGGCGGACGTCCCGCAGGACGAGTCCCCGGCCGACGCCGCCAAGCGCAAGTTCCGCGAGGCGCTGGCGCGCAACGCCGCGAACGCCCAGTCCCAGCAGTCCCACCAGAGCCGGGCGAAGGTGCAGGGCTCCAGCTCCGGCGCCGGGGGCAAGAACAAGAAGGTCCGCCGCAAGACCGGCTGACGCCGGGGGCCCGGCCCGGCCCCACCGTCCGCGGGGGAGCCTGCCGGCAGACGCCGGGGACGGCCGGGGGCACCTCCGGGCGTCCCCGGTCGCCGCCGGGCCCCGGCGAATCATTGGGCCGCATGGGTGATCGGCGATAACCCCTGACCGCGTGGGCAGTTGATCAGGACGTCCCGCCGGGGACAGCTCATGCGACAGAAGGATCCCCACAATGCTCAAGAAGTTCATGGCCACCGCCGCGGTCACCGCCTCCGTACTGGGCACGGGCGCCCTCGCGGCCTCCCCGGCGATGGCGATCGGGAACGACAACGGCGTGAACACCGTCAACGGCAACGGCGCCGCGCAGATCTACGGCAACCAGGAGACCAAGGGCGCCCAGAGCCCGCAGCTCAGCGCCGTCCAGGGCTCCCTGAACAAGCTCTGCGTCGGCCTGCCCGCGAAGGTCAACGCCCAGTCGGTCCTCGCCGCCCTCAACATCGGCGTCCAGGACATCAACGTCCTGTCCAACCCGCAGAACCAGCAGTGCGCCGAGAACTCCACCCAGGCCAAGGGTGACGAGTCGCTGTCGCACATCGTGGACAACATCCCGGTCCTGTCCGGGAACCTGTCCGCCGGCAGCTGACCCCAGCGGCATCCGGAACGGCGTGACGGCCGTGGCCGTCACGCCGTTCCGGCGTTTCCGGAGCCCCGCGCCCCACCCGGAGAGTCTTGGTCTAGACCTTGACAGGTCCAGACCATCTTCGCTTCAGTGGCGGTAGCCGTCGCACCCCCACCCCCGCGACGATTCCCCCCACTCCAGGAGCAGTTACGTGATACGCGCCCTCCGCCGCCGTACCCTCTCCCTCGCCGCGGCCGCCGCCGTGACGCTCGGCCTCGCCGTCGCCCTGCCCGCCTCCCCCGCCGCCGCGGCCCCCGCCTGCGCCTCGGCCTGGACCTCCTCCGCCGTCTACACGGGGGGCACGAGCGCCTCGTACAACGGCCACAACTGGCAGGCGAAGTGGTGGACCCAGGGCGAAACGCCCGGTACCACCGGCCAGTGGGGCGTCTGGTCGGACCAGGGCGCCTGCGGGGACGGCGGGGGCACGGACCCCGGTACCGGCAACCCCTCCGGGTTCGTGGTCAGCGAGGCACAGTTCAACCAGATGTTCCCGAACCGGAACCCGTTCTACACGTACAACGGCCTGGTCGCGGCCCTGTCCGCCTACCCCGGCTTCGCCAACACCGGTGACGACACGGTCAAGCGGCGCGAGGCGGCCGCCTTCCTCGCCAACGTCTCGCACGAGACGGGCGGGCTGGTGTACATCGTGGAGCAGAACACCGCCAACTACCCGCACTACTGCGACGCCTCCCGGCCCTACGGCTGTCCCGCGGGGCAGGCCGCCTACTACGGGCGCGGCCCCATCCAGCTGAGCTGGAACTTCAACTACAAGGCGGCGGGCGACGCCTTGGGCATCAACCTCCTCGCCAACCCCTACCTGGTGGAGCAGGATCCGGCGGTCGCCATGAAGACCGCCCTGTGGTACTGGAACACCCAGAACGGGCCGGGCACGATGACCGCGCACGCCGCGATGGTGAACGGCGCGGGCTTCGGCGAGACCATCCGCTCCATCAACGGGTCCCTGGAGTGCAACGGCGGCAACCCCGCGCAGGTGCAGAGCCGGGTGAGCAAGTACCAGAGCTTCACGCAGCTGCTGGGAGTCACCCCGGGGAACAACCTGAGCTGCTGACGGGGGAAAGCGGGCGGACCGGCGCCGGTCCGCCCGCTCGGTGCCCGCCCGGTGCCGCTCAGTGCCCGCGCAGGGCGGTGGCCAGCTGGGCGCGGGAGCGGACGTCCAGCTTCTGGTAGATCCGCGTGAGCCGGGCCTCCACCGTCTTCACGCTCAGGAAGAGCTTCGCGGCGGCCTCCTGGTTGCTGGCTCCCCCGCCGACGAGCAGCGCCAGTCTGGCCTCCCCCTCGGTCAGGGCCGCCACCCCGGGGTGCGGGGCGGCGGTCTCGGGCGGGGTTTCGCGGGCGAGCCCGAGCCAGGGCGTGGCCCCGGCTGCCGCGAAGACCTCGGCCGCCGCCGACAGGGCGGCCCGGGCGGGGGCCCGGCGCCGGCGGCGGCGTTCCACCCGGGCCAGCGCGAGGAGCGTACGGCCCTGTTCCAGGGGCAGCCCGAGGGCTCCGAACCGCTGGGCGGTCGACTCCAGCAGGGCCACGGCCGGTTCCGCTTCGCCCCGCGCCGACCGGCACAGGGCCCGGGCCCGGTCCAGGGCCGCGACCACCGTGGTGCGCCCCAGGGAGCGGGCCACGGGGGTGACCCGGTCGAGGAGTTCCGCGGCTCCGGCGGGATCGTCGGCGGCGACCAGGGCCTCGGCGAGCTCCCCGTGCCAGCGCAGGACCGAGGGGTCCACCACCTGCTGGGCCTCCTCCAGCGCGGCGACCCGGCGCAGCGTGGCGACGGCCTTCGCGGCCTCCCCGGTGGCCAGTTCGACGGTGCCGAGGGCGTACAGCGACCGGGACAGGAAGACCTGGTCCTGTTCCTCCTCGGAGGCCTGGATGCCCCGGCGGGCGTATCCGGCGGCGCGGGCGAAGCCGCCGGCCGCGGCCTCGGCCGTCGCGGCGACGTACCAGGCCGGTCCGGGCGACAGGCCCGCCTCGATGGTCAGTTCCAGCGCGCGGCGGGCGTGCGCGGCCCCGGCGCCGCAGCGGCCGCGCCGCAGTTCCACCTCGGTGAGGCTGCGCAGCACCTCGAAGACGTCCTCGGCGGATCCGGTGCGCTGCACGGCGGGCAGCAGGACGAGGAGCTGGCGGCGGGCGTCGGCGAGCCGGTCGTCGAAGAGCGCGTGGCGCACGGCCAGGTACTGGGGGGCGTTGCGCATCCCGAGGGGGACCTCGGGGGCGGGCAGGGCGAGGGCCTCGGCCAGGATGTCCTCGGCGTCCGGGTCCCCGAGGATGCGGCCCATGCGGGCCCGTACGGTCAGGGCCATGGCCTCGGCGACCTGGTCCCCGCCCGCCTTGGCGAGGGCGCCCGCCTCGGCGGCGGCGTCGCGGGAGCGCTGGGGGTCGCCGTCGCCGATGTTGTGCTTCCAGGCGATGCGCAGCTGGACGGCGGCCCGCAGCGAGGGGTCTGCGGCGGCGTCGGCCAGGGCGTGGGCGATGGTCTCGTCGAGGTCGGCGAGGGCCTGCCCGGCGGCGTCGATCACGGCGAGCCGGGCGCGGACCCGCTGGGCGGGCGAGGCGTCACGGGCGAGGACGGCGCGGGTGGCGCGGCGGGCGAGATCGGCGCGGCCGGCCCAGCCGGCGTCCTCGGCGGCGGCGACGAGCCGGGCGAGTTCCTCGCGGGGCAGGGCGACGGGGGTGCGTTCGGCCGCGAGCAGCCCGAGTTCGGCGGCGAGGGCGCGCTGGCCCCGGCGCCGGCAGGCGGCGGCCGCGTCGGTGATCTGGGCGGCGAGCTCCGCGTCGGGGGTGTCGACGGCCAGCGCGCGGTGGCGTACGGCCTGGACGGGGTCGTCGACGGCGGCGGCGAGGGCGGCGTGTCCGGCGGCGCGCTCCGGCCAGCCCGCGTCGGCGGCCAGGGCGGTCGGCAGGGCGCCGGCCGTGAAGGTGACGGCGCCGTCCTCCGCCACGGTGACCAGCGCGGCCCGTTCGGCCTCCGCGAGTTCCGCTTCGGCGTCGGGGCGGCCGGCGCGGCGCAGCAGCGCGGTGGTGGGGCGGGCGGCGAGGGCGGCGAGGAGCAGGGTCCTGCGGGCGCGGGCGGGGGCTTCGGCGAGGAGCCGGCGGGCGACCTCGCGGGCCTGGCCGGAGACGGGCGGGGTGTCGGCGTGGTGGGCGGCGCCGCCCGGTCCGCCGCAGGCCTCGGCGAGGGAGTGCCCGAGGGCGAGGGCGAGCCGCGGGTTGCCCCCGCTGGCCTGGTGGACGCGGCCGGCGAGGCGGGCGGGCAGGCCGTGGCGGAGCAGGAGCTCGGCGACCTGGTCGGCGCCGAGCGGGGGGACGTGGACGACGGGGGTGCCGGGGCCGCAGAGGGGTTCGGCGACGGGGGCGCCGCCCTGGACGCATTCGGCGACGAGGACCCGTACGCGGGGCGGGGTCAGACGCAGGACGAAGCGGAGCAGGTCGGTGCTCTCGGCGTCCAGCCACTGGGCGTTGTCGAGGACGAGCAGGACGGGGCCGGGGGCGGACAGGGTGCGCAGGACCTCGACCACGGCGAGGCGCAGCGCGACGTGGTCGCGGCCGGCGCCGGGGTCGTCGGTCTCGCGGCGGAGCCGGGCGATGGCGGTGCGCTGGGGTCCGGCGAGGCGTTCGAGGGCGGTGCGGGGGACGGAGGCGAGCAGGGTGGCGGCGGCGGCCTCGGGTATCGCCTGGTCGGCGGCTTCCGGGGCCAGCCGCAGGACGGTTTCCCGGCGGCCCTCGGCGGCGGCCGCGACGGCGCGCGCCACCTCGGTCTTGCCCGCTCCGGCGGGCCCGGTGAGGACGGCCCGGCCGTGCGTGGTCAGCGCACGGTGGACCGCCTCGATGAGTTCGCGTTGTCCGACATTGGTGTGTCCCACCCGGGTGTCAGCGTGCCCCGTCGCCGCCACGCACAGCCACCAGCCTTTCGCGCCCCAGTTCTGTGCCTTTCCTGTGAGACGCGACAATACGAGGTCAGCCGCCGGACGGACCCGGATTGTGACGCAGAATTCAGTCCGTGGACAGAATGCGCGGCGGGCCTGCCGGTACGGGAGGTACCGGCAGGCCCGCGTGCTGGGATTTGGTCCGTACCATCGGTCCGTCAGAACGGAGTTGGGGGGCTCCGCCGGGGACCTGGACGGGTCAGAAGCCGAGGCTCCAGGAGTCGATCCTGCCGGTGTCGCCGCCGGCGTTGTCGTTCACCCGCAGCTTCCAGGTGCCGTTCGCGGCCTCGGAGGAGGCGTTGACGGTGTAGGTCTGGTTGATGTTGGCGGTGCCGCCGCCGGCCCGGTTGTGGAGCGTGTAGACGGTGCCGTCGGGGGCGACGAGGTCGACCTTCAGGTCACCGATGTAGGTGTGCACGATGTTCACGCCCACCTGGAGGGTGGCCGGGGCGTTGCCGGTCACGCCGGAGACGGTGATCGGGCTCTCCACGGTGGTGTTGTCACCGATGGCGACGTCCGCGGTGTTCTCGAACTTCGGGGTGGTGGGGGTGGAGGTGACGGCGTTCACGGTCGCGGCCGCGTCCGCGAGGCCGGAGCCGCAGCCGCCGGTGCAGGTGCCGGCGAGCGGGCGGGCGTTGGCCTTGATGGCCGCCTCGACCTGGGCCGGGGTCAGCGACGGCTTGGCGGCGACGAGCAGCGCCGCGAGGCCCGCGACGTGCGGGGCGGCCATGCTGGTGCCCTGGTACGGCTTGTAGATCTCGGCGCCCGGCGTGGTGGTGCCGGCGTTGAGGGAGGAGAGGATGCCGTTCTCGGGGGTGGTGACGGTGCCGGGCGTGTCGGTGGCGCGGCGGGTCTCACCGCCCGGGGCGGCGACGTCGATGATCGAGCCGAAGTTGGAGTAGAAGGAGCGGTCGCCGGTTCGGTTGGTGGCGGCGACGTTGATCACGTTGTTGCAGCTGGCGGGGGAGAAGCCGGCCGCGTCGGCGTTGCTGTTGCCGGCGGCGACCACGACGGTGGTGCCGCGGGCGACGGCCGCGTTGATGGCGTTCTGGTAGCTGGCGGTGCAGGCGCCGGAGCCGCCGAGGCTCATGTTGATGACCTTGGCGGGGGTGGCGTTCGCCGGGACGCCGGCGACGGAGCCGCCCGACGCCCAGGTGATGGCGTCGACGATGTCCGAGGTGGCGCCGCCGCACTTGCCGAGCACGCGGACCGGCTGGATCTTGGCGTTGTAGGCGATGCCCGCGACGCCCTTGGCGTTGTTGGCGGCCGCGGCGATGGTGCCCGCGACGTGGGTGCCGTGCCAGGAGGAGTCGCTGGCCTTCGAGCCGGTGCCGCACTCGCCCGCCGCGCTCCAGTCACCCTGGTCGGCGGGGTTGTTGTCGCGGCCGTTGCCGTCGCGGGCGGCCGTCGAGCTGCTGATGAAGTCGTAGCCCGCGACGATGTTGGGCGCGACGTCCGAGTGGGCGACGTAGCCGGTGTCGATCACGGCGACGGTGACGCCGGAGCCGGTGGTCTTGTCCCAGGCGGCGGGCACGTTCATGCCGGCGGTGGGCTCGAAGAGGTCCCACTGCTTGGCGTACTCGGTGTCGTCGGGGGTGCTCATCGCGTAGGCGCGGGAGTCGGGCTCGACGTAGGCGACGTCCGGGTCGGCACGGAACTGGGCCATCACGTCGGCCGCTTCGGAGGGGGCGACGGCTCCGCCGAGGTTGACGAGGGCGGCACCGGTGCCGAGGCGGCGGTCGAACTTCGCCTTCTTGCCGGCCTTCTTGCCCTTGGCTGCCGCGTCGTCGGCGGCGGCGGTGTTGGAGCTGGCCTCGGAGGCGGTGGACTTGTACCCGACGATCAGGTTCTCGACCGGCGCGGCGGCGGGCGCGGCGGGGGCCGCGGCGGCCGGGAGGGTGCGGGCCGGGTCGTTCCCGCCGGTCACGGCCACGGAGGCGGTGGCGGAGCCCGCCAGCAGGGTGACGGAGATGGCCGCCACGGATATGAGCCGACGTCTGGTTGCGTGCACGGTGTTCCCCTTCGCGGGCCGCTTCCGGGCAGGCCGGAGCGGCCGGTCGGTGCAGTGTGGGAGGTGATCGCGGCCGCGGCGCCGGGGGCGGGCTGGTCAGACCCGCTCCGGCCGCCGCCGCGCGTTGCGTCGTCCGGGCGCGACGGTGGGACCGGACGACTGCGTACCCGCGATCCGCGCGTCCTCGTACGGCTTCACACCATGTGGGGTGGGTGCGGGGGCCGTTCGGGATGTGGAAGATCGCCGGTGGGCAGACAGTAGGCAACGCGGGGGTGAACCCGATACGGGGAAAACCCTTGTCCGGACCCTGGCGGCCCCCTCCCCCGGCCCCCGGCGCGCCCCCGCCGCGCCTCCGGGGGCGCGCCGGGTCACCTGGGGCCGAGCTTGCGGAAATAGGTCCAGCTGGTCTCGTTCGGCTCGGTCCACTTCTCGGGGGCCCGGGCGAACTCGGGATGGTGGGCGGCGATGTACGCGCGGGTGCGCTCGGGCACCTCGGCGTAGGAACCGAGCTTCACGCCGCGGCAGTGGAAGGTGAGGCCGCCGGGACGCTGCCCCTGCTCCATCCAGGGCAGCCAGGGCGACTGGCGGGTCCAGGACATGGTGGCGGGCACGCTCGGGGCGTCGCCCGCGAGGGCGGCGGCGGGGGTGAAGAACTGGAAGAGCTCCAGGGCCCGGTAGGTGTCGTCCGCGGAGTTCAGCGGGTAGTCGGCGACGGGCAGCGGGGAGGGGTAGGACAGCGGGACCTCCAGGCTGAAGCAGACCTGGTCGCCGAGGTCGGTCCGGGGGACGGGGAAGGGCCGCCACCTCTGGTTGGCCGGGTCGTTCCAGACGTGGACCACGGTCTTGTCCTGCCAGGTTTCGAGGATCTCCCGAGTGCCGGGGTCGAGGTAGAAGGCCGCCTCCCGGGAAAGCATCCGGTAACCGCCGGCCCCGCCGGCCCCGGCGTCCTCGGCGTGCTCGGCTTCGAGGCGGGCCACGTTGACGCCCTCGAAGCCGAAGAGGCGGCGGTAGGGCTCGCCGGGGGCCCAGGAATGGACGTCGCCGGACCACCAGTAGGTGACCTCCTCGCCGTCCAGGGAGACGCGGGTGCGGGCCAGGTCGCGCAGGAGCTCTTCCGGTGTCATACGGAGAACTCTGCGCGGCCCGTGTCCGCCCCGGCAAGGACCGGACGGGCCAACTCCCCCCGCTCCGGGGCCAGGAGCCGCGGTGCCGTGCGACCCGTACAACCCCCGGCGGCGACCCTCGTGCGGATGCCCGGTTGACGGCCGTGCCGGGCACCGGCAACCGTGACCGCCATGGGCAACGAACACCGACTTCTGGCGCTTCTCGTCTGCCTGGTGCTGGGCACCGGGCTGACGGCCGCCGTGCTGGGGGCCACCCGGGCCGCCGGATCCCGTCAGGCCTCCGTGGCGGGGGCCACCGTGGACATACGCACGGTCTCGCCCGCCCCCCAGGCGCCGGCACCTGCCGGGGCCGACGCCTCCCCCGGCTCGGTGACGGTGGACTGCGGGCGCAACGAGGAGGGCCACTGGAACGAGGACAACCTGGTGGTCTCGCCGGGGCTGCGGTCCGGCGCCCACCACACGCACGCCTACGTCGGCAACCTCTCCACGGACGCCCTGTCCACCGACGCCTCGCTCGCCGGGGCGGCCACGAGCTGTGCGGGCGGCGACCGCTCCACCTACTACTGGCCGGTGCTGCGCCGGGTGGACCGGCCGGGGAGCGGTCCCCACGAACACTCGGCCGGGCACGGCAACACCGGGGAGATCCTGCCCGAGGCCTCCGTGACCGTGGAGTTCCGCGGCAGCCCGGTGAGCAAGGTGGTGCCGATGCCCCGGTTCCTGCGCGCGATGACCGGCGACGCCGTCGCGTACACGGCGGGCGCGCGCGCCGACGTCCGGGCCCGCTGGGGCTGCACCGGGTTCCCCGACCGGTCCACCACCGACTACCCGCGCTGCCCGTCCGGTTCCCTCGTCACCCGCACGCTCGTCTTCCCCAGCTGCTGGAACGGACTGGACACGACCGCCCCCGACCACCGCTCCCACCTGCTGTTCCCCTCCCCGCGGGGGGTGTGCCCGCAGGGCACCTTCCCGGTGCCCGAGCTGCGCCTGTCGCTGGCCTACGCGGTGGCCCCGGGCGTGCCGATCGCCCTGGACTCCTTCCCCGAGCAGCGGCACAGCCCGCGCACGGACCACGCGATGTTCGTCGACGTGATGACGGACGCGCAGATGGACGCGGTCGTCGCCTGCCTCAACGAGGGACGGGCATGCCGGACCTGAGTGACGTACGTCACGTGAACCGGACGTGCGCCCACGGCGTGTTCCGACCGCACCAGGTAACACCAGGCGGACGGAGAGGGTGAGATGGCCGGACCACTGTGGCCCCGCACTCGGCGGGGCTCGACAGACGAGGCACTGATCAGGTCGGTCTACGAGGAGCACGGCAACGCCCTGCTCGCGTACGCCACCCGGCTCACCGGGGACCGGGCCGCCGCCGAGGACGTCGTGCAGGAGACACTGATCAGGGCCTGGCGGCATTCCGAGGTCCTGGTCAACGGGAAGGGCTCGGTGCGCGGCTGGCTGCTCACGGTGGCCCGCAACATCATCACGGACCGGTACCGCGCCAAGGCCGCCCGGCCGCCGGAGGTCTCGGGCGCGGCAGCCGCTCCCCCGGTCGAGGGGGACCACGCGGACGCGGTGGTGGACACCATGACGGTACTCGGCGCGCTGGACCGGCTGACCCCGGAACACCGCGACGTGCTGACGGAGTTGTACTACCGCCAGCGCAGTGTCGCCGAGGCCGCCGACCGCCTCGGCATACCCGCCGGTACGGTCAAATCCCGCTCGCACTACGCGCTCAAGGCCCTGCGCGAGGTGTTCGCGGACGGCGCCGGGGACGGCGGCGGGAACAGACGATCAGGCCGGCCGCCCCAGCAGCCCGGCGGACTGCGGGAGGTGGTGGCGTGAACCGGCAGCGGCACGAGGAGGAACTGCTCGGCCCGTACGTGCTCGGTGTCCTGGACGAGGACGACGTACGGCGTGTCGAGGAGCACGTCGGCGATTGTGTGCGGTGCCGTGAGGAGGTGGCCGCGTTGCGCGAGATGGAGGGGGTACTGGGCGAAGTGCCCGAGGAGGCGTTCCTCGAAGGGCCGCCGCAGGGCGGCGACCTGCTGCTCCAGCGGACCCTGCGGCAGGTGCGCGGGGAGCGGGCGGCGTCCGCGCGGCGCCGGGTGGGGCTGGCGGGTCTGGCCGTGGCGGCTTCGCTCGCGGCCGTGTTCTGGGCCGGGACGCAGCTGGGCGGGGACCGGGAGCCGGTCGGGGCGCTGCCCGCGCCGCCGTCCCCGACGGCGTCGGCGGTGCCTTCCGCGCCCGTACCGGGGACCAGGGTGGCCTCCGCGACGGACCGGGACACCGGTGCGCGGATGAACGTACAGGTGACGCCGGCGGCGAAGTGGGTGCGGGTGCACGCGGCGGTGACCGGGATCCCGGCCGGCGAGCGGTGCCGGCTGGTGGTGGTCGCCAAGGACGGTACGCGCTCCACCGCGGGTGGCTGGGTCGTGGGCACTGCCGAGCACGGCGAGGGCAAGGGGGCGTCCCTGGACGGCTCCGCGGCCGTGGACCCGGCGAACGTCAGGGAGGTCCTGGTGGAGAACGAGTCCGGCCGGACCTTCGTGTCCGTGCCGGTGTAGCGGGAAGGCGTCCGGCGGCCCTTCGGGCCGTGGACGTGACGGAGCCCGGGAGCATGTCCAGCTCCCGGGCTCCTGTGTGCCACCCAATTGCGCACACCGGCTGCGTTTAAGAGCGGGGATCAAGGTGAGGCCGACGTGTTCTGCCTTTGAACTACCGCGCCGCGGAAGAGGCGCAGGAGGGACTTGAACCCCCATCCGTCAGTGATCGTCCCTGCTCGGTCGATCCGGTGTTCGGCGGCGAATACTGAGACTGGAGCGATAATCTGAAATTCAAGGGGCCGCCTCTTCCGGCTTGGGCCACCCCGGCACGTGGTACCGGGGGAGGGATTCGAACCCCCAACTGACACCCCTGCTTCAGCTTCAACATCAGTTTCAGCTTGCGCTCTCGCGCACCCCCTGCGACACAGGGGGCGTTCTCGGGGCTACCCGAACAGGTAGCCGAACACCGCGTCGCCGACCCGCTCGTCGGTGACCTCGGTGCCGTTGGCCTCCTCGCGGGCGAACTTCACGGCCTGCTGGAGCCGCTCCACCCGGTCGAGGAGCTCGTTGACCCGGCGGGCCGGGAGGGCGCCGGAGAACTTCACGGTCGTCCAGTAGCCGACGGCCACGTCCTCGTAGTAGACCTCGACCTGGGCCGGGTGCTGCTCGGTGGCCTCGGCCTTGACGTGGTTGCGCGGGACCTTCTTGGTGCGGATCGTACGCACCGCCTCCGTCCTCCAGGAGTCCGTGGACGGGTCGAGGTTCCACGATTCCGAGGCGTCGAGGACCGGCAGCTTGCGCACGAAGGTGTGCAGGTCGGTCAGCTGCTTCTCCAGGAAGAGCAGGTACGGCACCGGCACCTCGGCGAGCAGCACGTTGCCGTCGACGACGACGTCCGCGGCCGCGGTGCGGTTGGCCCAGTCCTTGGTGGCCGTCACGTCGAACAGACGGGTCAGGGTGCTCGCCGTCGCCCTCAGCACGTCCTCGGCCTTGACCTGGACCCGGGTGGACTCGGGGGGCAGCTGCTCGCCCTCTTCGTCCTTGGGCTGGTACGTCCGCGAGATGCCGGCCAGCAGGGCGGGCTTCTGCACGTCGTGGTGAGCCTGGGTGAGCTCCTGGAGGGACTTGGACTTGACGCCCTTTTCGACTGCGATGATCTGATTCAGCTTCGGCACGTGATCAACCTAGCGAGCCTTCCGATGAGATGACCATCCATTTTTCACGGGTTGTGGAAGCGGGCTTCGGGCGTGTCGGCGCGGGGGCCGTCGAGGGCCGGGGCGGGCCGGCCCTTGAGGTGGAGGTCCAGGAAGGCCGTCACGTAGCGGCGGGTCAGCTCGACGGCGCGGGATCCGGGGAGGGGGGCGTCGGGGTGGGGCAGGCCGAGCTGGTCGCGCAGGGCCGGGAAGTCGGTCGCGCCGAAGTGGTCGGTGCCGTCGAGGGTGATCCAGCGCTTCCAGCCGTCGAAGTGCGGCCACGGGCCGGACCAGTTGCCGGGGCCGTCCCCGGGGACGCTCGCCGCGGAGCCCAGCAGCATGAAGGGCCGGCCGCCGATGCCCGCCGCCGGGTAGGGCTCGGGCAGGGTGCCGTCCATGTCGATGCCCGCACGGATGCGCGGGTCGGCGGCCATCGCGGGCAGGGCCGTGGCTCCGCCGATGGAGTGGCCGGCCATGGCGATGCGGGAGGAGTCGATCAGGCCGGCGTTCTTCCACGCCGGATGGCGCCCGGTCAGGCGGTCCAGCAGGAAGGTGGTGTCGCGGGCGCGGACCTCGGTGACGGCCTCGCGGCCGCCGGGGCCCTGGGTCTGGTCGCAGGCCAGGCAGGTGAGGACGCGGCCGCCGGGGAAGGCGGTGGCGGCGCTCTCGTAGGCGTGGTCCACGGCGGCCACCACGTAGCCGCGGGAGGCGATCTCCTCGGCGAGGGAGCTGAGGGTGGCCCGCGGGACGGTGAAGCCGGGCGAGAGGACGACGAGCGGGTAGCGGCCATGGACGGGCCGTGCGTCGATGCGGGCGTGGGCCCGGGTGGCGGCGAAGACGGCCGGGTCGACGGCCCCGTCCAGGCCCTTGTCGGCGAGGATCAGCCGGGCTTCCTCGGTGCTCATGTACGGGGCGGGGGCACGGCCGGTGCCGGGCTGCGCCGGATAGCGCAGGGTGACCATGAGCTCGCGGGGCCCGGAGTGGGCCCAGGGATCGGTCCGGCTGCGGTCGACCAGGTGGAGGTCCTCCTGGCCGACCGCGAACCGGCCCGTGGCGGGCGGCAGTTCGAGCGCCGTGCCCTGCTTCTGCGCAGCGGCGGGTGCCGCCTGCGCGGCGGAGGCCGCGGCGACCGGGAGCGGCAGCAGCAGGGCCAACAGGACGGCGGCGGCCGCGGTGCGGCGGCGTGTGGTGTTCATGACGCCGAATCTAGGCCGGGGCCGGCGGCCCGGCGTCGGCCCGCGGTGGTATCCCGTGTCAGACCGTGGTCGCAGAAAGCCTCACGGGCAGGTCGTGGAGGTCGTTCTGGGTCAGGATCGGCTTGTTGCGCAGCTCCTCGCGGCCGACGGCCAGGCCGAGGCCGGGGAAGCGGGCGTAGAGGGCGGGCAGGGCGACCAGGGCCTCCAGGCGGGACAGGGCCGCGCCGGGGCAGACGTGCGGGCCGTGGCCGAAGGAGATGTGCCGGTTGGGGGTGCGGGTGACGTCGAACTCCCCCGCGCTCTCGCCGTGCTGGGCCTCGTCGCGGCCCAGGGCGCCGAAGGAGACGATCAGGCCCTCCCCCTCGGGCAGGATCCGGTCGCCGACCTCGATGTCCTCGGTGGCGAAGCGGATGAGGACGTGCGAGGTCGGGGTGGACCAGCGCAGGGTCTCCTCGATGACGTTCTCCCAGGGGACCTCCCCGGCGAGGACGCGCGCGCGCTGCTCGGGGTGGGTCTCCAGGGCGACGACGGCGTTGACGATCAGGCTGATGGTGGTCTCGTGGCCCGCGGCGACCATCAGCTGGAGGGTGTTGGTGATCTCCTCGGTGCTGAGGTGGTCGCCGTCCTCGGAGGCCGCGATCAGGGCGCTGGTGAGGTCGTCGCCCGGGGTCTCGCGCTTGGACTCCACGATGCGGGAGAAGAGCGCGCCGAGGTCCGCCATCATCTGCGGGACTTCCTCGGGCAGGGTCTGGGTGGAGAAGAACTTCTCGAAGAGCGCCTTGAGCCGGGGGTGTTCGGCGGCGTCGACGCCCATCAGCTCGCTGATGACGTTCATCGGGAGCGGGTAGGCGAAGTGCGCCTTGAGGTCGACGACCTCCCCGGCCGGGAGGGTGGCCAGCTTGTCGAGCATCTCCGTGGTCAGGGCCTCGATGCCGGAGCGCAGCTTCTCCACCCGGCGCACGGTCAGGGCCTGGGCGACCAGGGTGCGCAGGCGGCGGTGCTCCTCGCCGTCGACGGTGAGCATGGAGCGGCCGGGGTTGGCGAGGCCGATGAGCGGCCAGTCCAGGGGGATCTCGCCGCGCTGCCAGGCCCCCCAGACGTTGATGTCCTTGACCACTCTGGGGTCGGTGAGCAGTCTCCTGGCCTCGGCGTGGTGCGTGACGGCGTACACGCCGACGCCGCCGGGCAGCACGACGGGGACCAGCGGGCCCGCGGCGCGCAGGGCGGCGCTCTCGGCGTCGAGGTCGGCGACGAACGGGTCGAGGACGAGGGGGGCGGGGCCGGTGTGGTCGATCGGGCAGGTCATCGGGCGGCTCCAAGAGCGGGAGTGGGAGTGAAGGTCACGGGCAGGGCCGTCAGCCCGCGCAGCCACGGCGAGGGCCGCCGGGTGAGCTCGTCGGCGGGGCCGGCCAGGTCGACGTCGGGGAGCCGGTCGAGGAGGACCTCGATGCCGGTCCGCGCGATGACCTCGGCGACCTCCTGGGCCGTGAAGGGGCAGCGGTGTTCGCCGTGGCCGAAGGAGAAGAAGGCGTTGTTCCCGCCGGTGAGGGCGCCCGCGTCGGTGCGGACGTTCGGGTCGCCGTTGGCGGCGGCCAGGCCCAGCAGGACCAGGTCGCCGCTGCCGATGCGCTGTCCGCCCAGCTTGGTGTCGCGGGTGGTCCAGCGGCCGGCGACGTTCTGGGTCGGGGTGTCCTCCCAGAGCACTTCGTTCATGGCTTCGCCGACGCTGTGGCGCCCGCCGGCCAGGGAGGCGGCGAACCGGTCGTCGGTGAGCATCAGGCGCAGCGAGTTGCCGATCCAGTCCGCGGTGGGCTGGTGGCCCGCGGCCATCATCACCATCAGGTCCTGGGCGACCTCGTCGAGGGTGAAGCCGGCGGTGTTGGCCAGCATCCGGGAGGCGACGTCGTGGCCGGGCTCGGCGGCCTTGGCGGCGAGCAGCGCGTACATCGACTCGCCGAGGTGGCGCTGGCCGTCCAGGGCGCCCTCCCGCCCGTTGATCATGTCGTTCATGGCGGTGACGAGGCCGGGGCCCTGTTCGTCGGAGAAGCCGTAGATGCGGGCGAGGACGCGCAGCGGCAGGAGCATGGCGTACTCGCCGACGATGTCGCAGGCCCCCTTGCCGCACAACTGGTCGATCAGCTCGTCGGCGAAGCGCTCGGCGTGGCCCTTGAGTTCGAAGGGGTCCACGGCCTCCAGGGCGGCGGAGATGACGGCGGCGCGCTCGCGGTGGCGTTCGCCCACGGTGTAGAGGATGGACGGCTGCTTGCGGCCGATCATCGGGAGCAGGGGCCAGTCGGCGGGGATGCGGTCCCACTGGTTCCACAGGTCGGAGTCGCGCGAGAACAGCTGGGGATCGCTGGTGACCTGGTGGAGTTCGCGGTAGCCGAGGACCAGCCAGGCCGGGACGTCGCCGTCGAGGACGACCGGGGCGACGGCACCGTGGTCGCGGCGCATCTCCCGGTACAGCTCGGCGGGGTCGGTCTGGAAGCGGGGGCCGCCGAGGTAGACGGGCTGGGGCTCGGGGGTGGTCACGGGGTGGGCTCCGGGATCGGGGGCTGGAGGGCCGGCTGGGGGTGTCGTGCGCGCTGGAGGTGCTGGAGGTGTTCGACGAGGGAGATCAGCACCTGCTTGCTGGAGGCGCGGGAGCGGGCGTCGCAGAACAGCAGCGGCACCTCGGGCGGCAGGTCGAGGGCGCCGCGGACCTGCTCCGGGGTGTGGGCGGGGCCGCCGAAGTCGTTGCAGGCCACGACGAAGGGCGTGCCGTGGTGTTCGAGGCGGTCGATGGCGTACCAGGAGTCCGCGAGGCGGCGGGTGTCGACGAGGACGACCGCGCCGAGGGTGCCGGAGAACAGCCGGTCCCACAGGAACCAGAACCGCTCCTGGCCCGGGGCGCCGAAGAGGTAGAGCACGTTGTGGGCGTCGAGGGTGATGCGGCCGAAGTCGAAGGCGACCGTGGTGGCGGTCTTGGCGGTGATGCCTTCGGTGTCGTCGACGGCCTCACCGGCCTTCGTCATCGTCTCCTCGGTGTTCAGCGGGCGGATCTCGCTGACGGAGCGGACCATGGTGGTCTTGCCGACGCCGAACCCGCCCACGATGACGATCTTCAGACCGTTGTCGGCGGTGCTGCTGAGGGCCTGCCGGGGCTCGCCCCGGTCAGAGGTTGCGGAGTCCAACGAGCACCTGCTCCAGGATGTCGAGGTCGGGAAGGCGGTACGTCGTGGCGCGGGGGTGCCTCGCGCTGATGCGGCCGGTGCCGTGGAGGTCGGCGAGCAGGATCCGGACGATCGACACCGGCAGCCCCAGCTCGGCCGCGATCTCGACGACCGCCGTCGGGAAGCGGGACATCCGCAGGATCGCGGCGTGCTCGGACTGCATGCCGGGCACCGGGTCGCACTCGGCGACGATCAGGGTGACCAGGTCGAACGCGTCGGAACCGGAGCTGCTGCGGCCGCCGGTGAGGGTGTAGAGCCGGTCCGGGGAGTCGTCCCGGCCCGGCCTGCCGCGGCTCATCCCCGGGGCCTGGCGATCAGATGCTCGCTCAGCTGCTCCACCAGTTCGGACATGTTGTGGCCGACGAGGCCCGCGTCGGCGTCGTCGGCGGCGACGAGGGCGAGGTGCGCGCCCTCGCCGGCCTCGACGATGAAGAGGATGCCGCCGTAGAACTCGGCCATGGCGGAACGGACCCCGCCGGTGCCGTCACCGAACTCGATGGACGCCCCGTGGGACAGGCTCTGGATGCCCGCGGAGATCGCCGCGAGCTGGTCGGCCTGGTCGACGGAGAGCTCGGGGGTGCGGCACAGCTTGAGGCCGTCGCGGGAGAGCACGAGGGCGTGCCGGGCGCCGGGGGTGCGCTCCAGGAGTCCCTCCAGGAGCCAGCTGAGCGTCTCGTCGGTGGTGGAGCCGGTCATTGCGTGTTGCCTTCCGGGTGCGTGGGGGTCGAGGGCTGCTGCGCCGAGGTGCCGCGCACGGCCTGGCGGAAGCTGCCGAAGCGGGCGGCGGACTGGGAGGCGCTGCCGGGGGCGGCCGGGGTACGGGCCGCCGCTGCGGCGGCGTCGGGTCCTTCGGGGTGGGCGGCGGCCAGGGTCCGGCCGCGCCGCCGCTGGGGCAGTCCGCTCTCGCCGAGCACCGGGGTCGTGCCGGTGGTTTCGGAGTCGTGGGTGGTGTCCGCGCTGTCGTGGACCGGCTCGGCCTCCGCGGCGGGCGCCGGCGCGGGCACGGTGGCGGCGCGCGGGGCGGGCACCGTGACGGTGCGCGGGGCGGGCTCGGGGGCGGCGATCAGCGGCGGGGCGGGGACGGGTTCGGCCGGGGCGCGGCTGATCAGCTCCTGCGGGAGCATCATCAGCGCGCCGGTGCCGCCGCGCGCGGAGGGCCGGAAGGAGACGGTGAGCCCGTGCTTGCGGGCGAGACGGCCGACGACGGCGAGGCCGAGGCGGGTGCCGGAGAGCCCGGCCAGGTCCAGGGACTCGGCGGTGACGGCCTGTTCGGCGCGGCTCAGCTGGACCTCGCTCATGACGAGGCCGCTGTCCTCGACGGTGATGATGATCCCGGCCGGCACCTCCTCCACGTAGACGTGGACCTCGGCGGTGGGCGGCGAGAAGTTCGCCGCGTTGTCGAGGAGTTCCGCGAGGGCGTGCATGACGCCTTCGGCGGCGTGTCCGGCGACGGCCGCCTCGCTGGTGGAGTGCAGGCGGACGCGCTGGTAGCCGCCGATGCGTCCCATCGCGCCGCGCAGGATCGATTCCATGACGATCGGCCGGGCCCAGCGGCGGCCCGAGCGGGCCCCGGTGAGGACGGCGATGGAGTCGGCGAGGCGGCCCGCCTGGGCGGTGCGGTGGTCGAGGTGCAGGAGGTCGCCGAGGACTTCCTCGTCGGCGTGCTTGTGCTCCATCTCGCGCAGGTCGGCCAGCATGCCGGTGGCGAGCGCCTGCATGCGGCCGGCCGCGTTGGCGGCGGCGGCCATGGCGGCGGCCCGTCCGGACCGGGCCAGGCGCAGTTCCTCGGCGAGCTGTTCGCGGCCGGCCCGGTGCGCTGCGTCGAGGCTGTCGAGCTCGGCGGCGTGGGCCTGCGTCACCCGGTCCAGTTCGGCGGCGCGGGCGGTGCTCAGGTGGTCCATCTCGGCGGTGTGCCCCGCGACGAGACGGCTCCGCTCGGCCGTGTGGGCCGCCGTCTCGCGGGCCGCGTCGGCGGTGAGCCGGGCGATGTGCGCCTCACGGACGGCGACGTCGGCGGTGAGCGCCGAGACCTGGGCGCGCAGCTGCCGGGCGTTGCGCGCCCACCAGGTGACGGCGCAGGCGGCCACGGCGAGGAGCAGCGATCCGGAGGCCGCGAACCAGCCGAGGGGGACGCGGATGGACGAGGGGGCCGCGGCCACCGCCGCCATGGAGAAGGTGCCCGTGGCCGCCGCGGTGACGAGCAGCGCGAGCGCGGAGGGGCGAAGGGGGGAGGGCGACGCCGTCATTAGTCAAAGCCTCAAACCGGGCGTAAATGGAAGAGAGGGTTCCTGTGGCAACGAGGCACAACTATAAGAGGATTGCTGATCGTTTAGGAAAGCTCTTGTCGAATATCACGCTCTGTAGCGCCCACTAAGGCTGTATCTGGAGCGGTTTCGGGGCTATGCCATGGCATCCTGTGACGTCACAGCTCGCCGGACGGGATCGGCGGAGGGGCGTCCGGGGAATATGGGGAAGGTCATGAGGCTCTGCTTCCTGGTGGAAGAGCACTACCGCCGTGACGGCATGCCGAACGAGGTGATCCGGCAACTGACCGCGTGGGGACACCGGGTGGACGTGGTCCGTCCGGGAGGCTCCCTGCTGCACATGGACGAGGTCGTGCGCTCGGGCGCCCACGACGCCTGGGTGCTGAAGACCGTGTCCGGCGGACCGGGGCTCACCCTGCTCGAAGCGGCGGCCGCCGCCGGCATGACGACGGTCAACGACGCGCGCGCCATCCGCGGGGTACGGGACAAGGCGCTGGCCGCCGCCATCGGCAGCGCCCGGGGCCTGCCCCAGCCGCAGACCTACGCCGTCGCCCGGCCCGAACTCCTCGCGGAGATACCCGACAGCGCGTATCCGCTCGTCGTGAAGCCCGCCGACGGCAGCTCCGGGCGGGGAGTGCACCTGCTGGCCTCGCCGGACCGGCTCGCCGCGCTCCTGCCGGAACTCGCGGGCGAGGCCATGCTCATCGCGCAGCCCTACGTCCCCAACGCGGGCACCGACATCAAGGTGTACTGCGTGGACGGCGAACTCTTCGCCACCGAGCGCTGCTCCCCCCTGCACCCGGACGCCGCGGTGCGCGAGCGGCAGGTGCCGCTGCCGGCCGAGGTGGCCCGGATCGCCGCCCGGGTGGGCGAGGTGTACGGGCTGGACCTGTACGGGGTGGACGTCCTGCTGGGTCCCGACGGGCCCGTGGTGGTCGACGTGAACGACTTCCCGAGCTTCCGCCAGGTCCCGGACGCCGCGGCCCGGGTGGCCCGTGCCGTACTGGCGCTGGCCCGCGCGGGCGGCGGGCGCGAGCGGCCGCCCGCCGCCCCGTTCGTCCTGCCCGTGACGATCCCGCTCCAGGTGGCCGCGGGGGCGGGGGACGGCGCGTGAGGATCGGCCTGATCACCCCGGACGCCGGGCACCCGCTGCTGGCGGCCGCCGTCGCGGCGCTCGCCCCCGGCGGGCACACGGTCCAGGTGCTGGACCCCGCCGCCGGGGCCGCTGGTGCGGCCGGCGCGGCCGCCGACGTCTACCTGCTGAAGGCGCGCACCCCGTCCGCGCTGGCCCTGGCCCGGGAACTGGAGCGCGGCGGGGCGCCGGTGCTGAACTCGGCCGCCGCCACCGAGGCCTGCCAGGACCGTACCGGCATGGCCGCGCTCGCCCTGCGGGCCGGGCTGCCCTTCGCCCCCACCCGCACCTTCGCCGCGGCGGCGCGGCTGGAGACCGCGGCGGGGCTGCCGTGGCCGATGGTGGTCAAGAGCCGGCACAGCCACAAGCACGACCTGGTCGCCCGCCTCGACGGTCCCGCGCGGCTGCCGGAGTTGCTGGACGACTGGAGCGAGGAGCCGGTCGTGGTGCAGGCGTTCGCGCCCAACGACGGCTGGGACCACAAACTGTGGGTGATCGGGGACCGGGTCTTCGCGGGCCTGCGCCGTTCCGAACTGGCCTCGGGCGCCAAGGAACCGGCCCGCAGCCTGGAGCGCCTCCCCGACGGCTGGGCCGGCCTGGCCCTGCGGGTGGGCGAGGTGTTCGCGCTGGACGTCTACGGCGTGGACGTCATCGACACCGGCGGCGGCGCCCCGCTCATCGTGGACGTCAACGCCTTCCCCGGCATCCGGGGCCAGGCCGGCGCCCCCGAGGCACTCGCCGCCCTGGCCCTGCGCCGGGCCGCACCCTGACCCCGGGGCGGCGGCGGGCGTAGCGTGAGGGCCGGTCTACGGAAGGACGTCCCATGCGCGCGGTGGTGTTCGAACGGTACGGGGAACCGGCCGAGGTCCGGGAGGTACCGGATCCGGCCCCGGCGCCGGGCGGGGTCGTGGTGCGCGTCGAGGCGACGGGACTGTGCCGCAGCGACTGGCACGGCTGGATGGGCCACGACCCCGGCATCACCCTCCCGCACGTCCCCGGGCACGAACTGGCCGGGGTCGTCGAGGCGGTGGGCTCCGGGGTGTCCGCCTGGCGGCCCGGCGACCGGGTGACCGTCCCCTTCGTGTGCGCCTGCGGCACCTGCGCCGACTGCGCGGCCGGCGAGCACCAGGTGTGCGCCCGCCAGACGCAGCCCGGGTTCACGCACTGGGGTTCCTTCGCGGAGTACGTGGCCCTGGACCACGCCGACGTGAACCTGGTGGCGGTGCCCGCGGAACTCTCGTACGCCACGGCCGCCGCCCTGGGCTGCCGGTTCGCCACCGCGTTCCGGGCGGTGGTCGCGCGGGGCCGGGTGGCGGCGGGCGAATGGGTCGCCGTCCACGGCTGCGGCGGGGTCGGGCTGTCCGCCGTGATGATCGCGGCGGCCGCCGGCGCCCGGGTCGTCGCCGTCGACACCGCCCCCGCCGCGCGGGAACTGGCCCTCTCCTTCGGCGCCGCCCACGCCCTCGACCCCCGGGCCGCCGGGCCCGGGGGCGCGGCCGGGGAGGTACGGGAGCTCACCGGCGGCGGCGCGCACCTCTCGCTGGACGCCCTCGGCTCCCCCGCCACGGCCTCCGCGTCGGTGGCCGGGCTGCGCCGGCGCGGGCGGCACGTCCAGGTCGGGCTGCTCCCGGCGGAGTCCGGCCCGGCGGCGCTGCCGATGGACCGGGTCATCGGCTGGGAGCTGGAGCTGCTGGGAAGTCACGGGATGGCCGCCCACGCCTATCCGCCGATGCTGGAACTGGTCCGCTCGGGGGCGCTGCGCCCGGACCTGCTGGTGACCCGCTCCCTCCCGCTGTCCGGCGCCCCGGCCGCGCTCGCCGCGATGGGCTCGGCGCCCGGGTCCGGGGTGACGGTGATCCTGCCGCAGCAGTGAGCCCCGCGGGCGTCAGGCGGACCCGGCCCGGCGGCGGTGGCGGTGGCGGTGCCGGATCAGGAGCGCCGTGCCCGCGGCCACCGTCAGGAGGGCGCCGGCCACCGTGAGCAGCCAGACCGGGACGCCGCCCACGGTGAGGACCTCGTAGCGGTAGACGGCCCGCTGGTAGGGGGTGTCCTCGGCGGTGGCGCGCAGTTCGTGGTCCCCGTCGATGCGGGACGGGTCCGGGAACCTCTGGTCGATCGCGGTCAGGAACACCGGTTTCCCGCCCGTGAGCGCGGCCAGCGGGCCCGTCGGGGTGATCCGTCCGGCGAAGGTCACCTCCGGGGCGGCCCCGCCGATCGCGGAGGCGGGCTCCATCCGGTGGCCGGCCAGTACGAACAGGCCGAGGGACTGCGGGGTGCGGGCCAGCCGGGACAGCCGCATCGGGTAGACGAGGCGGGTGCTGTCGAAGCGGATCCGCAGCGGGTCCAGTTCGCCGCTCAGGGGCCGACCCTGGTCGCGGGGGGCGAGGCGGACGGCCACGTACTCCCACTTCTGGTCGACGTACGGCTTCAGTTCCGCCGCGAGCCGGTCTGGCAGCTTGAACCCGTTGCTCTCCAGCCAGGTGCGCAGGGCGTCCGGGTCGGTGGCGGTGAGCCGGGCGACGTCGAAGTCGCCGAGCCGCTCGCGGCCGACCACACCGACCGAGGGGGCGGCGCCGGGCGGGGCGGCGCCGACGAGGCGGTCCCGGTCGTCGGCGAAGGGCCAGTCGGTGTCGCGCGGCCAGAAGTACGTTCGGGTGCGGTGCACGGGCCGGGTGAGTTCGGTGAGCGCGGGGAAGAGCCCGGCGTCGCCGAGGCCCACGGTGGCCCGGCCGGGGACCGGCATGATCCAGGCGGCGCGGCGGGCGTCACCGCCGACGGTGAACCGCATCACGATCTCCTCGCTGCGGCCGTCCCAGCGCACCACCGAGGCCTCCCGGTCCACCCCGATCCGGGACGCCTCGTCGGGGACCATCGCCCCGCAGCCGCAGGCCCAGGCGGGGCTGATCAGGGATCCCGCCAGGACGGTGAGCAGGGCGAGCAGCAGGGCCGGGATTCTTCGCTTCATCCACACGGGTCTCAGACGAAGCTGCTCGCGGTCCGGTTCCGGTCCTTTCCGGCCACCTCGGCGCCACCTCTCGGTCATCGGGGGCTGCCAGCATGCCCGACAGCCACCCGGAGTTGTACATACAACTTTCGACCACACAGGAGCCCCGATGTCCTCGACGGCGATCAGCGAGTCGCCCGCGCCCTGGCTGCGCGACAACTGCCCCTGCGGCGACTGCCGCGACCCGCGCACCGGTCAGAAGCTGTTGCGGATCACCGATCTGCCGGACCGGCCCGCCGTCGGCTCCGCGCGCGAGCTGCCGGGCGACGACGGGCCGGTGTGGGAGGTGGTGTGGGAGCCCGACGGACACCGCTCGCGCTACCCGGCCGCCTGGCTCGCCGCCCACTGCCCCGGCGGCCCGCACCGGCCCCGCGGCGACGGCCGGACCGAGGACGACAAGGAGCTGTGGGCCGCCGCCGACCTCACCGGACGCCTGCCCGGGGCCTCGTGGGACGCCTAGACCGGCGACCGTGCGGTACGGATCGGGGCGCTGGAGAGCGTACGGCGGCTGGGCTTCGTCCTGCTGAGGGACGTGCCCCGCCGGGACCGGATGGTGCTCGACGTCGCGGAGACCTTCGGTTTCGTGCGCCGGACGAACTACGGCGAGCTCTTCGAGGTCCGCGTCGAGGCCGACCCGAACAACCTGGCCTTCACCGGGGCGCCGATCGACCCGCACACCGACAACCCCTACCGGGACCCGGTGCCGACGGTGCAACTGCTGCACTGCCTGCGCAACGAGGCGTCCGGCGGGGACTCCGGGCTGGTGGACGGCTTCCACGCGGCCGCGCTGCTGCGCCGGGAGGCTCCGCAGGCCTTCGACGTGCTGACCCGGGTGCCGGTGGAGTTCGCCTTCGGCGACGCCCGCACCGAACTGCGCGCGCAGCGGCCCCTGATCGACGTGGACCCGCTCGGGCGGATCCGCGAGATCCGGTACAACAACCGTTCCCTGGGCACCCTCCACGGCAGCGCCCGGGTCCTGGAGGAGTTCTACGCCGCCTACCGGCTCTTCGGCGAGCTGCTGCTGCGCCCCGGACTGCGCCTGGACTTCCGCCTCACACCCGGGGACTGCCTCGTCTTCGACAACACCCGCCTGCTGCACGCCCGTACGGCCTTCGCCGAAAGCGGCCGCCGGCACCTCCAGGGGGCGTACGCCGACCTCGACGGGCTGGGTTCCACCCTGGCCGTGCTGCGCCGTGAAGGAGCCGCCGCGTGAACGCCGCGTCCCCCACCCCGGACGGGGATCCGCTCGCTCTGCTCGCCGCGCTCTTCGCGGGCGAGGGCGCCGCCGAGTACTTCGGGGAGGAGGTCACCCAGGCCGAGCACATGCTCCAGGCCGGCGCCCTCGCCGAGGCGGCCGGGGCCCCCGCCCACTTGGTGGCGGCCGCGCTGCTGCACGACATCGGCCACTTCCACGGGACGGTGACCGGCCGCGACCTGATGGAGGAGGGCCTGGACAACCGGCACAGCCACACCGGGGCCGACTGGCTGGCCCGCTGGTTCGGGCCGGAGGTGACCGAGCCGGTCCGGCTGCACGTGGCCGCCAAGCGGTACCTGTGCACGGCCGAGCCCAGATACCTCGGCCTGCTCTCCGAGGCCTCGGTGCACACCCTGCGCGTACAGGGCGGGCCGATGACCCCGCGGCAGGCCCGGGCCTTCGAGGCACTGCCCGGGGCCGCCGACGCGGTCGCCGTGCGCCGGTGGGACGAGCAGGCCAAGGACCCGCAGGGGGTGACCCCGGACTTCGCGCACTTCCGGCCGCTGCTGGCGGGGCTGCTGCTCACCCGGGGCTGAGGGCGGGCTCAGGGCCGCAGCCGGCGCCCCAGGGCGCTGGCCGCCGTCGAATGCGCCGTGAAGGCCACCGTCCCGGGCAGGTACCGGTCCTGCGACCACTCGACCGGGGTGCCGGCCGGGTCGGTGGAGCGCCGCCGCTCCCGCAGCAGCGCCTCACCGGCCCGGCAGCCCAGCAGCCGCGCGTCGTCGGCGTCGGCGGGCGCGATGTCGATGGTGTGGTGGGCGTCGGTGAACAGGACCCCGTGCCGGGCGAGCTGCTCCGAGTACGAGACGGTGTCCGGCGGCATCCCCGCCACCAGGGCGCCGACCGCCCGGGGGTAGGTCGTCCGCTCCACCATCACCGGCTCCCCCGCCAGGGTGCGCAGCCGCAGCACCCGGTACACCGGGTCGCCCGCGGCGATCCGCAGCTGCTCCGCCTCCTCCCCGTCCGCCGTGCCCGGGTCCACGGACACGGTCCGGCCGCCCGGCTCCTGCCCCAGCGAGCGCGCCCAGCGGGTGAAGCTCCGCAGCTCGGTGGCGGCGTTCTCCTCCCCCGGCCCGCCGAGCACCACGCGGCGGATGCCGCGCCGGGAGGTGATCAGCCCGTCGGTGCGCAGTGCGGCGAGGGCCTGGCGTACGGTGCCCCGGGAGACGGCGTAGCGGCGGGCGAGTTCGTCCTCGGCGGGGAGCCGGGCCCCGGATCCGTACGCACCGGCGGTGATGGCCCCGCGCAGGTCCTCGGCGACCTCCAGGTAGAGGGGCGTCCGGCCGGAGGTCCGGCGGGGCGTCCGCGGTTCCTGCGGTTCCCGGGGTGCGTCTGCTGCCTGCGGTGCCTCGTTCACGGGCCCCAGACTGCCATGCGGGCGGGAGCGGCGGCGGCCCCGCTCGACCCGGTCCCCGCTCCCTCCCATACTGGGGCCTCGTGAAAGGAGCCTCATGAGAGGGAAGGACAAGCCGCGCAGCAGCCCGCTGGTGCCGGACGGTGTGCGGGCCGAGCTCGCACGGCAGGACTGGGCGTCCGTCACCTGCGGCTGCGGCCGCTCGGCGGAGCACCTGGAGGACGCCCTGTGGGACGCGGCCGAGGGACATCCGGCGGCGTACCACGCGTTGCAGGGGCACGTGTTCACCGGGACCCGGCTGTGGCCCCCGGCGCCGGCCGCCTGTGCGGTGCTGATGGCCGTGTGGTCGGCCGGCCCGCCCCGGCTGACGACCCGCGAGGCGTTGCTGTGGACCCTGCTGTCCCTGCTGAGCGCCGAGGACGACGGGGACGGTTACGGGGCGGGCCTGTACGGGCAGGTCGCGGCCCACGTACGGACCGGCCTGCCGCTGCTGGTCGGCGTGCTGGAGACCGGACCGGGGTCGGTCTCCGGGGCCTACGCCGAGGGCATCCTGGAGCTGCTCGTCCTGTCGGCCTGAGCCGCGGGCCCGGCGCCGGTCATGGCGCGCAGGAGCTCGGGGGTGACCTCCTCCAGGGAGGCGGCGAAGGTGCGCGCGGCCGAGCGCGGTACGTCCAGCAGCGAGGGCACCACCAGCAGCGCGCAGCCCGCGGCCTCGGCGGAGGCAGCGCCGTCCGGGGAGTCCTCCACGGCCACGCAGCGCTCGGGCGCGAGGCCCAGGCGGGCGGCGGCGGCGCGGTAGGGCTCGGGGTGCGGCTTGGTCCGTACGGTGTCGTCGGCGGAGAGCGTGAAGGCGAACGGGACGTGGGCGAGCGCGCCCCCGACCACCTGGTCCACGACCACCCGCGGCGAGGCGCTCACCAGCGCGAAGGGGATCCCCTCGGCCTCCAGGGCGGTCAGCAGCCGCTGGGCGCCGGGGCGCAGGGGCGCCCCGGCGCAGACGCGGCGGAAGAAGCCCTCGGTGAGTTCGGCGGCCACCTCGGCCGGCTCCCCGCGCCCCGCCACCCGTACGAGGTGGGCGGCGGTGTCCGGGACGGCGCGGCCGACGACCTCGGGGGCGTCGGCGGGGCCGAGGCGGTGTCCGAGCCGCTCGGCGGTCCGCTCGGTGGTCTCCCACCACAGCACCTCGGTGTCGACGAGGGTGCCGTCCATGTCGAAGAGCACGGCGGCGGGTGCGTTCACGCGGTCCTCGCCACGACGAGCACGGGCCGTTCGGCCGGTCCGACGACGGCCCGCGCGCCCGGGGCCAGGTCCCCGGCGTCGCGCGACGGCAGGTCGGCCTTGACCCGGGTGCCGTCGGCGAGGTCGAGGTGGAGGCGGGTGACGGCGCCGAAGAAGGAGGCGGACGTGACGGTGGCGCCGCCCTCGGGGTCGGCGGTCACGGTGAGGTTCTCGGGGCGGACCAGCACCTCCACGTCCGGGGTGGCCGGGACGGGGCCGTCGACGGGCAGCCGGGTTCCGGCGACCTCCACGAGGCCGGTGTCGGTGAGGCGGCCGGGGAGCCGGTTCATGGTGCCGACGAACTCGGCGACGAAGGGGGTCGCGGGGCGTTCGTACAGCTCGGCGGGGGCGGCGCACTGCTCCAGCCGGCCCGCGTTCAGCACGGCGACCCGGTCGGCCATGGACAGGGCCTCCTCCTGGTCGTGGGTGACGAACACGGTGGTGATGCCGAGGTCGAGCTGCAGGCGGCGGATCTCCTCGCGCAGGTTGGCCCGTACCTTGGCGTCCAGGGCGGAGAGCGGCTCGTCCAGGAGGAGCACGCGGGGGCGCAGGGCGAGGGCGCGGGCCAGGGCGACGCGCTGCTGCTGGCCGCCGGACATCTGGTGCGGGTAGCGGTCGCCGTGGTCGGGCAGGCCCACCAGGTCGAGGAGTTCGGCGGCGCGTTCGCGGCGCTGCGCGGCGGGCACCTTGCGCACGCGCAGGCCGAAGGCCACGTTGTCGCGGGCGCTGAGGTTGGGGAAGAGGCTGTACGACTGGAAGACCATGCCCGCGTCGCGGCGGTTGGCCGGGACCCGGGTGATGTCCTCGCCGTCGACGAGCACCTCACCGGCGTCGGGCGTCTCGAAACCCGCGAGGACGCGCAGCGCGGTGGTCTTGCCGCAGCCCGAGGGGCCGAGCAGGGCGAGGAGTTCGCCGGGCTCGACGGTGAGGTCGAGGCCGTCCAGGGCGACGGTGGAGCCGAACGCCCGGCGCAGGCCGCGGAATTCGACGCGGGCGCCCGCCGGGGCGGCGGGGCCGGCCGGCTTCCGTGGCGCGGTGAGGGTCGTGGACATGGGGGTCAGGACTCCTTGCGGGAGGTGGCGGGTTCGGCGGAGACCGTAGTGGGGTTCGTGCCGGCCCGCGAGAGGACGAGCAGCAGCAGCCAGGTGATGAGGAGGCTGAGGATGGAGACGGCCACCGACATCCGGGCCTGGGCGCCGGAGATGGAGACGATCCACACGGCGAAGGGCTGGAAGCCGAGGAGCGAGGCGATGGTGAACTCGCCGAGGACCAGGGCCAGGGTGAGGAAGGCCGCTCCGGCGAGGGAGGCCCGCAGGTTGGGCAGCAGGACGCGCAGGACCACGTGCGGCCAGCTCGCTCCGCAGCTGCGGGCGGCCTCGACCAGGGTGGGGACGTCGACGGCGCGCAGGCCCGCGTCGAGGGAGCGGTACACGAAGGGCAGTGCGAGCACCGTGTACGCGAGGACCAGGACGACGGGGAAGTCCGGGTTCTGGACGGCGAGGAAGGTCTGGTACAGCGGGGTCCGCGAGAGGTACTCGGGCCCCCAGCGCAGCACCGTGGTGATACCGGTGACCAGGGCGATGGGCGGCACGACCAGGGGCAGCATGCACATCACCTCCACCACGGGGCGCAGCCTGGGCGAGCCGATCCGTACGGCGACCAGTGCGGGCACCGCCAGGAGCAGGGACAGCGCGATGGTGGCGGCGGCCAGGCCGAGCGAGAGGAACAGGCTCCGCGTGAAGCCCTCGGCGCCGAGCAGTTCGGTGTAGGCCTCGAAGGTGAGGCCCTGGCCGGGCACGTGCACGGTGAAGACGAAGGAGGCGGCGAGCGGGAGCAGGAAGTAGGCGCCCGCGAGGGCGAGCACGGCTCCGCGCCAGACGCGGGGCCGCGGTCGGCGGGCCCGGGCGGGGGCGGCACCGGTGGCCGCTTCGGCGCTGTCCGCCCGGGGGGCGGTCGGGGTCATCGCAGCCATCGGGCGCTCCGTCGCTGGAGGGGCAGGTAGACCGCCATGACCAGGCCGGCGATCAGGATCATGTCGAGGCCCAGGGCGAGCGCCACGTTCTCCTGGCCGGTGAGGACGTTGCCGGAGAGGGCGTCGGCGATCTTCAGCGTGACCAGCGGCACGGAGCCGCCGACGAGGGCCGCGGCCGTGGCGTGCGCGGCGAAGGCGGTGCCGAAGAGCAGGACGAACCCGCCGAGCAGGGAGGGTGCCAGCACGGGCAGGCCGACGTGGCGCCAGAACTGCCGTCCGGTGGCCCCGTTGTTCTGGGCGGCCTCGCGCCACTGCGGGCGGAGCCCGTCCAGGGCGGGCACGATCACCAGGACCATCAGGGGCGTGAGGAAGTAGAGGTAGACCACGGCGAGGCCGGTGAAGGAGTACAGGTCCCAGCCGAGGTCGGTGAGGTCCGCGAGCTGGGTGACGACCCCGGAGATCCCGGCGGTGGCGATGAACGCGAAGGCGAGCGGCACCCCGCCGAAGTTGGCGAGGACGCCCGAGGCGGTCAGGGCCGCGGAGCGCAGGGCGGTGGAGCGGGAGGTGACCAGGGCTTGGGCGATCAGGACGCCGAGGACTCCGCCGAGGAGTGCGGTCAGGGCGGAGAGCTCGACGCTGCCGACGAGGGAGTCTAGGTAGGGGCCCTGGAGGGAGCGGGCGAGGTGCTCTCCGGTGAGGCCGGTGGCGCCGGTGACCGGGTCGGTGCGGGTGACGGCGCCGAAGGCGATGGCGCCGAGCGGCAGGCCGAAGCAGAGCCCGGTGAAGGCGATGAGGGGGAGGGCGGCGAGCCAGGTGCGCGGGCCGCGCCGCCGGCGGCGGAGGGTGGTGCCGCCGGCGGTCCCCGTCGTGGGGGAGGTGGGGGTGGGTGCGGACATCAGCTGAGGGCCTTGTCCCACTTCTCGGCGAGGGTGGCCTTGGCCTTGTCGAGCTCGGTGGAGGCCGGGAAGTTCGGGGTGCCCTGGACCTGCGGGAGCTTGGTGACGGCGTCCTTGTCGGCGGTGCCGTCGGCGGCCATCACGGGGAGCAGCACGGGGCGGGCGTGGCCCTTCAGCCAGATGTTCTGGCCCTCGGCGCTGTAGAGGAACTCCATCCACAGGCGGGCGGCCGCCGGGTTGGGGGCGTCCTTGTTGATGGCCTGGGAGTAGTACTGGGCGTAGACGCCGTCGGAGGGGACGGAGACCTTCCAGTCGACGCCCTTGCCCTTGAACTGCTCGGCGTAGCCGGCGTTCAGGTAGTCCCAGTCGATCGAGATGGGGGTTTCGCCCTTCTCGACGGTGGCCGGGGTGGACTCCACGGGGATGAAGTTGCCGCTCTTGCGCAGCTGTCCGAAGAAGTCGATGCCGGGCTGGATGTCGGCGAAGGAGCCCTTGTTGGCGAGGGCGGCCGCGTAGACGCCGCCGAAGGCGGAGCCGGACTTGGTCGGGTTGCCGTTGAGGGCGACCTTGCCCTTGTACTCGGGCTTGAGGAGGTCGGCGAAGGTCTGCGGGCAGTTGGGGATCTTCGCGGCGTCGCAGCCGATGGAGACGTAGCCGCCGTAGTCGTTGTACCAGCGGGCGTCGGCGTCCTTCTGGGAGCCGGGGATCTTGTCCCAGGCGGTGACCTTGTAGGAGGCGAAGATGTTCTCGGCGGCGCCGCTGCGGGCGAAGGCGATGCCGAGGTCGAGGACGTCGGGGGCGCGCTTCTGGCCCTTGCGGGACTTGACCGCGGCGATCTCGTCGGCGCTGGTGGCGTCCGGGTTCTCGCTGCCGACCTTGATCTTGGGGTACTTCGCCTGGAAGGCCTTGATCATCTCGCCGTAGTTCGCCCAGTCCGGCGGCAGGGCGATCACGTTGAGCTGGCCCTCCTTCTCGGCGGCGGCCACGAGGGCCTCCATGCCGCCGAGGTCGGCCGCCGAGGTCGCGGCGCCCGGCTGGGTCTTGCCCTTGGCGTCGCCGGAGGCGGCGCCGCCGGGCTGCTGCGGGTCGGGCGCTGCGCCGCACGCACTGAGCGTGGTCAGGACGGCGGCGCTGAGCAGTACGGCCGCGCCACGACGGGCGGTGGAACTGAGCACGGTCTCTCCCGGAGACGAAGGGGGCTGCACTTGTCAGATCACTTGTCTGAACAAGTTGGCTCCAGTTCGCCCGTGCCCGCTGTACGGACGGTGAACGGCGGCTGGACCGCGGAGCACGGCTCGACGAAGAGACGAGAATGACCGAAAGGAGTCGTGACAGATCCACCTCGATGCTCATCGATGATGATCAAGACCGTGAGGTCGGAGAGCACCGCGACGAGGGGGAACGTATGGGAACGGCCCGGTATCTGGAGATCGCCGACGAATTGCGCCGGGCGATCCTGTCCGGCACCCACCCGGTGGGGGGCCGGCTGCCCTCGGAGAGCGACCTCGCCGCCCGCTGGTCGGTCTCGCGCGGAACCGTCCGCCAGGCCGTCGCCACGCTCGCCGCCGAGGGGCTCATCGGCTCCAGCCAGGGCGCGCGCCGGATCGTCCTGCGCCACGAACGGCGCCACAGCTTCGGCGAGTTGAACAGCTTCGCACAATGGGCCGAAGGGGTCGGCCACGAGGTGCGCAGCCGCTTCCTGTCCCGTACCCGGCGGCCCGCCACCGCCGAGGAGGCGGAGCGGCTCGCCCTGCCGCCCGGTACGGAGATCCTGGCGGTGCTGCGGCTGCGGTCGCTCGACGGCGAGCCGACGATGGTGGAGCGGACCGCCTACGCGGACTGGGTCGCGGCGGCCGTGGAGGCGCTGCCGCAGGACTGCCGCTCGGTGATGGACAGCCTCGCGGCGGACTCCGGGATCGTGGCCCACTACGGGGAGCACCTCATCGACGCGCTCCCGGCGGGCAGCGAGGACGCCCGGCTGCTGGAGATCCGGCGGGGAGGTCCGCTGCTGCGCCAGCGGCACACTTCGGCCACTCGCTCGGGTCGCCCGATCGAGTGGTCGGACGACCGCTACCGGGCCGGAAGCGTCACCTTCAGTGTGAGCAACTCGGCGGTAGCCACACCCCTGGAACGGCATCCCGGGAGCGGCGAGCGCTGAGACGGCGTCAGGGGGCGGGCACGGGCGGCGCGGTCGCCTCCCCGACCGCCTCCCCGACCGCCTCCTCGACCGCCTCCCCGATCGCCTCCTCGATCGCCCCGGGGAGCCAGTCGCGGGTGTGGGCGAAGGAGAAGCCGAGGCGGGTGGCGCGGCCGTTGTCCAGCGCGTACGCCCGCGAACGGCGAAGCCTCCCGCCCGCCCTCCGCCGCGCTCGGCGGCCAGGTGGGCCACGCCGGGCGGCGGGGCGGCGGGGCGGCGGGGCGGCGGGGCGGCGGAGCCACGGTTGAGGACGGTGACCGCGTGGCCCTCGTCGCGGAGCAGGGTGACCAGGTGCCTGCCGAAGTACCGGCTGCCGCCGATGACCAGAATCTCTTTCATGCGGTCGGCTCCGCCGCGGTACTGTCCCCGGCGGAACTGATCAGGTGCTGAACCCGTATGAAGGAAATCTGTTGATCGACGTGCACCGGCTGCGCATCCTGCGCGCCGTGGCCGAGCACGGGAGCTTCAACCGCGCGGCGACCGCCCTGCGGCTGACCCCGTCGGCCGTCTCCCAGCACATCGCCGCCCTGGAGCGCGGTCTCGGCCACCCGGTGGCGCGGCGCAGCACGCGCGGGGTCGAGCTCACCGAGGCCGGACGGCTGCTGGTGGAGACGGCCGAGACGGTCACCGCCGAGCTGGACCTCGTCCGGTCGCGGATCGAGCGGCTGGCCGCCGACCGGGCCCGCCTGACGGTGGCCACCTTCACCAGCGGCGGCCGGCACCTGCTGCCGCGGGCGCTCGCCACCTTCGTGGCCGCGCGTCCCGAGGTCGAACTGACGGTGGTGGAGGCCGAACCGGAGGTCTCGCTGGCCATGGTGCGGTCCGGGGCGGCGGACCTCGCGCTGGCCTACCACTTCGACGGGCCGCTGCCGGCCGGCGGCGCCGGGACGGCCGGTCCGGCCTGGCTGCCGCTGATGGAGGACCCGCTGTACGCGGTCCTGCCGCCCGGCCACCGGCTGGCGCGGCGGGAGGTGCTGGAGCCCGCGGAACTGGGCGACGACCGGTGGGTGCTCGGCTGCCTGAAGACGGAGGCCTTCCTGCGCCGGTACGCGGACCGCGCCGGGTTCGAACCCCGCGTCGCCGCGTCGACCACCGACTACTTCTTCGCGCAGGCCCTGGTCGGGGCGGGGGTCGGCGTCTCCCTGATCCCCCGCGTCGCGCTGGCCCCGGCCGCCGGATCGGCCGCGGTGCCCCTCGCCTCCCCGCGCCCGGCCCGCCACATCGGTGTGGCGACCCCGCGCCGCGCGCCCCTCGACCCGGACGCCGCCGCCCTGCGGGACGCCCTGCGCGAAGCGGCGGCGGCCTCGGGCACCGAAGCGGTCGCGGCCTCGGGCGCCGGACCGGTGGGTGCCTGCGGCTCCGGTGCGCAGGTGGGGCCGTGAGGGGGCACGTCGTGCAGGGGCTCGCCGCCAATCCGGCGCTGCCGCCCGCGTACGTCGCCCGGCTGGTCGCCTTCGCCGCCGGGGAGGACACCGAGGACGGCGGCTGGATGGACTCCGCCCTCGCCGACCGTGCGGACCTGAGCCGCGAGCAGGCCCTGACCCTGGCCGCCCGCAGCGGGGTCCTGGCCGTCGGCCCGGTCCGCCGGGGGCTGCTGCGCGCCGAGGACATCGACCCGCGGGCCCTGCCGGACGCCGCCCTCGCCCTGCTCGACGAGGGCCTGGGCCTCGCGCACTGGCCCGCGCTCCTCGTCACGGACCCGGACCCCGGCCGGCGCGGGAAGCTCGCCTCCTGTCCCGGCCTGCCTCCGGAGGTGGCCGCCCTGCTGGCCGCCGACTCCCGGCTCGACGTGGTGACGGACCTCGCGGCGTACGGGACCCCGGACCCGGCCACGGCGGCCCTGCTGGCCGCGCATCCCCACGCCGAGGTGCGCATGATGACCGCGCTCAACGAGGCGGTGCCCCCGGCCCTGCTCTCCGCACTGCTCACCGGCGAGGGACTGCCCCCGGCCGCCGAGTGCCGCGTCTGCGAGAGCGACCCGGAGCTGCTCTGGTACGCCCCCTACCTCCGCGGGGGCGCCGCCTGCGACGGCTCCCACCGGTCCACCGTCGAGGAGACGCGGCGGGCCGCCCTCGCGAACCCCTCGACCCCGGCCGAGGACGTGGCCCGGTTCGCCCACGACCCCTCGATGCTGCTGCGCGAGCCCGTGGCCGCGCGGGCCGGTCTGCCCCCGGCGGTGTACGCGGGACTCGCCCGCGACCCGGTGCCCGGGGTCCTGTGGGCCCTCGCCGGCAATCCGGGGACCGACGAGGCGGTGATCCGCGCACTCGCCCGCGTCCGGGACCCGGAGGTCCTGGCCCGCCTGATCCGCCACCCCCGCCTGCCACTTGACCTGCTGGCCGGGCCGGTCGGCCGGGCGCGGGCCGGACGTGACCCGCTGCCCCGGATCGCCGCCGCCACGCAGGCCGAGGTCGACGGTCTGGCGGCCTCGGCCGACGCGGGCGTACGGGCGCACGTGGCCCGGCGGCGCGATCTGCCTCCCGCGGTACGCGAGGCCCTCGCCGCCGACCCGGACGCGAAGGTGGCCAAGGCCGTCGCCGCCCACCCGGGCCTGGGCGAGGACCGGCTGCGCGCGATGGCGGCGCGGCACGGCGTGCAGGTCCTCGCGCAGATCGCCGCCAACCCGGACGCCCCGGGCGCCCTGCTGGAGGAGCTGGTCCGCCACGACCCGCCGGTGCTGGGGGTGCTGCGGGCGGTGGCCCGGCACCCGAACGCCACGGGTCCCGCACTGCTCGGCTGCCTGGGCGACGTCAAGGCCCGCCGACATGCCGCCGCCCATCCGGCGCTGCCCGCAAGGGAGTTGCCCCGCCTGCTGGACGACCCGGACTGGCAGGTGGTGGAGGCCGCGGCGGCCCACCCGGCCCTCCCGCCCGCGGTGATCCGGGAGTCGATGCCCTGAGGCCGAACGCCCGGCGGGGGGCCGTCGGCCGATCCCGGCGCCGTCGCGCACCGGGTAGGTTTTCGACCCATGCAACGACGGCCTCTCGCACTGGTGCTCGACGTGCTGCTCATGCTGGTGGGCGCCCTGCTGGGAATCGCGACGAACTACGCGACCAACGTGGAGGGTGAGGTCCCGCTCCCGCTGCGGCTGCTCCGCCAGTGGTCGATACCCCTGGTCGGGATCGGCCTGCTGGCCCTGGTCGGCGGGCAGTTGTGGCTGCGCTGGCTGGAGCGCCGGCCGCCCGCGCCGGCCGCCCGGTGGACCGCCGGACAGCCCCCGTACCCCGGGCTGGAGGCCTTCGGGGAAGAGGACGCGGCCGTGTTCTTCGGCCGGGAGCGGGAGACCGCCGAGCTGGTCGCCCGGCTGCACCCGGCGGCCCCCGCGCGGGCGCACCGGTGCGTGACGGTCGTCGGGCCCTCCGGTTCCGGCAAGTCCTCGCTGGTCCGGGCGGGGCTGCTGCCCGCGCTGACGGGACGCCGCACGCGCTGGAGCGCGTACCCGGCCATCACCCCCGGCACCGATCCGGTCGGCGCGCTGCGCGCGGCCGTGGACGGCGGGCCGCGGGACGGGCGGCCGAGGGTGCTGGTGGTGGACCAGCTGGAGGAGCTGCTGACGCTGTCGGGCGCCGGGGAGCGCACGGCCTTCGCGGAGGCGGTACGGGAGGTCCTGGAGCGGGACCCGCGGCTGTGGCTGGTGGGCACGCTGCGCTCGGACTTCCTGACCGGGTTCCTGGAGGGCCACCTGGCTTCCCTGGTACGGGATCCGGTGGTGATCGGCACCCTGCCCCGGGAGGCGCTGCACGAGGTGGTGGCCCGCCCGGGGGCCGCCGCCGGGGTGGAGTTCGAGGCGGGGCTGGTCCCCCGGATCGTCGACGACTGCGGCGGCGGCGACGCGCTGCCGCTGCTCGCCTACACCCTCCAGGAGCTGTACCGGCGCGCGGGCGGACCCGGGTCGGTGATCGGCCACGCCCTCTACCGGGAGGTCGGCGGGGTCGCGGGCGCGCTCGTCGGGCAGGCCGACCGGATCCGCGCCGAACTCCTGGGCCCCGGCGCCCCGCACGGCGACGACCCGGTGGTGGGGACGCTGCTGCGGCTGGTCACCGTACGGGGCGGGGAGCCGGTCCGCAGACGGGTCGCGCGGGCCGAACTGGCGCCCGCCGAGCGGGAGATCGCCGACGCGTTCGTCGCCGGCCGGCTGCTGACCTCCGACGCCGGGGTCCTCGACCTGGCCCACGAGGCGCTGTTGCGCCGGTGGCCGCCGCTCCACGCGGCCGTCGAGGCCCATGTCGAACGGCTGCGGCAGCGGGGGGCGTGGGAACGCTGGGCGCAGGAATGGGAGTTCGCGGGGCGGGGCGAGGCCTTCCTGCTGACCGGGGAGCGGCTGGCGGACGCGCGGTCCTGGCTGGCAGGGCAGACCGGCGCCCCGTCCGGGCTGGAGGTGTCGCCGCTCGTCGTGGAGTACGTGGACCGCAGCGCCCGTGCGGACGGCGCGGCGCGGGCCGGAACCGCGGACGCGGTGGCGGCCCGGGTGCTGGAGAGCCGGGAGCCGGAGACCGCGATCGGGATCGCCCGCGCGGCGGTCACCGAGTGGGCGCCCACCCCAGGCGCCCTCCAGGCGCTGCGGACCGCGCTCGACGGCTCGCTGCTGCGGTCGGTGCGCGGGGGTTTCGGGGCGGCGGTGACGGGCGCGGCCTGGTCGCCGGACGGGACGCGGCTCGCGGCCTGTTCGGGGGACGGACGGCTGCGCGTGTGGGAGGCGGCCGCGGGTGCCGGGGTGGGGGCCCTGGCCGGGGAGCCTTCGGCGGTGCTCGACGTGCCGGGCGACCGGCCCCGTGCGGTGGTCTGGTCGCCCGACGGGACCCTGCTGGTGTGCGTCACCCGCGGGGCGCGGCTGAGCTCGTGGGAGACGGCGTCCTGGCGGCGCTCGGCGACCGCGCGGCACGGGGCGGACGGGGACGGGGGCGGGCACGGGGCCCTGGCCTTCTCCCCGGACGGCCGTCGGCTGGTGACGGCGGCCGGTGACGGGGTGCTCCGGCTGTGGGACCCGGCCGCGCTGACCCCCGCCGGCACCCGGCCGGCGCCGCCGGGCATGGTGTGGAGCGCGGCCTGGTCCCCCGACGGCGGCCGGCTCGCGGCCGCGGGCGAGGACGGGGTCGTACGGATCTGGCCGTCGGCGGGCCCCGGCGGCCCGGTCCCGGCCGGGACCGCCCACCGGAGCCGGGTCACGGCGCTGTGCTGGTCCCCGGACGGCACCCTGCTGGCCTCCGGCTCGACGGACCGGACGGTGGTGCTCCGGGACGCGGCCACGGGGGCGGCGGTCCGCACGTTCGAGAGCATGGACGGGATCAACTGCCTGGCCTTCTCCCCCGACGGCAACCGGCTCGCCGCCGGTGACCAGCACCGCAACGTGCGCGTCTGGGACCTGCGCCCGGACACGGGCCCCGAGGGGGCGGCGCTCTGGCTCACCGGGCACCGCGAGGCGCTGTACGCGCTCTCCTGGGCCCCGGACGGCCGGCGCCTGGCCACGGCCTCGCACGACGGGACGCTGGCCGTGTGGGACACGGGGGCGCCGCCGACGGTGCTGCGCGGGCACGCCGAGTCGGTGTGGCAGACGTCCTGGTCACCGGACGGCACCCGGCTGGCGAGCGCCTCCGAGGACGGGACCGTACGGGTCTGGCGGGCCCCGGGGTTCGGACCGCCCGAGGTGCTGCCCCTCGGGCAGTGCGCGGGCCTGGCCTGGTCGCCCGACGGCACCCGGCTCGGGGTGGGCCGCCGGGACGGCACGGTGGCGCTGTGGCCGCGCGACGGCGGACCGTCGGCGGTGGAACTGGACGGGCACGGCGCCGAGGTGTCGGCGCTCTGCTGGTCCCCCGACGGGACCCGGGTGGCGACGGCCGCGCGCGACGGGCTCGTACGGGTCTGGGACGCGGCGGGCGGGGCCCCGCTGCGGGTGCTGCGCGGACACCGGGACTGGGTCACCGGGGCCGACTGGTCGCCGGACGGGACGCGGCTGGCGACCTGCGGGACGGACCGCGGCGTGATCCTCTGGGACCCGGACACCGGCGAGCGGCTCGCGACGCTGGAGGGCCACGCCGACCAGGTGTGGGAGGTGGCCTGGTCCCCGGACGGGCGGCGCCTCGCCACGGGTTCCCGCGACCGCACGCTGCGGCTGTGGGACCCGGCGGGCTGCGGGCGGCCCGTGGTCCTGACGGGTCATGAGGACCGGGTCCAGGACATCGCCTGGTCCCCGGACGGGACCCGGCTGGCCTCCGTGTCCCGGGACCGCACGGTCCGGCTGTGGGACCCCGCGGCGCCGACGGCACCGGCCGTCGTCGTGGGGCTGCACGCCGACTGGGTCAACGGCCTGTGCTGGTCCCCCGACGGCACCCGCCTCGCGACGGCCTCCCGCGACCGGACCGTCCGGCTGTGGACCCCGGCGGACCCGGACCCCGCCCCCCTGCTGCGCCTGTCGGCGGCCCGGGTGCTCCATCCGCCGACCCCGGAGGAACGCCTCGCCCACCGGCTCCCGCCGCCGCCCTGACCCGTGCGGAGGGGGCCGCGGACCCGGCGGGACACCGGGGCCCCGCCGCCGGAGGGGCCCCGCCGGCCGCAGGGACCGCGTGGGTGATGAAGATCGCCGGAACGGGTCAGCCGGGCGCCCCACGCGGGTGAAGTGCGCCCGGGCGCCGCTTCCCCGCCGGGGCGCACACCGTTGGGATGGGCATGAACAGTCCCATAAACGCGATAAGCGCCCCGATACTGCCCGCGGCCGGCCCTGCCGACGCCCCGCCCGACCCGGTGCCCCGCATACGGGCCACGCTCCGCGACGGCGTCCTCGCCGTCGGCCTCGCCGGGGAGTTCGACGTCCTCACCTGCGCCCCCCTGCGCGACCTCTTCGCCCAAGGCGCCTCCGCAGGCGCCCGGCGCCTCGTCCTCGACGCCGCCCTCGTCACCTTCTGCGATTCGGCCCTGCTCGACGTACTGGACGCCTGGCCCCGGAGCGGACGCTCCTGGAAGACGTCCGCCACCTCACGGTCCCTGCGGCTCCTGCTGGACCTCGACGCCCGTGTCCGCCCGCGCCCCGCCGACCGGGAGCGGGTGGGCCCGTGACCTTCACGCTCCTCACCCTGGCCCCGCTGCTGCTGGCCGCCCTCCTGGCCCGGCGGCTCCCCCCGCCACCCGGGCCGTACCGCCCGGAGCCCCTCAGCCGGCCGCCTCGGCGATCCTGCCGTCGCGCAACTCCACCACCCGGTCGGCGAGTTCCATCAGCTCCGGATCGTGGGTGGCGACCAGGGCGGTGATCCCCTCGCTGCGCACCACCGCGCGCAGCAGCCGCATGATCGAGCGGCCCGTCTCGGAGTCCAGCTGGCCGGTGGGCTCGTCCGCGATGATCAGGGCGGGCTCATTGGCCAGCGCGCGGGCCACCGCGACGCGCTGCTGCTGACCGCCGGACAGCTCCCCGGGGCGCTGTCCGGCGTGTTCGGCCAGCCCGACCAGGGCCAGCAGGGTGCGCACGCGCTCCTCGCGCTGCTTCGCGGGGACCCCCCGCATCCGCATGGGGACGCCGACGTTCTCCGCGGCGGTGAGCACCGGGATCAGGCCGAAGGACTGGAACACGAAGCCGATCCGGTCCCGGCGCAGGGCGAGCCGGCCGCTCTCGTCCAGGCCCGTCAGATCGGTGCCGTCGAGTTCGACGGTGCCGCCCGTGGGGGTGTCGAGCCCGCCGACCAGGTTCATGAGGGTGGTCTTGCCGGATCCCGACTTGCCTTTGAGCGCGGTGAGTTCACCCCGCCGCACCTCGAACGAGACGCCACGCAGGGCGTGTACGGTGCGGGCCCCGCTCCCGAAGCTCCGCCGGAGGTCGCGCACCACCACCATGGGTGTGACGGCGGTGGCACTGACCTGCTGCTGGGTCATGGTGGGCTCCCCCTCGGATCGGCGGGCGGCGGCGCTGCCCCGGAGAGCGCTTCCGACACTCTCCCGCCCTCACGTCCGAATTTGCTCATCTGTCACATCCATCACGCAAGTACCTTCCGATACTTGATCGGATCTGACAGCATCGTCCGCTATCCGGGGCCTCAAGTCCGGACGGGGGAGGAACAGGCACATGCTCGGCTTCGTCATGCGCCGGCTGCGCGGGCGCTGGCCGCTCGCCGTCGCCGTAGTGCTCACCGTGCTCATCACCACCACCGCGCTGACCGCCCTGCTGGCGTTCACCCGGAGCGTCGGCGACGCGGGCATGCGCCGGGCCCTGACCGGACCGGAGCGGGCGCGCACCGCCCTGGTGCTCACCGGCGAACACGCCCTGCCCCAGCGTCCCGCCGACGACGCGGCCGTGCGGGCCTTCGCGGACCGGGTCTTCGGCTCCGTGCCGACCGGCTCCGAGAGCGTGGCGCGCAGCCGCTCGTACGGGCTGCCCGGCGAACGGGCCCCCGGCAAGGACGCCGACCTCACCCTGCTCGCCGCCCTGTCCCGGGACCGCGTACGCCTCCTCGCCGGCCACTGGCCCGAGGCGGTCGGCCAGAACCCCGGCAGGCTGCCGGTGGCCCTGCCCACGGCGGCCCTGACCCGCCTCGGCCTGACCCCCGAGCGGCTGCCGGCCGAGGTCCGGCTGGAGGACCGCCTGGGCGGCGCCCCGCTGGACGTGCTCGTCACGGGCGTCTACCGGGCCGCCGAGCCGGACGCCCCGTACTGGCGGCTCGACCCGCTCGGCGGACGCGAGGTGCAGGTCGGCAGCTTCACCACCTACGGCCCGCTCCTCGTCGACGACTCGGCCTTCACCGCGGGCGGCCTGCCGCAGAACAGCCGCGCCACCCTGCTGACCCCCGACTTCACCGGTACGCCGCGCTCCGCGGTCGAGGCCGTGCGCGGCCGGGCCGCCGAGGCCGAGACCACGCGCCCCTCGGGGCTGACGGTGAGCGGCGGCCTGGCCTCCTTCATCGCGGACCTGCAGTCCGGCCAGCGGGTCGCCCGCTCCACCCTGCTCGTCGGCGCGCTCCAGCTCTCCGTGCTGGCGTCGGCCGCCCTGCTGCTGGTGGCCCACCTGCTGAGGGAACGTCAGGAGCCCGAGCGGGTCCTGCTGACCGCGCGCGGCGCCTCCCGCCGCCGCCTGGGCCTGCTGTCCACCGCCGAGTCGCTGTTCCTCGCGCTGCCCGCGGCCGTGCTCGCCCCGCTGCTGGCCCCGCTCCTACTGGGCCTGACGGGCCGTTACGGACCTCTGGCGCGGGTGCCGTTGGACGCGGGCGGCTCCTGGCTGCTGTGGCCGGCCGCGGCGGTCTGCGCGCTGTTATGCGTCCTGCTGACCACGCTGCCCGCCGTGCTGCGCGGGGCCACGGCCGCCGCCCTGCGGCGCGGCGGCCGCCGCAGGGCCGTGGTCTCCGGCTTCGCCCGCTCCGGCGCCGACCTGGCACTGGTGGCCCTCGCCGTCCTGGCCTACCGGCAGCTCTCCCGGTACAGCGGTGGCGAAGGGGACGCCCCGGCCGGCGGCGGGGTACTCGGCGTCGACCCCGTCCTGGTGGCGGCCCCGACGCTGGCGCTGTGCGCGGGCACCCTGCTCGTCCTGCGGCTGCTGCCCTTCGCCGCCCGGCTCGGCGGGCGGATCGCCGCCCGGGGCCGCGGGCTCGGTCCGGCGCTGGTCGGCTGGCAGCTGGCCCGCCGGCCGCAGCGGGCCACCGGGCCGGTCCTGCTGCTGGTGCTCGCCGTGTCCAGCGGGGTGCTCGCCCTCGGCCAGCACACCGCCTGGTCCGCCTCCCAGCGGGACCAGGCCGACTTCGCCGCCGCCGGCGGACTGCGGATCACCGGCGGCGACCTGGCTCCGATGGGCCGCGCGGGCCGGTACGCGGCCCTGCCCGGCGGCGACCGGATCGTCCCCGTGATCCACGACGAGGTGGCCCTGCCGGGCCGCAAGCCCGGCCGGCTGCTCGCGCTGGACTCGCGCACCGCCGACCGGCTGCCGCTGCGGGCCGATCTGCGCGACGGACGGCCGATGGCCGCACTGTTCGCCCCGCTGGCCCTGCCACCGGCCACCGCCGCCGGACGCACGGCGGGCGGCGACGGGATCGACCTGCCCGCGACCCCGCGGCGCATCGACCTCGACGTGACCGTGACCGCTCCGGCCGCCCCCGCGACGAGCGGCCGGCCGTCCCTCGCACTGCTGCTGCGCGACCGGTTCGGGCTCACGTACCGGACCCCGGCCGCCGCCCTCCCGGAGAACGGCGACGGCACCGTCTCCGTCCAGCTCGACCCGCTGACCGGATCCCCGCTGGGGTCCGCCGCCGGGCCGCTGAGCGTCGTGGGCATGGCGATGTCCTACGGGGCCGAGCCGGCCTGGTTCGATTCCAGCACCCTGGCCGACGTCGCCGGGGACCTCTCCGTGCGCCGCGTCTCGGTGAGCGGGACCCCGGACGGACCGGGGGTGCACGTGGCGGCCACCGCGCCCGACTGGAACCTGCGTACCCCCGAGGTGTCCAAGGGGGAACCGGCCGCCGACCTGCGGCCCGCCGGACCGGACCTGCTGCGGCTGCACTACCGGGGCCGGCCCGGAACGCCCGTGCAGATCTCGCTGAGCCCGGGCGGGCCCCCCGCCGAGCTCCGCGGGGTCGCCACCCGCGGGTTCCTCGCCGCCATGGGGGCCTCCGTGGGCGACCACGTCTCCGTCCGGCTCGGCGTCACCACCGTGCAGGTACGCGTCACCGCCGCCGTCGGGTCGCTGCCCGTGGCCGGTGACACCGCCCTGGCCGTCGACCTGAACGCCGCCGCGCGCCGGCTCGCCGCCGAGGACGCGCAGCCCCTGCCCACCGCCGGCGAATGGTGGCTGCCCGCCGCCTCCCCGGGCGACCCGTCACCGGCACGGGCCGCCGCCGCCCTGCGCGCGGGCGCCGGCTCGCAGAAGGCGGTGCTGCGCGAGGAGGTGGCCGACGCGCTGCTCCAGGACCCGCTGAGCGCGGGCCCGCAGGCCGCGCTGGCGGCCCTGGCGGTGGCGTGCGCGGTGCTCGCCGCGATCGGCTTCGCCGCCTCGGCGGCGGCCTCGGGGCGGGAACGGGCCCGGGAGCACGCGATCCTCTCGGCCCTGGGCGCCTCGCGGCCCCGGCTCGCCGGGACGGCCGCCGCCGAGGGCTGCCTGCTGGTGGGCCTCGGAACGGCCGTGGGCGCGGGCCTGGGCGCGGCGATCGTCCACCTGGTGGTGCCGCTGACGGTCCTGACACCGGCCGCGCGGCGGCCGGTGCCCGGAGTCGTGGTGGGCCTGCCGACCACCCAGACACTGCTGCTGGCCCTCGCGGTCGCGGCGGTGCCCCTGCTGTCGGCGGTGCTCGGCGGCCGGGGCGGGCGGACCAACCGAGGCGCAGCCGCGCGGCTGCGGTACGTGGAGGAGATGTGACCACCCCGCCCCCCGGCCCGGAAGGCACCCCGCCCCCCGACCGGAGCACCCCGCCCACCCCCCGTCGCGCCGCCGCCACCCCCGCCCGCGCCCCGCGGGGTGCGTCCGGTGCGGCCTGGGTATGGACGCGGCTCCGGGCGATGCCCCTGGCCGCGGGACTCGCCGCGGCGCTGGCGTTCGTCGCCGTACTGCTGGCGGCCGCCCTGCCCCGGGCCCTGGACCGGGGTGCCGATGACGCGGTGCGCTCCTACCTGGAGCAGCAGGGCCCGGGCCCGACCAGCCTGTACGCCAGCGCCCGCACCCTCCCCGGCCCGCGGACCCCGCAGTCGCTGGACTCCGTCCTGGCCGACCTGCGCGCGCGGACCGGCGGGGGGACCGGCATCGACCTGGCGGCGACCGGCCCGGTCCACGGCACGGTCACGGTCACCCCGCAGCCCTTGGCCAACACCGAGCTGAAGATGATGCCGGGCGATCCCCCGCCGCCCACCAAGCTGAGCCTCCTGCACCTGCCCCGGGTCGCCTCCCACGCCAGGATCGTGGAGGGCCGCTGGCCCGGCGGCGCGACCGCGGGCGCCCCGGTGCCCGTCGCCCTGGCGAAGAGCGCGGCCGAGACGCTGGACGCCCGGATCGGCACGGTCCTGAAGACCCAGTCCGCCGTGGGGACCCCCTTTCTCGCGGAGATCGTGGGGCTCTACGCCGCCGACGATCCCGCGGACGTGTACTGGGACGGCCTGCCCTGCCCCACCGCGGCCTGTCTGACGCCCCGCTGGTGGGTCACCGCCCTGGTGGGGGCCGAGGGCGTCGAGCGCCTCGGCGAATGGGGCGGCACCGTACAGGACTTCTGGCGGCTGCCCCTGGACACCGGCGCGGTCCGCGCCGACCGGCTGCCCGGCACCTCCGCCGCCGTGGCCTCGTACCTGGCCGGGCCCACCGCGGCGGGCCTGCGGGAGAGCACCGGCCGCGCGCAGCTCCAGGTCACCTCCGAACTGCCGCGGCTGTTCGCCCAGGCGCAGGCCCGCCGGCAGGCCGCCGCTCCGCTCGCCGCCCTCGGCCCCGCCGGACTGGCCGGGGAGGCCCTGGTGGTGCTGTGCCTGGCGGCGGGGCTCGGCGCGGACCGCCGTACGGCCGAACTGCTGCTGTTGCGCGCACGGGGCGCCTCGCGCCGCGGGATCGTCCGCAGGCTCCTCGCGGAGGGCGCGGTCACCGTGCTGCCCGCCGCCGCCCTCGCCACCGCCCTGGCCTTCGTACTGCTGCCGGTCCCCCGGCCGGGACCTGCCCTGATCGCGGCCGGGGCCGTCACCCTGCTCGCGCTGCTGGCCTTCCCCGTACGGGCCTTCGTACTGCTGTCGGGGCGCGGCGGGCGGGCTCCGCGCCGGCGGCTGGTGGCCGAGCTGCTGGTGCTCGCCGCCACCGCGGCCGCGGTGGCGGAGGTCGGCCGCCGCGGGGTCGCCCCCGCCGGGGCGGGCCTGGACCCGCTGCTGGTCGCCGCCCCGCTGCTGCTGGCCCTGTGCGGGGGCCTGCTGCTGGCCCGGCTGCTGCCCGTGCTGGTACGGGTCCTGTCGCACGCGGCGGGACGCGGCCGGGGACTGATCGGGTTCCTGGGCCTGGCCCGTGCGGCCCGCGGTGGCGGCGGCGGATCCCGGCCGTCGGTGCTGCCGTTGATCGCGCTGCTGCTGGCCGTGACCACGGGCGGCTTCGGGGCCACCGTCCTGGCCTCCGTGGACATCTCGCGCCACCAGGTGGCGCGGGCCGCGATCGGCGGTGACGCCCAGGTCGCCGCGCCGCCGCTGGGCACGGTCCCGGAGGGGTTCGGCAAGGCGGCCGCCGGGCTGCCCGGCGTACGGACCTCCGTCCCGGCCTGGGTCGACAACTGGGGGTTCCTCCTCGACACCCAGCAGGGCTCCACCCAGGTCACGGTGGTCGTCGCGGACCCGGTCACGTACGCGGAACTGTCCCGGGCCGTGGGCCGGGGGCGGTTCGAGCCGGGCCTGCTGGTCGGCGGGGGCGGCGCCGACGCCCCGCTGCCCGCGCTGTTCGGCAAGGGCCTGGCCGCGCGGATCACCGGCGGCGGTGTCCGGGAACTGCGCTTCAGCGACGACAAGACCCTGCCGGTGCGGGGCGTCGGCGTGATCGACGGCACGCCCGCGCTGGCCGGCGCCGCCGCGAACGTGGTGGTGCTCCCCGCCGGGCCGACGGCCGCCCGCCTGCCGCGGACGGCGCAGGCCACCCACTGGTTCGCCCTCGGCTCGGTCGAGGAGGGCCCGCTGCGCGCGCTGCTCGGCTCCACCGTCCCGAAGGGCCAGGCCGACGCGTACATGGTGCGCACCGGCTCCGCGGGGGCCGCGGCCCTCGCCGCCGACCCCCTCCAGGCCTCGGCGACCGGGCTGTTCTGGGGTTCCCTCGCCGGGGTGGCGGCCTTCGCGCTGCTCGCCGTACTCCTGAACCTGGTACGGGCCGCTCCCGAGCGGGCCGCCCTCCTCGCCCGGTTGCGGACCATGGGGCTGCGGCCCCGGCAGGGCGTGGCGCTGATCCTGGCGGAGTCCCTGCCGCAGACCCTGGCGGCCGCGCTCGGCGGCGGCCTGGTCGCGGCGGCGGCCGTCGCCCTGCTGGGTCCGTCCGTGGACCTGTCCACGCTGGTCGGCTCGGCCGTGCCCACGGGCGTACGGCTCAGCGTGTGGCCCGTGCTCGCGCAGTCGCTGGGCCTGGCCGCCCTGCTGGTGCTGACCGTGGTCGCCGAGGCGGCGATATCGGGCCGGCGCCAGATCACCACCGAGTTGAGAGCGGGAGACCCACGTTGAACAGCGAAGCGCCCACCTACGAGGAGCTGCGGAACGCGGCGCTGGCCGCCGCCGCGCCGCGGACCCGCTCCGAGGGCACCGCCATCGCCTGCGACCGCCTCGTGCGGATCTTCACCTCGGCCGGGGTCGAGGTGCAGGCCCTGCAGGGGCTGGAACTGACCGTGGCCCGGGGCGATCTGGTGGCCCTGGTGGGCGCCTCCGGAAGCGGCAAGTCGACCCTGCTGAACATCCTGGCGGGCCTGGACGTGCCCACGGCCGGCACGGCTTCGGTGGGCGGCTACGACCTGCTGGAGATGTCCGCGCGGGACCGGCTGCGCTACCGCCGCGAGACGGTGGGCTTCGTCTGGCAGCAGACGGCGAAGAACCTGATGCCCTTCCTGACGGTCGCTCAGAACATCGCGCTGCCGATGCAGTTGAAGGGCGGCAGGCGCGGCGGGGCGGCGGCCCGGCGGGCCGGGCGGGTCGGCGAGCTGCTGGAGGCGCTGGAGATCGGCGCACTCGCGGACCGCCGTCCGGGCGAGCTCTCCGGCGGGCAGCAGCAGCGCGTGGCCATCGCCGTGGGGATGGCCAACGAGCCGGCGGTGCTGCTCGCGGACGAGCCGACGGGCGAACTGGACTCGGAGACCGGCGCCGCCGTCTTCGAGGCCTTCCGCACCGTCAACCGGGAGCTGGGGGCGACGGTGGTCATCGTGACCCACGACCCGATGGTGGCGGGCGAGGTCCGCCGGACGGTGGCCATCCGCGACGGCCGCACCAGCAGCGAGGTGCTGCGCCGGACGGTCACCGACGAGCACGGGACGGAGTCGGTCAGCGAGCGCGAGTACGTGATGCTGGACCGCACGGGCCGGGTGCAGCTGCCGCAGAAGTTCCTGGAGGCGCTGGGCATGGAGCACCGGGTCGCGGTCGACCGGGCGTCCGATCACATCGAGGTCCGCCGCGACGACGCGGAGGACCCGTACGAGGGGGACGGCGCGGGCGGCGGCGCGGAGCCTGCCGCACCCTAGGAGTTCCCTTCCCCGCCCTCCCCGGGACCGGTCATCGGGGTGCGGGCGTCACTTCCGTGGTCCGGGTGTCGTTAGGCGCTCGGGGTCGGATCGGGGGCGAAGGGATGACGGAATGCGGCAGTTTCCTCTGGAGTTGCGCCACGTGGCGCCGGGGCGCGTGGTCGAGTGGCGGTTGCGGTCGACGGCCGGGCCGGCGGGCGCGGACGGGGGTGACCCGGCCGGCAGGAGGGCCTCGTTCAACCAGGACAAGCACTTCACCGTCGCCGAGGAGAGCCGCGGCGCCGACGACCCCGTCGCCTCGTGGCTGGCCATCACCTTCGAGGTCGAGGGCGCCCTGGACGAAGTGGCCCTCGCCCGGGCCCTGCTGGGCTTCGTCCGGCGGCACGAGGTGCTGCGCTGCGAGTTCCGGCGGCTGGCCGGTGAGCTGGCGTGCGAGCCCCTGGCCCCCGGCGAACTCGCCCTGGAGGCCGAGCACGTGGCCTCGTTCGACTCGGCGGAGCGGCTGCGCGCGTTCCTGGTGGAGCGCTTCAAGCGCAGCATCGACACCCTGTCGTGGCCGCTGTTCACCATGGGGGCGGTGCTGCGCCCGGACTCCGCGACCGTGTACCTCGCCTTCGACCACATCGTCTGCGACGGCATGTCGATGCCGATCGTGGTCCGCGAGGTGATGACGGCGTACGAGGCCCTGCGGCGCGGCGAGGAAGGGGCCCTGCCGCCGGTCCCCAGCTACCTCGACTTCGCCGAGGAGCAGCGCCGCCGCTACCTCTCCATCGACGCGGACGACGAACGCCTGGACTACTGGAAGTCCTTCATCGCCCGCAACGGGGAGTTCTTCCCCCGCTTCCCCCTGGACCTGGGCGTCGAGCCGGACCGGATGTACCCGATCGTCAACGAGGCCTCGTCGCTGCTGGATCCGGCCGAGGCCGAGGTGTTCGAGAAGACCTGTCTGGAGGTGGGCGCGAAGCCGTTCATGGGGCTGCTCGGTTCGGTCGCCGTCTGTCTGCGGGACGCCGGCGGTCCGGGCGTCTACCGCGGGTTCATGCCGGTGAGCGAGCGCGGGCGCGGTTCCTGGAACGACGCGGTGGGCTGGTTCGTCAACACCATGCCGATCGAGTTCGACGCCTCCCCCGGCCGCGACTTCGCCCAGGTGATGGCGGCGGTCCGGGCGGGCTTCGGCGAGATGATCGCCCACATCGACGTGCCGTTCGTGCGGGCCTGGGAGCTGCTGGCGCCGCAGGAGTTCGCCGCCCGTTCCTGGCCGTACCCGGTGAACTTCTTCTCGTACATCGACATGCGCAAGTGCCGGGGCGCGGAACGCCACCACGAGTGGCGGCCCGCCACGCACGTGTGGTCGGCGCGCGCCAACGGGGCCTGCTCGTGGTTCCAGCGGGACGCGGACGGACTGCACATGAACTCGCTCTACGTGGACACCGCGGCGGCCCGCCGCACGATGGGCGACTTCCAGGACGCGCTGCGCGAGACCGTGCGCAGCGTCGCCCGTACGGGCGGGTTCCGCCGGCCGGGCCGGCTGGCCGGGCCGCGGCGGTCCGCGGAGCAGGCGGCCCCGCTCAGGGCCTGACCTGCGGGAGGGCGGCGGCGCGGGCGAGCAGCAGGTCCCGTTCGCGGGCGTTGCGGGTGAGGGCGGCCGCCCGCTCGAACTCGGCGCGGGCCTCCGGTCCGCGTCCGAGCCTCTCCAGCAGGTCCCCCCGTACGCTGGGCAGCAGGTGGTAGGAGCGCAGGGCGGGCTCGCCGGCGAGGGCGTCGACCAGCGGCAGGGCCGCGGCGGGGCCTTCGGCCATGGAGACGGCGACGGCCCGGTTGAGTTCGACGACGGGTGAGGGCACCAGGCGGACGAGCCGCCCGTAGAGGGCGGCGATGGTGGCCCAGTCGGTGTCCTCGTAGCGGACGGCCGCCGCGTGGCATCCGGCGATGGCCGCCTGGAGGGAGTACGGGCCGGTGCCCGCGCGGTGCAGGGCGTCGACTCCGCGCCGGATGAGGAGCCGGTTCCAGCGGGCCCGGTTCTGGTCGGCGAGCAGCACGGGCTCCCCGTCGGGGCCGGTGCGGGTGGCGGTCCTGGAGGCCTGGAACTCCAGGAGCGCGCAGAGTCCGTGGACCTCGGACTCCTTCGGCATCAGGGCGGTCAGCACCCGCGCCAGGCGCAGGGCGTCCTCGCACAGGGCGGGCCGCAGGAGGTCGTCGCCGGCGGTGGCCGCGTAGCCCTCGTTGAAGATCAGGTAGATCACTTCGAGGACGGAGGCGAGCCGCTGTTCGCGGTCGGCGCCGTACGGGACCTCGTAGGGCACCCCGGCCTTGGCCAGGGCCCGTTTGGCCCGGACGATGCGCTGGGCGACGGTGGGTTCGGAGGCCAGGAAGGCGCGGGCGATCTCCTGGGTGGTGAGGCCGCCCACCAGGCGCAGGGTGAGCGCGATCCGGGCCTCGGTGGCCAGGACCGGATGGCAGGCGGTGAAGACGAGGCGCAGCAGGTCGTCGTCGATGTCGTCCGGGGCCGTGGGCTCGGCGGGCGGGGGTACGTCCTCCAGGGTGCGGCCGACCTCCGCGAGCTTGCGCGCGTAGGTCTCCCTGCGGCGGACGAGGTCGACCGCCCGGTGCTTGGCGGTGGCCATCAGCCAGGCACCGGGCCGGTCGGGGACTCCGGAGAGCGGCCACTGTTCGAGGGCGGCGACCAGGGCGTCCTGGGCGAGTTCCTCGGCGATGCCGACGTCCCGCACGATGCGGGTGACGCCGGCGATGATCCGCGCGGACTCGATCCTGAACACCGCTTCGACCGCCTGGGCCGTACTCACTGCCGTCACGGCCACCCATCAGAGCAGCCGGGACGGAGCGGGGCAAACGCGGAGCGGGCGCGGAGCGTCACATCTCCTGGATCTGGCGCAGTTCGGCGCCGACGTGCCAGTTGGTGGGGTGGATCGAAAGGAACCGCTTGGTCCACTCCAGGGCCTCGGCCTTGTCCTTGCACTGGAGCAGGGCGTAGCCGCCGACGACCTCCTTGGTCTCGGTGAAGGGCCCGTCGGTGAAGCTGAGCTTCCCGCCGGACCAGTCGACCCGGGTGCCCTCGGAGGTGGGGAGCAGCCCGGCGGTGTCGAGCATGACCCCGGCCTTGGTGATCTCCTCCATCAGAGCGCCCATGCGCTCCTCGAAGTCCGCGGGGAAGCCGTCGGTGGGCAGGTCCTGCTCGTCGATGCGGATCAGGCTCAGGAAACGCGGCATGGTGACTCCTCGGTCGGGAGGGCGGGGACGTTCCCCGCCTCTCACCCCTGCGTCGAACGGGAGGCGCCCGGATCGACAGCTCCGGGAAAATTCTTCGAAGATTTCCTGCGGACGGCCACCCGACGGCAGCCTGACGGCCGCCGGACGGCCGCCGGACGGCCGCCGCGGGGATGTCCCGGGCCCGTACCGGCCGGGGCTACTGCCGAGTAGGATCGCGGCCCCAGGCCCCTCCGAGAGGATCCCGATGCCCCGCACCCCCTCCTCGCCGATCCTGCTCGCCGGCCTCCTGGCCGGGGCGGCGGTGGCCCACGCCGCCCTGCCGAAGCAGTTCGACGCCATCGTGCCCCGGGCCCTGCCGGGCACCCCGCGCCAGTGGACGTACGCGAGCGGCGCGGCCGAACTGGCACTGGCCGTCGGCGTGGCCCATCCGCGCACCCGCCGGGTGGCGGCGCTGGCGACGGCGGCGTTCTTCGTCGGCGTGTTCCCGGCGAACGTGAAGATGGCGGTGGACGCCCGCCGCCGCTCGCCGGCCCTGCGCGCGGTGGCCGTCGGCCGGCTGCCGCTCCAGGTCCCGCTGGTGCTGTGGGCCCGCAGCGTGAGCCGGTCGGCGGCCGCTCGCTAGCGCGCGAGCGCGCGGAGCAGGCGTACGTACGGACTCCAGCGGGCCGGGCGGGCCACCGTGCCCGTGCAGGCGGCCTCGGCGCGGTCCAGACTGTCCTCCAGGCAGGCGTCGTGCATCGGCCGGAAGGCCAGGGGCCAGGTCAGGCGCGCCGGGCCGCTGGTCCTCATCGCGAGGGTGTGCCGCAGCACGGTGCGCTCCCCGTCGACCGGCAGCGCCGCGTACTCGTGGAAGCCGTGGAATCCGCGCGGCCCGCCGAAGGCGAAGCGGACCCAGGTCCCGGGCACGTACGCGGTGACCGTGTAGCGGACCGGGCCGTGCCCTCCGGTCGCGCCGACCGCGAGCGGGCGGTCGAACTCCACCGCGGGCCAGTCCGGGTGCGGCCAGAGCCGGTCCGCCGCGCCGCCGGACAGGCTGTCGATGAGCGCGCCCACCTCGTCCGCCGTGGCCTCCAGCAGACGCTCGTGCACGTTGTAGACGCCCACGCGTCCTCCCCTCGCATTATTAGAGACCAGTCTCTAATAATGTGGAGAGTACTCTCTGATTCATGGCGAGACCACCCCGCTTCGACACCGACCAGTTCCTCGACGCCGCCGTCCGGCTGGCCGCCTCCTGCGGACCGGCGGGCGTGACCATGTCCGCCGTCGCCCAGGCGATCGGCGCGCCGAGCGGATCCGTGTACCACCGCTTCCCCGGCCGTGCGGCGCTGCTCGCCGAGGTGTGGCTGCGTACCGTCGAGCGCTTCCAGGATGGGTACTCAGCCGCGCTCGGCAGCTCGGCCGACCCCCGTACGGCGGCCCGCGCGGCCGCCCGGCACGTCGTCTCGTGGAGCCGCGCCCATCCGCAGGAGGCCTCGCTCCTCCTCTACGGCGCCGCGGAGTTCGGCCGCGCCGACTGGTCCGAGGAACACCGGGAACGCGCGGACCTGGGCAACCAGCGCGTGTTCGGCTCCCTCGGAACCCTCGCCGAAGCCCTCGGCGCGGGCAGCCCACAGGACCACGAACGCGTGGTCCTGGCCCTGGTCGACCTGCCGCTGTCCGTGGTCCGCCGGCACCTGCGCGCGGGGCAGCCGCTGCCGGCGCACGCAGAGGACCTCACCGAGGAATCCGCCGCAACCCTGCTGGCCGCCACCCGGCCCTGATCCGTCCGGATCCGGCGCATCCGATCGGCGGGCGGCGGCGGAAGAGACGTGCAGGGCCCCCGGTCACACGTCGGCGGATCGGGGGCCCGTCCGCACGTCCCGCCGCTACCGGCTGTCGCCCGACCAGTCCCAGTGCTCCCCGTCGCCGGGCCGACGGCGGTAGTGAGCCCGGCCGCCCGGCCCGTAGCGCCCTATCTCGGTGGGCAGCCGGGCCTCCTCGGCCAGTTGGCGCGCGCTCCAGCCGGTGACGTCGAGGAGCAGCCCGTCGAGGGGGCCGCCGACGAGTTCGCCGTAGCTGTGGCCCGGCCGTGGGCCCGGGTCGGGGTCGTCGTGGTCGCCGCCGTAGACCCGGCGCCGCAGCATCCTGTCGTCCATGGGGCCAGCTTCACAGGCGGCACTGACAATCCGGCCCGGTCCGGCCTTCCGGCGGCCCCCGCCCGACCCGCTCCCCCGGCTCGGCGCCGCCTAGGCTGACGGTCACGCGGACGAACGACCGAGGAGCACCCCCATGACCCGTCGGGTACACCGGCCACTGGAGAACGAAGAGTTCGACTTCATCGTCGGCATGGCGGAGGGCCCGGTGCTCGTCTGCTTCACCGGCACCTGGCCGAAGGCCGTCGAGGCCTGCCGGGCCATGGAGGGCCTCCTCGCGGAGCTGGCGCGGGAGTACGGGAGCCGCCTGACCGCCGTCCGCGCGGACATCACCCGCTGCCCCGGAGCGGTCCTGCGCTACGGGGTGACCGGCGCCCCCACCGTCGTCCTGCTGCGGTCCGGGGAAGCGGTGGCGACGCACGCCGGTCCGATGACGGGGGACGAGTTCCGGACCTTCCTCGACACCCACCTGTGAGCCGGAGCCCCGGCGGGGCCGGGAAAGCGCGCCCGGGTGAACCTGGGCAGACTGGCCGAAAGTGGCATAGGTAAGATAGGTGCCTCAGGCATGTAATGGAGTCCGGCGAGACGGAACCATCGCTTGCGAGGTGTTGCTTTCCATGTCCGATGCCGTTGCCTTCCCCCAGGACCGCACCTGTCCCTACCACCCGCCGGCCGCCTACGGGCCCCTCCGGGAGGCGCGACCCCTCTCCCGGGTCACCCTCTTCGACGGCCGCTCCGTATGGGTGGTCACCGGCCACGCGCAGGCGCGGGCCCTGCTCTCCGACCCGCGCCTGTCCACGGACCGCACCAAGGAGTCCTTCCCCACGCCCACCCGGCGGTTCAAGGGGCTCCAGAACCGGCGCACCGCCCTGCTCGGAGTGGACGATCCGGAGCACAACGCACAGCGCCGGATGCTGATCCCGAGCTTCTCGGTCAAGCGGACGGCGGACCTTCGGCCCAGGATCCAGGAGACGGTGGACGGGCTGATCGACGCGATGGTGGCGGCCGGACCGCGCGCCGAGCTGGTCGGCGCCTTCGCCCTGCCGGTGCCCTCCATGGTGATCTGCGCGCTGCTCGGCGTGCCCTACGAGGACCACGAGTTCTTCGAGGCCCAGTCGCGCAGGCTGCTGCGCGGCCCCGAGCCCGCCGACGTCGAGGACGCCCGCCACGAGCTCGACACGTACCTGGAGGCGCTGATCCGGCGCAAGCGTACCGATCCGGGCGACGGACTGCTGGACGAACTCGTCGCCACCCGCCTGGAGACCGGCGAGACCGACATCGAGGAGCTGGTCTCCCTGGCCACGATCCTGCTGATCGCGGGCCACGAGACCACCGCGAACATGATCTCGCTCGGCACCTTCACCCTGCTGCGCCATCCGGAGCAGCTGGCCGAGCTGCGGGCCGACCCCTCGCTGATGTCGGAGGCGGTGGAGGAGCTGATGCGCTTCCTGTCCATCGCCGACGGCATGCTGCGGGTGGCCACCGAGGAGATCGCGGTCGGCGGGGTCACCATCCGGCCGGACGACGGGGTGGTCTTCTCCACCTCCGTCATCAACCGCGACGAGGCGGTGTTCCCGGAGCCGGACGCCCTCGACTGGCACCGGCCGACCCGGCACCACCTGGCCTTCGGCTTCGGCATCCACCAATGCCTGGGCCAGAACCTGGCCCGCGCGGAGATGGAGATCGCACTGGGGACCCTGTTCCGGCGCCTGCCGGGCCTGCGGCTGGCGGCCGAACCGGACCGGATCCCGTTCAAGCCCGGGGACACCATCCAGGGCATGGTCGAACTCCCCGTGGCCTGGTGAGCGGCGTGCGGATCTCGCTCGACCAGGGCCGCTGCATCGGCGCCGGCCAGTGCGCGCTGACCGCGCCCCAGGTGTTCACCCAGGACGACGACGGGATGGGCGAGGTGCTGCCGGGACGGGAGGACGGACACGGCAGCCCCCTCGTCCGGGAGGCCGCGCGGGCCTGCCCCGTCTCGGCGATCACCGTGGCGGAGGACTGACGGACCGGACCCGGCTCCGGCCGACGGCCCGCCACCGCGCGGGAGCCCCCGCCGGACGAACGGCGGGGGCTCCCCTCACGGGCCGGGCTCTCGTGAAGCGGCGCTAGCCGATCGTGACCACCTGTTCCGCCTGGGGCCCCTTGGGCCCCTGGGTGACGTCGTACTCGACCTTCGCGCCTTCGGCCAGCTCCTTGAAGCCGGTCGTCTGGATGGCGGAGAAGTGCACGAACACGTCGGGGCCGCCGTCGTCCTGCTGGATGAAGCCGAACCCCTTCTCCGAGTTGAACCACTTCACGGTGCCTGTTGCCATCTGGCTGATCCTTCTCAACGTTCCACTCGGGCCGCACGTGCGGCCGTCTCGATCCTGCCCACCCGTCACGCGGGCCACACCCCGAGCGCGGCCAACCGGGGGTGGACCGGGACGTTCACGCGTCGCCGTCCCCGGCGGGCAGCGACACCGCGGAGCGGGGGGTGAGGGCCGCCGCGGCGGCCCTCCGGGGCCCGCCGGCCCGGCAGCCCAGGCAGTCCGCGTGCCCCGTGCGGGCGGCGGTGTCCCGGACCCGCCAGTCCCATTCGGCCTCCGGGCGGGGCCCGCTGGGCTTGCCCCATCCGGCGAGGTGGAGGAGCCAGGTGACCAGCCCGGCCAGCAGGACCACTCCGAGGCCCAGCCAGACGCCGGGGGCCCAGCCGGCGCAGACGGCGAGTCCGGCTCCGGTGGCGCCCAGCAGGGCCAGGGCGGTACCGGTCCAGCCGGCCACGGTGTGGCCGAGGTCGACGTGTCCGTGCGCGCTCATGACTTCTCCTCGGAGGTACGGACGGCGGTAGGCTCGGAGCAGGATCTTTTATCTCACGAGCTAAGTAACTTAGATACTAAGGAGTGTGTGGGTGCACGGCAAGACCCGCCCCCCGGTCACGGCCGGGGAGGCTCTCGCGCGCATGGACCGGTTCGTGGCACTCGGGCTCATCGGGCAGCAGGAGATGGCGCAGCGGCTCGGCCTGAACGTCACCGATCTGACCTGCCTGGGCCACGTCCTGGGAGCCGCCGACGCCCCGCTCTCCGCAGGCGACCTCGCCGAACTCACCAACCTGACCACCGGCGCCGTCACCGGGGTGATCAACCGCCTGGAGCGCGCCGGCTATGCGCACCGCCGCCCGGACCCGGACGACCGTCGCCGCGTACGGGTGGTGGCCGATCCGGCGGCGACCGTGCGGGTCGTCGCCGTGTACGAGCCCTTCTACGCACGGCTCGGCACGCTGTTCGCCGACTACACCCCCGACGAGATCGCCGTCATCGCCGACTGGTTCGAGCGGGCGGCGCAGGAGATGCGGGCCCATCACGAGGAGGTCTGCGGCGACCCACCCGGCCCCGCGGCACCCTAGGCCCCGACTGGTAAAATGGGCGGGAAACTTCAGGCGCGGGGCGCTTTGGCCCGATGCGGACACGTACGACGAGCCGGGGCCGTACCGAGGGGTACGGGCCCGGCTCGTCGCCGTTCACGGTCCCGTCCGCCCGCCGCGCCCGTCCCCTCCCGCTCTCTCCACGGAAGGTTCTGCATGAAGAACCCGTCAGCTCATGGGCGTTTCGGCATCAAGGCCGGAGCGAAGGCAGGCTCCAAGCCGGGAGCCAAGCGCGGCGGTGCCGGCAAGACGCCGCGGACCCTCGGTCCGCAGGGCGAGTTCGCCATGCCCCGGACCGGCACCCCGGCACTGCCCCCGGTGGCCTCGTTCGACGAACTCGGCCTGCCCCCTGAGCTGGTGACGACCCTGGCCGAGCAGGAGGTGCGCGAGCCGTTCCCGATCCAGGCGGCGACCCTGCCCAACTCCCTCGCGGGCCGTGACATCCTCGGCCGCGGCCGTACCGGCTCCGGCAAGACCCTCGCCTTCGGCCTGGCCCTGCTGGCCCGTACGGCGGGGCAGCAGGCGGACCCGAAGCGGCCGCTCGCCCTGGTCCTCGTACCGACGCGGGAGCTGGCGCAGCAGGTCACCGAGGCGCTGGACCCGTACGCGCGGGCGCTGAAGCTGCGCATGGCCACCGTCGTCGGCGGGCTCTCGATCGGCCGCCAGTCGGGCGCGCTGCGCACCGGCGTGGAGGTCGTCGTCGCCACCCCGGGGCGGCTGAGCGACCTGGTCGGACGGCGTGACGTGCACCTGGAGCGGGTGCGGATCACGGTGCTGGACGAGGCCGACCAGATGTGCGACATGGGGTTCATGCCCCAGGTCACCGAGATCCTGGACCAGGTCCACCACGCCGGACAGCGGATGCTGTTCTCCGCGACCCTGGACCGCAACGTCGACCAGCTGGTGCGCCGCTACCTCAAGGACCCGGTCTCGCACTCCGTGGACCCGCAGTCGGCCTCGGTCGGCACGATGGACCACCACGTGCTGCACATCCACGCGGCGGACAAGATCTCGGCGGCGACCGAGATCGCCGCGCGCGAGGGCCGGGTGCTGATGTTCCTGGACACCAAGCACGGCGTCGACCAGTTCGTGAAGCACCTGCGGGCCATGGGCGTACGGGCGGAGGGGCTGCACAGCGGCAAGTCCCAGCCGCAGCGCACCCGGACCCTGGGGCAGTTCAAGGACGGCCTGGTCACCGTGCTGGTCGCCACCAACGTGGCCGCCCGGGGCATCCACATCGACGACCTCGACCTCGTGGTCAACGTGGACCCGCCGGCCGACAGCAAGGACTACCTGCACCGCGGCGGCCGGACCGCCCGGGCCGGTGAGTCCGGCAAGGTCGTCACCCTGATCACGCCCAACCAGCGGCGTGACATCACGCGGCTGATGGCCGACGCCAAGATCCGGCCCACCATCACCCAGGTGCGCTCCGGCGAGGCGGCGCTGAGCCGGATCACCGGGGCGAAGGCGCCCTCCGGCGTACCGCTGGCCGGGGCCGCGCCGACCGACGCCAAGGGCCGCCCGAGCGGTACCGACCTCGGGTTCCGCGGGATCGGCACCCGCCCGGGCCGGCCCGGCAAGGGCAAGGAGTCCCGCAAGACCATCGAGGCGCGCCAGGCGGCCGAGGCCCGCCGCGCGGCCCGGGTCCGCAAGGGCCTGACGCCCTGACGCCGCGGCGACGGCCCCCACCCGCCCGGGTGGGGGCCGTCGCCGTACGTGCCGTGCTCAGCCCCGGCGGCGCCGGCGCCGGGCCACGATGGCGCGGGTGAGCAGCGGCGGGAGCAGGTCCTTGGCCAGTCGGCGCCAGTGGACCGGCTTCCCCGCCGCGGGCCGCGCGGGGGCGGGCGGGGCCGCGACGGGCTCCGCGGGCGGGCGCAGCGGCTGCGGCGCGGGCGGCGCCACCACCCCTTCGTCGCCTATCCGCACCAGCGGGTGCCCGGCCACCACGTCCACGCCGTGCCACAGGTCCGTGCGGCCCTCCAGCCAGGCCAGCAGCGCCGACTGGTGCGGCACCGGGTCGCCCCAGGTCGCGTAGAGCTTCGAGGCGGAGACGGCGATCACCCGCAGTCCCTCGGTGGCCACCGCCGCCCAGACCGCGGCGGCGACGCCGGGGCAGTGGGCGGCGCGGTAGTCGTCGAAGACCACGACGGCGTCGGGGGCGGCCACCAGCCGTGAGGAGGCGATGTCCTGGACCACGTGCTCGTGCAGGTGGGAGGCGTCGACGTGGACGAAGCGGCAGCTGCCGGGGCGCACCCGGTCCGCGACCACGGAGGTCGGGGCCTGGATGACGGTGGGCAGCGCCGGGTGGAAGGCCAGGTAGTTCGTCTCGAACCCGCGGCGCGTGAGGGTGGGGTAGGAGTCCCGCATCTCCGCCAGGTTGAAGTCGTCGGGCGCGGGCGAGTCGAAGAGGTCGCAGACCGTGAACTCCTCGCCCTCCCGCAGGTATCCGGCGAGGAAGATCGCGCTCTTGCCCATGAACGCACCCAGTTCGAGGATGTCGCCCGATGCTTCGGAAGTGGCGTTCTGGCGGCTCAGGAACCAGTCGAAGAGCGTCTGGTCGTAGGCCGAGAACCAGCCCTTGACCTCGCTGAACGCACGGGGCTCGGGCGGCGCGGGCTCGGCGTCGGGGGTGGTGACGGGAGCCTGTGAAACGTGCTGCACGGAGAGTCATCCTCCAGCGGAATGGCATCGGTCCAACGCTGTTACCCGGCCAGGTATGCAGAAGATAAACCCCCGAACGGCGGATGGCGAGCTTTTCGGTACTACGCCCTCCGCTCCGCCCGGCCGCAGGTCCGGGCGGACCTCACAGGCCTCCCCCGCATCCGCCGCATCCCGCGCAGCCGCCACCGCAGCCCACTCCCCCCAGGGCCGGCGGGTCCGAGACCGTGGGGGCGGAGGTCTCCCGCGAGCCGGCCGGGGTGGTTTTCGGGCGGACCGGCGGGGGCGGGCCCGCCAGGGCCGTGGCCAGCTCCGCGAGCCCCCCGCCGGGAGTCACGCCCCGCAGGGCCGCGGCTGCGACGGTCGCCCGGATCCGGGTGGGCAGCTGGACGGACCGGGCCGGGCGCGGCTCCCAGGCGTCGTCGGCCAGGGTCGCACGGTAGAGGGCGCGACCCGTCCGCGTGCCGTGCCCCAGGGCGTACCGGCGGGGACGCCGGACGCGCACCACCGCCCAGGCGCCGAGCGGGAGGGCGAAGGCGACGAGCGGCCACAGCGGTCCGTCCCCGGCGAGGACGGACCAGACGACGGCCCCGGCGCCCGCGCAGCCCGCCGCCACCGCCGCGACCGCTTCGAGGACCTCGGCCCGCCGGGCCCGCCCGGCGTACGCCTCGTCCACGGCCAGGCCCTGCGCGACCAGACGGGCGACGACCCGGCCGACGGCGGGCGAGGCCGTGACCGCCGACCGGACCGCCCGGGCGTCGCGCGCGGGCCGGTTGCCGGGCGCCGCGAAGACCGCGGCCTCCACCTCCTCGCGGGGCCGCCCCGCGGGCGACACCCCGTAGGTGCCGACCACCGGGAGCCGGCCGTTGGCGTGGAGCACCGCCATCGCGGTCTCGGCGACGGCACGCCGGCCGTCGCGCAGGTAGGCCACCTCGTAGACCGTCAGGGGTTCCCCGGCGCGCCGGGGTGTGCGGACCGGTGGCCCGGCCATCCGCCGGAAGGCCCGGATCCGCCAGGCGCAGGCCGCCCCGAGCAGCAGGACGGATGGAACGAGAAGGATGAACCGCCACATCTGTGCCCCCCGGCGCCGACTGCCTGAGGGTGAGTGTGGGGCCGGGTACGGGGTGCGGCAACACCCCGTACCGGACCTATGCCGCGCTCCTGCGCAGACGCTGGGCGGCGGTGTTGCGCACGCGACGGGTGCGGGCGGAAGCGGCGAGGAGGGTCAGGGCCTCGCGGGAGGCGAGGGAGCGGGCGGCCGTGTTCTGGCACCAGTCGGAGGCCGTGGCGAGCTCGGCCGGGTTCCAGTCGGTGCCCGCCTCGATCGCCTTGAGCAGGCTCCACTCGCGCAGCCTGCGGGCCGGGAAGGCGTGGCCGTCGAGGACGGGGTGCAGGGCGCGGGCCCAGTCGGGGAACTCCGTGCCGGGCAGCAGCCGCGGCGCGCGGCGGTCCAGGTGGGTGACCACCGCGCTCTCGGCCATCACCGGGTCGGGGTCGCGCAGGACGGCCGCGACCGCCTCGGCCTCCCGCGGGCCGCCCGCCCGGGGCCCTCCCGTGACGGCGGCGACTGCGGCCAGCCGGTCGAGGTGGCGGGTGTAGCGCCACCGCCCGGGGACGGCGGCCTCCCGGGACGCCTCCTGCGGTGCCTCCCCCGGGTCCGCCACGGGACGGCGGAGGGCCGGCTCGGTGCCCGCGGGCGCCGCGGCCGGGTACGCCGGACCGCCTCCCGGCGGCCGGCTCGTCTGGTGGTCGCGTATCCCCATGCCTCCCATTCCACACGACCGGCGTGAACGGGGGGCGCCCAGGGGTACCCTCCGCGCCCGGGAGCCCCGGACCCCGGGCGCGGAGCGGGGTGACGGGCCGGCTCAGACCTGCTCGAAGTGGAACGCCTTGATGAAGCAGTCGCGGGGCTGCCCGACGGCGAAGAAGACGCAGTCCACCAGCGACTGGGCGGTCAACGGGTCCTTCGCCGTGCGCGGGGCGCCCTCCCAGGCCTGCGAGAGCGGATCGTGGTTGTCGAAGTCCGGCGGGTAGAGGGAGATCACGCGGACGCCCTGGTCGCGGAGCCGGCGGGAGAGGGTCGCGGTGAAACCCGCCTGGGCGCTCTTGGCCGCGTAGAAGGAGTCGTGGGCGTCCGAGCGCTGGTTCCCCGGCTCCCCGCAGCCGGAGACCATGGTCACGATGTCCGGCATCCCCGACTTCAGGAGCAGCGGGAGGAAGGCCTTCGTCGCCAGGACGGTGCCGGTGGCTCCGGAGGCGAGGGTCTCCACCACGTCCTCGTCGGAGGCGGACAGCAGGTCGGTGCCGTGCTGGTAGCGGGACCCGTTGTTGACGAGGACGTCCACGTGGCCCGCGCGGGCGGCGACCGCGGCCGCGAAGCCCCGCACGGACGCCGGGTCCGTCAGGTCGCAGGCGTACGCGTGCACGCGGTCGGCGTCGTGCCCCTGGGCGAGGATCTCCTCGCGGACCCGCGCCGCGGCTTCGGGTGTACGGGCGGAGAGGTGGACCTCCGCGCCCTGCGCGGCGAAGCGGAGGGCAAGGGTCCGCCCGAAGTCCCGTCCTGCGGCGGTGATGACGACGCGGTGGTGTTCAAATGCCATGGCCAGCACTCCGATCAAGGGTCGAATTCCATGATCGCAGTCCCGGCCCGGGGCGCTGCGCCCCTCCGCCGGGCGCAGCGGAGGCCGTCCGCCGGGGAGACGCGGGCCGCGGCCCGGGCGGGGCGGACGGCGAGGGTCAGCGCCCGTGGGCCTCGTACCCTCCTGCGCCCTGGCCGGACTCGTGTCCCGGTTCGGGCAGCGGGGCCCCCGTCTCCAGCAGCGTCTTCAGGCTGGAGGCGAGCATCGGCCAGGCCCGCGCGCACATGCCGATGAGGGTGCCGCCCGGGGTGAACCCCTCGTGGCGGACCGTCAGGCGGGCGAGGGTGTCACCGACCGGCTCGATCTCGTACGTCACCGTCGTGCGCGGCTCTGCCGCCAGCTCGGCGCGCAGCTCCTCGCCGATGCCGGCGGACTCGGCCCACTGGGGGCTGAAGGTGTGCCAGGTGTACGAGAGCCTGCGGTCCGGGACGCACTCCAGGACCACCTGGGCCGGGTCGCTGGTGCGGGCGCCGCGCTCGACCCAGGCCATGGGCGAACCCACCGCCCAGTCCGTCTCGAAGCTCAGGCCCCAGTACCGGCGGGTGAGGGCCGGCTCGGTCAGGGCCTGCCAGACCCGGGCCGGATCCGCCTGGATGTAGAGGGTGTAGTCGATCACGCTGTCGCTCATGGCCCCATGCTGCGGGACCGGTTGCCGCCCGCGCGGGATTTGAACGGGGCGTCACCAGCGCAGACCCTGTTCGGGCAGTTCCGTGGGCGGGGTCCGGGGCGGGGCGGGGAGGGCGAGGCGGGCGCGGGCCGCGTGCACCGACGCGAGTTCCTCCCGGCCGGCCGGACCCCAGTCGCTGAGCTCGCGGACCTGCTCCGGGGTGGCCAGCAGCCGGGCGTACGCCGGGTCCACGGCCGGGGTGAGGGCCGTGAGCCGGGCCGCCGTGCGGGCCGAGGCGCCCCCGTCGGCGTACCGGTGGCCGAGCGCGAGCGCCCCGGCGGTGGGTTCCGCCGCCGGGCCCGGCAGGTGCGCGGCGCCGGTGGCGCGGGCGATGAGCAGGAGCACCCGGCCGTCGGGGGCGAACAGCCAGCCGGAGCGTTCCCGTACGGGCAGGTGCGCGGGGAGCGGGCCGGGGTGCCAGGTGCCGTGCTGCGGGGTGCGCCGGGTGCGCAGGACGCCCAGCCGGTCGAGGTCGGTGGGGTTGGTGGGGCGGCCGTCCTCCAGCAGGGCGGGTCCGGAGCCGTTGATCCGGGCGCGCAGCGCGGACAGGGCGCGGCGGGCGTCGCCCGGGTCCATCAGGGCCGGCAGGTCGGCGGGTTCCGCGAAGTCGATGCCGGTGATCTCCCGGTCGGGCAGCCGGACGGAACGGATCCGTTCCGGGGTCCAGGTGCCGCCGTCGTAGACGTGCAGGATCTCGCCGGGGAAGCGCATCTCGGGCGGGAAGCCGGGGGTGTCGGCGGGGATCCAGTCGACGGCGAGCCCGCGCGGGTAGTGGCCGTCGACGCCGAGTTCCTCGCGCATCTCGCGGGCGGCGGCCGCGGCGGGCGACTCGCCGGCGTCCACCGCGCCGCCGGGCAGGAGCCGGTCGGGGCGGTAGTCGACGCTCTGGACGAGGATCCGCCCGTCGGGGTCGGTGACGAGGACGACCGCTCCGGTCCAGAGGGCGGCGCGCGAGGCCCCGTACTCCTCCGGGGTCATCCAGGTGCCCGTGCGCTCGGGGTCGTCGGTCAGCTGGGGCATGGGAACTCCGTTCACCGTGGGTGGACCCGCCGCGTGTGCAACAGCGGGCGCGGCCCCCGGGTTACGGCGGCGGCCCCGGAGCCGCCGGATCCGTTTTACCGTCCCTATACCTCCTTATTACCTGGTTATGTCGATCTTGCTAGAGTGCGCCGTGCGGGCCGTCGGGGTGAAAGCCGCTGGCCCGACCACGTAACCGGCCGGGAGGGCACGAGCGCCGTACGCCGCGCACCGCGTACGGAGCGTGCCGATCGGCCCCCGGAGCGCGGGCGGTCGGCCGCGCGGCTCTCCGGGGGCGGTGCCGGGGGCGGGGCTCACCCGTCCGTGTGAAGGAGCGCGCCCGGCGGGGCTCCGGTGCGGCAGGGTGGGCGGATGCGTTCGCGCCGGGCCCTGCCGGGCCGCCCCGCCCCGTCCGTTCCCGCGCCCCCGCCGCGGACCGCGCCGCCGACCGCGGCACTGCGCGCGCGCCGGTCCGTGCCTCTGTCCGTGCCGCTGTCCGTGCCGCTGCTGCTCGCCGTGCTCGTGCTGACCGCCGGGTGCGTGACCGTGCGGCCCCCGGACCCCGCCGGGGCGCCCCGCACCGCCGAAGCCGCCCGTACCGCACCGGCCCCGGCCCGCCCGGCGCCGGTGCGGGAACTGCCCCTGGGTCCGCTCCCGGAGGCTCCGCCCGCCGAGACCGGGGCCGCTGCGCCGCCGGATCCGGCGCCCGCGGACGCCGCCGGGCCCGGGGCCGACGGGCCGGGAGCGGCGCCCGCCCCGGAGCCCGCCCGTCCGCGCCGGGACGACTCCCCCGCCCGCCCGGCGCACCGCGGGCCGGCCCACCGCGGGCCCGCCGCCGCCCCCGCTCCCGCTCCCGCCGCCAAGCCGCGCGCCCGCCGGCCCGCGCCGCCCGCGGCCCGGCCCGCGCCGGGGCGTACGTTCGACATGGCGCCCCTGTGCGCGGCGGCCCGCGGGAGGGTCGACCCGTCCATCGTGGCCCTGTGCCACTGAGGCCGGGGCCCGTGGCGGCGGCAAATTGGGTGGATGCTCCTGCTCCGGATACCTAGAGTGACCGGACACCCCGTCACCCGGCAGGAGCCCCACCATGCGCACGCACTACCCCCGTACGGCGCACCTGCCGTGGTCCCCGGGAGCCACGCCGGACGACGTGCGCGCGAGCGGGCCGTCGGCGCTGGCCGGGCGGGAGGTGGTCGTCACCGAGAAGCTCGACGGGGAGAACACCACCCTCTACCGGGACGGCCTCCACGCCCGCTCCCTCGACTCGGGACACCACCCGTCACGCGCCTGGGTCAAGGGACTCCAGGGCCGGATCGGCTCCGGCATACCCGAGGGCGGGCGGGTGTGCGGGGAGAACCTCTACGCCCGCCATTCGCTCGCCTACGAGGAACTCGACAGCTGGTTCTACGGGTTCTCCGTATGGGACGGCGACCACTGCCTCGACTGGGACGGGACCGTGCGCTTCCTGCGCCGGCTCGGCGTCCCCACGCCGCGCGTGCTCTGGCGGGGTGTCTACGACGAACGCGCGCTGCGCCGGCTGCGGGTCGACACCACCCGCCAGGAGGGCTACGTCGTCCGCACGACGGCGGGCTTCCGGCGCGAGGACTTCGGCCGCTGCGTGGCCAAGTGGGTCCGCGGCGGCCACGTACAGACCGACACCCACTGGATGTACGCCCCCGTCGTCCCGAACGGGCTCGGCGCGAACGCCCCGCTGTGGGCGGTCCGTTCGGGCTCGGAGCCGGACGTGGCCGGGCTGTTGGCCGCGGTCGGATCCGGCCCGGACCGGGCCGGGGGGCGCGACGGGCACGGCGACGCGGACCCGGACGCCGCCGCGGACGCCGCCGCGGCCGGTGTCGGGCGCGCCGTCGCCGAGGTCACCGCCCGGCTCGACGGCGCGGGCCGCACCGGGGACGCCCGGCTGGCCGGGGTCCTGGCCGCCGCGCTGCACCGCGAACACCGGGCCGCCCTCGGCGCGCGGCTCGCGGCGGGGCCGCTGGGAATGGCGACCGCCCGTCGGGTGGCCGACCTGGTCGGGCTGTACCCGGCCCTGCGGCGGCCGTTCCCGGACGAGGAACGGCGGGCCGGGCTGGTCCGGATGGCGGCGGCGGCCGACGTCGGGGTACTGCACGCACTGGCGGCGGCGCTGCCGGGCGGGGAGGACGACCCCGGGGCGCGGGAATGCGTCGAGTGGTCCGCGCTGTACGCCGAGGAGGCGGGCCTGCTCGGCCCGGACCCCCTGGGCGGACTGCGGACCGGGCTGCGGGAGGCTCTGGCCGGTCTGGACGGGGACGCCGCCGACCGCTGTTGGGCGGAGGCCCGCGAGGCCTACGGGCGGGGCGCGCTGTCCACCCCCGAGGAGGCGGTGGCGGCGACCTGGCGCTGGCGCGACGCCGGCACCTTCCCGCGGCTGGTGCAGCTGTGCGGCCCCTCGGGCAGCGGGAAGAGCACCTTCGCACGGGGCCTGCCGGGAACGGACGCGTACGTCAGCCTGGACGACCTGCGCTCCGCCCGCGGTGCGCGCGCCGACCAGCGGGCCAACCCGGAGGTGCTGCGCGAGGGGCTGGAGCGGCTGGACCGGGCGCTGGCGGCGGGCGGCACCGTGGTGTGGGACGCCACCTCCCTGACGGAACGCCAGCGCGGCCTCGCCGGTGCGCTGGCACGGCGCCGGAACGCGCTGGTCACCCAGGTGGTCGTACTGGTCGGGGAGGCGGAACTGGTGCGGCGCAACGCCGTGCGCCCCCACCCCGTGCCCGGGACCGTAATGGAGGCGCAGCTGCGCCGGTTCGCCCCTCCCTACCCGGGGGAGGCGCACCGCACCTGGTACGTGGGCGCGGGCGGCGCGGTGGAGGACACGGCGGGCGGCGCGGGGCCCTCGCGCGGCGAAGGGGAGGGCGTCTGATGCGTACCAGCGAGCAGTTGTACCACCAGGTCCGGTGGGACCCCCGGTTCGATCCGGCGCGGTTCACCCTCGGCCTCCTCCAGCGGGGCGCGGCGCCCAAGCGGGTGCCCCTGCCCTCCTTCGTGCCCGGCGGGGACATCCCCTGGCACCGGGTGCTGTTCGTGGAGGCCGACGACGAGCTGGTGTGGGACCGGGCCACCGGGGTGGACCGGATCGACCAGACGGAGGCCGGGCGGGTCCGCGACGTCCGCGTACTGGCCTCCCCGTTCTTCACGGCCCGGACCCCGCACGTGTGGGACCCGGCGGACGGCGGTGCCTGGCGGCCCGCGGCCGCCGGACCCGCCGGGCGGCCGCCGTCCCGGGTGCGGCTGCTGACCTGGAACGTCCTGTGGGACCGGTACGACGCCCCGCACATCGCCACCGCGCGGCGCCGGCCGCTGCTCCTGGCCGCTCTGGCCGCGGCCGACGCCGACGTGATCGCCCTCCAGGAGGTCGAACCGGAGCTGCTCGCCCTGCTCTTGGCCGAACCGTGGGTGCGGGCGGAGTACCGGCTGGGCACCGATCCGGACGGCACGGACGTGGCCGACAACGGGCTGCTGCTGCTGAGCCGGCTGCCGGTGCGGGAGGCCGGCCTGCACCGGCTGGGCCGCCACAAGGCGGTCACCGCCGTCACCGTGGACACCGAGGGCGGGCCGCTGGTCGTCGCGGCGACGCACCTGAGCAGCGATCACTCCGAGAACGGGGCCGGCCGGCGGGAGGCCGAACTGGCGCGGCTCGCCGAGGGTCTGGCCGGGGTCGACGGGCGCGTCGCGCTGCTCGGCGACTTCAACGACGGCCGGTCCGGGGACCGGGGGCCCGCCGCCGCGCTGGGGCTGCGGGACGCCTGGACCGAGGTCCACGGCCCGGCGGACGACACCCCGACCTTCGACCCGGGGGCGAACCCGCTGGCCGCGCTGTCATCGCTGTCGGGGCGGGCGGGCCGGCTGGACCGGATCCTGCTGCGGCCGTCCGGGGACGTCCGGGTGCGGGAGGCGGCGCTGCGGGGCGATGTGCCGGGGCCGGAGGGGCTGTTCACCTCCGACCACTTCGGGGTGGAGGCCACGCTGGAGTACGGGGCCGGTGCCGCGGGCGCGGGTGCCGCGCTGAGCGGCGTACCGGTGACGGCGCGGACGGCGGTGGCGTGGCTGCCGCCGCACGACCCGGCGGTCGAGGAGCTGCGCCGGGCGCACGACCCCGGGGCAGAGCGCTGGCCCGCGCACGTGAACCTGCTGTTCGGCTTCGTGCCGGAGTCCTCCTTCGAGGAGGCCCTGCCGCTGCTGGCCGCGGCCGCGGCGGACACCCGGCCGTTCACGGCCCGGCTGGAGGGGGTGCACTCCTTCGGGCACCGGGAGGAGGCCACCCTGTGGCTGGACCCGGCGGCGGGACCGGACGGTGACGCCCCCTGGCGGGAACTGCGCCGGGCCCTGGTGGACCGGTTCCCGGAGTGCGCGGGCCGCGCGGACGGCTGGACCCCGCACCTGACGCTGGGCCGCAGCCGGGATCCGCGGCGGGCCGAACGGGATTGGGCGGCCCGGCTCGCCGGGGGCACCGCGACGCGGGTGGGCTCCCTGGCCGTACTGTCCCGGCGCGGGGACGGACCCATGCGGGTCCGGGCGACGGTGGCCCTCGGAACGGGCGGGATCCGGTGGATCCGGGAGCCGGCCCCCACGACACCGGCGGGGTCGGACGCGGCGGCGGAGACATACCCTGCGGAGACATCCCCCGGCGACGTGGTTGCCGGGCGGGTCGCGGCGCGGATCGCGGGGGCCCTGTCGCAGGGGATCGTGCGTCCGGCAGGGTCCCGCCTGATGGGGTGTGCACTGCCTGGCGCCGATCTGGACCTGGTGGCGGTGCTGCCGGGCGCGCCGGACGTCGCCGGGGTGCGGGCGCGGGTCGCCGCGGCCCTGCCGGAGGCGGAGCGGCTTCGGGAGGTGACCGGGGCCCGGGTGCCGGGGCTGCGGCTGCGGGCGTCCGGGCTGGACGTGGACCTGGTGGTGGTAGGCGCGGGTGCGCTGGAGCCGGCGTCGGCCGTGGAGCGCCGGGCGGAGCTGGGTGAGGCGGCCTCGGTGGCGCTGAGCGCGCTCACCGACGCGGACGCCGTACGGGAGTCGGTGGGCGCCGACCACGCCGCCTTCGCCCGGCTGGCGCGTGAGGTGAAGGCCTGGGCGCGGGCCCGCGGTCTGGACTCGGCGCCCTTCGGGGGGCTGCCGGGGCTCGCCTGGTCGGTGCTGGCCGCACGGACCGTCCGGGACCACCGGGGGCTGTCCGCCGGGTCGCTGCGGCGGGAGTTCTTCGGGACCTGGGCGGCCTGGGACTGGACGCGGCCGGTGGCCCTGGCCCCCGGCGCCCCTTCCCTGCCCGGGCCGGACCCGGTCACCGTCCTCACTCCCTCCGCGCCGGTCCGCAGCTGCACCGGGCAGGTGGGTGCCGGCGTGCGGGACCTGCTCGTACGGGAGCTGTACCGGGCGTGGGAGCTGCTGGAGGAGGATCCCGACGGGCCGGGCCGGCTGCTGTCGGCGCCGCCGCTGCACCGGCGGCACGCGGCGTGGGTGGTGGTGGACGTACGGGCCGACGCGCCGCGGGAGTTCGAGGAGCGGCTGGGCCGGACCCGGGGGCGGGTGCGCGCCCTGCTCGGCGCGCTCGCGGACGCCGGGGTCCCGGACGCGCACGCCTGGCCCCGTCCGTTCGAGCGGACCGGCACCCTGGCCCGGTACGCGATCGGACTGGGCCCCACACCGCCGGACGCCCCGGCCCTCGCGGCGCTGGCGGCCCCCTGGTCGGCCGGCCTCCCCGGCGTGGCGGTCACCCGGGCCCTGAACGGCGAGGTCCCCGACCTCCCCTGACGGAGGCCCGGCGGCCGGGGGCCGCGAGCAACGGACGCACCGGTCCCCGGACCCCCGCGGGCTCGTTCGGGCACGCCCGAGGGCCGGGGCCCGGGCAGCCACCGCTCCTGCGGCGCGGCCGCGACCGTCCGCCGGGGCCACGGATGCGAGCCGCCCGCCGGGCCGAGGGGGAGGTCCCACCACCCGGGGCCCGTACGGACACGGGATCGACGGCAGCGGCCGGTCAGACCTCGATGACGATCTTGCCCGCGGTGTGGCCGGCCTGGCTGAGGGCGAAGGCCGCCGCGAGGTCGGCGAGGGGGAAGGTCTCGGCGACGGTGACCGTCAGCTGTCCCGCGTCGGCGAGGGCCCCCAGGGCCATGAGGTCGACGCCCGCGGGGCGTACCCACATCCACTGGCCGCCCGCGCCGAGGACCGTGTGGTCGGCGATCGAGGCGTGCCGGCCGCCCTCGGCGAGGACGGCCAGGGTGACGTCGAGGACGCCCCCGACGAAGTCCGCGACGACGCTGACGCCCTCGGGGGCGAGGGCGCGGACCCGCTCGGTCAGCCCGTCCCCGTAGGCGACGGGCTCGCAGCCCAGGGAGCGCAGCCGGTCGTGGTTGCGCGGGGAGGCGGTTCCGATGACGCGCGCGCCGAGGGCGCGGGCGATCTGCACGCCGAGGGATCCGACGCCGCCGGCCGCGCCGTGGACGAGGACGGTGTCGCCCTCGCCCGTGCCGAGCCGGGTCAGCAGCTGGTAGGCGGTGAGCCCGGCCAGGGGCAGGCCGGCCGCCTGCTTCCAGCTGAGGGAGAGGGGCTTGGGCGCGAGGGCCCGTACGGGGACGGTGACGTACTCGGCGAAGGTGCCGCCGTGCACGTAGTCCTTGCGGGCGTAGGCGATGACCTCGTCGCCGACGGAGAACTCGGGGGTGTCGATGCCGACGCGCTCGACCGTGCCGGCCACGTCCCAGCCCGGGACCACCGGGTGGACCACGTCCATCAGGGCGTCGAGGCCGCCCGCCATGATCTTCCAGTCCACGGGGTTGACGGAGGCGCAGCGGACGCGGACGAGCACCTCGCCGGGGCCGACCTTGGGGACGGGCTGCCGGGTCTCGGAGAGCACCTCCGTCCCGCCGTACGTCTCGTACGTCATCGCCCGCATGGTGGCCTGGGTGTCCTCCGGCATGTGCGCGCCCTCTCCGTGAGCCGTGATCCGTGATCCGGTGCCGTGATCTGGTGGAAGCGCCCCCTCGTCCATCCCACCACGAAGGGCCGTGCCCGCCCCGGGAGGCGGGGCGGGCACGGCGCGTCGGGGCGGGGCGGGGCGGGGGGCTCCCCCGGCGGCACCACGCGGGCTCACTCGTACTCGGTGCCGCCCTTGCGCGTCAGGTACGCCGGGCTGACCGCCTTCGCGATGGCGCGCCCTCCGGTCACCGGGCTGTAGCGCTCCGCCGCCGGGCGGATCACGACGCCCTCGCGCAGGTGCAGGCCCCGGCCGGAGACGGTCTCGCGGCCGTTCGCCAGTTCCAGTACCTCCTCCAGCACGTACGGGCCCTCGAACAGCCGGGGTACGAGAGGGAGTTCGCCGGCGGCGAGCACCCGCTCCGGGTCCAGCCAGCGGACCTCGCCGCCGATCTCGGCGCAGACGTCGAAGACGGCGTAGCCCGGCGGCTCGTCGGAGGCGCCGCCGCGGGCCCCGTAGGCCAGGTCCTGCACCCCCGACCCGTACACCTCGGCGAAGACCCCGACCCGGGTGGCGCCCAGCCGCGCGGCCAGCCGGGCCGCGACCCCGGCCACGCCGTGCCCGCGCACCGCACGCCAGTAGAGGTTGCGGTCGTCCTCCGTGAGCGCGAGCCCGCGGGAGCCGAAGCCCTTCGAGGAGACCAGTACCCGCTCGCCGTCGGCGACGTACGTCATCAGGCAGGCCGTGCCGTGGAGCTTCTCCGTGAGGACCACCGGCTCGCCCTCCTCGAAGATCCCCGGGTAGCGCCTCAGGTTCTCGATGTCCGTCCACGGCAGCAGGTCGGGGGCCGGCTCGACCTCCCCGTTCATCGTCGTGGGCACCGGTGGCGACCATTTGACGATGCCGAGCGGCTCGGCGAAGTCGGTGCCCTCCTTCGCCGCCGCCTCCAGGTCCACCCCGGCCAGCGCGTGGGGCAGGCAGACCAGGCCCTGCGAGAGCTCACCGCGCAGCCGGACCGCCCGGACCCGGTCGTGGGAGCTTCCGGCGAGCCGTCCGGTCAGGCCGAGTTCCTCGATCAACGCGGCGGGCAGGACGGCCTGTTCGGGTATGTAGAGGGCGAAGTCGCCGGTGCGGTAGGCGCCCTTCGCCACGACGGCCCGGTAGAGGCCCACCTGGGCCAGTTCCAGGGCGTCCGCGTTCGGGTGTCCGTGGACGGTGAGTTCCTCGACGGTGACGCGCAAAGTGGACAAGGTACGGCTCCTCTCGGGAGGTTCAGGTGGTCCGGCCCACTGTCCGGTGGGCCTTTTGCGCTGGTCCAGCGAATATCGCGGTGTTAGCCTGCGCCGCGCGGTGCCCGGCCGTCCGGCCCCGCCGCGCACCCGCACCGCACCCCTCGTCCCCGCTCCCAGGAGGATCCGATGCCAGTTCGCCCCGTCACGGTCGTCACCGGTGGCAGCCGGGGCATCGGCGCGGCCGCCTGCCTGCGGCTCGCCGCCGACGGCCACGACCTGGCGCTCGGCTACGCGCACGACCGGGCCGCCGCCGAGGACGTCGCGGAGCGCGTGCGCGCGACCGGCGCCCGGTGCGTGACCGTACGGGGCGACACCTCCGAGGAGTGCGCGGTGGAACGGCTCTTCGACATCGCCGGCGCCGAACTCGGCGCGGTCACCGGGCTGGTCAACAACGCCGGCGTGACCGGTCCGCTGGGCCGCCTCGCCGACGCCCGTACGGAGGACCTGCGGCGCGTGGTGGAGGTGAACCTGCTCGGGTACCTGCTGTGCTGCCGCCGGGCCGCCCGGGACATGGCGGAGAGCGGCGGCGGGGCCATCGTGAACGTCTCCTCCGCGGCCGCGACGCTGGGCAGCCCCGGGGACTACGTGCACTACGCGGCCACCAAGGCGGCCGTCGACGCCCTCACGGTGGGCCTGTCCAAGGAACTCGGCCCGGACGGCATCCGGGTCAACGCGGTGGCTCCCGGCATCATCGAGACCGGGATGCACGCGGCGATGGGCGATCCCGACCGGCCCGCACGGGCGGCGGCGGGCATCCCGCTGGGCCGGGCGGGGCAGCCCTGGGAGGTCGCCGGGGCCATCGCCTGGCTGCTGTCGGCGGACGCCTCCTACACGACGGGAGCGGTGCTGCGCGTCTCCGGCGGCCGGTGAGCCGGTGCGGTGGCGCCGGTGGGGGCGCAGAAGGCGTACGGAGCCGTCGCGAGGGCCGTCGGAGGGGCCGTCAGCCGAAGGCCGCCCGGGTCGCGGGGCCGTAGATCCCGCGCGGGTCGCCCTTGATGTCGCGGTCGCGCTGGAGCTGGGCCACACCGCGCCGGGTCTGCTCGTCGTAGACGCCGGTCCGCGAGACGTACGTGAACCCCTGCCCGTAGAGGCGCTCCTGGAGCTCGCTCACCTCGGGACCGCTGTCCCCCGGGCGCAGGGTCCCCGACGGCTGCCCCGGGGGCTTCGCCACGGGCGTGCCCGGGCCGGAGGCTGCGGTCGTGGGGGTCCCGGACGGCCGGGCCGCGGCCGAGGGGGTCCCCGGGGAGGCGGTCCCCCGGGCGGAGCCGGACGGTGCGGGCGACGCCGTACCGGGGGCGCCGGAGCCGTCCGCGCCGGGCCCGGCTGATTCCTCGGCTCCCGGGCTGCCCATGGGCAGCGCCGGCAGGGAGGTCCCGGGGTGCGCGGCGCCCGGGGCGGGTTCCGGGGCGGGGTCGCGCAGCAGGAACAGCAGCCCGCCCGCCGCGGCCGGCACGAGCAGCGCGAGGGCGGCCCACGGCAGCCGACTCCGGCGCCGCCGGCCGGGGTCCCCTCCGGCCGCTGCCGGGACCGGGGGGCCGGACGGCGGTGCGGGCGCCACGGGGGCGCCGGGCGGGTCCAGCGGCCAGGGCGACGCGGGACCGGACGACGACGGCCCGTACGACGCAGGACCGTACGGCGTCGCCGCGAACACCGGTGCGGCGGGAGCTGCCGCGGCCGGGGGCGCGGGAGGGCCGGGGGCCGTCGCGTGCGGCGGCGGGCCCGCGGGGGTCACGTAGGGGCGGACGAGCCGGCGGTCGGCGGACTCGGGCGCCCTCTCATCGGGGTGTGGGGACACGATCGTCTCCCGGCACGGTCGGGGGCCGGTGCGGCGGTGCGGTACCGGCCCCCGTCCCGCCGGTCAGGCCCCGCGCCGCCGGGCGGCCGGGGCCGTTCCCGCTCCCGCGGCGGGCGCGGTGGCGCCACCGGTCGGGAACGGGACCGTCGTGTCCGCGCCGGTCGGCGCGGTACCCGCGTACGGAGTGCCGGACCCGTCGGCCACCGCGCCCCCGGCGGGCGAACCGCCGAGGGCGGCCGGGGGGAGCGTGGAGCGGACGGACATCGACATTCCAGGTATCTCCGAAGTGCGGATCATGTGGTGCCTCTTGAGCGGACTCTTTCCGTCCGGGGGCGCTCCGGTCAAGCCGGATGTCCGATCCGCCCCATCCTTCCCTTCTGTGCGGGACGGGCCCGACTCCCCGGCTCCGCCGTCCCGTTGTCCGCGCGCTCCGGAACACCTCCGCCCGGCCCGGGCCCCCGGCGTCCGCCCCCTCCCCACAGGAGCGAGAACGCCACCGTCGCCGCGGCGGCCGCCATCAGGACGGCTCCGCCCAACGGGGCGGCCCGCACGGCGATCCCGTCCACGGCGAGCCCGCCGACGAGCGCGCCCGCCGCTATCGCGAAGTTGAACATGGCCACCATCAGGGCGGAGGCGGCCTCGGCGGCCCGCGGAGCCGCCTTCAGCATCCAGCCCTGGAGGCTGACCGACACCCCGCCGTACGCCAGCCCCCACACCAGCAGCAGGCCGGTCCCGGCGACGGCCCCGGGCAGCAGGGCGATCAGCGTCAGCACCGCCCCCAGGGTGACACTGACGGCCAGCAGCGTACGACGGGCGTCGCGCGGGCCGGCCAGGAAGTTGCCCGCGACCCCCGCGAGGCCGTAGCCGAGCAGCAGGGTGCTGACGTGGGAGGCGTCGATGCCGGAGACCTCCCGCAGGACGGGGCGGACGAAGGTGTACGCGGCGAACTGACCGGTGACCACCAAGAAGGTGACGATCACCCCGGTCCGGACCCCGCGGTCGCGGCGCAGCAGGGCGGGCAGTTCGCGCGCGGTGACGCGGCGGGCCGTCGGCAGGGGCGGCAGCAGCAGGAGCAGCGCGGCGGCCGTGACGGCCCCGAGGACGCCGACCGCCGCGAAGGCGGTCCGCCAGCCCCCGAGTTCGCCGAGCAGGGTCCCGGCGGGGACGCCGAGCACCGAGGCGGTGGGGACTCCACCGAAGATCAGGGCCGTGGCCCGGGGGACGTGGTGCGCGGGCACCAGCCGGACGGCGAGGCCGCCCGCGATGGCCCAGAACCCGCCGACGCTGACGCCGACGAGCAGGCGCGCGGCCAGCACCACGGCGAAGTCCGGGGCGAGGGCGGCGACCAGGTTGGCGACGGCCATCAGCGCGACCAGGACGCACAGCACGTGGCGGCGGTCGAGGCGGGCCGCGCCGACGGCCACCAGGGGCGCGCAGAGGCCCGCGACGACCCCGGGGACGGTGACCATGAGGCCCGCCGTCCCCTCGGAGACGCCGAGGGCGGTGCCGACCGGGGTGAGGAGTCCGATGGGCAGCAGTTCCGAGGTGATCAGGCAGAAGATGCCGAGGGAGACGGCCGAGACGGCCGCCCATCCCCTGCGGGGCTCGGCTTCGGGGCCGGGCTCTCGGCCCGGTTCGGGAACACTGGACGCGGCGGGTTCGGTCATGCTCGGCACTCCGTACGACAGCGGGCGGGCGGACGGGTGAACGGGGCACGGCGGCACCAGGATCCGGGGGTCGCGCCTCCCCCGGCTCCCGCACTGCCGTGCCGTGCCGATCGCGTTCGTGCCCCATTCTGCGACCGTCGGCGGCGGGTGCGGCCTCCCCGTGAAGGATCGATTCGGCAACGAGGTGTCCCCTTCCGCTCCCGCGCCCGCGTCCCCGGGCGGTTTCACCCGGACGCGTGAGCCGCGGAACCCGGCCGCCCCGGACTACGGCATGGTGGTCGGATGCAGTTACGCCGGGCCGCCCTGCCCCTCTCCCTCCTGGCGCTCCTCGCGAGCGCCGGGTGCGTCTCCGTCACCCCGGAGTCCGGCGGCCCCGGCCCGGCGCGCGGCTCCGTGCCGCCCGTCGACGCCCCCGACACGGCCGACGGACCCGACGTCGCCCCCGCCCACCGGGCCGCCGAGGCGCCGCCGGGTGCTTCCCTGCCGCTGCCGCTGGGCGAACTCCCCGAGACGGACCCCACTCCCTCGGCGGCCGGACCGGAGCCCGCGCCCGCGCCCCCGCCGGCCGTCCACCGGCCCGCCGAGCGCCCCGCGAAGCCGGCGGTACCCCGGCGGGTACGGCCGCTGGGGCCGGCGCCGCCCCACGTGCCCCGGCCGGCGGTGCCGAGGACGCCGCGCGGGGAAGAGCTGTGCGCCGCGGCGGAAGGAGCGCTCCCGCCGTCGGTCGTCGACCTGTGCGTGCGCCAGTACGGGCGCTGACCCGACCTCCCGCCTCCGTGGAGACTTGACCCTCACACCGTGTCAGGCCGTCCACTGGAGAGCGTCATGTTCAGCATCGGAGATTTCGCCAAGCACGGCCGGGTGTCGGTCCGCATGTTGCGTCACTACGACGCCCTCGGACTGCTGCGCCCCGCACGTGTCGACCCCGTGACCGGCTACCGGTCCTACGAGGCCGGGCAGCTCGCCCGCCTCAACCGCGTCATCGCGCTCAAGGAGCTCGGCTTCAGCCTCGAACAGGTGGGGACGATCCTCGACGCGAAGGTGAGCGCGGAGGAGCTTCGCGGGATGCTGCGGCTGCGCCGCGCGGAGCTGGAGACCGCCGCGGCCGAGGCCGCCGCCCGGCTCACGCAGGTCGAGACGAGGCTCCGGTCCATCGAGAACGAGGGAACCATGTCCACCGAAGAGATCGTCGTCAAGAGCCTGCCGCCGGTCCGCCTGGCGGAACTGACCGGGGTCGCCGCCAGCTACGCCCCCCAGGACATCGGGCCGGTCATCGGCCCGCTGTACGAGGACCTGTGCTCCCGGATCGAGCGCGCCGGGGTGGTCCCGACGGGTCCGGGCCTGGCCCACTACGAGCCCGCTCCCGGCGGCGAGCCGGGATCCGTCCTGGTGCACGCCGGGCTCCCGGTCGCCGCCGCCGTCCGCGCCGAGGACCTCGGGGGCGGGGTGCGGATCGTCGAACTGCCCGGGGTCGAGCGGGCGGCGACCGTGGTGCACCGAGGGTCGATGGACGGGGTGCTGCCGACCGCGCAGGCCCTGGCCCGGTGGATCGACGCGAACGGTCACCGCTCGTCCGGTTACGCGCGCGAGCTGAACCTGGACTGCCCCGAGGACCGGGACCGGTGGGTCACCGAGCTCCAGGAGCCGCTGCTGCCCTGATCCCGCGGACCGGGCCGGGTTGACCCTGCCGCAGGCGGCAGGGTCGCACGATGACCGGCATGGACAGCGAGAACCCGAACAGCACGAACAGCAGCAACAGCGGCGGGCGGGGCGCGGACCCCGCCGGGAGGGTCGTCGCCGTCACGGGCGCCGGCAGCGGCATCGGCCGGGCCACGGCCCGCGCCTTCGCCGCCGCGGGCGCCCGCGTCGTGGCCGTCGGACGGCGGCCCGAACCGCTCCGGGACACCGCGGCCGGGCACGACCGGATCACTCCCCTGCCCCTCGACATCACCGACGGGGACGCGCCCGAACGGCTCGCGCGGGCCGTGTCCGAGCGGTACGGGCGCCTCGACGTGCTGGTCAACAACGCCGGCATCGTGCGCGCCGGCGCCCTGGGCACGCTGACACCGGAGCTGATCACCGCGCAGCTCTCGGTCAACCTCGTCGCCCCCGTCCTGCTGGCACAGGCCGCGCTGCCGTTGCTGGAGGCGTCGGGCGGAGTGATCGTCAACGTCAGCACCTCGGTGGGACAGCGGGCCTGGCCCGGCAACTCGGTCTACGCGGCGACCAAGGCCGCCCTGGAACTGCTCACCCGCAGTTGGGCGGTGGAGCTGGCACCGCGCGGGATCCGGGTGGTGGCGGTCGCCCCGGGCGCGATCGACACCCCCATCGGCGAGCACCAGGGGCTGACGCCGGAGCGCAGGGCCTCGGTGCGGGCGTGGCAGGTGGCGCACACCCCGCTGGGCCGGATCGGCCGTCCCGAGGAGGTAGCCTGGGCCATCACCCAACTCGCGGCTACGGCCGCGTCGTTCGTCACCGGTGTGGTGCTCCCGGTCGACGGCGGTGCGGTGGTGGCGTGAGGGAAGCGGCTCGGGAGGCGGGGGACGTGCGGATCGGCGAGCTGGCCGGGGCGACCGGTACGACCGCACGCGCGTTGCGGCACTACGAGCAGGCCGGGCTGATCTCCTCCGAGCGGGCCCACAACGGCTACCGCGTCTACGACGGGCGGGCCGTGGTGCGGGTCCGCAACATCCGCCGCCTGCTGGCCGCCGGGCTCACGCTGGACGACGTACGCGTGTTCCTGCCCTGCCTCGACGGGGACGTGGCCGCCGCGCCGCCCTCGGACAAGGGGTTGCGGGTGGCGCTGGAGCGTCTCGCGGTCCTCGACCGGCGGATCGCGGCCCAGACCGAGGCCCGCGACCGGCTGGCGGCCGCGCTCCACGCGGCGACCGGCGACCGGCCCGGCCCGGTTGCCTGACCCCGGCGGACGAAGGCGTGCGCGGCCGCATCGGCGCGAACGGCGTGCGCGCCCGCATCGGCGCGAACGGCGTCCGCGGCCGCTCAGGCGGCCGGACGGCGCAGGCCGCGGGCGTGGGCGCAGCGGCGGATCGTTTCGCGGCGGACGGTCCGCAGCCGTCGTACCGTGTCGTGGCCGCGGCGGCGCCATTCGGCGCGCGGCAGCCCGGCCCGCTGCCCGCCGCCGCTGATCAGGGCGTTGACCGGGGCGTGCGGGTCGGCCGCCATCCCCTTGGCGACGAGCACGCCCACGACGAGCGGCACCAGGGCCACGGCCAGCGCGGAGCCCGCGGCGCCCACCTGCCGCAGGCGGGGGTGGGTCGTGGGGGCGGGGTCGGGGGCGGTCACCGGTGTCATGCCGCCATTCCAGCAGCGGCGTCGCGGCCGGGAATCGGCGCGCATACTCAGGCCGTTGCGCACGATGTACTCAGAAGGGGTGGTGCGGGGTGCCGGACGCGGAGCGGGAGCGGGGCTTCGAGCCCGCGAGCGGCGACGGCCCGGAGAGCGGCGGCGGCCCGGCGCGGGCGGCGGAGCTGCGGACCGCGTACGAGGGGCTGCTGCGGATCCGGCGCCTGCTCGTCGGCCGGGAGGACGTGCCCGCGCCCTGGGAGCTGCGGGCGGCGCCGCGCGCGGTGGCGCTGGTCCTGGAGGCGGCCGGGTTCCCGCCGTCGGCGGTGGACGCCGGGGGGCGGCGCTGCCGGTCGGGCTACCGGGTGGCGGCGGCAGGGGCGGGGCCGGACCGGGTCGAGGTGAGCTGGCCGGGGCCGCCCGGGGGCGGGGCCGCGCAGGAGGAGCGGGAGCGGCTGACGGCCTGCGCGGCGGAGCTGGAGCGGCACGGCTGGGAATGCCTGCTGTACCGGGGCCCGCGGGGCCGCCGTTTCCTGGAGGTGGAACCCGCGCACCGCCCGCCGCCCGGGCCCGCGGGCTGACCGCGGGGGCGTCGTTCCCGGGCCCGCCGTCTCCAACCACCTGCGCCTGCTGCGCCACCTCGACCTGGTCACGGGCCGGCGCGAGGGGCGCAGCGTGGTCTACGCGCTGCAGGAGGCGCACGTCGCCGATCTGCTCCGGCAGGTGCCGGCACACGTGCACCACGGGGGCCCGCGTAGGAGGCGCGGGCGGGCGCACGCGGAGGGGCGCGGACCCCGACGGGTCCGCGCCCCCTGCCGTCGCGACCGTCCCGGTGCTACGGCGCGCCGAAGGTCAGCGTCAGCCGCGGCGTCCCCTCGTTCGCGGCGGCTTCCGAGGACCACAGCCACAGCGCGTCCGTCCCGGCACTGGTGAGCGCCAGGGACCAGGAGCCGCCGAGCGCGCCCGCGACGGCGGCCGTGTCCAGTCCGGCCGTGTGGACCGCCGATCCGTCGGGGATGCCGGGGAAGCCGCCGAGGGCCGTGGAGCCCAGGCCCGGACGGTTGTTGTAGGTGGTCCCGGCCTCCGTCCACGCGCCGGTCACCGGCACCACCGAGACGGTGTCCGTGGTCCCGGCGCCCGCCATCGTGCTCGTCTTCACGCTCAGCGTGGCCGACTTGAGCACCGTCCCGGCGGGCGCGGCGGGCAGCGCGAAGCGCAGGTAGCTCGCGTACAGGGAGGTGCCGCGCACCGCGAGGGAGCCGGAGGTGCCGAAATTGCCGTCCGGGGCGCCCGCGTTGGCGTACGTGTCCTCGGACGCGGTGAGCTGGACGACGGTGTCGGCCGGGGCGGAGGCGAGGGCGTAGTGGTGCTGCACCTGCGCCGCGCTCAGAACTCCCGGATAGACGGCGGTCTCGTCGATCAGGCCCGCGAAGTGCTCGCTCGTGGGGCGGTCCGGCCAGCCGCCGAGGCCGTCGAAGCCGACCCGCCAGTAGCCGGAGAAGTTCTCGTGCGTGGTGACGTTCAGCGTGCCCTTCTGCGCGCCGTCCACGTACAGGGTCATACCGCCGGGGCCCTGGGTGGCGACGACGTGGTGCCACTTGTCGTCGTTGTAGGAGGCGGTGGTGGTGATGGTGCGGGTGGCGCCGGTGTAGACGCCGTAGACCAGCCGGCCGTCATCGGTCATGTAGACGTGCTTGTCGTACTGGCTGCTGCCGTTGATCTGCTGGTTGCCGAAGCCGATCAGCTTTCCGCCCTGGGTGGTGGCCGTCCTGAACCAGGTCTCGATGCTGTAGGTGCTGCCGATGCTCTGCCTGCGGTCCCCGTAGACGTGGGCGTTCGTACCGTTGAAGCCGATCGCCGTGCTCGCGCCGCCGACCGCCCCGGGGGACTGGCGCAGCGCCGGGGCGTTCTGGTGCACGCCCGCCTGGTTGCCGTCGGAGGAGTCCGCGACGTACGGCAGGGACGATTCGTCGTAGCGCCAGTAGAGCTGGGCGCCGTCCGCGCGGACCTGGCTCGGGTACGCGTCCGCCGTCACCGGGACGGTCACGGAGACGGTGCCCGAGGGGGCGCTGACGTTCCCCGCGGCGTCCGTCGCCGTGACCCGGTAGGTGTACGACTGGCCGGCCTGGGCGGTGGTGTCGGTCCAGGAGGCCTGCGGGCGCTTGAAGAACAGCGAGTCCGCGGTGACCGTGCCGATCGGGGTGGCCGCGCCGTTGCGGTAGATCCGGTACGTCAGGGCGCTGTCGTCCAGGTCGAGGCTGGTGCGCCAGCGCACCTGCACCTCGCCGGGCCGGAAGGCCGCCGCGCTCGCCACGGGGGTGGTGGGGGCGCCCGTGTCGCCGGTGGAGGAGAAGCGCGTCAGGCTCTGCTGCGCCGCCCCGTTGACGGTGGTGAACTCGCCGCCGACCCACAGGTAGTCCGTGCCCGCCTTGGAGCCGACGGCCATCACCCGTGGGCCGATGCCCTCGCCGATGCCGTCGTTGGTGTCGGGGGCCCAGCCCAGCTTGCCGACGGCCGAGGTCGGCTGCGCGAGGAGGTGGTGGCGCTGGCCGTCGGGGTACTCGCCGACGCTGGAGCAGTCGTGCGCGTGCGAGGCGCTGTAGAGCACGCTCCGGTACGGCAGGACGGCCTGGGTGGCGCCCAGGCAGGTGTCGCGCCAGCGCTGGCCGAAGTCGGACAGGTTCAGGGCGATGCGGCCGTCGAAGACGCCGCCGCCGGTGCCTTCGTTGGCGGTGTAGAAGCCGGTGGCGTCGGTGGCGATGTCCTTGACCACGGAGTTGGTCTCGATGAAGCCCGGGTAGGCCTTGGTGAGGGCCCCGCTGGCGGCGTCGACGACGGCGAGGGCGTGCGTGTTCGTCCCGTTGACGGTGAAGAAGTCCCCGCCCAGCAAAACGTTCCTGCCGTCAGGGGTGACCTCCACGGCGCGGCCCGGGTCGTCGGCGTCTGCCCGGAAGGGGCGCAGTGCCCCGTCGGCCGCGTCGACCGCCGCGAAGCGCTGGCGGGGCTGGCCGGCGACGGTCAGGAAGTCGCCGCCCGCGTACACGGTGTCGTCGGTGACGGCGATGGCGCGGACGGTGGCCGCGAAGGCGGGGCGGAAGGACTGCTTCACCGTGCAGGTCGCCACGTCGATGGCGGCGATGCTGGAGACCGGGGTGCCGTTGACGGCGCCGAAGTAGCCGCCCGCGTAGAGCGTCTTCTTGTCCGGGGAGAGGGTGAGCGCGCGGACGGTGGCGGTGCCGCTGCCGATGGTGAACGACAGGCTGCAGGAGGTGGGGGCGCCGGTCGCGGCGTCGAGGGCCGCGAAGTTCACCGCCGGCTGCTCGGCGCCCCCGCCGCCCGCGGGCGGGCGGACGGTGGAGAAGGTGCCGCCGGCGAAGACCGTGCCGCCGGCCTCGGCGAGGGCCCAGACGACCCCGTTGGGCTGCCAGGTGGGCAGCGGGTCGGCGGTGAAGGCGACGGGCGGGGTGATGGCCGCCGCCGGCGCTACGAGGCCGAGGCCGACGGCCGCGCCGGAGCCTGCCAGGGACAGGGCGAGAGCGGCTGCCAGCCCTCTGGATCTACGCATGGACCCCCCAGATCGGTGTGCGTGGGTGCTGCGCTGCGTGTGTGCCGCGCGGGAGGCGCGGCACACCGACGTACGGCCGGTCCCCGCGGACGGGCGCACGGCCGTGCGTACGGGCGCACCCTAGGACGAATCGGCGGAGCGGTCATCCGACTTGACCCATCGGATGCCCAACCGTCCCGGGGGCCGGGCCGCTCGGGGTGCTGCGGCCCGGCCCCCGGGATAGGGTGAAAACGGACGTCCAGGCCCCGGGGCCGCCCACAGACGGACCGGATCCCGCGAGGCCCGGGCATACGGCCGCGCCGACGGCGCGCGCCACCGGGGGCGTCCGCTCTTCGACCCGATGCTTTCCCAGCCGAGGAGGGAACGCATGAATCGGCACGCTCGCTACGCACTGCTCACCCCGCTCCTGGTGTCAGCCGTCGCCATGCCGTCCACGCTGGCCCGTGCGGCGGCGACGTCGTCGGCGCCCGCGGCGGTCCCCCGGGCGACCTGCGCGCTGGTGGCGGCTCCCAACACCAATCCCCAGGAGTTCGACCTCACGCTGACCGGCTTCAGGGCCAACCAGAGCGTCCGGATCACCGGCCCGGAGAAGTTCACCCTCACCACCAACGGGGCAGGCGCCGCAACGAACGAGGACGTCACGAAGGGCACTTACAACGCGACGGTCCAGGGGAACAACCAGGGCAAGAAGACGATCACCTGCACCAAGCCGGCCAGGACGACCACCACGGCGGTGCACGTCACGGACGTGGACGTCTCGGCTCCGGCGACCAGCCCCGAGGTGGACTGCTCGGTGGCCCAGAGCGTCACCTTCACCGGCAAGATCTCGGGTACGGGCACCGGTGACGTCGACCTCGCCTGGACGGGCAGCAACAGCAAGACGAGCTCCCCGACGGTGAAGTTCGCCGCCCCGAACACCGCGGCCACCCCCTTCACCGTGAAGTCCACCGCCCGCAGCGCCCCGTCCACGAACCCGCCCCAGGTCTTCGCCCAGCTCAACGCCGGCAAGGCGTCGGACTCGGCGACCTTCAAGCTGAAGTGCAAGGCCGGTACCTGATCGCACCGTGCGTGGCCTAGCCTTCCCGCATGATCCTTGCGAACGGACCCGTCCAGCTGGTGATCTTCGACTGCGACGGGGTGCTCGTCGACAGCGAGCGCATCGCCGCCCGCGTGCAGGTGGCCCTCGGTGAGCGGCTCGGCTGGCCGCTCACCGAGGACGAGGTGGTGAGCCGCTTCATAGGCCGCTCCAGCGCCTCGGTACGGGAACAGGTGGCCGCCCGGCTCGGGGAGGGGACGGCCCGCGAGTGGGACGAGTCCTTCGCCCGCATGCACGCCGAGGCCGTGGACGCGGGCCTCGCCCCGGTGGACGGCCTCCCGGAGGCGCTCGACCGGATCACCCTGCCGACCTGCGTCGCCTCCAGCGGGTCCCACGAGAAGATGCGGCACACGCTGGGTCGCACCGGCCTCTACGACCGCTTCGCGGGCCGTATCCACAGCGCCACCGAGGTCCCGCGCGGCAAGCCCGCCCCGGACCTGTTCCTGTACGCCGCCGCCCGCATGGGGGCCGACCCGTCGGCGTGCGTGGTCGTCGAGGACAGCCGGCCGGGCGTCGAGGCGGCCCGCGCGGCGGGCATGCGTTCCCTGGGCTACGCGGGCGGCCTGACCCCCGCCTCGGCCCTGGCGGGACCGGGCACGACGGTCTTCACCGACATGCGCGAACTGCCCGCCCTGCTCGGCGCCGTGTGAACCGGCGCCGCCGCGGTCGCCGCGCTGGTGGCGGGGCCGGGCCGTCCGGGGGCTGAGGCCCCCGGACGGGGCGCGTTCAGGTGGCCGGGAGGGCTCGGCACAGGAGGGCCGCCGGGGAGGGACGGGAGCCGATGCGCGTGGTGAAGGCGATGCCCGCCGCGTACTCGCTCGCCGTGCACTGCCCCTTGTAGTGCCCGGAGGCGAAGTCGCCGCCGCCCGCGCCCGCCGGCCGGTTGTCCCCGCGGTCGAACCAGACGGTGCGCCCGCCGGTCGTCGCCGGCGCGGTGCGGGCCGGGGCGCACAGGGCCGCCGAGACGCGCTCGCCCCGCTCCGAGTACCCGATGAGGAACTGCCCCGCCGGGCACTGGAACTTGGTGTAGCCGCCGGCCCAGTCGCCGCCCGCCGGGACGTACGCCTCGTCGCGGACCACCGTCTGGCCTCCGGTCGGGGAGCGCAGGTCCGAGGTGGTGCACAGGCCGTACCCGCCGGTGTGGCTCAGGCCCGCCAGGCGGGCGCCGTCGGGGCAGACGGCCTTGCGGGCGCCGGCGTCCCAGTCCCCGGCGGCGCGGGTGCGCAGCGAGGCGACGTGATCGCGGTGGGAGGTGTCCAGCTGGTACCAGGAGGGGCCGGCGGGGACCGGCCCGGTGCGGCCGGGGGCGGTGGCGAGGGCCGTCCAGGGGGCGGTGCGCCAGTCGGCGGCATCGAGGACCCCGGTGCGGCGGCCGGTGGCGTCGTAGCGGAGCATCGCCCAGCTGTCACCGCCCGGTGCGCCCTGCGCGGTGGTGCTCCAGCCGACGAGGGGCCAGTAGGCGAAGTCGGCGTCGGAGGCGGCGAGGTCGCCGGTGAAGTTCTGGAACCAGGCGCGCGGGGCGGCTGCGGTCTCGTCCGCTCCGATGCCGAACTCGCTGATCCAGACGGGGGCGGTGAAGTGGGTGCCCGTCTCGGCGGAGACGAAGAAGGCCTGGTCGTAGAGGGTCTGCTGGAGTTGGGCGGGGGTCATGTCCTGGTAGCGGGCGTCATGGGTCTCGCCCAGGCCCGTCGCGCCGCTGTGGTGGGGGCCGGTGTACCCGTAGAAGTGGGCGGAGTAGACCAGCTTGTCGGACACGACCAGGGTGTGGGAGAGGGTACGGACGGGGGTGAGGGTGGGCCGGCCGTGCGCGAGGCCGTCGAGGGGGATCCCGGTCCAGTTGATGCCCTCGATGACGATGAGCAGGTCGGGGTTGGCCTCGGTGAGGATCCGGTCGGCGGCCTCCTGGGAGGCGGCCTGCCAGTCGTGGGCGTCGCCCAGGCCCCAGTTGGGGTCGTCCCAGGTGTCCCGGCGGACCTCGTTGTAGAGGTCGGCGCCGACGACGCGCGGGTTGTCGCGGTAGCGGCGGGCGAGGAAGACCCAGTCGTCGGCCCATTGGGCGGTGGAACGGCCGCTGTTCCAGCGTTCGTTGCCGTCGAGGCCGCAGCACCAGCGGGTGGAGCCGGTGTGGTTGTTCAGGATGACGGCGAACCCGGCATCGGTGAGGGCGCTCACGACGGCGTCGTAGACCTGGAGGGGGGTGCGGCCGCGCAGGGCGGGGTTGGCGGCGACGGCGGAGTCCGGGACGGGGGCGGTCGTGTGCAGCATCTCGTTGGAGAAGGGCAGCCGGACGCTGTTGAGCCCGAGTGCGCGGAAGTCGGCGAGCAGGGCGGGCAGGGCTACCCGGTCCAGGCCGAGCGGTATGCCGTGGGAGTCCTGGCCCGCGTGGTGGGTGGCCGGGTCGTTCCGGTCGCCGGAGCCGTTCCAGGAGCCCTGGGCGCCGTCCCAGTTGCCGGAGCGCAGGCGGAAGCGCTCGCCCCGGGCGTCGACGATGTAGCGGCCCCGGGTGGAGAGCGGGGGCGTCCAGGGGGCGTCGGCGGCCGCGGGGGGCGCGGCCTGCGGCGCGGGGGCGGGCGCGGGCGCGGCGACGGCGGGCAGGGTCCCGCCCGCCAGGAGCAGCACGCTCAGCACCGCCCGTAGAAGGCTCTTCATGTCGGCTCCCGCCGGCTCCGGCCGCCCCGGTCCGGGCGGCTGCGGCGCACAAGTTACCGGCCGGTCGCGCCACTGGGAAGGCTTCGGCGGCCCCCGCCCCGCCACCCGGGACCCGTCAACCCGGGCGGGACCGCGCCACCCCTCCCCAGGGCCCCGGCCCGGCAAAACCGCCCCGCGCGGGCCCGGCTCCCCCTACGGTGCACCCAGGGGACGGGTACGTGCACCGGAGGGTGGGGCTGATGGACGACGAAGAAGACATGCGGCTGGCGAGGATGACGCCGGAGATTTCCCGCCGCACGCTCGCGATGCTGCGGGGGCTCGCCGGGCTGGAACCGCCCGAGCAGGTGCCGGAGGAAGCCATGGTCGTCGCGGACGCGATCCTCGCCGAGCACGGCACCGACGGGCTGCGCGTGCTGGTGATGACCCTGGCCGCCTGGGCGACGGCGCAGATCGAGAACGTCGCGGAGCTGAGCCGGCGCAGTCACGAGGCGGTGCTCGACGCCATGGAGCTGGCCTGCCTGGAGGCGAACGCCGAGGAGTAGCCGCCGGAGTCCACCGGAAGGGTTTCCTCCGGCGGGTGGCGGGCGACGCTCCGAAGCAGCGGTCCGCCACTCCGGGCGGGTGGCGGAGGGCCGACCGTACCGGCCGCCGCCGGCTCCGGGCCGCGGCATGCCGTCATCCGGGCCGGGGTCGGCGACACTGGGGGGACCAGCAGGTTGCGGGGGGTCGTGATCGGAGGCTGTCGTGAGCACACCTTCCCCCATCCGCATCGCCGCCGTCCTGTCCGCCGAGCACCGCGGGCGGCTGATGTCCCACGCGCGCGAGGTCAATTTCGCCGAGGGCGCGCGGCTCTTCGACGAGGGCCGCCCGGCGCGGTCCTTCTGGATCGTGCGCTCGGGCACGGTGACCCTGGAGATCCCCCTGCCCGGCCACCACCGGTCGGCGGCCGTCGAGAGCCTGGGCCCCGGCGAGCTCGTGGGCTGGTCCTGGCTGTTCCCGCCGTACGTGTGGCAGCTGAGCGCCGAGGCGATGACCCCGGTGCGCGCCTACGAGTTCGACGGTGAGACGGTACGGCTGCTCATGGACGCCGATCCGGCCTTCGGCTCGGCCGTCGGGCACTGGGTCGGGCGGGTCCTCGCGGTACGGCTCCACCAGACCCGGACCCGGCTCCTGGACCTCTACGCCCCCCGCACGGGGGCCACCCGCTGACCCGCCCGCGCTCCGCGAGCGCCCTGCCAACCCCTTTCCGGGGGGTGTGTTCAGCCGATTCGGCGGTCCGCTCCCCCACAGGTCACGACGGGTGGCGTCGCTGCGGACTGCGCTCATGCGCTCACGATCGGTGACGAGAAACAGCGGTACGAACGGGCGTTCACGCTCCGGATCCGCAAGACTCCCGTCCGTTATCCGAAACACCGAGCCGAGGAGTGTTCGAAATGCGGTCCATCACCAGGAGCCTGGGACTGGCGTCCGGAGCAATGGCGCTCACCGCCCTCACCGCGCTGGCCGGCACCGGAGCCGCCGACGCGGCGCCCTCCGGCGCGCAGAGCGTGTACGCGCCGTCCGCGCTCGTGGTCAGCGTGACGGCCGGACCGGACGCCGCCCACGGGACGGTGCTGCGCGCGGCGACGCTGGTGTGCGCGCCCCGGCCGAGCGGCACCCACCCGGACGCCGCGGCGGCCTGCGCCGAGTTGAAGGCGAACGGCCCCGCCCTCGACGCCCTCGCCGCGCCGCGCCCGAACACCGCCTGCACCCGCGAGTGGAACCCCGTGACGGTCACCGCCGACGGGGTGTGGCAGGGCCGCCGCCTGAGCTACACCTACACCTTCGGGAACCCGTGCGGCCTGCGCGCCAGCACCGGGGTGCTGTTCGGCATCTGAGCCCCGGGTCCCGGCCGGGCCCCCTCCCCCCGGTGCGCCGGGCGGCGCCGTGCGACCGCCGTCCGGCCCCGCGCCGCGGCGGCCCGGCCGTCAGCCCAGTTCGAGACTGGTGACACCGTACAGTCCGGCCGTGTCCACCTCGGGCGCCGGGCCGGTGTACATGCGGGCCGTCTCGAACGACGGGGACAGCCCGAGCCCGGCCAGCAGGGTGGCCGCGGCCGGGTTCACGTCGGGCGCGTCCACCGCGACCTCCCCTCCGGGGGCGTACCCGGCCAGCCCCCGCACCAGGGCGGCGGCCACCTCCGGGGTGGCCGCGTAGAGCGGACCGATCCGGGAGGCCGCCCCGCACGGCCGGACCACGCCGAGGCCCTCGATCCGCCCGTCGCGGACGGCGGCGAGGGCGGTCCGGCCGGGCAGGGCGGTCCAGGCGGAGAGGAACGCGTCGCGTGGCGCCGGGAAGAACCGGCGGTCGTAGGCGGCGAGCCGGTCGAACGGCAGCGAGGCCGCGTCGACGGTCCGCACGGCGCCGTCCTCCCCGCCCGCGTCCGGGACCCCCTCGAAGCGGATGTTCGTCCAGGCGGAACGGAACCCGGACTTGCGGTAGTTGGCCTGCTGCTCCACCACCCCGTCCAGGCCGGTGAGCCGGCCGGCCAGCCGCTCCGTCGCCGCGTTCCACACCCGCAGACCGTACCCCCGTCCGCGCAGGTCGGGGCGGACGATGTAGAAGCCGATGAACCCGTACGAGGTGCCGTAGCGCACGGCGGAGACACAGGCCACCGGATCCCCGTCGAGGCGTCCGAGGAGGAAGCCCTGCGGATCGGCCACCGCGAAGGCGAAACGGTCGCTGTCGCCCGGGTTCCAGCCCTCCGCCTCGGCCCAGCCGCGCAGCAGTTCCATGTCGGCGGCGCTCGCGCCGCCGATCTCGAATCCCGTCATGTCCGGTGTTGTACCAGACCGGAAGGGGCGCCGCAGCAGGGCCTGACCGGCCATCAGGAGCCCGGTGGACGCCTCCGGGGCGGCGTCCGGGCGGCTCAGCCCGCGCAGATCACGTCGTCGAGCTGGATCGGCAGGGAGTCCAGGCGGACGTAGGCGGTGAAGGTGTCGGTCGCACCGGAGTCCCACGAGGTGGTGACGGTGGCCCAGCCGACTCCCGCCGACGGGGCCACCGTGGCCGGTCCCACCTCGATCTCCCGCGGGGCGCTCACGGAGCAGAGCAGCACGTCGGAGTCGCGGGTGTGCTCCTGCTTCGTCTTCAGCTGCTGCGAGACCCGCAGGGCGCGGTCCTGTTCGGTGGGTCCGTGCTTGCCGTAGAAGGTGGTGAGGAAGCGGGTGATCTCTTCGGCGGTGTGCCGGTGGTGGCGCAGCGGCCCCGGATCGGCGGACGCCGCCGCGGGGGAGGCGAGTACGGGGAACAGGGCCGCGGACAGGGCGAGCAGCAGGGCACCGGAGCGGTGGGGCGTGAGCGTCATGACCGGGTTGTAGCGGCTCGCCCGCCCGCGCCGGGAGGGGCGCGACGCGGGCTCACTCCGGTGGACGTGGAGATTCACCGCCGGCACCGCGCGGGGCCGGCCCGCACGCGGACAAATGGGGTCGCGGGCCGGGACGGCGCCCGCGTAGGGTCGGCGCATGGGGAAGCCGCTCGTCGCAGTGTTCAGTGGGGCAGGGATGTCCACGGATTCCGGGATCCCGGACTACCGGGGGCCGCAGGGTCTGTGGAGGCGTGAGCCCGACGCCGAGAAGCTCGTGACCTACGAGTACTACATGGCCGATCCGGAGATCCGCCGGCGCTCCTGGCTGATGCGCGCCGAGGTCTGGGCCGCCGCGCCCCGGCCCAACGCGGCGCACCGGGCCGTCGCCGAGCTGGAACGCGGGGGCACCCCGGTGCGGGTGGTCACCCAGAACGTGGACGGGCTGCACCAGCTCGCCGGGATGCCCGCGCGGAAGGTGTTCGAGCTGCACGGGTCGGCCCGGTCGGTGGTCTGCACCGGCTGCAACGCCCGGACGGGGCTGGAGGAGGCGCTGGCCCGGGTCTCCGCCGGGGAGCCGGATCCCGCCTGTCTGGCGTGCGGCGGGATCCTCAAGACGGCGACCGTGATGTTCGGGGAACGGCTCGACCCGGAGGTCCTGGCGCAGTCCGTGGCCGTGGCCAAGGGCTGCCAGGTGTTCATCGCCGTCGGCACCACCCTCCAGGTCCAGCCCGCCGCCTCGCTGGCCGGGATGGCGGCGGAGGCGGGGGCCCGTCTGATCATCGTGAACGCGGAGGAGACCCCGTACGACGCCCTGGCCGACGAGATCGTCCGCGAGCCGATCGGCACGGCCCTGCCGGCCCTGCTGAGCCGCATCGCGGCGGGCTGATCCGGCGGGGGCCGTCGGGTCAGCCCTCTTCCGCCGCCCTGCGCATCGCCGCGGCGTCGAGTTTCTTCATCTTCATCATCACGGCGGTGGCGCGGGCCGCGCGGGCCGGGTCGGGGTCGGCGATCAGGTCGATGACGCCGGGCGGGATGACCTGCCAGGACACGCCGAAGCGGTCCTTGAGCCAGCCGCAGGCGCCCTCCTCGCCGCCGTCCTTGGTCAGGGCGTCCCAGTAGTAGTCGGCCTCCGCCTCGTCCCGGCAGTGGATCTGGAAGGAGACGGCCTCGGTGAAGGGGAACTGGGGGCCGCCGTTGAGGCCGATGAACTTCTGGCCGTTGATCTCGAACTCGACGACCATCACGGCGCCGGGCGTGCCGGGCCCGGCCTCGTTGTAGCGTGCGGTCCGGCCGCGCCGGCCGTCCTTGAAGACCGACAGGTAGTGGTCGGCGGCGGCCTCCGCGTCGCCGTCGAACCACAGGCACGTGGTGAAACCGTTGCTGGCCATGACTGCCTCCCTGCATGGGGGTGAGGTGCGGCGGCTGCCGTCCCCACCTACAGACGGGTCCCGCGCCCCGAACTCATCGGTGGGCGCGGGACCTGTCCGTACTTTCACCCGTTCGGGCTACATCCCGAGCATCCGGTCGACGACGCGCGCCGTGGCGCCGCCGTCGTCCAGGTCGCAGAACTCGGCGCGGAACGCCGCCCGCGCCGCCGCGTACTCGGCGCCCACCGCGTCCGCGTCGCGCACGGCCGCGATCAGGCTCGGCGAGTCCGCCAGGAGCGGTCCGGGGGCCTTGGCCTCCAGGTCGAAGGTGAAGCCGCGCAGCGTGTCGCGGTAGTGCTCCAGGTCGTACGTGAACAGCAGGATCGGCCGGTCGGTCAGCGCGAAGTCGAAGATCGCGGAGGAGTAGTCCGAGATCAGCACGTCGGCGACGAGCAGCAGGTCGGTGGTGTCGGGCCAGCGGGAGACGTCGACGACGAAGCCGTCGCGCACGCCCTCGCGGACCTGTTCGCCCACCTTGTGGTGGCCGCGCACCAGCAGGACGTGGTCCTCGCCGAGCTCACGGCGGGCCGCGTCCAGGTCGATCCTCAGGTCGAGCTTGTACCCGCCGGTCCAGCCGAGGCGGTTCTCGCGCCAGGTGGGCAGGTAGAGGACCACCTTCTTGCCCTCCGGCAGCCCGAGCCGGCGCCGGACCTCGGCGATCCGCGCCGCGTCGGGGCGCACCAGGGCGTCGGTGCGCGGGCTCCCGGCCTCGATGACCTCGCCCTGGTAGCCGAGGGCCCGCTTGAGGATGGGCGTGGCGTACGAGCTGGGGGAGGCGAGCAGCGACCACTGGGCGCTGTCGTGCTGCAGCCCCTCCAGCACCTCGGGGCTGGTGTAGTAGTCGTGCATGAAGTCGTAGCCGATCTGCTTCAGCGGCGTCCCGTGCCAGGTCTGTACGACGGTCTGGCCGGGGCGGCGGCGGAAGGTGGCCGGAACGCTGTCGTTGACGACGTAGTAGCGGGCGCGGGCCAGCAGCTCCCAGGCCTCCAGGCTGCCGTGCTGGACGGCGCGCGCGGTCGGCGGGACCTCGGCGCGGCCGTCGCGCACCAGCCAGACGTGTTCCAGCTTCTCGCCGCGGCGCAGCAGTTCCTCGTGGATGGCCCGGGGCGAGTCACCGGCGCCGTTCCCCTTGAAGGCGTCGTAGACGACCACGTCCTTGACCGGCAGGGCGCGCTGCGCGGGGTAGGTCACGTCGCGGGCGACGCGCTGGGCGTAGTGCGAGCGGTCGTGCGGGCTCAGGACCGGGTCGCAGACCAGCGCCATCCGGTCGTGGAGGCGGGCCTCGACGCGCATGCGGCGGCCGAGGACGGTGATCGCGTGCGGTCCGGAGGCCAGGACGGGCGCCATGAGCTGGACGGGCGCGCCGCGGTCGACGCCGAGCAGGCCCGCGGTCGACCCGCCCCGGTCCGCCGGGCGCAGCGTGGGCCACCAGCGGCCCTGCGGGAGGCTGGTGCGGCCGCCGAAGGGCTCGGGGAGCACGGGCTCGAAGGAAGCCTCGAAGCGGTCGCCGTCCCGGGTGACGGGGTAGCTGAACTCCATGCCGTACTGGTTGTGCAGGACGAGTTCGTACGGTTCGCCGGCGGTGCTCGCGGGCGCGCGGAAGGTGCCCCCGAGGGTGAGGACGCCCTCCTGGGCGGTGACCGTGTCGACCAGCGGCGGGGAGGCCTGGACGGAGAGGACCAGGTGGCCGCTCATGCCGCGCTTGGCGAAGACGGTGCGCTCGGCGCCGTCGCCGGGGATCGGGGCGACCAGGCCGGTGAACCCGCCGCGCTCGTCGTGGGCGAGGGGGTGGCGGGTCCCGTCGGCGCGGACCACGGACAGGTTCCACGGCCGGGGGCGCCATCCGCCGGCCTGTCCCCCGCCGTCGGGCACCTCGCCCAGGGCGGCGAGCGGGACGGTGACGGTGAAGGGGATCCGGCCGCCGGGGCGGGCCTCGGAGGTGGTGAGCGGGAAGGTGAGGACGGAGCCGGCCTGGGTGGCCTGCAGGGTGGCGTCACCGCCGACCTCGGCGGCGAGCTCGCCGGTCAGTTCCAGGGCGTCGTCGCCGGCGGGGCGGACGTCCAGGACCCGGGCGCGGACGATCTCGACCTGGACGGTGAAGACTCCGGAGACGGTCGGCAGGATGCGGACGTCGGGGGTGGCCCAGTACGCCGGCGGGGTGAGTCCGCTGTCGTGTTCGCCGCCCTTGAGGCGGGCGCGGTGCAGGCCTCCGGCGCCGGTGACGGCGATGGAGGTGGACCATATGCCCTCGCGCCACTTGCCGCCCGACTGGAAGACGGTGGGGTCGACGACGGCGCTGAAGCCGGCCCAGTCCGCGTGCCGCAGGGCGAGGTGCGGGCTGTTGACCGTGGCCATCGGGGAGGCGACGGTGCGGGTGTTGACGACGGTGCGCCGGCGCTTGCCGTTCTCCCGGAAGATCAGCATCTTGCGGGAGCCGAGGCGGCTCTCCGCTCCCATGTGGCCGGGCAGGGCGTAGCCGCGCAGCAGCAGCTTGCCGTCGCTCCAGGCGGCCTGCTCCAGCCGGCTCACGACGCGGCGCTCGCGCGGGCCGAGGGTGAGCAGCTTGGCCGGGACGGGGGCCTTGAGGAAGGGGTAGTCGGCCTGCGGGCGGGCCAGTCCCTTGACCGGAACGCTGTAGGTGAAGTCCTTCTGGTGCCGGACGAGGGCGATGAACTCCTCGACGCGGCCCTCGCGGGCCAGGTAGGCCTTGAGCCGGTCGGCGACGGTGAGGTCGTTCCAGGGTTCGGTGCCGATCTCCCGGATGAGGCCGCCGACCTCCTTGACGAAGGCCGCGCGGAACTCGGGTCCCGCCTCGCCGACGTACTTGTAGATGAGGGGCAGCTCTTCGCTCAGTACGTTGCGGTCGTAGTCGCGCAGGTAGCGGGCGTACTTCTCGCCCTGCTTGCCGAGGAGGGCCTCGCGGACCAGGCGGACGGAGGTCACGCGGTCGGTGAGGGAGACCGGGTCGGTGGCGCGCTGGGTGATGGAGCGCTCGCCGGTCTCGCGCACCCGCCAGTGGTAGACGACGTCGCCGATCACGTCGACGCTCTTGGCGAAGTAGTGGGCCGGGATGCTGACGGGGGCGTCCTCGTAGAGGATGCCCTCCGGGTAGGCGAAGCCGTGCTCTTCCCAGAAGCTGCGCCGGTAGACCTTGTTCCACGCGGTGCGGTCGGTGACCAGCGCCGGGAACTTGGAGATGTGGGTCTTCAGCCGGGTGTTCGCGAATGCGATCCGGTGGCCCCAGGACTGCTGCATGCCGACGGAGCGGAAGCGGCGGACGTTGCCGCCCGCGAAGTCGGAGCCGGTCTGGTCGAGGGCCGCGATCAGCTTCTCGTAGGCGTACGGCGGCATGGTGTCGTCGCTGTCGACGAAGGCCACGTACTCGGTGCCCTCGGCAAGGTGGCGGAAGCCTACGTTCCGGGCGGCGCCGAGACCCGCGTTCTTCTGGAGGACCACCCGGAACCGTTGGTCACGCTCCGCGAAGTTCTTCGCGATGACGGCACTCGCATCCGTGGACCCGTCGTCGACGATCACGACCTCGAAGTCGTCGAACGTCTGAGCTGCGATGGACTCCAGGCACTCGTCGAGGTAGAGCTCGACGTTGTAGACAGGTACGACGATGCTCAGGCGCGGGGGCATGGGTGGCGGGTTCTCCAGCGTTTTTTGCTTTGTCGATGAGTTAATGATCAGCTGATTACAGCATCTTACTCTGTAACAGGATGATAAAGTCCGCCCATCCCGGACATATCAGTAGGGGCTGCCGGGGCGGACGGCAAAGAATTCGACCGCCCGCCACCGCGCCGTCACAGCCCCCTCGGGTGCCTCAGATCTCCAGCTCGGCCTCGATCTTCCTCAGCTGGTGCCGCGCCATCGCGAGATTGGCCCGTCCCCGGTCGAGGGCGAGGTAGAGGAAGAAGCCGCTGGAGCCCCGCGCCTTCATCAGCCGGATCAGGTGGTACTGGCTGCCGAGAGTGATCAGGATGTCCTCGATCTCGTCCTGCAGACCGAGCATCTCCATCGTGCGGACCTTCGCCCGGACCACGTCGGTGTTGCCGGCGGCGGCGACCGAAAGGTCCAGATCCTTGCTGCCGCCGATGGTGCCCAGGGCCATGCCGCTGCCGTAGTCGACGAGGGCCGCACCGAGCGCCCCGTCGATGGTGGTGGTGGCTTCCTTCAGGGCGGTTTCCACGTTGGCCATGGGGGTTCCTCTTTCTGCTGTCGCTTGTCCGTTGTACGGAGGTACTGATGTGCTGTCGTTTGCCAAGAGAGAAGTGGGTCAGGAGGAGTGGGTCAGGAGAACGGGCCCGCGGGGCCGAGGGCCGGCGGCGTCCCCGGGCCCCGGCGGCCGAGGCTGTGGTCGATCAGCTCGGTGATGCGCAGGCTGGAGCGGCGGGCTTCCAGGTGGAGCCGTCCGACGTTGACGCGCGGCTCCGCGATCAGGGTCAGGACGGCCGTGTCACCGGCGGCGTAGGTGGCGACGTATCCGTTCTCCCCGCGCACGAGGAGTTCGCGGAATCCGCCCTGGCCGGTGCAGTCGCTGAGCCGCTGGGCGACGCCCAGGGCGGCCGCGGTCAGCGCGGCGACGGACTCGGCCTCGGTGGCGGCGCTGTCCTGGGCGAGCACCAGTCCGTCGGCACTCGCGGCCAGGGCTCCGGTGAGCTGGGGAACCCGTGCCCGCAGCCGCCGGAGCTCGGCGAGTATCTCGGCTTCGGCCTCGGCGGGCACCATCGCCGTGTTCATGTCGGCCTTCCTCCCTTCGAGCGGCCTCCGCTCGGAACGGTCGGCTCGCAGAACCGGTCGCAGCGGGAGCCTCACAGACTTGCCTCCAGTGCGTCGCGTAACCGGCGGAGCAGAGCCACGTCCGGGGATTGGGCCTCGGTGATCCAGTCGGGCAGTGGGGCGGCCGACAGCGGGACCGGCCGGGTATGGGGGGTCTCGACGAGCCCGGCCGCCGCGAGTCTTCGTACGTCGAGCAGGGTGTGGAAGGCGGGCCGGCCGAGTACCCAGGCCAGGTCCGCGGGAGTGCGCACGCCGTCGGCCTGCCCCAGGAGGATCCGCTGCCGCGTGGTGACCGTCTGCCCGGGCGCGGCCTGCCGGGGCACCACCGGGGATATGTCGAGCAGCGGGTACGGCCACACGGCGTCCAGCAGCTCGCGGCGGCGGCGGGTCTCGCGCTCGACGGCCTCGGCCGGGACCGAGCGGACGGAACCGATCCAGTGGGTGGCGCCGCGGCGGAACCGGGACGGGCCGCTGCCCGGGGAGAGCGCGAAGAAGGCGGCGTCGAAGATCGCCGCGAGGTGGCAGATCTCCAGCTCGCCGTCCGCGAGGCCGCCGCTGTCCACGAGGAAGCGGGCGACCTGACGGCGGCCCCCGGCCTCGTCCACCGCCTCCTTCCAGCGCTCGGGGGCGAGCCCGCCGCCGGTGGTGAGCAGGACGTCGAGGCCCGGGGTTGAGGGGCTTTCGGCATGGACGACGCGGCCGTCCTCCAGGAAGAGGGTCCCGCGGTCGCGGAGCAGGGCGCCGGTGGCGCGTTCGGCGGCGAGCCGGGTGAGCAGCGGGGAGACGGCGGTGGTCACCTGAGCACCAGCCCTTCGGCCAGCGCGCGGAGTCTGAGCCGGGCGAGGGCGAGGTTCCCGTCAGTCCGGTCGAGCCAGAGGTGGAGGAAGACGCTGCTGTCGAAGCTCGTCTCGACGAAGCGGAGCACGTGGTAGCCGGTGCGCGTGGTGACGATCAGGTCCTCGACGGGCGGTCCGGCGGCCGCGGGTCCGCCGACGGAGCCCGGCTCGCCCGGCGCGGGGGCGAACGACTCGTACTCGGCCGCCGCCCGGGCCAGCTCGGCGGTCTCGGCGGCGGTGGTCTCGTGGTCACCGACGGGCGACTCCCCCGCAGTGCCGAGGGCCAGTCCGCTGCTCCAGTCGACCAGCGCGGCCCCACGCGCACCCGGTAGGGCCATGGCTTCGAGCAGGCATTCGTCGATCCCGGGCACGCGGGCTCCCCTCCCGGCCGCACGTGCTGAATGCACGGTCCTACGGCGCGACAAGAAGGGAACTTACTCAACTTCCACTCTGCGAAAAGGCGTTCTGGCATTTTCCGCTGGAACATGCGCGGTACCGCGTGACAGCTTGGCCGGAACATGTTCGTTTCTGATCAAGGGTGCGATCAGAGGAACGTTCCAGGACCGGATCACGACGCCGGCGGCAAAAGCACCGGTCGGCCGGAAGGACCTTCGCTCCCCCTGAACGTACCCCTCGCGGGTCAGGGTCCGCAGCAAGTGGTAGAGGGCCGGCGGCGCGACGCCGGCCGGCCGGGCGAACCGCTCGACCGCCGCCCCGCCCCCTCGCGGGCGCGCGGCCCCTTCTATCCTTCCGGGGCCGTGGACCCGGACGGGCCCGGCGGGGAGGGAACATGGAGATCGGCAATGAGGTGGCGACGGCCGAGAGGACGCGGCCGTGCCCGGACTGCGGAAGTCCGCTACCGCTCCACGAGCGGTACGTCGAGTGGTGCGCGGAGTGCGAATGGAACGTCGACCCGGGTGCGCCCGATCCCGAGCCCGGGCGGATCGCGGCCGCGCGCCGACGCCTGGCGCACCGTTTCGGGGAGCAACTGGCGCAGGAGATGGAGCGGGCCGCCGCGGAGAGCGTGCGGCCCGGGTGGGACGCCTCGACCGTGTTCGCGTTCGGGCTGGCCCTCCTGGTGCACGCGGTAACGCTGATCCTGCTGGTCTCCGGGGTGCTGCTGGTGGTCCTGGGGTGGGAGACCGGGGTGCAGCCGGTGGTCGGCGCCCTGCTGCTGGGGCTGGCGGCGGTGCTGCGCCCCCGTACGGTGCGCCTGCCGAAGGACGCCCCGGTGCTGTACCGGGCCGACGCGCCGCGGCTGTTCGAGCTGATCGACGAGGTCGGTGCGGTGGTCGGGACGGCCGGTGTGCACGCCGTGGTCGTGGGGACGCACTGCAACGCGGCGGTGACGACCTACGGCCTGCGCCGCCGCCGGGTCCTCGACCTCGGACTCGGTCTCTGGGAGATCCTGTCGCCGCAGGAGCGGGTGGCGCTGCTGGGGCACGAGCTGGGCCACTTCGCGCACGGCGACCTCCGCTACGGCCGGGTCACCTCCGGGGCGCTGCACTCCTTGAGGGTCTGGTACTACGTCCTCGCGCCGGCCCCGGCGGTGCGGCTGCTGGACCGGTTCGTGAACGCGGCGACCTTCCTGCCCCGCTGGGCCGCGTACGGGACGCTGCTGCTCCTGGACCGGCTGACCCTGCGCGCTTCACAGCGTGCCGAGTACCTGGCCGATACGGGCGCGGCCCGCGCCGGGTCCGTGGAGGCCGCCCTCGGGCTGCTGGACCGGCTGCTGGTCTCCCGTTCGGTCGCCACGGAGCTGCGCCGGGAGTCGGTGGCGGCGCAGATGCGGGGCGGGCGCGGCGGCCGGGAGGACCGCGAGCGGGCGGAACGGGGCCTGTGGGAGCGGCTGGCCGCGCACATCGGGGAGGTTCCCGAGAGGGAGTACGAGCGGCTCCGCCGGGCCGGGGCCCTGCGCGGCCACAGCGCGGACGACACCCACCCGCCGACGCACCTGCGGCGGCGCCACGCCGCGGCGATCCCCCCGAAGCCTCCGCTGGTCGTCTGCGACGCCGCGCGCGAGGCGGCGGTGGCGGCCGAACTCGCCGCGCACCGTGCGGTGCTGGCCCGTCGGGTGATCCGCGACCACGCACGCTGACGGCGCACCACCGCTCGCGGGCGCGGTGCGGGATCCGGGGCCGTTTCCGGAGCACTGCATGCGCAGTGCTCCGCACGCGTCGGCGGACCTTCGCCCTCCGGGCCCTCCCCAGCGCGTCCCCGGCCGTGCAACCCTGCCCGTCATGGAGCGGATCATCGAGGAGATACGCGAGGACCTGGACCGCCGGATCGGCATCGCGGCGGACCGGCTCGCCGACCGGACCCTGACCGAGGATCCCGCCTACGCCGCCCGGCTCGGGCGGGCCGAGCTGCGCGAGCGGATCCACCTCACCCTGACCCAGGCCGTCGACGGCCTGGTCCGCGGCGCCCGGGGGCTGCCGGCCGAGCTGGCCGGCGCCCGCGCCACGGGTGCGCTGCGTGCCGAACAAGGGGTGCCGCTCGCCTCCTTGCGGCGGACCTACCGGCGGGGCGGGCGGCTGCTGTGGCAGAGCCTGACCGAGGCGGTTGCCGCGCACGACCGGGCGGAGCTCCCGGGGCTGCTGCCGGGCGCGATGGCGCTGTGGGACGTACTGGACCAGATGACGGACGCCGCGTCGGAGGCGTACCTGCGGACCGAGGCCGAACGCGGCGAGCGCGAACGGGAGCTGCGGGCGGCCCTGTTGGACACGCTGCTCGACGGCGGTGGCACGGCCGGCGGCACGGCGGCGGCGGCCGGGCGGCTGGGACTGGCGGACCGGGGCCGCTTCGCCGTGGTCGTCCTCGCCCCCGGCACCGGCACCCCGGGCACCGACGGACCGCACACCGCACCGGCCACCGGACCGGGGACGGCCGCCGCGCCGGTCACGGCCGCCGGGAGGCCCCGGGGCGGTCCCGGGCCGGGGGCGGACGTGGGTGGGCCCCGGGTGCTGTGGCGGGTGCGGGCCGACGGGGAGACCGGCCTCGTCGACCTCGGCCACCATCCGCTGGACTCGCTGCGCGAGCTCCTCGCGCCGCTCGGGGTGCCCGCCGGGATCAGCCCGGTGGTGTCGGCGCCGGCCGCGCTGGCCGGCGCCCGCCGGCTCGCGGCCCTCGCCCTGCGCACCGCCCCGGCGGCCTCCGCTCCCGGCGCCGTCCTGCTGGACGAGCGGCTGCCGGCGGCCCTGGTGGCGGGCGACCCGGAACTCGCCGGCCGGCTGCGCGAGGTGGTGCTGGGCCCGGTGCTGGCGCTGCCCCCGGAGGACACGCGGGTACTGCTGGACACCCTCGGCACCTGGCTGGCCTGCCGCGGCTCGACGACGTACGCCGCCCAGCGGCTCTACTGCCACCGCAACACCGTCTCCAACCGGCTGCGCCGCCTGGAGCAGCTCACCGGGCGCGCCCTGTCCGACCCGGCGCACGTGGTCGAACTGGCCCTGGCCCACGCGGCGGTGACCCAGCGGGCCGCTACCCCCGCGGCGCCCCCGCCTCCCGCCCCTCGCGGGGCTCCGGGTGCCGCGCCGACTCCAGCAGGTACGGCACGTCGATCACCGCGACCCCCGGGGTGAACAGCAGCCGCGCCTTGAGCCGCAGCGCGTTCTGGTTGTGCAGGGGCTGCTCCCACCAGTGGCCGACGACATATTCGGGGATGACCACCGACAGCACGTCGGTGCCCTCGGCGGCCGCCTGTTCCTCCACGTACGCCATCACCGGTCCGACCACCTCGCGGTAGGGCGAGTGCAGGATCTTGAGCGCGATGCCCGGGTCGTGCTCGCCCCAGGCCTGGCGCAGCCGCTGCGCGTCCTCCTCGTCGGCGGCGACGGACAGGGCGGTCAGGGTGTCGGGCCGCAGCCCCTGGGCGTAGCCGAGGGCCTTGAGCGTGGGGGCGTGGACGGAGGCGACGAGGACGATGACGTGGTGGCGGGACGGTTTGCGGGGCTTGATCCCGGGGGCGACGGTGACCTGGCGGGCGACGACGTCGTAGTGGCGGCGGACGCCCTTCATGCCGATGAAGAGCGCGGGCATGGCGATGACGACCAGCCAGGCGCCGTGCGTGAACTTGGTGATGAGGACGATGACCAGGACGACGGCGGTCATGCAGGCGCCGACCGCGTTGATGGCGAGGCGGCGGTGGATGTGGACCCGGTCCCCGCGGGGCGTGCCCGCCGAGGCGAGCGTGCGCCGCCAGTGCCGGACCATGCCGGCCTGGGAGAGGGTGAAGGAGACGAAGACGCCGATGATGTAGAGCTGGATGAGGCGGGTCAGTTCGGCGTCGAAGGCGACGATGAGGGCGATGGCGGCGAGGGCGAGCAGCACGACGCCGTTGGAGTAGACGAGCCGGTCGCCGCGGTTGTAGAGCTGGCGGGGCGCGTAGCGGTCCTTGGCGAGGATCGAGGCGAGCATCGGGAAGCCGTTGAAGGCGGTGTTCGCGGCGAGGATCAGGACCCCCGCGGTGACGGCCTGGAGCAGGTAGAAGAGGAAGTGCCAGTTCCCGAAGGTGGCGCGGCCGATCTGGGCGAGCGCGGTGGACATCGGGGTGCCGGGGGGCAGTCCGAGTTCGGTGGGGTCGGCCGCGACGTGCACCTGGTAGGTCATGGCGAGGACGGTGATGCCGGAGAACATCGTCACGGACAGCACGCCCATGGCGGCGAGGGTGGTGGCCGCGTTCCTGGCCTTCGGCTTCTCGAAGGCGGGGACGCCGTTGCTGATGGCCTCGACACCGGTGAGGGCGGTGCAGCCGGAGGCGAAGGCGCGCATGGCCAGGAGGACCACGGCGAAGCCGGTGTAGGTGCCGACGGCGTGGATCGGCAGCTGGGCGGACTCGGCCCGGATGGTCTCGCCGGTCCCGATGCGGACCGCGGCGACTGCGAACATCACGTAGATGACCAGGACGAATCCGTACGTGGGGATGGCGAAGACGCGGCCCGACTCGCGCACGCCGCGCAGGTTCATCAGGGTCAGCAGCACCACGAAGGCGACGGACAGGGCGACTTCGTGGTCGCTGAGGGAGGGGATCGCGGAGGTGATGGCGTCGACCCCGGAGACCACGGAGACGGCGACGGTCATCACGTAGTCGACGAGCAGGGCGCTGGCGGCGGTGAGGGCGGCGGTCGGTCCGAGGTTCTCGGAGCTGACGATGTACGCGCCCCCGCCGCCGGGGTAGGCGTGGCAGGTCTGCCGGTAGGAGGCGATCACGACGACCAGCAGGAAGACGATGGCGGCGGCCGCGTACCAGGTGAGGTGGAGCAGCGCGACCCCGCCGAGGGCGAGGATCAGCAGGATCTCCTCGGTGGCGTAGGCCACGGAGGAGAGGGGGTCGCTGCAGAAGATCGGCAGCGCCAGCCGCTTGGGCAGCAGGGTCTCGCCCAGGCGCGCGGTGTCGAGGGGCTGACCGACCAGCACGCGTTTCAGATTGATACGCCTCATTCCGGCATGATCGTCCATTGGTGCCCGATTCGGCGGGAAGCGGCCGGTCCGTCCGGCCGCCGTCGGGCTCCCGCAGGGCCCCGCGGGGCCTGCGTCGGGCCGCCGTCCGGCCCAGTGGCGATCTTGAAGGCCTGCTGCGATGGTGATCACGTCGGCCGTCCGCGCGCCACGCGTCCGGACGGCCGCCCGAACGAAGGAGGACGGCCATGCAGGCATCCGTCTATCTGGCCTACGACTACCCCGTGCTGGGCGCGTTCTGGACGGTGATGTGGATCTTCCTCTGGGTCCTGTGGCTGGTCCTGCTCTTCCGCATCATCGTGGACCTCTTCCGCGACCACGAGATGAACGGCTGGCTGAAGGCCCTCTGGCTGCTGTTCCTGATCCTGATCCCGTTCCTGGGCGTCCTGGTCTACGTGATCGCCCGCGGCAAGAACATGGGCAAGCGCGAGATCAAGCACGCGCAGGAACAGCAGGAGGCGTTCAACAGCTACATCCGCGAGACCGCGGGCGGCTCCGCCAAGAGCACGGCGGACGAGCTGGCCAGACTCTCCGAGCTCAGGACCAAGGGCGATCTGACCGAGGCCGAGTTCCAGCAGGCCAAGCAGAAGCTGCTCGCCTGAGCCCCGCGCGCCGCGCGGCGGGGGCCGGATCCACCGGGATCCGGCCCCCGCCCACGGCCCCGTCCCCCGCGGACGGGCGGCCTCACATCCGGGCGGCGGCGCTGCGGATGGCCTCGCGGATGCGGAAGTAGGTGCCGCAGCGGCAGATGTTGGCGATGGCGTCGATGTCCTCGTCCGTCGGCTCGCTCGTCCGCCGGAGCAGCGCCACCGCGGCCATGATCTGGCCGGGCTGGCAGAAGCCGCACTGGGCCACGTCCTGCTCCAGCCAGGCCTCCTGCACGGGGTGCAGCACGTCCCCGTCCGCCAGGCCCTCGATGGTGGTGACCCGCTTGCCCGCGCAGGCGGAGACGGGCACCACGCACGGGCGGACGTCCGTGCCGTCGAGGTGGCTGGTGCAGGCCTTGCAGACGTCCACCCCGCAGCCGTACTTGGGGCCGGTGACGCCCAGCATGTCCCGGAGCACCCACAGGAGGGGCAGGTCGTCGGGCGCGTCGACGGTGACGCTGCGCCCGTTGACGGTGAAGGTGTGCGAGGGCACGGCGTGCTCCAGTCGGTCAGCGCGGGTAGGGGGTGAAGTCGACGTCGAAGTCGAGGGGGAAGCTGCGCGGCTTGGAACCGGTGGCGCGGGCCCAGGCGTTGGCGATGGCGCCGACGGCGGCAGGCACCCCGAGCTCGCCGGCGCCGCCCGGATCGGTCCCCGTCGCCGGGAGCACGAAGACCCGTACGTCCAGCGGGGTGTCACGCTGCTTCGCCCAGTGGAACTGACTGTAACTGCCCTCCAGCGGGAGCCCCTTGTCCAGGTGCAGCCCGGCCCGCAACGTGGTGGAGATCGCGTCGGTGAGGCCGCCGATCATCTGCGCCTCCAGGCCGCTCGGGTTGACCGGCAGGCCCACGTCCACCGCGATGACCGCCCGGGTGACCCGCACGTGCTCCGGATCGCGGGTGTCGATCTCCACCAGACAGGCGGTGCGGGACTTGTACTCCTCGTGGAAGGCGATGCCCTGCGCGCAGCCGGCCGGCAGCGCCCGCCCCCACTCCCCCTCGGCGGCCACCTTGTCCAGCACCGCGCGCTGGGCGTCGGTCTTCAGGAAGGTGCGGCGGAAGCGGTACGGGTCCTTGCCCGTGGCGGCGGCCAGCTCGTCGACGACGATCTCCTCGGCGCCCCGGGTGTTGGCCGAGTAGACCGAGCGCCAGGACCCGGTGGGGATGCCGGTGGGCACCTCGTTCAGCGTCTGGGTGGTGAGCCCGAAGTGGTACGGGGACTTCACCGTGGTCAGGAACAGGGTCTGCGCGAGGGTGGCGTTGCCGATGCCCGACGGCAGGCTCGCGGCGGTGGCCGTGATGATCTCGCCGAGTCCGTGCCGGAAGTCGGTCTCGGCGGCGGCGACCCGGTGCTCGAAGCTGAGCACCTCGCCCAGCAGGTGCGTGGCGCGGATCCGGTGGTGGGTCGCGGGGCGCATCCGGCCGTGCCGGGTGTCGTCGACGCGGGTCCACATCAGCTTCACCGGGCGGCGGCAGGCCTTGGAGATCCGGGCGGCCTCCAGGGCCGCGTCGAAGAACAGGCGCCGGCCGAAGGAGCCGCCGGCCTGGACCACGTGCACCTTCACCTTGTCCAGCGGCAGCCCGAGATCGGCGGCGATGGTCTCGCGCGCCACGATCGGGGACTTGAGCCCGGACCAGATCTCGGCACGGTCGTCGCGTACGTCGGCCACGGCGGAGTTGGTCTCCATCGGGGCGTGGCTGACGAAGGCGAAGTCGAACTCGGCGTCCACGTACGGGGTGAGCAGCGGCGGCACCAGCAGCGGCGGGGTGGCGGCCCGGAGCCTGGTGCGGATCTGCGCGTCCGAGAGCTGGTCGGCGGGGCCGGGGCCCCAGACCACCTGGAGGGCGGCCTTCGCGTCCAGGGCCTGCCCGAAGGTCTCGGCGACGACGGCGACCCCGGTCGGGACGGTGACCACGTGCAGGACCCCGGGCATGGCCCGGACGGCGGCGAGGTTGGACACGCCGCGCACGGCGCCGCCGAGGGTGGGCGGACGGCGCACCACGCAGGGCTTGGCGCCGGGCACGTCGAGGTCGAGGGTGTACTTCTGGGCTCCGGTGACCATGGCCCGGGCGTCGATGCGGCGGGTGGGGGTGCCGACGAGGGCGTGCCGTGCGGCGGGTTTCGGGGAGGCCCCGAGGACGATCAGGCCGGGCGCCGCCGCCTCCGCGGAGAGGCTGCCGTAGTCGGCGGTACGGCCGTCGGGGGCCCGTACGACGCCGCCCGCGGTGGTCAGGCGGGAGGCGGGCAGGTTCCAGCGGGCGGCGGCCGCCGCGACCAGGCGGGCGCGGGCTCCGGCGGCGCACTGGCGGACCGGGCCGTACAGGGAACGGATCGAGTTCGAGGAGCCGGTGAGCTGGTTGAACAGCAGCTCGGGGCGCGCGTCGTCGAGCTCCACCCGGACCGAGCCCAGGGGCGCGTCGAGCTCCTCGGCGACCAGCATGGCCACGGCGGTGGTCAGCCCCTGGCCGACCTCCTCGCGCGGCAGCCGGAAGCGGATCGTGCCGTCCGTCTCCACCGCGAGCGCCAGCAGGGCGGAGGTGGGGGCGCCGGCCAGGATGAACAGGTCGCCGAGGTCGACCAGGTCGGCGACGGCGGGCAGGGTCGGGATCACGGCGTGCGCGGGCTGCGGCGCGAGCACGTCGGCGCCCGCCCGGGTGATCAGCGCCAGGGTCGGCGCCGCGACGAGGTAGGTCAGGAAGGAGCGCCGGCTGCTCCCGGTGGCCCCCTGCCCGTCGTCGGAGGGACGTGCGGAACCGGTCGCGGTCGCCCCGCTCTGTTCGGCCATCTGGTCGTGTCCCCGCCCTGCCCCCGGCCCGCCGCTCGGACCGCCACCGGCTCATTACCGACACGTAGAGTAGCGATCACGCGAAGGAGTGGGAAGTGCGGGGCGCAGGTGACCTCCGTGACCACGAACCGCGCCCGGCGCACACCCGGTTCGGACCTCACGAGGGCGGGGGGCTCCCCCTTTCGAGGGATCCCCCGGAGGGGGTGATCGCGGGCTCACCCGGAGGTCGGGCGGTGCTCAAGGCCCCGCACACCTCGTCCGTACGCTCGAAGGCCCCGCCGGAAGGGTCCGTTTCCGGACGTCGGTGTGCGGCCCGCGGGCGGGGTGGGCGCAGGGACCTCCCAGGTCCCCCGGTCGGCCGGGCCCGTACGCGGGTGACCGGATTCGTTCGTACGCGTGCCGGGAGCCCGGAAGGCCCGAGGCATATGCCAGGAGCAAGGCCTGTACGGATGTTGCCAAACGGCTTACGGCCCGTCGCGGGCTGTGCCACAGTCGTAGCCGGTCCTTCTTCCGGACCTGGCCGTGACGCGTTCTCATCGCCGCGCCTGCATCGGAGTGCCCATGCCGTCCCATCTGTACGCGGACCGCCCCGCGCAGCCTCCCGAGCCGGGACCGGTGGACGCCCTGATCTCCCGGACCCGGCGGCTGCGGGGCGACGTGGACGCGGTCCGCCGCGACACCGTCGTGGACGAGGACGACCCGCGGGGCCGCTGGCAGCGCGCGCTCTGCGACCTGGCCGTACACCAGCTCGACGACCTCGGCGAGCACCTGGGCCAGCTCCGGGAGGGGCTGCCGCCCGTCCCCGAGTCCTCCGGGCTCCCCCCGGCGGCGCCCGGGACCACCGCCGAGGACCGGCAGACCCGGGTCGGCAGCGCCGAGTGGAACCTGCTGACGGACGAGGTCACCTGGTCCGAGGAGCTCTTCCAGATCTTCGGCCGCCCGCCCGAGGCCGGCCCGCTGCCCCTCGACGAGCTGGGCTCCACCCTCTTCTCCGAGGACCAGCCCCTGCTGACCGCCATGGTCACGGACTGCCTGGTCGACGGGAAGCCGATCGACGGCGAGTTCCGCATCGTCCGGGCCGACGGCCGCGTCCGGACGCTGCACATGAGGGGCGAGCCGGTACTCGACTCCGACGGCTGCACGGCCACGATGTGGGCCGTGCTCCGTGACGTGAGTGAACTGCGCCGGAGCCAGCGGGCGGTGCGCGAGTCACAGGACTCGCTCCAGCGCCGGCAGGAGATCGCGCGGACCGAGCACCGGCTGGCGGTCGAGCTGCAGGAAGCCGTGCTCCCCCCGTGGCGCGGCTCCCTGCGGTTCCCGCACGGCAGCGCCGCCGCCATGGACGTGGCCGCGCACTACCTGCCCTCCGCCACCGGCTCGCTGATCGGCGGCGACTGGTACGACGCCCTCGAACTGCCCGACGGCCGCTCCCTGCTGACGGTCGGCGACCTGACCGGGCACGGGGTGAGCGCCGCGTCCGGCATGGCCATGATGCTCGGCGCCCTGCGCGGGATGGCCATCGCCGGGATCGAGCCCGGCCCCCTGATGGGCTGGCTGAACCGGCTGCTGGAGGCCTCCGTACAACCCGCCCTGGGCTCGGCCCTCTGCTGCAGCTACGACCCCGCGCGCCGGGTGCTGTCCTGGGCCCAGGCCGGGCACCCCGCGCCGCTGCTGTTCCGGTGCGGCCGGGGGCGGGCGCTGCGGCCGCCGGAGGGCGTGCTGCTGGGCGCGACCGCGGGGGCCGCGTACGGGCAGGCCGAGGAGCAGCTCGAACCGGGCGACGTGCTCGTCCTGCACACGGACGGACTGGCGCCGCAGGGCATCGGGTTCGGCCGGCCGGACGGTACGGAACGCCTGCTGGCGCTCGCCCCGCGGTTCCTGGCGGCGCGCTCGGCGCAGGACTGCGTACGGCTGGTGACGGAGGAGTTCGGGGAGGGCGAGCGGGAGGACGACGCCTGCGTCCTGGTCGCCCGGATCGGCGGCTAGGACACCGGCACCGCGTACCCGCCCGCGCCCCGTCGGCCGACGGACCGCAGCCCCGCGACCACAGGCTGGGGGCCGCGCCCGGAGCGCGGCCCTTCGTCGTTCCCCGTGCCTTCGGCGTTCCCCTTCCCCTCCGCGTCCGTTCCCATCCGCTCCCGTTCGGTGGCACCCCTCCCCCTCTACGCCTCCGTCCCGCGGGCGACCCTCGGCGCGGGCGCGTCCGGCAGGGCCATCTTGATCTCCTCGCGCAGGTCCTCGATCCGGGCGTAGCCGGCGTACTGGCCGGTCAGCCGGTACATCTCGCGCAGCCGGTCCCAGGTGCGGTGCGAGCTGGTCTCGCTCATGGAGACCAGGGCCAGCCGGGCGTAGCGGTCGGCCTGCTCCGGGTCGTCGGCGATGAAGCAGGCCGAGGCCATGGAGATGTAGTCGAAGGTCTGGGAGCGCTGGTAGCCCTCGCCGCGCAGCCGCAGCGCCTCCCGGGCGTGGCGCGCCGCCACCGGCGCCGCCGTGGCGTCGTGGTCGGCGAGCGTCCGGTACGCCAGGGCCTGCATCCCGTGCAGGTCCGCCTCGTCGAAGTGCTGCATCCACGAGGGCGGCGGTACGTCGCCCTTGTCGGACACGAACAGCTCCTCGGCCTCGCCCAGGGTGCGGCGCATGGCCTGGCCCTTGCCCATGGCGGCCTGCGCCCAGGCCTCGATGGTGTGCAGCATGGCGCGGGTGCGCGGCAGGGTCTGCTCGCCGGAACCGGACTGGGCCAGCTTCATCAGGTCCAGGGCCTCGTTCGGCTTGCCGAGGTGGACCATCTGCCGGGCCGCCCGCGAGAGCGCCTCTCCGGCGCGCGGGCGGTCGCCGCCCTCCCGGGCCGCGTGGGCCGCGATGACGAAGTACTTCTGCGCGGTGGGTTCGAGGCCGACGTCGTGCGACATCCAGCCCGCCAGCACCGCCAGGTTGGCCGCCACCCCCCACAACCTGCGCTGGAGGTGGTCGGGGTGGTGGTAGGCGAGCATGCCGCCCACCTCGTTCAGCTGGCCCACGACGGCCTTGCGCTGGAGGCCGCCGCCCCGGGAGGCGTCCCAGGCGCGGAACACCTCCACGGAGCGCTCCAGGGCCTCGATCTCCTGGGAGCCGATGGGGGCGGCCTCGTAGCGGTCGTAGCCCGCCGGATCGGCCTGGTGGGGATCGCCGAAGCCCTGAGCGCGCTTGGCCGCGGCGGGGTCGGAGTGGAGCCAGTCGTACATGGCGTTGCTGAGGGCTGAGCCGGCGGTGAGCGCGGCTCCCGCGCCCATCAGGCCGCGACGGTTGAGCATGAGGTCCATTCCCGTGAATTCGGTGAGGACCGCGGCTGTGCGTTCGGGCGCCCAGGGCACTCCGTCGGGGTTCTCCTTCACCCCGTCCGGCTGCCGTTTGGTGGTGCGCCGCTGCCGTACGAACCCGAGGTCCTCGATGGTCACGACACGACCGAGCCGCTCGGTGAACAGTGCTGCCAGTACCGTGGGCACCGGCTCGCGCGGGGTCTCCCCCATGTCGATCCAGCGCCGCACCCGCGAGGTGTCGGTGGCCAGTTGGTGGTGGCCCATGGCCGCCGCCTGCCGGTTGACCATCCTCGCCAGTTCGCCCTTGGACCAGCCGGCCAGGCCGAACAGGTCGTTCAGACGGGTGTTTGGACCTTTGCTCACGTCAAGCCCCCAGGTTCTCGGCTGAGTTGACAGTAGCCCCCTGTCAGATCCCCGTGGACTATTCGCCAGGGTTCGCCAGGGCACGCCCCATGGTTCGCCAGGGACCACCGGGTGTCAGGTAGGAATGCGCCTCCCCGACCCGGTTCACCGGCGGAACTCCCCAGGGTGAAGTACGGGATCCGGCGGGGCGGCGTACGCAACTCGTCGGCGCACGAAGGGAACCGTAAACGCCATGTACGCAGCAACGTCCTCCGTGTCCGCCCCGGTCCGTCCGCACCGCACCCTCCAGGCAGGGGGCGGCCCGTACCTCGAACCCGGCCGCGCGGCGGCCCCGGCGCAGGGCGCCGGCGCCGTACGGGCGCGGCGGATGCCGGGTACCGGATCCCAGCCGCCCAGCGGAAGAATCGACCTGTCGGGGCCGCAGGGGGCGCAGCTGCGCACCGCGCTCGCCTCGGTGCAGCGGATCTGTCCGGAGTTCGCACCGGTACAGGTCCTGCGGCGCAGCGGCCGGTCGGTCCTGCTGGTGGGAACGACCGGGCGGATGACCGCCGTCGCGAAGGTTTTACTGGACCACTCGCCCGAATGGCGCGAGCGGTACCGGCACGAAATAGCGACGTACCGGACCTTCGTCCGGCACCGTCCGCCGGTACGGGTGCCCCGGCTGATCGCCGCCGATCCGGAGAACTGCGTACTGATCGTGGAGCGCATGGCGGGCCGGGTCGCGGCGCTCCAGCGGCACCCGGTGGACGCCCCGCCCCGGGCGGACGTCCGGGCCGCGCTCGGCGCGGTGTGCCGGGTGAACCAGTGGCGGCCGCCGACCGACCTGTTCGGGCACCCGGTGGACTACGCGCGGCGGATCAGCCGGGACCACGAGCTCGGGCTGCTGCCCGACCGGGACTTCGGCGACCTGCAGAAGCTGCTGCACGGCCTGCGGCCGGCGGGGGTCCCGTGGCAGTTCAACCACGGCGACGCCCTGCTGTCGAACCTGCTGCTCTCCCCGGCGGGTCCGGTGCTCCTGGACTGGGAGCACGCGGGCTGGTACCTGCCCGGCTATGACCTGGCCACGCTGTGGGCGGTGCTGGGTGACGCCCCGGCGGCGCGCGGTCAGATCAGCCGGCTCGCCCAGTCGGCCGGTCCCGCCTTCCGGGACGCCTTCCTGGTCAACCTGATGCTGGTGCTGACCAGGGAGATCCGGATGGCCGAGACCGCGGTGCAGCGGTCGATGACGGCCGCCGCGCCGGCGCAGCCGCTGCCCGCGGGGGCCCTGTCCTCCGGGGAGGAGCAGCGCCTGCTGCTGCGCCGCCTGCACGACGACGCCGGGATGGCGCGCAGAGCGGTCAGGGCCGCGGTCGGCACGCGCTGACCCCGCCCCCCATGACGCGAAGTCCCGTGGCTCCCACCGCCACGGGACTTCGCTCGTGTGCGTACGCCGCGGGGCGGATCCTCCTTCCCCCGCGCGGGCGAGGCGGATCGCTCCGCCGGGGGATCCGCGGGCCCGGGGGCGGCTGCGATCTTCGGAGGGCACCCCTGAGGACGCCTGCCACAGGAGGACACCGTGCCCGTACCCCTGATCGACGTCCGGCCGTCGGGCCGGCGCCTGCGCGCCGCCTGGCGGGCCGCGCACGCACCGGTGCCCGGGGTCCCGCGCTGGGCCCGGACCGCCGCGTACGCCGTCCCGTTCGCCGTACTTCCCTCCGGGATCTGGCGGCTCGGCCTGCTCTTCGCCGACGATCCCGAAGGAGCGCGGTCGGACCTGCCGGGGTGGATCCCGATGCGGGTGTACGTGGTCGCCCTGACGCTCTTCTCCGAGCTGCTGGCCTTCACCGCCGTCGGGCTGGTCGCGGCGTGGGGCGAGCGGCTCCCGCGCCGGCTGCCGGTCCTGGGCGGGCGGCGGATACCGGTGGCGGCCGCCGGGATCCCCGCCGCCCTCGGCGCCCTCGCGCTGACCGTCCTGTGGTGCTTCGTCGCGTGGAGCCAGGCGGCCGGGACCACCGTCACGGGAGAGCCGCTGCCCGCCGACTTCCCCAGCGAGGCGCAGGGTTTCGCCACCGTCTGGTTCTACGCCTGCTACACGCCACTGCTGTTGTGGGGCCCGCTACTGGGCGTCGCCACGGTCGGGTACTGGACGCGGCGGCGCCGGATGCCTTGACATCACATGATCCCCCGAAGAGTTTTCTGACTCGGCATCAGACATGTCGGAACCACCCCCTTCCCTCCCTCCCGCCGGAGCCCGCCCATGTCCGCAAGTGCTTCACGCACCTCCCCCGCCGCCCTCCCGTCCAGGCGGACCGTCCTGGCCGGGACCGGGGCCGGGGTGCTCGCCGCCTCCGTGCTCCCGTCCGCCGTCGCGCGGGCGGCCGACGGGCCGCCGCTCGGCGAGTACGACGTCGTCGTGGTCGGGTCCGGGGCCTCCGGGATGACCGCCGCGCTCACCGCCGCCGGGCGCGGGCTGAGCGTCCTGGTGGTCGAGAAGGCCCCCACCTTCGGCGGGTCGGCCGCCCGCTCGGGTGCCGGGATCTGGCTGCCCAACAACTCGGTGATCCTGGGCGCCGGGGTCCCGGACACCCCGCAGAAGGCCGCGACGTACCTCTCGGCCGTCGTCGGCCCCGACGTGCCGGCCGACCGCCAGGCGGCGTTCCTGGCGAACGGGCCCCGGATGCTGGACTTCGTCATGGCGAACAGCCCGCTGAGGTTCCGCTTCATGGACGGCTACAGCGACTACTACCCGAACCTGCCGGGCGGGCTGCCGAACGGCCGGTCCATCGAGCCGGACCAGATCGACGGGAACCTCCTGGGGGCGGAGCTGGCGCACCTGAACCCGGCGTACATGCCGGTGCCCGCCGGGATGGTGGTGTTCAGCCAGGACTACAAGTGGCTGAACCTCGCCGCGGTCAGCGCGAAGGGGCTCGCGGTGTCCACGGAGTGCCTGGCGCGCGGCGCCAAGGCCGCGCTGCGCGGGGAGAAGCCGCTGACCATGGGCCAGGCCCTGGCGGCCGGGCTGCGGGCCGGGCTGCTGCGGGCGGGGGTGCCGGTGTGGCTGAACAGCCCGCTGGTGGACCTGGTGCAGGAGGGGCCCGACGGTGCCGTGACCGGGGTCGTGGTGGAGAAGGAGGGCGTACGGGGCGTCGTACGGGCGCGCAAGGGGGTGGTCGTCGGCTCGGGCGGCTTCGAGCACAACGCGCAGATGCGGGCGCAGTACCAGCAGCAGCCGATCGGCACCGAGTGGTCGGTGGGCGCGAAGGAGAACACGGGCGACGGGATCCGGGCCGGGCAGCGGGCGGGCGCCGCGCTGGCCCTGATGGAGGACGCCTGGTGGGGCCCGTCGATCCCGCTGCCCGGCGAGCCGTACTTCTGCCTGGCGGAGCGGACCCTGCCGGGCGGTCTGATCGTGAACCGGGCGGGGACGCGCTTCGTGAACGAGGCCGCCCCGTACAGCGACGTGGTGCACGTGATGTACGAGAAGGACCGGGCGGGGGCGGGTTCCCACATCCCGGCGTGGCTGATCGTGGACCAGAACTACCGCAACAGGTACCTGTTCAAGGACATCCTGCCGACGCTCCCCTTCCCCGACGCCTGGTACGAGGCGGGCGCGGCGAAGAAGGCCTGGACCTGGGACGCCCTGGCGGGCCAGATCGGGGTGCCGGCGGCCGCGCTGCGGGCCACGCTGAACCGCTTCAACGCCCAGGCGTGGAACGGCACCGACACCGACCAGCACCGGGGCGACACGGCGTACGACCACTACTACACGGACCCGGCCGTGCAGCCGAACTCGTGCCTGGCCCCGGTCTGGGTGCCGCCGTTCTACGCCTTCAAGATCGTGCCCGGGGACCTGGGCACCAAGGGCGGGATCGTCACGGACGCCCGCGCCCGGGCGCTGCGGCCCGACGGTTCCGTGATCCGGGGTCTGTGGGCGGCGGGCAACGCGAGCGCGGCGGTGATGGGCCACAGCTACGCGGGGGCCGGATCGACGATCGGGCCCGCGATGACCTTCGGCTACGTGGCCGCGAACGACATCGCGGACGCCTGACCGCAGGGGCGGCGGCGCCGGGCCGGCGCGAGCCGGCCCGGGAAGGGGCTAGCCCTGCTGGAAGAGCTCCGCGGGCAGCGGCTTGAGCAGCGCGTAGAGGTCGTCGGTGATGGGACGGTCCCAGCTGGCGATGGTCACGAGGACGTTGTCGCTGCGGTCGAACTGGACGCAGGAGATCCGGCCCTCGGAGAGCTTGACCTTCCGGACGATGAGGAGGTTGTCCCCCTGCATGACGGGGCAGTCCTCGGAGCCGGTGACCTCGACCTCCTCGTCGTTCTCCAGGGCGGCGAGGAGCTGGGCCACCTCGAAGGGGACCTGGCCCTCGGCGAGGTCCCTGGCCGGGGATCCCTCGGGGAGGTTGCCGATGATCATCGCGGGGCCGCGTCCGCCGAACAGGTCGTAGCGGAGGAAGACGCCCTGGCAGCTGCCGTCGGGAGCGGGCAGCAGCCCGGCCCCGAGGTTGCCCGGCCAGTCCCCCGGGTCCATGGCCAGGACGTCGAAGTCCGGGCCGGCGGGAGTGGCGGCACGGTGGCGGCGGAGGAAGGACATGCCGCCATGGTACGTGGCCGCGGCGGTTTTCCGGCCCCGGGGGGCCTCGTCCGGGCGAAGGCCCCGCGAAGGGTCGGCGACGGCCGCGAGACGGGTCGGCGACGGGCCTCCCGGACGCCCCCCGCACCGGCCCGGGGATTCCCGGACCTGCACGTATGGACCGTCCGACCGCTGTACTCCTTACCGTCCGGGCGGAGCGGAGGCGGGCCGCCGCTCCGGACCCGGAAGCACGCTCCCTTTCCCGCCACAGCCCCGCTCACTGGCTGTATCTTGCTGTCCGTCCCCACCACCGGTCCGGCCGTCCTCCGTACGACGACGCGACGACTACCGGAACGGCGCTGAGGATCTTGTGACCGGGGGGCACGGCGCCCCTCCGTGAGTGCAGACGGATCTGCCCTTCGGACGTATGGGAGCACAGACAGATGGCGGAGTCTGTCCTGTCCCTCGCCACGACGCTCGCCCGCATACGGGCGCTCGCCAAGGAGAGGCAACTGGACCTCGACGAGATCCTGGACGCGCAGGCCCTCGCGGCACGCACCGGCGTACCCACCGGGGTGACGGCCGCGCTGCCGCGGGGCGAGGAGTTCGCGGCCTGCTTCGGCCACGTACCCGCCTTCCCGACGGACCACTGCGGTCCGGTCTCCATATCCACCCGGGGCAGACCCCTCAGCCGTACCCAGGAGACACTGCTCCTTGGCATGATCACCTCGATGCTGCCCGCCGAGGAGGTCCGGTGAACGTCTCTCGCTCCATGCGCAAGCTCTGCACCGCGCTCACCGCGTCGCTCGACCTGGAGGCCCCGGTCGATCCGCAGACCCTCTTCAGGGCGCTCTGCGACGCCATGAGCCGCACCCGCGGCGGCCGGCCCATCGTGCTGCGCTTCGAGCGCTTCCCCACCGAGCTGACCACCTCGGGACTGTGGCTGAACATGGAGGAGTACGACATCGTCGTCGTGGAGAAGTACACGACCCCTGACCACCAACTGGTCATCCTCGGGCACGAGCTGTGGCACATGAAGGCCGGCCACTGCACCGAGCACGGACGCGGGGCGGCCGCCGCCGCCCGCTCCCTGCCGGACGCCTCGGACCTGACCTACGCCAGCGTCGCGGCGCGCTCCCACTACGAGGACGTCCAGGAGATCGAGGCGGAGAGCTTCGGCCTGATGCTCGGCGACCGGTGCCGGCCCTGGCTGGTGGGCGGCGACGGCCCGGGCGCGGTGCGCCGCAACGACGTCGCGGGGCGCATCGGCAACGCGCTCGGCTACCGCGGACCGATCGGTTGACGGTGAACTCCGACAAGTACTACATCCCCTACCTCATCCCGGCCGCGATCCTCACCCTGGCGTTCGCGATCCGGCTGCCCGTGATGATGAGGTTCTGGCGCATCGATCCCAACGTGCGTTCCGTGGGCGGCCTGCTGCTGCTGGCCTCCGCCGTCTTCTACTGCGGCCGCCCCAAGACGCTGGGGGCCATGAACCGGGCGACGGGCGTCGCGAACATCGCGGCGCCGGTCCTGTACACGCTGCTCACGCTGTTCTGCGCCTCCTGCCTGGTGATGATCATCCACTGGCGGGGCGGCGATCCACGGCGCGTGCGGCGGACCAGCTGGACGATCGGGATCGTCTACTCTGCGGTCGTCGCCGGGCTGTGGATCACCTTCGCGTTCGCCGACGCGCCGGTCGAACGCCTGCGGGACCTGGACACGTACTACGCCAACACCCCCTGGATGCGCGAGCACATCCTGCTCTACCTGGGGGCCCACACCATCGCCTGCGCGATCACCTCGGTGGTCACCTGGTCCTGGCTGCGCCAGGTCTCGGGCTGGCTGCGCGCGGGCCTGGTGCTGCTGGTCATCGGCTTCATCCTGAACCTCTGCTACGACACGGTGAAGCTCATCGCCGTGTTCGCCCGCTGGAGCGGCCACGACCTGGACTGGCTCAGCACCTACGTCGCCCCGCCCATCGCCGCCGTCTGCGCGCTGTTCATCGCGGTGGGCTTCATCCTGCCCCACGCGGGCGAGGCCCTCCAGCGGATCGGGACCGACTACTACCACTTCCGCTGCCTGGTGCCGTTCGTGAAGGAGCTGGAGCCGCTCGACACCGGTTCGCTGCGGCTGCCCCGGCGCTCCCCCATCAGCCGGCGCCTCGTCCAGCGCAGGACCCAGATCAGCGACGGGCTGCTGCGCCTCCAGCCGTACATGGAACCCGCGGTCCGGGAGCGGGCCCTCGCCGAGGCCCTGGCGCGCAGGGAGGCACCGGCCCAGGCGGCGGCCACCGCCGACGCGGTCGCCGTGGTCGCCGCGCTGCGCCGGATGCACGGCGGCGCCGAAGCCGAGGACGCGGCCGAGGCGGGCCAGACCAAGGCCCCGGACCTGGTCGCGGTCTCCAAGGCACTGCGCCGGTCGCCCGTCGTCACCTCCTTCCGCGCCCGTTCCGGGCCGGCAGACCATCCAGAGAGCGTGAGTTCATGAGCAGCACCGCACCGTCGTCACCGGGTCCGCGCACCGCGGTCGTCATCGGCGGCAGCCTCGCCGGGATGCTGACGGCCGCCGCGCTCGCGGAGTTCGCCGACGTGGTCGTCGTGGAACGGGACGCGCTGCCCGACGGCCCCCTGCCGCGCCGGGCGCTGCCGCAGGCCCACCACGCGCACCTGCTGTGGTCCGGCGGGGCGGCGGCCATCGACCGGCTGCTGCCGGGGACCATCGGCCGGCTCATGGACGACGGCGCCCACCGAATAGCGCTGCCGACGAACATGGTGGGCTTCTCCCCGGCCGGCTGGTTCCGCCGCTGGGCCGAGGCCTCCCACTACGTGGTCGTGGCCAGCCGCGACCTCCTCGACTGGCACGTCCGCCGGGCCGCCGGGGCCCTGGCCCGGGTGGGCGTCGTCGACCGTACGGAGGTGCTGGGCCTGGAGGGTGGCGCCCGCCGGGTCACGGGGGTCCGGGTGCGCGAACGGGGCGGCGCGGAGCGGGTCCTCGCGGCGGACCTGGTGGTCGACGCCTCCGGCCGGTCCTCGCGCGCACCGGCCTGGCTGAGCGGGCTCGGCCTGGCGGAGCCCGCGGTGCGGACGGTCGACCCCGGTCTCGTCTACGCCAGCCGGATCTTCCGCGCCCCCGCGGACCTCGGGAACGCCTTCCCCGTCATCGTGAACGTGCAGGCCGATCCGCGCGAGCCCGGTCCGGGCCGCTCGGCGACCCTGGTGCCGATCGAGGGGGACCGCTGGCTCGTCACCCTGTCGGGGACGCGGGGCGGCGAACCCACCTCGGATCCGGAGGCGTTCGAGCGCTTCGCGCGGGAGCTGCGCCACCCGGTCGTCGGCCAGCTGATCAGCGGGACGGAGCCGCTGACGGACGTGGTCGTCACGCGGACGACCGTCAACCGCAGGCACCACTACGAGAAGTCCGCGCTGCCGGAGGGGTTCGCCGTCATCGGGGACGCCGTCGCCGCCTACAACCCCGTATACGGGCACGGCATGTCGGTGGCCGCGCAGAGCGCCCTCGCCCTGCGGGCCGTGATCGCCCGGCACGGATGGTCCGCCGACGGGCTCGGCGCCCGCGTGCAGAAGGCCGTCGCCGGGCCGGTGGGTGCCGCGTGGGCGCTGTCCACCGGCAACGACGTCTTCTACCCGGGTGCCACCGAGGGCGGTCCGACGCGGGCCGAGCGGGTGGCCGCCGCGTACGTGCGGCGGCTGCTGCACACGAGTACCGGCAACGGGCGGGTGGCGCGCGCCGTCACCGACGTGATGACCCTGGAGCGGCCCGCGGCCCGGCTGTTCACCCCGCCGGTGCTGCTGGCCGCCGCGCTGGGCCCGCGCCGCGCGCAGCTGACCGGGCCGCCGCTGGCGGAGGCCGAGCTGGCGGCGCTCGCGGCACTGCGCGGGTGAGCGGCGGCGCCGCGTAGCGGTGCCCCGCCGGCGGGCCGCGTCCGGGTCAGACCGGTGGGACGAGCGTGAACCAGTACGGGAGCAGCCCCGCGTCCCCGGTGACGCGCGGTTCCCGGGCGGGCCTGCGCCCCCAGAGGTGGAGCATCAGGTCCGAGGCGGTGGCGGCGAGCTCGACGTGCGCGGGGCCGTCACCGCCGGGTTCCAGGCGGACCTCGTCGCCGCGGAACTCCACCGTCCAGCTCTCGGGGCCGTCGGTGCGGCGGAAGCGGTAGCGCTCCCCGTCCCCGGCGGGGGCCGGTTTCCAGCCGCGCCGGGCGGGGGCCATCACCTCGAAGGTCTGGCTCACGGCGTCGGTCGCCAGCTCGGGGTCGAAGGGGGCCGGTTCCCCGGTGACGTCCTCGGCGTCCCAGCGGTGGACGGCCTGTTCGATGGTCTGCATCCGCAGCCAGAAGCCGCTGGTGCGCTCCGCCGACCAGGTCCACACCGGGACGTCGGGGCCGAGCCCGTCCAGTACCTCCGCCAGGCCGCGGGCGGCCTGCGCCGACCAGTCGAGGAGTTCCCCGGGCACGGGGCCCAGGGTCGGGGTCCGGTCGGGCAGCGGCCAGGCGGCGCGGACCGCCGGGTCGGCGGGGAGCCCGTAGAGGGACGGGTCGGTGGGATCAGGCGCGGTGGTGAGCCGCTCGCGCAGGACGTGGGTGAGGAGCCGCTGGACGCTGCCGAGGTGTCCGACGAGGTCGGCGACCGACCAGCCGGGGCACGCGGGGACGAGGGGCGGCCGGCTGCCCGCCCCGGCCGCGCGCCGCACGGCCCGGTCGAAGGCGGCCGCTTCGGCCAGGAAGATCCTGATTCGGGTTGAGTGATCCATACGGGCCACCGTGCCCGGCGGCGGGCCACGCGGCCCCGGCTTGAGCCGCGGGCGAACGCCCGCGGCTCAGTGTGCGCCACGGGCGAACGCCGCGAGGGCGTCGGACAGGCCGTTCAGGTCGGTGCCGAGCTTGCGGCAGACGGCGGACAGTTCGGGGCCCGGCGTCGGGACGCCCCGTACGGCGTCCTCCGCGGCGCGCAGTTCCTCCGGGGTGGGCTCGTCCTCCCAGGAGGAACCGCAGGGCAGGGCTCCGCCGAGGGCCAGGAGCCGTTCGGCGGTGCTCGCCGCGAGCGAGTCGGCGCCGCACTCCCGGCTGGTGATCAGCGCCCGGGTGAGCAGTTCCCGGTCCCCGCGTTCGGCGCCCAGGGCGGCCAGGGCGAGGGCGAGTTCGTAGCCTGCGGGCGAGCGGGACAGCAGGGCCACGGCCTCCGCGAGGAGGGCGGTGCGCTCGCCGGGGGCGTCCGCCACCTCCGCGCGGACGCGCAGGGCCTGGCCGATGGCGGAGGGGGCGCCGAAGGCACGGGCGCGGCCGAGGGCCTCGTCGGCCAGGGCGCGGGCCGCGGCGGGGTCCTCGGGGGCCACGGCGCGGGCCAGGAGGAGCTGCCAGGGGCACCAGGCCGGATTCTGGATGCCGCGCGGGGTGAGCCGGCGGCCGACCTCTTCGAGTGCCGCGGTCGCCGCCTTCGTCTCGCCCCGGGCCAGCAGCAGTTCGGCGTGGACGGTCTGCGAGTCGGGGAAGACGACGGCGGCGGGGAAGGGCTCCCCGTACCCGTGCTCGCGCGCGAGTTCCCAGGCCTCGTCCACCCGGCCCCGGGCGACCAGGGTGGTGAGGAGGATGGCGATGGCGTACCAGTGCACCGGCGTACGGCGGCCCACGCGTTCGGCGAGCCGCAGGCCGGCGCGGGCCAGTTCCTCGGCCTCGGCGAGCTGCCCGCGCCGGTAGCGGATGTAGGCGCGCAGTCCGTACGCGAAGGACAGGTGGGCCCCGCGCCAGCCCTGCCGTTCGAACTCGGCGGTGCCCGCGGCGAAGAGCTCCTCGGCGCGGCCCGGCCGGTCGGCGTACATGTGGACCATCGCGGTCAGGACCGGGACCTCGAAGCCGCGGTCGGCGTAGGCCCAGCTGAAGGGTTCCGCGAGGACCCGGCGCGCGTGGTGCAGGACCGTCTCGACGCTCTCGCCGCGCAGGCAGGCGTCCCAGGCGCGCAGGCCTATGACGTACCGCTCGGTGAGGTCGCGCCCGCCGAGGCGGTCGGCCAGTTTGGCGAGCCGGCGCGAGCGGGCCGGGGAGTCTGTCTCGGCGGCGTCGAAGGCGTCCCACATGAACTGCTCGGACTGCAGGCGCAGCCGGGCGCGGGCGTCCGGGGTGTGGGGTATCTCGCGGGCGAGGAGTTCGGAGGCCTCGGAGAGGTGGTCGCTGTGGGCGAGGACCTGGGCGAGCCGGATCACGATGCCCTGGCGCAGGGCCGGGTCGTCGAAGGGTTCGGCGAGGGCGGCGCGCAGGTGGTTGACGGTGTTGGCGGGTTCGGTGAGCAGGGAGGCGCAGCCGAGTTCGTAGAGCACGGCGGCGCGTTCGTCGAAGTCCGGGGGTTCCTGCAGGGCGCGGTCGAGCTGGCGGCGGGCGGCTTCGGGGGCGCCCGCGCGCAGGTTCTCGGCGGCGGCCTCGCGCAGGGTGCGCACGACCCAGGGGTCGTTCTCGGGCTGGGTCTCCAGGAGGTGGCGGGCGGCGGCGGAGGGGCCGAGTCCGGCGTCGACGACGGCGGCCGCGGCCTTGCCGTGGAGGGCGACGCGCAGGGCGTCGGGGATGGCCCGGTAGATGCCGGTGGCGAGCAGCGGGTGGACGAACTCCAGCGGGGGGTCGCCCTCGGGGTCGCCGTCCTCGGCGGGCGCGGACAGGATGCGGGCGGCGCGCAGCCGGTTGGTGGCGTCCGCCGCCTCTTCGGCCCCGAGACCGGCGACGCGTGCGGCGATCCGCTGCGGGATGGCGGTGCCGAGGACGGCGCAGGCCCAGGCGAAGCGGACGGTGGAGGGCCCGAGTCCGTGCAGGCGGGCGACGAGTCCGCTCCCGCGCTGGGCGGCGGCGAGGTCACGCAGCAGGGGGGGCGCTGGCCGAGGTGGGTTCGAGGCCCTTGGCGCGGACCCTGGCGGTGAGTTCGACGGCCTCGAAGGGGTTTCCGGTGGTGACGGCCCAGGCCTCGCGGCAGAAGGACTCCTCGGCGTGCTCCCCGACCGTCTCGCGGACCAGGGTGGAGACGGCGGCCGCGCTGAGCGGGGCGAGGTTCAGCGGGCGTCGTCCGGCCCGGCCGGACAGGCCGCGGAAGGCCTCGGCGTGGGCGGGCAGTTCGTCGGGGCGGTAGGCGACGACGAGGAGCAGCGCGAGGTGTTCGGCGCGCGGGGCGAAGGCGGCGAGCCAGCCGAGGGATTCGGCGTCGCCCCAGTGGGCGTCGTCGAGGACGAGGACGACGGGGGCGCGCTGGACGGTGAGCTGGGTGAGCACCCAGTCGAGTCCGTCGCGCAGGCCCTGGGGGTCGGGCGGGGCGCCCTGTCCGGGGGCGCAGAGGCCGAGGGCGGGGCCGACGATCGGGTACCAGCCGCCGAGGGCGGCGCGCAGGGAGGTCTCGGAGCGGCCGGCCAGGCGGGGCTGGATGAGCTGGCGGGCGACGTGGAAGGGCTGGCCCTGTTCCTGTTCGCCGCCGCGGGCGGCGAGGAGGGTGCAGGAGCGGGTGAGGGCGCTGCGGCGCACTTCGGCGAGGAGGGTGGTCTTGCCGAGGCCGGCGGGGCCGGAGAGGGCGAGCAGTCCGCCGCCCGCGTCGGGGCCCGATCCGGTGAGCCGGTCGAGGGCCTCGTCCACGGCGACGAGTTCCGTTTCGCGTTCGAAGAGCGTGTGCCGCGTGCGGGCGTGACGATCCGTCATGGCTGGAACCCCCCTGGCCGGTTCGGTGCCTCAGCGTACGCCCGCACGCACGCTGAGGGAGGCCCGCGGCCGGGAAAGATCGGTTTGTTTTACGGATTTCCCTATTCCGTCGAACGTGCGGCCAGTTCCTCCAGTACGGAGACGGCTTCGGCGGCCCGGTCGGCGGCCACGAACAGGTGGTCGTGGTGGTATCCGGCGATCACGTTGCAGCTGAGTCCGCGCTCGGCCAGCGCGGCGGCGAAGGCTCCGGTGAGGCCCACGGCGTCGAGGGCGGAGTGGACGCGCAGGGTGATCCAGCCCGCGGTGTACGTGTAGGCGAGTCCGGCCGCGTCGGCTTCGTCCTGGCGCAGGACCAGGGTCAGCCCCTCGGCCTCGCGGACGGTGGCGACGGGCGCCAGCCCGGGGGGTACCGCCGTCGTGTCCGGGAGGGTGCAGAACACGTACCGGCCCTCGTTCAGCTCCGGGCGCATGCCGCTCAGCAGTTTCCGAAGGTCGCTCTCTCCGCTCATGGGCCCACCCTAGGCCCAGTCGTCGAAGTGGCGCGGCCCCGGCGCGGATGGTTGCGGCCCTGCCCCGGCGCGCGGCACACCGGCCGCGCGCCGAGGGGGCGTTCCGTCAGGTCAGCCCGAAGTTCCCGCCCCGCGCCCCCAGGACGAACTTGCGCCATCCGCCCGGCGCGAAGACCAGGGAGGGACCGTCGGGGCGCCCGCCGCTGCGCATCGCGATGAATCCCTCCACGAAGGCGATCTGGACGTCGCCCACCCCCCGGCTGCCCGACCGCCAGTCCGCCCCGCTGAGATCGAGCTCGGGCTTTCCCCACACCGTGTTGCCGTTCGCCACGTGCGTGCTCCTCCCGGTACGTCGTCCGGGGGCCCAGGGTAGCCATCGGGACGGCCGCCGCACAGGCCCCGCCGGGCGGGGGGTGACCGGCCCGGCCCGGCCGCCCCGCCCGGTACCCGTCAGGACGCCGGGGGTTCGGCCCCGACCAGCCACATCGCGAAGAACTGCGCGCCGCCGCCGTAGGCGTGCCCGAGGGCCCGGCGGGCTCCGGGGACCTGGTGTTCCCCGGCCAGCCCCCGTACCTGGAGGGCGGCCTCGGCGAAGCGGATCATGCCGGAGGCGCCGATCGGGTTGGTGGACAGCACCCCGCCGGAGGGGTTCACGGGGAGGTCCCCGTCGAGCTCGGTGACGCCGGACTCGGTCAGCTTCCAGCCCTCGCCCTCCTGCGCGAAGCCCAGGTTCTCCAGCCACATGGGCTCGTACCAGGAGAAGGGGACGTACATCTCGACCGCGTCGATCTCCCGCCGCGGGTCGGTGATCCCGGCCTGCCGGTAGACGTCGGCGGCGCAGTCCTTGCCGGCCTGCGGGGAGACGAAGTCCTTGCCCGCGAACAGGGTCGGCTCGCTGCGCATCGCCCCGCCGTGCACCCATGCGGGCGGCTTCGGCGAACGGGCGGCGCCCGCCCGGTCGGTGAGGACCATGGCGCAGGCCCCGTCCGAGGAGGGGCAGGTCTCGGAGTAGCGGATCGGGTCCCACAGCATCGGGGACGCCTGGACCTTCTCCAGGGTGATGTCGTGCTCGTGCAGGTGCGCGTACGGGTTCTTCAGGGCGTTGCGCCGGTCCTTGTACGCGACGAGGGAGCCCACCGCGTCGGGGGCGCCGGTGCGCCGCATGTACGCGCGCACGTGCGGCGCGAAGAAGCCTCCGGCGCCGGCCAGCAGCGGCTGCTGGAAGGGGACGGGCAGGGAGAGCCCCCACATGGCGTTGGACTCCGACTGCTTCTCGAAGGCGAGGGTGAGCACGGTCCGGTGGACGCGGGCGGCGACCAGGTTGGCCGCGACCAGTGCGGTGGACCCGCCGACGGATCCCGCGGTGTGGACGCGGAGCATCGGCTTGCCGACGGCGCCGAGGGCGTCCGCCAGGTACAGCTCCGGCATCATCACGCCCTCGAAGAAGTCGGGGGCCTTGCCGATGACGACGGCGTCCACGTCCGCCCAGGTCAGCTCGGCGTCGGCGAGGGCGCGGGCGGCGGCCTCGCGGACCAGGCCGGCGAGGGAGACGTCGTGCCGGGCGGCGACGTGCTTGGTCTGGCCGACTCCGACGACGGCCACGGGCTCCTTGCCGAACGTGCTCATGCCGGATCCCCTTCCAGGACGGCGACCAGGTTCTGCTGGAGGCAGGGGCCTGAGGTGGCGTGGGCGACGGCCCGGTCGGACGCGCCGCGGTGGATGCGGGCGGCGGCCTCGCCGATGCGGATCAGGCCCGCCGCCATGACGGGGTTGGCGGCGAGGGCCCCGCCGGAGGGGTTGACGGCGACGGCGTCGCCCTCCGCGAGGCCGAGCGCCTTGCGCAGCACGACCTCCTGGGAGGAGAACGGCGCGTGCAGTTCCGCCGTGTCCACGGGCGCCTCGAAGAGCCCGGCGCGCTCGGCGGCGAGCCGGGTGGACGGGGAGTCGGTCAGGTCCCGCAGACCCAGGCCGTGGGCCTCGATGCGGTGGTCGATGCCGGTGATCCAGGCGGGCCGTCCGCAGAGCCTGCGGGCGGTGTCCCCGGCCGCGAGGACGACCGCGGCGACGCCGTCGCCGATCGGCGGGCAGTCCCCGGTGCGCAGCGGCGCCACCTGGTACTCGCCCCGCGGGACGTCCCCGCGCAGCTGGGCGTGGGGGTTGTCCTCGGCGGCGGCCCTGCTGCGGGCGGCGATGGCGCCGAGCGCGGCCTCGTCGGTCTCGCCCGCGTCGATCAGCGCCCGGGCCTGGAGGGCGGCGAGGGCCACCGAGTCGGGCCAGAGGGGGGCGAGGTAGTACGGGTCGAGCTGGCGGGTGAGGACGTCGCGGACGGATCCCGGGGAGGACTTCCCGTAGGAGTAGACGAGCGCGGTGTCGGCCTCGCCGGTCTGGATCTTGACCCAGGCCTCGTACAGCGCCCAGGCGCCGTCCATCTCGACGTGCGACTCGGAGATCGGGGGCCAGGCGCCGACCCCGTCGAGGGTCATGGTGAAGGAGAAGGCGCGGCCGGCGAGGTAGTCGCTGGAGCCGGAGCAGGTGAAGCCGATCTCCCCGGCCTTCAGTCCGGTGGCGGCCAGCACCTCGTGCAGGACCGGCATGACCATCTCGACTTCGCTGAGTTCGTCGGTGCGGCGCAGGTGGTCGCTCTGCGCGAAGGCGACGACGGCCACGTCGCGGGCGTACCTGCTCGTCCTGGGCATCAGATGAGCTCCTTGTACGCGTCGTAGTCCGCGTCCGGCTCGCCGGTGGGCCGGTAGTGGTCGGGGTAGCGTCCGCCGTCGGTCCACACCGGTTCGACGCGCAGGCCCATGCGGACCTGGTCGTACGGGATGCCGCCGATCCGGCCGTGCAGGGCGAGGTCGGCGCCGTCGAGGGCGATGTGGGCGTAGACGTAGGGGACCTCGATGTCCAGGTTCCTGGCCTTGATGTTGACGATGCAGTACGTGGTGACGGTGCCGGCGGGGCCGACCTCGACCCGGTCGGTGGTGGCGACCCCGCAGGTGGGGCAGGCGCCGCGCGGGGGGACGTACACCTTGTGGCAGGAGGGGCAGCGCTCGCCGACGGTCCGCCGCTCGGCGAGGGCGTTGATGTAGGCGGTCTGGGCGCGGCCGGGGCTGTAGGTGTAGTCCAGGCGGGCCTCGGCGACGATGCCGGTGACGGGGTCGGCGAAGGCCCCGTCGTGGGGGGTGGCCGCGCCGCCGTCCCCGCCGTCCCCGCCGTTCTCCTCCGGCTCGAAGCAGGTGATGTCGGTGATGGCTCCGGTGCGGTCGGCCGCCCAGCGGATCCGTACCCGCATGCCGGTGCGGACGGCGTCGGGGCCGGGGGCGTCGAGGGCGTGCAGGATCGCGGTGTCGGCGCCGTCGAGCCGGACCAGCACCCAGGCGAAGGGGGTCGCGAGGGGCTGCTGGGGGCGGGGGTCGCCGTTCCAGGCCCAGGTGGTGACGGTGCCGGCGGGGGCGACCTCGACGAGCTCGCGGATCTCCTCGGCGGTGACGGGGTCGTACTCGACGGGCGGCACCATCACCCGCCCGTCGCCGGTGCGGACGCCGAGCACGACGCGCTCGCGCAGGCCGGTGAGGAAGGCGCTCTGGACGGGCCCGAGGGAGCGGGTGAAGGGGAACTCGACGACGAGGGGCGCGCGGAGTACCTGGGGTGGGGGCGCGGCGGTCATGGTGGGTCTCCGATTCTGGATGGGGGAAGGACAGGGCCTAGGCCCGGCGGTAGACCGGCGCCCGTTTCTCGGCGAACGCCCGTGCCCCCTCCTTCGCGTCGGCGGTGTCGAAGACCGGCCACCCCCGCTCCAGTTCCGCGGCGAGCCCCTCCGTCTCCGTCAGCCCGGCGGTCTCGTAGACGGAGGCCTTCACCGCCTCGACGGCCAGCGGCCCGCAGGCGTTGATGCGTTCCGCGGTCTCCAGCGCGGCCTCCAGGGCCGTCCCGTCGGGTACGACCCGGCCGACCAGGCCGATCCGCGCCGCCTCCCCGGCCCCGTACGGGCGTCCCGTGAGCAGCATCTCCAGCGCGTGCGTGCGCGGGATCTGGCGCGGCAGCCGCACGGTGGAGCCCCCGATGGGGAACAGCCCCCGCCTGACCTCGAACAGCCCGAAGGTGGCCCCCTCCCCCGCGATCCGGATGTCGGTGCCCTGGAGGATCTCGGTGCCGCCCGCCACGCAGTACCCCTCCACCGCCGCGATCACCGGCTTGCGCGGGCGGTGGTGACGGAGCATCGCCTTCCAGTGGAGGTCGGGGTCGGCCTTGAGGCGGTCGCGGTACGCGTCGCCCTCCATGCCCTTGCCGGCCAGCGCCTTGAGGTCCATCCCGGCGCAGAAGTCCCCGCCCGCGCCCGTCAGGACCACCGACCGGACCGTGTCGTCCGCGTCGGCCTCCAGCCAGCCGTCGTAGAGCCCCACCAGCAGCGGAAGCGAGAGCGCGTTCTTCGCCTCCGGCCTGTTCATGGTGAGCACCAGCGTGGCGCCGTGGCGGTCCACGGTCAGGTGTTCCGTCCCACCCATTGCCGTCCTCCCGTCTCAAGACCTAGAACAGGTTGCAGGAGGGGAGGGTGCAGTTCAATAGTTTTCTGACACCCAGTCAGATTTCTTGGACGGCGCCCTTCCCAGTTGGGCCGGGCACGGCTCTAATGACCGCCGAGCAGCCCAGCCATGGGATCTTTCGGGTCAGGAGGAACGGTGGAGTACAACCTTGCCGACCTGTTCGAGTCGGTCGTGGACGTGGTCCCGGACCGCGAGGCCCTGGTGTACGTGGACCACCCCGGAACCGGCGCCGAACGCCGCCTGACGTACGCGGAACTGGACGCGGCGGCCAACCGCCTCGCCCACCACCTGCTCGACAGCGGGCTGGGGCCGGGCGACCACCTGGGGCTGCACCTCTACAACGGCGTCGAATACCTCCAGACCGTCCTGGCCTGCCTCAAGGCCCGCCTCGTCCCGGTGAACGTCAACTACCGCTACGTGGAGGAGGAGCTGGTCTACCTCTACAACGACGCCGACCTCGCGGCCCTCGTCTTCGAGGGCGAGTTCACGGAGCGGGTGGCCGCCGCGCTGCCGCAGACGCCCCGGCTCCGGCACCTGATCCGGGTCGGGCCGGTGCCCGGGGGCGCCCCGGAGCCGGCGCTCGCGCCGGTGGCGTACGAGGACGCCGAGGCCTCGGGCTCCGCGGAGCGCGGCTTCCCCGCGCGCAGCCCCGACGACCTGTTCATCATCTACACGGGCGGCACGACCGGCATGCCCAAGGGCGTCATGTGGCGGGCCGAGGACCTCTTCTTCGCCGGGCTGTTCGGCGGGGAGCCCTCGGGCGAGCCGGTGAAGCGGCCCGAGGAGCTGGCCGAGCGGGTCGCGGCGCGGGGGGCGGGCCTCACCTTCTTCCCGGCTCCCCCGCTGATGCACGGCACCTCGACCCTCACCTCGTTCATCGCCTTCAACTACGGCCAGCGGGTGGTCATCCACCGCAAGTACGTACCGGAGGAGGTGCTCCGCACGATCGAGAAGGAGAAGGTGTCCAGCGTCTCGCTGGTGGGCGACGCGATGCTGCGGCCGCTGATCGACGCCCTGAACGGCCCGCTCGCGGGGACCGACCTGTCCTCGCTGTTCAGCGTCTCCTCGTCCGGGGCGATCATGTCGGAGACGGTGCGCGCGGAGTTCCAGCGGCTCGTGCCGAACGTGGTGCTCCTGAACAACTTCGGTTCCTCCGAGTCCGGTTCCAACGGCCGGGCGACGGACGTCTCCGGCCCGGAGAAGGGCTTCCGCCTCCAGGTCAACGACCGCACCCAGGTGGTGGACCCGGTGACGCACGAGCCGGTGGCGGTGGGCGTGCCCGGCCGGCTCGCGCAGCGCGGTCACGTACCGCTCGGGTACTACAACGACCCGGTGAAGACCGCGGAGACCTTCTTCCGCAAGGGCGCGGAACGCTGGGTGCTGCTCGGCGACATGGCGACCGTGGACGAGCAGGGCATCGTCACCGTGCTGGGGCGCGGTTCGCAGTGCATCAACACGGGCGGCGAGAAGGTGTACCCGGAGGAGGTCGAGCAGGCGCTGAAGTCACATCCGGACGTGTACGACGCCCTGGTGGCGGGCGTTGCGGACCCGACGTGGGGCAGCCACGTGGCGGCGGTGGTGCAGGTGCGCGAGGGCGCGCCGGAGCCGACGCTGGAGGACATCCAGCGGCACTGCCGCACCCGGCTCGCGGGGTACAAGATCCCCCGCCAGCTGGTGCTCACGGACGCCATCCAGCGCTCCCCGAGCGGCAAGGCGGACTACCGCTGGGCGAAAACGGTGGCCACGGAGGCCGACTCGCCCCGCTGAGCGGGCCCTGGCGGGGGATCCGGCACCGCGGCTCCGGCGCGTGGTGCCACCTCCGTCGGGGCCTCCGTCGGGGCCTCCGTCGGGGCCTCCGTCGGGGCCGGGTGCGGCCCTCAGTCCTGGGCGCGCAGTTCCGCCGCGAGGGTGCGGGCCCAGCCCGCCAGCTCGGTGCGGCTCGCGCTGCGGCCGAGGGCCTCGGCCTGCGCGTCGGTCATGCGGTGCGGGCCGGGGTCCTCCAGTAGGTGGGCCGCCTCGGCGAGCAGCGCGGACAGGCGCCGGGCGTCCGAAGCGCTGAGTCGCACCGATACCGCCGGGTCGATGACGGACATCGCCGTCGCCTCCCTTCGCGCTCCTGTGGCCGGGGCGCCTCCTTCGACCGTACGCCTCCGGCCGGGGGGCCGCCGCTCAGGTGCCGGTGGCGAGGAAGCGCTCGACGCGCCCCGCGAACCGGGCCGGGTCGTCCAGCCAGGGGTAGTGGCCGCCGCCCGGCTGGACGTCGAGGGCTCCGTGCGGGTAGAGCGCGGCGAGCCGGGCCGCCAGGGCCGGTGCCGGGTTGCCGTCCAGGTCGCCGGCGAGCACGAGCACCTCGCCCGTGACCCGCCGGAGGGCGGCCCGGGTGGCGGGCGGGTCGAAGGCGTCCGGATCGGCGTAGGCGTCGGCCGCCCGCTCGTTCTGCTGGTGGGCGTTGGCCGCCCAGTGCGCGCGGGCCGCGTCGTCCCAGCGGCCGTAGAACAGCGGTGCGACCAGGTCCCAGTCCGCGTCGGTGCCGCCGTCCGCGAGGACCCGCGCGTAGGCCGTGATGGCCGTGTCGTAGAGGGGGTCGCCCGCCCGGAGCCGGGCCGCCGCCATCCGCTGCCCGTCGGTGACGGGCAGGTCCACCGCCCAGGCCGTGGGCGTGACCAGCACCGTCCGGCGGGGCCTCTCGGGGTGGGCGGCCGCGTACAGCTGGGCGAGGTTGCCGGAGGCCGAGTGGGCGAGGAGGTCGACGCGCTCCAGGCCCAGGTGGAGACGGAGGGCCTCGACGTCGGCGACCTGGCGGTCGACGCGGTACGTGGACTCGTCCGCCGGCGTCGCGGAGTCGCCCGTACCGCGCGGGTCGAGGAGGATCAGGCGACGTCCGGCGGTCAGCCCGCCGAGGTCGCCCAGGTACTCCGAGGCCCGCATGGGGCCGCCGGGGAGGCACAGCAACGGCTCGCCCTCCCCGCGGACGTGGTAGGCGAGTTCGGTTCCGTCGTAGGTGGCGAAGGCAGGCATGGGGGCCATCCCACCAGACGATCACTCGTTCGAGTCATTGATTTACGGGACGGGGTCCGGCAGTCTACCGAATGAACGTTCGGTTGGCCCTGGATGAGGTGACGACGATGACGGCGCACGCGGATCTCCACGACGAAGGCGAGCGGCTGAGCCCCGACGAACTGGCGGCGCTCCAGCTGAAGCGGCTGCGGGCCACCCTGCACCGCGTGTACGACCGCGTGCCCTTCCACCGGCAGGCCTTCGACAAGGCGGGGGTGCATCCCGACGACTGCCACTCACTGGCCGACCTCTCGCTCTTCCCCTTCACCACCAAGGCCGACCTGCGCGAGCAGTACCCCTTCGGGATGTTCGCCGTGCCCCGCCCCGAGGTGCGCCGCATCCACGCCTCCAGCGGCACCACCGGCCGGCCGACGGTGGTCGGGTACACCGACGGGGACCTGTCCACCTGGGCCGATGTCGTCGCCCGCTCGCTGCGCGCGGCGGGCGCCCGGCCGGGCCAGATCGTCCACGTGGCCTACGGGTACGGGCTGTTCACCGGGGGCCTGGGCGCCCACTACGGCGCGGAGCGCCTCGGCTGTACGGTCGTGCCCGCCTCCGGGGGCATGACCGACCGGCAGGTGCGCCTGATCCAGGACTTCCGGCCCGAGGTGATCATGGTGACCCCGTCCTACATGCTCACGCTGCTGGACGAGATGGAGCGCCAGGGCGTGGACCCCCGCTCGACCTCCCTGCGCACCGGGGTGTTCGGCGCGGAGCCGTGGACCGAGGAGATGCGCCGGGAGATCGAGGAGCGGCTCGGCATGGACGCCGTGGACATCTACGGGCTGTCCGAGGTGATGGGGCCGGGAGTGGCGCAGGAGTTCGCCTCGCACAAGGACGGCCTGCACATCTGGGAGGACCACTTCTACCCGGAGGTGGTCGATCCGCTGACCGGGGCGGTGCTGCCGGACGGGGAGCTCGGGGAGCTGGTGTTCACCTCCCTCACCAAGGAGGCCATGCCGGTCGTGCGCTACCGCACCCGGGATCTGACCCGGCTGCTGCCGGGGACGGCCCGGCCCGCGTTCCGCCGGATGGAGAAGGTGACGGGACGCAGCGACGACATGATCATCCTGCGCGGGGTGAACCTCTACCCCACGCAGATCGAGGAGATACTCCTGCGCACCCGCGGGCTCGCCCCGCACTTCCAGCTGAGGCTGACCCGGGAGGGGCGGATGGACACCCTGACCGTGCGGGTGGAGGCCCGCCGGGAGACCGGTGCCGCCCGGCGGCGGGAGGCGGCGGCGGAGGTGGTGCGGGCCGTCAAGGAGTCCGTGGGGGTGTCGGTCGGGGTCGAGGTGGTGGAGCCGGAGAGTCTGGAGCGGTCGGTCGGCAAGATCAAGCGCGTGAAGGACCTCCGCGACGGCCGGGCGGGCTGAGCCGGGACGCCGGGGGCCGAGTCCGGCCGCCACGGGCCGGGTCCGGCCGCCGGGGCGGTCGAAACCACCCCGTTCGGGCCCACTTCGGCGCCGCTTGCGGGACTCGGCGGGCCCGTACGGGTAGGGGATGGGGCGTGACCTCGTTCCTCCGGCAGCTCCACGACCGGCTCCAGGGCTCGCCCGTCGGGCTGGCCTGGAGCCGTGGCCGGGAGATCGAGCTGATGCACCGGGCGATGGGGTTCGCCGCCCTCGGCTTCCTCACCCTCGTGCCCCTGCTGGTGGTCGTCGCGGCTGCCGCACCGGGCAGCGGCTCGGGCTTCGGCCGCTGGCTGGGCCAGGCCCTGGGGGTCACGGCGCCCTCGCGGGCCCGGGTGGAGCTGCTGTTCGGGGCGGCGGACCTGGCGCTCGAACGGACCACCGCCTTCGGCCTCGCGGCCCTCGCGGTGTTCGGCCTGACCTTCGGCTCCGCCGTGCAGACCGGTTACGAGAAGGTGTGGGACCTGCCGACCGCCCGGTGGCACACCATGTGGCGGCACGTGGTGTGGCTGGCCCTGCTCGTCTGTTACCTCGGGCTGCTCGTCGGGATCCCGACCCCCTCCCACGACTGGCTGGGCACCACCCTGGGCACCATCAGCGACATGACCGGCACCTGCCTGTTCTTCTGGACCTCGGGCCGGCTCCTGCTGGGCGGCCGGGTCCGCTGGCGCGCGCTGCTCCCGGGGGCCGTGGCCACCAGTCTCGGGCTGCTCGGCCTCAGGGTCTTCTCGCAGCTGGTGTTCTCCCCCCTGATCGCCTCGAACGCGGTCACCTACGGCCCCTTCGGCACCCTGCTAGTCGTCCAGTCCTGGCTGGTCGGCGTCGGGTTCGTGGTGTACGGCGGGGCCCTGGTGGGCCGTCTGGTCCACGAACACCTCACCCTGCGCCGCCTCCGCGCGAACGGCATCCTCCCCACCGAACCGGCCCCGCCCCTCGATCCGGGACGGGCCTGACGGGCCCGCCCCACCACGACGCGGGGCCCCGATCCGGGACGGGCCGGACGGACCCGTCCCATCACCGGGCGGGCCCCACGGGATCCGGGAGCGACCGCCTAGACTCGGCCCGGCCGAAAGGGGGCCGAGCCCCCTCGGCCGGCCGGAGCGCGTCCCGGACGGCCGCACCGCCGCAGACCCAGGGAACCCGTGTGACCACCAGCTACCGCCAGCCCGGCGTCGTCCTCACCGACCACCACTTCACGGTCCCCCTGGACCACGACGACCCCGGCGGCGAGCGGATCGGGCTCTACGCCCGCGAGGTCGTCGCCACCGGGAAGGACCCCGAGGCCCTGCCCTGGCTGCTCTACCTGGAGGGCGGCCCCGGCTTCGGTGCCCGCCGGTTCACCGGCCGTCAGGCATGGCTGGAGCGGGCCCTGCGCGACCACCGCGTGCTCCTCCTGGACCAGCGCGGCACGGGCCGTTCCACCCCCGCCAACCGGCAGACCCTGCCGCTGCGCGGTACCCCCGGCCGGCAGGCCGAGTACCTCTCGCACTTCCGCGCCGACTCCATCGTCCGCGACTGCGAGGCCATCCGGCCCGCCCTGACCGGCGGCGCCCCCTGGACGGTGCTCGGTCAGAGCTTCGGCGGTTTCTGCACCACCCACTACCTCACCGCCGCGCCCGAGGGTCTGCGGACCGCCCTGATCACCGGCGGCCTGCCGTCCCTCACCGCCACCGCCGACGAGGTGTACGCCGCCGCCCTCCCCCGCGTCGAACGCAAGAACCTCGCCCACTACGCCCGCTACCCGATGGACGTGGAACGCGCCCGCCGGATCGCCGCCCACCTCGCCGAGCACCGCACCACCCTGCCCGGCGGGCACCGGCTGACGCCCGAGGCGTTCCAGTCCCTCGGCATCCTCCTCGGCACCGGGGACGGCAGCCACCAATTGCACTACCTGCTGGAGGACGCCTTCGTCCGCACCCCGGCCGGCCACACGCTCTCCGACGCCTTCCTGGAGGGCGTGCGCGAACAGCTCTCCTTCGCCGGGCATCCCCTCTACGCCCTGCTCCACGAGGCCATCTACGCCCAGGACCCGACCGCCCCCACCGGCTGGGCCGCCGAACGGGTCCGCGCCGCGCACCCCCGCTTCGACGCCGTCGGGGCGCTCGCCGGGGACGGGCCCCTGCTCTTCACCGGCGAGAGCATCCACCCCTGGCACTTCACCACCGACCCGGCGCTCGAACCGCTCCGCGAGACCGCCGAACTGCTCGCCGCGCGCACCGGCTGGACCCCGCTCTACGACCCTGCCCGGCTGGCCGCCAACGAGGTACCGGTCGCGGCCGCCGTGTACCACGACGACATGTACGTCGACACGGCCCACTCCCTGGAGACCGCCCGGACCGTACGCGGCCTGCGCACCTGGGTCACCGACGAGTTCGAACACGACGGCGTCCGGGCCGGCGGCCCCCGCGTCCTGGACCGCCTCCTGGCGCTCGTCCACGACGACGTCGTCTGACGGTCGCACCGACGGGCCCTGGCTGCTACTCGACGGTCCCGACCTGGCACTTGCCCAACTCGACGGCGAAGGTACTGCTGCTGAAGCTGTCACCGGTCAACACGACGTAGGCCTCCCACTGTTCGTGGCCGGCAGGCGGTCATCCCCTCCGGCCCGCTTGCGTGTGCCCCACGCCATGATCGCGAGGAGGTCACACGATCCACCGGACGGGCCCTGCCTCCCGGCCGGGGCCGCCAGGGCGGCGCCCGCTCCTCGTAGGCGTGGGCGCGGGCCTCGCGGATGGCCGCGTCGAGCCGGCGCGCGGCCTCGCCCCTGCGGCCCGTGGCGGGCGAGGGCCGGCATCAGGCCCGCGCAGCCGGGAGACGTGGCTCTGGAGCACGGTGCGGGCGTGCCGGGGCGGGTCCTCGTCCCACAGGGCCTCGGTCGGCCGCTCCACGCCGACGGGGGCATTGGGGCGCAACAGCAGCGCTGCGAGCAGGCTTCGGCGTGTGGCGGGGCCGAGCGGGACCGGAAGGTCGTCTTCCGCCACCACGGCCACCGCTCCCGGCACGCGGAACTCCATGCATGCGGCCCTTGTCCGTACGCTCGCGGCCCCCGGCCGAGCCTATGGCTCCGTGTTTTGGGTCTTGAGGGGGATCCCGGCCATTCCGGGCCGCTGCCGCGCGCCGTGATCGGCTGACGGAGTGCCATGAGCCGTCCGTCAGGGCTCCGTTGGCGCGTGCCGGGAGCCTGGGGTGATGCCGGCCGGCCGGTCGCGGCGACGTCCCGGGGGTCCCCTCCGGGGGCGGGCGCCGCCGCGGTCCCCGGACGGCCCGGCGGGTCCCGGCCCGTCAGGTCGCAGCCTGGCGAGTACTCGGCTCGTCAGCCGCAGCCTGGCGGGTATACGGCCCCCGGGCCGCAGCCCGGCGGGCACTCCGGCCGCCAGGCCTCAGCCCGGCGGGCACTCGGCCCGGCAGGTCCCGGCCCGGCGGGTACTCGGCCCCGTCAGGTCCCGGCCCGCCGGTCGGCGCTGCGGCCCCGGCTCCCGCGCCGGGGCCGCGCACCCGCTCCGCCTCGTCCCAGCCCGGCCCCGACCCGACGCTCGGCCCGGTCAGCCCAACGCCCGCCCCGCCCCGGCCCCACGCCCGTCCCGCCCGCCGCAGGGGCGTCAGCGTTGCGCGAAGCGGTCACGGAGTTCCCGTTTGAGGATCTTCCCGCTGGCGTTGCGCGGCAGGACGTCCACGAAGACCACCCGTTTCGGGGCCTTGAAGTGCGCGAGCCGCTCGCGGGCGTACGCCACCAGCTCCGCCTCCGTGACCTCCCCGCGCGGCACCACGACCGCCGTGACGGCCTCGATCCACCGCTCGTCGGGCAGCCCGATCACCGCCGCCTCGGCCACCCCCGGATGGGTGTACAGCACGTCCTCGACCTGCCGGGAGGCGACGAGCACCCCGCCCGAGTTGATGACGTCCTTCACCCGGTCGACGACGGTGAAGTAGCCCTCGGCGTCGCGGACCGCGAGGTCACCCGAGCGGAACCAGCCGTCCCGGAAGGCCATCTCGGTGGCCCGCGGGTCGTTCCAGTAGCCCAGGCACAGCTGTGGCGAGCGGTACACCACCTCCCCCGCCGTGCCGTCCGGCACCCGGGCGCCGTCCTCGTCGACGACCTCCGCCTCCACGTGGCGTACCGGCCGCCCGCAGGAGTCCATCCGGCCCTCGTGTTCGTCCGGCCCCAGCACGGTGGCGAGCGGGCCGATCTCGCTCTGCCCGAAGCAGTTGTAGAACCCGAGCCCGGGCAGCCGCTCCCGCAGCCGTTCCAGGACGGGCACCGGCATGATCGAGGCGCCGTAGTAGGCCTTGCGCAGTGCGCCCAGCTCCGCGGCCGCGAACCTCGGGTGTCCGGCGAGGGCGATCCACACCGTCGGCGGCGCGAACAGGCTGTCGGCGCCGCCCGCCTCCACCAGGTCGAGGAGCGCGTCGGGGGCCGGTGCGTCGAGGACGGTGTTGTGCGCGCCGACCGCCAGGTAGGGCAGCAGGAACACGTGCATCTGCGCCGAGTGGTACAGCGGCAGGGCGTGGGCGGGGCGGTCCGTCTCCGTGAGGTCCAGGGCGTCGATCGCGCTCTCGTACTCGTGCGCCAGGGCCCGGTGGGTCATCATCGCGCCCTTGGGCAGGGCGGTGGTCCCGGAGGTGTAGAGCAGCTGCACCACGGCCGACGGGTCGCCGGGCTCCCCCTCGTACGGGAGCGGCTCGGCGAGCTCGGCCAGGAAGGAGCCGGGGGCGTCGCGCAGCGGCCGGACGGCGTGCGCGGCGGGTACCCGCTCCGCCAGGTCCGGGTCGGCCAGGACCAGGGCGCTTCCGCAGTCGCCGAGGATGTGCGCGAGGTCCTCGCCCGTGAGGTTCTGGTTGACCGGCACGTGGGTGAGGCCGGCGCGGGCGCAGGCGAGGAAGGCGATGAGGTAGGCGTCGCTGTTGTGGGCGAAGGTGGCGACCCGGTCGCCCGCGGCCAGCCCGTAGCGCCCGCGCAGGACGGCGGCGCCGGTGGAGACGGCCGCGTCGAGTTCCCGGTAGGTCCAGGCCCGGTCGCGGTAGCGGACCGCCACCCGGTCGGGGACCCGCCGCGCGCTGTCCCGTACGAGCCCGTCGACCGTGTTGTCCCGTACTGCCGTCATGGCGCGATCCTCGCCCCGCGGCGCACCCGGGTCAAGATCGGTGCGGCAACAGGGGACACCGAACGGGATGTTGACAGGGCATCGGACGGACTGCATGAGCGTGGGGACACGCACGCGACCCGCCGCCGCACCGGACCGCTCCTGCGCCGGTTCGCCGTCACCGGTGCCACGCTCCTCGCGGCGACGGCCGCGTTACCGCAGGCCGGAGCCACGAACGGCCCCGATCCCGGGGGTCGCCCCCTCGGGCGGCGGTCTGTCCGCGGTCATCCGCTACACCGAGAACGGCATCCCGCACGTGCCGGCCCGGGACTACGCGAACCTCGGTTTCGGCACCGCCTGGGCCCGGGCCGCCGACCCGGTCTGCGTGCTCGCCGGCGGGTTCCAGACCGTGTCCGGCGAGCGCTCGCGCCGGCCGGGCCCCCCGCCGCGCCCGACTTCTCGCTCTCCTCGGCCACGACGAACCTCTCGGGAGACGGGCACGGTCGGAAGCTGCTGGCCGCGCCCGCTCCGGCCGGTCCGACCAAGGACCTGCACCCGCCGGCCCTCGACCCGGCCGGCCCGGCCGCGTACCTGGTGGACGACAGGCCGGAGCGGATGACGGAACGCAAGGTCAGCGTCGAGGTGAAGGGCGGCGGGACCCCGGTGGTCCGCAGACAGTGGTGGACCCGCTACAGGCCGGTCGTCCCCGGCCTCGGCCCCGGACGCGGTCCAGCCCGGCGTGGGTGTGAGCTGCTTGGCCCATCAGACGGGCGCCCGTGGATCGGCCCCACTGAGGGGTGCCTGACCTGCTCGTCGGCCCGGAACACCACGTACGCGCCGATGGTCCGCCACCTCCGCGGGCTCCTCGTCGACGAATGCCACTGTTCAGCAACAGATGGGCCGGGGCGGGCCGGGACTTGGGATATTCGAGCCGGGTGACGCGGAGTTGGCCGACGGCGTCTGTCGTACGCGCCGTTAGAGTGAAGATCTCGGTGGCCTGATCCCGTCGACGCGAGCATTCGGCGCCGGGGCACTTGAAGGAAACGCTTTACGGAACGGGGGGCCATCGTGTCGACGTGGGACGTCGAGCCGGGTGGCATTCATGGAGTCCTGAACAAGACCGCCGAGGCCGGTGCGATACCGACCTTCACGGGGAACCTGGAGACTCTGGAGAAGCACGCGGCTTCGCTGAAGACCACTGCTTCCGGCATTCGCGGAACGGGCCGCGACGTCCACAACGCCTTTCAGGAACTGGATCCGGTAAAGAAACGGGACCCTAAGGCGCTTCCGACCGACCCTGAGGCGACGCACCGGTTGCAGGAATGGCTGGCCGAGGACGGCTACAGCCTCTTCGGTATCGAGCACGACTTCCGAGGCGCGGATCTGTCGGGCGCGGACTTCACGAGCTCGTGGTTTACCCAGGCGGTCCTGGCGGGTGTGCGGCTGGCAGGAGTGAGTTTCTACCGCGCCGACCTTCAGTCGGCGGATCTCACGGGTGCGGATCTGACCGGCGCCGACCTCGTCAGGGCGAATCTTGACGAGGCCGTGCTCCGGTCGGCGCGGCTCGACGGCGCCGACATGGTCAAGGCCTCGCTGCATGGGGTCGACGCGTCGGGAGCGAGCTTCAGAGGGACAAGGATCATGGGGGCCTCGCTCTTCCGCGTCGATTTGAGGGGAGCGGACCTGACCGACGCGGTCTTGTCCCACAACAGCTTCAGGGTCACGGTCGACGACGCCACGGTGGTGCGTGGCTTGACAGGCACAGTTTTCGGGCCGGTCACCGTCTTCAGTGGCGAATCGTCCCGAGAGTTGGCCGGCGCGGAGCTGGAGGCGTGGTTCGGTGAGCGGGGCGGGCAGGTCGAAGTGATCGCTCCCGGCAGGCCCCCGAAGTAGGGCGGCCGCACCCCCTTCCGGAATCCTTCACTTTCACGGCGGGTGCCCGGTCTCGCCGAGCCGCTCGTTCTCGTTTTGAGGACGAGCGGCTCGGCGGGAAATGAACTCAGCGGAAGCAGGAGCCAGTCCATGCACGGCTATCAGGAATTGCTCGGAACGGATTTCGACGGCCGGCCGACGGACGACATCGACGACGTGATCTACGACGCGTTCGAAAGTCCCCGTCACCGGACCCGCGTTCCCGGCCTCGTCGCCTTGATGAACGATCCCGGGGCGCCCGAGATCGAGCGGTTCCTGGCGTGCGTGGCGCTGACCACCTGGGGCGAGGCGGCGGGATACGAGACGGTGATCCGTGCCGCCGCGGATCCCAGGAGGACTCCCTGGTACGACTGCTCGATCGACCGGAAGTTCTCGGTGGACAGTACGTTCGCGCAGCTCGCGGCAGCTGTTGCCGAGCGGGACCTGGCGCGGGAGAAGGGGACCGAGACGCTTCGTCTGGACGCCGCCCGTGCTCTGGTGCGGCTCGCCGACGGCGAGTATTTCGAGGACAAGCTGGGCGAGTTGTTCGACAGGGCCACACTTCAGGCGCTGCTGGACGACGTCAAGGACGTCATCGGCCGGGGTGTGCGATCCCTGGCGGCAGGTGAGAAGTGCTCGTTCGACCTGCCCACGCAGCTGGTCGATCTGGCGGCCGGGGTGTCCACGGTCGACGGGGAGCTGGCCGTGGAGCTGGCCATGGGCATCCTCGACGTCGACTCCTCCTCCCGCACGCTGAACCATGCCGTCTCGATCGTGTTCCGTGCGCGGGGCCCGGAGGGCCGGCAGTTCGGCGAATACCTGCTGACCGTCGGCAACGAGCGGGTGTGCGCGGAGGTCCGCGAGGCGTTGGGCCGCCGCGCCGACCACCCGCTCATGCCGCAGTAGGCAAGATGGAGAACAAAGCAGTGATCCGCACGCAGTACTACGTGCAGGGCCCGTTCGGGGTGCCGGACTTCTCCGGGCCCGCCGAGCTGAACATCCTGGGGCAGTGGGTGACGGCCGACATCCAGCTCGTGCCGCTGTCCGTCCTGGAGGCGATCGATCTGGTGGCCGCGGCCATGGCCGACCCGGGTTTCGCGCCGGAGGATCTGGACGGGAACGCGCACACCGCCACCATCGGCCCGCGGGGCGTGAGGGTGGAGAACCACTTCGTCGAGCACGTCCAGGGCGAATTCACCCTCGACGACGCGTTCCGGGTGCTGGTCGACTTCTGGGACTACTGCCGCCAGGCAAATCCCGAAGAGGTCGACGCGTACCGACGCGAATACGCTGACGAGTAAGGACGTGACCCCTTGGCCGGGATCCGCGACCTGCAAAACACGGGGTTCGAGATCCGCGAGGGCCGCTGCGCCATCGGGCCGCGTCCGGTCGCCGGAGCCGCTGATCTGGCGGACGCCGTCGGTGAGATGTTGAGCGCCCGGTGCCGCTGGGCCCGAACGCCCGGCCCGGCTTCTACTACCGCCTCGGCGACGGCGAGACGGGCGAGAGCTGGACCGCCCTGGAGCAGCTCGTACGTCATCCGCGCGGGGCGACAGCGGGCTAGCTTGACGCTGTCGGGGATCTTGGAGTTCCCCCGGTGCGGCAGTACGATCAACGGGCATTTCGGGCTGTTCCAGTGACCGATGCGGTCGTCGAGGTGCCCGTGGTCCCTCGGCCAGTCGACTGGCTACCGTCTGTGTGCTGCAGTTCCTGCTCGGCCTGTCGGACCGGCGGCCGCCGAGGCGGTCCGCTCCCGCATCGACTTCGAGTACGCGATGGCCATGGAACTGGATGACCCCGGGTTCCACCACAGCGTGCCGGCTGATTTCCGCGACCGTCTCGGGGATGGCCGCGAGGGGCCGGCTGACGGTCGGTGACCTCGCGGTGCTGCGAGCGGGACATCCTCTCCTCGCCTGCGCTGAGGGTGGTCCGGCCGCGCGAGCGGCGCTGAACCGGGCCGGGCCGTCCCCCTTCCGCGCCGGGGAGGGGGACGGCCCGGGTCACGGGCTGACGGCGAGGAACAGGTAGGCGGCCAGCACCACGAGGTGGACTCCGCCCTGGAGCAGGGTGGCCCGGCCGGGCGCGATGGTGAGGGCGCTGACCACGACGGTCAGGGCGAGCAGGACCATGTGGATCGGCCCGAGGCCCAGCAGCAGCGGTCCGGAGAGCCAGATGGACGCGAGGGCGATGGCCGGGATGGTCAGGCCGATGCTCGCGATGGCCGAGCCGTAACCCAGGTTGAGGCTGGTCTGGACGCGGTCGCGGCGGGCGGCGTTGACGGCGGCGAGGGTCTCGGGGGCCAGCACCAGCAGGGCGATGATCACACCGACGACGGCGTTGGGCAGGCCCGCCTTGGCGACCCCCGCCTCGATGGCGGGCGAGACGGACTTGGCGTCGCCGACGACGGCGACGAGCGCGACGAGCAGCAGGCCGAGGCTGATCAGGGTGGCGCGGAGGGTGGGCGGTTCGGCGTGGTCCCCGTCGCCGCCACCGTCGCCCTCGCCTCCCCCGCCCCCGTCTCCCCCGGTCGCCCCCGTACCCCCGGAGGCGGCGGCCCCGGTGGCCACCGGCAGGAAGTAGTCCCGATGGCGGACCGTCTGGACGGCGATGAACAGCCCGTACAGGGCGAGCGAGGCCACCGCGGCGAAGGTCAGCTGGGCGGTGGAGAACTCCGGACCCGGCTTGCTGGTGGTGAAGGTCGGCAGGACCAGGCTGAGGACGGCCAGGGTCGCCACGGTGGCCAGCGCCGCGCCGGAGCCCTCGGCGTTGAAGACGGCGACCCGGTTGCGCAGGGCCCCGACGAGCAGGGACAGGCCCACGATGCCGTTGCAGGTGATCATGACGGCGGCGAAGACGGTGTCCCGGGCGAGGGAGGCGGTCTTGTCGCCGCCGTCGGCCATCAGGGTGACGATGAGGGCCACTTCGATGACGGTGACGGCGACGGCCAGGACGAGCGAGCCGAAGGGTTCGCCCACCCGGTGGGCGACCACCTCGGCATGGTGCACGGCCGCCAGCACCGCTCCCGCGAGACACAGGGCGACCAGGGCCACGGCGAATCCGGGCAGCTCCCGTCCCCAGCTGAGGATGAGCGCGATGAGCGCCACCACGGGAACGATGACGGTCCAGTCGGTCAGGGGTGACTTGCGTGTTGCCGTACTCATATCTGCCAACTTGCCAGATGTGTCCCCCGGGTGCGGCCCATACGCCGCCCCGGGGGCTCTGACGTGGCACTTCTCACGCCGACCCCGGGCGTGGCGGACCCGCTCAGACGGCGCGTTCCCGGCCCTCCCAGTAGGGGTCGCGCAGCCGTCGCTTGTAGAGCTTGCCGTTCGGGTCGCGGGGCATCGCCGCGATGAAGTCGACGGACTTGGGGCGCTTGTAGCCGGCCAGCCGGCGCTCGCAGTGGCTCAGGATCTCGGCGGCCAGTGCCTCGCCCGCCTCGAATCCCTCGGCGGGCTCGATGACGGCCTTGACCTCCTCGCCCCAGGAGTCGTGCGGGATGCCGAAGGCCGCGGCGTCCGCGACCGCCGGGTGGGTGAGCAGGGCGGATTCGATCTCCGCCGGGTAGATGTTCACCCCGCCCGAAATGATCATGTCGATCTTGCGGTCGCGGAGGAAGAGGTAGCCCTCCTCGTCGAGCAGGCCCAGGTCTCCGACGGTGAAGAAGTCGCCGAGGCGGTTCTTCCTGGTCTTGCCCTCGTCCTTGTGGTAGCTGAAGCCGCCGGTGTTCATCTTGATGTAGACGGTGCCGAGTTCGCCGGGGGGCAGCCGGTTGCCGTCGTCGTCGTGGATGGCGAGCTCGCTGATCGGCCACGCCCTGCCGACGGTTCCCGGCTTCTTGAGCCAGTCCTCGGCGGTGGCGAAGGCGCCGCCGCCCTCGCTCGCCGCGTAGTACTCCTCCACGCAGCGGCCCCACCAGTCGATCATCGCCCGTTTGACGTGGTCGGGGCAGGGGGCGGCGCCGTGGATGGCGTGCCGCATGGAGGAGACGTCGTAGGCGTCCTTGGTCGCCTGTGGCAGCGCGAGGAGGCGGTGGAACTGGGTGGGGACCATGTGGGTGTGCGTGCAGGCGTGGCGTTCGATCAGGCGCAGCATCTCCTCGGGGCTCCACTTGTCCATCAGCACCAGCGGGTGCCCGATGTGCAGCGAGGCGCCCGCGAACTGGAGCACGGCGGTGTGGTAGAGCGGCGAGCAGACGAGGTGGACGTTGTCGTCGAAGGGGCGGATGCCGAAGATCCCGAGGAAGCCGCCCAGGTACGTCTCCTCCGGGAGCTTGCTGGGCAGCGGGCGGCGGATCCCGCGCGGGCGGCCGGTGGTGCCGGAGGTGTAGTTCATCACCCAGCCGAGGGTGCGGCCGTCCGGGGGCGTGGCGGGGTGCCCGTCGAGGAGTTCGGCGTACGGGCGGAAGCCGGGGACGGCGCCGACGGCGTAGCGGTGATCGGCGGGCAGGCCGGCCTCGTCCGCCGCGGCGGTGGCGGCCTCGGCGAAGCGCTCGTGGGCGACGAGGACCTTGGCACCGGAGTCGGAGACGATCCAGGCGATCTCGGGGCCGACGAGGTGGTGGTTGACCGGGACCAGGTAGAACCCCGCCTGTGAGGCGGCGAGGTAGGCGGTGAGGAACTCGACGCCGTTGGGCAGGACCACGGCGAGGACGTCGCCGCGCTCCAGCCCGGCGGCCCGCAGGCCGTGGACCAGCCGGTTGACGTCGGCGTGCAGCCGGCCGGCGGACCAGGCCTCGCCGTCGGGGGCGATCAGGACGGTCCGGTCCGGGTCGGCGCCCGCCTGGGCCCAGAATCCGTTGGGACGCTGTGGGTCGGTCATGACGGTGGCGTTCCTCTCTCAGGCCCGGCCGGCGATGCGGTTGACCCGGTCGATGGCGCGTTCGAAGCCGGCGGTGAGTTCGTCGAAGACGGCCCGGACGCTGCGCTCGCTGTTCATCCGGCCGACGATCTGGCCCACGGGGGTGCCGAGCAGTGCCTGGACCTCGTACTTCTGGATCCGGGAGACGGCTTCGGCGACGAGCAGGCCCTGGAGCGGCATGGGAAGCGGTCCGGGTCCGTCCGGGTCGTCCCAGGCGTCGGTCCACTCGGTGCGCAGCTGGCGCGCGGGCTTGCCGGTGAGGGCGCGGGAGCGGACGGTGTCGCCGGACCCGGCGGCGAGGAGCTTCTCGGTGAGGGCGCGGGAGTGCAGGTCGGCCTCGGTGGTGGTGAGCCAGAGGGAGCCCAGCCAGGCCCCCTGGGCGCCGAGGGCGAGGCCCGCGGCGATCTGTTCGCCGCTGCCGATGCCGCCGGCGGCCAGGACGGGCAGCGGGGCGACGGCCTCGACGATCTCGGGGACCAGGACCATGGTGGCGATGTCGCCGGTGTGACCGCCGGCCTCGTAGCCCTGGGCGACGACGATGTCGATGCCCGCCTCCGCATGGCGGCGGGCGTGCTTGGCGCTGCCCGCCAGCGCGGCGACGAGGACCCCGTGTGCGTGGGCGCGGGCGATGACGTCGGCGGGCGGGGAACCGAGGGCGTTCGCCAGGAGTTTGACGGGGTAGTCGAAGGCGACGTCGAGCTGGCTGCGGGCGACCTGTTCCATCCAGCCGGTGATCCGCCAGCCGGAGGCCTCGCCTTCCGGCAGTTCGGGCACGTGGTGTTTGGCGAGGGTGTCGCGGACGAAGGCGCGGTGCGCGGCCGGGATCATCGCCTCGATGTCCGCCTCGCCGATGCCGTCGACCGCCTTCTTGGCGGGCATGACCACGTCGAGCCCGTAGGGCTTGCCGTCGGTGTGCTCCTGCATCCAGTCGAGATCGCGCCTGAGGTCGTCGGGGGCGGTGTAGCGGACGGCGCCGAGGACGCCGAATCCACCCGCGCGGGTGATGGCCGCGGCGACCGCCGGGAAGGGCGTGAAGCCGAAGATGGCGTGTTCGACTCCCAGTTTCCTGCTCAGCTCCGTCTCCATGGCGGTGAGGATGCCGCAGGGCACCGTCCGAGGGAAGAGGTTTTCTGATGCAGTGTCAGATTCTTTGACGGCCGGTCGGTGCGGAGGGTGCGCGGCGGGCGGGCAGATAGCCAGTAGCGTGCGCGGGCAGGAACAGGAGGGCCGGACATGGGCGGTTCGGGTACGGGATCACGGGCGGCCGGGAGCGGTGGCACGATGAGCCGCAGACGACTGGGGGCGCGGCTGCTGGCGCTGGGCGGGGTGCTGGTCCTGCACGCCGCGCTGCCCGGGCAGGGCGCGGGCGCGGCGGGCGGCGGCGCCGCCGAGCGGCGGGCCCTGCAGGGGCTGCGGCTGCGCTACGGCTCCGCCCGCCGGGCGGGGTTGCTGGAGCGGCACCTGGAGGGGGTCGCGGAGGAGGCCCGGCGCTTCCTCGGCCCCTCCCCCGAACACCCCTACTACGCCGGGGCCGTGGTCCTCGCGGGCCGCGGCCGCACGGTGGCCCTGCACCGCGCGATGGGCGACGCCGTCCGGTACGCCGACTACGACGGGCGCACCGACCGGCCGCGGGAGTTCCCGGCCGCCGAGCGGATCGCGATGGCCGAGGACACCGTCTTCGACCTCGCCTCGCTGAGCAAGCTCTTCACCTCCATCCTGGCCGTGCAGCAGATGGAGCGGGGCCTGCTGGAGCTGGAGGCCCCGGTCGAGCGGTACCTCCGTGAGTTCACCGGCGGGGGCAAGGAGGCCATCACGGTCCGGCAGCTGCTGACGCACACCTCGGGGCTGCGCTCGTGGGCGCCGTTCTACCAGGAGTCCACCCGCGCCGGGCAGTTGAGGCTGCTGTGGTCGGTGCGCCCGCAGGACACCCCCGGGACCGTGTACCGCTACTCCGACCTGAACCTCATCACGCTGCAGCTGCTCCTGGAACGGCTCACCGGCCACACGCTGGACGTCCTGCTCCAGGAGGAGATCGCCATCCCCCTCGGGATGCACCGCACCCGGTACAACCCGCCGCCGTCCTGGCGCCGGGTCACCGCCGCGACCGAGGTGCAGCGCCCGCCCTGGTCGGGCCTGGACCGGGGACTGGTGTGGGGCGAGGTCCACGACGAGAACGCCCACGCGCTCGGCGGGGTCGCGGGCCACGCCGGGGTCTTCGGCACCGCCTGGGACCTGGCGGTCCTCTCCCGCACCCTGCTCGACGGCGGGGCCTACGCGGGCCGGCGCATCCTGCGCCCCGCCTCCGTCGAGCTGCTCTTCACCGATTTCAACACGGCCTTCCCCGGCGACGACCACGGCCTGGGCTTCGAGCTCTACCAGCACTGGTACATGGGCGCCATGGCCACCCCGCACTCGGCGGGGCACACCGGGTTCACCGGGACCTCGCTGGTCCTGGACCCCTCCACCGACTCCTTCCTCGTCCTGCTGGGCAACTCCGTCCACCCGGTGCGGACCTGGCGGGCCGGCAGCGCGCCCCGGGTGGCGACCGGCAACCGCTTCGCCCGCGCGGTGCCCGTCCGCACCCGGCACGGCGGACCCGCCTGGTACTCGGGGATGGAGACCGGCGGCTCCGGCACCCTGACCCTGCCTCCCCTCACGCCCGCGACCGACTCGGCCCGGCTGCGCTGCGCCGTCTGGTGGGACACCGTGCCCGGCGCGGGCGCCTTCCACGTGGAGGCCTCCGCCGACGGGGCGGTGTGGGAGCCGCTCCCCTTCACCACCGTCCGCAGCACGGGCGGCGCCCCCGAGTCGTGGCCGCAGGGCAGCGCGGGCGGCTGGTCGGGCCGCATCTGGCACCGCCTGGAGGCCCCGCTGCCCGGCTGGGCGGGCCGCGAGGTCAGGCTCCGCTTCCGCCACGGCGCGACCGGCCGCTACGTGGGGCGGGGGGTCTACGTGGACGTGGTCCGGGTGGCCGAACCGGCCCGGCTCCTGTTCTCCGAGGACCGGCCGGCGGACGCGGCCCGGGTGGAGGCCGCCGGCTGGACCCGCTCGGCGGACTGAGAGCGGTACCGGCGGGCCGGCGGCACCCCGGCCCGGCCCGCCGGCACGGGCCCGCCGGAACCGGCCCCTCGGCACCCGCGCCCGTCAGCCCTGGACGAGGCAGAAGGGGTGGCCCGCGGGATCGGAGAAGACGCGCCAGTCACGCTCGGGCGGCCCCTGTTCCAGCAGGCGCGCGCCGAGGGCGAGGACCTGTTCCTGGCCGCGGTCGAGGTCCGGGACGGCGAGGTCCAGGTGGAACTGCTGCGGCAGTTCCGGGTCGGGCCAGCTCGGCGGCAGGTACCCGGCGGCCCGCTGGAAGCACAGCACCTGCCCGTTCGGGGTGTGCAGCGTGGCCCAGTCCTCGTCCACGGACCAGCGCCGGTCCGGGCGGTTGACCTCCCCGCCCAGCAGGCCCGCGTAGAACTCGGCGAGCCCCAGGGGCTCCGGACAGTCCAGCACCACGCACTGCAGTTCGGCAATCATGGCGGCAGCCTACGGGGAGGCCAGCGCCGCATCGATCATGAGGCGGGCGGTGGAGGCCAGTTCGGCGGGATCCGGCGCCGGACGCGTGCCCGCCAGGGCGCCCGCGAGGCGGTCGTAGAGCAGCCCGTCCGTCCAGGCGGCCAGCAGGGCGGCGCGCTCGTCCGGCCGGTCGGCGCCGAGTGCCCCGAGGAGGCCGGCGGCGCGGGCGCGGACGGCGAGGCCCGCGCGGAGCAGCTCGGGGGCCGCCTCCGGGGTGCGGGCGGCCTCCAGGCTCAGCTCGAAGCGGGCCAGCTGGCGCTCCCGCCCCCCGGTCAGCCACCGGTGCAGGAGCGCGCCGAGCGCCCGCGCGGCCGCGTCCCGGTCCCAGGGGCCGGGCGTGCGGGCGTCCTCCTCGAAGTCGGCGAGGTCCAGCTCGGCCAGCCGCCGGTAGCAGGCGCCGACCAGCGCGGCACGGGTGCGGAAGTAGTACGAGGTGCTGCCCGCGGGCAGCCCCGCGGCCCCGTCGACGGCCCGGTGGGTCAGGCTCCGCAGTCCGCCGGCCGCGACCAGGGCGATCGCGGCGTCGGAGATCAGGGCGCGGCGGTCCGGCGCGGGCTTCGGTGCGGGCTTCGGCGCGTCGGCCGGGGCGCCCGGCTCGGGGGTGGACATGCCGTCACTCTACAGCTGTAGAGTGACGGCATCTCACCCTCTACGGATGTAGAGGGCGTCGAGCCGGCAGGAAGGCCGCACCATGGACAAGCGTCCGCGTCACGCCGTCGTCGCGGGTGCCGGGATCGGGGGGCTCACCGCCGCCCTGGCCCTGCACCGCCGGGGCTGGCGGGTCACCGTCTGCGAGCGGGCGGCCGGGCCGACCTCCGCGGGCGCGGGCATCGTGCTCGCGCCGAACGCCCTGCGGGCCCTGGAGGCGATCGGATTCGACGCGGGACGGGCGTCGGGCCGCGCCGTCCCGTCCGCCATGGGGCTGCGCCGCCCCGACGGGACCTGGCTGGTCCGCGCCGACACCGCCGCGCTCACCGCCCGCTACGGCCGGCCCTCGCTCGCCGTGCACCGGGCGGCCTTCGCCGGTGCCCTGGCCGAGGCCCTGCCCGAGGGCGCCCTGCGCTACGGGACCGCCGTCACCGGCGCGGACCCGGACGGCGGGCGCACGGTGGTCCGTACGGACGCCGGGGAGCTCCCGGCCGATCTGCTGGTCGCCGCCGACGGCATCCACAGCCCCCTGCGCCTGCGGCACTTCCCGGACCACCCGGGCCTGCGCTACAGCGGGGAGACCGCCTGGCGCACCGTCCTGCCGGCCGGCGGACCCGCCCTGCCCGGGGCCTTCGAGACCTGGGGCCGCGGCCGGCGCTTCGGGGCGGTCCCGCTCGCCGACGGCCGGCTCTACGCGTACGCCACCGCCGTCGTCCCCGAGGGCCACCGTCCCGCCGACGTACCGGGGGAACTGCGCGACCGCTTCGGCGACTGGCACGACCCGGTCCCGGCCCTGCTCGCGCGGTTCGACCCCGGGGCCGTCCTCCAGCACGACCTGTACGACCTCGCGGGCCCGCTCCCCCGCCTCCACGACGGCCGGACGGCCTGGGTCGGCGACGCCGCGCACGCGATGACCCCCCACCTCGGCCAGGGCGGCTGCCAGGCGATCGAGGACGCCGTGGTCCTGGCCCATCTGGCGGCCGGCGCCGACGCGGTGCCCGCCGCGCTCGCCGCCTACAGCCGGGCCCGTCTCGCCCGCACCGACGCGATCCGGCTCCGCGCCCGCCGGGCCGGCCGGGTCACGATGCTCTCCCACCCGCTGGCCGTGGCCGCCCGCGACCTGGCCGTGCGCCTCCTGCCGGACCGTGCCGCGCAGCACGCCCTGGACGACCTGTACGACGGGTTCGCCCTTCCGGAGCAGCCGGAATGAAGACCGTGCCCACCGGCGTTCGCACTCGTTGTCGGGACTGCTGACCGTTCGACACGAAGGCAGGCGGAACACACATGACGACCGAGATCGACTGGGAACACCCCACCGACCCGAGGCCCGGGAGCTGGCAGCTGGACCACGTCCGGCTCTACGTCGGCTCGAACGGGGCCGAGGGCCACCACTGGAACGGCACCCAGACCCTCCTCCTCACCACCGTGGGCCGGGTGTCCGGCAACCCGGTGCGCACGCCCCTCATCTACGGCGAGGCCGACGGCCGCTACCTCGTCGTCGCCTCCAAGGGCGGGGCGGACGAGGCCCCCCTGTGGTACCGGAACCTGACGGCCGACCCCCGGGTGCGCGTCCAGGTCGGCTCCGAGGTCCGACAGGGGACGGCGCGCACGGCCACCCCCGAGGAGCGGGCCGCGTACTGGCCGCTGATGGTCGGTCACTGGCCCGCGTACGACGAGTACCAGGCCAAGACCGACCGCGAGATCCCGATCGTGGTGATCGAGCCGGTCTGACGGGAGCGGGACCGGGCCCCCGGCGGCGGGGCCCGGTCGGCGCCCCGGCCGTCGGTGCCCCGGCGGTCAGGGCCCCGGCGGTCAGTGCCCCAGTACCGCCATCGCCGCGTTGTGCCCGGGGACCCCGCTGACGCCGCCGCCGCGGACCGCGCCCGCGCCGCACAGCAGGACGTTGGGGTGCGCGGTGGCCACGCCCCAGCGTCCGGCGGCGTCGGTCGCGGGGTCCGCGTAGGGCCAGGACAGGTCCCGGTGGAAGATGTGCCCGCCGGGCAGGCGCAGTTCGCGCTCCAGGTCCAGCGGGGTCTTGGCCTCGATGCAGGGGCGGTCGTCGGCGTCGAAGGCCAGGCAGTCGGTGATCGGCTCGGCCAGGTGGGCGTCCAGCTGGGCCAGCGTGGCGGTCAGGAGCACCTCGCGGGCCTGCTGGTTGTCGTGTCCGAACAGCCGGGCCGGGGTGTGCAGTCCGAAGAGGGTGAGCGTCTGGCAGCCCCGCTCCACGAGCTCCGGCCCGAGGATCGAGGGGTCGGTCAGGGAGTGGCAGTAGATCTCCGAGGGCGGCACGGACGGCAGTTCCCCGGCGGCGGCCTCCGCGTGGGCGCGGCGCAGCTCCTCGTACCCCTCGGCGATGTGGAAGGTGCCGCCGAAGGCCTCGCGGGGGTCCACGGAGGCGTCGCGCAGCCGGGGCAGGCGGCTCAGCAGCATGTTGACCTTGAACTGGGCCCCTTCCGGGGCCGGGGCGGCCCGGTCCGGTTCCTCGCCGAGGAGTTCGGCCAGGGCCTGCGGCGAGGCGTTCACCAGGACCGTGCGGCCGACGACGCGGCCCTCCCCGGTCGCCGTGCGGAACACCACCTCGGCCGGGGCGACCCCGTCCGTGTCGATCCGCAGCACCTCGTGGCCGGTGGCGATCTCCGCCCCCGCCTTGGTCGCCGCTGCCGCGAGGGCGTCCGTGAGCGCGCCCATGCCGCCCACGGGGACGTCCCAGTCGCCGGTCCCGCCGCCGATGACGTGGTAGAGGAAGCAGCGGTTCTGCGCGAGGGAGGGGTCGTGCGCGTCCGCGAAGGTGCCGATCAGCCCGTCCGTGAGGACCACCCCGCGGACCAGGTCGTCGGCGAAGTTCCGCTCCACGGCCTGCCCGAGGGGCTCCTCGAAGAGCATCCGCCAGGCGGCCTCGTCGTCGATCCGGGCCCGCAGCTCCGCCCGCGTGGGCAGGGGCTCGGTCAGGGTCGGGAACACCTTCTCGGCGACCCGCCCCGTGGTCCCGTAGAAGGCGCGCCAGCTCTCGTACTCCCGCTCCGAGCCGGTCAGCCGTGCGAAGGACTCCCGGGTGCGCTGCTCCCCGCCGCCGACGAGCAGTCCGCCGGGCCGCCCGCCCCGCTCCGTGGGCGTGTACGAGGAGATCGTGCGGCGGCGTACCGCGAACCGCAGGTCCAGGTCGCGCACGATCTTCGACGGCAGCAGGGACACGAGGTACGAGTAGCGCGAGAGTCTGGCGTCGACGCCCACGAAGGGACGGCTGGAGATCGCCGCCCCGCCCGTGTTCCCCAGCCGCTCCAGGACCAGCACCGAGCGGCCCGCCCGGGCCAGGTACGCGGCGGCCACCAGGCCGTTGTGCCCACCGCCCACGATCACGTCGTCGTACACGTCCCGCCCGAAGGTCGTCATGGCTCTTGGTAGCACACCTGGCCGAGCCGCTCCAGACAGTGCGCCTCGTCGGCGTGGGCCAGGGCGGTGTCCGGGTGCTCGTCGCCGAGGGACCGCTCGCGGATGCCCGACAGGTCCCGGTAGATGGGCAGGGCCTCGTCCCAGCGGCCCAGGCGGCCCAGCCCCACGGCGAGTTCGCGCCTGCTGACCAGGGTGTCCTGGTGTTCGGCCCCCAGGGCCTTGGCGCGGGCGGCGCCGACCGCGCGGGCCTCGGCCACGGCCTCCTCCCAGCGGTCCAGCCGGCCGAGGTTGACGCCGAGGACGTGGCGGGCGCGCAGGGTCTCCGGGTCCGAGGCGCCGTAGGCCCGGGTGCGGTCGCGGACCAGGGCGCGGAAGAGGTCGAGGGCCTCCGCGGCGCGGCCGGTGCGGCCGAGCGCGATGCCGGTCTCGTAGCGGGCGGCGAGGGAGTCGGGGTGGTCCCGGCCCAGTACCCGCTCCCGTACGGCGGCGACGTGGCGGAAGCCGGTCAGGGCCTCGCCCCAGCGGCCGAGCCGGCCGAGGGAGTAGGCGGCCTCGTAGCGGGTGCGCAGGGTGTCCGGGTGCTCGGCGCCGAGCACGGCGGCGCGTTCGGCGGCCACCCCGGCCGCGGCGGCGTGGGCTTCGGCGTGCCGGCCCAGGGCGCTCAGGGCGCAGGCCAGGCTGTGGTGGCAGCGCAGGGTGTCGGGGTGGCGCGGGCCCGCGGTGCGCACGAGGGCGGCGAGCACCGCGCGGTAGGTCTCGTACGCCTCGCCGTGCCGGCCGAGCCGCCCCAGCTCGTACGCCTCCTCCTGGCGCGCCGCGAGGGTGTCGGCGTGGTCCGGCCCCAGGACCCTGGCCCGCCCCTGGGCGACGGCCGCGTACACGGAGAGGGCTTCCTCGGGGTGGCCGGAGCGGCTGAGGACGAACGCGCGGGTGTGCCCGGCGTCGAGCGCGTCGGGGCGGTCCGGGCCGGGTGCGACGGGCGGGCCCGCGAGTCCGTGGACGGGGGTGAGGCGCGGGTCCTCGGCGGGTGCGGGCCGCAGGATCCGCTGCTCCCCCGAGCCCGTGCCGGTGGCAGGCGCCGCGGGGCGGGCGGCGGTCCAGGAGCCGGTGAGCACGGCCCACTCCCCGCTGGCGGGCCGGGCGTCGATCCCGGCCTTGCGTCCGGCGGTCATCCCCGCGGCCCACGCGGGCAGCGGCGGGTGCGGGGCGGCCGGCCCGCCGGTGCCGGAGCGGCCCTCGACGAGGCGGCGGTGCAGGTGCCGGGCGTCGCCGGGCCGGTCCTCGGGGCGCTTGGCGAGGAGTTCCAGGACGAGCTGCTCGAAGTGGGCGGGCAGCTCCGGGCGGTGGTCGCGCAGCGGTACGGGGACGTTGTCGCGGTGGCCGACGAGCACGGACCAGGAGTCGCCGAGGTCGAAGGGCGGGGCTCCGGTGGCGATCTCGTAGAGGACGCAGCCGAGGGAGTAGAGGTCGCTGAGGTGGTCGACCTCGCCGCCCGCGATCTGCTCGGGCGACATGTAGTGGGGGGTGCCCATGGCCATGCCGCCGCCGGTGAGCTTGGCGGTGAAGCCGATGTCGTGGGCCAGCCGCGCGATGCCGAAGTCACAGATCTTCACGGTGCCGTCGGTCAGCCGCATGATGTTCGCGGGCTTGAGGTCGCGGTGGACGACGCCCTGGTCGTGGGTGTAGCCGAGGGCCGCGGCCATCTGCTCGGCGATGTCGAGGACCACGTCGACGGGGAGCGGGCGCGCCTCGTTGTCCTCCATCAGCTGGCTGAGGTTGCGGCCTTCGAGCAGTTCCATGACGAGGTAGAGGGGACCGCCCGCCGCGCTGTCGTCGCCGAAGTCGTGGACGACGGTGACGCCCCGGTGCTGGAGCGAGGCCGCGACCCGGGCCTCGCGGCGGAAGCGCTCGCGCAGGACCTGGGTGAAGTGGGCGTCCTGTTCGGGCCCGATGGGCTTGAGGCACTTCACCGCGACCTGACGGCCGAGCGATTCGTCCCGGGCGCGCCACACCTCGCCCATGCCGCCGCGCCCGATCAGATCGAGTGACCGGTACCGGCCCTGGATCAGTCTGGACTCCGCCATGTCTTAAAGCCGCCCCCGTCGTCGTGCCGCGCCCTCCTCGGCCGGTCCAGTATGGCCGCTGGTGTACGCAGTGTGTACGCGCAGGGGCGGCTCCCGGGGCCCAGCCGGCGCATCGCTTTCAAGATGTGACCTGGAGGCAGCCGCCAGCGTAGACCTGCGGGAATGCTGCGCAACACGCGACCCGTGAGGCGCAGGCGCCGGGTGACGACACGCGGGGGCGGGGCGGGGCGCCCGTAGAGCCGGTGCGCCCAGTCGGGCAGGGTCCCGTAGGCGGTTTCGGCGAGCGGTCTCCACAGCAGGTTTCGGCCAGGGACGAGGAGGGGGTGTACGGGCGGGGCCCGCAGGAAGTCGTCGACGGCGCGGGCGTCGGCCCCGGCGGCGAGGCGGGGACGGACCTCCTCGAAGTACGCGGCGAGCGCGGCGGTGTCGGCGGGCACGTCGGCCGGGTCGAGGCCGACGAGGCGCGCGTTCACCCGGTTCTCGTCCACGTAGCGGTCGGCCTGGTCCGCGGTGAGGGGGACGCCGGAGCGGAGCAGGACGTGGAGGAAGCTGTCGATCTGCGCGCAGTGCACCCACAGCAGCAGTTCGGGGTCGTCGACGCGGAAGCGCTCCCCGGTGTCCGGGTCGGTGGCGGACAGCCGGGCGTGCAGGGCCCGGACCCGGGCCCCGGCCCGCTCGGCGGTGTCGGTGGTGCCGTAGGTGAGGGTGCCGACGAAGTCGGCGGTGCGCAGCAGCCGGCCCCAGGCGTCGCGGTGGAAGGTGCTGTTCGCCATCACCCCGCGCACGGCGCGGGGGTGGAGGGCCTGGAGGTAGAGCGCGCGGACGCCGGCGATCCACATGACCGGGTCGCCGTGGCACTGCCAGGTGACGGACCCGGGCCCGTAGAGCCCCGGGTCCGCACCCCCGTACGGAGCTGTGCTCATGGCCCGCCTCCCGCCGGGGAGCCTACCCGGGAGGGGGTCAGCCCACCCGTGAGACGTGGTACTGGCGGATCCGCCAGCTGTCGTCGAGGTGCTGGGCGATGACCGAGAGGCGGACCGGGAGCGGGGTGCCGGCCGGATCCTGCGGGGTCACCGTCCGGAACGTCACGTCGGCGAATCCGGCGAGCGCCTCGGCGGCGAGCGGGCGGGAGTGCAGGACCTCCACGGTCGCCGTGGTGCCGGGCGGGACGTTCGCGTAGTAGGTGCGGATCTCGTCCCGTCCGGCGAGGAGGCGGGGGGACAGCCCCTGGAAGAGGGCGTCGTCGGAGAAGAGGTCCACGAGGTCGTCCACGCGCCGTTCGTCGAAGGCCGTGCGCCATGTTTCGAGGACCTCGGCCAGCACACCGAATCTGCTTGCCATTTTGCCCTGTTACCTCCGGTTCCATGGTCAACAACTCATTAAGACACCAAGATGACAGATAATCGACCGATAGTGGCTGGATTTTCACGTGCATAATGGCGCCATGCAGGATCTTGCAAGGCAGTACACGGGGGAATGTTGTGAAGGTGACGACTCTGCAGGAGGAGGGGGCGGCGTATGCGGTGAGGGCCTCGGCTTCTACCGCAAGGCCGTGGTGAAGGGGTGCGCGCCCAGGGAGGGCGCACCGGCCTGCCTGTTGCGGATGGGGCTGCTGGTCCCTCCGCCCGACGATCCGACGGTGCTGGTGCCCGTCTCGCCGGACGTGGCCAAGGCCGAACTGGTCCGGCCCATCGAGCAGTCGCTGCAGAAGCAGCGCAGGGACGCGCAGGCCATCGCCGGCAGCTTCGTTCCGGTCGCCGCGATCTACACCGCGGCGCAGCGCGAACACACCGGCTGGGCCACGCCGATCGACGGGGAGAAGGTCGTCCACTCCACGCTGGCCCACGCGGTCCGCGAGTGCCGTGAGGAACTGATGACCGTGCAGCCCGGGGGCTCCCGGGTCTCCTACGACCTGGACGAACTCGACCACGTCCGCGGCCCCGCCCGCCACCGGACGCTCTATCCGCACGCGGTGCGGACCCACGCGGCCACCCTGCGCCACATCGAGCGGCTGACCGAGGCGGGCTGCGAGGTCCGCACCCTGGACCACGTCTTCGACCGGCTGGTCGTCGTCGACCGCGCCGTCGCCTACGTGCCGGGCCACGTCGAGGCCCGCACCTCGGCCCTGGAGATCAGGCAACCGGCCATCGTCGCCTTCCTGGTGCAGGTCTTCGAGGAGGCCTGGGAGCGCGGCTCGTCCGTCGACCCGCGCGCCTCGCGCACCGTGGAACCCGACATCGCGGACGAGATCCAGCGGGCCGTGATGCGCCTGCTGGTGGCCGGGTACACCGACGAGGCGATCGCCCGGCGGCTGGGCACCAGCCGGCGTACCGTCGCGGCCCACGTGAGCCGGATCGCCGCCCTGCTCCAGAGCCGCAGCCGGGCCCAGCTCGGCTACCTCATCGCCACGTCGGGGCTGCTGCCCGCGGACGAGGGCGCCGAGCGGGACTGCGATCCGCTGTCGGCCTGACGCCGCGCCACCGCCCAGACCATCCGTACGGCCCGGCCGGGAACCCTCCCGGCCGGGCCCCGCCTTCAGCGGCCGGACGCCCGGCGCGCCCACAGCGCCCGCACTCCCGCGGCCGCCAGCAGGACCAGCACCAGCAGCGTCGACCAGCCCAGCTGCCCGCGCGCCTGCGGATCGACGGCCATCAGCAGCAGCACGGCGACGATGCCCGCGGCGGCGAGCCAGGACAGGTACGGGAACCCCCGCGTGCGCACCACCAGCAGGTGCGGGGACTCCCGCTCCAGGCGGCGCCGCAGCACCAGGTGGGCGGCCGCCACCGTCAGCCACATGTACAGCATGGACCCGCCCATGGCCTTGGCCAGGAACGGCAGGATCCGCTCCGGCCAGCAGTGGTCCAGGCCGATCGCGACGAAGCCGAAGGCCGCCGACGCCGCCACCGCCGGGCGCGGGGCCCCGCGGCCCGAGGTGCGCCGCAGCAGGCGCGGCGCCTCCCCGCGCACGGCGAGCGAGTGGGCCATGCGCGAGGCGCCGTAGAGGTTGGCGTTCATCGCCGAGAGCAGGGCGATGAGTACGACGACCTCGATCAGCCGTCCCGCGCCGGGGATGCCGAGCCGGTCCAGGACGGCGACGTAGGGGCTGCGGCCGGGGACGGCCGCGTCCCAGGGCAGCAGGGTGATGATGACGGCGATCGAGCCGAGGTAGAAGAGGCTGATCCGCCAGATCGCGCTGCCGACCGCCTTGGTGACGGAGCGGGCCGGGTCCCCGGACTCCGCGGCCGCCATCGTGATGACCTCCATGCCGCCGAAGGCGAAGACGACGGTGAGCAGTCCCGCCACCACGCTGTTCCACCCCTGCGGGAGGAAACCGCCGCGGCCGGTCAGGTTGGCCATGCCCGGGGCGTCGACGCCGGGGACCGCCCCGCACAGGGCGGCCACGCCGAGGGCGAGGAAGGCGATGATGGCCGCGACCTTGATGCCCGCGAACCAGAACTCGGCCTCCCCGAAGGAGGAGACCGACAGCATGTTGGACTGGGTGAAGACGCCGAGCGCCACGAGGGCGATCGCCCACTGCGGAACGGCCGGCATCCACTGGTGCAGGATCGTCGCGGCGGCGATCAGCTCGATGGCGATCGCGATGGCCGTCACCGCCCAGTACAGCCAGCCCGCGGTGAATCCGGCCCACCGGCCGAGGGCGCGGTCGGCGTAGACGGAGAACGATCCGCCGGCCGGCATGGCGGCGGCCATCTCGCCGAGCATCCGCATCACCAGCAGGGCCAGGGCGGCTGCGAGGGCGTACGAGAGGATGATGGCCGGGCCCGCGATCCGCAGGCCGGTGCCGGACCCGACGAACAGGCCGGCCCCGATGACCCCGCCCAGGGCCAGCATGGTGAGGTGGCGCGGCCTCAGGGAGCCCGCGAGCCCCTCCCCGCCCGGGGCGCCGGGGGCCGGAGGCCCGGCCCCCGTCGGCGGGGCGGGCAGCGGTGCGGGCGCGGTGGGCGCGGGAGCGGTGGGCGCGGGCGCCGAGCCGGTCGGTGGTACGGGCATGTGGTGTTTCCCCCCTGGAAACGGGTGCGGGCGGGGCCGGACGCCGTGCGCCCGGCCCCGCCCGACCGTGCCGGTCAAGAAGAGACGCGCTGGAGCGTCGCGGTGTGCAGTTCGCCGGTCCGGCCGCCGTCGGGGGTGGCGTAGGTCCAGTAGACGCTGACGGTGCCGCGGCCGAGGTCCATCACGTGGCTGACCGTCATGCCCGAGGCCTCGACCCAGTTGACGAAGTACAGACCCTCGCCGACGGCGCGCACGGAGAGCGCCTCCCGGCCGCCGTGCCCGGCCATCGGGCCCTCCAGGGCGGTCCAGTCCAGGGTGGTGCCGTCCGCGGAGTAGGAGTTGCGCAGGACCGCGCCGTTGTCGAGCGTGAGGACGTACGTGTGACCCGCGAAGTCCGGGACGGCGGCGGGCGCCGGGGCGGAGGCCGCCTGCGCGGGGGCGGCCTGCGCCGACGGGGCCCCGGCCAGGGTGATCAGGGCCGCGGCGGCGAGGGCCGGGACGGCGGTGCGGAGGGTGCGGATGCGCATGACGGTTCCTTTTCGGTGGGTGGGACGGGAAGCGGTGACGGGCCGCGGGTGCGGACGGATCACTCGGCGTACAGGTAGAAGCGGGTGTGGTCGAGCAGTTCGGAGGGGCGCACCTGCCACGGGGACAGGGGCTCGTCGAGGCTGACGACCCGGCCGTGCTGGGGGTCGGATGCGGGCAGCGGCCGGGCGGGCTCGTATCCGGAGCCCCGGTGGCGGCGCTGCCAGCGGGCCCAGATGAGGTCGATGAAGGTGTGGTGGAGCCAGAAGACGGGGTCGTTGGGCGAGGTCCCGCCGGTCATCTGGCCGCCGACCCACAGGTGGACCCGGTTGTGGTTGTGCCAGCCCTCCTGCTCGCCGACGGTCCAGCCCTCGACCTTGTTGCGGAAGCCGGCGGTGGTGGAGGTGGAGTCCCAGGGGGCGCTGTCGTAGACCGGGTCGCCGATGGCCCACTCCAGTTCGGCGGGGGTGGGCAGCGCGACGGGATCGGCCGGGCGGCCGAAGCTGCGCATGAGGTACTTCTCCTCGGTGACGCCCACGTCCACCGGCCAGTTGCCCCCGTCGAAGGCGAACGGACCCGTCATGACGCGGTGGTCGCCGGGGCGGCCGTCGCCGCCGAGGAAGTCGTCGGTCCACGGGGACGAGGAGGGCGCCTGGTCCACCGTCCAGTCCCAGTAGGGCAGGGTCACCGCGGGGTCGACCTGCTGGAGGGCGCGTTCGAACTCCAGCAGGTACTGGCGGTGCCAGGGGAAGAAGGAGGGGGACATGTGCCCCACCCGCTGTCCGCCCTCGCCGTCGGAGACGAAGTACCGGCCGTGCAGCCGGACGAACTCGTCGTAGACGCCACGTCGTTTGACCTCCAGGACGGCGCCCACGAACCTCGCGCGCTCGTCGGGGTCCAGGTCCTTCTGGTTCTTGCGGGTGTACACGTGTGTCCGTTTCCCCGCCTCGGCGGCGGTCGGTGGTGGTCGGCGGCGGTCAGTGGTGGTGGAAGGAGGCCGTCGAGAGCTGTGCGGTGCCGATCTCGTCCACGGCCGCGCGCGCCGCCTCCAGCGGCGTCGGGAACGACCGGTAGTGGTTGACGAGACTCAGGTAGCTGCCGTCGGCGCGGCGCATGACGTGCAGCGGACGGCCGTCGATGCTGATCTCCACGCCCGGTCCGGAGGCAGGGGCGGCGGCGCCCCGGGCGGAGGCGTAGCGGACGGGGACCGGCCCGCCCTGGATCCGGCGGCCCCGGTACACCTCGTCGAAGGTGCCGCGGGGGGCGGCCGGGGCGGGGGCGGGGGCCGGGTCGGCCAGCACGATGGGGGCGACGGCGGCGCTGGTGCCGACGACCACCGCGGTGGTCAGGGCGGCGCGCATCATGTCCCGGCGGGTGACGGGGGCGGTGCGGGGGCTCATGCGGGCTGCTCCTGGAGGGTGGTGGGTGCTTGGGCGGCGGCCGTGAGGTCCTCCACGACGGCGCGGACTATGTCGTCGGCCCGTTCGAGGACGGAGGGCATGCCGGAGGTGAAGAAGAGGGTTCCGGCGCCCATGTCGCCGATGGCGTGCATCCGGCGGTGCGCCCGCCCCCCGCCCACGGCCCGGCTGGTGGCCGGTTCGACGCGCAGACCGCCGTGCGGGTGGTACTCGCCGATGCCGTCCTCGACGAGGGAGTCGAGGAAGGGGCGGGCCCGCTCGGGCACCCGGTGCGAGGGGGCACTGACGGCGTTGATGACGACGTCGCTCTCGTACTCCCCGGTGTCGGCGGCGACGTGGAAGCCTCCCGCGGCCAGCGGCTTCACGTTCCACAGGCCGCCCGTGACGTGCAGCCGGCCGGTCCGGTGCAGGTCGAGGAGCCGGCGCGCGTTGGCGGGCGGCATCGGGCAGCACAGGCTCATCACGGCCCGGTAGTGGTTCTCGCGGATGAACCGCTGGTCCTCCGGGCGCAGCAGGGTCCAGGCGTCCGGGCCGCTCTCGGGCACCGCGTGCTGCAGGACCCGCAGGCCGGTGTCCGCCGCGTCGAGGTCCTCGTACTGGCGGCGCAGCCGCTCCATCGGGGCCTCGTCGCCGAGGGAGAGCAGTTCGGCCAGGACCACGGACGGGTCGGCGCCGTGTTCGGCCAGCTCCCGCCCGAGGAGGTCGAGTACGTCGCCCAGCTCGATCCACCGGTCGTCGGACCGGGCGGCCGCCGCGTGCAGGGCGGCCGGGGTGAAGTGCGTGATCTCCGGGAAGACGGGTCGCTGGCGGACGGCCGGGAGCGCGCCGTTGCGGGAGGCCATGGTGATCCGGCCCCGGTGGCCGTGGGCGGCGAGGGAGACCACGGCGTCGACGGCGGCGAGGCCGGTGCCGAGGACGGTGACGTCGGCGGACTCCGGGACCGCGGCGACGGTGGTGCCGAGCGGGTAGGGGTCGCCGAAGTAGCCCGGGGATCCGTGGAGTCCGTAGTGGTCGGCGGGGCGGCCGGCGCCGACGGCGCAGACCACGTAGTCGAAGGCCTGCGACCGGCCGTCGGAGGAGGTCAGCACCACCTCCCGGTCGGTCTCGCGGGCGGCGACGACCGCCTCCCTGACGATCCGGACGGGCAGACCGTCGAGGGAGAGCGCGCGGACGGCGGTCTCACCGGTGCGCTCCAGGTAGCTGCCGAACACCCAGCGGGGCGGGAAGTAGCCGTCGGCGGCGTAGTCCCCCTCCCCGAAGGGCAGGCCGAACTCGCGGAGCCAGCGCAGGAAGTGGCCGGGGTCGCCGACGCGCGCGCTCATCTCGGACGGGATGATGTTGGCGAGGACGGCGTCGGTGTCGAGCTGGTAGGCGCGCCCGCGCCAGAGGCTGCCCGAGGGCTCGAAGACGGTGATCGTCCCCCGCCCGAGGCCGGGGGTGCGGGACAGCCGGTCCAGCAGGCAGACGGCTGCGGCCCCTCCGCCGACCAGGGCGATGCGCGTCGGCGGGCGGTCACTGGAGTTCGTGTTCATGGTCACCCTTCACGGAAAAGGAGTCAGTCGGGGAGGGGCCGGCGCGCGTGCGGTCAGTGCGCGGCGGCGGGCCGCGGGGCGGCGGACGGGTCCTGCGGGGCTGCCGGGGCGGGGCGGCGGCGGGAGCTCGCGTAGAGCAGGCCGAGGCCGATCAGCGCCCAGACCACGAGCACCAGGACGGGTCCGCCCGCGCCCGCTCCGTCGAAGGGGCCCACCGTGCGCAGCAGCGTGGCGGCGGCGCCGGCGGGAAGGAACTGGCCGATCGCGCCGAACGGCTGGGGCAGCATCTCGGGGGCCGAGGCCAGACCGGAGAGCGGGTTGCCGACCACGAACATCAGCACCGCGCCGACGGCGATCCCGGGCGGTCCGACCAGCGAGCCGAGGCCGGTGATCACGGAGACCATGGCGAGCTCCAGCAGGGCCACGATGCCGGCGTTGACGAAGTAGTTTCCGGGCAGCACCCCACTGAGGTGCGTGAGCATCAGGGAGCTGAGCAGGCCGGAGACGACGGCGAAGCCGACGGCGCCGAGGAGTCGGGCGCCCGCGTCGCGGACCTTGAGGACGAAGAGCAGGGCCGCGATCACCGCGGTGATCAGCAGCGGCAGGAAGCCCGTGGACAGCCCCGCGCCGTGCGGGTCGTCGGCGTCGGCGGGCACCACGTCGGTGACGCGGACGGGGCCGCCGGCGAGCTCCTGCGCCTGGCCGGTGAGGGTCTGGGCCACGGTGGGCGACGCGGCGGAGGCGAGGTGCAGTTCCAGCCCGCCGGAGACCGGCAGCAGGACGCCGTAGGCCTCGCGGTCGCGCAGGGCGGCGTCGGCCTCCTCGGCGGTGGCCGCGCTCTTGACCGCGTAGGCGCCCGGTGCGGCCTCGCGCAGCCGCTCGGTGAGCTGCTCCGCGCCCGGGGCGGCGACGACGAGGACGGGCAGGTCGCGGGGTTCGGCGCGGGAGGCCGACCACGAGAACCAGCCGCCGATGACGAACTGCACGATCGCGACGATGATGAGGACGGTGCGCGCTTCGGCGCGCGGTGAGGCTGTGGAACTCATGAGGGGCTTCCTGGGATCTGGGGCGGCCGGCCGGTGTGCTGCTCGGTGCGCGGGTGGCTACTCGTCGAGCAGATCGGGCTGTTCGGCCGTGATCTCGTCCCACATGATCTGGAAGCTGTAGCGGCCGAGCTGTTCGTCGCCGAAGCCGTCGCGGGCCAGCAGGGCCTGCTCGTGGGACATGGGGACGGGGCGGCCGGCGGCGAGGGCGAGGAGCTGGACGCGGGCGCAGCTCTCGTAGGTGAAGAACCAGTGGACGGCCTCTTCGAGGGAGCCGCCGACGGTGATCAGGCCGTGGTGGCGCAGCAGCATGGCGCGCTTGGCGCCGAGGCGGTCGGCGATGTCCCGGCCGTGCTCGATCTTGATGGCGGGGCCGTCGTAGTCCCCGTAGAGGACCTGGTCCTGGTAGAAGGCCGCGGACTCCTGGTCGTAGGGCTCCAGCAGCCGTTCCAGGGCGCCCAGGGCGCGGGCGTGGACGGTGTGGCCGTGGGCGATGGCGTTGGCCTCGGGGCGCTCGTGGATCGAGGAGTGGATGGTGAAGGCGCTCGGGTTGACCTTGCCGGTGCCGTCGACGACCCGGCCGGTGGCGTCGACGCGGATCAGGTCGGCCACGCGGACGCGGTTGAAGGAGACGCCGAAGGGGTTGACCCAGAAGGTGTCGTGGTCCTCGGGGTCGCGGACCGAGATGTGGCCGGAGATGCCCTCGGCGTAGCCCTCCTTGCCGAACAGGCGCATGGCCGCGGCCAGTCGCTGCTTGCGGTGGCGGCGTTCCTCGTCGGTGGAGGAGAAGACGGGATCGGCGGGGATGGGCAGGCCGGTGTGGGTGTCGGCGAGGAAGGCTTCCTGCGGGGCGGTGGTGGTGGACACGTCGCTGTCTCCTGGAGGGTCGGATTCGAGCCCGCCCGTTCCCGTTCCCCCTGGGTGCGTCCGGGCAGCACAAAGCCCGCGACGGGTAGGGAGAATTCCGCCGTAACCCCAGGTCAGTGGGGGTTGGCGCGTGGGGAGGGCATCAGCTCCTGCACCTGAATCCTGTCCCACGGAAGGGCCGTTTTCCGGCCTCCAGTGACGCTCCACGGCTTCATAAGCGTGCGATTCACGTTTGCGCAGCGCGCCGGATTACGGACATAGCGCCACAGAACCGATGCCGTGGTGTCAGGCCCGCAGGTCGGCCATCCAGGACTCGACCTCGTCGGACCGGCGCGGCAGGGCCGCCGAGAGGTTCTCGTTGCCGTCCTCGGTGACGAGGACGTCGTCCTCGATCCGGACGCCGATGCCGCGGTACTCCTCGGGGACGGTCAGGTCGTCGGCCTGGAAGTACGGGCCGGGCTCCACGGTGAGCACGACGCCGGGTTCCAGGACCCCGTCGGCGTACGCCTCGGCGCGGGCGGCGGCGCAGTCGTGGAAGTCGCGGAAGCGGGCGCCGGGCCTGACGGCGGCGATCCCGGCCTCCTGCGCGTCGTGGACCGCGTCGTAGACCGTGCGCTGGAGCGGGGAGAAGGTGCCGCTGACGGGCAGGGTGCGGGTGCCGTCGGCGGCGTAGAGGGTGCGGGTCTCCACGCCGGCGTCGTGGCCGCGCAGGACCCGGACCGGGCCGCCGTCCTCCTCGGGCTCCAGGACCAGGACGGCGTCCTCGGACCGGTCGCCGGTCAGATGGACGTAGTCGGAGCAGGCGCGGAAGGGGTGGTACGTGTCGTTGGCGCGGACCCGCGGGTTGCCCCCGGGATCACCAGGCGCTCGCCCGGGAAGCGGGCGGAGAGCGCCGCGCGCCGGCGGGCGGTGTGGGCGGCCTGCGGGAGGGGCTCGATGTCGTGGCGCTCGGTGCCGGCCCAGCCCTGCCGCATGTTCGCGGCGAGCTCGTCGCTCACCCCCCGCCGGGGGCCCCGCTCCGCTCCGCGCCACCGGCCCGCCCGGCGCCCTCTCCCCCGGACGCCAGGTCCCCCTCGCCGGACCGCCGGATTTCGGACGAACGCTCGGTCACAACCGCTGCCTGAATTCGCTCCGTTCACCGTCAAAGACCGCCAAACCCCTCCCGTGGTCCCCAGGGGTCTCCGCCATCGTGGCACGGCCCGGGCCCTGCGGGCCGGGAGTGACGCCGGGTCCGCGCGCTAGGGTTCGCACGTGAGTTTCTATGTCGTCGTGGGATTCGGGCCCGCCGGTGCGGCCACGGCCCGGCTGCTGGCCGGGCGGGGACACTCCGTACGGGTCGTCACCAGATCGGGCCGTGCCCCGGAACCGGGCATCGAGCACGTCGCACTGGACGCCGCCGACGGCGACCGGCTGACCGAGGCCGTACGGGGCGCCGCCGCCGTCTTCGGCTGCGCCGCACCGCCCTACCACCGCTGGGCGGCCGAATGGCCCGCGCTGACCTCGGCCCTGTGCACGGCGGCCGAGCGGACCGGGGCCGTGCTGGTCATGCTCGGCAACCTCTACGGCTACGGCCCGGTGAACATCCCCCTCACCGAGGAGCTGCCGCTCGCGGCGACCGGCCCCAAGGGGCGGGTGCGGGCCGCCGCGTGGGAGACGGTCCGGACCCTGCACGAACAGGGCCGCCTGAAGGCCGTCGAGCTGCGGGCCTCGGACTTCTTCGGCCCCGGGGTGACCGACGGCGGGCACCTGGCCGGCCGGGTCGTACCGCAGGTGCTGCGCGGCCGGCCCGTCTCCGCCCTCGGCGACCCCGACGCCCCGCACAGCTGGACCTACCTCCCCGACGTGGCCGCGGCGCTGGCCGAGGCCGCGGGCGAGGAACGGTCCTGGGGCCGCGCCTGGCACGTCCCGACCGGACCGGCCCTGTCCGTAAGGGAGATGGTCGCCCGGCTCGCCGCCGAGGCGGGCACCGGGCCCGTCCCCGTACGCGCACTGCCGTCGGCCGTGCTGGGCGCGCTCTCGCTCTTCTCCCCCCTGATGCGTGAGCTCAAGGAGATCCGTTACCAGTTCGACCGCCCGTTCGTGGTCGATTCCAGCGCCTGGGAAACCGCCTTCGCGGTCCGGGCCACGCCCGTCGACGAGCAGGTCAAGACGACGGTCGCATGGTGGCGCGAGCGACTGACCACCGCCGGGTGACACGCGTGGCGCAGACGGACGGCTCCGCGGGATCCCCGGCGGCCCGGCACGACGACGTCGCGATCGTGGGCATGGCCTGCCGGTTCCCGGGGGCGCGGAACGTGAACGCGTACTGGCGCCTCCTGACGGACCCGCGGCCCCAGTTCACCGCCATCCCGCAGTCGCGGTGGAACGCCTCCGCGTTCCTCAGCGAGAACTTCCGCGACCCGTCGACGACGTACACGGACACCATGGCGCTGCTGCCGGACGTGGGCCACTTCGACGCGGCGCACTACGGCATCCCCCCACGACGGGCCCGGTCGATGGACCCCCAGCACCGGCTGCTGATCGACCTCGCCCGCGAGGCGATCCAGGACGCGGGGTGGGAGACCGAGGGCTTCGACCGCGAGGAGACCTCGGTGATCACCTCGCTCACCGAGAGCGGCTACCGCGAGCTCAGCACCCTGCAGATCCGGATGCGCCAGGTGGCCGGCGGCGAGTTCGGGGCCCGGCCGGACGGTCCCCGGTGGCTGGAGACGGTCCGGGGCGTGGACCACCTCCAGGGCACGTCGGTGGCCGGACTCCTGCTCAACATGGGCCCGAACAGCATCAGTTCCGTCTTCGACCTGCACGGCGAGAGCTACGCGCTGGACTCGGCGTGCTCCGGTGGGCTGATGGCCGTGGCGAACGCCGTGTTCGCGCTGCGCGCGGGCCGCACCCGCATCGCGCTGGCGGGCGGCGCCCAGCTGATCCTCACCCCCGACCTGCTGGTGGGCCTGAGCCGGATCGGCGCCATCTCGCGCAGCGGCCGGTGCCTGCCGTTCGGGGCGGGGGCCGACGGCTTCGTCCTGGGCGAGGGCGCCGGGGTCCTGGTGCTGCGCCCGCTGGCCGACGCGCTGGCCGCGGGCGACCGCGTCTACGCGGTGATCCGCGGGGTGGGCACGGCCAACGACGGGACCGTGCAGGGCGGTATGCACCCCCAGGCGGCCGGTCAGCTCCGGGCGCTGCGCCGGGCCTACCGCGACGCGGGCCTGGCCTCGGACTCGGTCGGGTACCTGGAGGCGCACGGCACGGGGACGACGGTCGGCGACCCGGTCGAGGTCGGGGTGCTGCGCGAACTGCGCGGTGCGGACGCGGCGCCCGCCTTCCTCGGTGCGGTGAAGGCGGTGGTGGGCCATTCCCTCAACGCCGCGGGGATGGCCGGGCTCATCAAGACCGTCCTGGCCGTGCACCGGGGGGTGGTACCGCCCCAGCCGGAGTTCGAACCGGCGGAGCCCGCGGCCCTCGACGCCGCGCGGCTGGTCGTCCCGACGGAGGCGACGCCGTGGCCGCGGACCCGGGGGCCGCGCCGGGCCGGGGTGAGCGCCTTCGGCTTCGGCGGCACCGGCGTCCACCTGGTGGTGGAGGAGTGCGCCGCCCCGGCGCCGGCCGTGCCCGACGCGGCCGGGGAGCCGCACCTCCTGGTGCTCAGCGCCCGTGACCGGGCGGGGCTGGCCCGCTACGCCCTCGATCTGGCGGAGGTCCTCACCGAGGACCGGCCCCCGCTGGCCCGGGTCGCGGACACCCTGGCGCGCCGTACGCCCTTCGCGGAGCGGCTGACGGTGGTGGCGCGGGACGCGGCCGAGGCCGCGGTCCGGCTGACCGCCGCGGCCGGGGCCGTCACGGCGGGCCTCGCCGTGCGTGGCGCCGACGACCCCGTACCGCCTCCCGCGACGGAGCGGACACCGCCGTGCACTTTGCCGCCCAGCCCCCTGGCGCCCCGCCACCACTGGGTGGTGGACGCATCGGCCCGCGAGACCGTGGACCCGGGCGGCCGTGTGGAGGAACCCCCGCGGGCTGCGCCCGCGGTCGTGCCCTCCGCCGCGCCGGGCGGGTCCGCCGCGTCCGTCGTCCTCGAAGCGGTGTCGCGCACCGGGGTCTTCCCGCTCTCCGACCTGAGCGAGCGGATGGTGCTGACGACCGATCTCGGCTTCGACTCCCTGATGCTCCAGGAGCTGGACGTCATCCTCGCGCGGCACGCGCCGGGGTTCCCCACCGAGGAGACCTTCAAGCCCGGCCTCACCATCGGGCGGCTGACGGAACTGGTCGCCCCCTACCTCGCGCTCCCGCCCGCCCCCGCCGCTCCCGCGCGCGAGCCGTGGGAGGTGCAGGAGCCGTGCGGGGACGAGTACGCCGCCACGGCGAGCGTCGACGGGTTCCCGGAGGTGCGGCAGTTCGAGGAACGTCTGGAGGCGATCACCGCCGACGGCGCGGAGTTCCCGTACTTCCGGGTCCACCGGGGCACGATCCGCGACACGACCGTGATCGGCGACCGGGAGTACCTCTCCTTCGGTTCCTACAACTACCTGGGGCTCTCGGGCCATCCGGCGGTCACCGCCGCCGTCCACGAAGCGGTGGACCGGTACGGGACCTCGGTCTCGGCGAGCCGGGTGCTCTCCGGCGAACGGGAGCTGACCGTACGGCTGGAGCGGGCGCTCGCCCGCTTCCTCGGCGTCGAGGACTGCCTGGCGCTGGTCAGCGGCCACGCCACCAACGTCACCGCGATCGGGCACCTCGTCGGAGCCGGGGACCTGGTGCTGCACGACGCCCTCGCCCACGACAGCATCCTGCAGGGCTGCGCGCTGTCCGGGGCGGCCCGGCGGCCCTTCGCCCACAACGACACGGACCAGCTGGCGCACATGCTGCGGGTCAACCGGCCACGGTTCCGGCGGGTACTGATCGCCGTCGAGGGCGCCTACAGCATGGACGGCGACCTGGTGGACCTGCCGGCCGTGATCGAGCTGAAGAAACGATACGGCGCGCTGTTGATGGTCGACGAGGCCCACAGCATCGGCACCGTGGGCGAACACGGCCGCGGTGTGGGCGAGTTCTTCGGCGTCGACCGGTCCGGAGTGGACCTGTGGATGGGCACCCTCTCCAAGGCCTTCGCCAGCTGCGGCGGTTACCTCGGCGGTTCGGCCCGGATGGTGCGGTGGCTGCGGCACACGCTGCCCGGCTTCGTCTACAGCGTCGGCCTGACCCCGGCCAACGCGGCCGCCGCGCTGGCCGCGAGCGAGCTGATCACCGCGGACCGGGTCCGTGCCCTGCGCCGCAACGCCGAGCTCTTCCTCTCGCTGGCCGCCTCCGCCGGTCTCGCGACCGGCTCCAGCGCCCACACCCCGATCGTGCCGTGCCTCCTCGGCGACTCGGCGAGGACCCTGCGCGTCGCCGGCCGGCTGTACGACCGCGGGGTGATCGCCGATCCGATCTTCCATCCCGCGGTGGAGGAGGGGCTCTCCCGGCTGCGGTTCTTCGTCACCTCCGACCACCGCGAAGAGGACGTCCGCCGGGCCGTGTCGATCCTGGCCCAGGAGGTGGCGGCGGCCGGGGGCTGACACCTCCGGCCCCACGCGGGACCGTCCGGGGGCGTACGCCCCGGGGCGGGTCCGGCCGCGCGATTGCAGCCCACGGCACCATGCCCTCGGGGCGCCCTCCCGGCAGGGTTGCCCTTGTGATCGAAGTCAACGAACTCACCAAGCGCTACGGCGCCAGGACCGCCGTCGACCGGCTGTCCTTCACGGTCCGGCCGGGCCGCGTCACCGGGTTCCTCGGCCCGAACGGAGCCGGCAAGACCACCACCCTGCGGATGCTCCTCGGCCTGGACCGGCCCACCTCCGGCTCCGCCACCGTCTCCGGCGTCCCCTTCCGCGACCACCCGCGCGGACTGCGGCACGCGGGCGCCCTCCTCGACGCCGGCCAGGTGCACGGCGGACGCAGCGCCACGGCCCACCTGTCGGCGCTGGCCCGGAGCAACGGCATCCCGGCGCGCCGGGTGGACGAGGTGCTCCAGGAGGTCGGCCTGACCGGGGCGGCGGCCCGTCGCGCGGGCGGGTTCTCGCTCGGCATGAAGCAGCGCCTCGGGATCGCCACCGCCCTCCTCGGCGATCCCCCGGTGCTGATGTTCGACGAGCCCGTCAACGGCATGGACCCGGAGGGCGTGCTCTGGATGCGCGGCCTGTTCCGGCGGCTGGCGGCCGAGGGCCGTACGGTCTTCCTCTCCAGCCATCTGATGTCGGAGATGCAGAACACCGCCGACGACCTCGTCGTCATCGGCCGCGGCCGGCTCATCGCCGCCGAGTCGGTACGGGAGTTCGCGGCCCGCAGCACCCGGCCCGGCACCGTCGTCGGCACGTCGCGGGCGGCCGAACTGGGGGCGCTGCTGGCCGGCGCGGGCGCTTCGGTCGAGCCGCAGGGCCCGGCGGACACCCGCAGGCTCGTGGTGACCGGGCTGGCGGCGGACCGGATCGGGGCGCTCGCCCTGGCGCACGGGATCGTGCTCGACGAACTGACCCCGCGCACGGCTTCCCTGGAGGAGGCCTTCATGGAACTGACCGCCGACAGCGTCGAATACCCCACCGGACGGACCCGATGACCCGAACCGCCCCCGCCCACGCCCACGCCCCCGCCCACGCGCCCTCCGTCGCCTCCGCCACCTCCGCCGCCGGGCCTCCCGCCCGCTTCGGTGACCTGCTCGCCGCCGAGTGGATCAAGATGCGCTCCCTGCGCTCCACGTGGTGGACCATCGCCCTCACCGCGCTGTTCGTCATCGGGTGCGCCACCGTCGCCTCGCTGGCGGACCACGGCGGCACCAGCGGCTTCCTGCCCTTCGACGCCTTCACACCGGGCGCCTACATGACGCTGATGCTCGTCTCCGGCAGCGTCGGGGCCGTCACGATCGTGAGCGAGCACGGGAGCGGGCTGATCCGGACCACCATGGTGGCCGTACCCGCCCGTCATGCGGTGGTCCTGGCCAAGGCCGTGGTCCTCGCGGCGGTGTGGACCACGGTCGGGACGGTGATCTCCCTGGCCGCCTTCCTGGCCTCCCAGGCCGTCCTCGACGGACGGCACGCCGGGGTCCCGCTCACCCATCCGGGCGTGGCCCGGGCCCTGGTGGCGTCCGCCCTGCTGGCTCCGGCCTGCGCCCTGGTCGGCCTGGGGCTCGGCGCGCTGATCAGACACACCCCGGGCAGCGTGGCCGCCACCCTGTTCACGCTCGTGATGCTGCCGCCGCTGTTCAGCACCTCCCGGCAGTGGTCGGCCGACGTCAACCACGTGATGGTGGTCAGCGCCTGGAAGCGCCTGGTGCAGAACTGGGGGGACCTCCCCGACATCAACCGCGTCCACGACGCCACGGTCCCCGGCTCCTGGGCCGTGTACGCGGTGTGGCCGCTGGTCGCGGTCGCCCTCGCGGTGGTCGTCGTACGCCGGCGCGACGTGTGACCGCGGGCCGGGGCCGGTCCGGCCCCGCCCTGCCCTGCCCGGCGCCCCGCCTCAGAACAGGGTGCGTTCGATGCGGCTGAGCGCGTCGTCGCCCTTCCCGGACGGTCCGCCGTCCGGGCCGGCGGGCGCACCGGGACCTTCCTCGGCGCCGCCCAGCCGCTGGGAGAGCAGGTAGGCGATGACCTCCGCCTCCTGTTCCTGCACGTCGTCGTAGGTGGCGCGCAGGAGCATGTCCCGGACGAGGTCGGGGTCGAGGTTGGGGAACAGGAGGCGGGAGCTCGCCTCGTCCAGCCAGCCCGCCCCGCGGTGACAGCAGATGATGTGGCCCAGCTCGTGCAAGATGATGTGCTCCTGATGCGCGCTGGTGGTGTTGGCGTCGTAGAAGATCAGGTCCTCGTCCCGTGCGGCGACCCACATGCCGCACGGCTGCGAGGCGGGCATCTGCATCGGGATCAGGGTGATGGGGCGGTCGCGGATCTCTCCGATGTAGCGGCAGAGTTCGGCCACGTCGGCCCCGTCCGGCAGGTTGAGCTCCGCGATCCGGCGCGCGCCGTCCTTGCGAAGCTTCTTGAGCTGACTGCGGCGGCCGTGATCGGCCGAGCGCCCCCTGCCGGGGACCCTCACTCCGGCTCTTCCGAGGGGTCGGTGACGGGCGGGAGGCCCTGCAACTGCCGGTACTGGTCCATGATGGCCGTGATGGCCTGGAGGTTCTCCTTCTTCATCCCGGCCGCCCGCATGGCCACGGAGCGGACTCCGGCCTGGCGCAGCGCCTCGATGGCGGCCACCTCGCTGAGGACGGACTCGGCGACCTCGTCGTCGAAGAAGTACGCGACGGAAACGCCGAAGAACCGGGCGAGGGCAGCCAGCAGGTCCGGCGAGGGGTTGGAGCGCTTGCCGGTCCGCAGCTGCGACAAGTAGACGCCGCCCGCCTTGAGTTCGGGGTTGCCCCGCTTGAGTTCCTCCGCGACCTCGGCGTTGGTCCAGTGCTTGCCCTTGGGGCGGACCGTCTTGAAGAGGTTGTCCAGACGCACTGCCAGCTTGGGCCGGTCGTCGGTCTCCGACACTGCGAATCTCCCTTCCGTCACCTCCTCGGCATTGCTCTCAGCTATCCGGAAGTTTTGCAGATTAGCGGTCAGTTGACAATCTGATCAGAGTCCGCCACCGTGGACCTCGCCGATAGCTGGCAGCTAACTTTGCTTACGGGGGTAGCCGAGTTGATGTGCTGACGGTTGTCGGTCCGGGCCGGCCCTCGGGGGATGAGGGCCGGAACCGAGCGGAACACACCCGCTCGGCCCGGAAGCAACACGGGGGAAACGGGGGGAAACAACGGGGGGACCCACGGGGGAAAACGGGGGGAACCACGGGGAGGGTGAAAAAGGGAAAACCCGCCCGGCCTGACGGGGGACAGACCGGGCGGGAGCTCTCAACCCGCTTTACCGAGTTTACGATAGACGACTGCCACTTGGGTGAGCCAGGCGACCTCCGCCGAGAAGTTGTCCGTGTCCCGGTCGTCGAAGTCGCCCGCGTCCTTGTTGAGATCGGGGACGGTCCCGGCCCGCTTCGCATCCAGGGCCTGCCTGATCCGCGCCGCCTCGGCGTGGGCCTGCCGGTACTCCTCGCCCGCTCCGGGATCCGCCGCCCCGGCGACGGGTGCGGTGCGGTCGATGTAGGGGCGCAGGTCCCGCCACCCGTCGCGTATCTCGATCACGCGGCGGTGCAGGCGGTAGTTGAGGTCCGAGACCGAGGCCGAGCCCGGCGGCTCCAGGACGATGTCCGGGGAGGACTCGTACAGGTCCCGCCAGAGCGGGTAGAGGGCCCGGTAGGAACGGTAGCTGTGGGCCCACTCCAGCAGCCTGGCGGCCGACGCCTCCCAGGAGGAGGTCGTCAGGCTGAGCGAGAGGGTGACGATCCCCGCGGCGCTGAAGACGTTCGACGCGAGCTGCCAGACGCCGATGTCGATCCCGGCCGCGGCGGTGAGGATGTTCACCGTCCGGCAGGTGCAGTAGAGGAAGAGGATCACCGCGGCCACCGACAGCATGCGCAGCGCCTGGCGCAGCGAGGCCTTGCCGGTCATCCGGGCGTAGGGACCGCACTGGCGGAAGATGGTCACGCACGGAACCGCCTGGGAGACGATGAAGACCAGGAGGTAGACGAGGACCAGCGGTTGGCCGCTGCCGGTGTTGAAGTCCGTCGCCGGCCGGCCGGGGCCGTCGGCGACGAAGAAGAGGGCGATCAGGAGCACGCTGAGGGCGATGCCGGTGATCAGCCAGTAACGGGCCTTGCGCACCGCCTCCTCGGGGTCGGCCGCCCAGCGCAACAGGATGATCTGGGCCGCGACGCAGAAGGCGACGGCCGACACGTGCATCAGCAGGATGGCGAGGTTGCCGACGCCCAGGAAGCTGTCGCCGCCCATGGCGACGGCGCCCATCGTGAAGGTGAGGCACTGCAGCAGCAGGGTGACCACGAGGGTGCGGTAGGCGTTGTCCCGCCAGCTGCGGCGCGCTTGGCAGAGCCGGTAGACGAGGGCGGCGTACGACGAGAGCGCCGCGATGACGAAGCAGAGGGTTCTTGTGGTGTTCACGGCCTGATTCCCCGCCGGTGCCGGGCGTTTCCGCGCGGCAGACGGTCTAGTCGGTGTGGGTGGGTTCGTCCGAGGGGACGGTCAGGCCGATGCCTTCGGCCGCCACCGCGATGGCGAAGTCGAAGTAGGCGGCCTCGTCCCGGACGCTGTCGTGGGTACGGCTGAAGACCTGGAACACCAGGAGCCCGATCAGGCTGCTCCAGAGCACGATCCCGCGCTCGACGAGGTCCGAGAACGGGGCGTCGGGGACCCCACCGAAGAGTTCCACGGCCTCCGGCCGGAGCAGCGGCGGTCCCGGTACGGTCCGCCGGGGCGGGAGGAGTTCGCCGCCCTCCAGCGCGGCCCGCACGATGCCGGCGAGTACGGCGGGGGTGCGCGAGGCGGGCGGGACGGTGTCCTGCGGGGCGTGGTAGCCGGGTACGGGCGAACCGTAGATCAGCGTGAACTCGCCGGTGTGGGCGAAGGACCAGGCGCGCAGGGCCCGGGTGACCGCCAGCAGCCGCGCGCCCGCCGGGGCGCCCTCGGCGACGGCGTCCGCGTCGGCCCGTTCCATGGCGGCGGCCGACGCGTCGTAGGCGTCGATCACCAACGCCGTCAACAGGTCGTCCCGGTGCGGGAAGACGGCCGCCACATCGGCGACGGCCAGCCCGCCCTCGGCGGCCACCGCCTCCGGGGACAGCCCCGGGGCCCCCGTCTTCAGCAGCAGCCGGCGCGCCACGGCCTTGATGGCCCCCACCTGCCCGGTGTTCTCATCGGTAGCACCAGTTCCGGAAAAATCCATGGCCAAACCGTACCCGTCGGCTACCGAACCCTCGATCACATTCGGACGGACGTTCCTCCCCCCATGCTGTGATCCGGGTCATGGCACCGGCCGCGGCCACCGCCGACGGTCTGGCCACCTCGACGACCTCCCAGCCCCTGGAGTGGCCGGAGCTGCGCTGGACCACTGAGGACGCGGTTCAGCGGCGTACCCGCGGCATGCCGAGGCCGATCCACGCGATGATCTCGCGCTGGATCTCGTTGTTCCCGCCGCCGAAGGTGAAGATCACCGCGCTGCGGTAGCCGCGCTCCAGTTCGCCGTGCAGGACCGCGCCGGCCGACCCGTCCTTGAGGGAACCGGCCGCGCCGACCACCTCCATGAGCCAGGCGTACGCGTCCCGGCGCGCCTCGGAGCCGTAGACCTTGACGGCGGAGGCGTCCTGCGGGGTGAGGGTGGCGGACTGGACCGCGTTCACCATCTGCCAGTTGAGCAGTTTCATCGCGTCGAGGCGGGCGTGGGTGCGGGCGAGGCGGCCGCGTACCCAGGGCAGGTCGATGACGCGGCGGCCGTCGGCCAGCTTGGTCGCGGCGGCCCAGCTCTGGACGTCATGCAGGGCGCGGATCGCCATGGTGCCGTGGGCGGCGAGGGTGACGCGTTCGTGGTTGAGCTGGTTGGTGATCAGCCGCCAGCCCTTGTTCTCCTGGCCCACGCGGCGGTCCGCCGGGACCCGGATGTCCTCGTAGTGGCTGGCGGTGGTGTCGTGCGAGGCCAGGGTGTTGATCAGGGTGCAGGAGTAGCCGGGGTCGGAGGTCGGCACGAGGAGCATGGTGATGCCCTTGTGCGCGGGGGCGTCCGGGTCGGTGCGCACGGCCAGCCAGACCCAGTCGGCGGTGTCCCCGTTGGTGGTCCAGATCTTCTGGCCGTTCACCACGTAGGTGCCGGTCTCCTCGTCGCCTTCGCGGACGGCCTTGCACCGGAGGGCGGCGAGGTCGGTGCCCGCGTCGGGCTCGCTGTAGCCGATGGCGAAGTCGATCTCCCCGGCGAGGATCCTGGGGAGGAAGTACGCCTTCTGCTCGTCGGTGCCGAACTGCATGAGGGTGGGACCGACGGTGTTCAGCGCCATCAGCGGCAGCGGGACGACGGCCTGCGCGGCCTCGTCGAAGAAGATGAACTGGTCCATCGGCGAAATGCCGCGCCCGCCGTACTCCTTCGGCCAGCCGACGCCGAGCCAGCCGTCGGCACCGAGACGGCGGATGGTCTCCCGGTAGAAGCGCTTCTGCGCGGCCGGGTCCTCGTAGCGGGCGTAGACGTCCTGCGGCACGAGCTCGGCGAAGTAGGCGCGCAGCTCGGTGCGCAACCGCTGCTGCTCAGGCGTGTATTCGAGGTGCACGGCCCCTCCGGGAGTCTCGCGGTCCAGCCGGTCGTGTGGTGGCGGCGGCCAGGGTAGAACCCGTTGCAGTAATCCGGAAGGGGCGGTGACGAACCGTCAGCAGGCGGGTGAAGAGCCCTTCTGGCCCTTGAGGTCGCGGTTGTACAGCCACCCGGTCGCGTTCGTGCCGTCCACGCGCACGAACGTCCACTGGTTGCCGTAGGAGTTGACGATGTAGCACTCGTACCAGAGCTTGGTGCCGTCCTTGACCAGGCTGCCCTGCGCGCACTGCTGGTACGGAGCGGCCAGCAGGTGGTGGTCGCCGGAGATGTAGCCGTACGTGCCCGGCGTCGGGTTCTTGTGGGTCCAGCCGGCGCAGCCCGTCGGTACGGGGCCCGGTTTGGCCGGGGCGGACGAGGAGCCCTTCGGGGAGGGAGATGACGTGCCGGTCTTCTTGGAGGCGCTCGCGGACGGCTTCGCCGTGGGTCCGGAGCCGGAGGGCGACGGCGGCGGACTCTGCGCACCCGGCTGCCCGTCGGCGGCCGGGGAGCCGCCGGGCGCCGGGGTCGCGGCCACCGCCCGCGCCGGGTCGTCGCCGCTGCCGCCCGAGGTCACGGCGTAGGTGACGCCGCCGGCGGCGAGTACGGCCACGACCGCGACGGCCATCGCGGCGCGGCTGCGGCGCCGCGCCCGGTCCACGGCGGCCGAGCCGGAGCGGTCGGCCGTGAACGGCTGGCCGGGCGGGGGTCCCTGCGGGGGGAAGCCGGGCCCGGGGGTGGGGGCGTAGGGCTGCGGAAACGATCCTGCGCCGACGTCGAAACCGGCCGGGGGCGGGGGTCCGAAGCCGGGAACGGGCGCGGGAACGGACGGTGCGGTGGGGACCGCCGTAGTGGGCGCCGCCGCGGACGCCGGAGCCGCGCCGCCGCCCGCCGCCACCTGCTCCAGCATGGCGCGGGCCTGATCGGCGGTGGGCCGCTGCTCCGGCTCCTTCGCCATCAGCGCCCGCAGCACCGGGGTGAGCGGCCCCGCGCGCCGGGGTTCGGGCAGCGGCTCGCCGACGATCGCGGCCAGCGTGGACCACACCGAGGTGCGGCGGAACGGCGAGACGCCCTCCACCGCCGCGTACAGGGTCATCCCGAGCGACCAGATGTCGGAGGCCGGGCCGGGCTCCCTGCCCTGGGCGCGCTCCGGCGGCAGGTAGTCGAGCGAGCCGACCAGCTCACCGCTGCGGGTCAGCTTGGCCACGGCCTCGTCGCCGGAGGACTCCATGGTGGCGATGCCGAAGTCCGTGAGCACGACCCGGCCGCCGCGCTCCAGCAGGACGTTGCCCGGTTTCACGTCGCGGTGCAGGACGCCCGCGCGGTGCGCGGCGTCGAGTGCGTCCATCAGCTTGGCGCCGATCGCGGCGGCCTCGTACGGGTCGAGCGCGCCGTGCCGGGTCACCACCTCGTCGAGAGAGGGCCCGTCGACGAGTTCCATGACGATGACGGGCAGCCCCTGCTCGTGCGTCACGTCGTGCACGGTGACGACGCCGGCGTGCCGGATGCGGGCGGCCGCCTGCGCCTCGCGCTCCATCCGCGTGCGCAGGTCGGCCAGTTCGGCGTCACTGGAGTCGGTGTAGGCCCGCAGGACCTTGACGGCGACCTCGCGGGCGAGCAGTTCGTCGTGGGCCCGCGCGACCACGCCCATGCCGCCGCGGCCGACCACGGAGGTCACCCGGTAGCGTCCCCCGAGCACCTTTCCGATCAGGTCCCCGTCATTGGCTTCCCCCGCTTGGCCCGCTGGCACCACATTCTCCGTTCCACGACCGGTCGTCCGTCTCGACTCTCTGACGGGGCACAAGCGTAGATGCATGATCCGCGGGCCGGCCGGGCGGCCGCCGCAGCACGTCCTAGCCGTCCAGGCGGCACTGCCCGGTGCGCGGGCCGGTGACGGTGTTCCGCGCCTGGAGGAGGGTCGGCGCATTGTCCTCGCAGCGCAGCGGGCCGGTGACGCGGTTGGACCGGAAGGCGGGCGCGGGGTCCGCGGACGCGGTGCCCGGGCCGCTGTTGCCGGTGATCCGGACCGGTCCGGTGACCGTGTCGGCCGAGGCTTCGAGGCCGCCGGTGTTCGCGTCGAGGGTCAGCGGGCCCCGGACGGTGTTCCCGGCGCAGGCCGTCGCCTCGCGGTCGGAGCCGATGAGCACCGGACCGGTGGTCCCCGCCACGGAGACCGGGCCGGTGAGCGCGGACCCGCAGAGGGTGACCGCGGTGGCGCCCTGGGCCGACAGCGGTCCGGTGATCGTCGCGCCCGAGACGGCCAGGGCCCCGCCGGGGCGTACGGTCAGCGGGCCGCTCTGGCTGCCGCCCGCCGCGAGGCACAGGGCTTCGCCCGGGCCCACGGTCAGCGGGCCGGCGTGTGCGGTGGTGAGGCAGGGGCCGCTGAACCCGACGGTGACCTCGGTGGGCGCCGTCGTCGGGCCCGGGGTGAAGGCCGCGTCGCCGCCGTAGCGTGCGGTGATGGGGTGGGCGGAGGGCTGGAGGACGCCGGTACGGATGCTCGCGCGGCCGCCGTCGAGCGCGGCGGTGCCGATCGGGGTCGGCCCGTCGAAGAAGGTGACCTCCCCGCCGGGGGTTCCGACGTCCGTGCCGGCCGGGTCGACGGTCGCCGTGAGGGTGACCGGCCGTCCGAACAGCGGGGTGGCCGTATCGGCGGTCACCGTGACCGAGGTGCCGTAGCGGAAGGAGACGACCGCCTTGCCGTTGCCGTGGTTGACGCCCCCGGTGAGGGTGGCGCCGACGGCCGTCGGGGCCGCGAAGCCGCTGCCCCCGCCGCCGCCGGCCCCGTAGAGGTTGCCGGGCCTGCCGCCGCCGGAGCCGCCGCCGCCGGCGAAGTAGCCGCCGCCACCGCCTCCGCCTCCGTTGCCGCCGCCCCCGCCGTTGCCGCCGGAGCCGCCGCTCCCGGGGCTGGGCTGGCTGGTGTACTGGTCGATGTCGCTGCCCGCGGCGCCGGGGGCTCCGACCGCGGAGTTGCGGCTTCCGCCCGCCCCGTGCGCGGAGCGGGTTCCGCCGCCGCCCGCGAGGCCGGACCCCTCGGGGCCGCCGCCCTGGCCGCCGGGCTCCCCTTCGGGCCCGCCGCCGTCGCCGCCGTGCAGCAGCGGCCCGCCGTTGCCCGCGCCACCGCCGCCGCCCGCCACCAGGACCCGGTCGGCCGGGCCGAAGGCCCCCGTACGCAGGTCGCTGGCGCCGCCGCCGGACCCGCCGCCGCCGTGGGCGCCGCCACCGCCGGAGCCGTGACCGGTGCCGCCGGGCCGGGCGAACTCGCCGTGCCGGGAGGTGCCGGAGCTTCCGACGCCGCCGATGGTGATCTGGAGGGTCTGGCCCGCCGTGACGGCCAGGTCGGCGCGGGTCTCGCCGCCCAGTCCGCCGGGTGCACCGTCGTTCGGGGGGCTGGGGAGGACGAAGCCGGCCGCGCTGCCGCCCTCGGCACCGAGGAGGTCGACCGTCACCGCGGTCACCCCTGCGGGGACGGTGAAGGTGTCCGTGCCCACGGTGGTGTAGGTGCAGGTGGGCGACGCGGCGGTGAAGACGCCGCCCGCGCCGCAGGGGGTGGCGGCGGACGGCGCCGTCGGCTCGGCCGTCGCGGGCAGCGGGGCCATCGCGGCGGCCACCAGGCCGGCGGCTCCGGCCATCTTCAGAATCTTCGATCGGTACGTGCTCAAGTGGGTTCCAAACGACGGTACTCGGGAGACGGGACGTGCGGGGCCGCAGCCGGGACACGTCCGTGGCCCTGGCTGCGGCGACCGTGCTGCGGGTGGATCAGACGCCGTCGTCGGCGCACAGCGCCCAGGCGTCGGAGTAGGTGCTCGGGGAACTGACTCCCCCGGTGTGGGTCGTCGCGGACCAGTACGCGGCCGTGGTGGTCCCGTCCGCGACCGGGTTGCCGCCCGAGTCACTGGGGTAGCTGCCGTTCAAGTGGTCGCCCTGGGAGCCCGGCCCGGTGAAGTTCGTGGTCGTGACGCTGCCTCCGCTGATCGCGGCGCCGCCGCCGATCAGCTTCCCGTCGCCGCCCCCGCAGCCGACCGTCACGGTCTGGCCGGCGGTCGCGGCGGTGGGGCCGCTCACCTCGCTGTGGCGGACCTTCACGGTCGCGCCGCTGATGTTGATGCCGTTGCCGCTGCAGATGGCGTACGCGTACGTGGTGTTGTCGCTGTTGCCGCCGCCGCCGTTCCAGCCGACGGCGCTCCAGGAGTCGGGGTTGCCCTCACCGTCGGCCGCGGCCTTCTGGCCGTAGCCGTGGGCGGAGTTGTTGAAGGTCGGGAAACTGGCGATCGGCTTGAGGCTGCCGATGTCGGCCGGGGTGATCCGGGCCCCGCCGCCGAGCAGACGGGTGTTGGCCGGACAGGTCGCGGTGACGAGCCCGACGGTCGAGCCGGTGGTGGGGCCGGCCAGCTTGTTCATCACCACCTGGGTGTGGTTGATCAGGCTGCTGCCGAAGCACATGGCGTACGGGGTGCTGGAGAAGGAGGCGTTGACCGCGCCGCCGCTGCCGCCGATGCCGAGCCAGTGGGTGACGTCGGTGCCGACCACGCCCGTGGAGCCTAGGTACTCGGTGCTTCCGTCCGGGCTCGGCGACGTGCCGTTGATCTTGTTGCCGTTGGAGGAGGACCCGGTGCCGATGGCCTGGTTGATGCCACCGCCGGAGACCAGGCCGCTCGCGCACGCGGCGTCGGTGGAGATCTCGGAGAAGGCGGCGACCGGTCCGGCGGTGGCGCCGGGGGTCTTCACCGTCACGCCGACCGTGTTCGCGTAGGCGGTGCCGGGGACGGACAGGGCCAGCAGGGCGCCCACGATCAGCGCCTTGCCCACGACGGGACGCCGCAGGAGGAAATTGCGCACGGATGCTCCCTTTCGGAGAGGAGGTTCGGGCGGCCGGGGCCGCACGGGGGCAGCACCGTTCGCCGGACGGGGTCCGGTTCGGCGCTGCGGGGGGAGGGAGGAATTCTGATCGGGTGGTCGGCATGGCGGAGCGGCGGCATGGACCGGTGTCACATATCTGCGGCGGGGCGGGGCAGGCCAGGTCGTGGCTTGCCCGCCGCCCTGCAGCAGCGCGATGCACTTGCGGAATGTAGCAGTCAGATAAGTAGGCAAGTAAGGCCGGATCCTCGATTTTTCCTTGCACTTGCGGTACCGGCGAGTAGGCCGCTCGGGGGACTGCGACCGCCTGCTGTGGCGCGGCGGCGGGCCCCCGGCCGCTCGGGGCACCCGGCCGCTCGGGGGCCGGGGGCGGTTCGGGAGCGGGTCCGGTCAGACCCCGGGCGGCAGGAGGCCCGCGCCCGGCAGCCCGGGGCGGATCAGCACCTTGATGTGCCGCTCCGGGCGCCGCAGGGAGGCGAAGGCCTCGTCGAGCCCGCCGAACCCCGCCTCGCCGGTGACCAGCGCGGCCGCGTCGATACGGCCGTCGGCCAGCCGGTCGAGGGTGGCGCCGAACTCCCGCGGCGGGTAGGTCAGGCACATCCGTACGGTGACGTCCTTGTAGATGCCGACCACCGGGCGGATCACGTCGTCCGTCATCACCCCGCCGATCTGGAGGATCTCGGCGCCGCGCGGGACGGTGTGCAGCAACCGGTTCAGCATCCCGGGCAGGCCCACGCAGTTGACCACGACCGTCGGCCGCGGCCGGGGCCCGGCGAGCGCCGCGCAGTGCGCCACCGGATCCTCTCCCCCGGACGGGTCCACCACCGCGTGCGCGCCGAGCCGGGCCGCGGCCGCCCGCCGCAACGCCGAGGGGTCGCAGGCCACGACGGGGCCGGCCCCGCGCTCCAGCAGGGCCGCGACGGCGCCCAGCCCGACGGGTCCGCAGCCGACGACCACGGCGGGGGTGCCGGGCCCGGCCTCCGTACGGGCGATGTTCCCGAAGCCGACGGCCAGCGGCTCGGTGAGGGCGGCCAGGGCCAGGTCCAGGGAGTCCGGGACCGGCAGCAGGGCCTCCGCCTGGACGACGATCCGTTCGCCGAAGCCGCCGGGGAAGGCGTTGCTGTAGCCGACGGTACGGACGACCCCGCCGGCGTCGAGGGCCCAGGGCAGGGCGACCACTCCGGTGCCGGGTGCGGGACCGCGCGCGCCGGGGCCGTAGCCGAGGACCCGGCCGGAGAACTCGTGGCCCATGACCAGGGGGCGCGCCGGATCGAAGAGGAAGCCGGTGGTGCCGCTGTCCCGGGAGGCCCGGAGGAACTCGGCGGTGTGCGCGACCGCGCTGAGGTCGGAACCGCAGATCCCGCAGGCCTCGGTGGCGACCAGCGCCTGTCCGGGCCCGGGTACCGGGTCCGGCTGCTCGCCGACGGCGAAGCGGCCGGCCACCAGGGCCGCCGCCCTCAACACACCTCTCCCTTGCGGGCGATGGCCTGCTCGGTGGAGCGGCGCAGGGCTCCGGTGAAGCGCTCGCCGTTGCGGGCGGCCCAGTCGAGGCTGGCCCGGCGGGCGTCGGTGGTTCCGGTGAGCCGGGGCACGACCCGTTCGGCGAACAGCTCCAGGCTGTGCAGGGCGGCGGCCGGTTCGGCGAGGTCCAGCTGGAGGATCAGGAAGGTCCCGAACCCACCCGTCTTCCTTGCCAGTTGCCCGATCCGCTCGACGGCGTCCTCGGCGGTTCCGATCACGGCCCGGCCGAAGGCGGGCAGCCCCTCCTCGGTCCAGCGCCGGACGGCACCGGCCGCGGTGGCGCACCCCGGCAGCCGGACACCGCCCAGGGCCTCGATGTAGGCGACGAGGTCGAGCACACCGAACTCGGACTGTTTCAGGGCCTCTTCGCGGGTCTCGGCCAGGTGGACGGGGGTGACCAGCCGCCAGCTCCCCCGGTCGGCGGTGCGGCCCGCCTCGGCGCACGCCCGTTCGTGGGCGGCCCAGTTGGTGTCGAGCGTGGCGAATCCGGCCGGGTCGGCGGCGGCGAGCGAGAGCACCCCGGCCCCGTGGCGTCCCGCGAGGACGGCGCCGGTCGGGGAGACGGCGGAGGCCACGGCCACCTCCATCTCCCTGCCCCGGTAGGGCCCGAGTTGCAGCCGGGCCTCGTCCAGGGTGAACCAGTCGGTGGCGGCCGTGACGGTCTCCCCGCGCAGCAGGCGGACGATGACCTCCAGGGAATCGGCCATCATCGTGCGGGAGTCCATCGGGTCGACACCCATCATGAAGGCGTCGGAGGCCAGCTGGCCGGGGCCGACGCCCAGCATGGCGCGCCCCCGGGACTGCTGGTCGAGCTGGCAGATCCGGTCGGCGAGGACCAGCGGCTGGTGGTACGGGAGGGAGTTGACCCCCGTACCGAGCCTGATCCGCCCGGTGCGTTCGGCGGCGGCCGCCAGGAAGAGTTCCGGCGAGGCGATGATCTCGTACCCGGCGGAGTGGTGCTCCCCGGCCCACACCTCCTCGTACCCGAGCCGGTCGAGCTCGGTCACCAGCTCCAGATCGCGGCGCAGCTGGAGGGCGGGGTCGCGATCGGGCCGGTGGTAGGGGGCGAGGAACACCCCGAAGGCGGACGGGAGGTACGGCTGGGGCATGCGCGGGTGTCCCTTCGGAGGGTGCGGGCGTTCGGACGGTGGGTGGCCGCCGTCCGACGAAACACCGCCCGGGCCGCACCTTCAACGACGGCGGCCCGGTCCTCCCGCTGAGTGGGACGTCCGGGCCGTCCGGGCCGCCCGCCCGCCGCGCCCTTCCGGGATCCGCGCTTCCCGGGCCGTCGGTTCAGGGCGCCACAGCCTCAGGGCCACAGCCTCAGGGCCGCCGGCTCAGGGCGCCGATCATGGCGGCGGCCGTCGCCGCCATCGCCGTCCGTGCCGCGGTGAGGTAGGGGCGCGGGTCCGCGGGGGTGAGGTGGGCGCGGATGGCCCCGGTCATGGCCACGTTGAGGGCGGTGCCGATGTTGACCTTGCGGATCCCCCCGGCGACGGCGGCCGCGAGCTCCGCGTCGGGGAGGCCGGAGGAGCCGTGCAGCACGAGCGGGACGTCCACCGTCTTGGCGAGCCGCGCCAGCAGCGCGTGGTCCAGGGCCGCGGTCCGGCTGGTCATGGCATGGCTGCTGCCGATGGCCACGGCCAGGGCGTCCACCCCCGAGTCGGCGACGAACCGGCGCGCCTCGTCCGGGTCGGTACGGGCGCCCGGCGCGTGGGGGTCCAGGGGGGCGGCGCCGTCCTTGCCGCCGACCTCGCCCAGCTCGGCCTCGATCCAGAGGCCGTTGGCGTGGGCCCAGTCGGCGGCGGAGCGGGTGGCCTCCAGGTTCTCGGCGTAGGGCAGGTGCGCGGCGTCGTACATCACCGATCCGAAGCCGGCGTCCACGGCCCGCCGCAGCAGGTCGGGGCTCTTGACGTGGTCCAGGTGGAGCCCGACGGGCACCCCGGCGGCCTCGGCGCAGGCGGCGGCGGCACGGGCGATGGGCAGCAGGGCTCCGCCGCGGAACTTCACGGCGTTCTCGCTGAGTTGCAGGATGACGGGCAGACCGGCGCGCTCGGCCCCCTCGACCACGGCCTCGACGTGCTCCAGGGTGATGATGTTGAAGGCGGCGACGGCACCTCCGGCCACGGCCGCTCCGGCGACGAGGTCTCCGGCGGGGGCGAGGGTCATCGGACCGCCCCCTCTCCGGTGGCGGTGAGGATGACCGAGCGGGTGAGGTTGCGGGGTGCGTCCGGGTCCAGCTGCCGGTGGGCGGCCACGGCGACGGCCAGCCGGTGGACGCGCACCAGTTCGGCGAGCGGGTCGAGCGTGCCGTCGATCCACGCGGCGCCGGTGCCGAGGACCTGCTCGGCGATCCCGTCGGGGGTCCCGCCCAGCGACCAGGTCACCGAGCCGGGCCCGGTGACGCTGACCGGGCCGTGCCGGTACTCCATCGCCGGGTAGGCCTCCGCCCAGGACAGGGAGGCCTCGCGCATCTTGAGGGCGGCCTCGTTGGCCAGTCCCACGCCCCAGCCCCGGCCGAGGAAGGTGAACTGGCCCCGGTCCTCCAGGCCGGCGGGCAGCGGTTCGGCGAGCGCGACGCGGGCGTCGGCGACCACGGCCGGGGTGTGCGCGCCGACGTGGGCGCGCAGCAGCGTGAGGGCGGTGGTGGCGAACCGGGTCTGGACCACGGAGCGTTCGTCGGCGAAGTCAAGCACGACGAGGTCGTGCGCCAGGGTGGTCACCGGTGTGTCGGGGTCGCCGATGACGGCGGTGGTCACGACCCCGGCCTCCCGCAGGCCGGCCAGCAGGTCGAGGACCTCGGTGGTGGTCCCGGACCGGGTGAGCGCCACGACCCGGTCGTAGCGGCGGTGGTGGGGGAACTCCGAGGCGGGGAAGGCGTCGGTCTCGCCCTGTCCGGCCTCCTCGCGCAGGGCGGCGGCGGCCTGGGCCATGAAGTACGAGGTGCCGCACCCGACGATCGCGGTACGCTCCCCCGGCTTCGGCAGCACCGCCCGGTGGGCCGGGGCCAGTTCGGCGGCCCGTTCCCAGCTTTCGGGCTGCGTGGCCAACTCGTACGCGACGTGACTCATGCGGGCTCCCTGCGCGTTGGGTGCGTTTTCCTGCAAGGTAGCGGGCTGTTTCGCGCAACTTCAAGCATCTACGGGGTGGCGGCCTGGGTTAATCTCGATGGCGGGCCGGGAGCGAGGCTCGGGGAGCACACGGGAGGGGCGCCATGACCCGCAAGGAACGCTGGCAGACGCTGCTGGATCTGCTGGTGGAGCGGGGCGGGCTGGAGGTGGAGCCGGCCGCCGAGGCCCTCGGCGTGTCCGCCGCGACGATCCGCCGCGACCTCGACCAGCTCGCCGAGCAGCAGCTGCTGGTCCGCACGCGCGGCGGGGCCGTCCCGCACGGGGTCTCGTACGAACTGCCCCTGCGCTACCGCACGTCCCGGCGGGCCGCGGAGAAGCTCCGGATCAGCGAGGCGGTGGCGGCGCTGATCGCTCCGGGCGAGGTCGTCGGCCTCACGGGCGGCACCACGACCACGGAGGTGGCCCGCGCCCTGGCGGCCCGCGCGGACCTGGCCGCGGGCTCGCCCGCGCTGACGGTGGTGACCAACGCCCTGAACATCGCGGGCGAGCTGGTGATCCGCCCGCAGTTCAAGATCGTCCTGACGGGTGGGGTGGCCCGCCCCCAGTCCTACGAACTGACGGGCCCGCTGGCGCAGCAGGTCCTCGGCCAGCTCACGATGGACACGGCCGTCCTCGGGGTGGACGCCTTCGACCCGGCGGACGGAGCGGCGACCCGGCACGAGGACGAGGCGGCGATGAACCGCCTCCTGTGCGAACGCGCCCGCAGGGTCGTCATCGCCGCCGACTCCAGCAAACTCGGCGTCCGCGCCTTCGCCCGCATCTGCGCCACCTCGGAGGTGGACGTCCTGGTGACGGACACGGGCCTCCCCCCGGAAGTCGCCCAGGGCTTCACGGCGGCGGGGGTGGAGGTGGTCCGGGTGTGAGGGGCGGGGGCGGGGGGTGGGGGACTCCGGCCGGCCGGGAGTGCGACATGGTCGGGGTCGGGGGGTGGCGGGGCACCGGCCCGGTCGGGCTCTCGGAGGGCCTGGGGGCTTCCCGCCAGTCCACTGTCCTTCCGTGCCGTGCCGGCCTGTCAAGGGCGCTCCCTTCGGTCGCGTCGCTTCGCGATGGCCTTCGGCCACCCTTGACAGCCCGACCCGTCCCGGAATGCCAAAGACTGCCGGGAAGCCCCCAGAGGAATGGTCAGGGGGACGAGAGACAGGAACGGCCCCGTCAGAGAAGCGACGACCTGCCTGCGCCTCGGCACGCCCGGGAGACGGGCCCATCAGCCACCCCTTCAGCGCCGGGGGCCGGCCCAACCCGCACGAAACGGCGACCAGACCGTTCCCCGAGCCCCGGGCGCATCGGATCGCTACGCGCTTCTCCCGGCATGGCGTCCCCCAGCCGTCTGGGGCTGGACACAAGCCGCCAGATCGCCCTTTCCCGCCGCGTCGACGGGCGCCTGACCGCCGCCAGCGGGGCGGGCAAGGACCTTGTAGGAGTCCGACGACACCTTCTTCGTCCTCTCGCTCCCACAAGCAGCCATCCGACGTCTGCACGGCCCCCCGATCGGGACGAATTGCCCGCAACCGCCTGACTGGCAAAAGCGGGTGGCCTTGGGCGGCTTGTGCCCAACCCCAGACAGCCGCCGGACGCCATGCCGGGAGGAGCGCGTAGCGATCTGGTGCGGGTGGGGCCTCGGGGGGTGCCCGGCGTCGGACCGATCGCCGATTCGGGGATGGAGCGGGACGCCTCGGCGCTTCTCCGACGGGGCCGTTCCTGTGTCTCGTCCCCCTGACCGTTCCTCTGGGGGCTTCCCGGCAGTCTTTGGCATTCCGGGACGGGTCGGTCTGTCAAGGGTGGCCGAAGGCCATCGCGAAGCGACGCGACCGAAGGGAGCGCCCTTGACAGGCCGGCACGGCACGGAAGGACAGTGGACTGGCGGGAAGCCCCCAGACCCTCCGGGAGCCCGACCGACCAGAGTCCCGCGACCCCCCGACCCCGACCCCCTCAGTGCGCCGGAACCCGTTCCGCCTCGCGGGACAGGGCCGCCAGGACCGGGGCGATCAGGGGGTGGGACTCGGCGCCGCGGCGGGTGGCGGCGAAGACGCGGCGGGTGGCGGCCGGGCCTATCACCGGGCGGACGCGGACCTCCTTGAGGTCCATGCCGCGCAGCGCCGAACGCGGCACCAGGGCCACCCCGGCCCCCGCGCCCACCAGGGCCGTCACGGCCCGGAAGTCGTCGGAGGAGTGCGCGAAGCGGGGCTGGAAGCCCGCCAGTTCGCAGGCGAGCAGGGTCACGTCGTGACAGGGGTTGCCCGGGTACTGGCCCACCCAGTCCGCGTCGGAGAGGTCCGCCAGCGCCACGGCGGGCAGGTCGGCGAGCGGGTGCCCCGAGGGCAGGACCGCGTCGAAGGGTTCCGCGTAGAGCGGGAGCACCGACAGGCGGGCGTCGTCGGCGCCCGGACCGCCGCGGTACTCGACGGCCAGGGCCACGTCGGCCTCCCCGTCGAGCAGCATCGGCAGGCTCTGGTCGCCCTCCGCGTCCCGGACCCGCAGGCGGATCCCCGGGTGTTCCAGCGCCAGCCGGGAGATCGCGGGGGCCAGGACCTCGGCGATGCCGGTCGCGAAGGCGGCGACCGTGACCTCGCCCGCCGATCCGCCCGCGTAGGCGGCGAGTTCGGCTTCGGCGCGCTCCAACTGGGCCAGGACCTCGTGGGTGTGGCCCAGCAGGATCTCCCCGGCCGCGGTGAGCCGTACGCCCCGTCCGCTGCGGGTCAGCAGCGCGTGGCCGGTCTCCTGCTCCAGCGCGGCGAGCTGCTGGGACACGGCGGAAGGGGTGAGGTACAGGGCTGCGGCCGCGGCGGTCACCGTACGGTGGTCCGCCACGGCCCGCAGGATGCGCAGCCGGCGGGGGTCGATCACCCCTCCATTGTCTCAGCCGGCGGACGTGCCGAGCGCCGTGCGGGCGTCGACGAACGCGGCCACCGCGCGCTCCACGTCGGCCGTGGAGTGGGCCGCGGAGAGCTGGACGCGGATGCGGGCGGCGCCCATCGGCACGACCGGGTAGGAGAAGCCGATCACGTACACGCCGCGCTCCAGCAGCAGCTCGGCCATCTTCGCGGCCTCGGCGGCGTCGCCGATCATGACGGGGGCGATGGCGTGGTCGCCGGGCAGGACCTCGAAGCCCGCCTCGGTCATCTTCGCGCGGAAGAGCGCGGTGTTGGCCGCGAGCCGCTCGCGCAGGTCGCCGGCGGACTCCAGCAGGTCGAGGACCTTGAGGGAGGCGGCCGCGATGACCGGGGCGAGGGAGTTGGAGAAGAGGTACGGGCGCGAGCGCTGGCGCAGCAGCTCGACGATCTCGGCGCGGGCCGCGACGTAGCCGCCGGAGGCGCCGCCCAGGGCCTTGCCGAGGGTGCCGGTGATGATGTCGACGCGGTCCATGACCCCGTGCAGTTCGGGGGTGCCGCGGCCGCCGGGGCCGACGAAGCCGACGGCGTGCGAGTCGTCGACCATGACCATGGCGTCGTAGCGGTCGGCGAGGTCGCAGATCTCGGCGAGGGGGGCGACGTAGCCGTCCATGGAGAACACGCCGTCGGTGACGATCAGGCGGCGGCGGGCGTCCTGCGCGTCCTTGAGCCGGGCTTCCAGCTCGGCGAGGTCGCGGTTCGCGTAGCGGTAGCGGCGGGCCTTGGAGAGGCGGATGCCGTCGATGATCGAGGCGTGGTTGAGGGCGTCGGAGATCACCGCGTCCTCGGCGCCGAGCAGGGTCTCGAAGACGCCGCCGTTGGCGTCGAAGCAGGAGGAGTAGAGGATCGTGTCCTCCTGGCCGAGGAAGGACGAGAGCCGCGCCTCCAGCTCCTTGTGCACTTCCTGCGTGCCGCAGATGAAGCGGACGGAGGCCATGCCGTAGCCCCAGCGGTCCAGGGCGTCCTTCGCGGCGGCGACGACCTCGGGGTGGTCGGCCAGCCCGAGGTAGTTGTTGGCGCAGAAGTTGAGGACCTCGCCGGGGGCGCCGCCCGCGGTGACGGCGACGGCGGCGTTCTGCGGGGTGCCGATGACGCGCTCGGGCTTGTGCAGGCCCGCGGCGCGGATCTCGTCGAGGGTGGTGCGGAGGTCTTCGCGGACGGACTCGAACATGTCTTCGGTGTCTCCTTGTGCGGCGGCGCCGTCCGGCGGGAGCGGAGGCGGGGCGGGCGGACGAGGGGGGCCGGGCCCCGCGGAGGGGGGAGGGTGTGCGGGGCCCGGCGTAGGGAAATGGTCTTGTGGCGGCCCGAACCGACCGGGACGGATCGCCCCGCCCGGCGGGCCGGTGGCCCTGGTGAACGAACGGCCCGACCGGTCCGGTGAACCGTGGCCCGTGGCCCGTGGCCCGGTGGCCCGGTGGCCCGAGGAGCCGGTGACCGTCTGACTCGGTGAGCCAGTGGCCCCAGGGCCCGGAAGCCCGGTGACCGTCTGACTCGGTGAGCCAGTGGCCGGACGGCCCGGTGGGCCCGGTGGCCGATGGGCCCGGTGGCCGGTGAGCCCGTGGCCGAGTGGCCCCTTGGCGCCGGGAGCCGGAGGCCCTGCGGCCCGGAGGCCCCGCGCCCCGCGGCCGGGCGGCGGTTCGGAGCGGGGTGGCGGGGCCGGCCGGGGGTGTGACCCCGCCCGGTAGCCGTCCGCGCACCCGCACACCGCACCCGCGGGATCAGGCCGTCCAGTCCAGGATGATCTTCCCGCTCCGGGCGGTCGACGCCTCGTCGAAGGCCGCCTCGAAGTCGCGGTGCGAGTAGCGGCCGGTGATGACCGGGGACAGGTCGAGCCCGCCCTCCAGCAGCACGGTCATCGCGTACCAGGTCTCGAACATCTCGCGGCCGTAGATCCCCTTGATGGTGATCATCGAGGTGACGACCTTGGCCCAGTCCACCGGGAACTCCTGGGCCGGCAGGCCGAGCATGGCGATCCGGCCGCCGTGCGTCATGTTGTCGATCATGTCGCGCATGGCCTCGGCGCGGCCGGACATCTCCAGGCCGACGTCGAAGCCCTCGCGCAGGCCCAGCCGTGCCTGCGCGTCGGCGATGGAGGTCTCGGCGACGTTGACCGCGAGCGTGGCACCGGCCTTGCGGGCGATCTCCAGCCGCTCGGGGCTGACGTCGGTGATCACCACGTTGCGCGCTCCGGCGTGCTTCGCCACGGCCGCCGCCATGATCCCGATCGGGCCGGCGCCGGTGATCAGGACGTCCTCGCCGACGAGCGGGAAGGACAGCGCGGTGTGCACGGCGTTGCCGAACGGGTCGAAGATGGCCGCCACGTCCAGGTTCACGGCGGTGCGGTGCACCCACACGTTCTGCGCGGGCAGCACCACGTACTCGGCGAAGGCCCCGTCGCGTCCGACGCCCAGCCCGATGGTGCTGCGGCACAGGTGGCGGCGGCCGGCCAGGCAGTTGCGGCACTTGCCGCAGACCAGGTGGCCCTCGCCGCTGACCAGGGCGCCGATCTCGATGTCGCGGACGTCCGCGCCGAGCGCGGCGACCTCCCCGACGAACTCGTGGCCGAGGACCAGGGGAGTCTTGACGGCCCCCTGCGCCCAGCCGTCCCAGGCGCGGATGTGCAGGTCGGTCCCGCAGATGCCGGTGCGCAGCACCTTGATCAGCACGTCGCCCGGGCCGTACTCCGGCTCGGGGACGTCCATGAGCCACAGTCCGGGCTCGGCCTTGTGCTTGACGAGTGCCTTCATGCGGGTGGCTCCAGGGGCATTGCGGAAGGGGACGCCGGGTGCGCAGGTGCGCGGGTGGCGTGGGTGACTGGCACCAATCTGCCGATCGGCGTAGTGATCAGTCCATCGAGACTTTCTTAAGCGGGTCGACAGCGCAGCTTCACGCCTATGCTCCTCAGGTGATGGGGGACGGGGGCCGGGGCACGACCCGGTGGACGGTCCCGGTTCGGGGAAAAGGGGAGGTGAGGGGCGTGCCGAGTCTGCGCAGCAGGGCGCTTTCGGCCGCACTGGTCGCGACGGGGCGGCGAAGACGGTTCGCGACGGCGGAAGCGGTCCGGGCGACGGTGGCGCGGTCGGCCCGCCGGCCCGCTTCGCACCTGCCGCCGCGCTCGCTGGGCCGCGTCGCCGAGGTGTCGCGGACGTTCGTCGGGGCCTGGCCCGTGTACGACGCCTCGCCGCGCGGGGCCGAGCCGGTGGCGCGGGTGCTCTACGTGCACGGCGGGGCCTTCGTCGACGAGCTGGTCCGGCCGCACTGGTCGCTGGTCCGGACCCTGGTGACCCGGGCGCGGGCCCGGGTCGTCGTACCGGCGTACGTACTGGCGCCGCGCGGGACCGCCGACCGTACGGTTCCGGTCGCCGCCGACCTGCTGAGCGGTCTGATCGAGAGCGGCGGGGCGGGCGGGACGATCCTCCTGGGCGACTCGGCCGGGGCCGGGCTGGCACTGGCGGCCGCACAGCGGCTGCGCGAGCGCACCGGGGCGCAGCCGTCCCGGATCGTGCTGGTCTCCCCCTGGCTGGACGTGAGCATGACCCACCCGGACCAGGCGGCCATCGAGCCGGCCGACCCGGTGCTGGCCCGCGCGGGTCTGGCCGAGGCGGGCCGGCTGTACGCGGGCACCCTCCCCTTCGACGACCCCCGGGTGAGCCCGCTGCACGGCTCCTTCGAGGGGCTGGCGCCGCTGACGGTGTTCACCGGGACCCGGGACGTGCTGAGCACCGACAGCCGCGAGCTGCTGCGCCGGGCGCGGGCCGCCGGGGTCGAGGTGGAGTGGCACGAGGAGCCGGGCCTGCCGCACGGGTACCCGCTGCTCCCGGTCCCGGAGGGGCGCGCGGCCCGGGAGCGCATCGTCGAGCTCGTCACGGCGGCGGCCGATCCGCTCTAGGCGGTGCAGGTCATGAGCGAGCTGACGGGCCAGGCCCGGTACGCGCTCCAGTAGGCCTCGTCGCGCGCCGGGTCGGCGGGCGGGGTCCGGCTGGGCTGCCAGCCGACGGTGGTGAAGCCGGCGTCGACGGCGGCTTCGGCGAAGTCGGCGTGCGCCCATTCGCGGTACTCGAAGTGCTGCGGGGGCTCGGTCAGGAGCTGGGCCTTCAGCAGCGGTGCGTCGCCCTCCTGTACGCGGTCGAGGATGCGCACGCCGTACGGTGACCAGTCCACGCGCGGGAAGGCGCCCGGGTTGCGCACCAGTGACAGCAGCCGGCCGCCGGGCCGCAGGTTCGCGCGGATCCCGCGGAACATGGCGTGCAGGGCCTCCCGGTCGGGTGCGTGGCTGAACACGTAGACGGCGGTGGCCAGGTCGAAGGGACCGAGGTGGGGCATGGCGGCGGCGTCGGCGAGGACGTACTCCACCGCGGCCGAGCCGGAGGCCGCCGCCCGGGCGCGGCGCAGGCGGTCGGGGCAGCTGTCGACCCCCACGGTGCGCCGGGCTCCCCCGCCGGTGAGCAGGGTGACGGTGCCGCCGTGCCCGCAGGCCACGTCGAGGGCGTCGAGGTCGCGGACCCCGCCCAGGGCGTCCAGCGCGGTGCGGAGCGTGTAGGCGTCGGCCGCGGTGAAGGCGGCCCGGGGCGCCGGGTGCGTGGACGTGTCGTAGGGCTGGTGCATGCCGGGATGCCTCCCCGGTACGGGCCCGGGCGACGGCCCGCGCGCCGGTCCGTCCCCCGGACGGGGGAGGCGTTCGGGTCAGTGGTTACGGCGTCCGGTCGCCGCGGGGCCGGCGCGGGCCCGGCGGGGGCTCCGCGGCCGCTCCCGTACTCCCCCGGCGGCCCCCGGGGGCCGGGCGCGGAGGCGGGTGCCGGGATGCACCGCTCGCCGCCGCGGGCGCATCCTTGCTGTGTGACGGCGAGACCGGACAGCGGTGGCTCCTGCCCCGACGAGGACCGGGACCGGGTGCTCGCGCGCGCCACCGTGAGCGCCGTGGAGGCCCTCGGCGGGTACGCGGGCGGGGTGTACCTGCGTTCCGAGTCCCCGGAGCTGCTGCGGCTGGCGGTGTTCACCGGTCTGCCGGGGCCGTTGTTCGGCCCCTGGTGGCGGATGCAGGTGAACCGCCCGTACCCGGTCGCCGAGGCCTACCGCTCCGGCCAGTCCGTGCACCTCGCGGACGAGGAGGCGGCCATGCGGCGCTTCCCCCAGCTGATGGCGGGGCTGCCGGTCCCCTTCTCCTCGCTGTACGAGCCCGTGACGGGCGGCCCCGAGCGCTTCGGGGTGCTGTTCGTGCTGCGCCCGGCGACCCCGGGCCACGCCGTCGGGGAGGCCGACCGGGAGCTGCTGCGCGCGGCCGCCGAGGCTCTGTCGGCGGAGCTGGCCGCGCTGGCGGCGGCGGGGGACCCGGTGGTGTGGACCGGTGACCCGGTGGAGATCCCCCCGACGGCCCCGGCGGGGGGCGCCCGGGAGGCCGTGAACCGCCTTGCGCAGGCCCTGCTGTCGGTGGACCGGGAGGGCAGGATCGGTTTCGCCAACTCCGCCGCCGAGGCGCTCATCGGCCCCGGCGCGCAGGGGCTGCCCGGCCGCTTCCTGTGGGAGGCGGTGCCGTGGCTGGGGCATCCCGCCTACGAGGACCACTTCCGGGGGGTGTTCCTGTCCCCCGTGCCGGTGCACTTCGCGGCGCGCAGCGGCCCGGACCCGGACCGCGACTGGATGACGGTGGGGCTCTACCCCGGGCCGGACGGGGTGACGGTGACCCTGGAACCCGGTGGGGAACCGGCCCCCGTGCCCGATGCGCAGGCCCGGACCGCCACGGGGTCCGGGACGCCCGCCGACCGGGCGGCCGCCCTGTACCGGCCGGTGGCCCTGGCCATCGCGCTGACGGAGGCGGTCACCGCCCGTCAGGTGTCGGCGGTGGTCACCGAGGAGCTGCTGCCGGCCTTCGGCGGCCGCCAGCTGGCGATCTACCTGCTGAACGAGCGGCACCTGTTCCTGGCCTGGGAGACCGGCTTCCCCCACGGGTTCCTCGACCGCTTCGACGGGGTGTCGCTCGACGTCCGGCTGCCCGGTGTGGAGACCCTGACCACGGGCCGGCCGCTGTTCTTCGAGTCGATGCAGCACCTGGCGGCGGCCTATCCGGGGATCCCGCTGGACGCGGACGTCGGCGCCCGCGCGTTCCTGCCGTTGATCGCCTCCGGGCGGCCGGTGGGTTCCTGCATCCTCGGTTTCGACGCCCCGCGCGGCTTCAGCGCGGAGGAGCGTACGGTGCTCACCGCGCTCGCGGGGCTGATCGCGCAGGCCCTGGAGCGGGCGCGGCGCTACGACAGCGAGGCGGCGCTGGCCCGGGGTCTGCAGGCGGCCCTGCTGCCGCGGCGGCTGCCGGTGCTCAAGCACGTGGACACGGTGGGCCGCTACCTTCCGGGCACGGTCGGCATGGACGTCGGCGGTGACTGGTACGACGTGATCGAGACGAGTGCGGGGCTGCTGGCGCTCGTCATCGGGGACGTCCAGGGGCACGGGGTGGCGGCCGCCGCGACCATGGGGCAACTGCGCAGCGCGGTGCGGGCCTTCGCGCTGAGCGGCAACGCCCCGGACGAGGTGGTGCGGGGGACGAACCAACTGCTGATCGACCTGGACCCGGGCCAGTTCGCGAGCTGCTGCTACGTCCTGCTGGACCCGGGCTCCGGCCGGGCCCTCGCCGCCCGGGCCGGTCATCCCCAGCCGCTGCTGCGCCACCCCGGCGGCCGCACCGAGGTGCTGGACCTGCCCGGCGGGGTCGTGCTGGGCATCGACCCGGGCGGCGACTACCCGGTGACCGAGCTGTGGCTGGAGCCGGGTGCGGTGCTCGCCCTGTACACCGACGGGCTGGTGGAGATGCCGGGCACGGACATCGACGAGGGGGTGGAGCGGTTGCGGGCCGCGCTGGCCGGGGCCCGGCCGTCGCCGCTGACGGAGACGGCGGACCGGCTGGTCGCCGAGGCGGGGAGCACCGCCGACCGCCCCGACGACATCGCCCTGCTGCTCGCCTCCCGCACGGGCGGGGACCGGTAACCGGGTCCGGTGGCCGGATCCGGTCGCCGGATCGCTCCCGCGGCGGGCAAAGCGGAAGGAAATTCGTACGATCATGCTGCGGTTATCGCACCCCTGCGCGGGTCAATGTTTACGCGGTCTTAACGCTCGCCTCAGGGCCGCGCCCCCGACCCGCACGATGGAATCCGCAGGTGAACAGCTATTGACCTGCGGATCTCGTGGAGTTTCCATATCGGCCACGGGAGCACGCAGCGATTTGCCCACCACCGCCCCGGAGGCGATACCGCTCCCGCGCTCATTCCCCGCATCTGGCGATCGGAAATCCCGCACGATGACTGACACGATCAGCGCCCCCCAGGCCCTCGCCCCGGCGACCGGGCCGACCCCGCAGAAGCTCAAGCGTTCCATCGGCGTCGTCGGCGGGACACTGCTCACGCTGTCGTGCGTGACGCCCGCCTCGACCCTCTTCGTCGTCGTGCCCGACCTCTTCTCCAGCCTCGGCACCTGGACCGCGCTCACGATCGCCATCGGGTCGCTGCTCTGCGTCGGCGTGGCCTTCTGCTACTCGGAGCTGGGCACCCTGATCCCCAGCGCGGGCGGTGAGTACGCCATGGTGTCCACCCTCGCGGGCCGGCTCGCGGGCTGGCTGGTGTTCGTGCTGTCGCTGCTGGTGGTGATGATCGTGCCGCCGGTGATCGCCATGGGTACGGCCGACTACCTCTCCCCCGTGATCGACATACCGGCCCCGGTCGCCGGCGGCGCCGTGATGCTGCTCGCCACGCTCGCCGGTCTGCTCGACCTGCGGGCCAACGCCTGGATCACCGGCATCTTCCTCGTCCTCGAAGTGGTGGCCGCGGCGCTGGTCGCCGTGCTCGGCTTCGCCCACAGCGAGCGGGGCGCGGGCGCCCTGGTGCACGGTTCGGTCGCCGTCGAGGGCGGCGGCACCTCCACCGTGACCGCGATGATGGTGGTCTCGGGGCTGGCCATCGCGCTGTTCATCACCCAGGGCTTCTCCACCGCCGTGTACCTGTCGGAGGAGCTGGAGAAGCCGCGCCGCAACGTGCCGCGCACGGTCCTGGCCACCCTGGCCATCTCCACCGCGGTCATCCTCGTGCCGGTCATCGCGATCACCATGGGCGCCCCGGACCTGGACGCCCTGGCCGGCGGCGACCTCGGCGCGATGGTGACGGCCTGGTCGAACTCGGCGGTCGGCACCTTCGTCAGCCTGTGCGTGGCCCTGGCGATCATCAACGCCGGCATCGTCATGGTCATCCAGAACTCCCGGGTGCTGTTCGCCTCCGCCCGTGACAAGGCCTGGCCCGAGCCGGTCAACCGCGGTCTGGCCCGCCTGGGCCGCTTCGGCTCCCCGTGGGTGGCCACCCTGCTGGTGGGCCTGCCCGGCGCCGCGATGTGCTTCGTGAACCTGGACACCCTCTACGGGGTCACCGGCGTCTCGGTGACCGGCATGTACCTGCTGGTCGCGGTGGCCGCGCTGTTCAGCCGGCGCGGGGCGCACGGACAGGCGTCCGCCTGGCGGATGCCGCTGTGGCCGGCGGTGCCGATCGCGCTGATCCTCGTCCTCGCGTACATCCTGACCCAGCAGGAGACCCAGTACCTGCTGTGGACCGGTGGCATCACCGCGGTGGCCACCCTGTACTGGGCCCTGTACCTGCGGCCGCGCAAGGACTCGCGCTGGCTGGTGAGCATCCCGGAGACCGAGGAGGGCCTGGAGGACTGATCCCCCGGCCCGCCCCCTCCACGCCCCCGGGGCCGTCGCGACGCGCGACGGCCCCGGGGGCGTTCGCGCGGGCGCGGGGTTCGGAGCACGCTCAGCCGGTCGTGGTGCCCTCCCCGGACAGGGTGAGGGCGGTGTTCACCAGGCCGACGTGGCTGAAGGCCTGCGGGAAGTTGCCGAGCTGGCGTCCGGCGATCGGGTCGTACTCCTCGGCCAGCAGTCCCACGTCGTTGCGCACGTCCAGCAGCCGTTCGAAGAGGGTGCGCGCCTCCTTCTCCCGGCCGGTCAGGTGCAGCGCGTCCGCCAGCCAGAACGAGCAGGCGAGGAAGGCTCCCTCGTCCCCGGGCAGCCCGTCCACCGAGGGGCCCTCGGTGGAGTAGCGGCGGACCAGACCGCTGCGGCCCAGTTCCGCGCGGACCGCGTCGACGGTGCCGATGACGCGCGGGTCGTGGGGCGGCAGGAAGCCGACCCGGGGGATGAGGAGGGTGGCGGCGTCCAGCTCGCGCGAGCCGTAGTACTGGGTGAAGGTGCCCCGCTCGGCGTCGAACCCGTGCTCGCAGACGTCGCGGTGGACCTCGTCGCGCATGGTCCGCCAGCGCTCCACGTCCCCGGGCATGGTCGGGTCCCCCTCCAGGGCCTGCACGGCCCGGTCGGCGGCGACCCAGGCCATCACCTTGGAGTGCACGAAGTGGCGGCGCGGGCCGCGCACCTCCCACAGCCCCTCGTCGGGGCGGTGCCAGTTGCGCTCCAGGAAGTCGAGGAGGGCGAGCTGGATCTTCCAGGCGTGCCGTTCCTTGGCGAGACCGGTGGTCCGCGCGAGGTGCAGCGAGTCCAGGACCTCTCCGTACACGTCGAGCTGGAGCTGGTCCACGGCGGCGTTCCCGACGCGGACGGGCGCGGAGCCGCCGTATCCGCGCAGCCAGGCCAGGTCGCTCTCGGGGATCCGGCGCTCGCCCGCGAGGCCGTACATGATCTGGAGGTCGGCCGGGTCGCCGGCGACGGCCCTCAGCAGCCAGCGGCGCCAGGCGCCGGCCTCGTCGAGGTAGCCGGTGGACAGGAGGGTGCCGAGGGTGAGGGTGGAGTCGCGCAGCCAGCAGTAGCGGTAGTCCCAGTTGCGGACGCCGCCGAGTTCCTCGGGCAGCGAGGTGGTGGCCGCCGCGACGATTCCGCCGGTGGGGGCGTAGGTGAGGCCCTTGAGGGTGATCAGGGAGCGGACGACCGCCTCCCGGTAGGGCCCGCGGTAGAGGCAGCGCCCGGACCACTCCTGCCAGTCGGCGAGGCTCTGCTGGAGCGCCTCGTACGGGTCGGTCTGCTCGGGGCGCGGTTCGTGCGAGGCGTGCCAGGTGAGCACGAAGGCGACCCGGTCTCCGGGGCCGACGGTGAACTCCGAGCGGGTGCTCTTGTCCTCGCCCCAGGTGTGGACCGGCGGGTCGCTGCGGAACCACACCGAGTCGGGTCCGGCCACGGCGACCCGGTCGCCGTCGCTGCGCCGTACCCAGGGGACCACGTGGCCGTAGTCGAAGCGCAGCCGCAGGGTGCTGCGGACGGCCACCTGGCCGGTGATCCCCTCCACGATGCGCATCACCTCGGGCGCGGCGTCCCGTTGCGGCATGAAGTCGGTGACCTTGACGGTGCCGTCCTCGGTCTCCCAGTGGGATTCCAGGACCAGCGAGCCGTCCACGTACGCCCGGCGGGTGCAGCGCTCGCCGTCGGCGGCGCTCTTCGGGGCGATGCGCCAGTGGCCGTTGTCCACTTCGCCGAGGAGGGCGGCGAAGCAGGCGGCGGAGTCGAAGCGGGGCAGGCACAGCCAGTCGATGGACCCGTCGCGGCCGACCAGACCGCTGGTCATCAGGTCGCCGATGAGTGCGTAGTCTTCGATGGGTTGTGTCATTTCTCCGCTGTTCCCCCGATTGCCCGGAGCCAATCAGGGTGCCCGGACGGATCCCTCCGGGGGAGGGACCCGCCCGCCGCGGGCGAAAGGGCCCGGACTAGCTGCGCACGAGGAGCGTCACGGCCGCGAGGACCACTCCGAGGGCCAGGGCCTGGGCACCGAGGGCCAGCCGGTGGTTGCGCAGCGCGGGAACGGGCAGCAGCCGGTCGACGGCGAAGCGGCCCGGGCCGGAGAGGGTGAGGGCGGCGGCGGCCACGGCGAGGAGGAGCTCGTACTCCATGCCCTTGGGGGCGAAGAAGGCTCCGGGGCCGTGGACGGCGGCGGCGTTGATCATCGTGCCGAGCACCGCGGCGCCGGCGAGCGGGGTGAGGAGGCCGACGGCGAGGGCGAGTCCGCCCAGGGTCTCGGTCAGGCCGGCGACGACGGCCATGGTCTCCCCGGCCGGGTAGCCGCTGGCGGTGAAGAAATGGCCGGTGCCGGTGATGCCGCCGCCGTCGAACCAGCCGAAGAGCTTCTGCACTCCGTGGGCGGCGACCGTCAGGCCGAGGACCACGCGCAGGAGCAGCAGTCCGGCGTCGTGGGCGGTGCTGGTGGCGGTGGGGGCGGTGGGGGCGTCCTGCACGGCCGGTGCCGTGGCCCGGGCCTTCGTCGCGGTGGCGGAGGCGCTGGTCATGGGGAGGTTCCTTCCGGTCGGTACGGTCCGAGGGGAGTTGTTCAAATTCGAACCGACACCCCGACCCTAACCATTGATTCAAATTGGAACAACCCGTGTAGGCTGGCCCCATGGCTGAGACGAGATGGCTGGACGACCGCGAGATGCGGGCCTGGAACGGCTTCCTGGCCGCCTCCGCCCTGGTGAACCGGCGCCTCGACCAACAGCTCAAGGACGACTCCGGCCTCTCCCATCCGCAGTACGAGATCCTCGTGCGGCTCGCCGCGGCACCCGACCACGAGCTGCGCATGACCGAACTGGCCAACGGCCTGATCAACTCCAAGAGCGGTCTGACCTACCAGGTCACCCAGATGGAGAAGGCCGGTCTGGTCCGCCGCCGCAGCTGCCCCTCCGACGTCCGCGGGGTCTTCGCGGTGCTCACCGAGGCGGGTCTGGCCCGGCTGGAGGCGGCCGCCCCCGGGCACGTGACCACCGTCCGGGAGATCCTCGTAGACGTCCTGACCCCCGAGCAGCTCGACGCGCTGGCCGCCGGTCTCGGCGAGGTCAGCCGCCGGCTGCGCGAACAGGGCGCCTGACGGGTAGAAGTCCCTCATGGACGGAAATGCCTGGGTGATCCTCGCCGCGGTCCTCGCCCTCGGGCTGGCGGTCGCGGCGGGCGTGCTGCTGGTCCGGGTCTTCGCGGCGCGCCGGCTGCTGCTGGACGCGGGGATCCCGCTGCGCGACAAGGCGCTGTTCTGGGTGGCCGTCGCCTACACCCTGTCGCCCGTGGACCTGGTTCCGGACCCGGTGTACCTCGACGACATCGGCATCCTGTTGCTGGCGCTGCGCTCCCTCCAGGCGGCCGCCTCGGCCGCCGCCGCCAGGAGGCCCTCCGACCGGGCCGCCTGACGGCGCGGGGCGCCCGCCATCGCGGGCGCCGAGGACGCCGCACGGCCCATTCCCCGGGGCCGCACGGCGTCCGTCCATGGACCGCGGCGCCGCCGGACGGCGCGCGCGGCGCTGGGCCGGGGCGCTACTTCGGCATCAGGACGGTGTCGACGATGTAGACCGTGGCGTTCGCGGTCGGGACGTTGCCGCAGACCACGTTCGAGGTGTCGTTGACCTTGTACGAGCCGTCCGAGCCGGCCGTCGTGATCTTTCCCTTCTCCAGGGTGTCGAAGGAGCCGTTCTCCAGCTGCTTGGGAGTGATCGACTGGCCCACCACGTGGTACGTGAGGATCTTGGTCAGCGTGGCCTTGTCGGCCAGCACCTTGTCCAGGTCGGCCTTCGGGATCTTCGCGAAGGCGTCGTTGGTCGGGGCGAACACCGTGATGCCCTTTGCGTTGTTCAGGGTGTCCACCAGCCCCGCCTTCTTGACGGCCGTGACCAGCGTGGACAGCGCCGGGTTGTTGGAGGCGGCGGTGGCCACGGGGTCCTTGGCCATGCCGTCGAAGCTGCCCGCGCCCTCCTTGGGCACACCGGCACAGGCCGGGCCGAAGGGCTGGTCCATCGCGGCCGCGGGCATCGATCCCGCACTGCTCGGGGTGGTCCCGGCGGCCGCCGCCTGACTGCCGGACGCGGTGTCGGAGCCGGAGTCGGAGGAGCAGGCGGCCAGGGCGAAGGGCAGGACCGCGGCGGCGGCCACGGCGACGGCGGTACGGCGGAAACGGGGGGTGTTCATGACGGGGGTTCTCCTTGGGAGGTCTGCCGCCGGAGCGGAGGTCTGGAAGGGTCGTGGGGAGGCTGGAAGGGTCGTGGGGGGGGGCTGGAGGGGTCGTGGGGGGAGCTGGAGGGGGGATTCAGTCCACGCTGACCACCACCGAGTGCCGGCCGCTCGCACCGTCCGGGACGGTCCGGGTGCGCTCCTCGGTCTGGACGGTTCCGGTCCGGTCGGTGGCGCGGACGGTGAGGGTGTGGCCGCCCGGAGCGGCCCGCCAGGGGTAGGACCACTGCCGCCAGGTGTCGGCGCTGTCCTCGGCCGCGAGGTCGGCCTGCTCCCAGGGGCCCTCGTCGACGCGCACCTCCACCCGGTCGATGCCGCGGTGCTGCGCCCAGGCCACCCCGGCGACGGTGACCGGGCCGGCGCCCAGCCGTGCGAAGGGCTTGGGCGTGTCGATGCGCGCCTGCGTCTTGACGGGGGCCCTGCGGGCCCACTTCCGCTTGACCCAGTACGGGTCGTAGGCGTCGAAGGTGGTGAGCTCGATGTCCTGGATCCACTTGCAGGCGGACACGTATCCGTAGAGGCCCGGTACGAGCATCCGTACGGGGAAGCCGTGCGCGAAGGGCAGCGGCTCGCCGTTCATGCCGACGGCCAGCAGGGCGTCCCGGCCGTCCATGACCTCCTCGACGGGGCTGCCCAGGGTCATGCCGTCGGTGGACCGGGCCACCAGCTGGTCGGCCGGGCCGCCCTCGGACGGGGGCCGCACCCCGGCCTCGCGGAGCAGTCCGGCGAGGGGGACGCCGAGCCAGCGGGCGGTGCCGACGTAGGGGCCGCCGACCTCGTTGGAGACGCAGGTCAGGGTGACGTCCCGTTCGATCAGGTCCCGGCCGAGCAGGTCGGCGTAGGTGTAGGTGCGGGGCCGGGACACTCCCCGGCCGTGAATGCGCAGCCGCCAGGTGTCGGCGGACAACCGGGGGACCACCAGGGCGGTGTCGACCCGGTAGAAGTCGGCGTTCGGGGTGGTGAAGGGGCTGATCCCGGGAACGCGGAGGGAGGCTGCCCGGGGCAGCGGCGCGGCGGGCGAGGCGGGTGCGGGCAGCCGTACGGCGTCCCGGGTGGCGGCCGCGTCCCGGCCCCGCGAGGCCCCGAGGCGGCGCCCCAGGGCGCCGGCCGCCGTGGCGGTCAGTGCGGCGGCCCCGGCGGCGGCCAGGAAGCCCCTGCGGTTCCAGCCGGTGCCGCCGCCCGGGGCGGGCGCCGTTCGCGGGGCGGTCAGCAGTCCGGTCAGGAGGTACAGCAGCCCCGCTCCGGCCAGCGCGCCCGCCAGCGAGGGCAGGACGTCGGCCGGGCCGGTGGAGTCGGGGCGGGTCAGGGCGGCCGCTCCGCCGACCGCTCCGAAGAGCAGCACGCCGGCCGCGCCGGTGCGCCGGTGGCGGAGCGCGAGGATGCCCAGGGCGGCGGCGAGGAGGCCGAGGACGGCCAGGATCCCGAGCTGGAGGACCAGTTTGTCGTCGGTGCCGAAGTGCCGGATCGCCCAGTCCTTCAGGGCGGGCGGCGTGCGGTCGATGGCCGCCCCGCCCACCGCTGTGACGGGCCCCGCCTCGGGGCGCACCGCGGCCGAGACCAGCTCGGCGACCGCCAGGGCCGCGTAGCCGGAGAGCAGGCCGCCGAGCGCCGCCGGGGCGGTGCGGGCGAAGGTGCTGCGGTTGATCCTCACAACGGGTCTTCGGGGCCACCGGTCCGGCGGATTGGACCGTCCGCCCTTCGAGTGAAATCTCGTTCCCGATTGACGTCGGCCGGGGCGCCGGGGACGGGGCGGCACCCGGCGCAGTGCTGTCGGTGGCCGGTGGCACCATGGCCCCCATGCTTCGTGACGATCTTGATGACGTTGTGTCCCCGGATTCCGCCGGCTCCCCCTTCGCCTCCCCGGCAGCCCTGCTGGAGGCCGGTCCCGACCGCGCCCGCGCCCTCGCCGGATCGGCCGGCGGGGTGGGGCGCGAGGTGTTCACCCAGGCCGAGGCTGTGTTCGGGCGCGGGGAGGTCTCACGCGCCGAGTTCGCGTCGTGGCTGCACTGTGCGGCGAAGGTGCTGGGCCGCGACGCCTACGCCGACGGGGTCGCGGCCGCCGAGCCCGGGATGCCGTGGCGGACGGTGTGGGCCTGGTGGCGTCCGGTCGGCGCGCACCGGGCCGAGCCGAACCTCAGCGGGGACAGCAGCGCCGAGGTCTTCGACGACGCGCGGGGCACCGGGGCCGGGCCGCTGCTCAAGGTGTGGTCGATCTGGACCGCCGACCGCTGGTTCGACCTGGCCACCGGTACGCCGTGCCCGGCTCCGGCCGAGGGGTCGTACGAGCCCCGGGCCGGGGAGGCCGAGGAGGAGGGGCCGTTCCTCTTCGACGGGGACGAGGAGGCCTGGGCACTGCGGTGTCCCGGGACCTGGGAGGAGCCCGTCGCACTCGGCGGGGGCCGGTTCCTGCTCGCCGAGGCGCGCGGCGTGCTGGTCGCCGAGCGCAACCCGGCGGTGGCCGACTGGCCCGCCGGCGGGGCCGGCACCGATGACGACGGGGACGGCGAGCCGTGGTTCCTGGACCCGGCGCCGGCCGACACCCCGCTGGACACGGCCCGGCTGGAGGGGGTCTTCGGCGCCGGGCAGGTGCAGCGCCTGGCGGAGTCCGCGCTGCCCGCCACCCTGAAGCACGCCCCGACGCGGGAGCTGCTGACCCGCGTGGGCGTGCCCCGTCACTGGGGCGCGGGGGTGACCTCCTTCGAGCTGGATTTCGGGGACGAGGGCCCCGTACGGACCCCGGAGGACCCGGAGGGCACGCTGTGCCTGGGCTCCTTCGAGCTGGCGTACGGGGACGAGGGCCGGGTGCTCCTCGACACGGGGACGGGCGAGGTCCTCGTCTCCCGCAACGAGGAGGAACCGTTCGTCCTCGCCCGGGACGCGGAGACCTTCGTCAGGCTGCTGGAGGCCGTCCGCCGGTACATGGGGGCCTGCTGGGACCCGTACCCGTGCGAGGACGGCACCGGGGACTTCCACGAGGAGGTCGCCGTCCTGGAACCGGCCGCCCTGGAACCCGGCCCGGCGCAGGAGTTGTGGGAGCACGTCTTCGCGTCCATCACCGAGCTGAGCGTGTACGGCTACTGAGCGCCGGTGGGGGCTGCGGGCCGCCGCGCGCGTGTCGCGGCGGCCCGCACCCCTCGTGGCCGGGGTCCCGGCCCCCGCTCAGTCCCCGAGGGCCCGGCCCAGGCCGAGCCGGTCGGTGCCCAGTTTGGTGAAGGCCGCGGACAGCCGTGCCGCGACCGTCCGGGAGTCGATGCGCAGTTCCTTGGCGATCGCCGCGTTGTCGAGGCCCCGGGCGGCGTGGCGCGCCGCCGCGAGCTCGGCGACCGTCAGGCTCTCCTGCTCGGAGGAGGACAGGCGGCGCGGACGCAGCCCGGCCGAGGCGATCTGGGCGCGGGCCCGGTCCACCAGGGCGTCCGCACCGCAGGCGGCGGCGGTTTCCATGCCCCGGTAGAGCTGCTGCGCCGCCTGGTGCGGGTCGCCCAGGGTGTGCAGGGCCGTCCCGTGGTCGATCAGCGCGTGCGCCAGTTCGGCGGCGGCCGGGGACTGGTCGAGGTGGTCCACGGCCTCCTTGAGCAGGAGGGCGGCCCGGGCGGGCTCGGCTGCCGCCGCCGCGACGCGCAGGGCGTGGCCGATCACGCTGGAGGCTCCGAACGCGCGGGCGCGCACGACCGCTTCGGCCGCCGTGGCGGCGGCCAGTTCGGTGTCGTGGGTGACCTGGGCGAGGGCCAGGTCGAGCTGCCAGGGGCTCCACGACGGGTTCCGCGTGCCGCGCAGGTCGAGCCGCTTCCCTGCGGTGGAGAGGTGGTGTTCGGCCTCCTCGATGCGGCCCTGGGCCAGGAGCAGCTTGCCCCACACGGCTTGCGGATCGGGGTAGACGACCGCCTTGGGGAATCCTCCGTCGGCGAGCTTGTAGGTCCGGGCGACCTGCCGGGCCTCGGCGACGTTCCCACGGGCGAGCAGCGTCTCGATGAGGGTGCCGATCGCGTACCACTGGGCCGGGATGTCGTGCCCGATGCGGTCGGCGATCTGCAGGCCGTTGCGGACGAAGTCCTCGGCCTCCGCGAGGCGTCCGCGCCGGTACCGGATGTAGCCGAGCAGAGTGTAGACGAACGACAGGTGGGCGCCGCGCCAGCCCTTCGCCTCGAACTCCATGATGGCGGTGTTGAAGAGCTCCTCGGCGCGGCCCGGCTGGTCGCAGTACATGAGGGTGAGGGCCACGACGGCCGGGACCTCGAAACCGAAGTCCTGGTCGATCCAGCTCATGCCTCCGTCGAGCGCCTGCTCCGCGTACTCCAGGGCGGTGCCCACGGGTTCGCCGCGCAGTGCGGCGTCCCAGGCGCGCAGGCCCAGGATGTGCCGCTCGGCCAGGCCCCGGCCGACGATCCGCTTGGCGAACTGGGAGAGCAGCCGGGACCGGGCCGGGGAGTTCTCCTCGTCGACGCGGACGGAGTTCCACTTGAACTGTTCGGCCTGCATGCGCAGCCGGGTGCGGGAGTTCGTCGCGTGGCGGGCCTCCTCGGCGAGGAGTTCGGCGGCCTGCGCCAGCTGCCCGGTGTGGCCGAGGGCCTGGGCGAGCCGGTAGGTGATCGCCTCGCGGAGCTCCGGCGCGGTACTGGGTTCCTCCAGTGCCGTCCTGAGCTGGTTGATGGTGGTCACCGGGTCGTGCAGGAGGTTGGCGGAGCCGAGTTCGAAGAGCACCTCGGCCCGGTGTTCGGCCTCGGGCGGTTTGCGCAGTGCCCGCGCCAGGTAGCGCCGCGCGGCGTCGGGCGCTCCGGCGGAGAAGCTCTCGCGCGCGGCCCGGCGCAGCTGCTGCACCACCCAGGGGTCGCCCTCGGGGTGCATCTCCAGCAGGTGGCGGGCCGCGGCGGTGGGACCGTGCCCGTCGTCGACCAGGGCCTGCGCGGCCATCCCGTGCATGCCGACGCGCACGCCGGGCGGGATCGAGCGGTAGACGGCGGTGGCGATGAGGGGGTGGAAGAACTCCACGACCTCCTTGCGCTGCACGCTGGTCAGGACGGTGAGGATGCGCGCGTTGTGCAGCTGGTCGATGGCGTCGGCGGCCTGTGCGTCGCCGAGCGCCGCGACTCCCCCGACGATGCCGATCGGGACCGCGTTGCCGAGGACGGCGGCGGCCCAGGCCAGCCGGACGGTGGAGGGGCCGAGCTGTTCGAGGCGCTCGATCAGGCCGCTGCCCTTGACGGCGGAGGCCAGGTCGCGCAGCTGGGGGATGTTGTCCTGGTGCGGTTTGAGACCGCGGTCGCGGCCCTTCATGCCCAGTTCGACGACTTCGAAGGGGTTGCCGCCGGTGATCGCCCAGCATTCCCGGCAGAACACGTCGTCGGCGCTGTCGCCCAGGGCCTCGCGCACGATGCGGGCCACGGCGCTCGTGGTGAGCGGGGCCAGTTCGTGCGGGCGGGTCCCCTGGCGGCCCATCAGGGCGCGCAGCGGGGCGGCGTCCGACGGGATCTCGTCGGGCCTGCAGGCCACCATGATCAGCATGGCCAGTTCCTCGGCCCGCGCCGCGAAGGCGGCCAGCCACGCCAGGGATTCGGCGTCGGCCCAGTGCGCGTCGTCGAGGATCAGGACGACGGGCGCGCCGCTGCGTACCGCTAAATGCGTGACGACCCAGTCCAGGCCGTCCCGGACGCCTTGCGGGTCGGGTGCGGTGCGGCCCTTGGCGGAGGCCGTCAGGCCGAGTGCCGGGGCGACGATGCCGTGCCAGCTGCCGAGGACGTCGCGCCGCTCCTGCTCGCTCAGGGCGGCGAACGTGGGCTGGATCAGCTGGCGCATGACGTGGAACGGGACCTGCTTCTCCTGCTCGCCGCCGCGTGCGAAGAGCACGGTGCAGCCGCGGTCGGCCGCGTGCCGGCGGGCCTCGCCGAGCAGGGTGGTCTTGCCTATGCCGCCCGACCCCGCGAAGGTCAGCACGCCTCCGCGGCGGGTGGGCGAACCCGTGTCCGAGACACCGAAGAGTTCGTCCACCGCGCGATGGATCGCCAGAATTTCGGATTCCCGTTCGAGGAGGGGCGCGGGGGCCCACCCTCTCGGTTCCGTGACATGTGACATTCCTGCCCCCTCCTGCGCGTGCGGCCGAGTGTACGACCCCGGGGGCGAGATGTTGCTGCTTAAAGTTAATATTGAGGCATCTCGCCACTCTTACGGGAACAATGCTGTACCATCACTCGGCTTCATTGCGGTGTGATACTCGGTTTTGACGTAAATCCGCCTAGAATCGATCAAGAACGATCGGATTTCGTCAGCGTCGGGCTATCGGAATCATCGGAAGTTCACTCGGCTGGGGAATGCCCGCCGGAACCTCACGCACCGTGACGCCCGGGGCCGGGGTCAGGTGCCAGCGTGAGGACACGGTGGCCAGGGCCGTCAGGATCTCCGCCACCGCGAACGTGTCGCCGATGCACTTGTGCTGGCCGGCCCCGAACGGGACGTACCGGTGGTCGCGCGACCGCTCCCCCGCGTCCCGGCGCCAGCGGTCCGGATCGAAGACCGTGGGGTCGGGGAAGAGCTCGGGGTCGCGGTGCAACGCGTACGGACTGTAGGCCAGTTCGGCCCCGGCCGGGATCGCGAAGCCGCCGAGCGTCAGCGGGGCGAGGGCGCGCCGGGTGAACAGCAGCGGCGAGTGCAGGCGCAGCGCCTCCTGGAACACGTCGTGCGCGTACGTCAGCCGTGCCAGGTCCTCGGCGCGGACCGGGCCCTCGCCCACCACCTCGTCGACCTCCGCCTGGAGCCGCTCCTGCACCTCGGGGTGCCGGCCGAGTTCGTGGAAGGTCCAGGCCAGGGTGGTCGCCGAGGTCTCCGTACCGGCGAACATGATGGCGATCACCTCGTCGCGCACCTGCTCGGGAGACATCCCCGCGCCCGTCTCGGCGTCCACGCTCGACAGCAGCAGGGACAGCAGGTCGTGCCGCTCCTCGCCGTCGGAACCGTAGGTCGCGATCACCTGGTCGATGATCGCGCGCAGCCGCGCGGCGGCGGCGTCGAACCTGCGGTTGAGCGGAATGGGCAGCCGGTCCAGCGACTTGGGCATGACCGCGCGTATGAGCATGCCCTCCAGGACGATGGGCAGCGAGCGGTGCACCTCCTCCACGGCGGGCCGGCTCAGGTCTCCCGAGAAGATCATCTCGGCGACCGAGGAGAGCGCGTAGCGGCGGGTCTCGGTGACCATCGAGACCTCGCGGCCGGAGGTCCACGACGAGGACATCGCCGTGGCCTGGCGGCCCATCACCTCGGCGTACTCGGTGATGTGGCCGCGGTGGAAGGCCGGCTGCATCATCCGGCGCTGTTTGCGGTGGAAGTCCCCGTCGGTGGTGACGATGCCGTTGCCGAACATCGGGCGCAGCCGCTCGAAGACCCGGCCCCGCCCGAACCGCTGCGCCTGCTGGACGAGTACGTCGTGGACGTGCTCCGGGCTCGTGAGGACGTGCACGGGCCAGGTGCCGATGTCGAGGCGCACGACCTCACCGTGCTCCCGCAAGGACTCCAGGAAGGCGATCGGACGCCGCCACAGCTGCACCGCGTGGCCCAGGAGCGGTAACCGCCCCGGGGCCACGGGCGCGGGGACCACAGAGCCGGGCTGCTCCGCCTGTGCCATGGACCGACTCCCTGTCATGCCACCGAAACCAGGCCGGGGCGGGTGTACGCCGACTCCAGCCCGGCCGCGAACCGTTCGTCGCTGTACCGCGTGCACTCGTAACGCTGCCACAGATCGGCGCCGATGATCCAGTCCTCGTAGCTGCGCACGATCCGGGAGACCGCGGCGCGCACCTGCGGATCGGTCTCGCCGCGGGCGTCCAGGGTCTCCGTCAGCAGCCTCTCGCCCGCGAGGTACTCCTCGATCCGGTCCTGGATCCGGCCCTCGACCGCCCGCACCGCCGTGGCGAGCGAGCAGCCCTCCCACGAGGAGATGAGGGAGACGAGGTTGTTGTTGTCCCCGCAGGAGTGCTCCTTGGGGAGGGAGAACACGTCGTTGCCCCAGGAGATGACGTCCAGGGCGCTCGCCACGAGCGCCTTGAACTCGGGCAGGTCGTGGATGCGCTGCGGCACGTCCAGGCCGAGGCCCGCCTCCACCATGTCCATCATCGGCAGTATCTGCGAGCTGTGACGGCGCATCAGGATGTAGTCCCGGACGGTCGGACGGCCTTCGCCCCCGCGGTTGCCGGCCTCCTGGTCCAAGGAGTCCAGCATGAGCGGGACATGGGCCCGGTAGCGGGCCGCGGGCCCCTCGGGCATGCCGTCGAGGATCCGGTCGCACACGTCGACGAACCCCTTCACCAGCGGGTTGCGGCGGGCCCCCGATCCACCGGCCGATCCCGTCGCCAGGTGCTCGGTGATCGCTTCGGCCACCGGCCGCCAGGCGGCGACCTCACCCGTCCTGATGAGGTGGTCGTGCTGGTCGTCCAGGACGAACGACCACGCCATCCACTCCGCGAGCAGGACGACCGTTTCGTACGGCACGTCACCGCTCACCCGGCCCGCGAGATGACCGAACCCGATGCCCGCGAATTGGTCCACGGCATCGGTGACGAGTTCGTGCCGCACCGCCCACGTGGCGGCCTCGGCGTTGGCACGGGCGGCCAGCGGATGTTTGGAATTCCCGAAGGGAAGGTGAAAATCGGGAACAGAGAAAGAGTTGAGCTGGGTCATTGATCCCCCCATGAAAGAGTCCGATTCGCCAATACCCGCTCACGTGAACGACCGTGACGGTCACGATCGTGTGAAGACACCCCTCCTGCTGCGGCATTGTCGCGACGGCCGGCTGTGGCTGCCGAAATGAACCGGTCATGGAGCGACCAGATCCCGCCGACACACGACCACATCAGGCCACCGTTGAACTAATTAACTCGCAGGCCGCAGCGCACTGTCAATGTAGGACGAGAGGAGAAGATGAATTCATCCGGAAAATACCGAAAGTGTATTCGTGCGGAATATGCGAACGGCATACCCGGCGTCGGACGGGGCCCGCGGCCTACACTTCGAGTGGACACGGCCGTCCGGGAGAGGTGGCATGGTGAGCGGATACCGACCGCCGGACCGGGACGACGACCGGGAGGCCGACGTCCTGGGAACCTACCTGGAGGACGTGCGGGACCGCCTCGACGGGGAGCGGTTCGAGGTCCTCGTCCGCGCGGTCCAGTCCACCTGCGCACTGCTGGAGGAAGGCGACCGGACCGTACTGGAGGTGCCGGGGGACCACGGACTCGCCCCCGACCTGCAGCGCGAGTACCTCTCCCTCATGGCAGTCATGATCACGGGCCACCTCGACCACCACCTGATCGAGGTCGCCGCCCCCGACGGCGGCAAGGGCTGGGCGGTCGTGGAGAACACCGTCGACCTCACCGGGAGAGAACCATGAGGATGCTGATCAACACCGCGGACACGGTGGTCGCGGACGCGCTGCGCGGCATGGCGGCCGCACATCCGGACCTGGACGTGGACGTCGAGAACCGGCTCGTGGTGCGCCGCGACGCCCGCGAGGGCGGCCGGGTCGGACTGGTGTCCGGCGGCGGCTCCGGGCACGAACCCCTGCACGGCGGCTTCGTCGGGTACGGGATGCTGTCGGCCGCCTGCCCCGGGGAGGTCTTCACCTCGCCGGTGCCGGACCAGATGCTGCGCGCGGCCGGCGCCGTCGACTCCGGGCAGGGCGTGCTGTTCGTCGTGAAGAACTACACCGGCGACGTGCTCAACTTCCAGATGGCCGCGGAGCTGGCCGAGGACGACGGGCTGCGGGTGGAACAGGTCCTGGTCAACGATGACGTGGCCGTCACCGACAGTCTCTACACGGCGGGCCGGCGCGGCACCGGCGGCACCCTGTTCGTCGAGAAGATCGCCGGAGCGGCCGCCGAGGAGGGAGCCCCCCTGGACCGGGTCGCGGCGATCGCCCGTCAGGTCAACGAGTCCTCGCGCAGCTTCGGTGTGGCGCTCAGCGCCTGCACCACCCCCGCCAAGGGCAGCCCCACCTTCGACCTCCCGGACGGGGAGCTGGAGTTGGGCATCGGCATCCACGGCGAGCCCGGGCGGGAGCGGCGGGCGATGATGACCTCCCGCGAGATCGCGGAGTTCGCGGTGGGCGCCGTACTGGAGGACCTGGCGCGGTCGGGCCCGGCGGACGCGCCGGTACTGGCCCTGGTCAACGGCATGGGGGCGACCCCGCTGCTGGAGCTGTACGGGTTCCACGCCGAGGTGGCCCGGGTGCTGGAGGCGCGCGGCGTACCGGTGGCGCGGTCCCTCGTCGGCAACTACGTGACCTCCCTGGACATGGCCGGCTGTTCGGTGACCCTGTGCCGGGCCGACGACGAGCTGCTGCGCCTGTGGGACGCGCCGGTGCAGACCGCCGCCCTGCGCTGGGGCCGCTGAGACGCGGGTGACCGTAGGGTGGCGGTGGGACCGTCCGAGCGGGTGCGAGACGAGGAGATCCGGTGCGTGACGCAGACTTCTTCCGACGCTGGTTGGACGCCGCCGCGGCGGCCGTGGAACGGGAGGCGGACCGGCTGACGGAGCTGGACTCCCCCATCGGGGACGCCGACCACGGGAGCAACCTGCTGCGGGGGTTCGTCGCCGTCCGCGCCGCACTGGCCGGGGCCGACGCGTCGGCCCCGCCGGGCGCCCTGCTGCAACTGGCCGGGCGGACGCTGATCTCCACCGTCGGCGGCGCCTCCGGTCCGCTGTACGGAACGCTGCTGCGGCGCACGGGCAAGGAGCTCGGGGAGGCCGCGGAGGTCTCCGACGAGCAGGTGCGGGAGGCGCTGGACGCGGGGGTGGACGCGGTGGCCCGGCTGGGCGGCGCGGCACCGGGCGACAAGACCATGCTGGACGCGCTGGTACCGGGGGTCGCGGCGCTCGCCACCTCCTACGCCGATGCCGCGGACGCGGCCGATGCCGGTGCGGTGGCGACCACCCCGATGCTCGCGCGCAAGGGCCGGGCCAGTTACCTCGGGGAGCGCAGCATCGGGCACCAGGACCCGGGGGCCACCTCGTCGGCGCTGCTGCTGCGCGCGCTGGCCGATGCCGCGGGTGGTGCGGCATGAGCGCCGGGCCGGTGGTCGGGATCGTGCTGGTCTCCCACAGCGCCGCGGTCGCGGAGTCGGTGGCGGAGCTGGCCCGGGGGCTGGCCGCGGGCGGAGCGGTGGCGCCGGTGGCCCCGGCGGGCGGCACCGTCGACGGCGGGCTGGGCACGAGCGCGGAGCTGGTCCTGGCGGCCGCGGCGTCGGTGGACCGGGGGGCGGGGGTGGCGCTCCTCACGGACCTGGGCAGCTCCGTGCTGACGGTCAAGGCCCTGCTGGAGGACGAGGAACTGCCCGCCGGATCCCGGCTGGTGGACGCCCCCTTCCTGGAGGGGGCGGTGGCGGCGGTGGTGGCCGCCTCCGCGGGCGCCCCCCTGGACGCGGTGGCGGCGGCCGCCGCGGAAGCGTACGACTACCGCAAGGCCTGACCCGGACCGGGCACCCCCACCGGCGCCGGCCGCCCCCACCAAACCCGGCCTCCACGCGGCCCGACCACAACCGACCCGCCCACCCCGGGCCGCCCGGCGCCCCTGCGCGGCCCGGCCCGACGCGGCCCTGCCCGGCAGGGCACGGCGGCGACCCGCGCGGCCCGGACCCCCGCACGACACGGTGGCGGGCCCATGAGGCCCGGCAGGGCACGGCGAGGCCTGGGTGGATCCGTAGGGCACGGCGGTGGGTCCGTGGGCCCGGTAGGGCGGAGGGGCGTCGCGGCCGGCCCCGCCCGGTCTCCGCCGGAGGCTACGGGCGGCCGCGCAGGATTTCGATCTCGCGGCGTTCGCGCTTCGTGGGGCGGCCCGCGCCGCGGTCGCGGATGCCGACCACGGCCGCCTCCACCGGGGTGGGCGGCGGCGGGCTGTTGTCGATGAAGCACTCCGCCGCGACGGGTGCCCCGACCCTCTTGGTCACGGGCCTGCGGACCACCACGATCCGCTCGCGCCCCGCGTGGAAGAGCCGTACCTCGTCCCCCGCGCGCACGCTCTGCGCGGGCTTCGCGCGCTCCCCGTTGACCTTGACGTGGCCCGCCCGGCAGGCGGTGGCGGCGACCGATCGGGTCTTCGTCAGGCGCACCGACCAGATCCAGGCGTCCACCCGCGCCGTGCCACCGGCATCCGTCGAACCCGTCGTCCTCACGTCTGCATCAGCCATGCCCAGACTTTAGCGACCGGAAGGCCGGAAAGCGGAATGAGTTTTGGCGGATAACACAATGGGGATGGCATCTGCGATGGAGATCGTCCCAAACGAATTGCAAATGCGCCAGAACTGCCCCTACCTTGTCGCCCATGCAGTCCTACACCATCGGACAGGCGGCACGTCTGCTGGGCGTCAGCCCGGACACGGCGCGCCGCTGGGCCGACGCAGGCCGGGTCGCGACCCATCGCGACGAGGGCGGCCGTCGCCTGATCAACGGCCGTGACCTGGCGGCCTTCTCCGTCGAGGTGGGGCAGGGCGCCCACGCCGAGGACGGAGAGCCCTACACCTCCGCGCGCAACGCGTTCCCCGGGATCGTCACCGCCGTCAAGCTCGGCGACGTGGCCGCCCAGGTCGAGATCCAGGCCGGTCCCCACCGCCTGGTCTCCCTGCTCACCCGCGAGGCCGTCGAGGAACTGGGCCTGGAGGTCGGCATGCAGGCCACCGCCCGCGTGAAGTCCACCAGCGTGCACATCGACCGCGCCTGATACCACCCGATCCGCCCGATCCAGCAGCCGCACCGCTTTCCCGTCCGCCCGTCCCCACCCGCTCCGCCCGTCACCGGCGCGGGTCACCACCACGCGGTCCGGCCCCCGGCCGGCCGCCGACCCGACCGAGGAGCCCTTCCATGTCCGCGATCCTGAACCGCCGTGCCGCCGCCGCGGCGCTGACCGCCGCCCTGCTCGTCCCGCTGTCCGCCTGTGGCAGCGACGCGGAGAAGAAGGACGACGCCGCGAGCTCCGCGTCCGCCCCGGCCCCGGCCTCGCCCAAGGCCGTGAACCTCACGGTCCTCGCGGCCTCCTCCCTCACCGACGTCTTCAAGACCGCCGGTGAGGCGTACCAGAAGTCCCACCCCGGGACGAAGGTCACCTTCTCCTTCGCCGGTTCGCAGGAGCTGGCCGCGCAGGTCAAGCAGGGCGCCCCGGCCGACGCCCTGGTCACCGCCGACACCAAGACGATGGACGGCCTCAAGGGCGAGACCAACGACGCCACCGTCATCGCGAAGAACCGTCTCGTCATCGCGAAGAACCGTCTCGTCATCGCGGCGGGCAAGGGCAACCCGTTCAAGATCGACGAGCTGAAGGACCTCGCCGACTCCAAGATCAAGGTCGTCCTGGCGGCTCCCGAGGTCCCCGTCGGCCGCTACTCCAAGCAAATCCTCGACGCCCAGAAGATCGAGGTGAAGCCGGTCTCCCAGGAGGCGAACGTCCGCGCGGTCCTGTCCAAGGTCGAGCTGGGCGAGGCCGACGCCGGTCTCGTCTACAAGACGGACTCCGCGAAGTCCGGCGACAAGGTCGTCACCGTCGACATCCCGGACGACCAGAACGCCGTGGCCTCCTACCCGGCCGCCACGCTCAAGCAGTCCAAGAACAGCGAGGCCGCGGCCGCGTTCGTGGCCTGGCTGAGCACCCCGGAGGCGCAGAAGATCCTCCAGGACGCCGGCTTCCAGAAGGCGTAACCCGCCACAGGTTCCAGGGGGCTGCCCGGTCCGGGGGGACGGGCAGCCCCCTCGTCCGTATCCTCCTTCCGCGCCCCCGGTGCCCACCGCCGCCGCTTCGAGCAGGAACCCCATGAGCAGACTCCGCATCCGCCCCCGGCCTCCCCTGGCGCTCGCGCTGCCCGCGCTGCTCGCCGTCGCGTTCCTGCTGCTCCCGCTGATCGGGATCCTCTCCCGTACGCAGTGGGGCGAACTCGGTACCCACCTCACCAGCCCCGGCGTCGTCGAGGCGCTGCGGCTGTCGCTGGTGGTGTCGCTGTGGGCGCTGGGGCTCTCCCTGCTGCTGGGCGTGCCGCTCGCCTGGCTGCTGGCCCGGGTCCCCTTCAAGGGCAAGGCCCTGGTCCGCTCGCTGGTGCTGCTGCCGATGGTGCTGCCGCCGACCGTCGGCGGTGTGGCCCTGCTGCTGGGCTTCGGGCGGCGCGGGCTCCTCGGCCCCTGGCTGGAGGGCACCTTCGGCATCACCCTGCCGTTCCACACCTCCGGCGCCGTCGTCGCGGCGACGTTCGTCGCGATGCCCTTCCTGGTGATCAGCCTGGAGGGCGCGCTCGGCGGGCTCAAGCAGAGCTACGAGGAAACCGCCGCCTCCCTCGGCGCCCCGCCGGTCCGGGTGTTCTTCACCGTGACGCTGCCCATGGTGGCGCCCGGTCTGGTCGCCGGGGCGGCCCTCACCTGGGCCCGCGCGCTGGGCGAGTTCGGCGCGACCATCACCTTCGCGGGCAACCTGCCCGGCACCACCCAGACGCTTCCCCTCCAGGTGTACCTGCTGCTCCAGGACAAGCCGGAGGCCGCCACCTCGGTGTCGCTGCTGCTGCTCGCCATCGCCATGGGCGTGCTCATCGCCCTGCGCGGACGCTGGACCGGCACCCCGGTCGCCGCGAAGGAGGCCGGGGCCGCGGCGGTCACCGAGGAGCCGTCGCCGTCCGTCCCGGGGCCCGACGGAGGCGACGGAGGCCCCGTGCCCGACGGGGAGGCCGTGCGGGCCGACGGCGGCGACTGGGCCCTGCACGCCGAGGTGACGGGCTTCAACGAGCTCACCCTGGACGCCGGGCCGGGCACCACCATCGCCGTCGTCGGCGAGAACGGCGCCGGCAAGACCACCCTGCTGCGGGCCCTGCTGGGGCTCACCCCGCGCGCCCACGCCCGGCTGCGCCTGGGCGACACCGACGTCACCGCCCTGCCCCCGCACCGGCGCCAGGTGGCCTGGGTGCCCCAGGACGGGGCGCTGTTCCCCCATCTGACCGCCCTCGCCAACACCGCGTACGGGCTGCGCGCCCGCGGGGCCGGCCGCGCCGAGGCCCGCCGCGAGGCGCAGGACTGGCTGGACCGGCTCGGCGTCGGCCACCTCGCCCGGCGCAAGCCGGCCCAGCTGTCCGGCGGGCAGGCCCAGCGGGTGGCGCTCGCCCGGGCGCTCGCCGCCCGGCCCCGGCTGCTGCTGCTCGACGAGCCCCTCGCCGCCCTCGACCAGACCACCCGGGCCCACGTGCGGCACACCCTGCGCACGCACCTGGCGGGCTTCGGCGGGGTCTGCCTGATCGTCACGCACGATCCCGTCGAGGCGGTGTCGCTGGCCGACCGGGTCCTCGTGCTCTCCGACGGGCGCACGCTGCAGGACGCGGCCCCGGCCGAGGTGACCCGCCGGCCGCGCTCGCCCTGGGTGGCCCGGATGCTGGGCCGCAACGCCTGGCCCGGCACCGCCTCCGCCGACGGGATGGCGCTCGGGCCGGGCGGGCGGCTGGTGGTGGCGGAGTCCCTGCCCGAAGGGGCGGCGGCGCTGGCGATCATCGCCCCGGAGGCGGTGGCGGTGCACCGGGAGCGCCCCGGTGGCAGTCCGCGCAACGTCTGGCCCGGCACCGTACGGGAGATCACCGCGGTCGGCAGCCGGCTGCGCGTCCTCGTCGGGTCCGCCGAAGTCCCCGACCTGGTCGCGGAGATCACTCCGGAGGCGGCGGCCGAACTGGGACTGGCCGACGGCGCCGCGGTGTGGACGAGCGTGAAGGCGACCGAGGTCACCCTCGTACGGCTTTAGGGACAGCCTGCCGGGGCCCTTCCGCATCCCTTTGGACGCGGAAGACGGGCTGGCATATGTTCGACCCTGCCCGGGCGGCCCGTCAGCAGGCCGGCCCGCTCCAGCCGTCTTCCGTACCCGTGGGGGGTCCTCCGTCATGTCCTTCAGCGCGCCCGGCTCACCGCCGCCTCCGCCCGGCCCGCCGCCGTACGGACAGCCGCCGTACGGTCAGCCGCCCCACGGACAGGCCCCGTACGGGCAGCCGCCGTACGGCCAGCCGCCCTACGGGCAGCCGGCCGCCCCCGTGCTGCGTTCCCCGCGGGGGCTGGCGACGGCCGTCACGGTGCTGCTCTGCGCTGCGGCCCTGGCCGCCCTGCTGGGGTCCGCCGCCGACCTGTACACCTGGTCGCTGATGAAGGACGTACAGGCCGCCCCCTTCTCGGTGGAGCAGGACACCCTCGAAGGCGCGGACCTGCTCACCAGCCTCACCGGCGGCTTCCAGAGCCTGACGCTGCTGGCCACGGCGGTCGTCTTCGTCATCTGGTTCCACCGCGTGCGGACCAACGGCGGGATCTTCAACCCGGGTGCCTTCACCGGGTCCGCGGGCTGGGCCGTGGGGTCCTGGTTCATCCCCTTCGGGAACCTCTTCCTGCCCTACCGGGTCGCGGCGCAGACCTGGGCGGCGAGCGTGCAGCTGGGGCCGGACGGCTCCTTCCGGCGGGTCTCCACGGTGCCGCTGACCTCGTGGTGGATCCTCTGGGTCCTCTGCCGGGTCCTCGACACGACGGCCACGCTGCTCGGCAGCCGGGCGCAGACCCCCGAGGCCCTGCGGACCGCGTCCGCCCTGGGCGCGTTCGCCGGTGTGACCACGGTGGCCGCGGCCGCGCTCGGCATCGTCTTCGTGCTCCGGCTGACGTCCCTGCAGAACGTGAAGGCCGCTCAGGGGCCCTACGCCGCCGCCTGAACCGGCTCCCTCGGGACGGGCGTCCTCAGCGCCCGTCCCCCGGCGGTACGGCGAACTCGCACCACACGCACTTCCCGCCGCCCCTGGGCTCCACGCCCCAGCCCTCCGCGAGCCGCTCCACCAGCATCAGGCCACGGCCGGACACCGCCCAGTCGTCCGCCTCGCGGCGGCGCGGCAGGGCGCTGCTGTAGTCCTCGACCTCGATCCGGATCCGGCCCTCGGCCGTCAGCCGCAGGCTGACCAGGCCGCCGCCGTCGGTGTGCACGAGGGCGTTGGTCATCAGCTCGTCCGCCACCAGCTCGATCTCGTCGGCCCGCTCCCGGGCCCCCCAGGCGGCCACCGCCGCCCGGATCAGGTGGCGGCCCATCACCAGGCTGTCGGGGTCGCCGGGGACGAGGCGCTGGTGCAGCGGTCCGCCGCCGCGCGGGGCGGGGGTGCCGCGCCGGCGCAGCAGGAGCATGGCCATGTCGTCCCCGCCGCCCGCGTCCCCGACGAGGTCGCACAGTACGTCGGCCAGTTCCTCGACGTCGACGGGACCCTCGCGGGCCGCGTCCATCAGCTCCCGCATCCCGGTCTCCAGGTCACCGCCGGAGCGTTCGAGCAGCCCGTCGGTGCAGAGCAGCAGGGTGTCCCCCGGGTGCAGTTCCAGGCTGGTGACGGGGTAGCCGGAGCCGGTGCCCGGCTGCTCGCGCGGGGGCAGGCCGAGCGGCAGCCCGCCCGCGACCTGGATGCGGTGGCAGGTGCCGTCGCCGCGCCGGACGACGGGGTCCAGGTGGCCGGCCCGGACCAGGTGGAGGGTTCCGGTGTTCAGGTCCACCTCGGCATAGGTGCAGGTGGCGAAGCGTTCGGTGGCCAGGTCGCGCAGGAAGGCGGAGGCGCGCGCCATCGCCGCACCGGGGGTGTGGCCCTCCATGACGTAGGCCCGGAACACGATCCGGAGCTGGCCCATCACGGCCGCCGCGTCCGTGTCGTGGCCCTCGACGTCGCCGATCATCACCCCGACCCGGCCGTCGCCGAGCGGGACCACGTCGTACCAGTCGCCGCCGATGTCGCGTCCCATCCGCGCCGCCCGGTACCGGACGGCGATCAGCGCGCCCGGTACGTCCGGGATGCGGCGGGGCAGCATGGCCCGCTGGAGGCCTTCGGCGAGGTCGTGCTCCTGCTCGAAGAGGATCGCCCGCTGGAGGCTCTGCGCGATGCCGCTGCCGAGGGCGACCAGGACGTTGCGCTCCTCCGCGGTGAAGTCCCCGTCCCGCGTGTACAGCAGGCCGAGGGCGCCGACGGCCCGTCCCTGGGCGATCAGCGGCAGGTAGACGCCGCTGCGCACGGCGAGCGGCTCGATGTACGGCCACAACTGCGGATAGTTGCGCTGGAACTGTTCCCGGGAGGCGATGAACACCGGCTGGAGGGTCCGTACGGCCTCGCTCATGGGGAACTGCGCGTCGATCCGCGTGTACTCGATCTCGGGGACGTACGAGCCGAGCTGTCCCTCGGCGACCAGGTGGATGCGGGCGCCGTCGACGATCCCGAGCATGACGCTGACGGCGCCGAGGTGGCCGAGGGCCTCGGGGTCCTTGAGGACGTCGGTCACGTCGTTGACGGTGCGGGCGTGCGCGAGGATCGCGGTGGTCCGCTCGACGACCCCGGTCATCCGGCGGCGTCCCTCGTCCCCGTTCCCGGCGGCGCCCGGCTCGTTGGGGTCCGTGGTGGCGTCGCGGAGGATGCCGATGATCCGGTACGGGCGGCCGTGCGGGTCCCGCAGGACGTGTCCCTGGACGTGGGTCCAGGCGGCGCCGCCGTCCCGGCGCAGGGTGCGGAAGTAGGCCCCGTAGTGGCTGCGCCCTTCCCGCAGGGCCTCCTCGACGCGGCGCTCCAGCCGGGCCCGTTCGCCGGGCGCGACCCGGCCGAGCAGCCCCTCGGGGGTGCCGCCGAACTCCTCGGGGCGCAGGTCGAGGACCCCGAGGGCGGTGCCGTCCAGATGCATGCGCCCGCTGTCGAGGTCCCAGTCGAAGGTGCCCATGCGGTTGAGCGCGAGGCTCAGGTCCGGCCGCGCGGGCCAGTCGACCTCATGGGTCCGTCCCCGCTGGTCCATGCAGCCAGGGTCTCACTCCCGCCCGTTCTCGGCGCGCGTGCGGTGCGATTGCCGGGGCTCCGGGGGCGGCAAGCTGGGGCCGGGCGGGAGCCTCCGGATCCCGGTACTGACGAAGATCACCAAAGGTGGGTACGGGCACCGTGCACGTTTCACCCCTGCGCGGGCGCGCTCGCGGGCGGGGCGGTGGAGGGGCCGGAGGGGGTGGCGGGTCCGCTCGGGGTGCTGCGGTCGGTGAGGGCGGGCGGCTTCGACGCGGGTCCCGAGGGGGTGGACGTGTCCCCTGGGCTGCCCGACGGGCTCCCTGCGGGGGTGGTCGCCGTGGCGGTGTCCTCGGGCGTTCCTGTGTCCGGAGTGCTCGGAGTGCTCGGGGTGCCGGTCACGGGCGGCGAGGTGGCGCCGGAGGGCGGCGGGGAGGTGACCGGCGACGGGGTGCCGGTCGGCGGGGTCGGGGTCGCCGGTGGCGGAACGGGCCGGTCCGGCTTCGGCCGGGCGCCCCGGTCGCGCTCGTACCAGCGGCCGCTCCCGTGGTCGTAGATCACGATCTTGTGCACGACCGTCTTCGACGGTGCGATCACCACGACCTCGGAGGGCCGGTACGAGGGCCAGGGCTGTCCGGAGCGCTTCGGGTTCGCCGGCAGCGGTACGGGGGCGCCGAGGGGGTTGCCGCAGGCGCAGCGGACCCGCGGGACCCCCCGGTCGTCCACGAGTACGGCCGTTCCCGCCTGGAGGACCGCCTGGTAGGGGGTGGCCCTGCCGTCGCGGTAGCCGTGGTTGGTGACCCGGGTGTCCGTGCGCAGCTGTACGGAAGTCAGTCCGCGCAGGTAGCCGGGGACGGCCCGGGGTCCGATACCGAGGGCGGAGGCGAAGGCCGCGTTCTTGGCGGGATCGGCGGACAGCGCGGCGATCTGCCTGGGCACGTCGCAGCTGACCACGTTCTTCGTGCCGCCGTACAGGCCGGGGGCGGCGCCGCTGACGCTGCGGGTCGGGGTGGTGCCGGTGCCCACCGGGGACGGGACCGGGGCCGGGCTGTACGGGGGCGGGGTGGCCTGCCGCGCAGCCGTGGACTCGGTGAAGGGGGCGGGGCCGGTCGCGGAGGCCGGCTGGAGGAACACCTCGGCCCCGGCCCGCTGCGTGGAGCCCCCGCCGCCGGGCCGGGTCAGCACCACGACCAGCGCGGCCACTGCGGCCAGCGCCACGACCGCCGCCGCGATCCCGGGGCCGGACCGCCACCAGGGCGGCCGGGACCCGCCCGGCGGTGCCGGGGGCGGCGGCTCGGGGGGACCTTGGCCCGCCCCGCCGGAAAGCGGCCCGGAAGGGGGCCCGGTGGGCCGTCCGGACGGGGGCCCGGACGAGGACGCGTCCGGCGGTGACGGCTGGTGGGGCTGCGGCGGCCGTTCGCCGGAGGGCTGCGTGGTCACGGGCTCTTCTCCCCGAGCGGCGGAATTCCCGAAAGCTCCGACCGATACCTCTTCGTACCGACTCGTACACTCCTGCGGACCATTGTGTGCGTGCTCCCGGTGGTGCCCGCAAGCCGGGGGTGCCACGGTGAGCGGGTGATCCGTTCCTCCGCCGGGACCTCCGCACGCACCTCCACCAGGGCCTGGCGCGACGCGCTCGTGGCCGCCCTGGCGGGCTTCGTGGTGATGACCGCGGTGGCCGCGGCCGGGCTCGCCTGCGCCGGAGCGGGCGATCTTCCGGAGGGTGCCTTCCCCCGGGTGCTCGCCGCCGTCGTGGTGATGGCCGCCGGCGGCGCGGTCGAGGGCTCCGCCGACGCGGGTCCGCTGGCGGGGGCGGACGTGAGCCTGTCGGTGATGCCCCTGTCGGTCAGCCTGGCCGGGGCGCTCACCACCGGTTTCCTCTTCCTGCGTCCGCTGCGGGGCCGGGCGGTGGCCGTGCCCCGGGAACTGGCGCTGCGGGCCGCCCGGCTGACCGTCCTGTGGCTGCTCCTGCTCCTGGCGACCGCCCTCCTGGCCCGGCAGGACTTCGGACTCTTCCCCGGGGACTCACCCCTCGGGGACCTCGGCGAGCTGCTCGGCGGCTCCGCGCCGACGGTGGGTTTCCGTGCCGACCTGCCCGCGACGCTCCTCTTCGGGCTGCTGTGGATCCTGGGGCTGCTGCTGATCACCCTGCTGGTCTCGCGGCGCGCGCCGCTGCCCGCCTCCCTCGTCCGCTTCCACGCGGCGGTCCGCCCGGCCGCCCACGCCGGCGCCGTGCTGCTCGTCGCGTACGTGGGGCTGGGCCTGATCGTCGGCCTGGTGACGGCCGCGGCCCGGGGCCACGCCGCCCGGACCCTGGCCGTCCTCCTGCTCGGCCTGCCCAACCTCGCCTGGCCCGCCCTGACCGTCGGCTTCGGCGGTGCCTGGCAGGGCCGTGTGGAGGGGCCGTTCGGCCTGCCGGTGCCGCAGGTGCTGGACGAGGTCCTGCGCGGCTCCGAGCCGTCGACCGTCGACGTGGCCTCGCTCGCGGAGCACGACCCGCGGGCCTGGTGGCTGGTCCCGGTGGCGGCCGTCCTGCTGCTCGCCACCGGGGTGCTGGCCGCCGTACGCTCCCCCGCGCACGTGCGGCCGTGGCAGCACGCCCTGCACCTTGCGGTGGCACTCGCGCTGGCCACCCTGACGGTGTGCCTGCTGGCCCGGGTGGAGGTCAGGTTCGGGCTGTCCCTGCTGGGCATCGGCGACGCGGCCGGTCTCGGCGGCAGCGCCGAGCTCACCCCGCAGCTGTGGCGGACGACGGGCCTGGCCCTCCTGTGGGGCGCGGTGGCGGGTCTCCTCGGCGACCTCCTGTCCCGGCCCCTGCGGCGCCGCCGCGCCGCGCGCACGCCCTCGTCACCGTGAGGCCGTGATGGCTGCGGGCTCCGTGGCGCTCGCTACGCGTGCCCGGACGGGCCGCGGAACACGGGCAGGGCCCAGTCCGGGGGCGGCGGGCAGGCGGGGGCGGCGGGTGGCGGCCGGCCGGCCGTGGCGCGGAGGGCGGCGGTGAAGGCCAGGCAGGTCCCCCAGCGGTCCTCGGGGGCCTTGGCGAGGGCCTTGGCGAGGACGGAGTCGACGGCGGGCGGCAGTTCCGGGCGGTGCGAGGACGGTGGGGGCGGCGGGTCGTACTGGTGGGCCCAGAGCAGGGCGAGGTCGTCGTCGCGGCGGAACGGCGGGCCCCCGGTCAGCATCTCGTAGACCACGCAGCCCAGCCCGTACACGTCGCAGCGGCCGTCCACCGGCTTCCCGGAGATCTGCTCCGGGGCGACGTAGTCCAGGGTTCCGACGAACTGGCCGACGGTCGTGAACCCGGTCAGCGAGAGGGACTTCTTGGTGAGGCCGAAGTCCGTCAGGTACACGTGCTCGGGGTGTTCGCCGTCCGTGCCCTCCGCGACCAGGACGTTGCCGGGTTTGACGTCCCGGTGGACCAGGTCGTGGGCGTGGGCGGCGTCGAGCGCGGAGGCCAGCTGGCCCGCGATCCGGGCCGCCGTCGCCACGGAGAGCGGACCGGTGCGGTCGAGGAGGGCGCGCAGGTCCTGCCCGGGGACGTAGCGCATGGCGATGTACAGCAGCCCGTCCGCCTCTCCCGCCTCGAACACGGGCACGATGTGCGGGTGGTCGATGGCCGCCGCCACTTTGGACTCGTGGGCGAAGCGCTGCCGGAAGGTGTCGTTGCGGGCCAGTTCGGGGGCCAGCACCTTCAGCGCGACCGTGCGGTCCAGGCGCAGGTCCCGGGCCCGGTAGACGACGGCCATGCCGCCGCGCCCGATCTCCTCCTCCAGCTGGTAGCCGGCGATCCGCCCGCCGGCGGGTCCGGACGCCCGCCCGGCCCGTGGGTCGTCGGGGGCCATCAGCGCCCGCCCGGTTCGGGCGGGGGCGGGTCCACGACCCTGGTGGGATCGTGGGCGGCCTCCGCGGGGCCGGCGCCGGGAGCGGGGCCGCCGGAATCCCGCGGCTGCGGGTCCTGCGGCTGCGGGTCCTGCGGCTGCGGCGCGGGCGGGGTGCCCGGTCCCGAGACGACCGCGTAGGGGGCCAGGCGGCTCCCGTCCGCGTACGTCCACCGCTCCGCCGGGGCGTCGTAGAGCCACACGGACCCGCCGTCGATGACGATCCCGGCCCGCAGGCCGCGTACGGCCTCCCGGAACGCGCCGGTGTCCGCCGGGTCCGCGGCGAGGTCGCGGACGGCCCGCCGGTAGCGGTCGAGGGCCTCGGCGGCGGCGGAGAGCAGCGGCCCGGGGTCCTCGGCCGGGGCGACGGGCCGGCCGCCGGTGGGCGGCGGCTGCGGCACGGCCACCAGCAGCCGGCCGTCGACCCAGGCGGACCAGCCGTTGGCGCACAGGACCTCCCCCCACTCCCCGCTCCGGGACAGCAGGCGTACGGGGAGGAAGGCGTCCAGGGCGGTGGTCGGCCGGGTGGTGTCGGGCGCCTCCCAGGCGGGCAGCCCGTCGGGCGGGACCACGTGCGTGGGCCGGAACACGGCGCCGGGGCCGTCCGGGGTGGTCATCGGCCGGGCCTACTTCCGCATGATCGCGGGCTCGTGCCGCCGCAGCAGCCGCGCGACCAGTACGCAGAACAGGACGGACAGGGCCACCAGCATGCCCATGTCGAGGAGCCAGACCCCGGCGGAGTGCGCGAAGAGGGGGTCGTCGGTGAGCGGGCCGGGCACGATCCGGGCGAGGTCGATGGTGCCGGCCATCGCGCCGAGCGCCCAGCGGGAGGGGACGAACCAGGCGAGCTGCTCGATCACCGGCACCCCGTCGAGCTGGAGCAGCGCCCCGCAGAAGACCACCTGGACGATGGCGAGGAGGACCAGCAGCGGCATGGTGACCTCCTCCTTCTTCACCAGGGCGGACACGAGCAGGCCGAGCGTCATCGCGGTGAAGGACAGCAGGGCGACGGCCAGGGTGATCTCGACGAGCGGCGGCAGGAACACCCCCGTGGCGCCCGGCGGGACGAGCCGCACGCCGAAGAGGCCCACGAGGGTCAGGACCACGGCCTGGGCCACGGTGATCGTGCCCAGCACCACCACCTTGGACATCAGGTAGGCGGACCGGGACAGTCCGACGGCGCGTTCGCGCTGGTAGATCACCCGTTCCTTGACCAGTTCCCGGACGGCGTTGGCGGCTCCGGTCAGGACGCCGCCGACGCACAGGATGAGCAGGGCGTTGATCGCCGTCTCCTGGGTGAGGGCGCTTCCGGCCAGGGCGCGGGCCATGGCGCCCATCACGAACGGCAGGGCGATCATGATGGCGAGGAAGGTGCGGTCGGCGCCGAGCGCGGCGGCGTAGCGGCGGACCAGGGTGGAGAGCTGGGATCCCCAGCTCTGTGCCTTGGGCGGCGCGGGGGCGAAGCCGGCCGGGCCCTGGCCGGCCGGGCCGTCGGGGGCGCCGCGGGGGCGACGGGGTGCTCCGGCTCCGTAGGCGCGGTACTGCGGGGAGGCGGCGTACTGGCCGGCCCAGTCGCGGTCCCGCTCGTTCTCGAAGGCCTCGAAGGCCTCGGGCCACTGGTCGAAGCCGAAGAATCCGAGCGTCTCGCCGGGCGGCCCGTACCAGGCGACGCGGCCGCCGGGGGCGAGGACCAGCAGCCGGTCGCAGACGTCCAGGCTGAGCACGCTGTGGGTGACGACGATGACGGTGCGGCCGTCGTCGGCGAGGTCGCGCAGCATGTGCATGACGGAGCGGTCCATGCCGGGGTCGAGGCCGGAGGTGGGTTCGTCCAGGAAGAGCAGGGACGGTTTGGTCAGCAGTTCCAGGGCGACGGAGACCCGTTTGCGCTGGCCGCCGGAGAGGCTGTGGATGGGCTGGTCCGCGCGCTGTCCGAGGCCGAGTTCGCCGATCACCTCGTCCACCCGGGCCCGGCGTTCGGCCTTGGCGGTGTCCTGTGGGAAGCGCAGTTCGGCGGCGTAGGTGAGGGCGCGGCGGACGGTGAGCTGGGCGTGCAGGATGTCGTCCTGGGGGACCAGGCCGATGCGGCTGCGCAGTTCTGCGTAGTCGCGGTAGAGGTCGCGGCCGTCGTAGAGGACGGTGCCGTGGTCGGCGGGGCGCAGTCCGGTCAGGGCGCCGAGCAGGGTGGACTTGCCGGCGCCGCTGGGTCCTACGACGGCGAGCAGGCATTTCCCGCCGACGGGGAAGGAGACGTCGTCGAGGAGCGTCTTGCGGCCGTGGTCGACGGCTACGGCGAGGTCCTGCACGTCGAGGGAGACCTCACCGCTGTCGACGTACTCCTGGAGCTGGTCGCCGAGGAGGCAGAAGGCCGAGTGGCCGATGCCGACGATGTCCCCCTCGGCGATCCTGGCCCGTTCCACGGGGGTGCCGTTGAGGTAGGTGCCGTTGTGGCTGCCGAGGTCGGCGATCTCGTAGCCGCCGTCGGCGAGGGCGCGCAGTTCGGCGTGGCGGCGGGAGACGACGAGGTCGTCGAGGACGAGGTCGTTGGCGGGGTCGCGGCCGATGCGCAGGGCGGTGCGGGCGGCCAGCGGGCGGACGGTGGTGGGGCGGCGGAAGGTGCCGGTGCGCTCCGGGTGGGCGACGGGGGCGGCGGACGCGACGGCCGTGGCCAGGGGCGGGGGCGGGGGCGGGGGCGGGGGCGTGCGGATGGAGAGGACGGCGCGCGGGCCGTCCTGGGCGCTGCCGAAACGCAGCTCGCTGCCGGGGCCGACGCGCCATTCGTGGATGCGGTGCCCGTCGGCCCAGGTGCCGTTGGTGCTGTCCTCGTCCCGGACGGTCCAGTGGTCCCCGTCGGGGCACAGGACGGCGTGGTGCCAGGAGACGCGGGCGTCGTCGAGGCAGATCTCGCAGAGAGGGTCCCGGCCGACGTGATAGGTCCGCGGCGGGCTCATCTCGGTCGAGCCCCCGGCGGTCTCCAGGACGAGTTCGGGCGCGGTGTCCGCACCGGGGCGCTGGACCATGCACAGATCTTCCCACGATCGGCCGGTCCCGGCGCGGGCAGCATCGTCGCAGGTCAGAGGGGTCTTATGGAGAATGACAACGGTCCCCGTTGCAGCCTTTGCCGATCCCGCCGAGGTGCGCTTCACTTCACGCGTCGGAACCGAACAAACGGGGGACGCCATGACCGGGCACGACCACGCGCACGACCACGACGAGGGGCCCGACCACGGCCACGGGCACGCCGGGCACAGTCACGGGGTCGACCCGGACGCGGACCGCCGCTGGCTGGCGATCGCGCTCGCGCTGATCGGCGGGTTCATGGCCGTCGAGGTGGTCATCGGCGTGATGGCCCAGTCCCTGGCCCTGATCTCCGACGCGGCGCACATGCTGACCGACGCCGTCTCGATCGTCCTCGCGCTGATCGCGATGCGGCTGGCGGCGCGCCCGGCGCGCGGTGGTTTCACGTTCGGCCTCAAGCGGGCCGAGATCCTCTCCGCCCAGGCCAACGGGCTGACCCTGCTGCTGCTGGCGCTCTGGCTGGCGTACGAGGCGGTCCGGCGGCTGATCGACCCACCGCAGGTGGAGGGCGGTCTGGTGCTGGTGACGGCGCTGGCCGGCATCGTCGTCAACGTGGGGGCGGCCTGGTGCATCTCGCGGGCGAACCGGTCCTCGCTGGCCGTGGAGGGCGCCTACCAGCACATCCTGAACGACCTGTTCGCCTTCATCGGGACGGCCGTGGCCGGCCTGATCGTGCTCACCACCGGCTTCGTCCAGGCGGACGCGATCGCCACGCTCGTGGTCGTGGTGCTGATGGTGAAGGCGGGCTACGGGCTGGTGCGCGAGTCGGGGCGGATCTTCCTGGAGGCGGCCCCCGCGCACCTGGACCCCGACGCGGTCGGGGACCGTCTCGTCGGGCACCCGCCGGTGACGGAGGTGCACGACCTGCACATCTGGACGATCACCTCGGGGCAGGCCGCACTGTCCGCGCACGTGCTGGTGGCGCCGGAGGGCGACTGCCACGCGGTGCGCCGGGAGCTGGAGCGGATGCTGGAGAAGGAGTACGGGATCACTCACACCACGCTCCAGGTGGACCACGTCCAGGAGGCGCTGCTGTCGGTCGGCCGGGCGGGCGAGGAGCCGGGCGGCCGTGACCCGCACTGCGCCGACGCGCACGGCCCGGTCCACCGCGAGGGCCCGCACGCGCACTGAGGGGCCGGCCGGCGGGGCATACATGAACCCATGACGGAGCCGAAGAGGCACAAGCGCAGCGCCGGCCTGCTGCTGTTCCGCCGTACCGGCGGCGGCGTGGAGGTCCTGCTCGGCCATATGGGCGGTCCCCTGTGGGCGGGGCGGGACGCCGGCGGCTGGGCGATCCCCAAGGGCGAGTACGGGCCGGACGAGGCGCCCCGGGACGCGGCCCGCCGCGAGTTCACGGAGGAGCTCGGGCTGGCGCCGCCGGAGGGCGACTACCTGCCGCTCGGCGAGGTGCGGCTGACGAGCGGGAAGCTGGTGACCATCTGGGCGGTCGAGGCGGACCTCGATCCGGCGCTGATGGTGCCCGGGACGTTCACGATGGAATGGCCCCCGCACTCCGGGCAGGAGAGGGAGTTCCCCGAGTTGGACCGGGTGGCCTGGTTCGCTCCACCGATGGCGCGAAACAAGCTGATGGTTCCTCAAATTCCGTTTCTGGAGCGCCTGTTGGTGCTCCTGGAGGGTTGACTCGACCTTTACTTGCCAATAAACCCCACCTGCGTGGACATTGCACATATGACGAGCGTCGTGCTGGTGGGAACCCTGGACACCAAGGGTGTCGAGTACGGCTGGCTGCGCGAGAGGCTGCTGCGCGCCGGCGTCGAGGTGGTACTGGTCGACACGGGGATCATGGGAGAGCCCCGGGTGGACGCGGACGTGCCGAACGAAGCGGTGGCCCGGGCGGCGGGCACGGAACTGTCCGACCTGCGGGCCGCCGCCGACCGGGGCGCGGCCGTGACCACGATGGCGCGGGGTGCCGAGGCCGCCCTCACGCGCCTGCACGCCGAGGGGCGGCTGCACGGGGTGCTCGCGATCGGGGGCAGCGGGGGCACCTCGATCGCGACGCGCGCCATGCGGGCGCTGCCGCTGGGCGTGCCGAAGCTGATGGTCTCCTCGATGGCGTCAGGGGACGTGGCCCCGTACGTCGGGTCCGCGGACATCACGATGATGTACAGCGTGGTGGACATCGCCGGGATCAACAGCATCTCGGCGCCGGTGCTGGCGAACGCCGCGGAGGCGGTCGCCGGGATGGCCAAGGCGTTCCAGCGCGCCTCCTTGGAGCTGCGCCGCCCGGCGCGGCTGGGGGCGGGCGCCCGGCCGCTGGTCGCGGCGAGCATGGCGGGGGTGACCACGACCGGTGTGGACGCGGCCCGCGAGCGGCTGACCGAACTGGGCTACGAGGTACTGGTCTTCCACTCCAGCGGTACGGGCGGACGGACGCTGGAGACCCTGGCCGGGCAGGGGATCTTCGCCGGGGTGCTGGACCTGACCCTGGGCGAGCTCGCCGACGACCTGTGCGGCGGCATCCTCACGGCGGGGCCCGACCGGCTCAGCGCCGCCGGGCGGGCGGGGATCCCGCAGGTGGTGAGCCTGGGCGCGCTGGACATGGTGAAGTTCGGGCCGCTGGAGACCCTGCCCGAACGGGCCCGCTACCGCAGGATCCGCATCCACAACCCCTCGATCACGGTGATCCGTACGACCGAGTCCGAATGCGCGGAGCTCGGCCGCCGGGTCGCGGCGAAGCTGCGCGCGTCGACGGGGCCGACGGCGGTCTGCCTGCCCCTGCGCGGGCTGTCCGCGCTCGGCGCGCCGGGCGGCCCGTACCACGACCCCCGTGCGGACGGGGCCCTGTTCTCGACGCTGCGCGAGGGGCTGCGCGGGAGCGCCGCCCGCCTCTACGACTACGCCACCCACATCAACGACCCGGCCTTCGGGCGGGCCGCCGCCGACCGGCTGCACACCATGATCGGCGCGGTCTCGGCCGCCGCCTGACCCGTACCGGGCGTCCGGGTCCTGGACACGTCGCGGGGTTGGGAACCGGCCGTGGCGGAAACCGTGTCCTGGAGGGTGCCGGTCGGGGGACGACCGGCCGGCCCCTCGGAGGCCGGTGACGCCACGGACGGGGGCGGACGATGGACAACGGCTGGACGGTGCCCGGCTACAGCGAGGTCCGTGAGCTCGGTGCGGGCGCCAGCGGCCGGGTGGTGCTCGCGGTGCACGCGGCCACGGGCACGGCGGTCGCGGTGAAGTACCTGTCGGAGCGGCTGCGCCGGGACCCGGCCTTCGTCCGGGAGTTCCGGGCGGAGGCGCGGCTGCTCGGCGGTCTCGGCTCCCCGTACGTGGTGGGCCTCTACGAGTACGTCGAGGCGCCGGGCGGCGCCGCGATCGTGATGGAGCTGGTCGACGGGATCTCGCTGCGCGCGGTGCTCAGGGAGTCCGGGCGGGCGGAGCCCGAGGCGGCCCTGGTCGTGCTGAAGGGCTCCCTGCTGGGGCTGGCCGCGGCCCACCGGGCGGGCGTGGTCCACCGGGACTACAAGCCGGAGAACGTACTGGTCGCCCCGGACGGTTCCTCGAAGCTGGTCGACTTCGGGATCGCGACGGGCCGCGGCACCACCCCGGGCGTGGCCGGCACCCCCGCCTACATGGCGCCCGAACAGTGGCAGGGCGAACCCGCCTCGCCGGCCGCCGACGTGTACGCGGCCACCGCGACCTTCTTCGAGTTCCTGACCGGGCGCAAGCCGTACGACGGGACGAACTTCGCGGAGCTCGCCGTCCAGCACATCGAGGCTCCGGTACCGGAGACGGAGGCCCCGGAGCCGGTGCGTCCGCTGATCCGGCGCGGTCTGGCCAAGCGGCCGGACCAGCGGCCGGAGAACGCCGAGGCCTTCGTCGCGGAGCTGGAGGAGCTGGCGCTGACCGCGTACGGGCCGGGCTGGGAGGAGCGCGGGCAGCGCAAGCTCGCCGCGCTGGCCGCCCTGCTGCCGCTGCTGTTCCCCTCGGCGGGCGCCACCGCGGCGGGCACCACCGCGGTGGCCACGACCTCGATCGGGCAGGGCGCCGGCTGGGCCCCGGGGCGGACCGGCTGGTTCGCGGCCGGGCTGGCCCTGGTCCTGGGGGCGGCGCTGGTGCTGACCACCGACGCCGTCGGCGCCGCCCCCGACGGGGCGTCGGCGCTGAGCGCCCTCGCCACCACGAGCGCGGCCCCGCCCGGGTCCGCGCCGCCCGCCCCGGGTCCGTCCGCGTCCCCGTCGGGCTCCGTCTCCGCCTCCGCCTCCCCCGGCGGGTCCCCCGGGCCGTCGGCCGCGCCGAGCCCCTCGTGGTCCCCGACGCCGACGGCCTCCCCCTCGGCGAGCCCGAGCCCTTCGCCGACCCCGACGGGGAAGCCGACCGTGTCCTGGTCCCCGACGCCGACGCCCACGCCGACCCCCACCCTGCGGGTGAGCGCCGTGGACGTCTCCCTCAAGGCGGGGGTCTACCGGACCGACGCCGCCGTCTCCGTGACCGCGGTGGGGAAGGGGACCGTCACGGTGGTCCTGCAGTGGTACCTGGGCTCCGCCCAGGGGGCCTACACGGTGCCCGACGGCACCGACACCTTCGTCGTCGAGGCCGGCTCCGCGGCCCCCGTGGTGCGCTCCCACACCTTCCCGCGGGGGTACGGCTGCTACGGCGGCGTCCGCGTCACCACCAAGCCGGCCGCCGGGAACGGTGCGGCATCCGACTCGAAGCCGCTGCTGCGCTGCCAGGACCAGGAGCCCCCGCGATGAGCGATCCCCGCGCCCCGCACGGCGACGACTACAGCGCCACCGTCCTCGGCAGCCACTGGTTCACCGGGCCGCCGACTCCCGAGGACGCCGCCCCCGACCGGGTCGAGGGTTCCGTGCTGCGCTTCGGGCCGGGTGTGACGGCGGCGATGCCGGCGCCGTTCCCCCTGGGGCCCGCCGCTGCGGCGCCGGTCCGGCGCCGGGGAGGGGGCTGGCGGCGGTACGCCCTCGCCGCCGTGGTGCTCGCGCTGGTGCTGGCGTATCTGGGCTGGCAGCGGTTCGGGCCCGGTGTCGTCGTCCGGGACCTGGCGGTCAGCACCGACCCGGCGGGTCCCGGCTGCGACCGGGCCGCCGATGTGGTGGCCGTCGTACGCACCGACGGGCGGCCCGGAACCCTCACCTACCGCTGGGTCCGCAGCGACGGCACGCGCTCGGAGGAGCTGACGGAGCGGGTGCCGGGCGGGCGCAAGGAGGCCACGCTGCACCTGCTGTGGACGTTCCGGGGGACCGGCAGCTACCCGGCGCGGGCCGAGCTCCAGCTGATCTCCCCCGTCACGCGGTCCGCGGCGACGGACTTCACGTACCGCTGCCGCCCGTAGCGGGCAGCCGGATCACGGCGCGGCCCACGGCCCGGCCCGTGAGGGTCCGTGCGGGTCGGTCTTCCGGCCGGGGTCGCGGTGGCCGTCCGGCCGAAGCGGGGGGCCGGGCTGCGCTGGTTGACTCGTGGACGTAGACGAGGGCGTGCAGGACGCCCACAGGCACCCCTGCGTGCCGCGTTCCGGCCGGCGGCCGTTCCAGCCGGCGACACCCCAACCGGAGCGTGGCCGTCCCGCACGGATGCCGAGTCCGCGCGGGAGGCCCGCAGCCGCTTTGGGGAGTGGCTGCGGGCCGTTTCGCGTACCGGGCGGGGTGCGGCCCGGCCCCTGCGGATCCGCCCGCCCGGGGCACGGGGCTCCGGGGAGGGCGGAACTCAGAAGCGGGCGTGGGCGGCGATGTCCGCCTGGAACTCGCCCGTCATCGCCGGGGTGACCGTCGGACGGCACTGCGCGACCGCCGCCAGGTAGTCCTCCGTGGTCGCCCCGGGCGGGGTGGCCCCCAGACCCCGCACGACCGCCGCCTCCAGGTCCCGTTCGAAGGAGACCTGCGCCGCGATCCGGGCCGCGTGCTCGATGTCGGCGGGGGTGAACAGCTCGCTCGCCTCCACCAGCGCCGCCACGTCCACGCCCGCGCGGCCCGCCGTGTAGCGGGACCAGATCGCGGCGCGCGCCCCGGCGTCGGGGGTGCCGATCGGGATCAGGTAGTCGAAGCGGCCGGGCCGCAGGAAGGCCGGGTCGAGGGAGCGGATGGAGTTGGTGGCGCAGACCAGCAGCCGCTCGTCGCCCTCCCGGAAGCCGGGTATCAGCTTGAGCAGTTCGTTGGTCACCCCGTGGATCCCGCCGGGCTGCGCGGGCTCGGTGCGCACGGGGGCGATCTCCTCGACCTCGTCGATGAAGACGAGGACCCGCTCCAGCTCGGCGATCCGGGCGAAGGCGTCGCGCAGCGCGGCCGACAGGTTGCCCTCGTCGGCGAGGCGCGAGGGCAGCAGTTCCACGAAGGGCCAGCCCAGCCGGGAGGCGATGGCCCGGGCGAAGGTGGTCTTCCCGGTGCCGGGCGGGCCGAAGAGGGTGATGGCCCGCGGGGGCCGCACCCCGTGCGAGGCGGCCCGCTCCGGCTCGGCGAGCGGCAGCACCACGCGCCGCTCGATGAGGTCCTTCTCCTTCTCCATGCCGGCGACCCGGTCCCAGAGGTCGCTCTGGAGGAACCGGCCGCCGAGGTCGTCGAGGAGGCCGGCGGCCGGTCCGTGCAGGGGCTCGGTCTTCTCGAAGTAGGCGACCGCGGGCTGGCGGGTGTAGCCCGCGTTCAGCAGGCCCTCGCCGAGCAGGTCCTCCTCGGGCAGGACGTAGGCGATCCGGCCGACGCGGGCGGCGATCAGCCGCCGCTCCAGCTCGACCAGCAGGGCGCTGGCCAGGCCCCGCCCGCGCCAGCCGGCGGCGATCGCGAGGCGCATCACCCAGGCGCGCTCGCCGGTCACGCAGGCGAGGGCCGCGCCGATCGGTACGCCCTGGTGGACGGCGACCACACAGGGCTGCCGGTCGGTGAGCGCGCTGATGCACTCGGCGAGGGAGAAGACGGACTCCTGGCCGAGCTCCGCCGTGGTGTCGATCAGGTGGACCACCGCTGCGAGATCGCTCTCGCGGTAGTCGTGGATGAGCCAGTTCACCGGGTACCGCCCCTCGTTCGTGCTCCTGCGGCGAGGCTAGGGGCGGGCGGGCCCGGCGATCACGCTCCGCGGTGCACAACAGCCGGTGCGGAAACCCACCGCGGCGTCCATAGACTCGGCGGAGCCGGGAACGGCGTCCGGGGAGCCCGTGGGTGATTCACAGCGGATTCATACGGAGCACCGGGCTCCGGACACAGTTTCCCCGGGGAGGCTCGGTGCATGATCCAGCGCATCCTCCTCCGACAGGCCGGCCGCCCCCGCGCCCGGCGGGCGTCCCGGATCCTGCTCGCGGTGGCCGCGATGGCCGCCCTGCTGAGCGTGGACATGCCGAGCGCCGCGGCCGTGCCCCCGCTCGGCGTCACCGCCGCCGCCCTGCCCGACGCGACGGTGGCCCGGGTGGGCGCGCTGTTCGCGGGCGGCCTCGACGGCGGGCACTTCTGCACCGCCGCCGTGGTACACAGCGCCGACCGCGACGTGATCGCCACGGCCGCGCACTGCCTCGACCACCCGGACACCACCGTGTTCGCCCCGGGCTACCGGGACGGGAAGGCCCCGTACGGGGTGTGGCGGCTGACCGGTGTGAACGTGGCCGGGGACTGGACGGACCGCAAGGACCCCGACGACGACATCGCCTTCGCGACGCTCGCACCGCTGGACGGGGCGCAGATCGAGGACATCGTCGGCGGTTTCCCGGTCGCCACCGAGCAGCCCGACGACGTGACGGTGACGGTCCTCGGCTACCCCAGCACGCTGGACGCCCCGCTGCGCTGCTCCAACGCCACCAGCCTGTTGTCCGAGACCCAGCGGCGCGTCGAATGCCCCGATCTGAGCGGCGGCACCAGCGGCAGCCCCTGGCTGGCGGACGGCGCGCTGGCGGGGGTCCTCGGCGGCTACGAGGAGGGCGGCTCCGTCCCGGAGGTCTCCTACAGCGCGGTGATGGGCGACCAGGCCCTGGAGCTCTACCGCGAGGCGGCCGTCCCGGCGGGCTGAACCGCCGCCCGGGCCGCTACCGCGCTCCGGGGCCGGCCGGTGCCTCGAACCAGGTGGGCTCCTCGCGCCGGGCACGGCGTACGCGGTCCAGCGCGAAGGGCTCCAGGGGCGGCAGCTCCTCCGGGCCGAACCAGGCGACCTCCAGCAGCTCCCCGTCGGCGGCGCGGGCCTCGCCGCCGGTCGCACGGCAGCGGAAGGTGATGTCCTGGAACTGGCAGACGTCGCCGTTGGGGTAGGTGACCGGTTCGAGCATCTGGACGAGCACGACCCGCTCGGGCACGCACCGCACGGCCGTCTCCTCGTACACCTCGCGCACCGCGGTGTCGGCGGGCTGCTCCCCCGGTTCGGCGATCCCCCCGATGACGGACCAGCGGCCGGTGTCGGCGCGGCGTCCGAGCAGCACCCGGCCCCGGTCGTCGAAGACGACGGCGGTCACCCCGGGCAGCAGGAGCAGCAGCTGCCCGGCGCCCGCCCGGATCGCGCGGATGAATTCGGGAGTGGTCATGCCCCGACCTTACGAGGCCGGACGCCGGTCACCGTCGTCATGCGGCCCGGCGGGCGCGAATGCGGCGGAAGAGCACCGCTGCGAGGCCGCCCGCGGCGACCAGGACCAGCGCGTACTCCGGCAGCGGGCCCAGGCGGGTGGCCGGGGTCTGTGTGGAACGCAGCGGGATCTCGGCCACGAGCGCGTCGGCGGTGAACATCTTCGTCTGCGACACGACCGAGCCGTCGGGGCGGATGACGGCGCTGACCCCACTGGTGACGGGGACGAGGACGCTGCGGCTGTGCTCGACCGCGCGGATCCGGTCCATGGCGAGCTGCTGGTAGGTCATCTCGGTCCGGCCGAAGGTGGCGTTGTTGCTGGGGACGGCGATGACCTGGGCCCCGGCCCGGACGGTCGAGCGGACGGCGTCGTCGAAGGCGGCCTCGTAGCAGGTGACCATGCCGATCCCGCTGCCGCCCATGTCGAAGACGCCCGGCTCCTTGCCGGGGCCGAAGTCGCGGCGCACGCGGTCCACGTCGGAGCTGAAGAGCCGGACGAAGGAGCGCATCGGGATCCGCTCGCCGAAGGGCTGGATCTTGCGCTTGTCGTAGGTGGCGGTGGGTCCCTTGACCGGGTCCCACAGGATCATCGTGTTGCGCAGCGGGCCGGTCTCGGGGGCCAGGACGGAGCCGATCGCGACGGGCACGCCGATGGCCTTCACCGCCCGGTCGATCACGGCGTAGGCGTCGGGCTGGGTGAAGGGGTCGATGTCGGAGGAGTTCTCCGGCCACACCACGAAGGCGGGCTTGGCGACCCGCCCGGCCTTGACGTCCTCGGCGAGCTGGAGGGTGCGGTTCGCGTGGTTGTCGAGGACCTGGCGGCGCTGGGCGTTGAAGTCGAACCCGGCGCGGGGCACGTTGCCCTGGATGACGGCGGCCACGGCGGTGCCGTCCTCGGCGGCGTCGGAGACCAGCGGCCGGGCGGCGAGGGCCGCGCCGACCGGGGCGACCACGGCGACGGCGGCGAGCGCGGCGGTGGTCCGGCCCGGGTGGCGGCGGGCGATGCGGGCCGCCTCGTAGAGCCCGAATCCGCACAGCGCCACGCCGAAGGACAGCAGCGGGGTGCCGCCGACGGCGGCGAGCGGGGTGAAGACCCCGTCGGCCTGGCCGAAGGCGAGCCGGCCCCAGGAGAAGCCGCCGAAGGGGGCACGGGCGCGCAGGGCCTCGTCCGCGACCCAGACGGCGGCGGCCCACAGCGGCCAGCCGGGGAGCTTGGAGACGAGGGCGATACCGAGACCGGCGAGGCCGATCAACAGGGCTTCGAGGGTGACGAGGGCCAGCCAGGGCACGGGGCCGACCCCCTCGCTGGTCCAGACGAGCAGCGGCAGCAGGTAGCCGAGCCCGAAGAGGAAACCGAGCCCGAAGCCCGCCCGGGCGCGGCGGCCGCGCAGGCAGCCCGCCAGCAGGGCGACGGCGAAGGGGGCCAGCCACCACGTGGGGCGGGGCGGGAAGCTGAGGTAGAGCAGGACTCCGGCGACGGCGGCGAGGGCGGCCCGCAGCAGCCAGGCCGCCTTGCGCTTCCCCGGCCCGGCGGCGGCCGCGGCCTCGGCTGCGGCCGTGGCTCCGGCCGTGGTCTCGGTACCCGCTTCGGCTCGTCCGGCGGGCTGCGAGGGCCCGCTCCCGGCGGCGCTGGTGACACTGCTGCTCATCTGGCGGAGTGTACGTCCCCGTACCCCAAGGGTCGGTAAGGAGCCGCCGGACACAGGGCACCGGACGGCCCGGACGGACCCGGCGGCCGGGGAAGCGGGGAGCCGGCTATCGGGCGAGGGTGCGCAGGTGCGTGCGGATGACGCGGACGGCGTTCTCGGCGTCGTCGACGGTGACCGTGAAGAGCTTGCCGTCGCCGAGCCTGAGCTCGACGCCCTCGCCGCGGCGGACGATGATCGCGGTGCCCTTGTCCGGTCGCCAGCGGTAGCCCCAGCCGCCCCACTGCTGCGGGGTGATGAGGGGCAGGAACTCGGCGGCGACGACGTCGGAGAGCCGGATCGTGCGGCGCGGCAGTCCCATGTGGCCGCAGCGCACGTCGAGGCGTTCGGCGTCGACGGTGACGGCCACGTGCACGAACGCGAGGGTGCCGTAGAGGATGAGCAGCCCGGCGGCGAGGCAGCCGATCACCGACATGAGCAGCGGCACCGTGCCGGAGGTCCAGGCGTTGTCGACGGCGAGCTCGATGCCGAGCGCGAGGCACGCGGCACCGGCCGCGGCGAGCAGCCACTGGACGCGGTTGGAGGCCCGTCCCGTCCACAGCGGACCCGGGGGGTGAACCGTCATGTCCAGCAGCGTACCCACGTTCCGCCGAGCCACCACCACCTCTGCGCCAGTCGGCGCAGCGCACCCGGGGGGGCGGCGAAACGGTGGCTCCCCCTGTGCGCGGGACCACGCGCGTGGTGGAGTGACGGCATGGATCAGCGAGCGAGGGAACAGACGCGGGGCACGGCCGGTGCGGCCCCGACCGCGGGAGCCCGCGTCCACGCCGGGGACGGCGGCGGAGCGGGCGGTCCGGGCGAGCGGCTCGACCGGGCCGTGGGGGCCGTGCTCGGTTCGGCGGCCGGCGACGCCCTCGGCGCTCCGTACGAGTTCGGCCCGGCGGGCGCGCTGAGCGCGCGGGGCGAGGAGATGCGCGGGGGCGGCGGGTGGGATCCGGGCGAGGCCACGGACGACACCCAGATGGCGGTGCTGGTCGGGGAATCGCTCCTGGAACACGGCGGGCTGGAGCCGGCCGACGTCTTCGCGCGGTTCCGGCACTGGGCGGCCTGGGAGCCCAAGGACATCGGCCTCCAGACCGAGGCCGTGCTGAGCGGCGGCGACCCCTGGGACCTGGCGGCCGCCCTGCACTTCCAGGTCAACGCCCGGGCGGCGGGCAACGGTTCCCTGATGCGGGCCGCGACCTCGGCCGTCTGGTTCGCACCCGCCGGGCGCGGGGCCACCATGGACGCCGCCCGGCGGATCGCCGCCCTCACACACGGGGACCGGGCCGCCTGGGAGGGCACGGCCGTCCTGCACGAGCTCGTACGGGTGGCCCTGGACGGGGCCGATCCGCTCGCCGCCCTGCCCGAGGTGCTGGACGCCGTACATCCGGAGCACCGCGCGCGGTACGCCCGCGTGCTCGGGCCCGCATGGCATCCGGACCTGGCCACCGAGTTCAACGGAGCGGTGTGGCCCTGCCTGGGCTCGGCGGTGTGGGCGCTGCGCACGACCGGCGGCTTCGCAGCGGCCGTGCGGGCCGCGGTGGACCTGGGCGGGGACACCGACACGGTCGCCGCGGTGACCGGGGCGCTGGCCGGGGCGGTCTACGGGGCCCGGGCGGTCCCCCGGGAGTGGACGGAACCGCTGCACGTGCCGCTGCCCGGTGCGGGGCCGGGCCACGGGGAGCGCGGCGGCGGCCGGGTGCCCGACCGGGTCCTGGACGCCGGGGACCTGCGCGCCCTGGCCCGGCGGCTCGCGGGGGCGGGGGCCGGGGCGGCCTGACGGGGGGCGGCCGGAGCCGGGCCGTCGCGGCTGCGGGCCGCGCGCCGGGTCAGCCACAGCCGCACCCTCCGCAGCCGCCGCCACACCCGCCCCCGCACCCGCTTCCCCCGCCGTCGCCCCCGCAGCCGCCTCCGGTGGCCGCGGCGCCCGTGCCGCCGGCGGTCGCCGTGCCGCGGGTGGTCCGCCCGCGCCGCTCGGGCGGGGCGTACGGACGGGCCCGCTCCCGCTCCCGTGCCCGGCGCCGTTCCCGGGTCTGCTCGTAGGAGACGCCGGACGGGATCCAGCGGTCGAGCCCGTGCCGTCGGCGGGGCAGCAGGACGGCGGCCGTGACGGAGGCGGAGATGCCGGCTCCGCCGTGGACCGCGTACTCCAGGACCACCTCGGCGCCGTCGTACGGGGCCCCGTACAGGAGCGCCTCGAAGGGTTCGGCGCGGGCGTCTATGTCGTGCAGACCACGCGGGAGGGATCCGGGCGCCCCGCGCGCCAGCAGCCGTACGGATCCGAGGGTGTCCTCGCGGCGCGGCCGGTACGGGATCAGGGGCCGCCCGGCGGTGGTGTCGGCGTCCGGGTAGAGCCAGAAGTGCCCCGACGGGGCGGCCCGTACGCCGACCAGCAGCACGGGCTGCGGTGCGCGGTGCAGGCGCCGCGCGGTGAGGTCGGCGCTCCAGCCCGCGCCCAGCAGGGTGCTCCCGAGGACCAGCAGGGGCAGGGCGAAGCACTGCTGGCCGACGGCGTCGTACGGGTGGGGGCCACCGTGCGCGCCGAGGTCGCCCAGGATGCCGTCGAGCAGGATGCCCGCGGCGACGAGGCAGAGGAAGGATCCGCCCAGGAGGCGCCCGTTGCCGCGCCGGTCGTGTCCGGCCGGCAGGCGGGCCGGGAGCGGGAACCGGGCGGGGCCGGCCGCGGCGCCCGCGAGCCGGGCCTGCCTGCGGCGGGCCCGCAGCCGCAGGAACGCCCCGGTCAGCGCCCACAGCGACAGCAGGCAGACGAGGAACAGCCCGGTCCGGCCCGCGGTGTCGGCGGCGGGGCGTGCGGGGAGGGCGACGGCCGACTCCACCGCGAGCAGCGTCGCGGACACGAGGGTCGCGCCCGGCAGGTACCGGTACCAGAGCGGCAGCGCCACGAGCAGCACGGCGTCGGGATAGGCCCGCCATGCCGTTCCCGCCGGTGGTCCGGGGGCGTCGTTCCTCAGGATCAGGACGAGCGAGAGGACGACGAGGGGGCCGAGGACCCGGCTTCCGGCGCCGGGCGCGAACACGGCCGGGGCGCGTGCTCCGCGCCAGCGCTCGGCCGCCTCGACTCCCCACGTACTCACGTCGGTTGCCGGCGTCGCCCCGGTGGGCAGGTGCTTGGCGTAGGCGGTCACCGGCCCAGTATGGGAGCGCCCGGGGCACGGCGGAACGGGGATTCCCGCCCCGCCGTCGCGGGGGTCAGCCCGCGACGGGCGCGCGGAGCTCCAGCCCGGCGAGCAGCCGTCCCTCGGCGTAGCCGAGGGCCGCCGCCGACAGCGTGGACGTCCTCCCGCTGTGCAGGACGGTCAGGCTGCCGGTGCGGGGCAGAGCGGGTGCGGGCTCGGCGCCGATGCGGCGCAGGGCCTGGACGGCGACTGCCTCGGCGGAACCGTGGAAGGTCAGCTGGGCGCCGCCGGTGCGTACGGCGAGGGCGGCCCGGATGGTCTCCTCGACCAGCTCGTAGTGGGTGCAGCCGAGGACGAGGTCGGTGACGTCGGCGGGGGTGAGCGCCGCGGCGGCCTCGACGGTACGGACGATGGCGGCCTCGTCGGCGGCCTCGACGGCGTCGGCGAGCCCGGGGCAGGGCACCTCGGTGACGCGGGCCCCGGCGGCGAAGTCACGGATCAGGCCGCGCTGGTACGGGCTGCCGGTGGTGGCGGGGGTGGCCCAGATCGCCACGCGCCCGCCGGCCACGGCGGCGGGCTTGATCGCCGGCACGGTCCCGATGACGGGGATGCCGGGCTCCAGATCGGCGCGCAGGGTCTCCAGGGAGTGCACACTGGCGGTGTTGCAGGCGACGATCAGCGCGTCCGGGCCCAGCGCCGCGGCGGCCCGGGCGACGCCGCGGGCACGCTCGGTCAGGTCGGCGGGCGTGCGCGGCCCCCAGGGCATCCCGTCGGGATCCGAGGACAGCAGCAGATCGGCGTCGGGCCGCAGCCGACGCGTGGCGGCGGCCGCCGCGAGGAGGCCGATTCCGGAGTCCATGAGGGCGATCTTCACCTGGTCACCTTAATCGACGCCCCGCCCCCACCCGGGCCCCGCACCGCCCACCACCCGGACGACCACGCCACCGCGCAGCCCCCGAAACACCCGAAAACCCCGCCGGACCGGGCCCGTACCCGCACCCGCCGGACCCGCCGGACCGCGAGCGGCCAGGCGGGCCGGGCAGCTGCGGGCGGTCGGACCTCGCGGGCGGGGCGGGGCGGGGCGGGCCGGGCGGCCGGGGTGGGGTTCCGGGGCGGTGCTGCCCCGGGTGGCGGGTGGCGGCGCACCGTCCGGGTGCGGGACAGGGTCCGCGGGGTTCGGCAGACTGCGGGCATGGGCCTCCTCATCGCCGCCTACGCCTCCCTCGCCGCCTGGCTCTGGCTCACCCTCGCCCAGGGCATGTTCTGGCGCACCGACGTCCGTCTCCCCCCGCGCTCCGCCCCCGCCCGCTGGCCCTCCGTCGCGATCATCGTCCCGGCGCGCGACGAGGCCGAGGTGCTCCCCCTCAGCCTTCCCTCCCTCCTCGCCCAGGACTATCCCGGCGAGGCGGGGATCGTCCTCGTCGACGACGGCAGCGGCGACGGAACCGGCGCCCTCGCCGCCCGGCTGGCCGCCGAGCAGCCGGGCCTGCCCCTCACCGTGGTCTCGCCGGGAGACCCCCCGCCCGGGTGGACGGGCAAGCTGTGGGCCGTGCGCCACGGCATCGCCCACGTCCGCACCGCGCACACCCGCGCCCACGTCAACGGACACGCACACGAGCCCGCACACGAGCCCGCGCACGCGCCCGGCACCCCGGAAGGCCCCGGGCCGGAGTTCCTGCTCCTCACCGACGCCGACATCGCCCACGAGCCCGACAGCCTCCGCGAACTCGTCGCCGCCGCGACCTCCGCCGACCTCGACCTCGTCTCGCAGATGGCCCGCCTGCGCGTGGTGAGCCCGTGGGAGCGGCTCGTCGTGCCCGCGTTCGTGTACTTCTTCGCCCAGTTGTACCCCTTCCGCCGGATCAACCGACCCGGCGCCCGGACCTCCGCGGCCGCGGGCGGCTGCGTGCTGCTGCGCACGGAGGCAGCCGTCCGGGCGGGGATCCCCGACTCGATCCGCCAGGCCGTCATCGACGACGTCGCCCTCGCCCGCGCGGTCCGCCGCGCCGGCGGCCGGATCTGGCTCGGGCTGGCGGAGCGGGTCGACAGCGTCCGGCCCTACTCCGGCCTCGGCGACCTGTGGCGGATGGTGTCGCGCAGCGCGTACGCCCAACTGCGCCACCGGCCCGTGCTGCTGGCCGGGACGGTGGCCGGGCTGGTCCTCGTGTACCTGGTGCCCCCGGCCGCCCTCTGCGCGGGGCTCGCCGCCGGACGTCCCGCCATGGCCTGGGCCGGGGGCACGGCCTGGCTGCTGATGGCCGCCACCTACCTGCCGATGCTGCGCTACTACCGCCAGTCGCCGCTGCTGGCGCCGCTGCTTCCGCTTACGGCGCTGCTGTACCTGCTGATGACCGTCGACTCGGCGGTCCAGCACTACCGGGGGCGCGGGGCCGCGTGGAAGGGCCGCACCTATGCCCGGCCCGGTGATGTCTGAAACGTCCGCCTTCCGGCCCGCGGGACCAGCCCGCGCACCGACTGAGGGAACGTCATCCGAGGTCATCGCATTGTGACCCTGCGTCAGCACCACATAGGTGCAACACCCAACCGGTGAGTACGAGTGGGAACAAGCCGGGGTGCAAGTGACGAATCGTGCAGGTGAACTTCAAGTGAAAGCTGAGGCCCTGACCTGGGAATATGCAGGTCAGGGCGGTGTTGACGACACCTCGCTATGGACCCGGTGAAGTCGTGGGCTTAACTTAGGTCCCATGACCTCCCCCCGCTCCACTTATGGCGGCGGTTACTACTCCGCGCCCTCCTTCAAAGACACCCCCATCTACGACTCCCTCGTAGCCGAACGCGGCACTCCGCAGATCGCCCCCATCCGCGTTCCGGCCGCCTACGAGTCGCCCAGTGCCGGCTATTCGAGCGGTGGGTACCTGCCGGCCCTCCCGTCCGCCCTTCCCGCCCTCCCCGCCGCGCCGTCCGCGCCGCAGCAGCAGGGGGGCCCGGGGTACGGCTACCAGTACCAGCAGCAGGCCGCGCCCCAGCAGCAGATGCCGATGGCGATGCCGGTGCCCCTGCAGAACGCGCCCGCGCCGTACATCCCGCAGCAGCAGCCGATGGCGGCCCGCGCGGGGTACGTCCAGCAGCCCCAGCCCCAGCAGCAGCCGCGGCCGGCCGCCATGGGCACCGGCTACGAGGCCATGCGCCCGGCGGCGCCGCGGCCGGTGGCGGCCCCCGCCCAGGTCCCCTCGTACGAGGACCCGTACGGCCGCCAGTTCCAGGGACGGGGCTACTGACCCGGCCTCCCGCCGCCGGGCCCCGCGAAATACGCGCTGGGGATCCGGCAGGGAGGGCTGGCAAAATGCTCCCATGTCGAATCTGTACGTCCAGTCGCTCCACGTCCATCCCGTCAAGTCGGTAGCGGGGACTGCTCCCGACGAGGTGGCCGTGGAGCCCTGGGGGCTGTCCGGGGACCGCCGCTGGGCGGTCGTCGACACGGCGGGGGCCGTCATCACCCAGCGCCAGCAGCCGCGACTGGCCCTGGCCTCGTCCCGTCCGCTGCCGGACGGCCGGATCGCCCTGTCCGGGCCCGGGATGGCGGAGCTGGTGGTGGACGTGCCGGAGCCGGGCCCGCTGGAGCCCGTCGTCCTGTTCGGCAAGAAGATCGACACCGTCGTCGCGGCGGGCACCGCCGCCGACTGGTTCAGCACCTACCTCGGGCAGCCCGCGCGGCTGGTCCACCTCGACGATCCGGCCGTGCGCCGGCCCGTGGACCCCGACTACGCGCTCCCCGGCGAGACCGTCAGCCTGGCCGACGCCTATCCGCTGCTGCTGACCACGACCTCCTCGCTCGACGCCCTCAACGAGCTGATCGCCCACGGCGACCACCCGCAGGAGGGGCCCCTGCCCATGAACCGGTTCCGCCCGAACCTGGTGGTCGGCGGCCCGGCGCAGGCGTGGGCCGAGGACGGCTGGCGGCGGATCGCGATCGGTGACGCCGTCTTCCGCGGCGTGCGCGAGTGCGGGCGCTGCATCGTCACCACCACCGACCAGGAGACGGCGGAGCGCGGCCGGGAGCCGCTCAAGACGCTCGCCCGGCACCGGCGGATCGGCAAGTCCCTCGCCTTCGGACGGCAGCTGGTGCCGGTGGTCCTGGGCACGGTCCGGGTGGGCGACGAGGTGCGCGTGCTGGAGTGATCCCGCGCGGCCCCGCACGGCCCCCACAGCACCCGGCAGAGCTCCGCGCGCCGCTGACCACGGCGGGTGGAATGACACCTTCGAGGGGCTCCGGGTGCCCGATGGAACCAACGGGCGGCACGGGGCCGTTGGAGCAGGCAGGACATGTGAACACCCACCACGACCGTCCGTACCGGATCGGGTGGCCACATGTCCCGCGCGTCCCGGAATGCGCGTCCGCCGGGCGTGCGGAAGGCTTGGACGCGCAGACAGACGGATGGCTGGCGCAAGTAGGGGGAGCCGGGGACCGTGCGGACAGCAATGGGTGTGTGGCGCTGGCGGCGCAATCCGCTGCGCAGACCGACCGATCTCTTCGAGGCGTGGGTGGCGTTCGCCGCGCTCGTGTGCGTGCTGCTGGTGGCTCCCGCCCTCGGCTGCGCGGCGGGCCTGAAGGTGGACGGCACGCTGCAGCGGGCCGCGCGCGAGCAGCGGCACGAGCGGTATCTGGTTCCGGCGGTGGTGGTCCGGCCGACGCCGGGTCCCGTCGCCGGTTCGGCCACCGATCCGGGAGCGGGGCGTCAGGCCCCGGAGCGGACGCGGATCGTGGCGTCCTGGACCGCGCCCGACGGCAGCAGCCACGAGGGCACGGTCCCGGCGGCGGAGGAACCGCCCCTCCCGGGCGACCGGTTCCGGATATGGACGGACATCCGGGGACGGCTGGTGGGGCGGCCCCTCGACCCGTCCGCCGCCTCCTTCCACGCGGGCGTGGCCGGGCTGGCCGCCGCGCTGACCGCGGCCGCGCTGGCGGAGACGCTCCGGCGGCTGGTCGTACGCCGGCTCATGCATCGGCGGTACACCCGTCTGGACCGCGCGTGGGCCGCGGCCGGGCCGGACTGGGGCCGGGCGGGCGCGGGCAGCTGACCTGGCAACTCCCCGGCCCCGCGCGCGCTACCGTGGAGCCGGAGTCCGGTCCGGCCGCTCCGGCCGCTCCAACCGCAGGGAACGGCTCCGGCCGCTCCGGCCGCGCCGGGAACTTCTGCAACACGAGTACGAGGGTGGGGGCACGACATCGCGATGGCTCAGGGCACGGTCCAGGTGACGCACGGCGGGGCCTCGCGGTGGCGGCGGCGCTCCGGTGAGTATCCGACGCTGAGCGCCGCGCTCGCCGCCGCGGGCGACGGCGACGTCCTGTCCATCGCCCCCGGCACCTACCGGGAGAACCTGGTCCTGCACCATGCCGTCACCCTGCGCGGGCCCGAGGGTGCCGCGGCCGGCTCGGTGCGGATCGCCCCGCTCGACGGGGTCGCGCTGACGGTGCGCGCCTCGGCCGTGGTCCAGGACCTCCATCTGGAGGGTGCCGACCGGGCGGCGCCCGCGCTGCTCGTCGAGGACGGCTGTCCGGAGCTGAGCGACCTGCGCGTGCACACCCGCTCCTCGGCCGGCATCGAGGTGCGCGGCGGGGCCCGGCCGCTGGTGCGCCGGTGCACCGTGGAGAATCCGGCCGGGGTCGGGATCTCCGTCCTGGACGGCGGCGGCGGGGTGTTCGAGGAGTGCGAGGTGGTGGCCGCCGGGCAGGCCGGGGTCTCGGTGCGCGGCGGCCACCCGCGCCTGGAGCGCTGCCGCATCCACCACGCCACGGGCGCGGGCATCGCCGTGACCGGTGAGGGTTCGGGCCTGGAGGCGCTGGGCTGCGAGGTGTACGAGATCAAGGGCAGCGGGGTGCAGATCGCGGCGCGCGCCGCGGCCCGCCTCACGGACTGCGCGGTGCACCGCACCTCCGCCGACGGGGTCACCCTCGACACCGACGCCGTGCTGACCCTCGCCGGCTGCGACATCCACGACATCCCGGAGAACGCGGTCGACCTGCGCTCCCGTTCGGTACTGACCCTCAGCCGCAGCACGGTCCGCCGGTTCGGGCGCAACGGCCTGTCGGTGTGGGATCCGGGAACCCGGGTCGATGCCGAGTCCTGCGAGATCCACGACAGCACGGGTGACTACCCGGCGGTGTGGATCAGCGACGGGGCCACGGTCTCCCTGGACTCCTGCCGGGTGCACGACGTGCCGGACGCCCTGTTCGTGCTGGACCGGGGTTCGCGCGTGGACGTGGTCGACAGCGACCTCACCCAGGTCCGCAACACGGCCGTCTCCGTCAGCGACGGCGCCGGCGCGCGGCTGGACGACTGCCGCATCCGGGAGGCCGGCACCGGGGCCTGGTTCCGCGACCACGGCAGCGGCGGCACCCTCGCCAACTGCACCATCGACGACGTGCAGTCCGGCGTGATCGTGACCAAGGGCGCCGACCCGGTGGTGGAGCGGTGCACCGTCACTTCGGCGGCCGAGGCCGGTTTCTACGTGTCGGCGGGCGGCCGCGGCACGTTCACGGCCTGCCGGGTGAGCGGCAGTTCCGGTTTCGGCTTCCACGTCATCGACGGCTGCCGGACCACTCTCAGCCGCTGCCACACCGAGCGCTGCGCACGCGGCGGGTACGAGTTCGCGGAGGACGGCCCGGTCGCCGAGGGGTGCACCGGCGACGAGCCCGGGCCGCGCCTCGGCGCGCGGGCGGCCGCGGGCGACGTGCCCGCCGGGGCGCAGCCGGTGGTCCGTGCGGCGGCCGTGCCGGGTCCGGCGGGAGCGCCTGCCGCGATGCCCGGGCAGCGGCCCTCGGACCCGGGGGCGCCTGGGGCGGGCGACGCGGCCGACGCGGGTGCGGTCCGCGGTTCGGGCGAGGCGCTGGGCCAGCTGGACGCGCTGGTCGGTCTGGACAGCGTCAAACGCGAGGTACGGGCCCTCACCGACATGATCGAGGTCGGGCGCAGACGGCAGCAGGCGGGCCTGAAGGCGGCCTCGGTGCGCCGGCACCTGGTCTTCACGGGCTCCCCCGGCACCGGCAAGACGACGGTGGCCCGGCTGTACGGGGAGATCCTGGCCTCCCTCGGGGTGCTGGAGCGCGGCCACCTGGTGGAGGTGTCCCGGGTGGACCTGGTCGGTGAGCACATCGGCTCGACCGCGATCCGTACGCAGGAGGCCTTCGACCGGGCGCGCGGCGGGGTGCTGTTCATCGACGAGGCGTACGCGCTCTCGCCGGAGGACTCGGGCCGGGACTTCGGGCGCGAGGCGATCGACACGCTGGTGAAGCTGATGGAGGACCACCGGGACGCGGTGGTGGTGATCGTCGCCGGGTACACGGAGGAGATGGAACGCTTCCTGACCGTCAACCCGGGGGTGGCGTCGCGTTTCTCCCGCACCATCACCTTCGGCGACTACGGGCCCCAGGAGCTCCTGCGGATCGTGGAGCAGCAGGCGGAGGAGCACGAGTACCGGCTGGGCGAGGGCACGGGAGAGGCGTTGCTGGCGTACTTCACGGAGCTGCCCAAGGGTCCGGCGTTCGGCAACGGCCGCACCGCGCGCCAGACCTTCGAGTCGATGGTGGAGCGGCACGCGGGGCGGGTGGCTCAGCTGGCCGAGCCGAGTACGGACGAGCTCACCCTGCTCTTCCCGGCGGATCTGCCGGCTCTGTCCGCGCCCTGCTGATCCGCGGGCCGGGCACCTCCCGGGTGTCGTGTACGTCGCCGCGCGGGGCGGCGTCCAGTCGCGCGAGGAGTGCGTCGCGTTCGGCGGTGAAGGCCGGATCGGCCTGGTAGTCGCCGTGGCCGAGGATCGGCGCGGGCAGCGGGTGGCGGGGGCTGCGCCCGTAGGCGAGCGGGTCGCGCAGGGGGCCCCGGTCGACGGGTTCGCCGACGGCAGCACCGGTCTCGACGGGCCCTCCTATGGGGTCGGTGGCCCGCCACAGGTTGCGCCAGCAGTCGAGGTCGCGGTGCAGGGCGGCGAGCCGGCCGGGGCCGAAGAAGTCGGGGAACCAGCGGCCGTAGAGCCGGGCCAGCGGGGAGCCGTAGGTCAGCATGCCGACGCGGCCGCGCACTTCGGGCGGCAGTTGCCAGACGGCGGCCGCCGCGAGCACGCTGCCCTGGGAGTGTCCGGAGATGACGAGGCGGCCCCCGGTGCGGGCGGTCCAGCCGGTCATCCGCCAGGTCAGGTCGGGGACCGCCCGCTCGGCATAGCAGGGCGGGGCGAAGGGGTGGGCGGCGCGCGGCCAGAAGGTGCCGACGTCCCAGAGGATCCCGACGGTCCGGCGGGCGGCGGGGTCGCGGTAGGCGCGGCGGCCCCAGGCGACGAAGGCGGCGACGCCGAGCCCTATCAGCCAGGACCCGGTGTCCTGGGCGCCGCGGGCGGCGGCGGCGAGCAGCGGGTGGGCCCCCCGGGCGGCCTCGGCCGGGACCCGTCCGCTGATCCAGGCTCCGGCGAGGGCGCCGGTGCCGAGCAGCAGGGTGATCCCGGAGACGGCCCCCACGAACCACGGCGCGGAGTCGGTGAGGGCGGCGGCCGCCCGTGCCCCGGCGATCCGGCGGCTGCGGTCGGGGTCGGCGGGCTCTCCCGGGTACTCGGCGGCGAGGCCGGCGGCCATCCGGCGCCGGGCCAGGGCGGCGCGGGCGAGTGCCCAGGCGGCCGGCAGCAGCAGGGCGATCAGCAGCGGTGGCAGCACGGCGGCCTGCCAGGACAGCAGGACGGGCGGTCCGGGCAGTGCGGCCCCGGGGGTGCCCGGTGTGCCGCCCCCGTCGAGCCAGTCGGCGACGCGCTGGGCGACCCCGCCGGACATGACCCCGCCGAGGGCGCAGCCGAGCACGGCGACGGCGGGTCCGGCGAGGCCCCGCAGGGCGGCTCCGGGCTCGGGGGTGTCGCGGTGCAGGCGGTGGGCGACGAAGGCGAGGGCCAGCGCGCAGCAGCCCTGGCCGAGCATGAGCACCCCGAACGCGAAGTCCCCCGGGAGGCGCCCGGCCGAGACCCAGCCGGGGCGGGACCACCCCGCGTAGAGGAGGACCGCGGCGAGCAGGGCGAGGGCGCCGCCGGGCAGCAGGGTGAGGGCGGCCCGGTCGAGCCGGTGGTCGGGCCGGACCTCGGTGCGGCCGCGCCGGCAGACGACCCACAGGACGGTGGCGGCTCCGGTGGCGAGCAGTGCCTCGACGGCCCATCCGGCGGCCTGGAGGGCGGGGGACGTTCCGGTGGCGGCCCGGTCGTGGCGGACGGCGGGGGCGGCGACGGCCACCGCCACGGTGAGGAGTCCGGCGGCGGTGTGCGCGGCGCGCAGCCGTGCCACGATCCGCCGCCCGTACCAGAATCCGGCCTGCCCCAGCGGTGCCTCCTCCCCGCCCGTTCCGGGGGCGCCCGGGGTGGCGGGGCCGGCGGGCGGCGGCTGGGATTCGTAGGCGCTCCAGGTGCGGGTCGAGAGGTACCAGAGCAGGCCGGTCAGGGCGGCGGGGACGAGGGCGCCGACCGCGAGGCGGCGTCCGGGCTGCCCCCACCAGGTGCCGGGCCGCAGGGCACCGAGCGGGGAACGGGTGCCCGCGCAGGCGGTGTTGCCCGCGCACTGCCAGGCGAGGAGGTCCAGCGCCACCTCGCAGGCGGCCGCGACGAGGAGCACGGTGAGGCTGAGGGCGAGGACCCGTACGAGGAGCCCGTACGTGCGCACCGCCCGGGCCGCGGCCTTGCCGGGTGCGGCGGCGGGCCGGGCCCAGTGGGCGAGGTTGGCGACCATGAACGGCAGGAGCAGCAGCCACAGGGCCCGGGCCCCGTTGCCGGAGGTGAGGCGGGACCAGCAGTAGGCCTCGGCCACGGGCCGGCCGCGGGGGCGCCCGGGACGGTCCTCGGCGTCGGCGTCCTCGGGGCGGCGGAACACGGCGGCGGTCGAGTCGCCGGTGATCCGGACGGGGTAGGGGTCCCGGAGCAGTTCGGCGGGGGAGGCTCCGCCCACGCCGTGGACGAGCAGTTCGAGCGCGGGCGGCGGGCCCGGGGGCGGCGGTTCGGCGGCGGCGACGGGGTCCGGCATGTGGGGGCCTCCGCAGGTGAGGGGCTGGTGCGCGCGGGGCGGCCCCTTCAGCATCCCGCTCCGGGGCGCCGCTGCCCAGGCCCCGTGCGTGTGAAGGCCGTTCGGGCCGGGGCCGGGCGATGTCCCGGCCGGGCGGAGACTTCTGACGGGCCGCCGGTTATGGTGGCGCGGCGGCGGCGCACCCGGTGCCCCGCACCGCCCAGGGGGTAACGACATGACCCGCCGACTCCGCCCCGTGGGGCTGGGTTTCGCCGAAGACGCCCCGACGCGCCTGGTGTTCACCGCCCGCGCCTCGGCCGCACCCGACGCCGTGTACCGGGCGCTGGCGGAGGAGGTGACGGGCTGGCCGTCCTGGTTCCGGGCCGTGACGCTGGCCCGGCCCACGCGGGGCGGCGGGGGCCGGGAGGTCCGGCTGATGGGCGGGGTCCGCTTCCAGGAGACCGTCATGGCCGCGGATCCCGGGCTGCGGTACGCCTACCGGGTCGACGAGACCAACGTGCCCGGCGTACGGGCCCTGTTGGAGGAGTGGCTCCTGGCCCCGGCGGACCACTCCCCCGGCACCCTGGTCCGCTGGACCTTCGCCGCTGACGGCCCGCCCGCCTTCCGGCTGGCGCTGACCGCCGCCCGCCCGGGCCTCGGCCACTCCTTCCGCACGGCGGTGCGCACGCTCGACGCCCGCCTGGCGGCCCGCACCCGCGGCTGACGGACGGCCACCGGGCGGGCCCCGGCCGCGCCCGGGCTCAGGCGGTGGGCTCGCGCCAGTCCCCCGTCTCCAGGAGGGTCTCGATCGTCTTCTCGTACGGGGCGATGTCGAGGCCCTGCGCGGCCAGCCATTCGTCCGAGTAGTACTTGTCGAGGTAGCGGTCGCCCGGGTCGCAGAGCAGGGTGACGACGCTGCCCGTGCGGCCCTGCGCGACCATCTCGGAGATGATCTTCAGGGCGCTCCACAGTCCGGTGCCGGTGGAACCGCCCGCCTTGCGCCCTATGGCCCGTTCCAGGGCGCGGCAGGCGGCGACGCTCGCCGCGTCCGGCACCCGCATCATGCGGTCGATGGCGCCCGGCACGAAGCTGGGCTCCATCCGCGGCCGCCCGATGCCCTCGATGCGCGAGCCGCAGTCGCTGCTCGCGTGGGGGTCGCCGTGGGTCCAGCCGTCGAAGAAACAGGAGTTCTCCGGGTCCGGGACGCAGATGCGGGTGTCGTGCTGCATGTAGTGCACGTAGCGCGCGATGGTGGCGGAGGTGCCGCCGGTGCCGGCCGTCGCGACGATCCATGCCGGTTCGGGGTACCGCTCCAGGCGGAGCTGCTGGTACATCGACTCCGCGATGTTGTTGTTGCCGCGCCAGTCGGTGGCCCGCTCCGCGTAGGTGAACTGGTCCATGTAGTGGCCGCCGGTGCGGGCGGCCAGGTCGGCGGACTCCTCGTACATCTTCATCGGGTCGTCGACGAAGTGGCAGGTGCCGCCGTGGAATTCGATGAGACGGCACTTCTCCGGGCTGGTGGTCCTCGGCATCACCGCGACGAAGGGGACGCCGATCAGCTTGGCGAAGTAGGCCTCGGAGACGGCCGTCGAGCCGCTGGAGGCCTCGATGACCGGGCGCCCGGGGCGGATCCAGCCGTTGCAGAGCGCGTACAGGAACAGGGAGCGGGCGAGTCTGTGCTTGAGGGAGCCCGTCGGGTGCGTGGACTCGTCCTTGAGGTACAGGTCGATGCCCCACGCCTCGGGGAGGGGGAAGCGCAGCAGGTGGGTGTCGGCGGAGCGGTTCGCGTCCGCCTGGACCTTGCGGACGGCTTCGTTGAGCCAGGCGCGGTATTCCGCGTCGCTCCGGTCGACGTCGACCGTCGTCATGACCGCTCCCGCGGCCTTGTTCGCGGCCACGCTCGCGTCCGTCGTACCGGTGGTACCGGTGGTGCTCATGCGCCTTGCTCCTTTGTCGGTTCCGTGGCCCCCTGCTTTCGCAATGTACCCCTCCCACCTGCACAAATGGTTACTTTGGGTTTCCATGCGGATCGCTTTCGGTCGCGTTCGGTTGCACCCGGGGCCACTGTGGGTGACCCTGGTGGTGCGCTACCGAGGGTGCAGCACCCGTAACACTGATATCGGGGAGTCGCAGCCGTGATCAGTCATTCCCGCAGGCACTGCGTCGTCGAACTGCAGGCCTTGCCAGCGCGGATCGGTCAGGTCCGCAGAATCGTCTCCGCGCAACTGCGCCACTGGCAGCTCGATCCGCTCATAGACCGGGCTGCGCTCGGCGTGACGGAGCTGCTCAGCAACGTCCACCGCCATGCGCAGCCCGACAAGGTCTGCACGGTCGAGATCGAACTGCGCCTCGGGCGGCTGACCGTCTCCGTCTCCGACAGCGATCCGCGGCTGCCCGTGGTCCGGGCGGCCGACGCCCTGGAGACCTGCGGGCGCGGACTCGCGCTCGTGGAGGCCGTCAGCGAGGCCTGGGGGGCCCGGCACCGGCCGGACGGCACCGGCAAGGTGGTGTGGTTCTCGCTACGGGCCGCCCCCGCGCCGGCGGCGCCCACGGGCACGGTCCGTATCGGCGTGAACAAGCCGGTACGGGAACCCGCCCGGGCGGTGCTCACCGCCGTGGACGCGCAGGCCGTCCCGGTCGCCGTGCCGGTACCGGTCCCGGTCGGCACCGGGCCCGGCTGACGCCCCCGGCCGCACCCCCGCGGACCGGCCCCGACGCCCGCCCCGCCGCACCCCGGGGCGGACGGCCCGGCCGCGGCCCGGGCCCGGGCCGCCTCAGGCAGCCGCGCCCAAGGCCCCCAGCGGGTCGTCCAGCACCGGCTGCCAGGCCAGCTCCGCCGCCCCGACCAGGCTGTTGTGGTCGAGGGTGCACGGCAGGATCGGCACGCCGCCGCTGCGCCCCCACAGGCTGCGGTCGGCGACGACCGCGCGCAGCCGCTCCGGGTCGGCGTACAGCAGCTCCCGGTGCAGCCCGCCGAGAATGATCCGGTCCGGGTTCAGGATGTTGACCAGCCCCGCGAGCCCGAGCCCGAGCCGGTCGATGAGCTCCTCGGCGGCGGCCCGCACGCCCGGGTCCGCGTACTCGGCGCGCAGCAGGTCACGGGCCTGCTGGAGCAGGGACACCTCGGGGCCCGGGATACGGCCCGCGGCGGTGAGGAAGGCCAGCGGGTCGGCCTCCACGTCCAGGCAGCCCCGGCTGCCGCAGTGGCAGGCCCGCCCCTCCGGGTTGACGGTGAGGTGGCCGACCTCCAGGGCCAGCCCCGCGCTCCCGCTGTGCAGCCGGCCGTCCAGGACCAGCGCCCCGCCCACTCCGCGGTGCCCGGTCGCCACGCAGAGCAGGTGCTGGGCGCTGCGGCCCGCGCCGTGGCGGTGCTCGGCGAGTGCGGCGAGGTTGACGTCGTTGCCGGTCAGGGCCGGTCCGTCGATCCCGGCCGCCTTGACGCGCTCGGCGAAGATGGCCCGCACGGGAGCGCCTGCCGGCCAGGCCAGGTGCAGCGGGTTCAGGGCGGTGCCCTCGGGCTCCGCGACCGCGGAGGGCACGGCCAGACCGGCGCCCACGCAGCGCCGCCCGGACTCGGCGAGCAGCGCGGCGCCGGCGTCGACGACCGCGCCGAGGACCTGCGCCGGGTCGGCGGAGACCGTGACCTTGCCGGGCGCGGTGGCCACGATCCGCCCGCCGAGGCCGACCAGGGCCGCCCGGAACCCGTCCGGGTGCACCTGCGCGGCCAGCGCCACCGGGCCGTTCTCGTCGACCGACAGCCGGTGCGAGGGACGGCCCTGGGCCCCGCCCGCCCCGCCGGGGCGGGAGTCGACGCGGATCAGGCCGAGGGCCTCCAGCTCGGCGGCGACGGCGCCCGCGGTGGCGCGGGTGACGCCGAGCTCGGCCGTCAGGACCGCCCGGGTCGGGGCCCGGCCGGTATGGACGAGCTCCAGCGCGGGGCCGAGCGCGCCCCGGCCCCGTTCCAGCCTGGTCCGCGCGGAGGCCGCCGAAGCCGCCGAGGTCCCGGAGGTCCCGGAGGTCCCGGAGGTCCCGGAGGTCCCGGAAGCGTCGGCCGCCGTGGACGCCGTGGTCACATCCCCCACCCGCGGCGGGGCCCCGTTGCCTTTCATGACATGGATCCTCGCATGATCGGGAGGCCCCGGGCGCACGGCGCTAGGACCCGAGCCCGCCGACCCGCAGGGTGATGTTGAGCCGCCCGGTCAGCCCCAGGCCGGGCGGCGCGGTGCCGGGCAGGACCTTCGGCACCCCGTGGAAGGCCCGCCGGGCCGGTCCGCCGAAGACGAACAGGTCCCCGCTGCGCAGCTCGACGTCCCGGAACGGGCGTCCGCGCGAGACGGTGTTGCCGAAGCGGAAGAGGCAGGAGTCACCGAGGCTGAGCGAGACCACCGGCGCCCCGGACCGTTCCTCGGCGTCCCGGTGCATGCCCATCCGGGAGTCGCCGGCGTAGAAGTTGACCAGCGCGATGTCGTACTCCTCGGCGGGCGGCAGCGGCGTGCCGTACGCGGCGAGGACGGCCTCGCGGCCCAGTGCGGCCAGCCATCCGGGCATCGGTTTGACGGGCGCCCCGTCGCCGTCGACGGCCGTGCGGGCGTATCCGTACGGGTACCAGTGCAGCCCCAGGCACACCTGCCGGGCGGTCATCGTCCCGCCGCCGGGGGTGTGCACGGTGCGCAGTCCGGCGGGCGGGCGCGCCCACTCCCGGCAGGCGGCGAGCAGCTCGCCCTGGCGCCGGGGCCCGATCCAGTCGGGCAGGTGGACGGCGCCGGGTGCGATCTCGGCCCGCTCGCGCGGGAACAGTTCACCGGTCACCCCTCCATTGTCGGGGCGCGCTGGCAGACTCGCGGTATGAAGATCACCGAATACGTGGAGACCCTCGCCCGGGAGGGCGAGCTGCTGGCCGCCACCGCCGAACGGACCGGTACGGAGGCCCTGGTGCCGACCTGCCCGGGGTGGCGGGTGGCCGACCTGCTGCGGCACACCGGTGCGGTGCACCGCTGGGCGACGGGCTTCGTCGCGGACGGCCTGGTGGACCCGGTGCCGTTCCCGGACGCGCCGGAGCTGTCCGGGGCCGAGCTGCTGGCCTGGTTCCGGGAGGGGCACGCGGAGCTGGTCCGGGCGCTGGCCTCGGCCCCGGCGGAGCTGGTGTGCTGGACCTTCCTCCCGACCGCGGCGCCGTCGCCGCTGGCGTTCTGGGCCCGCCGGCAGGCGCACGAGACGACCGTGCACCGCTTCGACGCCGAGTCCGCCGAGGGTCCGGCCTTCTCCGCGGTCACCCCGGAGTTCGCGGAGGACGGGGTGGACGAGCTGCTGACCGGCTTCCACGCCCGGCCGCGCAGCCGGGTGCGTACCGAGGAGCCGAAGGTGCTGCGGATCCGGGCGGCGGACACCGGCGCGGTGTGGACGGTGCACCTGTCGAAGGAGCCCGCGCGCACGGTGCGCGGCGACACCGGCGACCCGGTGGACTGCGAGCTGACCGGTGCGGCGTCCTGGCTGTACGCGGCCCTGTGGAACCGGCTCCCGCTGGCCGGCCCGGAGGTGAGCGGCGACGCCTCGCTGGCGGCGCTCTGGCAGGAGGCCGGCCGCATCTGACGGCCGCCGCGGCCTCCCCCGGGCGGGGGGCCGCGGCGCGGAAAACGGGTGTGCGGATCGGGAATCCGGTTGACAGGGTGGAGGGTATGAACTCCCAGCTCAACGACGCGACCGACGATCCGCAGGCGGCGGGCGCGGCCGGATGGACCACCACGCCGATCGGGGCGGACCTGCTGCGCGGCGCCCTCGAAGTGGAACGCACCGCGCACGGGGTACTGCCGCACCGGCTGCCGGCCCGGGCCCGCCGGCAGTTCCCCGATGCCTACCTCGCCACCGTCGAGACGCAGCCCTCCGGGGTCCGGCTGGTCTTCCGCACGCGGGCCACCACCGTCGAACTCGACGCGCTCCGCACCAAGAACGGCTACCGGGGCGTCCCGCCCCGCCCGGACGGCGTGTACGACCTGCTCGTGGACGGCCACCCGGCCGGTCAGGCCACCGCGAACGGCGGCAACGTCCTGATGGTGGACATGGCCACCGGCTCCGCGGAACTCGTGCCCGGACCGCCCGGCACCGTCCGTTTCGAGGGGCTGCCCGCCCGGCTCAAGGACGTCGAGATCTGGCTGCCGTACAACGAGGTCACCGAACTGATCGCGCTGCGCACCGACGCTCCGGTCGAACCGGCGCGGGAACACGGCCGCCGGGTGTGGCTGCACCACGGCAGTTCCATCAGCCACGGCTCCAACGCGGCGGGCCCGGCGACGATCTGGCCGGCGCTGGCCGCCTCGCTGGGCGGCGTGGAGCTGGTCAACCTGGGGCTGGGCGGCAACGCCCTGCTCGACCCGTTCACCGCGCGCGCCCTGCGGGACACCCCCGCGGACCTGATCAGCGTGAAGATCGGCATCAACATCGTCAACACCGATCTGATGCGGCTGCGGGCCTTCGGCCCGGCGGTGCACGGCTTCCTCGACACCATCCGCGAGGGACACCCCGACACTCCGCTGCTGGTCGTCTCCCCCATCCTGTGCCCGCTCCAGGAGGACACCCCGGGGCCGCTCGCCCCGGACCTGCGCGACGGGAAGCTGAGCTTCCGGGCCCTGGGGGATCCGGCGGAGGTCGCCGCCGGGCGGCTCACGCTCACCGTCATCCGCCGCGAGCTCGCCCGCATCACCGCGCAGCGCGGCGCCGACGACCCGAACCTGCACCACATCGACGGCCGTTCCCTCTACGGGGAGGCCGACTTCGCCGAGTTCCCGCTGCCGGACGGCCTGCACCCGGACCCGGCCGGCCACCGCCGGATCGGGGAGCGCTTCGCCGAGCTGGCCTTCGCCGAGGACGGCCCGTTCGGGGAGGGCCGGGCCGTCTGACGGACGGTCGTGCGGCCGGTTAGAGGGAATGGCGGGAGTTGACTGACGTGGTGGCTGACGTGGTGGCGTGGAGGCGGACCCATGTGGTGGGGAAGGTGACGCTGGAGGAGGCCGAGCGGCTCGCGCGCGCCTTCCTGCGCGGCGAGATCCGGGGGTGGACGGAGGACGGCTGGACGCTGGGGTGGGACGAGTGGGCGACCCGCGAGGACGGCTACGTGTTCGTGATCGCCCCGGTCGGCGGGGTACCCGTCGGGGCACCGGTGTTCGTCGGCCGGACCGACGGCGCGTGCCGGCTGATGCCGGCCCGGGAGTACTCCCGGCGCAGGCGCCCGCGCTCCATCGGGCCCTGTCCCGGGCCCGGCCCCGGCCCCGGGTCCGGGGCCGGAGCCGGGGCCGGAGCCGGAGCCGGAGCCGGAGCCGGAGCCGGAGCCGGAGCCGGGGCCGGGGCCGCCTGACGGTCATCCGCCGGACGCGGCCCGGGGTCCGCCGGCCGGACCGGGGAGCGGCCGTCAGGCGGGATCCGCGCCTCCGCCGTACCGGCTCCGCAGGAGGACCTTGTCCGGTTTGCCTGCCTCGGTGAGGGGCAGCCGGTCCATGACGTGGATCGCGGCCGGTTCGTACGCCGCCCCCAGGCGGGCGGTCACGAAGGCTCCGAGCTCCCGGGCGGCGTCCGGGGCCCGGCCCGCAGCGGTTACGACCGCGACGTGGAGTTCCTCGTCCCCGTCCGCCGCGCTGATCCCGAAGGCCGCGCAGCGGGCGACGGCCGGGTGGGCGTGCAGGACCTCCTCCACCTCCGCCGGGTGGAGATGGGCGCCCACGACGATGACCGTCTCCTTGAGCCGGTCGACGAGGTGGAGGTAGCCCCGGGCGTCGAGGAGCCCCAGGTCCCCGGTGGCCGTCCAGCCGTCCGGGACCGCCGCCGCCCCGGCCGGTTCGGGGCGCCCCCAGTAGCCGGCCATCGCCGTGGGCGTGCGGACGTGGACCTCCCCCGTACTCCCGGGCGGGAGCGCCATGCCCGAAGGATCCCGGATCTCGACGTCCACGCCGGGCAGCGGGCGGCCCGCGGTGACGCGCCCGCCGGGGCCGGTGACGGTGTGCTCGTGCGGAAGGACCTCGGAGATCGGACCCGTCTCGGTCTGCCCGTACGAACCGTGCAGGACGGGGCCGAAGACCTCCGCCGCCCGGCGCAGCCGCGCGGCGGACGCGGGGGTGCCCCCGTAGAAGAGGCGGCGCAGGGCGGAGACGTCGGTGGTGGCGAGGTCCGGGTGGTCCAGCAGCTCGTGGAGGAGGGGCGGCAGGAGCCAGAGGTCGGTGACGCCGTACCGCTCGACCGCCGCCAGGACCCCGGCCGGGTCGAAGCCCTCCTGCACGACGACGGAGCCGCCGGCGAGCAGGGTGGCGTCGGCGGCGATGCCGGCCACGTGCGCGAGGGCCGTGCAGGCGAGGAACCGGACGGAGGCGCCGGAGGGGAAGTGGGCGGCGTGCCCGGCCAGCATCCTCCGGTACGGGCCGTGGGACAGCCGGACCAGCTTGGGCGGGCCCGTGGTCCCGCCGGTGAAGCGCAGGCACCAGTCGTCCTCTGGGCGGACCGCGGCCGGGGGCGTCACGGGGTGCCGGTCGGGCTCGCCGTCGGTGAACAGGCCGGGGTCCAGGACCAGCCGCAGGGGCTCGGGGGTCCCGGTCGGCAGGTCCCGCGTGGCGGGGTCCACCAGGAGGAGGACCGCACCGGTGCTCTCCAGGATCCGCGCCCGTGCCGCGGCGGGCGAACCCGGGCTCAGGTGCACGACCCTGGCGCCGAGCAGGTTGGCTCCGTAGCGGGCGACGAGGGCCTCGGGATGGTTCCCGGTGAGCAGGGCGACGGTGCTCCCACGGGTGACGCCGCGGGCCGCCAGCAGCCGTGCGGCCCGGTGGATCCCGGCGTGGAGGGCGCGGGCGCCGACGGTCCGGTCGGCGGCGACGATCACGGGCCGGGCGGGCGGGTGGTCCGGGCGCGCGAGGACGGCGAGGAGGGCGTCCACGTAGCTCTCGTAGGGCGGTCGCGGGGATCCGGGCATGACGGTACTGCCCCCTTCTTGGTGGGGTCCTGTGGGAGGTGCGGGTGGTCCTCGGAGGTTAGGGGGCGCTCGTTCATGCCGTCCAAGACCGGCTCCGCCATGAGAACGTGCTCTCGGGGTTATGAAAGGGGGGCGGGCGGTGGACCTGCTGTCGTTGAGGTGCTTCCAGGTGGTCGCGCGGCACGAGCACATCAGCCGGGCCGCGGACGAACTGCGCACCGCCCAGCCGTCGGTGAGCCGGACGATCGCCCGGCTGGAAGCCGAGCTGGGGGTGCCGCTCTTCGACCGGCGGGGCCGCCGGATCCACCTCAACCGGCACGGCGCGGCCTTCCTGCTGCGGGTGGACCGGGCACTGGCCGAACTCGAAGACGGCCGCCGCGAGTTGGCGGACGTCGCGCGCGCCGGCGGGGGCGGCGAGGTGACGGTGGCGAGCGAGACCCTGCTGACCCTCACCGGGCTGCTGGCCCGTTTCCGCGCGGCCCGTCCCGGGGTCGACGTCCGGCTGCGGCAGGCGTCGGCCGACACGATGGCGCACCTGCTGCGGACCCGGGAGGCGGACCTGTGCTTCGCCTCGCAGCCGCTCGCCGGGCCCGCCCTGGAGTCGGTGGTGCTGCTCACCGAGGAGGTGCTGCTCGCGGTGCCCCGCGGCCACCGGCTGGCCGGGCGGGACCGGGTGGCGGTGGCGGAGCTGGCCGGGGAGCCGTTCGTCACCCCGGGGCGGGGGCACTGGCAGCGGGTGCTGGCCGAGCGGCTGTTCGATCGGGCCGGGGTACGGCCGACGGTCGTGTGCGAGGGGGACGAACCGGGGGCGGTACTGGACCTGGTCGCCGCCGGGCTCGGAGTGGCGCTGGTGCCGGCCCTCGCCCGGGAGTCCGGCACCCGGGACATCGTGGCCTGGGCCGGGCTGGCCTCGTCCGACGCCCGCCGGGAACTGCGCCTCGTCCGGGCCGGGGGCGCCTACGCGTCCCTGGGCGCCCGGAGCCTCGCGGACTTCGCGGTGGGGTACTTCGGGGACGCCTCCGCGCGGGCCGGCGGGGCGGCCGGGGGCGGCGGAACCGGCGCTCCGTAGGACGCCCGGCGCGGGGCGCGCGGGGCGGGGCGCGCGGGGCGGGGCGCGCGGGGCGGGGCCTTCGGGCGGGGTTCAGCCGAGGGTGGCGGCGTAGCCGGTCTGGAGGGCGTACTTCCATTCGGGGGCGGTGTTCCAGGGGTTGGGCATGACCGCGCTGGTGGCGTAGGCGTAGCCCGCGCCGCGTTCGAAGGCGGTGCGCAGCGTGGTGCGCATGGCCGCGGCGTCGGGGACGTCGTGGACGAGGTGCCAGAACGCGGTGCCGCTCGGGTCGAGTTCGGTGCCCGCGCGGTACCCGCCGAGCGGGTCGAACACGTTGCCGCCGCGCCAGCCGCCCGAGGTGTACGCCGCGTACGTGTCCTCGAAGGTGACGAAGACGTCGGCGGTGCGGTGGCCGGGTTCGAGGTAGCAGTCGGCGATGGCCGTGCCGGGGTTGTCGACGACCAGCTCGGCGGCGTCGGGGTCGGCGGCGTGCATCGTGTCCTGGACGTAGCGGCGCAGTGCGGCGTAGTGGTCGCGGGTGGCGTTGCCGGGGCCGCAGTCGCGGCTGACGACGTCGAAGAAGATGCCGTCCACATGGAGGCGTCCGCTCCCGTTCCCCGAGGGCTTGAGGTAGTTGTCGACGGAGGCCCTGACGGCGGCGGGGTCGCGTCTGCCGTGGTCGGTGTGGACGTAGCCGAGGACCTTGGTGCGCTCGCCCGTGGCCGTGGTCCCGGTGCGCAGGGCGTCCGCGCGGGCCTGCCACCGGGCGTCGAAGGGGGCGTCGCCGTTGCCCGGGTTGAGGACGACGACGGAGGGGGCGGGGCCGGTGGCGGAGAGGTCGGCCAGTACCGGGTCGTCGGCCCAGACGTAGGCGGGCACGGCTATCTCCAGACCGCGGACGCCGGGGGCCCGGGGTACGGGCGTGACCGTGGGGGCGGGTACGGAGGCGGGTGAGGGGGCGGCGCCCAGGGCGGGTTCCGCCCCGCCGGGTCTGGAGGGAGCGGGGCCGGGTGACGGACCCCGGTCGGCGCCGGCCGCGCGGTCGGCGCCGACCGCTCGGGCCGCCTCGGCCGGGGCGGGCGGGGCGGGCGCCGGGGCGGTGAGCAGCCAGGTGACCAGGACGGCGTACAGGGCCTTCACGGCGCGGGCGCGGGCCATGGGCTGTTTCCTCCGGCGGGGCAGGGGGTCGACCCGAGGAACAGTAGACGCGCGGCAAGTCGGTGAAGGGTGAACCACCCACATTGACGGGAGGAACAGGGAATCGATCCGTCACCTCGCCGTCCGAACACCCGCCGGGCGGCGCGGACGCCGGATGGCACGGACGCCGGATGGCACGGACGCCGGATGGCGCGGACTCCCCGTCAGACGGCGGGCAGTCCCACCTCGTGCGCCAGCCGGCCGACGGCGTGCGCGAAGAACGCGTCCCGCTCCTCGACGACCCGGTTGAACTGGCCGAACAGTTCGAAGGAGATCAGGCCGACGAGTTGCGCCCAGGCCGCGACCAGGGCGGCGGTCACCTCGGGCGGCAGACCCAGGGCGAAGTCGGCGGTCATCCGGTCCGCTTCGGAGCGCAGGGCGGCGGGCAGCGGCGGCAGGGACAGGCCGCGGCCCTCGTGGGCGGAGCGGAGGATGCCGATGAGGACGTTGGCGACCCGGGAGGCGGGGCCGATGGTGTCGGCGGGGGCGCTGTAGCCGGGGACCGGGGAGCCGTAGATCAAGGCGTACTCGTGGGGGTGCGCGAGCGCCCAGGCGCGGACCGCCCCACAGACGGCGATCCAGCGGGGGCGGGGCGCGGCACCGGCGGCGAGGGAGACCGCATCGGCCGTTTCGGCCGCGACGCCCACGCTGTCGTATGCGTCGATGATCAGGGCGGTCAGGAGTTCGTCGCGGCTCGGGAAGTAGCGGTAGAGGGCGGAGGAGACCATGCCCAGCTCGCGGGCAACGGCGCGCAGCGAGAGCTTGGCCGCGCCCTCGGCGGCGAGTCTGCGGCGCGCCTCGTCCTTGATGGCGGCGGTGACCTCAAGGCGGGCCCGTTCCCTGGCTCCTCGCACGGTGCTCATGCAGGTCAGTGTGCCATACATGTGGAGCAGTGCACAAAAACGGGAGCGGCGCTCATTTCGGAGAGCACTGCTCTTGTTTTGGTGCGGCGATCCGTGCACACTGGCCTCAAGCGAGAGCACTGCTCTCCCCATCCGCTCCGGAGGTCACCGTGAACGCGTCCGCCCCCTACTACGTCCAGGCCAGCCGACTCGGTACCCGCTTCAACGCCCTCCTCGGCCGGCTCGCCCGGGTCGGCATCAGCCTCGCCGGAACGGCCGAGCTCTCGGTGCGCGGCCGCAAGTCCGGCCAGATGCAGCGGATCCCCGTCAACCCGCACACCTACGACGGTGCCCAGTACCTGGTCTCGGCCCGGGGTCACTCCCAGTGGGTCCGCAACATGCGGGTGGCGGGCGGCGGCGAGCTGCGCGTGGGCCGCAAGGTCAGGACCTTCACCGTCACGGAGCTCACGGACCCGGCGCAGAAGGCGGAGGTGCTGCGCGCCTACCTGGAGAAGTGGGGCTGGGAGGTCAACCGGTTCTTCCAGGGCGTCACCGCGAAGTCCTCCGACGCCGAGCTCCGGGCGGCCGCCGGGGACCACCCGGTCTTCCGCATCACGGTGTCGGACTGAACCCCCGGCAACGGCCGTCCCCGCAGCGGCGCGGGCCCCGTACGGCCGTGGTGCGAGCGCCGGTGCGGTGCTCTAGCGTCGGAAGGGCGGGGGTGACCGATGCGCCGAGCCGGTCGACCCCCCGAGTGCCCGCTCCGCGCCGCCCCCGCCCGTGGTCCGGCGTACTCGCGGATCGCGTGACCGACCGAGAGAGCAGGTGCATCCGCATGCGTCCGTCGGCCCGTATCCCCAGCATCCTCGCCGGCCTGGTCCTCGCCGCCGGCGGAGCCCTCGTCGTCGCCCCGGCCGCCTCCGCCAGCGTCCAGCAGTGCCAGCAGTACGTCGTGTCGCACGGGAAGTCGTCCACGGCCGACGTCGCCCAGGCCTGCTACCAGGGCGCCATCGGCAACCAGACCAGCTGCGTCGCGAGCCTGAAGGCGGCCGGCATCTCCACGGACGTCTCGAACGGCGCCTGCCGCGCGGCCCACTAGCCGGCCCACCACCCGGCCCGCGGGTGCGGAGGGCCGCCGGAGCGGCCCTCCGCCGTCGGATCAGCCCCGGCCGTTGCGGGCCTGACGGGCGTCCAGCAGGTGCAGCGCCTTCCGCGCGAGCGGGTACGTACGCACCAGGTCGGCCAGCGTCGTCGACCCGCGGGTGATGCGGGCGAACGCCAGCCACGCGGGCCGCAGACCCGTGAGCGCCGCGTGGAACATCCCGGGGCGGGACTCGAACAGGCTCAGCATCCGCTTGCCGACGCCCATCTCCACGCCCAGCCCGGCCTTGACCGCGAAGGCGTAGTTGAGCGCCTGGCGCCGGGCGTCCACCGCGTCCTGCGCCTCCGAGATCTTGACGGCCCACTCCCCCGCGAGCCGCCCCGAGCGCAGCGCGAAGGAGATGCCCTCACGGGTCCAAGGCTCCAAGAGGCCGGCCGCGTCACCCGCCACCAGCACCCGGCCGCGCGAGAGCGGCGAACCGGGCTTGCGGCAGCGGGTCAGGTGCCCGGAGGAGACGGCCGGTTCGAAACCGGCGAGGCCCAGCCGGGCGATGAAGTCGTCCAGGTACCGCTTGGTCGCGGCGCCCTCGCCCTTCGCCGAGATGACCCCGACGGTGAGGGTGTCGCCCTTGGGGAAGACCCATCCGTAACTGCCGGGCAGCGGACCCCAGTCGATGAGGACGCGGCCCTTCCAGTCGTCGGCGACCGTCTGCGGGACGGGGATCTCCGCCTCCAGGCCGAGGTCGACCTGGTCCATCTCGACCCCCACGTGGGCGCCGATCCGGCTGGCGCTGCCGTCCGCGCCGACCACGGCACGGGCGAGCACCGTCTCGCCGTCGGCCAGGACCACGGCGACCGTGCGCCGGTCGGGCACCGCCGCGCCGTGTTGTTCGACGCGGGACACGGCCGTACCCGTACGGAGCGTCGCGCCGGCCTTCTCGGCCTCCACGACCAGCGCGGCGTCGAACTCCGGCCGGTTGATGAGCCCGAAGAGCATGCCCTTCGAGCGCCGGGTGCGGGCCAGCTTCCCGTCGTAGGAGAAGGTGACCGCGTGGATGCGGTCCTTGAAGGGCAGGACGAAGCCCGGCGGGAGGGCGTCGCGCGAGGGGCCGATGATGCCGCCGCCACAGGTCTTGTACCGGGGCAGTTCGGCCTTCTCCAGAAGCAGGACGCGGCGCCCCGCCGTGGCCGCCGCGTAGGCCGCCGAGGCGCCGGCCGGTCCCGCGCCGACCACGACGACGTCCCAGACCTCGCCGGTGCCCTCGGGTACCGCCTCGGAAGCGGCCGTCTCGGGAAGCCCGTCGGGGGACGGCACGGGAGCCGGCAGGTGGACCGGTACGGGGGCCTCCCCCGCCGCCCCGCCGGGAACGGCGTCCGCGTCCGCCGCCGCTGCCGCGACCGTCTCGGTCGGCGCCGCTGCTTCTGCGTCCGCCTCCGCCTCCACCGTGACCGCGGCCGTCACCTCGGCCGCACCCGCGGCCGTTCCGTCCTGCGGACCCTTCCGGGCCGCCGTGTCCGTCCCTTCCCTCCCCCCGGCGTCCGTCCCTGCGTCCGCCCCCCGAGCGACCTGTCCTGCGCCTGCGCCGTGTACGTCGTCGTCGCTGCTCACGATGTGCTGCTGCTCCTGATCACGCGGTTGCTCCGATGCCGTGGAAATCCTACGGCGAGAGTGCCGCCCGACCCTCTGTGCGAGGATCGGGACTGTCTTTCGCCTTACTTCCGCCGTACCCCGGCACTTACACCAACGTCGCACCCACGAGGAGCGTGCCCATGTCCCAGAATCCGATCGCCGAGACCATCGCCTCGCTGATGCCCCGCGCCAAGGCGGAGCTGACGGAGCTGGTGGCCTTCCAGTCGGTCGCGGACTGGGCCCAGTTCCCCAAGAGCGAGAGCGAGGGCGCCGCGAACTGGGTGGCCGACGCCCTGCGCGCCGAGGGCTTCCAGGACGTGGCCCTGCTCGACACGCCTGACGGCACCCAGTCGGTGTACGGCTTCCTGCCCGGCCCCGAGGGCGCCCCGACCGTGCTGCTCTACGCCCACTACGACGTCCAGCCGCCGCTGGACGACGACGCCTGGGTCTCCCCCGCCTTCGAACTGACCGAGCGCGACGGCCGCTGGTACGGGCGCGGCGCGGCCGACTGCAAGGGCGGCTTCATCATGCACCTGCTGGCGCTGCGCGCGCTGAAGGCGAACGGCGGCGTGCCGGTCGCCGTGAAGGTGATCGTCGAGGGCTCGGAGGAGCAGGGCACCGGCGGTCTGCAGCAGTACGCCGAGGCGCACCCGGAGCTGCTCGCCGCCGACACCATCGTCATCGGCGACGCGGGCAACTTCCGCCTGGGCCTGCCCACGGTGACGGCCACCCTGCGCGGCATGACGCTCGTCAAGGTGAAGATCGACACGCTGGGCGGCAACCTGCACTCGGGCATGTTCGGCGGCGTCGCCCCCGACGCGCTGGCCGCGCTGATCCGCCTGCTGGACTCGCTGCGCTCGGCGGACGGTTCGACCACCGTCGACGGACTGGCCTCGGACGCGGTGTGGGAGGGCCTGCAGTACCCGGAGGCGGACTTCCGGGCCGACGCCAAGGTGCTCGACGGGGTCGGCCTGATCGGCGAGGGCACGATCGCGGACCGGCTGTGGGCCCGTCCGGCCGTCACCGTGCTCGGCATCGACTGCCCGCCGGTGATCGGCGCCACCCCCTCGGTGCACGCGAGCGCGGGCGCGCTGATCAGCCTGCGCGTGCCGCCGGGTGTGGACACCGCCGAGGCCATCAAGCTGCTGGAGGCGCACCTGATCGCGCACACCCCGTGGCAGGCGAAGCTGGAGCTTGAGGTCGTCGGCCAGGGGCAGCCCTTCCAGGCCGACACCTCCAGCCCGGCGTACGCCTCGATGGCGGCGGCCATGCAGGTCGCCTACCCCGGCCAGGAGATGCAGGTCAGCGGCATGGGCGGGTCCATCCCGCTCTGCAACACGCTGACGTCGCTGTACCCGGAGGCGGAGATGCTGCTGATCGGCCTGAGCGAGCCGGAGGCGCAGATCCACGCGGTGAACGAGAGCGTCTCCCCGGAGGAGCTGGAGCGCCTGTCGGTGGCCGAGGCCCTCTTCCTCGTCAACTACGCGGAGTCCAAGCGCGCCTGAGTCCCGCGGGGACCCGCCCGGCCCGTGGACACACGGGCCGGGCGGCCCTCCCCCGGCCCTGGGTCCGGGGCTCCGGGTTCCCGTGCCCCTGCGCTCTGCGCGTACTCCGCTCCCGGCGAAGTCGTGTGCGGGGGCCGGGGCCGGCTGCCTACGTTCGCGGCATGGAACTCGTCGAAGTCATCCCGAACCGCCTGCACATGCTGCGCTTCCCCATCGGCCAGGCCTACCTCTGGCAGGACGAGGGGGCCCTGACGCTGATCGACGCCGGACACGCCGGGTCCGCCGACGCCATCGAGGAGGCGATACGTTCCCTCGGTCTCGCACCCGAACGGCTGGAACGGATCGTCCTCACCCACTGCCACCGCGACCACGTCGGCGCGGCCGGTGAGCTCGCCGCCCGCCGGGGCGCGGAGGTGGCGGCGCACCGGCTGGACGCCCCGGTCATCCGCGGTGAGCAGCCGGTCCCCGAACCGGTGCTGCTGGACTGGGAGCTCCCCCTCTACGCGCACGGCCTCACGGTTCCCGAGGCCCCGCCCACCCCGGTCGACCGGGAGCTCCTGGACGGGGAGGTGCTGCCGTTCGGCGGTGGGGCGGTCGTGGTCCACGCGCCCGGTCACACCCCGGGCAGCATCGGCGTCCATCTGCCGCGGCACGGGGTGCTGTTCACGGGGGACTGCGTCGCGGGGGTGGGACAGGTGATGCCGGGTGTGTTCAACGTGGACCGGGACCAGGCACTCGCCTCCTTCCGGCGGCTGGCCGCCCTGGACCCGGCGGTGGCCTGTTTCGGCCATGGAGACCCCTGTGTGACGGAGACGGCGGCCACCCTCCGGGCGGCGGCGCAGGCCCCCGCGCACGCGGGCTGAGCGGCCGGGCCGCGCGGCCCCGCAGACGCGCGGGCGCGCGGGCGCACAGACGCGCGGGGCCGCGCGGCGTCAGGTCCCGTCCCGGTCCTGGGGCTTGGCCCGTACGTGCATGCGCTCGCCCTGCCTCCCGAAGAGGCTCAGGATCTCGACGGGCTGCCCGTCCGCGCTGCTGAACCAGTGGGGCAGGCGGGTGTCGAACTCGGCGGCCTCGCCGGGCCCGAGGACGAGGTCGTGGTCGGCGAGGACGAGGCGCAGCCGGCCGTTGAGCACGTAGAGCCACTCGTAGCCCTCGTGCGTGCGGTGGTCGGGTTCGGGACCCCGGTCCGTGATGATCATCTTGTACGCCTGGAGGGGGCCCGGACTCCGCGTCAGGGGCACGAAGGTACCGCCGTTGGGCAGCGGGTGGGGCTTCAGCCGGACCCGGGGGTCCCCCACCTCGGGCGCCCCGACGAGGTCGTCGAGGGGCACCCGGTACGCGCCGGCGAGCGGGAGCAGCAGCTCCAGGCTCGGACGGCGCTGCCCGGCCTCCAGGCGGGACAGGGTGCTCTTGGAGATGCCGGTCGCCTCGGAGAGGGCGGCCAGGGTGAGGCCGCGCTGGGCGCGCAGCCGCTTGAGCCGGGGAGCCACCTCGTCGAGGACCGTCTGGTACGGGGCCGGTGTGTCCATGCGGGCATTCCACCCCGGTTTCCCGGAATCGGCAACAGGAGTTGCCGGATCCCTCCCGCCAGGCCCACCCTCCTCGGCATGAACGCACCGAAGGACCCCGCACAGCACCACGACCTTTCCGGCCGCGCCCCGGCCCCCGCCCCCGCCCCCGCCCCCGCCCACCGGCACGGCGACGCCCACACCCACGGCCACACGCACGGCCACGCCCACCACGCCGTCGCCGACGACCTCGACTGGGAGCTCCTGGCAGGCCACCTGGAGGCCAGTGGCGAGCTGCACGTCCCCGCCCACCGCGCCGCCGCGGCCCGCCTGAGCGAACTCCTCGGCGGTGGCCGCGAGGTCCGGCGCGTCCTCGACATCGGCAGCGGGCCCGGCGTGATGACCTGCGTGCTCGCCGAGGCCTTCCCGGAGGCCGAGGTCGTCGCCGTCGACGGCACGCCCGCACTGCTCGACCGCGCCCTGGCGCGCGCCGGGCGGCTCGGCCTCTCCGGCCGGGTGGGCGTCCACCACGCCCGGCTGCCGGAAGGCCTGGCCGACGGGGCCCTGGGGGCGGCGGACCTGGTCTGGAGCAGCGAGGCCGTGCACCATCTCGGGGACCAGCAGGGCGCGCTGGACGCCCTGGCCCGGGTCCTGCGCCCCGGGGGGATGCTCGCCGTGGCCGAGAGCGGCCTGCCCATGCGGTTCCTCCCCCGCGACCTCGGCTTCGGCAGGCCGGGGCTGCAGGCCCGGCTCGACGCCCTCCAGGAGGACCGGTACCAGGCCATGCGGGCCGGGCTGCCCGGCAGCGTCCCCGTGGCCGAGGACTGGCCGGCGATGCTCCGGCGCGCCGGGCTGACCGGGGTGGGCGCCTTCACCACCCTGCTCGACCTGCCCGCCCCCCTCGGCGAGCCGGGCCGCGACTTCCTGCACTCCCGGCTGACCCGGCTGCGGGACGCGTCGGACGGCTCCCTGGACGCGCTGGACCTGGAGACCCTCGACCGTCTGCTCGACCCGGCCGCGGCGGAGGGCCTGCGGCGGCGTCCCGACGTCTTCCTGCTGTCGGCCGCCACGGTCTTCGCCGGAAAGCGCCCGGTCCTGTGAAGCCGGAGCGGCCACGGCCCGCGGCCCGGTGGGCGCTCGCGGGCCTCGCCCTGTCCATGCTGCTGTCCTCGCTGGGCACGAGCATCGCCAACGTCGGCCTGCCGGCCCTGGCGCAGGCATTCGACGCCTCCTTCCAGGCGGTGCAGTGGATCGTCCTCGCGTACCTCCTCGCCGTCACCACCCTGATCGTCAGCGTCGGACGGCTCGGTGACCTCGTCGGGCGGCGGCGGCTGCTGCTGGCCGGCATCCTGCTGTTCACCGGGGCCTCGGTCCTGTGCGGGCTTGCGCCCACCCTGTGGCTGCTGATCGCCGCCCGGGCGGCGCAGGGCCTGGGAGCGGCCGTCATGATGGCCCTCACCATGGCCTTCGTCGGCGAGACCGTCTCCAAGGAGGCCACCGGCCGGGCCATGGGGCTGCTCGGCACCACCTCGGCCATCGGCACCGCCCTGGGGCCGTCGCTGGGCGGGGTGCTGCTCGCCGGACCCGGCTGGCGGGCGGTCTTCCTCGTCAACGCGCCGCTCGGCGTCCTCGCGTTCCTCCTGGCGCGGCGGCACCTGCCCGCCGACCGGCCCGGATCCCGGGCGGGGCGGGCCCGCTTCGACCGCGCGGGCACCCTGCTGCTCGCGGCGGCCCTGGGCGCGTACGCGCTCGCCCTGACCCGGGGCGCCGGCTCGTCCGGCCCGCTCACGTTCGTGCTGCTGGCGGCCGCCGGTCTGGGGGCCGTCGCCTTCGTGCGCGTCGAGGCGCGCGCGGCCTCGCCGCTGATCCGGCCGTCGGCGTTCCGCGACCGGGCCCTGAGCACGAGCCTCGGCATGAGCGCGCTCGTCTCGACGGTGATGATGTCGACGCTGGTGGTGGGCCCGTTCCACCTCTCCCGCGCGCTCGGGCTCGCCCCCGCGACCGTCGGACTGGTCCTGTCGGCGGGGCCGTTGGTCGCCGCGGCGGCCGGTGTGCCGGCCGGCCGCCTCGTGGACCGGTTCGGTGCGCGGCGCACGACGTTCGCCGGGCTCACCGCCATGGCGGCCGGCACAGGCCTGCTGTCGCTGCTCCCGGTCCGCCTGGGGATACCCGGCTACGTGGGCCCGCTGGCGGTCCTCACCCTCGGCTACGCGGTGTTCCAGACGGCCAACAACACCGCCGTCATGGCGGAGGTCCACCCGGACCGGCGGGGCGTCGTCTCGGGCCTGCTCAACCTGTCGCGCAACCTCGGGCTGGTCACCGGGGCCTCGGTCATGGGCGCCGTGTTCGCCCTCGCCTCGGGGGCGGCGGACGTCACGACGGCGGGCCCGGATGCGGTCGCCGGCGGAACGCGGACCGCCTTCGCGGTCGCCGCCGCCCTGATCGCCACGGCCCTCGCCCTCGCCGCCTACGGCCGCTCCCCGGCGGACCGGCGCCCCCGCGCCGGGGCGGCCGGCCCGGGCGGCGGGGGCGTACCCCGGCCTCAGGGTGTCGGGCGACCCGCCTCCAGGTACAGCGGGTGGCCCCGCTCGCGGGCGCGCAGGGCCCAGCGCAGCCGTTCGTAGCGCTGCGGCGGCAACAGCCCGGCGGCCTCCGTCTCGGTGACGAACCGCCAGGCGCGCAGCTCCGGCCCCGGCAGCCGCAGGCGCTCCGCGTCCTGCCGCGTCAGCCGGCCGCCGTCGAACAGCAGCCGCAGGCCCCCGTAGGCCGGTGAGCGGGGCGGCTCCCAGTCGACCACGAGCAGCCCCGGGACCTGTTCCAGGGTCAGGCCCAGCTCCTCCGCGACCTCCCGTACGCCCGCGCACGCCGGTGCCTCGCCCGCCTCGACCACGCCGCCCGGGAACTCCCAGCCCGGTTTGTACGTCGGATCCACCAGGAGCACCCGGTCCTGGTCGTCGAAGAGCAGCACCCCCGCCGCCACCGTCTCCCGCGTCGGCTCCGGGGTCTGCACGATGTCGCAGATCCCCGCCGCGTCGGTGCGGACGGCCTCCGCGATCCGCTCGGCGGTCTCCCGTGCCGTCAGCGGACCGTTGTCGATGACGTGCGCGTCGGCGGTGAGCCAGCCCAGCGCCTGCCGGTACACGGGGATGTGGTCGTACGCCCAGGTCCTGTCCCGGGGGTCCGCCGGTTCGGGCTCCGTCTCCTGACGCCGTGCGATGCGCTCCCGCAGGATCGTTTCCGCCGGGGCCAGGAGCACGTGCCGCACCGGGATCCGGCGAGCGGCCAGAGCCCCGAAGATCTCATCGCGGTACTCCTGGCGCAGCAGTGTCATCGGCACCACCAGCACCCCGCCCAGCTCGGCGAGCATCGCCGCGGCCGCGTCCACGACGAGCCGCCGCCAGCTCGGCAGGTCCTGGTAGTCGCAGACCTCGGCCAGGCGTTTGTGCGGCAGGAGCCGGCGCAGCGCGTCGCCTATGAGCTCCGGGTCGTACAGGGTGCCGTCGGGCAGGAGCCCGGCCAGTTCGCGCGCCGTGCTGGTCTTCCCGGCACCGAACGTGCCGTTGATCCAGACAATCACGTCTACCCCTCTCCCAATGGCTCGTCTCCGAAGCCCCCTGTGGCTTGCCCGCACCACCCTGCCACGGAAACCCGCTCACCGGCCGAGTGCTTATCCTCAAGGTCAGCGGCGGGATCCAGCCCCGCCACCGTCACCTCCGGAGGTCGTCCCGCCGTGCCGCAGACCCGCCAGCCGTCCGAGCCCCGCTACGGCAACCGGCCGACCATGAAGGACGTGGCGGCCCGGGCGGGCGTGGGCCTGAAGACGGTCTCACGGGTCGTCAACGGCGAGCCGGGGGTCACCCCGGACACCGAGCGGCGGGTCCAGGAGGCCATCGAGGCCCTCGGGTTCCGCCGCAACGACAGCGCGCGGGTGCTCCGCAAGGGCCGCACCGCGACCGTGGGCCTGGTCCTGGAGGACCTCGCCGACCCCTTCTACGGTCCCCTCAACCGGGCCGTCGAGGAGGTGGCCCGGGCGCACGGCGCCCTGCTCATCAACGGCTCCAGTGCCGAGGACCCGGACCGCGAGAGGGAGTTGGCGCTCGCGCTGTGCGCCCGCCGGGTGGACGGGCTGATCGTGATCCCGGCCGGGGAGGACCACCGCTACCTGGAGCCCGAGATCCGCGCGGGCGTGGCGACCGTGTTCGTGGACCGTCCGGCCGGCCGGATCGAGGCGGACGTCGTCCTCTCCGACAGCTTTGGCGGCGCCCGCGACGGGGTGGCCCACCTGATCGCCGGCGGCCACCGGCGGATCGGCTTCATCGGCGACAGCCCCCGCATCCACACCGCCACCGAACGTCTGCGCGGCTACCGCGAGGCCATGGGCCGGGCGGGCCTGCCGGTGGCCGACGCGTGGGTGTCGCTCGGCGCGACGGCCCCCGGCCGGGTCACGGCGGCGACCCGGTCGATGCTGGAGGGACCCGATCCGGTGACGGCGGTCTTCGCGGGCAACAACCGGGTGACCGTGACGGTGGTCCGCGTCCTGGCCGAACACCCCCGCCCGGTGGCACTGGTCGGCTTCGACGACTTCGAGCTGGCCGACCTGCTGCGTCCGGGCGTCACGGTGGTGGCCCAGGACGCGGCGGCCCTGGGCCGGGTGGCCACGGACCGGCTCTTCCAGCGCCTGGCCGGCGCCGCCCCGCCCCCGTCCCGCATCGAGCTCCCCACCCGCCTGATCCCCCGCGGCTCGGGCGAACTCCCGCCGGCCCACTGAGCGCAGCCCCGGCCGGGAGCGTCCGGGCGGGGCTGCGGGTCGGGTGGCGGCGGGGCCGCTCAGGCGGGGCCGGTCAGGCGGTGGCCGTCAGGGTGGCCGAGCGGCGGGGGATGGCGAAGGCGTCGAGCTCGGCGCGGGTCAGGCCGGTCAGGGCGGTGACCTCGTCGGTGCCGACCGCGCCGCAGTCCAGGCCGCGGACCAGGTAGCCGGCCAGGGCCTTCGCGGTGGCGGGCTCGTCCATCACGTCGCCCTCGATCTTGGCCACGTACGCCTTCAGGCGCGCCGCCGCGGCCTCCAGGCCCTCGCGGTAGAACGTGAACACCGCCGCGTAGCGGGTCGGGAGGTGGCCCGGGTGCATGTCCCAGCCCTGGTAGTAGGCGCGGGCCAGGGCGCGGCGGGTGAGGCCGTAGTGCAGCTTCCAGGCCTCGTGGACCTTGTCGGTGGTGCCGATCGGCAGGACGTTCGTCGAGCCGTCGGAGACGCGTACGCCGGTGCCGGCGGCCGCGACCTGCATGATCGCCTTGGCGTGGTCGGCGGCCGGGTGGTCGCTGGCCTGGTACGCGGCGGAGACACCGACGCAGGCGCTGTAGTCGAAGGTGCCGTAGTGCAGGCCGGTGGCGCGGCCCTTGGCGGCCTCGATCATCCGGGCGACGGTGGCGGTGCCGTCCGAGGCCAGGATGGACTGGCTGGTCTCGATCTGGATCTCGAAGCCGATCCGGCCGGGGCGCAGGCCGCGGGTGGTCTCGAAGGCCTCCAGCAGCTTGACGAAGGCGCTGACCTGCTCGGCGTAGGTGACCTTGGGGAGGGTCAGCACGAGGCCCTCGGGGAGGCCGCCGTGCTCCAGGAGGCCGGAGAGGAAGACGTCCGTGGTGCGGATGCCGCGGTCACGGACGTTGGACTCCATGCACTTCATGCGGATGCCCATGTACGGGGCGTTCGCGCCGTTGGCGAAGGCCTCCGAGACGAGGCGGGCGGCGCGGGCCGCGGCCTGGTCCTCCTCCTCGTCGGAGCGGACGCCGAAACCGTCCTCGAAGTCCACGCGGAGGTCCTCGATGGGCTCGGAGGCGAGCTTGGCGCGGACGCGGTCGTAGACGGGGACGGCCAGTTCGTCGGAGATGCCGAGCACCTTGGCGAAGGTGGCGGCGTCCGGGGCGTGCTCGTCGAGGGCCGCGAGGGCCTGGTCGCCCCAGGAGCGGATGGTGTCGGCGGTGAAGACGTCACCGGGGACGTAGACGGTGTGGATGGGCTGGCGGGTGCCGGGGTCGCCCGGGTAGTGACGCGCGAGTTCCGCGTCCACCGGCGCCAGGGAGGCGCTGATGCCCTCGCTGACCGCGCCTGCGAGGCTCGTCGCCACCTTCTCCTGCTGACCCATCGTGCACTCTCCTCTTTTCCGCTTCACGGAAGCTTAGATCCGCATAGCAGAATTTAGCCACGGGGTTCCGCTCCGTCAATGGTGCCCCCGCCGTCCTGGACAAACGACTCGGGGCCGTGCGGTGACAATCACCACACGGCCCCGGAGGCAAAGAGTGCGCAGGTCAGCGAGTGACCCGGGGTTTAGCCCTTGCGCGCCTTGATCTCGCCGGTCAGCTGCGGGACGACCTCGAAGAGGTCGCCGACCACGCCGTAGTCGACCAGGTCGAAGATCGGGGCCTCGGCGTCCTTGTTGATGGCCACGATGGTCTTCGAGGTCTGCATGCCGGCCCGGTGCTGGATCGCGCCCGAGATGCCGGAGGCGATGTACAGCTGCGGGGAGACCGACTTGCCGGTCTGGCCGACCTGGTTGGTGTGCGGGTACCAGCCGGCGTCCACGGCGGCGCGGGAGGCGCCGACGGCCGCGCCGAGGGAGTCCGCGAGCTCCTCGATGATGCCGAAGTTCTCGGCACCGTTGACGCCACGGCCGCCGGAGACGACGATCGCGGCCTCGGTCAGCTCCGGACGGCCGGTCGACTCGCGCGGGGTGCGCGAGGTGACCTTGGTGCCGGTGGCCAGGGCGCCGAAGGTGACGGCGAGCGCCTCGACGGTGCCGGCGGCCGCAGCGGCCTCGACCGGGGCCGAGTTCGGCTTCACGGTGATGACCGGGGTGCCCTTGGAGACGCGGGACTTGGTGGTGAACGACGCGGCGAAGGCGGCCTGCGTCGCGACCGGACCCTCGTCACCGGCCTCCAGGTCGATGGCGTCCGTGATGATGCCGGAGCCGATGCGCACGGCGAGACGGGCGGCGATCTCCTTGCCCTCGGCGGAGGACGGGACGAGCACGGCGGCCGGGGAGACGGCGTCGTACGCGGCCTGGAGCGCGTCCACCTTCGGCACCACGAGGTACTCGGTGAACTCGGGGGCGTCGGCGGTGAGGACCTTGACCGCACCGTGCTCGGCGAGGACGGCGGCGGTGGCCTCGGCACCGGCGCCGAGGGCGACGGCGACGGGCTCGCCGATGCGGCGGGCCAGCGTCAGCAGCTCAAGGGTGGGCTTGCGGACGGCGCCGTCCACGTGGTCGACGTAGACGAGAACTTCAGCCATGGGACTGCTCTCCTGCGATTGCGAAGTGTCTGGGGGCTACTAAGGGGGCTGAAGTTCTTAGATGAACTTCTGGCCGGCCAGGAACTCGGCCAGCTGCTTGCCGCCCTCGCCCTCGTCCTTGACGATCGTGCCGGCGGTGCGGGCCGGACGCTGCGCCGCGGAGTCGACCGCGGTCCAGGAGCCTTCGAGGCCGACCTCTTCGGCCTCGATGTCCAGCTCGTCCAGGTCCCAGGACTCCACCGGCTTCTTCTTGGCGGCCATGATGCCCTTGAAGGACGGGTAGCGGGCCTCGCCGGACTGGTCGGTCACGGAGACGACCGCGGGGAGGGAGGCCTCCAGCTGCTCGCTGGCGGAGTCGCCGTCGCGGCGGCCGGTCACGGTGCCGTCCTCGACCTTGACCTCGGACAGCAGCGTGACCTGCGGGACGCCCAGGCGCTCGGCCAGGATCGCCGGGAGGACACCCATGGTGCCGTCCGTCGACGCCATGCCGGTGATGACCAGGTCGTAGCCGGCCTTCTCGATCGCCTTGGCGAGCACCAGGGAGGTGCCCATGACGTCGCTGCCGTGCAGGTCGTCGTCCTCGACGTGGATGGCCTTGTCGGCGCCCATGGACAGCGCCTTGCGCAGCGCGTCCTTGGCGTCCTCGGGGCCCACCGTCAGAACGGTGATCTCGGCGTCGTCCGCCTCGTCGGCGATCTGCAGCGCCTGCTCGACGGCGTACTCGTCGAGCTCCGACAGCAGGCCGTCGACGTCGTCGCGGTCCACGGTCAGGTCATCGGCGAAGTGCCGGTCACCGGTGGCGTCGGGCACGTACTTCACACAGACAACGATCCTCAGGCTCACGCCGACTCTCCTACCGCATCGTCTTTTACTGGTACCGCCTTGTGCAGGCAGCATAGGCGCCTTGTGGGGCGGATCCCGGTCGGGGCGGCCCGCGCTCCGAAGGGAATGTTACTCGTCAGTACACAGCGGGTGCTCCCCGGAGGCAAGGCCACCGAACTGTGATCTGGCCAACGCCGCCCGAACCCGCCCCAGCAGGGACGATTCAGTCGCGCAACGCGTTGAAGCTTCCCTGGTGGTACAGCAGCGGCCGGCCCTCGCCCGCAGGGTCCCCCGCCACCGCCTCCGCGATGATCACACGATGCTCACCGGCGGGCACCCTGGCCACCACCCGGCACACCAGCCACGCCAGCACCCCGTCGAGCAGCGGCACCCCGTGCGGACCCGCGGCCCAGCCGGTACCGGGGCCGAAGCGGTCCGCCCCGCTGCGCGCGAAGAGGCCCGCCAGCTCCCGCTGGTGCTCGCCGAGTATGTGGACGCCGAGGTAGTCGCTGTCCCGTACGGCGGGCCAGCTGGAGGAGCCCGTGCCGATGGTGAACGAGAGCAGCGGCGGTTCGGCCGAGACGGAATTCAGCGAGGTCGCCGTGAATCCGGCGGGCCGGCCGCCGGACTCCGCGGTGATCACGGCGACACCTGCGGCGTGCCGGCGGAAGACGGAGCGCAGCAGTTCGGGCGACCCGGGCCGGGCGGTGCCGCCCTCGGGACCGGGGGACCCGTCGGCCGCCCCGGCGGGGGCGGCGCGGTCCGCACCGCCGGAGGCGTGGGAGGCGGTGGAGGCGTCAGGGGCGAAAGGTGCGTACGGAGCCGTCGGGAGCGTCGGGGCCGTCATGGGAAGACTTCCTTCTGCCGCGGAGATCGCGGGCGCGGTCGAGGATCGGGGGGCCGGGGGCGTTCAGTGATCCCGACAGCGCGCGCTCGCGTAGCGGACGAGGTCCACGTGGACCCGCCCGTAGAGCAGGAGTTCATACCGCATGTCGTCAGCCTGGCGATCTCACGTGTACACAGTCAAGCCGCGACGGTCAGATGTCAGGCGCGTCACGCTGCGTGCGGGCGCACGGACCGGCGCGCCCGTCACACCGCGGCCCCCAGTGCGGCGATCACGTCCGCCTTGCGCGGCATCCCGGCGGCGCGCCGGACGATCCGCCCGGCGGAGTCCAGGACGAGCACGGTCGGGGTCTTCTCGATGCCGAGGGCGCGCACCAGGGGGAGGTTCCGCTCGGCGTCGATCTCGATGTGCGCGACCCCGTCGACCATGGCGGCGACCTCGGCGAGGATCCGCCGGGTGGCCCGGCAGGGCTGGCAGAAGGCGCTGGAGAACTGGACCAGGCTGGCCCGCTCCCCCGGTTCGCGCCCCAGCTCGGCGGCGCCCAGCCGGCCGTGTCCGCCCGCACCCCGACCACCCTGTTCGCGCCCCTGCACGCCCGCTCCCGTCCGCCCCGTCCGTATGTACGTACGCTGATCGCAGCACCGGTCCGGCGCCGCGCATTCCCCGCGTGACGAGAATCTCCCCGGGCACGGGCGTCTGGGCTGGCCAGCGCGCCGTGTTTGGGGCACCATCCCCATGGTCGCGTACCTACGCTTCCGTAACTTCCGGCCGGGAGCACCTCCCCAGGCAGAAAGCGGGGTCTCCCCACCATGGCTGAGCTCGTCTACCCCCCAGTGATCGGCGCCGCGCACACCCTCTTCCGTGCGCTGGACATCCGCATCGACATGAAGGGAACCGAGAACATCCCGCGCAAGGGCGGGGCGGTCCTGGTGTCGAACCACATCGGATACCTCGACTTCATCTTCGCGGGCCTGACCGCGCGGCCGCAGAAGCGCCTGGTCCGCTTCATGGCCAAGGAGTCGGTGTTCCGGCACAAGGTGTCCGGTCCGCTGATGCGCGCGATGAAGCACATCCCGGTGGACCGCAAGCAGGGTGAGGCCGCCTACCAGCACGCGCTGGACTCGCTGCGCTCCGGCGAGATCATCGGGGTGTTCCCGGAGGCGACGATCTCCCAGTCCTTCACCCTCAAGAGCTTCAAGTCCGGCGCCGCGCGCATGGCGCAGGAGGCCGGCGTCCCGCTGATCCCGGTCGCACTGTGGGGGACCCAGCGCCTGTGGACCAAGGGCCGGCCCAAGGACCTCAAGCGCAGCCACATCCCGGTGACGATGCGCGTCGGCGAGCCCCTGGAGGCCCCGGCCGACCAGTACGCGGGCGCCATCACGCGCCGGCTGCGCGAGCGCGTGCAGGAGCTGCTGGACGCGGCGCAGGCCGCCTACCCGGCCAAGCCCAAGGGCCCCGAGGACTCCTGGTGGCTGCCCGCGCACCTCGGCGGCACGGCCCCGACGGCGGCGCAGGTCAAGGAAGCGGGCTGACCCCACCCCCGCGGAGGGGGCGCCCGGGCCGCGCACGCGCCGCGGTCCGGCTCACTCCCCGTGTCGATGTTCGAGTGCGCCGGGTCCCCTCCCCGGCTCCTTCCGCCCTCCACCCGTCCGGCGTAACGTCCTGATCGCGCGGGACGTGACCGGGCAGCGGAGGGGGTTCGCCGGTGGGCGGGTTCGGGCGGTATCTGGCGGCGGCGCTCACCGCCCGTTTCGCGTCCGAGGGCATGGGCATGGGCGTGGTGCTGCTGGCCCTGGAGCGGACGGGGAGCGCCGCGCACGGGGCGTTCGTCCTGACGGCGTGGATGGCCCCGCACGTGCTGGCCGCGCCGCTCGCGGGCGCCGCCGCGGCGCGGGCGCGCCGGCCCCGGCTGTTCTACGCGGGCGCGCTGGCCGGTTTCACGGCCGCGGTGGCGGCGCTGGCGGTGCTGCTGGGCCGGGCTCCGGTCCCGGTGGTGCTGGCGGTGGCGGTGCTGGGCGGATCCTGCGGGCCGGTGGTGACGGGCGGGCTGTCGAGCCTGGTGGCGGGGCTGGTCCCGGAGGGCCCCCGGCGCGACCGGGCCTACGGCTGGGACGCCTCGACCTACAACGCGGCTTCGGTGCTGGCCCCGGCGGCGGTCGGCCTGGCCGGGGCGGTGGTCTCGGCGGGGCCCGCGATGGGGGTGCTGGCGGTCTCCGCGGCACTGGCGGCGGCGCTGGCGGCGTCCCTGCCGTACGAGGACCCGCACGGCAGGCCGCGGGAGGACGCGTACGAGGACCAGGGCGCGGGCCCGCCGCCCGAGGCGCCCCGGGCCGGCCTGGGGGCGGGCCTGGCAACCCTGTGGCGGGTGCGGGAACTGCGGGCGATCACCTCGGCGACGACGCTGGCCTTCGTCGGCGTCGGGGCGCTGACCACCACCTCGGTGCTGCTGGCCCGCGGGCTCGGCAGGCCGGGCGCGGGCGGGGTGCTGATGACGGCCTTCGCGGTGGGTGCGCTGGCCGGGTCGCTGACGCTGGGCCGGATGACGTCGGTGGCGCCCGGGCGGCTGGCCCGCTGGGCCATGGCGGGGACGGGGGCCGCCCTCGGGGTGGCGGCGTTCACTCCGTCGGTCGCGCTGACGGCGGCCGCGTTCGCGGCGGCGGGGGTGTGCGACGGGCCACTGCTGACGGCCACGCTGCGGATCCGCTCGGAGCACGCGCCGGGCGCGGTGCGGGCCCAGGTGTTCACCCTGGGGGCGGGGCTGAAGGTGACGGCGGCTTCGACGGGCGCCGCCCTGGTCGGGCTGGCCGCCGCCGCTCCGCCGTGGACGCTGCTGCTCGGGATCGCCGTGCTGCAGCTCGCGGCCGCCGCGCTGCACCTGCTGGTGTCGGCGCGCGGGCGGGTGGGCGGGGTCCCGGCTACAGGGCGGTCGGCAGCTTCCGCCACAGCTCCTGCCGGTCGGCGGACTCCCGGAGGACCTTGAGCACGGCGGGGTGCGGGGCGGCGTGGAGCTCGGGGTGGTCGACCTCGCCGAGTTCCGGGCGCACGGGGAAGGCGAGCCGCTCGTGGTCGAGGGTGAACCGGGCGTCGACGCCGGGCTTGTTGCCGCGCGGGTCGACACGGGCCCAGCGCTCGCTGCCGGGCAGCCGCAGGGCCACGAGGCCGTGGGCGGCGGGGGCGCCGCCGTCGTCGTCGGCGAGCAGCTGGTAGCAGAGGGCCGCGGGGATCCCCTGGGCGCGCAGCAGGGCGGCGAGGGCGTGGGCTTTGGCGTAGCAGGTGCCGTTGCGCGTGCTCAGCACGTCGGAGGCGCGCCAGGAGACCCGGGTGTCCCCGGAGTCGGCGGAGTGCGGGATCGTGTCGCGGACGAACTCGAAGGCGGCTTCGGCGTATGAATATGCATCACCGGTGGCGGCCCACAGGGCGTCGGCGGTCTCCTGTACCAGCGGATGCCAGTGGTCGATGGCCTCGTCGGATGCCAAATAGGCGTGCAGGTCTGGGTTCTGTTGGATGAGTTCCATGATCCGCAGCATAGGCATGCCTCCGACCGCAGATCAATAGATTTGCGGTCGGAGGCATATATATTCAGTTCTTGGCGGGGAGGTGGCTAGCGGGCCAGCTCCTCCTTGAGCGCCTGGAGGAAGCCGTCCACGTCCTCTTCCTGGGTGTCGAAGCCGCACATCCAGCGGACGTCACCGGCCGCCTCGTCCCAGAAGTAGAAGCGGTACCGCTGCTGGAGCCGGCGCGTGACCTCGTGCGGCAGCCGCGCGAAGACGGCGTTGGCCTGCACCGGGTAGAGGATCTCCACCCCGTCGGTCTCGCGCACACCGGCGGCGAGCCGCTGCGCCATCGCGTTGGCGTGGCGGGCGTTGCGCAGCCACAGGTCCTTCGCGAGCAGCGCTTCCAGCTGCACCGAGACGAACCGCATCTTGGAGGCGAGCTGCATCGACATCTTGCGGATGTGCTTCATCTGCCGGACCGCGTCCGGGTTCAGCACCACCACGGCCTCGCCGAACATCATGCCGTTCTTCGTGCCGCCGTAGGACAGCACGTCCACGCCCACCGTGTTGGTGAAGGTGCGCATCGGCAGGTCGAGGGAGGCCGCGGCGTTGGCTATCCGGGCACCGTCGAGGTGCACCTTCATGCCGAGGCCGTGCGCGTGGTCGCAGATCGCCTTGATCTCGTCCCGGGTGTAGACCGTGCCGAGCTCGGTGTTCTGCGTGATCGAGACGACCTGCGGCATCGCCCGGTGCTCGTCCTCGAAGCCCCAGGCCTCCTGGTCGATCAGCTCGGGGGTGAGCTTGCCGTCCGGCGTCGGTACGGCGAGCAGCTTGATGCCCGCCATCCGCTCGGGCGCGCCGCCCTCGTCCACGTTGATGTGGGCGGTCTTGGCGCAGATCACCGCGCCCCAGCGGTCGGTCATGGCCTGGAGGGCGGTGACGTTGGCACCCGTGCCGTTGAAGACCGGGAAGGCCTGCGCGGACGGCCCGAAGTGACTGCGGAAGATCTTCTGCAGGTGTTCGGTGTACTCGTCCTCGCCGTAGGAGACCTGGTGGCCGCCGTTGGCGAGCGCGACGGCGGCGAGCACCTCGGGGTGCACGCCCGCGTAGTTGTCGCTGGCGAATCCGCGCACGGCCGGGTCGTGGTGACGCCGGGCATCGGTCTTGCCGGTATCGGTCCTCACGGTTGCGGGGTGAGCCACAGACGCTGTCCGTTCACATCGGAGGCGGGCCGCTCCCACACGCCGGCGATGGCCTCGGCCAGCTCCTTGACGTCGGTGAAGCCCGCGAACTTCGCATTGGGACGCTCGGCGCGCATCGCGTCGTGCACCAGTGCCTTGATGACCAGGATCGCAGCCGCGGCGCTCGGGCCGTCGTCGCCCCCCGCCTTGCGGAAGGAGTCCGCCATGGCCAGGGTCCAGGCCTCGGCGGCCGCCTTGCCCGCGTTGTACGCGGCGTTGTTGGCGACCGGCTTGTGCGCACCGGACTGGCTGATCAGCACGTAGCGTCCGCGGTCGCTGCGCAGCAGGCCGTCGTGGAAGGCGAGCGAGGTGTGCTGGACGGTGCGGATGAGGAGCTTCTCCAGGAAGTCCCAGTCCGCGAGGTCCACGTCGGTGAACGTCTTGCTGCCGCGCCAGCCGCCGACCAGGTGAACGACGCCGTCGATCCGGCCGAACTCCTTCTCGGTGCGCTCGGCCCAGGCCTTGGTGGCCTCCAGGTCGAGCAGGTCGACGGTGTCACCGGTGACGGTCGCACCGCCGTGGGCGTAGCGGGCCGCGTCGACGGCCTCCGCGAGCCGCGCCGCGTCCGCGTCGGCGGCCACCACGGTGGCACCCGCCTCGGCCAGACGGAGCAGGGTGGCGCGGCCGGCGGGGCCGGCGGCGCCGGCGACCGCCACCACCGCTCCGCGCAGGGCGCCGTTGCCGTTCCCGGAGCCGTTCATCTGTGCAGCCTCCTGAGGGCGAGTGCTCACGCGTCGGCCCGCTCGGCCGTTGCGGCGTTCAGGGCGGTGATGCCCTTGGTCGAGGCGATCACACCCTTGAGCTTCTTGGCGAGGGCCTCGTAGAACATGCTGAGCGGAAACTCGTCCGCGAGCACGTCGTCGACGAGCTTGCGCGGCGGCTGCGTCAGGTCGAGGGCGTCGGGGCCCTTGGCCCACTTGGAGCCCGGGTGCGGGGCGAGGTAGGTGGAGACGAGCTCGTACGCCTTGAACCAGTGGACGAGCTTCGGGCGGTCGATGCCGGCCCGGTAGAGGTCCTCGATCTCGGCGCACAGCTGGTTGGTGACCTGCGGGGCCCGCATCCAGTCGATCTTCAGCTTGTTGTCCGTCCAGCGCACGACGTCGTGCTTGTGGAGGTACGCGAAGAGGAGCTGGCCGCCGAGACCGTCGTAGTTGCGGTTGCGGTCGCCCGAGACCGGGAAGCGGAACATCCGGTCGAAGAGGACGGCGTACTGGACGTCGCGGCCGTGCTCGTTGCCCTCGGACTCCAGCTTCACGGCCTCCTTGAAGGCGGTGAGGTCGCAGCGCAGCTCCTCCAGGCCGTACATCCAGAACGGCTGGCGCTGCTTGATCATGAAGGGGTCGAACGGCAGGTCGCCGTGGCTGTGGGTGCGGTCGTGGACCATGTCCCACAGGACGAAGGCCTTCTCGCAGCGCTCCTGGTCCTCGACCATGCGCGCGATGTCCTCGGGCAGCTCGATGCCGAGGATGTCGACGGCGGCCTCGGTCACCTTGCGGTAGCGGGCGGCCTCGCGGTCACAGAAGATGCCGCCCCAGGTGAAGCGCTCGGGGGCCTCGCGGACGGCGATGGTCTCCGGGAAGAGCACGGCGGAGTGGGTGTCGTAGCCCGGGGTGAAGTCCTCGAAGGTGATGCCGAGGAACAGCGGGTTGTCGTACCGCGTGCGCTCCAGCTCGGAGAGCCACTCGGGCCACACCATCTTCAGGACGACGGCCTCGAAGTTGCGGTCGAGGTTGCCGTTCTGCGTGTACATGGGGAAGACGACGAGGTGCTGGAGCCCGTCGGCGCGCTCGGCGGCCGGGTGGAAGGCCAGCAGGGAGTCCAGGAAGTCCGGCACCTTGAAGCCGTCCGCGACCCACTTGCGCAGGTCGGCGACGAGCGCGCGGTGGTACGCGGCGGCGTGCGGCAGCAGCGGGGACAGCGTCTCCACGGCGTCGATGGCCCGCTCCACGGCGGCCTCGACGTCGACCGGGGCGGGGGCACCGGCTGCCTCGAAGTCGATCGAACCGTCCTTGGACTGCCAGGGGCGGATCTCCTCCACGGCGGCCTTGAGCGCGGGCCACGCAGGGTGGTCGACCACCCGCGCCCCAGCGGTTATCACGGCACCGCCGGCACCCGGCACAAGAGTTTCCGTCATGTCACTTCCTCCACAGGAGAACCTCACGTCAAGACAGCGTATGCATGTGAGGCTCTCCTGCTCAAGAGGGGATGCGGGAAATTATCCCGCCCGACCCCCTTCTCCACCGAAAGTCTTCCCGTTGTTATGGGTGGAAGCCACCACTCCGCCTAGGCGTTCCAAGGCTCGGAGGGGTATGCGCGACGCCCGGAGCGCCGTCGCGCCGAATACCTCACACACCCCCGCCGGAGACGCCCGCGACGCCTGCGGCGCCCGCTTTGCCCGTGAAGTGCGGAATGACCTTCTCCCCCCACTGCCGGAGCGTCTCCAGACAGGCCTCCTGCGGCACCGTGCCCATCTGGATCAGGCACATCACCTCGTCCGCGCCCGCCCGCCGCAGCCGCTCCACGTACGCGATGGCCTCGTCCGCGCTCCCGTAGGCGTGGTCGGCGTTGAAGATGGCGGTGGCGGTGGGCCGGACGGGGATGTCCAGCTCGTGCAGCCGGGCGACGACCTGCTCGGCGGCCCCGCGCATCCGGGCCTCCTCGTCGCCGCCCTCCTCCACCGCCTCGTCCGGCACGCCGGCGCCCCCGTACCAGTGGCCGATGGACTGCGCGAAGAAGCGCTGGCCCCGCACCCCGATCCGCCGGGCCTCCTCGGGGTCGTCGAGCACGATGGTCGGGCAGAGCACCGAGAAGTGGTCGTTGACGACGCGGGAGACGAACGCGCTCCCGTCCCGGGCCGCGCGCGCCCCGTCGTACACGGACCGCATCCCCGCGACCGCCTCCGGTCCGGCGAAGCCCATCACCAGTGCCCCGACCCCCAGCTCGGCGGCCCGCACCAGGGTCTCGCCCCGGCTGCACGCGAGGAAGAGCGGCGGGTGCGGCCGCTGGGCCGGGCGCGGCAGGATCGGGTGCGGGTCGATGTCCACGAGCGGGCCGTGGTACTCCAGCTCCTCCTCTTCCCAGGCCTTCCCGATGATCCGCAGCGCCTCCTCCACCTCCGCCGTGGTGCGCAGCGGGTCGACCCCGCAGAGCGAGGTCTCCTGCGCGGTGCCCCCGCGCCCGGCGCCCAGGTCGAGGCGGCCGCCGGAGAGCAGGTCGAGCATGGCGGCACGCTCGGCGACCCGGACCGGATGGTTGAAATTGAAGGGCATGCACACGACGCCGTGCCCGATGCGTATGGTGTGCGTCCGGGCCGCGACGAAGCTGAGGAAGACCTCCGGGGCTGACATGTGCGCGTACCACTTCAGGGAGTGGTGTTCGACGGCCCAGATCCGGTCGAATCCCATGCGTTCGGCGAGCACCGCCTGCTCGACGCAGTCGCGGATCACCTGGTGCTCCCGTTCCACGGTCGGGTCGGCGAGCTGAGCTTCGAAGATGACGGAGAAAATCACGGTGCCTCCAGGATCGCGTCCACTGCCCGGACTCACTTCTATTCGAAATATGACTAGTAGTCAGACCTCGAACAAGCAAGAGCTCCCGCCGACCGCGTGGGCCGTCCTCGGCCTGCTGTCGTTCCCCGGGGAGCGCACCGGGTACGAACTGAAGAAGTGGGCGGACTCCTCGCTGCGCTTCTTCTACTGGTCGCCCGCCATCAGCCAGATCTACGCGGAACTGCGGCGGCTGGAGGAGCTCGGCTACGCGGCCTCCGCGCGCTCGGGACCCGAGGAGGTCCGCGCCAAGCGCCGCTACGCCATCACCGACGCGGGGCGCGCGGCCCTGGCCGGCTGGGCCTCCGACACGGCCGAGGCGGGTCCCCCGGTGCTCAAGCACGGACTGCTGCTGCGCGTCTGGCTCGGGCACCTGTCGGAGCCGGAGCGGCTGCGCGCGATGGTGGAGGAGCACATGGACCGGACGCTGGCCGAGCTGGCCGCCGTACGGGAGGCCATGGCGCACGCGGCGGAGGTCCCGGAGTGGGCCTTCCCCACGCTGGCCCTGCGCTGGAGCGAGCGCCAGCACCTGGCCGAACTGGAGCTGGCCGAGGCCCTGCTGGCGGACCTCGCGCAGGCCGGGCCCGCCGGCCCGGCGGCCGGGGCCCCCGCGGACCCCGGGCGTCAAGCCGACGGGGACTCGCCCACGCCCGGGTGACGCGGCAACGCCTCCCCGGCGGCGCCCGGCGCGCACGGCCCTGCCGGGAAGCGGCCGGGGGGCTTCCGCGAGGCCCTGCACGACCGGTCCCCTCGTGAGCGCGGCGCACTAGCATGCGACCTCACCGCGCGCGCGGCCGGCAGGGACACCGTGAACGCGCGCCGAGCCGCCGTCGACGGAAGCGAGAGAACCTTGACTTTCCTCACCATCGGTCACCGCGGGGTCATGGGTGTAGAGCCGGAGAACACCCTGCGGTCGTTCGTCCGCGCGGAACGCTGCGGGATGGACGTGATCGCGCTGGACGTCCGTCTCAGCAAGGACGGCGCCCTCGTCGTCCTGCACGACGCCGAGGTCGACCGCACCACCGACGGCGCGGGCGCCGTCGCCGACCTGACCCTGGCCGAACTGCGCGGGCTGGACGCCGGCGACGGGGAACGCGTACCGCTCCTGGACGAGGTGCTCGACGCCGTGCGGCCCCCGCTGCTGGTGGCGGTGCACGACCGGGGCGCCGCGCTGGCGCTCGCGGAGCTGCTCGTGCGCCGGGACCTGACCTCGCGGGTGGAGGTGGCCTCCACCGACGGCGGCCTCCTCGCCCCGGTCGCCGAACGGGCCCCGGGCGTCCGCACCGTCCTGCGCGTCGCCGGGCAGCACGAGGGCGTCGTGGACCTGGGCCGGGCGGCGGGGGCGCGGACCCTCGCGCTCGACATCGGCCGGATCTGCCTGGAGACGGTGGAGGCGGCGCACGCGGCCGGACTGCGGGTGACGGGCTGGACGGTGAACACGCTGGACGGGCTGCGGCTGGCGCGCGCCCTGCAACTGGACGGCGCCGCCACCGACTTCCCGGAGATCCGCAGCACGGGCCGCTTCACGGCGTGAGCGGCCGGAACCCCCGGAGCGGTCCCGGCCCTGGTGCTGGTGCTGGTCCTCAGAGGGCCTTGACGAGCAGCTCGAAGGCCAGGTCGTCGCGGAGCGGCACGCCGAAGCGCTCGTCGCCGTAGGGGAAGGGGCTCAGTTCGCCGGTGCGCTCGTAACCGCGGCGCACGTAGTAGGCGATGAGCTCCTCCCGTACGTTGACCACCGTCATCCGCATCTCCTTGGCGTCCCACGTCTCACGGGCGCGGCGCTCGGCCTCCGCCATGATCTCCTTGCCGAGGCCGCCGCCCTGGAGCCCGGGGCGGACGGCGAACATGCCGAAGTAGACGTGGTCACCGCGGTGTTCGAGCTGGCAGCAGGCGATCAGCTCGCCGGCCCGCTCGACGACGAGGAGGACGGAGTCCGGCTGGGCGATGACCGCGCGGACGCCGTCGGGGTCGGTGCGCTGCCCGTCGAGGAAGTCGGCCTCGGTGGTCCAGCCGGCCCGGCTGGCGTCACCCCGGTAGGCGGACTCGACGAGGGCCACCAGCTCCGGAACGTCGGCGTCCACGGCACTGCGGAAACTCAGGGCTGCGGAGTGGGCGGTCGGCATCGGGAGGGCTCCGTTCGGTACGGCGGCGCGCGCGGGCGCCGGGTGCGGCAGGGAGAGCCTAACGCGGGGCGCCCTGAGCGCGGCGTGAGAGGGCCGCCGGGCGGGCATTCCTTCCGGTGACGCCGACGAACCGGGAGGTTCCGCCGTGCACGGTCCCGCGATGCCGCTCTCCCCCTTCTCCGCCTCCGCCGTCTCCGCCTGGCTGCTGGTCCTGCTGTGCGCCGTGAGCGGTACGTACTGTCTGCTGCGGGCGCGCAGAGCGGGCCGGCGGGCGCGCGGCGCGGCCGGCGGCGAGGCGGTGATGGGGCTGGGGATGGCGGCGATGGCCGTGCCCGTGGGGACAGGGTCCTGGGGGCCGCCGGTCCTGCTGGCGGTCTTCTGCGCCGCCTCGCTCCACGCGCTGTGGCTGCTGCGCGACGGGGTGCATCACGCGCACCACCTGGTCGGCTCGCTGACGATGGCCTACATGGCGCTGGCGGCGGGCGGCGGGCCGGAGCACGGGCACGGCCGGGCGGGGCTGCCGTGGGTGACGGGGGCGCTCCTCGTCTACTACGCCGGGTACGTGCTGCTCGGCGGGGCCCGGCTGGTGACCGCGGCCGGCGGCGCGCTGCCGGTCGCGGCGGGGAGCGCGGCCCGGGCGGCGGCGGGGGCGGGGGCGGGGATCGGGCTGGGCGCCGGAAGCGGGGTGGGCCCGGGAAGCGGGCCGGGCGGGGGAAGCGGGGTGGACGACCTCACCCGGGCCTGCCGACTCGCCATGGGTACGGGGATGTTGGCGATGCTGATGACCATGTGACGCCCCGCCGGAACGCGGGCGGAACGTGTCCTGCGTCACCAATGACCCGGGACCGTACCCGCGGGAAGTGCGCCGCTCATAGGCTGGCGGACATGATGGTCCCCGCCGCTCTTCTGGTGCTCGGCGCCCTGACCGCGTTCCTCGCGCCCCGCCTGCTGGCCCGGGCCCGGTGGCCCGAGCGTGAACCCGTCGTCGCGCTGTGGGCGTGGCAGTGCGTGGTGGGCGCCACCCTGTTGTGCCTGGCGCTGTCGATGCTGCTCAGCGCGGCCGCCGCCTGGGAGGCGGTGCGCGGCCGGCTGTTCGCGGCGGCGCCCCACGGGGTGGTCGACGCGTACGGGCTGGGGGCCGAAGGCGGCCCGTGGGCCACCGGGACCGCCCTCGCGCTGGCCTGCGGAGGGCTGTGGACCGGGGCGATGCTGACCCGGGAGGTGCTGCGGGCGCGGGCCCGGCGGCGCACGAGCGGGGCCGAACTGGATCTGCGGGCGCCGCTGTTGCCCGGGGAGGACCCGGCGGCGACGAAGCTGGTGGTCCTGGAGGGCCCGCGTCCGGAGGCCTGGTGGCAGCCGGGGGCCGCGCCCCGGCTGGTGGTGACCACGGCGGCGCTGGGCCGGCTCAAGGGCAGCCAGCTGGACGCGGTGCTGGCGCACGAGCAGGGCCACGTGGCGGCGCGGCACGACTGGCTGCTGCACTGCTCGGGGGCGCTGTCGCAGGGGTTCCCGCAGGTGCCGGTGTTCGCGGCGTTCGAGGCGGAGATGCACCGGCTGGTGGAGCTGGCCGCCGACGACGTGGCCTCGCGGCGCTACGGGCGCCTGACGGTGGCCCTGGCCCTGGTCGGGCTGAACGAGGACCGGGGCGTCTTCGGCCCCTGCCCGACCCAGGCCCACGTACCGCAGCGGGTGCGGCGGCTGCTGACGCCCGTACCCCGTCTCTCGGCGGGCCGCCGGCTGCGGCTGACGGCCCTGGCCACCCTGGTGCCCGCGGTGCCGCTGCTGGTGGCCTTCGTACCGGGGCTCAGCGCGCTGGCGTAGCACGGCGCGCGCGGCGGGCGCCCGGGACGGGCCGGGGTCAGACCTGCTCGGTGGGGCGCACCAGCAGCTCGGCCACCGCCACGTGCCGGGGGCGGGTGACGACGTAGCCGATCGTGTCGGCGACGTCCCGGGCCCGGAGCCGTTCGATCGAGCCGAACCGGCGGGTGAGCGCCTCCTGGACCTCCGGGCTGTTGTGCTCGCGCAGCTCGGTGTCCACGGCGCCCGGCTCCACCACGGACACCCGGACGTGGCGGCCGGCGGTCTCCTGGCGCAGGGCCTCGCTGAAGGCGACGACCCCGTACTTGGTGGCGCAGTAGGCGCTGCTGCCCGCGAAGGCGACGCGGCCGGCGACCGAGGACACGTTGACCACGTCGGCGACCCGCCGGGAGCCCTCGGCGGCGGCCGCGGCCAGGTGGGGCAGGGCCGCGTGGGTGGTGTTCATCAGTCCGGTCAGGTTGATGTCGACCATGCGCCGCCACTCGTCGGTCGTGGCGGCGGCGGCCGGCCCGAGGATCATCAGGCCCGCGTTGTTGACGAGGGTGTCGAGCCGGCCCAGTTCGGTGACCGTCCGCTCGACGGCCTCGCGCACCTGGGCCTCGTACGCCATGTCGGCGGCGATGACGAGCGTGGTCCCTCCGGCGGCGTTCAGTCGCGCGGACAGTTCCTCCAGCCGGTCGGCGCGCCGGGCGACGAGCGCCACGGCCGCGCCGTGGGCCGCCAGGACCTCGGCCGTTGCGGCGCCGATGCCGCTGGAGGCGCCCGTGACCAGGGCGACCGTTCCTTCGAGTGCCGCGTCCACGGCGTCCATGACGGGGTCCTCCTCCGGCTCGGGTGACCGCTCCACCTGGCCAGGATGCGCCCGTACCCGGCCGCCCGCCCGGCGGGCGGTGGCACGGCGGACGGCGGCACGGCGGACGGCGGCGCGGCGGTCCGGAAGGAAGGGTTCCGCTGGAGCCGTGGTGGAAGACCGCCGGAGCGCGGAGAGGAGGGCGGAACGAAGAGGGGGAAGGGGTGCCTGCCCGGGGTGATCCCCCGCGTCACCCCGGGCAGACGGTCCCGCGCGCTGAGTACATTGGCTCGGAGCCAGTCAACGCAGGAGTAAGCATGTCCCCGCGCAGCGCATCGGTCAATGAAGAATTGCGCAGACGTTCCCGGGAGCGGCTGCTGCAGGCGACGGTCGAACTGGTCGCCGAGCGCGGCTACGAGGCCACCAAGCTCGGCGACATCGCCGACCGGGCGGGCACGGCCCGCGGCCTGGTCTCGTACTACTTCCCCGGCAAGCGGCAGCTGCTGCAGTCCGCGGTGCACCGGCTGATGCACCTGACGCTGGAGGCGGGGCTGGAGCGCGAGCCGCGCAGCGACGACGGCCGCGAGCGGCTCGCCCGTGCCATCGACGCGATCCTGGGACTGGCCCGCGACCAGCCGCGGCTGATGCGGACGCACATGGCGGGGATCCTCCAGGCGGACGGGTTCATCCAGTGCCCCGAGCAGCAGCGGCTGGCGGCACTGCTGCGGGACACCGTGGTCCGCTACGGCTCGACGGACGCGGACACGGACTATCCGCTGCTGCGGGCACTGCTGATGGGGGCGGTGGTGGCGGTGCTGCTGCCGGGGGCGCCGATGCCCGCGTCCCGGCTGCGGGCGGAGCTGTTCCAGCGGTACGGGCTGGACTGGGAACTGGGTGTCCCGCCGGACGGCGGACCGCCCGGCGGAACGTTCCCCCGGTAGCCCGGGGCGGGCCCGTCAGTGGTACTCGGGCTGGCTCTGTACGTTGAGCCGGTCCATCCGGACCCGCTTGGCGCCGTCGGTGCGCCAGTCGTCGAGCCGCAGGACGTCCAGCCCCTTGGCGATGTCGTTCGAGTAGATGTGGCCGTTGTAGTAGTACGCCGACCAGGAGCCGCCGAGGCCGAGCTGGTCGGTGGTCAGCGGGCCGCGCTCGAAGTAGCCGATCTCCTTGGGGCTGGTGGAGTCGGTGAAGTCCCAGACGGACACACCGCCCTGGTACCAGGCCTGGACCATGATGTCGCGGCCGTCGCCGACCGGGATCAGCGAGCCGTTGTGGGCCACGCAGTTCTCGGTGTCGGCCTGGGCGCGCGGGATCTTGAAGTAGCCCTTGAAGACCAGTTTGCGCTGGTCTCCGCGGCCCGTGATGTCGTAGATGCCGTCGGCGCCCCGGTCGGGCCCGGTGGCCGCGTTGCAGGTGGCGCCGCCTCCGCCGCCCAGCTCGTCGGTGAACACCACCTTGTCCGCGTCCTCGTTGAAGGTCGCCGAGTGCCAGAACGAGAAGTTGACGTTGTCCTGGACCCGGTCGATGACGCGGGGCCGCTCGGGCTCGCTGATGTCGAAGAGGATGCCGTCGCCCATGCAGGCACCGGCGGCCAGGTCCTCGGAGGGCAGCACGGTGATGTCGTGGCAGCCGGTGGTCTTGGAGACCCCGGGGTTGGTGGGCGCGCCGGGGTTCCCGCCGTCCGGGAAGAGCACCGGGAAGGCGACGACGGCGGCCTTGGTCGGCGCCTTCTTCGGGACCTTGACGACCGAGATGCCGTCGTGCGGCGGCTGGCAGTCCGGGAAGGCCTCGCTGGGCGAGTAGGAGGCGACGTAGAGGTAGATGTCGCGGCCGCCCGGCACCAGGGTGTGGGTGTGGGAACCGCAGGCGGTCTCGACGGACTTGATGTACTTGGGGTTCTTCTTGTCCTTGATGTCGAAGATCTTGATGCCCTCCCACGAGGACTTCTCCGTGGCGGGCTGCGAGACGCTGTTGCACGAGTCGTCGCTGCGCGAGGAGTCGGTGGAGAGGAAGAGCAGGTCACCGGAGACGGAGACGTCGTTCTGGCCGCCGGGGCACAGGACCCGGGTGACCACCTTGGGGGACTTGGGATCGGCGATGTCGTAGATCGTGAAGCCGTCGTAGTTCCCGGCGTAGGCGTAGTTCCCCTGGAACGCCAGGTCGGAGTTGATGGTGTTGGGGTTGGCGCTCGGGATGTTGGCCAGGGGTTTGATGTTGCGGCTGTGCACGATCTCGTCCTTGCCGGGGATCTCACCGGGTGCGAGTTCGCGTTCCTGCGCGGGGCCGGCGCTCTGCCGGGAACCCGCTCCCGGCGTGAGGTCGCCGGGGTCGGGGGTGGCGGCCGCCGGTCCGGCGGTGGCCAGGAGCGTAGTGAGGAGTCCGGCGGCGGCCAGCGCCACCCCCAGACTCCGGTGGCGCACTCTGACGGTGTGCAACGTGGTCACTGTGCCTCCCGTGGGGGCCCGTACGTTTCGCTCCTCCTGGGAACGGAACCTGGACCCCGGCAGTATCTTCCTTTCCATGGACATGGCAAACGCATTACTCGGCCGATTCCTGGGGGCGGCTCTGGCCGCCGCACTCCTCCTCACACTCACCGGCTGCCAGGACGGCGGCGGCGGCGGACGGGCCGCCGAAGACTCCCCGGTGGTCGTCGCCCCCGGCAAACCGGGCGAGAAGTCCCGCACCCTCTCCCCGGAACAGGCCGCGAAGGAACGCCCCGACGACTCCCCCAACGCCGCCGACCAGGCCTACGTGCGGCACATGACCGAACACCACCGCCAGGCCCTCACGATGAGCGCCCTCGCCCCCGAGCGGGCCTCCTCGGACGCCGTCAAACGCCTCGCCGAGCGCATCGCGGCCGCTCAGCGGCCCGAGATCGGGGCCATGGAGAAGTGGCTCTCCCGCTACCCCTCGCCCGGCTCCGACGCCGGGGCCCACGACCACGGCGCGATGCCCGGCATGGCCACGCAGCAGCAGATCGAGGAACTGACCGCGGCCAGGGGCGCCGACTTCGACCGGCTCTTCCTGAAGCTGATGACCGCCCACCACGAGGGGGCCGTGAAGATGGCCGGCGAGGCGCTGGCCCAGGGCAACAACGGGGCCGTCGAGGAGATGGCCAACGAGGTGGTGGCCACCCAGACCGCCGAGATCCACCGGATGCGCGCGATGGGCTGACGGGCCGGGGCCCCGGTGGCATGCTGGGAGCACCTGCGGGAGGAGCTCCGCCGTGCTTCGTGTCGCCGTCGTCGGTTCGGGCCCCAGCGGGGTCTACGCCGCTCAGGCACTGGTCCAGCAGCGGGAGGTACCGGGCGTCCGGATCGACGTGCTGGACCGGCTGCCGGCGCCGTACGGCCTCGTACGGTACGGGGTGGCCCCCGACCACGAGAAGATCAAGTCGCTGACCGGAAGCCTCCGGTCGGTCCTGGAGGACGAGCGGATCCGCTTCCTCGGCAACGTCGAGGTCGGCGGTGAACTCCTGCCCACCGCACGGCTGCTGGAGCTGTACCACGCGGTGGTGTACTGCGTGGGCGCGGCGCGCGACCGGACGCTGGGCCTCCCCGGCGAGGAACTGGCCGGGGTGCACTCCGCGACGGAGTTCGTCTCCTGGTACAGCGGGCACCCCGATGCCCGCCCCTTCGACCTGGCCGGGGTGCGCTCGGCCGTGGTCGTCGGGGCCGGGAACGTCGCGGTGGACGTGACCCGGATCCTGGCCCGGGGCGTGCCCGAGCTGCGGCCGACCGACATGCCGCAGGCGGCCCTGGGGGCGCTGGCCGACAGCGGGCTGCGGACGGTGACGATGGTGGCCCGGCGGGGCCCGTCTCAGGGCAGGTTCACCACCAAGGAACTGCGCGAACTGGGCACGCTGGCGCAGGTGGACACCCGGGTGGACCCCGCCGATCTGGCCCTCGACCCGGCCTGCGCCGAACCGGGCGACCCGGCCGCGGCGGCCGCCCTGCCCGCCGTGGCCCGGCGGAACGTGGAGGTGCTGCGCGGCTGGGCGCGGGCGGCGCCGGACCCCGGCGCCCGGCGGTCGATCTCACTGCGCTTCTACCTGCGCCCGGTCGAGCTGCTGGCCGGCCCGCGGGGCCGGGTGCGGGGGGTCCGCTTCGAGCGGACCGCCCCGGACGGCCGGGGCGGGGTGCGGGGTACGGGCGCGTACGAGGACCTCGACGCCGAACTGGTGCTGCGCTCGGTGGGCTACCTGGGCGTGCCGCCGGCCGGGCTGCCCTTCGACGCCGCCACCGGAACGGTGCCGCACGCGGCGGGCCGGGTGCTGCGCGCGGGCCGGGCCTCGGTCGGCGAGTACGTGGCGGGGTGGATCAAGCGGGGCCCGACCGGGGTCATCGGCACCAACCGGCCGTGCGCCAAGGAGACGGTGTCCTCGCTGCTCCAGGACGCGGGCCCGCTGGCCCGGCGCGCGCTGCCGGCCGATCCGCTCACCGCCCTGCACGCGGCCGGGCTGCACCCCGTGGAATGGCCGGGCTGGCTGGCCATCGAGGCGGCCGAAGCGGATCTGGGCCGCTCGCTGGGCCGCCGCTCGGTCAAGATCCCCGACTGGCCGGGCCTGCGCGCGGCGGCGGGCATCGCCTGAGCCGGCCGTCCCGCGCGGGACGCCCCCGCCTCCGGCACCCCTATGTGAGGGGCGCGCCCGGGGCGCCGAGCCGGGCGCCTTCGGCGGCGGCGGCCTCCAGGACGCTGTCCAGCAGGCCGGGGAAGAGCGTCTGGAGCTCCGTGCGGCGCAGACCGTTCATCTTGGCCGTGCCCCGGTAGGTCTGGCGCACGACCCCGCTCTCGCGCAGGACGCGGAAGTGGTGGGTGGTCGTGGACTTGGTGACCGGCAGGTCGAAGTGCGAGCAGGAGAGCTCGGCTTCGGTCGCCGCGAGGTCGCGCACGATGGACAGCCTCACCGGGTCGGACAGGGCGTGCAGGACGCCTTCGAGGCGGATCTCGTCCGGCTCGGGGTGGGCCAGGGTGCGGACGGTGTCCCGTTCCGTCATGTCCGGCTCCTCTCGTTTCGGATCGGCCTCCGCCGGGCGGCGGACCCCCATCGTACGAGAACCGTCGTAGGACGGGTGGGGGTGCGGCGCGGGCGTGGGGAACTCCCGCGCCGCACCCGGTTCACCAGGAGCGGTGGTACTGGTCGGGCATGCGCAGCTCCCCGCCGAGTTCGGCGGCGGCGCGGCGGGCCCAGTAGGGGTCGCGCAGCAGCTCGCGGCCGAGGAGGACGGCGTCCGCCTCTCCGTTGGCCAGGATCTTCTCGGCCTGCTCGGGCTCGGTGATCAGCCCGACGGCGGCCACGGGGAGCGCCGTCTCCTTCTTGACTCGGGCCGCGAAGGGCACCTGGTAGTCGGGGCCGACGGGGATCTTCGCGTGCGGGACGAGGCCGCCGGTGGAGACGTCGAGCAGGTCCACCCCGTGCTCCAGGAGCAGGGCGGACAGCCGGACGGTGTCGTCGGCGGTCCAGCCCTCCTCGTCCAGCCAGTCGGTGGCGGAGATCCGGAAGAACAGCGGCAGCTCCTCGGGCCACACCTCCCGCACGGCGTCGACGACTTCGAGGGCGAAGCGGGTGCGGTTCTCGAAGGAGCCGCCGTAGGAGTCCGTGCGCCGGTTGGTGTACGGGGAGAGGAACTGGCCGATCAGGTACCCGTGGGCGCCGTGGATCTCCAGGACCCGGTACCCGGCGGCCAGCGCGCGCCCGGCGGCGGCGGCGAACTGCCCGGTGATCTCCCGGATCTCCTCCACGGTGAGGGCCCGCGGCTCCGGGTCGCCCTCGGCGAACGGCACGGCGCTCGGCGCGACCGGGGTCCAGCCGTGCGCTTCGGGCCCGACGAGGCGGCCGCCCTTCCAGGGCCGCTCGGTGGACGCCTTGCGGCCGGCGTGGCCGATCTGGATCCCGGGAACGGCGCCCTGGGACTTGACGAAGTCGGTGATCCGGCGCAGGGCCGCCACCTGGGTGTCGTTCCAGATGCCCAGGTCGTAGGGGCTGATCCGGCCCTCGGGGGAGACCGCCGTGGCCTCCTGGACGATCAGTCCGGTGCCGCCGGTGGCGCGGGCCGCGTAGTGCGTGAAGTGCCAGTCGTGGGCCACGCCGGCGTCGGGGCCGGCGGGCTCGGCGCTGTACTGGCACATCGGCGCCATCCAGACGCGGTTCGGCACGGTCACCGACCGCAGGGTGTAGGGCTGGAAAAGGGCGGTGAAGGCGGCGGGTGCAGCACTCATGGGTCTCTCCAGATGTCACCGGACGCGCGCCGGGGACCGGCGCTAAGTACGAGAAACACCGTACTACGAAATCTCTCGTAGTACGAGACCTCACGTACAAGCGTCCCGGCGGGGCGCCGCGCGCCGCCCGGCCGGTGTCGGCGGCCGGGTGCAGACTGGCGGAAAGCCACCAGGTGGGCGAGGGCGTCCGGAGGTACCGGCCATGACCGATGTGTTGTTGCTCGCGGGAACGCGCAAGGGGCTGTTCATCGGCCGGCGCCGGGACACCGGCCCCTGGGAGCTCGAAGGACCCCTCTTCAACGCCCAGGCCGTGTCCGCCGTGGCCATCGACAACCGCGGGCCCGCGCCCCGGCTCCTGGTCGGCGGGGACAGCTCGCACTGGGGGCCCTCCGTCTTCACCTCCGACGACCTGGGGGCCACCTGGCGGGAACCGGCCACGCCCGCCGTGCGGTTCCCCCAGGACACGGGCGCCTCGCTGGAGCGGATCTGGCAGCTGCAGCCCGCGGGCCCCGAGGCCCCGGACGTGGTCTACGCCGGGACCGAGCCGGCCGCCCTGTTCCGCTCCACCGACCGCGGCGACTCCTTCAAGCTGGTCCGGCCGCTGTGGGAGCACCCGACCCGCTCCGCCTGGGTTCCGGGCGGCGGGGGCGAGGGCCTGCACACGGTGATCACCGACCCGGCCGATCCGGCGGCCGTGACGGTGGCCGTCTCCACCGCCGGGGTCTTCCGCACCCGCGACGGCGGAGCCCGCTGGGAGCCGTCCAACCACGGGGTCTCGGCGGTGTTCCTGCCCGACCCGCACCCCGAGTTCGGCCAGTGCGTCCACAAGATCGCCCGGGACGCCGGGGCTCCCGGCCGGCTCTACCTCCAGAACCACTGGGGCGTGTACCGCAGCGACGACGCCGGCGCCGAGTGGACCGACATCGGCGCCGGACTGCCGTCCGACTTCGGCTTCGCCGTGGCCGCTCACCCCCACCGGCCCGACACCGCCTACGTGTTCCCGCTCAACGCCGACTCCGACCGGGTCCCGGCCCAGCACCGCTGCCGGGTCTTCCGCACCGAGGACGCGGGAGCGCACTGGGAGCCGCTCTCCAGGGGGTTGCCGCCCGGGGACCACTACGGCACGGTGCTGCGCGACGCCCTGTGCACCGACGACGCGGACCCGGCCGGCATCTACTTCGGCAACCGCAACGGCGAGCTGTACGCCAGCCACGACGACGGCGACAGCTGGCAGCAGCTGGCCGCCCACCTCCCGGACGTCCTGTGCGTCCGGGCCGCCGTACTGAGCCGAACGGGACCGGCTGTCGGTGTGGGCCAGTAGAGTGATCACCCATGGCAGCAAGACCGTTGAACGAGATCGTCGAACCGGGCTGGGCCCGGGCCCTGGAGCCGGTGGCGGGGCAGATCGCCGCGATGGGCGACTTCCTGCGCACGGAGATCGCGGCCGGGAGGACCTACGTCCCCTCCGGCGCGAACGTCCTGCGCGCCTTCCAGCAGCCCTTCGACGAGGTGAAGGTGCTCATCGTCGGACAGGACCCGTACCCCACCCCGGGGCACGCGATGGGCCTGTCCTTCTCCGTGGCGCCCGAGGTGGACCCGTGGCCGCCCAGCCTGGACAACATCTTCCGCGAACTGCACGCGGACCTCGGCACCGGCCGGCCGCTGAACGGCGACCTGACCCCGTGGACCCGGCAGGGCGTCCTGCTGCTGAACCGCGCGCTCACCACCGCCCCCCGCAAGACCGGCGGCCACCGCGGCAAGGGCTGGGAGGCGGTCACCGAGCAGGCGATCCGCGCCCTGGCGGCGCGCGGCAAGCCGCTGGTGTCGGTGCTGTGGGGGCGTGACGCCCGCAACCTCCGGCCGCTGCTGGGCGACCTGCCCGCCGTGGAGTCGGTCCACCCCTCCCCGATGTCCGCGGCCAACGGCTTCTTCGGCTCCCGGCCCTTCAGCCGGACCAATGAGCTGCTGGTGGGCCTGGGTGCGGAGCCGGTCGACTGGCGCCTGCCGACGGTCAGTTGAACCTTATATGACATTGAGCTACGACATTCCACGGATAAATACGGACAGAAGCCGCCCGAACAGGCCCTGCCCGAACACGTCGTTCCGATGAACCAGTAGCATGCGGCGCCATGAGCTCCCCCACTGGGCCCGCCAACGGCCTGCCCGTACGAATGCCGCGACCCCGCCAGACCGGACGGCACCGCCGGCCCGAGCCCGCGGTGGCGCCCGAGGGCGCGCCCGCGCTGGTGCTCGCCGTGCCCGGTGCTCCCTCCGCCGCCTCGCGCGGTCTCGCGGAAGAGATCATCAGCATCGGCCGCTCCGAGCTGCCCGGCCTGGACGCCCGGATCGGGTACCTCGAAGGTGACGACGCCGAGGGGGCCGAGTTCCCCTCGCTCTCCGGCGTGCTGACCGCCGTCGCCAACGAGCGGACCGCGCGCGCCGAGTTCGCGCGCGCCGCCGGGCACGAGGTGCCCGCGCCGACCGGCCCCGACGCCGTGGTCGTGCCCCTGCTGGCCGGCCCCGACGGCGACCTGCTGCGCCGGGTCCGCCAGGCGCTGATGGACTCCTCCGCCGCCGCCGAGCTGGCCGACGTACTCGGTCCGCACCCGCTGCTCGCCGAGGGCCTGCACGTCCGGCTCTCCGAGGCCGGCCTGGCCCGCGCCGACCGGGCCCGCCTGTTCACCGTGGCCACCGCGGCCGACGGCATCATCCTGGCCACCACCGGCGGCGAGGAGGCCGTCCAGGCCGCCGGGATCACCGGCATGCTGCTGGCCGCCCGCCTCGCGGTGCCCGTGATCGCCGCGGCTCTGGACCAGGAGGGATCGGTGGCCGCCGTCGCCGCCGAGCTCCGCGGCTCCGGTTCCGCCCAGCTGGCCCTGGCGCCGTACCTGATCGGTCCCGAGGCCGCCGAGGGGCTGCTGGACACCGCCTGCAAGGAGGCGGACTGCGCCGCCGCCGAGGTGCTCGGTGCCTACCCGGCGCTCGGCAAGCTCGCCGTCGCCCAGTACAGCGCCGCCCTCGGGATCACGCTGGGCGCCGCCGCCCACTGAGGTCCCGTACGACACGGCGAGGGCCCGCCCCGGATCCGGGGCGGGCCCTCGCCGTACCGGTGGACCGCCACCCGGGGCCCACGGCTCCGGGGTCAGCCGAAGACCACGCAGGAGGCGGCCGGTACGGCGACGGAACCGGCGCGGCGCGGATGCCCGGTCAGCGGGTCGACCTCGAACCAGGTGACGTCGCCCGAGCGCTCGTTGGCCGCGTAGAGCCGGCGCCCCGAGGGATCGACCGCGAGATCGCGGGGCCAGCGGCCGCCGCAGCCGACGGTGCCGGTGAGCTGCGGCTTCTCCGGGCCTCCGGCGAGCGAGAAGGTCACGAGGGTGTCGGGGCCGCGGACGGCCGCCCACACGAAGCGCCCGTCGGGCGAGGCCACGATCGCGGAGGGATGGGCCCGTGCGGCCCCCGGGGCGCCCGCTGGGGCGACCGGAACCTCGCCGACCGGTTGCAGTTGCCCGGAGCCCGCGTTCCAGCGGCAGACGGTCAGCTGCGGCTCCAGCTCGTGCAGTACGTAGACCACCTCGCCCGACGGGTGGAAGGCGAGGTGGCGCGGCCCGGTGCCGGCGCGCAGCACCACCTCCGCGTGCACCCGGAGCTCCCCGGTGGCCGGGTCGAGCACGCAGACCCGTACGGAGTCGGTGCCCAGGTCCACGCTCAGCACCCACCGGCCGGTGGGGTCGGGCAGCACCTGGTGGGCGTGCGGCGCCTCCTGCCGGCCGGCGTCGGGTCCGGAGCCCCGGTGGGTGAGGACGGAGGCGGGCCCGTGGAGGCCGCCGTCCCCGGCGAGCGGCAGGCTGCTGACGCTGCCCGAACCGTAGTTGGCGGTGAGCAGCCGGCGTCCGGCCGGGGCGAGGTGGGTGGGCCCCGAGCCGCCGACGCGGACGGGCGCCCCCAGCGGGACCAGCCCCCCGGGGACGGGGCGGAAGGCGGCCGCCGCGCCCCGCTCGGTCTCGCTGACCGCGTAGAGCACTCCGGTGCCGCGGTCGAGGGCCAGGTAGGAGGGGTCGGCCAGGGAGCCCTCCGTCGCCAGCGGGGTCAGCGCCCCGGTGGCCGGATCCACGGCCGCGGTGGTGATGCCGCGGCCGCCCCCCGAGGTGAACGAGCCGATGTGGGCCCGGTGTCCGCCGCTCTGGTCCGTGCTGTCCGCGTCGTCCACGGGTGCCCCTCCTCCGCCGTTCCGGATCCGTACGGGCCGACCGTAACAGAAGGTCTAGACCAAGTCCTCGCCTCTGGCGCGTTCCTGGGCACCGGCGTGGTGCACGTACGCGGTGGCGCTCGGCCGGTCCTCGTAGGTCCGGTGGAAGACTGGGGTCGCCGCACCGGAGATCGGCGGGACGATCCAGGACCAGTCCGCGCCCACCTCGCGCCCCTTGCTCTCCTCCCTTTCCAGGTGGGAGAGGAACCGCCGGGACTCGGTGTGGTGGTCGGCAATGGTGACCCCGGCCTCGTCGAAGGAGTGCAGCACGGCCCGGTTGAGTTCGACCAGAGCCCGGTCCTTCCAGAGCGAGCGGTCGCTGGTGGTGGCCAGGCCGAGCCTGCGGGCCACGGCCGGCAGGAGGTTGTAGCGGTCGGTGTCGGCGAGGTTGCGGGCGCCGATCTCGGTGCCCATGTACCAGCCGTTGAAGGGGGCGGCCGGGTAGTGCACCCCGCCGATCTCCAGGCACATGTTGGAGATGGCGGGAACGGCGTGCCAGCGCAGGTCCCAGTCGCCCCAGTCGTCCCGCCGGTCCGGGTGCCGGATCGGCACCTCCAGCACGGCGTCGACGGGGGTGTCGAACCAGCGGGGCTTGTCGTCGACGCCCTGGACCACCAGCGGGAGGAGGTCGAAGGGGGTGCCGGCGCCGCCCGCCCAGCCGTGCCGCAGCAGGGCCTCGGTCAGCGGGGCGTTGCGGGCGTCCCCGACGGTGATGGAGTGATGGTCCCCGTAGCCGGCGTAGCGCACCAGCTGCTCGTTCCAGATCAGCGGGCCGGGGCGGTCCGGGGCGTCGGGGGCGAAGACCGTGATCGTGGGGCGGACGCGGCCGCCGTTGGTGGCCTCGCGCAGGTGCGCGAAGCACTCGTCGGCTATGTCCTCGGCCTCGGTGAGCGTGCGGCGGTCGCGCACGCGCAGCGAGTTCCAGTAGAGGCGGCCTATGCAGCGGTTGCTGTTGCGCCAGGCCACGCGGGCGCCGTGGACCAGCTCCCGGGGGGTGTGCCGGTAGGTGCCGGTGTCCGCGAGCTCCGCCCGTACCTCGGCGAGCCGGGCCCGCGGATCGCCGGCCTCCGGATTCTCCCGGTGGAAGAGCCGGATGAACTCCTCGGCTTCTTCCCACACCTGCGCGGCGCTCGCGTTCTGCTGGAGAATTTCCATCCCGACCCGCTACCCCCCGTCCGACCAGATCCACCCTGTACGTGCCGGATGAATGTGCTGTGAACAATCACCCGTTGTACCTGTCGCAGGTCAGCGCCGTGAGCGGGGCGGGCAGGGAACACCCGTCCGAGTGGTCTTCGCCCGTTGGCCCGCGGTGGGGGCTGCGGCGGTCGTATCATCCGCCGCAGCCGGACGACCGGACGGTCAGTCGCAGGGACGGCTCACGCCCCGACGGTGGCCAGCGGAGCGCGGGGGTCGGTGCGCAGGGGCGCGGCGAGGGCCGCCAGGGCCTCCTCCAGGCCGTGGAGGTGGGCCAGCGCGGGCTCCGCGGCGGCCGGTCGGGGCTTCTCGGTCCGCGGGGCGGCCGGACCGGCGGTGCCCTGCGGGGCGGTGAGCGCCTCGACGGCCGCCTCCACGCGCCAGCAGGCGGCGGCGAGCCGGGCGTCGTGCGAGGCCTGCGGGTCGGCGGCGACGGCCACCAGCCCGCGCACCTCGCGGGCGCAGTCGTCGAGCAGCGCCAGCACCTGCCGGGCGCGGGCCTTGCGGGCGCGCAGCGGGCTCAGCGGGTGGACCAGCGGCGCGAGGGCCATCCGCACCCGGCCCAGCAGCAGCTCCAGCTCGGCGGCGTGGGGGGCGGGGTCGGCGGCCGGGTCCCCCGCGAGCCGGTCGAGGGAGGCCGCGGTGGACGCCCGTACGCAGTGCAGCGCGCGCTGGATCCAGGCGTCGTTGGCGGCGTGCGTGGTGACCGGGAGGACCAGGACCACGGCGAGCGAGGCGCCCAGCGCGCCGACGGCCGTCTCCTGGAAGCGGAGCAGCAGCAGGCCGGGGTGCAGCACGCCGAGGAGCCCGTAGAGGAGGCCGGCCATGACGGTGACGAAGAACATCATCCAGGAGTACGAGGGCGCCGCCGTGTAGAAGATGCCGAAGACGCACACCGCGACGAGGGCGGCGGTGGGCGCGGGCGCCCCGTGCAGCGGTACGGCGATCAGCAGTCCGGCCGCGATGCCGATGACGGTGCCCAGCACCCGGCGGAAGCCGCGCACCAGGGTCTCGCCGCGCGAGGCGGTGTTGACGAAGATCCACCAGGCGGTGCCGACGGCCCAGTACCAGCGGTCCTCGGACAGCGCCTGGCCGACGGCGAGGGCGAAGCCGCAGGCGGCGGTGGCCTGGAAGGCCTGCCGGGTCGTGGGGCGGGCCAGACCGGTGCCGGGCAGCCCCGGCGGGGCGGCCGGGGGCGGGGTGCGGCGCTCGATGGGCCACAGGACGAAGCGGGCGGCCCCCGCGGACAGCAGCGCCAGCCCGACGGCCGCGAACAGCTCCGGGAGCTGGGCGGGCACGGCGTGCAGGAACTGGGTGACGAAGAACATCATGAAGGCGAAGACGCCGAGGGCGTGGCCGCGCGGTCCCCAGCGGCGGGCGTAGACCCCGGCGAAGACCACGGCGAGGAAGCCGGCGTCCCGGGCCTGGGGCATCCCGTGCAGGGTGGTGGCCAGCGCCAGGACGGGGAAACCGGCGGCGGGCAGCAGGGCGGTGGTCACCCGCTGGGCGCGCACGTCCGCGTCGAGGACGGTGAACAGCGCGAGCAGGGCGGCGAGTCCGCCGGTGATGGAGGCGGTCAGGGAGAGCCCCGCCAGTTCGGCCGCGACGACGGCGAGTCCCACGCCGACGACCGCGCGCAGTGAGTTCCTGAGTCTGGTGCGCCCCGGGTCCGGAGCCACGAACATTCTCTTCACGGCGGTGTGCCGCCCCCCTTGCGATGGAGCACGCCGGGCCGCCTGCCGCCCGGGGGTGGTGGGCGGTGTGGGGGCACGGCGAAGGCGCCACGGTCCGGACCGGCCTCGTTGCCGTCCGGCGCTGCGTGGCGCCGTAAGTACATGGATACGCCACAGATAACCATCCGGAGGCCCACTGGCTCAAGCGGGCCCCCTGCCACTGGGCCATTGGCACAGCCGCGGCGTCCGGAAATCGACCGGGATCCGACCGGCGGACCAGGACGGCCCGGAGGCGGGTACGTTCGGCCGTACGGGGTGCGGCTCTGGCCACCGAGGCTGCGACGGGGGCCGCACTCCGGCGGACCGCGCGGGGGCGTCAGGCGGTGTTGGCGGCCACCGCGGTGAAGAGGGCCCCGTCGGGGTCGCGCAGGGTGACGGAGCGGCTGGTTCCCGTGGTCTGGACCGGGGAGGCGACGCTCCCGCCGAGGGCCGTCGCCCGCTCGACGGCGGCTTCGAGGTCGGGGACGTGGAAGTGGGTGTGCCAGCGGGGGCGGACGTGCGGGTCGGGGTCCGCCTCGATCGCGCCGCCGGTGATCCGGGCGACGGTGTCCCGGCCGTGCCGCAGGACCACGCGGTCGTGCTCGTAGGAGACGGTGCAGCAGCCCGTGCTGTCATCGGCCCAGTCGAGGACCTGGCCGTAGAAGATGGCGGCGGCGAAGGCGTCGCGGGTGCGCAGTTCCAGCCAGGCGGGGGCGGAGCCGCGTCCGACGCTCCAGTCGGGGATGACCCCGCCCTGCCAGAAGCCGAAGACGGCCCCGTCGGGGTCGGCCGCCAGGGCGGCGCGGCCCGTCCCGAAGGGGAGCGGGCCGACGGCCACGGTGGCGCCGCGCTCACGGACGCGCGCGGCGGTCACGTCGGCGTCGTCGACGGCGAAGTACGGGGTCCAGCCCACGGGCAGGCCCGGCGAGGGGGCCGGCGCGCCGATGCCCGCGACCGGCGTCCCGTCGCGGAAGGCCACCGAGAGGCCGTCCCCGGTGTCGCGGAACTCCCACCCCATCACCGCGGCGTAGAACTCCTGGCCTGCCGGGAGGTCCCGGGTCATCAGGCTGACCCAGCAGGGCACGCCCGCGAGCTCATGGCTGGATGTCGACACCGGTCCCACGTCTCCTCTGCCGCGCGGCGTACGGAACCGGCCCACCGTAGCCCTGCCGGGCCGTGCGGGCGGTGAGGCTCGGCAGCACCCGCCCGATCGGACGCAGCGTGCCGGGCGGCGGCCGGGGGCTGCGGGACGCGCCGTCGGCGGGAGCCGGGGCGAGGTGGGGGTGCCGACCGGTTTCGAGGCGGGCATACCTTTCATACGTGCGGACATGTGCGCGCTCGGCCTTGGGTTGAAGGGATCATCCGGTGGCGTTTCCTCACATTCCTCAGATTGGCGGACGCGAAGCCTCCGCCCCGTGCGCGACCGTGTGGGCGGTGGGCGTGGTGATGGTGGTGACTCCTTGTCCGGCGCGGGAGGCGCACCGCGTACTGGCGGCCGCTGCCGCGGCGGCACGCATCGGCGTCGAGGGGCTGGCGGCTTCGATGGCCGCCGCCGCGTGGGGCGTGAAGGCGCCCAAGGGAGTGGAGCGGGCCCTGCGGCGGGCCGTGGAGGCGGCCCGTACGTCGGGGGCCGGCGGGGCCGGGGCGGGGACGGCTCCGGCCCGGCCGCTGGTGCCGAGCCGGGAGCGGACGGAGGAGGCCCTCGGCCGCTTCCGCGGGTGCCGGGCCTGGCTGTGGGCCGACCCGGCGGACGAGCGCGCCCGCCGGGCGATGGACGACGCCACGTACACGCTGTGCGTGCTGATGGGCCGCCCCACGGCGTACGAGGCGCTGCGCGCCGCGGAACTCCGCCTCGCGGACGGCGCCCACCACGCTCCGCGGGAGATGGACGGGACCGGCCTCGCCGTCTGACCCGCCGGACCGGAGGTTCCGGACCGGAGGTTCCGGGCCGCTTCAAACCTCCCGCGCGGCGGATTCCCCCGGTCGGCCGAAGTCCGGTGGCCGCTCGGCCGATCGGGGGCTCTCATGGGACAGCGGGCGGTTTCCCGCCCACCCACGCAAGCGCGGAAAGGCGTCCTCATGTACGAAATGCGCGCTGAATCCCCGGACGGCCTCGGTGAACTCCTCTGGCACGTCCTCTCCAAGGAACCCTCCTCCGGCACCCTCTGCGGCCGGCACGCCCCGCCACCGCCCGCCGTCCCCGCCATATCCGACGGAACGGCCGGCGAGCGCTACTGCGCGCCCTGCATGACGGCCTTCCGCTCCGCGGTGCAGGCCCATGCCGACAATGCCCTGAGCCCCGAAGCCGCGTAGCCGGCCGCCCGGCGCACCCGCACCACCCGCCCCACCCGTCGGGCCCCCTGGGCCCGGACACCGGAGGTCCCCGGTGTCCGGGCCCCTGTGCGCGCCGTCGCCCCTCCTCGTCCGCGGGACCGGGCCCCCGTAAGGCCCGTTCAGGCCTCGTCGGGGACGTGGAGGTCCAGTACGCAGATGTCGTCGCGGTGGCGCGGCCGCAGGGCGACGAGGGTCCGGGCGAGGGTTTCGCCCCGGCCCTCGCGCACGAGGCGCAGGGCGGTGTCGGCGAGCCGGGCGAGGCCGGTCCGGATGTCCTCCCCCGGCTCCTCGACGAGACCGTCGGTGTAGAGCAGCAGGTGGTCACCGGGCAGCAGGTCGGCCACGGACTGGCCGTACTCGGCCCCGAAGGCGGCGCCGAGCAGGACGCCCTTGGGCTGCGGGAGGAAGCGCGCGCCCTCGCCGCGGATCAGCAGGGGCGGCAGGTGCCCGGCCCGTACCCAGGTCAGACGCCGGTCCGAGGGGCGGTAGCGGCCCATCACCATGGTGGCGGTGGCGCCCCCGGCCGGGTCGGAGGCGGTGTGGAGCAGCAGTCGGTTGAGCCGGGCCAGGACCTCGGGCAGCGCCGACCCCGTGATGGCCATCCCCTTGGCCGTGAACCGCAGCTGGGCCATGGTGCCGACGGCGGGCAGCCCGTGGCCCGCGACGTCCCCGACCACGAACAGGGCGCTGCGGTCGGGAAGTTCGATGGCGCTGTACCAGTCGCCGCCGACGTTGATGCCACTGTCGGCGGGCACGTAGGCGACGTCGACGCAGAGACCGGCGAGTTCCAGGGACTGTTCGGGGATCGGCAGCAGGGTGTTCTGGAGGTTGGCGGCGAGCGCGCGCTCGGCTTCGAACCTGCCGCGTTGGACGAGGACGTCGCGTTCGCTCTCCAGCAGGGCGCGTTCGGCGTCCTGCCGGGCCGTGACGTCCTGGAGGAGTCCGTGGACCTCGACCGGCCGGCCGTCGGCGTCCGTCAGCGCCTCGGCGACCATCCGGACGTGGCGCACGCCGTGGGGGGTGTTGATGCGGAAGACCTCGTCCACGGACCCGCCCCGGCCCAGCAGCCGGGCGACGGCCGCGTCGACGGCGGGCCGGTCCGCCGCTGGCAGGTGGCGGGGCAGGTCCTCCAGCCGGACAGGCCCCAGGGCGGGGTCACGGTCGAAGATCGCGTAGACCTGGTCGGACCAGACGGCGGTCCCCGTCACCGGGTTCCAGCCCGCCCAGCCGAGGTTGCCGAGCCGCTGCATGTCCGCGAGGCGCCGGAGCTCCCGCTCGTCGCCGTCGTGGCGGAGCCAGGAGACGACCAGGTGCTCCCCCAGCGCGGTCGCCCGGACCGAGTACACGGACCGCTTCGGGACCCCGGCGAGCACCTCCTCGTAGGTGAACGGTTCGCCCTCGTACGGCCTGCCCGTCGTCAGCGCGTCCAGGTAGCCCTCCCACACGGCGGTGCCCGCCACGGTGGGGTACGTCTCCAGCACGCGCAGGCCCACGAGTTCCCGGCCCCGGCGTCCGGCCACGTCGACCGAGTCCGGGGCGGCCGCGTCGATCCGGTAGTCCTCCACTTCGCCGCCGGCCCCGCGCAGGGGGGTGAGCAGGACCGCGGGCCCGGCCAGGGCGTCAAGGATCCGCTGGACGGCGTCCGCGTCGGCCGGGGCCCCGCCGGCCTCCGCCGGGTCGTCGGGCCGGGTGGGGCCGGGGCGTCCGAACGTGCGGAGCGGGCCGCCGCAGAGCCGTACGGCACGCCGCAGCAGGTCCCTGGTGGACGGGCCGAAGGGCCCCGGTCCGGTCCGCAGGAAGCCGATGACGGCCCCGGGGGCACCGTCGCGGGACACGGGCAGCCAGGCGCGCGCGGGCCAGCGGTCCGGTGGGCCGATCAGCGTGTGGCGCCGGGCGTCGCCGACCGGATCCTGCAGCCACAGCGGCTCGCCGCCGCTGAGGGCCTGGAGGGCGGCGAGCCCGCCGAGCGGCGGGACGTGGCGCCACTGGCCCGCCACCACGTCGCCCACACCGGCGTGGCCCACCAGCTCCAGGGCGCCGCCGTGGGTCGCCACGTAGATCATCACTCCGTCGAGGTCCGGGACCTCCGTCGGGGCCAGCTCCCCGCGGAGCAGCTCGGCGACGTCGTCGCCGGTGCGCGCGCCCACCAGCCCTTCGGCCAGCCGGGCCAGGACCGTGGCGGCGGCCGCCGGGCCGGGGGTCCCGCGGGTGCGGACGGCCGGCGTGGCGGGCGTCGGCGGGGGTGGGGGCGGATCCGGCGGGGAGTCCGCGCCCGCCCGTCCGAGGGTGATCCAGCACTCTTCCAGGACGGTCCGGCCCCGCCGCGCGGCGTGCGCGACGAGCCGCTCGTGGGCGGCCTCGGCGGAGATCCCGAGCCGGCCCATGAGCACGCCTTGGGCCCGCTCCACGACGACCGCGGTCGCGAGGACGCCCTTCAGGTCCACGATCTCCGAGCGCAGCCTGGCGACGGTCCTGGCCAGCGCGAGGACCTCGGGTGCCGTGCCCTCGCCGACGGAGGCGGCATCGCTGTCCATGCCACGAGCATGGCACGTGCGGCGCCCCGGCGACGGCCCTCCGGGGAAGCTCCGCCGGCGCCGGTGCGGTCGCGTCCGGATCCCGTCCGAGGTGTACGGGGCTCCGCCAGGGGCAGTCGCCGGGCATGAGCTTCGAGCATCCGGCGGAGAGGCACGGCGACGGGCGGATCGGCCGCTTCGGGAAGCTGGCCGAACTCGCCTCCAATTTCACGAGCTCGGCGGCGTTCTCCGTGGTGTGCCTGGTGCTGGTCGCCGGGTTCGTGGCCGTGCACCTCGCGGGCCTGCCCTTGAGCTGGCAGCTGTTCGCCGGGGACACGATGGCGGCCGTGTCGCTGCTGCTGCTGGCCTTGCTGAAGAACTCCGAACGGCGCGCGGAGCACGCGATCCAGCAGAAGCTGGACGCGATCGCCGCCGCGCTGCTGGAGCAGCAGCGCGGCGAGCCGGGACGGGCGGCCCGTCGGCTCCGGGAGGCCATCCGGGCACAGGACGAGGCCTGAACGGGACGCGGCCCGCCCCACCGGGCCCGCGCCCGCCGGCAGGACGGCCTTGCGGTCGCCGGGGGCCGCGGTGGCGGCGACCATGGGAGGGTGCACGGCGCACCGGTGGACGTTCTGGTCGCGGGCGCGGGCCCGGTGGGGCTGACCGCGGCGATCGAGCTGCGCCGGCGCGGGGTCGGCTGCCGGCTGGTGGACCGGCTGCCGGAGCGGATGCCGTACGCGAAGGCGGTGGGCATCCAGCCGCGCACGCTGGAACTGTGGGACCGGATGGGGCTGGTGCGGGCCGTGCTGGACGCCGCGATCCCGATGCGCGGGCAGCTGGTGTACGTCGACGGCCGGGAGCGGGCACGGGTGGAGATGTCGCTGCCGGGCGACGTCCCCTACGGTTTCGCCGCTCTGCCGCAGAACGAGACCGAGCGGCTCCTGGAAGAGTTCCTCGCCCGGTTCGGCACCCGGATCGAGCGGAACACCGAACTGGTGTCCTTCGCGCAGGACCCCGACGGGGTGACCTGCCGGCTCGTCGGGCCGGACGGCGAGGAGGAGGTGCGCGCCGGGTTCCTGGTGGGGTGCGACGGGGCCCACAGCACGGTGCGCAAGGGGCTCGGCCTCGGCTTCGAGGGCGGGGCGTTCCCCGAGGAGTACATGCTGGCCGACGTGGTGGTGGACTGGGACCTGCCCCACGCCTACGGGGTCCGGGCCCTGCACCACGACGCCGCCGGCGCCCTGGACGACCTGCTGGTGTGCATTCCGCTGCCGGGTCCGGGCCGGTACCGGGCGTCGATGCTGGTGCCGCCGGAGCTGTCCGCCCCGCCGGCCGGCGAGGACGGGGTGGCGCACGGGCTGGAGGGCGGCCGGGCCCCCGGGCTCTCCCATGTGCAGGCGGTCCTGGACCGTCTGGCGCCGCGGCCCGCGACCGCCTCCGGCCTGCGCTGGTCCTCGGTCTTCCGGATCAGCCACCGGATCGTCGACCGGTACGGCGACGGGCGGGTCTTCGTCGCCGGGGACGCGGCGCACATCCATCCCCCGACCGGCGCGCAGGGCATGAACACCGGGATCCAGGACGCGTGGAACCTGGCCTGGAAGCTGGCCCTGGCCGTCGACGGGACGGCGCACCCGCGGCTGACGGCCAGTTACGACGCCGAGCGCCGGCCGGTCGGCGAGGAGGTCGTCGGGCGGACCGTGCGGCACGCCAACCAGGGCGTTCCGGGCGACGCCGGGGACCTGACGACCGTACTGATGCGCGAGGCGCAGCTGCTCGTCGGCTATCCGGACAGCCCGCTGGTGCGCCCCGCGGGCCCGGACGGCGCCGGTCCCGCACCGCGCCCCGGCGATCGCGCTCCCGACTGCGACGGGCTGATCGGGCGCATCGAGAACCGGCCCGTCCGCCTGCACGAGCTGCTGCGGGGCAGCGAGCACGTGCTCCTGCTCTGCGCCGACGGCCCGCAGGCCCCTTGCGTCCCCGAACTCGCCTCACTGACCGGCGGGTTGCCCGCGGGACGGCTCACGGCGTACGCGGTCCTCACCGAGGGCGGGACCGCGCCCGCCTGGGCTCCGATGCCGGTGTACCTCGACGGGCGGGGCGAGTTCCGCCGGGTCTACGGGGTCCGGGAGCCGACCGCCTTCGTGGTCCGGCCGGACGGCCACCTCGGGGCCCGGCTGTGCCCGCCGGCGGCCGGGGAGCTGTCCGCGTACCTGTCGGGGGTGTTCGCGGACTGAGCCGCGGGGTCACCGGCTCGCGGGCCTAGGAAGGCTCCGGGGCCGGGACCGGGACCCGGCGGACGACGGCGGCGAGAGCGGCGGCGCCCAGCACGGCCAGCAGGGCCGCCGCGCGCAGGACGGTCTCGATGGCGGAGCCGTCCGAGGCGGCCCCCTCGACGGAGCCGCTGATCACCTCCAGGACGGTGGAGGCGACGGCCACGGCGACGGCTCCCAGCAGGACGAGGGAGGTCAGGACGAGCCCGGAGGCGGCCGCGAGGCGGCCGGGCGGGACGTAGGACTGGGTGGCGACGTTGGTCAGCGCCCAGCCGAGGCCGACGCCGACGCCGACCACCGCGAACACGGCGGTGTAGACGACGAGCGAGTTCACCAGCGTCAGGACGAACAGGCTGACTCCGCTCAGCAGCATCGCTGCGGCCATCAGCCGCTCGGGGCGCACGCGCAGCGCGAGGTGGCCGGACCAGTAGCTGGCGGCTCCGGCGCCGACGGACAGGGCCAGGAAGATCAGCCCGGAGTCCAGGGGCGAGAGCCCCCGCGCCTGCTGGAGGTAGAGGGCCGAGAACACGGCGACGAGGCAGTACACGACGTTGGACAGGGATCCGGCGAGGGTGACGGCGACGAAGGGGCCGTTGTGCAGGAGTTCGAGGTCCAGCAGGGGCTGCGGGCTGCGCCGCTCGATCAGGACGAACGCGGCCAGCAGGACCGCGCCGCCGATGAGGCAGCCCAGGGTCGCCGCGGAGCCCCACCCCCAGTGGGCGCCTTGGTCCACGCCGGTCATCAGGGCCATCAGGCCTCCCGCGAGGGTGAGCACGCCGGGCAGGTCCAGGCCGCGTCCGGCCTCCTCGTCGCGGGTCTCGGGGACGAAGCGCAGCAGGAGCAGGGCCGCGGCGAGGGCGAAGGGCACGTTGAGCAGGAACACGGCGCGCCAGCTGACGTGTTCGGCGAAGGCCCCGCCGACGAAGGGTCCCAGGGCCGTGCCGATGGCGCTGAAGGCGAGGACGGTGCCGACGGCGCGGCCCTGCCGTTCGTCCCGGAAGTACGCGGTGACCACGGCGACGGACACGGGGAGGATCATTGCGGCGGTGCACCCCTGCACGAAGCGTCCGGCGGTGAGCCAGGCGGTGCTCCGCGCGGCGGCGCACACCACGGAGACGAGGGCGAAGCCGGTGAGCCCGCAGACGAGGACCCGCCGCCTGCCGAAGAGGTCGGCGGACCGGCCGCCGGTGACCATCAGGGCGCCGAGGGTCAGCATGTAGCCGCTGACCAGCCATTGGAGGTTGGTGGTGGGGGTGTCGAACTCGCGCCCGATGACGGGGAGCATCAGGTTGAGGGCGAACCAGTCCATCTGGACCAGCAGCATCGAGATCGCGGCGGCCGCGATCACCGCCCGGTCCCGGCCGTGGAAGAGCCCGCGCCTTGCGCCCGCCCCGTTCGCCTTCGCCATGCCGTCCGCCCCCCGCCCTACGCCTCGTCCGCGGTCGGCACGCAGAGCACCGGGACGGGCGAGAGGTGCAGGAGCTTGTGCGGGGTGGAGCCGAGGAGGGCGCCGCGGATCGGGCTGTCGCCCCAGGTGCCGACGACGATGACCCGGGCGTCGTGGCGTTCGGCGGCGTCCAGCAGCGCCTGGGCGGGTTTGTCGTCGACCACCTCGACGGTGGAGGGGACACCCGCCTCGTCGGCGGCCCCGACGGCCCGCGCCAGGGCGCTGCGGCCGGCCTGGCGGACGGCCTCGCGGTGGGCCCGGTACTCCTCGCCGGTGGCTCCGGGCGCGGCGGCTCCGTAGACGAGGACCAGTGGTTCACCGAAGGCGGTGGCGACCTCCAGCGCCACGTGCAGGGCGCGTTCGGCGCCGGGGGACTCGTCGTAACCCAGGACCACGGACATCCGGCCTCCTCAGGACTTCCTGCCGCGTACGAGGGCCGGGTCGACCACGCCCCGGCGCTCCTGCCAGAACCTGCCGTCCCGGACCCGCCAGAAGCACATGAGGAGGACGCCGACGACGGCGATCCCGATGCCGATGACGAGGGGCGGGCCGAGGCCGAACCAGGAGACCCCGCCGGCGGAGTTCGCCGGGTTGGACATGTCGCCCACGGACTCCACCAGCAGCCAGGTCAGCAGGCCCGCTCCGACCAGCGGGCCGAGGCCGATGAGGAGGAAGTTGTGCGCGTTCTCCAGCAGGTGGCGGCGGTAGTAGACGGCGCAGGCCACGCCGGTGAGGGCGTAGTAGAAGGCGATGAGCAGGGAGAGCGCGGTGAGGGAGTCGAGGAGGGCGTTCTCGCTGATCTGGTTGACGGCGAGGTACCAGGCGATGGCGATGGCGGCGACCCACCAGGTGCTCACGTCGGGCGTGCGGAAGCGGGGGTGGATGTGCGCGAGGTGCGGCGGCAGGGCGTGCCGGCGGGCCATCGACAGGGCGGTCCGTGAGGCGGGGATGATCGTCGTCTGGGTGGAGGCGAGGGCGGAGGTGCAGACGGCGAGGAGCACCATCCAGTCCCAGCCGCCCATCACCTCGTGCGCGAGGACGGCGAAGACGGCCTCCTCCTCGCCGGCGTTCTCGGCGAGGAACTGCGTACCGGCGTAGGCGACGACGGCGTAGCCGACGGACAGGTAGGTCACCAGGAGGACGATGGTGGACCAGATGCCCGCCTTGCCGGGCGCGGTGGCGGAGTCCTCGACCTCCTCGGTGAGGTTCACGGCGGACTCCCAGCCCCAGTAGATGAAGACGCCGAGCAGCAGTCCGCCGGTGAGCGCGGCGCCTCCGGCGCCGAAGGGGTTGAGCCAGCTCAGGGAGGGCGGGATGCCGCCGAGGGTGCTGGTGCCGGCGTAGACCCGGTAGATGGCGACCACGGCGAACGCGAGCAGGAAGAAGACCTGGGCGAGGATCAGGACGTCCTGGAGCCGGGCGGACATCTCGGTGCCGATGACGCAGACGGCGGTCATCGCGAGGATCACCAGGACGCTCAGGCCCTGCCGGACCAGCTGGTTCGCGGCCAGGCCGTCGAGCCCGGCGGCGAGCAGGCCGAAGTGGACGGCGACGTCCGCGAGGGAGCCGATGACGAGCACGCCGGTCATGGTGATGGCCCAGCCGCCGAGCCAGCCCGCCCAGGGGCCCATGGCGCGGGTCACCCAGGAGAAGGTGGTGCCGCAGTCCTGGTCGACCTTGTTGAGGTAGTAGAAGGCGGCGGCGATCAGCAGCATCGGGACGAAGGACGCGAGCATCACGCCCGGCGCGTAGACCCCGACCAGGGCCACGATCGGTCCCAGGACGGCGGCCAGCGAGTAGGCCGGCGAGGTGGAGTTCAGGCCGATGACCAGGGCGTCGAGGAAGCCGATGGCGTTGGCCTTCAGGCTCGCGTCGGCCTCGGGGAGGGTGCTGCCCGCCGCACCGTGGTCGCCGTCGTCCATGTACGCATCGTCACGCACCCGGCCCGGCCGCGCGAGGCGGACGGGCCCGGCCGGGGAAGCCCGGTGCCGCGGTTCAGGGGCGGGTGTTCCACCCGGCCACGACCGGAAGTCCGTGCTCCGTGGACAGCACGCTGACCGTGCCGGTGCGCAGCAGGAAGAGCCGGCCGTCCTCGGGGGGCAGACCGAGGTAGCGGGCCGTCAGGACGCGCAGGAAGTGTCCGTGGGCGACGAGCACCACGTCCCCCCGGTCCTCGCGCAGCACCGCGGCGGCCCGCGCCAGCACCCGGTCCGCGCGGGCGCCGACCTGGGCGGCGCTCTCTCCGGGGTGGTGGGAGTCGCCCTGCGGGACCCCGTCGGTCCACAGCGACCAGTGGGGCACGGTCCGCTGGATCTCGGCGGTGGTGATGCCCTCGTAGCCGCCGTAGTCCCATTCGTGGAGGTCGGGGTCGGGGACCCCGTCGGTGAGCCCGGCGAGCCGGGCGGTGGCCACGGCCCGGCTCAGCGGGCTGGTCAGCACCAGGGCCGGTTGCCCGTCGCGGAAGAAGGGGGCCAGCGAGATGGCCTCCTCGACCCCGCGCGCGGTCAGGGGCACGTCGGTGAGGCCCGTGTGCCGCCCGGTGGCGCTCCAGGCCGTCTCCCCGTGACGCACCAGTAGAAGATCACTCATGATCCGGACCCTAGGGCATGTCCGCGAACTCCCTCACCCCTTCCCGCATGTCGGCTTCAGCCGGGGCGGGGGCCGTGCCACTGTCGGGCGTCATGGACGTGAACCCCCGCCGGCCCCTCCCGCGTGCCGCACGGGCCGGGGGCTGAGGGGTGGACGCGCGGGCGCTGCGGCCTTCCCTGACGGCGCTCATGCTCGCCCTGACCGCGGTCACCGGTCTGATCGAGGCGGTGAGCCTGCTCGCCCTGGGGCCGGTGTTCACGGCGATGCAGACCGGCAACGTGCTCTTCCTGGCCTTCGGCGCGGCCCACGAGGGCGACCTGCCCGCGCTGCCCGCCGCCGTCTCGCTGGTGGCCTTCGCCCTGGGCGCGGTGTGCGGCGCGCGGATGGAGTCGGCGGCGGAGGGCCGGGGCTGGCGCGGGATGTGCGTGGGTCTGTACGCGGAGACCGCGCTGATCCTCGCCGCGGCCGTGGGCGGGTGGCGGGTGACCCCGCGGTTCGGCGATCCGGGGGCGCCGCACCTGGTGGAGGCCGCGCTGCTGTCGATGGCCATGGGCATCCGGAACGTGACGAGCATGCGGGTGAACGTGCCCGGTGTGCCGACCACGCTGGTCACCCGGTCCATGACCGGCCTGCTGGCCGGCTCGGCACTCGGGCGGGACAGTGCCTTCGGCTACGGGAGCGGGGCCTGGGCGCGGCGGGCGCTGGCGGTACTGGCCATGTTCGCGGGCGGCCTGACGGGGGCTCTGCTGGTGCGGGCCGGGTGGAGCGTGGGCGAGGTGCTGCTCCCGGCGGCGGTGGTGGTGGCGGGGGTGACGGTGGCGCACCGGACCCTGTTGCCGCTGCTGCACACCCGGTAGCCACGCCCCCTCCCCCGTGGCCCTGCGCGCCCCTGCGGGCATTCGCTGCGAAAACGCTGCAACTTTCCTCCGTCCCCGGTGGTGGCGACGCTCGTGTCATGGACGACCCTCCCCGCACCACCGACCGGGACACCGCCCTCTCCGCCGGGTTCGCGGCGGGGGACGAGGGCGCCGTGGAGGCGGTCTACCGGCGCTGGCGGCCCCTGGTGCACTCCCTCGCCCGGCGTTCCCTGGGCGACGACCGCGAGGCCGAGGACGTGACGCAACAGGTGTTCCTGGCCGCCTGGCGCGGCCGCGACGGCTACCGGCCCGGCCCGGGCGGACTCGGCGCCTGGCTCACCGGGATCACCCGGCACAAGGTGGCCGACGCCCTGGAGGCCCGTTCCCGCCGGGCCCGTGCGGTGGCGGCCGCCGCCCTCGCCCTGGCGGGCGGCCCGCACCCGCCCGGCACGCACCCCGGGAGCTCCGGAGGGTCCGGCCGGCCCGGTCCGGAAGAGTCCCTGGACCGGCTGCTGGTGACCGGGGAGCTGGCCCGGCTGCCGCAGGCGCAGCGGCACGTGTTGTGGCTGGCGTTCTACGCCGACCTCAGCCAGAGCCAGATCGCCGCCCGCACCGGGATCCCGCTGGGCACCGTCAAGAGCCACATGCGGCGGGCGCTGCGCGTCCTGCGGCAGGCCCTGGACCCCGACCGGCCCCCTGCCCCGGCCCCGGCCCGGCTGCCAGCGCCGCGATGACGGCGACGCCCGACCGCAGCCCGAACAGCCGCTCGGCGCGCGGCTGGGTGTCCCGCCCGTCCCAGCCGGGTCCGGCCAGCAGCAGCGCCGAGTGACCGCGCGCCCCGGGCGGCCCCCACGCGATGCCGGCCACGGAACGGACCAGGGCCCGGTCCGCCGTCGTACGGGACTGCGACCAGAGCACGGCCGCGCAGGGCCCCGTCCGCCGTACCGCGTCCCGCAGCGCCTCGGCGGGCAGGGCGGCGCCGAACATCCGTACCGGCACGCCCAGTTCCCCGAGCGCGGCGGCCAGCGCCTCGATGGGCAGGCTGTGCAGCTCCCCGGGCGCGCAGGCGAGCAGCACCGGGGGTGTGTGCGAGCGCTCGGGGGCCGGACGGGCGCGGTGCAGGGCGGCGGAGACGTGCCAGGACAGCAGGTGCTCCACCTCGATGTACCGCTCCCCCGCCGAGGCCCATTTGCGGCCCACCGCGTGCAGGGTCGGCGCGATGATCTCCTCCCACGCGGTGACCGGGCCGTGTTCCGCGAGGGCGGCCTCCAGCAGGTCCGCCACCGCGGGCGCGTCCAGGCGTACGGCGGCCCGCGCGAGCCCCCTGGCCTCCGGCCGCACCTCCCCGAGGGGGAGGGCCCCGGGCCCGCCCGGCGTCACGGCCGCCGCCCGGTCCCCCGCGCGGGCGGCAGGTGCTTCGCCGAGCGCGGCCCGTGCCGCCTCGGACGGGGGCACGCCCCGCGCGGTGAGCCGGCACATCTCGTCGAGGCGGGCGATGTCCTCGGGGGTCCAACGGCGGTGCCGGCCGTCCTCGCGGCGGGCCGGGCCGATGGCGTAGCGGCGTTCCCAGGAGCGCAGGGTGGTCGGCGAGACCCCCAGGCGACGGGCGACGGCGCCCGTGCTCAGGGCGGGTTCGGGGGGCGGCGGCACGGGGGCCGGCACGGGGTCCACCCGGCTCACGATACGGCGCCGGGCCGCCCCTCGCGGAAGCGGCCGAGGCCGTCGGCGAGGTCCACGACGGGGTCCGGGTAGTCGAAGCGGGCCCGTTCCAGGCCGGGCAGCCGCCAGGGCTCGTGGACGCGGGGCGCGGGCAGGCCGGCGAGTTCGGGCACCCAGCGGTGGACGTAACGGCCCTCGGGGTCGTAGCGCAGGCCCTGGCGGACGGGGTTGAGGACCCGGTTGGGGCGGGTGTCGGTGCCGGTGCCGGCCACCCACTGCCAGTTGAGCTGGTTGTTGGCCACGTCCCCGTCGACGAGGAGGTCCATGAAGTGGCGGGCTCCGGTGCGCCAGTCCACGTAGAGGGTCTTGGCGAGGAAGCTGGCGGCCAGCAGGCGGCCCCGGTTGTGCATCCAGCCCTCGTGGCGCAGCTGGCGCATGGCCGCGTCGACGACCGGGTAGCCGGTGCGGCCGTCCTTCCAGGCCTGGATCTCCTCCTCGGCGTCGGGTCCGGTGCGCCAGCGGTCCTGGCGGGCCCGGTAGTCCTCGGCGGCGGTTTCGGGGCGGGCGGCGAGGACCTGGTGGTGGAAGTCGCGCCAGCACAGCTGGCGGACGAAGGCCTCGGCGCCGGGGCCGCCGGCGGCGCGGGCGCGGTGGACGGCCTCGGTGGGCGAGAGGGTGCCGAAGTGCAGGTGCGGGGAGAGCTTCGAGGTGGCGTCTCCGGCGAGGTCGTCGTGGGTGTCCTCGTAGCGGGTGATGCCGGAGCGCAGCCAGTTGGTGAGCAGCCTGCGGGCCTCGGTCTCGCCGCCTCGGGCGAGGCCCGGGGAGGTGCCGGTGACGGCGGAGCGGCGGGGCAGCGGCTCGGAGCCGAGGTCTTCGGGTACCCGTACGGCGCGGGGCGCGGGCTCGGCCGGCCTGAGGGGCAGTTCCGTCCAGCGGCGCAGGTACGGGGTGAAGACGGCGAAGTGGTCGGCTCCGGAGCCGGAGGGCAGCACCGCTCCCGGGGCCACGGCGGTGACGACGGTGTCGTGGACGTAGAGGCGCCGTCCCTGGGCTTCGAGGGCCTCGCGCAGGCGTTCCTCGCGGGCGTGGGCGTAGCCGCTGACCCCGGCGGCCATGTGCACCTCGTCGGCGTCGGCCTCCTGGACGAGGGCGCAGACCTCGGCGACGACATCCCCGGAGCGCAGCAGGAGGCGGCCTCCGCGGTCGCGCAGGGCGGCGTCGAGGTCGGCGAGGCAGTCGGCGAGGAAGGCCAGCCGGTTGGGCGCGGCGAAGGCGGAGTCCTCGATGACGCGGTCGCGGACGAAGAGCGGGACGACTTGGTCGCCGGAGGAGAGGGCGGCCCGCAGGGGTGGATGGTCGTGCAGGCGCAGGTCGGAGGTGTACAGGACCACGGCGGTGTTCATGCTCTGGGCTCCGCGTCAGGGCTGGGGGCGTCGGTCGTCGGGGGTTCTTCGGCGCGGGGGCCCGTTCCGGATGCGGGGGCGGGGGACGGCGCGGACCCGGGGGACGGCGCGGACCCGGATCCCGACGCGGCCCGTTCCGCGGCGCCCGCGATGTTGCGGGCCATGCCGCCGAAGACGACGGCGTGGAAGGGGGACACGCTCCACCAGTACAGGTGTCCGAGCAGCCCGTGCGGGTGGAACAGGGCCCGCTGCCGGTACAGGGCCCGCTGCCCGGCGGGGCCGGTGGAAGGGCCGGACGCGCGCGGCTCCGCGTACAGCTCCAGCCAGGCCAGCCCCGGCAGCCGCATCTCGGCGCGCAGGCGCAGCAGACGGCCCGCTTCGATCTCCTCCACCCGCCAGAAGTCGAGGGAGTCCCCCACCCGCAGCCGGTCGGCGTCGCGGCGGCCCCGCCGGATGCCGACCCCTCCGACGAGCCGGTCCAGCCAGCCCCGTACGGCCCAGGCCAGGGGGAAGGAGTACCAGCCGTTCTCCCCGCCGATGCCCTCCACCACCCGCCACAGCGCGTCCTGCGGGGCGTCGACGGGCAGTTCCCGCTCGTCGGTGTAGAGGCTGCCGCCCGCCCAGTCGGGGTCGGTGGGCAGCGGGTCGCTGGGCGCGCCGGGCAGGGAGGCGGAGGACCAGCGGGTGGTGACCTTGGCCTCGCGGACCCGCTGGAGGGCCAGGTCGAGGGCCCGGTCGAAGCCGATCGGGGAGCCGGGCGGGTCGGGGACGTAGGCGGCGATGTCGTGCTCGTCGCAGACCACCTCGTGGCGCAGGGATTCGGCGAGCGGCCGGGCGAGCGCGCGCGGGACGGGGGTGACGAGGCCGATCCAGTGGCTGGAGAGCCGTGGCGTCAGCATGGGGACGCGCACGATGAGCCGTTTGGGGAGCTCGGCCACGACGGCGTAGCGGCGCATCATCTCCTCGTACGTGACCACGTCCGGTCCGCCGATGTCGAAGGTCCGGCTCACCCCGGGGGGCATGGCGGCGCTGCCGACGAGGTAGCGCAGCACATCGCGGACGGCGATGGGCTGGATGCGGGTGCCGACCCAGCTGGGGGTGACCATGACGGGCAGCCGCTCGGTGAGGTAGCGCAGCATCTCGAAGGAGGCGGAGCCGGAGCCGATGATGACGGCCGCGCGCAGGACGGTGGTGGGCACCCCGGAGGCGAGGAGGATCTCACCGACCTCGGCACGCGAGCGCAGGTGCGGGGAGAGCGCGTCGCGGGGGACGTCCGCGGGGACGAGGCCGCCGAGGTAGACGATCCGGCGGACCCCGGCCGCGCGGGCCTCTTCGGCGAAGGTCCGGGCGGCGGCGCGGTCGCGGTCCTCGAAGCCGTGGCCGGTGCCGAGGGCGTGGACGAGGTAGTAGGCGACGTCGATGCCGCGCAGGGCCTCCGCCAGCGAAGCGGGGTCGGTGACGTCCCCGCGCACCACTTCGGCACGGCCGGCCCAGGGGTGGTCGCGCAGCCGCTCCGGGGAGCGGGCCATGCAGCGGACCCGGTGTCCGCTGTCGAGGAGTTCGGGCACCAGGCGGCCGCCGATGTAGCCGGTGGCCCCGGTGACCAGGCAGTGCGGGCCTGTCATGGGCTGTCTCCGCTCGTCGTTCCCCCGTCGTCGGCCGCCCCCGGGCCCCCCACGGGCCCGTAGGGGATTCGGCCGGACCGGCGCTTTCGGATGCGGCCCGGGCCGTGGGCGGGGCCGTGGGCGACGCGTACGGCGCGTACCGCACGTACGCCGGGTACGGCACCCAGCCTGCCCTCCCCCGTACGGTTTCGCCCCTCGACACATCCGACACCCCCTCCGGCTCCGAAGTGAGCGTGAAGGAGGGAGCGAGATGACCGAGCGAGGACGACCGCGCACGGCCGTGATCGGCGGGGGCGTGTCCGGGCTGACGGCGGCGTACGTGCTGGCCAGGAGCCATGCGGTGACCCTGTACGAGGCGGACGACCGACTGGGCGGGCACGCCCACACCCATCCGGTGAAGGGCCCCGACGGCCTGGTCCGGGGTGTCGATTCCGGTTTCATCGTCCACAACGACCGCACCTACCCGCACCTGCTGCGGCTCTTCGGTGAGCTGGGGGTGGCCACCCGTCCCACGACCATGAGCCTGTCGGTGCACTGCGAGGGCTGCGGGCTGGAGTACGCGGGGGCGCGCGGGCCGAGGGGGCTGTTCGCCCGGCCCGGGAGCGCGCTGCGCCCCGCCTACCTGCGGATGCTCGCGCAGGTGCCGGTCTTCCACCGGCGGGCCCGGCGGCTGCTGGCCACGCCGCCCGGGGCCGGACCGGAGCCGACGCTGGGCGAGTTCCTGGAGCGGGGCGGCTTCGGGGCGTACTTCACGGGGCACTTCGCGATCCCGCTGGTGGCCTCGGTGTGGTCCTGCCCGCCGGGCGGGGCGCTCGCGCACCCGGCCCGCTACCTGTTCCGGTTCCTCTCCCACCACGGCATGCTGTCGGTCGGCGGCTCGCCGCGCTGGCGCACGGTCGAGGGCGGCTCCGCGCGCTACGTGGAGCGGGTCCGCGAGGCGCTGGGGCCGGGCGCGGTCCGTTCCGGCGTCCGGGTGCGGTCCCTCGCCCGCACCCCGGGCGGGGTCTGGCTGACCACCGCGGACGGGGCCTCGGCCGCGTACGACTCGGTGGTGGTCGCCGTCCACGCCGACCAGGCGCTGCGCATGCTGGCCGACCCGACCGACGCCGAGCTGGCGGTTCTCGGGGCCTTCCGCTACTCCCGCAACCGCACGGTGCTGCACACCGACGACTCCGTGCTGCCGCGTGCGGCGGGGGCGCGGGGCTGCTGGAACTACCGGCTGTCCGACTGCCGGCCGGCCGGGGAGGTGCCGGTCCAGGTCAGCTACGACATGGACCGGCTCCAGGGGCTGGCGGCTCCGGAGCCTTACGTGGTCACGCTGAACGCCGGGACCGGGCGGGTGCGGCCGGACCGGGTGGTGGCGGAGATGGACTACGAACACCCGCTGTACACGCCGGATTCGGTGGCGGCGCAGCGGCGGCTGCCCGGGCTGTCGGGGCCGGTGACGGCCTTCGCGGGGGCGTACCACGGCTGGGGGTTCCACGAGGACGGCTGCCGTTCGGGCGTGGCGGCGGCCGCCGCGCTGGGGGTGGACTGGTGACGGCCGGGCCGCGCGCGCCCCTGGCGGCGGGCGGCGCGCTGTACGAGGCCGACGTCCGGCACGTGCGGGCGGGCGGGCACCGTTACGCCCTGCGCCACCGCACCTTCCTGTGGCTGGTGGACCTGGACGCGCTGCCCCGGCTGCCGGGGCCGCTGCGGGTCCTGGCCGGGTTCGACGCGCGGGACCACTTCGGCGGGCGGCTCCCCTCGATCCGGGCCGGCCTGGACGGTTTCCTCGCGGCGCGCGGGGCCGCCCTGCCGCCGGGGTCGAGGGTGCTGATGCTGGCGCACGCCCGGGTGTTCGGGTACGTCTTCAACCCGCTGTCGGTGTACTGGTGCCACGGCCCGGACGGCGCCCTGCTGCACACGGTCGCCGAGGTGCACAACACGTACGGGGAGCGGCACTGCTACCTCCTCGGCCCGGAGGCCGCCCGGGAGGCCCGCGTCCCCAAGGAGTTCCACGTCTCCCCCTTCCTGGAGGTGGACGGGGACTACCGGATGCGGCTGCCCGTACCGGGCGAACGCCTCGACCTGACCGTCCAGCTGGCGGGCGGGGCCGACGGCGCCCGGCTGACGGCGACCGTGCGGGGCCGGCGCCGCCGCGCGGGTGTGCGCGGCCTGCTGCGCGCCCTGGCGCGCCGCCCCTGGCCCACGGCCGCGGTGGCGGTGGGCATCCGTTTCCACGGCGTCCGGCTGTGGCTGCGCGGGGTGCCCGTGCTGCCGCGGCCCCGCCACGTACCCCAGGAGGGTGTGAAGTGACGCTGACGACGCTTCCGGACGTGCCGCCCTGTTCCCGGACGAGGGCGGCCGTGGGCCGGATGATCATCCGCCGGGCGCTGGACCGGCTCCCGCTCCAGGTGAAGATGGGGCCCGAGGGACTCCTGGGGCAGGGAGGTCCGGCGATGGCGGTCCACGACCCGGCCGCCTTCGAACGCCGGATCACGGCCGGGGGACTGATCGGGTTCGGCGAGTCGTACGTGGCCGGGGAGTGGGACGCCCGCGATCCGGTGGCGGTGCTGACCGTCCTGGCCGGGCACGTCGCCGCGCTGGTCCCGGCCCCGCTCCAGCGGCTGCGGGGGCTGTGGGCGGCCCGGCAGCCGGCGGAGCGGCGCAACACGCGCTCCGGTTCCCGTACCAACGTCGAGTGGCACTACGACCTGTCCAACGAACTGTTCGCCGAGTTCCTCGACCCGACGATGACGTACTCCTCGGCGGTGTTCCGCGCCCTGCCCGCCGGGGCGGCCGAGCTGCCCGCCGCCCAGCACCGGAAGATCGACATGCTGCTGGACCTGGCCGGTGTGGGCCCGGACACCCGGCTGCTGGAGATCGGCACGGGCTGGGGCGAACTCGCGCTCCGGGCGGCCCGGCGCGGCGCCCGCGTGGTGACCCTGACGCTCTCGCGGGAGCAGCGGGAGCTGGCGATGCGGCGGATCGCGGCGGCGGGTGTCGCGGACCGGGTGGAGGTGCGGCTGTGCGACTACCGCGACGCGCACGGCTGGTACGACGCGATCGTCAGCGTGGAGATGATCGAGGCGGTCGGCGTCGAGTACTGGCCGGTGTACTTCCGCGCGCTGGACCGGCTGCTGGAGCCGGGCGGCCGGGTGGCGCTCCAGGCGATCACCATGCCGCACGAGCGGATGCTGGCCACGAAGGACACGTACACCTGGATCCAGAAGTACATCTTCCCCGGCGGGATGCTGCCCTCGGTGCGGGTCGTGGAGGAGATGGCGCGCGAGCACACCGGGCTGCGGGTCGTACGGTGCGAGGGCTACGGGGCCCACTACGCGCAGACCCTGCGGCTGTGGCGGGAACGGTTCGCGGAGCGGTCCGAGCGGGTGGCGGAGCTCGGCTTCGACGAGCGGTTCCGGCGGATGTGGACCTTCTACCTCGCCTACTGCGAGGCCGGGTTCGCCTCCGGTTACCTGGACGTCCACCAGTTCCTGCTCACGGGCGGGGAAGGCGGCGGACGGTGAACTGGGGCGCCTTCGGGGTCAACCTGGCCGTGGCGGCGGGCGCGGCCCTGGGCGTCATGCTGCTCGCGTTCGCGGTGGGGGTGCGCAAGGGCGTCCACCGGGTGGTGGACGTGGCGTGGGGTCTCGGCTTCGCCGCCGTCGCGGTGGCCACGTACGGGATGTCCGGCGGGGGCGGCGGGCGCGGACTGTTGCTGACGGCGCTGACGGTGGTGTGGGGGCTGCGGCTGGCCGGGCACATCGCGTGGCGGGGGCGCGGGCGCGGGGAGGACCCGCGGTACGAGCGGATGCTGGCGCGGGCCCCGGGGAACCGGAACCTGTACGCGCTGCGGATGGTGTACCTGCTGCAGGCGGCGCTGGTGTGGCTGGTGTCGCTGCCGGTGCAGGCGGGCGCGTACGTCGAGGGAGGGGCGGGGTGGCCGGTCGGCCTCGCGGTGGCCGGGAGCGCCCTGTGGCTCTGCGGGATCGTCTTCGAGGCGGTGGGCGACCACCAGCTGGCCCGGTTCACGGCGGATCCCGCGAACCGGGGCCGGATCATGGACCGGGGGCTGTGGTCGTGGACCCGGCACCCGAACTACTTCGGCGACTTCTGCGTCTGGTGGGGGCTCTTCCTGATCGCGTGCGGGTCGGCGCAGGCGGCCGCGGTGTCCGTGGTCTCCCCGCTGGTGATGTCGTACCTGCTGATCGCGGGGAGCGGGAAGCGGCTGCTGGAGCGGCACATGGCCGAGCGGCCGGGCTACGCCGAGTACCGGGCCCGGACCAGCGGGTTCCTGCCGTGGCCGCCGAGGCGGGTCCGGGCTCCGGAGAGGGACGGCGGGGGCGACGGCCGCGGCCTTGGCTCCGGTCGCGCCGAAAAGGGGTGATCCCGGGCCATTGGTACAGTCCTGGCATGGCGGTGGACGAGCTCGACACCCTGATCCTGCGCCTGCTGATCGAGCAGCCGCGCACCAGCGTCCGCGAGTACGCCCGGATCCTCGGCGTGGCCCGCGGCACCCTCCAGGCCAGGCTGGACCGGCTGGAGCGGACCGGGGTGATCACCGGAACCGGCCCCGCGCTCTCGCCCGCCGCACTGGGCCACCCCGTCCTCGCCTTCGTGCACATCGAGGTCACCCAGGGGCACCTGGACGAGGTCGGCGACGCGCTCGCCGCCGTCCCCGAGATCATCGAGGCCTTCTCGATCACCGGCGGCGGGGACCTGCTGACCCGGGTGGCGGCCCGGGACAACGCCCATCTGGAGGACGTGATCCAGCAGCTGATCCGGCTGCCGGGGGTGGTCCGCACCCGCACCGAGGTGGCCCTGCGCGAACGGGTGGCCCACCGGCTGCTGCCGCTGGTCGAGTCCGTGGGCCGGGAGGCGGCGGGACGAGCGGCTCGCAAACCCTGACAAGATGGCGGAGACAGGTATGTAACCGGCAGGACGGCACAGCGGATGATCTCCGTCATATTCGATCTCGACGGCACCCTCGTGGACAGCGAGCCGAACTACTACGAGTCGGGCCGCCGCACCCTGGAGCGCCACGGGGTCCCCGATTTCACCTGGGAGCAGCACTCCCGCTTCATCGGCATCGGCACCCTGGAGACGCTGGAGATCCTCAAGGAGCGCCACGGGCTCGACGCCCCACTGGAGCAGCTGCTCGCGGAGCAGAACGCCGCCTACCTGGAGCTGGCCCGCACCCGCACCGAAGCCTTCCCGGAGATGCGGACGTTCGTGGAGCTCCTGCACGCGCGGGGCGTGCCGATGGCGGTGGCCTCCGGCTCCTCGCGCGAGGCGATCGACGCCGTACTGGCGGGCACCGGGCTGGACGCGCTGCTGACCACGGTGGTCTCGGCGGAGGAGGTCGCGCGGGGCAAGCCGGCCCCGGACGTGTTCCTGGAGGCGGCCCGCCGGCTCGGAGCCGCGCCGGCCGACTGCGTGGTCGTGGAGGACGCGGCTCCGGGCGCCCTGGCCGCGCACGCCGCCGGCATGGACTGCCTGGCGGTCCCCTACGTTCCGGACACCGCCGGCGATCCGGCCTTCGCCGGCGCGGGGCTGCTCTTCGCGGGCGGGCAGCGGGAGTTCAGCGCGCGGACGGCCCACGCGTGGCTGCTCTCCCGCACCTCCTCCTGAGCGTGGCTGCTCTCCCGCACCCCCTCCTGAGCCCTCTCCCCGCCCTTCCGGGCCCGGGCGCCGGGGTCGGAAAACGGCCTGAACTGCCCCCGGGAACTGCCCCCTCGGCCCGTCCGCCGCTCCTACGCTCGGGCCCTCGGCGGCGGGAGAGCGCGCCGCCCGGACCAGGAGAGGGCTCGATGGAAATGAACCGGAACAAACTGGCGGCCGGCGGCGCCGCGGTCGTGATGGCGGCGGGGATCGCGATGACCTCGGTCGGCACGGCGAACGCTGCTCCGGGCGGCGCCCGCATCACCTCGGTGGAGCAGCTGCACCAGAACCTCGCGCAGGCGGTGCAGCGGGAGCAGGCCCTCGGACTCCAGGGCACCCTCGGCGACCCCGTCGGCCGTGAGGTCCTGGCGTCGAGCGACGCCGTCGACGGCTGACGGGCCGGGTGAGCACCGTGGGAAGCGACCAGACGGCGGCGGCACGGACGGTGGCACCGGCGGCGGCACCGGCGACGGCGGCATCGGCGGTGGCACCGGCGACCTGGTGCCCGAGCGGTGAGGCCCGGGCCCCCGAGTCCGTGGTCCTCGGCGTGCGTTCGGGATCCGACGGCCAGGTGGTCTACCTCGCCGATCCGGTCCCGGCGTCCGAGGTGCTCGGCACGCTCCCCCAGGGGATCGAGCCGACCCGGGTCCTGCGCTTCGCCTCGCACTGCGTCTCCGCCTGCGCCAACCGGCGGGGCGACGACTGCTCCCTGGTGGAGCGGGTCCTGACCCTGCCCTCGGCCACGGCGGACACCCGTGCGGTCCCGCGGTGCCACCTGCGTGCGCGGTGCCAGTGGTGGCAGCAGTCGGGGGTGGCCGCCTGCCACCGCTGCCCGGCCGTCACCACGGCCACCTTCCGGGAGGACGAACTCGCCACCCTGGTGGCGGACCCGTCCACGACACCGGAGCAGCTGGCCGCCTGGATAGCGGACTCCGCCTGACCCCGGACGCACGAGGCCCCCGTGCGGCGACGTTCCCCCGCCGCCGCACGGGGGCTTCGCGCGTCACGCCGCGTTCCGGTATCGGAGACGGGATGTCCATTGGGCGAGACACCATTGACCCGTCGACGGCCGGGTGGCTACGTTCTGCGGCATGTTGCGTTCAGCCCTCCTCACCACGCGCGGTCACATCGACCTGCTGCGGGTGGCCTCCGCCGCGTGTCGCCGCGGCTGCTGACGCCCTTTCACCTCCTTTCCGTGTCACGAGCGCCTCGCGCTCGGCCGTCGCGCACCCCGGACTTCCCCGCCGTACCGGTCCCCCGGCCGCACGGGTCCCGTAGCCGTACGGGTCCCCCGGCCGTACCGCTCCCGTAGCCGTGCCCCGCCCCGCTCCGCCGTACCTGCGGCCGGCCGGGGGCGGGGGCTCCGGCCGGGGTGTGCGCACGCCTCCCTGACTCTCCCCCTCCGTGGAGCCCCGATGAGCATCGGCCATGCGCCGCCCGACATATCCCCCGTAGCGGGATCCGATCCGGTCGAGCCGTCCCCCGCCGGGGACACCGCCGACACCTCCCCCGCGCTGGTCCCCGTCACTCCGTCCTCGGCGCGCCGCAGGTCCGTGCCCCGCTGGGCGCGCCGGACCGCCGGACCTCTGCTCCTGCTCGCGCTGTGGCAACTGGCCAGCACCTTCGGGGCGCTGCCCGCCGACACCCTCGCCCCGCCGTCGACGATCGCCACCGCGGGCGCCCGCCTGATCGGGGACGGGACCCTGCCGGCCGCGATGGGGATCTCCCTCCAGCGCGTGGCCATCGGCCTGCTGCTCGGCGGGACGGTGGGCACGGCCCTCGCCCTGCTGTCCGGGCTGTCCCGGCTCGGCGAGGACCTGATCGACGCGAGCGTGCAGATGCTGCGCACCGTCCCCTGGGTCGGTCTCATCCCACTGTTCATCATCTGGATGGGCATCGGCGAGGCCCCCAAGGTCGCGCTCATCGCACTGGGCACCGCCTTCCACCTCTACCTCAACGTGTACGCGGGGATCCGCGGCGTGGACGAGCAACTCATCGAGGCGGGCGGATCACTGGGGCTCGGCCGGTGGGGACTGGTCCGGCACGTGGTGCTGCCGGGCGCGCTGCCCGGGTTCATGACCGGGCTGCGCTACTCGCTCGCCACGGCCTGGCTGGCCCTGGTCTTCGGGGAGTCCATCAACGCCGACGCCGGCATCGGGTTCCTGATGAACCAGGCGCGCGAGTTCTTCCGTACCGACGTGATCGTCGTCTGCCTCGTCGTCTACGCCTTCCTCGGCCTCACCGCCGACCTCGTCGTCCGCGCTCTCGAAAGGCTGCTGCTGCAATGGCGACCGACCTTCACGGGACAGTGATCCCGCGGACCGCCGTACGGGTCCGGGGGCTGACCCGGTCCTTCGACGGGCGTCCCGTCATCGACGGGCTCGATCTGGCCCTGCGAGCCGGGGAGTTCACGGTGCTGCTGGGCCGCAGCGGCTGCGGGAAGTCGACCCTGCTGCGGATCCTGGCCGGCCTGGACCGGGAGATCGAGGGCGAGGTACTGGTGCCGGAGCGACGGGCGGTGGCCTTCCAGGCACCCCGGCTGATGCCGTGGAAGCGGGTCTGGCGCAACGTACTGCTCGGGCTGCCGGGGCGGCCCGAACGGGAGCGCGCCGAAAGGGCCCTGGCCGAGGTGGGACTCGAACACCGCGTCGACGCCTGGCCCAAGACCCTGTCGGGCGGCGAGGCGCAGCGGGCCTCGCTGGCCCGTGCGCTGGTGCGCGAGCCGGATCTGCTGCTTCTGGACGAGCCTTTCGGCGCGCTGGACGCGCTGACCCGCATCAAGGCGCAGCGGCTGGTGGCCGAACTGTGGCAGCGGCGCGGCTGTGCGGTGCTGCTGGTCACGCACGACGTGGACGAGGCCGTCCTGCTGGCCGACCGGGTACTGGTGATGGACGAGGGCCGGATCTCCTGCGACGTCCAGGTCCCGCTGGACCGGCCGCGCTCGGCCGGTGACCCGGGGTTCGCGGACCTGCGGACCCGGCTGCTCGCCGAACTCGGCGTCGGCTGACCGCCGCTGCCGCCCCGCCGCTCCTCTCCCCCCGTTGCACCCTTCCCCTTCCCGCCCCTCCTCCCTTCCCGCCCTTCCCCTGCCCGCTGCGCCGCATGCCCGCGCACCACAGAACGAAGAGAACCGACATGAGACGCACCTCCCTGTCCCTGCCCCTGCTCGCCACCCTGGTCCCGCTGTCGCTGGCCCTGACCGCCTGCGGCGGCAGCTCCGCCGCGGACAGCGGCGCGACCCCCGCCGACGGCGCGGCCAAGGGCGGAGCGAAGATCACCCTCAACGTCGGCGACCAGAAGGGCGGCGCCGAGTCCCTGCTGCGGGCGGCCGGCGAACTGGAGCACCTCGACTACACCATCAAGTGGTCCACCTTCACCTCCGGCCCGCCGCTGCTGGAGGCGGTCAACGCCAAGGCCGTCGACATCGGCGGGGTGGGCAACACCCCGCCGGTCTTCGCCGCCGCCGCCAAGTCGAAGATCGCCGTGGTGGGCGCCACCCACGGCTCCTCGGCGGGCGAGGCCGTGCTCGTACCGAAGGACTCGCCCCTCCAGAACCCCGCCGACCTGCGCGGCAAGAAGATCGCGGTGGCGCAGGGCAGTTCGGCACACTTCCAGCTGATCTCCGCCCTCCAGAAGGCCGGCCTGACGCCTTCCGACGTGCAGATCACCCTGCTCCAGCCGGCGGACGCGCTCGCCGCCTTCAACAGCGGCAAGGTGGACGCGTGGGCGGTCTGGGACCCGTACACCTCCCAGGTGCTGCGCACCGGGGCACGGGTGCTGGCCACCGGCGAGGGCGTCGTCAACGGCCTCGGCTTCCAGGTCGCGGCTCCGGCGGCGCTGGAGGACCCGGCCAGGGGCAAGGCCGTCGCGGACTACCTCCAGCGGCTCCAGCGCGCCCAGGACTGGGTGTTCAAGCACCCGGAGGAGTGGGCGAAGGTGTGGGCGAAGGAGACGGGCCTGCCGTACGAGGTCGCCCTCGACGCCGTCAAGCGCAGCAGCGGCACCCGGGTCACGGTCGCCGTGGACGACGCGGCCGTGGCCTCCGAGCAGAAGATCGCCGACACCTTCGCCGAGCTGAAGCTGATCCCCGGCAAGGTCGTCTTCAAGGACTTCGTCGACACCCGGTTCAACCGTGACCTGCCGCCTTCCACCAGCGCGCCCCGCGTGTACGGAAAGGACTCCTGATGACCGTCCGCCTGCACTGGTTCCTGCCGACCGGCGGGGACGGACGCACCCTGGTCGACCGGCACGCGTACGCCCACAACAAGGCCGCTGCCGGGGTGCGCGCCCCGGACATCGAGTACCTGGCCCAGATCGCCAAGGCGGCCGAGCGGCTCGGCTTCGAGGCGGTGCTGACGCCGACCGGGACCTGGTGCGAGGACGCCTGGCTGACCACGGTGGCCCTCGCGCAGCACACGGAGCGGCTGAAGTTCCTGGTGGCCTTCCGGCCCGGGGTGATCTCGCCGACGCTCGCCGCGCAGATGGCGGCGACGTACCAGCGGATCACGCGGGGGCGGCTGCTGCTGAACGTGGTGACGGGCGGGGACTCCTCCGAGCAGCGGCGGTTCGGGGACCACCTCGACCACGACCGCCGCTACGAGCGCACCGCCGAGTTCCTGTCGGTCGTCCGGGGGGTCTGGGGCGGCCGGCCGTACGACTTCCACGGCGAGCACTACCGGATCGACGGCGGGCTCACGGCGCTGCCGCCCGACCCGCTCCCGGAGATCTTCTTCGGCGGGTCCTCGGCCGCGGCCGGGCCCGTCGCGGCCGAGCACGCCGATGTGTACCTGACCTGGGGCGAACCGCCGCAGCAGGTGAAGGAGAAGATCGACTGGATCCGTTCGCTGGCCGAGGAGCGGGGGCGCACGGTGCGGTTCGGCATCCGGCTGCACACCATTTCACGGGATTCCGCGAAGGAGGCGTGGGGGGCGGCCGACCGGCTGCTGGGGGACCTCTCCGACGAGGACATCGCCACCGCGCAGTCGCTGCTGGGCGTGAGCGAGTCGGTCGGGCAGCAGCGGATGCTGGCCCTGCACGGCGGCTCGCGGGACGGTCTGGAGATCTCGCCCAACCTGTGGGCGGGCGTCGGCCTGGTCCGGGGCGGTGCGGGTACGGCCCTCGTCGGCAGCCACGGGGACGTGGCCGACCGGATCGAGGAGTACCACGCGCTCGGGATCGAGCACTTCGTCCTGTCGGGGTACCCGCACCTGGAGGAGGCGTACTGGTTCGGCGAGGGCGTCGCTCCGGAACTGGCGGCGCGGGGCCTGCTGGCGGGCGGGGAAGACCGGGGGGCCGCCCCGAGTTGGTAGAACCGTGAACGAAACGGTGCGGGGCGCGGCAGAGGTGGACGTGGTGGTCGTCGGGGCCGGACAGGCGGGTCTGTCCAGCGCGTACCACCTGGCCAGGGCGGGGATCGGACACGTGGTCCTGGACCACGCCCCGCGGCCGGGCGGGGCCTGGCAGTTCCGCTGGCCCTCGCTCACCTACGGCAAGGTCCACGGCATGCACGCCCTGCCCGGCTTGGAACTGGTGGACGCCGATCCGCTGCGGCCCTCGTCCGAGGTGATCGGGGCGTACTTCGCGGCGTACGAGGAGCGGTTCGGCCTGCGCGTACGCCGGCCCGTGGACGTGAAGGCGGTGCGCGACGGCGGCCAGGGCCCGGGCGGACGGCTGCTCGTCGAATCGACGGCGGGCACCTGGTCGGCGCGGGCGCTGGTCAACGCCACGGGCACCTGGGACCGGCCGTTCTGGCCGCGCTACCCGGGCCAGGAACTGTTCCGCGGGCGACAGCTGCACACGGCGAACTACCCCGGGCCGCAGGAGTTCGCCGGGGCCCGCGTCATCGTGGTCGGGGGCGGCACCTCGGCGGTACAGCACCTGCTGGAGATCGCCGAGGTCGCGGCGGAGACCACGTGGGTCACGCGCCGGCCCCCGGTGTTCCGCGACGGGACCTTCGGGGAGGCCGAAGGCCGGGCGGCGGTGGCACTGGTGGAGGATCGGGTCCGGCGCGGGCTGCCCCCGCAGAGCGTGGTCAGCGTGACCGGTCTGCCCCTGAACGAGGCCGTCCGGGCGGGGCTCGCCTCCGGGATCCTGGAGCGGCGGCCCGTCTTCGACCGCCTGACCGCATCCGGGGCCGCCTGGGCGGACGGCGGCCGGGTGGAGGCGGACGTGATCCTCTGGGCCACCGGCTTCCGGGCCGCCGTCGACCATCTGGCCCCGCTGCGGCTGCGCGAGCCGGGCGGCGGCATCCGGGTCGAGGGCACCAGGGCCGTACGGGACGAGCGTGTCCACCTGGTCGGCTACGGCCCGTCGGCCTCGACGATCGGCGCCAACCGCGCGGGCGCCACCGCCGTCCGCGAGATCCGTCGCCTGCTGGACCGGGAGCCGGCCGCCGCAGGGGTCGGCGGCACCGGGTGAGGGGTCAGGGGCTCAGGGCCTGGGGGGATCAGGGCCTGGGGGCCGCGGGTGCGCCGGCCGCCGCGCGCAGCCGGTTGAACTCCGCCACGTGCTTCTTGTGCTCCTCGTAGGTGTTCGAGAAGCGGGTGTCACCCGGTTTCACCGTGACGAAGAACAGCCAGTCGCCGGGGGTCGGCGCGACCGCCGCCGCCATGGCGCGCAGCCCGGGGCTGTCGATCGGGGTGGGGGGCAGGCCCTGGCGTTCGTAGGTGTTGAAGGGGTGGTCGATCCGGGTGTCGCTCAGTGTGACGTCGAGGGTGTTGCGGTCGAGCGCGTAGTTGAGGGTGGAGTCCATCTGGAGCGGCATCGACTTCGCCAGCCGGTTGTGCACGACGCGCGCCACCTTGCCCATGTCCGCCGGGGTCCGGGCCTCCGCCTCGATGATGCTGGCGAGGGTGGCCGTCTGGTACGGGGTCATCCCGTGCGCCTTGCCGCCGTCGGCGACGGCTTTCGTGGCGAGGTTCCGGTTCGCCGTCTCCACCATGTACGCGAGCAGCGCGCTCGGGGTGGACTTCGAGGTCACCGGGTAGGTGGCCGGGAAGAGGTAGCCCTCGGGGTTGCCCTTGGCCTCCGCCGGCAGGGCCAGCGCGGCCGTGGCGACGGTCTTCTTCGTGGTGCCCGCCGGGAGCCGGAGCTCGTGGTCGATGGCGGCGTAGACCTGCGGGGCCCGCCAGCCTTCGGGGATCAGCAGCCGGCGTGGCTTCTCGGGCGGTTCTCCGCCGGGCAGCAGCGGGATCAGGACGGCAGCCCCGAGCCCGAGGAGCATGCCGAGGAAGAGCGCCAGGCGGCCCCGGCGGGTGAGCCGTGAACGGCGTGGTGGCGGCCGGTACTCATCATGCATACGGGCACGCTAGATGGCAGAACACCCTCTCTGCGGCATTACCCACCCAAACCATTCATATGATCACACGTTCACCGGAGTCGGCATCGGCTCCCCCGGCGTTCCCCGGCCCGCACCCGCATTCGGGCTCGCGATCACGTCGGCGGTCACGTCGGCGGTCACGCTTTCGGCCTTGCCCGTGGTGGCGGCCGCACCGAGCTCGCCCGTTCCGGGCGCCACATGCGCTGCGTCGCGGTCCCGGCGGACCAGCGCGGCGTAGCGGCCTCCGGCTCCCAGCAGTTCCTCGTGCGTGCCGCGCTCGGCGATCCGGCCCGCGTCCAGGACCACGATCTGGTCGGCGTCCCGGACGGTGGAGAGCCGGTGCGCGATGGTGATGGTGGTGCGGCCCCGGGAGAGGTTGTCGATGGCCCGCTGCACGGCGTGCTCGGTGCGGGTGTCGAGGGCGCTGGTCGCCTCGTCGAGGATGAGCACCGGCGGATCGCGCAGGATCGTACGGGCGATGGCCAGCCGCTGCTTCTCACCCCCGGAGAAGCGGTAGCCGCGCTCGCCGACCAGGGTGTCGTACCCGTCGGGCAGGGATGCGATGTGGTCGTGGATCTGGGCCGCCCGGGCCGCCTCGGTGATCTCCTCGTCGGTTGCGTCCGGCTTGGCGAAGCGCAGGTTGTCCCCCACGGAGGCGTGGAAGAGGTAGGTCTCCTGGGAGACCACGCCTATGGAGCGGGCCAGCGAGTCGAAGTCGAGGTCGCGCACGTCCACCCCGTCGAGGGCGACGCGGCCGCCGGTCACGTCGTAGAGCCGGGGCACCAGATAGCTGAGGGTGCTCTTGCCCGAGCCGGTCGGGCCCACCACGGCGAGGGAGCCGCCGGCCGGGACGGTGATGTCGATGCCGGTGAGGGTCGGGCCGTCCTTGGCGTCGTAAGAGAAGTGCACGTCCTCCAGCCGGATCTCGCCCTTAGCCCGGTCCAGCTTCACGGGCGCCTCGCGCTCGGTGATGTCCACCGGCAGGTCGAGGTACTCGAAGATCCGGGCGAACAGGGCGAGCGAGGTCTGGATCTGCACCCCCGTCGACAGGAGGCTCACGGCGGGCCGGAACAGGCCCTGCTGGAGCGTGACGAAGGCGACGAGGGTGCCGACGGAGAGCGAGGGGGCGCCGGCCTGCAGGGCGATGCCCGCGGCCCAGTAGATGAGCGCGGGCATGGCGGCCATGACGATGCCGATGGTCGACATCCGCCAGCGCCCGGCCATGCTGGAGCGCACCTCCAGCCCGACGAGCTTCTCGGACTCCTCGGAGAAGGCCTTGGTCAGGGAATCGGACCGGCCCATGGTGCGCCCGAGGAGGATGCCGCTCACCGAGAGGGATTCGGTGACGGTGGCCGCCATGGCCGCCATCTGCTTCTGGCGCTGCGTGGTGATCTTCTTGCGCTCCCGGCCCACCCGGCGGCTGATCCACACGAAGAGCGGCAGCAGGAGCAGGGAGACCAGCGTGAGCCGCCAGTCGAGCGCGAGCATGGCGACGACCGAGGCGATGACCGCGGTCAGGTTCGACACGAGCGAGGTCGCCGTCGAGGTGACCGTCGCCTGCATGCCGCCGATGTCGTTGGCTATCCGGGACTGCACCTCACCGGTGCGGGTGCGGGTGAAGAAGGCCAGCGGCATCCGCTGGAGCTGGGCGTAGACGGCGGTGCGCAGGTCGTGCATGACGCGCTGGCCGACGGTGGTGGAGATCAGGGTCTGGAGCACACCGAACACGCTGGTGACGACGGCGGTGAGGATCATGCCGAGCGCGAGCAGGCTCAGCAGGCCCGTACGCCCCTCGGGGATCGCGACGTCCAGGATCGCCTTGAGCAGGAACGGCGAGGCGACGCCGACCAGCGAGGAGGCGCCGACCAGGGCGCCGACCACCGCGAGGCGACCGCGGTAGGGCCGGAACAGGCCGAGGATCCGCCGCAGCTCGCGCGGCCGGTCCGCCGGGGCCGGACGGGTGGGGTCGAGGGATTCGTTCGATGGGGTCCACTTCGGTTCTTCGGGGCGCATGGGCCTCCTTCTGACGAGACTCCGATGAGCATAGCTCATTGTTACCTATACTCACAATGAATCCGGTCCTGGTACTGTTTTCCAGTATGAGCACCGGTTCCGAGACCGACATCCCCGACTCCGCCGCCGGGTCCGCCGCCGACCCCACCCCGGACTCCACCGACGGCGTACTCGCCGAGCAGCTGCTGCGCCTCACGCGGCGGCTCCACCGCATCCAGAAGCGCCACATGGAGCCGCTCGGGATCACCCCGGCCCAGGGCCGGCTGCTGAGGCTCGTCGCGCACTACGGAGGTGACCGGCCGCCCCGGATGGCCGATCTGGCCACGCGTCTGGAGGTCGTGCCGCGGGCCGTGACCACCCTCGTGGACGGCCTGGAGGCGGCCGGCTGCGTCCGCCGCGCGCCGGATCCGGCCAACCGCCGCGTCATCCGGATCGAGCTCACCGAAACCGGCCGCGCCACGCTGCGCCGTCTGCGCAGCGCGCGGACCGACGCCGCGGAGGAGATCCTGGCTCCGTTGACCGCGCCACAGCGCGAGGTGCTCGGCGGCCTGCTGAACGCACTGGCCGACGCCCCGGCCCAGGGCGGCTGCTGAGCCGGCAGCCGCCGGCGCCCGGCCGGGGGACGGACCAGGACACGGAGGGGCTCCACATGCCGCTGCTGGAACCGAAGCCGGGGGCGCTGCGCCCGCACGGCCCCGCCGCCCCGGCCCCCGACCGGGTCCCCGACCGCATGGCCCCGGGTACCCCCTCGGTGCTGCGCGCCGAGCTGACCGAACTGCTCGGCGCCGAGAAGGTGCTCTGGAAGGTCTCCGACCTGGTCCGCTACGCCACGGACGCCTCCCCGTACCGGTTCGTGCCGCAGGTCGTGGTGATCGCCGAGGACATCGACGACGTCTCCGCCGTCCTGTCCTACGCCCACGGCAGACAGCGCGAGGTGGTCTTCCGCGCCGCCGGGACCTCGCTGAACGGCCAGGCCCAGGGCGAGGACATCCTGGTCGACGTCCGCCGCCACTGGGCCGGGATCGAGGTCCTGGACGAGGGCCGGCGCGCCCGCATCCGGCCCGGCACCACCGTCCTGCGGGCCAACGCGGCCCTGGCCCGGCACGGCCGGATCCTGGGTCCCGACCCGGCCAGCGCCATCGCCTGCACCCTCGGCGGAGTGGTCGCGAACAACGCCTCCGGCATGACCGCGGGGACCACGAGGAACGCGTACCGCACCCTTTCCTCCCTCACCCTCGTCCTGCCGACCGGAACGGTCGTCGACACCGCCGACCCGCTCGCGGACGAGGAGCTGGCCCGCGCCGAGCCGGCGCTGTGCCACGGGCTGATGGAGATCAAGCGGGAGATCGAGGCCGACCCGGAGCTGGTCGCCCGGATCCGCGCCAAATACGAGATCAAGAACACCACCGGCTACCGGCTCGACGCCTACCTCGACGGCACCACCCCCGTGGAGGTCCTGCGCGGCCTGATGGTCGGCTCCGAGGGCACCCTCGGCTTCATCTCCGAGGTCGTCTTCGACACCCTCCCCCTGGACCGCGAGCTCACCACGGGCCTGCTCTTCTTCCCCTCCCTGCCCGCCGCGGCCGCGGCCGTGCCGCTGTTCAACGCGGCCGGCGCCCTCGCCGTGGAGCTGATGGACGGCAACACCCTGCGCGCCTGCGTCAGCGTCGCGGGCGTGCCGGCCGACTGGGCCCGGCTGCCCCGGGACACGGCCGCGCTGCTGGTGGAGTTCCGGGCCCCGGACGCGGCGGGCCGCGCGGAGCACGAGCGCCGCGCCGCCGGGGTGCTGGCCGGACTGGAGCTGGTGGCCCCCGTCGCCTCCGTGACGAACACCTTCACCGGCGATCCCGCGGTGGTCTCCGGCTACTGGAAGACCCGCAAGGCCTTCGTCACCGCCGTCGGCGGGGCCCGCGCCCCCGGCACCACCCTGATCACCGAGGACTTCGCGGTCCCCCCGTCCCGGCTCGCCGAGGCCTGCGAGGCGCTCCTCGTACTCCAGGCGGAGCACGGGTTCGACGCCGCCGTCGCGGGGCACGCCGCCCATGGCAACCTGCACTTCCTGCTCGCCTTCGACGCCTCCGTCCCCGCCGACGTCGACCGGTACGCGGCCTTCATGGAGGCCTTCTGCCGGCTCACGGTCGAGCGGTTCGACGGCTCGCTGAAGGCCGAGCACTCCACGGGCCGCAACATGGCCCCCTTCCTCGAACTCGAATGGGGCCCGCGGGCCACCGAGCTGATGTGGCGCACCAAGCGGCTCGTCGACCCGGACCTGGTCCTCGCCCCGCGCATCCTCCTCGACCGCGACCCCCGGGCCCATCTGCGCGGACTGAAGACCATCCCGCGGGTCGAGGCCGTGGCGGACCCCTGCATCGAGTGCGGTTTCTGCGAACCGGTCTGCCCCAGCGAGCACCTGACGACCACACCGCGCCAGCGGATCGTGCTGCGCCGCGAGATGATGCGCCAGCCGCCCGGCTCCCCCGTCCTCGACGGCCTGCTCGACGCCTACGGGTACGACGCCGTCGACACCTGCGCGGGCGACTCGGCCTGCGCCCTCGCCTGCCCCGTCGGCATCGACACCGGCGCGCTCATGAAGGACTTCCGCCACCTCCGGCACGGCCCGCGCGAGGAACGCGCCGCCGCCCTGGCCGCCCGGCGGTTCCGGACCGTCGAGGCGGCCGCCCGACTGGCCGTGGCCGCCGCCGACAAGATCACCTCCGCGGTCGGGGACCGCCCCCTGGCGGTGGCGACGGAGGCCGCGCGCAAGGCCGTACGGCCCGACCTGGTGCCGCGCTGGCTGCCGCAGATCCCCGGTGCCGCCGCCCGCGCGCTGCCCACGACCCGGCGGGTGGGCGCGGCCGCGGTCTACTACCCGGCCTGCGTCAACCGCATCTTCGGCGGGCCCGCCGGCGATCCCGGGCCCTCCCTGCCGGAGGCCGTGGTGGCCGTGTCGCAGCGGGCGGGGAAGCCGGTGTGGATCCCCCGCGATGTCACCGGCACCTGCTGCGCGACGATCTGGCACTCCAAGGGGTACGAGGAGGGCAGCCGGGTGATGGCCAACCGGATCGTGGAGGCCGCCTGGGGCTGGACCGCCGGCGGCCGGCTGCCCCTGGTGGTCGACGCCTCCTCCTGCACCCTCGGCCTCGCGCACGAGGTCGTCCCGTACCTGACCGAGGACAACCGGGCCCTGCACGCGGAACTGCGGATCCTCGACTCCGTCGTCTGGGCCGCCCGGGAACTGCTGCCACGGCTGGAGGTGCTGCGCACGGTCGGGTCCGCCGTCCTCCACCCCACCTGCTCGATGCGCCGTCTGGGTGACGAGGCCGAACTGCGCGCGGTCGCCGGGGCCTGCGCCGACGAGGTGGTCGTCCCGGACGACACGGGCTGCTGCGCCTTCGCCGGCGACCGGGGGATGCTGCACCCGGAGCTGACGGAATCGGCGACGGCCCGCGAGGCCGCCGAGGTGACCTCCCGGCAGTTCGACGCGCACCTGTCGGCGAACCGCATGTGCGAGATCGGCATGGACCGGGCCACGGGGCGCGGCTACTCCTCGGCGCTGCTCGCCCTGGAGCGTGCCACGCGCCCCTGAACGCGCCCGCGCGGGCTCGGGTCCGGCGCCGCACGCTCGCGTTTCCGTACCCCCGAAACACGCGCGGGCGCACCCCCGTGCACCGGAAAATCGATTGCCGGGGCCGGTCCGGGAGGACGAACCTTGCGGGGTTCGGCCTACTCGACCAGTCATGGGGCGTCATGCAGATCAGTGATCTTCCGTATCCGGATCCCGGAGTACCGGACGCCCGCACCGGCCCGAGGTTCCTGCTGTGGCTGGGCCGGGGGCAACTCGGCGGCCAGGCCCGCAGCCTGGCCTGGGGGCTCCTGCACTTCGGCGGCGTCGCCGGGCTGCCCTACGCCGTGGGACTCGGCGTGGACGCGGTCGTGCGCCGCGACGGCGGCGGACTGCTCCGCGTCGGCGCGCTGCTCCTGCTGCTCGCCATCGCCATCTCGCTCGGCGACGCGATGCTGCACCGCACCGCCGTCACCAACTGGATCACGGCGGCCGCCCGGGTCCAGCAGCTGCTGGCCCGCAAGACCGCCGAACTGGGCTCCGCCCTGACCCGCCGGGTCGCGGCGGGCGAGGTGGTGGCCGTGTCCACGGGCGACGTGGAGAAGATCGGCTGGTTCGTCGAGGCGGTCTCCCGGTTCCTCGCCGCCGCCCTGACCGTCGCCGCGATCTGCGTCGGCCTGCTCTTCTACGCGCCCGCGATCGGCGTGGTCGTCGCGGTGGGCGTCCCGGTGCTCGCCCTGTCCGTCCTGCCGTTGCTGCCGCGCGCCACCCGGCGCGCGGACGTCCAGCGCGAGAAGGCGGGCAAGGCCACCGAGCTGGCCTCCGACACCGTCGCGGGCCTGCGCGTCCTGCGGGGCATCGGCGGCGAGGAACTCTTCCTCGGGCGCTACCGGGAAGCCTCCCAGGAGGTCCGCAGGGCCGCCGTGCACAGTGCCAGGATGTGGGCGCTGATCGCCGCCGTGCAGGTGCTGCTGCCGGGCGCCCTGATGATCACGGTGGTCTGGTACGGGGCCGTCCTCGTGACGGACGAACAGCTGGCGGTGGGTGAACTCGTCGCGGCCTTCAGCGCGGTGGCCACGATGCTGTACCCGCTGCGGCACTTCCAGGAGATCGCGATGGCCTACTCCTTCTCCCGGCCCTCCGCCGCGCGGGCCGCGCGGGTGCTGTCGCTGACGCGCACCGGGGAAGCGGTCCCGGCCGGCGCCGGCACGACGGGGGCCGCGGCGGCTCCGGCTCCGGGCGGGGACCTGTACGACCCCGAGACGGGGGTGCTGGCCCCGGCCGGTGCCTTCACGGCGGTCGTGTGCGGGGACCCGGACCTGGCGGGGCGGCTGGCGGAGCGGCTGGGCGGCCATCCGACGGACTCCGCCGGCGCGGCGCGTTCGGCGCTGCTCGGCGGGGTGGCGCTGGACGAACTCGCGCTGGACACGGCCCGCGAGCTGGTCCTCGTCCAGGACAAGGATCCGGTGCTGCTGTCCGGGACGCTGCGCGAGCTGTTCGACGTACCGGCCTCGGGGTCGGTGACGCCCCGGGCGGCGCTGGAGGCCGCGCAGTGCGACGACGTCCTGGACGCGCTGCTGCAGTCGGCCCCCGACGGGGTGCGGGACCCGATGGACGCCCGGATCACCGAGCGCGGCCGCTCGCTGTCCGGCGGCCAGCGCCAGCGGCTGGCGCTGGCCAGGTCGCTGGTGACCGACCCGGAGGTGCTGGTGCTGGACGAGCCGACCTCGGCGGTGGACTCGCACACCGAGGCGCGGATCGCCGACGGGATCGCGGCCCTGCGCTCCGGGCGCACGACGGTGGTGCTGGCCTCCTCGCCGCTGCTGCTGGACCGTGCCGACCGGGTCGTCCTGGTCCACGAGGGCCGGGCCCTGCCCGCGGGCACGCACCGCGAGCTGCTGCACGGCGAGCCGCGCTACCGGGCGGTCGTCACCCGCGAGACGGACGAGGAACAGCGGCGCGCCGGGATCGGCCTGGCGGGGCCGGCAGAGGAACTCACAGGGATCGAGGAATCCGCATGATCGGCGTGGCGCCCCCGGAACACGATCCGGCGGCCCCGGAGACGGCCGCGACCCTGCCGGTGGGCACGTCGGCGACCGTACGGGGCTACGTGCGCGGCCTGCTGCGCCGGCACCGGCGGGCCTTCGTGGTGCTGGTGGGGGTCAACGCCGTGGCGGTGGTCGCCTCCATGGTGGGCCCCACCCTGCTGGGACGGGTCGTCGACGAGCTGTCCTCGGGGGCGCGCGAGCTCCATCTGGGGCGCGTGGCCCTGCTGTTCGCGCTGGCGCTGGCCGTCCAGACGTTCTTCGTCCGGATGGTGCGGCTGCGCGGGGCGATGCTCGGCGAGGAGATGCTGGCCGATCTGCGCGAGGACTTCCTGGTGCGGTCGGTCGGTCTGCCCCCGGGCGTCCTGGAACGCGCCGGGACGGGCGACCTGCTCTCGCGGATCACCACCGACATCGACCGGCTGGCCAACGCGATGCGCGAGGCCGTGCCGCAGCTGACCATCGGCGTGGTCTGGGCCGGGCTGCTCTACGGGGCGCTGGTGGTCACCGCCCCGCCGCTGGCGCTGGCCGCGCTGGTGGCGCTGCCGGTCCTGGTCGTCGGATGCCGCTGGTACTTCCGGCGGGCGCCCTCGGCGTACCGCTCGGAAGCGGCCGGGTACGCGGCGGTGGCGGCGGCGCTCACCGAGACGGTGGACGCCGGGCGGACCGTGGAGGCGCACCGGCTGGGGCGTCGCCGGATCGCGCTGTCGGAGCGGCGGATCAAGGAGTGGACCGCCTGGGAGCGGTACACGCTGTACCTGCGGACGGTCCTGTTCCCCGTCGTCAACATCACCTACGTGACGATCCTCGGCGCCGTGCTGATGATCGGCGGGTACTGCGTGCTGCGGGGCTGGATGTCGGTGGGGCAGATGACGACCGGGGCGCTGCTGGCGCAGATGATGGTCGACCCGATCGGCCTGATCCTGCGCTGGTACGACGAACTCCAGATCGCCCAGGTCTCGCTGGCCCGGCTGGTCGGTGTGCGCGAGATCGAACCGGACGCGGGGGACGCCGCCGTCGCCCCCGGGGGCCGGGAGGTGCGGGCGCGGGAGGTCCGGTTCGGTTACAAGGAGGGCGTGGACGTCCTGCACCGGGTGTCGATGTCCGTGCCGCCGGGCACCCGGATGGCGCTGGTCGGCCCCTCGGGCGCGGGCAAGTCCACTCTGGGCCGGCTGCTGGCGGGCATCTACGCGCCCCGGACGGGTGAGGTCACGCTCGGTGGCGCGATGCTGTCGCGGATGCCGGCGGAGCGGGTGCGGGAGCACGTGGCGCTGGTCAACCAGGAGCACCACGTCTTCGTGGGATCGCTGCGGGACAATCTGCGTCTCGCCCGGTCGGGTGCGGCCGACGCCGAACTGTGGGCGGCGCTGGGCGCGGTGGACGCGGACGGCTGGGCGCGGGCCCTGGAGGCGGGGCTGGACACCGAGGTGGGGTCCGGCGGGAGCGCGCTGACCCCGGCTCAGGCCCAGCAGGTCGCGCTGGCCCGGCTGGTGCTGGCGGACCCGCACACGCTGGTGCTGGACGAGGCGACCTCGCTGCTGGATCCGCGGGCCGCCCGGCACCTGGAGCGGTCGCTCGCGGGGGTGCTGGACGGCCGTACGGTCATCGCGATCGCCCACCGGCTCCACACGGCGCACGACGCCGACGTGATCGCGGTGGTCGAGGGCGGCCGCATCAGCGAACTGGGCTCCCACGACGAACTGGTGGCGGCCAACGGCGCCTACGCCGCCCTCTGGCACTCCTGGCACGGCTGACCGACGAGCGTCCCCGGCCCTGCCTCCCCGCCCTGCGAGCCCGGGCCTGCGGACCCGGGACCCACGGCCGGGGTACCGCGGCCGGTGAGCCGAGCCCGGGAGGCCGGGGCCGGTAAGCCCGGGAGCCCGAGGGCCCGGAGGTGGGGACTCGGGGCAGAAGGATCGAGGTCCGGGACCCGCAGGCCCGGTTGCTCGGGGACTCGGGTGTCGGGGGCCCGGGGGTTTGGATGTCCGCGGAGGCGGGGTGGTCAGAGGAAGCCGAGGGCTGATGCGCCGCCGATGCCGCCGAGGAGCATGAAGACCGGCATCAGGACCTTGAGCTCCACCCAGCTGCCGGCACGGAACCGCATCGCCTTCGGAGGGCCGATCGGGTACCAGCGCTTGCCCGCGATCGGCAGGGGCCACAGGATCGGGCAGCCGGAGACGGTGAGCGCGTCGCCGATGTCGTGGACGAGGGCGCCGAGCAGGATCGGCAGGCCGAGCCACAGGTACTCCTGGCCGGGGCCGGTGAAGAGCCAGCCCGCGCCGTTGCCCGGCTGGTCGAGCACGCCGGCCAGGATCCAGGCGCTCGTGGCGCCCAGCAGCCAGACCAGGACGTCGCTGGACATCCGGGCCGCCCGCCACAGGAGGCCCTCGACGGCCAGCACCAGGTGGACGAAGAGCAGCACGAGCACGCCCCAGCGGTCGGCGGTGACCGCGAGCGCCGAGGAGCCGGCGCCTATCAGGACCGCCCAGAGCCAGGTGTGGGTCAGGGTGCGGTGTCCCCCGCTGCGGCGGGCGTCGCGAGGGGCGCGGGTGGCCTTGTAGACGGCGTAGGAGATCTTGTCGACCACCTCGCACAGGCCCCGCGAGAGGGGGCCGAAGGCGCGCGAGATCGTCGCCGACTTGTGGTCGAGGTCGGGGGCCAGGGCCGCACCGGCGCATATGAGCGCGCCGACGACCAGTACGGGCCACGGCATCGGGTGCCCGGCGGCGGCCGTCGCCGCGCCCACCCCCAGCCAGGCCGCTGCCCCGGACAGTGAGTGCGCCGGACCCATCATGGCTTGTGTCCCGCCCCAGTCCTGTGTGGTCGGGCCCCGTCGAGCGTTTCGGTCGGGCCGCCTCGACGGCACAGCGTACCGGTGACGATCTTCGTCCCGGTGGCCGGTTCCCTCTTCCGGGCGGAAGCCAGGCAAGATGGGGGGTGTGACCCTCATTGATCAGCTCCCGCCGAACGCCGACCCCGACGCCCTCTTCGAGGCTTTCTCCTCGTGGGCGGAGGACCAGGGCATCACCCTGTACCCGGCGCAGGAGGAGGCCCTGATCGAGGTCGTCTCCGGGGCGAACGTGATCCTGTCGACGCCGACCGGCTCGGGCAAGAGCCTCGTGGCGGCCGGCGCCCACTTCACCGCGCTGGCCCAGGACAAGGTGACCTTCTACACCGCCCCGATCAAGGCGCTGGTGTCGGAGAAGTTCTTCGACCTGTGCAAGCTCTTCGGCACCGAGAACGTCGGCATGCTGACCGGCGACGCCTCCGTGAACGCGGACGCCCCGGTGATCTGCTGCACGGCCGAGGTGCTGGCCTCCATCGCCCTGCGCGACGGCAAGTACGCCGACATCGGCCAGGTCGTGATGGACGAGTTCCACTTCTACGCGGAGCCGGACCGCGGCTGGGCCTGGCAGATCCCGCTGCTGGAACTGCCCCAGGCGCAGTTCGTCCTGATGTCGGCGACCCTCGGCGACGTGAAGCGGTTCGAGGAGGACCTGACCCGGCGCACCGGCCGTCCGACGTCGGTGGTCCGCTCGGCGAGCCGGCCGGTCCCGCTGTCGTACGAGTACGTGACCACGCCGATCACGGACACCATCACGGAACTGCTGGAGACCCGGCAGGCGCCGGTCTACATCGTGCACTTCACGCAGGCCCAGGCGGTCGAGCGGGCGCAGTCGCTGATGAGCATCAACATGTGCACCCGCGAGGAGAAGGACAAGATCGCGGAGCTGATCGGCAACTTCCGTTTCACCACGAAGTTCGGCCAGAACCTCTCCCGTTACGTCCGCCACGGCATCGGCGTGCACCACGCGGGCATGCTGCCCAAGTACCGGCGGCTGGTGGAGAAGCTGGCCCAGGCCGGTCTGCTGAAGGTCATCTGCGGTACCGACACCCTCGGCGTCGGTGTCAACGTCCCGATCCGCACGGTGCTGTTCACCGCGCTCACCAAGTACGACGGCAACCGCGTCCGCACGCTGCGCGCCCGCGAGTTCCACCAGATCGCCGGACGCGCGGGCCGCGCCGGCTTCGACACGGCCGGCTTCGTGGTCGCGCAGGCGCCCGAGCACGTCATCGAGAACGAGAAGGCCCTCGCGAAGGCGGGCGACGACCCGAAGAAGCGCCGCAAGGTGGTCCGCAAGAAGGCCCCCGAGGGCTTCGTGGCCTGGTCGGACACCACCTTCGAGAAGCTGATCGCCGCCGACCCGGAGCCGCTGACCTCGCGCTTCAAGGTCACCAACATCATGCTGCTGTCGGTCATCGCCCGGCCGGGCGACGCCTTCCAGGCGATGCGCCACCTCCTGGAGGACAACCACGAGCCGCGCAAGGCCCAGCTGCGGCACATCCGGAGGGCCTTCGCGATCTACCGTTCGCTGCTGGACGGCGGCGTGGTGGAGAAGCTCGACACCCCGGACGCCGAGGGCCGCACCATCCGCCTGACCGTCGACCTCCAGCAGGACTTCGCGCTCAACCAGCCGCTGTCCACCTTCGCGCTGGCCTCCTTCGACCTGCTGGACCCGGAGTCCCCGTCCTACGCGCTGGACATGGTCTCGGTCGTCGAGTCCACCCTGGACGACCCGCGCCAGATCCTGGCCGCCCAGCAGAACAAGGAGCGCGGCATCGCGGTCGGCGCGATGAAGGCCGACGGGATCGAGTACGAGGAGCGCATGGAGCGCCTCCAGGACGTCACCTATCCCAAGCCCCTGGAAGAGCTGCTGCTGCACGCCTACGACGTGTACAGCAAGAGCCACCCGTGGGTCCGCGACCACCCGGTCTCCCCGAAGTCGATCATCCGCGACATGTACGAGCGCGCGATGACCTTCACCGAGTTCACCTCCTTCTACGAGCTGGCCCGCACCGAGGGCATCGTGCTGCGCTACCTGGCGGGCGCGTACAAGGCGCTGGACCACACCATCCCCGACGACCTCAAGTCCGAGGACCTGCAGGACCTCATCGCGTGGCTGGGCGAGCTCGTCCGCCAGGTGGACTCCAGCCTGCTCGACGAGTGGGAGCAGCTGGCGAACCCGGAGGTGGAGACGGCGGAGCAGGCCCAGGAGAAGGCCGACCAGGTCAAGCCGGTCACCGCGAACGCCCGCGCCTTCCGGGTGCTGGTCCGCAACGCCATGTTCCGACGGGTCGAGCTGGCGGCCCTGGACCACGTCAACGTGCTGGGCGAGCTGGACGCCGAGTCCGGCTGGGACGCCGACGCCTGGGGCGAGGCCATGGACGGGTACTGGGACGAGTACGACGACCTCGGCACCGGCCCCGACGCCCGCGGCCCCAAGCTCCTCCAGATCGAGGAGGACCCCGCCCACGGCCTGTGGCGCGTCCGCCAGACGTTCGCCGACCCGAACGGCGACCATGGCTGGGGCATCAGCGCCGAGGTCGACCTCGCCGCGTCCGACGAGGAGGGCCGGGCCGTCATCCGGGTCACCTCGGTCGGCGAACTCGGGCTGCTCTGACCCGACCCCGCACGCCGCCGGCCGGTGCCCGGGCACCGCGCCGGCCGGACCCGCCGCACCCGACAGTGGAGAGCTGCTGATGACGAACCCCGCCGAGAGACTGGTCGATCTGCTCGACCTGGAGCAGATCGAGGTCAACATCTTCCGGGGCGCGAGCCCCCAGGAATCCCTCCAGCGCGTGTTCGGCGGGCAGGTCGCCGGGCAGGCCCTGGTGGCGGCCGGCCGCACCACCGAGAGCGACCGGCCGGTCCACTCCCTGCACGCGTACTTCCTGCGTCCGGGCATCCCCGGGGTGCCGATCGTGTACCAGGTGGAACGGGTGCGCGACGGGCGCTCCTTCACCACACGCCGGGTCACCGCGGTCCAGCAGGGCAAGACCATCTTCAATCTGACCGCCTCCTTCCATCACCCGGAGGAGGGCAGCATCGAGCACCAGCTGCCTCCTCGCCTCGACTTCCCCCACCCGGACGCGCTTCCGAAGGTCGTGGACGAGATCCGCGAGCACCTGGGCGCGCTGCCCGAGGCGCTGGAGCGGATGGCCCGCCGTCAGCCCTTCGACATCCGGTACGTGGACCGGCTCCGCTGGACTCCGGAGGAGCTCAAGGACGCCGATCCGCGCAGTGCGGTGTGGATGCGGGCGGTCGGCCCGCTGGGCGACGACCCGCTCGTGCACACCTGCGCCCTCACCTACGCCAGTGACATGACCCTCCTCGACGCCGTGCGCATCCCCGTGGAACCCCTGTGGGGCATGCGCGGTTTCGACATGGCCTCGCTGGACCACGCGATGTGGTTCCACCGGCCCTTCCGCGCGGACGAGTGGTTCCTGTACGACCAGGAGTCACCCATCGCGCACGGCGGCCGCGGTCTGGCCCGTGGCCGCATCTACGACGTGGAGGGCAGGCTGCTGGTCTCCGTGGTCCAGGAGGGTCTCTTCCGCCCGTACCCGGCCTCGGCGGCCAAGCCGGCCGTGTCCCCGCAGTAGTCTCCGCGACCGCTCCGCCAGCTCCTGCGCCGGCGGCGGTGGCGTCCGTAATCCCGTCATCTCCCCTCCCCAGAGTCGAGCGCACATGTCCACCCCGGTCCTCCCCTGCCCCTGCGGGCTGCCCGCCACCTACCCCGACTGCTGCGGCCGCTTCCACTCGGGCGCCAAACAGGCGCCCACCGCCGAGCTGCTGATGCGGTCGCGGTTCAGCGCGTTCGCGGTCGGCGACAGCGCCTACCTGATGCGCTCCTGGCACTCCTCGACCCGGCCGGGCCGGCTCGATCTGGATCCCGCTCAGCACTGGGAGCGGCTGGAGATCCTGGCCACCGAGCGCGGCGGGATGTTCGAGACGGAGGGGTCGGTGGAGTTCCGGGCGCACTACCGGGAGGGCGGGCACACGGGTTCGCTGCGCGAGCACAGTGCCTTCTCCCGCGAGGCGGGGGCCTGGGTCTACGTCGGCCCCCTCTCCCCCGTCGAGTTCGACTGACCCCGCTCCCCCGTCGAGTTCCGCCGGCCTCGCGCCCCGGTCAGGGCGAAGTCGAGGCTGGTCCGGTACCAGTGCACCTCGTCCGGCGGTTCCGCCAGCAGCAGCCGCCCGGCCACGGCGGCCGCGGCCGGGACCTGCGGGTGTCCGTAGGGCGGGGGCGGCGCGAGCGCCGCGAGGACGATCCGTTCCGCCGGATCGGGGACGGCCTGGCGCACCTGCTGCTCGGGGAGCACGGAGGCCAGTACGGCGGCCCGCTCCCAGGGATCGGCGGTCCGTCTCAGCAGCAGCCCCACGTGCCGCCCGCGCCACCGGCGCGGGCGCAGGTCCGCTTTGGCCTCCAGCATCTCCCGGTCCTCCGGGGGCGCGGCCCCGCTCAGCATCCCGGGCTCCCGGGCGGCGAACTCCCTCAGCTCGGCGGCCAGGTAGAGCCAGACGACGGCCCGGTAGCGGTTGATCCGGTAGCCGACGGGGGTGAGGTGCCCGCAGCGCGCGAGCCGGGTGAAGCGGCTCGGTCCGGTCCCCAGCGCCCGTGCCCCGGCGTCGGCACCGGCCACGGTCTCGACCCGCTCCCGCAGTGCCTGCGGGTACCCCTCAGCCGCCCTGACCCGGTCCAGTTCGGCCCGGGTGAAACGGGCGGCTCCGCCGGCCGCCCGCGGGCCGGGACGCACCAGACCCAGCTGGACGGCGCGCGCGAACTCACCCCGGCGCAGGCCCAGTTCCCCCGCGGCCCGGGGGCCGCTCAGCAGCTCCGGCGGCCGCGCGTCCGGCTCCGGTAGCGGCTGCTCCGCACGCACGCCCTCGGGCGTCTCCCTGCCGGCCGACGCACGCTCCAGCGCTTGCACCTTCATCACGGTCCTCCCCCACGAGCGACGATCACTCTGCGTGAAGAAGGTAACCCAACGTGACGAACCCGCGCGAGGCCTGTGGAAAACTCCGCTCCCGGCGCCCGCCGGTCAGCCCCCGGTGATCCTCCGCTCCGCGACCCCCAGGTGTTCCCCAACCCGGTTGACCAGCAGCGTCATCTCGTACGCCACCTGCACGATGTCCGCCTCGGCCGCGCTCAGCGCGCACAGGCTGCTGCCGGAACCCGCCGCGACGACGAACAGGAAGCCCTCGTCGTACTCGACCATGGTCTGGCGCACCTCCCCCGCCCTGAAGTGCCGCCCCGACCCCTTGGCCAGGCTCTGCAGCCCCGCCGCGACGGCCGCTAGGTGCTCGGCGTCCTCACGCGCCAGCCCGGCGCTCGCGGCCGTCACCAGCCCGTCGTTCGACAGCACCACCGCGTGGCGGACCTGCTGGACCCTGCGCGTCAGATCGTCCAGCAGCCAGTCGAGCTGCTTGTCCAGTGCCATTTCCAGCCCCTCCCCGTCGACGCGGCCGACGTGGCCGCGCCCCACCCCGCGTAGTCGTGCCGCAAGCCTTCCCCACCAGCCCCTTTCCGGCAAGGAGGATGGGCCCATGGCACAGAAGATGACTCAAGAGGAATGGCGTGCGTTCGTCTCGCACTCCACCCGCACCGGAAAGCTGTCCACGGTCCGCGAGGACGGAAGCCCGCACATCGCTCCCATCTGGTTCGTTCTCGACGGTGACGCCTTCGTCTTCAACACCGGCAAGAACACCGTCAAGGGGCGGAATCTGGCCCGCGACGGCCGGGTCGCCCTCTGCGTGGACGACGACCGGCCGCCCTTCTCCTACGTCGTGCTCCAGGGACGCGCCGAGATCAGCGAGGACCTGGAGGAGATGCTCCCCTGGGCCACGCGGATCGGCTCCCGCTACATGGGCGAGGAGCGGGGCGAGGCCTTCGGCCGCCGCAACGCGGTTCCCGGCGAACTCCTCGTCCGCGTACCGATCGAGAAGGTGATCGCGACGGCCGGCATCGCCGACTGACGTCACACCGGATCGGCCTGCGACCCGACCGCATCGAGCAGCCGGGCGGTGTGCACCCGCCCGGCGTACTCGACCAGCCTGATCAGCACTTCCTTCCCCGAGTCCTTGTCACGGGCGTCGCACAGCACCACCGGCGTCCCCTGCTCCAGGTCGAGGGCCCGCGCCACGTCGGTGGTCCCGTATCGGCGGGCGTCGGTGAAGCAGTTGACGGCCACCACGAACGGGATCCGCCGGTGCTCGAAGTAGTCCACGGCCGGGAAGCAGTCCTCCAGCCGCCGGGTGTCGGCGAGGACCACCGCACCCAGCGCGCCCAGCGCGAGCTCGTCCCACAGGAACCAGAACCGGTCCTGCCCCGGCGTGCCGAACAGGTACAGGGACAGGCCGGAGCGGATCGTGATCCGTCCGAAGTCCATGGCCACGGTGGTCGTGGTCTTCCGTTCGACCCCGCCGGTGTCGTCGACCCGCTCGCCCGCCTCGCTCAGCAGCTCTTCCGTCCGCAGCGGCCTGATCTCGCTGACCGCGCCCACGAGCGTGGTCTTGCCGACGCCGAAGCCCCCCGCCACGAGGATCTTCAGAGCGAGCGCGGCCAGTTCCTCGTCCGTCCCGGGACCTCCCCGCTCCGCCGGTCCGTTGTCGTGCAGTCCCATCACAGCGCTCGCAATCCCTCGATGACTTCCCGCAGAATCCGCATCTCCGGCAGCCGCGCGGGCGGCACCGGACGGCTGACCTTGACGTGCCCCGCCTCCAACAGGTCACCGAGCAGCACCCGCACCACCCCCACGGGCAGGTCCGCGTCGGCGGCGAGTTCGGCCACCGACTGGGTCTCGTCGCGGCAGCGCCCGAGCAGTGCCCGGTGCTCGGGACCGAGCAGCGCCTCCTCCCCCGTTCCCCCGGCCGCCGGGTCCACCACGACCAGCGCGATGAGGTCGAAGCGCACGCCGTGGGGTCCCGGCTTCGTGCGCCCGCCGGTCATGGCGTAGGGGCGCACGAGCGGGCCCGCCTCGGCGTCGTACCACTGGCCGTTCATGCTCCGGACCCCGCCCTCACCCGGCGGCCGGCGGGCGGACCGCGAACCGGGGCGGGGCGTAGAGGTGCTCGCCGACCCGCTTGACCAGCCGGGCCATCTCGTAGGCGATCAGCCCGATGTCGGCACCGGCCGCGCTGAGGACGGCCAGGCAGGAGCCGTCGCCCGCGGCCGCGACGAAGAGGAAGCCCTCGTCCATCTCCACCATCGTCTGGCGCACGCCCCCGGTGCGGAAGTGCCGGCCCGCGCCCTTGGCCAGGCTGTGGAACCCGGAGGCCACGGCGGCGAGGTGCTCGGCGTCCTCCCTGCTCAGCGCACTGGAGGAGCCCACGGCCAGGCCGTCGTTGGACAGGACGACGGCGTGCCGGACCTCGCGGACCCGCGTCACCAGGTCGTCCAGCAACCAGTCCAGCTCGCCGGACCGGCGCACCGGGTCGGAACCGGTCCTGGGGTCGGTCCCGCGGCCGGTCCCGGGGGCGCTCCTGCGTCCGGTCGTTCCCCAGCCGGTCCCGTGGTGTTCGATCATCACACTTCTCCTTCGCTGCCCGCGTGGGGGCCGCCGTTCGGGTTCGAGGTCTCCCGGGTCCCGCGCGCCCAGCCCGCCCGGAAGGCGGCCATCCGTTCCCGGGCCTGTTCGGGGCTGCGGTCCGGGGGCTCCTCGGAGGTCCGGGCGTCACCGGGGGCCTGCTCACCGGACGCCTCGCGCAGCTGCGGGACCAGGCTGGCCTGCCGTACCCGGCGCGGCAGTCCGGCGACCGGTGCGGCGACGAGGGCGGGCGCGGGCCCCGGGGCGGGGGTGGACGCCGAGTGCGTACGGGTGCCCGTGCCACCGGGGCCGCGCGGCCGGAGGGGGGCCACCGGAGCGGGGCGCGACCCCTGCGGTCCGGGGGCGCCGGGCGCGGCGGAGACGGGGGCCGGGCCCGGCACCGGGACGGGGTCGGGGTCCGGGGTGGTGGGGGCGGAGGCGGGGGCGGGCTCGATCGCGCCCTGGAGCAGGGAGTTGGGCAGCAGCACGACCGCGGTCGTACCTCCGTAGGGTGACGGCCGCAGGCGCACCCGCACCCCGTGGCGGGAGGAGAGGCGGCTGACCACGAACAGGCCGAGGCGGTCGCTGTCGAAGAGGTCGAGGTCCTCGGAGTGCTCGATGCGGCGGTTGGCGTCGGCCAGCGCCTCGCGGCCCATACCCAGTCCCCGGTCCTCGACCTCCAGGACGTACCCGGCGCCGACGGGCTCGCCGCTGACCCGGACCTTGGTGTGCGGCGGGGAGAACTGGGTCGCGTTCTCCACGAGTTCGGCGAGGAGGTGGGTGAGGTCGGCCACCGACGCGCCGACGACGGCGGTCTCCGCGAGGCCGCGGACCTCGACCCGCGGGTAGTCCTCGATCTCGGAGACGGCGGCGCGCACGACGTTCGTGAGCGGGACCGGCACGCGCCAGGCCCGGCCGGGAGCGGCGCCCGAGAGGATGATCAGGCTTTCCGCGTGACGGCGCATCCGGGTGGTGAGGTGGTCGAGCCGGAAGAGGTCGTCGAGCTCGCCGGGGTCGTCGGCGCGCCGCTCCATGGAGTCCAGCAGGCTGAGCTGCTTGTGCACGAGGACCTGGCTGCGGCGGGCGAGGTTGACGAAGACCCCGCTCACCCCGCTGGCGAATTCGGCCCGTTCGACGGCGGCGCTCAGGGCGGCGCGGTGGAGGGTGGACAGCGCGGTGCCGACCTGGGTGATCTCGTCCTCGGTGGTCCGCCGTCCGGGCACGGCCACGGCTTCGACGTCGGTGTCGGTGTCGGTGTCGATGTCGATGTCGATGCCGACGGTTTGCCCCGAGCGGAGCCGTTCCATGGCGTCCGGGAGCTTGCGGTGGGCGATCTCCAGGGCGGTGTTGCGCAGCGAGACCAGTTCGACGACGAGGGTGCGGCCGATGCGGACCGAGATGACCAGCGAGGCGGCGACGGCGGCCAGCCCCAGCAACACCGCCGCCCCGGCGGGGCCGAGCAGCCCCTCGGCGAGCGGGTCGCTCTGACCCACTGCCCCGTCACCGGCGGCCTGCCGGATGTCGCGCATCGAGCCGCTGACGCTCGTGTACGCGGCCTCCCACCCGGCGGGCACCCCGCGCGATGCCTCCTTGGGGGCCTCCTTGGGCGCCTCCTTGGGCGCCTCCCGCTGTGCCGTCGCACCGCCGGCGGGGGTGGCGGCCAGGGCCTTGTCCTCCGCGCCCGTGAGCTCGGCGTAGGACGCGCTCTTCGCCACGGACTCCCAGGCGGCGCGCTGGGCCGCCGGCAGGTCGGGGGCGGTGGCGGCGGTCAGTGTGCGACGGTTCTCGACCACGCCGGTCAGGCGGCGGAGCGCCTCGGGGGTGCGCGGTCCCGGCAGGGCGAGCAGGACGTCCTCGCGGGAGAGCATCTCGCCGGCGCGGGCGAACTCCAGCAGCACGCGGGAGCCGGGGCCGGTTTCGGGGTCCTGACCGCCGGAGAGGGCTCCCTCGACGGCGAGGGCGGCGTCGGCGGCCTCGGTGTAGACCGCGTAGGCGCCGTCCGGGGTGGCGCGGCGCCCGGTGACGTCCTTGCGGGCCGCGGCGAGACCTTCCGCGCGGGAGACGAAGGTGTCCAGCCGGGTGACCACGTCGCCGTGGTGGTCACCGGAGTCGGCGACGGTGTGGCGGCTTCCGAGGCGGAGCCGCCCTACGGCCTCGTCCGTGCGCCGGGCCTGCTGTTCCAGGGCCGGCGCCTGGTCGGAAGCCGGATCGGCCAGGAAGCGGACGGCGGCGCGGCGTTCGGCCTGGAGCTCGGTCAGGGCGGCGGCGACGGGGGTACGGATCTCGGCGTCGGCCTGCCGTTCCCGGCTGAGCCGGGCGACGTCCTGGGCGGCGGCGACGGCGGCGAAGGCCCACAGGCCGAGCAGGGAGACGACCGGGACCATCAGCAGCGAGACGATCTTCGCCCGGACGGTGGCGGGGCGCAGCCGGATCCGGGGGCGCGTGCCGACGGGACCGCTCCCGGCCGGGGCGGTAGCGGGGTCCGGGCCGGGCGGTTCCTCGGCGGGCGGACCGGCGTGCGCCCGGCGGCCGCGCACCGGTGGCACGGGTGGCACGGCCGGCCGCGGAGCCGCTGCCTGCGGTCTTCTGCGGGATGTGCGCATGGGCTCCTCGTTCGGGGCGGTACGGGCCGGGACGGGACGTGGCCGGGACGGGCGGTCGTTCAGTGGGCGGGCACGGCTCCCTCGCCCGGCCGGCCGGGCGCCGCGGGTGCGGGGGCGGCGACGGCCCCGGAGGCGGCACCGGAGGCCGAGGCGGACGCGGCGCGTTCGTCGGCGGTCGGGGACAGCGCCACGAACGCGGCGGTGATGAACAGGTAGGAGCCGAGCCCGACCGCGAGCGGGAAGATGAACTGCAGGGCGGTGGCCCCCGGCAGTGCCCGGTCCGAGGGGGTGACGTGGACGGAGACGGCCAGCATCCCGGTGTAGTGCATGCTGCTGACCGCGAGGCCCATCACCAGGGAGGCGACGGCCACGGCCGCCGGCGACTTGATGTTGAGCGCGGCCCAGAGGGCGGCGGTGGCGGCGACGACGGCGATGACGACGGAGAGCCCGACGGTGAGCGGGTCGTAGGCGACCCGGCCGTGCAGGCGCAGGGCCGCCATGCCGAGGTAGTGCATGCTCGCGACGCCGAGTCCGGTGGTCAGTCCGCCGAGGACGAGGGACCGGCGGCCGTGGGCGGTGCCGTAACCGACGGCGAAGACGCCCGCGCCGACGACGAGCACCGCGACGAACAGGCTGAGGACGGTCAGTGGCACGTTGTAGTGGATCTCGGTGCCGGTGACGTGGAAGCCGAGCATCGCGACGAAGTGCATCGTCCAGATGCCGGTGCCGATGGCCGAGGCCGCGGTGAGGAGCCAGTTACGGCGGGAGGTGCCGGTGGCGGCGAGCGCGCGGACGGTGCAGCGCAGTCCGAGGGCGGCGCCGATCGATGCCATCACATATGACAGTGCGGGTGTCAGCCAGCCATAGGCGGCGTGGTCCAGGTGTCCCATGGCCACGGGACGCTAGTCCGGGTGAGGGCGCGAACAAGGGGAGCATTTCGAAAGCCGCTGGAACTGCTGGAATATGACAGAGATACGTTCATCTCCGATCACACCACGTGCCAGCTTGCACACGGCCCACAGGCGGTGACGGTGCGGGATCATGGCGGCATGAGCCCTATGAGCCGTACGAACGAGGACCACACACACGTGCAGGAGTTCTTCGGGGCACGCGCCGCCGACTGGGACCGCAAGTTCCCGGAGGACGGACCCGCCTTCACCGCCGCCGTGGGCGAGCTCGGGGTGGGCCCGGGCGACCGGGTGCTCGACGCGGGCTGCGGGACGGGCCGGGCCCTGACCCCGCTGCGCGCGGCCGTCGGCCCTGCGGGAACCGTGCTCGGCGTGGACCTCACGGAGCGGATGCTGGCCGCCGCGCGGGAGGCCGGGCGGGACGCCGACGGCACCCTGCTGCTCGCGGACGTGGCCCGGCTCCCGCTGCGCGACGGATCCCTCGACGCGGTGTTCGCGGCCGGGCTGATCGCGCACCTGCCCGACCCGGCGGCGAACCTGGCCGAGCTCGCCCGTGTGGTCCGCCCCGGCGGCCGCCTCGCGCTGTTCCACCCGATCGGGCGAGCGGCCCTCGCCGCCCGCCACGGCCGCGAGCTGACCCCGGACGACCTGCGGGCGGAGCACAACCTCCGCCCGCTGCTGTCCGGTTCGGGCTGGGACATGACCTCGTACGCCGACGAGGACGCCCGCTTCCTGGTCCTGGCGGCCCGCCGCCCCTGAGGCCTTCGGGCCTTACGTCTCCCCGCGCGCCGGGGCCGCCCCGGCGCCCGGCGGCTACGCGGGCGGCTGGGCTTCGGCTCCGGCCGGGCGGCGCGGGTGCGGCACGGGGCAGCCGCCCGCGCCGGGCACGGGGAACGTACCGAGCTCGCCGACGTCGTAGCCGTCGGGGTAGCCCTTGATCTCCGGGTTCTGGCGGGCGTAGTGAGGTGCCCGGCGGGGCGGCAGGAGCCGCACCGCGCGACCCCGCAGCCACAGCGCCCCCCGGACCAGGCGCTGGAGGCCTGGACCCGGGGGCTCGTAGCGGAAGGCGCTCAGCAGCGGCTCGTCGAGGAGGGTGAGGCTCGCGCGGCGCACGGCGGGGGCGAGCGGCGCCGGGTACCAGGAGGCCATGAGGTCGAGGGTGGAGTCGGCGACCTCCCGGCCGCCTTCGTCCCAGCCGAAGTGCGCCTGTTCGTAGGCGTTCAGGGTGGCCTCGAACTCCTCGTAGGAGCCCGGGATGTCCTTGATGCCCAGATGGCGGCCGAGGGTGGCGTAGTAGTTGGCGCAGGCCCGCCGCTCGTGGTGGGTCAGCGGGCGCCAGCCGTAGGCGTCGATCCAGCGGGCGGGGATCACGACGAACGTGCACAGGACGTAGCGCATGTCGTCGTCGGAGATGTCGTAACTGCGGTGCATCTGGTTGACGCGACGGATCGCGGTGAGCGCCGTGTCGCTGTCGAAGCCGTGCTCGACGACCGCGTCGAGGAGCAGCGCGGTGTCGTCGTAGCGCTTCTGGGCGCGCCGGGTGAATTCGGCCGTCTCGGCGAGCAGGCCGCCGATGGAGGGCACGGCGTAGGTGCGGAAGAGGGCGAGTTCCAGGGCGCGGGTGAAGTCCCACGGGAACTCATAGGTGGTGGTGAGCCGGTAGATGGCGAGGAAGTCCTTGTCGGGGTCGAGCCGGAGGATCTCCCTCAGCCGGTCGTAACGCTGCACCGGTGTCCCTTTCTGTGGCGGGTGCCCAACTCTACGTGCAGGTAGCGGGCTTGGAAATCGACGCCCGTGGACTCTCGACGCGCGTATTACCCGCTGGTTAAGGTGCGCCGACGAGAGAGCGATCGGGAGGCCACGTGTCCGCTGAGGAGGATGGGGGTTCGCTGTTCGTGCTGACCGCCGTACTGCTGACCCCCACGCAGTTCCCGACGGCGTTCGGCGACGACTTTCCGCAGGCCTGCGCCCTTCTGGGCGTGTCCCCGGTCGCCGACGGGTACGGGCTGGTGCTCGGGCAGGACGCGGAGGGCGCGCGCTGGACGGTCGTCGTCGACGACGTTTCGCTCGTGGCCACCGCGATCGCCTCCTGGGACTGCGGCATGGAGTACGAGCTGTCGCCCGACGAGAGCACGATCGTGCTCTCGCTGGCGGGCTGGCCGCTGGACCTGACGGTGGCGGCGCCGGGCATCCCGGAGCCGCACGACCCGGAGCAGGGTGCGGACGGCACCGGGCGGGTGCCGCTGGCTCCGCCGTCGGCGGAGTCGTGGGGCCCGGTGCAGCGGCGCCTGGGCGCGGACCAGATCGCCCGGGAGTGGGCGGACTGGCGGGAGCGGGTCGCGACGGACGGCGGGGCCGCCGCTGCGGCGCACCCCGGGCTGGCGCGGGCGCTGCGGGAGGCCACGGGATACGCCGTGCAGGCGCCACCGGCGGGCCGGGTCCGGTCCGCCTTCGCCGGTGAGGGCGTGCGGACCTTCCGGGCGGACGGGCCCGGCTGGTCCCTGGTGGCCCGGACCGACGACGCGGCCTTCGTCCTGCTCGACGAGGAGCCGGGCGAGGTCCTGACCGTCCCGCGCGCGGGCGCCGCGGAACTGCCCGGACTCACCGAGCTGCTGGCGGCCCTGGACCGCGCGGCAACCCGGCCTTCCTGACACCCCGCGGGCTCACGCCCCGCTCATCTCCGGGCCCTGTTCGCAGGTCCGGGCGTGGGCGTCAGCACGGACGTGGGCACAAACGTGGACACGGACGTGGAGGCGGGCGTAGGTGCGCGGCGAACGTCACCCGCCGGCAGGCCGGCGGTGCCTCCCCGTCGGCGCGATCGACCGACCGGGCCTCAGACGCGTTCGAGCGGAACGTGCGGGAGTTCCGGCAGGGTCACCGTGATGGAGTCGCCGGGGCGTATGGTGCCTCCCCGGTGGACCACGCCCATGATCCCGGCCTTGCGGACCACCCGGCCCTCCTCGTCCCGGCCAACGACCTGCTTGAGCAACCCGTCCTGGAAGGAGTTGATCTGCGGGCAGGGATTGCGCAGCCCGGTCACCTCGACCACCGCCTCCTCACCGAGACGCAGGAGCGCACCGGTCGGCAGCGCGTGCAGGTCTATGCCCTCCGTGGTGACGTTCTCCCCGAGCTGGCCCGGTGCGACGCTGAATCCCGCCGCGGCCACCTCGTCAAACAGCTCCCGGTGGATCAGGTGCACCTGGCGAAGGTTCGGCTGGGTCGGATCGGCGGCCACCCGCGAACGGTGCTTGACCGTGACCCCCGCGTGCACGTCGCCCTCCACACCCAGGCCCGCGAGCAGCGTGATGCTCTCCCGGTTGGGCTTGGTGAACGAGTACTCGGCGTTGCTGCTGACCGCCGCGATCTGTGCCGTGCTCATCGTAAACGCCCCCCTGTGGCCGTCAGCGGCCCAGTTGCTTCCTCGACATACCCCGCAGACGACGCTTCTGGGAAGAATCCAGCAGGAGATAGGCCACGACCGGGACTCCGATCAGGACCGCCAGTCCTGCCCAGAACCCGAGCAGGGAGTACAGCACGATGGCTGCCACGACCGCACCAACGGCGATCTTCGCGCCCTTCGACATCGGCGGACACCTCCTTCTTCCACGTCGACCACTACCCTCACAACGCGCCACCGGTGCCGCGCGTTCCCGGCCACCCGGGTGGCCTTCGGAGTGACCCGGGTCACGGCATCACCCCGGCCCGCGGCTCTCCGGCGTGGGTTACCCTCGGCCGCCCCGTACCCGGTAGTCAAGTGTGAGGAACGCGTGCTCTCCGAGGTCTCCGGCCCCGTCCCCCGCTCGGCCGTCTTCCTGCCCGCGGACCCTCCCCGTGAGGGCCGCGTCGCCTTCTGGGAGCCCACGGGGCCCGGGGGACCGGAGGCTGTGCGGGCGGGATCCGGGGAACTGCGCGTCGTCACCCCCGGGCTGCGCCTCGCCACCGTCCCCGCCCTGCTGCTGCCCGTCGGCGCGGCCCTCCCCCTGCTCACCCGGGCCCGGACGGCCGCCGCCGCACCGGCCCCCGGGTCCTCGGCCACCGGGCCCTCGGACGCCTGGCCCTCGGACGCCGGCGCCTCAGACGCCGGTTCCTCGGATGCCGGGCCCTCGGCCACCGCGTTCTGGGGCGCCGCCGCGCTGCTCGCCCTCCGCCTCGTCGCCCGCGGTCTGCTGCTCCCCGGGCTGAGCCCCGAGGGCCACGACGCGTGGCGGATCGGCCCGCTGGACGCCGAAGCCCTCGACGAGATCCGGGAACTGGCCGCCGCGATGCCACCCGCGGCCCACTGCGTCCCCGTGGGCCCCGACGACACCACCGCCCCGCCCCGGCTGCCCTCGCCCGAGCCGCTCCTGCGGGCCTTCCTCGACGCGGTCGCCGACACCCTCCCCCGGTCCCCCGCCGCGTCCGTCGTGGCGGGCGGTCCCGCCTACGCCGCCGCCGGGCCGGCGGCGGCCGCACCCCCGCCCGGCACCGGGCTGCGCGCCTGGGCCGACGAGGTGGCCGCGGGCCACGACCGCGGGATCCGGATCTCCCTGCGCGTCGAACTCCGTGGCGCCGGGCGTGCCGAGGAGGGAGAGGAGGGGGAGGAGGGAGCGGAAACCCCGGCCCCGTCCTTCCGCGCCGTCCTCCAACTGCACGGCCTCGCCGACGCCTCCCTGGTCGCCGATGCCCGCGACGTCTGGGCCGCCGCCGGACCCACCGGCGCCGCCTTCCCGCCCCGCGCCCGGCTGGACGCCCTGCGGGCCCTGCGCCGGGCCGTCAAGCTGTGGCCGCCCCTCACCCCGATGCTGGGGGCGGCCGTACCGGACTCGGTCGACCTCGCCGACGAGGAGGTCGCCGAGCTGCTCGGCGAAACCGCCGGGGTCCTCGCCGCCGACGGCGTCCAGGTGCACTGGCCCCGCGGTCTCGCGCGCACCCTCACCTCCCGCGCCGTCGCCACCCTCCCGGTCACGAGCACCCGCCCCGGCAGGGCCACCGCCCCCGGTTCCGTGCCGCCCGCCCTCCTCGGCGCCGGTTCCCTACTCTCCTTCGACTGGCGCCACTCCCTCGGCGACGGGGCCGACGACCTCACCCCCGCCGAACTCGACCGGCTCGCCGAGGACAAGCGCCCCCTGGTCCGGCTGCGCGACCAGTGGGTGCTGGTCGACCCCGCCGCCGTACGCCGCGCCCGCGCCCGCCGGGACGGGCCCGTCCCCGTCGCAGCGGCGGACGCGCTGGCCGCCGTACTCACCGGATCGGCCGAGGTCGAGGGCGCGCGGGTCGACGTCACGGCGTCGGGGGCGCTGGCCGCGCTGCGCGAGCGGCTGACCGGGGAGCCGGCGCCGGTGGTGGCGCCGGTGGGGTTGCGGGCGACGTTGCGGGACTACCAGCTGCGGGGTCTGGCGTGGCTGGACCTGATGACCTCGCTCGGGCTGGGCGGTTGCCTGGCCGATGACATGGGGTTGGGCAAGACGGTCACGCTGATCGCCCTGCACCTGCACCGGGCCCGGCCCGAGCCGACGCTGGTGGTCTGCCCGGCGTCCCTGCTGGGGAACTGGCAGCGGGAGATCGAGAAGTTCGCGCCCGGGACACCGGTGCGCCGCTTCCACGGCGCGGGCCGCAGCCTGGACGGCCCGGCCGGCGGCTTCGTGCTCACCACGTACGCCACCATGCGCCGGGACTCCCCCACCCTCGCCGCCACGCCCTGGGGCATGGTCGTCGCCGACGAGGCCCAGCACGTCAAGAACCCGCGTTCCTCCACCGCGAAGGCGCTGCGGACCATCCCGGCCCCGGCCCGCGTGGCCCTGACGGGCACCCCCGTCGAGAACGACCTCTCGGAACTGTGGGCCCTGCTCGACTGGACCACGCCCGGACTCCTCGGCAGCCCCGGCACCTTCCGCACCCGCTACGCCGAGCCCGTCGAGAGCGGCCGCGACCCGTACGCGGCGGCCCGGCTGGCGGCGCTGGTGCGGCCGTTCCTGCTGCGCCGCAAGAAGTCCGACCCGGGGATCGCCCCCGAACTGCCGCCCAAGACCGAGACCGACCACCCCGTCGCGCTCAGCCCCGAACAGGCGGCACTGTACGAGGCCGTCGTACGCGAGACCCTCGCCGCGATCGGGGCGGCGGACGGCATGGAGCGCCGGGGGCTCGTCGTGAAGCTGCTGACCTCGCTCAAGCAGATCTGCAACCACCCCGGCCAGTACACCGGGGACCGCCGGGGAGGAGCTTCCGGCAAGCTCGAACTGCTCGACGAGCTCCTGAACACGATCCTGGCCGAGGACGGTTCGGTGCTGGTCTTCACCCAGTACGTGACCATGGCCCGGATCCTGGAGAAGCACCTCGCCGACCGCGGCATCCCCTGCCGGCTCCTGCACGGCGGCACCCCCGTCCCGCGCCGCGAGGAACTCGTCGACCTGTTCCAGTCCGGCGAGGTCCCCGTCCTCCTGCTCTCCCTCAAGGCCGCCGGCACCGGCCTCAACCTCACCCGCGCCGGACACGTCGTCCACTACGACCGCTGGTGGAACCCCGCCGTCGAGGAACAGGCCACCGACCGCGCCTACCGCATCGGCCAGACCCAGCCCGTCCAGGTCCACCGGATCATCGCCGAAGGCACCGTCGAGGACCGCATCGCCGAGATGCTGGAGGCCAAGCGCGCCCTGGCCGACGCGGTACTGGGCTCCGGCGAGTCGGCGCTGACCGAGCTGACCGAGCTGACCGATGCCGAACTGGCCGAGCTGGTGGCCCTGCGCACCGACGACGACGGGGGGAACCACCGGTGAACGGCGGCCACGACGACCCCTATGCGAGGACCTTCCCGGCGCTGCCCCGGCACACCGGGCGGAGCTCCGCCGCCACCTGGTGGGGCCACGCCTGGCTGCGGGCCGTGGAGGAGGGGGCACTGGACGGGCAGCAGGTCGGACAGGGCAGGCGGTACGCGCGTACGGGCGCGGTCGGCGCCGTGTCGGCGCGCCCGGGCCGGCTCACGGCCGTGGTGCGCGACCCGGACGGGACGGCGCACCGGACGGACGTGCTGGTCCGGGAGTTCACGGGAGCGGAATGGGACCGGGTGCTGGGCCTGGCCGCCGCGGAGTCGGGGTACATCGCGGAGTTGCTGGACCGGGAGGTGCCGCCGGGGCTGGCCGAGGAGGCGGCGGCGGCCGGGGTGGGCCTGCTGCCCGGCCTCGGCGACCTCGACCCGCAGTGCGACTGCGGCGAGTGGGACCACTGTCCGCACACGGCGGCGCTCTGCCACCAGGTGGCACGGCTGCTGGACCGGGATCCGTTCGTGCTGCTCCTCCTGCGCGGGCGGGGGGAGCGGGAGGTGCTGGAAGCGCTGGAGGAACGCAGCGCGGCAGGTGCGGAGACGGGGACCGAAGCGGAATCCACCCCGGGGGATGCGGGAGTGCCGGCCGCCGAGGCGTTCGCGGCCGCCGCCCGGGGCCTGCCGCCGCTGCCGCCGCTGCCCGTGCCGCCGGAGGGTCCCGGCCAGCCGCCGTCGCTGGACACCGAATCGGAGCCGGCCGGGCTGGACGTGGACGCGGTGGAGTTCCTCGCGCAGGCGGCCGCCTCCGAGGCCTTCCGGCTGCTCGCGGAGGCGCTGGCTCCGGGGCATGCGGCGCGTGCTCCGCGGCCCCCGCTGACCACGGCCGAAGACGCGGTACGGCTCACCGCCGAGGCCGGCCCCTTCCGGCTCCGGTTCCGCCTGGCGGCGGCTACCGGACGCGACCGGGCGGCCACCGACCGGGCCGTACGGGCCTGGGGCTTCGGCGGGGCCCCGGCCCTCGCGGCGCTGGAGGACGACTGGACGCCGGACCGTGCCACCCTGACCCGGGCCGGCTCCGCCCTGGCGGCGGCCTGGCCGGACGAGGAGGCGCCGGTGCTGCGCCGGGTCCGTGCCCGCTGGACGGCACCCGACGGGGAACGGCAGCTGCGGCTGGACCGGGACGGCCGCTGGTGGCCGCTGCGCCGCGAGTCGGGCCGATGGCACCTGGCGGGCCCCTCGGCCCCCGACCCGGCATCGGCCCTGACCTCCCTCGCCCCACCGGACCTCCCGGCCACGCCGGCACCGGCCCCACCCACCCCGACCACCCCGACCACCCCGACCACCCCACCCGACCCCCGACAGGGCCTCCCTTAGCCGATCCCCCACGCCCCGGATCCCCCGCGAATCCCCCGCCCCACCCGGTTTCGGCACGGTGTGGCCGACGTAGTGCTTGCCGGGGTGCGGGAGCCGCACGACGATGGGGGCGCTCCGCGCACCCGCGGCGCCACGGTCCCTCGGGAGGGTGACATGGGTGGTCCGTCGTTGGCGCTGCCGGGCGGGGCGGATCCCGTAGAGCGCACGCGCGTCCTGCGGCGGGCGCACGAGGCGTTCACCCGGGACGGGCGGGTCGAGCCGCCGGTGCGGGCGGTGATCGCCAAGTCCTGGCGGCGGTGCGCGCGGGCGCGGGTCAGCCCGGAGGCCAGGCCCCGGCTGGAGCTGTCCGGGGCGGACCTGCGGGACTACCGCGCGGCGCACCCCCTGGCCCGGGTGATGCCCCTGTTCCGGGAGCTCGTCGGGGCGTTCGCGGCGCACGGGGCCCATCTGCTGGCGGTGTGCGACGCGCGCGGCGGGCTGCTGTGGGTCGAGGGAGAACCGGAGACCCTGCGGCGGGCCGAGCGGCTGGGCTTCGTAGCGGGGGCCCGCTGGGCGGAGACCGTGGTGGGAACCAACGCGCCCGGCACGGCGGTCGCGCTCGGGGAACCCGTCCAGGTCTTCGGGGCCGAACACTTCAGCCGCCTCGTGCACCCCTGGACCTGCGCGGCGGCTCCCGTGCGCGATCCCGCCACCGGCCGGGTGCTGGGGGCGGTCGACATCACCGGCGGGGACGGGCTGGCCCACCCCCACTCGCTCGCGCTCGTACAGGCGGTGGCACGGGCCGCCGAGGCCCAGCTGGCGCTGCTCGCGCCGCACCCGGCCGGCGCGGCCCGGGACAGCCTCACGGCGCTCGGCCGCGACGAGGCCCTGCTGGTGCTCGGCGGCCGGCGGATCGTGCTGGGACGGCGGCACAGCGAGATCATGGCGCTGCTCGCACAGCACCCCGAGGGCCTGTCGGGAGAGGAACTGGCCCACGCGCTCTACGAGAACGAGTCGGTCTCGGCGGTGACCCTGCGGGCGGAGGTGTCCCGGCTGCGCACGCTGCTGGGCGCCGGGAACCTGCTCTCCCGCCCCTACCGGACCGCCGCCCCGGTGGAGGCCGACTTCACCGCGGTCACCCGGCACCTGGCCGCCGGCGCGGTATCGGCCGGCCTGTCCCGGTACACGGGCCCCCTGCTGCCGGCCTCCGGCGCGCCGGGCATCGTACGGCTGCGGCGGCGCATCGAGGACCAGGCGCGGGCGGCGGTGATCGCCCGTGCCGACGCGGGGCTGCTGACCGACTGGGTGTGCAGTGCGTGGGGCGCGGAGGACCCGGAGGTGTGGCGGGCGCTGGCGGCGGCCCTGCCGCCGGAGGGACGGCCGGCCGCGCTGGCCCGCGTACGGGCCCTGGACGAGGAGTTGGGCGGGGGCCCGCAGCGGGTGCCCCGGCGGCACGCAACGTACCCGCAACCCGCCCGCTCCTAGCCTCCTCCCCGAGCGCCGTCCGACGGTGGCCGGCGCCCGGCAAGGGGAGGAACACCATGGCCCGTTACGCTGCGCCCGGTACCGAGGGCGCGCTGATGGCGTACGCGTCCCGCTACGACCACTTCATCGGCGGCGAGTACGTCGAGCCGGTCCGGGGCCGGTACTTCGAGAACCCCTCCCCCGTGAACGGCCGGCCCTTCACCGAGATCGCGCGGGGCACGGCGGAGGACGTGGAGCGGGCCCTGGACGCGGCGCACGCGGCGGCCCCCGCCTGGGGCCGCACCTCGGTCACCGAACGGTCCACGGTCCTGCTGCGCATCGCGGACCGGATGGAGCAGAACCTGGAGGCCCTCGCGGTCGCGGAGACGTGGGAGAACGGCAAGCCGGTCCGCGAGACCCTCGCCGCGGACATCCCCCTCGCGATCGACCAGTTCCGCTACTTCGCGGGCGCGCTGCGCGCCCAGGAGGGGGCGCTGAGCCAGCTCGACGACGACACGGTGGCCTACCACTTCCACGAGCCGCTCGGCGTGGTCGCGCAGATCATCCCGTGGAACTTCCCCATCCTGATGGCCGTGTGGAAACTCGCCCCCGCGCTCGCGGCAGGCAACACGGTGGTCCTCAAGCCGGCCGAGCAGACGCCGGCTTCGGTGCACTACTGGCTGAGCCTGGTGTCCGACCTGCTGCCTCCGGGCGTGGTGAACGTCGTCAACGGTTTCGGCGAGGAGGCGGGCAAGCCGCTCGCGTCGAGCCCGCGCGTGGCGAAGGTGGCCTTCACCGGGGAGACCTCGACCGGGCGCCTGATCATGCAGTACGCGGCCGAGCACCTGAAGCCGGTCACCCTGGAACTCGGCGGCAAGAGTCCCAACCTGTTCTTCGACGACATCTGGACGACGGACGACGACCTGCGCGACAAGGCCCTGGAGGGCTTCACGATGTTCGCGCTGAACCAGGGCGAGGTGTGTACGAGCCCGTCGCGCGCCCTGATCGAGCGCGGCCGCTACGGCGACTTCCTGGACGCGGCGGTCGCCCGCACGGAGCTGATCGTGCCCGGTCATCCCCTGGACACGGACACGATGATCGGCGCGCAGGCCTCGGAGGAGCAGCTGAGGAAGGTCCTGTCGTACGTGGAGATCGGCCAGCGGGAGGGCGCGAAGGTCCTCACGGGTGGCGGGCGCATCGACCACGGCGGCGACCTGGCGGGCGGCTTCTACGTCGAGCCGACCATCTTCGAGGGGGACAACCGGATGCGGATCTTCCAGGAGGAGATCTTCGGCCCGGTGGTGTCGGTGACCTCCTTCCAGGACTTCGACGACGCCGTGCGCATCGCCAACGACACGTCCTACGGCCTGGGCGCGGGCGTCTGGACCCGCGACATCAACACGGCGTACCGCGCGGGCCGCGCGATCCAGGCGGGCCGCGTCTGGACGAACTGCTACCACGCCTACCCGGCCCACGCTGCATTTGGTGGGACCAAGCAGTCCGGGATCGGCCGCGAGACCCACAAGATGATGCTTGAGCACTACCAGTGGACCAAGAACCTGCTTGTCAGCTACTCACCGAAGAAGCTCGGATTCTTCTAAGAACGCAGCCACTGCTGCTCAGTCCGGCTCGCACTCCTGTCAGACCGGTGTGCGAGCCTCCGGGCATGAGCTACGACCTCGTTGTCTGGGAAGGTGCACGTCCCACGGACGACAAGACCGCCGGCAAAGTCTTCGCCGACCTCTACAACCACTACATCGAAGAAGGGCCCAATCATCCTCCGAGCGAACGCATCTCCGCTTACGTAGCCGCGCTTCTGGAACGATGGTGCGACCTCACGGAGGACGAGGAAGACACGTCACCGTGGTCAACGGGCCCGCTGATCGGTGAAGCCAGCGGGCCACTGATCTACTTCCCCATGCGCTGGAGCATGGCCGACGAAGCGTCGGCCTACGCTGCGGATCTCGCGCACTCGATGGGCCTGGTCTGTTTCGACGTCCAATGGGACCGGCTCCGACCCTGACTTGGGCTCCGAGCTGGGACGTCTGACGGCCCTCGTTCCCCCTCGCCTTCACCGCCAACAAGGGCAGCGACACGCTCCAGTGCCTCCGCCGACAGAGGTGGGGCCTGTCGCAGCCAGTGATCGAGCCAGTCCCCAAGAACCTGCTGGTCAGCTACTCGCCGAAGAACCTCGGGTTCTTCTGACGTCTTCGGTGAGACGCGCCAGCAGGCGCTGGAGCAGCCTAGATCGCGAGCCATGAGGCGGTGCTGCAGCAGCGGTACGTCATGCCGCGGCGGCCGACGGCGTCCTTGGCTCCGGACATTGCCCACGCCTCGCAGTCGTTGCGGTTGCCGGACAACGGCCGGCCGACCACAACGACGCCCCAGGTGTCGGCGTGGATCACGACTTGATGGTTTAGGTCTGACGAACCGGCTTCCGTAATGCAGTTGGCCGCTGGAGCACCCCACTTCAGACTGGCGGGCATGACCACGAACCCCGGCCCCCTGCTCGTCGTCGACGCCGACGATCCCACCACGTGGCCGCAGCCTCTCGCCGACCTCGTATACGAGCTCGCGGACGACGCTCGCCGTGAGCATCACGATCCCGAGAGCTACGAGGACCTCGACCTCGACTCGTACGAGGAGACCGTGCGCCGCTTCCTCGAAGGGCATGTCGTCCGGGCATGGCACAGCAGCCGCCTCCTAGATCACGAGAGAGAAGCGATCCGCGTTCGGGGGCTGCGGCTCCTCACCCCCGACCTCGTGAACGAGCGCCTGGACCAGGCCCGCGAGCGCGGCTTCCTGACCCCTTCTGAGTACAGGACCCTGCGCGCGAACAACCACACCGTCCCGGAGCACCGTGGGTGGGCAAAGCGCGAGGACCAGATATGTCTGCGTCTCTCCCGTGCCGCCATGGTGCATCACGGTGGCGGTGGCCGGCTGCTGACCTGCTGGGGAGGTGAGGCACTCTATGCGCTGCATGAAGGAACTGCTTCCGAACTCGCCATGAAGCTCCGCGACCTCGGCACGGCAACGATCGTCACAGCGCTGCTCGACTTCACGGCCCCCGGCACCGGACCACACCATGTGTCCCGGTCCATCGTGCACGTACTCGTCGGCAAAGCCCTTGGTTACGCGCCAGCCGACGCCAGCATCGTCTACCGGGCGCCGATCCCGCCCCACCGGATTGAGTCCATCGTGACTCCGGGCGACGCTGGGTACGACCAGTTCCCTGGGTTGCCCCGCCGCTGATTCCCGCCCCCGCTCACGCGGCCGGCACCCGATGATCCAGCGCTGCGCGGGCACGCGCCTCGAACTCGCGAATCCGCTCCCACACCATGTCTGACAGCCCCACCACGTCAGTCGGGCCCTCGCGAAACACGGACCGTACGGAACGAGAGACTGCCAGAGGATGCTCAGGTGGATACACGCCAGCCGCACATGCCCAGGCGGTCATCGCGCGCACGGCCTGGTGGGCGGCGTGCGCCACTTCCTCTGGTCCCTCCACCAGAACCAGCGCCAGCGCCTTACTGATGGACGGTCGCAGCACGTCGACTCGTCCACACAGCTCCGCTCTGTCCGGCCCCGTGCAGTCGGCTCGGGCTCCGCCACCGGCCTGGACGCTTCAGATAGCCTCGACACAGGCCACGGCAGCCTCCGCGAAAGAGTGCCTGGGCCAGCACCGGTCGGTCATCGAGCGGACCGTCTCCTGGCTCACCGGATACCGTCGGCTCAACCATCGCTACGGACACCACCCCGCAACTACCTGGTCTTCCTCGACCTCGCTGCTTCCCTGGGCTGCTACAAGTAACTCCTCCGTCTCACCGCATAGGACACGGTCTAAGAGGCCTTGTCGGTGGTGCTCTCTATCCTGTCGGTTAAACAGGTCCAGGGGGAGGAACGCATGACGCTCGACGGTGGCCGGGTCGCTGCTCGCGGGTTTCAGTACCAGTACTTGCGTACCGTGGAAGCGTTGCTGGCAGGACTTGGCACAGGTGAAGTGGCGGCGTGCCGGGTGGAGGGACCTGCTGGAGCGACGTCGGTCCAGCAGGCTGATTGCGTCGACTTCGATCTGGTCGACGCCGACGGGCGTTCTCTTGTGGCAGTGCAGGTCAAGAGCGCCGGGCCCACACGTGTGATCCGGGCACGGGACGCCGTGGCGGTAGTGCTGCATCTGATCACCGGTTTTGACGCGATGAAGTACCGTTTGATCACTTCTGCTTCCCCAAACGAAAGCTGTCTCCGGCTGGCCGAAGTACTCAGGCTTCACGGCGCCGACCTACCGGCTCTGCAGAAGGAGTTGGAAGAACTCCTGAAGCGGGCTCCGGCCACCTGGGCGCTATGCAAGGCGCTGACGTCACAGCAGTGGGAGCGGCTGGGACGTGCGGAGATCGACTTCGACCCGCGCAGTGAGGCGCAGTTGCGCCAGGACCTCAACGACGCGTTGCGCCTCCAGCGAGAGCGAAGCGGGCGTGGGCTGTCCGATCGGGTCGGCGGCTTCGTACTGGGATACTTGGTGGCCGAGGTCATGCGGCGTGCGGCCGATCCGGGTCTGGCGCAGTGGGACGTCGAGGACTTCCGGCGTTTGGCGCTGGCTGAGGACAAGCAGCTGATCGCTGCGGTGGGCCGGCAGGATTTCGGTCTCGTATACGGCCCGATGCCGAACGTCCCTGAGGTGTCCAGGTCGGATCTGGTCGCCGAGATCGACGCGGTCGTTTCTAGCGGTTCAGGAAACTCCGGCACCGTTCCCGTATGTGTCGTCACCGGCTTGTCAGGGCTGGGCAAATCGAGTCTGGCCGCCGCTTACGTCGCGGAGCATGCCTACCGCTACGACAGGATCTTCTGGGTCGAGGCCGAGACGGAAGAGGCGTTGACCGCGTCGTTCGCCCGGATACTCGGTCATCTGACGGGGACTGGCGGTTCTGTGGAGGTGACGGACCCTCGGCTGATTCGTGAGCGGGTGCACGCGTTGCTCCAGTCTTTGCCAGGGCCGTGGCTCATGGTGTTCGACGATGCGGCGGCGAAGTCCACCCGCCCTTGGTTGCCCAGCTTGGGCCGGGGCGGGATCATCGTCACGTCGCTGGGCGGAAACTGGCGTAATGCGCGTGGACACGTCGAAGTAGGTGCCCTGCGCGACGAGCAGGCTCTGGAGTTGCTGCGGTTGCGCCTGGAGCTGTCGGACGGTGAGGCTGCGCAGCATGCCGAGGTGGTGTCCCGCCTAGCGCAGGCCCTGGAGTGCTGGCCTTTGGCCATCGAGGTGGCCTGCGGCTATCTGGTCAGCTGTGGAATCGGAGTGCATCGGCTGGATTCCTATGCGGACACACTGCTGCAGCGAGCGGCAGACGACGAAGACTCGGTTCCATCCGGCTATCCCCGCACACTGGCCGCCGCAGTCGCCTTGAGCGTCGAGCGTCTGATCACGAGTGCCCAGGCCAGGAACCTGGTGCAACCCACCCTGTCCACTCTCGCGGCCTTGTGCTGGCTGGCTCCACGTCGGATCCCCGTCCATCTCGCCCTCGCCTGCGCAATCGTCGGCATAGAGCAGTTGCCGTCGTCTCCCGGCTGGTTGGTCCTGGACGAGGTCGAACATCCCGTACGTGAGGTCTTCCGCGAACTCACTAACGTCTCCTTGGTGCGCTACGACGAGCCTCTGCCGGTTCGCAAGGAGGCCTTTGCGGGGAGCGAAGACACCGTTTCGATGAACTCGGTGCTGCAGGTCATCCTGGCACGGCACCTCGGGCTGGCGCAGATTGCTGCGACGGCGCTGCCGCAAGTGGCCGCCCACACCAATCAGTGGCTTCTGGGGGCGATCGAGACAGACGAGGCCGAGCGCTCGTGGGAGCTTGCTCAACACGTCACTGCCTTGATCGGGCACGTCGAGGACGTCGGGATTGCCGATCTCCAGACCTGTCTGCTCATGGGGAACCTCGCGGCCTTTCATCTCGCGCACGGCCAGTACGAGACCGCGCAGCAGCTACTCGAGCGCGAGCTGGTACGACTTGAGCAGGCTGGCCATCCCGATCTCGGTGTGACCGCACAGGTCGAAGTCCTGCTGGCCCACATTGTGCAACTACGTGAACCCGTCGACGCAGCCGACCAGATCGAAGAACGGCTCGGTCGAGTGTTGTCCCATCTCCTCGCCCTGCCAGCCCCACTCGATCCCCGTCCGATCGAGCTCGCCGCCAACGCGGTGTTGGTCCTCCAGACCCAGCTACGCCTGGCCTCCCACGACGGTCTCTCCCGGCTGCTCCAGCGCTTCGTCTCAGTAACTGATGCCGCCCCAGGAACCGCAACCACCCAGGCACTGCGCGACCTCGCTGACATCTCAGAGCTGCTGAGCGCGGGGGAAGCCCAGCGCGCCGAACAGGCCGCATCCGCTGCCATCGCCACCGTGTCCGTGCCCTGGAGCAAGTCCTCGGCAGAGTTGAAGCGCCTGCTCATCGAGGCTCTCGTCCAGCAGGAGAAGTGGCAGGACGCCCATGCGGCGCTCACCGACTTCCTGCCCTACTCCGGGCCCCACACTCTGCACAGCTTCTCCGTGCGAAACCTTGTACACAATGTCGGCCTTGCCAGCGCATGGAAGTGGGTCACGAGCGGAAATCAGCAGGCAGTCGAGTTCTTGGGGCGCCTCCTCGAAGAAACCAGCATCGACGAGAACCCGGCGCCGGAAATCCCCACGGATCACGCGCGCTTCGTCCTCCTGCGTCTGGTGCACGGCATGTGGCGGTCCTTCAGCACCAACTCCGCAGCCTCCGCGCCCATGGACCTAATGAGGCATCTGACGGACAAGACGTTCACCGAGCCCTACGATCCGGACAGCGTGTGGGAACGGCTCTACCAAGGACTCACACCGCGGCTCGCGGTGTTGGCCGGGGAAATCGTGCATCGCAAGCACCAGGCTGAGAGCGGGGAGATCATCTCCGCCGCCGGCACCCAGCTCCTCGCCGCCCCAGCGATGCACGCCGTGTACGAGGAGGCAGCCCCATGCCATGGACGAGCGGCGATGTCCTCCGACCCCGCCTATTCCGTTCTGGGCGGCACCTCCAACCTCGAGGTTCTGCTTCCCGAGTTCCGCCACATGCTCCCCGGCCCCCGCGCCATGGTGTTCCTCGAACCCACCAACATGCGCGTGGTGACTTCTCTCGAATCCGGGAAGTCGACCGAACTGCAGATCCACCGGGCCTGTGACAAGGGCTTCAGGCGCCTGATAGACAGGGCCGCCAGCGTTCCGTCAGCCGAGGACATCACTCTCACTCTCACCGGCCGTCACCTCGTGCTGGAACACAGGGACGGCACGGTCATCGCCCGCGCCAGCGTCCACGTCTCCGGCCAATGGCTCAAGGCAGCACGCACCCGAGGCACCGCGGTGGTCTACTACGGCTACGGCCTCGACCTGCAAGAGACGGCAGCCCACCGGCGTCTTCTCTCGTCGCCCGCAACACTTGGTGAACGCTTGTCAGACGTCAGCAGCAAAGGCCTTCTCGCCGCCGCACTTGTCTCCGTGAACCTGCGTCCCTCCCCCACCCCTGACGCGCAGGACCGCCCGCCTGCGCCCCCGCGCAAGCAGCCCAAGCAAGGGAGCAGACGGTCACGGAGCAAGCGGGGCAGGTGATGCAGGGCCGCGCGAGCGGGTGAAACCCGGAGATCTACCGTTCGTGCGGCACTGAGCCCCTCCGACCTTGCGAAATGCCTCAGCGTCCCGTACGGCCAGCACGACCTCAGCTCTACCACGCCCGGCGCAACCACCTGAAGATCCAACCGAATCGGAAGAGACTCGGAACGAGAGACGACGGTCCGCCCGATCTTGGCCATCGACGGGCAGGGCATCCCGATCGCCCGCCGCGGCGTCCCGCACAGCTCCGGCCTTGGCGTCTACCGCCGGGTAGTTGGACGCACCATCGCCTGGTTCCGCGGCTTCCAGCGCCTAACGATGCGGTGCCGTCAAACCTTCTCCAAGAGCCGTCCATGTCGTCCAGGAACGCAGACAGCTGCGCACTGCCGTCACGGATCTCGTTCTCGGCAACAACATCATCTCCCAGTGGTGCCACGGCCTGGAAGAGCCACACGACCCGCCGCCGACGGACTGGATCAACAGCTACGCCGACGCCTCGACACCTGGGGCTTCGGCCATCTCCGTGGCCTGCTGTCCGTGCAGGCTTCGAGGCTCGCCAGCTCGGAGTGACGACACCGCCCGGTGGTCACTCGTCTTCGCCCTCGGTCATGTGCTCCGTGAGTCGCTCCAGGACCTCCCCTGAGAGAGCCGGCGCCCGCTGCAACCAGTGATCAAGCCACTCCTGGTCCGTCATCATGACTGGTCAACCACCTTTCACACCTACGGAACTTCATCAAACTCCGCCCACGCTGCCTTCGGCGGCTACAAGCAGTCGGGCATCGGCCGCGAGACCCACAAGATGATGCTGGAGCACTACCAGCAGACGAAGAACATGCTGGTCAGCTACTCGCCGAAGAAGCTCGGGTTCTTCTAGACCGCCAGGTCGGGCTCGGGCTCCCGGAAGGGAAACCGCCCTCCCCGGGTGACCGGCCCTGTCGTCAGCTCGTCGGGGACGCAGCGCCGCGGTGCGGGGAGGGCGTGGCTGCTGCGGTCGAGCGGGCGTACTCGGTGGGAGTCTGGCCGTAGTGCTTCTTGAAGGCCCGGGTGAAGTGGCTGCCGTCCGCGAACTGCCAGTGCGCGGCGAGTTCCGAGATGCTCAGGCGCCCTGACGGCGCGACGAGGGCGAGCCGGGCCTCGTGCAGTCGCCGGTGGCGGATGTAGGTGGTCACCTGCTCGCCCACCGCGGCGAACGCCCGGTGCAGCGTGCGGACGGAGACGTTGAGTTCGCGCGCGAGCATCGCCGGAGAAAGGTCGGGATCGGCGAGCCGACGGTCCGCGATGTCCTTGGCCGCCTGGGTGAGCGCGGGAGCCAACCGGGGTTCCACGTCGTCGAAGCGGCCCTTCGCCACCGCCTTGGTCAGCTCGATCAGGGTGCCTTGGGCAGCTGCCACACCGGCGGGGCCGAGGTCGGCCACGGTCGTGTGAACCATGTCCGTCATGGCCGTCAGCAAGCGCATCTCGGCCGAGTCCGCCGGCCCGGTGACGACCCGGTTCCCGAGGAGGGGTTTGAGCTCGCCAGGAGGCAGGACGAGGAACTTCGCCGTGAGGTGCGCCGACGTCTCGAAGGCCGTCAGGCGCCCGAGGTGGCGGACGAGGAACTGTCCGGCCGGCACGGTCTGGTCGCCGTAACCGGGCGGGCCGCCCAGCGTCCACGCGCCGCGCCGCACGACGTACATGGCCACCAGATCCTGATCGCCGCCAGGGACGTCCGCGGTCCGGGTCGCCGACGCGGCGTGAAGATCGGCGATCGCCGCGCCGTGCACCTTGGCGACGGTGCCCTTGACCCGGAAGTCACCGATCGTGTCCGGGCTGAAGGCCGGCAGTTGGAAGACCTCGTCACCGACCTGCGTCTCCCATCCGCGCCGGAACTCGTCGAGTCCCCGCGGTGCGGAGCCCGGGGCGGTCGAGTCCACCGCGAACACCCCGCGCGCGCCGTCGACCTCCGCTCCAGTACCGTGCATCCCTCTCCGGCCCTCTCGTACGCATGCTTCGACGCCGTCCTGTGGTGACCGTGTTCCGCAGGACGGCGCCATGACTCATGTGAACACCGTGCCAATCTTCCTATAGACGGCTCGCATTGCAGCGATGGAGGGGCAGAGCTGGTCGCGCTCGCGCGGCTCGGCGGTCAGCGGGCGATCGAGATCGCGAAGGGGGTGAATCCGGTGGACCGGATCACGTGCGGCACGAAGAGGATGGCGGCCTCCGTGGCGCGGGCGGTCCGGATGCCGCCGAGATCGGTGATCCAGTCCTTGTTCCAGCCGAGGTCGACGAGCAGTTCGCGGACGGTCTGCTTGGCCAGGGGGTCCTCGCCGGAGAGGAAGGCCGTCGGCGACTGGGTGAGCGCGGCCGGCGCGGTCATCACCGGGAAGAGCATGGTGTTGAGCGTCTTGACGACGTGCGTTTCGGGGAGTGCTTCCTGGAGCTGTTCGGCGAGGCTTGAGCCGGGGTAGACGAGGTCGGCCGGCAGTCCGTCCGGTCCGTCGACGGTGGCGTTGGAGACGTCGACGAGGATCTTGCCGTGCAGTTCCTCGCGCAGGGCGGCGAGCCGGTCCAGTGAGCCGTCGCCCGGGGTGGCGTTGATGACGATCCGGGCCGTCCGGGCTGCGTCGGCGGCGGCGCCCGGTGCGCGGTCCGCGACGGTCACCTCGTGCCCTGCCCGGGTGAGGGCCGTGGCGAGGTTGCCGCCGACGCGGCCGTTTCCGAGAACTGCGATCGTGGTCATGGTGATGTGGTCCTTGCGTGGGTGCGTGATGTGCTGTGCGGGGTGTGGTGTGCGAGGCGTGGTGTGTGGGGTCAGCGGGAGAGTGTGGCGACGGCCTCGGTGTGGACGCCGGGCGCGGCGGCCAGGAAGCTCCCGCTCTGCGGGGTCCAGGGGCGGCCCTCGGCGTCCGAGATCCGTCCGCCGGCCTCGGTGACGAGCAGCGCGCCTGGCAGCAGGTCCGCGCGGGCGCCGGCGAACTGCCAGAAGGCGTCGGTCCGGCCGGCGGCCACGTTCGTCAGGTGCAGGGTCGCGGGTACGGCGGTGCGGACGACGAGCGCGTCGAAGAGCATCGCGGTGATCGAGGAGCCGACGCGCCGCACGACCTTCTCGTCCTCGTCGGGCCGGGCCTGACTGGTGGCCACGATGCTCAGGCCGAGGTCCGCGGTGCCGGAGACGTGGAGCGGCCGGCCGTCGAGGTGGGCGCCGGCGCCGGTGAGCGCGGTGTAGGTCTCGCCGGTCAACGGCAGGTGGACCACGGTGAGTACGGGCTGGTTCTCCCGTACGAGGGTGGCGGTCACCGCCCACTCGGGCAGGGCGTGCAGGTGGTTGACGTTGCCTTCGGCCGGGTCCACGACCCACCACTCGCCGTGTGGCAGGGCCCCGCCGTCCAGCTCGTCCTCCACCCAACCGGCCTCCGGACGCAGGCTCGTGAGACGGGGGCGCAGGATGTCGAGCGCCGCGCTGTCGTTGGCGGCGAGCGCGTGCATCAGCTCTTCGCGGGTCTCGTAGCGGACCACCTCGCCGAAGCGCTCGCGCAGCGCCGCACCGGCGGCGCGCACGGCGGTCGCGGTGCGGTCGAGCAGGTCGGCGTCGGAGGTGACGACGTCAGTGGTCCGAAGCGTTCCGGACATGGTGGTGCTCCTGTCTGAGGGGGGAGGTGCTGCCGGGGGAGGGCAGCGTGGGCGGGGCGGCCGCGCGCGGGAGGAGGCTCAGCCGAGCAGTTCGGCAGCCCGTTCGGCGATGGCGTAGACCGTCGCGTTGGTGTTGGCCGAGGGGATGGACGGCATCACCGAGGCATCGGCGACCCGCAGTCCGGCGAGCCCGTGTACGCGAAGGTTCGCAGGGTCGACGACGGCATCGGCGTCGGTTCCCATGCGGCAGGTGCCGGTGAAGTGGAAGTAGGGGCCGGTGGCCTTGCGGAGGAACTCTTCCACGGATGCGCCGCTCGTCCCGGGGCCCGGCACCGCTTCCTGCCCCCGCCAGTCGGCGAAGGCGTCGGCCTCCCCGATGCGGCGTGCCACTGCCAGGCCCTTGCGCATGACCTCCAGGTCACGGTCGTCGCTCAGGTAGCCGGGGTCGACGACGGGAGCGCCGGCGGGATCGGCGTCCGCCAGGCGCACGGTGCCGCTGCTGTACGGAGCCATCGCCGAGAAGGCGATGGAGTAGCCGTTGGCCGGCGGTTGGCCCCATGCCGACGGGAGCGGTGCGGCGACGACGTAGACCTGGAGGTCCGGCCGGGGCGCGGCGGGGTCGCTGTACAGCAGGCCCATCATTTCGGCCGGCGGGTTGGCGGGAACGAACGGTACGGGCCGGCCGGCCTCGTACACCACTGCCGCCATCGGATGGTCCTGCAGATGGGATCCCACTCCCGGCAGGTCGGCGACGACGCCGATGCCGTGTTCGCCGAGGTGTCGTGCCGGGCCTATCCCTGACAGCATCAGGAGGTGCGCGGAACCGATGGCCCCCGCGGTCAATATGACCTCGGCGCTCTCGACGGACAGGTGCCGACCGCCCACGGTGTACTCGACGCCGGTGCAGCGGCCCGCGGTGATGCGCAGCCGCCGCACGGTCGCGTCCGTGACGACGTCCAGGTCCGGCCGGCCGAGGAACGGACGGATGTAGGCGTCGGCCGCGCTCTGACGGGCGCCGCCGGGCAGGTTCATGTCACTCCACCCGAACCCGGTCTCCAGCCCGCCGCCGATGTCATCGGCGCGTGTGAACCCCGCCTGCACCGCGGCGTCGACGCCCGCCATGGCCAGGGGGTGGGGTTCCGGAACCGGGGCGACCACGACCGGCCCCTCCGTGCCGCGCACGGAGGCATCACGACCGCGCGTGCTCTCGCTGCGGCGGAAATGGGGCAGCAGATCGTCGAAACCCCAGCCCGGAGCGCCGAGTCCGGGCCATTCGTCGTAACCGGAGCGGTGCCCCCGCAGGTGGTAGAGGCCGTTGATGCTCGACGATCCGCCGAGCGCCTTACCGCGCAGCACGTCGGCGGCCCTGCCCGTACCGGCCTGCACGGTCGAGGAGCCCAGCCAGAGGGTGGACGGGTCGAACCCCAGGAACCCCCAAGGAGATGCCATCGCCTCGGTCGCGTCCCGGGCTCCCGCCTCCAGCAACAGCACCCGCACGCGGGGGCGTTCCGTAAGCCGGGATGCGATCACGCACCCCGCTGTCCCCGCTCCCACAACGACATAGTCATAAGGACGCCGGCCCATCATGTCTCCGCTTCCCACGGCAGCACTGTCCGACCACCGGGCTTCAAAAAAGGGGCTCCTCGATGATCGAAGCCCGGGTTTCCCTCTGCCGTCGAAGCTTAGGAATGCCGACACGGCGCGTACTTGAACCTCCGCGACGTTCGTTCGGAACCTCAGCGCCATACGGGTGCCGAGGTCCGTCACCCGTATGGGTGTTGCCTTCTTCGGGCAACACCCACACCGGGCACCCGACGCGGGTCAGGTGTTCAGGAGGCGGTTGAAGAACGACCGGTAGTGCTGCAGCGCCAGCCGCAGGTCTTCGGTCGCGACCTGTTCGCCCTGGCTCCACTGCTCCTCCAGTCCCTGCTTGTGGGCGGAGAAGGAACGGGCGAGCGTCTGCATCACCTCTGCGACCAGGGCGTCCGCCGACCTGACCGCCTCCTGCGGGTCGTCTACGAACCGGCCCTGTATCTCGCTCCACTTCTTGTGGTACTCCGCGGTGTCCTCGGCACCCAGCAATGGCTCGTCGACACCGGTCTGCGACGCCGAGCCGGCCTCCGGTCCTCGGTCCGTGTCGGCCGTATCGGCCGTGTCAGCCGTGTCAGCCGTGTCAGCCGTGTCAGCCGTGTCAGCCGTGTCAGCCGTGTCAGCCGTGTCAGCCGTGTCAGCCGTGTCCATGGTGGCTTCCCCCGGGTATACGGGCGTCGTCCGCCCGTCGGCCGGCGTGCCGCCGGATCCGGTCTCCGGAGCCGGCTCCGACGCCGGATGGGCGATGTCCTCCGTCGTGATTCCGGCGTCCCCCACTCGTTCGTTGCTGCTCGCGTGGTTCTGCATCTCAACGACTCCTCTGGTCGGTCAGCAGGTCGTCGAACAGGGCGCGGTAGTGCACCATCGCCCCGCGGAGTTCCTCGGTCGTCGTCTGGTGACCTGCACTGCGTACCTTGACGTCGTGGGCGGCCCGGTAGTGCTCCAGGGTCCGGCCGTGTTCGACTGAAAGGTCACGCAGCTGACCGCGGTAGTCGTCCGTGGGGTAACCCCGCTCGCGCATGAGCCGCGACACCAGTTCGTCGGCCTCCTTCACGGAGCCTTCCGGCCGGTCCACGAAATGCTCTTGGACGCTGCTCCATTCGACGGCGTACCGGTCTCGCCGTTCGGGTGGCAGCGCCTTGATCTCAAGCTTGTCGTGGTGTTCCTCGCGGGCCCGTAGGTCGCGTTCGGCGGCCATGCGGCCGCCCTCGGCCTCGACCGCGCGGTCGTACTCGGGTCCGAACCTCTTCTGCAGACGCCGTCGGCGCGCCGCCATCCACAGTCCGACCGCGAGCGCGATCACGACGACGGCTGCGACGGCGATGATGACGATGAGCGTGGTGTTCGACATTGTTGGCCTCCGTCCTGGGGCCTTGTCCGACTTCCTTCGTGCGGCTGTCCCTGGGCGTTCTCCTGTGCACTGCGCCTACCCGACAGGTCACGGCTCAAGCGGTGCGGCCCGGCGGTGGTCACGAGGACGACCCGCCGGCCCCGCCGGTCGAGCTCGCGCAGCAGACCGGCTGCCGGGGCCGGCGGGGGCGGCCGTCCGTGGCCTCAGGCCGGGTGTCCGGGCTCCAGGTTCCGTAGCTCCCGGTACCGGAGCAGCGGGGGCGGCGGGCCGTCGCCCGGGCGGCACACCGCTGCGGGGGCCAGGAGGAAGCCCACGTGGTCGCCGCCCTCGATGCACCCTTCGATCCGGCCGGTGAACCAGGTGGGCAGCTGCGCCAGGACCGGGCTTCCGGCTTCCCCCGGAAGCCAGCCGACCGCGGCGAACTTGTCGACGCGGTCCCCCGTCTCCCCTCCGAAGAGCTCCGCCAGTGCCCGGTCGTCCCGGCGGAGCAGGTGCACGGTGAGGTACTCGGCCCCGCGCGCGACGCGGTAGGTGTGGTTGGCGACCGACAGCCAGACGATGAACCTCGGCGGGTCGATGGAGCACTGCGAGGCGAAGCCCACCAGGCACCCGGCCCGCTCCGCACCGACCGCGACCGTGACCACGTACACCGGGCCGTCGAGATCGTCGGTGAAGGGGTCAAGCTCCGTCACGGCGCCTCCTCGGCGGGGTGGGCTCACAGGCCGAGGTCGAGGAGGGTGTTCTCCACGACCTCCGTGAGCGCGGGATGGATCCGGTACGGGGACCTGGCGAGGGTGACGGCGTCGATACCGAGCGTCGCCGCCAGGACCAGGGGCTGGATCAGGGTGGGGGCCTGCGCGCCCATCAGATGTGCGCCGAGGATGCGCCCGGTTCCGGGCTCGGCGAGCACCTTGCGGAAGCCGGTGGTGTCCTCCAGCGCCCAGGCATCCACGTCGTAGGCCCCGGCCTCGCGGACGGTCCGGGCGATGTGCGCGGTGTGGGCGAGCATCTTGCTCGGGATGCATCCGGCGTTCAGGCAGGTTCCGCCGAACCAGCGCTCCTCGACGATGGCCACGTCCAGATCGGCGAAGGAGTCGTCGACGTCGGCGTTGCCGGATCCCGCACCGATGACGACAAGATCGTGGTGGCGCACCCGGTCAGCCTACGAGTCCCTCGGCCGGGTCGGGGCGCTGGCGCGCTGGCCCGCGCCCGACGAGTTCCCGGGTCTCCGGGGGGGGGCGCCGCGAGCGGCCGCCGACACCGCACGGCGGCGGGCCTTGCAGCCGGACGGGCTGTCTGCCGCCCCCGACCCCGGGATGGACCGGTTCGCCCTGCTGGTGGCCCTCACGGGTTCCTGTCCTCGGGCGGCGGGACGGTCCGCGCGCGGCGGCGGTGGCTGGTGTCGCACCACGGGTACGTACGGCTGCGGCGGCAGGTGCACACCGCGACCATGAAGCGGTCGGACCGGACGACCGTCCCGGTCTCCAGGACGATCTCGATCGGACCCTCCACCACGACCGGGCCCCGCGCATCGACGAACACCCGGCGGGCGGGAGCCGCGGTGTACGCCGGGTCCGGGGCGCCGGAACCGGCTGTGTCAGAGGTGCCGGGCACGGATGATCACCAGTTCCTCCCATAGCTCGGCGCGGGTCGCCGGCCCCTGGCGTTCCAGCCAGGGCCGCCGGGAGCGCAGTACGGGGCCCCACGGTATGGAGGCCGTCGCCGTGATCTCGGCGGCCAGCCGCGCCCGGGTCAGCCGGGCGACGGTCTCCTCGGCCCCGCACATCCCCGAATGCACCATCAGCAGGATGCCGCCGGGGCGCAGCGAGGCGGGGGCGGCCGAGCAGATCCGGGCGGGGGCGGCCAAGCAGATCCGGTCGATGACCCTGCGCCCGTCAGGGTCGGCGTCCCAGGCGCGCTGCGGCCCGTGGGAAGGCAGTCGGGCCCGCGGGGCGGGGACGTAAGGCGGATGGGCGAGGACCAGGTCGAAGCGGAGCGGGGCGGCACGCGCCGCGAAGTGTCCGTGCAGCACCCGCTGGGGCAGTCGCCGGCGCAGGGCGTTCAGGCGTGCCGTGAGCACCGCCGGCCAGGAAACGTCGACCGCCGTGACCCGCGCGCCGCGGCCCGCGGCGTGCAGGGCCAGGGCGCCCGTGCCCGTACCGATCTCCAGCACCTGGGTCCGGGGCCCCAGGTCCTCGTGGTCGAGCGCCGCCGCGAGGAGCCGGGTGTCCGCCTGCGGCCGGTACACACCCGGCAGGGCGATCAGGCCGGCGGGCAGCATCCTCCCGGCCGGAGCCGGACAGGACACGGCGCACCTCCTCGACCGGCCGGCACGCCCGCCATGACGAACGGCGGGGGCCGGCAGACTGCTGAGGCTGTGCGCCTGCCCGTCCGATCGCTCATTATCCGGAAATCGGCCGGTCTTGGGAGGATCGGATGAACATGCGCGTTCCGGGGCGCCCGTGCACAGCACGCCGCCGGCCGTGGCGGACGTGCCCGTGCTGGACCCGAACGCCGCGCGGAGCCGTCGGAGGGGCCGGAGCCCTGGCCTCGGCGCCCGTCGGCCGCCTCCGGCGCCGCGGAGGCGGCTGAGGAGCGGGCATGGCGGTGGGGCGGGCGGCGGCCGGTGGCCGCTGCCCGCCCCGTCGTGCGGGATCAGTGGAACTTGGATCCCAGCCAGCTGACGATGGGTGAGACCGCCTCGTGGGCGACCTCGGATATCTGGCTCACGACGTGGGCGCCCTTGGAGATGCCCTTCGCCGCCGCGCCGATCACCCCGGACGCGCCGAGGGTGACCACGCTCAGGGCCGCGATGGCCGCCTGGTGCTTGAACTCGCCGCTCGACCAGCCGTAGCCGATCCCGTAGAAGACCGCGCTGCCCACGTCGAGGATGGCCGCGCCGATGCCGACTCCCAGGCCCACGGCCATGATGACCGCGCCGGCGGGCGGGAAGAACAGGCCCACGCCGATTCCGACGAGACCGATGCCCGCGCCCGCGAGCCCGGCGTACATGCCGGCCTTGTGGAGGTAGTCGGCCCACCACTTCGCGTCCCCGACCTCGGACTCGGGCTTGACCGAGTCGTAGGCGGTCGTGTCGCACTGGTTGAGGCCCGAGGACTTGGCCGCCTGGGCCTCCTCGGCCGCCTTCTTGGCCGCCGCGGCGGCTTCGGTCCGGCGCTTCTCGCCCTCGATCTGCCACGCCTGGCTGGCGGCGGCAGCGGCGGTGGAGGCGTCCTGGTTGGCCTGGAGCGACGAGGCCCGGGCGGCGGAGGCGGAGGCCTGGGCGGCGTTGGCCGAGGCGACCGCGCTGCGCGCGGACTCGATGGCCCGGCTGGCCGAGTAGTTGGCCGAACGGGCCGCGAGGCGGGCGTTGGAGGCCGCCTGGCTCGCCTGGTCCGCGGAGGCCTGCGCGTTCTTCGCCGACTGCTCGGCGTTGTTCGCCAGGGTGTTCGCCTGCTGGGCGTAGGTCTCGGCCTGCAGGGCCGACGCCGTCGCCTGGTCCGCCCACTGCTGCGCCTCGGCCGCGGCGTTGCGGGCCAGGGCGGCCGCCTGCTGGGCCCGGTTGGCGTCCTCCTGCGCCTTCTGGGCGATCTTCGCGGCGGCGGCGATCGCGCCCTGCATGGCGGCGATGTGGGTGGCCGAGTCGGCGTCGAGCTGCGCGCTCTTGTACTGGATGCCGGCGATGAAGTTGCGGCGGATCCACGCCGGTCCCTCCATCGCGACCTGGGCGTGGGCCTTGGTGTACGGTCCCCCGGTCCGCAGGAGCGTCGCGGTGGCCACCGCGTCGTCCTCCTGCAACGCCTTCTCGAAGCCGCCGGTGAGGAAGTCGTACAGCGCCTGGGCCGTCCCGGCGTCCAGCGCGGCGTTGGCCGCCTTGGTCACCGCCGCGCCGGGGCTCTCGTTCAGGACGCGGGCCACGGCGACGCGGTTGTCCATCTGGGCCGCCTGCACGGCACCCGTGCTCAGGAAGGTGCCGGCCGCGTCCGGCTCGCTGCTCGCCAGTGCCGCCGCGGCGCCGAAGGCCACGTTCGGAGTGGAGACGCGGGAGAGGAAGAGGGTCGACTCCCGGTCGTCCTGGCGCTGCGCGATCTGGCGGTCGACGTCGATCCAGGCGTGGATCTCGGCGTCCGCACCCGCGAGGGCGAAGCGGGCGGCCTCCTGGGTCCAGCCGCCCTTGGACTCCATCAGGGCCAGGGCCGCCTTGCGGCCGAGCGCGGTGGCGGCGGCGGTGTTCCCCGCCTTGAGGGCGGATTCGGCCTGGGCGACGAGGTCCTTCGTGGCCTGGCTGGTCTGCTCGGCCTGGGTCCGCTTGCGCTCGTACTCGGACTTCTCCTTGGCCTCGATCTGGGCGATCAGGCGCATCTCCTCGACGGCCCGCTGGGTGTCCTCGTTCAGGCGCTGCCACTCGGCCTCACGGGCGGCCTTCTCCACGTCGATCGCCTTGTTGACGGCCTCGGTGGCGTTGTTGGCGGCCTTGGTGGCCTCGTTGGCGAACTCGGTGGACTTGTTCGCGTACTCCAGGGCCTGGCCGGCGTACTTGACGGCCCATTCCGCGGCCTCGGCGGCCTTGTCGGCGTGTGCCGCGGCGCTGTTGGCGGCGTCCCGGGCGGTACGGGCGGCCGCGGCGGAGGCGTTCGCCAGGGCCTGGGCCGTGCCGGCGGCGTTGGTGGCGATGGTGGCGTTGGAACTGGCGATCTGCGCCTGGCGCTTGGCCTCGGCGGCGTCGGACTGCGCCGCGCCCGCGGCGGAGGCGGCGGCCGAGGAGGCGTTTGCGGCGGCGGAGGCGTTGCGGGCCGCAGAAGCGGCGGCGGCGCCGGCCGTGGCGGAGGCCGCCGAGGCGTCGGCGGCGTAGTTGGCGGCCTCCGCGGCGCTACGTGCCTTGGCCGCGGCGTTGCGAGCGGCGACGGCGGCGTCCTTGGCGGCGGCCGTCTGGCCGGCGTCCTTGGACGCGGCGATCGCGGCCCGGTACGCCGTGGCCGCGGCCGAACCCGCACTGGCCGCCGCCTGGCTCGCGGCCGCGGCGGCGTAGGCGGCCCGGCGCGAGGCCTCGACCGCGGCGTGGGAGGCGTTGATCGCGACGCGGGAGGCGTCGGCGGCGCCCTTCGCCGCATCACCGGCCTTGCGGGCCGCCCGGCCGGCGGAGGCCACGTCGTCCTGCGCGGCCTGGGCCTCGGCAGCGGCCTTCTCGGCCGCCTCCCTGGCCTTGGCGGCCGCGGCCACGGCGCGGGCCGCGGACTCCTCGGCCTGCTGGGTCTTGGCCTCGGCGTTCTTGCCCTCGCGCTGGACGACGGCGACGAGCTCCTCGATCTTCACGCGCTCCTGGTCGCGGGCGCGCGCGATGTGCTGCCCCGTCTCCAGGAACCACACGATGTCGTCGGGGCTGCCGGACAGGGCCCGGTTGGCGTACTTCTGCACCTCAGGACCCGCCTGGACCATGAGCTTGGAGGCGTCGACGCGCAGGTCCTCCAGCCGGGCCGTGTACTGGCCTTCGAGCAGGAACGCCTCCAGCGCGGGCTGGCCGCCGTTGTTCAGCGCGGCGTTGCCCGTACGGTTCACGGCCTTGCCGCCCACCGCCATCACCGTCGAGGTGGCGACCCGCAGGTCCTCCATGATGGCGGCCTTGAAGCCGCCCCCGAGGAACGCCGCGATGGAGGCGTCGCCGTTGTTGAGCGCGGCGGTGGCCTCCCGGCGGGTCCCCTTGCCGGCCGCGGCCAGGCCGCTCATGACCGCCACACGGTTGTCCTGCGCCGATTCGGCGGCCAGCTTGTTGTCGAGGAAGTTGCGCACGTCGGCGTCGGAGCCGGTCAGCGCGGCCGCGGCGGCGGCGCGGACGGCCCTGCCGCCCAGGATCCAGGCCTTGACGACCTTGGCCCGCTCGGTGTCCGGAAGCAGGAACGGGTCGCCCGCGGGCGGCGGGGTGTCATCGGCCCACGCGGACAGGGGGTTGAGCACGAGACTGGAGGTGGCCGCGACGGCCGAAGTGGCGGCGACGGCGCCGAGGATCCGGCGCCTGCTCCAGAAGATGGTGTCCAAAACGGTCCCTTCGGGATCAGCCTCCGGCGGTCCGCACACGGGCGGACGGACGGGGCCGGACGGAGAGTTGGGATGGCCGCGGCCAAGTCCCCTGCCCCGTAAGGACGTCAGGCCGGGACGGGCGGCTGCGCATCGTGACCCTACGCAGAAAGGCACCGTATTGAAAACCCGTTCGACGAAATAAGGACACTTATTCCAGACTCGGCCAAATATGGAATCCGATACTCCGGAAAAGCGGAATGGAATTCAAAAGTCCAGGCAACACGAGAAACCCCCGAGTGACGTGACATACCTCACGCGTCGCACGTTGACTGGATTCACGCTCTGGTGTTTCCATACGGAAGGCCCGGCGGTGCTCCATCTCTCCGCCACCCGCCATGCCCCTGCCCCTTTGCGGGGAGCCGGCACATCGGGCCTACAGTTACGCTCTTTCGGGGAGTGGGGGGCTTCCACGGGGCGGTGAACCCTGGTGCGGGTTCATTTTCCTTCGGCTGGACAGCAGCCTTCACCTCCGCGTTGACACATGCTTCGGGCTTTCCCCGAACCGACGACAGGACAGCGATGAAGGCACGCAAGACGATGCTCCGCACGGTGGGCGCGGCGCTGGGCGCGGGCGCCCTGGCGTGGTGCGCGATCACCACCGGCGGGATCGGTGGGGCCTCGGCGGACAGCTCCGCGATGAGGCCGACCGCGGACGAAGGCCCTGGTTACGCCATCGAGGACTTCGGCTACCCGAACGCCGACAAGATCCTCGCGGAGCGGGGCATCACCCTGAAGCGCGGTGACGGCCACATCCTCCTCGCGGACTGCGCGAGCGCCACCGACCTGATGGAGGTGTGGTCTCGCGCGAACGAAAAGATCTGCTTCCGCGTCACCGGAAAGACCGGATACCTGACCCTTGAGATTCCAGCGGTGTTCGCCGTCAAGGGCAACAGCTACTCGGCCAAGGTCGACATGACCACGGGCGCCGAAGAGAAATCCTTCGACGTGAACAAGAACGCGTGGACCCCGGTCGGCGAAAGCGCGGACGAGCAGGGCCGCGATTTCATGCTCCTGGAAATCCGGACCGCCAAGTAACACGCCGGGCAGCCCCGGCATCGGTCTTTGCCGGGATGCGCTTTCCCATTTTCCGCACGCCGGATCCGGTCCCGTGTCGACCGCACCCGCGACCTGTCGCGGTGCCCTCGCGCGCGGCCGAGGTCGAATTCACGGCGGCCACCCCGGTCGATTTCCCACGCATCCGCTCATTCGAAGGAACCTCCATGTCCGATTCCCGTACGCGCACTCCGCGGATCACCGGTTTCCTCGTGTCCGCCACGGCGGTCTCCGCGGGCCTGATCTCCGCGACCCCGGCCCTCGCCCTCACCGGCCCCGAAGCCGCCGCCGGACAGCTCTCCTCCGTCGTCAGGCTGGACATCGGAGACGAGGCCAACTCCCGTGGCTGCACCGGCGTCCTCGTCGACGAGAACTGGGTCGCCACGGCGGGCAGCTGCTTCGCCGCCACCCCCGGCACCCCGGCGCCGGCCGGCAAGCCCGCGCTGAAGGGCACCGCGACCCTCAGCGACGGCAGGGCCGTCGAGGTGGTCGACCTCGCGCCGCGCACCGACCGCGACCTGGTCCTCGCCCGCCTCGCCACGCCGGCCACCGGCATCGCGGGCGTCAAGCGGGCCACCGCCGCACCGGCCGCGGGCGCCGAGCTGACGGCGGCCGGGTTCGGCCGCACCAAGACGGAATGGGTCCCGGACAAGCTCCACACCGGTTCCTTCACCCTCGCGACCGCGGACGCGACCACCTACGCCATTGCCGGCAAGGGCACCGACGCGATCTGCAAGGGCGACACAGGCGGCCCGCTCCTCAACTCCGCGGGCGAACTGGTCGGCATCAACTCCCGCTCCTGGCAGGGTGGTTGCCTCGGCGCTCCGGCCACGGAGACCCGTACGGGCGCCATCGGCGCGCGCACCGACGACCTGACCGACTGGATCCAGTCGGTGCGGGCCCTGACCCCGGGCTGGAAGGCCGAGACGCTGGTCCAGGCCGGCTCCACGCTGTACCAGGGCATCCGGCTGGCCGACGGCTCCTGGACGGGCTTCACCGACGTCCAGTCCAAGGCCGGGAACATCGGCGGGGTGCGCACGGCCGCCGTGGCCGGCATCAACGGCGACACCCACGTGGTGGCGCTCGGCGGCAACGGCCGTCTTCAGCACACCATCCGCAAGGCGGACGGCACATGGGGCGCGTTCGGCGACGTGAACACCGCGGCCGGCGAGCTGAACAACATCACGCAGGTGTCCACCGTGTCGATCGGAAGCGACCTGCACGTCGTGGCCGTCGCGGGCGGCAAGGTGTTCCACACCGTCCGCAGCGGGGCGAACGGCACCTGGACCCCGTTCGGCGACGTCGCCGGCGCGGTCGGCCCGATCGGCTCCGTCACCTCCGTCGCCACCGCCAGCGCCGGCGGCGAGCTGCAGCTCGTGGCCGTGACCGGCGGCAAGGCGTACCACTCCATCCGTCACACCAACGGGCAGTGGACCGCCTGGGGCGATGTGGCCCGGGCGGCCGGCGCCACCGGACCGATCACCTCCGTGGCCATGGCCGGTGCGGGCAGCGACGCCCACATCGTCATCGCGACCGACAACGGCACCCGCCAGTACCACTCCGTCCGCTACGGGAACGCCACCTGGGCGCCCTTCGGTGACCTGAAGGACTACCTCGGCACCGTGACGGCCAGGTCCGTGGCCGCCGGCACCGTCGACGGCGAGCTCCAGGTGGCCGTGACGACCACCGACGACCGGATCGTGCACACCATCCGCCACACCGACCGCACCTGGGGCCCGACCGCGCCGGTCGCCGCCCGGAACGTCACCGGAACGCTCGGCGCGATCACGCTCGCCGGCACCCTCTGACGCGCGCCCTGACGCACTCTCCGACACCCGGTCCGGCTCCCCGCGGCGCCAGGCGCGCCGCGGGGGGAGGGCGATGTCCCTCCCGCCCATCCCTAAGGAAGGCACATGTTCGCAACCCGTCCGCGCCCGGCGCGGATCAGCGGCCTGCTCGTCACGGCCATCGCGGTGTCCGCGGGTCTGGCCACCTCCGTCCCGGCCTCCGCCGTCACCGGTCCGGAGGTCACCGTCGGCCAGGTCCCGGCCCTGGCCAGGCTGAACATCGGCGACGAGGCCAACTCCCGCGCCTGTACAGGTGTTCTGGTCGACCAGAACTGGATTGCGACGGCCGCCAGCTGCTTCGCCGCCACTCCCGGCACCCCGGTCCCGGCCGGCAAGCCCGCGCTGAAGGCCACCGCGACGCTCGGCGACGGCAGCACGGTCGAGATCACCGAGATCGCTCCGCGCGACGACCGTGACGTTGCACTGGTGCGCCTGGCCACGCCGGTCGCCGCCGTCACGTCCGTATCCCTCGCCACTGCCGCGCCCGCGGCCGGTGCCGAGCTGACGGCGGCCGGGTTCGGCCGCACCAAGGGCGAATGGGTTCCGGACAAGGCGCACACGGGAACCTTCACCGTCGGCTCCGGCAGCGCCACCACCCTGGCAGTGAGGGGGAAGGGCACCGACGCGATCTGCAAGGGTGACACCGGCGGCCCGCTCCTCAACTCCGCGGGCGAACTGGTCGGCATCAACTCCCGCTCCTGGCAGGGTGGTTGCCTCGGCGCTCCGGCCGCCGAGACCCGTACGGACGCCATCGGCGCACGTACCGACGACCTGGCCGGCTGGATCCGGGACACGGTCCGGCCGGGAGTGCAGCGGGACGTCAACGGCGACGGGCGCTCGGACGCCGTCATGACCTACTACCACGGCGACAGCCGGATCGGCTTCTACAGCGCCCTCGCCAAGCCCGACGGCGGCTTCGACGAATTCACCGCCGGCTACACCGTCCCCGCCAACAGCTGGGACCGCAACGCCATGAAGCTCATCTCCGGCGACTTCAACGGCGACCGCCGCACCGACATGGCCATGATGTACCGCTTCACCGACGGCACCATCAAGATGTACACCGGCCTCGCCGACACCACGGGCCACATCCAGCCCTTCACCAGCAGCTACACCGTCCCCGCCAACGCCGGCTGGGACTGGAACTCCATCGAGCTCAAGGCCGGGGACGCCAACGGCGACGGGCGCTCGGACGCCGTCATGACCTACTACCACGGCGACAGCCGGATCGGCTTCTACAGCGCCCTCGCCAAGCCCGACGGCGGCTTCGACGAATTCACCGCCGGCTACACCGTCCCCGCCAACAGCTGGGACCGCAACGCCATGAAGCTCATCTCCGGCGACTTCAACGGCGACCGCCGCACCGACATGGCCATGATGTACCGCTTCACCGACGGCACCATCAAGATGTACACCGGCCTCGCCGACACCACGGGCCACATCCAGCCCTTCACCAGCAGCTACACCGTCCCCGCCAACGCCGGCTGGGACTGGAACTCCATCGAGCTCAAGGCCGGGGACGCCAACGGCGACGGGCGCTCCGACGCCCTCATGACCTACTACCACGGCGACAGCCGCATCGGCTTCTACACCGCCCTCGCCAAGCCCGACGGCGGCTTCGACGAATTCACCGCCGGCTACACCGTCCCCGCCAACAGCTGGGACCGCAACGCCATGAAGCTCATCTCCGGCGACTTCAACGGCGACCGCCGCACCGACATGGCCATGATGTACCGCTTCACCGACGGCACCATCAAGATGTACACCGGCCTCGCCGACACCACGGGCCACATCCAGCCCTTCACCAGCAGCTACACCGTCCCCGCCAACGCCGGCTGGGACTGGAACTCCATCGAACTGCCGTAACCCCGGCACCCTGCCACCTCCCCCGTGGTGAGCATCGTGGACACGAGGGGGGCTGCCTCGGTGAGTCGAGGCAGCCCCCTCCTACATGTGTCAGACCACGGTCACATTCGGAGTGTGGGCCCAGAAGCCCCAGTAGCCACCGCTCGGCGCCTCGCACGTCACGTTGAAGGTGCCGTCACCCTTCGACGTCGCCACCGGCAGGCAGTCCCACTCGTTGCCGCCCGTGAGCGCCATGTCGGCCTTGCCGTCGCCGTTGAGGTCACCGGTCACGACCTTCACGTTGTCCGTGGCAGCCCAGGAACCCCACGCACCACCGGGAGCCTTGCAGGAGACGTCGAAAGTACCGTCACCCTTCGACATCGCCACCGGCAGGCAGTCCCAGCCGTTGCCACCCGTCAGCGCCAGGTCGGCCTTGCCATCGCCGTTCAGGTCACCCGTCACGACCTTCACATTCGCCGTGGCAGCCCAGTAACCCCAGGAGCCACCCGGAGCGTTGCAGGTGACGTTGAAGGTGCCGTCACCCTTCGACATCGCCACCGGCAGGCAGTCCCAGTTGTTGCCGCCGGTCAGGGCCAAGTCCGTCTTGCCGTCACCGTTCAGGTCACCGGTCACGACCTTCACGTTGTCCGTGGCAGCCCAGAAACCCCACGCACCACCCGGAGCATTGCAGGAGACGTCAAAAGTACCGTCACCCTTCGACATCGCCACCGGCAGGCAGTCCCAACCGGAACCACCCGTCAGCGCCATGTCCGTCTTGCCATCAGCGTTGAAGTCGCCCTTGACGACCTTCACATTCGCCGTGGCAGCCCAGTGACCCCAGGAGCCACCCGGAGCGTTGCAGGTGACGTTGAAGGTGCCGTCACCCTTCGACATCGCCACCGGCAGGCAGTCCCAGTTGTTGCCGCCGGTCAGGGCCAAGTCCGTCTTGCCGTCACCGTTCAGGTCACCGGTCACGACCTTCACGTTGTCCGTGGCAGCCCAGAAACCCCACGCACCACCCGGAGCATTGCAGGAGACGTCAAAAGTACCGTCACCCTTCGACATCGCCACCGGCAGGCAGTCCCAACCGGAACCACCCGTCAGCGCCATGTCCGTCTTACCGTCACCGTTGAAGTCGCCCTTGACGACCTTCGCGTTGGGCGTGGCGGCCCAGTGGCCCCAGGAGCCGGCCCCGTTGCAGGTGACATCGACCTTGCCGTCGCCCTTCGACGCGGCCACGGGCAGGCAGTCCCAGCCGTTGCCGCCCGTCAGGGCCATGTCGGTCTTTCCGTCGCCGTTGAAGTCGGTGAACTCCTTCGGCGTACGGGTCCGGGAGGCGACCCAGTCCCCGAGGTCGTCGGCGCGGCTGCTGATGGCACCCGTGCGGGTCTCGGAAGGCGCGACGCCGAGGCAACCACCCTGCCAGGAGCGGGAGTTGACGGCGACGAGTCGGCCTGCGGCGTCAAGGAGCGGGCCACCGGTGTCGCCCTTGCAGAGGACGTCGGTGCCCTTGCCGGTGAGGGCCACGGTACCGGCGGCGACGGTCCCGACGGTGAAGGTTCCGGTGTGGGCCTTGTCGGGCACCCACTCCGTCTTCGTCCGGCCGAATCCGGCCGCCGTCAGTTCGGTTCCCGTGGTCGGGGCGGCGGTGGCGAGGGCGGCGGGCTTGACACCCGTGACGGCGGTGCCGAGGCGCACCAGGGCCAGGTCCCGGTCGTCCCGCGGGGCGATCTCGGTGATCTCGACGGTCCGGCCGTCGCCGAAGGCCGCGCTCGCCTTGAGGGCCGGCTTGCCGGCCGGGACCGGGGTGCCGGGAGTGGCGGCGAAACAGCTGGCGGCGGTCATGACCCAGAAGCGGTCGACCAGCGATCCGGTACAGGCGCGGGAGTGTTCCTCGTCGCCGATGTTCAGTTTCACCAGGGCCGGGGCCTGGCCGGCGGTGGCCTCGGGGCCGGTCGTGGCCAGCGCGGACGCGGCCGGGAAGAGACCCACCGACATCAGGGCCGAGGCGGCCAGGAGGCCGGATATCCGCGCGGGGCGCGGACGGGATGCGGACATGCGTGTTCCTTCGGAGCTAGGGCTCGGGCTCGCGGGGCCTCTACGCGTGTGCGGAGTCCGCCCGCCCGGGCTGTGGGCCGGTCAGGTGGCCGGCGGTGTGAGGAAGCGGTGCCGGGCGCCCGCCACGGGCGCCGCCGGTCACTTGGTGGTGCGGATCTCCATGAGCATGAAGTCGCGACCCTGCTCGTCGGCGCTCTCGCCGACCGGGGTCCAGGCGTTCTTGTTGACCTCGAAGGTCTTCTCGTCGCTGCCGACCGTCATGTCGACCTTGGCCGCGTAGTTGTTGCCCTTCACCGCGAAGACCGCCGGAATCTCCAGGGCCAGGTAGCCCTTGGCCCCGGTGACCTTGAAGCAGACCTTCTCCTTGGCCCGCGACCAGACCTCCATCAGGTCCGACGCGCTCGCACAGTCCGCCAGGACGATGTGTCCGTCACCCCGCTTGAGGGTGATGCCCTGCTCGGCCAGGACCTTGTCCGCGTTCGGGTAGGCGAAGTCCTCGATCGCGTACCCCGGGCCGTCCTCGGCGACCGCCTTCATCGCCGCGGTGTCCGCGGCGCCGGCCCCGCCGGTGGTTCCGCCCGCCACCGCGATCCAGGCCAGAGCACCCGCGCCCAGGGCCGCGCCGACGGCGCGGACCCATGCTGTACGTGCCTTCATCAATACCCCCGTCATCGGTTCCGGATGACACCCGGAATGACTCTCGAACACGGATGTGAAGGCTGCATTCCGAATAGCGGGGAGCACTCGCTCCGCGAGTTCTCCCGCCTCGAAATATGAAAGTCCCCCACTTCCGGGCCGCATCCTAGCCGATCCATCGAGGGTTAATTCAAGCCCCAGAACCGCTGGCGCGACGGACCACGAGACCCCGAAGGCGAGTGACTCAATTCACAGCGCTCGGAGGCGATCTCGGCGCCAGACCGTATGATTCACCCCGAAAAGTCCCATATATACGAGACTGCATCCCGAGCCGGAGCATCGCCACTCGCACTTTTCGGTCTCTCCCCTACCGGGTTCAAGCCACCGTTCTGGCGGAATGGTCAATTCGGAATGACCAATTCAAGACGGGCGCCACCCGAAGGTATTCGACCATGACACGCACGCCGTAATTCATTTGCGCCACCGGTGCGGGCCGGGTACGAGAACTCCTCCGCACGCAAGGACGCATTCCCGGCGCGGCGGACCGGCCGCCGCACCACAGCGCGAGCGCGGGCGCCCGACCGCGTCGGCTACGTCCGCGTCGGCTACGTCCGCTCCATCACCAGTACCGCGTCCCGGCACGCGTAGCCCGTCGTGGGTGAGGACACCTCCAGGATCCACGTCCCCGGTTCCGCCCGCACTTGCGCCCGGAAGCGTCCGTCACCGGTGGGCCGCATCGGGTCGACGGAGACGCACCGGCCGTCGTCCGCGAACCGCCGGACCCTCAGTTCCATCGCGCTGTCCGCGTTCGCGGCCCAGACCTCGATCGCCTCGCCGGCCAGGGCCGTGTCCGGGAGCTCGATCCCGATCTCCCCTTCCGGAGCCAGGTATTGGCTGCGTTCGAGGCCGTTGCAGATGTTCCGCAACTGGTACTGCACGGGTTTGGCGTCGAGGAGGGAGGCGTGACGGTACGGGAACCACATGGTCGACGCCGTGCTGCGGTGCTCGGGAGGGGTGGCCGAGAGCTGGGGGACGGTGCCGTCGCCCAGCCACGGGCCACGTCCGCCGGGGAGGTCGTCGTGGAAGCACGGGCGGCCCGCGGCGTCGAAGGAGACGCTGTGCGCGGTGGGGTGCGTGGCACCCCCCAGGGGAACGAGCTCATAGGCCGGGGCCCCTTCGGCCTCGTTCACGACGGTGGCCGTCTGGATGTCCCGGCGGAACCTGAAGGCGTCGTCCACCACGGCGGTGTCGATCCCCTCGACCGGCGGGCCCCCACCGAGGTGGGTGACCCCCTGCTCGTCTTCGAGCACGACCGCCTTGTAGACCGGCAGGAGCTGCCCCAGCGACGGGTACGTCGCGCACACCTCGCGCAGCGCGTCCCGCCATGAGCCCGGCAGCGGTCCCAGCCCCTCCCCCAGCAGGAACCGCAGGGTCTTCACGCTGCCCAGATACGGCGTGCCGAGGGAAGCCACGGCACGCGTCACCTCACGGCCCCCGAGCGCCTCCACGTAGTACTGCACCACCAGACCGCCCATGGAGCGGCAGACGAAGACGGCCTTCGCGTCCCGGGCCCCCGGGAACCGCCGGGGATCCGCTCCGGACCTCCACCTGTCCAGGCGGTCTCCGACGAAGCGCTTGAGCCTCTCCGCCGAATTGCGGTTGCTGAGCCGCCAGTCGTAGCGGAACACCGCCAGTTGTTCCGGTGCGATCCCCAGCCGCCCGGCCAGTCCCCCGTAGCCGAGGTGCGACACGAGACCCGGCAGCACGCGCGGGCGTTCGATCAGGGGTCCGAGGGACAAGGCGTGCCGGGGCTCGGGGTCCCCGTTCCCGATCCCCTCCTGGAGGCGGAGCCGCTCCAGGAACCTGCCGGGCCGCCGGATTCCGGCGATGGTCTGCGGGCTCAGGTTCCAGACGTCCACGCCGTCCCGGGTGAGTGCGGTGCCCATGATGCCCGGTACGACGACGACAAGGTCGTCTATCACGAAAGGTGCTCCTCGGTGGGTGAAGGGGACGGAGAGTTCGGTTCGGTGACCGGCACGCCGAGGCGGATCAGGCCCGGCCGGCCCAGCAGCAGCTGGTCGCAGCGCAGCCCGACCTCCGGCCCGCCCCTGACCATGAGGGTGATTCCCGCGTCGCCGCAGACGGAGGCCACCTGCGACGTGTCGTATCCGCGGTGTTCGAGGTCGGGAAGCGCCCGCTCCGTGCTGACGTCCCACAGGTGGAGGCGGCCCGAGGTGTTCTGCCAGCCGGCCAGGAGGGGCCGGTGCGCCGGGCCCACCAGCGCGAGACCGTCGAGGGGGCCGCCGGGCGGCGGCAGGAGCGTGGTGGTCACGAACCGGCCCTCGCACTCGGCGAGTTCCACCTGGTTGCCCGATGCGATGGCGACGAGCGGGACGGTGCGCCGACCGGTGCGCAGTACGCCGGCGGCGACCGCGCGGACCTTGACGGAGTCCACCGTGAAGGGTGTGGCCCCGACGGCGGCCAGGTCCCACACCCGCACCACGTCGCCGCCCCAGGCCGAGAGCCAGGACCGCCCCTCCCGGGTCCCGGTCACGGCGACGCGCTGCACGCTGCCCGAGGCGCCCATGGGCCGCGTGGGCCCGCGGCTCCAGCCGGCCCCGGGCTCCGCGGCGCGTTCCCAGCACGCCACGCCCTGTCCTGAGGGCCAGAACAGTTCGAGGCGCTGACCGGGCACCGCGCGCAGGGCGATCGAGGGTACGGAGACGTCCCAGGCGCCCTCGAGATCGAGGCGTTCTCCGGTCACGGCGCCCAGGCCCGGGCCGAGGGTCCACACCACGGCGATCCTGCGTCCGACGGCGGCCACCACCCACTGCTCCCCGAACGACAGGGCGGCGAGCGCGGTGATGGGCTGGGGATGGCTCAGCACGGGGCCGGTCAGCCGGGGGCCGGCCGCGTCGTGCAGGCTCACCAGGACGTCCGAGTCCTGGCTCCGGCACAACAGGAACGCACCGGCCGCGTTCGCGGCCACCTCCATCCGGGGTTGCGCCCGGGGGTCGCGGCGCCATCTGCGGACGGCGGCGGGCGTGCCCTGCTCCTGCGGGGCGTGCGGCTCCCACACCCTGACGCGGGTCTCGTCGGCCACGGCCAGCCGGCCGGTGCCCGAAGGGTCGTACGCCAGCGACTTGTGGTGGCTGGTGCCCGGCAGGGGTGCGTACTCGGTTCCCGAGCCGGACCAGACCCGTACCTCGGAGCCCTCGCGTACCGCCACGAGCAGTCCCGAGGGGCTTTCGCCCAGGCTGACCGCCTGTCCCCCGCTGTCCGTGTGGAGCAGGAGTTCCCGCCCGTCGTCGAACAGCGGGTCCGGCATCCGCCAGACGGAGAGCGCCCGGCCGTCCAGAGCGGCGAGGACGGCGCCCCGGCCGTCTCCCGAGGCGAGCACGGACACCGCGTGCACGGGCCGGCCGGTGCCGAGCAGCGGTGCCGCGCCGTGCAGGGGCTCGGTGGTGACGGTGCCCCGCGAAGGAACGGCGCGCAGGGTCAGTCCCCTCGGCCCCCCGGCGACCACCACGACGGCCTCGGTCAGCGGGAGCAGCGCCACGGAGGTCACCCCGGCGGGAAGCACCCGCACGTGCAGCAGGTCGCGGGTGTACGGCCCCTGGCCGGCCCATTTCCACAGCCACAGCCGCCCGCCCTCCACGGCTGCCAGGTGCACCGAGCCGTTCCACCAAATGGCGGTGACGGCATCGGGTGACCCTCCCCAGTACAACTCCTCGAAGGGCTGTCGTTCCTCGCCGCGCCAGAGCCGCAGCGCCCGCCCGTCGTGGGTCGCGATCACCCGGTTGGCGCCGCCTTCCGCCACCGCCAGGCCTCGTTGCCGGCCGGCCGCGGACCAGCCCGCCGGTCCGGTGTCGCGGCCCCGGATCTCCCGGCCGTCAGCGGTCCAGGACCGGACCACTCCGACGCCCGCCGCGTGGATGACCCCGTTGCCGTGCCCCTCCCAGTGCACCGCCAGCGCCCCGCCCGGTGGGGCGGGCCACGTCCGTTGCAGCGGAAGCCTGTCCGCGCTGCTCCACACGTCGTCCCAGAAGACCTCGGGAGGGTGCGGTATGCCGTCCAGCACGTCGGCGGGAAACGTCGCCACAGCGGTCGCCCGCAGCACGGCCCACCGTGCGACGGCCGTCGGACGGGTACGGAAATGATCCGCGACCTGCAGGTAGAGCGCGGGCCGGGGCGCGATCGCCGGGCGGCCCGCGACCAGTGGTTCCAGGATGTCCGGCGAGGCGTGGACCGCGAAGTGGTAGTCGTTCGTCAGCTCTTCCAGAGTGGCGTCGCCGGCGAGTGCGGCGTGCGCGGCGATGTAGTGCGTCACGTAGGGGTCGGCCGTGGCCCAGCCCTCACTGTGAGCGGGCCGCACTGCCAGGACGACACTCCGGTGGAGCCCGCGCTGCCGGGCCTCGTCGCCGAGCAGGTGGGCTCCGAAGCCGGCGTGGTGCAGCCGGTGGACCTCCGTGCCGAACTCGTGGTCCCGGGCGATGGCGACGCCCCTGGCGACGGTGATCACGTGCCTGAGGTCGTCCTCGGTGTACGTCCTGCTGCCGGGGGAGCGCACGGCGTTGGCCATGGCCAGCCAGACACGGGGCTGGGGCAGTCCGTTGCCCTGGGCCAGTGCCAGCGGGCGCAACAGATCGCGTACGCGTGTGGGTTCGGCCGGGTCCAGCCGGGCGAGCTCGTCGCTGAGCAGCGAGTCGAGGGCTGCCATGCCGTGACGTAACTCGTCGTCCAGCTGCTCGGGCGGGGGCAGCGTCGTCAGCCGGGCGAGCCGGCGTGCCCACAGGGTGGCGACCAGGAAGAGGCCGTTGCTGCGGGAGGCGATGTGGCGGGCCACGGTACGCCGCGTCTCCTCGGCCTCGGCCAGCCGGTAGGGGGAATTGGCCTGCCCGAGGAGGTGTTCGACGTGCAGTGCGATCTCGCCTTCGGTCTCTGCCAGCCGGTCCAGCTCGACCGGATCCTCGCAGTGCAGGACCTCCAGCAGGGTTTCGGCCGGCAGGGCGTCGGGCAGGTTCCTGCGCGCGCTGGGGCGGGTGGCGGCCACCACCTTCACCAGTTCGGAGCCGGCGAGCGGGTTGATGAGACCGCGGGCGATGTCGAACGCGTGTCCGGCGGCGGCCTCGTCCAGTCCGTCGAACAGCAGCGTCAGGCTTCCCTTGCGCTGCGCGAGGGCGGCGATCTGCTCCACGTAGGTGTGCGGCGCTCCGTGCACGAGCCCGGCCCGTTCCAGGCCCAAGCCGGCCAGCCGCTCGCCGAGTTCCTCACAGAGGGACGCCAGGGTCTTGCCGCGGCAGTGCAGCGCGGCGTGCACGCAGTAGAGTTCGGGCTGGATCCGCGGCCGCCGGTCGGCGGGCAGCGAGGCCGAGAACCTGCGCGTGGTCAGGTGGGCCAGATACGTCAGCAACGTGGACTTGCCGGCGCCCGAGGACCCGGTGATGGCGAACAGGCCCGTGCTCCTGGTCGCCATCCACGTGACCAGGGCGCCGAGGACGCGGTCGCGGGCGGCGAAGTCGCGCAGGTGCCACCCCTCTCCGGCTCCGGAGAAGACCGGCAGCACGTCGTCGCTGAATTCATCGCCGATCCAGGACTCGTCGTCGAAGGAGCGCAGGGCCGGCTTCACGCGCTCGGAACAGTAGGGATTCAGCAGGAAGTCCGGGCGCAGGGCCCGCACCTCGTTCCACTGGGGGACCTGCCCCTCCATCGAGGCCCGCACGGCCAGCATGAGATGCGTGAACGTGACCACGGGGTTCTCCCGGTGGAAGAGCGGGACCGCGCGCGTCTGCGCGTCGGGCGTGTCCAGCACCCGCGCCAGGCAGCCGACCCACCGCCCCTCGGTCGCCTCCTCGTCCGCTTCGGCCGTGGCGATCACGGCGAATCCGGCTTCGCCGCCGTCCCCACCCCCCGCCCACCCTCGGGCCGCCTTGACCTGGGCGTTCACATCGTCCAGCGCTGTTCCGGCGAAGCAGGCGTCCAGGACCAAGAGCGTGTCCGTCGCGTCCTCGGCCAGCCAGGAGACGAGGTCGGACGTGGAGACGGCCCGGGCGGGATCGAAGGACCCACCGGCATAGGTGTCCTGGCAGGCGAGGTAGAAGGTGCCCCCGATCCGCTCCCCGTGACCGGTCCAGTAGAGGATCTTGCGTCCCGCCGGCTGCTCGCGCAGTCTTGCCACCAGCTCTCTGACGCGTCCGCGCTCCAGCGGCAGGCCGGTGGCGTCGGCGGCCTCCGCGCTGGCCAGCCGTACGGGCGGCGCGTTGAAGCCGAGCCGCTTGGCCTGCTCGGTGAACTCGTCCGCACTGCGGCGGAGGTGGGATCGGTCGCGCCGACGGTGGGCGTCACCCTCGTACCGGTCGACGACCACGGTGGCCACGACGCCGTCGTGCGGAACGTCCGCCATCCGCAACCTTCTTTCCCCGAAGCCCGATCGGCAACCCCGCGTACGTGACGGAGCGATATGTGGCAACCTGGCGTCTCACCATGCGACGCGTGAGCCGGTGCACGCAACTGGTCTTCGCAACAAGGGGGTTCGGTGTCGGAGCGAGAAGGATTCTTCGTCGGGGATCTCCTCACGGACTGTTACGTCTTCGAGGGGGACGGCACCCGTCCGATCCTCGAGGAGAACGTGAAGGTCCTGTACGAGCCCGGGCTCCGTCGCGTGTCCCTGCCCCTGGAGGTGCAGCGATGGCGCCAGGCGATCCAGGCGGAGGAGGAGCGCAGGCAGGCTGCGGGTGAGCCCTACCGGTGGAACAACCCCCGCTTCGCGCTGGAGAACATCGTGCTCTCCCGTACCGACGAGGACGAGGCGCCGGTGGTCCAGCTGAGCCTGTGCGACGCCGACTACTTCGACTTCCTGGCCACCTCGGTCAACCTCGACACGCCGTTGCGCGAGGGCGAACCGGCCACGCTGCGCACGCAGTACCTGGAGAACACCGACCCGGTGACGGCCCCCGCCTTCCTGTCCTGCAGCTTCGGCGTCAACGTGGCCGTGACGACCGGACCCGACCGGCAGATGGTCTTCGCCCGGCGCAGCGCCACGGTGGCCGGTCACAACACCGAGCGCTGGAACTCCTCGGTGAACGAAGGGCTCGCGGCCATCCACGACGTTCCGGAAGACGGTTCGCCGATCAGCCTCCATGCCGTGGCCCGCCGCGCACTGCGCGAGGAACTGTCCGTCCAGGACGAGGACGCCGTCGAACTGGAACTGCTCGCCTTCGCCCTGGACCTGCGCAATCACCAGTGGGCGGCCTTCTACCGCGCCGTGCTCCCGGAGCTGACGGCCGACGACCTGGCCCGGCGGCGCAGCAGGGGCGTCGAAGACAAGTGGGAACACGACCAGTTCAGGTTCGTTCCCGCCGACCCGGACAGCGTCCTCGACTTCCTCCTGGAGGAGGGGCGGGTCTGGACGCCCTGTGGTCCGGCACTCTTCTACCTGGCCCTGGTGCGCGAAGCCGTCCTGGCACGCGGTGGCAACCGGTCGGGCCTGCTCGACGTCGAGGCCGCCGAGCGGCGCGCCATGGCACGGCGCGCCTCGCGGCAGACGGCCTGAACCGACGCGGCCGCGACGCGGCACCGCCACCGTCAGAAGACGTTCCGTTCCCGGTGCTGCTTGCGCAGTTCGAGGAACTTCTCACGGACTTCCCGCGGGGCCATGCCGTCACCGGCCTGGATCATCAAGTCGGCCAGGGCGTCGCGGGATTCCATGAACCCCCGCCATTTCTGCTGCGGTTTCAGCCAGGTGTCGACGGCGGTCAGCACCGCGACCACGAGGGCCAGCATGGGCACCCAGGCGATGAGCGACGCCGCCTTGCCCCCGCCCAGGTTCTGGTCGGCCGCCACGATCGCGCTCGCGGCGATCAGCAGGATCCTGCTGAGGTAGTAGGTCACCCCGTAGTTGAACGTGGCCACGCGCCAGCGCCGCAGTTCCCGCGTCATCTCGTCGGCCAGCACCGCCGGCAGCCGTCCGGTCGCATCGCCGGTGCCCGCGCCCCCGGTCCCCCCGGCAACCGTCTCCACCGCGTTCTCCGCCATGCATCCCCCAACGATCGCCGACCGCCTGCACTGCCCGCGCCATTCTGGCGCAGGCAGCATGTACGCGCACGGGGAACGGATCGGTCGGCCCGTGCCGGGGCGTCAGGGTCTGCGGGCGTGGAGGGTGTGGGCGCCGAGGGCGAGCGGGGTGTTGCCGACGAGGGTGAGGCCGCAGTCCCCGAGCAGCCGGGCGTAGTGGTCGGCCGTGCGCTCGCGGCCCCCGGTGTTGCACATCATGTGGAGGTCCCACGCGGTGGCGAGCGAGGGGGCGCCGTCGGCCGGCAGGAGGCGTTCGACGACGAGGAGGTCGGCGTGCCGGGGCATGGCGTCGGCGCAGTGGCGCAGGATGGCGCGGCACCGGTCGTCGTCCCAGTCGTGCAGGACGCGGGACAGGACATAGACGTCGCCGTCGGCGGGTACGTCCGCGAAGTCGCCCGCCCGGTAGTCGCAACGTTCGCCGGCGTCGCCGGCGGACAGGCGCGTACGTGCCGCTTCGACGACCTGGGGGCGTTCGAGGAGGATGCCGCGCAGGGTGGGGTGGGCGGTCAGGATGCGGTCGAGGAGTTCCCCGGTGCCGCCGGCGATGTCGACGACGGTGCGGGGGCGGCCGGGGGCCGCCGCGGCCGCGGTGACGACCGGGTGGGAGGGGAGGGGATCGAACATGGGGGCGCTCGACGCCATGGACTGGTCGAAGAGGGCGGCGAGTTCGGGGTCGCGGGCGAAGTGGTCGAAGTGGTTCTCGCCGTAGAGGTGCTCGAAGCCGGGCCGCCCGCTGCGTACGGTGTGGGTCAGGTGGGCGAAGGACTGGTAGAAGGGGCCGCCGTACATCAGGGCCAGGGGGCGCATCGAGCCCGGGGCCCGGGCGTCGAGGAGCGCGCCGAGGGCGGTGGGGCGGAAGCCGTCCGGGTCCTCGGAGACCACGCCCAGCATGGCCAGGTAGCGCAGCAGTGTCGCCAGGCTCTGCGGGTGGGCGCCGACGGACCGGGCCAGTTCCGGGACACCGGTCCCGGTGGGGCGGTCCATGGCCTCCACCAGCCGGAGTCGTGCGCACGTCGCCAGGGCCTGGGTGGTCCAGGCGCCGGTCAGCAGCCGCAGGAGCGTTTCCGCCGGCTGTTCCTGCGCCGACGGGGTTGCGTCCGGGGCCCGTTCGGGCCGCGCGGCGGGGAGGCCGGCGAGGTGATCGGCCAGTACGTCCCGGTGGTCGCCGCTCGCGTACAGCTCCACGCGCCGGTACTCCGTCTTCGTGTCGGCCGGGGCCCCGAAGTAGAACACCGTGCCGTCCTCGTGGGGGTTGTAGCCGCCTCCGTCGGCGGCCGCGCCGTGCCGCGCGAAGCTCGCCAGCAGCCCGCGCAGCACCAGCGGGTCGGGCCGGGCGACGTCGAAGGCGAGGTGCGCCTCGTGGTCCGCGCGCCGCTCTTCGGCGGCGATCCCGCAGAGCCCGGATCCGGGTGGCACGGTCAGCGCGAACACCTCGACGGCCCGCTGCTCCCCCGCGGGGCCCCGGACCTCGGGGCGGAGAATCCTTACCTCAAGATCGGCGGGGTCCCGGTGGTGGCGTGCGGCGAGGCGCCGTCGGACGACGACGCTGGGCTGCGCCTTCGCGTCGGCGGGCAGTCCGCACGCGGCCAGTTCGGCCCGCAGCGCGTGCTCGTCGGGCGGGAACACGAGCACGGCGGCGTGCGCGAAGCGGCACCGGTCCGTCAGCGCCCGCAGTTCGGGCCCGTCGAGGCCGGGCAGCACGCGCGAGAGCAGGACGGAGGTCTCCTGCTCGCGCACGAATCCGGCCGTCGCGCCGAGCCGCGCGGCGTCGTCGACGGCGTGCGCCGTCACGGTGGGCGTGGGCGTCGTGAAGGGATGTTCGGAGTGCATTCCCTGTCCGTATGTGGGGAGGAGGGGGGAGGGGCCGGTCAGACGCCGACGTAGTTCTCCGCGAACCAGTGCTGCTGGGTGGCAGAGGTGCGCAGCGCGGCGATCCTGGCGTGGCGCAGCCCTTCCCGGAAGCGGTGGGCGTCCTCGGAGTCCGGGGTCTGGTGCAGCAGGCCGATCATCCAGTGCGAGAACTCCTGCGCGCGCCAGATGTGGACCAGGCACTGCTGCGAGTAGCCGTCGAGGGCGTCGGGGTCGCCGTGCGCCAGGGCGCGGGTCAGCGCGTGGGCCAGGATCTCCGCTTCCAGCACCGCGAGGTTCGCGCCTTTGGCGGCGGACGGGCTGATCAGGGCAGCGGCGTCGCCCACCAGGAACAACGAACCGTGCCGCAGCGGTTCGAGTACGTCGGACCACAGGTCGACGACGGTGCGCCGGACGACGGGGCCGCGCAGCAGGGGTCCGTACTCGGTCGCGCGCATGCGCAGGTCGAGTTCGTCCCAGATCCGCTCCTCGCTCCACGCGTCGGCCCGGGTCCCGGGTGCGCACTGCAGGTAGTAGCGGGTGATCTCGGCCGAGCGGGCCATGTGCCCGGCGAATCCGCGCGGGTGGAGCGCGTAGCCCACGGCGTCCAGGCTGGGCGGGGCCTCGGCGAGCAGGCCAAGCCAGGACACTCCGTGGTCGCGGTGGTGGTGGACCGCGCCGGGCGGGAGCGAGCGCCGCCCCGCGCCGTGGCGGCCGTCGCAGGCGGCGACGTACCGGGCACGCCACCGTCCGGGGCGCCCGTCCTCCTCGCGTACGGTCACCGAGGGCGTCGGGCCGTCGGCGTCGTGGACGGCGACCGCTTCGGTGGCGAAACGGATCCGCCCTCCTGCGTCCAGGAACCGCGCCAGCAGGTCGGCGACCAGCTCGTGCTGGGGATAGACGGTGTGCGGCTCGCCCCGGCCGAGCCGTCGGTAGTCGAGGCGGAAGCGTCCGTCCCCGGTGCGGAACTCGCAGACGCCGTGCTCCTGTCCGTGTCGGCGCAGGCCCTCGTCCAGACCGTTGCGCTCCAGGATCCGCACGGTGTTCGCGGCGAGGAATCCGGCCCGCGCCCTGTTCCGGACGTCGTCACGGCCGGTGCGTTCGAGGACGACGCAGTCGATGCCGCTGCGGAGTAAGAGGTTGGCGAGCACCAGGCCCGCCGGGCCGGCCCCGAGGATCACCACATCAGCCGAGTCCTGGACGACCCGGGCGTATTGACTCTCTGTCACAACGGTGGATCATAGGCACCGAAAAATGCAGGGACCCACCAAGATCACCCGTATGCCCCGGAGGGTGAGAAAAGGATTCTGCCACCGTCATATGGCTGCCGAGCAGCTCGACGGCGGGACCGTTACGGCACGGGCTGCTGCTGGGTGACGCAGTGGATGCCGCCGCCGCCGGTGCCGAGGCGGTCGATGTTGAGCCGTTCGACGACGCGGCCGGGGAACAGGCGCGTCAGCGTGGCCCGCGCGGCCGCGTCGGCCTGGGTGTCGCCGAACTGGCCGCTGATGACGGCGCCGTTGCACACGTAGTAGTTGGCGTAGGAGGCGAGGAAGTCCCGGTTGGTGGAGCGGATCAGGTTGTAGTCGGGGCCCTGGAGCTTCTCGGCGGTGATCGGGGCACCGCCCGCGGTCGTCGCCCCGGACAGGATCTGGAACTGCTGGCGCGCGTCCTTGGCGTAGACGTCCTTGTCCGAGGCCAACGGCATCTGGACGAGGGCCTTGCCGGGAGCGAGGAAGCGCGAGGTCGCGTCGACGTGGTCGTCCGTGATGTCCTGGCCGGTCACCCCGTCGAACCAGATCACGTTGGAGGCGCCGTAGGCGGCGCACAGCGCGGCCTCGATCTGCGCCTGCGACTTGTTGGGGTTGCGGTTGCGGTTCACCAGGCTGCTGCGGGTCGCCATCAGGGTGCCGGCGCCGTCCTGCTCGACCGCGCCACCCTCCCCCACCAGGCCGGCGGCGGTGAACGGGACGCCGACGCAGGAGGCGATCCGCCCGGCGACCAGGGCGTCCTTGGAGTGGGTCTGTTTGTTGCCCCAGCCGTTGAAGTTCAGGCCGACCGCGTCCAGGCCGCCCGCCCCGTCGGTACGGAAGACCGGGCCGCTGTCGCGCATCCAGCAGTCGTCCACGGGGACGGTGGTGACGACGGTGACCGTCGAGCCGCACAGCGAGCGGGCCCGGGCCGCGCTGCCGGAGTTGGCGCACATGTACACCGGCTCGTACTTGGCGATGGTGCGGGCGATCAGGGCGATGTCCGACTGGACCCCGCTGAGGCTGCTGCCCCAGATGGAGGTGCTGTCCGGCCAGGCCATCCAGGTGCGGGTGTGGCGGACGTCCTCGATCGGCACGCTGAACGCGCCCGCGGCGGCGGGGCGGGGGGCCGCCGAGGCCCGCCCGTCGGCCGCGGTCAGCGCGGCGGCCGCACCGGCCGCGGCGGTGAGACCGGCGGCGGCCAGGAACCGGCGCCGGTCCATGCCCCGGGCGGGCGGGCGGAAGGCGTGTTCGCTCATGGGGGTCTCCTTGGGGGGTGCCAACTCCCCCGCCTGGCAGCGGGGTTGACCGGAAACGTAAAACTGGCCAAGCGCTCGGTCAATAGTTTGGACAAGGTCGTTCCGGAGGATCGGGAAAAGCCCCAGGTCGGGTGCCGGAGCCTCGTTAGAGTGACGCCATGGCACCTTCCGCACCGGGCTCCCCGGCCCCGACCACGCCCCCCGTCCGCGCGGGACGCCCCCGGGTCTCCGCGAAGGGCGAGCAGACCCGGGCGCGGCTGATCGCCGCCGCGCGGACCCTCCTGGCCGGGGGCATGAGCGAACGCTTCACCACCCGCAACGTGGCGGCGCTGTGCGGCGTGTCGCACGGGATGTGCCACTACCACTTCCAGGACCGGACCGACCTCGTCCTGGCGGTCATCGCGGACATCCGCCCGGAGTGGATCCACCCCCTGGAGGCGGCCGTCTCCGGGGAGGGCTCGTTCGCGCAGCGTTCCGAGCGGGTACTGGAGCTGCTGACCCGGCCCGAGGGCGCGGAACTCTCCCACCTCCATTCGGCGTTGCACTGGCACGCCCTCAACGACGCGCGCGTGCGGGAGTGCCTGGAGGCCGAGTACTCCCGGTGGCGGGCCTGTTTCGTCACGCTGTTCGCGGTGCTGGCCGACGAGCGGGGCGGGGGCGTCGACCCCCGCCCGCTGGGCGAGGCGGTGGCCGCCGCCGTGGACGGCCTGGCCGCCGCGGAGTCGCTCGGCTCCGAGGTGGACCCCGGTCCGGTGCTGCGCGCGCTGATCCGTACGCTCGCCGCCGGCGTCTGACCCGCCGTCTACCCCGGCGTCCGACCGGGCCGGACGCGCGGCCCGGCCCGGGAGCGGGCCCGCTCCCCCGGTGCGCCTCCTACAGCGCCCGCCGGGCCGCGGCGATGGCCTGCGGATCCCACCCCGGGCGGGGCACGGACTCCAGGAGCAGCCGGGTGTAGGGGTGCCTCGGTGAGGAGAGCACCTCGTCGGTGGCCCCCTGTTCGACGACGGCCCCGTGCCGCATCACGACGATCTCGTCGGTGACGCACCGGACGACCCCGAGGTCGTGGGTGATGAAGAGGAAGCCGATCCCCGTCTGTTCCCGGATGTCGGCCAGCAGGTTGAGGATCTGCGCCTGGACGGAGACGTCGAGCGCGGCGACCGCCTCGTCCAGGATGAGCACGGCCGGTTCGACGGCGAGGGCCCGGGCGATGGCGACGCGCTGGCGCTGGCCGCCGGAGAGGTGGCGCGGGAGCGCGTCGGCGGCTCGGGTGCCCAGGCCCACCTGGTCTAGCAGTTCCCGTACCCGCGGGGTGTGGTCGCGGCCGGGGAAGTGCAGGCCCAGGGTCTCGCGCAGGACCGCCTCGACGCTGGTGCGCGGGTCCAGGGAGAGGTACGGGTCCTGGAACACCATCTGGATCTCACGGGCGCGGGCCAGCCGCGCCGTCCGGCCGCGCGGCGGCCCGCCCCGGGGCCGCCCCCGGACCAGGATCTCGCCCTCGTCGGCGCGCTCCAGGCCGACGACGATCCGGGCGGTGGTCGTCTTGCCGGAGCCGGACTCGCCGACGATGCCCAGCGATCCCCCCTGGGGGAGGGTGAAGGACACCTCGTCCACAGCGCGGACGGCTCCGAAGGAGCGGCGCAGTCCGGTCACCTCCAGTACGTTCTCAGGCATCGACGGCGCTCCCTTCGAGCAGGTCGCTGTGGTGGCAGGCGGCGGTGTGGTCCGGGCGGCCGGGGGCCGGGGACGGCAGCGGGGCCCGCTCGTCGCAGACCTCCGTGGCGAGGGGGCAGCGGGCGGCGAACGCGCAGCCCCGCAACGGCTCGCGCAGGTCGGGCGGTTGGCCGTCGATGGCGGCGAGCCGGCCCCGGGGGCCCTCCATCCTCGGGGTGGAGGCGAGCAGGGCCGCCGTGTAGGGGTGCCTCGGGCGGGCGAAGAGGGCTTCGGCCGGGCCGCTCTCGGCGATCCGTCCCGCGTACATGACGTAGACGCGGTCGCTGATGGCGGCGGCGAGGTCCAGGTCGTGGGTGACGAACAGCAAGCCGGTGCCGAAGCGTTCGCGGAGCGTGGCCAGGACGGCGATGACCTCGGCCTGGCTGGTGACGTCCAGGGCCGTCGTGGGCTCGTCGGCCATCAGGAGCACGGGGTCGCCCATGAGGGCGGCCGCGATGACGACGCGCTGGAGCATGCCGCCGGAGACCTGGCCGGGGTACTTGCGCAGGACGGACCCGTCCAGTCCTACGGCGCCCAGGAGTTCGACCGCTCGGGCCGCGGCCCGTGCGGGGCTCATGGTCCCGGCGAGGGTGACGCCCTCGGTCAGGAAGTCACCGATGCGGCGCAGCGGGTTGACGGCGGCGCACGGGTCCTGGAAGACCATGGCCACCGTGCCGGCGCGGACCTGTCGCAGCCGGGCGGCGTCCATGGTGAGGACGTCCTCGCCCGCCACCCGTACCTCGCCCTCGGCGACCCCGCCCGTCGGCAGCAGGCGCAGCGCGCTGCGGGAGGCGATGCTCTTGCCGGAACCGGACTCGCCCACGAGGGCCACGGTCTCCCCGGCGCCGACGGTGAGGTCGACCCCGTCGAGGACGGGTCGGGCGGTGCCGGGCAGGGTGACCCTCAGACCCCGGACGTCGAGTGCGGGCGTCGGCCTCATCGGGCCCTCCTGGAGACACGGTCGGCCCACCGCTCGCCCACCACGTTGAAGGCGACGACGGTCAGCACGATGAAGACACAGGGCAGTACGGCCGAGAGCGGGTAGCCGGCCTGGATGGCGGTCTGCCCGTCGAAGACCATGCGGCCCCAGTCGGGGGTGAGGGCGGGGACGCCGAGTCCGAGGAAGGACAGGCCCGCGAGGTCCATCAGGGCGTAGCCGAAGTTGATGGTGGACTGGGCGAGGACGACGGGGGCGATGTTGGGCAGGACGTGCCGCAGGCAGATCTGCAGGGCGGAGTGGCCCTGGACCCGGTAGGCGCTGACGTACGGGCGGGCGCGCTCGGCCAGCACCAGCGAGCGGGTCAGCCGGCTGACGTAGGGCAGGTAGGCGAGGGCGAGCGCGATGACCGGAGCGAGCAGGCCCTCGCCGTGGACCGAGATGATCAGGATGGCCAGCAGCATGCCGGGGAAGGCGAAGACCAGCTCCGTGCTGCGGGACAGGACGGAGTCGAGCCAGCCGCCCCGCCAGGCGGCGGCCATGCCGACGGCGATGCCGGCGACGGTGGAGAAGACGACGACTCCCAGGGGGCCGAGGAGGGAGGTGCGCGCGCCGAGCAGCAGCCGGGAGAGGGTGTCGCGGCCCGCGGCGTCCATGCCGAGCGGGTGCTCGGCGGAGGGTCCGGCGAGGGCGTTGCCCAGGTCGACGGCGTTGGGGTCGTGGGGCACCACCCAGGGCGCGAGTACGGCGGCCACCGCGACGAGGGCGGCGAGGGCGAGGCAGACGAGGTGGAGCGGGGAACCGGTGGCGCGGATCCGGGAGAGTCCCGGCCGGCGCGTCAGGACGGCGGTCATACGGCGGCCTCCCGGGATCCGAGGGTGACCCGGGGGTCGACCAGGGGCAGCAGCAGGTCCACGATCAGGTTCACGATCATGAAGAGGGCGACGATGATCAGGGAGATCGCCTGGACGGTCGGGAAGTCCTTGGTGGTGGTGGACAGTTCGAGGAGCTGGCCGATCCCGCCGATGCTGAAGGCGGTCTCGACCAGGATGGTGCACACCAGCAGGGTGGAGACGATCAGTCCGCCGGTGGTCAGGACCGTGCCGAGGGAGTTGCGGAAGACGTGCCGGCGGATGACCTGGCGTTCGGGGACCCCCCGGCTGCGGGCCACGGTGACGTGTTCGCTGTCGAGGGCTTCGAGCATCGCCGAGCGGGTGACCCGGGCGAGCATGCCGACGAGGTAGAGGGCCAGGGCGATCGCGGGGAGCGTGAGGTGCCAGAGCATGTCGCCGAGGCCGTCGCCGCCGCCGCTGCTGGGGAACCAGCCGAGGCGTACGGCGAAGAGGCCCTGGAGCAGGACCGCCGCGACGAAGGACGGGGTGCCGACGGCGAACGTGGTGGTGACGAGGATGGCGGAGTCGGTGGTGCCGCCCCGGACGGCGGCGATCCGGCCGAGCAGCAGGCCGACCACGACGACCACGGCGAGGGCCATGGCGATCAGGAACAGCGTCACGGGGAGCCGGTCCGCCAGGAGGCGCGAGACGTCGGTGCGGTAGGTGATCGAGCGCCCGAAGTCGCCCTGCAGCACGTCGCCGAGCCAGCGGAAGTAGCGTACGAGGAAGGGGTCGTCCAGGTGGTACTGGGCGTTGATGGAGGCGAGGGCCTCGGGTGAGGCCGACCGGCCGGCGAGCAGGAAGCTCGCCGGGCTGCCCGGCGCCAGGTACATGGCCCCGAAGACCACGAACGAGGCGACGAGCAGGGTGGCGGCCATCTCCGCCACCCGGCGTGCGGCGAATCGGACGAAGTTCACTGTGCGGCCCCCACGGCGGCGGCCCACGGGTGGTACATGTACGAGATCGTCGTGGGCGCTCCGGTGATGCGCTTGCCCTGGAACATCGCGGTCGGCCATTCGGCGACGGGGATCCACAGCAGTTGCCCGGCGGCGTGCTTCTGGAGCTTGGCCTCGACGGCCGTCCGTTCCTCGACGGGGTAGGTGGCGGCGGCCTGCTCGACGAGCTTGTCGTACTCGGGGTCGCTGTAGCCGGCGAAGTTCATGTAGGCGCCGGTCTTGAAGTTCGACAGCAGGTCGAGGGGGTCGGTGATGGAGTCGTAGTAGGTGAGCGGGAACATGTCGATGCCCTCGCGCGCCCCGGGGTCGGTGAACAGCGCGGTGAAGGCGTTGGGCGCGATGGTCTTGAGGCGGACGTCGAGGCCGATGCGGTTGCCCGCCGCCTGGACCGCGGTGGCGAGGAGGGAGACGTCCTGGCCTATGGAGCTGGTGGCCATGGTCAGGGTCCTGCCGGTGGCTCCGGCCTCCTTGACCAGGGCCTTGGCCCGCTCGATGTCCTGGCCGGTGGGCGGCAGTCCGTCGAAGGCGGTCTTCCGGGTGGCCTCGGGGGCGGCGGCCCAGGCGGCCCGGGTGGTGAGGGAGCCGGTGACCGTGCCGGCGCCGGCGAGTCCGGCCCTGACGAATCCGCTGCGGTCCAGGGCCAGGGACAGCGCCTGGCGTACGCGGACGTCTCCGAGGGGGCCCTGCATGTTGGTGATGTTGACGTTGACGGTGCTGAGGCCCTCGCCGAAGTAGAGGGTGCCGGCGCCGCCGGCGCGCAGCCGGGCGTAGCTCTCGGTGGGGATCAGGTAGCCGCCGTCGACCTCGCCGCTGAGCATGGCGTTGGTGCGGGCGGAGGGGTCGGTGAGGATGCGGAATACGGCCTTCTTCGCCTTGGCCTTCGTGCCCCAGTAGTCGTCGAAGCGGTCGAGTTCGATCGACTGGCCCTTGTTCCAGGTGCCGAGCTGGAAGGGGCCGGTGCAGGCGAGGCCGCCGGTGGTGCCGTAGTCCTTGCCCGCCGCCTCGACGCCGGCCTTGGAGGCGACCACTCCGGCGGCCGAGGCCATGTACTGGGGGAACTGGGAGTCGGGCTTCTTGAGGGTGACGGTGACCTGGAGCGGGCCGGTCTTGGTGACCGCGGAGACGTTCTGGAAGACCTGGGCCCAGGCGGCGGCGTTGTCGGGGTCCATCTGACGGCCGAGGCTGAACACCACGTCGTCGGCGGTCATCTCCTTGCCGTCGTGGAAGCGCACGCCGGGGCGCAGGTCGTACACCCAGGTGGTGGGGTCCGGGTTGGACGCCTTCTCGGCGAGACCGGGCTCGGTGGTGAGGGCCGGGGTCCAGCGCATCAGGCTCTCGCACACGTTGGACAGGATGGTGTTCTGCGGGTAGTCGAAGGCCACCGTGTAGTCGAGGGTGGGCGGCTCCGCGTACACGGCCCAGCTGAACGAGTCGATCTCGCCCCGGGCCGGCGGGGTGGACGCGGAGAGGTGGGTGTCCGAGACGGCGCCACCCCCTCCCTTGGGCGGCCCCGCACAGGCCGCGAGCAGGGCGAGGGAGGCCAGGACGGCGGTCGCGGCGGGGAGGGCCGCGAGGCGGGAGGACAGACGGTACGGCCGTCTGCTCGCGCGGGGTGGGGAGCTGGTCATCGTCACGCTCTCTGGTCCGTGAGGGGGGCGGGGGGAGGAGTGGGCGGACCGCCGGGGCGGTCCGCCGGGAGCGTTCGGCGCCTGGTCAGGAAGCGGCGGCCGGGCGTCGGGGCGCGGGGATCTGCTGGGTGATGCAGTGCACCCCGCCGCCGCCGAAGGCGATGGCGAGCGCCCGTACACCGACGACCTTGCGGCCGGGGTGGGCGGAGGCGATGACCGCGAGGGCGTCCTCGTCCTGCTGCAGTCCGGCCACGGGGACGACCACGCCGCCGTTGGCGACGTAGTAGTTCAGGTAGGAGACCTCGATCTCGCCGTCGGCGAGGTCGGCGAGGTCGGCGAAGGCCGTCTGGGGCACGTCGACGATCTCCAGCCGGCGGCCGCGGGCGTCGGTGGAGGCTTCCAGCACCGCGCGGTTGGCGCGCATCCGGGCGTAGTCGGGGTGGGTGGGGTCGGAGGGCAGGGAGACGACGACCGTGCCGGGCGCGGCGAAGGCGCAGACGCCGTCGACGTGGCCGTCCGTCTCGGTGTCGAGCAGGCCGCCGTACGGCAGCCAGATGACCTTGGTGACCCCGAGCCTGGCCTTCAGTTCGGCCTCGATCCCGTCGCGGGTCATGCCGGGGTTGCGGTTGGGGTGCAGCAGGCACTGTTCGGTGGTGATCAGCGTGCCCTCCCCGTCCACGGTGATCGCTCCGCCTTCGAGGATCATGTCGGAGGCGTGGCGGTCGGCCCCGAGGCGCTCCAGCAGCAGGGCGCTGATCCGGTCGTCGGCGTCGAACGGGTGGTGCTTGCGGCCCCAGGCGTTGAAGCGGAAGTCCACGCCGGCGCGGTTGCCGTCGTCGTCGAGCACGAAGAGCGGGGCGGAGTCGCGGAACCAGGAGTCGTCGACCGGCAGCTCGATGACGGTGACGTCGGCGGCGTCCCCGCAGTGGGCGCGGGCGTCGTCGCCGTGGCCGGGCGGGGCGACCATCGTGACGGGCTCGAAGGCCGCGATGGCACGGGCGACGTTGGCGTACTCCTCCTTCACCTCGTCCAGCACGCTCCCCCACAGGTCCTCGCGGACCGGCCAGGCCATCAGGCAGCCCTCGTGCTCGGACCACTCGGCAGGCATACGGTATCCAGACATCTGGCGGCTCATTTCTTTCGTTGACGGAGTGTTCCACCCGACTGAAAATTCAGTCAAGCGGTGGCAGGGACGAGGGTTCCGACCGGGGCCTGCGGGCAGACCTTCATGAACGTTCCTGCTCCCGGAAGACGGATGCGGCGGCCACCGGGACCGACCGGGCCGCGGGTGCACCGCCCAGGGGTGCACGCCTGCGGAGAGTCGGGATCTTGGAGTGACGAGACGAGGAGGCCGAGGGTCGCGGCGGCCTCGTGGGCCGGCGGCTCGATGCCTCCACTCTTCCATTGACTGAAAATTCAGTCAATGGACAGGGCGACGCAAACTCCCGGCCTTCCGCAGGGCGGAGGCGGGTACGTCAGTTCTGCCGGAGGCCGTCGAGTTCGGCGTCGATGGAGGAGCGCAGGAGCTCCTGCGCGTGGTCGATCCGCACGCCACCGGAGAGCCAGCGCATGCTGAGCCCTTCGAGCAGGGCGGTGAGCCGTTCGGCCGCGGCGGCGAGCGACGAGGCGGGCGCCATCGGCTGGACCTGGCCCAGCAGCGCGGCGACCTCCTGGACCCACACGAGGGTGGCGCGGGCGAGGTCCTCGCGCAGTACCTCGTCGAAGACGGCGCTGGCCCGCAGTTCACCCCAGACCGAGCTGTTCTCCCGGACCTCCACGGTGTCCTGGAGCTCCAGCAGCAGGGTTTCCTCCAGCTCTTCCCGGGGGGAGAGCCGCGGGGCGTCCGGATCGCGGTCGGTGGTGTAGCGCTCCGCACGGTCGTTGATGAATTCGAGGGTCTGGCGCAGGACCCCGGTGCGGTCCTTGAAGTGGTAGTAGATCAGCGCGGTGGAGACACCGGCCTCCGCGGCGAGTTCCTCCACGCGCAGCCCGCGGACCCCGCGCCGGGCGATCACCCGTGCGGCCGCTTCGAGGATCTGAGTGCTGCGAGACGCCATGGCCGGAACTTTACCGGGGCGTTCGGGGCCGGCCGTAGGCGCCCCGTCACCCGGCGTACGGGCCTCGGGGGCGGACGGCGCCCGCACGGCGGCCGGGGCCCCGCCGCCCCGCCCCCGGGGCCCGGCGGCCATCAGACGGCCGGGGGCACGGCCGGGTGCGACTGCGTGGCGCAGTGGATGCCACCGCCGCCGGAGGCGATGTTGTCGATGCGGACCTGGACCACCTGCCGGTCGGGGTAGGCGGCCTGCAGGATGGAGTACGCGAGACCGTCGGCGGCGGCGTCGCCGAACCGCGGGGCGATGACCGCGCCGTTCGCGGTGTAGTAGTTGGTGTAGCTGGACAGGAACTCGTCACCCTTGCCCGGGATGCGGGCGGGCCCCGGGAGCTCCGTGATCGCGAGGCGGCGGCCGCGGGCGTCGGTGGCGCCCTCCAGGATCCGCCGGGTCTCCTCGTAGACGGCGATCCACCTGGGGTCCGTACCGGCTCCCGGCTTGTCCAGGACGACCCGCCCCGGGCCCGCGAAACGGGCGAGGCAGTCGATGTGGCAGTCGGTGATGTCCTGCCCGGCCAGTCCGGGCACCCAGATGACCTTGTCGATGCCGAGTGCCGGTTTCAGGGCCTGTTCGACCTGGTCCTGGTCCATGCCCGGGTTCCGGTTGGCGTTCACCAGCGAGCTGACGGTGGCCAGCAGGGTCCCCTCGCCGTCGGCCTCCAGCGAGCCGCCCTCGCCGACGAACCCGGCCGCGATCCGGGGCACCCCGTACTCGTTGAGGAGGATTCCGGCCGCCGCCGCGTCGTTGGCGAACGGCTGGGCGTACTTGGTGCCGGTCTTGCCCCAGCCGTTGAAATTGGTGTCCACCCCCGCGATCGCGCCGGGGCCCACGACGAAGGTGGGGCCGAAGTCGCGGATCCACAGGTCGTCGACGGCGATCTCGATGACGTCGATGGCGTACTGGGCACCGCGTCCGCAGCGGTAGCGGGCGTCCGCGGCCTGAGCGGGGCGGGCCAGCATCACGACCGGTTCGAAGCGCGAGATCGCGTACGCCACCTCCGCGATGTCGCCCCGTACCGCGTCGAGCTTGCCGCCCCAGACCGAGGAGAGCGCGGGCCAGGCCATGTAGGTGCGGACGTGGCGGTCGGTCTCCTCCGGCATCCGGAGGGCTCCGGCGGGGGCGGTGGCCGCCCGTGCGACGGAGGGCAGGCCCGACGCGAGGGCGGCGAGCGGCAGGGCCGCCGCTCCGAGCCGGAGCACCTGGCGGCGGGTGGTTCGGGACATGTCCATGGGCGGCTCTCCCTGAGGGGAAGGAGTGGGATGTGGCGACATCCTGACCTTGACTGAAAATTCAGTCAAGCCCTGTCGCGGGGCCGCTCGGGCCCTCCGGCCCGGTTCGGCACGGATGTCAGTTCCTCAGGTACTGGTCCACGACGATCGTGACGGCGCCGTCCGCGGCCGCCGCGACCAGCCGCACGATCGCGACCTTGCTCCGGTCCGGACTGCTCACGCAGAAGGGGCGCTGGTCGGTGAGGGCTTCGAAGGGCAGTGCGGCGGCCGGCTTCGCCTCGATGCCGTGGACGCAGTCCTCGGCCGTCAGCTCCCCGCTGGCGGACACGAAGGAGTCCGACTCCTCCGACGGCACGAACCCCCGGCCCTCCCGCGCGAGGTACCAGTCCACCGTCGTCGCCGCCGCGACCTTGCCCGAGGTCAGGTCGAACTCGTAGCCCGCGTCCGGGGAGGTGAGCTCCGTCCTGGCGTAGCCGGGGCGGTAGGCGGGGGCCTCGGCGGCCGCGGAGCCGTCCGCGCCCTCGCGGGCGGGGCCGTCCAGGCAGTACACGGCGCCGGCGCAGACCAGGAGGGTGGCGGCCACCGCCGGCAGCACCGTACGTACGCGCCGCCGCCCGCCCGCCCGGGCCCGTCGGCCGGATCCGGGCGTCGGCGCCGGCGCGGGAGCGGGTCCCGGAGCCGGTGACGCGGCGGGCGGCGCGGGCGGCGCGACCGCCGGGGCGCCGGGCGCGGGCGCGGCCAGGACCGTCGGGGCGTGACGCACCGCTCCACTCCCCCCGACCTCGTCCAGGACGGGCCGGGGCAGCCAGCCGTCGGTGAACTCCGGCCGCGGCCCCACCGAGGGGTGGGCGTGCACCGCGGCGATCAGCGCGGCGGTGCCCGGGCGGTCCTCGGGGCGCTTGGCCAGGCACCACGCGACCAGGTCGTGCAGGTCACGGGGGATGCGCGTGAGGTCGGGATGCTCGTGGACCACCCGGTACAGGGCCCCGGACTCCGGCCCTTCGCCGAAGGGCGGGCTGCCGCCGGCCACGTACGCCGCCAGCGCCCCGAGGGCGAAGACATCGGTGGCCGGGGTCACCGGCAGCCCCAGGGCCTGCTCGGGCGCCATGAAGGCGGCGGTGCCGATCCGCAGGCCCGCGCCGGTGAGGGCGACGGCGTCGGCCGCGCGCGCGATGCCGAAGTCGATCACCCGGGGACCGTCCCCCGCGATCAGCACGTTGGCGGGCTTGAGGTCCCGGTGGACGACGCCCGCCCCGTGGATGACCTGGAGCGCCTCGGCGATGCCCGCGACGAGCAGGAGGACCGTGCGCACCGGCAGTGGTCCGTGCCGGCGCACCACCTCCTGCAGGGAGGGGCCCGCGACGTAGGTCGTGGCGAGCCACGGCGTGTGGTCGTCGACGCCGGAGTCGACCACCTGGGCCGTGAAGAGGCCGTGGATGCGGCGGGCGCTGGCGACTTCCCGGGCGAACCGTTCACGGAACTCGGGGTCCGCCGCGAACTCCCTGCGGACGGCCTTCAGGGCGATGGGGCGGCCGCCGGGCGTGTAGGCCAGGTAGACCACGCCCATGCCGCCGGACCCGAGCCGGGCGTGGAGGCGGTAGCCGCCGATGTGCCGGGGGTCGTCGGCGGCCAGTGCCTCGGGCAGGGGGCCCGTGCCGGATGGGGCGTCGGGGTGGCGCTCAAGCATGCGGGGGCTCTTTCGATGCGGGGATGACACTGCACGCATCGTGCCTGCTGACTAAACTTTCAGTCAATGTACGCCCATACGATCACGAACACGACAGGGAGGGATCGGGCAGTGACCGACAACAAGAGGGCCATCCTCACGGGCGCCGCGCGGGTCATCGCACGCCAGGGCGTCCGGGGGCTGCGGGTGGCCGACCTGGCGGCCGAGGCCGGGGTCTCCACCGGCCTGGTGTACTACCACTTCAAGGACCGGCCCGGCATCCTGCGGCACGCCCTGGCGTTCATCGGGGACCGCGCGGACCGTTACACCGCCACCGCGCAGGGTCCGACCGCGGCCCACCCGCCCGACCGACGGACGCTCCTGGAACAGACCCTGCTGCTGGAGTTCCAGGACGTGCCCGAGGTGCGGGAGAACAGCACCGCCTGGGGAGAGCTGCGAGCCCACTCCGTCTTCGATCCGGAGTTGCGCGAGGAACTCGCGGCGGCCGGCGCGGCCTGGGTGGCGGAGGTCGCCGGCCACCTCGCCGCCCTGTGCCCGGACGCGCCGGCCGGCGCCGTCACGGCCGCGGCGGAGCGGCTGACCGCCCTCCTGGAGGGGCTGAGCGCCCGCTGGCTCAGCGGCCTGCTCCCGCTGGAGCACGCCCGCGGACTGCTGCGCGAGGCGATCCGAGTGGAAATCGGCCGCCTGGGTTCCCTTGGGGAAAGAATTGACTGAATTTCCAGTCAGTGCCACAGTGACGGTACGAGGCCGCGTCGCTCTTCGCGTCGACCGGCCGTTCGCAAGGCGGATGGCTCACCCTTGTCCTTGAGGCCCTTTTTGTCGGTCCAGGTGACGACTGCGCCCGCCCCCGGCCGATGCCGCGCATCCGCCGGCCCATGATCGGAGTTCCCCGTGCCCCTCCAGCCGCCCACCCGCCGGACCGCCCTTCGCACCCTCGCCGGCATCGGTGCGGCGATCGCCGGCGCCTCGGCCTGCGGTCCCACGGCGGCCGGATCCCAGGCCGGCGCCGCCGGTGCTTCCTCCCCTTCCCCCTCCGCGGGCGGCGGGCGCCGTCTCGGCGCCGAATGGGAGAGCCACACCCGTACCTTCATGTCCTGGCCCGCGCTGTCCTCGATGTGGGGGCAGGACCTGCCCTACGTACGCGAGGACATCGCGCGGATCGCCCGCGCCGTCGGACAGCACGAGGCCGTCGTCATGATGGCCCGCCCCGAGCAGGTGGACGCGGCGCAGCGCGCCTGCGGCAAGGACGTCGAGGTGATCCCGCTGGCGGTCGACGACCTCTGGGCCCGCGACATCGTCCCCGTCTTCGTCGAACAGGGCGGGAAGGTCGTCGGGGTCGATTTCAACTTCAACGGCTGGGGCAACAAGCAGGAGCACAAGAACGACGGGGCGGTCGGCCGCAACCTGCTCGCCAAGTACGGGATCCCCCGCGCCCAGGCGCCCCTGGTCGCCGAAGGCGGCTCCTTCGAGCCGGACGGCGAGGGCACCCTGCTGATCACCGAGAGTTCGATCGTCAACGACAACCGCAACAAGGGGAAGTCACGGGACACCATCGAGGCCGAGCTCAAGCAGACCCTGGGCCTGGAAAAGGTGATCTGGCTGGCCGGTGTGCGGGGTGAGGACATCACGGACGCCCACGTGGACAGCCTCGTGCGCTTCACCGCGCCCGGTGTGGTCCTGCTGGACCGCGCGCACCCCTCCACCCCGCCGGACTCCTGGTCCCGCTCCGCCGACCAGGCGAAGTCCGTCCTGTCCGGGGCGACCGACGCCCGGGGCCGGCGCTTCGAGGTCATCGACCTCCCCCAGCCCGACCTCGACAGGATCACGGGCCGGGGCGACGACTTCGTCTCCACCTACGCCAACTTCTACATCGCCAACGACGCGGTGTTCATGCCCAGGTTCGGCGACCGCCAGGCCGACGACCGGGCCCGCGGCATCCTGCGGGAGCACTTCCCCAAGCGGGACGTCGTTCAGGTCCCGATCGACACCATCGCCTCGGGCGGCGGCGGCATCCACTGCTCCACCCACGACCAGCCCGGCAAGCCCGCGGCCTGACCGTCCGACCGCTGGGCCCCCGTCCCGACGGCCCTCCGGAGCAACGGTCGTCCCTCGTGTTGCGTTTGCCGCTCGCTACGGACCGCAGGAGACAGGTGATGTCAGCGTGACTGCGCCGCCGGAAACCGGATCGGGGCCGACATATGGACCCCGGGAATCGCCGACGACGCCCTGCGGTCCATGAAGAACCCGGGGCACGCGTACAACAATCCCCAGTTCGGGAAGCCCCCAACCCGACCGCGTGAGCAAGTTCATCCACCTGCCCGACACCAAGCCCGGAGACTTCGCCGGGGTGCACTTCAACTCCGGAATTCCCGACAAGGCGTTCTTCCTGACGGCCTCGCACATCGGCGGATTCGCATGGGAGGCCTCCGGCAGCATCTGGTACGCATCACTCAAGGCCACCGGCGCACATGACCAGTTCGAGGACTTCGCGAGCACGACGTTCCAGAAGGCCGGGGAACTGTTCGGCACCGGCGGCACCAAGCAGTCGGCGGTGCTGTCGGCCTGGCAGGAAGTGGAAGTCCCGATCAGGGGCGTCCCCCGCCCGCCCCAGGTGCTGGAGACGGCCACCCTGCCCGAGGACGCCGCGGCCGAGCCGGCCCGGCTGGTGGCGGCGGCCGTCTCGATGTCCGGGCAGGAGCAGGACGACCGGGCCCGCGACGCCATGAGCTACTCGATCACGGTGGAGGACGGCGACCGCACGACCGCCCTTGAGCAGTCGGACGGCGCCATGCCCCCTGCCTACGCGGCCCTGCTCACCTGGCTCAGGAAGCACTTCGCGCAGCAGTGACCCGCGCCTCCGACGGGGCGCCGGGGCCGGCGGGCCGGTGGACCGTCGGGTGCAGGGCGGCGTACTCCAGCGGTGCGGACGGGTCGATCGACACGTCCAGCCGCGCCGGGTCCGCGCCCGCCCGGACGAGCAGGTCGCCGACGGCCGCGATCATCGCCCCGTTGTCGGTGCACAACGTCAGCGGCGGGACCCGCAGTTCGACCCCGGCCGCCGCGCACCGTTCCTCCGCCAGTGCCCGGACGCGGGAGTTGGCCGCCACGCCCCCGACCACGACGAGCGTGCGCACGTCGTACTCCCGGCAGGCGGCCAGCGCCTTGCGGGTGAGGACGTCCGCGACGGCCTCCTGGAGGGAGGCCGCGCCGTCGGCCAGCGGGATCGGCTCCCCCCGCAGGCGGTGCCGCTCCGCCCACCGGGCGGCGGCCGTCTTCAGCCCGGAGAAGGAGAAGGCGTAGGGGGCGTCGCGCGGTCCGGTCAGCGGGCGGGGGAAGGCCACGGCGTGCCCGTCCCCCGCACGGGCGGCCCGGTCGATCGCCGGTCCGCCCGGGTAGGGCAGCCCGAACACCCGGGCCACCTTGTCGAAGCACTCGCCGGCCGCGTCGTCGACGGTGTCGCCCAGGTGCAGGATCGGATCACGGACCAGGTCACGTACCAGCAGCAGGGACGTGTGCCCGCCGGACACGATCAGCACCACGCACGGGTCGGGCAGGGGACCGTGCTCCAGGGTGTCGGCGGCCACGTGCCCGGCCAGGTGGTGCACCCCGTACAGCGGCACGTCGGCCGCGAAGGCCAGTGCCTTGGCGCCGGCCAGACCGACCTGGAGCGCGCCCGACAGGCCGGGGCCGGTCGTCACCGCGACGGCGTCGATCTCGCGCAGCCCCAGTCCCGCCCGGTCGAGCGCCTCGCGGACGACCGGGTCGAACGACTGGAGGTGCGCCCGGGCGGCGATCTCCGGCACCACCCCGCCGAATCGGGCGTGCTCGTCCATGCTCGACGCCACGACGTGGGCGAGGAGCCGCCCGCCGGACACGATCCCCGCGCCCGTCTCGTCGCACGACGATTCGATGCCCAGTACCACCGGAGCGCCCACACCGACCTCTTTTGCTACTCAGTTCCAGTTGCACATGATGTGCAATAAGGTACCCGGTCCGCGGGGCGCCCGGCCCGGGGGGCGATCTTGTCGGGGCGAGCAGACAATGAGCGCTGAGGATCCTCCTCGCGTCGAGGGCGGGACACGTGCTTCCGCGGTCGGGAGGTCGTGGGTCATGGAATCGGTGCAGCGGCCATGACGGTCGGGGAACGGGCTCCCGCCCCGCCGGGCCTCCCCCGGGCCGGACCGCCGGACGAACCGGTGGCCGTGCGGGACCTGGTGGCGCGTCTGAAGGCCGCCTACCCAACCGTGGACGCGGTCACCGTCGAGGCCGCGGTCCGGGCCGCGTACGACTCGTTCCACCGGGCCAGGGTCAGGGCCTACATCCCGATCCTGGCCGAACGCCGGTGCCGCAGGACACTCGACGCCGCATGCCGCGCCGCCCCCGACGAGGCCACCGGCGACGGAGGGGCGATCGCCCCGGGACCAGCGAAGGGGTGGTAGCCGATGGCCGACGACAGAGCCGAACGCATCGCCGATTTCATCGAGGCCCTGCGGGTGGAGCCGGGGTCGAAGGTACGCCTGGACCGGGACTTCGATCCCCGTTACAAGGCCGGCATGAAGAAGCAGGACGGGATCGAGCTGCTGCGGACCGGGGTGTCCCTGCTGTCCGAGTACCAGGAGCGGCTGGCCGCCCAGGACACGTTCGGCGTACTGCTCTGTCTCCAGGCGCTGGACGCCGGCGGCAAGGACGGAACCATCCGCCACGTGATGAGCGGCGTCAACCCCCAGGGCGTACGGGTCAGCAGCTTCAAGGTGCCCTCCAGCGAGGAACTCGACCACGACTACCTGTGGCGCTACGCGCAGCGGTTGCCCGGCCGGGGCGAGATCGCCATCTTCAACCGTTCGCACTACGAGGAGGTCCTCGTCGTGCGGGTCCACCCCGAGGTCCTCGCCCGGCAGAAACTTCCGGACGAAGGGGGCGGCCCGGACCTGTGGGACCGGCGCTACCGGGAGATCAACCGCTGGGAGCACTACCTCACCGACAACGGGTTCAAAGTGGTCAAGATCTTCCTGAACCTGTCCAAGGAGGAGCAGCGCACCCGCTTCCTGAAACGGATCGACCTGCCGGAGAAGAACTGGAAGTTCTCCGCGGCGGACGTCCGGGAGCGCCGCCACTGGGACGACTACCAGGACGCGTTCTCGGAGATGCTGTCGGCCACGAGCACCACGTGGGCGCCGTGGTACGTCGTGCCCGCGGACCGCAAGTGGTTCGCGCGGATCTGCGCGGCGGCGGTCCTCGCCCACACCCTGATGGACATCGACCCGCAGTTCCCCGATGTCGGGGAAGATGCGCGCAGAGACCTGCTCGTCGCCCGGGGGGAGCTGGAGCGGGAGGCTCCCGCCGGCGTCCCGGCCGATCCCTACGCCGCCGGGCACCCGCCCGCCGCCCACAGCGGCGGGCGGCGGAAGAAGGGGAAGAAGGGGCGGAAGGGAAAGAAGGGGAGGAAGGTCTAGAGGAAGGTCTGGAAGGGGAATCGCGGCCACGAACCGGAGGCGACGATGACAGTGCGGTCGGATTCCGCGGGACGACAGCCCCGCGCTCCGCAGGACCTCTGGTACACGCGGTCGCCCGATGAGGTGGCGGCGGCGTTCGACGTCGATCCCACGGTCGGTCTCTCCGGCGCACGGGCGGCGGACCTGCTGGCCGCCCACGGCCCGAACGCGCTGCCCGAGGAGAAGCGCACCCCCGCCTGGCTCCGGTTCCTGCGGCAGTACCGCAGTTACATGCAGATCGTCCTCGTGGCCGCCGCGGTCGTCTCGCTCCTCATCCAGGAGTGGACCACCGCCGTCCTGCTGCTCGTCCTGACCCTGCTGAACGCGGTCATCGGACTGCGCCAGGAGGGCAAGGCCGAGAGCGCGATGAACGCGCTGCAGTCGATGATGAAGGCGACGGCGCGGGTACGCAGGGACGGGACGGAGGCCGAGATCCCCGCCGAGGAGCTGGTCGTCGGCGACGTCGTGCTCATCGCCGCAGGGGACCAGGTGGCGGCGGACGGACGCATCATCAGGGCCAGCGCCCTGCAGATCGACGAATCGGCGCTGACCGGCGAGAGCGTTCCCGCCGCGAAGGACACCGGTACGCTGGCGGGCCCCCTTCCGGCGCCCGGCGACCAGACCAACATGGCGTTCATGAACACCCCGGTCACGCACGGCAGCGGCGTGGTCGTGGTCACGGCGACCGGCGCCGGCACCGAGCTCGGCAAGATCTCCGGGATGCTGTCCGCCACCGAGAAGGAGGTGCCGCCGCTCACCAGGGAGCTCGACACCCTGACCCTGTGGATCACGGCCGCCGCGGGCCTGACCATGATCGTGATGTTCGCCCTGGGACGGCAGCGGGACCAGGCCTGGGACGCGCTGTTCGTCAGCGCCGTCTCGCTGGCCATCGCCGCCATCCCCGAGGCCCTGCCCACCGTCACCCAGGCCATCCTGTCGGTCGGCAGCCTCAACCTGGCGGAGCGGAACGCCATCGTCAAGGAACTGCCGTCGGTGGAGACCCTGGCGTTCACGTCGGCGATCAACTCGGACAAGACCGGCACCCTGACGATGAACCAGATGACCGCCGTCGAGGTGGTGACCCCCACCGACAGGTACACGGTCTCGGGCACGGGCTACGAGCTCGCCGGGAAGATCCACCACTCCGCGGGCTCCGCCACCGACATCGAGGACGCGATCCTGCCGTACCTGGTGGCCAGCGACGCGAAGCTGGTGGACGGCCGGGTCGTGGGCGACCCCACCGAGGGCGCGCTGCTGGTGCTCGCGCACAAGGCAGGACTGGACATCGAGGGCACCAGGGAGTCGCTCCCCAGGCTGGCCACGCTGCCGTTCGACCCCGGCTACAAGCTGATGGCCACCTTCAACGCGGCGGTCGACGACTCCGGGCGGGAGGTCGTGCGGTGCTTCGTCAAGGGTGCCGTCCCGGCGATGGTGGAACGGGCCGCCACCGCGCTCGCGGCGGACGGGACCAGACCCTGGGACGCCGAACTGGCGGCGCGCGCCGAGGCGCAGACCGAGCGGATGGGCGCCGAGGGGTACCGGGTGATGGCCGGGGCCACCCGTGATCTGGACCCGGCCGCCTTCGACCCGGAGGGCGACCTGCTCGCGTACGTCACCGGGCTGCGGATGACCAGCCTCGTCGCCATGGTCGACCCGCCCCGTGATGAGGCCAAGGCGGCCGTGGCCGGCGCCCAGGCCGGACACATCCGGGTGCGCATGGTGACCGGTGACGACGTCACCACCGGTGCGGCGATCGCCCGGCAGCTCGGCATCCCCGGTGAGGCGATCCTCGGAGCGGACTTCGCGGCCATGAGCGAGGAGGAGCAGCTCGCCCGGATCGACGGCATCGGTGTGGTGGGGCGCGTCGCCCCGGAGCACAAGGTGCTGCTCGCCGACACGCTCAAGAAGAAGGGCGAGGTCGTGGCGATGACCGGGGACGGGGTCAACGACGCCCCCGCCATCAAGGCCGCCGACATCGGCATCGCCATGGGCAGCGGTACGGACGTGGCGAAGAACGCCGGACGCATGGTCCTGTCCGACGACAACTTCGCCACGATCGTCTACGCCGTGGAGCAGGGCCGCAGGATCTACGACAACCTCACCAAGTACATCCGGTTCGTGCTGCTCCTGCTGGTCACCTTCGTGCTGACCTTCCTCGGGGCCACCGTCTTCAACATCGCCGCCGGTGAGCCCTTCACTCCCCCGCAGGTGCTGTGGATCCACTTCGTGGTCAACGCCTCCTTCGGCTTCGCGCTGGGCTTCGACCGGGAGAGCCCCGGACTGATGCTCCGCAGGCCGCGCCCGCGCGGGGAGTCGGTGCTGACCCGGCCCGTACTGGTCACGGTGGGGCTGGCCGGCCTGGCGATCACCATCGTCCTGCTCGGCCTGATCCGCCTCGGCGGGTCCTCCGCCGAGGGCGCCGGGACCGGGCAGTCCGTCGCGTTCACCGCCTTCGCGCTGTGCCTGATCGTGGCGGCGTTCGAGTGCCGCAGCGAGACGGAATCGGTACTGACCCCGTCCACCTTCGACAGCAGGCAGATGAACTGGGTGGCACTGGCCCAGTTCGTGCTCGCGGTACTGGTGACCCAGATGGACGGCTTCCGGCGCCTGCTCGGTACGACGGAGATCGACGCCCGGCAGTTCGGCGCCGCGCTGCTGGCCGCCCTCGCGCTCCTGCTCCTGTGGGAGCTGGGCAAGCTCCTGGCCCGCCGGGCGCCCCGGGGCACCTGATGCGCGGGCGGCTCGCCACCCGGTTGCGGGCCGTTCCCGGGGTGCGCGCGGCCTCGTCCTACCGACGGGAGTGGCTGGGCAGGGACCTGGTGGCCGGGGTCGTCCTGACCACGCTGCTGGTGCCGCAGGGCATGGCGTACGCGGAGCTGGCGGGCCTGCCGCCGATCACCGGCCTGTACACGACGGTGCTGTGTCTGCTCGGGTACGCGGTGTGCGGGCCGTCCCGGATCCTGGTGCTGGGCCCGGACTCCTCGCTGGGGCCGATGATCGCGGCGACCGTGCTGCCCCTGGTGGCGGCCGACGGGGATCCCGCGCGGGCCGTCGCCCTGGCGTCGGTGCTCGCGCTCATGGTGGCGGCCGTCATGATCCTGGCCTCGGTGGCGAAGCTCGGTTTCATCGCCGACCTGATCTCCAAGCCGACGATGATCGGCTACATGAACGGGCTGGCGCTGACCATCCTGATCGGCCAGCTGCCCAAGCTGCTCGGCTTCTCGGTCGATGCGGACGACCTCCTCGGCGAGTTCGCCGGCTTCGTGCAGGGAGTCCTCGGCGGGGACGTGGTGCCGGCCGCCGCGGCGGTCGGCTGCGGCGGGATCGCCCTGATCCTGGTCCTGCAGCGGCTGCTGCCGAAGGTCCCCGCGGTGCTCGTGATGGTGGTCCTGGCGATCGCCGCGGCCACCGCCTTCGACCTGGGCGGGCGCGGCGTCGGTCTGGTCGGGGTACTGCCCGAGGGCTTCCCCCCGTTCACCGTCCCGCAGGTGCGGCTCGGTGACCTGACGCTGCTGCTCGGCGGTGCGCTGGGGATCGCCCTGGTGTCCCTGGCCGACACGATCTCCAACGCGTCGGCCTTCGCCGCCCGCACGGGCCAGGAGGTCCGCGGCAACCAGGAGATGGCGGGGATCGGGGTCGCCAACCTCGCGGCCGGTCTGTTCCAGGGCTTCCCGGTCAGCACGAGCGGCTCCCGTACGGCGGTGGCGGAGCGGGCGGGGGCCAGGAGCCAGCTCACCGGGGTCGTCGGGGCGGCGCTCATCGTGCTCATGCTGGTGCTGGCCCCGGGCCTGTTCCGCAACCTCCCCCAGCCGGCCCTCGCCGCCGTGGTCATCACCGCGTCGCTGTCCCTGGCCGACGTGCCGGGGGCCGTACGGCTGTGGCGGCAGCGCCGGACGGACTTCCTGCTGTGCTGCGCGGCGTTCCTCGGCGTTGCGCTGCTCGGTGTGCTGCCCGGCATCGCGATCGCCGTGGCCCTGTCCGTCCTCAACGTCTTCCGGCAGACCTGGTGGCCGTACCACACCGTGCTGGGGCGGGTGCCGGACCTGGAGGGCTTCCACGACGTCCGCTCCTACCCCGGGGCCTCCCGGTTGCCGGGCCTGGTGATCTACCGGTTCGACGCGCCGCTGCTCTTCGCCAACGCCAAGGCCTTCCGCGACGAGATCAGGCGGCTGGCCGAGACCGATCCGCGGCCGAGCTGGATCGTGGTCGCGGCGGAGCCCATGACCGATGTGGACACCACCGCCGCCGACGTGCTGGAGGAGCTCGACGAGACGCTCAACGCGGACCGCGTGCACCTCGTCTTCGCCGAGCTCAAGGACCCCGTACGGCGCAAGATCGAACGGTACGAGCTCACCCGCACCATCGACCCCGCGCACTTCTTCCCCACCGTGGAGGCCGCCGTCGAGGCCTTCCGCCGGCAGACCGGAGCCGAGTGGGGACCCCCCGGCGACGGGGGGTGACCGCCTCCCGGGCGGATCAGGCGCGATCGCGTCCCGCCGCGAAGCGCCCCATCGTCAGGGCCAGCCGCCGCACCCGCCGCCAGTCCATCGGCGGCGCGGCGCGCGGCACACCGGGCCGGCCGCGGGGCACCCGCACGCGCAGGGCGCCGGGTTCGATGCGGCAGCGCACGGGGGTGGGCAACGAGAGGGCCTCGCCGTCGACGCCCACCGCGACGACGGGGGCGTCGCAGTCCACGACGACCTCGCGGGCGGTGGCCTCGGTCAGCCCGCGGCCCTGGCCGCCGCGCAGCAGGAGTTCCGTGGCCTCGGCGGTGTTGCCGACACCCACGCACAGCACGCCGAGTGCGCCGGTGTCCAGCCGCTCCCTGCGCCCCAGACCCGCCGAGTCGCCGCGCTGGTAGGGGTTGTTGCTCACCAGTACGGCCTGGGGGCCGTCCGTGGTCAGCGGGCCGGCCCGGACGCTCAGCCGGGCGCCGCTCTGGCGGGTCAGCAGATCGGGCAGCATCTCCAGGATGGTGCGGGCCTTGTCGTCGCGGTAGGCGGGGCTCTGGACGACTTCCGCGTACACGCCGAACGAGGCGTTGTTGATGAAGACGCGCCCCGGACGCCCGTCCGCCGGCTCTCCGGCGTGGATGCGCCCGAGGTCGATGCGCAGTTCCACCGGGTCGGTCAGCGCCTCCAGGCAGGTGGAGGGGTCCTGCCGGTCCAGGCCGAGGTCCATGGCGAAGTGGTTGCGGGTCCCGGCGCTGATCACCACGAAGGGGAGGTCGTGCTCCGCGGCCACGTCGGCGACCAGGGCCTGCGTACCGTCGCCGCCCGCGACGCCGAGGAGGTCGGCCCCGCGCGCGACGGCCCGCCGGGCGAGTTCTGCCACGTCCTCGTGCCGGTCCGGGTCCAGGACGACGACCTCGGCGCCCAGGGCCCTGGCCCGCTCCGCGAGCCGGAACTTCTCGACCTTCCCGCCGCCCGAGCGCGGATTCATGATGAGGAACGGTCGCCCGGCCAGGCCGACGGACCGCTCCGGCATGCCCGGCGGGGAGTCCTCGGTCAGCGCGGCCCGGCCGGCGAGGACGGCCAGCGCCCACAGGCCGAGCGAGGCCAGCACGACCCACAGCAGCCCGGCGGAGGAGTACAGGTACAGCACGGTGAGCGGCGCGGCGACCATGAGCAGCACGGCCAGCGCCCTGATCCAGCCGGTGTGGGTGAGCATCCACCAGGCACCGGCGGCCGTGAGCACCAGGCCCGCCCACGCGGCCGCCATGAGCACGAGGCTCGCGAGCCCGGCGAAGACGACCAGCACAGCGACCGCCCCCACGCCCGCCACCAGGGCCAGACGCGCCGCCCAGCGCCTGTTCATGGGCCTACCTCCCAGCGTTCCACTTCAGCGTACGAGCGGTCACCGTGCGCGGCACGTCCGCGCGCGCCCGTAAAGGCGGGCGAACAAACGTTCCACGACCTACGATCTGCCCCATGTCGCTTCGCCGTACGTTACGCACGCTCATGGTCCTCGCCCTGACCCTGACCCTGACCGGCCTGGCGGCCGGTGCCTCCGGCGCCGCGCCGGCCCGGGACGACGGGTCGCCGACGGGCCGGCAACTGCTCTTCTTCAACCACGCCTACGGGGTCCTCGACCGGGAGACCGCCGATGCCATCGAGCACTCGGCCTACCTGCGGGACTTCGCGAACTTCCAGGTCCGCACCACCACCGGTACGGGCGGGCAGACCTGGACCGGCCGCTACCTGACGGGGCGCGAGACCTACCTCGAACTGTTCGGGGTCGGTGACGTCCCCGGCCAGGACGGGACGCTGGGCGCCGCCGGGACGGGGATCTCGGCCGAGACCGCCGGTGACCTCGCCACCGTCACGCAGCGGCTGCGCGACCAGGGCGTCCCCGCCCCCGTCACCTTCCGCCAGACCCGCGACTTCGGCGACGGCGTCCCCGTCCCGTGGTTCGACGCGGTCTTCACCACCGACCGCTACGACGCCTTCGGGGCCTGGGGCATGGAGTACCTGCCGGAGTACTTCGCCGACCCGCGCGCGAACACCGAGCCGGCGGCCCGTCCGGGTGACGTCGGCCGGGAGCGCTACCTGTCCGACGGCTACCGCGACCACCTGATGCGGGACGTGACCTCGATCCGCATCGCGGTCACCGCCGGCGACCTGGCCAACACGGTGCCCCTGCTCCGGGCGGGCGGATTCGCCGTACGGGACCTCGCGGACGGAGGCGTCGTGGCGCAGGGCGGCGGCACCACCGTCCGGCTGGACCCCGTCGCGCGCGAGCGGGCGGGACTGCGCCAGGTGGAGATGTCCCTCAACCATCCGGTGGCGCAGCGCCACGTGGAACGCATCGGTCGCTCCACCCTCGTCGTCGGCCCCGGCACGCGTGCCGTGTGGACGTTCGGCGACGTCGGGTAGGCAGGGGCTGCGGGCGCCGTCGTCGTCCTCAGAGCACCTTGCCGAGGAAGGCGCGGGTACGGGCGTGCCGCGGCGCGTCCAGCACGGCCGCGGGCGGCCCCTGCTCCACGACGACCCCGCCGTCCATGAACACGACGGTGTCGGCCACCTCACGGGCGAATCCGATCTCGTGGGTGACGACGATCATGGTCGTGCCGGTGTGGGCGAGGTCCTTGATGACGTCGAGGACCTCGCCCACGAGCTCCGGGTCCAGCGCGGAGGTGGGCTCGTCGAGGAGCAGCACCTTGGGTTCGAGGGCGAGCGCGCGGGCGATGGCCACCCGCTGCTGCTGTCCGCCGGACAGCTGACGCGGGTAGGCGCCGGCCTTGTCGGAGAGCCCGACGCGCTCCAGGAGCCGGCGGGCGGTCGCCTCCGCCTCGGCGCGCGGGCGGCGCAGGGCCGCGACGGGCGCCTCGACGAGGTTGTCGAGCACGGTCAGGTGCGGGAACAGGTTGAAGTTCTGGAAGACGAATCCGATGCGGGTGCGCTGGGCCCGTACCTCCTTCTCCTTCAGTTCGTACAGCTTGCCGCGGGAGCCGCGGTAGCCGATCAGCTCGCCGTCGATGCGGATCCAGCCGCGGTTGACCTTCTCCAGGTGGTTGATCGTGCGCAGGAGCGTGGACTTCCCCGAACCGGAGGGGCCGAGGATCACGGTGACCTCGCCGGCGCGGACCGACAGGTCGACGCCGCGCAGCACCTGCAGCGGGCCGAAGCTCTTGTGGACTCCGTGGACGTCGACCACGACGTCGCCCACCGGTTCGCCCCTCATCGCTGCTCGGGCGGGTTGATCCGCGAGGTGTCGATCGCGGAGGCGGTGGTGCCCCACTTCTTCAGGATCCGCGCGTAGGTCCCGTTGCCGATCAGCTCGTTGACGGCGGCCTGGAGCGCCGGTGCCAGCGGGGAGCCCTTCTTGAGGGCGAAGCCGACGTCGAGCCGGTGGTACTCGCCGAGGAAGGTGGTCTGCGCGGCGGGCTGCGCGGCCTGGTGCCGCAGCCCGTTGATCGTCGACATGACGACGTCGATCCGGCCCTGCTGCAGCGCGGTGGTGACGGCCCCGGTCTCGGAGAAGACCTTCACCTCGTACGGCTTCCGGCCGGCCGCCGCGCACACGCCCCGCTGCTCGGTGAGGGTCTTCTCGAAGGTCGTGCCGGCCCCGGTGCCGATGGTCAGTCCGCACAGCCGGGTCAGTTCGGTGACCCGTCCCGTCAGCGCGGTGCTGCCCGTCCTGACCGCGAAGCCCTGGCCGTCGTTGATGTAGGTGACGAAGTCGATGGTCTTCAGGCGTTCGGCGGTGACCCCGAAGTTGCCTGTGCCGACGTCGTACTTGCCGCTGCCGAGTGCGGGCAGGATCGTTTCGAAGGAGGCCTCCTGCCGTTCCAGCCTCACTCCGAGGACCTTGGCCACCGCGTCGGCGATCTCGATGTCCTGGCCGGCGGGCGGCTTGTCCTGCCCGTTCGGGTAGTAGGCCGCGGGCGGGGATCCGACGGAGCTGCCGACGCGCAGGCTGCCCGCCGCGCGGACGTCCGCGGGGAGCAGGGCGGCGATCGAGTCCACGGTCCGTACGCCCGCGACCGGGTCGTCGTCCGGTGCGGGGGCGGCCTGGGCGCCCGCCGTCCGCGGTGCCTCCCCGCCCGAGCCGCAGGCGGTCAGCGCCAGCAGGGGCAGCAGGGCGAGGGCCACGGCGGCGCGCAGCAGGGCGCCCGTCCCCTTGCGCTGCGCGGGCACTGCGGCGGTCATCCGCGCACCGCCGTACGGGGCCGGTCGAGGTCCGGGGCGGCGGTGGCGGTCGCGGCGGCGGCGGTACGGTCCGCCGCGCGTGCGGCGTCGCGCTTGGCGACCTCCTCACGGACGAGCGGGATCACGTACCGGCCGAAGTCGATCGCGTCACCCAGCAGGTCGTAGCCACGGGCCGACAGGATGTCGACCCCGAGGTCGTAGTAGTCAAGGAGCGCGCTGGCGACCGTCTCCGGGGTGCCGACCAGCGCGTTGGAGTTCCCGGCGCCGCCGGTGGCGGCGGCGGTCGGGGTCCACAGCGCCCGGTCGTAGCGCTCCCCCGCCTCGGCGATGGCGAGCAGCCGCTGGGAACCGGCGTTCTGGGGTGCCGGTGCCTGCGCGACCCCGTCGCGGTGGGGGCCCGGGCGGCTGCCCGCCCGCCGGCGCTGCCGGATGGCGCCCAGGGTGCGGTGGGCCTTCTCCCAGGCCAGTTCCTCGGTCGGGGCGATGATCGGGCGGAACGCGACCTGGATGCGCGGCGCTTCGGTGCGTCCCGCGGCCTCGGCGGCGGCCTTCACGGCCTCGATCTGCCGGGCGGTCTGCTCCAGCGGCTCCCCCCAGAGGCAGTAGATGTCGGCCTCGGCGCCTCCCGCCGCGTACGCGGCGGGCGAGGAACCGCCGAAAGAGACGTCCGGGCGCGGCTGCCTGACCGGGAAGACGTCGCTGACGAAGTCGTGGAAGCGGTAGTGCTCGCCCTCGTGGTCGAAGGGCTCCCGGGTGGTCCAGATCTTCTTGACGATCCGGATGTACTCGCGGGTCCGGGCGTAGCGCTCGTCCTTGGTGAGCGTGTCTCCCTCGCGTCCCTGCTCGTGGTCGTTGCCGCCGGTGATGAAGTGCACGGTCAGGCGGCCCTCGCTGATCTGGTCGAGGGTCGCGAAGGTCTTGGCGGCGTAGGTGGGGTAGGAGACGTTGGGCCGGTGGGCGAGCAGGATCTGGAGGCGGTCCAGTCTGCTCGCGAGGTACGCGGCCGCCGGTGCCGGGTCCGGGGAGCCGGAACCGTAGGCGAGGAGCACACGGTCCCAGCCGTGGTCCTCGTGCGCCCGGCCGAGCCGGAGCGTGTACTCCTTGTCGAAGGCCGCGCCGGAACGCGCGGTGGTTTCGGAGCCGTCGTTGGTGGCGGCGATGCCGAGGAATTCCACGGGCATGGGAAGGCCTTTCGTGGGCGGTGGAGCGGGGCGCGCGGGCAGGACGGAACGGCCGTTGCCACGGCGGCGCATGAGGGAGCGTCACGAGAACGTCGTGAGAACGCGGGACGGAACGGACGGCGGACGACACGGGCATGACGACACGGGCGCCGGGAACGCCGGGAGGCGGCAACGCGCCACCGGGGCGCGCGACGGGCCGCCGAGGGAGGGGTGGGGAAGGGAAGGGCCGGTCAGACGGCCCGCTGCCGCATCAGGCGCAACACGCCGCGGACCACACCCGACCGAAGTCGATGTAGTCGCGCGAGACGAGGCGACGCTGATGGGCGTTCATGCGCCTACTTGAACAGCACGGACCGCCCTTCGTCAAGCAACGGACCGGCCGGTGGACGCCCGCGCCCGGCCCGGCCGCGCGTGGTTGACACGGCCGGGCCGGCGGCGCATACGATCGACGGCGGAGGGGCCGCGCCGTGCGTGCAAGCCCCTCCGCCCGCGTTGAGGGACGCGGGCGGGCGTGACGACACGAGCACCGGCCCCCGGCAGGCGGCTCCCCAGTAGATACCGCGCTTTCGCGAGCCCTGCCGCCGGACGGCCGTCCCTGTCCGCGCCCCCTCCCTTCCCCGGAGTGCCCCCATGGCCACCCCTTCCGACGTCTCCGACGTGCCCGCCACCCCCGCCGCTCCCGCGGGATCCCCGCCGAAGCGTCCCGGACCACCCGGCGCCCCCGGCGCCGACGCGCCGCCGGTCGTGCCGCGCCGGCACGTCGGCCGCCTGCTGTCCGCTGCCGCCGCGCTGCTGGTCCTCGCGATGGTGCTGGTCTCCGTCGTCCGCAACGAAGCCTTCCAATGGGAGGTGGTGGGGCAGTACTTCACCACCTCCGCCGTGCTCGACGGACTGCTGCTGACCCTGTGGCTCACCGGTGCGGTGATGGTGCTCGGCTTCCTCCTCGGCACCCTGCTCGCGGTGATGCGGCTCTCCGCCAACCCGGTCCTGCGGACACTGAGCTGGGGCTACGTGTGGATCTTCCGGTCCACGCCGCTGCTGGTGCAGCTGCTCTTCTGGTTCAACATCGGCGCCCTGTACCCCACGCTCGCCCTGGGCCTGCCGTACGGACCCCGGCTCTTCACCGTGCAGACGGTGAACCTGCTCGGCCCGACCCTCACCGCCGTCATCGGCCTGACCCTGCACGAGTCGGCGTACGCGGCGGAGGTGGTGCGCGGCGGCATCCTCTCCGTGGATCCCGGCCAGACCGAGGCCGCGCAGGCGCTCGGCCTGAGCCGGAGCCGCACCCTGCGCCGGATCGTCGTCCCGCAGGCGATGCGCTCGATCGTGCCGACCGCGGGGAACATGCTGATCGGCACGCTCAAGGGCACCAGCATCGTCAGCGTGCTGGCCGTGCACGACCTGCTGTACTCGGTGCAGCTCGTCTACAACCAGAACTACCGGGTCATCCCGCTGCTGATGGTGGCCACCCTCTGGTACATCGCCGTCACCACCGTGCTGAGCGCGGGCCAGTACCACGTGGAGCGGTACTACGCCCGCGGCACCTCCCGCGGCCTGCCGCCCACCCCGCTCCAGCGGTTGCGCGTACGCCTCACCGGCCTGCGGGCCCGGCTGCACGCGGTGACCGCCCCGGGCGGCCGCTGACCGCTTCGGGCACCCTGCACGGCGGCGGTTTCATTTCACCAACAGGCATTGTGTGTACGGCGGATGAAAAGGTGACGCGCTCGTGCCCGTCCCGATATCGGGACCGTTGACACCCCTTCGCGGGGCTGCCTAGCTTACGGCGCAGACCACGGGAATTCCGGCGCCCGATTTCCGCCGTCCCGCCTTTGTTCCCTTCACCTCCCTTCTTCCGCTTTTCGATTCCGCGCCGTGTCGAAGCCGCTGGAGTTTCCCCCTTGACCGAATCGCTGCTCCTTTCCGCGCCCGCCCGCCCGTCCGGGCCGCCCGGGCCGGACGGGCGGGTCCTCCCGCTCCGCCGGCCCGGGCGGTGGGCCGCCGGCTTCGTCGTGCTGGTGCTGGTCTCTCAGGCCGCCCACGGCCTGATCACCAACCCCTTCTACCAATGGGCCCGCTTCGCCTACTGGTTCGCCCGCCCGGTCGTGCTGGACGGGCTGCTCATCACCCTCCAGGTGACGGCGTACAGCGCGGTCCTGGGCCTCGCCGGCGGGGTCCTGCTCGCCCTCTGCAGGCTGTCGGGCAGCCCGGTGCTGCGCTCGGTGAGCTGGACGTACGTCTGGCTGTTCCGCTCCGTGCCGCTGATCGTCGTCCTGCTCTTCCTCTACAACCTCGGCGCCCTCTATCCGACCCTCGGCATCGGCATTCCGTTCGGGCCCGCCTTCCTCACCTTCGACGAGTCGCGGCTCGCCACCGACATCGTCGTCGCCGTGGCCGGCCTGAGCCTGTGCGAGGCGGCGTACGCGGCCGAGGTCGTCCGGGCCGGTGTGCTGTCGGTCGACCAGGGGCAGCACGAGGCGGCGGCGGCCCTGGGCCTGCCCAGGCGGTACCGGTTCGCCCGGATCGTCTTCCCCCAGGCGCTCCGCTCGATCGTCCCCTCCTACGTCAACCAGCTGATCGGCCTGCTCAAGGCCACCTCGCTGGTCTTCTACGTGTCGCTGCTCGACCTGTTCGGCACGGTGCAGAACCTGGCCGGCACCTACCCCGGCGACGTGGTGCCGCTGCTGCTCGTGGCGACCGTCTGGTACGTGGTCCTCACCAGCCTGGTCTCCGTCGCGCAGTTCTACGTCGAGCGGTACTACGCCCGCGGGGCGCTGCGCACCGTGGCGCCCACGCCGCTCCAGCGGGCCCGGGCGGGTTTGCGCGACCTGCGGATCCGGTTCCGGAAGGAGACGGCACGATGACCACGACCGGCATCGCCGCCGCGGCGCGGCCCCCCGCCGTCGAAGTGCACGGCGTGCACAAGTGGTTCGGCGGCCGACGGGTCCTCGACGGGGTGAGCCTGACGGTCGCCCCGGGCACGGTCACCGTGATCCTGGGGCGGTCCGGCTCGGGCAAGTCCACCCTGCTGCGGGTCCTGAACCACCTGGAGAAACCGGAGGCCGGCCACGTCAGCATCGGCGGCGAGCCGATCGGCGTCCGGCGGCAGGGGAACCGGCTCAGGGAGCTGCGGGAGTCCGCGATCCTCGCCCAGCGGAGCCGGATCGGCTTCGTCTTCCAGAACTTCAACCTCTTCCCGCACCTGACCCTGCTGGACAACGTGGCCGCCGCCCCCGTGGCCACGGGCCGGCTGTCCCGGCAGCAGGCCCAGACGCTGGCGCGGGAGCTGCTGACACGGGTCGGGCTCGGGGACCGTACCGGCGCCTACCCGAGGCAGCTGTCCGGCGGCCAGCAGCAGCGGGTGGCCATCGCCCGGGCCCTGGCGCTGAGGCCGGGCGTCATCCTCTTCGACGAACCCACCTCGGCCCTCGACCCCGAGCTGGTCGGCGAGGTGCTGTCCGTGATCAGGGACCTGGCCACCGGGGGGACCACCCTCGTGATCGTGACCCACGAGATCGGTTTCGCCCGCGAGGTGGCCGACGAGATCGTCTTCCTCCACGAGGGCCGCATCGTCGAACAGGGCCCGCCCGCACGGGTCCTGGACCGTCCCGAACACCCACGGACGCGGGAGTTCCTCAGCAGGGTGCTCTGAGGGCACGCCCCCGCCCCGCCCCCGCCCCGCCTCCTCCCCCCTTCCCGCGAAGACCCGAAAAGGAAGCCCATGAGACGCCGGTCCCCCCTGCGCACCCGACTCGTCCGCCGCTTCGGCGCGGCGGCCGCCACCGCCGCCCTCGCCTGCGGACTCACCGCGTGCGGGGGCGATGCGGAGGCCACGGCCACCGCCGCCGCTCCCGGCACCGTGACCATCGGCGCCGTATCCAACGGCGCCGCCCGGCAGTCCGAGCTGTCCGTCCCGGTCGTGGAGTCCCTGCGGGCCCGGCTCCCGCAGGCCGTGCGCGAGCGCGGCGAGCTGGTCATCGGGGTCGGCGCCCTGCCCGCCGGCTTCCCGCCCCTCGCCTACGTCGGCACCGACCAGAAGACCCTCACGGGCGCTGAGCCGGACCTCGGCCGGCTGGTCGCCGCGACCCTGGGGCTGAAACCGGTGGTGAAGAACTCCACCTGGGAGAACCTCTTCGTCGGCATCGACAGCGGCCGGGTCGACGTGGCCTTCACCAACGTCACGGTCACCGAGGAGCGCAAGAAGAAGTACGACTTCGCCTCCTACCGGCAGGACAACCTGGCCTTCGAGGCACTGAAGACGAACACCTGGGAGTTCGGCGGCGACTACCGCCACCTCGCGGGCAGGACGGTGGCGGTCAGCTCCGGCACCAACCAGGAGAAGATCCTCCTGGAGTGGCAGACGAAGCTCCGGGCGGAGGGCAAGGACCTCACGGTCAAGTACTTCCCGGACGCCAACAGCGTCAACCTGGCGCTGAGCGGCGGGAAGATCGACCTCAACTTCGGCCCGAACCCGGCGATCGCGTACCACGTCACCCAGACCGCGGGCGGCAACGCACCGACCCGCAACGCCGGTTCGTTCTCCGGAGCCGGCGAGACCCTCCAGGGGCTGATCGCGGCGACGGCGAAGAAGGACAGCGGCCTGGCCGGGCCGGTGGCGGAGGCCGTCAACCACCTGATCGGCAACGGGCAGTACGGAAAGCTCCTCGCCACCTGGAACCTCTCCAACGAGGCCGTGACCGTCTCGCAGGTCAACCCGCCCGGTCTGCCCACGACCAATTCCTGAGCGATCCCCTTCCCCGGATTCCCTTCGCACCGGGGCCTTTTCCCACAGGAAGGCGCGTGCGTGAAGTTCCTGACCATCACCTTGATATCGGATACCGCGGACCCGGTGACGGGAGCCCCGACCCCCACGCGCGAGCGGTTCCGGCAGGTCGTGTCCGCCGCGCTGCTGGCCGAGGAGCTCGGCTTCGACGGCTTCGGCGTCGGCGAGCGCCACGAGCGGCCGTTCCTGTCGTCGTCCCCGCCCGTGGTGCTCGCGCACATCGCCGCGCTGACCCGGCGCATCCGGCTCTACACCGCCGTCACCACCCTGAGCCTGCTGGACCCGGTGCGGGCGTACGAGGACTACGCGACGCTCGACCACCTCAGCGACGGCCGCCTGGAGCTGATGATCGGCAAGGGGAACGGCACGGCGCAGCGCGAGCTGTTCGACGTGGGTCCCGAGGACCAGTGGGAGCGCAACGCCGAGGGGTACGAGCTGTTCCGGCGGATCTGGCACGAGGACAAGGTGACCGCGCGGCCGCGCTTCCGGCCCGCGCTGACCGGTGCCGAGGTGCTGCCCAGGCCGTACCGGCCGACGCTGCGGGTCTGGCACGGCAGTGCCACGAGCCGGGACTCGGTCGACCTCGCGGCGCGTCACGGCGACCCGCTCTTCTCGGCGAACGTCACCCACCCGATCGGTCCCTACGCCGAGTTGATCCGCCACTACCGGGACCGCTGGGCGCACTACGGGCACGACCCGGCGCACGCCGTCGTGGGGGCGGGCACGGCGGGGTTCCACACCGCGGCCACCTCCCAGGGGGCGGTGGCCGCGTACCGGCCGGCGTTCGCCCGGTACCTGGCGCTCCACCGGGCGCAGGGGCTGGAGCCGGTCTTCCCGACGCTGGAGGACTTCGTCGAGCGGAGCTCGGCCCTGATCGGCAGCCCCCAGCAGGTGATCGAGAAGGTGCACCGCTACCACGAGGAGTTCGGCCACACGGTCCTGCACCTCCAGGCCGAGCCCGGCGGGCTCGGCGAGGCGGAGCACCGGGCCTCCCTCGAACTGTTCCAGTCGCAGGTGGCGCCGGTGCTGCGCCGGTCGATCCCGGACCCCGCCTTCCCTCCCCCGCCCGGGGCGTAGGGAGCCCGGCGCCTACTGCCAGTCCTCGTCCCAGGGCGGGTCCATCTCGTCCAGGTCGAAGGGGGGCTCGTCGGCGTCGGGTGCGGACGGCCGCGGCGCGGGTGCCGGGCCGGCCGGGGCCGGGACGGCGGCAGCGGTGCCGGCTGCGGTGTCGGCACCGGCGCATTCCGCGAGGGTCGCGAGGACCCCCTCGGCGTACTTGGTGAGCTTGGCCTCGCCGACTCCGCCGACGGTGCCCAGTTCCTCCACCGTGCCGGGCAGCCGCGTCGCGATCTCGCGCAGGGTCGCGTCGTGGAAGACCACGTACGCCGGAACGCCCTGCTCGCGCGCCGTCGCGGCCCGCCAGGCCCGCAGCGCCAGGAACACCGGTTCGGCCGCGGCCGGCAGGTCGACCGGTACGCGGGCGCCCTTCCCGGAGCGGGAGCCGGACTCCTTGCGGGAAGGCGCGGCGACCGCCTTCTCCTTCCGCAGCGGGACGCTGCGGCGGCCTCCCAGGACCTCGCCGCTCTCGTCCGTGAGGACCAGCGTGCCGTAGTCGCCCTCGACCGCCAGCAGGCGCTGCGCCAGGAGCTGGCGGACCACGCCGCGCCACTCGGCGGTGCTCAGGTCGGCCCCGACGCCGAACACCGACAGCCCGTCGTGGTCGAACTGGATGACCTTGGCCGTCTTCTTGCCCTGGAGGATGTCGATGATCTGCCCGGCGCCGAACTTCTGGCGCCGTTCCTTCGCCAGCCGCCACACCGTGGACAGCAGTTTCTGCGCCGCGACCGTCCCGTCCCAGGACTCGGCGGGCGTCAGGCAGGTGTCGCAGTTGCCGCAGGGCTCGCCCGACTGCCCGAAGTACTCCAGCAGCCGCACCCGCCGGCAGTCGACCGTCTCGCAGAGGGCGAGCATGGCGTCCAGGTGCATGCCGAGCGACCGGCGGTGGGCCTCGTCGCCCTCGGAGCCCTCGATCAGCTTGCGCTGCTGGACCACGTCCTGCAGGCCGTACGCCAGCCACGCCGTGGCCGGTTCCCCGTCACGGCCGGCCCGGCCGGTCTCCTGGTAGTAGCCCTCGACGGACTTCGGCAGGTCGAGGTGGGCCACGAAGCGCACGTCGGGCTTGTCGATGCCCATGCCGAAGGCGATCGTGGCCACGACCACGATCCCGTCCTCCCGCAGGAAGCGGGCCTGGTTCGCGGCGCGTGTCCGGGAGTCCATGCCCGCGTGGTAGGCGACGGCCTCGACGCCCTGCTCCACCAGGAAGGCCGCGGTCTTCTCCACCGACGCCCGGGAGAGGCAGTAGACGACCCCCGCGTCCCCCTCGTGCTCGGTCCTGATCAGCTCCAGCAGCTGCTTGAGCGGGTTGTTCTTCGGGGCGATGCGGTACTGGATGTTCGGCCGGTCGAAGCTGGCGACGAAGTGCCGGGCCTCGTCCAGGCCGAGCCGGGCCACGATCTCGGCGTGGGTGGCCCGGGTGGCCGTCGCGGTGAGCGCGATCCGCGGCACCTTCGGCCACCGCTCGTGCAGCATCGACAGCGCGAGGTAGTCGGGCCGGAAGTCGTGGCCCCACTGGGCGACGCAGTGGGCCTCGTCGATCGCGAAGAGGGAGACCCTGCCCCGGTCGAGGAGCCGCTGGGTGCCCTCGGTGCGCAGCCGCTCCGGAGCCAGGTACAGCAGGTCCAGCTCGTCGGCGAGGAAGGCCTGCTCGACCGCCTGCCGCTCGTACGGGTCCTGCGTCGAATTGAGGAATCCGGCCCGCACCCCGAGTGCGGTGAGCGCGTTCACCTGGTCCTGCATCAGGGCGATGAGCGGCGAGATCACCACGCCCGTGCCCTCTCTGACGAGCGCCGGGATCTGGTAGCAGAGCGACTTGCCGCCGCCGGTCGGCATCAGCACGAGTGCGTCACCGCCGCCGACGACCTGCTCGATGATCTCCTGCTGCTCACCGCGGAAGGAGCCGTATCCGAAGACGCGGTGCAGCACCTCCAGCGCAGGGGAGGTCTCGGGGGAAGCGTCCGTAAGGGCCATCCGTGAAGCCTATCGGCAGCGGCCGACACCCCGGCACCGTCCCGCGGAGCCTGTGGACAACCCGCCCCGGGCGGCGGCGCGGGTGGCCCGCTCCGCCGCCCGGGGCAGGATGGAAGGAAGGGGGGACGGGCGGACGGGCGACAGGAGGCACGACATGTCCGGGTACCGACTCCGCGACCCCGCCGCCCTGCTCGCGGCGCTCGTGGTCCCCTTCCTCACGGCACTGGCGCTCACCCCGCTGCGCACCGACCTGTCGGCGACGAACGCGGCCCTGGTCCTCGTCGTCTCGGTGGTCGCGGTCGCCGCCGCCGGGACGCGGGCCGCGGGGGCGGTGGCCGCCCTCTCGGCGGCCGCCTGGTTCGACTTCTTCCTCACCGCGCCCTACGGGCGGTTCGTCATCACCGGCGACGACGACGTGGTGACGGCGGCGCTGCTGCTGGTCGTCGGCCTGATCGTCGGGCAGTCCGCGGTGCGCGGGCGCCGAATGCGCTCGGCCGTGGCGACGGACGCCGCGCAGCTGTCGAGCCTGCGGGGATCCGCCCGGCTGGCCGAGTTCGGCGGCTATCCGGACACGGTGGTCGCGCACGTGGGCCGGGAGCTGACCGGCCTGCTGGGGCTGCGGGGCTGCCGCTTCCAGTACGGGACCCTGATGGGGCACCTGCCGCGCCTGGAGCACGACGGCGGCGTGTGGTGGCGCCGGGGGGACCGGGTGACGGAGTACGCGGACTGGCCGGACGGCGAGACCGAGCTGCTGGTGGTCGGCGGTGGCCACTACTACGGGCGCTACCTCCTCGACCCGCGGCCCGGCCGCCGGCTGCCCGCGGAACAGGACCGCCTGGTGGCCGTGGCGCTGGCCGCGCAGGCCGGGGCGGCCCTGGACACGGCGGGCCTTTCGGCCGGTCACCAGTAGTGGCGACGGCCGCCGACGGCGTGTCCGACCGAACCGAGGATCCACAGCACCGCACCCACCACGAGCAGGATGATCCCGATGGTCCACAGGATGGAGATGCCGGTCAGGAAGCCGATGAGCAGGAGAATCAGTCCGATGACGATCATGGTGTCCCTCGTCTTCCGGTAGGGAGGCGGCGGAACGATGGGATCCGCCGGGTGTGACTCCGGGCGTCTACCCGCCGATCCCGCTCTCACCGCCTGGGGACCCGTCGAGTTTCAGAGGGGTTCCACGTCGAGGAAGGCGGCGAGTGCGGATTCCTCGGTGGCGGGTGGGGTCCCGGGGGCTCCGGGGAGGGACTGTTCCGCCCAGATGACCTTGCCCTCCGGGGTGTAGCGGGTGCCCCAGTGCTCGCTGAGCTGGGCCACGAGGAAGAGTCCGCGGCCGCCCTCGTCGGTGGTGGCGGCGTAGCGCAGGTGCGGGGCGGTGCTGCTGCCGTCCCACACCTCGCAGGTCAGGGCGTGGTCGTACAGGAGCCTGACGCGCACCGGCCCGGAGCCGTGCCGCAGGGCGTTGGTGATCAATTCGCTGAGGATCAGTTCCGTGGCGAAGCCCAGTTCGGACAGGCCCCACGCGTCGAGCTGGCGGGCGGCGGCGTTGCGTACGGTGGCGACCTCGCTCGGCTCGAACGGCACCTCCCACTGGGCGACGCGGTCGACGCCGAGGGTGCGCGTGCGGGCGATGAGCAGCGCCACGTCGTCGGTCGGGCGGGCCGGCAGCAGCCGGTCGAGGACGGCCCGGCAGCTCTCCTGCGGGTCCCGGTCCGGGTGGCTGAGGGCGGCGCGCAGCAGTTCCAGCCCCTCGCCGATGTCCCTGGTCCGCTCCTCGACCAGCCCGTCGGTGTACAGGACCAGCTGGCTGCCCTCGGCGAGGTGCAGCTCGGCGGTCTCGAAGGGCATCCCGCCGAGTCCGAGCGGGGGTCCGGCCGGCAGCTCCACGAACTCGGTCCGGCCGTCGGGGGCGACCAGGAGGGGAGGCAGGTGCCCGGCCCGCGCCAGCGTGCACATCTGCGAGACCGGGTCGTAGACGGCGTACAGGCAGGTCGCGCCGAGTACGCCGCCGCCCGGGTCGGCGGCGTCGTCGGCGTCGTGGTCGATGCGCTGCACGAGGTCGTCGAGGCGGGCGAGGATCTCGTCGGGGGGCAGGTCGAGGGAGGAGAAGTTGTGGACCGCGGTGCGCAGGCGGCCCATGGTGGCCGCGGCGTGCAGGCCGTGGCCGACGACGTCCCCGACGACGAGGGCGACCCGGCTGCCGGAGAGCGGGATCACGTCGAACCAGTCCCCGCCCACCCCCGACTGCGCGGGCAGGTAGAAGTGCGCCACGTCGACGGCGCTCTGCTCGGGCAGGGCGCGGGGCAGCAGGCTGGTCTGGAGGGTCACGGCGAGGGCGTGTTCGCGGGTGTAGCGGCGGGCGTTGTCCATGCTGACGGCGGCGCGCGCGACGAGTTCCTCGGCCAGGGACAGTTCGTCCTCGTCGAAGGGCTCGGGCTTCTGGGAGCGCCAGAAGTTGACCACGCCCAGGACGACGCCCCGGGCGGTGAGGGGGGCGGCGATCAGCGAGTGGATCCCGAAATCGATGATCTCCCGGGCGCGCGGCGGGTCCTGGGCCTGCCAGCCGGGCGCCTCGGAGAGGTCCGGCACGAGTTCCGCCTCACCGGTGCCGTAGCCGCGTGCCTGGGGGGTGGAGGGCAGGAAGTCGATCAGTCGGCCGCGGGGGTAGAGGGGGTGGTCGGAGCGGATGCCGCTGACCGCGGTGCGCCGCATGTCGGCGCCCGGGCCGGGTTCGTCCCCGTCGAGCACGGAGTCGGCGAGGTCGACCGTGACGTAGTCCGCGAACCGGGGGACGGCGACGGCGGCGAGTTCCTCGGCCGTGCGGACCACGTCGAGGGTGGTGCCGATGTCGACGCCCGCGTCGTACAGCAGCTTGAGGCGCCTGCGGGCGGTCTCGGCCCGGCTGGTGAGGATCCGCATCTCGGTGGAGTCGCGGATGGTGACCGCGCTGCCCTCGGCCCGGCCGCGGGTGTGGGTGGGGCGCTGGTTGACGACGAGCAGCCGGTCCCCGGCCTCCAGTACCTCGTCGGTGGCCACCCGGCCGGACAGCAGCAGGTCGGACATCCGGCGGTCCAGTCCGGGGACGTCTCCGATGTAGCGTCCCTCGGTGCCCTCGGGCAGTCCGAGGAGCCGTTTGGCCTCGTCGTTGGCGAGCAGCAGCCGCCCGTCGCCGTCGGTGATCACGACGCCCTCGCGGACGGCGTGGAGCACCGCGTCGTGGTGTTCGTACATCCGGGTCATCTCGTGCGTGCCGAGGCCGTGGGTCTGGCGGCGCAGGCGTCTGCTGATCAGGGCCGTGCCGGCGGTGGCCAGGGCCAGGCCGGTCGCGATGGCGAGGAGGATGACGGGGAGCTGGCGGTCGACGACCCCGCTCACGTTCTTGACGGTCAGGCCCGCCGAGACCAGGCCGACGACCTTGCCGTCGGCGGCCTTGACCGGGACCACCGCCTGGATCTCCCGGCCGAGCGGGCCGTTGACGCTCTCGGTGTACGTGTGGCCGGCGAGGGAGGGGGCGATGGTGCCGACGAAGCGTTTGCCGATGCGGTCCGGTTTGGGGTGGGAGTAGCGGATGCCGTTGGTGTCCATCACCACGATGAAGTCGACGCCGGCGTCCTTGCGCGTCGACTCCGCGAGGGGCTGCAGGATCGTGGACGGGTGGGGGGTCTTCAGGGCCCCCTGGAGCCCGAGGGAGTGGGCAAAGGTTTCCGCGACGGCCACCGACCGGTTGCGCGCCTCCCGGTCGACGTCGTGGCGCGACTGGAGCAGCAGGGCGATGAGCGCACCGGTAGCGAGCAACACCACGATCGCCACCTGAAGGACGAATACCTGTCCGGCGACGCTCCGGAAGCGCTTGCCTACGGGTGACCGCACCGACGTGCCCGGCGCGGGTGGCGGCGAGGAAGGGTCACGCACCCAGTTGTAGCACTTCCGGATGCCCGCGGCCCCCGGCGGGCGCGAAATGCGTCCCGCCGGTCACGCGCCGTGTCGCGGCGCGCACGGGCGTGCGGGTCCCTACCGCCGGGCCGGGGCGGCGGCGAGGGCCTGGGCGGACTGCGCCTGCGCCGTCTGCGGGGCCGGGGTGGTGGGGGCGGTCTGCGGGGTCTGCGGGTCGCAGGTGACCTCGTCGCGCGGGGTGTAGTGGGTCTTGTAGTCCTCGTGGCGGACGGTGCGGCCGCCCTGGACGAAGTCGCGTCCGACCGAGACGTCGAAGCCCTCCAGCGGGGTCTGGACCTCGCAGGCCGGCCCGCTGCCCTTGATCTTGGCGGGCGGGGTGACCTGGGTGCGCGGCCCCTTGGTCGCCTTGATCTCGTCGTACTTCTTCGTGCCGAGCAGGGTGATGGTCAGCGAGGTGTCGGTGGACTGCGCCTGTACGTAGAGGGCGTGCCCGGTGTCGTTGACCCAGCGCAGGTCGAGGGTGCCCCAGGCGACGGTGGCCTCGCGGCCCTCGGGGTAGCGCTCGATGTAGAACGAGTGCGCGCCGTGTTCGACGAGCTTGACGCCGCCGAAGAAGGCCGCGTTGTACATGGTGGTGGCGACAGCCGAGACCCCGCCGCCGGGTGACTTCACGTACCGGCCGTCGTTGATCATGATGCCGTCGACGAAGCCGTTCTCCTTGGTGCGCTCGCCGACGGTGCGGTTGAAGCTCCACTCCTCGCCCGGCAGGACGACGGAGCCGTTGATGAGCTCCACGGCGCGGCCGATGTTGGTGGTGCGGTAGGGGGCGGCGGGGAACTGGACGGTGAAGGAGGAGACCTTCTCCTTGATCCCGAGCCGCGCGGCCTCGGCACTCGTGAGGTCGGGCTGGACCTCCTCGGTGGCGACCGCGCCGCTGCGGCCCGCGCCCGTGCCGGTGAGCAGGGGCATCACGGCGCGTCCGAGGGCCGCCTGGGTGACCTGGTGGCCGGGGCGGCTGTCGGTGTCCACGGCCACGCGGCCGGCGGCGTCGAGGCCGAGCACGGCGTCGCGCGGGGCCTGTACGGCCTGCTCCACGGGCCGGGCGACGGCGGGGTCGGCGAGCAGGCCCTTGGAGTCGAGGGCGGGTACGAGGCGGCCCTGGGCGTCGGGTTTCATCGTGAGGTGCTCGCCGAGGACGGCGGGGGTGATGGGTATCCGCTTCCCGGCGACGTCGACCGTCACCGGCCCGGACATCGCGGGCCGCGCGAAGGCCTCCAGGGCCCGGTTCGTCTCCTCGGCCCCGACCTGCGGCTCCCGGCGCTCGACCGGCAGCACGACCGGGCCTGTGGAGCCGTTCTGGTAGGCGGCGCGGAGGGTGTCGAGGGCGCGGTCCTCGGCCAGGTCGATGCCCGGCCGGGCATCGACGGCCTTGGCGGCGCCCTTGTCGAAGGTGATCGAGCCGTCGCGGACCTGCTGGCGGGTGCTGTCGTCGAGACGTGCGAGGGCGGCCCGGGCGGTGGGCTCGTCGACCCTGGTCACGGGCTCGATGTCGCGGTCGGCCGAGGTGAAGAGCCGGCCGATGACGGTGACCGGGTCGTGGCCGGTGCGGGCGGCGAGGTCGACGGTGGCCCCGGTGTCGAGGGAGAGGCCGAGCGCGGCCGGGGCCGCCTTCTCGACGCGGTCGCCGATCTTCATGGCCACGGGCGCCGCCGCGCCGGGTCCGAGCGCCCGGTCCAGCGCCTGGCGGGCCTCGGCGCGGCTCATGCCGCCGATGTCCACGCCCCGCACCCGGGTCCCCTGCTCGATGTCGCCGCCGGTCACGAGTCCGGTGACGTAGAGGCCGCCCAAACCGAGTACGGCGGCCCCGCCCACCAGCGGCAGAGCGATCCGCCAGTTGCCCGTCCTGTTGCCCGCGCGTGCCATGTCACTCCCTGGGGCGCCGACCGGCAGGCGGTCGGCGCTGGGCCGCGGCAGCAGCCCGTAGATGACGATTTCCGAACCCTCATGATTGACCGAAATGGGTGATTTAGGGCAAACATGTAATGGTTCTCACGCACACGGAAAAGGCGCCCGCCCCGAGCCGGAGCTCGGGGCGGGCGCCTTTCGTGCGGGGCGGACCGGATCAGGCGACCGGAACCGGGTAGGTCGGGTACTCGACGCCCGAGACGTGCTGGACGACCCGGATGACCTGGCAGGAGTAGCCGAACTCGTTGTCGTACCAGAGGTAGAGGATCGCGTTGTCGCCGTCGACCTTGGTGGCGCCGGCGTCGACGATCGAGGAGTGGCGCGAGCCGACGAAGTCCATGGAGACGGCGTCGGGGGCCGTGGTGAAGTCGATCTGGCGCTTGAGCGGCGAGTGCAGCGAGACGTCGCGGAGGTAGTCCAGGACCTCCTCGCGGGTGGTCTCGCGGCCCAGGCGCAGGCTGAGGATCGCGATCGAGACGTCCGGGACGGGGACGCGGATCGAGCTGCCGGTGATCGGCGCCTTGAGGTCCGGCAGCGCCTTGGCGACGGCCGAGGCGGCACCGGTCTCGGTGATGACCATGTTCAGCGGCGCGGAGCGGCCACGGCGGTCGGCCTTGTGGTAGTTGTCCAGGAGGTTCTGGTCGTTGGTGAACGAGTGGACGGTCTCCACGTGACCGCGCAGCACGCCGTACTCGTCGTCCATGGCCTTCAGCGGCGGGACGATCGCGTTGGTGGTGCAGGAGGCGCAGGACAGGATCTGCTCGTCCGGCTTGATGGTGTCGTGGTTGACGCCGTGGACGATGTTCGGGACGTCGCCCTTGCCCGGAGCGGTCAGGACGACCTTGTCGATACCGGGGCGCAGGTGCTTGGAGAGCCCCTCGCGGTCGCGCCACTTGCCGGTGTTGTCGATGAGGATGGCGTCCTTGATGCCGTACGCCGTGTAGTCGACCTCGGACGGGTCGTTGGCGTAGATCACCTTGATGGTGTTGCCGTTGGCGACGATCGTGCTGGTCGCCTCGTCCACGGTGATGGTGCCCTGGAACTGGCCGTGGATGGAGTCGCGGCGCAGCAGCGAGGCGCGCTTGACGAGGTCCGCCTCGCCACCGCCGCGCACGACGATGGCGCGCAGGCGCAGGCCGTTGCCGGAGCCGGCCTTCTCGATCAGCAGGCGGGCGACGAGGCGGCCGATGCGGCCGAAGCCGTAGAGGACGACGTCGCGGCCGGCGCCGCGCTCGATCTTGTTCTCACCGGTGGCACCGGCGACGGCCTCGGCGGTGAAGGCCTCGACCGACAGGCCGCGGTCGTCGGCCTTGTACTCCGAGGCGAGCATGCCGATGTCGATCTGGGAGGGGCCCAGGTCCAGCGTGGTGAGCGCGAGGAGGAAGGGCAGGGTCTCGGTGACCGAGAGCTCCCCACCGGCGATCTGCCGGGCGAAGCGGTGGGTCTTGAGGATGCTGACCACCGACTTGTTCACCAGGGAGCGGCTGTGCAGCAGGATCGTCACGTCCCGCTCGCGGTGCAGCTTCCCGATGATCGGGATCATCGACTCCGCGATCTCTTCGCGGTTCTTCCAGTTGGTGAACGAGTCCTCGTTGACAGTCACAGATCCATCTTTCGAGCTAGGCAGCGCTCATATGCTAACCCCTAGGAAATTTGATCATTTCTGCGGTCCCGTCCATGCGCCTGTTGACCGGATCTGATCGGTTTTGGCCGACGGCGCCGGACGGCCCAGGGGCAGCAGGTACTGCAGGGGCTGGTCCAGGTCGTCCAGGCCGAGGAGTTCGTGGGCCAGGTCGTCGTGGAAACCGCCCAGCGTGGTACCGCCCAGGCCCAGGGCGGAGGCCGTCAGGAGCAGGGTCTGGGCCAGGTGGCCCGTCTCCAGCAGGGCCAGGCGCAGGGCGCGCAGGCCGTAGCGCCGCCGCAGCACGCCGAGGTCCGCGTAGAGGCCGAGGACCACGGGCACCTCCTCGACGCCGACCCAGTCCGGATCCGTCGCCGGACGGGAGGTGTACGTCGACAGCGGCCTGAGCTCGTCCGCCGTCGGCGCGGGCCCGATCCGGCGCAGGGTCCGGCGCTCCGGCACGCACGCGTACGTCCCGGGCTCGACGCCCGCCACGTCCAGCACCAGCAGCCGCACCCCGGCCGTGTACAGGGCTCCCGCGCTCGGGTAGGGCCGGTGGGCGAAGAGGCGCTCGGTGCCGTCCGCCAGGGTCTGCGCGCTGCGGCTGCTCTCGGCCAGGGCGTGCCACAGCAGGGAGCCCAGGGTGGGGGCGTCCAGCGGCCCGGTGAGGCGCCCGCGCCGGGAGGCCCGGCCGGCCAGTACCGAACGCAGCGAGACCTCCGGCAGGGGGGCCGCGGGCAGGGCCGTCTCGGGCAGGGACACCGGCGGGGGCGCCGGGGCGGGGGCCTGCCGCAGCGCGGCGTCCTCGTTGCGGCCGATGTGGACCTTGCTGCGCTCCAGGTACTGCAGGTCGGCGGCGGTGTGCCCGGCCGGGAAGTAGTCGGGCGCCCCGTCCGTCTCCAGCAGGGTCCGGCCCGCCAGCCGGCACACGGCCCGTTCCTCGTCGGGGGTGACCCCGAGCCGGTTGAACAGCATGTGCAGCTGTGAGCCCCAGACCCAGGCCGCGGTGTCCTCGGAGAGGCCCGCCCCGGCGCCCGGCGCCGCGTCGGCGCGCAGCCGGGCGTCGGCCTCGCGGACCCGGTCCGTCCAGTGGGTGAGCCAGGGCTGCGCCGTGCCCGCCCCGAGCCGCTTCCGCAGGGCCTCGGCGCGCCGGGCCAGGCCGGTGCGCTGGGCGGCGTGCACGGAGTTGACCCGGGCGTGCACGGAGGCGCCGGGCAGCAGGGGCGTCTGCGTGACCCAGCGCCAGCCCGCGGCGTGCCGGCGCAGCCAGCGCGCCGCCGTCCGGCGGTCCATGCCGAGCGCGTACGCCGTCGCGTGGGCCAGGTCGGCCGCGAGGGTCAGCCGGGCCGCGTCCGCACCCTCGCCGGGGAGGTCACGCAGGGCGTCCAGCACGACGCGGGTGGAGTCCGCGAAGACCTCCTCGGCGACGGGCAGCGCGCGCGGGCCACCGTAGCGGTCGGTCTCGGGCACGTACGGCACGGCGCGGACCTCCCCGTGGCGTGACGGCCACGGCCCGGGCACCGCGGGCACCTCCCGGGCCGCGCCGGCCAGGTCCCCCGGGAGGGTCGCGGCGGCCCGCTCGCTCAGGCCGCGCACCCGGATCCTTACGTGGGGGCCGTCCTCCCCGTACCGGATGAAGAACCACCGGGCGGCCTCCCCCGAGGCGACGAGGCCGTCGAGGAGCGGGGCCGCGGACCGGAGGAGGAAGGCGTCGGTGTCGGACGTCCCGGAGTGCAGGAAGAGGTGGTGGCTGTGCCAGGTGCCGGTGGTCGTCACGTGCGGTCCTCGGGTGTCAGGGGAAGGGATGGGGATGGACCGCGAGGTCCTCGTGGCGCAGCGGGCGCGGGGTGCGGCCCAGCCGGTACGGCACCTCCAGCAGCCGGGGCAGGCCCCGGGTGCGGCGGTTGACGTGTCCGAAGGTCATCGGCAGCGAGCCGGGGACGACGACCTTCACGCAGTGCAGGCCCAGCCCGGCGCGCAGGCCCGGCTCGCTCTGGTCGACCGCGATCACCTCCAGTCCGGCCCGCCCCAGCCGGTCCACGGTGGCGCCGAGCAGCGCGGAGAGGTCACCGACCGGCTCGGGCGCCCCCGGCCAGGCCTCGGCGACGGTCGCGCACGGTGTGTCGGCGAAGAGGAACTCCAGGCGGGGGGCCGCCTCGGGGAGCGTGTTGAGGCCGACGTGGTCGTCGAGGGTGACGACCAGCTCGGGCCGGTCCAGCATGGGCCGCAGCCGCTCCGGATCGCGCGGGCCGCCTTCGGCGGAGGCCCGCTGGGGCGCCTCCAGGACGTTGGTGACGACCTCGGCCACCGCCGACCGGATCGCCGCGCGGGGATCGTGGTGCGCTCCCGCCGCCAGGAACACCCGGGGGGCGTCCGGGTGGGAGCCGGTGTAGCGGCAGACGGCGACGACGGCGGGGATGCCGAAGTCGTTCGTGGCGTCGAGCAGGACGAGGCGGTAGCCGGCGACGGCCGCCCGGTCCGCGAGCAGGAGGGTGTCGAGGTCGTCCGGCGGCGGTTCGACGCGGCGCAGCGGGGTGGCCGCGTACCAGGCCATCAGGAACGCGTCGCGTTCGGCGACTTCGAAGAGGCCGTAGAGGGCGGCCTCTTCGGGGCTGTTGCCGAGTCCGCAGCCGTTGGAGGACTCGTACACCACGCGCGGGCCGCGGTCGGCGCCGCCGGGGACGTCCCAGTACGCGACGTGTTCAGGGACGGCCGTGGCCCGCCGCCGGGTGAGCGACCAGCCGTGCACCCAGTCGAGGACGAGGCCGGGCACGTACGGGACCGTCGGCGAGGCCGGGTGCCCGTGGTGGGCGGGGTCGGGCAGGCCGAGCCGCCGCGGGTCCACGGCCCGGTCGGGGCCGAGGGCGGCGAAGGAGGCCCGCAGGGCGGTGCGCCGGGCGGTGGGGCGCATCCCCGCGTAGCGCTCGACGCTCTCGAACAGCGCGATGCGTTCGCTGCCGGGGAAGTCCCGGGCCCGGCCGTAGCCGCCGTCCTCGACGGGCCGGCCGTCCGTCACGAAGGCGCCGGTCAGGGAGAAGGCGGAGTCCTCGGCGCGCAGCAGGCGGCGGACCGGGCCGAAGCGCTCGTCGTACAGGGCCGCCCGCAACGGGCCCGCGGCGGTGCGGGGGTTGGGGGCGCGCAGGAGGTACGGGTCGGGGAGCGGGCGGGGCTGCGCGGGCAGCGGGGCCACCGCGGCCGGGGAGTCGGCGGGCAGCGGGTGGCAGACCGCACAGCCGCCCACCGGGCGGACGCGGTGGGTGGACCAGGTGGCGCGGCCCTGGTGGAGCAGGTGCACGACGGCGGTGTCCTCGTCCGCTCCGTCCGCCGGCGCGTCGAGCAGCTCCCGCGCGAGGGCCACGGCCGCCTCGGCGAGGGCCGGTGACGGTACGCCGGCCAGCGCGAGTTCCGTGCTCCGCCAGGGGACCCGGCCGCCGGCGGTGGCCAGCCGCTGGTACTCGGCGCAGCACAGGCAGGCGGCCGCGCCGGGACGCAGCACCGGGCCGACGACGGCCACCGCCCCGTCGAAGCGCACCGGCGCCAGGGCCACCGGGTGGCGCAGGGCGTGCCGGCTCAGCTCCTCGGCGAGGCCGAGGGTCCACCGGGTCAGCAGCACCACGGCCGTTCCGGCGGTGGCCGCGAGGGCGGAGTCGGCGTCGAGCGGTGGTGCGGCGGTCACGGTGCCTCCTCCGGGACGTGCAGGACGGTGAATCCGAACGCCCGCAGCAGGGCGGCGAGTTCCCCGCCGGGGGCGTCCCGGGGCGCGGGGCGGGGCGGGCCCGCCAGCCGGCCCATGGCCTCCTGGAAGGCGCCCTCGCGCCCGGCCGTGTCGGCGAGCCACCGTCCGGTCCACCCCGGCTCCTCCCAGCCGACGCCCGGGGCACCCGCGACGGCCAGTCCGGCACCGGCCGCGCCCGCGGGGGCGCTGACGGCAGGGACGGCGCCGGCCGATACGGCGGCGACGGCGGCCAGTGCGGCGCAGGCCGCCGCGTCGCCGGGGGTCGCCTCGACGGCGTCGCCGAGCGGCACGGGTCCGTCCGGGCCGGTCCGGTGGACGACGGCCCGGTACACCTCCTCGCCGGGGGCGACCCGGAACACGTGCAGGCGCGCGGGCACGGCCAGACGGGCCGTCAGGGCGGTCCACCAGTGGCGGGCCTGCGGATGTCCGAACCACCGCCGCGGCGCCACCGGCTGCCGCCCGGTGCCCGTCCCGGCCCTGCGGGCGACCTCCGCCCGCAGGGCCCGCCCGAGGGCGTGCCCGGGACTCGCGCCCACGGTGGAACCGGCCGCGCCCAGGGCCAGTCCGGCCGCGCGGCAGAACACCTCCAGGCGGGCCAGGTCCAGCCGCGGCGCGCCGCCGGTCAGGGTCTCCCCCGGCCGGCCGGGGGCGGCGCAGGAGGCGAGCGGGACCGGCAGCTGCGGCAGGTCCGCCGGGCCGGGGTCGGGCAGCACCCCGCACCGTCCGTCGCCGAGGGCCGCCACCCGGCGCAGGGCCTCGCGCAGGGTGGCGGCGGGTGCGAGGGGCGCACCGGAGGGGCGGGGCCCGACCCAGGTGCGGTACTCGGCGCGCGGCGGGCGGGCGTCCACCAGGAGCACCGCGGGGAGCCCGGGCAGCAGCCGGTCGTCGTCCCCCTCGCCCGCCGGGTCGGGCAGACCGGCCACCGCGCACAGCAGCCGGTGCGCGGCGGCGCCGCCGAGCAGGGCTGCGGTCGCCCCTCCCCCGCCGCAGGCGTGGTCCGCGGCCGGCGCGGCGGGGGTCGGGCGGGCTGCCAGGCGGGTTTCCAGGGCCGTCGCCGTGGCGGCTGTGCCGGCGGCGGTGTCCGGGGAGGTGACGTAGCCGGTCGGGGCGGGCAGGGCGGCCGCGAGGGCGTGGGTGACGCCGGCGGGGCCGTGGGCGCGGAGGTGGATCCGGCCCTCGGGCAGGCCCGCGTCGCGGGTGTACGTGACGGGCAGTCCGCCCTGTTCGAGCGCCCGGCCCGCGGCCCTGGCCAGGGGGCCGTCGACGGCGGCGGACACCACCTCGGCCCGTGTCGCGGCGAGCGCGGCCGCCGCGTCGGCGGGCCGCCCGGCGCTCACGGCGAGCCACGGCCCGACCGGACCCGGATCGCGCACGGGCGGCGGCGGCCCGGTGACGAGCAGGTCGTGCGCCTCCAGTTGGGCGAGGACCGCGTCCACCGCCGCCCGTACCGGGGAGCCGGGCTCCAGGCCGTCGAGGAGCACGTCGAGTCCGCCCGTGCGCAGGGGCCGCTCCAGCGAGCGCCACAGCACGGGCAGCGCGGCGCTGCCCTCCAGGGTGACGCTCCCCCGGCGGCCCCGCAGGTGCAGTCCGTCGCGCAGCGGGGTCACGGCGGTGCCGGGCCGCAGCCGTCGCCCGGTGCCCGTCATGCCCCGCGCTCCACGGCCTCGGCGGCCTCGACGGCCGCGCCGACCTCGGCGCGCCAGTCGCAGCCGGTCAGGGCGGGCACAGCGCGGACGACCAGGTGGGCCGCCAGGTACCGCTCCAGCGGGCGGACGTCGCAGAGGGCGAACAGCCGGTACAGGGCGTTGGTGCAGGCCCGGTAGACGAGGTAGTCGGGGCGGTGCCACATCGTGCCCCGGGGGTCGGAGCGGCTCAGCAGCCGGTGGAACTCGCTGTAGCGGGTGCGGAGGTCATGGTTCCAGCGCTCCCGTGCCGCCGCGTCCCCGGTGGCGGCGGCCCGGTCCCGGTAGGCGTGCGGGTCGCCGTGCAGGTCGGCGCCGGCGTCGTGGCGGCTCCGGGCCAGCCGCCAGGCTCCGGCCGAGAAGTCCGCCCACTCCCGTTCCCAGCCCTGCGCGCCGCCGTCGGCGATCCTCCCGACGAGGGCGGTCACGGCGTCGCCCGCCCGCTCGGCGTGCTGCTCGAAGCGGGCGCGTACGCGGCCGTCCGGGTCGTCGTGGACGAAGAAGTCCTCCAGGTGGGAGACGTACGAGTAGTGGCCGCCGGCCAGGCCCCCTGGGTGGGCGGCGGCGTGCGCGGCGAGGCCGGTCACCGCGAGCCGCAGCCGTGCCCCGGAGCCGTCGCCGCCTTCCCCGAGGAAGGCGGCGCCCGCCCGCAGCGCGCCGAGGCCCGCCCGCAGCAGGTCCTCGCGCAGGGCGGCGCCGTCCTCACCGAGGAGGGTGCGCAGCGGGGTGCGGTCGACGGTCTCGACGCGGACCGTGTTGTCGGGGGCGATGGGCCCGTAGGGCGGGGGGACGAGTTCGGCGCGTCCGGCCTCGGCCGCCCGGCGCAGCAGTTCGGACTCCGTCAGGTCGGTGTGCGAGGGGTGCGCGTGGAGCCAGGCGCGGACGCGCCGGGCGGCGGCCTCGGCGGCGGCCTCCACCCGGGCGGGCGGGCCCTGGATGCGCAGCCGCAGGTGGGGGCCGTGCAGCCAGTGCCGCTCGACGTGCGCGGCCAGGCCGTCGGCGGCGCAGGAGGCGGCGAGCGGCAGCAATGCTGCGCGCAGCAGGGGTGCTTTGACGGGGTGGTGGTGGAAGGCGACGACGTCACGCGCGCCGAGGTCGTCGGCGGCGCTGTCGGCGGTGTTGGCTTCGGCGGCGGCGTGCGGTGACTGCGGCACGGGCCCTTCCTCCCTTTCCGCCGTGGCGGCCCTCATCGCGGCCGTCCGGACCGGTAGACCTCCAGGACGAGTTCGACGGCGCGGGCCGGGGCGGCCGGGCCGCCGGGTGCGGGCAGCGCCTCCTCCAGGACGGCTCCGTCGCCGTGCCGGGACAGCCACTTGGGCAGGCAGCGCAGGTGCAGTGCGCTGCCGAGGTCCACGAAGTGCGGCTTCGGACGGCTCAGCCGGCTCAGGAAGTCCTCGGCGGGGCGGCCGGTGGGGGCGGTCGCGGCAGGGTGCAGGAAGAGCTGTTCGGGCAGGTCCAGCAGGGCGCGCCAGCGGGCGGCCGCCTCCGCCGGTGCGGGGGCGGCGGCGAGTTCGGCGCGCAGCTCGCGTACGACGCCGGGCGTCAGCTGCCAGCGGCGGCGGCGGAGCACGACATGGCGGTGGAGGAGGCGGGGGCTGTGGACGACGCGGCCGCCCGGGGCGGTGAGGACGCGGCGGGGCACGAGGGACCGGAAGTCGACCACGCCGTGGGGGTGGTCGCACAGGTGCGCCGCGATGCGGCGGGGCAGCAGGACGGGGGCGAGGAATCCGGGGTAGAGCACGTCGAGGTGTTCGCCGGTGCTCCGCAGCCGCAGGCGCACCTGGTCGGTGGGTTCGTCGTGGACGAGTTCCAGGTCGCCTTCGGCGATCGAGGCGCGGCGGTGGTCGGGGCCTATCTCGTCGGGGACCAGCAGGGGGTGGAGGTTGGCGTTGAACCCGCCGACGGGCCTGATCTGGGCCGCCCTGGCGCCGGGGGCGAGACCGCGCCGGATCTGCCGGGCCGTCTCGGCGGTGGCACGCGGGTCCAGGGCGTCCAGGAACCGGCTGCTGAAGCGGCCCCATCCGCCGTACACGTGGTTGACGGCGAGCAGGCCGCGGTCCGGGTCCCGCTGGAGGAAGTACGCGTAGCTGAGGGGGCGTTCGAGCGCCCAGCCCGGCAGGTGCCCGCCGAGGGCGCGGACCGGGCCGGGCGGCAGGACGACCTCGGCGGCGTCGGCGGGGTCCTGCGCGCGGGCGTCGCGTACGGCGGCCGTGAACCCGTCCCGCAGCGCGGCGAGTTCCTCCGTCCCGGTGGGGAGGGCGGCCCGGTCGGCGGGGTCGAGGTCCGCGAGCCGGCCGGCCGTTTCCCAGGCCTCGGTGACCTCGGCGCCGAATTCCCAGGGGTGCCGGCAGGTGCCGCCGGGGCCGTAGCGGGCGACGAAGCGGTCGCGGACGACGCGGCGCAGGAGGTGTCCGAGATCGAAGAGTTCGGCCAGGGCGGTGACCTCGGCGAGCGCGGTGTGGTCGGCGGTGTCGAGGAAGCCGTCGAGCGGCAGCGGGAGCGGGGCGACGACGTCCTCGGACAGCACGGTGAGCGGGGCGGAGCCGGCCGGGACGGGGCGTCCGGCCTCGGCCAGTTCCGCGGCCCAGCGGTCGGCGAGGCCGGCGAGCAGGGCGGGCCGTTCCTCGGCGGCGGCGGCGCCGAACGCTTCGGTCAGCCGCCCTATCCCGGCGACCCGCCCGGCCCGCTCCGCGTCCCCGGCCCGCTCCGTGTCCCCGGCGGCCCGCTCCGTGTCCCCGGCGTGCCGCGCCGGGCCGGCGGGGCGCAGCCAGGTCTCGATGTCGTGGAGCGGGTCGGCGCTCTGGGGCGGGACGGGGTCGGCGGGCACCAGCAGGCCGGCCTCCGTCAGGCGGGCGAGGAAGGTCTCGGCGGCCGGGCCGGCGGCGGCTCCCGTCTCCCGCAGGGCGGCGGTCAGCCGTTCGGCCAGTTCCCCCAGGGGCACCGGGTCGGCGGCGTGCTCGGTGACCAGGCCCAGGGGGCCGCCGGCCGGCAGCTCCGCCTCGTCCTCGCGCGCCACCAGGTAGCGGCCTCCCGCGAAGGCGGTCCGGTCGCGGGAGTAGGCGGCCCGGCCGTCGGTGGTGCGCGCGGAGCTGGTGATGCGGTGCGGAAGGCCGGCGCGGCGGTGCGGGGCGTCCAGGAGGGCGAGGGTGAGGGCGGTCGTCAGGGTGCGGTTGGGCTTGACCACGGCGTGCAGGGGGCCGTCCAGGAGGCCCGGTTCGCCCCAGGACAGCCGGGTGCCGGTCCGTACGGAGGGCAGGGCGCCCCAGCCGACGGCGGTGAACCAGGACAGCGGGCTGGTCTTGGTGCAGGCCCGCAGCGCGTGGCGCAGCACGGTGGCCTCTTCCTTGCGGGTCTTGCGGTCGTCCGCCCCGCCGGCCGCCCGTCGTACGGCGCGCAGGAGGTCGGCGCTGGTGAGGGCGACGGCCTTGGCGAGGGCGGGTTCGCGGCACAGGGCGGCCAGGGCCTCGCGTTCGGCGGCGAGGGCGGGCCCGGCGGTGGCGCCGAGCTCGGCGAGAAGGGTCCGGCGGCGTGCCCGCAGGGCGGTCCAGTCGGCGAGGCGGGGCACCCGCTCGGGCAGGTCGCCGAGTCGGGCCAGCAGCGCGGGGCGGGGTTCGCGCCCGTTGTGCAGGGCGCGGCGCAGGGGAAGGACCACGTCGCGGTGGAAGTCGGCCGGGTGCCCGTCGCGGCTGGCGTACAGGTCGTCGCACAGGGGTGCGGTGGTGCGCAGCAGCCGCGTCTCGGTCCGGTGCAGGCGGGCGAGCAGGGCGCGGAAGCGCTCCGCTTCGGGCCCCTGCGGCGGGTGGGTGAGCACGGTGGTGCGGACCAGCGCGTACGGCGCGGACCGCACCCGGTAGCCGGCCGGGCGGCCGGGGCCGGCGGGCGCCGCCGCGAGCCGGGGCTCCGGTGACCGTGACGGTTCCTGCGGCATGGCGCTCCCCCGTTCCTGTCGGTGGTGGCGTACGGCCTCCCGCCGCACCGGGGTGCGGCGGGAGGCGGGCTGGGCGCTCGGGGTGGGTGGGTGGTGGGGGGTCAGGCGGTCGGGGTGTCCGTCTGGGGCTGGGCGCAGGAGGAGGAGCCCTGGCAGGAACACGAACCCCAGGAGGCTCCGCCTTCGGGCAGTGCGGCGGTGTCGCGCATCGAGGTGACGCTGAGGTCGCCGAGGTCGAGCTCCAGGTCCTGGAGGTCGAAGGCGGCGTCGGGTGCGGTGTCGGACATGGGTGTCTCCCGAAATCTGGAAGCGATAGGCCGAATGTGCACGGAGCGAGACCGGCAGTTCCGGGGCGGCATTTTCCCGATGCCCGGAACCGCCTTTCGCAGGAAAAGTATTACAAGCCAGAACGCGCCACGGCAAGCATCGGAGAAATATGCCAGCACCTCCGGAAAATGCCTCCACACCACCCCTTCCGCGCGGCCGAAAACATAGGTTTTAGCTGTTCAGGAGCCCATTGATTTCGGCCACTTGCAGATTTCCCGCACCCTTGGAGAAAATTCAACGGAATTCCGTCAGGGGTGCGTCAGCGGTGCATCAGCAACGCGTCAGGAATCGGGCCTGCGCCGTCAAGGCTCCGTCAGGGGCGGGAGAAGCCGGAGGGAATTCGGGGATAACTTCGAGGGCGAGCTCCGGACCGCCTCCCCGCGTCCGGGGCGCCACCCGCCACCCGTGGTTCCCCGAGGAGGGCCCCATGTGTCTGTTCCTGTACGACGACGACCCCGAGCCCGAGGAACGGGTCCCGGCCGGGCCCCTGTACGTGCCGGCCCGGCCGGGAGGCGAGAGCGCGGTGCTGCGGCTGTTCCGGACCCCGCTGGGCGAGCGCACCGCCGTCGGCTTCACCGCCCCGGAGCGGCTGTCCGCCACGCTCGGCGCCGCGCAGACCTGGATCAGGCTCTCCGAGTCGGCCCTGCGGGCGCTGGCCGCGCCCCTCGGGGTGACCCTGCTGACGGTCGATCCGTCGCTGACGGCTCCCCCGGTCGCGACGACCCCGGCCGCGGTGACCCCGGTCGCGGGCCCCGGCGCCGGTCCGCTCAGCCGGACCGCCTGATGGGAGACCGGACCATGACCGCGGACGTCCTCCCCGTACCGAACCCGGCCACGAACCCGGCCCCGGGCCCGGCCCCGGACCCCGCCGACGACCTGTCCGTCTGGCCCGCTTCCACCGCCCCCCTCCCGCACGGCGGCGTGGCCGTCGGCGGGGTGCCCCTGGCCGAGCTGGCCGACCGCTTCGACACCCCGCTCTACGTCCTGGACGAGGGCGAGGTCCGCACCCGCTGCCGGAGCTACCTCGACGCCTTCCCCGACGCCGACGTGCTGTACGCCGCGAAGGCGTTCCTGTCCCGGGCGATGGTGCGCTGGGTCCGGGAGGAGGGCCTGGGCCTGGACGTCTGCTCGGCCGGGGAACTGGAGCTGGCCGTGACCTCCGGGTTCCCGCCCGAGCGGATCGTGCTGCACGGCAACGCGAAGTCCCCCCGCGACCTGGAGGCGGCGCTGCGGCTCGGCGTGGGGCGGATCGTCATCGACAGCGCCTCCGAGACGGCCCGGATCGCCGCCGCCGTCGGCCCCGGGGAGCGCCAGCGGGTGATGGTGCGGGTGGTGCCCGGCGTCTCGGCCGGCGGCCACGACAAGATCCGCACCGGCACGGACGACCAGAAGTTCGGGCTGTCGCTCACCGACGGGTCCGCGGGGCACGCAGTGGCCCGGATACTCGGGCAGCCGCGGCTCGAACTCACCGGCCTGCACTGCCACATCGGGTCCCAGATCACCGGGGTGAAGCCGTACGTGACGGCCCTGCGGCGGATGGTGGGGCTGCTGGCCCAGATCCGGGACCTGCACGGGGTCGTCCTGCCCGAGCTGGACATGGGCGGCGGCCACGGCATCGCCTACCGGCCCGGCGAGGCCGTCCTCGACGTAGCCGCCCTGGCCGCGCGGCTGCGCGCCGAGCTCGCCGAGGCCTGCGCGGCCGCCAGGCTGGCCGTGCCCCGCCTCCTCGTCGAACCCGGCCGGGCCCTCGTCGGTCCGGCCGGGGTGGCCCTGTACCGGGTGCTCGCCGTCAAGCGCACCGGCACGACGGTGTTCGTCGCGGTGGACGGGGGCATGAGCGACAACCCCCGGCCCGCCCTGTACGGGGTGCGCTACGCCCCCCGCCTGATCGGCCGGCGCTCGACGGCGGCCCCGTGCGCGGCGACCGTCGTCGGCCGGCACTGCGAGGCGGGGGACGTGCTGGCCGCCGGTGTGGAACTGCCCGGCGACGTCCACCCCGGGGACCTGCTGGCCGTCCCGGTGGCGGGCGCCTACCAGTTGTCGATGGCCTCCGGGTACAACCTCGTCGGCCGGCCGGCGGTCGTCGGGGTCCACGGGGGCGCGGCCCGCCTGCTGGTGCGGCGCGAGACGCTGGAGGACTTCCGCGGCCGGGACGTCGGGGCCTGAGCAAAGCCGTACCGCGGCCCCCGCGTCGCCCCGCCCGGCGGGAGCGCCGTACGTCAGCCGGCGTGGACGTGGGGGCGGCGGGCCCGGTCGGGTTCGGCCGCGCGGATGACCTCACGGGTGACGGGGGCCACCTCGCCCTGCCCGAAGAGGAAGAAGCGCAGGAAGTTGGTCATCGGATTGCCCTCGGTCCACTCGAAGTAGATGTGCGGGCGCTGTCCCGTCCCGTCGCGCACGTGCAGGAGCAGTGCGGCCAGGGCGTTGGGGACGGTGGAGCTCTCCAGGGTGAGGACCCGGTAGCGGTCGTGGAGCACCTCGCCGCTGACCTTCAGGCCGGATTCGAACTCGGACGGGTCCAGGACGGTGACCTCGACGAACAGCACGTCGTCGCCCGGGGGGATGTCGTTGTCCTCGCGGATCTGCTCGACCTTGTCCCGGTACTCGGCCTTGTCCCGCCGGTCGGGCTCGTTGGCTATGAAACGTATCGTCCGGTTGGCGGTGTCGCGGACGAACCGCTGCGCCATGTCGTCGAGCTCCACGTGCGTGACGCGCAGTTCGAAGACCCGGGCCAGGCGGGAGAGCAGCGAGAGCGCCATGATGCCCGCGATGAAACAGGCTCCGATCTTCACGCCGTCGGGCCGCTCCACCACGTTCACCGCCGTGGTGTAGACGAAGACGGCCGAGATGATCCCGAAGCCGATGGTCCAGCCGCGCTCGCCCGCCCGTTTGGCGGCGATGGTCACGGCCACGGCGGCCGAGGTGATCAGCACCAGCACGCCGGTCGCGTACGCGCCGCCCTGCGCGTCGACGTCGGCGTCGAACAGCCAGGTCACCAGGAAGGCGACGAGCGTGAAGACGATGACCATCGGGCGCAGGGCTCGGGCCCAGTGCGGGGCCATGCCGTAGCGGGGCAGGTAGCGCGGCATGAGGTTGAGCAGGCCGGCCATCGCGGAGGAGCCCGCGAACCAGAGGATGAGGATGGTCGAGACGTCGTAGACCGTGCCGAAGGCGGAGCCGAGGTGCTCGTGCGCGAGGTAGGCGAGCGCGCGGCCGTTGGCCTCGCCGCCCGCCTTGAACTCGTCGGCGGGGATCAGCAGCGTGGTGACGAAGCTGGAGCAGATCAGGAAGACGCTCATGATCACGGCGGCCGTGGTCAGCAGCTTCTTCGTGCCGCGGATCCGGCCGGCGGGCCGGGCCCCGGTGTCGTCGGGGTCGCCGTGCACGTGCGGCATGACCGCGACGCCGGTCTCGAAACCGGACAGGCCGAGGGCCAGCTTGGGGAAGACGACCAGCGCGATGGCGATCATCATGAACGGGTTGCCGTGCTCGGCGGTGAGGGCCTGGGTCCAGTCCGCGACCACGTGCGGTTCGGTGGCGACCTGCCACAGACCGACCGCCACGACCACGACGTTCAGCCCGAGATAGGTGGCGACGAGCACCACGGCCACCCCGATGGCCTCGCTGAACCCCTTGAGGAACACCGCGCCCAGCAGGGCGATCATGAGCAGGGTGATCGGTACCTCGTGGCCGTGCAGGGTGCTGGTGAGGTGCGGGTTCTCCACCAGGTGCGCGGTCGCGTCGGCGGCCGAGAGGGTGATGGTGATCAGGAAGTCGGTCGCCGCGAACCCGAGCAGGGTCAGGACGAACAGCTTGCCCTTCCAGAAGGACAGCAGCCGCTCCAGCATGGCGATGGAGCCCTCGCCGTGCGGACTCTCCTCGGCCACCCGCCGGTAGACGGGCAGGGCGCCGAACAGGGTGAGGACGACCAGCACGATGGTGGCGAGCGGCGAGAGCAGCCCGGCGGCGAGCGCGGCGATGCCGGGCTGGTAGCCGAGGGTGGAGAAGTAGTCCAGGCCGGTCAGGCACATGACGCGCCACCAGGGGCGGCCCTCGTGCGCGGTCCCGGTCTGCGCGTGCTGCCCGGGGCGGTCGGTCAGGCCTTCCAGCATCCACGCGCGCAGGCGTGGTGTGCGGGCAGGGGTGGCCATCGTGGGGGGCTCCTGTCGTACGGCATGGAAAAGCCGTCGGCGTGGACACGACGGCTGAGCCAGCGTACGCAGTTCGATCGTTTGTGCACGTAATCGGGCCAATCCTGACGCGACCTTAACGCGGGTGCCCGGCCGGGGCGGCCCGGCGCGAACCGTCCGGCCCCGGGGCGGCGGCGGCCCGGCCCGGAGCGGTCGAAGCCCGGCGGCGGTGCGGCCGAGCGGCCCTCCGCGGGGGCGCTTTCGAGTGACACCGCAGCCCGGCTCCGGGCGTGGTCCCCGCCGGGTGCCCGACCATCTCAGGCGGCCGGTCATGCTCCGGTCACGGGCTGCCGATCAGGCCGGGATCCACGCCGTCGTGGCACCGGGCCGCCGCTGGGAGATCACGTGTACGTCCTGCTCGTCGCGAGCGCCTTCAACAGCCTCACGCAGCGAGTCCACGCCGAACTGCGCGACCACGGCCACCGCGTGGCGGTGGAACTCGCCCTGCCCGGCGTCCCCCTGGCCGACGCCGTGCTCCGGCACGATCCCGACCTGGTCCTCGCCCCGATGCTGACGACGGCCATCCCCGAGGAGGTGTGGTCCGCCCGCACCTGTCTGATCGTCCACCCGGGGCCCGTCGGCGACCGGGGTCCCTCCTCCCTCGACCGGGCCGTGCAGGAGCAGGTGACCCGCTGGGGCGTGACCGTGCTCCAGGCCGGGGCCGAGATGGACGCCGGCGACGTGTGGGCCACCGCGGAGTGCCCGGTCCCGCCGGTCGGCAAGAGCGACCTGTACCGGGGCGAGATCGCCGACGCGGCCCTGCGGGCGGTGCTGCTCGCCGTCGAGCGGGTCGCGTCGGGCACCCACACCCCCGTCCCCCAGGACCCGGCCGCCGTCCGCACCCGCCCCTACCTGCGCCAGGAGGCCCGCCGCATCGACTGGGAGGCCGACTCCACCGACCGGGTCCTGCGCACGCTGCGCGCGGCCGACTCCCGGCCGGGCGTCCTGGACGAGCTGCTGGGCGGCGAGTGGTACCTGCACGGCGGCCACCCCGAACACCGCCTGCGCGGCCGCCCCGGCGAACTGCTCGCGACCCGGGCGGGGGCCGTGTGCCGGGCCACCGCCGACGGCGCCGTGTGGATCCCGGAGCTGCGGGCCCGCCGGGTGCCCGGGGAGCCCGCCCCGGTGAAGCTGCCCGCCGCCCTGGCGCTCGGCGACCGGCTGCCGCCGCTGCGCGAGCACCCGGCCCCGCCCCCGCACGCGGACGCCCGCGGCCGTACGTGGGCCGACGTCCGCTACCGGGAGGAGGGGCCGGTCGGTTTCCTGTCCTTCGCCTTCCCCGGCGGTGCGATGGGCACCGCGCAGTGCCGCCGGCTGCTGGAGGCGTACCGGGCCGCCTGCGCCCGCCCCACCTCGGTGCTCGTCCTGGGCGGTGGCCGCGACTTCTTCTCCAACGGCATCCACCTGGGAATCATCGAGGCGGCCGCCGACCCGGCGCGGGAGTCCTGGGACAACATCAACGCCATGGACGACCTGGTCGAGGCGGTCCTCACCACCACCGACCGGCTCGTCGTCGCCGCCCTCGGCGGGAACGCCGCCGCGGGCGGGGCCATGCTGGCGCTCGCCGCCGACGAGGTCTGGTGCCGCGCGGGCGTGGTGCTGAACCCGCACTACCGCCTGATGGGGCTGTACGGCTCCGAGTACTGGACGTACACGCTGCCGCGCCGCGTCGGGGCCGCCGCCGCGGACCGCCTGACCACCGAGGCCCTGCCGGTGAGCGCGGCCGGCGCGCTCCGGCTCGGGCTGGTCGACCGTACGGTGCCCTGCGCGCCGCAGGCCTTCGCCGGCGAGACCGCGCGGCTGGCGGCGCACCTGGCGGCGCTGCCCGCCGCCCAGTCCCGGATCGCCGCGAAGAAGGCCCTGCGCGAGCGCGACGAGGCCGTCCGGCCGCTGGCCTCCTACCGGGAGGCGGAGCTGGCGCTGATGCACCGCACCTTCTTCGACCCCGCGGCCCCGTACCACGCCCTGCGCCGCGCCTTCGTGCGCAAGGAGGCGGCGGCCGCAACCCCGCCGCACCTGACCCGTCCCGTGCCCGGGCGGCCCGGAGCCGCCATCACCTCACTGGCCGTACATGACGGAGCACCGGGGGCGGAGGGCTGTTAGCAAGAAAGGTGTGGCCGGGGCAGTCCGGCCCGCCGCGCACCCCGCCCTGAACACCGCTCCGCCCCCCTTCCCCAAGGAGGCATCCGCATGGATGCAGCACCGACCGCCGCCCCGGCAGAGGACCCCCCGATCCACATCCTCTGGATCAACGCGGGGCTGAGCTGCGACGGCGATTCCGTGTCCCTCACGGCAGCGATGCAGCCCAGCATCGAGGAGATCGTCATGGGGGTCCTGCCGGGACTCCCCAAGATCGCCGTGCACTGGCCCCTGATCGACTTCGAATGCGGCCCCGTCGGGGGCGCGGACACGTTCATCGAGTGGTTCTTCAAGGGCGAGCGGGGCGAGATCGACCCGTTCGTGCTGGTGGTCGAGGGCTCGATCCCCAACGAGAAGATCAAGCCCGAGGGCTACTGGTGCGGGTTCGGCGACGACCCGGAGACCGGCCAGCCCATCACCACCAGCGAGTGGATCGACCGGCTGGCCCCCAAGGCCCTCGCGGTCGTGGCCATCGGCACGTGCGCCACGTACGGCGGCATCCACGCCATGGAGGGCAACCCGACGGGCGCGATGGGCGTGCCGGACTACCTCGGCTGGAACTGGACCTCGAAGGCCGGGATCCCGATCGTGTGCGTGCCGGGCTGTCCGATCCAGCCCGACAACTTCTCCGAGACCCTCACCTACCTGCTGTACCAGGCGGCGGGCTCGGCCCCGATGATCCCGCTGGACGACAAGCTGCGCCCGACCTGGCTGTTCGGCGCCACCGTCCACGAGGGCTGCGACCGCGCCGGCTACTACGAGCAGGGCCAGTTCGCGCAGACCTACGACTCCCCCCAGTGCCTGGTCAAGCTGGGCTGCTGGGGTCCGGTCGTCAAGTGCAACGTGCCCAAGCGCGGCTGGATGAACGGCATCGGCGGCTGCCCCAACGTCGGCGGCATCTGCATCGCCTGCACGATGCCCGGCTTCCCCGACAAGTTCATGCCGTTCATGGACGAACCGCCCGGCGCCAAGGTCTCCAGCAAGGCCAGCGGCGTGTACGGAGCGGTGGTCCGCCGGCTCCGCTCGATCACGGAACACACCGTCGACCAGGAGCCGAAGTGGCGCCAGAGCGGCCGGACGCTGACCACGGGCTACCGCCCGCCCTGGTGAGCACCGCCGTCTTCCCCCGCACCCAGCGCACCAACCCCCGCACCGAAGAAGGGTCACGGCAGAAACGATGACACCGAAGACGAAGGCGGCCGGAGACGGCAGCGGCCTGGTCGAGATGGCCTGGGATCCGATCACCCGGATCGTGGGCAGCCTCGGCATCCACACGAAGATCGACTTCAAGCAGAAGCGGGTCGCGGAGTGCTACAGCACCTCGTCGGTCTTCCGCGGCTACAGCGTCTTCATGCGCGGCAAGGACCCCCGCGACGCGCACTTCATCACCAGCCGGATCTGCGGGATCTGCGGTGACAACCACGCCACGTGCTCCGTGTACGCGCAGAACATGGCCTACGGGGTGAAGCCGCCGCACCTCGCCGAGTGGATCATCAACCTCGGCGAGTCGGCGGAGTACATGTTCGACCACAACATCTTCCAGGAGAACCTGGTCGGGGTCGACTACTGCGAGAAGATGGTCCGCGAGACCAACCCGGGCGTCCTGGAGAAGGCCGAGCGCACCCCCGCCCCGCACGCCGGTGAGCACGGCTTCAAGACCATCGCCGACATCATGCGCTCCCTCAACCCCATCGAGGGCGAGTTCTACCGCGAGGCCCTCCAGGTCAGCCGGTACACGCGCGAGATGTTCTGTCTGATGGAGGGGCGCCACGTGCACCCCTCCACCCTCTACCCGGGCGGCGTCGGCACCATCGCCTCCGTGCAGCTCTTCACGGACTACATGAGCCGCCTGATGCGGTACTGCGAGTTCATGAAGCGGGTCGTGCCGCTCCACGACGACCTCTTCGACTTCTTCTACGAGGCCCTGCCCGGGTACGAGGAGGTCGGCCGCCGGCGCGTGCTGCTCGGCTGCTGGGGCGCGCTCAACGACCCCGAGCACTGCGACTTCACGTACGCCAACATGACCGACTGGGGACGGAAGATGTTCGTCACCCCGGGCGTGATCGTGGACGGCAAGCTGGTCACCAACGACCTCACCGAGATCAACCTCGGCATCCGCATCCTGCTGGGCAGCTCGTACTACGACGACTGGGAGGGCCGGGAGCAGTTCGTCACGCACGACCCGCTCGGCAACCCGGTCGACCCGCGCCACCCGTGGAACCAGCACACCATCCCGGCCCCGCAGAAGCGGAACTTCGACGACAAGTACAGCTGGGTGATGTCTCCGCGCTGGTTCGACGGCAAGGACCACCTCGCGCTGGACACCGGCGGCGGCCCCATCGCGCGCCTGTGGTCCACCGCCCTGTCCGGGCTGGTGCAGACCGACTACGTGCAGGCCACCGGCCACAGCGTGGTCATCACCCTGCCGCGCACGATGACCAAGCCCGAGACCCGCTTCGAATGGAAGATCCCGAAGTGGTCCAACGCGCTGGAGCGCAACCGCGCCCGCACGTACTTCCAGGCGTACGCCGCCGCGATCGCGCTGCACTGCGCCGAGAAGGGCCTGGCGGAGGTCCGCGCCGGACGCACCCAGACCTGGGAGAAGTTCGAGGTCCCGGACGAGGGCCTGGGCGTCGGCTTCACCGAGGCCGTGCGCGGGGTGCTCTCGCACCACATGGTGATCCGCGACGGCAAGATCGCCAACTACCACCCGTACCCGCCGACCCCGTGGAACGCCAGCACCCGGGACACCTTCGGCACCCCCGGCCCGTACGAGGACGCGGTGCAGAACACCCCGATCTTCGAGGAGAACTCCCCGGAGAACTTCAAGGGCATCGACATCATGCGCGCGGTCCGCAGCTTCGACCCGTGCCTGCCCTGCGGCGTGCACATGTACGTGGGCGGCGGCAAGACGGTCAAGACGATGCACGTGCCCACCGGCCTGAGCGGACTGGGCGGATGAGCGCCGCCCTGGACGCCCGGCAGGCGGGCGCACGGGTGGAGGAGGTCCTGGAGGGCCTGGCCTCCGGCGGGGACCGGCGGGCGTGCGCGGCCGCCGAGGAACTGGTGCGCGTCCTCATGGACTTCTACGGGGCCGGGCTCGCCCGGATCGTGGAGCGGCTCGGCGGGGAGACGCTCTCGCCGGTGCTGGACGACGAGCTCGTCGCGAGCCTGCTCTCGCTGCACGACCTGCACCCCGAGGACGTCGGCACCCGGATCGGGCGGGCCCTCGGCGCCGCCGGGGACACGGTGGAGCGGGTCGCCTTCGACGAGGCCACCGGGGTGCTGCGGGTACGCCCCCGCGCGGCCGCCTCCGGTTGCGGGTGCGGTTCCCCGGCGGACTCCGCCCGGGTCCTGGAGGAGGCCCTGGCCTGCTTCGCCCCCGAGGTGACGGCGGTGGAGGCGGAGGCCGCCCCGGCCCCGCAGCAGCCCCTGCTGCAGATCTCCGTCCGGCCGCCCGCACCGGTGCGGGTGCCGTGACGGGGCCCGGCCTCCTGGCGGGCGGCCCGCGCGGCCTGCGCCGGTTCACGGGCCCCCGTCCGCCCCGTCCCGAGAGCTGCGAGCTGTGCGGGACCGCGGTGGCCGGGGACGGCCACCGCCACCTCGTGGAGACCGAGAAGCGGAGCCTGGTGTGCGCCTGCACCGGCTGCGCCCTGCTGTTCGACCGGCCGGGCATCGTGACGGGCCGGTTCCGCGCCGTCCCCCAGCGGTACCTGGCCGATCCCGCGCACCGGCTCGACGACGGGGCGTGGGAGCGGCTCCAGATCCCGGTCGGCGTGGCGTTCTTCTTCCGCAACGCCGCGCTCGACCGGCTGGTCGCCCTCTACCCGAGCCCGGCGGGGGCCACCGAGAGCGAGCTCGACCCGCAGACCTGGCAGGACGTACTGGGCTCCGGCCGGCTGTCCGAGCTGCTGGAACCCGACGTGGAGGCGCTGCTGTTGCGCCGCTCGGAGGGCCGCACCAGCTGTCACCTGGTGCCGATCGACGTCTGCTATGAGCTGGTGGGGCGGATGCGGCTGCTGTGGCAGGGCTTCGACGGCGGCGCCGAGGCCCGGGCCGCGCTGGACGCGTTCTTCGCCGAGGTCGGGCGGCGTGCCCGGGTGCTCGCTCCGGGGCCGGTGTCATGACGGCCGCCACGGAGTTCGCCTTCACCTGCACGGGGGTGCGCGCCGACCCGTACGCCGCGGGCCCCACCCTCGTCTTCCGGCTGCGCGTCGCCGCGGGGGCGGGGGTGCGGGTGCACGCGCTGGCCCTGCGGGTCCAGCTGCGGATCGAGCCCGCCCGGCGGGGCTACTCGGACGCCGAGGCCGAGGGCCTGGCCGACCTGTTCGGGGAGCGTTCCCGCTGGGGCAACACCCTCCAGCCGGTGCAGTTCGCCCAGGTGTCGGTGATGGTGCCGAGCTTCACCGGGGAGACCGAGACCGATCTGGTCGTCCCCTGCACCTACGACATGGACATCGCGGCCTCCCGCTACTTCGGCGCCCTGGAGGACGGCGAGGCACCGCTGCTGATGCTCTTCTCCGGCACGGCCTTCACCGGCGAGGGCGGGTTCCGGGTCGAGCCGGTGCCCTGGGACCGGGAGGCCTCGTACCGGATGCCCGCCGCGGTGTGGCGGGAGATGGTCGAGCAGCACTTCCCGGGCTGCGGGTGGCTGCGGCTGCCCCGCGACACGATGGCGGAGCTGCTCGCCTACCGCTCCCGGCACGCGCTCGCCTCCTGGGAGGCGACGGTACGGGCGCTGCTCGACTCGGCCGCCGGGGCCGTCCCGGCCGCCGCCCCGCCCCCGCCGCTGCGGCTGGGGGCCGTACTGCCGCGCGTCACCGAGAGGACCGCTCCGTGACCACCACCACCGAGCGGGACTCCCGCTTCGACACCGCCCGGCACGTGGCGGACGCCGTCCTCTTCGAGGGCTACGTGCTCTACCCGTACCGGGCCTCGGCGGCCAAGAACCGGCTGCGCTGGCAGTTCGGGGTCCTGGTGCCGCCCGCCTGGGCGCCCGAACACGGCGAGCACGCCTACCAGCGGACCGAGGTCCTGATGGAACCCCGCGGCGAGGCGACGCTCCACCTGGAGCTGCGCTTCCTGCACGGCCGGCGCCGCACCGTCCAGCGGCTGTACGAGGACGGCAGGTACGCCGACGTCGGCGAACTGCACCTGCCCGACCGGATCCTGGTCCCCTGGGACGAGGGCACCGAGGAACGGGTCGCACTGGCCGTCCCCGTGGCCGCCCTGGCCGGTGAGGGGGTGGTGCTCCCCTTCACCCGGCCGGCCCGCGAGGAGAGCGAACCGGTGCTGGACGGCTCGGGGCGCGCCATCGGCCGCCTGCTGCTGCGCACCGAGGAGGCCGAGGGCCGGGTACGGGTCTCGGCGGCCGAACTCGACGGCCCCTACCGGGTGCTGAAGCTGACCGCGGTCGTGGAGAACACCAGCGCCTGGACCCCCGCCGACGGCGACGGGGCCACCCGCGAGGCGGCCCTGCCGCGTTCGCTCGTCGCCGCCCACCTCCTGATGGGGCTGGACGCCGGCTCCTTCCTGTCGATGACCGACCCGCCGGAGTGGGCCCGGGACGCCGTCGCCGCATGCGACAACCGGCACACCTGGCCGGTGCTGGCGGGCGGCGAAGGCCGCGCCGACGTGGTCCTGTCCTCCCCGATCATCCTGGAGGACCACCCCGCGATCGCGCCGGAGAGCGCCGGGGCGATGTACGACGCCCTGGAGATCGACGAGATCCTCGCGCTGCGCACCGCGACCCTGACCGAGGAGGAGAAGCGCGAGGCGCGCGGGACGGACGCCCGCGCGGCCGCCGTGATCGAGCTCGCCGACTCGATGCCGCCCGAGGTCCTGGAGCGGCTGCACGGCGCGGTGCGCGGACTGCGGGAGGTCACCGGCCCGGACTCCTTCGACGGGCCGTCCACCCTGACGGAGGTCCCGGACGGGGAAGCCGTGTTCCGGCCGGAGGCCCCCTGGTGGGACCCGGCGGGAGCGGATCCGGCGCCCGAGCGGATCCTGGTCGACGGGGTCAGCGTGGGACCCGGCAGCCGGGTGCTGCTGCGGCCGGGCCTGCGGCGCACCGACGCCCAGGACCTCTTCCTGCGGGACCGCACCGCCCTGGTCGAGACCGTCCTGCACGACGTGGACGGCGGGGTGCACCTCGCCGTCACGGTGGAGGGGGACCCGGGCGCCGACATCCGCCGGGAGCAGGGCCGGTTCCTGTACTTCCAGCCCGACGAGGTCGCCCCGCTGGAGGACGCGTGAGCGGCGCGGTCCTGGTCGCCGGCATCGGCAACGTCTTCCTCGGCGACGACGGCTTCGGCGTCGAGGCGGTGCGCGCCCTGGCGGCGCACCCGCTGCCGGGGCACGTGGAGGCGGTGGACTTCGGGGTGCGCGGGGTCCACCTGGCCTACCAGCTCCTGGACGGCTACGACACCCTCGTCCTGGTCGACGCCACCGCGCGCGGCGGCGCCCCCGGCACGCTGTACCTGATCGACGCGTCCACCGGGGAGGCGGGACCCCTGTCCCCGGGTCCCGCCTCCCCCGGCGCCGCCGTCCTCGACGGCCACCACATGTCCCCCGACACCGTCCTGGCCCTGCTGGGCACCCTGTGCGCGGGCACCGGCGCCACCCCGCCCCGGCGGATCCTCGTCGTCGGCTGCGAACCCGCCTGCGTCGAGGAGGGCATCGGGCTGAGCGGCCCGGTGGCCGCCGCGGTGCCGGAGGCCGTCCGGATGCTCCTGGACCTGCTCCGGGAGGAGGAACCGCAGGGGGCCGCCGAGAACGCCGTAGCCGTAGCAGTCGCCACCGCCACCGCCACCGCCCACCCGAACCTCAGCGAACCGAGGAGAACCCCATGAAGAAGGCCGTCATCGGCACAGCCGCCGCCGTGGCCCTGGTCGCCGTACTCGCGCAGGTCCTCCCCGACCTCAAGCGCTACCTGCGCATGCGCTGCATGTGAGCCCCGCCCCGCCCCGGCGCCCGAATGGCGTACGGGGGGTGCGGCGCACCGGCGTGCCCGCCCGCGCCGCCCGTGTCCTGCCGGTGTAATGAGCCCCGGCAGGACGGAGTCCGATGCACGAGATGTCGATCGCCATGGCCGTCGTGGGCCAGGTGGAAGAGGCGGCGCGGGCGGGTGCGGCGAGCGCCGTGCGCCGTGTGGAGCTCCAGGTCGGGGAGTTGGCCGGGGTGGTGCCGGACTCCCTGGCCTTCTGTTTCGAACTGGCCTGTGCCGGAACGGTCCTCGAAGGCGCCGAACTCGTCACGCGGTCCGTGACGGCCAGCGCCCGCTGCGCGGACTGCGCCGGCGCGTGGGCGGTGGGCATGCCGCCCGACCTGTGCTGCCCCGTCTGCGGACGGGCCACGGAGGTCGAGCTGCTCACCGGGCGCGAACTGCGCATCCTCAACGTGACCTGGGAGGACGCCCCGGCCGCGGACTCCTGCCGCGAACCGATCTCCGAGGAGGCCTGAACCATGTGCCGAGTGGTCGACCTGCAGCAGGCGGTGCTCGCCAAGAACGACGGGGCGGCGCGCGCCCTGCGCGCCGAGCTCGCCTCCCGGGGGACGACGGTCGTCAACCTCCTCTCCAGCCCCGGCAGCGGGAAGACGGCGCTGCTGGAGCGGGAGCTGTCGCTGGCCCGGGAGCGGGGCGTGCCGGTGGCGGCCCTGACGGCCGATCTCGCCACCGAGAACGACGCGCGGCGCCTGGCCCGTTCGGGCGTACCCGTCAAGCAGGTGCTCACGGACGGGCTCTGCCACCTGGAGGCCCCGATGCTGGGGCGCCACCTGGACGGGTGGCTGCCCGAGGGGACGCGGCTGCTGTTCGTCGAGAACGTGGGCAACCTGGTCTGCCCGGCCTCGTACGACCTCGGGGAGGCGCTGCGGGTGGTGCTCGCGTCGGTGACCGAGGGCGAGGACAAGCCGCTGAAGTACCCGACGGCCTTCGGGCTGGCCCAGCTGGTGGTGGTCACCAAGACCGACATCGCCGAGGCCGTCGAGTTCGACGAGGCGGCCTTCCGCGCGAACGTCCAGCGGGTCAACCCGGGGGTGGAGGTGCTGCTCACCTCGGTCCGCGCGGACCAGGGGGTGGGCCTCCTGCTGGACCGGGCCCTGGCGGTCGGGTCGGGGACGCGTGCGCACGCCCCCGTGATGGCCCACCAGCGGCACGAGGGCGACCACCACGGCCACGGCCACGGACACGAGCACGGGCCGGGCCACACCCACGACCACGACCACGACCACGACCACGACGATCACGATCACCACGGCCAGGATCACGGGCCCGGCCACGGCCGGCCCGACCCCGCCGTGGCCCAGACCCGCTGATGGAGTCCCCGGAACGCCGGCGGGTCACCGTACGGGGCGTGGTGCAGGGCGTCGGCTTCCGGCCCTACGTCTACACCCGCGCCACCGGCCTCGGCCTCGCCGGGCACGTCACCAACACCCCGGAGGGCGTGGTCGCCGAGGTGGAGGGCTCCGCCGCCGCCGTCTCGGAGTTCTGCGCACGCCTCGCGGCGGACGCCCCGCCGCTGGCCGTGGTGGACACCGTCGACCACCGGCCGGTCCCCCTCCGGGGCGGCGCCGGCTTCACCATCGTCGCCTCCCGGTCCGGCGGCCCGGCCCGGACGCTGGTCTCCCCCGACGTCGCCACCTGCGCGGACTGCCTCGCCGAGCTCGCGGACCCGGCCGACCGCCGCCACCGCCACCCCTTCATCACCTGCACGCACTGCGGGCCGCGCTTCACCATCGTCACCGGGCTGCCCTACGACCGGGCCCACACCACGATGGCCCGCTTCCCGATGTGCGCCGACTGCGCCCGCGAGTACGCCGACCCGGCCGACCGCCGCTTCCACGCGCAGCCCGTGGCCTGCCCGGCCTGCGGGCCGCGGCTGCGGCTGCTGACCGGCCGCCCGCCCGGCGGGGAGGCCTGCGCCGATCCCGTCGCGGAGGCCCGGGCGCTGCTGGCCTCGGGGGCGGTCCTGGCCGTCAAGGGGCTCGGCGGGTACCACCTGGCCTGCGACGCCACCCTGCCCGGGGCCGTCGCCGAACTGCGCCGCCGCAAGGACCGCGGGGACAAGCCCTTCGCGCTGATGGCCCGGGACCTCACCGACGTCGAGGCCCTCGCCCGCCTCGGCCCCGAGGAGCGGGAGCTGCTCACCGGCGGGGTGCGGCCCATCGTGCTGCTGCGCCGCCGCCCCGACGGCCCCCCGCTGCCGGGGGTCGCCCCCGGCAGCCCCGACCTGGGCGTGATGCTGCCGTACACCCCCCTGCACCACCTGCTGCTCGGCCTGGACGGGGATCCGCAGGGCCCGCGCCTGCTGGTGATGACCAGCGGGAACCTCTCGGGCGAGCCCATCGTCACCGACGACGCCGAGGCACTGGAGCGGCTCTCCGGACTCGCCGACGCCTGGCTGACGCACGACCGGCCGATCCACGTGCCCTGCGACGACTCCGTCGTCCGGGTCTGCGACGGCGAGCCCCTGGTCCTGCGCCGCTCGCGCGGATACGCGCCGCTGCCCCTGACCCTGCCGCTGCCGGTCCCCGCCACCCTCGCCGTGGGCGGCGACCTCAAGAACGCCTTCTGCCTCGGCGAGGGACGCCGGGCCTGGCTGTCGGCCCACACCGGCGACATGGACGACCTGGCCACCCGGTACGCCTTCGAGCGGGCGGAGCGGCAGCTGGAGTCCCTCACCGGCGTCACCCCGGTGCTCCTCGCCGCCGACCTGCACCCCGGCTACCGTTCCGGCCGCTGGGCCCGCGAGCGGGCGGGAGACCGCCCGCGGGCCGGCGTACAGCACCACCACGCGCACGTCGCCTCCGCGCTCGCCGAACACGGCCTCGACGGCTCCCGGCGGGTGATCGGCGTCGCCTTCGACGGCACCGGGTACGGGGACGACGGCGCCGTCTGGGGCGGGGAGGTCCTCCTCGCCGACTACGCCGGCTACACGCGCTTCGCGCACCTGGCCTACGTACCGCTGCCCGGCGGCGACGCGGCCGTGCACCGGCCCTACCGGATGGCCCTGTCCCACCTGCGGGCCGCCGGGCTGGACCGGGCACCGGACCTGCCCTGCACCGCAGCCTGCCCGCCCACCGAACTGCGGGTGCTGGAAACCCAGTTGGAGCGCGGGCTGAACTGCGTCCCCACCTCCAGCATGGGCCGGCTCTTCGACGCCGTCTCCTCCCTGGCGGGCGTCTGCCAGCACGCCGGGTACGAGGCGCAGGCCGCCATCGAGCTGGAGGGCGCCGCGTTCGGGGCGCCCGCCGCCGGTCCCGGCTACACCTTCGCCGTACGGGTGCCCGCGGCCGGCCCGGTCGTCGCCGATCCGGCGCCCGTACTGGCGGGCGTGGTGGCCGACGTACGGGCGGGGACCGGCCGGCCGGTCATCGCCGCCCGCTTCCACGCCGGCGTCGCGGACCTCGTCGGCACGCTCTGCGGACTCGCCCGCGAGCGGCACGGCCTGGACACGGTCGCCCTCACCGGCGGGGTCTTCGCCAACACCCTGCTCTCCTCCGCCTGCGCCCGCCTGCTGCGCGAACGGGGGTTCACCGTCCTGCGGCACCGCACGGTGCCGCCGGGCGACGGCGGGCTGGCGCTCGGCCAGCTCATGGTCGCGGCGGCCGGACACGTCTCGGAACACCCACATCGAGGAGGAGCCCATGTGCCTGGCGGTACCCGGCAAAGTGCTTGAGATCGGGGAGAGGGACGGCACGCGCATGGCGACCGTCGACTTCGGAGGCGTCCACAAGGAGGTGTGCCTGGAGTACCTGCCCGACCTGCGGGTCGGCGAGTACGCCATCGTCCACGTGGGCTTCGCCCTCCAGCGGCTGGACGAGGAATCGGCCCTCCAGACCCTGGAACTGTTCGCTCAGCTCGGCATGCTCCAGGAGGAGTTCGGCGACCCCTGGGAGCAGGCGGCCCAGGCCGGCGACGGCGACTGGCCCTTCGCCGACGACCCGGCGGCACCCGCCGCTCGGGCCGCCACAACCCACGGGACCGAGGTCCGGCAGGAGGAAGCACCGCGGTGAAGTACCTCGACGAGTTCCAGGACCCGGCACTGGCCCGCCGGCTCCTCGACGAGATCCGCTCCACGGTGACCCGGCCCTGGGCGCTGATGGAGGTCTGCGGCGGCCAGACCCACACCATCATCCGGCACGGCATCGACCAGCTCCTGCCCGATCAGGTCGAGTTGATCCACGGGCCCGGCTGTCCGGTGTGCGTCACTCCGCTGGAGGTCATCGACAAGGCGCTGGAGATCGCCTCCCGCCCCGAGGTGATCTTCTGTTCCTTCGGGGACATGCTCCGCGTCCCCGGCACCGGCCGCGACCTGTTCCGGGTGCGCGGCGAGGGCGGTGACGTACGGGTCGTCTACTCGCCGCTGGACGCCCTGCGGATCGCGCGGGAGAACCCGGGGCGGGAGGTGGTCTTCTTCGGCATCGGCTTCGAGACCACCGCCCCGCCCAACGCCATGACCGTGTACCAGGCGCGCAGGCTCGGCATCCGCAACTTCAGCCTGCTGGTCTCCCACGTGCGGGTGCCCCCCGCGATCGAGGCGATCATGCGGTCGCCGAGCTGCCGGGTGCAGGGCTTCCTGGCCGCCGGGCACGTGTGCAGCGTGATGGGGACGGGCGAGTACCCGGAGCTGGCGGCCCGTCACCGGGTGCCGATCGTGGTCACCGGCTTCGAGCCGCTGGACATCCTCGAAGGCGTGCGCAGGACCGTGCTGCAGCTGGAGCGCGGCGAGCACACCGTCGACAACGCCTACGCGCGGGCCGTGCGCCCGGAGGGCAACCCGGCCGCGCTCGCCATGCTGGAGGACGTCTTCGAGGTCACCGACCGGGCCTGGCGGGGCATCGGGGTCATCCCGCGCAGCGGCTGGCGGCTGTCGCCGCGCTACCGGGAGTTCGACGCCGAACACCGCTTCTCGGTCACCGGCATCACCACCCGGGAGCCGGCCGAGTGCCGCAGCGGGGAGGTGCTCCAGGGGCTGCTGAAGCCGCACGAGTGCGAGGCCTTCGGCGGTCCGTGCACCCCGCGCAACCCGCTGGGCGCCACCATGGTGTCCAGTGAGGGCGCCTGCGCGGCGTACTACCTCTACCGCCGCCTCGACCTGCCCGCCGCCGTACCGCGGGCGGCCTCCGGCGCCGAGCCGGACCCGGCTCCGGACCCGGTGCCCGACCCCGCGCCGCAGGCCGTGCCGGCCGCCGCTTCGACGACCTCGCTGGAGGCGAGCCCCGTTGCCTGAGACCGCACCGTCCGAGGCCGTCCTCGACGTCACCGGCTGGACCTGTCCCGCCCCCCTGCGCGACCACCCCCGGGTGGTGATGGGCCACGGCGGGGGCGGCGCGCTCTCCGCCGAACTGGTCCAGCACCTGTTCGCCCCCGCCTTCGGCGGTGAGGCACTGGCCCAGCTCGGGGACTCGGCGGCCGTCTCGCTGGGTGGCGTACGCCTGGCCTTCTCCACCGACTCCTACGTCGTGCGGCCGCTGTTCTTCCCCGGCGGGAGCATCGGGGACCTGGCGGTCAACGGCACGGTCAACGACCTGGCCATGAGCGGAGCCCGCGCGGCCTACCTGTCCTGCGGGTTCATCCTGGAGGAGGGCGTCGAGATGTCCGTGGTGGCGCGCGTGGCCGAGGCCATGGGGGCCGCCGCCCGGACCGCGGGCGTGGAGATCGCGACCGGGGACACCAAGGTCGTCGAGGCGGGCCACGGGGACGGGATCTACGTCAACACGGCCGGGATCGGGCTGATCCCGCAGGGGGTGGACCTGCGCCCGCAGCGGGTGGTCCCCGGCGACGTGGTGATCGTCAGCGGCGAGATCGGCCTCCACGGCGTGGCGATCATGAGCGTCCGCGAGGGACTGGAGTTCGGCGTCGACATCGAGAGCGACTGCGCGGCCCTGGGCGGGCTCGTGCAGAGCATGCTCGCGGTCACCCCGGACCTGCACGTCCTGCGCGACCCCACCCGGGGCGGGCTGGCGGCCTCCCTCAACGAGATCGCCGCCGCCTCCGGCACCGGGGTCGTCCTGCACGAGGGCCGCGTCCCGGTCCCGGAGGCCGTCGCGAACGCCTGCGCGATCCTCGGACTCGACCCGCTCTACGTGGCCAACGAGGGCAAGCTCGTCGCCTTCGTGCCCCGCGAGCACGCCGACGCCGTCCTCGACGCCCTGCGCGCCCACCCCCTGGGCCGGCATGCGGCGGTGATCGGCGAGGTCGTCGCCGATCACCCGGGCATGGTCGTGGCGCGGACCGGACTCGGCGGCACCCGGGTGGTCGACCTGCCGGTCGGGGAGCAGCTGCCGCGGATCTGCTGAGGGACCCGGCACCCCGGGTGCACCGCCGGTGCACCTCCGCGAGGCCCGCCGACCTGTCCACGGCGGCGGGCTCGCGGCCGGCGTTTCGACACGGCGGCAGGGCCGCGCGGCGCCCGGCTCCAGCATGATCGGTGGCCTCGGAGGAGGATCCCTCCGCCCGCTCACCCGCCCCCGATCACAGGAGCCGCACCGCCATGTCCGACATCACCGTCCGCGCCGCCCGTCCCGGGGACTTCGACCAGTGGCGCGCCCTCTACCGCGGCTACGCCGACTTCTACCGCGTGGAGCAGACCGAGGAGGCGGCCACGACGGTGTGGGCGTGGGTGAACGACCCCGGGCACGAGGTCGGCGCGCTGGTCGCCGAGGACGCGTCGGGCCGCCTCCTCGGGCTGGCCCACTACCGTCCCTTCGCCCGGCCGCTGTCCGCGACGGTGGGCTGCTTCCTGGACGACCTGTTCGTGGCCCCGGAACACCGGGGTTCGGGCGCCGCCGACCTGCTGCTGGGGGCGCTGCGCGAGCTGGCCGGGGAGCGCGGGTGGAGCGTGGTGCGCTGGATCACCGCCGACGACAACCACCGGGCGCGCGCGAAGTACGACCAGGTGGCGACGCGCACCATGTGGGTCACCTACGACATGGCCCCCGGTCGCTGACCCGCCCCCGCGGTCAGCCCTCCCCGGCCGCCTCGTCGCAGGTGGGGCAGACCCGGTCGGCGTACCGCGGCGGGTACCAGGGGGCGTCCGGGTGTTCGGCGGGCCGCCAGGGGGCCGTCTCCATCGCGAAGGTGTCCCTGCCGCACAGGGTCCTCGGCCCCCGTACGGAGGTCCGGCCCGGGGCCGCGGGCGCCGCGTGCACCCGCAGCGGCGGCCGCTCGCCCTCGGAGGGGGAGTGTGCGGCGGGGTACTCGTACACCACGACCGTCTCGCTCATACCTCGACGATAGGCGGGGACGGGCGGCCCGGCACCCGCCGGGGAGGGCCCGGGTTCCCCCGGGGGCGGCCGCACCCGCTTGAGAGCCGGTCGCGCCGGGGCGGGAAATCCGACGGCCCATCAGGTCATCCGTCCCGGACCCTTGACTCCTACCGCGCCACTCGCGATTCTCGACGCACCGTTTGTGCGGGGCATGACAATTCATGCCCGGATTCGACCGCGCCCCACCGCCGACCGAAGACACGAGTGATGACCTTGACCCCTCACCCTCGCTCCCCACGCCCGCCGCGGCCCCGCCGCAGGCACCGGCCCCTCGCACTCCTGTCGCTGCTCCTCGCCGCCGTACTGGCCATGGTGCTGGGGCCCGTGCCCAGTTCCTCCGCCGACGCCGGCTGGTGGACCCCGACCGCACGCCCTCAGCCCGACTCCGACATCAACGTCACCGGCGAGCCCTTCAAGGGCACCGACGACAAGGGACGGGTCCGCGGCTTCGTCGACGCCCACGACCACATCATGTCCAACGAGGGCTTCGGCGGCCGCCTGATCTGCGGCAAGGCCTTCTCCGACCTCGGGGTCGCCGACGCGCTCAAGGACTGTCCCGAGCACTACCCCGACGGCTCCCTCGCGGTGTTCGACATGATCACCAAGGGCGGTGACGGCAAGCACGACCCCGTCGGCTGGCCCACCTTCAAGGACTGGCCCGCCCACGACTCGCTCACCCACCAGCAGAACTACTACGCCTGGATCGAACGTGCCTGGCGCGGCGGCGAGCGCGTCCTCGTCAACGACCTCGTCACCAACGGCGTGATCTGCTCGGTCTACTTCTTCAAGGACCGCGGCTGCGACGAGATGACCGCCATCCGCCTGGAGGCGCAGAAGACGTACGACATGCAGGCCTACATCGACAAGATGTACGGCGGTCCCGGAAAGGGCTGGTTCCGGATCGTCACCGACTCCGCGCAGGCCCGTGAGGTGATCAAGCAGGGCAAGCTGGCCGTCGTCCTCGGCGTGGAGACCTCCGAGCCCTTCGGCTGCAAGCAGATCCTGGACGTCGCCCAGTGCAGCAAGGCGGACATCGACCGCGGCCTGGACGAGCTCTACGGGCTCGGCGTGCGCAGCATGTTCCTGTGCCACAAGTTCGACAACGCCCTGTGCGGCGTCCGCTTCGACGAGGGCGCGCTCGGCACGGCGATCAACGTGGGCCAGTTCCTGTCCACCGGCACCTTCTGGAAGACCGAGCAGTGCACCGGCCCCCAGCACGACAACCCCATCGGCCTCGCACCGGCTCCGCAGGCCCAGAAGGAACTCCCGGCGGGCGTCACGGTGCCCTCCTACGCCGCGGGCGCGCAGTGCAACGCGCGCGGGCTGACCGACCTCGGCGCCTACGCGGTGCGCGGCATGATGAAGCGCAACATGATGCTGGAGATCGACCACATGGGCGTCAAGGCCGCGGGTCAGGCCTTCGACATCATGGAGTCCGAGTCCTACCCCGGTGTGATCTCCTCGCACAGCTGGATGGACCTGGGCTGGACCGAGCGGCTGTACAAGCTCGGCGGGTTCGCCGCCCAGTACATGAACGGCTCCGAGGGCTTCACCGCCGAGGCGGCCCGGACCAAGGCCCTGCGCGACAAGTACGACGTGGGCTACGGGTACGGCACCGACATGAACGGGGTCGGCGGCTGGCCGGGTCCCCGCGGCGCGAACACCCCCAACCCGGTCCGCTACCCCTTCCGCACCGCCGACGGCGGTTCGGTGGTCGACCGGCAGACCACCGGCTCGCGGACCTGGGACCTCAACACCGACGGGGCCGCGCACTACGGCATGGTCCCCGACTGGATCGAGGACATCAAGCAGGTCGGCGGCCAGGGCGTGGTCGACGACCTGATGCGGGGCGCCGAGTCCTACCTGCACACCTGGGGGGCCACCGAGAGCCACCGGGCCGAGGTCAACCTCGCCTCCCGGACCCCGGCCTCGGCCAGCACCACCGAGTGGTGGAACCCCTTCGTCGACTACTCGCCGGGCAAGGCCGTCGACGGGGACACCGGCACCCGCTGGGCCAGTGAGTGGAACGACGACCAGTGGGTGCAGTTCGACCTCGGGTCGGCGCACACGATCCGGCGCGTCACCCTCGACTGGGAGGCCGCGTACGCGAAGTCGTACCGCATCGAGGTCTCGTCCGACGGCAGCAACTGGCAGACGGCCTGGTCCACGACGACCGGCGACGGCGGGGTGGACACCGCCCGGTTCGCCGCCACCCCGGCCCGCTACGTGCGCGTCCACGGCGTGCAGCGCGGCACCCAGTGGGGCTACTCCCTCCACGAGGTGGGCGTCTACGGCGGCTGACGCCCGGCGGGGCCGGACGGCCGGGACCTCCCGGCCGTCCGGCCCCGCCGCGTTCCCCCACCCGCAACCCGGAACCACTACCGCACCTGCACCTGCACCTGCACCTGCACCTGCACCTGCACCTGCACCGAAAGGATCCCCATGGCCCGGATGCCCTCGGCCGAGCGGCGGCGCCAGCTGACCGAAGCGGCGATCCGCGCGATGACCCGCGACGGCGTCGCCCGGACCACGACCCGCTCCATCGCCGCCGAGGCGGGGGTGTCCCTGAGCGTCTTCCACTACTGCTTCGCGTCCAAGCAGGCCCTCCTCGAATCCGTCATCGAGGCGATCACCGCCCACTACATCACCGTGGTGCGGGAGGCGATCCGCCCGAGGCCCACCCTGCGCGAGACGGTCCGGGCCGGCTTCCAGGCGTACTGGGACCACGTCTGCGAGCGGCCCGGCGAGCACATGCTGACCTACGAGCTCACCCAGTACGCCCTGCGCCGGCCCGGGTTCGAGCACCTGGCGCGCCGCCAGTACGAGCTGTACTGCGAGACGTACGCGGAGCTCCTCGGGCAGCTGGGCCGCGACATGCGGCTCGAACCGCGCGTGCCGGTCGCCGTGCTGGCCCGCTACCTGGCCGCCATGACCGACGGCATGACCCTGAACGCCCTCGTCCTCGGGGACGCCAGGGCCACGGCCGACCTCCTCGACCTGGTCACCGACCACGTCGTCGGCCTGATGGAACCGGCGGACGCGCGGCCGGGCGGCGCCGACGGCCCGCTCAGTGCGGATCCGCTGCCCGCCACACGGTGGTGATGTTGCAGAACTCCCGGATGCCGTGCCCGGACAGCTCCCGCCCGTACCCGGAGCGCTTGACCCCGCCGAAGGGCAGCGCGGGGTGGGAGGCGGTCATGCCGTTGACGAAGACACCGCCGGCCTCCAGGTCGCGGGCGAAGCGTTCGAGCTCGGCCTCGTCGCGGGTCCAGACGTTGGAACTCAGGCCGAAGGGCGTGTGGTTGGCCCGTTCGACCGCCTCGTCGAGGCTGCCCACCCGGTACAGGGTGGCCACGGGGCCGAAGGTCTCCTCCAGGTCGATCCGCATGCCCGGGGTGACGTCGGCCAGGACCGTGGGCTCGTAGAACCAGCCGTCCGGCAGGGCGGGCGGGCGCCGGCCACCGCACAGCACCGCGGCCCCGTGCCGGACGGCGTCCTCCACGAGCTCCTCCACGTCCGCGCGCCCGGCCTCGGTGGCCAGCGGGCCGACGTCGGTGGACGCGAGCATCGGGTCGCCGACGGTCAGGGCGGCCATGCCCTCGGTGAAGAGCCGGGCGAACTCGTCGTAGACGTCGGTGTGGACGATGAACCGCTTGGCGGCGATGCAGGACTGGCCGTTGTTCTGCACCCGGGCGGTCACGGCGGTGCGGGCCGCGCGGGCCACGTCGGCCGAGGGCATCACGATGTAGGGGTCGCTGCCGCCGAGTTCCAGGACGGTCTTCTTCACCTCGTCCCCGGCGACGGAGGCGACCGCGCGGCCGGCCGGTTCGCTGCCGGTCAGCGTGGCGGCGGCCACCCGCGGGTCGCGCAGGACCGCCTCGACCGCGGCCGAGCCGATCAGCAGGGTCTGGAAGCAGCCGCGCGGGAAACCGGCCCGTTCGAAGAGGTCCCCGAGGTACAGGGCCGTCTGGGGGACGTTCGAGGAGTGTTTCAGCAGACCGACGTTGCCTGCCATCAGGGCGGGCGCGGCGAACCGCACGACCTGCCAGAGCGGGAAGTTCCAGGGCATCACGGCGAGGACGACGCCGATCGGCCGGTAGCTCACCCGGACGGCCGCGGCTCCCGCGTCGGCCACGTCGGCGTCGGCGGGCCGCTCGTCGGCGAGGAGGGACTCGGCGCGGTCGGCGTACCAGCGCATCGCCTTCACGCACTTCAGGGCCTCGGCGCGGGCCGCGGCGAGGGGCTTGCCCATCTCGACGGTCATGGTGCTGGCGATGTCCTCCGCCTCGGCCTCCAGGAGGTCGGCGGCGCGGAGGAGCAGCGCGGAGCGTTCGGCGAAGGTGGTGAGGCGGTAGGAGGCGGCGGTCCGCGCGGCCTCCGCCAGGGCGAGCTCGATGCCGTCGGCGTCGAGCTCGTCGAAGGTCAGCAGCGTGGTGCCGGTGGTGGGGTTGACGGTGGCGATGGGCATGGTCCGGCCTTCCTGCGAGGGAACCCCCACCGACCCTCCCCCGCCGGCCGCCGCCGCGCAACGCGTGGACCGGCCGGCCGGCTCGGGCCGCGGGACTCAGCAGGGGCCGCAGCGGGCAGGGCCGCCAGGGCGCCCACCGTCACAGGGATCCGTCCCGCTGGGCGGCGGCCCGCCGGGAGCGGAGCAGTTCGACCGCCAGGGGCAGCAGCGAGACGGCCACGATCACGGCGATGATCGGCAGCAGGTAGCGGTCGACGTTCGGGATGGAGGAGCCGAGGCCGTACCCGGCGAGCACCAGGCCCACCGTCCAGACCAGGCCGCCCGCGACCTGCCAGAGGGTGAAGACCCGGACCGGCACCTCCAGGGCTCCGGCCAGCGGGTTGAGGACGGTGCGCACCACGGGGACGAAGCGGGCCAGCACGATGGCCTTGGCGTGCCCGTAGCGCTCCAGCAGTTCCCCGGCGCGCTCGGCGCCCTCGTGCAGGCGCCGGGAGCGGCTGCGGTCCAGCAGGGAGGCTCCGGCGCGGCGGCCGATCAGGTAGCCGCACTGGGCGCCGGCGAGCGCGCCGGCCGCGGCGGCGGCCAGGACCGCGGGCAGGGACAGCGACGGGCCCTGCCCGGAGGCGCCCGCGCAGAGCAGTCCGGCGGTGAACAGCAGCGAGTCGCCGGGCAGGAAGAACCCGATCAGCAGACCGGTTTCGGCGAACATCACCACCGCGATGCCGAGGACGCCGAAGGTCGACAGCAGGGACTGGGCGTCGAGGAGGTTCACCGCGAGCGGGGCTGCGGCGAGGGCTGGCAGGGCCATGGCGGTCGGCCTCTCACTGGCTGTCCGTCGCCGCGCGGCGGGGCGCGGCCGGGCAGGGGGCGGCCCGGGTGGGGAGCACCCGGCGACTACCATCACGTAGACGGTCTACCGCACTGTAGACGATCGCGGTCGGGGACGGCGACCGCCCCGGCGGACAGCACGATGGACAGCAGCACCGCGGCCGTCCGGATGCGGCCGGGGTCCACACCCAGACCGGTGACTCCGGACACCCCGTCACAGCCCGGTCAGAACCTTCTCCGTGGGACCGGACGCGGAGAGCCTGCCCGCCTCCAGCAGGTGCGCGGTCCGCGTGTAGGCGGCGACCAGGTGCGGCTCGTGGCTGACCAGCACCACGGTCATCCGCCGTTCGGTGCGCAGGCGGCGCAGCAGCTCCATGACCGCGACGGAGGTGTCCGGGTCCAGGGCCGAGGTGATCTCGTCGCACAGCAGCACGTCCGGGGCGGTGGCCAGGGCGCGGGCGAGGGAGACGCGCTGGCGCTGCCCGCCGGACAGCTCGGCCGGGTAGCGGCCCGCGAACCCGGCGGGCAGCTCCACCTGTTCGAGCAGCCGGGCGACCTCGGCCGCGCTACGCGGACCCCGCAGGCCCCCGTGCAGCCGCAGGGGCCGCGCCAGGGCGGAGCCCACCGTACGGGCCGGGTTCAGCGCGTCCAGCGGGTTCTGCGGGACCAGCTGCACCCTGCGGCGGTGCTCCCGGGTGCGCCGGCGGGCCGTGGCGGCGAGCGGGACGCCGTCCAGGGTGAGCGTGCCGGAGTCGGCGGGGTGGAGCCCGGCCAGTACCCGCAGCAGGGTGGTCTTGCCGGAGCCGGAGGGGCCGACGACGGCGGTGGCCGTGCCGGGTTCCGCGTCGAAGTCCACCGAGTCCAGGGCCCGGTGGCGCCCGGCCCGGTGCGCGAAGGCCACGCCGACCCCTCGGGCGCGGAGCCCGCTCCCGGACCCGGCGGGCCCCGGTGCGGCGGGCGGGCCGGGCGGCCGGGGCACCGAGGGGGACTCCGGCACCGGTACGGGCGGACCCGGGAGCCGGACCACCCGGTCGGCGCAGGCCTCGACCAGTTCGGGGTCGTGGCAGGCCATCACGACGGTCAGCCCGCGGGCGGCGGCCAGGTGCCGCAGCAGCACGCCGATCTCGTCGCGCAGGGCGGGGTCCAGCCCGGCGGTGGGCTCGTCCAGCAGCAGCAGCTCCGGCTCGCGGGCCAGCGCCCTGGCCAGGGCCACGCGCCGTTGCTGGCCGCCGGAGACGGCGGTGGGCCGGCGATCGGGCAGGCCGTCGTCGACCGGGAGCAGGCATTCGCGCAGCAGGGCGAGGACGGCGGCCGCGCCCGGGTCGGTGGCGGTCTCCGCGACGATCCTGCGGATCCGCATGCGGGGGTTGAGGGCGGAGCCGGGGTCCTGGCCGACGTAGGCGACCCGGTTGCGGCGCAGCAGGCGGAGCTCCTCGGCGCCCAGGGAGCCTGGCTCGGTGCCCAGGACCTCCAGGGTTCCCGCGGTGACGGCGGCGCCCTCGGGGAGGTGGCCGGTCAGCGCGCGCAGCAGGGTGGTCTTCCCGGATCCGGAGGGGCCGGTCAGGGCGGTGATCCGGCCCGCGGGGACGGTCAGGGAGACCGGCCGCAGCAGGACCGGGCCGCCGGGGACGCGGATCTCCAGGCCGCGTACCTCGGCGACGGGGGCGTCGGACGCGTCAGGGCTCTGGTCGAGGTCGCTCACGGGGTGGTGACCGCCTTGCGGGAGGGACGGATGGAGTGGGAAGGACGGGAGGAGAGGGAGGCGGAGGCGAGGTTGAAGCTGATGGCCAGGACGGCGATGGCCAGGCTGGGGGCGAGGACGGCCCAGGGGTTGAGCAGGATGCCGGGCGCGTTCTCACGGACCATCAGGGCCCAGTCCGCGGCGGGCGGCTGCGGGCCGATCTGGAGGAACCCGGCCATCGAGATCACGTACACGGCCTCCACGAACCGCAGGCCGAACAGGGCGAGCACGGTGGAGCGCAGGTTGGGCAGCAGCTCGCGAAGGGCGATGGAGGAGAGCCGCTCGCCCCGGGCGGTGGCGGCCTCCACGTAGCCGGCGCGGGCCAGGGGCGCCGCGGCGGAGGCGACGATGCGCACGGCGTACGGGGTGCCGAGGACCACGGCGGCCGCCATGACGGCCCACCGGCCGCCGCCCGGCCAGGCCAGGGCGACGAGCATGATGCCGAGGACCGGCGGGAGCAGGATGAGGACGTCGGCGGCGCGTTCCACGGCGCGGCCGAGCGTGGGGTGCAGCACCGCGAAGCAGCCCAGCACGGTGGCGAGCAGGGTCACGGCGACGGCGATCAGGAGGGCGCCGCCGATCAGGGCGCCGCCCCCGTGGAGCAGACGGCTCAGTACGTCGCGCCCGAGCTGGTCGCCGCCCAGGACGGCTCCGTCCCCGGCGGCGGCGTAGGGGGCCGTGACCGGGGTGTCGAGGGGGTGCGCGGCGAGCCAGGGGCCGGTGAGGGCCAGCAGCACCAGGAGCAGGCCCGGCGCGATCCGGCGCAGGGTCCGGACTCGGGACCCGGCGGCCGGGCGCCCGGCCGGACCGGCCGACACCTCGGCGGGGGCGTCGGCGGGGGTGCCGGCAGGCACGTCGGCCGCGCTCACGGGTGGTCTCCCAGGATGCCGTCCCGCAGCAGGTCGGCGGCCAGCAGGACGAGGCTGATGGCGGCGCCCGCGCAGGCGACGACGCCCGCGATGAGCGGGGTGTCGCGGCCGCTGACCGCCGAGGCGAGGACACTGCCGATGCCGGGGTAGTTGAAGAGGGTCTCGACCACGACGGCGCCGCCGAGCAGCATGCCGGTGGAGGTGGCGATGCCGGTGGCGATCGCGGGGACGGCGCCGGGCAGCGCGTGGCGCAGGACGATCCGGCGCGCGGGCAGCCCGTCGAGGTGGGCCGCCTCCACGTGCGGGGTGCGGGCCTGGTCGGCGAGGGCTCCGCGGACGATCCGGGTGTTCCAGCCGGTCTGCGGGATCACCAGGGCCAGGACCGGCATCACCAGCATGGTCCAGGAGTCGGGCGCGCCGTCGGGGCCGGTGAGGGTGACGGCGGGCAGCAGGCCGCTCCACAGGGCGAGGACCAGGAGCAGCCCGACGGAGACGACGAACTCGGGTACGGCGAAGGCCGCCGTGGCGGTGTGCGAGACGATCCGGTCGGCGAGCCGGCCGGGGCGGCAGGCGGCCCAGCAGCCCAGGGCGAGCGAGGCGAGGACGGTGAGGAGGAAGGCGGTGCCGCCGAGCAGCAGGGTGTTGGGGAGCGGATCGGCGAGGAGGTCGGTGACCTTCTGGCCGCGCGCGCCGGTGCCGAGGTCCCCGGTGGGCAGGGCGGTCATCCAGTCGGCGAAGCGCTCCCAGACCGGGCGGTCGAGGCCGAGCAGGTGCCGGCGGGCCTCGACGTCGGCGGCGCTGTCCCCGCGCTCGGAGCTCGCGCTCGCCGCGTCCCCGGGCAGCAGCTCGACCGCGGCGAACACCAGGGCCAGCAGGAGGACCAGCATGAGGGCCCGGCGGGCCACGGCGGCCGCGAGGCGCCGCAGGGGGCGGACGCGGCGCGCCGCGGCGGCCGCCCCCGTCGCGGCGGGGGCGGCCGGCGCGGGCTCCCGGGCCGTGCGGCTCAGGCCAGCCACGCGTGCTCCAGTTGGACGCGGCCGTAACCGGGCAGCGTGGGCAGGCCCCTGACCTTGGCGACGGCGAGGTCGATGCCGTCGGCCATGCCCCACAGGAGGTAGCCGGAGCGCTCGTGCTCGATCTGCTGGAGCTCCTTGAGGGCGGCGGCCCGCTCCTTCTCGTCGGCGGTGGCGGTGGCCTTGCGGTAGGCGGCGTCGAAGGCGGGGTCGTTCCAGCCGGCCTCGTTCTGCCCGGCCTCGGAGACCATGGTCTTGGAGGCGAAGAAGACCACGGAGTCGTTGGTGCCCCAGTAGGTCGTGTAGAGGTCGCCGGTCTTCCAGGTCTTGTCCCAGAAGGCTCCGGACTCCTGCTTGACGACCTCGACCTTGATCCCGGCCTCACGGGCCTGGTTGGCGAAGAGGGTCGCGGACTCGGCGAGTCCGGAGACGTCCTCGGTCGTGACGAGGGAGTAGGTCCTCGACAGGTCGAAATTGGCCTCGGCGAGGAGCTTCCGGGCCTTCTCCAGGTCCCGCTCGCGCTGCGGGACATCCTTGGCGTAGGCGGGGTCGCCGGTGCCCATGATGTCGTTGGCGACCGTGCCGTAGCCGGAGAGGACCTGCTTGACCATGGCGTCGCGGTCGACGACCAGGCGCATCGCCTCGCGCACGCGCGGGTCGGCGAAGGGGCTGCCGGCGGCGGTGCGCATGACGATCGGCATCGCCATGTCGTCGGGGCGGCGCAGGACCTGGATGTCCTTGCGGGTCGCGGCCGTGCGGGCGGCGACGGCGCCGGCGTTGGAGGCCACGTCGATCTGGCCGGCCAGCAGGGCGTTGGCCATGGCCTGTGGGGTCTCGAACATGGTGACCTCGATGGCGTCGAGGCGCACGGTCCCGCCGTACCACTTGTCGTTGCGGACCAGGCGGGCGTTGCCGCCCCGGTACCAGTCGAGCATGAACGGGCCGGTGCCGGGGGCCTTGTCGAGGGCGTTGTCCGGGGTGTCCTTCTTCATCACGAAGGTGGCCAGGCGCGTCAGGAGCGGGAAGTCGGCGTTGGCGTAGTCGGAGACGATGACGACCGTGCCCGCGCCGTCGGCCGTGATGCTCTCGGGCGCCTTGACCCCGGGCAGGCGGGCCGCGCCGGAGGGGGTGGCGCGCAGCCGGCGCAGCGACCAGACGACGTCCTCGGCGGTGACCGGGGTGCCGTCGTGGAAGGCGGCGCCCTCGGCGAGCTTGAAGCGCCAGGTCCTCAGGTCGGCGGAGGGCTCCCAGGAGGCGGCCAGGCGGGGCACCGTGTTGGTCTTGGCGCCCGGCATGGCGAGGGTGTCGAAGACGAGGGCGATGACGAGGTAGTCGCTCTCGTTGGCCTGGGTGCCGTGGGGGTCGCGGGTGATGGCTCCGGCGCGGCCGAGCGCGCCGATACGGAGCGTGCCGCCGTTCTTGGGCGCGCCGTCCCCGCCGGCCTTCCCGTCGGTGGTGCCGCCGTCCCCCGAGGAGCAGGCGGCGAGCAGGGCCGCCGCACCCATCGCCCCGCCGGCCCACAGCACTTGACGCCTGTTGATGTCCACGTACGCCCTCGTTCCGCTGAAGCAATGAGGTGGGTGCTTAGGTTTGCCTACCCTAATAACAACCACCCCCGCAAGTTACCGAACGTGATGGGACGCATGTCCGAATACCGACCCCAGTCGACCGGCGAACAGGGTCTGCCCTACCTCACAGGCCCTGTGCCTGCTGCGGATCACCATCGCGCGTCGGCCCACCCCGCACCGGCCACCTGCTGAGACCGGCATCCCCCCGGCCCCCTCCCGGCCGCACAATGGGAGCAGGGGACCGGGCCGGACGGACACGGCGGGAGGCGCGCAGTCAGTGGACGAGCGGGAACAGGACCCGGCGGGCGACCGCGGGCAATGGGCGGCGACGGTGCTGGCGGGCCTGGGCGCGGCCGAGGACGTCGACCGCGCGCTCACCACGGCGCTCGACCCGCACCCTGACCTGGGCGCCGAGAACAGCGTCCGCCGGGCCCGCGCCGTCCACGCGGCGGCCCTGGGCCTGGGGCCCGCCGGGTGCGCGGCCGCGGCCGGGATCCCTGAGCCGATGCTGGCCGGCTGGCGCGCCCAGGACCCGGCCTTCGACGCGGCGCTCGCCTCGGCCTCCGCCCTGGCCGAGGCGCACCGGGTCGCGCCGCCCGGCAAGGTCGGCGGTTTCGGCCTGCGCCTGCTGCTCCAGTCCGTGGCCAAGGGGGTGCACGCCGGGACCGCCGCGGCGATCGTCGGCCTGCGCTCCGACCAGCTGCTGCGGCTGCGGCGGGCCAACCCGCAGGTCTCGGCGCTCCTCGACGCGGCCGTCCAGCAGGCCCGGGGCCTGCGCGGGAACGACCGCCGGCCCCGGCGCGGCCACGCCTACCGGCTGGTGCACGTCAGCGACGCCGTGCCCCCGGAGGAGACGGCGCAGCGCTGAGGGGACGGCCCGGCGTCAGGGACGGCCCGGCGTCAGGGACGGCGGCGCGGCTTGCCGCGCTTGGGGGCGGCGGATCCGCCACGGGGGTTCTTGCCGGACGTCTTCCCGGTCGGCTTGCCCGCCGCGCCGCCCGGCTTCCCGCCGGTCCGGCCCGTGCCCTGCTTGCCCGCGCCCGAGGACTTGCCCGCGCCCGACTTGGCCGCACCGGCCTTGCGCTGCTTGGGCTGGGGCGGCGTCGGCGGACGGCCGCGGGTGCTGTTCACGGTGCGTCCCCGGACGATGCCGATGAACTCCTCCACCAGATCGGTGGTCCGCTCCTCGGGCCAGGACAGCGCGATGCGCGACTCGGGGGCGTCGGTGACCGTCCGGTAGGTGAGGTCCTTGCGGTGGTGCAGCCGGGCGAGGGACTGCGGGACGACGAGGACGCCGATGCCCGCGGCCACCAGCTCGATCGCGTCCGCCGTCGTGGCCGGGCGTTCGAAGGCGGGACGGCCCGGGAGGGTCTCCCAGCCGAGGACGTCGTCGAGGGGGTGCAGCACGATCTCGTCGGCCAGGTCGGCGGTCGACACCTCTTCCACGGCGGCCACCAGGTGGTCCTTAGGGATCACCACCACGGTCGTCTCCGTGTAGAGGGGGATCGCGCTGAGGTCCGCCCGGTCCACGGGCAGCCGGACGAAGCCCGCGTCGGCGCCGCTGCCGCGCAGCGTGTCGAACGCCTCGGCGGCGGACACGCCCACGAGGGTCAGCGGGACGTCGGGCAGCCGCTCGTTCCAGATCCGCACCCACTTCGTGGGCGTCACTCCCGGGACATAGGCGAGCCGGAACGAAGGGGGTACATCCGAGCCTGTCACTCCGCCAGGTTACCGGTCGTGGTCGGAGGTGGCGCACACGCTCGATACCCTTGACACCATGACGTCCCACCAGAACACCCAGACGATGAAGCCCGCGACCGCGGCCAAGAAGCTGGGTGTGTACCTCGAAGCCACCCCCGCCGAGTTCCAGGAGGGTGTGGTTTCCCGCTCCGAGCTGAACGCACTCCAGTCCGAGCCGCCCGCGTGGCTGGTGGAGCTGCGCCGCAACGGCCCGCACCCGCGGCCCGTCGTCGCGGCCAAGCTCGGCGTGTCCATCGCCGGTCTCGCGCGCGGCGGGGTCACCGAGGCCCTGACCACCGAGCAGATCGAGGCCATCAAGCAGGACGACCCCGAGTGGCTGCAGAAGGAGCGCGCCACCCAGGCCGACGTGCGCAAGGAAGCCGTGCGCATCAAGGAGAAGAACGCCCAGAAGGCGCAGAAGCAGGCGGGCGACTCCCAGTAGGCCCCGCGGCCCCGGGAGCCCCGGGGCGCGGGACCCCGGCGGCGCCCGCCGAAAATCCGGTGCCTGGCGGAGCTCCCGCCGCAAGACTGGCCCGATGATCACATCAGATGCCAAGAAGGACCTGCGGACCTACCTCCAGGACGCCCGCGAGGTCCTCCTGTGGAAGCTCGACGGACTGTCCGAGTACGACGTCCGCCGGCCCGTGACCCCGACGGGCACCAATCTGCTGGGCCTGGTCAAGCACGCGGCCGGCGCCGAGGCCCTGTACTTCGGCGCCGCCTTCGGGCGGCCCTTCGCGGCGACGGCTCTGTGGATCACCGGCGACGCAGAACCCAACGCGGACCTGTGGGCCACGGCCGACGAGACCCGCGAGCAGATCACCGGCCTCTACCGCGCGGCCTGCGCGCACGCGGACGAGACGATCGCCGCGCTCGACCTCGACGCCGTGGGCCGGGTGCCCTGGGGGGCCCGCAACGAGGTGACCCTCCACCACAGCCTCGTCCACATGATCGCCGAGACCGACCGGCACGCCGGGCACGCGGACGTCGTACGGGAGCTCATCGACGGGACCACCGGTCTGCGGACCGGGAGCGAGAGCCTGCCGTCGCGCGACGCGGCCTGGTGGGCGGCCCACCGGGCCCGGGTGGAGCGGGCGGCCCGGGAGGCCGGCCGCCTCGACGGCTCGGCGCCCTGAGCACGGCCCGCCGCGCGGCGGCTCAGCCGGGCGGTGCGACCAGCCCCGCCTCGTAGGCCGTGATCACCAGCTGGACCCGGTCCCGGGCGGCCAGTTTGCTGAACAGCCGCGCCACGTGCGCCTTGGCCGTGGCCACGGAGATGAACAGCTCCTCGGCTATCTCGGTGTTCGACAGACCCCGCCCGACCAGGACGAGCACCTCCCGCTCCCGGTCGGTGACCCCCGGGAGCGGGCGCACCGGCCGCGCCACCGCCCCGGCCCCCGCCCCCGGCTGCGGGCTCCGGACGAAGTCCGCGATCAGCCGGCGCGTGACCCCGGGGGCGATCAGGGAGTCCCCGGCGGCCACGACCCGGATGGCGGCGAGGATGTCGTCCAGGGCCATGTCCTTGACCGCGAACCCGCTCGCACCGGCGCGCAGCGCCCCGTAGACGTGCTCGTCCTCGTCGAAGGTGGTCAGGACGAGGATCCTGGGCGCGCCCGGCTGCGCGGTGATCCGCCGGGTGGCCTCGATGCCGTCCATGCCGGGCATCCTGATGTCCATCACCACCACGTCGGGGGCGTGTTCGGCCGCGAGCACGACGGCGTCCGCGCCGGTGCCGGCCTCGGCCACCACCTCCAGATCGGCGGTGTCGGCGATGAGCACGCGCAGCCCGGAGCGCACCAGCGGCTGGTCGTCGACGAGCAGCACGCGTACGGGAGCGGTCATCGGGCCGCCTCCGTCCGCGGGGCGGGCAGCGGCAGTTCGGCCGCCACGCGGAATCCGCCCTCGGGGCGGGGGCCGGCGCTGAAGCGGCCGTGGAGCAGGCTGACCCGTTCGTACATGCCGGTGATGCCGAAGCCGGTCTTCCCGGCGCCCGCGGACATCCCCCGGCCGTCGTCGAGGACCTCCACGCGCAGTTCCTCCGCCGAGAAGTCGAGGCCCACCCGGGCCCGGACACCGCCGCCCGCGTGCCGGACCACGTTCGTCAGCGCCTCCTGCACGATGCGGTACACCGACAGGTCGATGTCCGGCGGGAGGTCGCGCCGCTCGCCCGTGGTGCGTACCTCGACCCGCACCCCGGAGTCGGCCAGCGAGGCCGCGAGGGCGCCGAGGTCGGCCAGGCCGGGCGCGGGCCCCGTCGGGACGTGGCCGGCGCCCTCGTCGGGCTGGGCCCGGCGCAGGGCGACCAGGGTCCGGCGCAGGCCCGCCAGGGTCTCCCGGCTGGTGGCCTCGATGGCGTCGAGGGCCTTCCGCGCCTCGGCCGGCTGGGTCTCGATGACCCGGCTGCCGACCCCCGCCTGGATGGCGATCACGCCGATGCTGTGGGCGACCATGTCGTGCAGCTCCCGGGCTATGCGCAGCCGTTCGGCGGTCAGCGCCTCCGCCACCGCCGACTCGCGCAGCTCCGCGCGGTGTTCGCGGCGCTGGCGCAACAGCAGGCCGGCCATGGCGCAGGCGCCCAGCGTCAGGACGGTGACGAGCAGGTTGCCGGTCAACTCGTACGGGCCGTGGGCGAGGCCCGCGACGGCGGCCGGTTCGAGGAGGGCCACGACGGTTCCGGCGACGGCCACGGCCCGGCGGGTGCGGGTGGCCACGACGACCCCGAAGACGATGGCCACGGGAACGAAGACGAGGTGGCGGTCGGGCGTCAGGTTGCCCCACTGGGCCCCGTAGGCCACGACCGTGGCGGCGGTCAGGGTGAGGCCCAGGGCCGCGAGGGGCCGGCGCCGCAGCAGGCCCACGAGCAGGCTCAGCGCCAGGGTCAGGACGCTCGCCCTCAGCAGTCCGGAGGCGAAGGGGGTCCCGCCGATGAGCAGCAGCGCGGTGAACGCGTAGAGGAGCGCCCCGCCCCAGTCCAGGAGGGCCGATCCGGGTGTGCGGCCCGTCGTCGGGGGCGCGCTCTGCGTTGTTCTGTCCATGCCGCGACAGTAACGGGGGCCTCCCGCCCGGGCATCGGCCCCCGGACGTACGCCCCGGGGCGGGCCCGGCCTGCTGAAACCCGTTCGGCCGTGCGGCGTTAGAAGGGCGGAGCGGCGTGGGCGCACGGGCCCCGCGCCGGTCGGGCCCCTGCCCATACGAGCGCCACGAACGAGTACGAGGAGCGAGATGAACCAGCCCACGCAGGCCGGACCGGGCCGCAGGAGACTGGCGGTCCACTGCCGCAGGATCGCCGAGGACCCGTCCTTCGGGATGGCCGTCTTCGTCGTGATCCTGCTCAACGCGGGACTGATGGGAGCCGAGACCTACAGCGGGCTGGCCGACGCGCACCGCCAGGTCCTGCAGCTGGCGGAGAACGGCTGCCTCACCCTGTTCACCCTGGAGATGCTGCTGCGCCTGGGGGCGTACGCGGACCGGCCGAAAGCATTCTTCCGGGACCCCTGGAACATCTTCGACCTGCTGATCGTCGCCTCGGCCTTCCTGCCGTTCCTGCGCGAGAACACCACCGTGCTGCGGCTGCTGCGGCTGGCCCGCGTGCTGCGCACCGCCCGGTTCCTGCCCCACCTGCGGATCCTGCTGCTGGCCGTCGGGCGGAGCCTGCCGGGCACGGCCAGCTTCCTGTTCGTCGGGGCGCTGGTGCTGTACGTGTACGCGATGGTCGGCTGGGTCTGCTTCGCGCAGTCCGACCCGGGCCACTACGGTTCGATCGGGCGGGCCATGCTCACCCTGTTCCTGCTGACCACCCTGGACGGCCTGACCGATGCCGTCCGCGCCGGTCTGGAGATCTCCCGGTTCAGCATCGTCTACTACGCCTCCTACGCGCTGCTCGCCTCCTTCGTGCTGGTCAACGTCCTGATCGGCGTGGTGCTCAACTCGCTCGACGAGGCGCGCGAGATGGAGGAGGCCGAAGCCCGGGCCCGGGAGCGCGCGGCGAACGACATGGATCCGGCCGACGAGGTCCGGGACCGGATCGTGGCGGCCCGCCTCGCCCTGGACGACCTGGAGGCGAGCCTGTCCCTGATCCCCGCCACGGCTAAGGCCCTCCCGGACCGGGAGCAGGAGCGCCAGCTCGAATCGGCCCGCTAGCCGCTCCCGCCGCCGGGGCCCGACGGGATGTGACGGAAGTCTGACGGACGGCCGCCCGGCCTGGCGTCCGAGCCCCCGGCGGTGGTCGAATCACCGGGTGAGCACGGACACGCGTACGCAGGACCCCGACGGGCACGGTGCCCCCGTCGGGCGGCGGCTCCTCCTCGGCACCGTCGCGGCCGGCGCCGCCGCACTGGTCGCCGCGCCCGTCCTGCGCCGGGGCCTGGAGGCCGGGCTGGGGGCGGCGGCCGACCGGGATCCGACCGGCCTGACCGGGCTGCTGCCGAACGGCGGCGGGTTCCGGTACTACTCGGTGGCCGCGTCCGTGCCGGAGCGCGGACCGGCCGACTACCGGCTGCGCGTCGACGGCCTGGTGGAGCGGCCGATGACGTACGACCTGGCCGCGCTGCGCGGGATGCCGCAGACCCGGGTGGTCCGCGACGTGCAGTGCGTGACCGGCTGGCGGGTCCCCGGCACCTCCTTCGAGGGCGTCCCGGTGATGCGGCTGCTCGACGCGGCGGGGGTGCGGCCCGAGGGCCGGGCCATCCGGTTCACCTGCTTCGACGGGACGTACACGGAGAGCCTCACCCTCCCGCAGGCACGGCGCGACGACGTCATGGTGGCGCTGAGCATGCAGGACCGGCCGCTGGAGCACGGCCACGGCGGGCCGGCCCGGCTGTACGTGGCGCCGATGTACTTCTACAAGTCGGCGAAGTGGCTCTCGGGCATCACCGTGACCCGCGAGGCCGAACCCGGCTACTGGGAGGAGCTCGGCTATGACGTGGACGCCTGGGTCGGCCGGTCGAACGGACGCGACGATGCCCCGACCGTCTGAGGCCCGGCCGTCCGGGGCCCGGCCCTCCGCGCAGGTGCGGCGGTTCACCCCGGCCGAACGCTGGGTGCACCGGGCCACGGCAGCCCTGATGGGGGTCTGCCTGGTCACCGCCGGCTGCCTGTACCTGCCGCCGCTCGCCGAGCTGGTCGGGCGCCGGCGCCTGGTGGTCACGGTGCACGAGTGGGCCGGTCTGGCGCTGCCCGTACCCGTCCTGCTGGGGCTCGCCTCACGCGCCTTCCGGGCCGACCTGCGGGTGCTGAACCGCTTCGGCCCGCACGACGGGGTCTGGCTGCGCTCCGCGCTGCGCCGCCGGGGACCGCGCCCGGCCGGGAAGTTCAACGCCGGGCAGAAGCTCTGGGCGGCCTGGCTCACCGGGGCGGTGCTGGTGATGCTGGGCACCGGGCTGCTGATGTGGTTCACCCGGCTCGCGCCGCTGCTGTGGCGGACCGGAGCCACCTTCGTCCACGACTGGCTGGCCCTGGCGCTGGGGGTCGTACTGGCCGGGCACATCGGCAAGGCCCTGGGCGACCCGGAGGCCCGGCGCGGGATGCGCACCGGTTTCGTCGGGCGGTGGTGGGCCGACTCCGCGCATCCGCTGTGGCGGCCCGGGGACTGAGCCCCCGCCGGTCGGGCGGGGGCCGGTCCGGGCGGCCTGCGGTCAGCCGCCGTCGCGGACGGCGACGATGCCGTTGAACACGCCGACGTAGGCGGTGCCGTCGGGGCCGAGGGTGATCGGCGCCCAGTTGTTGTCGTACAGCGGACCGGTTCCGGTCAGCTGCCGCCAGCGGCGCTCACCGGTGCGGAAGTCCACCGCGGTGAGGTACCAGGCGTCGATGCCCCAGAAGTTGGGCTCCTTCTCGTAGAAGTAGAGCAGCCCGTTGCCGGTGGAGAGCTTGGGGACGACGGAGGGCGAGCGGATCGCGCTCTGCCACACCGTGTCGCAGCCGCTGCCGTCGGCGCGGACGTCGATGCGGCTGACGCCGCCGGTGACCGACTTGCCGAGGAGCAGGGAGGTGGGGTTCTCGTAGCCGTAGTTGTTCTCGACGACGATGCTGTTGCCCCAGGTGATCAGGGAGTTGTCGGTGGTCGAGGCGCCGGAGCCGAAGACGGGCACCTTGCAGACCAGCCGCTGGTCCGCGGGGACGTCCGCGCCCCGCTTGTAGACCAGGACGTTCATCCGGTCGTCGGCGTTGTCGGTGATGGCGACGTAGCCGTTGCCGAAGAGGTCCGGGGTGGTGCCCGAACCCTGGTTCACGGAGCCGGGCTTGGTGCCGGTCCCGCGGTCGTACGTCTGGCGCCACTGCGCCTCGGGGGTGCCGTCGGCGGTGGCGCGGAAGCTGTAGAGCGCGTGGTCGGTGACGATGGAGACCCCGTCCTCGGCGACCGAGAAGGAGTTCTGGATCTCCTCGCCCTCCAGGCGGATCGACCGGATCGTGCCCGTGCCCGGGTCGACGGTGCCGACGCGGCCCTGGCGGGTGACCCACCAGATGCGGCCGTTCCAGTCGGGCATGACGGAGGTGACCGGGTCACAGGTGCCGCTGGGCCACAGGTTGGTCCAGCTGACGCAGTCGTGGGGCACCCGGCCGGTGAGGTCCCAGTCGTTCTCGACGGTGAACTTCCAGCTGCCGTCGGGGTTCTGGCTGTGCGCGAGGCGCAGGACGTGCTGGCGGGAGTCGGCCAGCACGGCGCGGTCCTGGTTGTCCAGGTAGAAGTAGGCGCCGCCGGAGGTGTCCTTGAAGATCTTCGCGAAGTCGAGGGAGGTGATCGCCTCGACCGTGGAAGAACGCTGCGGGAGCTGGTACTCCGCGAGCGTGGCGAGCGTACGGGGCTCCAGGAGCTTGACCTTGAAGCCGGAGAAGGTGCCGCAGACGGTGACGAGCCGGCCGCCCGCGTCGAAGGTGGCGGTGGCGCACTCACCGCCGAGCGCGGCGATCTTCTCGCTGGTGACCTGCGGGTTCTTGCCGAGCGGGCCGGACCAGGGAGAGGTGGCGCTGCCGGCCGCGTCGGAGTGCATGCCGCTGCGGCCGTTGGGCGCGAGGAAGGGGTGCTGCGGCGGGGCTTCGCCCGGCAGCGGGGCCGCGGTGGCGGGTGCTCCCTCGTAGTGGCTGACCAGGCGGTGGCCGGGGGCCTGGGGGATCTCGTCGGCCTGGGCCGGGGAGATCCCGCCGATCACCGTCAGGGCGGCGATGGCGGGGACCACGGCGCAGTTCAGCGCTCTTCGGAACATCCGGTCATCCTCCTTGTTCCACAGTGTTGTTGACATTGCGTCTGACATCGCGCCGCCGCCAGACGCTAGATCGCACTGTCCGAGGAGTCCATGGAAGAACCGGATGATTCACGAAGGCGCAACAGTTGATCAACTGTCCGCGATGTCGCCCCAGTGGACCGTACGGTCGCACCACCGGCCGAGCAGCACCGGATCGTGTCCCACCGCGAGCAGACCGGCCCCCGTCTCCCTCCGGTACTCCTCCACCACCGCCACCAGGGCCGCCGTGGTGGAGGCGTCGAGCATCGCGGTCATCTCGTCGCAGACCAGCCAGCGCGGCCGCAGCACCAGCGCGCGGGCCAGGCAGGCGCGTTGCAGCTGGCCGTCGCTGACCTCGTGGGGGCGCCGGGCGAGCAGGTCCGGGCCGAGGCCGACCCGCTCGGCCGGCTCGGCGACGGCCTCCTGCGCCCCACGCCGGCGACCCGTGGCCCGCAGTGGCTCCGCGATGAGGTCGCGCAGCCTCAGGCGGGGGTCCGCGGAGAGCCTGGGCTGCTGGAAGACGACGCCGACCTCGGTGCGCAGGGAACGCGGGGCCCGGTGCCGGAAGCCGGTGACGGTGCGGCCGCCGAGGACCACCGTCCCCCGGTCGGGCCGGTGCAGCAGGGCGGCGACCCGGGCCAGGGTGGACTTGCCGCAGCCGCTGGGCCCGACCAGGCCGAGGGCCTCGCCGGGTCGCAGCGCGAGGTGCGCGTCGCGCACGACGGGGCGGCGGGGGTCGTAGCCGGCGGTGATGCCCTGGAGCTCAAGCACGGTGGCAGGCCACCCCTTCGGTCAGCGGGGGCCGCACGGCCCGGCAGGTGGCGTCGGCGAGGGCGCAGCGGGCGGCGAAGGCGCAGCCGGGCGGCAGGTCGCCGAGTTCGGGCGGGGCTCCGGGGATCGGGGTGAAGGCGCGTTCGGGGAGGGCGTCGAGCAGGCCGCGGGCGTAGGGGTGGCGGGGGCCGGGTGCGCCGAAGAAGGCGTCGGCGGGGGCGATCTCCACGATCCGGCCCGCGTACATGACGGCGACGGTGTCGGCGACGCGGCGTGCCGCGGCCAGGTCGTGGGTGATCATCAGCAGGGCCCGGCCGGCGTCCCTGGTGTGGGCGCGCAGTTCGTCGACGGTGCGGTCGACGAGGTCGCGGTCGAGGCCGGTGGTCGGCTCGTCGGCGAGGAGCAGGGGGGCGTCCCCGACGAGCGCGAGCGCGGTGGCGGCGCGCTGGGCGAGGCCGCCGGAGAGTTCGTGGGGGTGGTGGTCGAGGTGGTCGGCGGGGAAGGCGGCCCGCGCGGCGGCGCTCTCGCCGGCCGCGCGCAGCCGCGCCTTCCCGCCCTTCGGGGCGAGCAGTTCCCGGACGGTCTCCTGGAGCTGGGAGCGGACGGTGCGCACCGGGGTGAGGTGCGCGGCGGGGCTCTGCGGGACCAGGCCCACGCGTCGGCCGCGGACGGTGCGGGCCAGGGTCCGCTCGTCGGCGGCGAGCAGGTCGAGGCCGTCGGCGAGCAGGGCCGATCCGGCGGTCTCGGCGTTGCCGGGGAGCAGGCCGAGGAGCGCGGAGGCGAGGACGGACTTGCCGCAGCCGCTCTCGCCGACGAGGGCGAGGCAGCTGCCGGAGCCCAGTTCGAAGGCCGCGTCGGTGACGGCCTCGACGTGGCGGCCGCCGCGCATCCGGAAGCGGACGTGGAGTCCCGCGACGCGCAGGACGGGGGGTGCCTGCCCGGCGGGCGGCGGTGCGGGGTGCGGGGTCACAGGGTCAGCTCCGAACGGCGCCGGGGGTCGAGCCGGTCGCGCCAGGCGCCGGCGAGCCCGGCGAGGGCCAGGGTGGGGACGATGAGCAGCAGCCCGGGGAAGAGGGTGGGCCACCAGTCGCCGGCCAGGAGGGAGCCGCGCGCGTCCTGGACGAGGGTGCCGAGGCTGGCCTGGCGGGCGGGCAGGCCGAGGCCGAGGAAGGAGAGGGCGGACTCGTGCCACATGGCGTGCGGGATCATCAGCACCGCGGCCAGCCCGGCCCGGGGCAGCACCCCGGGCACCAGGTGGCGTACGGCGACCCGCCACCGCGAGGCGCCGCCGGAGACGGCCGCGTCCACGTACGGGCGCCCGCGCAGGGAGAGCACCTCGGCGCGCACGATCCGGGCGGTGGACAGCCAGTGGGTCAGCGCCACGGACACCACCACGGGCCAGACGCCGGGCCGGAACAGGGCCACGACGAAGATGCCGAGCAGCAGGTGCGGGACCGAGGAGAGCGCGTCGACGCCGCGCATGACGAGCCGGTCGGTCCAGCCGCCCAGCGCCCCGGCGGCCGCGCCCACCGCCGTGCCGACCACGGTCGCGGCGAGCGCCGCCACCAGGCCGACCAGCAGGGAGACGCGCAGCCCGTAGACGCAGCGCAGCAGCAGGTCGCGGCCCACGTCGTCGGTGCCGAAGGGGTGCTGCCAGGATGGCGGCAGCAGCTTGGCGGAGAGGTCGACGGCCTGCTGGTCGAGGTGGGCCAGCGGGGGCACCAGCAGGACGGCCAGGGCGAGCAGGGCCAGTACGGCGGCCGAGGCGCGCAGCCGCAGGGCGTGTGTGGAGCGGCGGTCGGGCCCGTGGCGGCGCCACCGCACGGGAGCCGCCGGGGCGTCGGGAAGGCCGGTGGTCTCAGACCGGTCAGGGAGGTCAGCCATCGAAGCCCACCCTCGGGTCCGCCAGTCCGTACAGCAGGTCGGACAGCAGGTTCCCGGCCAGCACCGCGGCGGTGGCCAGCACGGTCAGGGCGGCCAGCAGCGGGAAGTCCACCGAGGTGGCCGCCTGAACGGTGGCGGCGGCGATGCCGGGCCAGCTGAACACGGTCTCCACCAGCAGGGCTCCGGTGATCAGCTCCGGCACCCGGGAGCCGATGAGGGTGAGCACGGGGAGCATCCCGGAGCGCAGAGCGTGGCCCAGCAGGACCCGTCGCTCGGACAGGCCCCGCGCGCGGGCCCCGCGTACGGGGTCCTCCTCCAGCGCGTCGGCCACGCCCTGGCGCACGTAGAGGTAGAACCACGGCAGTTGGGAGAGGGCGAGGACCAGTACGGGCAGCACCAGGTGCGGGGCGACCTGCCCGGCGGTGACCGTGTCGGCGGCGGCGTCGGTGAGTCCGCCGGACGGCAGTGCGCCGAGGCGGACCGCGAACAGCCAGACGGCCAGCAGTCCGAGCCAGAAGGCGGGGGCCGCCTCCAGGACGTAGGCGAGGGCGGTGGCGGCGCGGTCGAGGAGGCCGCCCCGGCGGCGGGCGGCGAGCACGCCGAGGACCGTGGCCGGCAGCAGGGCCGCGACGAAGGCGCAACAGGCGAGCATGGCCGACCAGCCCACGCGTCCGGCGATGACGTCGGCGACGGGCTGGCGCAGGACGGCGGAGATGCCGAGGTCTCCGGTGAGCGCCGAGGTGAGCCAGTCCCACCAGCGCGCGGTGAACGGCCGGTCCACGCCGAGGTTGGCGCGCAGCTGGTCGAGTTCGGCCTGGGATGCGGTCAGGCCCGCGGTGCCGGCGTAGGCCTTGACGGGGTCGAAGGGGGACAGGGCGGCGACGGCGAAGACGCCGAAGGTGACGAGGAGCAGGACGGGGGCGGCGAACAGGGTCCGCCGCCCCGCCATGCGCGCCATCGGCCCCCAGGGGAGGCGGCGGGTCACTTCTGCTTGGGCTTCCAGTGCTCGACGTTCCACCAGGGGCCGGAGCCGAGGCCGTGGTCGTGCGGTTCGACCTGCGTGCCGGGGCCGTCCCACCGGTCGTTCACGACGTAGAGGTGGTCGATGTGGGTGAGGAAGACGTAGCCGGGGTTCTTGACCAGCTCGCGCTGCACGGTGTCGTACGCGGCCTTGCGGACGGCCGGGTCGCCGCTCCTGCGGGCGTCGGTCAGCGCCCGGTCGACCACCGGGTTGTCGTACCGGGCCATGTTGTTGAAGCCGTCGCCCGCGAGGGAGGAGGTCAGCAGCAGGTACTGGTCGAAGTCGGGGTCGGCCGGGGATCCGCCGCCGGCGAGGACGGCGTCGGTCTTCATCCGGGGTTCGATGACCTCCCAGGTCCCGGCCTCGGTCGTGACCTCGACGCCCGCCTTGCGGGCGTCGGAGGCGAAGGCCAGCGCGTGGTCCTGGCGGATCTTGTCGCCGGTGGTGTACCAGAGCGGGAAGGATGCGCGGACCCCGTCCTTGACGCGGACGCCGTCCTCGCCGGGCTTCCAGCCGGCGTCGTCGAGGATCCGCTTCGCCCGGCCGAGGTCGTACGCGCGTTCCGTGCCGGGCGTGAACCAGGGGCTGTCCGTGGGCACCGGGCCGTAGGCGGCCTTGCCCGCGCCGTCCAGGAGCTTGTCGACCATGGTCGCGCGGTCGACGGCGACGTCCAGGGCCTGCCGGACGGCCGGGTCGCCGGTGACGGGGTGCTGCGTCGGGAGGGTGACGTTGCGGTAGTCGAAGGTCTTCGCGGCGAACGTCCTGCGCGTGCGGTCCCCGGCGAAGCCCTCGGCCAGGTTCGGGGGCAGGACCGCGGCGTCCAGTTCGCCCGAGCGCAGCCGGGTGGCGCGCACGTCGTCGTCCTTGATCACGGCCATCGTGAACTTCTTCACGGCGGGCTCGCCGCCCCAGTAGGACGGGTTGGCCCTGAAGGAGATCTTCTCGCCCTTGGACCAGCCGGTGAGCACGTACGGTCCGGTGCCGACGGGCCGGGTGCCGAACCCGCCGCCGTTGACGTCCTGCTTCCCGGCGACGTGCTGCGGGGCGATGGGCAGGACGGTGCGTTCGGCGAAGGGGGCGTAGGGGTACTTCAGGGTGAAGACGACCCGGTCCGGGCCCTGGGCGGTGACGCTCTCGATCGCGTCGAGTTCGGTCTTGGAGGCGTTGTTCGTCGCCGGGTCCAGGATGGTCCGGTAGGTGAACTCGACGTCGGCGGCCGTGAAGGGCTCCCCGTCGCTGAACTTCACGCCCTGGCGCAGCCGGTACGTGTACGTGCGGCCGTCGGCGGAGACCTCGGGCAGGGCCTCGGCGAGGGCGGGCCTGAGCTTCATGTCCGCGTCGTGGGTGAGCAGCCCGTCGAAGATCTTGGAGTTGCCGTCCTTGCCGTAGCCCAGCAGCGGGCTGAGGGTCTGCGGCTCGGTCGCGATGCCGACCACGGCGGAATCGGCCGGCCGGGCCGGCCCCGAGGGGTTCGCGCAGGCCGTCACGCCCGTGATGAGTGCGGTGGCGAGCGCGGCTCCGGCCGCTCCCCGTACTGTCCGGGCCGTCATGCTGTGCACATCCCTGTTTACGGTCATCTGTTATTGCAAAGAGATCGCAATAATGTCAGACGGGTTCAGAAGAAGACGAATCCGGCCACACCACCCGCCTCCGGCACCCTGTGCCACACCCGGCCACCACCCGCCCGCAGCGCGGGTCTTGCCCGGCCGGCGCCGCGCGTGCCATATATGTCTAGACCTTTACGAGGTCACCGTGGCAAGGAAGCGCAGGAAGGCCCCCCGTGCGACGCACCGCTCCCCCGCACCCCCTCCCCCTGGCCCTCGCGCTCTGCCTCGCGGCCGGCGCGCTGGCCGGGTGCGGCGGCTCCGGCGACACCCGCCCCCCGCACGCGCCCGCCGGGCTCACCGCACGGGCGGGCAGCGCCACTTCGGTCCACGTGATGTGGGAGTCGGCCCCGCCCGCCGACGGGGTCACCGGCTACCAGGTCTTCCAGGCCGGACAGCTGGTCAAGGAGCTGCCGGCCGACCGGACGATGGTGGACGTGACGGGGCTCGCCCCGCGGACGGCCTACGACTTCACCGTCCGCGCCCGGGACGCCGCCGGGAACCGCTCCGCCCCCAGCGCGCCCGTACGGGCCACCACTCCCGAGGCACGGCCCGAGGACCGCGTGCCCCCCACCGCCCCGCCCGCCACCACCGGCCGCGCCGAGGGCCCCCGGACCGTCCGGCTCGACTGGACCCCGGCCACGGACGACACGGGCGTGACGGCGTACGACGTCTACCAGGGCGGCGTCCGCATCCACACGGCCGGCGCCGCCGAGCGGGGCACCGCGCTGACCGGCCTGCAGCCGGGCACCGCCTACTCCTTCACCGTCCGGGCCCGCGACGGGGCCGACAACTCCTCGCCCGACGGCCCCGCCGTCGCCGTGACCACCCCGGCCGACCCCGGCCAGGCCCCGGACACCGCGCCCGGCGCCTTCACCGCGACCCCCTCCCCCGGCTCGGTCGACCTGGGCTGGAACCCTCCGGACACGGGCCGCCCGACGGCCGAGTACGAGCTCTACGTCAACGACCGGCCCGTCACCGTCATCCAGTTCGGGGCCGGAGCCGTACCGGTGGGCCGGGCCTCCTACCGGCTGAGCACGGCCGAACCGGCCGGGACGGCCTGGACCCTGAAACTCCGGGCCCGTCTGCCCGACGGCAACTGGGGGGCCTTCTGCGAGGAGCGCCGGATCACCCTCGCGGGCTGAGGCGGCCGCCGGCGGCGGGCCCGCCGTCACCCGCACGGCGCACGGCGATCCGAAGCGAACGGCCGTGCCGCGAAAGAAGATCGCGCACAATACATCCGTGTTCGGTGAGTACTCGGTCAACGACAATCAGGCAGACTCCGCGGGCGCGGGCCCTGCGCCAGACTCTGGCGCCGTGCCGGGAAATCTGCCGCCTGACGTGGCGAGCTTCATCGGTCGGGAGGGTGAACTAACCCTGCTCGACCGCGTGTTGAGCGAACGAAGACTGATCACCCTGACAGGGGTGGGCGGCGTGGGCAAGTCCCGCCTCGCCCGGCGCGCCGTCGGCCGGGCCGCGGCCCGCCGCGACGGGGTCTGGTGGGTGCAGCTCTCGCCGCTGCGCGACCCCCGGCTGCTCACCACCACCGTGGCCCACGCCGTCGGTCTCGCCGACCACTCGTCCCAGCCCCTCGACGAGGAACTGTGCGCGTGGATGGCCGACAAGGAGATCCTCCTCGTCCTCGACACGTGCGAACACCTCGTCTCCGAGGTCCGGCACCTGGCGGGCGAACTCCTGCAGTCCGCACCGGGCCTGACGGTGCTGACCACCTCCCGGGAGCGGCTGGGATCCCCCGGCGAACGGGTCGTCGAGGTCCGCCCGCTGCCCTCCGAGGGCCCCGACAGCGACGCCCTGGCCCTCTTCCGGGCCCGCGCCCTGGCCGCCGCCCCGGAGGCCGCCGCCGCCGTCTTCGCCGACCCGGACCGTACCCGTACCGCGGCCGAGGTCTGCCGCCGCCTGGACGGCATCCCGCTCGCCCTGGAACTGGCGGGCGCCCGGCTGCGGCTCTGGACCCTGGAACAGGTGGCGCAGCGTCTGGGCGCCCGCTTCGAGGTGCTCGCCGACACCCGGGCCGCGCACCTGCCCCGCCACCAGACCATGCGCACCGCGATCGGGTGGAGCCACGAGCTGTGCAAGCCCGTGGAGCGGCTGCTGTGGTCCCGGCTGTCGGTGTTCACCGGGGACTTCGACGTGGCCGCCGCCCGGGCCGTGTGCTCCGGCGGGCCGCTGGCCCCGGGGCGGGTGGAACGGGTGCTGGAGGGGCTGGTCGCCAAGTCCGTCGTGCGCCGTTCCCAGGAACGGGGTGCGGGCGCCCGCTACCTGATGCTGGACACGATCCGCGAGTTCGGCCACGACTGGCTGGCGGAGCTGGGCGAGGTGCGGGCCGTCGCCGACCGGCACGCCCACTGGTACGCCGCGCTGTCCCTGGCCGCCGACGAGGGCTGGATGGGGCCGGGCCAGGTGGACTGGTACCGCAGGATGACCGCCGAGCACGCGCAGCTGCGCACCGCCCTGGAGCACCTGCTCGCCGCCGACCCGGCCGCGGCCCTGGAGATGGCCGGCGCCCTGTGGTTCTTCTGGTTCGCCTGCGGCCACGTCCACGAGGGCCGCCGCTTCCTGGAACGGGCCCTGGACGGGGCCCCGCCCGGGGACGCCGCCCGGGCCCAGGGGCTGTGGGCCCTCGGCCTGACGATGCTGCTCCAGGGCGACATGGGCCCCGCCAGGGAGACCGGCCTGCGGTGCGCCCGCGCGGCCGCCCCGCTCGACGACCCGGAGCCGGAGCTGCGCGCCGCCTACCTGCGGGCCGTGTCGGTCCTGATGCCGGGCGACCCGACGACGGCGATCGCGCTGGCCGGACCCCGGGCACGGGCGGGCCACGGCGGCCACACCAGCGGCACGGGCTGGCTGCTGTGCCGGCTGGCCACCGGATACGCCCTGTGCGACCTCGGGCGCTACGAGGAGGCCGCCGAGGAGGCCCGCGGGCTGCGGGAGTCCTGCGCGGAGCTGGGCGAGCGCTGGCTGCGGGCCTACGCGGACTACATCCTGGCCGTCGCGGCGCTGGGGCTGGGCCAGCACGGGGAGGCGGCCCGGCACGTGCGGGCGATGCTCTCCGGGAAGCGGCTGCTCGGCGACCGCTTCGGCATCGCACTGGGCCTGGACGTGCTCGCGGCCGCGGTGGCGGCCCTGGGCGACGGGGAGCTGGCCGCGCGGCTGCTCGGCACCGGCCACGCCTGGTGGCGCACGGTCGGCCGGCCCCAGATGGGCTCGCCCTCGCTGACGGCCCTGCGGGACCGGGGCGAACGGCAGGCGCGGGCCGCGATCGGCGACGCGGCGTACGAGACCGCGTTCCTGGGCGGTACGGAGGCGTCCACCGGCTGATGCTCTTCCGGTGGACGCCGTAATGCCGGGGCTCCCGTCAGTACGGGAGGGGTCTGCCCGACGGGGTGCGCAGATCCAGGTCTCGGGGGGCGGGCTTGGGGACGGGCTTGCGGATCAGCTGCTGGCGCATGCTGCCTCCTCGCTCAGACCAGGGCCGGCCGACGGGGTTCCACCGTCCGGCCTTCGGGGAGCAGTTCACCGGTGTCGTCGAACACCACCACGCCGTTGCAGAGCAGGCTCCAGCCCTGTTCGGGATGGGAGGCCACGACGCGCGCGGCCTCGTGGTCGGCGCTGTCGGCGGGCGGGCAGGGGGGCTGGTGGGAGCACATGGCGCACCTCCTCGCAGTGTGGGGCGGGAGGGCCGGTGGTCACCCGGTCGAATCCGCGATCCACGGTGGCGGTGAGTATTACTGATCGCCACCCCCGGACGGAACCCATATTCGAGGTCCAGTTCAGGGTGTGTATGCCCGCTTACCATGCGCTCATGCCCGTCATCCGGATCATTCGCAGCAGTCCGCTCTCACCGGCCGAGGCCTGGAGGCGGGTGACGGACTGGGAACGCCACGGCGCGCAGGTCCCGCTGACCCGGACGATCATCCGGACGCCGCCGCCGACGCGCGCCGGAACCCGCTTCACGGCGCGCACCGGAGTGGCCGGAATCACCTTCGACGACCCGATGGAGGTCGTGCGCTGGGAGCCGCCCCGGCTGGTCCGGCTCGAAAAGCGCGGCCGGGCGGTGACGGGCTGGGCCGAGATCGAGGTCCGCCCGGGCCCCGGCGGGGGCTCGGAGGTCCTCTGGCGGGAGGAGGTCCGGGTGCGGGGCCTGCCCCGGCTCCTGGACCCCCTGACGGCCCGCGTCGGCCACGCCCTGTTCGCCCGCGCCCTCACCCGCCTCCTGCACGACTGAACCCCGGCCGCGCGCTCGCCCGCGTCAGACGCGAGCGGGCGCGGCTGAGCCCCGCCCGGGGCCTGGGGCCCGCAGCTGAGCCCCGCCCGGGGCCCGGGGCCCGCACGCGGCGGGCCCGGCCCCAAGGGCCCTCACGCCACCCTCGGCGGGGGCGCCCACGGGGGCCCGCACACCACCGCGCCACGGGCGCACGGGTGCCGCCCTGCGGCCCCGTACCGCCGCGGCTAGCGGATCGGCATGCCGGAGATCGTCCGCGCGATCACCAGGCGCTGGATCTCGCTCGTCCCCTCGAAGATCGTGTAGATGGCCGCGTCGCGGTGCATCCGCTCCACCGGGTACTCCCGGGTGAAGCCGTTGCCGCCGAGGATCTGCACCGCCTGCGCGGTGACCTTCTTGGCCACCTCGCTCGCGTACAGCTTCGACATCGAGCCCTCCGCCGCGGTGAACGGCTTGCCCGCGACCGCCATCCACGAGGCGCGCCACACCAGCAGCCTGGCCGCGTCGATCTGCGTGCGCATGTCCGCGAGCTGGAAGGCCACGCCCTGGTTGTCGATGATCGGGCGGCCGAACTGGGTGCGGGTCCTGGCGTAGTCGAGGGCGACCTCGTAGGCGGCGCGGGCCGTGCCGACCGCCATCGCCCCGACCGCGGGACGGGAGGCCTCGAAGGTGGCCATCGCGGCGTTCTTCACCCGCTCGCCGCCGCCCGCCGCCGCCCGCTCGCGGGCCCGCGCGAGGCGCTCGTCGAGCTTCTCCTTGCCGCCGAGCAGGCAGGACCCGGGCACCCGTACGTCCTCCAGGACCACTTCCGCGGTGTGCGAGGCGCGGATGCCGTGCTTCTTGAACTTCTGGCCCTGCGAGAGGCCGGGCGTGCCCGGCGGCACGATGAAGGAGGCGTGCCCCTTGGTGCCGAGCTCCGGGTCGACCACGGCGACGACGATGTGGACGTTGGCTATGCCGCCGTTGGTCGCCCAGGTCTTGGTGCCGTTGAGCACCCACTCGTCCTTGGCCTGGTCGTACACGGCCCGGGTGCGCATGGCGCCGACGTCGGATCCGGCGTCCGGCTCGGAGGAGCAGAAGGCGGCGACCTTCACGTCGTCCGGGGTGCCGTACATCTGCGGGATCCAGGTGCCGATCTGCTCCTCGGTGCCGTTGGCGACGACGCCGATGGCCGCGAGTCCGGTGCCCACGATCGACAGGGCGATGCCCGCGTCGCCCCAGAAGAGCTCCTCCATGGCCATCGGGACGCCGAGGCCGGTGGGGTCGAAGAACTGCTGGGCGTAGAAGTCCAGGGAGTAGATGCCGACCTTGGCGGCCTCCTGGATGACGGGCCACGGAGTCTCTTCGCGCTCGTCCCATTCCGCGGCCGCGGGCCTGATCACGTCCGCGGCGAAGCCGTGGATCCAGTCCCGGACCTGCTTCTGGTCGTCGTTGAGCTCCATGGTGAACTCCGCCATGTCCCCTCCAGCTGTCTCACACCGCAACCGGCAGACCCACACACGTGAGTTACTGCGGGTAACCCGAACAATGGCCACAGTCTGTTACCGGCCGGTAAGCACTGTCAAGCGACGCCGATTCGATCGCGAGGGTGTGCGGGGTGTTACGTTGCGTGGGCGTCACGCACCATCGCAAGGGCGGGGAGAGAAACACGTCATGCACACCACTGCGCAGGCCGGTGAGCCGGGAGCGGCCGAACGCCGTCGGCGGGAGCTTCTGGAGGCGGCGGACCGCGTCGTGCTGAGGGACGGCCCCAAGGCCTCGATGAACGCCATCGCCGCCGAGGCGGGCATCACGAAGCCCATCCTCTACCGGCACTTCGGTGACAAGGCAGGGCTCTACCAGGCCCTCGCGGTCCGGCACACCGACGCCCTGCTGGACTCGCTGCGGGCCGCCCTCGACGCCCCCGCCGAGCGGCGCCGCCGGGTCGAGGCCACCCTGGACACCTATCTCGCCGCCATCGAGGCCCGGCCCCAGGTCTACCGCTTCCTGATGCACCCGGCCGAGGACTCGCAGAGCACCGAGCGCGGCTTCGACGTCGGCCTGCACTCGGCCCCGCTGCTGCGCCGCCTCGGCGAGGAACTGGCCCAGGTCATCGGCGAGCGGGTCGACCTCGGACCGGGCGGCGAGCGCACGGCCCGGATCTGGGGCCACGGCATCGTCGGCATGATGCACGCGGCCGGGGACTGGTGGCTCGGCGAGCGCCCCTGCGGCCGGGCCGAGCTCGTGGCCGGGCTCACGGACCTGCTCTGGGGCCGTCTCGCCACCGCGGGCAACCGCGTGGACGGCCCCGGGTTCTAGTCCCTGTCGTCGCCGGCGGGGCCCCACGGCGCCTTGCGGATGGCCCGGCGCAGCCGGCGGGCGCGCAGCCCTGTCACCCGGTCCGCGTACACGGTGCCGTCGAGGTGGTCGCACTCGTGCTGGAGGCACCGGGCGAAGAACCCGGTGCCCTCGATCCGTACCGGGGACCCGTCCGAGGTCACGCCCTCGACGACCGCCCGGTCGAAGCGTACGGTGCCCGCCTCCAGGCCCGGCAGGGACAGACAGCCCTCCGGTCCGCGGAACTCGTCCCCGTCGGCGAGGACCAGACGCGGATTGACGACGTGGCCGACGTGGCGGACGTCATCGTCGTCGGGGCAGTCGTAGACGAAGACCCGCTGCCCCACGCCGACCTGGTTCGCGGCGAGGCCGACGCCCTGGGCGGCGTACATCGTGGCGAACATGTCCTCGATGAGACGGTCGAGTTCGGGGCCGAAGGCGGTGACCTCCGCGCAGGCGGAACGGAGCACCGGATCACCCAGCAGGCTCATGGTGCGGACGAGTCCGGTGGTACCGGGGATGAGGCGCTGTCGCATGGCCGTAAGGGTACGACGGGCGAATATATGAGGAGATCCGCGGCGGCCCGGGGGCGCCGCGGTCAAGGCTCCGGCCGGTACTGGATAGGCTGGGGCCGACCGACGCAAGGAGGACAAGGGACGATGGCAGGCAACACGGAGCCGCTTTCGCCGCGGGCCAAGCTGGCCGTGACGGCGGGCAAGGCCGCGGCGGCGGTGTCGCGGGCCGCGGGACGCGGAAGCGGATCGGTGATCGGTGGCAAGGTCGCACTCAGGCTGGACCCCGATCTTCTCGGCGCGCTGGCGCAGCATCTCGATGTCGTCCTCGTCTCCGCGACGAACGGCAAGACCACGACGACCCGGCTGATCGCGGAGGCCCTGCGGGCCAGCGGTCCGGTCGTCTCGAACGCGCTGGGCGCCAACATGCCGGCGGGCATCACCTCCGCCCTGGCCGGCGGCTCGGACGCCAAGTACGGCGTCATCGAAGTCGATGAGAAGTACCTGGCCGGGGTGGCCCGGGACGTCACCCCCAAGGTGATCGCCCTGCTGAACCTCTCCCGCGACCAGCTGGACCGCGCGGCCGAGACCCGCATGCTCGCCGAGAAGTGGCGCGAGGGCCTCCAGGGCTCCAAGGCCGTCATCGTGGCGAACTGCGACGACCCGCTGATCGTGTGGTCGGCGTCGTCCTCGCAGAACGTGGTGTGGGTGGCGGCCGGCCAGGAGTGGAAGGACGACGCCTGGTCGTGCCCCTCCTGCGGTGGCGTCATGCAGCGGCCGGGCGACGACTGGTTCTGCGGCGAGTGCGGCTTCCGCCGCCCCACCCCGAGCTGGGTGCTCTCGGGCGACCACGTGCTCGACCCGCACGGCAGCGCCTGGCCGATCCACCTCCAGCTGCCGGGCCGCGCGAACAAGGCCAACGCCGCCACCTCGGCCGCCGTGGCCGCCGTGTTCGGCGTGCCCCCGCAGGTCGCGCTGGAGCGGATGTACCAGGTCCAGGCCGTGGCCGGACGGTACGACGTGGTGAACTTCATGGGCCGCGAGCTGCGGCTGCTGCTGGCGAAGAACCCGGCGGGCTGGCTCGAAACGTTTTCGCTGATCGACCCGCCGCCCACGCCGGTGATCCTTTCGGTGAACGCGCGCGGCGCCGACGGCACGGACACGTCCTGGCTGTGGGACGTGGACTACCCGCGCCTCGCGGGGCACCCGATCTTCGTGATCGGCGACCGCAAGCTGGACCTCGCGGTCCGCCTGGAAGTGGCCGGTCTGGACTTCCGGGTCTGCGAGACCCTCGACGAGGCCGTGCAGCTGGCGCCGCCCGGTCAGATCGAGCTGATCGCCAACTACACCGCCTTCCAGGACGTGCGCCGCCGCGTCGGCAACTAGCACCCCGTCAGAACCGCAGAGGACAAGAGCATGAGCGACAACAGCCTGCGTCTGGTGTGGGTCTACCCGGACCTGCTCAGCACGTACGGAGACCAGGGCAACGCCCTCGTGGTGGAGCGCCGGGCACGCCAGCGCGGCCTGGACGTCCAGCGCGTGGACGTGCGCAGCGACCAGCCGATCCCCACCTCGGGCGACATCTACCTGATCGGCGGCGGCGAGGACCGGCCGCAGCGGCTGGCCGCGGAGCGGCTGCTGCGCGACGGCGGCCTGGAGCGCGCCGTCTCGAACGGGGCGATCGTCTTCTCCGTGTGCGCCGGGTACCAGATCCTCGGCAAGGAGTTCGTCAACGACATGGGCCAGCGCCAGGAGGGGCTGGGCCTGCTGGACGTCGTGACCGTGCGCGGCGAGGGCGAGCGGTGCGTCGGCGACGTGCTGGCGGACATCGACCCGCGGCTGAACCTGCCGCCGCTGACGGGCTTCGAGAACCACCAGGGCGTCACGCACCTGGGGCCGACGGCCAAGCCCTTCGCCCGGACCCGGCTGGGCCGCGGCAACGGTACGGGCGACGGCACCGAGGGCGCGTACAGCGACACCGTCTTCGGCACGTACATGCACGGCCCCGTGATGGCGCGCAACCCGCTGATCGCGGACCTGCTGCTGAAGCTGGCCCTCGACGTGAACGCGCTGCCGCCCCTGGACGACCGCTGGTACGAGGCCCTGCGCAACGAGCGGATCGCGGCGGCCACGCAGCCCGCGTAGCCCGCCCGGCGCCTCCCGCACCGTCCGTCGGCCCGGATCCCCCAGGGGGTCCGGGCCGACGTCCGTTCGTACGATTGTTCTGACCAGCATGTGGAGGATGGTTCAGTCCACCGGGAATCCGCTTGTAGGCTGGCGGGTAGTTCCAACCGGACGACGTGGTCCGGTCGTCGGCCCACGTTGCAAAGGTTCTTCCTGCCATGCGCATTGGTGTGCTCACTTCCGGCGGCGACTGCCCCGGCCTCAATGCCGTCATCCGTTCCGTCGTGCACCGCGCCGTGGTCGACCACGGCGACGAGGTCATCGGCTTCCACGACGGCTGGCGCGGCCTGCTGGAGTGCGACTACCGCAAGCTCGACCTCGACGCCGTGGGCGGCATCCTGGCCCGCGGCGGCACCATCCTCGGCTCCTCCCGCGTCCAGCCCGCGCACCTGCGCGACGGCGTGGAGCGGGCCCGCGGGCACGTCGCGGACCTCGGCCTGGACGCGATCATCCCGATCGGCGGCGAGGGCACCCTGAAGGCCGCCAACCTGCTCGCGCAGGGCGGGCTGCCGATCGTCGGCGTGCCGAAGACCATCGACAACGACATCGCCTCGACGGACGTCACCTTCGGCTTCGACACGGCCGTGGGCGTCGCCACCGAGGCCCTGGACCGGCTGAAGACCACCGCCGAGTCCCACCAGCGCGTGATGGTCGTGGAGGTCATGGGCCGCCACACCGGCTGGATCGCCCTGCACTCGGGCATGGCGGCGGGCGCGCACGCGATCGTCGTGCCGGAGCGCCCCTTCGACATCGAGGAGCTGACGGCGATCGTCGGCGAGCGCTTCTCGGCGGGCAAGCGGTTCGCGATCGTCGTGGTCGCCGAGGGCGCCAAGCCCGCTCCGGGCTCCTCGATGGCCGTCGAGGAGGGCGGTACGGACATGTACGGCCACGAGCGGTTCGCCGGCATCGGCAACCGGCTCGCCGTCGAGCTGGAGGCCCGGCTCGGCAAGGAGGCCCGCCCGGTCATCCTCGGCCACGTCCAGCGCGGCGGCACCCCCACCGCCTACGACCGCGTCCTCGCCACCCGCTTCGGCTGGCACGCGGTGGAGGCGGCGCACCGGGGCCAGTTCGGGATGCTGACGGCGCTGCGCGGCACCGACATCGTGATGGTGCCGCTGGCGGAGGCCACGTCGACCCTGAAGACGGTCCCGGCGGACCGGTACGAAGAGGCACAGAACGTCCTGTGATGTTTCCCCCCTGCTGAGTGCCGCCCCCGGACGCGATCGCGTCCGGGGGCGGCACTACTGTGGTGGAGCGCCACAGTCAAGGGAGTGAACAGATGGATCACAGCGGTCACGGCATGAGCATGGACATGGATATGGACATGAACATGGACCTGCCGCCGTTCACCCTGGGGCGGGGGCTGGAGTTCTCCTTCGACGCCTTCTTCCTGTTCGGCTCCCTGATCGGGCTCGCCCTGTACGGGTGGGGCGTGCTGCGCCTGCGCCGGCGCGGGGACGCCTGGCCGGTGGGCCGGACGATCGGCTTCGTGACGGGCGTGCTGAGCGTGGCGCTGGTGATGTGCACCAAGCTGAACGACTACGGCATGGTCATGTTCAGCGTCCACATGGTCCAGCACATGGTGATCAGCATGATCAGCCCGATCCTGCTGCTGCTGGGCGCGCCGGTCACGCTGGCGCTGCGCGCGCTGCCGCCCGCCGCCCGCGGCACCAAGGGCCCGCGCGAGCTGCTCCTGATGCTGCTGCACAGCCGGTACATGCGGATCGTCACGCACCCGGCCTTCACCATCCCGATGTTCATCGCCAGCCTCTACGGCCTGTACTTCACCCCGCTCTTCGACTTCCTGATGGAGTCGAAAACCGGCCACATCGCGATGATGGTCCACTTCCTCGCGGTCGGCCTGATCTTCTTCTGGCCGATCATGGGCGTGGACCCGGGCCCGCACCGCCCCGGCTACGTGATGCGGATGCTGGAGCTCTTCGCGGGCATGCCCTTCCACGCCTTCTTCGGGATCGCCCTGATGATGGCGAGCGAGCCGATGATCGGGACGTACCGGAACCCGCCGGCCTCCCTCGGCGTCGACGCCCTGCTCGACCAGCAGTGGGGCGGCGGCATCGCCTGGGCGTTCAGCGAGATCCCCTCGGTGCTGGTGCTGATCGCGCTGGTCTACCAGTGGTACCACTCGGAGCAGCGGGCGGCGAAGCGCTCGGACCGGGCCGAGGAGCGCAACGGCGACCAGGAGCTGGAGGCGTACAACGCGTACCTCGCCTCGCTCCAAGGGCGCGGCCAGTAGCGCTCGGGCCGTCCCAGGCGCCACCATGGGGCATGACCGGATCCGTTAAGGCGATGGCGGTGACGACCTTCGCCGCCCTGGTGGCCGTCTCCGCGTACTCCGTGGCGCTCGGCAGCAACGGCTGGCTGTGGTTCGGCTGGGTGGTGCTGGGCCTGCTGACCCTGGGGATGGCCGCCGCCGGCAGCGCCTGAGCGGGCCGCGTACGCCTCGCTCCCGGCCGGCCGCGGGGCGACCGTCGGGCGAAGGGAAGCACCGGGTGTTCTACCACTTGCTCAAGCACGTGCTGCTCGGACCGCTGCTGCGGATGCTGTTCCGGCCGCGGATCGAGGGGCTGGAGAACATCCCCGCGGAGGGGGCGGCGATCGTCGCGGGCAACCACCTGTCCTTCTCCGACCATTTCCTGATGCCCGCGATCCTGAAGCGCAGGATCACCTTCCTGGCGAAGGCCGAGTACTTCACCGGGCCGGGCCTCAAGGGCAGGCTGACCGCCGCGTTCTTCCGCAGCGCCGGCCAGATCCCGGTGGACCGCTCCGGCAAGGACGCCGGTCAGGCGGCCCTGCGCGAGGGGCTCGGGGTGCTCGCCCGGGGCGAGCTGCTCGGGATCTACCCGGAGGGCACGCGCTCGCACGACGGGCGGCTCTACAAGGGCAAGGTCGGGGTGGCGGCGATGGCGCTCGGCGCCGGGGTGCCGGTGGTGCCGTGCGCGATGGTCGGCACCTTCGAGATCCAGCCGCCCGGACGGAGGATCCCGAAGATCCGGCGGGTGACGATCCGCTTCGGCGCCCCGATGGAGTTCTCCCGCTACGCGGGCATGGAGCGGGAGCGGGCCGTCCTGCGCGCCGTCACGGACGAGATCATGTACGCGATCCTGGGCCTCTCGGGCCAGGAGTACGTGGACCGGTACGCCGCCGAGGTCAAGGCCGAGGAGGAGGAGAAGCGGAAGAAGGCCCGGCGCGGACCGCGCTGAGCCTTCTCCCTGGTCACTTCTCCGTCACTTCACCGGGTCCTCAACGGACGGCCGGGAGCTCCTCACGCGCCACGAGCGCGTCGGCCGGGGCCTGGGCGAGCGACTTGGCGGCGGCCGGGGCCGGCGCCACCGGGGTGGCGTGCGGACCGCACTTGACGTCCTGCGCGTCGACCTTGCCGGTGAGCAGGTAGGCGTCCACGCGGGTGTTGATGCAGGGGTTGACCAGGCTGGTCACACCGTGCGAGCCGGCGTTCTGCTCGGTGATCAGGCGCGAACCGGCCAGGCGGCGGTGCAGCTCGACACCACCCTCGTACGGGGTGGCCGCGTCACGCTCGGACTGGACGATCAGGACCGGCGCGATGCCGCGCTTGGCACCGACCTCGATCGGGGTGCTCTGCTTGGACTTCCAGGTCGCGCAGGGCAGGTTCATCCAGGCGTTCGACCAGGTCAGGAACGGGTACTTCTTGTGGAGCGCGGTGTTGTCGCGGTCCCACTTGGCCCAGCTGGTCGGCCACTTGGCGTCGGCGCACTCGACCGCGGTGTAGACGGCGTTGCCGTTCTCCGCGGAGATGTTGCCCGCGGTGTCGGACATGTCGGGGGCGACGGCGTCGATCAGCGGCTTCTCGTCACCGGCGGCCCAGGCGCTGAACGCCTGCGCGACCGGCACCCAGGAGGAGTCGTAGTACGGCGCCTTCTGGAAGAAGCCGAGCAGCTCGTTCGGACCGGCCACGCCGCCGAGCGGGTTGGCCTTGGCCTTGCCGCGCAGCTCCAGCCACTTGGCCTCGACCTTGGCGCGGGTGTCACCGAGGTGGAAGGAGGCGTCGTTCTTGGCGACCCAGTCCTCCCAGTCGTTCCAGCGCATCTGGAAGGCGACGTCCTGCTCCAGGTTGGCCTGGTACCAGATGTTGTCCTGCTTGGGGTTGACCACGCTGTCGACGATCATGCGGCGCACGTGGGACGGGAAGAGGGTCGCGTAGACCCCGCCCAGGTAGGTGCCGTAGGAGACGCCGAGGTAGTTCAGCTTCTGCTCACCGAGGGCGGCCCGGATCACGTCCAGGTCGCGCGCGGTGTTGGTGGTGGTCATGTGCGGCAGCATCTCGCCGCTGCGCTCCTTGCAGCCGTCCGCGTACTCGGCGGCGAGCTTGCGCTGGGCGCGCTTGTCGGCCTCGTTGGAGGGGACCGGGTCGGCCTTGGGGGCCTTGACGAACTCCTGCGGGTCGATGCAGGAGATCGGCGCGGAGTGGCCGACGCCGCGGGGGTCGAAGCCCACGAAGTCGTAGGCCTTCGAGGTGTTGACCCACAGCGGGCTCTTGTTGGTGATCCGGAGCGGGAAGCGCATGCCGGAGCCGCCCGGGCCGCCCGGGTTGTAGACGAGCGCGCCCTGGCGCTCCTCCTTGGTACCGGTGCTCACGGCGCGGTCGACCGCGAGGTCGATGGTCTTGCCGAAGGGCTTGGTGTAGTCGAGCGGGACCTTCACCCAGCCGCACTGGACCGGCTTCGCGAAGCCCCAGTCGGCAGGACAGTCCTTCCAGTCGATGCCGGCGCGCGCGGCGCGGGCGGCGGCGATCTGGGCGCCGACCGCTTCCGCGGCCCCGTTGTCCCGGCCGGCCGAAGCCGCCGAGGCGGACGGCGCGAGCAGCAGGCCTGCCGCAAGTGCGCCGGTGATCAGAGTGGCAGCGCTCCCCAGCGCCGCAGTACGTATCACGTGGTTGTTCCCCCTGCTCATGTGCCGCCGTGGGCGGCCGGATTCGGTCGAGTTCGGTCGTCGGCGTGCAGGGGGATCCTTTCGCCTGACCGATACCCAACAACAGAGCAAGGTCGAGTTCTTTGCCAACCCGATAACCGGAAACGGGTGTACCGCTGAGCGGTGTCCCTTTCGCCCCGACGTGACCGCCCGTCACCACCCGTACGCGCGCGCCGCCTCGTCCAGCAGCTCGCGCAGCCGCAGCGCGTCCGGGGCCAGGGCCGTCACGAGCACGGCGGGACCCGCCAGCGGGGTGACCGCCGCGAACTCCCCGAGCACCCGCGCGGCGGGCGGGTCCGCGTCGAACCGCGGGTCCACCACCAGCAGCTGACCGAGCGCCCGGTGGCCCGCGATCCCCGCCGGGCCGTCCCAGCCGCCGGGGGCGCCGGGGCCGCAGGACAGTTCCTGGTCCAGCAGGGGGCGGCCGCCCCGGATGACCGTGAGCCGGGCGCGCAGCGTGCCGGGGGCCTCGCCGGTACGCCCCAGCACCTGTTCCTCACGGAGCATCAGCCGGGCGGTGGGGGCCAGTTCGGCCCGGGTGCGCACGCGCAGGTCGCTGCCGCGCACGGAGACCAGCTGCTCCGGGAGCCAGCGCACCTGCGCGTCCTCGGCGAGCGAGAGGCGTACGTCGTACCGTGCGGGCTCGCCGCCCCGGCCGGGCAGGGCCAGGGTGGCGGCCGCCGAGCGCATCGCGAGCCGGGCGCCCGGCCCCGCGTCGGCCTCCACCGTGAGGTGGTCGCCGCCGAGGGGGGCGCTCATCGCGCCGACCAGCATCACCCCGGCCTCGGCGCCCTCGTCCCGGGTGCGGCGCAGGGCCAGCGGCCCCTCCCCGGCCAGCAGGGGCAGGGCGGTGCCGCCGCGCCCGTCACGGACGGCGCCGATCCGGGCGGTGGCCCGCAGTCCGGCCGGGGGCGCCGGGGTGGTGGCGGGGGCCGCGGGGGTCACCGTACGACCCAGGCGGCGATCCGCTCGCGCACCCAGGCGGCCACCGGGGCCACTCCCTCGCCGCCGCGCAGGGACTGGAAGGCGACGGGCAGTTCCCCGCGCTGGGCGGCCGCGTCGCGGGCCATCCGCTCCAGGTCGGAGCCGACGTGCGGGGCGAGGTCGGTCTTGTTGACGACCAGCAGGTCGGCGGTGGTGACGCCGGGGCCGCCCTTGCGCGGGATGTCGTCGCCGCCGGCCACGTCGATGACGAAGATCTGGGCGTCGACCAGCCCGCGGGAGAAGGTGGCGGTGAGGTTGTCGCCGCCGGACTCGACGAGGATCAGGTCGAGGGGTCCCACGCTGTCCTCCAGCTCCTCGACGGCCTCCAGGTTCGCGGAGATGTCGTCGCGGATGGCGGTGTGCGGGCAGGCCCCGGTCTCGACGGCACTGATCCGCTCGGGCGGCAGGACCGCCTCGCGGAGCAGGAACTCGGCGTCCTCACGGGTGTAGATGTCGTTGGTGACGACGGCCATGGACAGTTCGGCGCGCAGGGCCCGGCAGAGCGCCGCGACGGTCGCGGTCTTGCCCGAGCCGACGGGTCCGCCGAGTCCGATGCGCAGGGCGCGGCGCGTGCCGTCGGCGCGGTGCGGGTCCGCGCTGTGGGTGTGGCGCTGGGGGTAGGTCACGTCGTGGTCGAGGTGCACGGGATTCTCCTTGGCAAGTGGTGTGGGTGGCCGGGGCCCGGTCCGCTCAGGAGGCGAAGAGGCGGACCGGCCAGTCGGCGTGGACCTGCGCCGCGATCTCCAGCAGGGGCGAGGAGGGGGCGGGCAACGCGTCCGGACCCTCGGTGCGGGCCAGCAGGGCGGCCTCGGCGGCCCCGGCGGCCACGCCGTCGAGCTCGGGTGCCAGCCGCGCCAGCACCCCGCTCGCCTCGAACGGGTCCAGGCCGAGCAGCCGGACCGTCGCGGTCGCCGGGCCGCTGACGCTCTCGTACGCCGCCACGTGGGCGGCGTCGAGCGCCCCGAGCCCGGCCGCCCGGGCGGCGGTCCCGAGCACCACGGGCTGGTGCGCCCCGCGCGGGAAGGCCGCGGCCAGCGCGTCGAGCCCGGGGTCGGGCCAGGTGGCGCGGGCGGCCCGCATGAGCTGGCGGCCCAGGCGGCGCGCGGCGGCGCGCAGGGCGGGCGAGGGCGTACGGGCGTCGGCGGCGGCGTCGAGCTCCACCGGGTCGAGGCCGAGGGCCGCCGCCGCCGCGAGGGCGGCGGCGGTGACCCCGGCGGTGTGGAGGCGGCCCCGGCAGAAGTCGGCCAGGGTCGCGGCGTCGTGGATCCGGCCCGCCTTGCAGGCGGCCTCCGCCCCGCCGGAGTGCGCGTGGCCTCCGGCGGGGAAGCGGCCGTCCGCGAGCACGAGCAGCGTGGCGAGGCTCATCGGCCGGGCTCCGTCAGGGTGGGCCGCATCGGGGTGGGCCGCATCAGAAGAGGAAGTATCTCTGTGCCATGGGCAGTTCCGTCGCGGGCGCCGGTTCCACGGCCTCCCCGTCGATGGTGACGGTGAAGGTGTCGGCGTCGACCTCGACCCGCGGCATGGCGTCGTTGTTGCGCATGTCCGCCTTGCCCACCTTGCGCGTGTTCTCGATCGCCGTGAACTGCTTGCCGAGACCCAGCCGTTCGGGCAGCCCGTTGTCGAGCGCGGCCTGCGCGGTGAAGTTGAGCGAGTTCAGCGCGGGTGCCCTGCCGATGCTGCCGAACATGGGCCGGGGCAGGATCGGCTGCGGGGTGGGGATGGAGGCGTTGGCGTCGCCCATCTGCGCGTAGGCGATCTGGCCGCCCTTGACGACCACCTCGGGCTTGACGCCGAAGAAGGCCGGCGTCCACAGCACCAGGTCGGCGAGCTTGCCCACCTCCACCGATCCGACCTCGCGGGAGAGGCCCTGGGCCACGGCGGGGTTGATCGTGTACTTGGCGACGTAGCGGCGGGCCCGCTGGTTGTCGGCGGGGCCGTCGCCGGGCAGGAAGCCGCGCCGCTTCTTCATCACGTGCGCGGTCTGCCAGGTCCGCATCACGACCTCGCCGACCCGGCCCATGGCCTGGGAGTCGGAGGAGATGATGGAGATGGCTCCGAGGTCGTGGAGCACGTCCTCGGCGGCGATGGTGGAGGGCCGGATCCGGGACTCGGCGAAGGCGAGGTCCTCGGGGACGGCCGGGTTGAGGTGGTGGCAGACCATCAGCATGTCGAGGTGTTCCTCGACGGTGTTGACGGTGTGCGGCCGGGTCGGGTTGGTCGAGCTGGGCAGGATGTTCGGCTCGGAGACCACGGTGATGATGTCGGGCGCGTGCCCGCCGCCCGCACCCTCGGTGTGGTACGAGTGGATCGTCCGCCCGGCGATGGCCGCGAGGGTGTCGCCCACGAACCCGGCCTCGTTGAGGGTGTCGGTGTGGATGGCGACCTGGGCACCGGTCTCGTCGGCGACGCTCAGGCAGGCGTCGATGACGGCGGGGGTGGCCCCCCAGTCCTCGTGGATCTTGAAGCCGAGGGCGCCGCCGCGCAGCTGGGAGTGCATGCCCTCGCGGGACATGGTGTTGCCCTTGCCGAGCAGGCCGATGTTGACCGGGTAGGCCTCCAGGGCCGCGAACATGCGGGCCAGGTGCCAGGGGCCGGGGGTGACGGTGGTGGCCTTGGAGCCCTCCGCCGGGCCGGTGCCGCCGCCGACGAGGGTGGTGATGCCGGAGGCGAGGGCCTCGTCGATCACGGTCGGCGAGATGAAGTGGATGTGGGTGTCGATGGCGCCCGCGGTGACGATCTTCCCGTTGCCGGCGATGATCTCGGTCTCGGGGCCGATGACGAGCGCCGGCTCCACCCCGTCCATGGTGTCGGGGTTGCCCGCCTTGCCGATGCCGCAGATCCGGCCGTCGCGGATGCCGACGTCGGCCTTGACGATCCCCCAGTGGTCGAGGATCACGACACCGGTGATCACCGTGTCGGGGGCGCCTTCGGCGCGGGTCGTGCGGGCCTGTCCCATGGATTCGCGGATGACCTTGCCACCGCCGAAGACGGCCTCGTCACCGGAGTTCCCGGGTCCGCCGCTGAGGTCCTGCTCGATCTCGACGAAGAGGTCGGTGTCGGCGAGCCGGATCCGGTCGCCCTTCGTCGGTCCGAACAGGTCGGCGTACTGCCGGCGCGAGATCTCAGCCATCGAGCGGCCCTCCGGTCTCCCCGCGCAGTCCCGGTACGGTGCGCAGCCCGCCCAGCGGGACGAGCTCGACGGCGACGGGGATGCCGGGCTCGAAGCGGACGGCGGTCCCGGCGGCGATGTTCAGGCGCAGGCCGCGGGCCGCCCGGCGGTCGAAGTCGAGGCCGGGGTTGGCCTCGGCGAAGTGGTAGTGGGAGCCGACCTGGACGGGCCGGTCGGCGGAGTTGAGCACGGTGAGGCGGGTGACGGGGCGGCCCTCGTTGAGGCGCACCGGACCGTCCCCGAAGGCGATTTCGCCGGGGATCATCTGGTCGCTCCCGTTCAGACGATGGGGTCGTGGACGGTGACGAGCTTGGTGCCGTCCGGGAACGTGGCCTCGACCTGGACGTCGTGGATCATCTCGGGGATGCCCTCCATGACCTGGGCGCGGGTGAGCACGGTGCGGCCGGAGGCCATCAGCTCGGCCACGGTCCGCCCGTCACGGGCGCCTTCGAGGATGTGCGAGGTGATGAGCGCGACGGCTTCGGGGTGGTTCAGCAGGACCCCCCGCGACCTGCGCTTCTCGGCCACGTCCGCCGCCACGTGGATCATGAGTCTTTCTTGTTCGTGCGGTGTCAATTGCACCTGATATCACCAAGCTTCCGGGACATGATCAACATCGCGCCGCAGTGACCGTACCGGCCTTCAACACTCTGTTGACCTGTGCATATCCATGCCAAGCATGTCTTGCCCAACGCAGGGAGAGGCTTTCCGTACCGATCACCGGCCCTTTACCGGCCCATGGCTGATCGTTGGCGGAGGAGCCCGGCCCCTCACGTTAGGGCCCGCACTTTTCCGCCGAGTTAACCCACGTTTCGGGAAGGCTCCCGGTTCACCTGTCCGGGCCCGCGGCGGCGCGGCCGCCGTATACGACGGCGGGCCGGGAAGGGGCCGGGCTCAGCAGCCGCGGGCGGTCCGCGCGGGGGCTCCGGCCGGCCAGGGGAGGGCGATCCACACGGTCTTGCCCCCGTCCGCGGTCGGGCTGACCGAGAGCCTGCCGCCCGCCTCCGCCGCGAGCCAGCGGATGATGACCATCCCGCGGCCGTTGTCCTGCTGCACGGCCGCGGGGAGCCTCCGGGGCCAGCGCGGGTGGCTGTCGGTGACGCCGACGCGCAGCCACTCCTCGCGCTCCAGGCGGAGGTCGACGGTGAAGGTCGGGGACTGGCCGAAGGTGTGCTGGACCGAGTTGGTCGCGAGCTCCGAGACGATCAGCCGGACGGTGTCGGCGGTCTCCGCGTCCTCGGGAAGCCCCCATTCGCCGAGCACCTGCGCGACGTACCGGCGGGCGGCGGCGACCGAGACCGGATCGCTCGGCAGAGTGACGGATGCTTCCAGCTGATCTGCCATGGCGACGTCCCTTTCCCACCGGGACGGAACCGCCCCGGATCTACGCTGAGCGCCAGAGTGCCACCCATCGTGCCGCCGTTTCCGCCGATCCCCCAAGATATGCATATATCTGTCGCTCAATGCGGTGAACTCTGCTACGGAAGAGCGTATTTGGACGGCAGACCGGTGCGAGCCGCGCCGGTGGAAGGAGAGCGGGTATGCAGCACGGTCCCGCGGTGCGTCGGCGCAAGCTCGGCGAGGAGCTGCGCGCCCTCCGTGACCGCTCCGGGCTCACCAGTGGTGAGGTCGCCCGGATCGTCGGATGGCACCAGTCGAAAGTCAGCCGCATCGAGACGGGCCGCAGCGGCGTGAAGTCGGCGGACATCAGGCTGCTGCTCGACGCCTACGGGGAGGTGGTGAGTCCGCAGCAGCGCGCCCTGCTGGAGGCCCTGGGCGCCTCGGCGGCCGGCCCCGCGGCCCACGGCGACGCCGCGCGCGGGCGGCAGTGGTGGCACGACTACCGGGGCCTGCTCCCGCAGGAGTACCGCGACTTCATCAGCCTGGAGGCGGGGGCCCGCGCGGCGCGGACGGTGGAACTCTCCGTCGTGCCGGGCCTGTTGCAGACCCCGGAATACGCGCGGGCCGTGACCCGGGCCGCGCTGGGCGGGCTGCCGGAGCCGAAGGTGGACGCGCTGGTCGACGTACGGCTGGCCCGGCAGGCCGTGCTGCGGTCGGACCCGCCCCTGGAGCTGAGCGCCGTCCTGGACGAGGCGGTGCTGCGGCGGCAGATCGGAGGGCCGGGGGTGATGCGGGAGCAGCTGAGGCATCTGGTGGAGGTGGCCCGGCTGCCCCAAGTGCGGCTACAGGTACTGCCGTTCACGGTGGGGGGTCATCTCGGCCTGACGGGCCCGTTCGTCATTTTCTCATTTCCGAACATCGCCGATCTGGATGTGGTGGTACTCGACCATTTGACGAGTAGCCTCTATCTGGAGCGGAAGGAAGACCTTGAGGCCTACGGCGCCGCGTTCCGCACCATCCAGGCGCACGCCCTCCCGCCCCGTGACTCGTCGGATCTCATCAGCTCACTCGCTGACGACGCGTAAGGAGGCACCCCCCGTGTCCGCAACCCCCTTATCCACCAGCGGACTTCTGAACAGCGCGCGGTGGCGGCGGAGCAGCCGCAGCACCGGAATGAACAACTGCGTGGAAGCGGCCGCCCTCACCGGCGGTCTGCTGGCCGTCCGCGACTCCAAGCGGACGGACGGCCCGGCCGTGCTCTTCACCGGGCCGGCCTGGGACGGCTTCCTCGCCTCGGTACGGGCGGACCTGCACCACCCGGTCGCACCGGGCCGCTGACGCCTATCGGTCCGTGGCTCCGGCCGGAGCGGTCCGCAGGACCGTACCGACAGCCCGGACGATCTCGTCCCCCGTGAGATCGGCCCGAGCGGTCAGCCGCAGCCGGGAAATGCCGTCCGGCACCGACGGCGGACGGAAGCACCCCACGGACAGACCTGCCTCGCGGCAGTCGGCGGCCCAGCGCAGTGCCGCCGAGGCCGACGGGGCCCGCACCGACACCACGGCCGCGTCCGGCCGGGCCGCGGTCAGGCCGGACGCGGTGAGCCGCCCGTACAGATCGGCGGCCACCTCCCGGACCCGGGCCGCGCGCTCCGGTTCGCGCCGGAGCAGGCGCAGGCTCGCCAGTGCGGCGCCCGCGGCGGCCGGAGCCAGCCCGGTGTCGAAGATGAAGGCGCGCGCGGTGTTGACCAGGTGCCGGATGACCTTGGCCGGGCCCAGCACCGCCCCGCCCTGACTGCCCAGCGACTTCGAGAGGGTCATCGTCGCGATCACCCCCGGCGCGCCCGCCAGCCCCGCGGCGTGCAGGGCGCCCCGGCCCCCCTCGCCCAGCACCCCCAGACCATGCGCGTCGTCCACGACCAGGGCGGCGCCCGCGTCCCGGCAGGCCTCGGCGTAGGCCGCGAGCGGGGCCGCGTCCCCGTCCACCGAGAAGACCGAGTCGGTCACCAGCAGGGCGCGTCCCGCGTGGCCGGCGAGGGTCTTGCGGACGGATTCCGGATCGCCGTGCGGGGTGACCGCGACCTCGGCGCGCGAGAGCCGGCAGCCGTCGACGATCGACGCGTGGTTCCCGGCGTCGGAGACCACCAGCGTGCCCCGGCCTCCGAGGGCCGTCACGGCGGCGAGGTTGGCCGCATATCCGGACGAAAGCACCAGGGCCGCCTCGAAACCGGCGAAATCGGCGAGTTCCCGTTCGAGTTCGGTGTGCAGCTCCGTCGTCCCCGTGACCAGGCGGGATCCGGTGGCCCCCGCGCCCCAGCGCTCGGCGGCCGCGCACGCGCCCCGCACGGTCTCGGGATGCCGGGACAGCCCCAGGTAGTCGTTGCTCGCCAGGTCCAGCAGCGGCGAGGAGGCGGGCCTCGGGCGCAGCGTCCGTACCAGCCCCGCCTGCTCTCGGGCCCGCTCCGCGGCGTCGATCCAGGCGAAGACGTCCTCGGGTTGCGGGGTGTGCTGCGTCATCGGCGGTCCTCGTGTTTTGTCGGCAGTCGACAGATCTGCTCGACCCTAGCCGCCGGGGCCCGTGGGACTGGTGTGGCGATCCACACACTCCCTTCCGGCCATGTTGTCCGTTCTCTCCTTGGCCGGGAGTGCTCGCGTGGTCCAGGATCGGGCCCATGGACCTGCTGAACACCCTGGTGGAAAAGGGACTGCGGCGCGAGCTGCCGACCCGCGAAGAGGCGCTCGCCGTACTGGCGACCTCCGACGACGAACTGCTCGACGTGGTGGCCGCTGCCGGCAAGGTGCGCCGCCAGTGGTTCGGGCGCCGTGTCAAGCTGAATTACCTGGTCAACCTGAAGTCGGGCCTCTGCCCCGAGGACTGCTCGTACTGCTCGCAGCGGCTCGGCTCGAAGGCCGAGATCCTCAAGTACACGTGGCTGAAGCCCGAGGAGGCCTCCCAGGCGGCCGCCGCGGGTGTCGCCGGCGGCGCCAAGCGGGTCTGCCTGGTGGCCAGCGGACGCGGTCCGACGGACCGGGACGTGGAGCGGGTCGGCAAGACCATCGCGGCCATCAAGGAGCAGAACGAGGGCGTCGAGGTGTGCGCCTGTCTGGGTCTGCTCGCCGACGGGCAGGCCGAGAAGCTGCGCGACGCGGGTGCGGATGCCTACAACCACAACCTCAACACCTCCGAGGCCACGTACGGCGCGATCACCAAGACGCACACCTACGCGGACCGGGTCGACACCGTCCAGAAGGCGCACGCGGCGGGCCTGTCGGCCTGCTCGGGTCTGATCGCCGGCATGGGCGAGAGCGACGAGGACCTGGTCGACGTCGTCTACTCGCTGCGCGAGCTCGACTCGGACTCGGTGCCGGTCAACTTCCTGATCCCCTTCGAGGGCACCCCGCTGGCCAAGGAGTGGAACCTCACCCCGCAGCGCTGCCTGCGGATCCTGGCGATGGTCCGGTTCGTCTGCCCCGACGTGGAGGTCCGCATCGCGGGCGGCCGCGAGGTGCACCTGCGCTCGATGCAGCCGCTCGCGCTGAACATCGCCAACTCGATCTTCCTCGGTGACTACCTCACCAGCGAGGGCCAGGCCGGCCAGGCCGACCTCGACATGATCGCGGACGCCGGTTTCGAGGTGGAGGGCACCGGTACGACGACCCTGCCCGCGCACCGCTCCGAGGTCGCCGCCGGCGGGGGCTGCGGCTCTCACGCGGGCGGCGCGTCGGTCTGCGGTTCGGGCGGACAGGGTGATTCCGTCGAGGCGGGCTGCGGTTCCGCGTGCGGCGGCTGCTCCGGTCACGCCGAGGAGGCCCCCGCGCCCGTCCAGGCCGAGGCCGGCGAGGTGCGCCCGGACCTGGTGGCGGTGCGCCGCCGCGGCGCGGGAACGGACCTCGCCCCCAATGCGTAACCCGTACCCCCTGCACGACCCGCTCGACCGGGCGTCGGACACGGCGCGGTTGCTCGAACTGGACCGCCGGCACGTCTGGCACCCGTACGGTCCGATGCCCGGGCGGCAGGAGGCCCTCGTGGTCTCCTCCGCCTCGGGGGTCAGACTGCGGCTCGCCTCCCCCGCGCAGGGGCAGGAGGAGCTGGTCGACGGCATGTCCTCCTGGTGGTCGGCGATCCACGGCTACAACCACCCGGTGCTGAACGAGGCCGCGACCGCGCAGCTGGGCCGCATGTCGCACGTGATGTTCGGCGGGCTCACCCACGAGCCCGCCGTCCGGCTGGCGACGAAGCTCGTCGAGATCACCCCGCCGGGACTGGAGCACGTCTTCCTCGCCGACTCGGGCTCCGTGTCCGTCGAGGTCGCCGTCAAGATGTGCCTGCAGTACTGGCGTTCGCTCGGCCGCACCGGCAAGACCCGGCTGCTGACCTGGCGCGGCGGCTACCACGGGGACACCTGGCAGCCGATGGCCGTCTGCGACCCCGACGGCGGCATGCACGACCTGTGGCAGGGCCACCTGCCCCGGCAGGTCTTCGCCGACGCCCCGCCCGGGGACTTCGACAGCCCCGTGGACCCGGCGTACGCCGAGCACCTGCGCGCCTTGGTCGCCGCCCACGCGGACGAGCTGGCCGCGGTGATCGTCGAGCCGGTGGTGCAGGGCGCGGGCGGCATGCGCTTCCACAACCCGGACTACCTGCGGGTGCTGCGCGAACTGTGCGACGAGTACGGGGTCCTGCTGATCCTGGACGAGATCGCCACCGGGTTCGGGCGCACCGGCGCGCTGTTCGCGGCCGACCACGCGGGGATCACCCCGGACGTGATGTGCCTCGGCAAGTCGCTGACCGGCGGCTACCTCACCCTCGCGGCCACCCTGTGCACCGAGCGGGTCGCCGACGGCATCTCCCGCGGCGAGGTCCCCGTGCTCGCGCACGGTCCGACCTTCATGGGCAACCCCCTCGCCACGGCGGTGGCGCTCGCCTCCGTCGAGCTGCTGCTCGGGCAGGACTGGACGAGCGAGGTCAAGCGGATCGAAGCGGGCCTGCGCGAAGGGCTCGACGGGGCGCGCGCGCTCCCGGGGGTCCGGGACGTGCGGGTGCTGGGCGCGATCGGCGTGGTCCAGCTCGACCACGACGTCGACGTGTGGGCCGCGACGCGGGCGGCCGTCCGGGAGGGCGTCTGGCTGCGGCCGTTCCGCGACCTGATCTACGTGATGCCCCCCTTCGTCACCGGCGACGGCGATGTCGCACGGATCTGCCGGGCCGTCCTCGCGGCCGCCCAGGAAGGCTGACATGCCCGTACTCGTCGTGTCCGGAACGGGCACGGAAATCGGCAAGACCGTGGTCACCTCGGCGATCGCGGCGGCCGCCGTGGCCGCCGGGCGTTCGGTCGCGGTCCTCAAGCCGGCGCAGACCGGGGTCGGTCCCGGGGAGCCGGGGGACGCCGCCGAGGCCGCCCGTCTGGCCGGCCCGTCCGTCACCACGCTGGAGCTGGTCCGCTATCCCGAGCCGCTGGCGCCGGACACCGCCGCGCGGCGCTCCGGGCTGGCGACGCTCGCCCCCGCCGCCATCGCGGAGGCGGCCTCGCGGCTGGCCGCCGACCACGACCTGGTCCTCGTGGAGGGCGCGGGCGGGCTGCTCGTGCGCTTCGACGAGAAGGGCCACACCCTGGCCGACGCGGCGCGGCTGCTCGCGGCCCCGGTGCTGGTCGTCGCTCCGGCCGGACTCGGCACGCTGAACTCCACCGCCCTGACGGCGGAGGCCCTGCGCGCCCGGGACCTGAGCCCGTTCGGGGTGGTGGTCGGCAGCTGGCCCGCCACGCCCGACCTGGCGGCCCGCTGCAACCTCGCCGACCTGCCCGACGTGTCGGGGATCCCGCTGCTGGGGGCCGTCCCGGAGGGGTCCGGCGCCCTGGAACCCGCCGCGTTCCGTACGGCCGCACCCGGCTGGCTGGCTCCCCGCCTGCACGGCACGTGGTCGGCGGAGTCCTTCCTGGCGGACTGGCAGGCCTGAGACCTGGCCTCGACCCGGCCCCGGCGCAGCGAGTTGCCGCCTCGGGGCCGGGCGGGGCAGCCGCTTTCGGGCGCTCCGCCGGAGCCGCGCCGCAGCCGGTGAGCAGCAGCACGACGGCGGCCGGCGATCCGGCGGCCGTGAGCGGGACGCGGGTCGTGCGGGTGGTCACGCGGTCTCCCCTTCCCCGCGGGCACCGCCCCCAAGTGCGCTGCCCGGCAGGCGTGCCCTGCCCCCCACCATCCGGCCACCCCCAGCGGTTTGCGACATTCCGGTTTCACCGCGCGCCGGGACGGGGAATCTGCCCGGCAGGGCACGCGCGCCCGTGTCCACCCCCGAACCGCGCCAGGAGGTCCGCCGTGCCGCCCGCACCTCCCCCCGATCCGGTCCACCACCCGCACTTCGCCCGGTTCTACGCCCGCGCCAGCACCGCCGCCGAGACCCGCATGGGCATGGGCGTCCTGCGCCGGGAGCTCCTGCACGGGGTCTCCGGCCGCGTCATCGAGATAGGCGCGGGCAACGGCCTGAACTTCGCGCACTACCCCCGCGCCGTCTCCGAGGTCGTCGCCGTCGAACCGGAGCGCACCCTGCGCCGCCTCGCGGCCGCCGCGGCGCTGCGCGCCGAGGTGCCGGTCGACCTCGTACCGGGGCTCGCGGAGGCCCTTCCGGTGAAGAGCGAGGCTTTCGACGCCGCCGTGGCCTCCCTGGTGCTGTGCACCGTACGCAACCTCCCCCGCGCCCTCGCCGAACTGCACCGGGTGCTGCGGCCCGGAGCGGAGCTGCGGTTCCTGGAGCACGGACTGGCCCCCGGTCCCGGTATGGCCGCCGTCCAGCGGACGCTCGACCGGACCGTGTGGCCCCGCCTCTTCGGCGGCTGCCACACCGCCCGCGACCCGCTCGCCTCGATCGAGGCGGCCGGCTTCCGGATCGTCTCGCACCGCTCCTTCCGCCTGCCCGAACGCGGCCCCGCCCTGCCCACCTCCTACTGCGTCATCGGCACGGCCCGCCGCTCCCCCGACTGACCGGCCGCTCCCCCGGCGGGTCCGGGAACCCGTCCGCCAGCAGGTCGCGGAGCCACCGGTGTCCCGGGTCGGCCGCGTTGCGGGGGTGCCAGGCCATCCCGATGTCGAGCGGGGCCAGGTCGAGCGGGACGGGGAAGGTCCGCAGGCCCAGCGCGGCGATCGTGTCGGGGAGCCAGTCCGCGAGCATGAGCGCGACGAGGTCGCTGTCCCGGGCGAGCAGCATCGCGCTCGTGTGGCTGGGCACGATCACCGCGGTCCGGCGCCGCAGCCCCAGTTCCGCGAGGGCGCCGTCGATGGGTCCGACGCGCTTGCCGAGCCGGGAGATGCCGATGTGTTCGGCAGCGGCGAAACTTCGGGCGTCGATCCGCCGGTCGAAGAGCGGGTGACCGCTGCGGGCGACCCCGACCAGGCGCATCCGGGTGAGGGGCCGGGTCAGGATCTCGGGGTCCAGGTGCCCGAGGACGCCGAGTTCGACGTCCACCCAGCCCTGACGCAGCCCGGGACCGCCTTCCACCGCCTCCGGCAGGAAGACCACGTCCACGTCCGGGGCCTCCGCGTGGATGCGGTCGGTCAGCGTCCCGGCCAGCCCCACGAGGAGCAGGTCGGTGGCCTGCACGGTGAAGGTGCGGTGGAGGTGCGCGGGGTCGAAGCCGGCCCCGGGGCGCAGGACGTTGTCACATCCGCGCAGCAACGCCCGTACGTCTTCGCGGAGTTCCAGGGCGCGCGGGGTCGGGACCAGTCCCTGGCCCGCCCGGACCAGCAGGGGATCGCCCACGGTACGACGGAGCCGGGCGAGGGTGCGGCTGACCGCGGCGGGGGAGGTACCGAGCCGCTCCGCCGCGCGGGTCACGCTGTTCTCCTGGAGCAAGGCGTCCAGCACCCGCAGCAAGTTGAGATCCACATCCACTCCTGACCTGCATTTTTACGCCTGAGGCAACTATGGGATGCCGATCTTTGCATGGCTGTGAAAGCGTTCGGCGCCCAGAGTGGGCGGAGCCGCGGGAACACGCGGCGGTTCTCCTTTCTCCTTCTCCTCCTTCCTCAGGGATCCTCCATGCAGCAGTTCTCGCGCGCCGGCCGTGCCGGCGACGCCCTCGCCGTCGTCAGCCAGAGCGGACCGACGGTCTCCTTCTTCGACGCCGCCTCCGACCGGCACCTCGGCTCGGTGGAAGTCCTCGCCGAGCCGCACGAGTTGTGCTTCGACCCCACGGAGCGCCTGCTGTGGTGCACCACGGCGTACCGCTCGGGCTACTACCACGCGAACGGCGGCCGGCGCACCGAACTGACCGTCATCGACCCCGACACCCGCCGGATCGTCGAGGTCGTCGACCTCGCCCCGGAACACGGTCCGCACGGCCTGGCGCTGGACCCCGCCCGCCGGCTCCTCTACGTCAGCGTCGAGGGCTCGGCGGACCGGCCCGGCGGCGTGGTCGTCGTCGACACCCGGACCCGCCGGCCCGTGGGCAGGATCGACACCGACGCACCCGGTCCGCACTGGTTCGCCATCGACCCGGCGGGCAGGACGGGTTACGCCACCAACAAGGAGGCGCCGTTCGTGTCGATCGTCGACCTGGAACGGGGCGTGCTCACCGGCAAGGCGGAAGTGCCCGGCAGCGAGGGACTGGCCGTCTCCGCCGACGGCACCCACGCCTTCGTCGCCGCGCCCTACGCCGGCTCCTTCTCCACCGCTGCGGAGCGGCCGACCCCGGGCATCCGGGTGATCGACGCCCGGACGGCGTCCGTCGTGGACACCCTTCCCACGCGCGACCTGGTCCTCCCGGTCCACCTGACGTCGACGGGCAAACTGCTCGCGGGAGAGCTGTGCGTGAGTCCCGACCCGGACTCCCGCCTCGGCAGCCACGCCCCCGGCCGCCTCACGGTGTTCTCCGCCGAGACCCGCCAGCGGCTCGGCGAGGTGGAGGTCGGGCGCTTCCCGCTGACCATCACCTCCTCGCCGGACGGCAGGATCGCCTACGTGGCCTGCGTGATCTCGTCCACCGTCGACATCGTCGACCTGGAGACGCTGCGGACCCTGGCCCGGCTGGACATCGCCAAGCTCGCCGAACCCGGCGCCCACGGCCTGGCGTACATCCCGCGCCCCTCCTGAGCCACCCGCACTGGCCGGACGGCCCGCCGCCTCCGGAGAAGTCAGCCCACGGTGACCGCCGGGGCCGGCAGGACGCGCCAGTCGGGTTCCAGGGATATGAGGTGGCCCGTCATCGAGTGGAGATCCTCCTGGAGCCCGGCGCGGGCGCGCAGGGCCGGGAGGTGCCCGGCGACGTATCGAGTCGGCGACCCGGAGCACCGTCGCGCTCCGGAGCGCCGGGGCCAGGTCCGTCGCGTCGCCCGCCATGTCGGCACGCGTCAATCGGCCTGAAGTAGCAGGTCACCCCCTACTTACGGCCTCATACCCGCGCGTTCACCCGCCCGGCGGATCCGGGTCCGCTTCACCCGTCACGCCTGCGCGAACGACTTCACCCAGCGCCGCCAGCGGTCCTGGCGTTCGTAGCCGGCCGCCGTCCACATCCGGTGCGCCCGCTCGTTCGCCTCCAGGACCATCGCGTCACCGCGTCGCCCGCCGACCTCGGCGAAGCGCCGCTCGGCCGCCTCCAGCAGCGCCGAGGCGACCCCCTGTCGGCGGCGGGCGGGCAGCACGGCGAGCCGGTACAGGGAGGCCCGCCAGCCGTCCCAGCCGGCGATCACGGAGCCGACGAGGACCCCGTCGGACTCCGCGAGGATCAGGGCGTCGGGGTCGCGGGCGATGAGCCGGGTAACGCCGTTCACGTCATCCGTGATCGAGGTCCCCTCGGCCGCTTCCTTCCAGAAGGCGAGCACGTTCTCGGCGTCGGCCGGGACGGCGGTACGTATCAGTAGGTCGGTCATGGCCGGGAGCCAAGCACGCCCCACCACCGGCCCGCCACCGACTTCCGTCCCGCGAGACACCGGCCGGGTACGGACGGCTTCCCGGCGCCCGCTCGACCAAAAGGACGCCCCATAGGCTTTGCCCTTCCTTTACCATGTGGGGAACGGTCCTCTCCGACGAAAGACGAAAGGTGTGAGCGTCCGCCCATGGGCGAGCCTCCCAGTCCCCGACATCCCCGTGCGCGACATCGCGCGGCCCCCCTCCTCCTGGCTGATCATGGGACGGAGGTGAACGACCGATGACCGAAGTGCTCCTGCTCATCGTGGCCCTGCTGCTCTGCCTTGCCTGCGGAGTCTTCGTCGCGGCCGAGTTCTCGCTGACCACGGTCGAGCGCAGCGAGCTCGAACGTGCCGTCGAGCGCGGCGAGAGGGGCGCCGACAGCGCCCTGGCGGCCGTCCGCAGCCTGACCTTCCAGCTCTCCGGCGCCCAGCTCGGCATCACGGCGACCGGCCTGGTCATCGGCATGATCTCCAAGCCCTCGATCGCCGCCCTGCTCCAGGGGCCCTTCGAGGCCATGGGGCTCTCGCCCACCGCCGCCTCCTCCACCGCCCTGGTGCTGGGCACCGCCCTGTCGACCGTGGTGCTGATGGTCGTCGGCGAGCTGGTGCCCAAGAACTGGGCCATCTCCTCCCCCCTGGCCATCGCCAAGCGCGTCGCCACCGCGCAGCGCGTCTTCAGCCGTACCTTCAGCCCCCTGATCAGCCACCTCAACAGCACCGCCAACCACATGGTCCGACGGTTCGGCATGGAACCCACCGAGGAGCTGGCCTCCGCGCGCAGCCCCCAGGAGCTGGTGGCCCTGGCCCGGCACTCCGCGAAGGCCGGCGCACTGGAGAAGGACACCGCCGAGCTGTTCGTGCGGACCCTGAACCTGGCCGACCTCACCGCGGAGAACGTGATGACCCCGCGCGTGCAGGTGACCGCCCTCGACGTGCAGACCACCGCCGAGGACGTGGCCAACGCGACCATGGCCACCGGCCTGTCGCGCTTCCCCGTCTACCGGGGCAGCCTGGACACCGTCGTCGGCACCGTCCACATCAAGGACGTGCTCGCCCTGCCCGCCGCGGAGCGGCACCGCCATCCCGTCTCGCAGCTGCTGCGCGAGCCCCTCCTCGTACCGGAATCCCTGACGGTGGACCGGCTGCTGGACCGGCTCTCCGGCAAGCAGACCATGGCCGTCGTGATCGACGAGTACGGGGGCACGGCCGGGGTGGCCACGCTGGAGGACATCGTCGAGGAGGTCGTCGGCGAGGTCCGCGACGAACACGACCCGCACGAGACCTCCGACCTGGCCCCGGCCGGTACGGACGAGTCCGGCAGGTCCCTGTACTCCGCCGACGGCGCCGCACGCACCGATCAGCTCCGGCTGATCGGCCTGCGCGTCCCGGACGGCCCGTACGAGACCCTGGCCGGACTGATAGCCACCGAACTCGGCCGGATCCCGGCCGTCGGCGACAGCCTGGAACTGGACGGCTGGCGCCTGGACGTGGTGGACGCCGGCGGGCGCCGAGCCGCCCGCGTGCTGCTGCACGCACCGGCCGAACCCGCCGGTGACGAGCCTACGGAGGGGGCCCGATGACCGTCGTACAGCTGCTGATCGGCCTGGCGACCCTGGTCGTCAACGCCGTCTTCGTCGGCGCGGAGTTCGCGCTGATCTCGGTCCGGCGCAGCCAGATCGAGCCCTACGCCGAGCAGGGCGACCGGCGCGCCCGCGCCGTCCTGTGGGGCCTGGAACACGTGTCGGCGCTGATGGCCGCGGCCCAGCTGGGCATCACCCTGTGCACCCTGGTGCTGGGCGTGGTGGCCGAGCCCGCCATCGCGCACCTGCTGACCCCGCTCTTCGACCTCGTCGGCGTGCCCTCCGGGGTGACGCACGCGATCTCCTTCGTGATCGCGCTGGCACTGGCGACGTACCTGCACATGCTGTTCGGGGAGATGCTGCCGAAGAACGTGGCACTGTCCGAGCCGGTGCGCACCGCGCTGGTGCTGGGCCCGCCGCTGGTGACCGTGACCCGTGCGCTGAAGCCGGTGATCTTCGCGATCAACGCCTTCGCCAACGCGCTGCTGCGGCTGCTGCGGGTGGAGGTCAAGGACGAGGTCGCGGCGACGTTCTCGGACGACGAGCTGGCCCGGATCGTCAAGGACTCCAGTGCCGCGGGGCTCATCGACGACCGGGCGAGCGAGCGGCTCCACGACGCGCTGGAGCTGGGCCGGCGCCCGGTCACCGATGTGGTGCTGCCGGTGGACCGGGTGGTCACGGCGCGGCTGGGCATCACGGCGGACGGGCTGGAACTGCTGTCGGCCGAGTCGGGGTACTCGCGTTTCCCCGTGGTCGACGAGCAGCGCCGGATCCTGGGCTACCTGCACGTCAAGGACGCCCTCGACGCGGTGGATCGGGACGAGCCGTTCCCGCGGTCCGAGCTGCGGTCCATCGCGCAGGTGCGGGCGGACACCCCGCTGGACGACGTGCTGACCGCCATGCGGCGCAGCCGTACGCACCTGGCGGCCGTCCTCGGGACGGACGGGGCCATGACGGGCCTGGTGACGATGGAGGACGTGCTGCGCGAGCTGTTCGGCCGGCCCGCGTCCGCCTGACAGCCGTGTGGTCCCCGGCCCTGCGGGGCCGGGGTACCGCGCGGTAGCATCGCTCCGCCATGGAGATGAATGCGTCTTACACCAGTTTCGTCGCGATCGGCGACTCCTTCACCGAGGGCATGTCCGACCTGCTCCCGGACGGCTCCTACCGGGGCTGGGCCGATCTGCTGGCCGCCCGGCTCGCGGCGCGCGAGCCGGGCTTCCGCTACGCGAACCTCGCGGTGCGCGGAAAGCTGATCGGGCAGATAGCCGAGGACCAGGCGCCGGCCGCCGCCGCGATGGGCGCCGACGTGGTGACGCTGGTGGGCGGGCTCAACGACGCCCTGCGGCCGAAGGTCGACATGGGCAGGGTCCGCGGCCACCTGGAAGAAGCGGTGGCCCTGCTGGCCCCGTCCTGCGGGCGGCTGGTGCTGATGCGCTCCCCGGGCCGCAACGGCCCGGTCATGGAACGCTTCCGGCCGCGCATGGAGGAGCTGTTCGGCATCCTCGAAGAGCTCGCCGCCCGCCACGGGGCGCTGCTGGTGGACCTGTACGGGGCCCCGGTGCTCGGCGATCCGCGCATGTGGGACGTCGACCGGCTGCACCTGACCGCCGAAGGCCACCGCCGGGTGGCGGAGGCCGTCTGGCAGAGCCTGGGCCTGCCCCCGGAGGAGGACTGGCGGGCCGCCCTGCCGCCCGCCGCGGCCCCCGGCTGGCAGGTGCGCAGGACCGAGGACCTGCGCTTCGCCCGGCAGCACCTGCTCCCCTGGATAGGCCGCCGTCTGACGGGCCGCTCCTCGGGGGACGGCCGCCCCTCCAAGAGGCCCGAGCTGCTGCCCTACGGGGCCTCGCCGCCCTCGTAGCAACACACAATCACGGGTGGTGCCCCCACCTGCGTAAACGCACAGCCGCGGCCCAAGTAGAATCCCTACACGTGACAGCCAAGCCCCGCATCCCCAATGTCCTGGCCGGCCGCTACGCCTCCGCGGAGCTCGCCGTCCTGTGGTCCCCCGAGTACAAGGTGACGCTGGAGCGGCGGCTGTGGCTCGCCGTGCTGCGCGCCCAGAAGGACCTCGGCATCGACGTCCCGGACGCTGCCCTCGCCGACTACGAGCGCGTCCTGGAGACGGTCGACCTCGCCTCCATCGCCGAGCGCGAGAAGGTCACCCGGCACGACGTGAAGGCCCGGATCGAGGAGTTCAACGCCCTCGCCGGCCACGAGCACGTGCACAAGGGCATGACCTCCCGTGACCTGACCGAGAACGTCGAGCAGCTGCAGATCCGGCTGTCGCTGGAGCTGGCCCGGGACCGCACGGTCGCCGTCCTGGCCCGTCTCGGCAAGCTGGCCGGCGAGCACGCCGAGCTGGTCATGGCCGGCCGCTCCCACAACGTCGCCGCACAGGCGACGACCCTGGGCAAGCGTTTCGCGACCGCCGCCGACGAGCTCCTGGTCGCCTACGACCGCCTGGAGAACCTCCTCGACCGCTACCCGCTGCGCGGCATCAAGGGCCCGGTCGGCACCGCCCAGGACATGCTCGACCTGCTGGGCGGCGACGCCGCCAAGCTCGCCGACCTGGAGCAGCGCATCGCCGCCCACCTCGGCTTCTCCCAGGCCTTCACCTCGGTCGGCCAGGTCTACCCGCGCTCGCTCGACTACGACGTGGTCACCGCGCTGGTGCAGCTCGCCGCCGCCCCTTCCTCGATCGCGAAGACCATCCGCCTGATGGCGGGCCACGAGCTGGTCACCGAGGGCTTCAAGCCCGGCCAGGTCGGCTCCTCCGCGATGCCGCACAAGATGAACACCCGCTCCTGCGAGCGTGTGAACGGCCTGATGGTCATCCTGCGCGGCTACGCCTCGATGACCGGCGAGCTGGCCGGCGACCAGTGGAACGAGGGCGACGTCTCCTGCTCCGTGGTCCGCCGCGTGGCCCTGCCCGACGCCTTCTTCGCCTTCGACGGCCTGCTGGAGACCTTCCTGACCGTCCTCGACGAGTTCGGCGCCTTCCCGGCCGTCGTGGCCCGTGAGCTGGACCGCTACCTGCCCTTCCTCGCCACCACCAAGGTGCTGATGGGCGCGGTGCGGGCCGGGGTGGGCCGTGAGGCCGCCCACGAGGTCATCAAGGAGCACGCGGTGGCCTCCGCGCTCGCCATGCGCGAGCAGGGTGCCGAGCGCAACGAGCTGCTGGACAAGCTGGCCGCCGACGAGCGGATGCCGCTGGACCGTGCGCAGCTGGACGCCCTGATGGCGGACAAGCTGTCGTTCACCGGCGCCGCGGGCGACCAGGTCGCGACCGTGGTCTCCCGGATCGAGGCCATCGCCAAGGAGCGCCCGGAGGCCGCCGGGTACGCGCCGGGGTCGATCCTCTGACCCCCGACGAGCTCGAAGCCGCCCGTGACCGCGTCCTGCCGGACGTGGTCGCGGGCGGTCTGCGCGTGCTCTTCTGCGGGATCAACCCGGGGCTCCTCTCCGCCGCGACGGGCCACCACTTCGCCCGGCCCGGCAACCGTTTCTGGCCGGTCCTGCACCTGTCCGGCTTCACGCCCCGCCGGCTGGCCCCGGAGGAGCAGGAGGAACTGCTCACCTACCGCCTCGGCATCACGAACGTCGTGGCCCGGGCGACCGCCCGCGCCGACGAGCTGACCGCGGAGGAGTTCCGTGAGGGCGGCCGGATCCTGACGGCGAAGGTCGAACGGTTGCGGCCCGACTGGCTCGCCGTGGTCGGCGTCACCGCCTACCGCACCGCCTTCGGCGACCGCCGGGCCCGGATCGGCCCCCAGGACCGGACCATCGGTACCACCCGCATCTGGGCACTGCCCAACCCCAGCGGCCTCAACGCCCACTGGACCGCGGAGTCCATGGCCCAGGAGTACGCCCGCCTCCGCGAGGCCGCGGAAGCGCCACCCGCCCCCTGACCGGAAGGTCCCGGGACGGCCCCGCCCAGCGGGTCATTCACGCGTCGGCCGCCCTGGCGTCGATCACTCGGCGCGGCCCGCGATGGCCCGCGCGCACTCCATCGACTCGGCGCGGGTGGTGTCGATCTCCAGGTCATAGACCACGCCCCGGTGGACGGCCTCCGCCTGTGAGACGGCCATCCCGACGGTCCGGTCGCCCCGCGCGACCTCCCGGCCCGCGGCCACCGCAGCCTCGCACCTGACGCCGACCCACAGCACCCGCAGCCCTCCCAGAGCCTGCTGCCAGCGCTTCTGGGACGCCGCCCCACCGAGGAACACCTCGTCGACCACGACCCGGGCCCCGGCCCGCGCCATCGCGGCGATCCCCTCGATCCAGGCCTCCTCCAGCGCCCGGAACGCGGACCCGACGACCACCTCGCCGTCCGGGGCGAACTCGATGCCCCCGTCCATCGCCCGCATCGACGCCGGCATCGCGTCGACCAGGGTGTCGACCCCGAAGACCAGCCACGGATCCGGCAGGACCGCCTGCAGGCACCGGGCGATGCCCGACTTGCCGGAGCTGGAGCCGCCATTGAGAACGATCACCTGAGTCTGCACCGCGCCACAGTAGGACCACCGCACCGGCGGGCGACAACACATTTCGCGGCCCTAGGAGTTGTCGTCAAAGTGTCACGCCCACATCAGGAGCGACGCGAGGGTGACGGCTGCTTGGTAGGACTGGGCGGTCTTGTCGTACCTGGTCGCGATGCCGCGCCATTGCTTGAGGCGGTTGCGCCGGGTTCGGTTGCGGACCTGGTCGGATCGTTCCGGGATCGTGGGCGTGATGCCGCGGCGTCGCAGCCAAGAACGGATGGCCTTCGAGCTGTAGCCCTTGTCGCCTATGACGTGGTCGGGCCTGATGCGCGGTCTGCCCGGCCCGATCCGGGGCACCCGTATCGCGTCCATCACGGCGGTGAACTGGGTACAGTCGTTGATGTTCCCGCCGGTCAGGACGAACGCGAGGGGTCGGCCCGTCCCGTCGCAGGCCAGGTGAATCTTGCTGGTCAGCCCGCCGCGGGACCGGCCGAGGGCCGGGCTGCGGAGCCCCCTTTTCGGGCCCCGGACGCGTGCTGGTGGGCACGGACAACGGTGGAGTCCACCGACACCAGCCACTCGATGTCGCCTGCCGCGTCCGCTTGCGCCTGCGCGGCCTGGAGCATCCGCTCGAATGTTCCGTCCGCCGCCCACCGGCGGAAACGGGTGTGGAGGCTGGCCCACGACCCGTACCGGTCGGGCACGTCCCGCCAGGCGACCCCGGTCCGGAACTTCCACACGATCCCGTTCAGGACCGTCCGGTCGTCCAGCCGCGGCCGCCCCAGCGCAGGCTGCGGCAGCAACGGCTGCACGAGTTCCCACTCAGCGTCCGACAGTTCATGGCGACGTATCACCCGACCATGATCCACAACGCAAGATCACTTTGACGACAGACCCTAGGGCGGGTCCGTCACCGTGATCCCCGCCATCAGCGTGTAGGGGTCCTCCTCTCCCCACTGCGTCACACAGGCCACCAGCCACCGGTCCTCCGCCCGCCAGACGTGCACGTGGTCGGTGCTGTGCGTCAGCTCCTCCCAGGGCTGCGGAACCTCCTCCCCCTCGGCAACCAGGGCGGCCGGCGAGCGCAGCGTGAAGACCAGAGGCGTCCCCCAGCGCTCCGTCAGGGCCTGGGTGAGAGCCGTGTACTCGGCGCTGATCTGATCGGCGGCCTCCCGGCGGCCGGAACCGTCGTCCTCCCAGAAATCCCCGGTCTCCGCCAGACGGACCAGGTGGTAACCCGGGCCGCTGCTGTGCCGGCCGAGGCGCACCGGAATGTCCACGAAGCTCTGGGCCCGCAGCCGGTCGATCAGGTCGAGATGCTGTGCCGTGGTCATACCGTCAGTATTCCGGGGACCACTGACAATTGGTCCGGCGTCACGCGTCGCGCCGCCGCACGGCCAGCCACCCCGCGGCCAGGGATACGAGGGCCCACAGCGCCGTCACCGCGAGCCCGCTCCACGGACCGAGCGTCCCTTGCACCTCCAGCCGCATCACCGCCTGGCCGGCCCGGTCCGGCATGAACCGGCCCGCACCATCGGCGACCTGGCCGACCACGAAGGGCACGATCAGCAGGAAGGGTATGAGCAGGCTCATCACCAGCGTGCCACTGCGCACCAGAGCCGTCAGACCGGCCGACAGCAGGGCGATCAACGTGAGGTACGCACCGCTGCCGAACACGGCCCGCACGGTGCCCGGGTCCCCCAGGGAGAGGGCGTACTCCCCCATCAGGGCCTGCCCCGCGACGAAGGTGACCAGACCGGTGATCTGACCGACCACGAAGGCCAGTCCGGCCACCGCGGCGGCCTTCGACAGGTACAGCCGGGTCCGGTTGGGCACGGCGGTGAGCGACACGCGCAGCGCTCCGTTGCGGAATTCACCGGCGAAGGCCGTGGCACCGAAGGCGACGGCCGCGATCTGCCCGAAGTTGATGCCGAAGAACGCCCCGAACAGCCGGTCCTCTCCCAGTGCTCCCGGTTGCGACGTACCGATGGCGGCGGCGGTGAGGACGGTGATGCCGGCCGTGGTGGCGAAGACGGCCAGGAGCGATGCGAGTATCGAACGGCTCGAACGTATCTTGATCCACTCCGAGTGCAGGACGGAGACGGTGGGCAGGGCTGCGGCGCTCATGACGGTGGCTCCCCTCGGGATTCAGGCGGTGGTCGCGGAGAACTGCGCGCGTTCGGCGGTGAGATCGAGATAGGCCTGCTCCAGGGAGGCCCGCTCGTCGGCCAGCTCCAGGACGGGAATGCCCTCACGGGCGGCTAGGGCGCCGATCCGTTCGGCCCGTATGCCCTCGATGGTCCAGTGCCCCTCATCGGCGGCGACCAGCTCGAAGCCCTCCCGGGCCAGGGCCGCCCCCATCCGATCCGGCTCCGAGGTGCGCAGCCGCACCCTCCGGGCGCTGCGGGCGCTGATGAACTCCTCCATCGAGGTGTCGGCGAGGAGCCTGCCCCGCCCCAGCACCACGAGGTGGTCGACGAACGCCGCGGACTCGGCCATCAGGTGGCTGGAGACGAAGACGGTGCGCCCCTCGGCCGCGAGGCCCCGCATCAGCTCTCGGATCCAGATGATGCCCTCCGGGTCGAGGCCGTTGGTCGGCTCGTCCAGCAGCAGCACTCCGGGATCGCCCAGCAGGGCGGCGGCTATGCCCAGGCGCTGGCGCATGCCCAGTGAGAAGGTCCCGATGCGGCGGCGCGCGACGGAGGCGATACCGGCCTGCTCCAGGACCCTGTCGACCCGGGCGGGTGGGATGCCGTTGCTGACGGCGAGCGCGAGGAGGTGGTCGCGGGCCCGGCGGCCCGCGGGGGCCGCCTGCGGGTCGAGGAGGGCCCCCACCCGGTGCAGGGGGCGGTCGAGGTCGGTGAAGCGGTTCCCGCCGATGGTGGCGGCGCCGGCGGTCGGCCGGTCCAGGCCCAACAGCAGCCGCAGGGTGGTGGACTTGCCGGCGCCGTTGGGCCCCAGGAATCCGGTGACCCTGCCGGGCAGGACGTCGAAGGTGAGGTGGTCCACGACCCGCTGGGTGCCATGGTCCTTGGTGAGTTCGCGGATCTCGATTCGGTTCATGCCCCCAGCGTCGCCGTCGGGCCTCTCCCCTTCCCTCCCCCATGCGAGGGTGGCGTCTCCCCCACGTGGGGGAGACGCCACCGCCGCACCCCCTGCCAGGATGAACGCATGTCCCGACTCGTCCACTCCCCGTTCAGGTCCGTCACGTACACGCGCTGGCTGCACCTGTGCGTACCGCTCCTGCTCCTCGCCGTGTGGATGTTCATCAACCCGCGGTGGCCTTGGATGCCCCTGCTGATCGTCATACCGTTCGGGTTCGTTCCGTGGGTACGGCTGGCGGAAGGGCTCCAGGCGCGTTTCCTGCTGACCCCGCAGGAGCGCGAGACCGAGGAGAGCGGCATCGCCGCCGCCCCCGCCGCCCGTTGGGCGGACCGCTGGCGGACCGTGCTCTGGCTGGAGATACGGCTGGTCGTCTCCAGTGCGGCCATGTTCGCCACCGTATGGCTGCCGGTCATGACCGCCGAACTCGTCGCGACCGCTCTCGGGCACCCGCTCGACGACGACCCGGCCGTGCCGTTCACCCCGGCCCGCTGGGCCGCGGCCCTTCTCGCGCCGTTGCCACTGGTCGTGCTGATCGTGGTGGTCGTCCTGCTCGGCGAGCTGATCACCGCGATCGCGAAGCGACTGCTGGGGCCGTCCGCGGCCGAGCGGCTGACGGCACTGGAAGCGCGCACGGAACAGTTGCTGGAGCGGACCCGCATCGCGCGCGAGCTGCACGACTCCATCGGGCACGCCCTGACGGTGGCGGTGGTCCAGGCCGGCGCGGCCCGCGCGGCGGGCGACCCGGAGTTCACCGACCGCGCCCTCGTCGCGATCGAGGAGACGGCCCGGGCCGCCTTGGAGGACCTGGAGCGGGTACTGACGGTCCTGCGCGAGTCCGGGCAGCCGCCCTCGCAGCGGCCGACGCTGGCCGAGGCGGACCGGCTGCTGGAGTCCGCCCGGGCCTCGGGAGCGGCGGTGGACGCCCGACTGACCGGCCCCCTGGAGAAGTTGCCCGGCCCCGTCACCCGTGAGGGGTACCGGATCCTGCAGGAAGCGCTCACCAATGTGCTGCGGCACTGCGGTCCCGTTCCCGTCCGGGTCCGGGTGGAGATGGCCGCGGACCGGCTGGAGCTGGAGGTCACGAACGCGCTGCCGGAACGCCCGAGGGTCACGCCCGGGAGCGGGAGCGGGCTGCGCGGAATGCGAGAGCGGGCCGCACTGCTCGGCGGAGAGGCCGAAACCGGTCCCCACAAGGGCGGTTGGAGAGTGCGCGCCCGGCTTCCGCTGGAGCGAATACGCTGACCCGATGCCGGTCACCGTACTGCTCGTCGACGACGAACCCCTGGTGCGCGCGGGTCTGCGCGCCGTCCTGGACGCCCAGCCCGACATCGAGGTGGTGGGCGAGGCCGCGGACGGGGCCTCCGTCATCCCACTGGTCCGCCAACTGCGGCCGGACGTGGTGGCGATGGACGTGCGGATGCCCCTGCTCGACGGGATCGAAGCCACCCGGGCGGTCCTGCGGTCGGTGGACTCACCGCCGAAGATCCTCGTGGTCACCACCTTCGAGAACGACGAGTACGTGTACCAGGCGCTGCGCGCCGGAGCGGACGGTTTCCTGCTCAAGCGGGCCCGGCCCTCGGAGATCGTCCACGCGGTGCGGCTGGTGGCGGAGGGAGAGACCCTGCTCTTCCCCTCGGCCGTCCGTGCCCTGGCCGCGGAGTACGGCAACCAGCAGGCCCGCGCGGTGCTCAAGCGGGCCGCGCTCACCGACCGTGAGGAGGCGGTGTTGAGGCTGATGGCACGCGGCCTGACCAATGTGGAGATCGCGGGGGAACTGATCGTCGGCCCCGAGACGGTGAAGTCACACGTCAGCGCGATTCTGGGCAAGCTGGGGGCGCGTGACCGCACCCAGGCGGTGATCACCGCGTACGAGTCGGGGTTCGTCTCCCCGGCCTGAGGAGAGGGAGGATCCGGCTGATGGGGGGACTGGTCCTCGCAGCTGCGCCGGGGGCGCAGTACGATCCGGCTGACAGGGCCGCTAGCTGGGAGGACACACGTTGGGGCAGCTGACCGGCGGGGATCCCTCTCTGCTCCGGCGGATCAATTCGGCCGTGGTGCTCCGGGCACTGCGCGCGGCCCGTTCGCCGACCCTCACCGACCTCACCCGGGTCACCGGGCTCTCCCGGCCGACGGTCGAGGGGGTCGTGGAGGGCCTGATGGGCACCGGGCTCGTCGTCGAGGCCGAGGCCCAGGAAGGCGCACGCCGCCAGGGACGGCCCGCGAGGAGGTTCCGCTTCCGTGCAGAGGCCGGGCACCTGCTGGGCATAGAGATCGGCTCGCACCGGATCGCGGTGCTGCTGTCCGGGCTCGACGGCCGGGTGATCGGCGCCGGAACCAAGGAGGTCGCCGAGACCGCTTCGGCCGACGAGCGCCTGGAGCGGGTCAGGGCGGCGGTGGCCGATCTGCTGCGCCGGGCCGGGGTACCGCGGGACTCCCTGCGGGCGGTCGGCGTGGGCAGTCCGGGAATCGTGGAGGCGGACGGCACCGTCCGCCTCGGCACCGCACTGCCCGGCTGGACGGGGCTGCCGCTCGGGGATCGGCTGCGGCGCTCGTTCCGCTGCCCGGTCCAGGTGGAGAACGACGCCAACGCGGCGGCGGTCGCCGAGCATTGGAAGGGCGCGGCCCGGGACACGGACGACATCGTGTTCGTAATGGCCGGGCTGAGCCCCGGTGCGGGCTCGCTGATCGGCGGCAGGCTGCACCGCGGGTTCGGCGGCGCGGCGGGCGAGATCGGCGCGCTGCACCTGCTGGGCCGCGAGGTCACCCCGGAGCGGCTGCTGTCCACCACAGGCGAACCCCTGCACCCACTGGACGAACAGGCGGTCGCGGAGGTCTTCGCCATGGCCAAGCGGGGTGACGAGCGGGCGGTCGCCGCGGTGGAGCGGTTCATCCAGCGCCTGGTGCACGACGTGGCGGCGCTGGTGCTGGCGATGGATCCGGAGCTGGTGGTGGTCGGCGGCTGGGCGGCCGGGCTGGACGGGGTCCTGGAACCGCTGCGGCGAGAACTGGAGCGGTACTGCCTGCGGCCGCCGCGGGTGGCGCTGTCGCTGCTCGGCGAAGCGGCGGTGGCGACGGGGGCGTTGCGGCTGGCGCTGGACCACGTGGAGGAGGAGCTCTTCGCGGTGGAGAAGACGGTCACCGCACGCCGCTGACTCCCCCGCCCGCCCACTGCCGTGGCGATGGGTCGGGAGCTGCCCCGCCCGTCCCCGCACGAGGCGGCCCCAGGCCTGCGCAGGGCGGCCCGTTCCCGCGCGACACTCCCCGCCTCGTGCGGGGCGGCTCACACGACACGTCTGGGCCTGGCCTGCGGCCCGGTGGCCCGGTGGCGTGCTCGGACGCAACCGTCCTGAGGAGCCGCGGTCCCGGGCCTGCCGGGCAGGACAGCGCGACGGACACGTTCGGCGTCGGTGCGGGAGGCCACAGCCCGATGGGTACCCGGAGGGGCGGCGGGCGGGCCCCTCCGCGTGAGCCGAAGGCCGACGGTCTTGAGGGGCCGGTCCCGGGCCCGTGAGGCAGGACAACCGGACGGACACCGCCGGTGTCGGTGCGGGGCCGTAGCCCGCTCGGCACCCAGAGGGGGTGGGCGGGCTCCCTGCGCGGGGGCCGATGGCCGAGGGGGCGGGGACCCGTCACCGTTCGGGGGGAGGGGGTGCGACTCGGCGGGGGCAACTGGCAGGGGGTGAACCGGACATGCCGAGGGTGGCCCGGCGGTGCGCTGTTAGCCTGATCGGCATGATCATGAAGAGCGCCGGGCGGCGGATATCCGGCTTGTCGGCGCCGGACCGTCCGCAGCGTGCCCTGATCCTCGCGAGCTTCGTCAGCCGGGTGGGCAACGGGCTGTTCAACACCGCTTCGGTGCTCTACTTCACGCTGGTGGTGCACCTGCCCGCCGCGCGGGTCGGTGTCGGCCTCACGATCGCCGGTCTGGTCGGGTTGCTGGCCGGGATCCCGGCCGGAAACCTGGCGGACCGGTACGGGCCGCGCACGGTCTGGCTGACGGCCCTCGCGATGCAGGCCGCGACGATGGCGGCGTTCGTCTTCATCCACGACTGGGTCACGTTCACGCTCATCGCCACCCTGGACCGGCTGGCGGCAACGGCGGGCGGCGCCGCGGGCGGCGCCCTCATCGCGCGGGCCGGTGGTGAGCGCCCGGCCGCCTTCAGGGCGAAGCTCCGCACGTTCGTCAACCTCGGCGTGGTCCTGGGCACCCTCGGTGCCGCCTTCGCCGTCTCGGTCGACACCCGTACGGCATACACCGTGCTCATCCTCGCCAATGCCGCCAGCTTCGCCGGCGCGGGCCTGATCGCCCTGGGCGGTGTCCCGAACTACCGGCCCCTGCCCCGGCCCGAGGAGCACCATCGCGCGGCCGTGCTGCGGGACCGGCCGTTCGTGTCCTTCGTGGCGCTCTACAGCGCGATGGGCCTGCAGTACCAGACCGTCTCCCTGCTGCTGCCGATCTGGCTCTCCGCCCACACCGACGCGCCCCGCTGGACCGTGGCGGCGGTCTACGCGGTCAACAGCGGGGTGTGCGTACTGCTCCAGAGCAGGATCGGCTCCCGGGTGGAGACGCCGCGCCAGGGTGGCCGGGCGTTCCGCCTCGCGGGGCTGTTCTTCCTGGTCAGCTGCCCCTTGATGGCGCTGACCGCAGACGTGCCGGTGTGGGTGGCCCCAGGGCTGGCCGTCCTCGCCGTCGTCGTCCACAGCCTCGGCGAGGTATGGGAGTCCTCGGGTGGCTTCGCGATCGGCTTCGGCCTGGCCCCCGACCACGCCCAGGGCCAGTACCAGGGGTTCTTCGGCGTCGGCTTCGACGCGGGGCAGGCCCTGGCTCCGGTGGTGCTCACGACGGTGGTCCTGGGACTGGGGCACACGGGCTGGCTGCTGCTCGGCGTGTTCTTCGCGGCGCTGGGCGCGGCAGGGCCTCCGGTGGCCGCGTGGGCGGAGCGCACCCGCCGCCCGGACCACGACACGGCCGACCCGGCACGCGACCGGCCCGACGAGGCCCCGGCCCCGCTTCCCGACACCGTCTAGTCAGAGGGAAGGCCGGGTCAGGAGGCCGCTCGGGTCTCGGTGATCTCCACGCCCGAGTCGCCGAAGGTCAGGCGGCAGGTGTCGGCGCGGTACGTGGCCACGGAGACGGCGGCGGTGCCCTCCGTGGTGAAGTAGCGGGTGGTCACGAGCAGCACGGGCGCGCCGGGCAGCCGGTCCAGTTCCTTGGCGTCGTCGGCGCGGGCGGAGCCCAGCTCGACCGAGCGGTCCTGCCCGTCGAGGGTGAGCCGCTGGAGTTCCCGCAGGACGGCGCGCGCCCGCGCGGGTCCGGCGGGGGCGTCGATGGCGGAGAGGCCGGGCACGGACGCGGCGGGCACGTACAGCAGCTCGGCGGCGACGGCCTGGCCCCCCGTGACCCGGGTCCGGCGCACGGTGTGCACGGGCTGGTCGGGGGCGGTGCCGAGGAGCTTGAGGACGGCGGCGGCGGGGACGGTCTCGGAGGCGTCCACGGCCTCCCAGCCGTCGGAGCCCTCACCGGGCCAGCCGTGCTGCGTGCTGTCGACGGCGACTCCGACCCGCGGCGGGGCGACGGTGGTGCCGACTCCACGGCGGCGCTGCAGGCGGCCTTCGAGTTCGAGCTGCTCCAGGGCCTGACGCAGGGTGGCGCGGGCGACGCCGAACCGCGCGGCGAGTTCACGCTCGTTCGGCAGGATCTCGCCGACCGCGAAGTCCTGGTCCAGCGCGTCGCTGAGCACGGTCTTCAGGTGCCAGTACTTCGGCTCCGGCACCGATTCGAGCTGCGTGGTCCCCACCCTGACTCCTCCTGCAATCGCCGCTATCGCCGTGTTCGAGCGGCAGTTCCGCGCCGCAGTTCCGTGCCTTTGTTTATTAAAGGTTCCTGCACTATCCCTGCGACGATAGGACGGCGCACCCCCTTGGTCAAGACCAATGCTCGCCGCTTTGCCGGGCAGATCGGGCATATGTAGCAAGCCGTTCACAGGATGTTCGCGCTGCCCACCCGCGGCCCACCAGCCCGTCATCCCGCTCTTCATCCCGCTCTTCATCCCGACGTCCACCCCGGCCTCCCACCTCGGCCTTCCCCGTCGACCTTCCCCGTCGGCCGGAAGTCTTGTAGGCGGGGGCTACCGGGCGGTAATCATGGGCACAGTCGTTACTGACGGCCTGTCTCACACGCGTCCACCCGACGAGGAGCAGCATGACCGCCACGGTCTCGTTCACGATCGATTCGCCGCTCGGCCCCCGCCCCGCCACCGTCGCCTACGAACGCAAGGGCGCGGGCGAACCGCTCCTGCTGCTGCACGGCATCGGCCACCACTTCCAGGCCTGGCACCCGGTGAGCGACGTCCTCGCCGCCGACCACGACGTGATCGCCGTCGACCTGCCCGGCTTCGGCACCTCCGCCCCGCTGCCGCCGGGGGTGCCCTACGACCTCGCCACCGTCGCCCCGGCGCTCGGCGCGCTCTGCGCCGCCCTCGACGTCGAGCGCCCGCACGTCGCCGGGAACTCCCTCGGCGGGCTGCTCGCGCTGGAGATGGGCCGCAGCGGCCTGGTCCGCTCGGTCACCGCGCTCTCGCCGGCCGGGTTCTGGTCGCAGGCCGAGCGCCGGTACGCCTTCACGGCCCTGCGCGCCATGCGCGTCGGCGCGCGGACGCTGCCCCTGCCCGCCCTGGAGCGGCTGTCGCGCAGCGGCCCCGGCCGGGCCGCGCTCACCGGCACCATCTACGCCCGTCCGGCCCACCGTTCCCCCGGGGCCGTGGTCGCCGAGACCCTCGCCCTGCGGGACGCCACCGGCTTCGAGGAGACGCTGGCCGCGGGGGCCTCCGTACGGTTCACGGACGACGTGCCGGGCATCCCCGTGACGATCGCCTGGGGCTCCCGCGACCGGCTGCTCCTGCCCCGGCAGGGCGTGCGCGCCAAGTCCGCCGTCCCGGGGGCGCGGCTGGTGCGGCTGCCGGGGTGCGGTCACGTGCCGATGAACGACGACCCGGCGCTGGTGGCGCGCGTGATCCTCGACACCGCTCGGGCCGTGGGCGCGGGTGCCGCCCGGTCATGAGCGGCTGACGGCTGTTCATCCGGGGTTCGCGTGGGCGACGCGGCCGGTCCGGTGTGCGGCGGCACACTGGTCCGGCCCGCCCCCGCCGGCCCCTGGAGACGACACCGATGGCACCGATGCCGCACACCCGACGGTCCCTGCTCGGCGGTTCGCTCGCCGTCCCGCTGGGCCTCGCCCTGTCCACGGCGTTCGCCGCACCCGCCCTCGCCGCCCCGGCCGGGGCTCCCGCCTTCGCCCGCTCCGGCCGGCCGACGGCGCTCTGGGGGGTCCAGTCCGGGGAGATCACCTCCCACTCCGCCACCGTCTGGACCCGGTCCGACCGGCCCGCGCGGATGTACGTGGAGACCTCCCCCAGCGAGTCCTTCCGCTACGGGGTGCGCCGCCACGGCGGCCCCTTCCTCGGCCCGGCCACCGACTTCACCGGTACGGCCACCCTGCGCGACCTGCCGCCCGGACGGCAGATCCACTACCGGGTCGTGCTGACCGACCCGGACGACTCGCGCCGCTCCGGCGAGCCGGTGCGCGGCACCTTCCGCACCACGCCCGTCTCCCGCCGGGGCGACGTGCGCTTCCTGTGGTCCGGTGACCTGGCGGGCCAGGGCTGGGGCATCAACCCCGAACTGGGGGGCTACCGCGTCTTCGACGAGATGCGGCTGCGCGACCCCGACTTCTTCCTCTTCAGCGGCGACACGATCTACGCCGACGGGCCGATCCAGGCCGCCGTTCCGCTGCCCGACGGGCGCATCTGGCACAACGTCACCACCGAGGAGAAGGCGAAGGTCGCCGAGACCCTCACCGAGTTCCGCGGGAACTTCCGCTACAACCTGCTCGATCGCAATCTGCGCGACTTCTACGCGCAGGTCCCCGTCCTGGCCCAGTGGGACGACCACGAGGTGCGCAACAACTGGTACCCCGGCCAGCTGATCGACGATCCCCGCTACACCGTCAGGGACGTCGACACCCTCGCCGGCCGGGCCCGCCAGGCCTTCGGCGAGTACTTCCCGGTCACCGACCTGCGGGGCGGGCGCGCCGAGGGACGGATGTACCGGGTGCTGCGGCACGGCCCGCTGCTGGACGTCTTCGTGCTCGACATGCGCACCTACCGCGACGCCAACTCCCCCGGCCGCCAGACCGAGGACGCGGTCGGCATCCTGGGCGCCGAACAACTCGCTTGGCTCAAGCGGGAACTCTCCCGTTCCCGGGCCACCTGGAAGGTCATCGCGGCCGACATGCCGCTGGGCATCGTCGTCCCGGACGGGGCGGTGAACTTCGAGGCGGTCGCCCAGGGCGACCCGGGGGCCCCGCTCGGACGCGAACTCCAGATCGCCGACCTCCTGCGTCACATCAAGCACCAGCACATCACCGGCACCCTCTGGCTCACCGCCGACGTCCACTACACGGCCGCCAACCACTACGCCCCCGAGCGCGCCGCCTTCTCCGACTTCGCGCCGTTCTGGGAGTTCGTGTCCGGCCCCATCGGCGCGGGCGGGTTCCCGGCGGGTCGGCTCGACGCCACCTTCGGCCCGCGGACGGCCTACGTCCAGTCGGCTCCGGTGGCCAACATGTCCCCGGCCGAGAACCCCCCGTACTACGGCGAGGTGGAGATCGACGGCGGCAGCGGGGAGCTCACGGTCCGCTTGCGCCGCCAGGGGGGCGGCGTACTCTTCACGCAGGTCCTCCAGCCGGGCCGGGTGGGACAGGAGTGACCGCGGTGCCGCGGGCCGGGCACGAAACGAGCACGAGCGGGGCGGCCCCGGCGGGACGCGGCGGAACGCGGCGGAACGCGGCGGGACGCGGCGGGACCCCATTGGAAATCCGCCTGAAAACTGGGAGAAACCGGCCAGATCGACGCTTAACCAGTCGGTCACAGATCGTTCGTGATCACGCAACACCCCTGAGCCACAGTGGTGTGCATGACTGACCGTACCCCCGTCTCCGCAGCCCCGCGTCCGCACCGCCACCACTGGCGCCGTGACCTCGTCGAACTCGCCGCCCTCTTCTGCGCCGTGGCGGTCGCCGACGGCATCGCCAACCTCGTCGCCCACGGCCCCGGCGGCCCCGTCCTGCTGGTGGCCTCGGCCGTCGCACTCCTGGTCACGGCGGCCTTCCACACCTGGTGGGCCCGTCGGCACAGCCATGCGCCGCCCCCGGCCGACACCGCGCCCTCCGATCCGGCGCCGTCCGCGGTGGCCGGACCGGCGGCCACCGGGGCCGGCACCACCCTGTGGCGGATGCGGACGACCGTCCGCGACGAGCCCGGCAGCCTGGCGGCGCTGTGCACCGCGCTCGCCGGCAAGGGCGTCGACATCCTGAACCTGCAGACCCACCCCCTCCCCGAGGGCGGCACGGTGGACGAGTTCCTGCTGCGCGCCCCGCAGGACCTGCCCTCCGGCGACCTCACCCGTGCCGTCGCGCGGGCCGGCGGCCACAACACCTGGATCGAGCGCGCCGACGCCCACGACCTGGTGGACACCCCCACCCGGGTGCTGGGCCTGGCCACCCGCACCGCCCTGGACGCCGCCGAACTCCCGCTCGCGCTGCGCCAGCTGCTCGGCCGCTGCACCATCCACTCGATCCCCGCGACCACCCTCTCCGGCCGCCCCAACGCGGGCGCCGACGCCCCCGTCGAGGGGGTCCTGGAGGCGACCGTGATGCGGCTGCGCGACCCGTCGGGCGGCGCGATCACCGTCGAGCGGCCCTACCTTCCCTTCACCCCGACCGAGTTCGCCCGCGCCCGGGCCCTCGTCGAGCTCGACGCCCGCCTCGGCCCCCGCGTCCCGCGCGCCCAGGACGTCCTGACGCTGCCCGAGGGCAACGAGATCACCGTGCGCCGCGCCGACGGCGACGACCTCGCGGCGGCCCGCGCGATGCACGACCGCTGCACCGAGCGCACGCTCGGCCTGCGCTACCACGGCCCGGTCTCCGACGCGGACCGCTACCTGGGCCACCTGCTCAGCCCCCGCTTCGGCCGTACCCTCGCCGCCACCACCGCCTCCGGCAAGCTGGTCGCCCTCGGCCACCTGCTGTGGGACGGCGACGAGACCGAGGTGGCTCTGCTCATCGAGGACGACTGGCAGCGCCGCGGCATCGGTTCCGAACTCCTGCGCCGGCTGCTGGCGATGGCCGTCGAGACCGGCTGCGACAGCGTCTACGCGGTGACCCAGGCCTCCAACACCGGGATGGTCGCCGCCATGCGCGGCCTCGGCCTCCCCCTCGACTACCAGATCGAGGAGGGCACCCTGGTGATCACGGCCCGGCTGGGCGCGACCCCCGTCCCCACCCGCCCGCCGTACGAACTCCCGCGCGCGCAGGCCCCGTACGAGGCCCGGCCCCGGCACCGGGGCTGAGGTCCCGGGCCCGGACGGGCACCGTCCGGGCCCGGCCGCCGTGCTGGGGCCGCGCTCGACCCCGGGTCGCGCGGCGCTGGGGCGCGGAGGCGGCGGTTCCCGCCGGGGCGCACCGGCGTCGCGCCGCCCGACGGGTCGCGCCACCGGCCCGAACCGGGCCGCGCGCAGGGCGGTCCCGGCCCGGCGGGCACGGCACCCGACAGGAGGCTGGGGAAGTACGGTGATGACGTAGGGGTGTCCGTCGTACGAAGATGGCCGCATGTCAGAGACCCTCCACAGCGACAGCGCAGCCCGTCTGCCCCGTCAGGTCGCCGACGCGTACGTCGACGACCTCATCGCCATCGACCCGATCACGGGCACCTACCTCGGTGTCGCCGCCAGCTCCGGCAAGCTGCCGGACTACTCCCCCGCCGGCCGCGCCGCCGCCGCCGAGCTGTCGCGCACCACCCTCGCCCGGCTGGACGCCGCCGAGCGGCTGCCCGGTGCCGACACGGACGCCGAGCGCCGCTGCGCCCGCCTGCTGCGCGAGCGGCTCAACGCCGAACTCGCGGTCCACGAGGCCGACGAGGACCTGCGCGCCGTCAGCAACATCCACTCCCCCGCGCACTCCGTCCGCGAGATCTTCACCGTCACCCCGGCGGACACCGAGGAGGACTGGGCCGCGATCACCGAGCGGCTGCGCGCCGTGCCGGCCGCCTTCGCCGGCTACCGCGAGAGCCTCGCCCTCGGCCTGGAGCGCGGGCTGCTCGGCAGCCCGCGCCCCGCCGCCACCTTCGTCGAGCAGCTCACCACCTGGGCCGGCCAGGGCGCGGACGGGACCGGGGACTTCTTCGGCACGTTCGCCGCCGCCGGACCGCAGTCCCTGCGCGCGGAGCTGGACGGGGCGGCCGCCGCCGCGACCGCGGCCGTCGTCGAACTGCGCGACTGGATGCGCGACGTGTACGCCCCGGCCGTCGCGGACGCCCCCGACCCGGTGGGCCGCGAGCGCTACGCCCGCTGGTCGCGGTACTTCAACGGCACCGACCTGGACCTGGACGAGGCGTACGCCTACGGCTGGTCGGAGTACCACCGCCTGCTCGCGGAGATGAAGGAGGAGGCCGCCAAGATCCTGCCCGGCGACCCGAACCCGTGGGACGCGCTGCGGCACCTGGACGAGCACGGCACGCACATCGACGGTGTCGACGAGGTCCGCGCCTGGCTGCAGGGCCTGATGGACGAGGCGATCGAGAACCTCGACGGCACCCACTTCGAACTCGCCGAGCGGGTCAAGCGCGTCGAGTCGATGATTGCCCCGGCGGGCGGCGCGGCGGCGCCGTACTACACGAACCCGTCGGAGGACTTCTCCCGTCCGGGCCGCACCTGGCTGCCGACCATGGGGCAGACCCGCTTCCCCGTGTACGACCTCGTCTCCACCTGGTACCACGAGGGCGTGCCGGGCCACCACCTCCAGCTCGCGCAGTGGACGCACGTGGCCGACCAGCTGTCGCGCTACCAGGCGAGCGTGGGCCTGGTCAGCGCGAACGCCGAGGGCTGGGCGCTGTACGCGGAGCGCCTGATGGACGAGCTGGGCTACCTCAAGGACGCCGAGCAGCGCCTTGGTTACCTGGACTGCCAGATGATGCGCGCCGCGCGGGTGATCGTGGACATCGGCATGCACCTCGGGCTGGAGATCCCGGCGGACTCCCCCTTCCACCCGGGCGAGCGGTGGACGGTCGAGCTGGCGCAGGAGTTCTTCGGCCTGCACAGCGGCCGGCCGGCGGAGTTCGTCGAGAGCGAGCTGACCCGCTACCTGTCGATGCCCGGACAGGCGATCGGCTACAAGCTGGGCGAGCGCGCCTGGCTGCTGGGCCGGGACAACGCCCGTGCCGCGCACGGGGAGTCCTTCGACCTGAAGGCGTGGCACATGGCCGCGCTGTCGCAGGGCTCGCTGGGCCTGGACGACCTGGTGGACGAGCTCTCGAAGCTCTGACCCCGCGGGCCGCGCACGGCGACGGGCCGCCCGTTCCCCCGGGGGACCGGGCGGCCCGTCGCCGTGCGGGCGGCCGCGCCGGCGCGGACGGCCCGCGTCCGCGCCGCGGTTCAGCAGCCGCAGTCGTCCGAGTCGGTGGGGGCGGTCAGCGGGTCCGCCTCGGCGCGCTGCTCGGTGCCCTGCCAGGTCTCGACCTCGAAGCCCTCGCGGATCCAGTACTCGATGCCGCCGAGCATCTCCTTGACCTGGAAGCCCAGTTCGGCCAGGGCGAGGGCGGAACGGGCGCCGCCGTTGCAGCCGGGGCCCCAGCAGTACGTCACCACGGGCACGTTCCGGTCGAGGAGCCGCTCGGCCTGCTCCGGGATCAGGGCGGTGGGCAGGTGGACCGCGCCGGGCACGTGGGCCTGGTCCCAGGAGGGGGTGGAGCGGGAGTCGACCAGCTGGAAGCCCAGCTCGGCGCCCTGCTCGCGGTGGGCCTTGAAGGCGGCGGCGACATCGGACACGTCCGCGTGGAAGGCCAGGCTCGCGGCGAAGTACGCGGCGGCGGCGGCCGGGCTCGCCGGGGGGACCCGGAGCACGGGGTTGGCCGGGGCGGACGCACCGGTGGAGGACGCACCGGTGGCGGAGGCGGCGGGGGCGGGGGCGGAGGGGGCGGTGGTGGTGGTGCTCTGCGTCGTCGTCATGGCTCAAAATCTACGAAGCCTTGATCATCTGCGGAAGCGAGTTTCCCCGGCGTTTCCCTTGTTCCGGCGCGTATTTCCCTGCTAGACCTGCGGAATGACCGACTATTCCCCCGACGCCACCGACTGGCGGATCCTCGCGGCCCTCCAGGAGGACGGCCGCGCCAGCTTCACCGAGCTGGCCCGGACCGTCTCCATGTCCCCGAGCGCCGTCACCGAACGGGTCCGCCGGCTGGAGGAGGCCGGGATCATCACCGGCTACACCGCCGTCGTCGACCACGAGAAACTGGGCAAGACCATCCTGGCGCTGGTCCGGCTGCGCTACCCGCACGGGAACTACAAGCCGTTCCACGACTTCCTGGAGGCCACCCCGGACATCCTGGAGGCCCACCACGTCACCGGCGACGACTGCTTCGTCCTCAAGGTCGCCGCCCGCTCCATGGCGCACCTGGAAGAGGTCACGGGCCGGATCTCCGGTCTCGGCGCCGTGACCACCAGCGTCGTCTACTCCTCCCCGCTGGCCCGGCGTCCGCTCAGTCCGTGACCCCCGCCGTGCGGTGGCGCACCACCGAGCCGCCGCGCTGCTTGACGATCTCCAGCTGGGCCTGGACCCGGGTGCGCAGGTCGCCGACGTGGCTGACGATGCCGACGCTGCGGTCCCGTTCGCGCAACGAGTCCAGTACGTCCAGCACCTCGTCCAGGGCCTGGTCGTCGAGGCTGCCGAAGCCCTCGTCGATGAAGAGGGTGTCCAGGCGCATCCCGCCGGCCTCGTCGGTCACCACGTCGGCCAGGCCGAGGGCCAGGGCGAGGGAGGCGAAGAAGGTCTCGCCGCCCGAGAGGGTGGCGGTGTCGCGCTCGCTGCCGGTCCAGGCGTCCACCACGTGCAGCCCCAGTCCGGAGCGGCCGCGGCCGCTCGCGCGGGCGTCGGAGTGGACGAGGGTGTAGCGCCCGCCGGACATGCGCAGCAGGCGGACCGTCGCCGCGGCGGCGACCTGTTCCAGCCGCGCGGCCAGGACGTACGCCTCCAGCCGCATCTTGCGCTCGTTGTCGGCGGAGGTGCCCGCGGTGAGTCCGGCCAGGCGGGCCACCCGCTCGTACGCCTCGCGCAGCGGGCCCAGGGCGCGCAGCTCCTGCTCGGCCCGGCGGGAGAGCCGGTCCAGTTCGGCGCAGCGCACCCGGGCGGCGTCGACGGCCGAGGCGGCGGACCGCAGCCGGGCCGCGGCGCGTTCCTCGGCGGCCTCCGCGGTGTGCGGGTCGGCCGGGGGCAGGGCGGCGGCCCCGGCGGTGTCCCCTTCGGCGGCCCGCTCGGCCAGCATCGCCTCCTCCGCCTGCCAGGCGTCGGCGCGGCGCTGGAGGGCGGTGCGTTCGTACTCGGGCAGGACCGCGTCGGCCGCCGCCTCGACGGTGTCGAACCCGGCCTTGAAGGCGGCGTCGGCCAGCTGGTCGTCGGCCTCCTTCAGCCGTGCCGCGGTGATCTCGGCCCGGCGCAGCGAGGCGGCGGCGCCGGTGACCATCCGGATCCGGTCCTCCAGGGTGCGGGCGCGGGCGGCGACACTGGGCGAATCTCCCCGTACGAGGACCAGTTCGGCCTCCAGAGAGGCCTGCTCCCGGTCCAGGGCCTCGCGCCGGGAGGCCCTGGCGGCCGCCCGGCGTTCGGCGTCGAGCCGGTCCGCGCTGCGCGCCTCGTGCTCGCGTTCGGCGCGGGCGAGGCGCTCGCGGGCGGTGTGGAGTCCGGCGGCGTCCGCGTGGGCGGCGGCATGACGGGAGCTCAGGTCCGCGGTGAGGGCGAGGAGTTCGGCGGTGCCGGACGCTCCGGCCGCGGAGGCGGCCTCGGACTCGGCCTCGCGGACGGCGGCGAGCCGGCGTTCGACGGCGGCCCGGCGCTCCTCGGCCTCCTCGAAGCGGGCGTGGGCGGCGTCCTCGGCGGCCCGGTCGACGTGCCCGGGGGCGGGCCTGGCGGGCGCGGGGTGCTCCGCCGATCCGCAGACGGCGCAGGGCTCCCCGGTGGTGAGGGCCGCGGCCAGTTCGGCGGCGATGCCGCGCAGCCGGGCCTCCTTGAGCTCCAGCCAGCGCTCGCGGGCCGCCGACGACTCCTCGCGCACGGAGACCAGCTCCCCGCGGACGGCTTCGGCGTCGGCGGCGAGGGCGTCCCGCCGCCGGGCGGCGGTCAGCTGCATCCGGGCGGGCTCCAGCCGCCCCGCGAGCTGCTCGGCCAGCGTGGCGGCCTGCTGCGCGGCGTCGACGCGCTCCTGGAGGGCGCCGCGGGTGGCCTCCCAGCGGGCGAGCCACTCGGCGGACTCCTGGTGCTGCTCCTCGGCGTCCCGGGACTCCCGCTCCAGGGTGGCGCGCTCGCGGCCGATCTCGGCACTGCGCTGTTCCGCCCGCTGGGCGGCGCCGGCCGCGCCGAGGTCCTCGCGCAGCCGCTGCTCGACGGCGGCCAGCTGCTCGGTGCCGGCTTCGGCGAGGGCCGGCGGGAGGGCGGCCCGGGCGAGGCCCTCGGCGTGCGCGGCGGTGAGGTGGGCCGCGCCGGCGGCTCCGCGCAGTTCCAGGGCGGGGGCCACGAGGGCGCCCCGGCGGGCCCGGTCCAGGAGGTCCCGTACCCGCTCGCGCTCCGGCCCGGCGGCCCGGAGCAGGGCGGCCCGGCGGTCGGTCTCGGCGTGGCGGCGCTGGAGCCGGTCGAGCTCCCGGGCCTCCTCGGCGGCGCGCCGCGCCGCGTGGTGGCGCCCCTCGACGGCGGCGAGCGTGTACTCGGCGACGGTGAGCCGTTCCCGGGCGGAGCAGCGGGCGACGGCGGCCCAGGCCCGGACGGCCCCGGCGAGGCCCGGGTCGCCCGGCTGGTGCGCGGGCAGCGGCCAGGCCCGCAGGTCGGCGCAGTCCCCGGCGGCCTGGGCGAGCCGCTGGGCGGCGGCGAGCACCTTCTCGTCGCCGGCCCGCACCTTGGCCTCGGCGGCCCGGCGGCGCTCGGCGAGGAGGGTCTCGACGGCGGCGAAGCGGCGGGTGTCGAAGAGCCGCCCGAGGAGCCGGCCGCGCGCTTCGGCGCCGGCCCGCAGGAACTGGGCGAACTCCCCCTGCGGCAGCAGCACCACCTGGCAGAACTGCTCGCGGCTCATGCCGAGGAGCTGTTCGATCTCCTCGCCGATCTCCTGGTGGGACTTGCTGAGTCCGGTCCAGCCCTCCCCGGTGTGCTCGCGCAGCAGGCTCTGCGCCTTGTCCTTGGTGGTGCCGGAGCCGCGTTTCTTGGGGCGGTCCTGCTCGGGGCGCCGGGTGATCTCCAGGCGGCGCCCGCCCACGGTGAGTTCGAGGGTGACCTCGGTGGGGGTGCCGGGGGCGGCGTGGTCGCTGCGCAGGGTGGTGCCGGGGGCCTGACGGGAGCCGGGCACGGATCCGTAGAGGGCGTAGCAGACGGCGTCCAGGACGGAGGTCTTGCCCGCGCCGGTGGGTCCGTGCAGCAGGAAGATCCCGGCGCCGGAGAGGGCGTCGAAGTCGATCCGCTGGGGTTCGGCGAAGGGCCCGAAGGCGGTCACTTCGAGCCGGTGCAGCCTCATCGGGCGCTCTCCTGACGGTGTTCCCGGTCCTCGCGGGAGCTCTGGACGCGCACCTCGTCGAAGGCGGCGCGCAGAACGCCCCGCTCGGCCTCGTCGGCGCCGCCCCCGCCGCGCACGTGGGCGACGAAGTCCTCGGCGATCTCCTGGTCGCTGCGGCCCCTCAGGCGCTGGGCGTAGGAGGCCGTGCCGTCCTCCTCGCGGCCTTCGGGGTCGAAGGCGAGGCTGAGGGTGTGGGGGAAGCGGGTGGCGAGCCGGGCCATGGGGTCCTCGGGGCGGACCGGGTCGGTGAGGGTGGCCTCGACCCAGCTGTCCTCGCGGCCGGCCAGCGCGGGATCGGCCAGGAGGTCCTCCAGGCGGCCGCGCAGCCGGGCGAGCGGGCGCGGCACCGGGGTGTCGATCCGCTCGGCGGTGACCTCGCCGGCCGGGCCGAGCTCGACCAGCCACATGGTCTTGCGGTGGTCGGCCTCGGAGAAGGAGTAGGCGAGCGGGGAACCGGAGTAGCGGACCCGTTCGTTGATCGTCTGGCAGCCGTGGAGGTGGCCGAGGGCGGCGTAGTCGATCCCGTCGAAGACGGCCGCGGGCACGGCCTCGACCCCGCCGACGGCGATGTCGCGCTCGCTGTCGCTGGCCTGCCCGCCGGTGACGAAGGCGTGGGCGAGGACCACGGAGCGGGTGCCGGGGGCCCGGTCGGCCAGGTCGGCCCGGATCCGGTCCATGGCCGCGCCCAGCACCGCCTCGTGGCTCACCTTCGGCGCGCCGAACTCGTCCTTGACCAGAGCCGGTTCCAGGTACGGCAGCCCGTAGAGGGCCACGTCACCGTGTACGTCGGCCAGCACCACGGGGTCGGCGCAGCCGGCCGGGTCGGTCCTGAGGTGGATCCCGGCCCGGCCGATCAGCCCGGCGCCGACCCCGAGACGGCGGGCCGAGTCGTGGTTCCCGGAGATCATCACCGTGGGCACGCCGAGGTCGGCGAGCCGGTGCAGCGCCCGGTCGTAGAGCTCGACGGCGGGCAGCGGGGGCACGGCCCGGTCGTAGACGTCCCCGGAGACGAGGACGGCGTCGACCCGGTGCTCCCGGACCGTCTCGACGAGGTGGTCGACGAAGGCGGCCTGGGCTCCGAGCAGGTTCACGCGGTGGAAGGACCGGCCCAGGTGCCAGTCGGAGGTGTGCAGGAACTTCACTCGACCGCTCCGACCCGCACGCTTGCTCTCCTCGTGTCTCCACGCCCGACCGGTTCGCACCGGACCCGCTCCCGACCCGGTCCGACCCGGCCCGCCCGCGGCCGGGCAGGGGCCTCGCCGACGGACCCCGCACCGACCCTCCAGGCTAACCCGTCCCCGCCCCCTTCCCCCGCCCGTTACGGGATCATGGCGGCGGCACGAAAGGTCTGTGGCCGAACTCCCCTTACGGCCTTGCGCACTTGTCCGCCGCCGCGGCCGCTGGCTAGCTTCGCCGCATGCCGCTCACCCGACCCGTCCGCGTCCGTCCCGCGCTGCTCGCCGCCGGCTCCGCCGCGCTCCTCGCCCTGACCGCCGCCGTCCCCTCGGCCGCCGCGCCCGCGCCCCCGCTCCAGGCCGGGTCGGGATCGGTGGTGCTCGACTGGTACGACACCACCGCCCGGACCGTCGCGGCCGCGGCGGCTCCCACCCAGATCACCAACAACCGCACCTGGGCGATCGGCTGGATCGCCGCCGCACGGGCCACCCGGGAGGCCCCCGCGGGCCCGGCCCGGGGCCGCTTCCAGGACGCCGCCGTCGCCTCCGCGGTGCACGACGTGCTGGTCGGCCTCGCCCCGTCCCGCCGGGCCGACCTCGACGCGGCGCTGGCCGCCACCCTGGGCCGGATCCCGGACGGCCCCGCCGAGGAGGGGGGCGTGGCGGCGGGTGCCCGGCAGGCCGCGGCCGTGCTGGCCGCCCGCGCGGGCGACGGCCTCGACCCGGCCTCGGTGAACGCGCCGTTCCCGGTGCCGCCCGCCGCCCCGGGGGTCTGGCAGCCGACGCCCGACGGGTACGCGCCCGCCGCGCAGTACGGCAACCGCCTGGCGAAGCCCTTCCTGCTGGAGCGCGCCGACCAGTTCCGGCTGGGCCCGCCGCCCGCGCTGGACTCCCGCCGCTACCGGACCGACCTCGCCGAGGTACGTGCGTACGGGGCCGCCGACAGCGCCGTGCGCACGCCCCGCCAGACCGAGACGGCGAACTTCTGGTACGCGTCCTCGCAGGTCCTCTACACCGAACCGCTGCGGGTGGCCGTGGCCCGCTCGCACGGCTCGACCGCCCAGCGGGCGGAGCTGCTCGCGCTGTTCCACGCCGCGTCCGTCGACACCCAGATCGCCACCTCCGACAGCAAGTACACGTACGTGCGGTGGCGGCCGGTCACCGCGATCCGGACCGGGGACATCGGCACCGACCCGGCGTGGACCCCGCTGCACCAGACCCCGGCCCACCCCGACTACCCGAGCGGCCACGCCACGTACGCGGGTGCCGCGCAGGCGGTGCTGGACGCCCTCGCCGGGCCGGTGACCGCCCCGTTCGGGCTGACCAGCCCGACGGCGCCGGGCGTGCGGCGCACCTACACCGGGTGGCGGCAGCTGACCCGGGACAACGTGGACGCCCGGGTGTACGCGGGGATCCACAGCCGCAGCGCCGACGAGGCGGGCGTCCGCCTCGGCGAGGCCGTCGGACAGTACGCGCTGCGCCACGCCGACCGGCTGTACGGCACGCTCTGACGGCACTCCGCCGCGGGCCGGGCCCGGCCCGCGGCGGATCCGGTCAGCCCTCCGCGTAGGCCTCTCCGCCGAGCTCGAAGCCCGCGGTCCCGGCGGTGACGTCGGCGAGCCATGCCCGGAAGCCCTCGACCTCCGCCTCGGGGAGGCCGATCTCGATCGAGACGGCCTCCCCGTAGCGCACGTCCAGCACCGCCCGCCCCGTGGAGCGCAGGTCGTTCTGGGTCTTCCCGGCCCGCTGGTGGTCGACGGTGACGGTGGCCAGCCGGTAGCGGTGCCGGGTGACGGTCCCGAGGACGTCCAGGGCCTCCCCGACGACCCCTCCGTAGGCCCGGATGAGCCCGCCGGCGCCGAGCTTCACGCCGCCGTAGTACCGGGTGACCACGGCCACCGCGTACCGGATGTCGCGCCGGGTCAGCATCTGCAGCATGGGCACTCCGGCGGTACCGCCCGGTTCCCCGTCGTCGCTGGCCTTCTGCACGGAGGCGTCGGCGCCGATCACGTAGGCGTAGCAGTTGTGCGTGGCGGCGGGGTGCTCCTTGCGGACGCGCGCGATGAACTCCTGCGCCTCCTGCTCCGTGGCCGCGGGCGCGAGCGAGCACAGGAACCGCGATCGGTTGATCTCGGACTCGTGCGTTCCCTCTCGGGCCACGGTCACGTACTGGTCTGCCTTCACCGCTCCACCCTACGGGGAATCGGACGGACGTCCCTTTCGTTGTGGCGGGGAGAGCAGAGCGGTCCGGAGCAAGCAGGAGGCGGCGCGCGTGTACGGCGACCCGGCGACCATTCGCAAGATCCTCACCGAACTCGGTGACACATGGGCCGTGGTGGGCCTGTCCAACAACCAGGACCGGGCGGCCTACGGGGTGGCGCGCGTGCTGCAGCGGTTCGGGAAGCGGGTCGTTCCCGTCCACCCGAAGGCGGAGACGGTGCACGGGGAGCCGGGGTACCCGTCGCTGGCGGCGATCCCGTTCCCGGTGGACGTGGTGGACGTCTTCGTGAACAGCGCGCTGGCCGGCGCGGTCGCCGACGAGGCGGTGGCGGTGGGCGCCGGGGCCGTCTGGTTCCAGCTGGGCGTCGTCGACGAGGAGGCCTTCGCCCGGACCCGCGGGGCGGGCCTGGAGATGGTCATGGACCGCTGCCCCGCGATCGAGATCCCGGCCCTCTAGCCGGTCCGTCGGCCCCTTCGGCGCCCGCGTGGGCCCCCCGGCCCGCCGCGGGTGCTCAGTGGGCGCCCGTCACCCCCTGGACCGGCGGGATCGAAACGGCCATGGTCATCTCCATCGGCCCGGGGCCGTCGTTGCGGTAGGCGTGCGGCAGGTTCGCCTCGAAGGAGACCGCCCCGCCCGCCGGGACCACGTAACGGTCGTCGGCGATCTCCAGGGTCAGTTCCCCGGCCGTCACGTGGAGCATCTCGAAGGTGCCCGCCGGGTGGGGGTCGGAGGCCGTGCCGTCCCCGGCCTCCAGGCGGTAGATCCACATCTCCACGGGCCCGCGCCGGTCGTCGCCGAGCAGCATGCGCGCCTCGCTGCCCGTCCCGCTGGACCACATCCGCACCCCCTCCCCCGGCTGCACCACGCGCACCTGAGGGCTGCGCTCGTGGTCGAGGAGGGTGGTGATGCTGACCCCGAGGGCGTCGGCCAGTTTGACCGTGGTGCCCACGCTGGGGTTCGTACGGGCCTGCTCGATCTGGATGATCATGCCGCGGCTCACCCCCGCGCGGGCGGCGAGGGCGTCCAGGGTGAATCCGCGCTCACCGCGCCACCGCTTGAGGTTCCGGGCGAGCGCCTGGGTGAGCTGTTCGAGGTCCGACACCATTCCGTCCAATATTTTGGATGACACAGTCCAACAGACTGAACTAACCTGCGGTGTATTCGATGCTGCACTCCACCGTTCACCGCACTGTACTGCGAGGTCCTGCCATGACCGCCCTGTTCGCCCTGGCCACAGCCGTGCTGTGGGGCCTCGCCGACTTCGGCGGCGGGCTGCTGACCCGTCGGATACCGGCGCTGACGGTGGTCGTGGTCTCGCAGATCGCCGCCGTCGCCGTGCTCGGGGCGATCGTGATCGGCACCGGCGCCTGGCGGGAGGCCGGACCGCAGCTGTGGTTCGCGGTGGCCGCCGGTCTCGTCGGCCCGGCCGCCATGCTCAGCTTCTACAAGGCGCTGGCCCTCGGCCCGATGGGCGTGGTCTCCCCGCTCGGCTCCGTCGGCGTGGTGGTCCCGGTCGGGGTGGGTCTGGCCCTCGGCGAGCGGCCCGGACCGGGGCAGTTCGCGGGCATCGCCGTGGCCGTGGTCGGCATCGTCCTCGCGGGCGGCCCCGAGCTGCGCGGCGCCCCCGTACAGCGGCAGGCCGTCGTCCTCACCCTGCTCGCCGCCTTCGGCTTCGGCGCCGTCATGGCCCTGATCGCGCACGCCTCCACCACCCTGACCGGCCTGTTCCTGGCCCTCTTCGTCCAGCGGGTCACCAACGTGGCCGTCGGCGGCGCCGCCCTGTGGGCGCAGGTCCGGCGCGGCAGCCCGGCCCTGCCGGCCGGCACCGGACCGCGCGTGCTGTGGAGCCTGCTGCCCGCCCTGGCCTTCGTCGGCCTGGCGGACGTCGCGGCCAACGGCACCTACTCCATCGCCGCCCAGAACGGCCCGGTCACCGTGGCCGCCGTACTGTCCTCGCTCTACCCGGTGGTCACCGCGTTCGCCGCCTTCGCCGTGCTCAAGGAACGGCTGCGCAGCGTGCAGGCGGCCGGCGCCGGACTGGCCCTCGCGGGCACGGTCCTGCTCGCCGCGGGCTGAGCGGGGGGCCGGGCCGCGGCGGGCGGGACCGGCTCAGGCCTGCTCGGCCTCCGCCAGCAGCGCCAGCCCCCGCAGCTGCTCCGGCGTCATCCCGTCCGGGATCGGCACCGGGGCCGGGGTGCGCAGCGGCGGCTGCCAGCCCGTATCGGGTTCCCACCGGCGCACGATCCGGGCCGGCGCCCCCGCCACCACCGCGTGGTCGGGCACCTCGCCCCGTACGACCGAACCCGCGGCCACCACCACGTTGCGGCCCAGCCGGGCCCCGGGGAGGATCACCGCTCCGGTGCCCAGCCAGCAGCCCGGTCCGATCTCGACCGGCGCGCTGCGGGGCCACTGCTTGCCGACGGGCTCGTGCGGGTCGTCGTAGCTGTGGTTGGTGGAGGTGATGTACACCCCGGGCCCGCAGAAGGTGTCGTCGCCGATGCTGATCCGGGTGTCGGCGATGACGTGGCTGCCGCGTCCGAGCACCACGCCGTTGCCCAGCACCAGCACCGGTTCGGACCCGAGGTCGAGGTCGGGCATCATCCCGGCGGTCAGGGTCACCTGCTCGGCGATGATGCAGTGCTCCCCGAGCCGGATCCAGCGCTCCCCGAAGACGGTGCCCTGGGGGAAGGCCAGCCGGGTGCCTTCGCCGATCGCGCCGAAGCGCAGCCGTCCGGGGTGCTGTGCGGTGACCGCGCCCGCCTGCTGCATCCAGCGCCAGCCGGCGTGCACCACGCGGCCGGCGATCCGTCGGCGCAGGGCCGTCAGCGATGAGAACGTGTTCTGGTTCTTCGGCACCCGGCCACGGTAGTGCGCCCCGCGCCGCGCCGCCCGGCCACGTTCCTGTGATCTTCACCCCATCGCGGGGCCGCCGCGGCGCGTGCCCTACGGTGCCGATAGCGCGGCATCCGGAAGCAGAGGGAAACGACCATGACGCAACAGCCGAACCAGGACCGGGCGGGACTCATCGCGGGGGTCGGCGACCGGCACCCGTCCGTGGACCCGACGGCCTTCACCGCTCCGACCTCCGTCGTGGTCGGCGACGTCACCCTGGCCGCCGGCGCGAGCGTCTGGTACTCGGCGGTGCTGCGCGCCGACTGCGGCCCGATCACGCTCGGCGCGGACAGCAACGTGCAGGACAACTGCACGCTCCACGTGGACCCCGGCTTCCCGGTGTCCATCGGCGAGCGCGTCTCGATCGGGCACAACGCCGTCGTGCACGGCTGCACCGTGGAGGACGACTGCCTCATCGGGATGGGCGCGACGGTCCTGAACGGGGCCGTCATCGGCGCCGGTTCGCTGGTCGCGGCGCAGGCGCTGGTCCCGCAGGGGATGGTGGTCCCGCCCGGTTCGCTCGTCGCGGGCGTGCCGGCCAAGGTGCGGCGGGAGCTCACCGAGGAAGAACGCGAGGGGATCAAGGTCAACGCCGCGATGTACACGGAGCTGGCCAAGCAGCACCGCGCCTCGGTGACGCCGGACGCCTGAGCACGGGCCTGACCGGCTCCGGGCCCCGCGGGGCCCGGACCGGCCTCAGTCGGAGGCCGTCGCGGCGGCGGCCGTCGCCGGCTCCGCCTCGTGGACCTCGGCGGCGGCCTTCTTCATGCGCAAGCGCAGCACCAGCGTCACGGTGAGCCCGATCAGCAGGGCCACCACCAGCGCCAGCCAGGAGAACCGCTTGAGCCACGGCTCGGCGACGATGCCTACGGTGTAGATGACGGCGGTCGTGCCGCCCGCCCACAGGATGCCGCCGAGGACGTTGGCGATCAGGAACCGCCAGTACGGCATGCGCAGGACGCCCGCGAGGGGCCCGGCGAAGATCCGCAGCAGGGCGACGAACCGGCCGAAGAAGACGGCCCACATGCCCCACTTGTCGAAGGAGCGCTCCGCGAGGGCCACGTGAGCGGGCCCGAAGTGCTTGGGGAAGCGCCGTCCGAGCCGTTCCAGCAGCGGCTTGCCGCCCCGGCGCCCGATCGCGTACCCGATGGAGTCGCCGATGATCGCCCCGGCGACCGCGCAGGCCCCGAGGACCACGGGGTCGATGTGTCCGTGCTGCGAGGCCAGCAGGGCCGCGCTGACCAGGATGATCTCCCCGGGCAGCGGGATGCCGAGGCTCTCCAGTCCGATGACCAGGCCCACCAGGAGGTAGACACTGATCGCCGGAATCGTCTCCAGCCATTCCTGGATGTGCACCGGTACGTCCTCCCGAGTCCTCGGCGGCGCGCCCCCGTGACACGCCGAACGGGCAGCCTATCCGCTCTCCGTGACAGCCCCGGGCCGCGACGGAGGTTCGGAGGAGGAACGACCGGCGAACACCGCGCGACGGCCGGAACCGGGCGGCCGGGGGGAGACCTCGGGCCGGACGGCATCCGTCCCGGGGGCTCCGGCGCCGACGGCCCGTCGGGCCTCACGCGTCCCGTCGGGCCGTCACGCGTTGGGGCGCAGGGTCCAGACGACGGTCATCTCGCCGGTGACGGCCTCGTCCTCGCGCTGGATGGCGATGGTGACGGGGAACTCCGGGCGGCCGCCCGCGTCGAGTTCGGCCACGACGTCGGCGGCCGGGCGGCCGAGGGTGGCGGTGGCGGTCACGACGCCCTTGGCCAGCTTCTTGTAGCCGATCTCCGCGCGGACGGCCAGCGGCACGGCGCGCGAGAGCTGGTCGCCGAAGGCGGCGAGGACGATGGCGCCGCTCGCGGACTCGGCGAGGGTGAACATCGCACCGGCGTGCGGGCCGCCGACGTGGTTGTGGAAGGCCGGCTGGTCGGGCAGCCGCACGACCGCGCGCTCCGGGGTGGTCTCGATGAATTCGAGGTTGAGGGTGCCCGCCATCGGCACGGTCTGGGCGAGCAGTTCGCCCACGTTCATCTGGTCTGCGCTCATGGAACGCGATGTTACCCACGAGTAGACAGGCTTGACCAGACCCGGTCAGGGGGCGGCCGTGGCTCCCCGCACCCCCGCGCACTATCGTTACCGGCCATGTGGCCAGGACAGCAGCAGCCGCCCGGGGGCGAACACAACCCTCAGGACGCGCAACAGAACCCGTACCAGCAGCAGCCGGGGCAGCCGAACCCGTACCAGCAGCCGCAGCAGCCGGGACAGCAGCAGCCGGGATTCGGACAGCAGCAGCCCGGCTACGGGTACCCGCAGGCCGGGTACCAGACGCCGCCCCCGGTCCAGCCGTGGGGCCAGCAGGCTGCCCCGCCGCCCCCGTCCTCCGGCGGCGGCAAGTTCTCCACCCGGACCGTGGCCATCGTCGCGGCCTCGGCGGTCGTGGTGGCGGCGGCCGGCACCGCGGCCTTCGTACTGACCCGGGACGACAAGAAGGACGACCGGGCCGACGACAAGCCGCCGGCCGCGTCCGTCTCCGCGTCGGCCCCCGTCGCGCCCAGCCCTGCCGCCCCTTCGGGCAACCCCCGCGCGGGCGGCGCGCCCCAGCCGGTGATCCCGGGCTGGAAGGTGGTCGTCAACACGAAGTACGGAGCCGCCTACGACGTGCCCCCGGACTGGGAGGTCCCCGAGTCCGGCGTGATCATCTTCTTCGAGGACGAGGTCAAGAAGGACGGTTCGCCCGTCATCACCATGTCCGGCACCTCCAGCCTCAAGCGGGAGTGGTGCACGGTCGACACGGACAAGAACGGCAGCCTGGAGAAGTTCTCGCTGGCCGACACCGGCATCAAGGGCGCCCAGGGCGCCAAGGACACGGCCCAGGTCGCGACCGACAACACCGGCTCGTGGGTCTGGGCGGCCTACGCCCAGAAGGAACCCAAGGGCACGGTCAAGGTGACCGACCCCAAGGAGTACACGACCTCCTCCGGGCTCAAGGGCCACATGGTGATCGCCACCGCGCCCAACGTGAAGAAGGAGCACAAGTGCTCCACCGACGGCAAGGCGGTCGGCTTCGGCTTCAAGAACGCGGTCGGTGACTTCGCCAGCTTCGTGCTGGTCGGCCCGGCGGGCGTGAAGGACGAGGTCCAGGCCGACGTCTACGACAAGATCCTCAGCTCCATCCGGCTCACCGCGAGCTGATCCCCGCGGCCCGGCACCGGGCCGGCGCTCCAGCCGTAATCGGTTTGGAGTACCGGCCCGGGCAGGGGATAGTCCGTGGGTGAGCCCTTCGCCGACCGCCACCCCCCACGGCCCGCCGCGCCGCCGCCCCGCCTGGGCCGGCCGCAACTACAGCCTGCTGACCGGCGCCGCCGTCATCACCAACCTCGGCAGCCACGGTGCGCTCATCGCCGCCGCCTTCGCGGTCCTCGAAGCCGGGGGCTCCGGCGGGGACGTCGGCCTCGTCGCCGCCGCCCGTACGCTGCCCCTCGTCCTGTTCCTGCTCGTCGGCGGCGCGCTCGCCGACCGGCTGCCGCGGCACCGGGTGATGGTCGCCGCCAACGCCCTCAACTGCCTCTCGCAGGCCGCCTTCGCCGTCCTCGTGCTCACCGGGGACCCCCAGCTGTGGCAGATGATGCTGCTCACCGCGCTGTGCGGCACCGGAACGGCCTTCTTCAACCCGGCCGCCGAGGGGATGCTCCTCTCCAGCGTCTCGGGCGAGCACTCCAACCGCGCCTTCGCGCTCTTCCGGATGGCGATGAACGGCGCCGGTATCGGCGGCGCGGCCCTCGGCGGCGCCCTGATCGCGGCGATCGGGCCGGGCTGGGTGCTGGCCGTGGACGCGGCGGCCTTCGCGCTCGCCGGAATCCTGCGCGCCTTCCTCGACGTGGGCCACGTCGCCGAACGGGCTCCGGGCGGCGGCCTGCTGGCCGACCTGCGCGAGGGCTGGGTGGAGGTGCGGACCCGCCCCTGGCTGTGGAGCATCGTGCTCCAGTTCTCCGTGGTCGTCGCCGTCGTCGGTGCCGCCGAGGCGGTCTACGGACCCCTCGTGGCCCGGGACCGCCTCGGCGGGCCGGCCCCCTGGGGCATGGCCCTGGCCTGCTTCGGCGCGGGCACCATCGCCGGGGCCCTGCTGATGATGATGTGGAAGCCGCGCCGCCTGCTCCTGGTCGGCACCCTGTGCGTGTTCCCGCTGGCGCTGCCCTCGGCGGGGCTGGCCGTACCGCTGCCCGTGTGGGGGCTGTGCGCGGTGATGTTCGTCAGCGGCGCCGCCATCGAGGTGTTCGGCGTGAACTGGATGACCACCATGCACCAGGAGATACCGGAGGAGAAGTTCTCCCGGGTCTCGGCCTACGACTGGTTCGGCTCGGTCTCCATGCTCCCCCTGGCCACCGCCCTGGCCGGACCCGCCGAGACCTCCTTCGGCCGCACCACCGCCCTGTGGGGCTGCGCGGCACTGGTGGTCCTGGGCACCGCCGCGGTGCTGTTCGTCCCCGACGTCCGCCGGCTGACCCGCAAGCCCCCGCCGGTACGCTCCCCCGCACCCGCGGCCCCGGAAGCCACCCCGGACACCGCCCGGGACGCCGCGCACGGCAGCGCCGCCGGGGTCGCCTGAGGAACGGGCCGGGCTCAGCCCAGGCTGAACGCCCCCTCCGGCGGCTCCGGCGAGGCCACCGCGTCGGCGTCCGGCACCGCCCTGGCCCCGCGCACGAAGCGGGCCAGCGCCTCCCCGTGCTCCACGCGGGCCGGGAAGGCGTCCCCGGCGCACCGCCGGGCGAGGCCGGCCACCGGAAGGGGGGCGTCCGAGGCCAGCAGCACCGCGTTGCCGAAGCGCCGGCCGCGCAGCACGCCCGGCTCCGCGATCAGTGCCAGTTCCCCGAAGACGGCCCCGAAGTTCGCCAGCTGGGACCTCAGGAAGGCGAAGGGCGCCCCGTCCGCCAGGTTCGCCGCGTACAGCCCCCCGGGCCGCAGCACCCGGGCCGCCTCCCGCGCGTACTCCACCGAGGTGAGCTGGGCGGGCACCCGCGAGCCCCCGAACACGTCGGCGACGATCACGTCCGCGCTCCGCTCCGGGGCGCGGGCCAGCCAGCTCCGGGCGTCGGCGGTGTGCACGCTCACGTCCGCCCCGGCGGCCAGCGGCAGGTGTTCGGCGACCAGTTCCACCAGGCCGCCGTCGAACTCCACCACCGTCTGCCGGGACCCGGGCCGGGAGGCGGCGGCGTAGCGCGGCAGGGTCAGGGCGCCGCCGCCCAGGTGCAGCAGGTCCAGGGCGGCCCCCGGCCCGGCCGCACAGTCGAGCACGTGCGCGAGGCGGCGTACGTACTCGAACTCCAGGTGCTCGGGCTCGTCGAGGTCGACGTACGACTGCGGGGCCCCGTCCACGGTGAGCAGCCAGGCCCGCTCCCGGTCCACGTCCGGCATCAGCTTGGCGGTGCCCTGGCCCACTTCCCGGATCACCGGGATCTGTTCGTCGCTCACCCCCTCATTGTCAGGCCCCCGCCGGACCCTCCCAGACCTCCCGGGCCGCTTCCGCGTGGGCGGCGGCCTGGGCCAGCCCGGCCCGTGCGGCCGGGTCCCGGCGGGCGGGGTCGAGCACGTTGCGCCCGAAGACCTTGCGGGCCCCGGGCGACGGGGTGATCAGCAGCACCCGGGCTCCGCCGGCCCGCAGCCGCGCGGCCTGTGCGGACGGGGCGGGGACCTTTCCGGAGCCCATGGCGACCGGGGCGATGATCACCACGCGGCGGTATCCGGCGGCGAGGTCGGCGTTGGTGGCGGAGCGGACCCCGCCGTCGACGAACCGGCGCCCGCCGATGGTGACCGGGGGCCACACCCCGGGCACGGCGCAGCTCGCCGAGACCGCGTCCACCAGCCCCGCGTCCCCGTCCCGCTCGAAGGCGGCGAGCTCCCCGCTCAGCGCGTCGACGGCGGTGACGACCAGGCGCCGCTCGGGCCACTCGTGGGAGACCAGCCGGGCTTCCAGCACCGCGCGCCGTTCCGCCTCGTCGGCGGTGTCGGCGGCGAGCGCCATCGCGCCGACCCGCCTGCGGTAGCCGGCCGCGTCGCGCGAGCGGGCCATGGCCAGGGCGTAGCGGGCGATGACGCCCGCGCCGATCCGGGCGGCGGCCTCTCCGGAGGCGTCGCCGAGCTGGCGCTCGTACAGCTCCTGCGGGGTGAGCAGCCCCGAGGCGACCTGGGCGCCGACCACCGAGCCGGCCGAGGTGCCGACGACGAGGTCGGCGCGGAAGAGGTCCACTCCGGCGCGGGCGAGCCCGTAGAGGATCCCGGTCTCCCAGCCGATGCCGGTGAGCCCTCCGCCGCCGAGCACCAGTGCCGTGTCGCCGCCCATCGCCGCCCCGCCCCTCTCTCGTCGGCGTGCGCACGCGTGCGCACGCGTGCGCACGCCGTGTGGTGACGGCAGTCTGGCGCAGGGCGAGCGCCGTCACCACACCGGGCCGGGCGGTCCGGTCAGCCGACCGCCGTCACCGTGCCCGCGCCGACCGTGCGCCCGCCCTCGCGGATCGCGAAGCCGAGGCCGGACTCCAGTGGGACGTCCCGGCCCAGTTCGACGGTCATGGTGACCGTCTCCCCGGGCCGGGCCACACCGGACGCGCCCAGGTCCACGTCGCCGACGACGTCGGCGGTGCGGACGTAGAACTGCGGCCGGTAGCCGGAGGCGATCGGCGTGCTGCGTCCGCCCTCGCGGGCGGAGAGCACGTAGACCTGCGCGGTGAAGCGCCGGGCGGGCGTCACGCTGCCGGGCGCGGCGACCACGTCGCCGCGGCGCACGCCGTCGCGGTGCACTCCGCGCAGCAGCAGGGCGACGTTGTCCCCCGCCTCGGCGGACTCCATCGGCTTCCCGAAGGTCTCCAGCCCGGTCACCACCGTCTCGACCGGCTCGCCGTCGCCGCCGAGCACGCTCACCCGGTCGCCGGTGCGGACGGTGCCGCGCTCGACGGCCCCGGTGACGACGGTGCCGCGGCCGGTGATGGTGAGGACGTTCTCCACGGACAGCAGGAACGGCGCGTCGGTGTACCGCACGGGCATCGGCACGTACGTGTCCACCGCGTCGAGCAGCGCCTCCACCGCGCCGGTCCACCGCGGGTCGCCCTCCAGCGCCCCGAGCCCGGAGACCCGTACGACCGGAGCGGCGTCTCCGCCGTAGCCGTGCGCGGTGAGCAGGTCGCGGACCTCCAGCTCGACCAGGTCGGTCAGCTCGGGGTCCCCGGCGTCGGCCTTGTTGAGCGCGACCACGATGTGGTCGACCCCGACCTGGCGGGCGAGCAGGACGTGCTCGGCCGTCTGCGGCATGACCCCGTCGAGGGCGGAGACGACGAGGATCGCCCCGTCCAGCTGGGCCGCGCCCGTGACCATGTTCTTGATGTAGTCGGCGTGGCCGGGCATGTCGACGTGGGCGTAGTGGCGGGTGTCGGTCTCGTACTCGACGTGCGTGAGGTTGATGGTGATGCCGCGCCGGGCCTCCTCCGGGGCCCGGTCGATGCGGTCGAACGGGACGTAGGAGGCGCCGCCGCGCTCGGCGAGGACCTTGGTGATGGCGGCGGTGAGGGTGGTCTTGCCGTGGTCGACGTGACCCATGGTGCCGATGTTGAGGTGCGGCTTGGTGCGGGTGAAGGCCGTCTTGGCCATGGTTTCTTTCCCGTGTTCGAAGCGTGGACGGGACCCCTGGAGCGAGCCGACCCTCCCCCTGCGGGGTCCGCCGGACGATCCGGGAAGGGTCAGCTTCGTGCGCCGTCGAATGCGGCGAAGGGTGCCGCCGCGAAGGCTTCGGCGAGGAAGCCCGCTGCGGGGAAGGAGTCCTGGGCAGCCTTCGGCGCGTCCGCGACTGCGGACGGCGCTGCGGGGAAGGCGTACCGGGACATGTCCCCGATCCTGCCGGACCGGACCGGGGGCGTCGAACGAATTTCCTTGTGCCGGGCGCCCGTTCGCGGCGGAGCGGCCCGCCGGGCCTACAGGTTCTTCAGGGCCTCGCGCACCGACAGCGGTGCGAGCAGCGCCCTTTGGTCCGTGACGAAGGTCCGGACGGCTTCCGGGTCCGTCTTGGCGTACTCGCGCAGGGCCCAGCCGATGGCCTTGCGGACGAAGAACTCCGGGTGGCCGGCCCGGCGGTGGCAGTACGCGAACAGCCGCTCGGCGTCGGTGGCGGACTTGTACGCGAGCTGGTGCAGGAGGGCGGTGCGCACGAGCCAGATGTCGTCGTCCTCGATCCAGGCGTCCATCACGGCGGTCAGCGCCGGGTCCGCCGCCACCAGCGGGCCGACCGTGTGGGCGGCGAGCAGGTCGACGGTGTCCCACCAGGACCCGGTGACGAGCAGGTGCCGCACCACGGGCAGGAAGCCGGAGGAGCAGCGGGAGACGTGGCGGCGCAGGTAGTCCACCGCGAAGTACCGGTACTCACGCTGCGCGAGCTCCCAGCAACGCAGCGCGAGCGCCGCGCAGTCGGCCTCCGTGGGCGGCGGAGTGTCCTTCGTCACGCTGCGGGACAGTGCGCGGCGCTCCGGGGTCCGGATGCCGAGGAAGGGGGAGACGTCCTTCATGTACGCGGCCATCGGCGCGGCCCGGCCGGGATCCGCGGCGGCCCCGTACGCGGCGGTGAGCCGTTCCAGGAGGAGGTCCGCGAGTGGGCTGTGCGGGATCCCGGGGGGTCTTCGCGTGTTCGGCCGCATGAGGCCCACATTACGGCGCGGTGTCACGGGGCTCGGTTAGTCTCCCGGAATGTCCCTCCTCCTCGCGCCGTGGACCCGGCTGTCGCTGCTCGTCGTGCTGCTGGTCTCGGCCGGGGCGTGCGTGGTCCTCTACGAGCCCCAGCGGTTGCTGTCCCGGGGCTGGCCGCCGGAGCTGCCGCTCGGCGCGGGGGTGCTGCTGTTCGCGGCTGCGTACGGCCTGTGCACGGCGGCGTTCGTGCCCCGCCCGCTGCTGAACCTCGCGGCGGGGGCGGTCTTCGGTTCCGCGTTCGGGCTGGTGGCGGCCGTGGGCGGGACGGTGCTCGGCGCCGCGGTCGCCTTCGGCCTGGGACGGGTCCTGGGGCAGGAGGCGTTGCGCCCGTACTTGCGCGGACGCTGGCTGCTGGCTGCCGACGGCCAGCTGAACCGGCACGGTTTCCGGTCCGTGCTCGCGGTGCGGATCTTCCCCGGCGTGCCGTTCGCCGCGGCCAACTACCTCGCGGCGGTGTCCCGCTGCGGCTGGCTGCCCTTCCTCCTCGCCACGGCGCTCGGCACGGTCCCCAACACCGCCGCCTACGTGATCGCGGGGGCCAGTGCGGCCTCGCCCGGATCGCCCGCGTTCCTCGTCTCGTCCGGGTTCATCGCGCTGTCCGCCGTGGTCGCCGGCGCGGTCGCCTGGCGCAAGCGGCACCGCCTCGCGCCCCCCGCCTCGGAGGCTCCCGCGCACCGGCCGCGGGCTGTTCACCCCCCTGTGGTCACGGCCGCTCCGCACGGGCCCTAGCATCGGACCCGAACTGCCCGACGATCACAAGGACGAGCGCACCCCGACATGAGCTGGTTCGAATCCCTAATCCTCGGTCTCGTCCAGGGGCTTACGGAGTTCCTCCCGATCTCCTCCAGCGCCCATCTGCGGCTGACCGCGGCGTTCGCCGGCTGGCACGACCCCGGTGCGGCCTTCACGGCCATCACCCAGATCGGCACCGAGGCCGCCGTCCTCATCTACTTCCGCAAGGACATCGCGCGGATCATCTCCACCTGGTTCCGCTCGCTGTTCACCAAGGCGCTGCGCTCCGAGCAGGACGCCAAGATGGGCTGGCTGGTCATCGTCGGATCGCTCCCGATCGGCGTGCTGGGCCTGCTGTTCAAGGACCAGATCGAGGGCCCCGCCCGTGACCTGCGGCTGACCGCCACCACCCTGATCGTGATGGGTCTGATCCTCGGCTTCGCCGACTGGCTCGCCTCGCGCGACGAGCAGGGCGGCCGCCACCGGGTCGTCCACCAGCGCAAGACGCTGAAGGAACTGGGCGTCAAGGACGGCCTCATCTTCGGCGCCTGCCAGGCGATGGCCCTGATCCCGGGCGTCTCCCGCTCCGGCGCGACCATCTCCGGCGGTCTGCTGCTGGGCTTCACCCGCGAGGCCGCGGCCCGCTACTCCTTCCTCCTCGCGATCCCGGCCGTGCTGGCCTCGGGTGCCTTCGAGATCAAGGACGTGATCGAGAGCCCCGGCCACATCACGTGGGGTCCGACGATCTTCGCCACGGTCATCGCCTTCTTCGTCGGCTACGCCGTCATCGCGTGGTTCATGAAGTTCATCTCCACCAAGAGCTTCATGCCCTTCGTGATCTACCGGATCCTGCTCGGCATCGTGCTGTTCGCCCTGATCGGCGCGGGTGTGCTCAGCCCCCACGCCGGCGAGTCGGGCTCCTAGCACCGGCGCCGCTCACCCCCTCGCGGTGAATCGGAGGCCGTCCGGGAACGTTCCCGGGCGGCCTCCGCGTCGTTGTGCCCGGAGACAGGAACAGCATCAGGGGGTGTCCCATGAGCCGTGTGGTACTGGAACGATTTCCGGCCGGAAGTCCGAGGGGGAGCTGGCCGGCCGAGGAGTACGCCGCGCAGCGGACGCGCGAGGGCGTGCCGGCGGAGGTGGTGATGGACCTGGCCAGTGACGCGTTCCTGGTGGTGGTCCGGCAGCGGGAGGCGCGTCCCGGGCGCTGACGGCCGTCACCCGAGCCGCCCGGACACCGCCCGGCGGACGTCGCGGGTCCGATCACCGGCGCGCAGCGACTCCGGGAACCCGCCCGGGCGGTGGTCCGTCGGCCATCCGGTGGCCGCACGCCCCTTGGCCTGGCGGCCCCGCAGCCCCACACTGTCCCGATGACGCAGCGTGTGGACCTGGCGACGGTAATGGACCGGCTGGCCATCGACGAGGTGGTCTCGGGGTACGCGGCGGCCGTCGACGACGGGGACTGGCCCGGCTACCGCGCCCTGTTCACCCCGGATGGACGGGCCGACTACCGCTCGGCGGGCGGCATCGAAGGGCCCGCCGGGGAGGTCGCGGACTGGCTGCGGCGGACCATGCCCCTGTTCCCGGTGCGCCAGCACCTGATCGTCAACCGGCTGGTCCGCCTGGCGGACGAGGGCGGCTCCCCCGGGGACACGGCGCGGGTCCGGGCCGACTTCCTGAACCCGATGCGGCTGGCGGGCGAGGACTTCGACGGGACGGTCACCGCCCCGAACTTCGTCGCCGCCGGCCGCTACGCCTTCGAGCTGGCCCGCACCGCCGAGGGCTGGCGCCTGAGCGGGGTCACCGTGCACGAGAAGTGGCGCCGCCTCTCGGAATGAAGGCCGGGGCCCCGGGCCCCACACTGGAAGCGGAGGTGCGCATTGGTCACGGAGCGGACCCGGTGGTGGCGTGCGGCCGGGGCGGTGGCGGCCGGGGCACTGCCCTGCCTCGCCTTCCCCGCCCCGGCGCTCTGGTGGTTCGCCTACGTGGCTCTCGTGCCCTGGATGCTGCTGCTGCGCTCCGCTCCCACCGGGCGGCGGGCCGCCCTGGAGGGCTGGCTCGGGGGCGCCGGGTTCATCGTGGCGGTGCACCACTGGCTGCTGCCCAGCCTGCACGTGTTCCTGCTGCCGGTGGCGCTGCTGCTGGGGGTGCTGTGGATCCCCTGGGCGCTGCTGGTGCGGGAGCTGCTCGGCGGGGCGCCGCACGGGTGGCGGGCGGCGGCCGCGCTGGTCCTCGTACCGGCGGGGTGGCTGCTCTCGGAGCTGGCCCGGTCCTGGCAGGGGCTGGGCGGGCCGTGGGGGCTGCTCGGGGCCAGTCAGTGGCAGGTGCCGCCGGCGCTGCGGCTGGCTTCGGTGGGCGGGGTGTGGCTGGTGAGCCTGCTGGTGGTGGCGGTGAACTGCGCCCTGGTACTGCTGGTCGCCGTACCCCGCGCGCGGGTTCCCGCGGTGGCCGCCGTGGCGGGGTGCGCGGTGCTGACGGGGGTGGTGTGGCTGTGGCTGCCGCGCCCGGAGGACTCGGGCGGCGTGCTGCGGGTGGCCGTGGTGCAGCCGGGCCTGATGGGGGACGGCCCGGACGGGGCCTCCGGCCCGACGACGGCCGGGACGACGGGGACGACGGGGACGACCGGCACGACCGCGACTGCGACTGCGGCGTCGGCGGCGGCCGATGCGGCCCAGCGGCGGTTCGACGCGCAGGAGCGGCTGACCGGAACGCTGGTGGGGCGGCGGGTGGACCTGGTGGTGTGGGGCGAAAGCAGCGTCGGCGCGGACCTGGCGGCCCGGCCGGACCTGTCCCGGCGGCTGGCCGCCCTCTCCGCGCGGGTCGGGGCCCCGCTGCTGGTCAATGTGGACGCCCGGCGCTCGGACCGGCCCGGCATCTACAAGAGCTCCGTGCTGGTGGGCCCGCAGGGACCGACGGGTGAGCGGTACGACAAGATGCGGCTGGTGCCCTTCGGCGAGTACGTGCCGGCCCGCGCGGTGCTGGGGTGGGCCACCTCGGTGGGCAAGGCGGCCGGCGAGGACCGGGTGCGCGGCGCCGCCCCGGTGGTCATGGGGCTGCCGGACGGCACCCGGATCGGCCCGCTGGTGTGCTTCGAGTCGGCCTTCCCCGACATGAGCCGGGAGCTGACCCGGATGGGTGCGGCGGTCCTGGTCGCACAGTCCTCCACCTCCACCTTCCAGCACAGCTGGGCTCCGGCCCAGCACGCCTCCCTGGGGGCGCTGCGCGCGGCCGAGAACGGCCGTCCCTTCGTGCACGCCACCCTCACCGGCGTCAGCGCCGTGTACGGCCCCTCGGGCGGGCGGATCGGCCCGGCCCTGTCCACGTCGGCGAGCACGGCGGCCGTGTACGAGCTGCCGCTCGCCCGGGGCACCACCCTCTTCGTGCGCTTCGGGAACTGGCCCGGGGGCGCCGCGGTCCTCGCGCTGGCGGCGTACTGCGCGCTCCGCGGCGCCCGGGCGGTCAGGCCCGGGAGGCCTGCTCCAGAGCCGTCAGCACCACCCGCTCGCACAGTTCGTGGGTCAGCAGCGCGTCCCGGGCGCTGAGCACCTTGCCGGCCTCCACGGCCTCCAGGAAGGCGTCCACGGCCTGCTCGATGCCGCGCTGGCGGGCCACGGACACCCAGTCCCCGCGCCGACGCAGCGTGGGCTGGCCCCTGTGGTCGATGACCTCGGCGAGGTTGAGGACCTGGCGCTTGGAGTCCTGTCCGGAGACCTCCAGGACCTCCTCGGTGGATCCGGAGAGCCGGTTCATGATGCCGAGGGCGGTGAAGCCCTCGCCGGACATCTGGAGCACCACCTGGTGCATCAGCCCCTCGCGCACCACGGCCCGCACGTCGATGTGGTCGGCCTCGCCGGGCAGCAGGAAGCGCAGGGTGTCGACGACGTGGATGAAGTCGTCGAGCACCAGGGTGCGCGGGTCCTCGGGGAGCCCGACCCGGTTCTTCTGCAGGATGATCAGCTCGCGCGGGTGGTCGGCGCACTGGGTGTAGCCGGGCGCGTAGCGGCGGTTGAAGCCGACGAAGAGGCCGACCCCGAGCTCCTCGGCCAGTTCCACCAGGCGTCGCGAGTCCTCGTAGGCGTAGGCCAGCGGCTTGTCCACGTACGTCGGCACGCCCGCCCGCAGCAGCCCCTCGACGATCTCGGGGTGGACGGCGGTCGGCGCGTGCACGAACGCGGCGTCGAGGCCCTCGGCGAGCAGGGCGTCGAGGGTGGTGTGGCGGCGTTCGCGCGGGACGTGGTGGACCGCGCCGATCCGCTCCAGCGTGGCGGGAGTGCGCGTCTGCAGGTGCAGTTCGACTCCGGGGCGGGTGGTGAGGACGGGCAGGTACGCCTTGCGGGCGATGTCGCCGAGTCCGATGACGCCGACCTTCACCGGGTGCCTCCTCAAATGTGCCGTATGGGATGGCGGCAGCTTAATCCCTGGTGGGAGGGGGCGTGTTCGGTCAGGATGACGGCCATGACATCCGATGGATCACACCGCACCGAACCCTCCACCACCGCCGGCGAGCGGGACATGCTGGACGGGTGGCTCGACTACCACCGTGAGACGCTCGCCTGGAAGTGCTCCGGGCTGACGGAGGAGCAGTTGCGCCTGACCCCGCTGAAGCCCTCCGGGCTCAGCCTGATGGGCCTCGTACGGCACATGGCGGAGGTGGAGCGGTACTGGTTCCGCGAGATCTCGCTGGGCGAGGACCTGCCCGAGCTGTACAGCACCCGGGAGGACCGGGACGGCGACTTCCACTTCACCGCTGCCGACACCTGGGCCTCCGCCGAGCGCGTGTGGCGGACCGAGGTGGAGCTGGCGCGCCAGGCGGCCGCGGGCCGTTCCCTCGACGAGGTGTCGGACGCCGCCGTCCACCACCGCGGCGAGGTGTTCAGCCTGCGCTGGATCTACACCCACATGATCGAGGAGTACGCCCGCCACAACGGGCACGCGGACCTGCTGCGCGAGCACATCGACGGCGTCACGGGCGAGTAGGCCTGTCCTCCGGACATCCCCTCCCCGTCACCCGTGCGGGGTGAATATCGGTCCAGGGTTTTCACAACGGGGTCCTCGCACAGCAGAGTTGCGCGGGTGCATCCAACCCGAACCTCGACGAAACTGCTCCTCGGGGCCGCCTGTGCCGCCTCCGCCGTCTCCACCGTCTCCGGCTGCGTGAGCGTGGGCCCCGGTCCGGGGCGGCCGGCGACGGCCCCCTCCGCCGGGGCGGTGCCCCAGTACGAGCCGCGCGGGGGGCCGGGGGCGCTCCCGGTGGTCGTCCAGGCGCCCGCGCTGGAGGCGCTGGGGGCGGTGCCGGGCGGAGCGGGGCGGCCGTCGGGCCCGACGGCCGCGGCCCGGGGCACGGCGCGCACGGCCGCGCCGGCACCATCGGGGGCCGCGGAGGGCGCTGAGGCCGCTCCCCCGGTCCCGGACATCCCGGAGCCCCGCAAGCCCGCCCGGGGCGCCGAGGGTCGCCGTGGGGGCCGTCCGGACCCCCTGCGGAAGGACGCCCGGGTACCGCGGGAGCTGATGCGGGAGCTGCCGGTCCGGCCGGCCGACGTGTGCGCGCTGGGCAGGCGGCACGGCCGGTGGCACCCGGACAGCCCGGAGGCCCGCATCTGCGCGGGCGTCCACGACAGCTGAGGAACGGCCCGGGCGGGCCGCAGGGCCGCAGGGCGGGACCGCGGGACCCGGGGGCCCGGCCTCACGGCCCGCCCCCCCCGGGGCCTACGGGGACTGCTCCGGGAACGGCCGGGGACCCTGCCCCGGCTCCGTCGCGAGCCGCCGCTCCAGGCGGGCGATGGCGGCCCGTACGCCGTTGCCGTACCCGTCGTCGGAGAGCCCCCCGGTGGCCGCGCGGGCCCGTGCCAGATGTACCCGGGCCGCCTCGGGCCTGCGGAGTTTGACGTAGTCGGCGGCGAGGCTGAGGTGCAGCTGCGGGTAGAAGGCGCGGACCGCTTCCCGGGGCCGGTCCGCGAGTCCCTCGGCGGCGGTCAGCGCCCTCAGGTCCCAGGCCAGTTCGTCGCCGGGGTCGTCCTGGGCGTCGGCCAGGTAGTGGGCGAGGGTGCAGCGGTGGAGGCCGTCCCCCTCCTCGCCGATCTCGGACCAGATCTCGCCGAGCCGGTTGCGGGCCTCCTCGCGGTCACCGGCGTGCAGCAGGATGACCGCCTGGCCGATCCGGGTCATGACGGCGTCCTCCGACGCCTCCTGCTGCTCCCTCAACGCGGCCTCCGGCTCACTCCGCCGGACCCGCTCCGGTCCGGTCGTCACGAAGCTAACCGGAGGCGGCGCCCCTGGCGCCGAGGCGCGGTGTGGCGTCAGCCCAGGTCCGGGATCCGCCAGTCGATCGGCTCATGGCCCTGGGCGGCGACGGCCTCGTTGATCTGGGTGAAGGGGTGGGAGCCGAAGAACTTCTTCGCCGACAGCGGCGAGGGGTGGGCGCCCTTGACGATGACGTGCCGCTCCTCGTCGATCAGCGGGATCTTCTTCTGGGCGTAGGCGCCCCAGAGGACGAAGACGACCGGGTCCGGGCGGTCGGACACCGCGCGGATCACGGCGTCGGTGAACTTCTCCCAGCCCTTGCCCTTGTGCGAGTTCGGCTCGGCCTCGCGGACGGTGAGCACCGCGTTGAGCAGCAGGACGCCCTGGCGGGCCCACGGCATCAGGTACCCGTTGTCCGGGACCGGCAGGCCGAGCTCCTCCTTCATCTCCTTGTAGATGTTGCGCAGCGAGGGCGGGGTCTTGACCCCGGGCTGCACGGAGAAGCACAGGCCGTGCCCCTGGCCCGCGCCGTGGTACGGGTCCTGTCCGAGGACCAGGACCTTCACCTTGTCGAACGGCGTGGCGTCCAGGGCCGCGAAGACCTGCTCGCGGGGCGGGTAGACCGGCCCGTTCGCCCGTTCCTTCTCGACGAACTCGGTGAGCTCCTTGAAGTAGGGCTGCTCCAGCTCCCCGCCGAGAACGGGGAGCCAGGACTCGGGCAGCATCTGGGTCACGTCGACAACCTCCGGTACAAGTTCGTGCAACTGCTTCGTGCAACTGCTCAGAACCTACCGGGGACCACTGACAACGCCGCGACCCGGGCACCGCCCGCGGACGTCACCAGCTGGTCTTGCGGTACAGCTCCCACATCTGCATGGCGGTCTGCGGGTCCAGGGCCCGCTCCGCGCCGGCGATGTCCTCGCGGGCGCCGACGTAGAGCTTGCCCTGCCACAGGGGCAGCAGGCGGACGTCCTGGGCGAAGATCTGCTGGGCCTGCTCGAACTCCTTGACGCCGGCCGAGCGGTCGCCCTCGCGGCGGGAATTGGGCAGGAGCTCGTTCACGATCGTGGCGGGCTCGTAGGGGGTGCCGACCGCGTTCTCCTTGCCGACGAACGGCGCGATGAAGTTGTCCGGGTCCGGGAAGTCGGGGAACCAGCCGCGGCCGAAGACCGGGTACTCGCCGTTCTTGTAGCCGACCTGGAATTCCACCCAGGGCTTGTTCCGCAGCGTGATCTTGAAGAGGCCGCTCTCGTCCAACTGGCGCTTGAGTTCGGTGAACTCGTCCGCGGTGGAGCCGCCGTAGCGGTCCGAGGTGTACCAGAGGGTCAGGTCGACCGGAGTGGAGACCCCGCCGTCCTTGAGGATCTTCTTGGCCTTGTCGACGCTGGGCTGGCCGTAGAGGTCGTAGAACGGCGTCTTGTGGCCGACGACCCCCTTGGGGACCATCGAGTACAGCGGTTCGGCGGTGCCCTGGTAGACCTTGGTGACCAGCGCGCCGCGGTCGACGATCTGGGCGATGGCCTGGCGCACGGGGAGCTTGGCGACCTGCGGGTCCTTGGGGTTCAGGACCAGGTAGCGGATCTCCGCGCCGACGTTCTCGACGACCTGGACGCCCGCGTTGTGCGAGGCCGGGCTCTGCAGGTCCTTGATCTCGGGGGCCGAGAGGCCTCGGTAGGTCGCGTCGATCTCCTTGGCCTTCAGGGCCGCGACCATCGCGTCGGACTTCTTGAAGTAGCGGATCGTGACGCCGTCGTTGTGGCGGTTGGCGAAGCCCTGGTAGGTCTCGTTGCTCCCCAGGACCGCCTCGGAGCCCGCCTTGTACGAGGTGAGGACGTAGGGGCCGGATCCGGTGACCTTGCCGTCCTCGCGCACCTTGTCCGCCGGGTACTCCTTGGGCGCGACCAGCGAGGCGGCCGGCGAGCCGAGGACGAAGGGGAAGGTGGCGTCCGGGGTGGTCAGGTGGAAGACCACGGTCAGCGCGTCCGGGGTCTCGATCTTGTCGAGGGAGTTGAAGAGGCCCTTGGGGCCGACCTTCGAGTCGATCTTCCTGATCCGGTCCAGGGAGTACTTGACGGCCTTGGCGTCGAGCGGCTCGCCGTCGGAGAACTTCAGCCCCTTGCGCAGCGTGCACCGGTAGGCGGTGTTCGCCGTGTCGGTGAAGTCGCAGTTCTGGGCGGCGTCCGGCTGGGGCTTGGTGCTGCCCGTGGGGAACGCCAGGAGGGTCTGGTAGACGTTCCGGTACAGCTCCCAGGAACCGTCCCAGGCCGCCGCCGGATCGAGGGTGCTCGGGGCGCTCGTCGTGCCGACGACGATCCTCTTGGCCTTGTCGCCGCTGTCGTCGGAGAACAGACCGCATCCGGCGAGCAGGGATATGGACGCAAGGGCCGCAGAGACCTGCAGGCATCTGGTCCGGTTGAACACGTGCACGCTCCTCGATCAGCCAGGGGTGCGGCAGACCCTACCGCAGTACGTCACAAATCCAATGGGCAGGTTTCGTGAGGCACTTGACCGATTACGTGCATATTAGATACGCATTTGCCTCCCTCGGGGAGGCAAATGCGTCCGTTTATCGGTCAGTGGACTCCGGCATTGAGGAACATGCCTCCGTCGACCACGAGGGTTTGTCCAGTTACCCATTCCGCTTGTGCAGATGTGAGGAATGCCGCCGCGCCCCCGATGTCCTCCGGGACCCCCAGCCGGCCGAGCGGGTACGCCGCGGCGGCCTCCTGCTCACGGCCCTCGTAGAGCGCCTGAGCGAACCTGGTCTTGACCACCGCCGGGGCGATCGCGTTCACCCGCACCCGCGGCGCCATCTCGTGGGCCAGTTGCAGGGTGAGGTTGATCATGGCCGCCTTGCTCATCCCGTACGCCCCGATGAAGGGCGAGGCGGAGACGCCGGCGATGGAGGCGATGTTCACGATCGCCCCGCCGTTGTCCTTCTGCCAGGCGTGCCAGGTCCGCTGGGCGAAGCCGAGGGCCGAGATCACGTTGGTCTCGAAGACCTTGCGCGCGACCCCGAGGTCGAGGTCCGCCATCGGCCCGAAGACCGGGTTGGTCCCCGCGTTGTTCACCAGGAAGTCGACGCGGCCGAAGGCCTCCATCGCGCGGTCCACGGCGACGGCCTGGTGGGCCTCGTCGTGGGCCTTCCCGGCCACGCCGATCACCCGGTCCGCGCCGAGCTTCTCGACGGCCTCCTTGAGGGACTCCTCGTTGCGCCCGGTGATGCAGACCCGGTCGCCCCGGGCGACCAGCGCCTCGGCGATCCCGTAGCCGATGCCCCGGCTCGCGCCGGTGATCAGAGCGACCTTGCCGCTGTCGATGCCGTTGTACGTCATGCCGTACGCCCTGCCTCTCGTGGACGGGTCAGTTGAGCGGGCCGCCGGCCACGTACATGACCTGGCCGGAGACGAAGCCGGCGGCCTCGCCCGTGAAGAAGGCGATGGCGTTGGCGATGTCGTCCGGGCGGCCGACGCGCTGCACCGGGATCTGCGTGGCGGCGGCGGCCTGGAACTCCTCGAAGCCCATGCCCACGCGAGCGGCCGTCTGGGCGGTCATCTCCGTCACGATGAAACCGGGGGCGACCGCGTTGGCCGTGACGCCGAACTTGCCCAGCTCGATGGCCAGGGTCTTGGTGAAGCCCTGCAGACCGGCCTTGGCGGCGGCGTAGTTGGCCTGGCCCCGGTTGCCCAGCGCGGAGCTGCTGGAGAGGTTCACGACGCGGCCGAACTTGGCCTCCACCATGTACTTCTGACAGGCCCGCGCCATCAGGAAAGCGCCCCGCAGGTGCACGTTCATGACGGTGTCCCAGTCGGTGTCGCTCATCTTGAAGAGCAGGTTGTCGCGGAGCACGCCGGCGTTGTTGACCAGGATGGTCGGGGCGCCGAGCGTGCTCGCGACCCGCTCCACGGCCGCCTCCACCTGGGCGCTGTCGGAGACGTCGCAGCCGACCGCCAGGGCCCGGCCGCCGGCGGAGGTGATCGCCTCCACGGTGTCCTTGCAGGCCGCCTCGTCCAGGTCGAGTACGGCGACCGCACGGCCCTCGGCGGCCAGGCGCACGGCGGTGGCCGCGCCGATGCCCCGGGCCGCCCCGGTGACGATCGCGACGCGCTGCTCGGTGGTGGACATGCTGGATCTCCTCGCCGTTGAGAGCGGCCGCCCGAAGGTGAGCAACCGCTTAGTAGCTTCAGCTGAGGAGACGCTAGGAGCCGTGACACCTCGTGTCAACGGCACCCCGGCGCGCGTCCCGCCGATCCCGGCGTCAGCGGACCAGCAGGTCGAGGAGGCGTTCCAGCTCCGCCTCCGGGTCGGCCGTCAGTCCGGTGTGGACCGGACCGGGCTGGACCACCGTGCTGCGGGGGGCGATCAGCCAGCGGAAGCGCCGCCCCGGATCGTCGCCGGCCGCCTGTCCGGCCCGCTCGCCGCCCGCGCACAGGCCCTCGACCCCGCGCAGGGCGGCCCGGACGCCGGCCACGTCGGCCCCCGGGTCCAGCGCGAGGAGCTTGGCCTCGTCGAGGTGGGTGCGCGCGGCGACGTACGCGTGCGCCCGGCAGTAGACGACGACCCCGGCGTTGAAGCACTCGCCGCGCTCCATCCGGGGCACCACGCGCACCAGCGCGTACTCGAACACGTCCCGCTCGGTCACTCGTCGCCGCTCTTCCGCTCGTTCTTGTCGGACTGGGGAGGCAGGCGCTCGGCGAGCCAGCCCGGCGGACCGGACCGCGGCCTGACCTCGGCCTCCATGGTGATCCTCTCGTGGATCGTCGCCGCGCGCGGCAGCAGCGCCTCCACGTAGGCGCGGCGCACCGCGTCGGTGGAGTCGAAACCGGGCTCGTCAACCAGCCATTCGTCGGGGACGTCGGCGGTGACCTCGGTGAGCAAATCCTCGGTCACCAGCGGGGCCAGCTCGGCGGCGGCCGCGGCGATGTCCGGGCCGACGGGGGCCAGGACGTGGTCGGAGGCGTTGTACGGCTTGGCCGCGGCGGCCCGGGCGGTGGGCCAGTTGTGGTGCCAGATCATGGTGGCGCCGTGGTCGATGAGCCACAGGTCGCCGTGCCAGACCAGCATGTTGGGGTTGCGCCAGGACCGGTCGACGTTGTTGATCAGGGCGTCGAACCAGACCACGCGACCCGCCTCGGCCGGGTCGGCCTGGTACGCGAGCGGGTCGAAGCCGATCGAGCCCGGCAGGTAGTCCATCCCGAGGTTGAGCCCGCCGCTGGCCTTGAGCAGCTCCTGGACCTCCGGATCGGGCTCGGCGAGCCCGATGACGGGGTCGAGCTGCATCCCCACCAGCCGCGGGACCCGCAGGCCCAGCCGCTGGGCGAGGCGCCCGCACACGACTTCGGCGACCAGGGTCTTGCGGCCCTGGCCGGCTCCGGTGAACTTCATGACGTAGGTGCCGAGATCGTCGGCCTCGACGATCCCCGGGAGCGAGCCGCCCTCACGCAGGGGCGTGACATAGCGGGTCGCCGTCACTTCTGTAAGCATCGCCCCAGGCTATCCATTCGCCCGGCCCCGCACCCGGACGGCCCGGGCCGGCGGCCCGGGCGCCGCCGGAGGGCGTCAGCGGGCCGGGGTCCACCGGGCGAGCAGGGTCTCGGTCGTGGTGATCTCCGCCACCAGTGCGAGGGAGTTGCGGATCACCTCGGCGGTGCAGGAGGCGGGCACCCCGGCGATCGCGTCGGCGGGCACCACGACCCGGTACCCGAGGTTGACCGCGTCGAAGACGGTGTTGGGGATCGCGATGTTGGAGGAGACCCCGGTGACGACGAGGGTGCGGACGCCGAGGTTGCGCAGGAGGGCGTCCAGGTCGGTGCCGGCCATCGGGGAGAGGCCGTGCAGCCGCCGGACCACCAGGTCCCCTTCGGTCACGGTGATCGGGGCCGCGACCTCCACGGCCCGGCTCCCGGTCAGCTGGCGCACCGGCAGTCTCCCGGCGGCCCGGAAGAGCCGCGCGTTGGTACTGGCCCCCAGTCCGTCCGGCCGCCGCTCGGCGACGGCGTGCAGCACCTGTACGCCGGCCGCGCGCGCGGCGACGGCGAGGGCGGCCACCCGTTCCAGTGTCCCGGAGTCCCGCGCCTCCTTCGCCAGCTCCGGCAGGGCGCTCTCCTCGCCGACGACGCCGTTCTGGCACTCGACGGTGAGCAGCGCGGTGGCGGCGGGATCGGACTCCGGCATGGCTCCCCCTGGCGTGGTGGCGGCGGAGCCCGCATGATTCCTGACACACAGTCAGATGTGAAGGGGCAGGGGCACGATGGACGAGACGCTCGGGGCCGGAACACAGCGGCGGGGCCGCCGCATCATGATGACCGACGAGGAAGTGGACGCCTTCCTCCGCGAGCAGCGCACCTGCCGGGTGGCCACCGTCTCCCCCGACGGCCGGCCGCACGTGGGGGCCCTGTGGTTCGCCTGGGACGGCACCTCGCTGTGGCTGTACTCGATCACGCGCAGCCGCCGCTGGGCCGACCTGCGCAAGGACCCGCGGATCTCGGTGGTGGTGGACTCCGGCGAGTCGTACGACGAGCTGCGCGGGGTCGAACTGTCCGGCAGCGCCGTCTTCGTGGGCGAGGTCCCGCGCACCGGTGAGCCCTGCCCCGAGCTGGCGGAGCCCGAACGGATCTTCCCCGTCAAGAACTTCGGCATCGAGGAGATGCCGCACGACGGCCGCCACGCGTGGATCCGCCTCACCCCGGACTCCGTCGTCTCCTGGGACTTCCGCAAGATCTGACCCGCGGCCTCGGAGCCCCCCGGGGGTCCTACACGGCGGCCGCCGCCTCCTGCAGCGCCGCGACGGCCGCCCTGATGGAGGGACGCCGGCCGGCGTCCGCGCGCCAGACCGCGTACACGTGACGGCGCACGGAGTCGCACACCGGCAGCAGCCGCACGCCCGGCGGCACGGGCCCGCGGCCCAGCCGGGGCGTCACGCACACGCCCAGCCCGGCTTCCACGAAGGCGAGCTGGGTGTGGTGCTCCTCGGCGATGTGCGCGATGCGCGGTTCGACTCCGGTGCCGCGCAGGGTGAACACCAGCCATTCGTGGCAGAACTGGCCCTCGTTCCAGGAGATCCAGTCGTCGTCCGCGAACTCGGCCAGCGAGATCTCCGTGCGGCCGGCCAGCGGGTGGGACTGCGGCACCGCGATGTCGACGGCGTCGTCCAGCAGGTGGATGCGGGTCAGTTCGGCCGGCACCGGCATCCGCTTGTTGTGCCAGTCGATGGCCAGCGCCATGTCGAGGTCCCCGCGCACCACGGCGAGCATGGCCTCCTCCGGCTCCCGCTCCCGCACCATCGCCCGCAGGTCCGGGTGGTCGGCGCGCAGCACGGTGAGCGCCCGGGTCAGCAGCCCGCGCATCGCGGTGGGGAAGGCCCCGATCCGCAACTGCCCGACCGCGCAGCCCCGCTGGGCCTCGACATCGGCCTGGGCCAGCTCCACCTGCGAGATGATCCGGGCGGCGTGGTCGGCGAGCAGCCGCCCGGCATCCGTCAGGCGCACCCCGCGGCCGTTCTTGGCCAGCAGGGGCTGGCCGACCTCCCGCTCCAGTTTGGCCATCTGCTGGGAGACGGCGGACGTGGTCACATGGAGGCCGTCGGCCGCGCCGCTGACCGAGCCGTGGCGGGCCAGGGCGTCCAGGGTGCGCAGGCGCTCCAGGTTCAACATGTAAGCGATGCTACGCGGTCAGCCGGAGGAAGTCTCGCTTGTCCTACGAGGTCCCGCGCAGCAGAGTGAGCACATGAGCGCACCCGCCCCCTCCCGCCCGCCCCGTTCCGGCCCCTCCCCCACCCCCTCCCCCGTCACCGCCCCGGCGGCCACCCCGGCGTCCGGCACGGCGGCCGCCACCGGCACCGGCGGTCTCGACTGGCGGCTGCGCTTCGCCTTCCTCTCGGTCGTCTGGGGCTTCAGCTTCCTCTTCGTCAAGGTGGGCACCGAGGCGTTCGCGCCCTTCCAGGTCGCCTTCGGCCGCGTCCTGTTCGGCGCCCTCGCCCTGCTGGCCGTGCTGCTCGTACGGCGCGAGGCACTGCCGCGGGGAGCGCGCACCTGGGGCCACCTCACGGTGGCGGCGCTCCTGCTGAACACCGCCCCCTTCTCGCTGTTCGCGTACGCCGAGCTGAGCATCTCCTCGACCCTGGCCGGGATCTGCAACGCCACCTCGCCGCTGTGGGGCATGGCGCTGTCGCTGGTCGCCCTCTCCGAGGACCGCCCCACCCGCCGCCGCTTCGCCGGTCTGGGCCTCGGCTTCCTCGGCGTCCTGACGGTCCTCGGCGCCTGGCAGGGCTTCGCGGGCATCGACGCCAAGGGCACCGCACTGGCCCTGCTGGCCTCGCTCTGCTACCCGATCGGCTGGATCTACGTCCGCCGCACCCTGGCGGGGACCCCGGGCTCTCCGGTGGCGCTGACCGGAGCGCAGCTCATGGTGTCGACGGTGCAACTGGCCGCCGTCAGCGCCCTGTTCACTTCCGCCCCCACCGGCTTCCCGCTCTGGCCGACCCTCTCGGTGATCGCCCTGGGCGCCCTCGGCACGGGCATGGCCCTGCAGATGCAGTACGGGCTGGTGACCGAGATCGGCCCGACCACCGCGCAGATGGTCACCTACTTCATCCCGGTGATCGCCACCACCGCCGGCGTCCTGATCCTCGGCGAGCAGTTGCACTGGAACACCCCGGTCGGCGCCGTGGTCGTCCTGGCGGGCGCAGCGCTCACCCAGGCCCGCGCCCGCACGCCCAAGCCCGTCTGAGCCCCCGGCACCCCGGCCACCGGCCGCCCGCCCCCGTCGCACTCCGCGGCGGGGGCGGATCCGTTGCGCCGGCGCCCGCGCGAGGGCACGGGCCGGCCGTTCAGTCGGAGCGGCCGCCGGCCGCCGGGCGGACCGCCGCCGCCACCGCGTCGGCGAGCGGGCCCACCTCCGCCGGGGAGAGCCCGGAGACGGTGATCCGCACGCCGGGCCCCGCCTCGACCCGGAACCGGGCCCCGGCCGTCACCGCCCACCCGGCCGTCATCAGCCGGGTGACCACCGCCGTCTCGTCGGCGACCGGCACCCACACGTTCATCCCGCTGCGCCCGTGCGCCCGTACGCCGCGCTCGGCCAGCGCCGCGATCAGCCCGTCCCGGCGCAGCCCGTACGAGCGCGCCACCGCCTCCTTGTCGAGGGCGCCGGAGGTCCACAGCTCGACGACCGTGCGCTGGAGGAGGCGGCTGACCCAGCCCGGCCCCAGCCGCTGGCGGCCCCGGACCCGGTCGAGGGTCACCGCGTCGCCGGTGAGCACCGCGAGCCGCAGGTCCGGCCCGTACGCCTTGGCCGTGGAGCGGATCAGCGCCCAGTGCCGGGTCACCCCGCTCAGCGGGCGCAGGGGCACGTCCACGATGCCGTGCCCGTGGTCGTCGTCGATGACGAGCACCCCGGGATGCCGGGCCAGCAGCTCCCGCAGTTCCCGGGCGCGATCCGCGCCGACCGCGGCGCCGGTCGGGTTCTGCGCGCGGGCCGTCACCACCACGGCCCGCGCACCCTCGGCCAGGGCCCGCTCCACCGCCGCCGGGACCGGCCCCTCGTCGTCGACGGCGATCGGCAGCGTCCGCAGCCCGAGCGCGGGGACGAGGTCGAGCATGGCCCCCCAGCCCGGGTCCTCGACCGCGACCGCGTCGCCCGGCCGCAGGTGGGCGGCCAGCACCCGCTCGATGCCGTCCAGCGCCCCCGAGGTCACGGCCACGGGTCCGGCCGGGACCCCGTCGGCGTCCAGGTCGGCCCGCGCGATCCGGGCCAGGTCCGGGAGCACCGGGTCCTGGCCGTAGAGGGCCGGCGTCCGCGCGTACCAGCGGGCGGCGGCGGCCAGCGCCGCGTCGAGGGAGGGCAGCAGGGACACGTCGGGGTTGCCCTCCGCGACGTCCCGGACGCCTTCGGGGACGGCCGTCCGCAGGGAGTCGCGCGGTGCCGTGGCGGGCCGCGCCCGCACCCGGCTGCCGCGCCGGCCGTCCGTCTCGATGACCCCGCGTTCGCGCAGGGTGCGGTACGCGGCGGCCACGGTGTTGGGGTTGACGCCCAGCTCCCCCGCCAGTTCCCGCATCGGCGGCAGCACCGCCCCGGGCACGAGCGCGCCGGAGCCGACGCCCGTTTCGATGCTCGCCGCGATATCCGATGCGCGGCGGCCTGTGATCCGATACTCTCCTAGCACAAACGACATTATGCACTAGCACAACGGAGTCCGCACCATGAGCGCCGCCCCGACCGCATACGAACCCACCGACCGCACCGTCCCGACCCGCGGCCGCCCCAAGGCGCGCTACGACCGCGAGACGGTGCACTCGATACTCGACCAGGCCTACGTCTGCCACCTCGGGTTCGTCCGCGACGGCGCGCCCGTGGTCCTGCCGACCCTCTTCGGCCGGGTGGGCGAGACCCTCTACGTCCACGGGTCCACCGGTTCGCGCCCGCTGCTGGCCGCTGGGAAGGCCGACCCGGGCCTGCCGGTCTGCCTGACGGTGACGCACGTGGACGGCCTGGTGCTGGCCCGGTCCGCCTTCCACCACTCGGTCAACTACCGCTCGGTGGTCGTCCACGGCATCGCCTACCAGGTCACCGACGAGGACGAGTGCCGGATGGCCCTGGACGCCCTCGTCGACCACGTCGTCCCGGGCCGCTCGGCCGACTCCCGCCCGGCCAACGCCAAGGAGCTCGCCGCGACCGCGGTGATCCGGCTGGACCTGACCGAGGTCTCCGCGAAGGTCCGCACCGGCGGCCCGAACGACGACGCGGAGGACCTGGGCCTGCCGTTCTGGTCGGGCGTGGTCCCGGTCTCGCCGGTGTACGGCACCCCGGTCCCGGCCGCCGACCTGACCCCCGGCCTGGCGGCTCCTGACTACCTCGCCGCGCTCTGAGGCTCCGGGGCGGTCCCGGCCACCGGCCCGGGGCCGCCCCGGGCCACCGGTCCGCCCCCGGACCCGGCCCGCGGGCCGCGCGCCTCGGCCGCGATCAGCGCGCCCACCGCCGAGAGCAGCAGTACGGTGCCCAGCACCACCGCCCCGGTGAGCCGCTCGCCGAGCACCCCGACGGCGATCGCCGCCGCGCTGACCGGCTCGATCAGCATGATCACCGACACGGTCGCGGCCCGCACCGACGCGGCGCCGGTGAAGTACAGCGCGTAGGCGAGGGCGGTGGGCACCGTGGCCACGTAGACCAGCAGCCAGCACACCCGGCCCCAGTCGGCGGCGTGCGGCAGCAGCCCCTCGACCAGGGCGAGCGGCAGCAGGCACACCGTGCCCACCGCCACCGACCACGTGGTGGTGACCAGGGGGTCCCCGGAGGCCCCGCGCCGCCCCAGCCACCGTGCCCGCAGGGTCATCCCCGCGTACCCGGCGGCCGACAGCACTGCCCAGCCGACCCCGAGCGGCCGCACCTCGCCGCCGCCGGAGCCCAGCACCAGCACCGCCAGACCGGTCAGCGCGCCGACGACGGCGGCCGTTCCGCCCCGGCCCAGCCGCTCGCCCATCCAGTACCGGCCGCCCAGCGCGATCAGCACGGGCCCCGCCCCTAGGGTCACCACGGTGCCGACGGCGAGGCCGGTGTCGCGGACGGCGGCGAAGTAGGCCGCCTGGAAGAGGGTGAACATCAGCCCCGTCCCGATCAGCGAGACCACCGGGACGCGCGGGGCCCGCACGGCGGGTGAAGGCCGGGCAGCCCGGGAAGCGCGCGGAGCCCGCCGCGCCCGCACCGCGCGGCGTACGGCCAGCACGCCCAGCAGGACCACCAGACCGCCCGCGCACCGCCAGAACGACAGGGCGACCGGGCCGAGGTCACTGGCCAGGAAGAGGAGGGAGGCCGCCGCCCCGGCGGTGCCCCAGGCGACTCCGGCGACGACGAGGTACAGCAGACTGCGCCCGGCAGCGGGCGAATGGTTCGACACGTGTGTCTCCGCGCATGCGTGAAGGATGAGGGAAGCAGGTCATCGCTTCGCGGGCAGCGCTCACCGGCCCGGGGACTCCCCGGGCGGGTCTCTCGTTCGCGTGGAGGCCGCCCGCGCTAGGCGGCGGGAGGCGGAAGCACGGTCGACGGCATGCCCAGCACCTTACGGGGGGCTCCCCGCCCCCGGCCAGTCGGCCCCGGCCCTACGCCCTGGCGGTCTCGGGGGCCGGCACGGCCGGATCCGGCGCCACGGGCGGCGCCGGCCGCGAGGACTGCGCGATGAAGGCCCCGCCGAGCACCAGCGCGCCGCCCACGATCTGCGGGGTCGAGAGGTGTTCGCCCAGCAGTACCCAGGCCAGCACGGTGGCGATGACCGCCTCCAGGCAGGCCACCACACCCGCCACCTGCGGGGAGAGCTTGCGCACCGAGACCACCCCGGTCAGGTACGCGAACACGGTGGCGACCAGCACCACCCAGCCCAGCAGGGCCAGGGCGGGCACCTCGGTGTCCCCGAGCAGCGCGTTCCCGCCGAGCACGGACCAGTCCATCTCCCAGGGCCGCGCCAGCACCGTCATGACCACGGCGCCGACGAGCATCCCGTACGCGATCACGCCCATCGGGTCGGGCACGTCGTCCCCGTCGGTGCCCTGGTCGGCGAAGACGAAGTAGAAGGCCTGGCAGCAGGCGGCGGCCAGCCCCAGGAGCACCCCGAGCGGGTCCAGGCTCAGCCCCGACCAGATCTGGACCACGCACGCCAGCCCCACGACGGCCACCGCCGCACCGGCCGCGGCGGCCCGGGTCACCGGCTTGCGCTGGACGAACCGGATCCAGCCGAGCAGCAGGGCCGGGCCCAGGTACTCCAGCAGCAGGGCCACGCCGACCGGGATCCGCGACAGGGAGGCGAAGTAGAAGGCCTGCACGCCCGCGACGGCGACCAGGCCGAAGCCCGCGAGCAGCAGGGGCTTGCGCCGCACCAGAGCGCGGTGCCGCCAGGCCAGCGGGGACAGCACCAGAGCCGCCCCGGCCACCCTCAGCCACACCACGTGCAACGGGTCCAGACCCGCCTCGATCAGCGGCTTCGCCGCCACACCCGAACCACCGAACGCACACGCCGAGACGAGGGCGAGGCCCAGTCCGGCGTTCTTCCCTGACGCTTGCATCGGGCCATCATGGCAGGGCCGGTCAGGAGCGTCACGCTGGTGACGCCTGTTGAGACGCAGTCGGTACCGGCCGGTCCGGCACCCACCTTTTCTGACAGGTCGTCAGTATTGAATGTTCCGTCCGCCGGGACTACCTTCCGCCGCACGAACCCGACGAGAAGGGGTGGACGCATGGCTGAAGTCACCGCGGAATCACGCATCGAGGCGCCCGCCGCGAAGCTCTGGGACCAGCTCACCGACTGGGGCGCGTACGGGCAGTGGAGCATGACCCACACCGACTTCCCGAAGGGCGGTCCCGAGACCCTCGCGATCGGGTCCACCTTCGCCGAGAACATGAAGATGATGGGCTTCCCCGCCGAGGTCCTGTGGACCGTCTCGGAACTGGAGGACCAGCGCGTCCTCGCGATCACCGGCAAGGGCCCGATGGGCGTGGCCGTGCTGACCCGCTACACCCTCGTCCCGGACGGCGACGCCACCACGGTCCGCATCGACGGCGAGTTCACGGGCGCCGCCGTGTCGCTCATGGCGGGCAAGCTCAAGGACTCCGCGACCGCCGCCCTGAACGAATCCCTGCGCAGGCTGGCCGGCCTGGTCGCCTGACCCCGCCCCCGGCACACGCACGGCGCGCCCCGCGAGCGATCTCGCGGGGCGCGCCGTGCGTGTGCCGGGAGGTCCGGCATCCGGCGTCCGGCTCAGTGCTCGTCGGCCAGGATCAGGTAGAGCTTCTTGCGGGCGTCGTTGACGACCGCGAGGGCCTTCTCCCGCTGCTCGGGCGAGCCGGTCTTGAAGACCTGCCCGAAGGCTTCCATCAGGCCGACGCCGGCGGTGCGGACCTCGTGCATCGCCTCGAAGTCGAAGCCGCGTCCGGCATCCGCCCAGGGGGCGTCCGGACCCGATTCCGCCTCGGTGCGACCCGCGTCGGTGAGCGTGAACAGCTTCTTGCCGCCCTCGCTCGCGCTCGTGATGAGGCCCTCGTCCTCCAGCAGTTGGAGGGTCGGGTACACCGAACCGGGGCTGGGCTTCCACGCCCCGCCGCTGCGCTCGCCGATCTCCTGGATCATCTCGTAGCCGTGCATCGGCCGGTCGGCGAGGAGCGCCAGGATCGAGGCGCGCACGTCACCGCGCCGCGCCCGTCCCCGGGGCCCTCCCCGGCCGCCCCTGCCACCGAAGGGCCCGCCGCCGAAGGGCGGTCCGAACGGCCCGAAGGCGGCCCGCAGCCCCCTGAACTCCTCCCGACGGTCCGGCCCGCAGTGGCCGTGACCCCGTCCGTGCTCGTGTCCGTGCTCCTGCTGTCCACGTGAACGCATCACTGCGCTCCTTTCGTCATCGCTCGTCGCAGCCGCTGTCGTAGCGGTTGCCGTAGCGGATATCGCTTCGACTCCTTCACTATCGCTGACCCATCGCGATGCGTCAACGATATATCGGAACCTATCTTCGACAGTCGAGCGGAACGGGCGCGGCCGACTGATCTACCGCACCAAGGCCAGTCGTCCCGGATTGGCCTTGGTGCGCGCCGTCGCGGGCCCCCTACGGTCGGTCCATGCGCATCCGAATCGTCGACGCCTTCACCGACCGCCCCTTCCACGGCAACCCCGCCGGGGTCCTCGTCCTCGACGGGCCCTTCCCCACGGACGACTGGCTCCAGCAGGTCGCGGCCGAGGTCAACCTCTCCGAGACCGCGTTCGTCCGGCCCCTGCCGCCCGGCGGGGACGCCGACTGGGCGCTGCGCTGGTTCACCCCGGCCGGCGAGGTCGACATGTGCGGGCACGCCACGCTCGCGACCGCCCACCTACTGAACGAGAACGGCCTGGCCAAGGGCCTCATCCGGTTCGAGGCGCGCTGCGGGGTCCTCACGGCCGAGGCGGGCCCGGACGGCACGGTCACGATGGACTTCCCGACCTCGTCGCTGACCCCGGTCGATCCGGTCCCCGAGGTCGCCCGCGCCCTGGGCGCCGAGATCGTCTCGCTCCACGACACGGCCGCCCACATCGGCGACCTGCTGGTGGAGCTGGCCGACGAGCGGACCGTGCGGGAACTCGCGCCCGACCACGCGGCGCTGCGCGCCTACGCCCGCCGCGGCGTGATCGTCACCGCCCCGGCCGAGGACCCCTCCCGCGGCTACGACTTCGTCTCCCGCGGCTTCTTCCCCGTCCACGGCATCGACGAGGACCCGGTGACGGGCAGCGCCCACACCGCCCTGGCCCCGTTCTGGTCGGCCCGGCTGGGCCGCACCGAGATGACCGGCCTGCAGGGCGGAGCCCGCCGGGGCCTGGTCCGGGTCACCCTCGCGGGCGAGCGGACCCTGCTGACCGGCCGCGCGGTAACCGTGATCGACGGCGAGCTGCTCACCGCCCCGTGAGCCCGGCGGCTACGGGGTGGGCAGCCAGCCCACCTTCCCCGCGAGCAGCGCGTACCCGGCGAAGGCCACCACGTCGAGCAGCGTGTGGGCGACGACGAGGGGGCCCACCCGGCCCCAGCGGCGGTAGGCCAGTACGAAGACGACGCCCATCACCATGTTGCCGATGAACCCGCCGATGCCCTGGTAGAGGTGGTACGAGCCGCGCAGGGCGGAGCTGGCGAGCAGTGCGGCCATCGGCGACCAGCCCAGCTGGCCGAGCCTGCGCAGCAGGTAGGCCAGCACGATGACCTCCTCCACCACGGCGTTCTGCACCGCGGAGAGGATCAGCACCGGGAACTTCCACCACACGTCGGGCAGCGCCTCCGGCACCACCGTCAGGTTGAAGCCGGAGGCCCGCGCCGCCAGGTAGAAGGCCAGTCCGGCGCTCCCGATCCCGGCGGCGACCAGCGCGCCCCGGGCCAGGTCCCACCCGGGCCGGGTCCGGTCGAAGCCCAGGACGCGCAGCCCCGGCACGCCCTCGCGGGTCAGCAGGTGCGCGACCAGCAGGACGGGGACCAGCGCGGAGGCGATCCCGAACAGCTGCCAGGCCAGGTCCAGCCAGGGCCGCCCGGGCGCGTACGAGCCGTTCAGCGTGGCCGCCTGGTCCTTGAGGCCGCCCGGCTTGGTCAGCGAACCGATGAAGCTGATCAGCGCCGAGACCCCGCTCGCGCCCAGCGACAGCGCGAGCACGAGCAGCGTCTCGGTCCGCAGCAGGCCGCGCCGCCCGTCCCCGCGCAGTTCCCCGACCATCGGCTCCGGCTCCGCCCGCACGCCCGACTCCCGTCCCGCGAACCCACCGCGTCATCCTGTTCCGACCACCCCATACTGCCTCCTCGGGTGCCGGAGCGGATCACCGGTCAGCGCCGGACGGCCCCGGCGGCGTCCACCTCCTGCTCCTCCAGGCCGACGGGCCAGGTGTGGACCGGGTCGCCCTTGTGCATCAGCTCGCTGTAGCGGCGGGTGGTGGCCGCCAGGGCGGCGTCCCGCTCCAGCCCGCCGGCGAGCGCCCGGTGGTAGGTGTCCACCTGCCAGGTCGCCCCGTTCACCCGGCGCCGGCAGCGCTCCTCGATGATCCCGAGGTACAGGTCCCGGTCGGCGGGCTCGATCCCCCAGGCGTCCAGTCCGGCCGCGGCCATCGGCAGCAGCTCGTCCAGCACCAGGCGCACCGCGGGCACGCTCACCAGTCCCCCGGCCCGGCCGCGGCGCGGCCAGCGGATCCGCGCGTCGATCCCGTAGCGGCAGGCCGCGTCGAAGTTGGCCTCCGCCTCCGCGAACGGCATCCGGGTCCACACGGGGCGCTGCTCGTCCGCGAGGGTCCGTACGAGCCCGTAGTAGAAGGCGGCGTTGGCGACGACGTCGGCCACGGTGGGCCCGGCCGGCAGCACCCGGTTCTCCACGCGCAGGTGCGGCACCCCGTCGGCGACCCCGTAGACGGGGCGGTTCCAGCGGTAGACCGTGCCGTTGTGCAGCACCAGCTCCTGCAGGCTCGGGACGCCGCCCTCCGCGAGGACCCGCAGCGGCTCCTCCTCGTCGCAGATCGGCAGCAGGGAGGGGAAGAAGCGGACGTTCTCGGCGAACAGTTCGTACGCCGAGTCCACCCACCGCTCCCCGAACCAGGTGCGCGGCCGCACCCCCTGCGCCTGGAGCTCCGGGGGCCGGGTGTCGGTGGCCTGGGTGAACAGCGGGGGACGCGATTCGCGCCACAGCTCCCGCCCGAAGAGGAACGGCGAGTTGGCGCCCACGGCTATCTGCACGGCGGTCACCGCCTGCGCCGCGTTCCACACGTGCGCGAACCGCGCCGGGGTCACCTGGAGGTGCAGCTGTACGGAGGTGCAGGCGGCCTCCGGCACGATCGACCCGGTGCTCCAGGTCAGCCGCTCCACCCCGTCGATGTCGAGGGTGAAGTCCTCGCCGCGCATCATCAGGATCTGCTCGTTGAGCAGCGAGTAGCGGTCCACGGCCGAGAGGTTGGCCAGGGCGAGGTCGGACCGCGAGATCGTGGGCAGGATGCCGATCATCACGACACCCGCGTCGATCTCCGCGGCCTGCCGGTGGGCGTAGTGCAGCCCCGCGCTCAGCTCTTCCGCGAGCTGGTCGAATACCCGGCCGCCGAGACGGTGCGGGAGTACGTTCACCTCCAGATTGAACATTCCGAGTTCGGTCTGGAAATCGGGGCTCGCAATCCGCTCCAGTACCTGTGCATTCACCATGCGCGGCAAACCGTCGGCACCCGCGAGATTCAGCTCGATCTCCAGACCCATCATGTTCTTGGGCCGATCGAACCTCTTCTCCGCCAGAAGACGCTCCAGTCCCTCCAGGCACTCGTGGAGCTTCCTCCGATACCGATGCCGATCGGACAGGTCGAATCCTCCTGCCACGACCTTCTCCCCCATCGAAGCGTCCCTCCTCGTGTGGCCCGGAACGGTGCACCCGGGCGCGCGTCACGGTCGATGATGCCCATCCCCGTGATCGATAACGCCGCGCCGGGCGGTCCGCCGGGGAGCGCGCGCCGGTATGGCCAGATGGGCGCTTCGGCACATTCACCTGGCAACTCGCCGTATGCAAATTCCGCGTCGACTGTGCCGATTCCCGATAACAGGCGCTTTCCAGCCGAGCGCCCTTCGGGTAACCTCCGAGGTCAGCGCGACCCGTTCGCGTGCAACCGGCATGAATAGCATGACAGCGGGGCCGGTAAGCGCCTTGTCGGCAATAGCCAGGACAGGTAGCCGAAACACCGCGTGAACACATGTCGTATAAACTCCGCAAACGAGGCAGAGAGTTGGCGCGCGGCCATTGCCCCTCAGCCCCCCTCTGACCCCAGAATGCGACAGCGCCGTCCGCACCTTCCCCCGTACCACAGGTCTCCCAAGTGAGAGGCGACCCACCATGCCGCTGCATGTTCCCCCGGCTCCCGCGCCCGCCCTGCGCAGCGTCCTCGCGGCACTCGGTTCCCCCACCGCCGTCCACGAGGCGCACACTCCGTCCCTGCGCCAGCTCCAAGGGCCGGTGACCGCCGAACTCCCGCTCCCGGTGCACGTGCTCGACCGGCTCGACGGGTCCGGCCGCCCGGCGGGCGGCCGGCCGCCGCGCACCCGGCTGACCGGATGGCGGTTCCTGATCCGCAGCGGCGACCGCTTCGTCGCCGCGGCCGACACCCGGCTGACCCCGGACGGGTGGGCCTTCTCCCACTTCTTCGAGGGGCCCTACGTCGCCGCCACCGAACGCGCCCTGCGCCAGGCCGAGTCGCTCGGCAAGAACTACCAGCCCCGGCTGCTGTCCGTACCGGAGCTGTACATGCTGACGCTGTGGCTGCACGGGGCGGTCGGCGCCGACGCCGCGGCCGGCCTGCCCGCCGCCGCGGACCTGCTGGTTCCCCTGGCCCCGGCGCCACCCGGGATCGCCGCGTTCCGGCCCCACCCCGTATCGGAACTGCTGCCCGTGCTGACCCACCGGCTCACCCGGTCGGCCCCGCCCGTCCCGCCCTCACTGGCCGCCCCGGCCGCCTGAGGCACCGTCACGCCGTTGGCCTGTTCGGGGCGGCCCGGGTTGCCCATTCGGCCTAGTCCGCCCGGACCACCCGCGAACCATCCGAAATGACAGGGGAGTTGGCTTGAACCGCCCGCACGAGTGATGCGTCCTCAATCCATGAGGACAGCTGCCGGGAAATACCTGCGAAGCAGCCGTCGTGGGGGAAGACTGAGGACATCCTCCCCGCATGCGCGGGGACGACCCAGGGGGACGGCCATGAATCACGCATCGAGCCGTAGCGAACAGACCACACCGCAGCGAAAGAACGCATCCATGTGCCAGCACCAGCCTGCCTGCCCGTCATCAGAGTCCGCCGACCGGGAGGCCGCGCGCCCGGTGGCCAACCACCCGGAACAGGGCTGGAGCCTGCTGTGCAACGGGGTCCTTCTCTTCGAGGACACCGGTGAGCTGCTGCCGGACGGCCAGATCATCGCTCCGCACCGCCCGCTCGCGGTGGCCTAGGCCACCTTGCACCGAGCCGGCACGAGGAAGGACCACGTGAAGGGGCCGGTCCCGGAGCTCACGCTCCGGGACCGGCCCCTTCACCGTGTCACGGGACTCAGTTGTCGTACTCGTCCAGCGGCGGGCACGAGCAGACCAGGTTGCGGTCGCCGAAGGCACCGTCGATCCGGCGCACCGGCGGCCAGTACTTCTCGGCGGCGGTGACGCCGCCCGGGAAGACCGCCTCGTCACGGCTGTACGGGTGGTTCCACTCGCCGCCCAGGGCCGCCGCGGTGTGCGGGGCGTTGGCCAGCGGGTTGTCCTCGACCGGCCACTCGCCGCCCGCGACCCGCTCGATCTCGGCGCGGATGGCGATCATCGCGTCGCAGAAGCGGTCGATCTCGGCCAGGTCCTCGGACTCCGTCGGCTCGATCATCAGCGTGCCGGCCACCGGGAAGGACATCGTCGGCGCGTGGAAGCCGTAGTCGATCAGACGCTTGGCGATGTCGTCGACGCTGACGCCCGTCGCCTTCGACAGCGGGCGCAGGTCGATGATGCACTCGTGGGCGACCAGGTTGCCCGGACCGGTGTAGAGGACCGGGTAGTGCGGCTCCAGGCGCTTGGCGATGTAGTTCGCGCCGAGCACCGCCACCTGGGTGGCGCGCTTGAGGCCCTCGCCACCCATCAGGCGTACGTAGGACCAGGAGATCGGCAGGATGCCGGCCGAACCCCACGGCGCGGCCGAGATCGGGCCGACGCCCGTCTCCGGGCCGGCGCTGGGCTGGAGCGGGTGGTTCGGCAGGAACGGGGCCAGGTGCGCCCGGACACCGACCGGACCGACGCCCGGGCCGCCGCCGCCGTGCGGGATGCAGAAGGTCTTGTGCAGGTTCAGGTGCGAGACGTCGCCGCCGAAGTGACCCGGCTTGGCGAGGCCCACCAGGGCGTTCAGGTTGGCACCGTCGACGTAGACCTGGCCACCGGCCTCGTGCACCTGGGCGCAGATGTCGGCGACGTGCTCCTCGAACACACCGTGGGTGGACGGGTAGGTGATCATCAGGACCGCCAGCTGGTCGCGGTACTGCTCGATCTTGGCGCGCAGGTCGTCCGCGTCCACCTCGCCGTCGTCGGCGGTCTTGACGACGACGACCTTCATGCCGGCCATCACGGCGCTGGCGGCGTTGGTGCCGTGCGCGGAGGACGGGATGAGGCAGATGGTGCGGCCCTCGTCGCCGTTGGCGCGGTGGTAGGCGCGCACGGCCAGCAGGCCGGCGAGCTCGCCCTGGGAGCCCGCGTTCGGCTGGATCGAGACCTTGTCGTATCCGGTGACCTCGGCGAGACGTTCCTCCAGCTCGGTGATGAGCGTGAGGTAGCCCTCCGCCTGCTCCACCGGGGCGAACGGGTGCAGCTGGCCGAACTCGGGCCAGGTCACCGGCTCCATCTCGGTGGTCGCGTTGAGCTTCATGGTGCAGGAGCCCAGCGGGATCATGCCGCGGTCCAGCGCGTAGTCCTTGTCCGAGAGCTTGCGCAGGTAGCGCAGCATCGCGGTCTCGGAGCGGTGCTGGTGGAAGACCGGGTGGCCGAGGTAGTCGTCCGAGCGCAGCAGGCCCTCGGGCAGCGTGTCGGCGGTGGTCGCGTCCAGGGCCTCGATGTCGGCGCTGACGCCGAAGGCGGCCCAGACGGCGTCGAGGTCGGCGCGCAGCGTGGTCTCGTCGCAGGCGACGGAGACGTGGTCGGCGTCCACCTGGAAGAGGTTGACCCCGCCCTCACGGGCGGCGGCGACGACCTCGGCGGCCTTGCCGGGGACCCGGGCGGTGACGGTGTCGAAGAAGGAGCCGTGCACCAGCTCGACCCCGCCGGCCGTCAGGCCCGCGGCGAGGAGCGCGGCGTAGCGGTGGGTCCGGCGCGCGATCGTGCGCAGGCCGTCCGGGCCGTGGTAGACCGCGTACATGCCGGCCATGACGGCGAGCAGCACCTGGGCGGTACAGATGTTGCTGGTGGCCTTCTCGCGGCGGATGTGCTGCTCGCGGGTCTGCAGGGCCAGGCGGTACGCCTTGTTGCCGTCCGCGTCCACGGAGACGCCGACGAGGCGGCCGGGCAGCGAGCGGGCGTGCTGCTGCTGGACGGCCATGTAACCGGCGTGCGGGCCGCCGAAGCCCATCGGGACGCCGAAGCGCTGGGTGGTGCCGACGGCGATGTCGGCGCCCAGCTCGCCCGGGGAGGTGAGCAGGGTCAGGGCGAGCAGGTCGGCGGAGACGGTGACGATGGCACCGAGCCCGTGGGCCTGGTCGATGACCGGCTTGATCTCGCGGACGGCGCCGGAGGCACCCGGGTACTGGAGCAGCACGCCGAAGACGCCGCGCTCGGCGATCTCGGCCGGGATGCCGTCGGACAGGTCGGCGACGACGACCTCGACCCCGATGGGCTCGGCGCGGGTCTCGATCACGGCGATGGTCTGCGGCAGCGCGTCGGCGTCGATCAGGAAGACACCGCCCTTGACCTTGCCCACGCGGCGGGCCAGGGACATGGCCTCGGCGGCGGCGGTGCCCTCGTCGAGCAAGGAGGCACCGGAGGTCGGCAGGCCGGTCAGGTCGGCGACGACGGTCTGGAAGTTCAGCAGCGCTTCGAGGCGGCCCTGGGAGATCTCGGGCTGGTACGGGGTGTACGCCGTGTACCAGGCCGGGTTCTCCATGACGTTGCGCAGGATGACCGGGGGCGTGAAGGTGCCGTAGTAACCGAGGCCGATCATCGACGACAGCACCTGGTTGCGGTCGGCCAGCGAGCGGAGCTCGGCCAGCACCTCGGCCTCGGTACGCGCCTCGGGCAGGTTCAGCGCCTCGGCGGTCTTGATCACATCCGGTACCGCGGCGGCGGTGAGCTCGTCCAGGGAGCCGTAGCCCACCTGGGCGAGCATCTTCGCCTGCGCCTCGGCATCCGGGCCGATGTGACGCTGCTCGAAGGGGATGCCTCGCTCCAGCTGGGAGAGCGGAATGCGGTTGGCGGTCATGACGGAGGCCTCCTGGTCGTATGACCTGCGAGGGGCACCACGGCGCGGGCACCCGGACGGCCTCCCCCTCTGTCATCTCAACCTGAGAGCTTCACCGGGCCTCGTGGGGATCGCCCCTGAGGTCCGGCTTTCACCGTCGGTGAGGAGAGGAACCGGTACTGCGTGCCCGGTACCCGCCCCTGCTTTCCAGAGTGGCCTCACCACGTGCGGTACGTATGCCTGAGAGATTCCGGGGAGGATTTGCTCCTTCGGCGCCTCCGTCGTGCTCACTCGGAGGACTCTCCCGCACAGGGTCAACAGCCATCACCCAGCCTACCAGCGAGGATCTGGAGGCTCCCCGAGTGGCCCCCTCTTCAGATATGCACTTTCGTAGTCATTACACACGAGTTGTACCACTGCGACCGTACGGAGGGACCGTGCAGACCGACATCGATCCGCGCAGCCTGATCGGCCGCAAGGCGTTCGACCGCAACGGCGCCAAGATCGGCACCGTGGACGAGGTCTACCTCGACGACGCCACTGGCGTGCCCGAATGGGCCGCCGTCCGGACCGGCCTCTTCGGACGGGACGCCTTCGTCCCCCTGGAGCCCAGCGAAGTGGTGGACGACACCCTGCGCGTGCCCTTCGAGCGTTCCTTGATCAGGGATGCACCCGATTTCGGGGTCGGGCGCCACCTGTCCCCCGAGCAGGAGCTCCAGCTCTACCACCACTACGGCCTGGACATCTCCCTGCCGACCGACTTCCACCGGCCGCCGCCCGACGAGCGGGTCTAGACCGCCCCCTCCGCCGGCCCCACGAGGGGCAGCGGATCGGAGGACTCCAGTTCGGGATCGTCCAGCCGGAAGGTGCGCACCCGCCCGGGTGGCGATCCGGGCTGCTCGAACCGTACGGTGACCCGCCCGACCCCGCTGCCCTGGACCCATCCGGGCCCGTACAGGGCGTGCCGTACGTCGCTCCCCGCCGGCCAGTGCCGCCCGGCCGCCGCCTCCGGCCCGCCCGCCTCGGCGACGGGCCCCCCGGCGGCAGCGGCCACGCCGGCGGTCCCGGCGGCCGCACCGGCCCCGTCCGGCTCCCCCGCCCCTTCCTCCCCGTCCGGCACGTCCCCCTCCGGCGCGATGCCCTCCGGCGCGACGCCCTCCGCGACCGCTCCGCCCTCCTCCGCCCCGGCGCCGAGCACCTGGGCGAAGAGGTCCTCCTGCGTGTAGTCCGCGAGCCCCGTCACCCCCACGCCGAGCAGCCGCACCCCGCCGGTGGTGTCCACGCCCTCCAGCAGCCGCGCCGCGGCCTCCCGGACCACCGAGGGGTCGTCGGTCGGCCCCCGCAGGGTCTCCGAACGGGTCAGTGTGGAGAAGTCGTAGCGGCGCACCTTCAGCACGATGGTCCGCCCCGAGTGCCCGGAGGCCCGCAGGCGCCCCACGCACCGGTCCGCGAGCCGCTGCACCTCGAAGCGGATCCGGACCCGGTCGTGCAGGTCCACGTCGAAGGTGTCCTCCACCGAGACCGACTTCGCGTCCCGCTCGGCGACCACGGGGCGGTCGTCCAGCCCCAGCGCCATCCGGTACAGCCCGACGCCGTGCGCCTTCCCCACCATCCGGACCAGCTCGTCCTCGCCGGCCTCGGCCAGCTCCCCCACCGTGGTGATCCCGGCCCGCCGCAGGTGCTCCCCGGTGGCCGGCCCCACCCCGGGCAGGGTCCGCACCGACATGGGCGCGAGCAGCTCCCGCTCGGTCCCGGGCTCGATCACCAGCAGCCCGGCCGGCTTGGCCTCCTCGGAGGCCACCTTGGCCAGCATCTTCGACCCGGCCAGCCCCACCGAGCCGCTGAGCCCCGTGGCGGCCGCGATGTCGGCCCGCAGCCGCTCCCCCGTGGCCCGGGCGCTCGCCGTGTCGAAGGCCGTGCCGCCCGCCTCCAGGTCGACGAAGGCCTCGTCCAGGCTGAGCGGCTCCACCAGCGGCGACAGCTCCCGCAGCAGGCCCATGACCAGGTCGCTGACCTCCCGGTAGAGGCTGAAGCGCGGGATCAGGTAGGCGCCGTTCGGGCAGAGCCGACGGGCCTGGGCGGTCGGCATCGCCGAGTGCACCCCGAACCGCCTGGCCTCGTAGGAGGCGGTGGCCACCACACCGCGCGGCCCGAGCCCGCCGACGATGACGGCCTTGCCCCGCAGGCTCGGCTTCGACGCCTGCTCGACCGAGGCGTAGAAGGCGTCCATGTCCAGGTGCAGGATGGTCGGCGCGGCTCTCACGGCACCGATGCTGCCCTACGCCACTGACAATGCGGCCGCGGGCGTCCCGGCGCCGCTCAGACGGCCCGGTTGCGGCGTGCCGCCAGCTCGTCGGCGGGGTTGTGGCCCACCAGGGTCTCCCCGGTGTCCACGCGCTCCCCGTGCAGCTGCGACAGCGCGTTCTCCACGTCGCGCCACACCACGCCGACGGCGATGCCGAAGACGCCCTGCCCGCCCTGGAGCAGGCTCACCACCTGGTCCGGGGAGGTGCACTCGTAGACGGTGGCACCGTCGCTCATCAGCGTCATGCGCTCCAGGTCGTGGAAACCCCGGTCGCGCAGGTGCTGGACGGCGGTGCGGATGTTCTGCAGCGCCACCCCGGTGTCCAGGAAGCGCTTGACGATCTTGAGGACGACCACGTCCCGGAAGCTGTAGAGGCGCTGCGTGCCCGACCCGTACGCGGGCCGCACGCTGGGCTCCACGAGCCCGGTACGGGCCCAGTAGTCGAGCTGGCGGTACGTGATCCCGGCGGCGGCGCACGCCGTCGGTCCCCGGTAGCCGACCTGCTCGGGCGCCGGAGCGTCGCTCACCGGTCCGACCGGCGTCGAAGCCGGCTGACGGTGCGCGGAACCCTGCGCGCCGCCGTGCAGCGGATACGGCCCACCGTCACTCCGTGCGGGGGTGCCCCCGGTCGTACCGTCGCCCGTGATCCTCACGCCGACCCTCCGTCCTTGACCTGCCACCTTGAAGGTAGGCAGTGACCAGGGGTGCGTCAACGATCGCCACACTCGGCACGCCGAGTGATAATCACCCTGAGAGTGGTTTCCCGTACCCCATTGCGGGGAAAGGCTACTCGAATGGGCTGAAAGTTCCCGGTGGTCGACGCGGCCCGCGTTTCGCCGCGGCCGCGCCCCTCTCGACCCCGGCCCTCACTGCGGGCCGGTACCGAAGTCCTCGGGCGAGATCTGGTCGAGGAACTCGCGGAACTTCTCCACCTCGTCCTCCTGCTCGTCGGGAATGGCGATTCCGGCGTCGTCCAGGACGCCGTCACTGCCGTAGATCGGCGTTCCCGTGCGCAGGGCCAGCGCTATGGCGTCGGAAGGCCGCGCGCTCACCTCGACCCCGCTGGCGAAGACCAGTTCCGCGTAGAAGACGCCCTCCCGCAAATCCGTGATCCGGACCTCGGTGAGCTCCTCACCGACCGCCTCCAGCACGTCCTTGAACAGGTCGTGCGTCAGCGGCCGGGCAGGGGCCATCCCCTGCTGCGCGAAGGCAATGGCCGTCGCCTCCCCAGGACCGATCCAGATGGGGAGGTACCGGTCGCCTCCCACTTCACGCAGGAGCACGATCGGTTGGTTGGAGGGCATTTCCACCCGGACACCCACAACGTCGAGCTCGTTCACACAGCAACCCTAGGACCTGCTCGGCAGGTTTGGGTAGTCGGGGCCCCTTCCGGGGCCGTCCGATCAGTGCAACCGCACCCCGAGAGCCGTCTGCACCAGGGCCTCGTGGAGCCGTACGGAGAGCCCCGCGAGCTCCTTCATCGTGGCCTCGGCGTGCGCCCGGGTCTGTGGGTTGCGGTGCCGCCGCAACGGTGCCACGAGCTGCTCCACCAGACCGGCCTCCCGGTCCGCGGCGGCCTTCATGGCCCGCAGGTGGCGGGGTTCCAGCCCGAAACGGCCGAGATCCGCGATCAGGCGGGCCACGGTGACCGTCTCGGCGTCGAACCCCCCGTCCGGCACCTCGGAGATGAGCCCGTACGACTCCCATTCGACGAGCTGCACCTCGTCCACCTCGGCGGCGGCGATCAGCTCGGCCCGGCCCACCCGGGCCACGGTGGGCCGCTCCCGGCCCACCTCCCCGTACAGGGCGGCGGGACCGGCCGGGTCCACCGCCTCTCCGTGGGACGTGGGCCCGGGAATGCGGATCTGCTCACCCCTGTCGAGCGCGTCGAGCTGTTCCCGGATGACCTTCAGCGGCAGGTAGTGGTCCCGCTGCAGGCGCAGGATCCGGCCCAGCCGTTCCACGTCACCGGTGCTGAACTTGCGGTATCCCGAAGGTGTGCGCTCGGGCTCGACGAGCCCCTCCGCCTCCAGGAAGCGGATCTTCGAAATCGTGACGTCGGGGAACTCGTCACGCAGCATGGTCAGCACCGTTCCGATGCTCACCAGCCGCCCGGCGGACCCGGCGGTGCCGCTCTTGGGGGCACCGCCGGTCGGGGTACGCAGCATGGGACCTTCCCTGGGGTCCCCCCGGAGCGGCTCCGGGGGAAGGGTCAGATGCCCCGCAGGCTCGCGTAGAAGACCAGCCGGTACTTGCCGATCTGGACCTCGTCGCCGTTGTGCAGGGCGACCGAGTCGATCGGCTCACGGTTGACGTACGTGCCGTTCAGGCTGCCCACGTCGGCGACGGTGAAGCCGCCCTCCGGGCCCCTGCGGAACTCGACATGCAGCCGGGAGACGGTCACGTCGTCCAGGAAGATGTCGCTCTGCGGGTGCCGGCCGGCCGTGGTCAGTTCGCCGTCCAGCAGGAAGCGGCTGCCCGAATTGGGGCCGCGCCGCACGATCAGCAGGGCGGAACCGGGGGGCAGTGCCTCCACCGCGGCCTGGGCCTCGGGGGACAGCGAGGACGACACGTGCGCTTGTCCCGACACCTCGGCCTCGTAGGCCTCCAGGCCCGAGATCGAGATGGTGGACGTGGTCTCCGAAGCACGCTCCGGCGTCAGACCCGCCCGCAGCGGCGCCCCGCAGTTGGAGCAGAAACGGCTCGCCGCATCGCTGCGGTGGCCACACCTGCTGCAAACCTGCTCGGCCGACATGGACGGCTCCTCGCGCCGCGGCTGCCCCGCGGAGGCATTGGTGGCATACGGGTCGGGGGCAAACCCTCCACCCGCACTTGAGGTTGATGGGTCACCGAAACCTATGCGTCCGGAACCGGCAGGGTCAACAGACGACGCACCCTGTGCGCCCGAAATGTCACCCGGGCCCGCCACCTCGTCGCGGAAGAGCGGGCGGTCGCCCTGCCCTTCGCCGTCACCGTGCCCCGCACGGTGACGCGCCGCGCCGCTTTCCTCGCGGTTCTTCTTGCCGAACAACTTCTCAAACAACTTCACGGGCGATTCCCCTTGACCGAAACAGACCCGCCCGTGGGGCAGGACGAACTCTGCATGCACACACCTGCCGACCCGGACATTCTCACAACGTCCGTAACCACCAGACAGTTTCCACCACGCACCGCGACTTCGGTGCGTCGACCCCCCGCAGGCATCCGCCCACGTGAGCCTGTCCACGTTCCGCCCCGCGTCACGACGATGACGACCGAGCGTAGTCAGGCTGCTTCGCAGCCCGCAAGGCATCCACAACGATCTTCGCCGACCGTGTGACGGCGACCGTGGCCTGCTCCTTCTCCATGGTCTGCACGACACCACCCGGAATGTTGAGCGCCGGCTCCAGATCCTGCGGTCTGCCGATCACCCTGAACTCGTAGGGCTGTGTGATCTTCTTACCGTCGATCGAGACCCCTCCGCCCTCGTCCGAGAAGTACGAGCCCGCGACGACGCGCACGCCGTTGATCTGGATCGCCTCGGCCCCGGCCGCCCGCAGCTCCTGGAGGGTGTCCAGCAGCTGGTCGGAGCGCACCTGACCCTTGGTGTCGGTGATCTTCAACGTGATCCCCGGCCCCTGAGCAGCCACGGTACCGGCCAGGATGCCCAGTTGGCGCTCCTTCTCCACCGTCTGCCGCCGGGCCTCCTCGGCCTGGTTGGAGCTGCTCTCCAGCTCCTTGCGCTGGTCCTCCAGCTTCTGCTTCTCGTCCTCCAGGCGCTTGGTCCGCCCGTCCAGCTCGTCGAGGATCCGTACGAGGTCCTCCTGACGGGCACCGCGCAGCGGCGCACTGGAGTCGCTGTTGGACCGTACCTGGATCGCGAGCCCGAGCCCCAGCACGAACAGCAGCAGCGCGACGATCAGTTGGGCCCGGGTGACCCGCGGCGGCCACAGACCGGCCGCCAGGCGCCGGCGCCCGCTCTGCTGCGGCTCCACGGGCCCCGGCCCGGGCGGCGGCTGCGCGCCGGCCTCGCCCTCCAGGGGGCGCTCGGGAACCTGGGGCTCCTCGGGCGGGGTGTTGTCGTTGCTCATCGGCCTCACGCCCGGAAGACGTGCCGGCGGATGGCCGCGGCGTTGGAGAAGATCCGGATGCCGAGGACGACGACCACGCCCGTCGACAGCTGCGAGCCGACGCCCAGCTTGTCGCCGAGGAAGACGATCAGCGCGGCCACCACCACGTTCGAGAGGAAGGACACCACGAAGACCTTGTCGACGAAGATCCCGTCCAGCATCGCGCGCAGGCCGCCGAACACCGCGTCCAGCGCCGCCACCACGGCGATCGGCAGATAAGGCTCCACCACGGCCGGCACTTCGGGCCGGACCAGAAGTCCGACCACCACTCCGGCCACGAGGCCCAGTACCGCGATCACGATGCACCCTTCTTCGGCTCTACTGCTGTGGCTGTGCGGACGGTCAGGCTCGACGCGGCCGGCAGCTTCACCTCGTCCACGGCGGACAGGGTGTAGCGGATCCCGTAGCTCTCCTGAAGGACGTGCAGGTACTGGCCGTCCACGGAATCCTGGAAGGTGGTGCCGAGCCGCTTCTTGTCCCCCACCGCGAGGATCTCGTAGGGCGGCACCAGAGGCCTGTTGTCGACCAGTATCGCGTCACCGGCCGCCCGGATCGCCGACAGAGCCGTCAGCCGCTGTCCGTTGATCGAGACGGCTTCCGCCCCGGCCTGCCAGAGCCCGTTGACGATCCGCTGCATGTCCCGGTCACGAACGCGGCCGGTGTCCGAGAAACCGGCGCTCTCCCGCGGGCCGCCACCGCCGCCCGACGAAGATCCCTTCGCGTCGTCCACCACCAGCTTGACGCCGGGACCGTGCACTTCGGTTGCACCCGACAGCAGGGCAAGCAACCGGGCCTGCTCCCCGCCGGGCTGCTTGAGCACCGCGCCCTGCCGGTCCTCGACCTCGGTCCGCAGCCGCTCGATGTCCCGCTCCAGGCCGTTGGCGTGCGCGTCGGCCCGCTCGACCCGGTCGATCAGCTCCTGGCGCTCCTTGGCCAGCACCGGCGCCGCTATCCGCGCCTGGGCCGCACCGAGGGTCACGACCATCGCGGCGAGCACGAGCCCCGCGGCGAGCGCCATCTTGGCCTTGAGGGTGCGCGGCAGTCCTGCCGTGCCGTCCGCCTCGCGCCGCGCCGACGCCTCCGCATAGCCCTCGTCGAGGCTGTGGTCCATCACGTGCGTCAGCAGCGACATGGACGCGTCCGGGCGCGCGGGCGGCGTGGCCGGACTCCGGTTGTTGGGCGGCTGCGACATGCCGCACATCGTCGCATGTCGCCGCCGCCCACATCCAATGCGCGGTCCGGCGGGCCGGGCCGGGTGACTCCCCGTGCCCGCCCCGCCCCCGATCGTGCGCGGCCGCCCTACGGGGCCGCTCGCCGCTCAGTGCTCCCCGGCACCGTCCACGACCGCGCCCCACTCCTCCAGCAGGGCCTGCGCGGACGCGTCGTCGGGCCCCTCGGCCCACAGGTGGGTGACGGCCTCCGCCGGGTCCGGCAGGACCAGGGCCCACCGCCCGTCGGCCTCCACGACGCGCACGCCGTCCGTGGTGTCCACCTGCCGGTCCCCGGCCGCCTCGACGACCCGGCGCATGACGAGCCCCTTGGCCGCCCACGGCGTCGGCACGTCCCGCTTGAGCACGTGCGCCCGCGGGATGCGGGCGTCGATCTGGCTCAGGGTGAGCTGGGTGCGCGCGACCAGTCCGATCAACTGTACGAACGCCGCCGACCCGTCGAAGACGCTGCTGAACTCCGGAACGATGAACCCGCCCCGGCCGTCGCCGCCGAAGATCGTGGTCTCCTCACGGCCCACCCGCGTCAGATCGTCGGGCGAGGTCGTCGTCCACTCCACCTGCGTGCCGTGGTACGCGGCCACCTGCTCGGCGACCCGTGTGGTGGTCACCGGCAGCGCGACCTTGCCGCTGCGCTTCTCGGCGGCCACCAGGTCGAGCAGGACGAGCAGGGCCCGGTCGTCCTCGATGATCCGTCCGCGCTCGTCCACCAGCGAGATCCGCTCGCCCACCGGGTCGAAGCGCACGCCGAAGGCCGCCCGCGCCGAGGCCACGATCTCCCCGAGCCGCACCAGTCCGGCCCGCCGGGACTCCGCGGTCTCGGTCGGCCGCGACTCGTCGAGGCCGGGATTGATCGTCAGCGCGTCCACCCCGAGCCGGCCCAGCAGGCTGGGCAGCACGAGCCCGGCGCTGCCGTTGGAGGCGTCCACGACCACCTTGAGCCCGGCATCCGCGATGCCGGTGGTGTCCACCCGGCGCAGCAGCGAGCCCGTGTACGAGTCGAAGACGCTCGACGGGAACTGGAGGTCACCGATCTCGCCGGGGAAGGCTCGCCGGTACTCCTGGCGGGCGTAGACCCGGTCCAGCTTGCGCTGCTGCGCCTGCGAGAGGTCCGCGCCCCGCTCGTCGAGGAACATGATGTCCACCGAGTCCGGCACCCCGGGAGAGGTCCGGATCATGATCCCGCCCGCGGCCCCTCGTGCGGTCTGCTGCCGGGCGACCGGCAGCGGTACGTTCTCCAGGTCGCGCACGTCGATGGCGCTGGCCTGGAGGGCCGAGATCACGGCCCTCTTGAGCGCCCTCGCGCCGCGGGAGTGGTCACGGGCCGTGGTGACGATCGCCCCCTTCTTCAGGGTCGTCGCGTAGGCCCCGGCGAGCTTGACCACCAGTTCCGGGGTGATCTCGACGTTCAGGATCCCGGAGACCCCGCGGGCACCGAAGAGGTGGGCCTGGCCACGCGACTCCCAGATCACCGAGGTGTTGACGAACGCGCCGGCCTCGATGGTCTTGAACGGGTAGACGCGCACGTTGCCCTGGATGATCGATTCCTCGCCCACCAGGCACTCGTCACCGATGACGGCCCCGTCCTCGATCCGGGCGGCCCTCATGATGTCGGTGTTCTTGCCGATGACGCAGCCGCGCAGGTTGCTGTGCGGCCCGATGTACACGTTGTCGTGCACGACGGCCTTGTGGAGGAAGGCCCCGCTCTTGACGACCACGTTCGACCCGACGACGGTGTGCTCGCGGATCTCCACGCCGGCCTCGACCTTGGCGTAGTCCCCGATGTACAGCGGCCCGCGCAGGACGGCGTCCGGGCTCACCTCGGCCCCTTCGGCGATCCACACGCCCGGGGAGATCTCGAAGCCGTCCATGTCGACCTGGACCTTGCCTTCGAGTACGTCGGCCTGCGCCTTGACGTAGCTCTCGTGCGTGCCCACGTCCTCCCAGTAGCCCTCGGCCACGTAGCCGTAGATCGGCCGGCCTTCCTTCATCAGCTGCGGGAAGACGTCACCGGACCAGTCGACGGAGACGTCCGCGTCGACGTAGTCGAAGATCTCCGGCTCCATCACGTAGATGCCGGTGTTGATGGTGTCCGAGAACACCTGCCCCCATGTCGGCTTTTCGAGGAAGCGCTCGACCTTGCCCTCCTCGTCCACGATGGTGATGCCGAATTCCAGCGGGTTCGGCACCCGGGTCAGGCACACCGTGACCAGTGCGCCCTTCTCCTTGTGGAAGTTGATGAGATCGGTGAGGTCGAAGTCCGTCAGCGCGTCGCCGGAGATGACCAGGAAGGTGTCGTCCTTCAGGGCCTCCTCGGCGTTCTTCACGCTGCCGGCGGTGCCGAGTGGCTTCTCCTCATTGGCATAGGTGAGCTCCATTCCGAGCTCCTCGCCGTCACCGAAATAGTTCTTGACGAGTGACGCCAGGAACTGAACGGTGACCACGGTCTCGCTGAGTCCATGCCGCTTCAGCAGCCTCAGCACGTGCTCCATGATCGGCCGGTTCGCCACCGGCAGGAGCGGCTTGGGCATGCTTGAGGTCATGGGGCGAAGCCGCGTACCTTCGCCACCGGCCATCACGACGGCCTTCATGTCGGAAGAGTCCTCCTAGAGAGATGACGGTCTGGCCGACCTCACCCGTCCCGGACGGTGACTCCGCTACTCCTCCGCGTCAGTAACCGGCGCCGAGTGAGCTCAATCGGCCGTGGCATCCGCCTTCACGAGCCGACGGACCTGCACCACGTATAGGATTCCTGCCCACCAATAGAGCGTTGTACCCCAACCCGCGAACGCCCATCCGAAAACGGACGCCATCCAGGCCAACCAGCCGGTACCGTCGCTCAGCAGCAGCAGGGGGAAGGCGTACATCAGGTTGAAGGTGGCCGCCTTGCCGAGGAAGTTCACCTGGGGCGGCGGATAGCCGTGCCGACGCAGGATCCACACCATGACCAGCAGCATTGCCTCGCGGGCGAGCAGCAGCCCGGTCAGCCACAGAGGCAGGATCCCGCGCCAGGTCAGCCCGAAGAGCGTGGTCAGGACGTAGAGGCGGTCCGCGGCGGGGTCCAGCAGACGCCCCAGATTGCTGATCTGGTTCCAGCGCCGCGCGAGTTTTCCGTCGAGGTAGTCACTGATCCCGCTGAACATGAGGACGGCCAGCGCCCACCCGTCGTAGCCCTCCAGGATCAGCCAGAGGAACAGGGGTACGCCGGCGAGGCGAGCCATGCTCAGGATGTTCGGAATGGTGAAAATTCGGTCAGTCTGAACCCGAGTCTCCTGGACCTCCACCCGGGGGCCTCCACTGTGACGCTAGAAATGGTCGAATCGCTGCCCCCTGACCCTACAGGAGTCCACGAGCGGACCGACCGTCCCCTGAACGCAGAAAAGCCCCGCACCATAAGGTGCGGGGCTTTCCCACAATGATTGTTCGGCGGCGTCCTACTCTCCCACAGGGTCCCCCCTGCAGTACCATCGGCGCTGAAAGGCTTAGCTTCCGGGTTCGGAATGTAACCGGGCGTTTCCCTAACGCTATGACCACCGAAACACTATGAAGTTGACCAACCGGGCATTGACACGGTTCGTTACTTCAGAACTAACACAGTGGACGCGAGCAACTGAGGACAAGCCCTCGGCCTATTAGTACCAGTCAGCTCCACCCGTTACCGGGCTTCCACATCTGGCCTATCAACCCAGTCGTCTACTGGGAGCCTTACCCTCTCAAGGAGGTGGGAATACTCATCTTGAAGCAGGCTTCCCGCTTAGATGCTTTCAGCGGTTATCCCTCCCGAACGTAGCCAACCAGCCATGCCCTTGGCAGGACAACTGGCACACCAGAGGTTCGTCCGTCCCGGTCCTCTCGTACTAGGGACAGCCCTTCTCAATATTCCTACGCGCACAGCGGATAGGGACCGAACTGTCTCACGACGTTCTAAACCCAGCTCGCGTACCGCTTTAATGGGCGAACAGCCCAACCCTTGGGACCGACTCCAGCCCCAGGATGCGACGAGCCGACATCGAGGTGCCAAACCATCCCGTCGATATGGACTCTTGGGGAAGATCAGCCTGTTATCCCCGGGGTACCTTTTATCCGTTGAGCGACGGCGCTTCCACAAGCCACCGCCGGATCACTAGTCCCGACTTTCGTCCCTGCTCGACCCGTCGGTCTCACAGTCAAGCTCCCTTGTGCACTTACACTCAACACCTGATTGCCAACCAGGCTGAGGGAACCTTTGGGCGCCTCCGTTACCCTTTGGGAGGCAACCGCCCCAGTTAAACTACCCATCAGACACTGTCCCTGATCCGGATCACGGACCGAGGTTAGACATCCAGCACGACCAGAGTGGTATTTCAACGGCGACTCCACCATGACTGGCGTCACGGCTTCAAAGTCTCCCACCTATCCTACACAAGCCGAACCGAACACCAATATCAAACTGTAGTAAAGGTCCCGGGGTCTTTCCGTCCTGCTGCGCGAAACGAGCATCTTTACTCGTAGTGCAATTTCACCGGGCCTATGGTTGAGACAGTCGAGAAGTCGTTACGCCATTCGTGCAGGTCGGAACTTACCCGACAAGGAATTTCGCTACCTTAGGATGGTTATAGTTACCACCGCCGTTTACTGGCGCTTAAGTTCTCAGCTTCGCAACCCCGAAAGGTCACTAACCGGTCCCCTTAACGTTCCAGCACCGGGCAGGCGTCAGTCCGTATACATCGCCTTACGGCTTCGCACGGACCTGTGTTTTTAGTAAACAGTCGCTTCTCGCTGGTCTCTGCGGCCACCCCCAGCTCACGGAGCAAGTCCGATCACCAGTGATGGCCCCCCTTCTCCCGAAGTTACGGGGGCATTTTGCCGAGTTCCTTAACCATAGTTCACCCGAACGCCTCGGTATTCTCTACCTGACCACCTGAGTCGGTTTAGGGTACGGGCCGCCATGAAACTCGCTAGAGGCTTTTCTCGACAGCATAGGATCATCCACTTCACCACAATCGGCTCGGCATCAGGTCTCAGCCTTAATGAGGGACGGATTTGCCTACCCCTCGGCCTACACCCTTACCCCGGGACAACCACCGCCCGGGCTGGACTACCTTCCTGCGTCACCCCATCGCTTACCTACTACAAGTCTGGTTCGTCGGCTCCACCACTTTCCTTTCCCCGAAGGGTCCGGAACGGCTTCACGGACTTAGCATCGCCTGATTCGATATTGGGCGTTTCAAAGCGGGTACCGGAATATCAACCGGTTGTCCATCGACTACGCCTGTCGGCCTCGCCTTAGGTCCCGACTTACCCTGGGCAGATCAGCTTGACCCAGGAACCCTTAGTCAATCGGCGCACACGTTTCTCACGTGTGTATCGCTACTCATGCCTGCATTCTCACTCGTGAACCGTCCACAACTAGCTTCCGCTGCTGCTTCACCCGGCACACGACGCTCCCCTACCCATCACAGCGGGCGTTGGCCCTATTGCTGCAATGACACGACTTCGGCGGTACGCTTGAGCCCCGCTACATTGTCGGCGCGGAATCACTTGACCAGTGAGCTATTACGCACTCTTTCAAGGGTGGCTGCTTCTAAGCCAACCTCCTGGTTGTCTCTGCGACTCCACATCCTTTCCCACTTAGCGTACGCTTAGGGGCCTTAGTCGATGCTCTGGGCTGTTTCCCTCTCGACCATGGAGCTTATCCCCCACAGTCTCACTGCCGTGCTCTCACTTACCGGCATTCGGAGTTTGGCTAAGGTCAGTAACCCGGTAGGGCCCATCGCCTATCCAGTGCTCTACCTCCGGCAAGAAACACACGACGCTGCACCTAAATGCATTTCGGGGAGAACCAGCTATCACGGAGTTTGATTGGCCTTTCACCCCTAACCACAGGTCATCCCCCAGGTTTTCAACCCTGGTGGGTTCGGTCCTCCACGAAGTCTTACCTCCGCTTCAACCTGCCCATGGCTAGATCACTCCGCTTCGGGTCTAGAGCGTGCAACTCAATCGCCCTATTCGGACTCGCTTTCGCTACGGCTTCCCCACACGGGTTAACCTCGCTACACACCGCTAACTCGCAGGCTCATTCTTCAAAAGGCACGCAGTCACGACTGTATGTGCAAGCACATACAGCGACGCTCCCACGGCTTGTAGGCACACGGTTTCAGGTACTATTTCACTCCGCTCCCGCGGTACTTTTCACCATTCCCTCACGGTACTATCCGCTATCGGTCACCAGGGAATATTTAGGCTTAGCGGGTGGTCCCGCCAGATTCACACGGGATTTCTCGGGCCCCGTGCTACTTGGGAGATGAGCAAGCAAGCCGCTGATGTTTCGTCTACGGGGGTCTTACCCTCTACGCCGGACCTTTCGCATGTCCTTCGACTACATCAACGGTTTCTGACTCGCCGACCGGCCGGCAGACCGATCAAGCTCATTCCCACAACCCCGCATGCGCAACCCCTGCCGGGTATCACACGCATACGGTTTGGCCTCATCCGGTTTCGCTCGCCACTACTCCCGGAATCACGGTTGTTTTCTCTTCCTGAGGGTACTGAGATGTTTCACTTCCCCTCGTTCCCTCCACATGCCCTATGTGTTCAGGCATGGGTGACAGCCCATGACGACTGCCGGGTTTCCCCATTCGGACACCCCCGGATCAAAGCTCAGTTGGCAGCTCCCCGGGGCCTATCGCGGCCTCTCACGTCCTTCATCGGTTCCTGGTGCCAAGGCATCCACCGTGCGCCCTTAAAAACTTGGCCACAGATGCTCGCGTCCACTGTGTAGTTCTCAAGCAACGACCAGCCACCCATCACCCTCATCCCTAAGGACCAGGTTCACTGGGGCCGGCATCGCGAAGATAAGACCTTACGGCCGTACCCTCAGATACCCAACAACGTGCCAGGCACGATCCCCGTCAGTGACTCACTTTCCACGCCGAAGCAGTACTCGTGATTCCATCCGGAAACCGTGCCAAATAATCAACGTTCCACCCATGAGCAACCGTGCGATTCATTCGATCGCAGTCGGCTATATGCTCCTTAGAAAGGAGGTGATCCAGCCGCACCTTCCGGTACGGCTACCTTGTTACGACTTCGTCCCAATCGCCAGTCCCACCTTCGACAGCTCCCTCCCTTACGGGTTGGGCCACCGGCTTCGGGTGTTACCGACTTTCGTGACGTGACGGGCGGTGTGTACAAGGCCCGGGAACGTATTCACCGCAGCAATGCTGATCTGCGATTACTAGCGACTCCGACTTCATGGGGTCGAGTTGCAGACCCCAATCCGAACTGAGACCGGCTTTTTGAGATTCGCTCCACCTCACGGTATCGCAGCTCATTGTACCGGCCATTGTAGCACGTGTGCAGCCCAAGACATAAGGGGCATGATGACTTGACGTCGTCCCCACCTTCCTCCGAGTTGACCCCGGCGGTCTCCTGTGAGTCCCCATCACCCCGAAGGGCATGCTGGCAACACAGGACAAGGGTTGCGCTCGTTGCGGGACTTAACCCAACATCTCACGACACGAGCTGACGACAGCCATGCACCACCTGTATACCGACCACAAGGGGGGCACTATCTCTAATGCTTTCCGGTATATGTCAAGCCTTGGTAAGGTTCTTCGCGTTGCGTCGAATTAAGCCACATGCTCCGCCGCTTGTGCGGGCCCCCGTCAATTCCTTTGAGTTTTAGCCTTGCGGCCGTACTCCCCAGGCGGGGAACTTAATGCGTTAGCTGCGGCACCGACGACGTGGAATGTCGCCAACACCTAGTTCCCAACGTTTACGGCGTGGACTACCAGGGTATCTAATCCTGTTCGCTCCCCACGCTTTCGCTCCTCAGCGTCAGTAATGGCCCAGAGATCCGCCTTCGCCACCGGTGTTCCTCCTGATATCTGCGCATTTCACCGCTACACCAGGAATTCCGATCTCCCCTACCACACTCTAGCTAGCCCGTATCGAATGCAGACCCGAGGTTAAGCCTCGGGCTTTCACATCCGACGTGACAAGCCGCCTACGAGCTCTTTACGCCCAATAATTCCGGACAACGCTTGCGCCCTACGTATTACCGCGGCTGCTGGCACGTAGTTAGCCGGCGCTTCTTCTGCAGGTACCGTCACTTTCGCTTCTTCCCTGCTGAAAGAGGTTTACAACCCGAAGGCCGTCATCCCTCACGCGGCGTCGCTGCATCAGGCTTTCGCCCATTGTGCAATATTCCCCACTGCTGCCTCCCGTAGGAGTCTGGGCCGTGTCTCAGTCCCAGTGTGGCCGGTCGCCCTCTCAGGCCGGCTACCCGTCGTCGCCTTGGTGGGCCATTACCCCACCAACAAGCTGATAGGCCGCGGGCTCATCCTTCACCGCCGGAGCTTTCAACCCCCGCCCATGCGGGCAGGAGTGGTATCCGGTATTAGACCCCGTTTCCAGGGCTTGTCCCAGAGTGAAGGGCAGATTGCCCACGTGTTACTCACCCGTTCGCCACTAATCCACCCCGAAGGGCTTCATCGTTCGACTTGCATGTGTTAAGCACGCCGCCAGCGTTCGTCCTGAGCCAGGATCAAACTCTCCATGAATGTTTACCCGTAATCGGGTGCACACACACGTTGAGCGGGCACGTCATGTCGGAATATGACCGACGCGCCACAACGTCCTCGCTGTGTTTGGTTGCCTGCAAGCATCACCCGAAGGCGACCTCACAGGTCTTTTTCAAAGGAACCTCATCCACCGAAGTGGACGGGGTATCAACTTCTGGCGTTGATTTTTGGCACGCTGTTGAGTTCTCAAGGAACGGACGCTTCCTTTGTACTCACCCTCAGTAACACTTACTGGGGCTTTCCTCCGGGCTTTCGTTCTGTGTTCTTGCGTTTCCGACTCTATCAGACTCTTTCGTGTCCGATTTCCTCGGCGCTTTCGAGGTTCTGCGCTTTCGCGCTTTCCCTTTCCGGCGGTCCAAACTCTAGCAGTGGATTTCCGTCTCTCCGACCACTGTCCGTTTGCCGAAAGGGCATGCGGAAAGGATGGAGATTGGGAGTTGCACTGCTGGAGGAGGAGTCCCGTCCATCGGTTGTTCGCGAGAAGTTCACACGACACGTCCTGGCGGGAGTCACGACAGTACAGGCCCCGTGGTGCCCAGGCAAATCGATTCACGCGTATGGTCTAGTCCACCGGTCTAGTCCACTAGTCTCCGTGCCGAAGGACGCAGGCCGGATCGGGACCAACATCGGGCGAACCCGAACATCCTGTGACATATCCTTCTGACAGTACGCCGTTCGCGACAGGTAGTGACGGCGACACGACGAAGCTCCACCCCTGGGAGGCCCCCATGACCAGCGTGACGTCCCCACTTGCCGGACACGCCATCGGACTCGCGGCAGTGCCCGATCCGGTGTTCTCCGGCGCGATGGTGGGACCGGGCACCGCTATCGATCCCGTGCGCGAGCCCTCCGAGGCGGTCGCCCCCGTGGACGGTGTGATCGTCTCTCTGCACCCGCACGCGTACGTGGTGGTCGACGGTGAGGGCCACGGTGTGCTCACGCACCTCGGGATCGACACCGTCCAGCTCAACGGCGAGGGCTTCGAGCTGCTCGTGAACAAGGGCGACACCGTGACGCGCGGCCAGGCGGTCATCCGCTGGAACCCGGCCGCCGTGGAGGCCGCCGGCAAGTCTCCGGTCTGCCCGGTCGTGGCGCTCGAAGCGACCCCCGACTCCCTCTCCGACGTCGTCGAGTCCGGGGACGTCAAGGCCGACGACGCCCTCTTCAGCTGGCAGTGACGCGTCCGCCCGCACGGGCGAGTCGGACATCCACCGCGGCGGCTGGGCCCGCCGCTCAATCGGAGACGGGTGAAATGGAGACAACGCTGCGAGGCGTCGGCGTGAGCCACGGTGTGGCGATCGGCGAGGTGCGGCACATGGGCACGGCGGTTCTCGAACCGCCGGCCAAGCAGATCACCGCGGACGAGGCAGGGCGCGAACAGGGGCGCGCCCGTCAGGCCGTGGAGGCCGTGTCGGCCGACCTGATCGCGCGCGGCCAGCTGGCCGGTGGCGAGGCTCAGCACGTGCTGGAGGCCCAGGCGATGATCGCCACGGACCCCGAGCTGATGGCGGACGTGGACCGGCGCATCGCCGTCGGCAGCACGGCCGAACGCGGTATCTACGACGCGTTCGCCTCCTACCGCGACCTGCTCGCGGGGGCCGGCGAGTACATGGCCGGGCGGGTGGCCGACCTGGACGACGTGCGCAACCGCATCGTGGCGCGCCTGCTGGGCGTTCCGATGCCGGGCGTGCCGGACAGCGACGAGCCGTACGTGCTGATCGCCCGGGACCTGGCGCCCGCCGACACCGCTCTGCTCGACCCGGCGCTGGTCCTCGGTTTCGTGACCGAGGAGGGCGGGCCGACGAGCCACAGCGCCATCCTGGCGCGGGCGCTGGGCGTGCCGGCGATCGTGGCGCTGCCCGGTGCCGGTGAGATCGCCGAGGGCACGGTCATCGCGGTCGACGGCAGCACGGGTGACCTGTTCGTCGAGCCGACCGCGGAGAAGCGGGCCGAGCTGGAGGCCGCGGCCGCCGAGCGGAAGGCGGCGCTCGCCGCGTCCTCCGGTCCGGGTGCGACCTCGGACGGTCACAAGGTGCCGCTGCTGGCCAACGTGGGCGGTCCGGCGGACGTGCCGGCTGCCGTGGAGGCCGGGGCCGAGGGTGTGGGTCTGTTCCGCACCGAGTTCCTGTTCCTGGACGACAGCAAGAAGGCGCCGTCCGAGGAGAAGCAGATCGAGTCGTACCGCAAGGTGCTGGAGGCCTTCCCCGAGGGCCGTGTGGTGGTGCGGGTGCTGGACGCCGGCGCCGACAAGCCGCTGGACTTCCTGACGCCGGGCGACGAGCCGAACCCGGCGCTGGGCGTGCGTGGTCTGCGCACCCTGCTGGACCACCCGGAGGTGCTGCGCACGCAGCTGACCGCGCTGGCCAAGGCCGCCGAGGGGCTTCCGGTGTACCTGGAGGTCATGGCCCCGATGGTGGCCGACCGGCGCGACGCCAAGGCCTTCGCCGATGCCTGCCGCGAGGCGGGTCTGCGGGCGAAGTTCGGTGCGATGGTGGAGATCCCCTCCGCCGCGCTGCGGGCGCGTTCGATCCTGCAGGAGGTCGAGTTCCTGTCGCTGGGTACGAACGACCTCGCGCAGTACGCCTTCGCCGCCGACCGTCAGGTGGGTGCGGTGTCGCGGCTCCAGGACCCGTGGCAGCCGGCGCTGCTCGACCTGATCGCCATGTCGGCCGAGGCCGCCAAGGCGGAGGGCAAGAGCTGTGGTGTCTGTGGTGAGGCCGCGTCCGATCCGCTGCTGGCCTGTGTGCTGACGGGTCTGGGTGTCACCTCCCTCTCCATGGGTGCCGCATCCATTCCTTACGTGCGGGCGACGCTGGCCAAGTACACGCTCGCGCAGTGCGAGCGCGCGGCTGCGGCCGCGCGGGCGACGGACAGCGCGGAGGAGGCCCGGGCGGCTGCCCAGGCGGTGCTGTCCGGCGAGTAGCCGTGGCGTGTGTGATCGATCGAGGGGCCTTCGCCGGTGGCGGGGGCCCCTCGGTCGTGTGCGGGGCCGGTCAGTGGTGGGGGTCGGGGAGGTCCACCTCGTAGCCCGGGCAGTATTCGACGCCCGGTTCGGGTGCCACGGGTTCGCCGGTCTCGGCGTCGGTGCAGTAGGCGTCGAAGACCGAGGCGGCGTTGAGGGCGATCAGGCGGCCCCGGTCGAGGCGCCAGCCGTGGACGCGGTCCTGGAAGCCCTCGGTGGTGCTGCGGAGCACCAGTCCCCCGGCGGCGCCGAGGGCGAGGCCTGCGGCAAGCACGGTCACGAACTCAAGGCCTTCGGGGCCCTCGATCCGGGGTGGGCCGCTGGGGTCGTCGGGTGTTTCGGCGTGGAGGACGGCGAGGAGCTGTTCGTCCGGGGCCGGGACGCTGCAGACGAGGTGGTGGTGGCCGGGGCCGGCCACGGCGAGGAGGCGCCGGAGGATGTCGGTGGCCCGCTCGAAGGAGGCGCGGCCGATGTCGGTGCCGCAGTCCGCGCATTCTCGGGCGCGGGCGAGGAGCATGCTCGCGTACTCCCTGGTCGCCTGCCGGAGGGAGGCGTCGACGAGGAGGGGGAGCAGTTCCTCCACGGGCTGGCCGGTGTAGGGCAGGCCTCCGGGGCCGCCGAGTCCGGCGGTGAAGCGGGTGCGGGCCGCGGCGGTGTCCGGGTCGAGGCCGTGTTCGGTGCAGTAGTCGGCGTACTCGTCCGGGTCGAAGAGGGCGACGGTGGTGGGGACGCCCTCGGCGGCGAGGGTGCGCAGCAGGGCGTCGACGTGGCGGAGGTAGTCGGCGTAGGCGTCGTGGTGGTCGAAGCAGAAGCTGCGGTAGTCGCGCATGGCCGCGAAGTCCCCGGGGTCGGCGAGGAGGCCGACGGTGCTGGGGACCTCGCGGCGGAGCGTGCCGCTGATGTCACGGGTGGTGCGTGAGGTGTCCGGTGTGCCGTTCATGGTTCCCCCTGAGTGGTGCGATGACTTGCTCACTCAGAGTAATGACGGGCACTGACAGTCACTTCCGGGTGCGGGCCAGCTCCTCGTAGAAGGCGAGCAGGTCCGGGTTGTCGACCGAGCCGGGGTTGACGGCCTTGGCCAGGGGGGTGCCCTGGAGGAGCCGCTTGACGGGGACCTCGATGCGCTTGCCGGTCAGGGTGTGCGGGACGGCCGGGACCTCGATGACCTCGTCGGGGACGTGGCGCGGGGAGAGCTGCTCCCGGATGGTGGCGGCGATCTTCTTGCGCAGCGCGTCGTCGAGGACGGCGCCGGGGGCGAGGTGGACGAAGAGCGGCATCCAGTAGCCGCCGTTCGGCTCCTCCAGGCCGATGACCAGGGACTCCTTGATCTCGGGGAGTCGTTCGACGGCCTCGTAGATGTCGGCGGAGCCCATCCGGACGCCCTGGCGGTTGAGGGTGGAGTCGGAGCGGCCGTGGATGACGACCGAGCCGTGGTCGGTGATCGTGATCCAGTCCCCGTGGCGCCAGACGCCGGGGAACATCTCGAAGTAGCTGTCGCGGTAGCGGCTGCCGTCGGGGTCGTTCCAGAAGTGGATCGGCATGGACGGCATGGGGGCCGTGACCACGAGCTCGCCTACCTCGCCGGTGAGCGGCTTGCCCGCGGGGTCCCACGCCTGGAGGTCCGTACCGAGGCAGGCCGCCTGGAGTTCGCCGATGTGGACGGGGAGCGTGGGGACGGCGCCGGCGAAGCAGCTGCAGACGTCGGTGCCGCCGCTGACGGAGGCGATCCAGAGGTCCTCGGCCACCTCGTCGTGGAGCCAGCGGAAGCCGTCGGGCGGGAGCGGGGAGCCGGTGGTGGCGACGCACTTGACGGCGGAGAGGTCGAAGTCCCGGGAGGGGTGGACCTCGGCCTTGCGGCAGGCCATGACGTAGGCGGCGGAGGTGCCGTAGAGGGTGGCTCCGGTCCGCTCGGCGATCCGCCACTGGGCACCGGTGTCGGGGAAGCCGGGGCTGCCGTCGTAGAGGACGACGGTGGTACCGGTGAGCAGGCCGGAGACGAGGAAGTTCCACATCATCCAGCCGGTGGAGGTGAACCAGAAGAAGCGGTCCTCGGGGCCGAGGTCGCAGTGCAGACCGAGCTGCTTGAGGTGCTCCAGGAGGATGCCGCCCTGGGACTGCACGATCGCCTTGGGGGCGCCGGTGGTGCCGGAGGAGTAGAGGATCCACAGCGGGTGGTCGAAGGGGACCGGCTCGAAGACGGGCTCGGTGTCGGCGGAGGTCAGCTCCGACCAGGGGCGGGTGCCCTCGGGGGCGGGGGTGCCGAGCAGCGGGATGTGGACGACGGCGCGCAGCGAGGGGAGGCCGTCGCGCAGTTCGGCGACGGTCTCGCGGCGGTCGTGCTCCTTGCCGCCGTAGCGGTAGCCGTCGACGGTGAACAGGACGACCGGCTCGACCTGCTCGAAGCGGTCGAGGACGCTGCGGGCGCCGAAGTCGGGGGCGCAGGAGGTCCAGACGCCGCCGACGGCGGCGGTGGCGAGGAGGGCGACGACGGCTTCGGGGATGTTGGGGAGGTAGCCGCTGACCCGGTCGCCGGGGCGGACGCCGAGGGCGCGCAGTTCGGCGGCGAGGGAGCCGACCTGGCGGCGGAGGTCCGCCCAGGTGACGGGGGTGGGTTCGTGGGTCTCGTCGACGTGGAGCAGGGCGGGGTCCGCGGCGCGGGCCGGGTCCTCGGCGGCGCGCAGGGCGTGCTCGGCGTAGTTGAGGGTGGATCCCGTGAACCAGCGGGCGCCGGGCATGGCGCGGTCTTCGAGGACGGACTCGTAGGGGGTGGTGAAGCGGACGTCGAACCACTCGGCGACGGCCTGCCAGAAGGTGTCGAGCTCGTCGACGGACCAGCGCTGCAGGGCCGGGTAGCCGCCGTCGGCGGGGGCTCCGAAGCGGGTCGCGGCCCAGGCCTGGAAGGCGGTGACGCGGGCCGCGGCGATCCGGTCGGGGCTCGGGGACCAGAGGGGTTCCGGCTGGGTGGCTGAGGTCATGGGTCGGCTCCCGGTCAAGTCTGTGGATCGCGCTTCGTGTGCGTACGGTGCCACCGGTGCGCGGGTGTGTGCGCGGCGGCTCACAGGGACCATGCCATGTGATCGACATCCGCACCAGAGGTGTCCCGGGCGGTCGGATGTGATCGTTTTCCGGGTAAACAGCAGTTGAACGCACCCCGCGGGCCGGGAGGCCGGTGGCAGGGTGAGCGGCATGGACGGTCGTGATCTGGTGCGTGCGGTGAAAGAGATCGGTACGGCGCGCGGGCGGCGGGCCTGGCGCTCGGCCTGGAGCCACCGGCGGGCGGATGCGGAGGGGCTCCCGCGCCGGGGTGCGGAACGGGCCCGGGTGCCGGGGCTGCTGACGGGGACGCAGGCACGGCCGGGCGGGGGCGTGCTGCGGTTCGCGCGGTCCGAGCTGCTGGTACGGGTGACCGTGGGCGGTGCGGTGTTCTGGGGCTGGGACGGGGCCGGGCCCACGCCCTCGTACGCGGTGGTGGGCGGCGGCCCGGAGCCCGATCCGCGGGCGGTGCTGGAGCCGGACACGGGCGGCGGCTGGCGGGTGGTGTCGGAGCGGGTCACGGTGGCGGTGTCCCGGCACGGGGCGGTGGAGGTGCGGACCCCGGGCGGGGCGGTGCTGCGGCGGGAGCTGCCGCCGCGCTGGTGGGACCCGGTGGCGGGGCCCGCCGAGGGCGGGTCCCGGTGGCTGCAGCGGGCGGAGGTGCCGGCGGACGCGCGGTTCTTCGGACTGGGCGGGCGGGCGCGGGGGCCGCGGCTGCGGGACGGGGAGTACCGGCTGTGGAACACGGACCCGAAGGGCGGGTTCGGGCCGGACACCGATCCGCTGTACATCACGATGCCGGTGCAGGTGGTGGTCGCGGACGCGGGGACGCACCTGGCGTTCTACGACAACACCTGGGACGGGCGGGTGGCGCTGCGCGGCGGTGAGGAGGGGGCCGGTTCGGGTCCGGACCGGCCGGGGGCGAGCGAGCTGCGCCTGGAGGGCGGCCCGGCGCGGTGCTGGGTGCTGGTGGGGACGCCGTCGCGGGTGCTCCAGGGGTGGGCGGGCCTGACGGGGGCGGCCGCGGTGCCGCCGGAGTGGGCGCTGGGGTACCAGCACGCGCGCTGGGGGTTCGGGAGCGCGGCGGAGGTCCGGCGGGTGGTGGACGGGTACGCGGAGCGGGGGCTCGCGCTGTCGGCCGTGCACCTGGACATCGACCACTACGACGGGCACCGGGTGTTCACGGTGGACCGGGAGGCGTTCCCGGACCTGCCGGGGCTGGCTGCGGAGCTGGCGGAGCGGGGGGTGCGGCTGGTGTCGATCGTGGACCCGGCGGTGAAGGCGGGGGACGCGGTGCACGCCGCGGGGCTGGCGGTCGGTGAGCACGGGGCCTTCGTGCGGGACGCGCGGGGGCGGGAGGTGCGGGGGGAGGTCTGGCCGGGCGAGTGCGCCTATCCGGACTTCACGGATCCGGCGGTGCGGGAGTGGTGGGGCGGGCTGTACGAGGAGCGGCTCGGTCAGGGCTTCGCCGGGTTCTGGCACGACATGAACGAGCCGGTGTCGTTCGCACCGTGGGGGGACGCGACGCTGCCGCGGTCGGCGCGGCACGTGCTGGAGGGGGCCGGCGGGGACCACCGGGCCGGGCACAACGTGTACGGGCTGTCGATGGCGCGGGCCGGGTGGGAGGGGCTGGTGCGGCTGCGGCCGGCCGAGCGGCCGTTCCTGTTCTCCCGGTCGGGGTGGGCGGGGATGCAGCGGTACGGGGGCACCTGGTCCGGGGACGTGGAGTCCGGGTGGGAGGGGCTGCGGGCCTCGCTGGCGCTGGTCCTGGGCCTCGGGCTGTGCGGGGTGCCGTACTCGGGGCCCGACGTGGGCGGCTTCGGGGGGTCTCCGTCGCCGGAGCTGTACCTGAGGTGGCTGCAGCTGGGGGCGTACCTGCCGCTGTTCCGGACGCACTCGGCGATCTGGGCGGGCCGGCGCGAGCCGTGGGAGTTCGGGCCGGAGGTGGCGGAGCGGGCCGCGGAGGTGCTGGCGGAGCGGGAGCGGCTGCGGCCGTACTTCGTGACGCTGGCGCACCTGGCCCGGCGGACCGGGGCCCCGTACGTGCGGCCGCTGTGGTGGGGGTCGCCGGAGGACCGGGTGCTGCGGGACTGCGAGGACGCGTTCCTGCTGGGGGACGCGCTGCTGGTGGCGCCGGTGCTGGAGTGCGGGGCGGACCGGCGGGCGGTGCGGTTGCCGCGCGGGCGGTGGTACGACACCGCCACGGGGGCGGCGCACGAGGGGCCCGGGCAGGTCCTGCTGGACGCCCCGCCGGGGCGGACGCCGGTGCTGGCGCGGGCGGGGGCGGTGCTGCCGGTGCGGCGCCCGGACGGAACGGTGGGCCTGGAGGCATGGGCCCCGGCCCGGGGCCGCACGGGCGGCGGCGTGGTCATCCGCGACCCGGGGCCGGGCTTCGAGGCGGGCGAGGTCGAGCGGTACACCGTGCGGTGGGCCGGGGACACGGTGCTGGTGGAGGACGAGGCGGGCGGGACGGTACGCGGCGTCGAACTGCGCGGGCTGTAAGGGGGCGGCCCGCTCAGTCCTCTCCCCCGGCGGGCGGCCGTACGGCGGCGGGGCGGCGGGGCGGGGGGCCACGGGCGGGGCTCGGGGTGGGGCGGGGTGTGCGGGTGGGTGGGTTCTGCGGTTGGGGTTTTGTGTGGGTGGTGGGGCCTCGGGAAGCGTATAGCGGCGCTATAGGGGGGCCGTACAGCCTGTGGGGCGGCGGCGGGTGTGCCGCTCCGATCGGACAGGGAGTCAGTGATGGTCTTGGCCGGCACCGCGACGCGGCCCCACGCAGCGAACCGACGCCTGCCGGGCGGGGTGCGCAGACGGGACCTGGCGCCGGGTGCGGAGGTGGTCGGTGCCTGGCAGCTGCTCACGGTGTGGGCGCTGCTGCTGGTCACCCGTCAGTCCCCGGGCGGGTCCTTCGCGGAGCTCGGGCTGACGGCGGTGGCCGCGGTCGCGGCGGGGTTCCTGCACGGGCTGCTGTTCGTCAAACCCCTCGCGGCGCTGGGCCGTTGGACGGCCCGGCTGAGCGCGTGGCCGGAGCCGGTCGCGGTCGCGGTCCTGGTGGCCGCGCTGTCGGTGCCGCCCGCCCTGCTCGTCCACCGGTGGCTCGGGACCCGGCCGGAGGCCCTGCCTGGCTTCGGGCACGTCTGGGCCTGGACGGCACTGAGTGCGGTGCTTCCGCTGCTGGCCGGGGCGTACCTGCGCACGCGGCCCGTTGCGGTGCGGACGCTGTGGGCGCGGGGTGCGGTCGCCGCCGGCACGGTGGTGGGCGTCGTGACGCTGGCCTCGCTGGTGGTGGAGCTGCCCGTGTAGGGCGGCGCCGCTCCGGGACCTGCGGCAACCCCGGCCGGGGTCCAGATCGGCGGCGGCGACCGGCAGCAGATCCACGTCTGCCCGGCGGCGCCGGAGCACCCCCACACCGAGCTGATGCAGTATCCGGCCGCCGGGCAGGTTGCCGACTCAGCCGCCGGTCAGTCGGTGCCTTCGATGATGCGGAAGTCGCGCTCGACGCCGTCGGAGAGAGCGGCCAACGCCTTCTGGTAGGCCTCGCTCTCGTAGGCCGCGAGGGCGCGTTCGAAGCTGTCGAACTCGATCAGGATGGTGCGCTCGGCGATTCCGGCGCCGTGTACGACGACCTGCTCGCCACGGGAGAGGACCCGCCCACCTCCGGCCTGGACGGCCGGACGGGCCAGCCGGTCATAGGCAGCCAGCTTCTCGGGGTCCAAAATGGTGCGATAGGCGCTGACCCAGTAGCCCTTGGCCACCGAACCTCCAGTGTTCGGAAGAGTACGTCCGGCTTCGAAAGCAAAATCATATCGTCGCACCCGATGACCGGCATCGGGGCTGTCGGCGCACCCCGGACCCCGGACCCCGGACGCCTCCTAGGCGTAGCGGCCCGCGAACCAGGCGGACGCCGCCCGGGTGTGGAGCGGGAAGGCCAGTTCGGCCGGGGTTCGCAGGACGTGCCAGCCCGTCGTCTCGTCGGTGGCGGCCGAGGGCGGGAGGGCGGACGCCGGGCGGGTCGGGAGGAGGCCGAAGACCAGCAGGTGGCCGGCCGGGGAGCTGAGGACGTCGGCCAGGGCGACCTCGTCGGCCGGGCCCTCGATACCGGTCTCCTCGCGCAGTTCGCGGACGACCGCCTCCCGCCAGTCCTCGCCGAAGTCCACGAACCCCCCGGGCAGGGCGACGCCGCCGAGGGCCGGTTCGATGGTGCGGGTGATGACCACGAGGCCGGTGCCGGAGGCGTCCTCGACCGGGAGCAGGGCGATCGCGACCGGGAGCGGGTTGCGGTAGGCGACGGCGCCGCAGGCGGCGCACCTCCGGGGCCAGAGCTCGGTGTCGAACGGGGCTCCGCAGGTGGAGCAGTGCGAGTCCTTCAGCTGTGCCGGCATGCGGCGATGGTAAGCCAAGGGGTATGAGGATGCTGGTGGTTGCGGCGGTGCTGGCCGGGCTGGCGGTGCCCGGGGGCGCGGAGGGCCGGCTCGCGGGGTTCGTGGCGTTGCGGGACGTGGATCCGAGCATCGGTGAGGACATGCGGTACGCGGGCCCGCGGAACTTCACGGGTGCGGTCGTGGACGGCTACGCGGAGCCGGTGTGCCTGCTGGCCCGGCCGGCCGCCGAGGCCCTGCGCCGGGCGCAGCGGGAACTGCTGCGCGGCGGGTACGCGTTGAAGGTGTACGACTGCTACCGGCCGCAGCGGGCGGTGGACCGGTTCGTGCGCTGGGCCGGGGAGCCGGACGACCCGGCGGCGAAGGCGGAGTACTACCCGGAGGTGGACAAGAGCCGTCTGATCCCGGAGGGCTACATCGCGGCGAGGTCGGCGCACAGCCGCGGGAGCACGGTCGACGTGACGCTGGTCGCGCTGCCCGCGCGCAGGGAGGTGGACATGGGGACGCCCTTCGACTTCTTCGGTCCGGCCTCACACACGGACTCCCCGGAGGCCGGGGCGGCTGCGCGGGCGAACCGGCGGTTGCTGGAGCGGGTGCTGGGGGCGCAGGGGTTCGTGAACCTGCCCGAGGAGTGGTGGCACTTCACGCTGCGGCCGGAGGCCTTCCCGGAGACGGCTTTCGACGTTCCGGTGTCTGTCGCCGCCGGGCGGCCGTGAGTAGCGTGCACGTATGACTTTCGGTTCGTACGAGGAGTTCTGGCCGTACTACGTCGCCATGCACTCCCGGGCCGCCACGCGGTGGGTACACCTCTGCGGGACGCTGTCCGGGCTGGCGCTGACCGTGTACGGGGTGGCGCGCGGGCGGCGGCGGTACCTGGCCGCTCTGCCCGTGCTCGGGTACGGGGCCGCGTGGCCCGCGCACTTCCTGATCGAGGGGAACAACCCGGCCACCTTCGGGCATCCGGCCTGGTCACTGCGGGGGGACGCACAGATGATCCGGATGATGCTGGCCGGGCGGGACGCGGAACTGGACGTGATCGCGCGGAAGTGGCTCGCCGAGAACCGGTGACCCCCGGCGCCCGCCGTGGCAGACTTCTGACGCTTCGTCAGATGACGCTGTCCGGGAGGGGTCTTGGAACGCACACGCACACCCGTGGTGCAGGGGTGGTTCACGGAGGCGGACGCGGAGGGCGGCTTCCGCCTGCTCGGCACCCGGTGCTCCGCCTGCACGGCGGTGTTCTTCCCGCGCGAGGACGCCCACTGCCGCAATCCGCACTGCCCCGGCGGGGGTGAACTCGCCGAGGTCCCGCTGTCCCCGCGCGGCCGGGTCTGGTCCTACACCGACGGCCGCTACCGGCCGCCGGCACCGTACGTGTCCGATCCGGCCGTGCCCTGGGATCCGTACACCCTCGTCGCGGTGGAGCTGGAGGCCGAGGGGATGGTCGTGCTCGGGCAAGGGGCTCCCGGGGTGACGGTGGCGGACCTCGCGGTCGGCATGGAGGTCGAGGTGGTCGGCGGCGTCCTGCACGAGGACGCCACGACCACCTGGCTGACCTGGCAGTTCAAGCCGGTGGGAGGGGTCGCGTGAGCGGGGACCGGGCGGGCGGGGCCGAGGTGCGGGGCGAGGTGGCCGTCCTGGGCGCCGGCATGCATCCGTGGGGCAAGTGGGGGCGCGGCTTCGTGGAGTACGGGCGGGCCGCCGCCCGGGCCGCGCTCGCCGACGCCGGGCTGGAGTGGACCGACGTCGATTCCGTCGTCGGGGCCGACACCGTACGCTCCGGGTATCCGGGCTACGTCGCCGGGGCCACGTTCGCGCGGGCGCTCGGCTGGCAGGGCGCCCGGGTGACCAGCGTGTACGCGGCCTGCGCCTCGGGGGCGCAGGCCATCGGGGCGGCGCGCGCGCAGATCCTGGCGGGGCTGGCGGACGTGGTGCTGGTGGTGGGCGCCGACGCGGCCCCGAAGGGCTTCTTCGCCCCGGCGGGCGGCGAGCGGCCCGACGACCCGGACTGGCTGCGGTTCCGGATCCTGGGGGCCGTGAACCCGGCGTACTTCGCGCTGTACGCCCGCCGCCGCATGGCCCTGTACGGGGACTCCGGTGAGGACTTCGCGCAGGTCAAGGTGAAGAACGCGGCCGCGGGGGCGCTGAACCCGAACGCCCGCTACCGCAAGGCGGTGACCGCCGAGGAGGTGGCGGCCTCGGCGGTGGTGGCCGATCCGCTGCGGCTGCTGGACATCTGCGCCACCTCCGACGGGGGCGCGGCCCTGGTGCTGAGCAGCATGGAGTTCGCGCGGGCGCGGGGGGCGGCGGACCCGGTGCGGATCCGGGCGGTGTCGACGGTGACGCCCACGTATCCGCGTACCGTGCTGGACCTGCCGGACATCGCGACCGACTCGGCGGTGGCGGTGGCGCCCGCCGCCGGCTCCTTCCGGTCCTCGATCGCGCGCGCCGCCTACGAGGAGGCGGGGCTGGGGCCGGGCGACCTGTCGCTGGCCGAGGTGTACGACCTGTCGACCGCGCTCGAACTGGACTGGTACGAGGACATCGGGCTCTGCGGCGAGGGGGAGGCGGTCAAGCTCCTGCGGGAGGGGGCGACCGCGCTCGGCGGGCGGGTGCCGGTCAACCCCAGCGGGGGGCTGTCCTCGTTCGGGGAGGCGGTGCCGGCGCAGGCCATCGCCCAGGTGTGCGAGCTGACGTGGCAGCTGCGGGGTACGGCCGGGGCGCGCCAGGTGCCGGGGGCGCGGGCCGGGATCACCGCGAACCAGGGGCTGTTCGGCCACGGTTCGGCCGTCGTGGCGGTGCGCTGAGGGCCCGGCACGGGAGCGCCGGGAGGGGGCGGGGGCCGTGAACAGGAGCTGTTGCCGGGGTGCTTGACGGCCCCCGGCGACGGGTTCACACTCTGTCCACGGTCCCGCGCCGCGAGCGGGTCCCCCTGATCCCCCCATGAGAGCTGCGGCCCGTACCCCAGTCGGCGGGGGTACGGGCCGCCTCCATGAGCCGGCTCTCCCCGGACGCGTACGGACGGCGCTCGGGCTCCGCTGCTCAGGCCCCGGCGCTCATCGCGCGGCGGGCCCGGGCCAGGGACATGGCGTGCTCGACGACGCCCACCAGGACGTCCTTGACCGACTCCCGGTCCCTGGCGTCGCAGAGCAGGACCGGCACCTCCGGATCGAGGTCGAGCGCCTCGCGGACGGTGACCACGGGATGGCGTTCGGCGCCGTCGAAGCAGTTGACCGCGACGACGAAGGGAATCCCCCGCCGCTCGAAGTAGTCGATGGCGGCGAAGCAGTCGGCGAGGCGGCGGGTGTCGGCCAGCACCACCGAGCCGAGGGAACCCTGCGCCAGCTCGTCCCACAGGAACCAGAAGCGGTCCTGGCCGGGCGTGCCGAACAGGTAGAGCACCAGGTCCTCGCGCAGGGTGATGCGGCCGAAGTCCATGGCCACGGTGGTGGTGCTCTTGCCCTCCACCCCGTCGGTGTCGTCGACGGCGGCGCCCGGTTCCGACAGGCGTTCCTCCGTCCGCAGCGGACGGATCTCGCTCACCGCACTGACCAGGGTGGTCTTGCCCACCCCGAAACCGCCCGCGACCAGGATCTTCAGGGTCAGCGGCTCGACCGGCGACACGGCATGCATCGCGCCGGTGCGGCTAGAGCGCCCGAAGGCCATCGATCACCTCACGCAGAATGGATTCATCGGGCAGTTCGGCCGGAGGTACCGGCCGGGTCACGTGGACCAGTTCGTCCTGGACGAGGTCCCCGATCAGGACCCGCACCACGCCGATGGCGAGGTCCAGGTCCGCGGCGAGTTCCGCGACCGACTGGGGGCGTTCCCGGCACAGCCCGAGGATGTGGGCGTGCTCCGGGGACAGGGTCAGGTCCCAGACCGGATCGTCGGCCGCCGCTTCCGCGACGACGAGGGCGATCAGGTCCAGGCGGTGCTGCCCGGCGTGGCTGGTCCGGCCACGCGTCATGGCGTAGGGGCGTACGACGGGACCCGCGTCGTCGTCGAACCAGTGCGGGTGGCCGGTGTCGGGCGGGGTTCCCCGGGGGTCGGCGGGTCGGTCCTGGCCTGGGTCGCTCATGCCGTCCGACTCACCCTCCGGCTGGCAGCCCGGTGCGCGGGGCGGTCGCCAGGTGGTCGCCGACGCGCTTGACCATCAGCGTCATCTCGTACGCGACCTGGCCGACGTCGGATTCGGCGTCGGACAGGACGGCCAGGCAGCTGCCGTCGCCCGCCGCCATCACGAACAGGAAGGCCTCGTCCAGCTCCACCACGGTCTGGCGGACCCGGCCGGACTCGAAGTGCCGGCCCACGCCCTTGGCCAGGCTGTGGAAGCCGGAGGCCACGGCGGCCAGGTGCTCGCTGTCCTCGCGGGTGAGGTCCTTGGAACTTCCGGTGGGCAGGCCGTCTCCGGAGAGGACGACCGCCTTGCGGATGCTGCCGACCTTGTCGACGAGTTCGTCGAGGAGCCAGTTGAGCGGGCCGGAGCCGCGGCCCCGGGTGTCGTTTCCGGTCTGCGGTGCGGTCATCGACCGTCCCCTTCGTTCTCGTGCGCGGGACCGCTGGCGGCGGGGGTGCCGGCCTCGGCCTCGGACTGCTGCTGTGCGTACTGGTCACGGCCCGCCGTCCAGCCGCGCTGGAGGGCGGACATGCGCGCGCGCACGGCCTCCGCGTCGCGGTCGGTCACCGGATCGGAGTCGGTCCCGGCCCCGGCGGCGGCCGGGGCGTTCTTGAGCTGGGGCGCGAGGTTCGCCTGGCGCACCCGGCGGGGCAGCCCGCCGGGGCCGGACGCGGGCGCCGCCGGGGACGTACGGGGCTGCGCGCCCCCGTCGGTCTCCGCGGACCGCGGGCCGGCCGTGGCCGGGGGCCGGGACCCCGCGGTCGCCGGGCGGGGCTCGACGCGGCGGCCGTGTTCCGCGACCAGGGTCGGGGTGGGGTGGCGCCGGGGCAGCGGGACGGCCGCGCCCGTACGGGGGGCGTCCGGGTGCACCGGGTCCTGGTGGGGGCGCTCCAGGCGGACCGGGCCCGTGGGGGGCAGCGGCTCCCGTTCGCGGCCGGTGGCGCGGGTACGGGTGCGGCCGGACTCGGGGTCGGTGTCCCGGCTCCGCTCCCGGTGGCGGTCCGGGCCGCGGTCGCCGATCCGCTCACCGATCCGGTCGCCCTTCCAGGCGCCGCGCTCGGGGTGCCGGTCGCTGTGGGGGCGGTCCGCGGCGCGCAGCCCCAGCAGGGCGGTGCGCGAGATGCCGCCGGGCGGGGTCTCGTCGTCGAGGGAGGCCATGGGCGGGCGGCCGCCGACTCCGGTGAGGCCGGGGATGCCCGGGGTGAGGTCGTCGAGGCCGTCCGGTCCGTCGAGGCCGAGCGCCCCGACGGGCGCCTCCAGCTCGACGGGTCCGTTCAGCACGCCGGCGGCCAGCGGGCGGGGCGGCGAGGACGCGCGGTCGACGGCGGCGTGCACCGGGCGGCCGGACGGCTTGGGGACGGGGGCGGCCTTGACCCCCTTGGCGCCCTGGCCGCCGATGAGGCCCGGGGTCGCCCTGGCGCCCTTGATGCCGCCCAGGCGGATGCCGGTGCCGTTGGTGTCGGGGGCCTCGGTGAGGAGCTCGGCGGGCAGGAACACCACCGCGGTGGTGCCTCCGTAGGGGCTGGTCTGGAGGACCACCTTGACGCCGTGGCGGCGCGCGAGGCGGCTGACGACGAAGAGGCCGAGGCGGTCGGTGTCGGAGAGCTCGAACTCGGGGGTCTCCGCGAGCCGCAGGTTCGCGTCCAGGAGCGCCTCGGGGTTCATGCCGAGGCCGCGGTCGTGGATCTCCAGGGTGAAACCGTTCGCCACGCGTTCGCCGTGGACCTGGACCGCCGTGTGCGGGGGCGAGAACACCGTGGCGTTCTCCAGGAGTTCGGCGATCAGGTGGGTGACGTCCGCGACGGCGGGGCCCTCGATGCCCAGGCGCGCCAGCCGGCGGACCTCGATGCGTTCGTAGTCCTCGACCTCGGCGACCGCGGCCCGTACGACGTCCATCAGCTGGACGGGCTTGCGCCACTGGCGGGAGGGGGCGGCGCCGGAGAGGATCACCAGGCCCTCGGCGTGGCGGCGCATGCGGGTGGTCATGTGGTCGAGGCGGAAGAGGTCGGCGAGTTCCTCGGCGTCCTCGGTGCGCCGTTCCATGGTGTCGAGGAGGGTCAGCTGGCGGTGCAGGAGCACCTGGTTGCGGCGCGCGAGGTTCACGAACACCTCGGAGACGCCGCGGCGCAGCTCTGCCTGCTTGACGGCCGCCTCGACGGCGGCGCGCTGGAGGCTGTTGAGGGCCAGGCCGACCTGGCCGACCTCGTCCTTCTCGAATTCGAGGCGGGGCGCCTCGGTCTCCACGTCGACGGTCTCGCCCGCGGCGAGGCGGCGCATCACGCTGGGCAGCCGGACGCCGGAGGCCTCGTGGGCGTCCTTGCGCAGCTGCGAGAGGTCGCGGATGAGGTCGCGGCCGATGCGGACGGACAGGACGACGGAGAACGCGAGGGCGATGAAGCCGAGGACGCCCGCGACGGCGGCCTGGACGAGCACTCCCATCGCGACCGGCTTGACGCGCTTCTGGTAGCGGTCGCCCGCGGCGGTGCCCATGGCGGCGAGGTCGTCGAGGACCTTGCCCGCGGCCTCGTCCCACTGGGCGGCGGTGACGGCACGGGGGTTCTTGCCGGGGCCGGCGGCGATGAACCGTTCCTCCGCGTCACGCAGGGCCTTGGTCTCCGGGCCCTTCCAGTACCGCTCGAAGAGCACGCGGTCCTCGGCCGGGAGGATCGCGAGGTTGAACTCGTACAGCAGGCCGCGGTTGGCGGCGAGGTCGGAGACGTGCCGCACGTCGGGCGCGCTGACGTTGCGGGCGGCGAGGGTCGCGGCGATGACCGCGTCCTCGCGCGCGAGGGTCTCGCGGGCGCGGGTGATGCCGACGAGGGCGCGGCCCTGCTTGTCCATCTCCACGTTCTCCAGGGCGTGGAGGTTCATCAGGAACTCGTAGCAGGGGTCGACCAGCCGGCTGTAGAGCTCCAGGGCCTGGCCGGGGGCGAGGGAGCTGCGGTCGACGGAGCTGCGCAGCGCGGCGATGCCGTGGAGGGCGTCGAGGATGGAGCGCAGCCGGGCGCGGGCCTGCGGGCTGAGCTCGTCGGAGACCTTGGGATCGCCGGCGCGCACGGTGATCTCGCGGACCATGGCGTCGGTGGCGGTACGGCTCTTGGTGAGTTCGGCGGCCGCGGCGGCGGCGGTGGGGTCGCCGATCACGACCAGGGTCTGGCGGCGTTCCTTCTGGATGACGCGGACGACGTCCTCGATGGGGTAGCCGACCTTGTCGATGACGTACGCGACGTCGAGCAGCTGGATCGCCTCGCGGCCGGTGATGACCGTGGAGAAGCCCCACAGGGCGGTCAGGGAGACGAGCGGCACCAAGAGCAACGCCACGATCTTCCGGCGGATGGACTTCCCGCGAAAGCGCATGGCCTCCCCAGCCTCCCCCAGCTCAACCCCCGTGCCGGAGGTTGGTGTTCCGTCATTTAAACGGCGTGAGCCTACTACTGCCGGGCTGCGGCTTCGAAGGCGTGTCCGGACGTTTTCGGCCTGACCCCTGGGCGTAGATCACGAGTTGTCCGATACTTCCGGTCAAGTCCGGCCCGATATGTGGCAGATGACACTCGCTGGGGCCTCGGTCCCCGCAATCGGATGGATGGCTGGAATTCTTCCTTCCGCGATCATTGTCGGCGGAGCGGACGTCCGGGACGCCCGCGCGGTGCGGGAATCTCCGGGCGGCCCCGCACGTCTGACAGGACGAGGGCGCGAACGGGCACGGCGGGCATGGCCGGCCCCGGGGCGGGAAGTGAGCGGACCATGAGGATGTACGAAGAGGACGGCGCGGCGACGCGGATGCCGGGACGGGGCCTGTGGGTGGAGGAACCGGCCCGCCGGCGCCGCATGCCGGACCCGGTACGTGCGTCCGCGGTGCGGGCGCTGCTGATCGTGGCGGTGACCCTGACCGAGGCCACGATCACCTTCTTCCTCGCGGTGACGGGCTCCTGGCTGGCCTTTCCGATGGTGATCTGCGGGATAGCCGGGACGGTCGTGGCCACCTGGGCGGTGCTGGACGTGTGGATCACCCGGCAGATGTGGAACCAGCGCGGCGGCGTGGTGTCCCAGCCGAGCAGCGCGGCCCGCGAGGCCCGGGCGGCGCGCTCCCCCGGGCTCCCGGGCCGGGGCGTGGGCGACCCGCGCGGGGCGACCCCCCGGCCCCGGTAGCCCGCGGTCCCCGCAGGCCCCGCGGCTACCGGGGCCTGCGGGGACCGCGGGGCCGGCGGGCGGTCAGGAAGTGGCGGCCGAGCGGCGGAACATGCGGGTCGCCGTGATCTCTCCGTGGATGGTCTCCCCGTCCGGGGACTGCTGCGGCAGACCGGGCCGCAGGTGCTCCTCGACGCTGATGTACTTCAGGCCCGCCCGCAGGTCGGCATCGTTGCGCAGCCGGATGACCAGCGGGAACTCGGCGAGGGCCGTGGTGTCGAAGAGGCCCGTCGTGTAGAGCAGCTGGACCCCGAGCGCGTCGGAGACGGCCCGCTGGAGTTCCAGGAGGTAGGTCGCGTTCGCGCGCCCGATCGGGTTGTCCAGGAACAGCGTGCCCGCGTGGCGGTGCTTGTCGCGGCCGCGGTCGTTGCTGCGCAGCGCCGCCATGGTGCAGTACAGCGCGATGGCGGCGGTCAGCAGCTGGCCGCCGGAGAAGACGTCGCCCATCTGGCCGACCGGGACGCGCTCGGCGCGCAGCACGGCGTCCGGCTTGAGGATCTCCACGGCGATGCCCTTGGGTTCGAGGGCCGCCTGGACGCCGCGCAGCAGCAGGGACATGCCGTCGCGGCGGCCGCCCTCGCCGAAGGAGGCGCTGCTGTTCTTCTTGACGGCGGAGCGGGTGGCCTCGTCGATGACCTCGCCCAGCCGCTCGGTGAGCGTGGCCTGGTCGGGCTCCTCGAAGCGGATGCGCAGGAACTCCTGTCCCGACCACTCCCCCAGGCCCTCCGGCAGCTGGGAGAGCCGCTGCGCGGACCGCAGGGTGGCCAGGGCGGATTCGACGAGGCCGCGGAGCCGGTCGACGATGCTGTCGCGGTTGCGCTCCAGCTGGGCGAGCTCGTCGGTCAGGACGCGCAGCCGGGGCGCGAAGGCCGCGGCCCATGCGGCGGCGTGTTCGGGCAGTGCGGAGGCGGGCAGTTCGCGGATCTGCTGGCGGGCGGGGGTGCGCACCTGCTCGTAGCGGGTGGCGTTGGCGTGCCGGACCAGGACGTCGCTCGCCTCGCGCACCGCGGACTCGGCGGCCGAGAGGTCGGCCGCGCAGCCGCGCAGGGAGCGGCGGGCCTCGGTGGCGGACTGCCGGGCCTCCTCCAGGCTGCCCTGGTGCGCGACCGGCTCCTGCTCGTCCTCCGGGTGGCTGTGGTCGCGCAGCAGGTCCCGCAGGAGGGCCGCGGTCTCGTCGAAGCCCCCGGCGCCGTCCTCGGCCGCGCGGTGGGCGCGCAGCAGGTCGGCGTGGGCGGCGCGGGCGCTCTCGACGGCGGCGGAGTGCGCGGCGAGCTGGGCGGTGGCCGTGCGCAGCAGGCCCTGGGCCTGTTCCACGTCGGCCGGGACCAGCTCTTCGGGCAGTTCGGTGTGGGCCTCGCCGTCGGCCGGGGCGTGCCGTTCGGCCTCGCCGCGCAGCCGGCCGAGCTGCTCGCTCGCGGTGGACGCCCGGGATTCCAGCATCTGTACGAGGGCCTCGGCGCGGGCGGCGGCGGCCTGCCGGGAGGGGCCGTCGGCGCCGTCGGTGCCTTCGAGGAGCTGGGCGGCGCGGGTGCGGACCTTGTTGGTGAGGCGGTCGAGTTCGGCGAGGGCGGCGCTCTCGTCGCTCTCGGCGCGGGCCTGTTCGGCGCGCAGGTCGGCGCCGACGCCGACCTTCTCGTAGAGCCGGGAGGCGGCCCGGTAGGCCTCGCGCAGGTCGGGGAGCGGGGCGCGCGGGGCGTCCTCGTCGGGCAGCTGGTCGGGGGCGCCGGCGATCTCGGCGCGCTCGGCGCGCAGGGCGCGGGCGGTGCGGCGGGCGTCGTCGGCGGCGCGCTGGGCGGCCCGGCGGTCCTCGTCGGCGGCGCGGGCCCGGTCCAGGCAGGCCTCGGCGCGGGCCTCGGACTCGGCGGCCTCCTCGGCGAGTTCGCGGGCCTTCGTCTGCCAGCCGGAGCGCTCGCGCAGGCGGTGGGCGAGCCCGGAGAGGGCGTCGGCGGCGCGGCGGGCGCGCTGGGCGGTCTCCTGGCGCTCGTCGCGGACCCGGGCCGCGTCGGCGGCGGCCTCGTCGGCCTCGGCGCGTACGGTACGGGCCTCCGCGAGCTCGGCGTCGGCCTCCTCGGCGAAGGTCCGGGCGGCGGCGGCGTGTTCGGCGAGCTGGGCGAGGCGGCCGGGCGGGCAGCCGGTGCGCCAGGAGGCGAGCCGGGCGGCGAGCTCGCGGTCGCCGGAGAGACGGGCGGCGAGGTCGCGGATCTCCGTGTCGCGGGCCGTGGCGCGGGCGCGCAGCGCCTGGCGCTCCTCGTCGGCGGCGTGCTCGTCGTGCATGGCCGGGTTCGGCGGGACGAGAAAGACGCCGTCGGTGTCCCCGGCCGGCGGTACGGGCGCCAGCAGGGCCGCGGCGGTGCCGACGGCGACCGTGGAGCGGGGCAGCAGCGCGGCGGCGGAGAGGACCTCGCGGGCACGGCTGTGGGTGTCGGGGTCGGTGATCACGACGCCGTCGACGAGTTCGGGGCGGGCGGCGAGGACGGCGGCGTGGTCGGCCGGGTCCACGGACTGGGCGAGGTAGCGCCAGCCGGGCAGGGCCGGGATGCCGTGTTCGCCGAGGTACTCGACGGTGGCGAGGACATCGGGGCCGGGCGGCAGCAGGCCGCCGTCGCCGAGGGCGCCGAGGATGCGGGCGTCGTCGGCGGCGGCGGTGCGCAGCTCGAACAGCTGGCGTTCGGCGGAGCCGACGGTGTCGGCCAGCAGCCGGACCAGCTCGTCGGAGCCCCGGTCGAGGTCGGCCACGGTCAGGCCGCCGGGGGCCGCGGCGGACGCGGGGACCGCGGCGGCGGAGCCCTGGGCGCCCGGCTGCCCGGCGGCGCCACCGGCGTCCGCGGCCCTGGACGGGCCCGGCCCGGCCGCGCCCGCCGGGGCGGAGGCGGGCTGCACACCGGCGCGCGGGCGCGGCAGGAAGGTGTCGGGGGCCGACGGCAGGCCCAGGAGGTCCGCGAGGCGCGGGGACGCGGCCAGGGAGGCGGCGGCGCGTTCCTCGGCCGCGTGGGCGGCTTCGGCGGCGTCGGCGGCATCGGCGGCGCGGGCTGCGGTGAGCTCGGCGCGGGATTCGGCGGCGGTGGCCTCGCGGGCGGCGTCGGCGGCGGCGCGGGCGGCCTCGCGGGACTCCTCCCAGGCGGCGACGGCGGCCTTCTCGGCGTCGCTGGCGGCGAGCGCCGCGCGGGCCGGGTCGGCGTCGGGCGCGGTGTCGTCGAGCCAGCCGGCCTTCACGGCCTCGGCGGTCTCCTGCTCGACCTCGGCGAGGCGGGTGCGCAGGTGTTCGGCCTCGCTGCGGGCGCGCTGGGCGGTGGTGGCGGCGGAGGTGGCGTCGCGGTGGGCGGTCTCGCCGATCTCCTGGAGCCCGGCGGAGCGCTCCTCCTCCTCGTTGGCGGCCCGCTCGCCCTGTTCGGCGGCGGTGTGCAGGGCCCGTACCAGCTCGCCGGCGGCCGTGGCGCGCGCGGCCAGTGCCGGGGCCGCGTCCCGCTCGGCCTCCAGGATCGCGGCGGCGACCCGGGCGGAGCGGTCGGCGGCGGCGCGGTGGCGCAGCACGGTCTCGGCGGCCTGCCAGGCGGAGTGCAGGGTGCGGGCTTCGAGGAGCTCGCGGCGCTGGGCGGCGGCGGCCTTGTCGGCCACGGTCAGGGCCAGCGAGGCGTGCCGGTAGGCGAGTTCGGCGGAGACCGCGGCGCTGCGGGTGCGCTGCGCCTCGGCGGCGGTGACCTCGTGGGCGGCGCCGGTGACCCGCTGGGCGAGGTCGGCCGCGCGGCCGCGCTCCTCGGTGGCGCGGGCGGACAGCCGCCGGGCGAGGGTGCGCGTGCGGCGTTCGGCGCCGGCGTGGACGTCGCGCAGCCGGGAGCGGGTCTCGGCGGCCTCGACGATGCGGGTGAGGAGGTCCACCGAGCCCGCGGTGAAGTCGCGTTCGGCCATCAGCTCGGCGCGGCGGCCCAGCTTGTTGCCGAAGCCGTGGACCAGGTCGGCGAGGCCGTCGGTGTCGCGGGTGTCGGTGACGGCGCGCAGCAGCAGGTCGGTGAAGTCGGAGTCCTTCTTGACCGCGAACAGGCCCGCGGCCTCGCCCTCGTCGGCGTTCATCTCGCGCTGGTAGCGGAAGAGTTCGGGGTCGAGGCCGAGTTCGGTGAGGTGCTCGTTCCAGCGGTCGTGGATCTCCTCGAAGTACACCTCCAGGTGCGGGTACGCCTTCCCGGCCTCGGTGAGGGCGTCGCGGAAGCCCTTCATGGTGCGGCGTCGGCCCTGGGCGCCGGAGGCCCCCTCGACGGGCGGGCGCACGGCGGTGGCCTCGGCGACGGGGAGGTTGTCCAGGCTCAGGCCCGGACCGGGGCGGAAGGAGTACCAGGCCTCGGCGAACTTGCGGGGGTCGTTGGAGACCTGGCGGCCGCGCCATTCGCTGACCTTGCCGACGACCACGCACTCGCCGGTCTGGGTGTGCTGCCACTCCAGGGCGACGTGGCCGCAGTCGTCGGCGAGCAGGAACTTGCGCAGCACGCCGGAGCTGGCGCCGCCGAGGGTGTTGCGGTGGCCGGGGAGCATCACCGAGAAGATCAGCTTGAGCAGGACGGACTTGCCGCCGCCGTTCTCCAGGAAGAGCACGCCCGCGGGCGCGGGGCGCCGGGGCGGCCCGGTGGGCTCGTCCTCGAAGAACTCCGCCTGGGTGGGCGCCGGGTGGGGCACCGGCTCACCGACTCCCCGCAGGTCGAGCACGGTGTCGGCGTAGCGTGCGCCGGCGGGCCCGATGGAGTAGAGGCGGATCCGGGACAGCTCGTACATGGCGGCGGACTCTCGTGCTCTGTCGTGGGTCGTGTGCGTGGGGGGCGTACGGGATCGGGTGCGGCTCAGGCGTGGAAGGGCAGGCCCGCGTCGGCGGCCAGGTCCAGGTCGTCGCCCTCGGGCGGCGGCAGCAGGGTGGCGGAGCCGTCACTGACGGGGACCACGCCGAGTTCCAGGAGTTCGGCCATGGCGGCGCTGCCCGCCATGTCGCGGACCTGGAGCTGGTAGCGGGGGGTGGTGCGGTAGGTGCCGCCGGCCTCGTCGCCGGTGCGCTGGAGGAACCCGGACTCGGTGAGGAAGGCGGCGGCCTTGCCGACGATGCCGGTGGTGGAGCCGGCGAGGCGGCGGGCGTCCTTGGTGGCTCCGGTGGCGCTGCGGCGGGCGTAGACCCGCCAGGCGGCCTCCAGGCCGGGGGCGTCGGAGGCGGGGTCGGTGTTCTCGCCGAGTTCCTCGGCGCGCTCCTCCAGACGGCGGCAGGTCTGGCGGACGAAGGCGTCGACGCCGTTGACGGTGACGCGGCCGATGTACCCGTTGTCGGCGAGGTCCTCGGGACGGGGGAAGGCCAGGGCGGCGACGGCGAGGTGGGCCAGGCCGTGCAGGAAGCGGTCGCCGCCGTCGGCGGCGGTGCGGCGGGCGTAGTCGCCCATGCGGACGGCGAAGACGGAGTCCTCGTCGGCGGCGACGGCCATCCCCGCGCGGGGGGACACCTCCAGGACGACGAGGCCGAGGCCGGTGGCGACGGCGTCGGCGAGCCGCCCGAAGCCGGGCTCCTCGCGGTAGCGGCGCAGCAGCTCGGAGTACTCCGCGTCGCGGGCGGGCAGCAGCCGGGGCTGGAGTCCGAAGGCGACGAGGCGGGCCGCGTCGGCGGCGTCGGCGGGCGTGACGGATCCGGCGGCGGGCGCGACGGGGGACGGCGGCGCGTCGGACTCGCTCCACGCGGGGTGCGGCTCGCTCCACGCGGGGCGCTCGGCGTGGTGGTCGCTCACTGGTACGTCTCCTCGGCGGTGCGGTGCGGGGTCGGTGCGGTGGGGGTGGCGGCCCGGGGGCGGCGGCCTGTCTGCGGCAGCGCGCGGCCGCGGGGCGGGACGGCTCCGGAGCGGCCGGGCCCGGGGGCGGACGCCGTCGGGGCGGTACGGGGGCCGGGCTCCGGCGCGGGCCGGCGCGTCCCGGTTCCCGCGCCGGCGGGGCGCGGGCGGGGCCGGGTCACGATGCCTCCGCGCGGTCGGCGGCCATGCCGGCGGCGTCCAGGAGGGCCGTGCCGACGATGAGGTCCGCACCGCCGAACTCCGGGTCGTCGAGCTCGGTGCCGTCGTCCACCGCGAAGAGCATCCGCTCCTCGCCCTGGCGGTACGCCGTGCCCACCGCCGGGCTCGCGGCGTGGACGGCCAGCAGGGCCACCAGGTAGGGCAGGTCCGGGTCGTCGCGCCGGGCCTCGGCGAGCAGCCCGGACAGCCGGCGCGGGGCGTCGTGCGGGAGGTCCAGGAGCCGCGTGGCGCGGGCGAGCTGCTCCTCGCTGAAACGGCTGTCGTCGGGGGTGGCGATCAGGTCGGGCTCCGGCATCTCCACGCCGAGGTGCTCCCGCTCCACGGGCGGGGTCAGCAGGATCTCCACCAGGTCGGCGACCCGGACCGAGACGGGGGTGCGCAGCCCGGTGCCCGCGGCGAAGAAGGCGTCGGTGACCCGGGTGGCGTGCTCCAGCGGCAGCGGCAGCAGGGGGGCCACGAGCTGCCCGTAGAGGTCGATGCCGGACCGCGGGGCGGGCGCGGCGAAGGCCTGGCGGTCCTGTTCGGCGCGGAAGAGCGGGCCCGCGTCGAGCAGCCGGGACTGGAGCTGGGTGTGCCGGCGGATGCAGTCCTTGACGATGTCGACGAGCTCGGCCGCGCGCCGCTTGTTGTCGGGGTCCTCCGCCTCGTCGCGCGCCTTGCGGATGTTGGTGAGGATCGCGTTCTCGTGCCGGTAGCGGTCGGCGACGTGGTCCAGGGCCTCGGCGATCATGTCCGGGACGGCCCGGAGCCAGTCCACGGCGCGGACGTTGCGCCGGGTCGCGTCGAGGGTGCGGCGCAGCGTCTCGGCGTACTGGACGGTGCGGTACCGGGCCTGCTCGGCGGCGAGCTGCGCGTCCGCGAGCCGGCCGCGGCTGATCAGCACCTCCAGCTTGACCTCGGCGGCGATCTGCGCGCTGGTGACGTCCGTGTCGAGCGCGCCGACCAGGACGTTGACCGCCTCGTCGGTGGTGCGCAGGTACACCGCGCCGCCGTAGCCCGGGACCTCCTCGATCAGCTTGAAGTCGTAGTCGCGCCGGACGTACACGCCGTCCGGGCCGAAGGTGCCGTAGATCGCGCGGAAGCCGCGGTCCACGCTGCCCACGTTGATCAGGTTCTCCAGCACCCAGCGCGCGACGCGCTCGTGCTCGGCCGCCGGGCGCGCGGGGGCCTGGGCGGCGACGCGCGGCAGCAGGCGGGCCACTATCTGCTCGTGGTCGGCCCCGGTGTCGAAGTCCATGTTGAGCGTGACCAGGTCGATCGCCGACAGCGCCACCTCGGCCATGGCGTAGACCCCGTACTCGCCGGCCAGATTGGCCTTGCGGACGTCGAGGTCGTGCAGCGGGGCGGTACAGGCGAGGGCGCGCAGCCGACGGGCCAGGCCCTCGTCGGCGGCGGGGCCCGGCGCCGGGGACGGGAGGGTCTTCGCCGGGGCAGGGAGAGTCACGACGGAAAGACTAGGCGGTGTCACGGACAACATCCCAAACGGCATGGTTCGGCCGGATCGTCCCCGCCGTCGTGGAGGGACGCGCGTGCCCTGTTCTACGCTCGCCGCATGGCTTCCATGATCACATCTCCCGCGGGCCCGATCGACCTCAACGCCGACCTGGGCGAGGGTTTCGGACGGTGGACGCTGACCGACGACGCGGCCCTGCTGTCCGTGGTCACCAGCGCCAACGTGGCCTGCGGCTTCCACGCGGGCGATCCCTCGATCATGCGCCGGGTCTGCGAGCGGGCCGCCGAACGCGGCGTACGCATCGGCGCCCAGGTCTCGTACCGCGACCTGGCGGGCTTCGGACGGCGCTCGATGGACGTGCCGCCCGGGGAGCTGGCCGACGAGATCGCCTACCAGATCGGGGCCCTGGAGGTGTTCGCCCGCGCCGCCGGGTCCCGGGTGTCCTACGTGAAGCCGCACGGCGCCCTCTACAACCGCACCGTGCACGACGCGGCCCAGGCGGGCGCGGTCGTCGCCGGGATCCGGCTCGCCGCCGGGGAGGCCGGGCTGCCGGTCCTGGGGCTGCCCGGGTCGCTGCTCCTCGCCGCCGCCGGGGAGGCCGGACTGGAGCCCGTGCCGGAGGCCTTCGCCGACCGGGCGTACGCGCCCGGCGGGACGCTGGTCCCGCGCGGCGAGCCGGGGGCGGTGGTCCACGACCCGGACGCGGTGGTCGCGCGGGCGGTGGGGATGGCCGCCGAGGGCTCCGTGACCGCCGCCGACGGAAGCCGGATCGCCGTGGCCGCCCGCTCGCTGTGCGTGCACGGGGACACCCCGGGGGCGGCGGAGCTGGCCCGCCGGGTCCGGGACGCGCTGGGCGCGGCCGGGGTGCGGGTGGAGGCCTTCGCGTGAGGGCCCTGGTGGTGGGGGCGCGGGCCCTGCTGGTCGAGGTGGACTCGGCGGACGAGGTCGCCGCGCTCCACGCCGAACTGCTGCGCCGCCGGGACGCGGGCGAGCTGGACGGCGTACGGGAGGTGGTGCCGGCCGCCCGGACCGTGCTCCTGGACGGCGTACGGCGGCCGGCGGCACTGGCGGCCCGGATCGCGGACTGGGAGGTGCCGCCGCTGGCGGGGACCGAGGGGCCGCTGGTCACCGTCCCCGTACGGTACGACGGCCCGGACCTCGCGGAGGTGGCCGCGGCCTGGGGCGTCGCCCGGGAGGAGGTCGCGGGGCTGGTCGGCGCCACGGTCTTCCGGGTGGCCTTCTGCGGGTTCGCCCCCGGCTTCGGCTACCTGACGGGGCTGCCGGAACGGCTGTGGCTGCCCCGGCGGGCCACGCCCCGCACGGCCGTCCCGGCGGGTTCGCTGGCGCTGGCCGGGGAGTACGCGGGGGTCTACCCGCGCTCCTCCCCCGGCGGCTGGCAGCTGATCGGGTCCACCGACGCGGTGCTGTGGGACCCGGCGCGGGAGCCCGCGGCGCTGTTCGCGCCCGGGGTACGGGTGCGGTTCACGGAGGCGGGGACATGACGGAGCTGCTGGTGCTGCGGGCGGGCGCCCTGACCACCCTCCAGGACCTGGGCCGCCCCGGCTACGCCCACCTGGGCGTACCCCGCTCGGGCGCCCTGGACACCGCCGCCCACGCCCTGGCCAACCGGCTGGTGGGCAACCCCGCCGGCGCCGCGACGCTGGAGACCACCTTCGACGGGGTCACGCTGCGCGCCCTGTCCCCGGTCACGGTGGCCGTGACCGGGGCTCCCTGCGCGGTACGGGTCTGCGGGCGCCCGGCGGCCTGGGGTGCGCCGGTCCGGCTGCGGGCGGGGGCGGAGCTGGACGTGGGCCGGGCGGAGTCCGGGCTGCGCGGCTACGTCGCGGTGCGGGGCGGGTTCGCCGTCCAGCCGGTGCTGGGCAGCCGCGCGACGGACCTGCTCTCGGGGATGGGCCCGCCGGTCCTGTCGGCCGGGACGGTGCTCCCGGTGGGCCCCCCGGGGCCGGACCCGGTGTCCGGGGCGGACGCCCTGCGGGTGCCGGCCGCGCCCGGGGCCCCGGGGGTCCCGGCCGAACTGGTGCTCCCGCTGCGGGTGGGGCCGCGCGCCGACTGGTTCACGGGGGCTTCGCTGGCCCGGCTGCTGTCCGCGCGCTACCGGGTGTCGGCGGCGTCCAACCGCATCGGCCTGCGCACCGAGGGGGGCCCGCCGCTGGCCCGCACCCGGGGCGGGGAGCTGCCGAGCGAGGGGATGGTGCTGGGCGCGGTCCAGGTGCCCCCGGACGGCCTGCCGGTGGTGTTCCTGGCCGACCACCCGGTGACCGGCGGCTACCCGGTCGTCGGCGTGGTCCCCGAAGGCCCGGCCCTGAACGCCGCCGCCCAGGCCCGCCCGGGGGTGGGGGTTCGGTTCGTGGGGGCGGGGTGAGGGGCGGGGGCTACCGGGGCATGCCCTCGTCGGGGCGGGGTCGGGTGCGGCGGGACTCGATTTGGTCCGTGTCAGGGAGGGTTTGGGGGTTTCCCGTCAGTCTCATCGTCCTTCCGCGTCGGGCCGGGCTGTCAAGGGCGCTCCTTCGTCGCGTCGCTTCGCGATGGCCTTCGGCCGTCGCTTCGCGATGGCCTTCGGCCACCCTTGACAGCCCGTCCCGCCACGGAATGCCAAAGACTGCCGGGAAACCCCCAAAAGAACGGTCACGGGGGATGAGAGGGAGGGGCGGGTGGCTCAGTGACGTGCGAGCCATCTCCGCCCAGTCCCGCATTCCGGCCCCGAACAGCCATCGGCCCGAGGCCCGGGCCGGCCCAGACCACCCGACACGACGACCACAGCGACCAACGGACCCCACGAGGACCCCACGGGCGCGTCAGATCGCTACGCGCTTCGCCCGGCATAGCGGCTGCTGGCCGTCTGGGGCTGGTACCCGCACGGAGGGACGGTGGGATGGGCGGGGGGCGCTAGGAAGCGGCCCGGGCGAGCAGGGAGGCGATGACGAGGTGGTGGAAGGGCTCGATGAGCCTGAAGTAGAGGCGGCCGACCGGCCTGTTGAAACGGACGACCGTGGTGCAGACGCCTTCCGGGCCCGATCCATCGGGCCCGGGCCGCACCGCGAACGAGGCACGGAAGGACAGGTGCTTGTCGTCGTCGCCGCAGAGGATCTCGTCCTCGCGGACCTCCAGGACCGTGAAAGGTCCCTTCCTGACGCCCGGTTCGATGCGGATGTCCTGTGCCGCCGTACGCTCCCGCACCCGCAGACCGAAGGGAGCGACCAGCCTGTCGCGTACGGCCATCAGCCGGCCCGTCCACCGTGGAGGGCTCGACAGGAGCAACCGGGTGAAGCCTTCGGCGTTCGTCCCCGGCGGAAGGTCGACGGCTACCGCGTCGACGTGGTCGTACGAGACCAGGCTCGCACCTGCCGCTTGCACCACGGGTAGCACATTCCTGCGAACTGCCTTGGCCATGAGGCCATTAGCTCACACGTCCACCGACCCGCTCGCCCCGGGGCTCTTCGCAGCCATGCTGTCTATGTCCAGCCCCGGACGGGCAGCGGACGCTATGCCGGGCGAAGCGCGTAGCGATCTGACGCGCCTGTGGGGTCCGTTGGTCGTTCTGGCCGCCGTGTCGGGTGGTCTGGCTGCCCCCGGCCCGGAATCTGAGGGACGGGAGCCGCATCTCGGGTCCACCCGGGCGGGGCGCCCCCCGACCCCGACCGCCCACCAGCCCCTACACCGGCGACTCCGGCGCGATGCGGCTGCGGACCGCCGACTGGACGTCCTCTTCCTCCGCCGGGTCCGCCGCCAGGCGGCGCAGGCGGGGGGCGACGCGGGCGTCGGCCGTCTCCGCGTGGCGGGCCGCGACCTCGCGGGTGGTCTCCTCGCAGTCCCAGAGGCATTCGACGGCGAAGCCGGCCGCGAAGGTCGGGTCCGTGCTCGCCAGGGCGCGGGCGGCGCGCCCGCGCAGGTGGGAGGAGGCCGTCTCGCGGTAGACGTGCCGCAGCACCGGGGCCGCGCAGCCGATGGAGAGCCGGCCCGCGCCGTCGACGAGGGCGAAGAGCCGGACGGTGTCGGGGCCCGAGCCCCGGACGGTGGAGCGCAGGGCTCCGAGGACGAGGCCGGCGTCGTCGGCCCCGCCGCGGGCGGCCAGGAGGGCCGCGGCGGCCGCTCCCAGGGCGTCGGGGCGGTGCACCCAGAGCCGGGCCCGGTCGAGGGCGGCGGGGCCGCACATGCGCTCGTAGGCGGCCACGGCGGGCTCGTCCCCGGCGGCTTCGATGAGGTCCAGGACGGCCGGGTTGTCCGGTTCGGCGAGGACCAGGTGGTGCAGGGCGGTGGCGCGGGCGGCCTCGCCGTCGGCTCCGGCGGCGGCCGCGAGGATGGCGGAGCGGTCCTCGGGCGTGGCCACGGCGGCGAGACAGCGCGCGGCGGGCACGTGCAACGGCGTGCCGCGGCGCAGACCGTCGGCGGCCCAGTCGAAGACGGCCTGGACGCCCCAGCCGGGCCGGGGGCCGCTGGGGGTCAGCTGGCGCTGCCAGCGGTCGAAGGAGCCCTGCTGGCGGGCGGCGCGCAGCCGCTCCCCGTACAGCGGGGACTCCTCCCACAGGCACCACGGGCGGGGCTCGTAGGCGTCGCGGACCGCGCTGGCGAGCCGGGCGTCGCCCTCGGGGGTGCCGGGGAACCGGGCGAGGACGGGGTCGGCGAGGGAGCGCAGCCCCTCGTCGTCGTCGCGCAGGGCGAGCTCGTCCAGGGCCCACGCCCAGTTGGCGCCGGAGGCGGCGTAGCGGCGCAGCAGCGCGGTCGCGTCGTCGCGGCCGTACGAGGCCAGGTGGCCGAGGACGGACAGGGCGAGGCCCGTGCGGTGGTCCTCTTCGTCGACGAGGTCGTCGAGGCTGAAGAGGTGCGCCTCGATCGCGCCGAGCGGGCCGTCGAGGTCCAGGTACAGGCGGGCGTAGTACAGGGAGCGGTTCTCGACCTGCCAGTCCTGGCGCGGGTCGCGGAGCACGCACTGGTCCAGGGCCGCGAGGGCCTCGGACCGGGGCGCCGCGAGCGCGTGCAGCGTGCCGTCGCCGCGGCCCCGCTGGAGGAGCCCGAGCAGGGTGCCGCTTGGCGCTATGACTGGTTCGAACATGGGAATGGCCTCAAATCAAGCTGGGGACGCAACCGGGAATCGGGATTCACAGGGCCGCGTAACAGCATGTGAGGACGTCCGCCGTCATGTTCCGCTCGATGTAGACCATTGCCTTCTCACTCTCGTCGGTGCTTCGCGACCCTGGCGGCCGGTGTGGCAGGGGTGGGTATGGACACCCGTCGTGTCCAGCCCGCTCCTGCCCGTCCGTCATGTCCGCGAATCGAATCCGACGCCATGATGACCCAGGCGGTTTGTGTGCCGCGACCACATTTAAGGCCGCCGTGACCAAGCCGTGAGGTCTCGGCCCGCTCCTGGGCGGGCGGGGCCCGGGAAAAAACCGGATTACCGGGCTCCGAAGAGTTCCAGCAGGTCGGCCTTGGCGAACATGCGGGCGGTGTCCACGGCGGAGGGGGTTCCGGCGTTCGGGTCGGCCCCGCCGGCGAGGAGCGCGCGGATGACCGCCTCCTCGCCCTTGAAGACCGCGCCGGCGAGCGGGGTCTGGCCGCGGTCGTTCGCCCGGTCGGCCTCGGCGCCGCGCTCCAGGAGGGCCGTGACGGCGTCGGCGTGGCCGTGGTAGGCGGCGAGCATCACGAGGGTGTCGCCGCGGTCGTTGGTGAGGTTCGCGGGCACCCCGGCGTCGAGGTAGGCGGCCAGCGTCCCGGTCTCGCCCTGGCGGGCGAGGTCGAAGATCTTGGTGGCCAGCTCGATGACGTCCGCGTCGGGAGCGCCGGCCGCGTCGTCCGCCTGTGCCGCTTCGGCCGCGCCGGCCGGGTTTTCGTCGGTGCTGCTCATCAGTCGTGCCGCCTTTCACTCACTGCTTGTCGCTCGCCGCTTCGGCAAGAGTTTCCCCAGGCCGGGCGGGCCGTGGGGGCACGGCGCTGCGTCCGTGCGGGTGAATCGTCAGGGTAGCGCCCGGTGGGGGACATGAGGGGGCCGGTCCGCGGCAAGGATGCCGGTCGGCGGCGTGCGCACACCGTGTGCGGCGGGCGCGCCAGTCGGGAGGGGCCGGGACGGTGAAAAAGCTAAGGATTCACCCGTATGCACCTTTTGTCGCATTGATACTTCCTGTGAGCCTGGAAGTACTGATGGTGACCGTCCCCACCCACCAGGAGAACGTCTCATGGTCCTGTCCATCTCAGGTGTCGTCCTGCTCGGCATCATCTGCTTCCTCTTCTTCAAGAAGGACGGGATGAAGCTGACCCACGCCTTCGTCTGCGCGCTCTTCGGCTTCTTCCTCGCCGGCTCCGCCATCGCCCCCAGCATCACGGCGAGCACGGCGAGCCTCGCGAGCCTGCTCGGCGGGATCAAGCTCTAGACCGCCCCGTCCCGCTCCGTCCCCGCACCACCACAACTCCAGGAGACGACCGTGGCACGGCGCCCACTCCCCCGAATCCTCAGCAGCGGCACCGCGTCGCTCGCCCGGGGCCGCGACTTCGCTCGCACGGCCGCCGACAGCGCCACGGACGTCCTCCATCCGCTCCTCGTCATCGGGCGCGGTCTGCGCATCCTGGCCGCGGCCGGGCGGCGGAAGTGGACCGCGACCCCCAAGGACAAGCGCGGTCCCGCGCTGTTCCTGGGAGCCGCCTGCGTCCTCGTGGTCGCGCTCCTCCCCTACGGCCCCCTCGCCGCCCTGATCTCCCTCATGGCGGCGGCGGCCTGGCAGGGACGCGACCGCACCCCGGTGAAGACCGGGCCCAGTGACGCCGAGACCGAACGCCTCGGATCCCTCTACGAGGCCCTCGTGCCGTACTTCTCCGTCCCCGAGGACCCGAGTCCGCTCTTCACGCACGGCGGCGACTGGGACGGGGCCTTCGACGACTACGCCTTCGACGAGGCCGGCCGGGTCACCCGGCTCCGCATCCGCTACCCCGCCTACTTCCCCGACGGCGAGGCCGCCTCCCGGGCCCGCGTCGAGGCGCTGCTGCACGCCAAGTCCGGTCGCGGGCGGGAGTACCGCTTCGACTGGGACGAGGAGGGCAACCAGCTCGACCTGCGCGTGCTGGCCCCGCTGCCCACCGGGATCGCCGCCCAGCCCTTCGTGACCTCGCCGGGCGAGACCGTCCTCGGCTTCACCGACCCGGCGGGGGTCCGGCGCACCCTGCCCGTGGTCGAGGGCGACGACCCCCGTGACGAGCCCGCCGTGGTCTGGCGCACCGGCCCCCGCTCCACCGAGCCGCACCTGCTGGCCGTCGGCCAGCCCGGCAGCGGCACCTCCACCCTGCTGCGCTCGATCGCCCTCCAGGCCCTGCGCCACGGTGGCGACGTCATGATCGTCGAGGGCGGCGGCAGCGGCGAGTACTCCTGCCTGTCCGGCCGCGCGGGCGTACTGGCCGTCGAGTGCGGGCCCGGCGGGGCGCTGTCCACCGTCGAGTGGGCCGCCCACGAGACCGAACGCCGCCTGATCGCCACCCACCGGGCCCACGAGGCGGGCCGGCCCGCCCCCGAGGACACCCGGCGCCCGCTGTGGATCCTGCTGGACCGGCCCAGCGTTCTCGGTCACCTCGCGGCCGCCGAGGGCCGCCCGGACCCCCTGGCGCAGCTCCAGGTGCCGCTGCGCCACGGGCGCGCCGCGCACGTCACGGTGGTGGTGGCCGAGCAGTTCGACCATCTGGAGCTGCTGCACGACGCCGTCTGGCAGCACACCCGGGCCCGCGTGGTCCTCGGGCCGGCGTCGGTCCAGCAGATCACCGACGCCCTCGGGCTGCCCCCGCACACCACCCCGCCGGCGCAGCCGCCGCCGGGCCGCGGGTACGCCCGGCTCGGTACGGGGCCGGTGCACCGGCTCCAGGTGCCCGCGACGCCGGACCCGTACGAGGACGGCACGCACCCGGGCCACCGCCAGGCGGTCCTGGAGCTGCTCCCCGAGCGGCAGGCGCCGGGTCCGGGCGGCGGGGAGGACCGGGTGACCCTGTCCAAGACGCTCCGGGTCCAGCCCCCGGCGCAGGCGCCGGGTCCGTCGATCGACGCCTCGGAGATCCCGGAGGTCCCGGCAGAGGCCCCGTAAGGCCTGTAGGTCCCGCAGGCCCCGCAGGCCCCGTTACGCGACGAACGTGCGCGGCGGCTCCGCGCCGCTGCCGCCCGCTCCGGTGCCGACCAGGCGGGCCGCCGCGGCGAGCCGGGCGGCGGCCTCCTCGGCCACGGGGCCGCCCACGGTGAACGGCAGCCGTACGTACCCCTCGAAGGCCCCGTCCACCCCGAACCGGGGGCCCGAGGGGACGCGCACCCCGACCCGCTCCCCCACCTCGGCCAGCCGGGAGCCGGACAGGCCGCCCGCGCGGGCCCACAGGGTGAGCCCGCCGCGCGGTACCTCGAACTCCCATTCCGGCAGCTCCCGGCGGACCGCAGTGACGAGCGCGTCCCGGTTGTCGCGGGCCTGCTCCCGGCGGATCCCGACGGCCTCCTCCCAGCCGCCGGTCCGCATCAGCCAGTTCACGGCGAGCTGCTCCAGCACCGGCGTGCCGAGGTCGGCGTAGGCGCGCGCGGCGACGAGGCTGCGGATCACGTCCGGGGCCGCGCGGACCCAGCCGATCCGCATCCCGGCCCAGAAGGCCTTGCTGGCGGAGCCGACGGTGACCACGGTGGAGCCGGCGGGGTCGAAGGAGCAGACCGGGCGCGGCATCTCCAGGTCCGGGTCCAGCCGGAGTTCCGCCATCGTCTCGTCGGCGATGAGCACGGTGCCGGCGGAGCGGGCGGCCTCGACCATGGCCCGGCGCTGCTCCTCGGAGGCCAGCGCGCCGGTGGGGTTGTGGAAGTCGGCGACGACGTAGGCCAGGCGCGGGGCGGCGTCGCGCAGCACCTGCCGCCAGACGTCCATGTCCCAGCCGCTCAGGCCGTCGCCCATGGCCACCGGCACCAGGCGCACCCCGGCGGCGCGCATCAGCTGGAGGATGTTGGCGTAGGAGGGGGATTCGACGGCGATCCGCTCGCCCCGGCCGGCGAAGAGGCTGCAGATGGCGTCGATGGCGCCCATCGCGCCGGTGGTGACCATGATCTGCTCGGGCATGGTCGGGATGCCGCGTTCGGTGTAGCGGTCGGCGAGCATCCGGCGCAGTGCGGGCAGTCCGGCCGGGTAGTCGCCGTGGGTGTGCGCGTAGGGCGGGAGCTCCTCCAGGGCGCCCTGGACGGCCTTGGTGAGCCAGGGTTCGGGCGCCGGGAGGGCCGCGCAGCCGAGGTCGATCATCGAGCCGAGGGATTCCGGCGGCAGTGGCTCCAGGCCCCTGGCGGGGAGCGGGTTCCCGGCCGGTACGGAGGTCCAGCTGCCGGCGCCCCGGCGGGATTCCAGGAAGCCCTCCCCGCGCAGGGCCTCGTAGGCGGCGGCGACGGTGGTCCGGCTGACGGAGAGGGCGACGGCCAGTTCGCGCTCGGCGGGCAGCCGGGCGGCCACGGGGACGCGGCCTTCGAGGACGAGCAGCCGGATGCCGTCGGCCAGGGTGCGGTAGGCGGGTGACTTGCGGGCGCCGGGCGCGCCGGGGCGGTCCTGCTGCGAGGTGATGAGACGGGCGAGCTGTGCGGCACCGACCGCTGAGGTCCACTGAGCCATGGAGTCCGGTCCACCTTCATCGAATTGGCCTCGGGGGGCGGGGTCCGGGGCCGGTATTGGATTGGTTCCGCGGCCCCAGACTGCCACGGCGGGGTCCGTCCGGGCCAGATGGGGGTGGGGTGACCGGTGCGCCGGGGCGGGCCCGTTCACCCTGCGGCCACGCGTCCGCTCCCGTCCCGGGGAGGACAGCGGGCATACTGCGCCCGTGACTCACGTACGCCTGCGCCATCCGTATCTGGACCACCCCGCTCCGATTCCCTTCGCCCACCGGGGCGGGGCGGCGGACGGGCTGGAGAACACCGCCGCCGCCTTCCGCCGGGCGGCCGCCGCCGGGTACCGGTACTTCGAGACGGACGTGCACGCGACGGCGGACGGGAAGCTCGTGGCCTTCCACGACGCGACCCTGGACCGGGTCACCGACGGGCAGGGCCGGATCCGCGAGCTGCCCTGGAGCCGGGTGCGCGAGGTGCGGGTCGGGGGGACCGAGCCGCTGCCGCTGTTCGAGGAACTGCTGGAGGAGTTCCCCGAGGCCCGCTGGAACGTGGACATCAAGGACGAGTCGGCCCTGCACCCGCTGGTGAACCTGATCGCGCGGGCCGGCGTCTGGGACCGGGTGTGCGTGGGCTCCTTCTCGGAGAGCCGGGTGGCCCGGGCGCAGAAGATCGCCGGTCCGCGGCTGGCGACCTCGTACGGGGTGCGCGGGGTGGTGGGACTGCGGCTGCGCTCCTTCGCGATCCCGGCGGCGCTGCGCGTGGGCGCGGTGGCGGCGCAGGTGCCGGAGACGCAGGCGGGCATCCGGGTGGTCGACCGGCGCTTCGTACGGACGGCGCACGAGCGCGGACTCCAGGTGCACGTCTGGACCGTGAACGAACCGGAACGCATGGAGTCTCTCCTGGACCTGGGTGTCGATGGCATCATGACCGACCGGATCGACATCTTGCGGACGGTGCTGGACCGGCGCGGGGCCTGGGCCTGACGAGCCCGCGGGCCGCCGCGCCCGGTGCGGCGGCCGACGCGTACGGGGACCTGCGAGGGGGCGCTCATGACCGAGCGGACGGAAACAGAAGCGGAATCCGGTGCGGACGACGGCAGAGCCGCCGCCGCGCGCCGGCGGGAACAGCACGGCTGGTACTTCTACGACTTCGCCTGCTCGGTGTACTCCACGAGCGTGCTCACGGTGTTCCTCGGTCCGTACCTGACCGCCGTGGCCAAGGCCGCGGCGGACGCCGAGGGCTACGTCCACCCGCTGGGGATCCCGGTCCGGGCCGGGGCCTACTTCGCCTACGCCGTGTCGGCCTCGGTGATCGTGGCGGTGCTGATCATGCCGCTGGTCGGGGCGATGGCGGACCGGACGGGCCGCAAGAAGCCGCTGCTGGCGGCGGCCGCGTACACGGGGGCCACGGCGACGGCGGGGATGTTCTTCCTCGGCGGCGACCGCTACCTGCTGGGCGGGCTGCTGCTGGTCGTGGCGAACGCCTCGCTCTCGCTGTCGATGGTGCTCTACAACGCCTACCTGCCGCAGATCTCCACCCCGGACGAGCGGGACACCGTCTCCTCGCGCGGCTGGGCCTTCGGCTACACCTCGGGCGCGCTGGTGCTGGTGCTGAACCTGGTGCTGTTCCAGGGCCACGACTCCTTCGGGCTCTCCGAGGGCGCGGCGGTGCGGATCTGCCTGGCGTCCGCCGGGCTGTGGTGGGGCGCCTTCGCGGTGATCCCGCTGCGCCGGCTGCGCGACCGGACGGTGGTGCGGGAGGCGGGCGCGGGTCCGGCCGTCAGCGGGTGGCGGCAGCTGGTGACGACCTTGAAGGACATGCGGCGCTATCCGCTGACGCTGTCCTTCCTGCTGGCGTACCTGATCTACAACGACGGCGTGCAGACCGTGATCTCCCAGGCGTCGGTGTACGGCTCGGAGGAGCTGGAGCTGGAGCAGTCCACGCTGATCGTGGCGGTGCTGCTGGTGCAGGTGCTGGCGGTGGCCGGCGCGCTGGCGATGGGCCGGCTGGCCGTGTCGTACGGGGCGAAGCGGACGATCCTGGGCTCGCTGGCCGCGTGGGCCCTCACGCTCGCGGCGGGATACTTCCTCCCCGCCCGGACGCCGGTGTGGTTCTTCGCCCTCGCCGCCATGATCGGGCTGGTGCTGGGCGGCAGCCAGGCGCTGTCGCGCTCGCTGTTCTCGCACCTGGTGCCGGCGGGCAAGGAGGCCGAGTACTTCTCCGCCTACGAGATGAGCGACCGCGGGCTGAGCTGGGTGGGACCCCTGGTCTTCGGCCTGACGTACCAGCTCACCGGCAGCTACCGGGACGCGATCATCTCGTTGGTGGTGTTCTTCGCACTGGGTTTCGTGCTGCTCGCGCGGGTGCCGGTGCGGCGTGCGGTGGAGGCGGCGGGGAATCCTGTTCCCCTGCGCGTCTGAGCGCGCTCCGGGGCCGGATCCGACCCCGGAGGGCCCCGGACCCACGAACGAATTCCGAACGAATTTCGACGTTGAAGCAAAGGGCCGGTAGTGTACGCCTTTGGCCTGCCAGGCGGACCGTTACTGCGCACGCGCAAAGCGTGGACGTTGGGTGACATCTGCTGCCAGATGTGACAAAACGGGCATTGGTGGGTACAACAAGGGGCGGCACGACGGGCGACGCATGACCCGGAGCGGGAATCTATACCGCCGACCGGACGTTGACCGGATGACGACGACAGCGACACCTGTCCTGTGGGCGACAAGCCCGGGAGGCACGATTCATGAGTGAGCGAGCTCTCCGCGGTACGCGGCTCGTGGTTACCAGCTACGAGACGGACCGCGGCATCGATCTGGCCCCGCGCCAGGCGGTGGAGTACGCATGCCAGAACGGACATCGATTTGAGATGCCGTTCTCGGTTGAGGCAGAAATTCCGCCGGAGTGGGAGTGCAAGGCGTGCGGCGCCATGGCACTCCTGGTGGACGGGGACGGGCCCGAAGAGAAGAAGGGCAAGCCTGCGCGAACGCACTGGGACATGCTCATGGAGCGACGCACCCGCGAGGAGCTGGAGGAAGTGCTGGCCGAGAGGCTGGCGGTCCTGCGTTCCGGCGCCATGAACATTGCCGTGCATCCGCGGGACAGCCGCAAGTCCGCCTAGCCGGGGACGGGAACACGCAATAAGCCGAGGGGCCCCGCCACATCTGTGGCGGGGCCCCTCGGCTTGCTCCGTCAGGGGGTGAGCGGCGGTCGCCGGTCGGTCTCCGGGCCGCCCGCGGGCCGGTCCTCGCGGATGACCTCGCCCTGGACGACCTTGCCGTCGGGGTAGTGGATCCGGGCCTGCGTGAAGGCGTCGCCGAGGCCGCCGGGGGCGGCCGAGGTCATCCTGCGCTCCAGGCTGCGCCCGGCCCTGCGGGCCACGAAGGTGCGCACGGGCGGCAGCAGCAGGAGCAGGCCCGCCACGTCGGAGAGCAGGCCGGGCACGATCAGGAGCAGTCCGGCCAGCATCATCAGGCCGTTGCCCGAGCCCTTGGCCGCCTGCGGGGTCGGCACCTCGCCGGCCATCGCCTGCGCCTGGGCCTGCTGGAAGGTCTGGGTGAGGTTCTGGAAGGCCCGCCGCCCGGCGCGCTTGATGACCACCACGCCGAGCACCAGCCCGCCCGCGAGCAACGCGGCGACGGTGACGCCGCCGGCCGCTCCCGCGACCAGGCCGAGCAGCCAGATCTCCAGGATGAGCCAGGCGGCGAACGCCAGGGGAACGAAGGTACGGGCGGGCGAGCGCCGTCGAGGGGCCGCAGGAGTGCCGGTCCTCAAAGAACCAGTGCCGGTCGTCATGACATCCAGTGTGCCCCGTCCGGGTTAAAAGCGGCCTCAGTCGGAGGTACCGGACATCCCCTAGGGGTGTCCGGGGGCTCCGGCGGTCCGGGCGGGGCCTCAGGCGGGGCGCTTGCCGGCCAGCTTGGCGGCGCGTTCGCGCAGGCCCCACTGGGTGACCCGCCACAGGGCCTCGACCACGATGTCCTTGCTCATCTTGCTGTCGCCGAGCTCGCGCTCCACGAAGGTGATGGGCACCTCCACCACGCGGAAGCCCTTGCGGACGGCCCGGCGGGCCAGGTCGACCTGGAAGCAGTACCCGGCCGAGGCCACCTCGTCCAGGCCCAGGCCCTCCAGGGTCTCGCGGCGGAAGGCGCGGTAGCCGCCGGTGACGTCGCGGATCGGGACGTTCAGCATCAGGCGGGAGTAGGTGGAGCCGCCGCGGGAGAGGAACTCGCGGCTCTTGGGCCAGTTCACGACCCGGCCGCCGGGCACCCAGCGGGAGCCGAGCACGAGGTCGGCGCCGGTCAGGGCGGTGAGCAGGCGGGGCAGTTCCTCGGGCTGGTGGGAGCCGTCGGCGTCCATCTCGACGAGGACCCCGTAGCCCTTCTCCAATCCCCAGGCGAAGCCCGCGAGGTAGGCGGCGCCGAGGCCTTCCTTGCCCTTGCGGTGCAGGACGTGGACCTGGTCGTCGCCGGAGGCCAGCTCGTCGGCGAGCTTGCCCGTGCCGTCGGGGCTGTTGTCGTCGGCGACGAGGACGTGCGCCTCGGGCACCGCGGCACGCACCCGGCCGACGATCAGGCCGATGTTCTCGGCCTCGTTGTACGTCGGAATGATCACCAGCGTGGTGCCGAGCGGTCCGTAGGTCCGCTGTCCGCCGTCGCTCACCGGTTCCCCTTGCGTTCTCCTCGACCGGGCGGCCTCGTCCGTCCCGTCACAGCAGGACGATTTTAGAACAGCGACCGGGGCCGGCGGTCCTTCGGGCCGGACCGGCTCCCGCTGGCTGCGGGCCGCCGTGACCGTTGTCTACTGGACCGCCGGGCCCCGGTCCGGGGCCACCCCGTCCCGAGCTCCCTCGGAGTTCGGGGACCGCCGTCCGGCCCCCGCCCGGCGAAACCTCCCCTCGCCCCCGAGGCGCGGGTGCGGCGAGCCGGATCCGGCCGGCCCGGACGTCCCGTGGTGGACCCGGCCGAACCTATCCGGGTCCGGCCGCCCGGACCGAACCGAGGCCGGGGGGATCACCCCTGTGGCCGTACGAATACCTCCCGGCCGCCGACCACCGTCGCCAGGCACACCGGCAGCTCGCGGCCGGGGCTCAGATCGGGCAGTCCGGGCGTGCCCGAGCGCGGGTCGGTGGACCAGCGGGCGACCCGGTCGTCGGGGGCCTGGACCACGAGTTCCCCGGTCCGCCAGACGGCGTAGTCGGCGGGGGCGCCGGGGACCAGGGTGCCCGCGTCGTCCCGGCCCAGGGCCCGCCAGCCGCCCCGGGTGTGGGCGGCGAACGCGGCCCGTACGGAGATCCGGTGCGCGGGGGTGCGGTGGAAGGCGGCCGCGCGGACGGTGCCCCAGGGGTCGAGCGGGGTGACGGGCGCGTCGGAGCCGAAGGCCAGCGCGACCCCGGCCTTGAGCATGGCGGCGTACGGGTTGAGGGTACGGGCCCGCTCGACGCCGAGGCGGTCCGCGTACATGCCCTCGTCCCCGCCCCAGGCGGCGTCGAAGGCGGGCTGCACGGAGGCGGTCAGGCCCAGCTCCGCGAAGGCGGCGATGGTGGCCGGGGTCATCATCTCGGCGTGCTCGACGCGGTGCCGGGCGGCCCGGACCCGTTCGAGGCCGACCTTCTCGGCGGCGGCCCGGACCCCTTCGACGACGGCGCCGACGGCGGCGTCCCCGATGGCGTGGAAACCGGCCTGGAGCCCCGCCTCGGTGCAGCCGGCCACGTGCTCGGCGACGGCGCCCGCGTCCAGGTACCCGGTCCCGGTGTGGGGCGCGTCGGCGTACGGGGCGTGCAGGCAGGCGGTGTGCGACCCGAGCGCGCCGTCCACGAAGAGGTCGCCGGCGGCGCCGACCGCGCCGAGCTCCCGGGCGCGGTCGAGGTCCCGGTCGGCCCAGTAGCCGAAGACGCGCGGTCCGGGCCGCTGCCCGGCCAGGTCGAGCAGGGCGGTGAAGTCCTCGGCGGAGGAGATGTCCGGCCCGCCGCACTCGTGCACCGAGCCGATGCCGAGGGAGGCGGCCCGGTCCAGTGCGGCGCGCTGGGCCTCGGCGCGCTGGGCGGGGGTGACGGCGCCGAGGGCGGCCCGCCGCACGGCGTGGTGGTCGTCCCGGGTCAGCGGCTCGTCGCCGCGGGCGCGGACGGCGGGGACCAGGTCGAGCAGGGCGGTGGTGACCACGGCGGAGTGCACGTCGACGCGGCTGAGGTAGAGCGGCCGGCCCCGGGCGGCCTCGTCCAGTTCGGCCCGGCGCGGGGCCCGGCGCTCGGGCCAGCGGGCGGCGTCCCAGCCGTGGCCCAGGAGCACCCGGTCGGACGGGCGGCGCGCGGCGTACGCGCGGACCAGCCCCAGCGCCTCGGGCAGGGAGCGGGCCCCGGTGAGGTCCAGGCCGGTGAGGGCGAGGCCGGCGGAGGTGGTGTGGACGTGGGCGTCGGTGAAGGCGGGGGTGACGAGCGCCCCGTCGAGGTCGACGACCTCGTCCACGCCGCGCGCGAAGGCGTCGGCGGCGCCCTCGGAGCCGACCCAGGCGACGTGCCCGCGTTCGACGACCATGGCGGTGGCGAAGGGGTCGGCAGGGCTGTGCACCTCGCCCCCGCGCAGCAGGACGGTACGGGAGGGGGCGGCCTCGGGGGCTCCGGCGGCGTCGGCGGAGCGGGCGGTGCGGTCAGTCATGGGCCCTAGTCTCGCCCCTCCGCGGGGCGCGCCGGGACCGGGGTGGGCGCCGCGTCGCTCGCGGCCGGGCGGCGCGGGCGGCACGGGCCGGGATCAGACGCGCGGGGGGCGCGCCTCGTAGGGGGTGGAGAGGACCACGGTCGTGCGGGTCGAGACGTGGGCCAGGGCGCGCAGGCGGCCCAGCAGGTCCTCCAGTTCGAGGGGCGTGGCCACCCGTACCTTCAGGATGTAGTTCTCGTCTCCGGCGACGCTGTGGCAGGCCTCGATCTCGGGGACCCCGGCCAGCCGCTCGGCGATGTCGTCGGGTGCGCTGGGGTCGAACGGCTTGACCGAGATGAAGGCGGTCAGGGGCAGCCCGACGGCCTCGGGGTCGACCACGGCCGCGTAGCCGCGGATCACTCCGCGCTGCTCCAGCCGGCGTACCCGCTGGTGGACGGCCGATGTGGACAGCCCTGTGGCCTTGCCCAGGTCCGTGTAGCTCATCCGCCCGTCCCGCACCAGCAGGTCCACGATCTGGCGGTCCAGCTCCTCCATTGCGCTCATAGCCGCTCAACCTATTGCCCAGAGCCGCTCCAGGCACAGCGGTGTCCACGCCGAAGTGCCCGCAGAACCGGCACCTGCACCGGGCATGTGACCAAAGCCACAGGGGTGGGCGGGCGTACGGCGGGCCGTCGCGGTTACTCGTGCCGCGCGGCGGGAAGTGCTTGGTGTGGCCGTGGCCGAAGAACCTGCCCGCCCGGCCCACCCAAGGGGGAGTACATCCATGCTGAACACCAAGCGCTCCGGTCGCATCGAACCGGAGCCCCTGGAACTGATCGAGACCGCGTACGCGGACGACGAGGAGTACCTCGACGAAGCGGAGGGGTTCGAGATCCACCACGCGGTCTGCCCCGACTGCGGTCAGTCGATCGCCCTCGTCGCGGACGAGGAGCGGCTGCCGCAGCACGCGCTGTGCCTGAGCCCGTGGAACCCGTTCGGGCTCACGGTGTGCGCGGGCACCGGCCGGCCGGTCGCGGACGCGCTGCCGACGGTGGGCGCGCTCCAGCCCGAGGGGCAGGAGCTCGAAGTGGTCCACTTCGACCTGCCGCAGGGTCTCGACTGGCGGACGCAGCCCTTCTCGCACGTCGGCGGTCCGGGCTCGCGTCCGGTCCGGGCGGTGGCGGCCCCGCTGCCGCAGATGCGCCAGCACGCGCAGGCCGCCTGAGGCCACGGCTACCAGTAGGTGCCCTGCACCATGGCGGCGAGGCTGCCGTGGTGCAGGATCAGGCCGTCCGGATCGGCGGGGACCTCGACCTCCCCGAAGTGCGCCTGCCGGTAGGCGATGCGCAGCATGACGATCCCGTGCCGCAGGGCGGCGTAGAGGGTGTGGAACTCCATGTCCCGCGGGGTGTGCCCGGTGAGTTCGGCGTACCGGCGTTCCAGGTCCTCGCGGCGCAGGAAGTCCGGCAGGCCGCTCTGGCCGAAGCCGACGGTCAGGTCCTGGAAGAAGCGGTGCAGGTAGACGGTCCAGCCGAGGTCCACCTCGCGGGGCGCGTAGCCGGCCATTTCCCAGTCGAGGACCGCGACCGGCTCGAAGCCGTCGTAGACGACGTTGCCGATGCGGGCGTCGCCCCAGTTCAGGACGGGCTCGCCCTCGTCGGCCGGCCAGAGTTCCTCCAGCCGGTCGAAGGCGCGTTCCAGCAGGGGTGAGCGGGACAGGCCGGAGACGACCCAGGAGTAGTAGGCGCGCTGGACGTCGACGTGGCGGCGCAGCGGGCTGCCCGCGCCGGCCGGGAGGAGGAACTCGGCCTCCTTGGCGGGGAACTGGTCGTGGAGCCGGGCCAGCAGGGAGATGCTGGCGTCCTGGAGGGCGGCGCGTTCGGCGTCGGTGGCGGCGTGCAGCCAGTTGCCCTCGTAGGTGTAGGGCATGACGTCGGGCGGTACGCGTCCCTCGGCGCGGGCCATGACGAAGAACGGCGCCCCGAGCGGGGCGGGGTCCTCCTCCAGCCACAGCACGCGCGGTACGGGCAGGTCGGTGTGGGCGGCGACCAGGCTCATGACGCGGTGCTGGCGGGTCATGTCGTAGGAGGGGAAGACGGTGTAGGCGGCCGGGTCGGCGGCCAGGCGCAGGGCGCAGGCGCGGACGGGCGCGTCCGGGTGTTCGATGTCGAAGAGCAGGGTCTCGCTGGACATGCCGTTGGAGGCGGGGACGGTGGGGTGGGTCACCCGCGCCCCGGGCAGGTGGCGGTCGAGCCAGGAGGCGAGGCGGCGGCCGAGGTCCGCCGGTTCGCGGGTGGAGGTGCGCGGGCGTGGTGCCGTGGCCATGGACGGGCTCCTTCAGTGCGGGGCGACGGAGGAGTAGTCGGCGAAGCCGCTGGGGTCGTGGCGGCCGAAGCTGCCGTGTTCGAAGATGCCGAAGCCGGTGCGGCCCTCCAGGGTGAAGCGGGCGGCGTGGTCGGTGACGCCGAAGGCGGCCATGGGGTGGGCGGCGGGGTCGGTGAGGTCGTAGACGCGGCGGTCGGTCCAGCCGCGGCCCTGCCAGCTGCCGTGCTGCCAGTCGGTGGCGGGCGGGTAGCCGGCGCCGACGGCGAGCGGGGAGGAGGCGAGGATCTGCACGCCGAGTTCGAGGGGCTTGCGGGAGGGGTCGGTGAGGTGGACGACGGCGCTCTCGGGGTGGCGGGTGCCGGGGCGGTAGCGGATCTCCGTCTGGGGCCAGCCGAGCTGGACGTCGTGGCGGCCGCTGTCCTCGGGGAAGACCTGGACGGCCTCGTTCAGGGTGCGGTGGCCGTCGGCGTCCTCCTGGGCGATGACCATGAGGAAGCGGTCCTCGAACCGGACGGGGATCCAGAGCCAGTGGAAGCCCTCGGGGCGGTGCTCCTCGGCGGCCCGGCCGCCGTCCTCGCCGGGGATGGGGCGCACGCCCCAGCTGCGGTCGCGGGTTCCGGTCCATTCGCCGGGGGTGAGGGTGAACTCCTCCCCCTTGGCGCGGAGGGTGCCGGTGACCTGGCCGGCCTGGACGAAGCGGCGGCCCTCCAGCATGAGGCGGTCGCCGCGGCGCTGGACGTGGTGGGGTTCCCAGACGGCGGGGAAGGCCGCGGTCCAGGTGATGTCGTACGAGAGCCCGTGCGGGTCGTCGGGGTCGGGGTCGCAGCGCAGGGTGAGCCGGCGCAGGGGGGCGTCGACGGTGATCGACAGCGGCCCGACGCAGAGGTTCATCCGGTCGTCGGTGAGGGCGTCGGAGGCGCGGACGGCGAGGAGTTCGCCGCCGAGGCGGAGGGTGGCGTAGGCGTCTATGACGCCGGCGTTGGGGTAGACGCCGAGGCCGAGGATGAGGACGGCGCGGCCGGTGTGGTCGAAGACGTGGAAGATGCAGCGGTCGTAGGCGTTGCGGTCGCCGGTGACCAGGTGCTTCATCGACAGGGGGGCCTGGTGGACGGGGTATTCGTCGAGGGGAACGGGGCGGTCCGCGGGCACGGCAAACCTCCTGGGCGCAGGGGTGGTCGGCGGCTGAGCGGATATGACGGTACGTCAGAAACGGGGTGCGCGGCCAGAGTCGTGGCACATCCTGACAGCTCGGCACACCCGGCCACGGGGTGGGCCGCGACGGCCCCGGAAGCGCGCCGGTTCCGCGAGGGACGCCTCGAACGGATGGGCGCGGGCGGGTGGCGGTTACCCCCGGATCGGGTCCGGCGTTGGCCGTACATGACGACTGTGGAGACGCCCGCGCCGAGAGCGGGCCGCCGGCGGCGCCCGGCTCCCCCCGGCTCCGAAGAATCGGTTCAGCAGTTCGACCGGCCCTCCGAGCGGACGGCGGACCGGACTGCGGAGCGGGCGGACGGGCGGGCGGACGGGCGGCAGCAGGCCCCCCGGCAGCGGCATCCCGATCCGCCGATCTACGGCGCCCTGCTCGCGCGCTGGGCCGCCGACGGCCGGACCCTGCCGGGGCGGCGCGATCCGGAGTGGTCCCGGATCGCCTCCTCCCCCATCTGGCCGAACGGCCCCCTCTACGGCAGCCCCTGAGCGGGCTCAGAGCGCCAGCAGCCCCGCCGCTGTCGGGCGGAAGCCGCAGGCCGCGTAGAAGGGTTCGAGGTGCGGCTCGTAGTCGACGTGCAGCCACTGCGCGCCGCGCGCCCGCGCCGCGTCGGCGGCCGCCCGCACCAGGCGGACCCCGAGCCCGGACCGCCGCAGGTCCGGGTGGACCGTGGTGTCGAGGACGAAGGCGTGCGCCCCTCCGTCCCAGGCGACGTTGACGTACCCGACCAGCCGGCCGCCCTCACGGGCGGCGATCCAGGCCAGGCTGCGTTCCAGCACCGGGGCGAAGGACGCGGTCCGGTGTCCGGGCCAGGCCGCGGCGAACAGGGCGTTCAGCTCGGCTTCGGTCAGGTCCGGGCGGACGAGGAGCTCCACGCCCGTCCCGTTCAGCGGGTCTCGGGGCCGGCCAGGTGGCGGGCGATGACCATGCGCTGGATCTGGTTGGTGCCCTCCACGATCTGGAGCACCTTCGCCTCGCGCATCAGGCGCTCCACCGGGAAGTCCGCCGTGTAGCCGTAGCCGCCGAGCACCTGCACCGCGTCCGTGGTGACGGCCATGGCCGCGTCCGTGCAGAACAGCTTGGCCATCGCCGCCTGCCGGGAGAACGGCTTGCCCGCGTCCCGCAGCCGCGCCGCCGCGAGGTACAGCGCCCGGCCCGCCTCGATCTTGGTGGCCATGTCGGCCAGCATGAAGCGCAGCCCCTGGAAGTCCGCGATCGGGTGCCCGAACTGCTTGCGGCCGAGCGCGTAGGCGAGGGCCTCGTCGAGTGCCGCCTGGGCCACTCCTATCGCGCAGGCCGCGATCCCGAGCCGGCCGGCGTCGAGGGCGGCGAGGGCGATGGTGAAGCCCTGACCCTCCTCGCCGATGCGCCGGCTGTCGGGGACGCGCACGCCGTCGAAGTGCAGCTGGGCGGTGGGCGAGCCCTTCATGCCCATCTTCTTCTCGGGGACCGCGGCCGTCAGGCCCGGGGCGTCGCCCGGGACGAGGAAGGCCGTGATGCCCTTGGCGCCGGGGGCGCCGGTGCGCGCGAGGACGGTGTAGAAGTCGGCGACCCCGCCGTGGGTGATCCAGGCCTTGGTGCCGGTGATCAGCCAGTCGTCGCCGTCGCGGACCGCCTTGGTGGTCAGCGAGGCGGCGTCGGAGCCGGCCGCGGGCTCGGAGAGGCAGTACGCGCCGAGCAGCCCGCCGCCGAGCATGTCGGGCAGGTGGGCGGCCTGCTGCTCCTTGGTGCCGTACGCGGCCAGGCCGTGGCAGGCCAGCGAGTGCACGCTGACGCCGAGGCCGACGGTCAGGCGGGCGGCCGCGAGCTCCTCCAGGACCTGGAGGTAGACCTCGTAGGGCTGGTCACCGCCGCCGGACTCGCCCGCGTAGGGAAGTCCCAGAAGTCCGGACTCGGACAGCAGGGTGAAGACCTCGCGGGGGAACCGGCCGGTCTCCTCCTCCTCGGCGGCCCGGGGGCGGATCTCGCGCTGGGCGATCTCGCGTACGAGCACGAGGAGGTCCCGGGACTCCTCGGTGGGCAGCTGACGGTCCACCGGCTGCGGGGCGCGGTCGGTCATGGCGGCGCTCTCCTCCCTCGTCGGGCACGGCGACGACGCGTGAGGTGTGGGACGCGCCGCCGGGTCTCGGTACTCACAGCCGATGCTGCCCTCCCGGATCACGGAACGGCCCGCTCAGAGGCTGCGGCGGGTTGAGTATGCCCGATCAGGCGCTTTCCGTCACCGCTACCCGATCGCGATGATCGTCCGGCGGGCTCGCGGGCCCGTCGGAGGCCGCTGGAGGCGCGGGGCACTCCGGGACGAACTCCTCGATCACGGTGAGTGTCGCGCGCAGCTGGCGCACCAGCAGCGCGGCCAGCTCCGGCCGCCCGGGCTGCCCCTCGGCGCCGGCGGAGCCGATCCAGTCGAGGGTGGCGCCCTCCACCCCGGAGAGCCAGCCGACCAGGGCGAGGCGGGCCAGTGGCGGGACCGTGCGGCGCCCGTACGCGCCCTCGGCGATCGCGGCCACGAGCTCCTCGCGGACCCCGTCCCGGATGGCCAGCACCTCGGCGTCGGAACCGACCCCGCCGGTGACGATGGTGCGGTAGGCGGCGTGGTGGTGCTCGGCGTAGTGGAGGTAGCCGTCGATCGTGCGGCGGACCCGCTCGGCGCCCGGCAGGTCCGGCTCGCCGGTGGCGCGGGCGACGAGTTCGGCGACCGAGTCCTCGACGATCGCGAGGTAATAACCGCGCTTGCTCTTGAAGTAGTAGTAGATGAGCCCCTTGGCGACGCCCGCGTGCTGGGCGATGTCGTCGACGGAGAGGGCGTCGTACGAGGTGTCGGCGAACAACTTCCGCCCGATCGCTATCAGTTCGGCCCTGCGGACCTGCGAACGGCCGGTCGTACCCCGCTGTTGACTAATATTCAAATTCGGCCCTAGCCTCGAACTGCCACAGGACGCCCGCAGTATGGCAGAGATGTCCGGCGGGCCCGCGCACACCTCCGCTCCGCAGATCCTGCGCACATCCCCCGCAACTCCCCCGCAATTTCCCGCGCGGTTCCCCCGCGCACCGGACGACGTACGGGAGGCACACGCCATGGGTACGGACAAGGGCACGGGCACGGACAGGGGCACGGGCAGGGCCCCGGACACGGGCCGGAGGGCGGCCGCCGAGGGGCGGGTGGACTGGAGGAGGTCGGCGGCCGTCGCGCTGCCGGCGCTCGTCGCGGTCGGCGCGCTGGCCGTGGTGACGGCCCAGGGCGCGCTGGCCGCGTCCTTCGCCGTCTCGGGGACCGCCTTCCAGGTCTCCTCCTCGAAGCTGACCAGCAAGGGGCTCGCCTCCTACGTGCAGACGGACCGCTCCGCCGACGGCAAGGGGCATCCCGTCGCCCTGCTGGGCATCGGGCAGGCCACCCTCAGCGACATCTGCCAGGCGGCGGAGGTGGACACCCCGGTCGGGAAGGTGGTGTTCAAGCTGACCGCGGGCGGCCCGGCGGGCGAGGTGACCGCCAGCAACCTGGTCATCGACGGCGAGGACCTGAGCGGCGACGCCACCTTCGGCACGGCCCAGATCGGCCGGGACGCCTCCACCCTCGACGAGGTGGACGGGGTGAAGGGCGCGCCGGGCGCGTTCGGGCTCCAGGCAGGGAACATCGAGGTGGCGGGCGTACGGTCGCACGCCTGGTCCGCGACCGGCGGGAACTTCCGGCTCAAGGGGATGCGGCTGCACGTCGGTCTGGACGGCGAGAAGTGCTTCTAGGGCGTCCGGCTCCGCCGCTGCGGCGGCTGCGCGCCTGGCGGCGCACCCGGCCCTTCTGGGGCGGGCTGCTGCTGGTGCTGGGCGGGGCCGAACTGCTGCTGGTCCCGCTCTGCCCGGTGACCGTACTGGTCAGCCTGGGTCCGGGCGGGATCGCGGCCATCGGCATCGGGGCCGCGCTGATCGTGGCGGGGCTCTTCCTGTGGTGCGTGCCGCAGGCCCGTGCGTACGTATCGGTCCACGCGCTGCTGCTGTCGGTGCTGTCCTTCGTGGCGACCAACCTGGGCGGCTTCCTCGTCGGGATGCTGCTCGGGATCGCGGGCAGCGCGCTGGCCTTCGGCTGGACCCCGGTGACGGCGCGGGAGGCGGCGGGAGAGGAGACGGGCGGTCCCGCTCGGGAGGGCCGCGGGCCGCGGGCGCTGGCAGCAGCCCTGCCGGTGGTGCTGCTGGCGGCGCTGGCCACGGGCGCGCCACCGGCGCGGGCACAGGGGGTGGAGCGGCCCGCGGTCACCGCCGTGCCGACGGCGGCCCGGATTCCGCCGACCGTCACCACCTCGCTCTTCGCCCCGCGGGGCTTCGCACTCGCCGGGGTCTCCGAGGTTCCCACGGCGGACGGGCCGCGCAGGGTGCTGGTGCTGAAGATGGCGGCGGCCTCGCTGCGCGACTACCGGCTGCGCACCCGTGACGGGAACGGCGGCGAGTACGGTCTGGCCGCCGCCTCCCTTGAGCTGCGCGGCGACGTGACCCTGTACCTGACGCGGTTCAGCGGGTGCATCGAGGGGCTGTTGTGCGTCACCTTCAGCCCCGAGGGGCTGCCCGCTCCCCCGGTGATCCCGCCGTTCGTCTTCATGACCGGGGTCAGCGCCGAGCAGGCGCTGGTCACCTCGGACGAGATCGTCACGGACGGGCTGCGGCTGGAGGCCTCGTAGCGGCGGGAACGCCGGTGCGGGCGGTGCGGGCGGCGGCGGAGGTCAGAGCCAGCCGAGCTGGGTGACGAGCATGGCCACGACGACCACGAGCGTCCAGCCGAGCACGTGCTCCAGCCAGGAGGAGTCTTCCTTGGGGCCCCCGGTGCCGACGAGGCTGCGGGCGCGGGCGCGGGCCGACAGGGCGGCGGTGTGTGCGGTCATGCCGTCCAATGTGCCAGCGTTCGCGGCATTCGCGGTAGATGACGTGGGTCACCGGTGGCACGCGTCACAGCGCCGGGCCCCGGAACCCTCCTTCCCGCGGAGGGGTTCCGGGGCCCGGCGGCGTACCGGGTGCCTGCGGTCAGGTGGAGCGGGTGCGCCGGACGCCGCCCATGGCCATCATGGCCAGGCCGAGGCACAGGGCCACCGCGCCGGTGATCACGTTGCTGACGATGCTGCGGGTGACGTCCATCGGTCCGGCGATGACCCAGGGCGCCACGATCGTCCAGGCGCCGATCGCCACGGCCGTCCAGGCCATCGCGTGCGTGCGCTCGTACGCCGATCCCAGCCCGCCCATGCACAGGCAGAAGGCGAGGCCGGCGATCAGGTTGTTGACGGCCAGCGGGCCCAGGATGCTGAACCCGGCGATCCACGGCGAGGCCGCCAGGTACAGGCCCGTGATCAGGGCCAGCGCCTCCACGGCCTGCGCGGCGGGGGTGCTCGTCACCCGCTCGAACCGAGTGCGCATCTCGGCAAGGTCCGGGTGATGTTCGATGCTCGAATGGGTGGTCATGGTGGGCTGCCTCCTATGAGAAGCCTTACACGGCCTTTATGCCCAGATTCGACCCGTTAAGCCCTGCGGAGGGGCCGGATTTTCACAGCACGCCGACCGCCTTCAGAGCGGCGGTCCGGTCGCGGCCCGGCGCCGCCGGACCGTAGAGGTAGCAGATGCCGCCGCTGCCGGAGCGGGTCTTGCCCGCGGCGTCGTGGCGCTTGGTGCGGAGCCAGATGTTCTCGAACTCGCGGCGCCGGTAGACCCGGCGGACGGAGGCGTTGTCGGGCGAGTTGGGGTCGTTGGCGATCACGTCCCCGTCGGCGGTGAAGCCGATCACCGTCATGAGGTGGCCGGCCGTGCCGTAGCCCGCGCCGGTCAGTTCCTCCGCGCGGAAGGACTGCGACGTGATCACCGGGATGCCGGCCCGGACCAGGGTCTCCAGGTCGGCCAGGGAGCCGAGCCGGGTCACCACCCCGGCGAGGCCCGGGTAGGTGGCCGCGTAGGCGGCGTTGAAGGGCCAGTTGCCGCACCCCTTGTAGGCGGCGTCGTAGGTGGCGCGGGCAGCGTGGCAGACCTGGGGATCGGCGTACGCGGGATCGACCCAGGACAGGGACTCCGCACCGGGCCTGCCGCCCCAGAACTCCACGATCATCTGCGAGGACGTGGGACTGCACCAGGCCTCGCCGCCGTTGTCGTACTCCGGGTACTGGCCCGCGTGGACCTCCTGCGAGTAGCGCGGCACCTCCAGTTCGCGGGCGGTGCCCGAGGGGGTGGAGGCGGGGACCGTGAACCGGTCGGGGACGTCCGAGGCCATCGCGCCGGCCAGCCAGAGCGTGGGGCCCCGGCTCGCTCCGGGCCTGCGGTACAGGGTGACGCGCAGCTGCCAGGCGCAGATGCGCACTCCGGTCGCGGGGTGGTCCACGGCCAGGGTGTCGGTCCACACGGTGCTGCGGCCGTCGCTCTGGCCGTCGACGGAGGTCCGGCGGACGTCGCCGTCGCCGGAGGCCCAGCGGCCCATCACGTACCAGGGGGTGGTGGTGCCGTCGGTGTAGGTGCCGCGCAGTTCGGTCTGGATCCAGGTGCCGGCCGGGGTGCGGGCGTTCCAGGAGGCGATCACCTCGGTGGCGGGGACGGCGGAGCGGTGCAGCGGAGAGGTCCAGGTGGCGTGCTCCCAGGCGGCCCGGCGCCCGGTGTGGGGGTCGGTGTACTCGGTGCGGCCCGCCGCGGCGGCCATCTCCAGGCCGGGGCGGGCGCCCGGGACGGCCGTGGTGCCGCCGTGGGTGCCCGCCTGCCAGTGGCCGTACGCGTACCAGAACCGGTTGTCGACCGGCCGGACCGGCGCTCCTCCCGCGGCCGGGGCGTCCGCTCCGGGGCCGGGGACCGGGTCGGGGCCCGGGTCGGGGCCCGGGTCCGGAGTGGCGGCGGCGCGGCCCGTGGGCAGGGTGGCCGCGGTGGCGGCGGCGAGGGCGACGGCCAGGAGGGCCCGGCGCGGGGTGGGTGCGGTCATCTGCGTGGCCCCCAGGGGTCGGAGCGGTGGGTCGGCTCGTCCACCCTTCCAGTTCCCGGCCGTGCGGCGGCGAAGCCCCGGGGCCGTGTCGCGGGGTGCCGCGGGGCGGGCCGTACCCTGGCCGGGTGGAGCCACACCAGTCACACCAATCGCTCGAATCGCTCGCGCGGGAGCTCGCCGCCCTGCCCCCCTCCCTCGGACCGGTCCGGCTGGTCGGGATCGACGGACACGCCGGCTCCGGCAAGAGCACCTTCGCCGGGCGGCTGGCCGCGGCCCTGGGCGGGGCGCCGGTGCTGCGGCTGGACGACGTGGCCACCCACGAGGAACCCTTCGGCTGGCCCGGCCGGCTGCGCTCCCAGGTGCTGGAGCCGCTCGCCGCGGGCCGGGCCGCGCACTGGGACCCGTACGACTGGGTGGAGCGCCGCTTCGGGCCCCCGCGCGTCCTGGAGCCGGCGCCCGTGCTGCTCGTCGAGGGCGTCGGGGCCGGACGGCGGGCGCTGCGGCCGCACCTGGCGCGGCTGCTGTGGATGGAGACCCCCCGGGAGCAGTCCTGGGGCAGGGGCAGGGCGCGGGACGGGCGCGAACTCTCCGATTTCTGGGACGGGTGGGAGCGCGCGGAGCTCGCGCACTTCTCCGACGACCCTTCGCGCCCCTTCGCGGACACTCTGGTACACCAGAGTGGTACGGGATACGAGTGGACTTCCGGGGCCTCTGCGACCTCCGGAACCGGCGCGTCCGTCACCGAACGTGACGAACTCCCCCAGGCCTGAGCGCCCTCGCGCGGCGGCCCTCGCGGGCCTGCTCCGAGCCGCTTGACCGGGCCCCGCGAACGGCCTTACGTTCTGAATGCGCGGTCTGCGAAGGCCGCCGCGGACGCGAAGCCCCCGATTGTTCCCCCGTGATCGGGGGCTTCGCTCTGCCCCGGTCCGGCTCCGCGGGGGCCCGGCGCACGCCGTTCCGGCCGCCCCCCTTCACCCTGAGTCACCCGGCGCCCCGGGAGCCCGCCTACGACCCGTACCCACCGCACCCTGGGTAAGGTGCGTCACCGCGGGTACGATGCAGCCCTGATTTCATCGGCGGGGTGGACAACTCATGTGCGCGGCACGGAGTGTTCCGCGCACCACGGGGCTGGCTTGTGGGGGATGTGATGGACTTCGGCATGCCGGGCAGCGCACACGCCCCGGCCGAACTCGCCTGGCTGCGCGGGGTGGACGCCTGCACGATGGGCGCGTACCCGCAGGCCGAGGAGGAGTTCAGGGCGGCCGTCAGGCTCGATCCCGCCATGGCCGACGCCTGGCTGGGCCTGCACGCGCTGCGGGTGGACACGACCAACGCCTTATTGCGGATGTACGCCCACCGCGACCGCTTCGGCGAGCAGCGGGCCCGGCACCGACGGACCCTCAACTCCTGGTACTGGCTGGGCTGGTGGGTGCAGCCGGTGCTGGAGAGCCGGCGGGACCTGCTGCTGGCCCACGCCTCGCACTGGCTGGACGGGCGGCACGTCCCGGAGCTGGACCAGGCGCTCGCCGCCCTGCCGCCGGTGGACACCGACCCGCAGGTCCGCTTCCTGCACGCCTGCCGGGCCTACCTGGTCAAGGACTGGGACCAGCTCGTACGGCAGACCGAGCCGCTGGTGGACGATCCGCTGCTGGGGATCGAGGCGGGGCTCTTCGGCGGGATGGCCCGGGTCCGGCTGGAGATGTACGGGCAGGCGGAGCCGATGCTCTCGGCGGCGCTGATGCGCTGCCGCAGCGAGCAGCCGCAGCGCAAGGAACTGCGGTACTGGCTGGCGCGGGCGCACGAGGGGACGGGGCGCAGCGCGGCGGCCCTGCCGCTGTACCGGGCGGTGCACCGGGTCGACCCGGCGTTCATGGACACCGCGGCCCGGCTGACGGCCATCGCGGACAGCAGCGACCCGGACGACATGGCCGGGTTCGCCGGCTACGGCGGGCACAGCGCGGAGGGCTTCGCCGGACACGGGCTGTCCTCCCTCGGCGGGGACTACACGGCGGTGGCACTGGGCGGGGGCGGCGGGGGCGGCGGGCCCGTGCAGGACATCGCCGCGGACGGGCAGGTGGACCCGGATCCCCCGACGCCCGGGGAGCCGGTGGACCAGCGGTTCGGGCCGCCCGGCGGGGGCTCGGGACGGGCGGACGGCGTACGGCACAAGGTGTCCCTGCCCGCGCAGGGCGCCCCGCCGGGGCTGCCGACCGGGCCCGCCGACCCGCAGGCGCTGGCGGAGGCGCTGGCCGAGCTGGAGCGGATGGTGGGCCTGGAGCCGGTGAAGCGGCAGGTGAAGGCCCTGTCGGCGCAGCTGCACATGGCCCGGCTGCGGGCGGCCCAGGGGCTTCCGGTGCAGCCGCCGAAACGGCACTTCGTCTTCTCGGGGCCCTCGGGCACCGGCAAGACCACGGTGGCCCGGATCCTGGGCCGGGTGTTCTACGCGCTCGGCCTGCTGGGCGGCGACCACCTGGTGGAGGCGCAACGGGCCGATCTGGTCGGGGAGTTCCTGGGGCAGACCGCGGTCAAGGCGAACGAGCTGATCGACTCGGCGATCGGCGGGGTGCTGTTCGTGGACGAGGCGTACAGCCTCTCCAACTCCGGTTACAGCAAGGGTGACGCGTACGGGGACGAGGCCCTCCAGGTGCTGCTCAAGCGGGCCGAGGACAACCGGGACCACCTGGTGGTGATCCTGGCCGGCTACCCCGCGGGGATGGACCGGCTGCTGGCCGCCAATCCGGGGCTGTCCTCCCGGTTCACCACCCGGGTGGACTTCCCGAGCTACCGTCCCGCGGAGCTGACGGCGATCGGCGGGGTGCTGGCCGACGCGAACGGGGACCGGTGGGACGAGGAGGCCCTGGAGGAGCTGCGCAGCGTCAGCGGGCACGTGGTGGAGCAGGGCTGGATCGACGAGCTCGGCAACGGGCGGTTCCTGCGGACGCTGTACGAGAAGAGCTGCGCGTACCGGGACCTGCGGCTGGCGGGGTTCGCCGGGGAGCCCTCGCGGGACGACCTGGCGACGCTGCGGCTGGCCGATCTGATGCAGGCGTACGGGGAGGTCCTGTCGGGGCGCGGCCCCGACGGCCCGGGACGGTCCGAGCCCCCGACGGTGTAGGGGGCCCGGACCGCGCTCCGGACGGTGGCCGTGCGCGGGCGCTAGGTGTATTGACCCGCAGGGTTGTTTACGCGGCTGATGGGCGGGTGTCCGCCCAGGGCGGTGTGGCAGCGGTGGTGGTTGTAGGTGTGGAGGAAGTCTGCCAGGGCTGCTGTCCGCTCGTCGTTTGAGGTGTAGGGCCGCAGGTAGGCCCATTCGTCGAGCAGGGTGCGGTTGAAGCGTTCGACTTTGCCGTTGGTCTGGGGCCGGTAGGCGCGGGTGAGTTTGCCGCTTGCGCCGAGGTGGGCCAGGACGGTCTTCCAGGCCAGGCCCTTGCGGTAGGCCCAGGCGTTGTCGGTCAGGACCCGTTCGATGCGGGTGATGCCGTGGTGGTGGAAGAACGCGGCCGCGCGGGTGAGGAACCCCGCGCAGGTCGCGACCTTCTCGTCGGGGTGGATCTCGCTGTAGGCCAGGCGGGAGTGGTCGTCGACCGCGGAATGGACGTAGTCGAAGCCCATCCCGTTGCGGGTGGCACGGCCGGCCTGCCGGCCCAGGGCCTTGTGGCCGCCGCCGTCGGGGATCCGGCCGAGCTTCTTCACATCGACATGGATCAGCTCGCCGGGCTTCTCGCGTTCGTAGCGGCGGATCAGGGTGCCGGTGGGACGGTCCATGAACGAGAGCCGGTTCAGACCGTGCCGGGTCAGGATTCGGTGGACGGTCGAGGCGGGCAGGCCAAGGACCGGGCCGATCCGGGCGGGGCCCAGCTTGCGGGCCCGCCGCAGGTCGCAGACCCTCGCTTCGACCTCGGCCGAGGTCCGGTGCGGGGTCGTGCGAGGTCGGCTGGAGCGGTCGTGCAACCCGGCCGGGCCGTCGTCCCGCCACCGGCGCACCCACTTGTGTGCGGTGGCCCGAGATATGCCCATCTCGGCGGCCACGTGCGCGACCGGGCGGCCCGAAGCGACCCGCTCGACCAGCAGGCGCCTACCGAAGACGGTCAGCCGGGCATTACGGTGGGACACGAAGACCTCCGTTGTGCAATGGGTTCCTAGACAGCTCCCACCACACCGGAGGTCTTCGTCATGTTCAAGACCCACCGAGTGTCAACAACGCTCGTGATCAATACAGCTAGGCGCTGCGCGCGTAGGTGCGGTGGGCGGGGTCGCGGACCTCGCCCACCAGCTTCTCCAGGACGTCCTCCAGGGCGACCAGGCCCAGGACCCGGCCGGCCGGGTCGGCGACCTGGGCCAGGTGGGTGGCGTCGCGGCGCATGACGCTGAGGGCGTCGTCCAGCGGGAGGGTGGAGCACAGGGTGGTCATCCGGCGCCACACCCGCTGCGGGACGGCCCGCTCGCGGTCCTCCAGGTCGAGGACGTCCTTGACGTGGAGGTAGCCCATGAAGGCGCCGGTGCCGGAGCGGACCGGAAGCGCGAGTAGCCGGTGCGCACGGTCAGCTGTTCGATCTGGCGCGGGGTGACGGCCGGGCCGACGGTGACGAGCCGGCCGGGGGCCAGCAGGACGTCGGTGACCGGGCGGCTGCCCAGTTCGAGGGCGTCCTCCAGGCGTTCCTGTTCGACGGGTTCGAGGAGTCCGGCCTGCCGGGAGTCCTCGACGAGCCGGCCGAGCTGGGCGCTGGTGTAGACGGCCTCGACCTCGTCCTTGGGTTCGACCTTGAACAGGCGCAGGACGAGCGCGGCGCAGGCACCCAGGGCGCTGGTCACCGGCCCGCAGACGCGGGCGAAGGCGACCAGGCCGGGGCTGAACCACAGGGCGGTCCGCTCGGGGGCGGCCATGGCGAGGTTCTTCGGGACCATCTCGCCGATGACCAGGTGCAGGAAGACCACGGCGGCGAGGGCGACGGCGTACCCGAGGGGGTGGACCAGGCCCTCCGGTACGTGGGCGGTCTCGAAGAGGGGTTCCAGGAGCCGGGCCACGGTGGGCTCGGCGACCGCGCCGAGGGTGAGCGAGCACATGGTGATGCCGAACTGGGCGGCGGCCATCATGCGCGGCAGGTTCTCCAAGCCGTGGAGCACCTGGCGGGCCCGCTTGGAGCCGGCCGCCAGGGGCTCGATCTGGCTGCGGCGCACGGAGACGAGCGCGAACTCGGCGCCGACGAAGAAGCCGTTGGCCAGGACGAGGAGCAGGGCGAAGAGGAGCTGGAGGGCGTTCACCGGCGGCCCGCCGGTTCGGGTTCGGCCGGGGCCGGGACGGCGCCGAGCGGTGCGGTGCGCACCAGCCGGACGCGTTCGGCCCGGTAGCGGCGGACCTGGCGGACGGACAGCTTCCAGCCGGGGAGCTCCGCGCGGTCCCCGGGGGCGGGGATCCGGCCCAGCAGGTCGGCGACGAGGCCGGCGACGGTCTCGTAGGGGCCCTCGGGAACCTCCAGGCCTATGCGGCGCAGGGTGTGGACGCGGCAGCTGCCGTCGGCCTCCCAGGAGGGGCGGCCGTCCTCGGCGGGCACGGCGGCCAGTTCGGGGCTGCCGTCCTCGGCGAGGTCGTGCTCGTCGCGGACCTCGCCGACGAGTTCCTCCACGATGTCCTCCAGGGTGACGACCCCGGCCGTGCCGCCGTACTCGTCGACGACCACGGCCATGGGCTGTTCGCTGCGCAACCGTTCCAGCAGGGGCTGCACCGGCAGGGAGCCGGGCACCAGCAGCGGGGTGACGCAGATGCGGTTGACGGTGGTGCGGGAGCGTTCCGGCTCGGGTACGGCGAGGGCGTCCTTGAGGTGGACCACGCCGGTGATCTCGTCGATCCGCTCGCGGTAGACCGGGAAGCGGGACAGGCCGGTGGCGCGGGTCAGGTTCAGCACGTCGGCCGCGGTGGCCGTGTGCTGGAGGGCGCTGACCTTCACCCGGGGGGTCATGACGTGCTGGGCGGTGAGCTCGCCCAGCGAGAGGGTCCGCACGAAGAGGTCGGCGGTGTCCTGTTCGAGGGCGCCGGCCTGGGCCGAATGGCGGACCAGGGAGACCAGTTCGCCGGGGGTGCGGGCGGAGGCCATCTCCTCGGCGGGTTCGACGCCGAGCGCCCGTACGAGGCGGTTCGCGACGGCGTTGAGGGCGGCGATGACGGGCCGGAAGGCCCGGGAGAAGACCTGCTGGGGGCCGGCCACGAAGCGGGCCACCTGGAGCGGCCGGGAGACCGCCCAGTTCTTCGGGACGAGCTCGCCGACGACCATCTGGACGGCGGAGGCGAGCAGCATGCCGAGGACGACGGCCACGCCGGGGACGGCTCCGCGGGGCAGGCCGGTCGCGGCGAGGGGCCCCGACAGGAGTGCGGCGAGGGCCGGTTCGGCGAGCATGCCGACGACGAGCGAGGTGATGGTGATGCCGAGCTGGGTGCCGGAGAGCTGGAAGGACAGCTCCCGGAGGGCTTCGACGACCGTGCGGGCACGGCGGTCGCCTTCGGCCGCGGCCCGTTCGGCCTCGGGTCTCTCGACCGTGACGAGGCCGAACTCGGCCGCCACGAAGAAACCGTTGGCGAGGATCAGGGCGAAGGCCGCCACGAGCAGGAGTAGCGGGATGGTCATGCCGCCGCCTCCGCGGGGAGGGCGGCGCGGATACTACCGGACGATCCGTCCATTGCTGGAGGGAGTCACTCCTCTGGTCGAAGGTGCCCACGGGCCACGGGGTCCCGGGGCGTGTGGGAGGGCGCACGTGGGCGCCCCGCCACCAGGGTAGTCATTGAGATCGCGGCCGCAATGGGACGCAGCGACGAGACCGGGCGGGCTCAGTGGTCGGTGGCGCCGGTTCCCCTGCTCTCGGCGAGGGCGCGCAGGGCGCGGGCGTCCTCGATCGCGCGGGCCCGGGCGATGCCGGGCTGGATACCGAGGACGGGCAGGCTGGTGCCGTCGCTGAGGTCCAGGAACACCCACGGGTCGCCGGGGCGGAGGTTGACCCGCAGGATCTGCGGCCATTCGAGGCGGCGGGTGGTGGTCAGGTTGACCACGGTGACACCCGTCTCGTCCGCGACCACCTTGGGGCGGCTGAGCAGGACGAGGACGGAGGCCATCAGGGCGGCGGTGACGACGAAGCTGACCCGCTCGCCGGGGCTGAGGCTCTCCAGGAGCAGCGCGATCGCGGTGATCGTGGCGAACATGGCGAGCCCGACGCCCAGCAGCACCGCCCGGGTGCGGGTCGGCCGGAAGGTGACCGGCAGGGCGGGCGGGGCGGACGGGGCGGCGGACTCGCTCATGGTGCTGGTGATGCCTTCTGCAGGGGGCGTACGGATCGGAACGGCGTACGGGTCAGAGCCGGCAGGCGTGGATCGAGGTGGTGAGGATCGCACGGGCGCCGAGCTCGTACAGGTCGTCCATGATCCGCTGGGCTTCCTTGGCGGGGACCATGGCGCGGACGGCGACCCAGCCCTCGTTGTGGAGCGGGGAGATCGTCGGCGACTCCAGGCCCGGGGTGAGGGCGACGGCGCGCTCCAGGTGCTCGGCGCGGCAGTCGTAGTCCATCATCACGTAGCTGCGGGCGACGAGGACGCCCTGGAGGCGGCGCAGGAACTGCGCGACCTTGGGGTCGTCGGTGCCGGCGCCGGTGCGGCGGATGACGGTGGCCTCGGACTTGAGGATCGGCTCGCCGATGACCTCCAGGCCGGCGTTGCGCAGGCTGGTGCCGGTCTCGACGACGTCGGCGATGATCTGCGCGACGCCGAGTTCGATGGCGGTCTCGACGGCGCCGTCCAGGTGGACGACGGAGGCGTCGATGCCCTGGTCGGCGAGGTGCTTGGCGACGATGCCCTCGTAGGAGGTGGCGATCGTCATGCCGCCGAAGTCCTCGGGGCCCTTCGCGGTGCCGGGCTTGGTGGCGTAGCGGAAGGTGGACCGGCCGAAGTTCAGCGGCAGGATCTCCTCGGCGTTGGCCCCGGAGTCCAGCAGCAGGTCGCGGCCGGTGATGCCGATGTCGAGCTTGCCCGACGCGACGTAGATCGCGATGTCCTTCGGGCGGAGGTAGAAGAACTCGACCTCGTTGTCGGGGTCGACCGTGACGAGTTCCTTGGACTCCTTGCGCTGGCGGTAGCCGGCCTCATGGAGCATCGCCGACGCCGGTCCGGAGAGTGAACCCTTGTTGGGGACGGCGATGCGCAGCATGGGGCTTCCTTTGGTGCGTGGCGTGGATGCGAAAGGTGTGCGTGGGCGTGCGGGCGCGGGACCCGCGGCGAGGAGCTGCGGCCTAGAGGTGCGCGTAGACGTCGTCGAGGGAGATCCCGCGCGCCACCATCATCACCTGAACGTGGTACAGCAGCTGGGAAATCTCCTCGGCGGCGGCTTCCTTGCCCTCGTACTCGGCGGCCATCCAGACCTCGGCGGCCTCCTCGACGACCTTCTTGCCGATGGCATGGACGCCCTTGCCGACGAGCTCGGCGGTGCGCGAGGTGCTGGGGTCGCCGTTGGCGGCCTTGAGCTGGAGCTCGGTGAAGAGCTCCTCGAAGGTCTTGGGAGTGTTCGCCATGATGGTCCTCAGAATAAGGGGTCCCGCGCCGACGCTCAGCGCCAGGGTTCGCTGACGGTACGCAGGGTCATGGCGGTGGAGACGGCGGCGGTGACCGCTTCGTGCCCCTTGTCCTCGTTCGACCCTTCGAGTCCGGCGCGGTCCAGCGCCTGCTCATCGTTGTCGCAGGTCAGGACGCCGAAGCCGACGGGGACTCCGGTGTCGATCGACACCTGTACCAGGCCTTGGGTGACGCCCTGGCAGACGTAGTCGAAGTGCGGGGTGCCGCCGCGGATGACCACTCCGAGGGCGACGATGGCATCGTAACCGCGACCGGCGAGTACCTTCGCCACGACCGGCAGCTCGAAGCTGCCGGGGACGCGCAGCAGGGTGGGCTCGTCGATGCCCAGCTCGTGCAGGGCGCGCAGGGCGCCGTCGACGAGGCCGTCCATGACCTTCTCGTGCCACTGGGCCGCGATCACGGCCACCCGGAGGTCTCCGCAGTTCTTCACGCTCAGTTCGGGTGCGCCCTTGCCGCTCACAGCTCTGCTCCTCGGTTCTTCGTGGTGGTGGTACGGGGTGTGTGGGACGTGGTGTGCGGGACGTGGTTACTGGTTGCCGCAGGCGGAGGTGGGGACGGCCCCCTCCAGCCAGGGCAGGTCGTGGCCCATCCGGTCGCGCTTGGTGCGCAGGTAGCGCAGGTTGTGCTCGCCCGCCTCGATGGGCATCTGCTCCCGGCCGCTGACGGCGATGCCGTGGCGGACGAGCGCGTCGGACTTGTCGGGGTTGTTGGTCAGCAGCCGGACGCTGCGCACGCCGAGGTCGGCGAGGATCTGGGCGCCGGCCCCGTAGTCGCGGGCGTCGGCGGGCAGGCCGAGTTCCAGGTTGGCGTCCAGGGTGTCGCGGCCGCGCTCCTGGAGCTCGTAGGCGCGCAGCTTGGACAGCAGGCCGATGCCCCGGCCCTCGTGGCCGCGCAGGTAGACGACCACGCCGCGGCCCTCGGCCTGGATGCGGGCCATGGCGGCCTGGAGCTGGGGGCCGCAGTCGCAGCGCTGGGACTGGAAGATGTCGCCGGTCAGGCATTCGGAGTGCATCCGGACCAGGACGTCCTCGCCGTCGCCGACCTCGCCGTGGACGAGGGCGACGTGCTCGACGCCGTCGACGGTGGAGCGGAACCCGTACGCGGTGAACTCGCCGGCGGCGGTCGGCAGGCTGACCTCGGCCTCGCGGCGCACGGTCGGCTCGGCGGAGCGGCGGTAGGCGATCAGGTCCTCGATGGAGATGATCGTCAGGCCGTGCTTGCGGGCGAAGGGGATCAGCTCGGGCAGGCGCAGCATGACGCCGTCCTCGCCGGCGATCTCCACGATGGCGCCGGCCGGGCGCAGGCCCGCGAGGCGGGCGAGGTCGACGGCGGCCTCGGTGTGGCCGTTGCGGACCAGCACGCCGCCGGGCTTGGCGCGCAGCGGGAAGATGTGGCCGGGGCGGACGAAGTCGCCGGCCTCGGAGGTCCCGTTCGCCAGCAGGCGCAGGGTGGTGGCGCGGTCGGCGGCGGAGATGCCGGTGGTGACGCCGTGGGCGCCGCTCGCGTCGACGGAGACGGTGAAGGCCGTCTGCATCGACTCGGTGTTGTGCCGGACCATCTGCGGGAGTTCCAGGCGGTCCAGCTCCGGGCCCTCCATGGGGGCGCAGATCAGGCCGCGGCACTCGCTCATCATGAAGGCGATGATCTCGGGGGTGGCCTTCTCGGCGGCGATGACGAGGTCGCCCTCGTTCTCGCGGTCCTCGTCGTCGACGACGACCACGGGGCGGCCGGCGGCGATGTCGCGGATGGCCTGCTCGACGGGGTCGAGGAGGAAGGTCTCCTGCGGGCCGGATTCGGGGACGTCGGGCACGGGCTTGAGGGGGGTCATGCCGTTGCTCCTTCGAGGGCCGGGGCGGGGGTGGTGCGCGAGCGCTGGTACCAGTCGTAGGCGCCCCAGAGCACGAGGGCTCCGTAGATCACGTAGACGAAGGCGGAGAAGGCGTAGCCGCTGGTGAAGGCGAGGGGGACGCCGACCGCGTCGACCAGCAGCCAGGCGAACCAGAACTCGACGAGTCCCTTGGCCTGGGCGTACATGGCGACGATGGTGCCGACGAAGATGTAGGCGTCCGGCAGCGGGTTCCAGGACATCCACGGGTAGAGGGTGAACAGTCCGGTGACGGCCAGCGTGCCGACCGCGGCGGCGCCGAGGAGCAGGCCGCGCTCGCGCCAGGTGGCGAAGCGGACGGCCAGGGAGGCGTCCTGGGCCTGCCGCTTGCCGCGGCTCCACATCGTCCAGCCCCACAGGGCGACCACCATGACGACGACCTGCTTGCCGGCGTTGCCGGAGAGGTGCCCGGCGGCGAACGCGATGAAGAGGATGACGCCGGAGAGGAACTGGGTCGGCCAGGTCCATATGGAACGCCGCCAGCCGAGGGCCAGGGCGGCCAGACCCATGGTGTTGCCGATCGCGTCCGACCAGATGATCTTCTGGCCGAAGGCGGTGAAGGCTTCGGAGTTCAGCCAGGTCAGGGCGCTCACCGGTCCGTTCCCTCCGTGTCGTTCGGGGTCGCTGCCAGGGGGTCCACGCCGGCCGCGAGGAGGCGCTCGACGTACTTGGCGAGGACGTCGACTTCGAGGTTGACAGGCTCACCGGGCTGCTTGATGCCCAGGGTGGTCAGCGCGAGGGTGGTGGGGATGAGGCTGATGGTGAAGGAGTCGGCGGCGGCCTCGACCACGGTGAGGCTGACGCCGTCCACAGTGATAGAGCCCTTCTCTACGACGTACCTTGAAAGGTTCTCCGGGAGCGCGATCCGGACGAGCTCCCAGTGCTCCGAAGGGGTGCGGGAGAGGATCTCGCCGGTGCCGTCCACGTGGCCCTGGACGAGGTGGCCGCCGAGGCGTCCGCCGAGGGCCATGGGGCGCTCCAGGTTGACGCGGGAGCCGGCGGTCAGCGCGCCGAGGCTGGACCGGTTGAGGGTCTCCTGCATGACGTCGGCGGTGAACTCGCCGTCGGCGGTCTCCACGACGGTCAGGCAGACGCCGTTGACGGCGATCGAGTCGCCGTGCTTGGCGTCCTCGGTCACGACGGGGCCGCGCAGGCGGAAGCGGGAGGCTTCGGCGAGTTGCTCGACGGCGGTGACCTCGCCCAGTTCTTCGACGATTCCGGTGAACACTCAGTGCTCCTTGAGGGGCGTGCGGACGGTGGGGACTGCGGTGATGCGGAGATCGGGGCCGACGCGGACGGCCTCGGTGAGGTCGAGGCGCACCGCGTCGGAGATGGTGTCCACGCCGGCGCCGGCGAGGGCGGCGGGGCCCGCGCCGAGGAGGGCGGGGGCGAGGTAGCCGATGACCCGGTCGACGGCCCCGGCCCGGAGGAAGGTGCCCGCGAGGGTGGGTCCGCCTTCCAGGAACAGGGAGCGCACGCCGCGGGCGTACAGCCGGCCGAGCAGGTCGTGGACGCCGATGTGGCCGTCGTGCAGGGGCATGCGCAGCACCTCGACACCGGGCAGGTGCCGGGTGTCGGCGTCCTCGCCGACGACGATCAGGGTGGGTGCGGCGTCGTCGAGGATGCGGGCGGTGGGCAGCAGGCCGGCGTGGGTGTCGAGAGCGATCCGCAGGGGCTGGGTCGCGCCCTCGACGCCGCGGACGGCGAGGTGCGGGTCGTCCTCCCGCAGGGTGCCGCCGCCGACGAGGACGGCGTCGCACTCGGCGCGCAGCCGGTGGACGTCGGCCCGGGACTCGGCGGAGGTGATCCACCGGCTGGTGCCGTCCGCGGCGGCGCTGCGGCCGTCGAGGGTGGCGGCGTACTTCCAGGTGACGTGGGGGCGGCCGAGCCGTACGGAGGTCAGCCAGGCGGCGTTGCCCGCCTCGGCCTCGGCCCGCAGCAGTCCGCCCTCGGCGCTGATGCCCGCCGCGCGGAGGGTGGCGCCACCGCCGCTGGCCTGCGGGTTCGGGTCGGCCACGGCGTAGAGCACGCGGGTGACGCCGGCCTCGATCAGGGCCTGGGCGCAGGGGCCGGTGCGGCCGGTGTGGTTGCAGGGTTCGAGGGTGACGTACGCGGTGCCGCCGCGGGCCGCCGCACCCGCCCGGCGCAGGGCGTGGACCTCGGCGTGCGGGCCGCCGGCGCGTTCGTGCCAGCCCTCGCCGACGACGGCGCCGGAGGGGTCGGTGATCACGCAGCCGACGACGGGGTTGGGGCTGGTGGAGCCGAGGCCGCGGGCGGCGAGCTCGATGGCACGCCGCATGGCGGGCACGTCGGTGCCGGGACTTGCGTTCGCGTCGGCGTGGTGCGCCACCGGGTCCTCCTGCCTCATCGGGCACGGACTCCGGGGCCTGTCGGGATACGACAGATGAAGCGGGTGAGCACACGCGGGGACGCCGAGGCCGGAAACCCGGTCCGTCCGACACGTCTCCGCTGGGGAAACGCCGATGGACCGCCGACGGCGGCGTACCGGTGACTGGCCCGCCGCGCACTGCCTCCCATCCGGACTTTAACCGTCGGTCCAGGAATTTCACCTGGTCAACCGGCCGCTGGATGCGGACGGGTCGCGGACTATACCGCCGGTTCGGAATTACACCGACCCCGGAGTGCGCTGCTACTGGTACTACGGCCAGTGTGCCACGGGGGATCGGGGGCCATGCGGGTGAAGCGCTGTGGCCTGGGTCACAAACCAGCCGTTCTTGAGCGCCGCACTCGCGCCACCCGCACCGTCGGACACCCCCGCATCCGGCTTTGGTCCAGACCTATTGACGGGTTGGTCTAGTCCTCTTAACGTTCCCTTCATCTTCCCCGGGGAGCCGGCCTGCCGACGTGCGCACGTCACGGGCCAACCAGCGCCACGTTCCTGCTTGTTGCCGCAGTTGTGTCCTGCCATCCTCCCCTCCCCAGGAGGCACCATGCCGTCCCCCACACGTACGAGAGCCCTGCTCCTGGCATCCGGCGCCGCGATCGCCGGACTGCTGGCCGGCGGGCTCTCGACGGGCGTCTCGCACGCCGCCGACAACGAGGGCTGTCGCCCCGACGGTCTCTACAAGACCGCGGGCGTGGACGTCCCGTACTGCTCGGTCTACGACTCCGAAGGCCGCGAGAAGATGGGCGCCGACCACCAGCGCCGCGTCATCGGATACTTCACCGGCTGGCGCACGGGCAAGGACGGCACCCCCGCCTACCTCGCCAACAACGTACCGTGGTCCAAGGTCACCCACCTGAACTACGCCTTCGCCCACGTCGGGGCCGACAACAGGATCTCGGTCGGCGCGGACAACGCGGACAACGCCGCCACCGGGATGACCTGGCCCGGCGTCGCCGGCGCGGAGATGGACCCGGCCCTCCCGTACAAGGGCCACTTCAACCTCCTGAACAAATTCAAGAAGCAGTACCCGAACGTGAAGACGCTGATCTCGGTGGGCGGCTGGGCCGAGACCGGCGGCTACTTCGGCGACGACGGCAACCGCGTCGCGTCGGGCGGCTTCTACTCGATGGCCACCAACGCCGACGGCTCCGTCAACCAGGCGGGCATCGACACCTTCGCGGACTCCTCGGTGGAGTTCATCCGCAAGTACGGGTTCAACGGCGTCGACATCGACTACGAGTACCCGACCACCATGAAGGACGCGGGCAACCCGCTGGACTGGCAGCTGTCCAACGCCCGCCGGGCCGGCCTGGTCAAGGGCTACGCGGCCCTGATGAAGTCGCTGCGCGAGCGGCTCGACCGCGCGGGCGCCGCCGACGGCAAGCACTACCTGCTCTCCGTCGCCGCCCCCTCCTCCGGCTACCTGCTGCGGGGCATGGAGACCTTCCAGATGCAGCAGTACCTGGACTACGTCAACATCATGTCCTACGACCTGCACGGCGCCTGGAACGAGTATGTCGGCCCCAACGCCTCGCTCTTCGACGACGGCAAGGACGGTGAGCTGGCCGCCGCGAGCGTCTACTCCACCTCCCAGTACGGCGGCACCGGCTACCTGAACACCGACTGGGCCTACCACTACTTCCGCGGGTCGATGCCGTCCGGCCGGATCAACATCGGCCTGCCGTACTACACCCGCGGCTTCAAGAACGTGCAGGGCGGCACGGACGGCCTGTGGGGCCGGGCGCCGGCCACCACCTGCCCGGCCGGCGCGGGCCTGACCAAGTGCGGTGACGGCGCGGTCGGCATCGACAACCTCTGGCACGACCTGGACACCAACGGGATCGAGTCCCCGGCGGGATCCAACCCGATGTGGCACGCGAAGAACCTGGAGAAGGGCGTCGTCGGCGACTACGTCACGAAGTACGGCTTCCCCGCGAACACCACGCTGACCGGCACCTACGCCCGCAAGTACGACTCCACCCTGGTGGCGCCGTGGCTGTGGAACGCGCAGAAGAAGGTCTTCCTGTCGACGGAGGACGAGCAGTCCGTCGCCGCCAAGGCCGACTACGTGGTGAACAAGGGCATCGGCGGCACGATGGTCTGGGAGCTGGCCGGCGACTACTCCTACAACGCGGCCAAGGGCCAGTACGAGATGGGCGACACGCTCACCTCCCTGATGTACGACAAGTTCAAGGCGGCCACCCCGTACGGCGCGAAGAAGGCGGGCGCGGCGCTGCCCGCGCAGGCCGTCGACATCAAGACGGAGTTCACCGAGTTCAAGCTGGGCGACTCCAACTACCCGATCACCCCGAAGCTGAAGATCACCAACAACACGAAGAGCACGCTGCCCGGCGGCACGGAGTTCCAGTTCGACTACGGGACCTCGGCCCCGGCCAACGCCTCGGACCAGTCCGGCTTCGGCACCAAGGTGATCTCCACCGGCCACAGCGGCAGCAACGTCGGCGGCCTGAAGGGCGACTTCCAGCGGGTCTCGCTGAAGCTGCCGGCCTGGCAGACGCTGGCCCCGGGCGCCTCCGTCGACCTGGCGTTCAACTACTACCTGCCGGTGTCCACCCCCTCCAACTGGACGGTGAACATCTCCGGCACCACGTACGCCCTGGCCGGGGACCTGGCGCGCGGCACGACGGTCGTGGAGCCGGGCACCACCACGCCCCCGACCACGCCTCCCACCACCCCGCCGACCACTCCCCCGACGACCCCTCCGACCACGCCGCCCACCACGCCCCCCACCACGCCTCCGGGCGGGACGTGCACGAGCCCGGCGTACGTGGCGGGCACGGTCTACAACAGCGGCAGCCTCGTCTCCCACAAGGGCCACACCTGGAAGGCCCAGTGGTGGACCCAGAACGAGGAGCCCGGCACCACCGGCGAGTGGGGCGTCTGGAAGGACCAGGGCGCCTGCTGATCCCCCCGGGTGAGGCGTGAGGACCCGGTGGCCCGGCGGCCACCGGGTCCTCGCACGTTGCCGCCGTTCTCCCCGGCGCGGGGTGTCACGTTCCGGCGGGCCGGACTGTCCCCTGGGGGAGAGCACCCCCGACGGGAAGGACCCGCACACCATGAGCACCATCGTCGTCACCGGCGGCACCGGCACCCTGGGCACCCCGCTCGCCGCCCGGCTGCGGGAGGAGGGCCGCTGGCGGGCCGGACGTACGCCGCCTTCCTGCGCGGCGGGCACCTGGCCCCGGCCCACGCGGTGGGGCGGGGCACGTTCGCGCAGTTCCTGGCAGGGCGCACGGCGGCCCGGGGCTGAGGACCCCGGGAGGCGGCCGGTCGGGCCGTGGCCGTCAGGGGCCGAAGAGGACCGACTGGGCCGCTTCGCGGGCGGCCAGCCGGGCGCCCTCCAGGACGGCCGGGTCCCCGAGGGCGGTGGCGCGGACCTCGGTCGGTACGGGGCTCAGGGCGGCGAGGCGGCGCTCCACCCGGGCGGCCAGGGCCTCGCCGCCCGCGTGGCCGAGTCCGCCGCCCAGGACCACGCAGCCGGGGTCGAGGATCGCCGCGACGGCCGCCGCCCCGAGCGCGAGCCGCTCCGCGAGCGCGTCCAGGAAGGCCTCCCCGGCGGCCCCGGCGACGGCCTCCTCGACCGGCCCCCGGAAGCCGTGCTCCCGCGCGAGCGCCCCGACCGCCGACCTGCCCGCCAGGGCGTGGAAGCCGCCGTCGCACGCGGTGGCGGAGGGCAGCCCGGCCGTCCCGGGGACCGGGAGGAAGCCGATCTCCCCGGCCCCGCCGGAGGCCCCCCGGCGCAGCCGCCCGTCGAGGACCACGGCGGCGCCCACGCCGTCGCCGAGCCACAGCAGGACGAAGGAGTCCACGTCCCGGGCGGCTCCGGCGCGCTGCTCGGCCAGGGCCGCCAGGTTGGTCTCGTTCTCCACCACCACGGTGGCGGGCAGCCGCCGCTGGAGGGCGGCGACCAGGTCCCGGTGCCAGACGGGCAGGGCGCCGGTGCCGCGCAGCTCGCCGCCGCCCGGGGCGACCAGGCCGGGGGCGCCCACGACGACGGTGTGCAGGGCGCCGGCGCCCGTCCGCGCGGTCAGGGCCTCCAGCCGGTCGACTGCCTCCTCCACGGCGTCGACGGGCAGCGCGGTCCGGCCGAGCGGACGGCCGAGCAGGTCGGTGACCACGGCGGTCGCGCTGTCGGTCCGTACGTCCAGGGCGGCGAGGTGGGCCCGGCGGGCGACGATCCCGTAGACGCGGGCGTTGGGGCCGCGGCGCTGTTCGCCGGACTCCCCCACGACCTCGATCAGCCCGGCCTCGGCGAGCCGTTCGACCAGGTCGGCCACGGAGGGCCGGGACAGTCCGGTGAGCTGCTTGAGCCGGCTCGCCGTCAGCGGCCCCTCCTCCTGGAGGAGTTCGAGGGCGAGGCGGTCGTTGATGGCCCGGGCCGTGCTCGGGGAGGCGGGGGACTTGGCGGCGGGGGTCAGCACCTTGGCAGGGGTCACGGCGCCCATCTTAAGGAGGGGGAAATCATTAACCATCAGGAAGGGTCCCTGATAGTTTACGCCCATGACACGGTCCACGACCGGGGAACCCGACCCCAGCCCGGCGCGCCTGCGCCACGCCCGCTTCGCCATCGCCGCGGTCTTCTGCGCCCACGGCGCCGTCACCGGGTCCTTCGCCACCCGCATCCCCTGGATCCAGGAACACGCCGGGCTCAGCGCGGGCACCCTGGGCCTGGCCCTCGCCTTCCCGGCGCTCGGCGCGGCCCTCGCGATGCCGCTGGCCGGCCGGATCAACCACCGGTTCGGGGCCCGCAACGCCCTGCGCGGCCTGCTCGCGCTGTGGACCCTCTCCCTGGTCCTGCCGAGCCTGGCCCCGGACTTTGCGGTGCTGTGCTGCGTGCTGTTCGTCTACGGAGCCACCGCGGGCATGGCCGACGTCGCGATGAACGCGCTGGGCGTGGAGACCGAGAACCGTCTCGGCCGCTCCATCATGTCCTCGCTGCACGGCATGTGGAGCGTGGGCGCCCTGCTCGGTTCGGCGGCCGGGACGGTCGCGGCGCACGCGGGGGCCGACGCCCGGCTGCACCACCTGATCGCCGCGCTCGCCCTGACGGCGGCCGGGCTGGTGGCCGCGCGGGGCGTGCTCGACGTGCGCGGCGACCGGGACGCCGAGGCACCCGCGCACTTCGCGCTGCCGCCGCGGTCCGCCCTGCTGATCGGGCTCGTCGGGTTCTGCGCGGTCTTCGCCGAGGGCGCGAGCCTGGACTGGTCGGGCGTGTACCTGCGGGACGTGCTGCACACCGACGCGGGCCTGGCCGCCGCCTCGACCACCGCGTTCGCGCTGACCATGGCCCTGGCCCGGCTGGCCGGGGACCGGGTGGTGGACCGCTTCGGAGCGGTGCGCACGGTCCGGGCGGGCGGCGTCCTGGCCACCGCGGGCGGGCTGCTGGTGGTGACGGTCCGCCATCCGGCCGCGGCCGTGGGCGGCTTCGGGCTGATCGGGCTCGGTATCGCGGTGGTGGTGCCGCTGGCGTTCGCGGCGGCGGCGCGCAGCGGACCGGCCCCGGCGCAGGCGATCGCGGGGGTCGCGACGATCACGTACACCTCGGGGCTGATCGCACCGTCGGCGATCGGCGCGGTAGCGGACGCGACCTCGCTCGTGGTCTCCTTCGCACTGGTCACGCTGCTCGCGTTCGCCCTGATCGCGGGCGCGGCCGTACTGCGCGGCAGGGGGGCACCGGGGGCGTCCGGCACAGCGAATCGGGACGAACCCGCCTCTATCCAGCCGTAATATAACGGCTGGTCGTCACGTCGTACCGGCGTGCCGGCCACGTTGTTTGACGACCCGGTGGAACGGAAGTGGTGGGACATGGGCTTCGGCGTGCGCTGGACCCTGCACGGAGACGGGCGGACCCCCGCCCCCGGCGCGGTGGTGCGGCCGGACGAGCGGCTGTCGTGGCCGCGGACCGCCGGGCTCGGCGCCCAGCACGTCGTGGCGATGTTCGGCGCCAGTTTCGTCGCTCCGGTCCTCATGGGCCTGGACCCGAACCTGGCGATCATGATGTCGGGCATCGCGACCGTCATCTTCCTGCTCGCCACCCGCGGCCGGGTGCCCTCCTACCTGGGCTGCTCGCTCTCCTTCGTCGGTGTCGCCGCGGCGATCCGGGCGGGCGGCGGCGACAGCGCGGTCGTCACGGGTGCGGTGTTCGTGGTCGGCGTGGCGCTGTTCCTGGCGGGGCTGGCCGTCCAGCGGTTCGGCGCGCGGATCATCCACGCGGCGATGCCGCCGGTGGTGACGGGCGCGGTCGTGATGCTGATCGGCTTCAACCTGGCGCCGGTGACGGCCTCGACGTACTGGCCGCAGGACCAGTGGACGGCGCTGCTGACCATGCTGTTCACGGGCATGGCCGTGGTCTGCCTGCGCGGGTTCTGGTCGCGGATCGCCATCTTCCTGGGCCTGGTCTTCGGCTACACGATCTCCTGGATCTTCGACCTGGTCTTCGGCATGATCCACTCGACGACGGGCGGCCCCGAGGCGGTGGACCACTGGCGCCTCGACCTCTCCGGCGTCTCCCAGGCCCCCTGGATCGGCCTCCCGTCCTTCCACGCCCCGCAGTTCGAGTGGTCGGCGATCCTCATCGCGCTGCCGGTGGTGATCGCACTGATCGCGGAGAACGCCGGTCACATCAAGGCCGTCGGCGAGATGACCGGCGACCCGCTCGACGACAAGCTGGGCACCGCCATCGCCGCCGACGGCGCCGCCTCCATGCTCTCCACGGCCGTCGGCGGCCCCCCGAACACCACGTACTCCGAGAACATCGGCGTCATGGCCGCCACCCGCGTGTACTCCACGGCGGCCTACTGGGCCGCGGCCGGCTTCGCCCTGCTCTTCGGCCTGTGCCCCAAGTTCGGCGCGGTCGTCGCCGCGATCCCGGGCGGGGTGCTCGGCGGCATCACCGTCATCCTGTACGGCATGATCGGCCTGCTCGGCGCGCAGATCTGGATCAACGGCGGGGTGGACCTGCGCAACCCGCTGAACCTGGTGCCGGCCGCGGCGGGCATCATCATCGGCATCGGCGGCGTCAAGCTGCAGTTCACCGACACCTTCGAGCTCGGCGGCATCGCGCTCGGCACGATCGTGGTGATCACCGGCTACCACGCGCTGCGCCACTTCGCCCCGCCGCACCTCAAGCAGGAGCCCCTCCTCGACGCGGGCACCTCCGGCTACGACGACGACCGGGGCGGTCCGGACACGCCGCGTTGACGCCCGCTTCGCCCGAACCGGCGAAGCGGGCGGCCAAGTCCCCCGCGCGGGCCGCGCGGGCTGGGACGCTGCCGGCATGGAAGCGGTACTCGCGCGGATGCGCGCCCTCGACGAGCGGCTCCCCGCGCAGGACGGCGTGGCCGTCTTCAACCGGGTGTACCTGACGGTCACGCAGGCCCTGCACCACCGGATCGGCCACGGCGGCCTCCCCGCGCCCCGCCGGGCCGAGACGCTCGGCGTGCGGTTCGCGGAACGGTACCTGGCGGCGGTGGAGACGGACGGGCGGGCGCCGGCCTGCTGGCGCCCGCTCCTGCAGTACCGCCGCCACCCGGGCGTACGGCCGCTCCAGCACGCGCTGGCCGGGATCAACGCCCACATCGGGCACGACCTGGCCCTGGCGGTGGTCTCCTCCTGCCGCGCCCTGGAATGCCCGCCCGCGGCCCTCGAAGCCGACTTCCACCGGGTCGGGGACACCCTGGTCTCGCTGGAGGAGCGCATCCGGGAGGACCTGATGCCGGGCCCGGACCTGCTGGAGGTCGCCGACCCGCTGACGCACCTGATCGGCTCCTGGAGCCTGGAGCGGGCGCGGGCCGGGGCCTGGGCCGCGGCCCGCCTGCTGTGGGCGCTGCGGCACTCCCCCGACCTGGCCGAGGAGTTCGCCGAGTCCCTCGACGCGGGCGTCGGCCTGGTCGGCCGCTGCCTGCTCACCCCCTCGCCCCTGAAACCCCGTGCGACCGGGGCGTACGCCCTCTAGCCTCGGCGGATGGCCAGTTTCGCGACGCACCGGCTCCGGGTGCACGACTCCGCCCGCCCGCCGTACCGGAGGCTGTCGGCACTGCGCACCTGCCTGACGGAATTCGCCCCGTACGGCTTCTACGCCACCTACCACCACCTGTGCCGCAGTGCGGGGATCCCGCGCGACCTGGACGAGGACCCCGGGTCGCTGGTGCGGGCGGTGGAGGAGCTCGACGAGGCGCGGCGGCTGTGGCTTGCGGAGCTCGCCGCCTGGCAGGTCGGGCGGCGGGCGCAGAAGCGGGCGGGGGTGCGGCGGGCGGACCCGCCGCAGCCGTCGCAGTGGCTGTTCTGGCCGGACCCGGAGTTCCATCCGGCCGGGCGGCTCGTCGAGGTGATGCCCTCGGTGATGCGCGGGCGGTGGGACCTCGAAGGCCACCAGGGCCGGGACGGCGCGTGCCCCGTGTGCGGGACCGGCCGGGGGACGGTGGAGTGGGGCGGGGACGGGTACGGGAGGTACACCCTGTGCGCGGGGTGCGGCCTCGGGCTGGGCCGCAGGCCGCCCGGGCTGCCGGACGTGCGGGAGCGCGTCGAGGTGCGCTTCGCCCACCGTCTGCGCAGGCACCAGATCTGGACGCGCGCCCTGGAGGACGGGCGGCGGGCATGAGAACGGGCCGCCGCCGCGCTCGTGCGCGGGGGCGGCCCGTGGCCATGGGTTCCCGGGGGGATCAGTCCTCGGGGAGCTCGACCGGGGCGATCTCGTCGTAGACGTCGCCGGGGCCGGGGTTGCTCGCGTCGGTGGAGCCGCCCAGGTGGTGCATGACGCCCCAGACCGCGTTCAGGGCGGTCTGGACGGCACCCTCGGCCCAGCCGGCCGTCCAGGAGATGTCGTCGCCCGCGAGGAAGATGCCGCGCTTGTCCTCGGGGAGGCGGTCCTGCATGAAGTGGGTGAACAGGCGCCGCTGGTAGCGGTAGTGGCCCGGCAGGTTGGCCTTGAACGCGCCCATGAAGTAGGGCTCGTCCTCCCAGGACACGGTCACCGGGTTGCCGATGATGTGACGGCGGATGTCGACCTTGGGGTAGATCTCGCCGAGGGACTTCAGCATGACCTCCATCCGCTCGTTCGCGGACAGCGGCAGCCACTTGAGGCTGTCGTCGCACCAGGTGTACGAGAGGCAGATGACGGCCGGCTGGTCGGGGCCGTTGTCCAGCAGGTAGGTGCCGCGGGTCATGCGGTCGGTCAGCGTCATCGACATGACGTCGCGGCCCGTCTCCTCGTCCTTGTCCAGCCAGAACGGCCGGTCGACGGGGACGAACAGCTTGGACGACTCCATGTAGTGGGTGCGCTCGATCGCCGTCCAGTGGTCGATCGGGAACAGCGTGTCGTCGCACTCGATCTTCGACAGGAGCATCCACGACTGGGCCGTGAAGATCGCGGCGCGGTACGTGCGGATGTCGCCGGAGGCGTCGGTGACCGTGATGCGGTTGCCGGCGGTGCGGTGCAGGCGGGTCACGGCCGGGCGCGGGGCGCCCTCGTGCAGGGAGGACAGGGAGGTGCCCTGGGCCCAGTGCAGGATCTTCTCGGGCTCGCGCTCCCACAGGCGCAGCGGCAGCTGCTGCGAGCCGCCGACGATGCCGCGGTGGTGGTCGTCCGCCTCGGTGTAGACGACGCGCAGGATCTCCAGGATGGAGTTCGGGAAGTCGGTGTCCCAGCCGCCGGTACCGAAGCCGACCTGGCCGAAGATCTCGCGCTTGCGGAAGGACTTGAAGGCCTCCGACTTGCACAGGAAGCCGTAGAAGGTCTCGTCGTCGAGCTTCTCGACGAGCTTGGCCCAGATCTCGCGGATGCGCGGGACGTCCCGCTCGCGCATCGCGGTGTTCATGTCGGAGAAGTCGGCGCCCTCGTCCAGGCAGGCGTTCCACGCGGCCGACACGTCGCGGTAGATCTGCGGCAGGTCGGCGATGGTCTCGGCGTAGTGCGTCTCGCCCTTGAGGTCGACGACCGTCGAGGGGGTGGACTCGGCGAGCGGGTTCGGGAAGGGCTCCGTGACCAGGCCGACCAGGTCGATGTAGTGCTGGAGGGCGGTGGAGGACGGCGGGAAGCGCATGGCGCCCATCTCCGCGGTCAGGCCCTCGGTGCCCGCGCCCTCGAAGCCGACGGTGCGCAGCCGGCCGCCGATCTGGTCGGCCTCGTAGACGACGGGCTTGAGGCCCATCTTCATCAGCTCGTAGGCGGAGATGATGCCGGACAGACCGCCGCCGATGACGGCGACCTCGGTGCCGTGCTCGGTCGCCGGTATCTGACCGAGGCCCGCCGGGTGGGCGAGGAAGTCGTCGTACGCGTACGGGAAGTCCGGCCCGAACATGGTGATCGGGGGCTGACCGTCGCTGTGCGGGACGGCGGTGGTGGGCACCGTGGACGTCATGGGGGTACGTCTCCTTGCGGGGTCGGGCAGGTGGCGGCGGGGCGGGCGGCGGGCGGGGCGGGCTCAGACGAGGGAGGCGTAGAGCCCGGGGCGGCGGTCGCGCAGGTACGGATTGGTCTCGCGCGAGGCCTGCAGGAGCTCGGGGTCGGCCTCGCCGAACACCATCTCCTCGCCGCGCCCGGCCCGGGTGCGGGTGACCCCGTCGGGACTGGCGAGGCAGCTGAGGCCGACGAACTCGAACTCGCCCTCGGGGCCGGTCCGGTTGACGTACGCGATGTACATCTGGTTCTCGAAGGCGCGGACGGGCACCAGCTGCTCGGCCACGAACTGGAACGGGTGCATCTGGGCGGTCGGGACCAGGAGGAGGTCGGTCCCGGCCAGCCCGTGGGCCCGTACGTTCTCGGGGAACTCCACGTCGTAGCAGATCATGATGCCGATGCGCAGGCCGTTCAGGTCCGCCTGGACGACGGGGGTGTCGCCGGGGGTGAAGGCGTCCTGCTCGAAGCAGCCGAAGAGGTGGGTCTTGCGGTAGTTGGCGAGCGCGGTCCCGTCGGGGCCGATCAGCTGCGCCGAGTTGAAGACCGCGTCGCCCGCCTTCTCGGGGTAGCCGTACAGGACGGCGATCCCGTGGCGGCGGGCGATCTCGCCGATGGCGACGGCGGACGGGCCGTCGGCCGCTTCGGCGAGGCCGGGGACGTCCTGGAGGTCCAGCGCGTAGCCGGTCAGGAACATCTCCGAGGTCACGAGGAGCCCGGCCCCGCCCTGTGCGGCGCGCGCGGCGGCCTCGTCGAGCCGCTTCAGGTTCTCGGCGGTGTCGCCGAGCCGTCCGGAGCTCTGGAGGAGTGCGGTGCGCAGCGGGGGCATGGGCGTACCTCTGTGACAGGTGGGGTGGGGGTCGTAAAACGGTACGTTCGGGCGTTCGATCGGTACAAGTAGTGAGCGTTGCGCTGGGCGCATCGATTCGTTGCGCGTTCTGCGGGGTGTGCGGCGATTCGTTGCGCCGCTGCGTTACGAGGCCGCCCCGAAGGCCGGATGGGCGCACAGGCGGCGGACGTAGGCCCGCAGGTGCGGACCCGCCGCGGGCAGCACGGCGGGGTCCAGCAGGGCCACCCACAGGTCGGCGTCGGCGACGGTCGGGCGGTCCCCCAGAGCGTACGGGCGAACGGCGAGCCGGCGCTCCAGCAGCTCCAGGGCGGCGGTCCGCTCGGCGGCCGGGGCGACCGGGTCGGCCGGGTCGAGGAGGGCGCGGACGGCGGAGGTGAAGGCGGCGGGGGCGGGCGGGGCCAGGTCGGGGCGGCCGGCGAGGCGGACGGCGAGGTCGTCGAGGATGTCGGGGGTGTGGTTGCTGACGACCCGGCCGCTCCAGGTGTCACAGAGGGCGGGAACGGCGAGGGTGCCGTCGTAGTGGTGCCCGGCCGCCTCGTAGGCGCGGCGCAGGGCGGCGTACGAGGCGGGCGCGGCGAGCAGGGTGGTCCCGACGGACCCGGTGAGGCCGAGCAGGGCGACGGCGGCGCGGACGCGCCGGGACCGCGGACAGGCTTCGGCGAGGTAGAGGTGGTACCGGTGCGGCACCGGGAGGAACCCGGCCCCGATCCGGCCGCGCGGAGCGGGGACGGGGGCGGTGCGGGGCATGACGGTGGGAACCATTCTGATCCTCCGGGGTGTGGACGATGACGGACGCTCCCCCCCTGGCCGGGGGAGGACGAACAGGGGCGACGCCCCCGCCCGGCCCGGCGGGAACCCCTCATGAACGACGAGCGGGCCCACCCCTGGCGGGGGCGGGACAGCGGGCCCGGGCCCCCGGCCGGAATCCCGGCAGGGGCGGGCGGTGGGCGGCCTCGCCCTGCCCGGGAGGCGTGCGCCGCGACCCGGTGGTACCGGACCACGGGCCCGCGCAGCGACCCCGGCGGGGCAGCCACCGGCCTCACCGGACCGGACCGCCGCCCCCGGCAGGGGCGGAACAGCCGGCCCGGCCCCCGGGCGGAAGCCCGGCAGGGGCGGGGGCGCCCTGGGGGGGCACCGTGAGGCGGGTGGTGCCGGATGACGGGCCCGCGCGGCGACGCCGGCAGGGCGGCCACCGGCTCGCCGGCCCGGACCGCCGCCCCCGGCAGGGGCGGGTCAGCCGGTCCGGGCCCCCGCCCGGAAGCCCGGCAGGGCGGCTGGTGGGCGGCCGCGACCTGCCCGGCACCGGGCCGGACGGTCCGCGCCGGCGAGGGCCGGGAAGGCGGGCGCCGCGAACCGGTGGTGCCGGACAGGCCCGCGCAGCCGTCGGCCTCGCCGGCCGGACTCGGGCCGTCCGGCCCTGGCGGGGGCAGGACGGTCGGTCCGGCCGGGCCGGGCGGCTCGCCGGCCCGGCAGGGCCGGGTGCGGCGGGCTCCAGGGGCCGGGGCCGGGGTCAGGGGCGGGTGGCGCTGCTGACGCGGAGGAGGTCGATGTGCAGGCGTCGGGTCAGCCACCAGCGGCGCGGCGTCCGTACCGGTGTCACGGAAATCGACCTGCCCCCCGCTGCCCACGGGGCTTACCCTGCCCCTGGCCGTCGCTGTCCCCCGCAGTCTCGTGGCGCCGCGCGGGGCCGTCAAGAAGGCGGTCAGGGGCGGCTGTTGACCGCCCCCACGGAAGGATCCCCGCACCCGATGCGCACCGAACATCCCGCCGCCCCCCTGGACAACCCGGTGTGGGCGTCCCTGACCGGCCCGCACCGGGCCTTCGCCGAGACCGCCCCCGGCGGTCTGGCCGCCCGCTACCTGCCGGCCGCGAACCCGTTCGCCGCGCTGGCCGACCCCGCCGACCCCGCCGCCTGGGCCGACCTCGCCGCGCTGATCGGGCCCGGCGAGACGGTCTGGCTGACCGGCCTGCCGACCCCGCCGGCCGGCTGGGCCACGGTGCTGGAGATCCCCGGCGTCCAGTTGGACGGCCGGGCCGTCCGGGGCGAGGCCGCGCCGGAGGCCGTACGCCTCGGGCGGGACGACGTGGCGGAGATGACCGAGCTGGTCGAGCTGGCCCAGCCGGGCCCCTTCCTGCCCCGCACCGTCGAGCTCGGCACGTACCTCGGGTTCCGGCAGGAGGGCCGGCTCGTCGCGATGGCCGGGGAACGCATGCAGCCGCCGGGCTGGACGGAGATCAGCGCCGTCTGCACCCACCCCGACCACCGGGGCAGGGGCCTCGCGGGCCGGCTGGTGCGGGCCCTCGTCGGGGAGATCCTGGAGCGCGGGGACGCGCCGTTCCTGCACGCGGCCGCCGAGAACACCCACGCGATCGGGCTGTACGAGTCGATGGGGTTCACCCTGCGCCGGAAGCCGGTCTTCATCGGCCTGCGCACCCCCGGGGCCGACGGGATCCGGCCGTAACGCGGCTTAACACGGGGTTCATTGAGTGCCGCCGGAGTCTCCCGTAGCGTCGGTGGAACGGGAGCACGGACGGAGGGAGGAAGGCCGTGGCGGTGAACACGTGGCAGATCAGCGGTCGTCCCGCACTCCGTCCGGCTCCCGTGCTCGCCCCGCGCCGGCTGGTGCGCCTGCACGCGCGCACCCACGTCGACCTCCAGCGGGTCTGCGCCTCCCTCTGTCGCCCCTGATCGCGTCCCGAGCCGCCCGCGGCACCCCGCCGCGCCGGCCACCGCACGTCCGATCAGGAAGGCAGTTCCGCCGTGCCCCCATCCGACCCCGCCCCGCTCCACCTGGCCGTGGCCCTCGAAGGGGCCGGCTGGCATCCGGCCGCCTGGCGCGAACCGGGCGCCCGGCCCGGTGAGTTGACCACCGCGCGCTACTGGGCGGACCTGGTCGCCGAGGCCGAGGCCGGCCTGCTCGACTTCGTCACCTTCGAGGACGCGCTCGGCCTGCAGTCCACCGATCCGGCCGAGGCCGACGGCCGTACGGACCTGGTCCGCGGCCGGCTCGACGCGGTCCTGGTCGCCGCCCGGGTCGCGCCGCTGACCCGGCACATCGGCCTGGTGCCGAGCGTGACCGCCACGCACACCGAGCCCTTCCACGTCTCGAAGGCCGTGGCCACCCTGGACCACGTCAGCCGCGGCCGGGCCGGACTGCGCGTGCAGATCTCCGAACGCCCGGACGAGGCACGCCACTTCGGCCGCCGCACCGCCTCGGAACCGGCCTCCGTCCTGCTGGCCGAGGCGGCCGACCACGTCGAGGTGACGCGGCGGCTGTGGGACAGCTGGGAGGACGACGCCGAGATCCGGGACGTGGCCACGGGCCGCTTCGTGGACCGGGAGCGGCTGCACCACATCGACTTCGAGGGACCCCACTTCAGCGTCCGCGGCCCCTCGATCACCCCGCGTCCCCCGCAGGGGCAGCCGCCGGTCAGCGCCCTTGCGGCCGACGCCTCGGCGTACCCGCTGCTCGCCCGCTCCGCCGACCTCGGATACGTGACCGCCCGGGACGCCGGTCAGGCCCGCGCCGCCGTGGCCGGGATCCGGGCCGCCCAGGAGGCGGCGGGCCGGGCCGGGCGGCCCCTGCACGTGTTCGGCGAACTGACCGTCTTCCTCGACGCGAGCCCCGCGGCGGCGACCCGGCGGCTCCAGCGGCTGGACTCCGTCCACGGGTCGGCGTACACGAGCGACGCCCTGCTGTTCGCGGGGACACCCGCGCAGCTCGCGGACCTGCTGCTGGACTGGCGGCGGGCCGGGCTGGGCGGCTTCCGGCTGCGGCCCGGCGTGCTGGCGCACGACCTCCCGGCGATCACCCGCGGCCTGGTGCCGGAGCTCCAGCGGCGCGGCGCCTTCCGGCGTTCCTACGGGGCCTCCTCGCTGCGCGGCCTGCTCGGGCTCCCCCGCCCCGCGAACCGCTACGCGCGGCCCGCCGCCTGAGCGCGGCCCGACCACACGACGCACCGGCCACGACCCGGAGGACACGTACCACCATGGGCAAACCCCTCAAGCAGATCCATCTGGCCGCGCACTTCCCCGGGGTCAACAACACCACCGTGTGGAGCCACCCGGAGGCCGGCAGCCACATCGACTTCGACTCCTTCGTCCACTTCGCGCAGACCGCCGAGCGCGCCCGCTTCGACTTCCTCTTCCTCGCCGAGGGACTGCGGCTGCGCGAACAGGGCGGCCGGATCCACGACCTGGACGTGGTCGGCCGGCCCGACACCTTCACGGTCCTCTCCGCCCTCGCCGCCGTGACCGAGCACCTGGGCCTGACCGGCACCATCAACTCCACCTTCAACGAGCCCTACGAGGTGGCCCGCCAGTTCGCCACCCTCGACCACCTGTCGGGCGGCCGGGCCGCCTGGAACGTGGTGACCTCCTGGGACGCCTTCACCGGCGAGAACTTCCGGCGCGGCGGCTTCCTGCCGCGCGAGGAACGCTACGGGCGGGCCCGCGAGTTCCTGGCCACCGCCAACGAACTGTTCGACTCCTGGGACGGGGGCGAGGTCCTCGCCGACCCGGCGTCGGGGGTCTTCCTGCGGGACGCGGGCGCGGGCGCCTTCGTCCACCGGGGCGAACAGTTCGACATCTCGGGGCGGTTCAACGTGCCGCGCAGCCCCCAGGGCCGGCCGGTGGTCTTCCAGGCGGGCGATTCGGACGAGGGCCGGGAGTTCGCCGCGGCCGACGCCGACGCCATCTTCGGCCGGTACGCCACCCTGGAGGAGGGCCGGGCCTTCTACGCGGACGTCAAGGGCCGGCTCGCCCGGTACGGCCGCACCCCGGACCAGCTGAAGATCCTGCCCGCGGCCACCTTCGTCCTCGGTGACACCGACGCCGAGGCCCGGGAACTGGCCCGCGAGGTACGCCTCGCGCAGGTCAGCGGGGCCACGGCGATCTCGTACCTGGAGCACGTCTGGAACCGGGACCTGTCCGCGTACGACCCGGACGGCCCGCTCCCGGAGGTCGACCCGGTCCCCGGGGAGAACACCGTCGCGCGGGGCCGGGCCAGCGTGCGCATGTTCCGCGATCCGCTGGCCACCGCCCGGGAGTGGCGGGAGCTGGCCGCCGCCCGGAAGCTGTCGATCCGGGAGCTGGTGATCGAGACCACCGGACGGCAGACCTTCATCGGCTCGCCCGCCACCGTCGCCGCCGCGATCGACGACCTGGTCCAGCAGGACGCGGCCGACGGTTTCATCCTCGTCCCGCACCTGACGCCCGGCGGCCTGGACGGCTTCGCCGACACCGTCGTCCCGCTGCTCCAGGAACGGGGGGTGTTCCGGCGCGAGTACTCCGGACCCACCCTGCGCGACCACCTGGGCCTGGCCGCACCGCGGATCCCGGCCCCCACCGGCCCCTGAGGAGGAGCACCGTGTCCCGTACCCCCCTCGGGGTCCTCGACCTCGTCCCCGTCCCGTCCGGCTCCACCGCCGCCGAGGCGCTGCACCACACCGTCGCCCTCGCCCGGCAGGCCGAGCGGCTCGGCTACGCCCGCTACTGGTTCGCCGAGCACCACCTGAACCCGGGGGTCGCCGGGACCTCGCCCGCCGTGCTGCTGGCGCTGACGGCCGGGGCCACCTCCACGATCCGGCTCGGGTCGGGGGCCGTGCAGCTGGGCCACCGCACCGCGCTGTCCACGGTGGAGGAGTTCGGGCTGATCGACGCCCTGCACCCGGGCCGCCTCGACCTGGGCCTGGGCCGCTCGGCCGGCCGGCCGCCGCAGCCCGCGCCGGACGCGGCCCCGCCCTTCGAGGGGTGGACGCCGGGCGGGCTGCGGATACCGCCCCGGTTCTCCTTCGCCCACCTCCTCGGCCACCCCCGCGTGGCCCTCCAGCAGCGGTTGCTGAACCTGCCGGGGGCCCGCCCGCAGGACTACGCCGAGCAGGTGGGCGACGTACTGGCCCTGCTGCGCGGCGAGTACCGCTCCCCGGAGGGGGTGGAGGCGCACCCCGTCCCCGGCGAGGGGGCCGACGTCCAGGTGTGGATCCTGGGCAGCAGCGGCGGGCAGAGCGCGGAGACGGCCGGCGCGAACGGGCTGCGCTTCGCCGCGAACTACCACGTGAGCCCGGCGAGCGTGCTGGAGGCCGCCGAGGGCTACCGGGCCGCCTTCAAGCCGTCCGCCGCACTGGACCGGCCGTACCTGACGGTGTCGGCGGACGTGGTGGTGGCCCCGGACGACGCGGAGGCCCGCGAGCTGGCCGCCGGGTACGCCCCCTGGGTGCACAGCATCCGTACCGCCGAGGGCGCGATCCCCTTCCCCTCGCCGGGGGAGGCGCGGGAGCTGGTGGCCGGCTGGTCGGCGGCCGATCACGCGCTGGTCGCCGACCGGGTGGAGACCCGGTTCGTGGGGTCGGCGGCGACGGTCGCGGACCACCTGGAGCGGCTGCGGGAGGCCACCGGCGCGGACGAGCTGCTGATCACGACGATCACGCACTCGCCCGCCGACCGGGTGCGCTCGTACCGGCTGCTGGCCGAGGAGTGGGCCCGGCGCCCCTGACCGGTGGCGGACGAAGGCGGTCCGCTCCGCCGGGTTTCGGAGTGCCGCTCGCGGTCAGACGCGGGAGGAGTCACGGAACCTACGGAAGGGAACTGCCGTGAAAGACGTCTCCCGTCTGCCCGGCGCCGCGCACCACCACTGGCAGTGGCAGGCCCGGGCCGCCTGCCGGGGCCTGGGCCCCGGCAGGTTCTTCCACCCCGCCGGCGAGCGGGGCGAGGAGCGCGAGGACCGGGACGAGGCCGCGAAGCGGGTGTGCCAGGGCTGCCCGGTGCGGGCGGCCTGCCTGGAGCACGCGCTGCGCACCCGCGAGCCCTTCGGGGTGTGGGGCGGACTGACGGAGGAGGAGCGGCGGCGGCTGCTGTCCGGCGCCGCCGCCCGGCCCGTGTCGGTGTAGCCCCGGGCCCGTTACGGGCGTGCCTGCCGCCAGGCGCGGGCGAACAGTTCGTGCGGGGGCAGCGGGGCGAGCAGCCGCAGCGTCATCGCGTACAGGCTCTTGCCCGCGGCCCACGCCAGGTGGCCCTCCAGTTTGGCCTTCTCCAGCGGAAGGTGCGGGGCCTTCAGGTCCGCCCACTCCCCGGGGAGGAACGCGGTGCGGCCCGCGCGGGCCCGCTTGCCGCTCTCCACCGCCCCGGACGCGACCAGTTCGGCCTGGGCCGCCTTGTGCCGGGCCGCCGTCCAGCCGTTCCAGCGCCGCACGGCCCGGTCGGTGGGCCGGGCGAGCGCGAGCAGCTGGAGGTGGAGGGCGGCGGCGTCCGCGCCGACCCCGAGGGTCCGGGCGACCTCGGCCACCAGGTCGGGGGCGCTGAGCGAGGGATCGGTCTCGTAGCCGCCCGGGGGCACGGGGGTGTCGGCGGCGCGGGCGGCGAGCCGGTCGAGCCCGTCCAGGAGCCGGGCGGTGCGCGGCAGGTCGTCGAGGATCCAGGCCGGTCCCCGGGCCCCGCACGTGGCGGCGGCCCGATCCGCTCCGCCGGGGGCGGTGAAGGCGGCGGCCCACAGGAAGGTCTCGCCGGAGGGGGCGCCGACCAGGAGGGTCCCGTCGGCGTGGACCGTGTCGGGTTCGGCGCCTTCGGCCATCGGGACCGTACCGGGCAGGACGGTCCCCCGGTAGGGGCTGAAGGCCGGGTCGGTGGGCACCGACCGTCCCAGGCCGGGCAGCTTTCCGAGGGGGATCAGCGCTCCGGGGCCCGCGAGCTGCTCCCGCAGCCGCCGGTGCAGGAGCAGGGCCCCGCTGCGGGCGGGGTCCCCGACGGGGCGTTCGGTCAGCGCCCAGGCGATGACGGTGGCGGCCGTCCGGTGGGCGGGCGCCGAGGGGGCCACCCAGCGTCCGGCGGTGCCGTCCGGTTCGGCGTACCGCAGTTCCAGGGCGCCGCGGCGGTCCCGGGTGAGGAGGAAGCCGTCCTCGCCGAAGGGCTCGGCCTGCGGGGCGCGTCCGGCGGGCAGGCTCCTGGCCCAGCTCTCGTGCAGGCCCAGCTCGGCCTCCAGGGCGGCGGCCAGCTCCTCGTCGGCGGGCTCCTCGGCGCCGAGGAGCCCGTTCCAGGCGGCGGCCATGCGCTCGGCCGCCGCGGTCGTCCCGGCGGGCTCCCACAGGTCGGCGGGGTCCTGCGGGAGGCCCGCGGCGAGGACCGCCCGGCGTCCGGCCGCGCCCAGGGCCCGGCAGAGCTCGTCGTAGGCGGAGACCATGGCCTTGGTCGCCTTGTACGGGGGCCCGCCCAGCAGGCGCTGGTGCTCGCCGTGGTCCTCGCGGCGGGGGAACCCGGCGAGGACCAGGGCCGCGACGGGGCCGCGTACGCCGGTGAGCCGGGCGAAGGCCTCCCGGGCGGCGGGGGACGCCGTCAGCGGTCCCCGCTCGGCGAGCAGTTCCAGCAGCCGGGGCAGGCGCGCGGTGTCGTCCGTGTCGACGGTGAGGGTCTCGCGGTCCTCGGCGCCGTCGGGCTCGGGGTCGGCGGCCCGCTGGAGGAACCATTCACCGTCGCCGCCGTCGGCGGTCGAGGCGAGGGGGTGTCCGGCGGAGCGGACGGCGGCCAGGGCCTCCGGGGCCGCGCGGCCGGTGCGCCAGGTGCTGCCCGGTTCGGCGAAGGGCTGCCCGCTCCAGGTCTCCAGCAGGGCGGCGAGCGCGGCCCGGTCCGCGTCGGAGGTGGTGGCGGCGCAGGCCCGCCAGGCGACGGCGCCGATCCGGCCCACGAGCGGCTGCCAGGGCGCGGGGTCGGCGGGCAGGGCGAGCAGCCGGGTCTCCTCGTCGATCTCCCCGCGCAGGTGGCGGCCGTCGGCGGCGACGGCGGTGAGCAGGGCGGGCTGCGGCTGGGGCTCGGGGCAGCCGTGGTGGCGGCGCCGGTCGGGCAGCAGCCCGAGCAGGGCGGGGGTGAGTTCGGTGTCGGGTACTTCGGTGCGCAGCGACACGGCCGGTTCGGCGCGCAGGAGGGCGACGCGGCGGGACAGGGCCCGGCGGCGGCGCAGGATGTCGGCGGCGCGGTGGGCGGCGCGGGCGACGCCTTCGGCGATCCGCGGTTCGAGCGCCCCGGGGAGCGCGGGGGCCGGGTCTGCGCGCACGGCGGCGTCGAGGAGGTCCCGTACGAGGGGCTCGGCGACGGTCCGCAGGGCGTGTGAGGAGGTCTCGTCGCGGGGGGTCAGGAAGTGCCAGAACGCGGGCGGCGGTACGGGTCCGGCGCCGTCGCCGAAGCCGGGGGCGCGGCGGCGGTCGGAGCCGGGGAAGCCGTGGACCTGCCACAGGAGGGAGTTGTCCTCGGCGGAGTGGCAGCGGACGGTCTCCTCGCCCGCGAGGACCGCGTCCTCGCCGCCCGCGGGCATGCGCAGGACCGCCCAGGGACGGCGGCCCGGGCGCCGGCTGCGGTAGGAGGCGCTGCGGCCGTCGGTGCCCTGGAGGAGGAACTCGCGGGGCGAGGGGCCGGCGTAGGGGGTGCGGTGGAGGACGCGGAATCCGACGAGGCGGCCGTCCTGTCCGAGCGGGGAGGCGGGGGCGCCGGGGGGCAGCACGGCGAGGGACTGCACGTCCCCGAAGAGCCGGGTGCCGGGCGGGGGTTCGGTGGCGGTGTGGAAGGCGGGCGGGGTGCGGTCGGTGCCGCGTTCCCCGGTGTCGGGGTCGACGCGGGTCCAACTGCCCCAGGAGCAGAAGGTCCGGGCGCTCCAGAAGCGGGTGCCGTCGCTCATCTGGACGTCGTGGTGGCCGATGCCCCCGCGCCCGCCGGGGCGCAGGACGACGCGGCCGTCGTGGCGGCCGGTGCCGTCGGGGGTGGCGAACTGGTAGCCGAGGCCGTTCTGGACCATGCCGCCGTAGCGGCGCAGGCCGTACGTCTGCTCGGGCTCGAAGACGTCTTCGGGGTGGTCGGTCCAGAAGGCGCGGTCGGGAACGTTGTTGCCGGCGTCGCTCCAGGCGACGAGGAACTGTCCGCCGATGTGGTGCACGGTGAGCGAGGGCGCCGCGGCGGCCGGCTCGTCGGGGGTTGCGGCGGGCCGGGGTGCGGTTCCGGGGATCCGGAAGGCGCAGGCGTCGCGCCGGCCGGCGTGGTCGACGGCGAAGGCGCGGTCCGGGCCGTAGACGGTGAGGACGGGCCAGGTGCTGGTCACGCCGACGACGCGGTCGGGGCCGCCGAGCTCGGCGACGGCCTCGTCCAGGGCGGGCCAGCCGAACTCCTCGGGGAGCCCGGCGCGCAGGGCGCGGCCGAGGGGGCCGGTGAGGTCCAGGCCGGCCAGTGCTTCCTCGATGCCGTCCAGGGCGCGGGCGGTGGGGCGGTCCAGCAGTCCGTGGAGCTCGTCGACGGCTTCGTCGGCGGCGGCGAGTCCGCCGCCGCGCAGGGCGTCGAGGAGGGCTTCGACCCGGCCGTGCACGCCGGCGGCGATGCCCGCGTTGTGCGGGAGGCGGGTGATGGCGCTGCCCGCGGTGCGCAGGGCCTCGTGGACGGTGCCCTCCAGGCGGGGGCCGAAGACGGGGTCCGCGGCCAGGGCCTTGAGGTCGCGCCGGGAGCGGCCGTCCCGGAACTCCAGCCGCACGGCGGGTCCGGGGTCCTCGACGGCGATGCCCTCGGCGAGGCAGGCGTCGAGCAGGTCGGCGTCGAGCCCGGGGTGGCGGTAGCGGTCCTCGTGCAGGCGCAGCGGGGCGGCGGCGCGCAGCCGGGGGGCCCAGCGGGTCAGCAGCTCGAAGAGTTCGGCGGGCATGGGCTGGCGCATGATGCCGCTGCCGGAGCGGCCGTGGCCGAAGCGGTGGGTGTAGCGCGCGAACCAGCCGTCGAGGCCGCCTTCGGGGACGATCCGCCCGGCCGCGGCGGCGTCGGCGGCCCCGCAGGCCAGGAGCAGCCGCAGCCAGGCACCGGCGTCGCCGCGGCTCTCGGGGAACAGGTCGAGGAGCAGGGCGGCGGTGTCGTCGGCCGGGGGGTGCTCGGTCAGCAGGGCCGTGGCGGCGTCGAGCAGCCGGTCGGGGACGTCCTTGCCGTGGGCGGCGCCGAGCAGGGCGCCCAGTACCCGGGCTTCCTCGGCGGTGCCGGCTCCGGCCGCGCGGGCGGAGATCCGCAGGCGGCGGGCCAGGTCGGCGGGGGGCTCGCCGGGCGAGGCGGCCCAGGCCTCCAGGAAGCGTACGAACTCCTCGTGCGCGGCCCGGGGGTCCAGGGTGGCGGTGAGCCAGGTCTGGTGGGTCCCGATGGCGGTGGCGGGGAGGGCTCCGGCGCGGGCGAAGAGCAGCAGGTTGGCCCGGTGCCAGTCGGGGTCGACGGGGAGCCGGTGGGCCTGCTCGGCCTTGCGGGCGAGGGCGTGGGCGCGGGCCGCGGAGCGCAGGTGCCAGGGGATCAGCCGGTGCCCGAGGGTGTCCCAGAACCAGGGCAGGTGGGCGGGTTCCAGGGTCCTGACGAGCCGCTCCAGGCCGTCCACGTACCGGCCGGGCTTCTCGTAGGCGGTGTGGAGGGTGGAGAGGGCCTCGGCGAAGAGCGCGGCGGCGTCCGCGGCGCGGGCGGGATCGTGGGCCGCGGCCCAGTCCGGGTAGACGGTCGAGCGGTGCGGTTCGGCCGGCGGCAGGATCTGGATCTTCATGTCGCCGATCCTGACACGCCCCTGTGACAGCCCCCGGCCCTCGATCCCGCCGCGGGAAAGAGCCCCGTCCCCCGCCTCGCAGCCCGCACGGGGAGGCTGAGCCGAAGGGGCGCGCCGTGCTCTCAGGGGCGCACGCCCGGAGGAAACCGCGAGGAACGAGCGGTTTCTGAGGACGTACGCCCCTGAGAGCACGGCACCGGCGCCCCGGAGGCGAAGCCTCCCCTCAAACAGAGGTGAAGCGGCGCAGCAGGGGGGAGAGGACCAGGACCGACTTGGTGCGTTCCACGAAGGGCTCGCCCGCGATGCGCTCCAGCACCCGCTCGAAGTGGCGCATGTCGGAGGCGAAGACCTGGACCAGGGCGTCCGCGTCGCCGGTGACGGTCGACGCGGACACCACCTCGGGGTACCGCTCCAGCCCTCGCCGGATGTCGTCCGGCGAGGTGTTGTGGCGGCAGTAGATCTCGATGAAGCCCTCGGTCTCCCAGCCCATGGCCGCCGGGTCCACGCGGACGGTGAACCCGGTGATGGCGCCTTCGGCGCGCAGCCGGTCGACGCGCCGCTTGACGGCGGGGGCCGAGAGGCCGACCTCGGAGCCGATGTCCGCGTAGGAACGGCGGGCGTCCTCGGCGAGGGCGTGCACGATGCGTTCGTCGAGATCGTTCAGTCGCACTGCGGGTGGATCACATTTCTGCTGTGGCCACTTCTTCGGTGGCCAGGCGGGAGCGGCGGATGCCGTAGGTGAAGTACACCACGAGGCCGACTGCCATCCAGCCACCGAAGACGATCCACGTGGCCATATCGAGACTGAACATCATGTAGCCGCAGGCGAGGAAGCCCAGGATCGGCGTGACGGGGAAGAGCGCCACCTTGAAGGTGCGCGGCATGTCGGGCTTGGTGCGGCGCAGGATGATCACGGCGACGTTGACCAGGCCGAAGGCGAAGAGGGTGCCGATGCTGGTGGCGTCGGCGAGCTTGCCCAGCGGGATGAAGGCCGCGAGGAGGCCGCAGAAGACGGAGACGAGGATGACGTTGGCGCGGGGGGCGCCGGTCTTCTCGTCGACCTTGGCGAAGACCTTGGGGACGAGACCGTCGCGGGACATCGCGAAGAGGATGCGGGTCTGGCCGTAGAGGACGGCGAAGACGACGGAGAAGATCGCGATCACGGCGCCGGCGGCGAGGACGACGCCCCAGAAGCTGTGGCCGGTGACGTCGGTCATGATCTGGGCGAGCGCGGCCTCGGTGCCCTCGAAGTCCTGCCACGGCATGGCGCCGACGGCGACGAAGGCGACCAGGACGTAGAGGACGGTGACGATGCCCAGCGAGAGCATGATCGCGCGCGGCAGGTCCTTCTTCGGGTTCTTGGCTTCCTCACCGGCGGTGGAGGCGGCGTCGAAGCCGATGTACGAGAAGAAGAGGGTGGAGGCGGCGGCGCTGATGCCGGTGACGCCCAGCGGGGCGAGCGGGGTGTAGTTGCCGGCCTTGATGCCCATGACGCCGATGCCGATGAAGAGCAGCAGGGTGACGATCTTCACCCCGACCATGATCGAGTTGACCGTGGCGCTCTCCTTGGCGCCGCGCATCAGGAAGACCATGGAGAGCAGGACGACGACCAGCGCCGGCAGGTTGATGAACCCGCCCTCGCCCAGCGGTGCGGAGACCGCCGAGGGGATGGTGACCCCGATGGTCCCGTCGAGGAGCTCGTTGAGGTACTGGCCCCAGCCGACGGCCACGGCCGCGACGGAGACGGCGTACTCCAGGACCAGGCACCAGCCGCAGATCCAGGCGATGAGCTCGCCCATGGTGGCGTACGCGTAGGAGTACGAGGAGCCGGAGACCGGGACGGAACCGGCCAGCTCGGCGTAGGACAGGGCCGAGAACAGCGCGGTCAGGCCCGCGAGGATGAAGGAGATCGTGACGGCCGGGCCGGCCTTGGGGGCGGCGGTGCCGAGGACGACGAAGATGCCGGTGCCCAGGGTGGCGCCGATGCTGATCATCGTCAGCTGCCACATGGTGAGCGAGCGGCGCAGCGAGCCGCCCTCGCCCTGACCGCCCTCGGCGACCAGTCGCTCCACCGGCTTGCGGCGGAGCAGGGGGTTGGCGGGCTTGCGGGCCTCGGACGTGAGCGGTGGCGCCTGGCCGTGATCGAGCACGAAGGGACTCCTTTGACACTGCGGATGGGGACTGTCAGGCGTCGACCGCAGCGGTCCGGAGCAGTTCCGAGGCAGGGGTGAACCCTGTCTGGGCATGGGGGGACCGCCGAGCAGGCGGTCCGCGCCACTCCACGTACAGCGAGTGAGCCTACGAGCTGAGTGATACCGCCCGTAATGCACCATCCTTGCACATTGGCGAACGATCATTGCGCGGATCTGTCCGAGATGGACGTTTGTTGCGCACAGATGATCGATCACTGCGCAGCCCTCCCTCGACCCCCTTTCTTGACACGGCGTCAGACATGCCGCAGCGTGCCCCGTGGTTCCCCTGTCCGACGATCGGAGGCGAAGAGTGAGGCCGACGCAGACGGAGTCCGACGAGCGGTGGCTGGATCCCGGACCGTTCCTGCGCGGGGTCGCCTGGCTGCACGAGGGGCGCCCCGTGCGCGCCGACCCGGCCGACACGATGCGGCTGCCCTGGGACACCGGCGAGCGCGCCACCCTTCCCATAGGGGTGCGGCTGGAGTTCACCGCCGGGTCCGCGCACGCCGTGGAGATCCGCTACCGGGCCACCGTGCCGGGCCCCACCGACGCGCTGCGCGACCTCGCGCACGGCTTCGCCCTGTGGAACCGCCACGGCCGGATCACCGAGGTGTTCACCGAGCCCGCCACCGAGTCCGTCGTACGCCTCCCGCTGCCCCGCGGCGGCGGCCCCTTCACCCTGCACCCGCCCGAGGCCCAGTCCCCCGCGGTCCTGGGCCTGCGCGGGATCGGCGGCCCCCTCGCGCCCGCCCCCCGGGGCCCGCGCTGGGTGGTGCACGGCGACTCCATCACCGAAGGCTGGTGGTCCACCCGGCCCGCCCACGGCTGGCCCGCCGTCGCGGGCCGGGCGCTGGGCTGGGACACGGTCAACCTCGGCTACGCGGGCGCGGCCCGCGGAGAACTCGCCACCGCCGAGCAGCTCGCCACCCTCCCCGCCGACGTCCTCACCCTCGCCTTCGGCACGAACTGCTGGTCCCGGGTGCCCTTCACCGCGCCCCTCCTCTACGAGACCACCCGCACGTTCCTCGACCTGATCCGCCAGGGCCACCCCCGCACCCCCCTGCTGCTGCTCTCCCCCGTGCTGCGCCCCGACGCCGAACGGACCCCCAACCGCCTCGGCGCGACCCTGGGCGCCCTGCGCGACGCCATGGAGCGGGCCACCCGTGACCGGATCGCCGCCGGGGACGGCCGGCTCGCCCTGCTGCCGGGCCGTGACCTGCTGGGACCCGAGCACCTCGCGGACGGACTGCACCCCGACGACGAGGGGCACCGGATTCTCGGCCTCGCTGTGGTCACGGCCGCACGGCGGGCCGGGTTCGACGGAGTGTGAGTGAAACAGCTCATACCGGTCCCGCTGAACAGAACGCTCCCGCCGGCCCGTGTCCTGCACAAGTTGCCGATCCTCCGGCGACGGAATCGGCAGACACCACACGTGGGAGAGATCGACATGGGCATCAAGCGCGGAACTTCCCTGGCGGCGGTCGCGGTCGTCGTCACCCTCGCGGCGACGGCCTGCGGCGGGTACGACAAGGCCGCCGACGCGACCAAGCCGGCCGGTGCGGTCGCCGACGCCCAGGCCCCCGCCGCCGACCCCTACGGCAACGAGAAGCCCGCCCAGGACGCGGCGGCCACCGGCGCCAAGGCCGGCGGGCAGCTGGCGATCGCCTCCACCGACCAGCTCGGCTCCGTCCTCACCGACAGCGCGGGCTTCACCCTCTACCGCTTCGACAAGGACACCGCCAAGCCGCCGGCCTCGAACTGCGACGGCGACTGCGCCAAGGCCTGGCCCCCGGTCCCGGCGGGCGACGCGACCGCCGCGGCGGGCATGGACCCGGCCATGCTGGGCGAGGTGGTCCGCAAGGACGGCAGCAAGCAGCTGACGGTGGCCGGCTGGCCCGCGTACCGCTTCGCCAAGGACACCAAGGCGGGCGACCTGAACGGGCAGGGCGTCGGCGGCACCTGGTTCGCCCTGGCCCCCGACGGCAAGAAGGCCGCGAAGCCCGCCGCGGGCGCCGGGACCGGAGCGGGGACGGGAGCGGGCGCCGGACAGGCCTCGGGCGCCCTGACCGTGGCCAAGGACGCCAAGCTCGGCGAGCACATCGTCGACGGCAACGGCATGACCGTCTACCGCTTCAAGCCGGACACCGCCTGGCCGATGGTCTCCAAGTGCGAGGGCGACTGCGTCGCCAAGTGGCCCGTCGTCCCGCCGGTGGACAAGGTCAACGCCAAGGGCATCATCGAGAAGAACTACCTGGTCCTCGACCGGCCCGACGGCAAGAAGCAGCAGACCGTCAACTGCTGGCCCGTCTACACCTTCACCGGTGACAAGAAGGCCGGCGACACCAACGGCCAGGGCGTGGGCGGCACCTGGTACGCCGTCGCCCCCGACGGCAAGCTCATCACCGTCCAGTAACCCCCGCCCCCGCCCTCCCCGGGCCCCACTCCCCCACTCCCGATCCGCGCGGTCCCCGCCCCCCTCCCCCCGGGCGGGGGCCGCGCGCCGTTTCCCGGCAGGGCGCCGTTGCCTAGAGTGAGCCCCATGCTGCGCGTACTGGCCGTAGACGACGAGAAGCCGCTCCTGGAGGAACTCCTCTACCTGCTGCGCTCCGATCCCCGGGTCCGCAGTGCCGAGGGCGCCTCCGACGCCACCGGAGCGCTGCGCCGTATCACCCGGGCGCTGGAGGGCGGGCCGGACGGCCCCGACGGCATCGACGTGGTGTTCCTGGACATCCAGATGGCCGGCCTGACGGGGCTGGACATCGCCCGGCTGCTCAGCGGGTTCGCCCGTCCCCCGCTGATCGTGTTCGTCACCGCGCACGAGGGCTTCGCCGTCCAGGCCTTCGACCTCAAGGCCGTGGACTACGTCCTCAAGCCGGTCCGGCCGGAGCGGCTGGCGGAGGCGGTCCGGCGGGCCCGCGCCCTCCTGGGCCGGCCGGACGGGGCGCAGCCGGCCCCCGAACCGGCCGTCCCGGACCTGCGCACCCCCGTGCCCCCGGCGGGCGCGGAGGCCGGTGTCGGTGCCGGTGCCGGTGCCGTCGAGCGCGTCCCGGAGCAGATCGCGGTCGAACTGGGCGGCGTCACACGGTTCGTGGCGATCGCGGACATCGCGTACGTGGAGGCCCAGGGCGACTACGCCCGGCTGCACACCGACGGGGGCAGCCACCTGGTGCGGATCCCGCTGTCCACCCTGGAGGAACGCTGGGCGGCCCGCGGGTTCGTCCGGATCCACCGCCGCCACCTGGTGGCGCTGGGCCGGATCGACGAGTTGCGCATGGAGGCGGGGACCACGAGCGTGCGGGTGGGCCCGGCGGAACTCCAGGTCAGCCGTCGGCACGCCCGCGACCTCCGCGACCTCCTCATGCGCCGGGCGACGGGCTAGCGCACACCGCACCGGTGGAGGCGGTCGCGTTCAGCCCCGACGGGCGCACCCTCGCCACCGGCGGCATCGACATGACGGTACGGCTGTGGAACGTCCTCTTCGAGCCCTCGGCGGCGATCCGGAAGATCTGCTTCGCCGTCGACCGTGACCTCACCGCGCAGGAACGGGACTCGTACGTTCCCGGCCACGCGGGCGGCGCGGGGTGGCCCTCCCCCTGATGCCCGAGCCCGACCGTCCGGCGTACCAACGTGCCGTTCGTCGCGCCACGGTGGGCGTACGGCGATCCGCCGGGCCCGTCGGCCGCAGCGGTGAGCGGTCCGCCTGTCCGCGGTGCGGCCCGCGCGTATCGTGGATCTTCCGGCCCGGGAGGAGCGATATGTCCGAGATCCAGGCGCTGTTGGACGCGCTGACCGGACTGCCCCGGACCCGTGCCGCCGGGCCGGCCGAGGCCGAGGCGCTGCTCGCCCGGCTGCGCAGTGCGGCCGCCCGCTGGGCGGAGGTCCTGTACGAGGCCCAGGAGGGCACCCGCGGGCAGTTGCCGCCCCGGGTGGAGGCTGCCCTGACCCTGGCCTTCCGCCGCGCGGAGGAGTCGTACGTGGAGCTGGAGATCGCCCTGCGCGACTGCGAGCGTCACCACGATCCGGCGCTCTGACCCGGGCGCCGCGGCCCCGTCGGCGGCCCGCCGGAACGCCCCGCGCCGGTGCCCGGTTCGCGCCTGTTGCCGGGGACGGGGGGCTGCGTAGACTCCGGAGACTTCCCTCCCCTCCCCCGTCGAAGGACCTCCGGTGAACCAGACGTACGCGCTGACCGCGGTCACCGTCGTCGTCCTGGTCACCGTCCTCGTCGGGGCGCTCGGCCTGCGGATATCCCGGACCACCTCCGACTTCTACGTCGCCTCCCGCACCGTCGGCCCCCGCCTCAACGCGGCCGCCATCAGCGGGGAGTACCTCTCCGCCGCCTCCTTCCTCGGGGTGGCCGGGCTGGTGCTGCTCCAGGGGCCGGAGATGCTCTGGTACCCGGTCGGCTACACCGCCGGCTACCTGGTGCTGCTGGTGCTGGTCGCGGCGCCGCTGCGGCGCTCGGGCGCGTACACGCTGCCCGACTTCGCCGAGGCGCGGCTCCAGTCGCGGGCGGTGCGGCGGATCGCGGTGCTGTTCGTGCTGGGCGTGGGCTGGCTGTACCTGCTGCCGCAGTTGCAGGGGGCCGGTCTGACGCTGGAGGTGCTGACCGGGGCCCCGCACTGGGTGGGCGGGGTGGTCGTGGCCTTCGTGGTGACGGCGGCCGTCGCGGCGGGCGGCATGCGCAGCATCACCTTCGTGCAGGCGTTCCAGTACTGGCTCAAACTCACCGCGCTGCTGGTGCCGGCCTTCTTCCTGATCGCCGCCTGGTCCGGGGACGGTGCCCCCCGGGCCTCCTTCGACGCCCCGGCCGTCTTCCGCGAGCACACCGCCGTCACCCTGGGCGAGGACGTACGGCTCTCGGTGGACGAGCCGCTCACCGTGACGGTGACGGGCCGGGTGGACGGCGCCGAGCACGCCGGGGTGCCGCTGACCCTGGAGAGCGGCCGGCACTCCGTCGCGGCCCGCACCCGGCTGGAGTTCACCCCCGGCAGCGTGGTCCCGGACGCCCACGCGGGCCCGGGCCCGGACGCTCCCGGCTGGTCGACGGCGCTGTCCGGCGGGGAGCACCGGCTGTACGCCACCTACGGGCTGATCCTGGCCACGTTCCTCGGCACCATGGGCCTGCCGCACGTGGCCGTGCGCTTCTACACCAGCCCCCACGGCCGGGCCGCCCGCCGCACCACGCTGGTGGTGCTGGGCCTGCTCGGGGTGTTCTACCTGCTGCCCCAGGTGTACGGGGCGCTGGGCCGGATCTACGCGCCGGAGCTGGCGCTGACCGGGGACGCGGACGCCGCGGTGCTGGTGCTGCCGGAACGGATGCTGGGCGGGCAGCTCGGGGACCTGCTGGGGGCGCTGCTGGCCGGGGGCGCGTTCGCCGCGTTCCTGTCGACGGCCTCGGGGCTGACCATGGCGGTGGCCGGGGTGCTGCACCAGGACGTGCTGCCCCGGCGCGGGGTGGGGACGTTCCGGCTGGCCGTGGTGGTGGCGATGGCGGTGCCGCTCGCGGGCGGGACGGTGGCCACCGAGGTGCCGGTCGCCGACGCCGTGGGTCTGGCCTTCGCGGTCTCGGCGTCCTCCTTCTGCCCGCTGCTGGTCCTCGGCATCTGGTGGCGCGGGCTGACCCCGCCCGGGGCGGTGGCCGGGCTGCTGACCGGCGGCGGTGCGGCGCTGGGCGCGGTGGTGGCCACCCGCACCGGGCTGGTCCCGGCGGGCTGGGCGCACGCGCTGCTGGCCTGGCCCGCGGTGTGGTCGGTGCCGCTGGGCTTCCTGACGATGGTGACGGTGTCGCTGGCGACCCGGTCCCGGATCCCGGCGGGGACGGCCGCCGCGCTGGCCCGGCTGCACCTGCCCGAGGACGTGGCCCCCCGGCGGGCCGCGGGGGGCGCCCGGTGACCGGGGCGGCGCTCGCGGTGCTCGCGCTGACGGCAGCGGCCCTGCTGCTGGGGCTGGGCTGGTCCGCGGGCCGGTGGCACACCGGGCGCGGGGAGCGGGCCGCCGGGCTGGACCTGGGCACCCCGGTGGAGCGGGCCACCTTCCACACCCTGCACACCGCTTCGCTGGCCGCTCCCCCGCTGCGGGCTGGGCTCACCGAGGACGCCGCCCGCAAGGCCGCGCGACGGCTGCGCTCGCTGCTGGGCACCGAGGCGCTGTGCCTGACGGACCGCGAGGCCGTACTGGCCTGGGACGGGCCGGGCGCCGACCACCACCAGCGCAGGGCGATGGCGCGGGTGGCGGTGATGCTGGAGTCGGGGCGCAGCCAGAGCGTGCGCACCGAGTGCCAGCGGCCCGGCTGTCCGCTCAAGTGGGCGGTGTTCGCCCCGCTGACGGGCGAGGAGGGGCTGCTGGGGGCGCTGGTCGCCTACGGGTCGCGGGAGTCGGCGGTGCTGGTGCGGGCCGCGACGGAGGTGGCGCGCTGGGTCTCCGTACAACTGGAGCTGTCGGAGCTGGACCGGGCGCGGACGCGGCTGATGGAGGCGGAGATCAAGGCGCTGCGGGCCCAGATCTCCCCGCACTTCATCTTCAACTCCCTCGCCGCGATCGCCTCGTTCGTGCGGACCGATCCGGAGCGGGCGCGGGAACTGCTGCTGGAGTTCGCCGACTTCACCCGTTACTCCTTCCGGCGGCACGGCGAGTTCACCACCCTGGCGGAGGAGTTGCGTTCGATCGAGCGGTACCTGGCGCTGGCCGGTGCCCGGTTCGGGGACCGGCTGAAGGTGACCTTGCAGGTGGCGCCCGAGGTGCTGCCGGTGGCGCTGCCGTTCCTGTGTCTGCAGCCGCTGGTGGAGAACGCCGTCAAGCACGGGGTGGAGGACTCCGCCGGGGAGTGCCGGATCACCATCGCGGCCCGGGACGCGGGCGCGGAGGCGGTGCTGACCATCGAGGACAACGGGGTCGGGATGGATCCGGCGCTGCTGCGGCGGATCCTGGCCGGGGAGCGCCCGGGGGCCTCGTCGGGGATCGGGCTGACCAACGTCGACGAGCGGATGCGGCAGGTCTACGGGGACGCGCACGGCCTCGTCATCGAGACGGGCGTCGGCGCGGGCATGAAGATCACGGTCCGCATCCCCAAATACCGCGCGGGCGTGCACAGCTCGGAGCCGGGAGGCGGTGGCAGGGCGGCCGGGGGCGCCGGGCCGTGGCCGCCCGCGGACGCCTGACCGGAGGGCGGGAAGCGGGCGGGTACGCCGGTGGCCCCGGGCCGCCCGTGTGGGGCGGGCCGGGGCCACCGGACGGGGACTAGCTCCAGCTGGCGTGCAGCGGCTTGCCCTCGGCGTAGCCCGCCGCGGACTGGATGCCGACGACCGCCTTCTCCTCGAACTCCGCGAGGGAGCCGGCACCGGCGTAGGTGCAGGAGGAGCGGACGCCCGCGATGATCGAGTCGATCAGGTCCTCCACGCCCGGCCGCGCCGGGTCGAGGAACATGCGCGAGGTGGAGATGCCCTCCTCGAACAGCGCCTTGCGGGCGCGGTCGTAGGCCGACTCCTCGGAGGTCCGGTTGCGCACGGCGCGCGCCGAGGCCATGCCGAAGGACTCCTTGTACAGGCGGCCGTCGGCCGACTGCTGGAGGTCGCCCGGGGACTCGTACGTACCGGCGAACCAGGAGCCGATCATGACGTTGGAGGCACCGGCGGCGAGCGCCATGGCCACGTCGCGCGGGTGACGGACGCCGCCGTCGGCCCACACGTGCTTGCCGTACTTCTTCGCCTCGGCCGCGCACTCCAGGACCGCGGAGAACTGCGGGCGGCCCACGCCGGTCATCATGCGGGTGGTGCACATGGCGCCGGGGCCCACACCGACCTTGATGATGTCGGCGCCGGCGTCGATGAGGTCCTTGACGCCCTCGGCGGCGACGATGTTGCCGGCCACGATCGGGACCTCGGGGTCCAGCGCGCGGACGGCCTTGATCGCGTTGATCATCGATTCCTGGTGGCCGTGCGCGGTGTCGATGACGAGCGTGTCCACGCCGGCGTCGAGCAGCTGCTTGGCCTTGCCCACGAAGTCGCCGTTGATGCCGACGGCGGCGGCGATGCGCAGCTTGCCGTCGGCGTCGGTGGCCGGGGTGTACAGGGTGGCGCGCAGGGCGCCCTTGCGGGTGAGGATGCCGACGAGCCGGCCGTCCTTGTCCACGGCGGGGGCCAGCTTGCGGTGGCCGGCGTCGAGCTGGTTGAAGGCGTCGCGCGGGTCCATGTCGGCGTCGATGAGCAGCAGCTCCTTCGACATGACCTCGGAGAGCTGGGTGAAGCGGTCGACGCCGCTCAGGTCGTGGTCGGTGACGACGCCGACCGGGCGGCCCTCGTCGTCGACGACGACGCCCGCGCCGTGCGCCCGCTTGGGCAGCAGGGACAGCGCGTCGGCGACGGTCTGCGTGGGCGCCAGGGTGATCGGGGTGTCGAGCACGAGGTGGCGGGTCTTGACCCAGGAGATGACGTCGGTGACGACCTCGATCGGGATGTCCTGGGGGATGACGACGATTCCACCGCGGCGCGCGACGGTCTCCGCCATGCGGCGGCCCGCGATGGCGGTCATGTTCGCCACGACGAGCGGAATGGTCGTGCCGGTGCCGTCGGGCGAGGAGAGGTCGACGCCCTGGCGGGAGCCGACCGCGGAGCGACTCGGCACCATGAACACATCGTCGTACGTCAGGTCGTACGGCGGCTTCAGGTCATTGAGGAAACGCACGTGCTGAACTTCCCAGTCGATCGGAGGTACCTCGACGGGTCAGCCGAGGAAACGCACGTACTTCATTCTCCCATGTCCGGGGGTTCATGCCGCCCGGGCCGATCGTCCAGGACATACCGGGCCGCTTGGTCGCTTCCTACGGGACCTTGGTCCCGGGGGCCCGGAAAGGGGCCGTCCGGTGCAGGGGCCGGCGGCCTCCGGTGAGGGGCGTGGCGGGGGCCCCGTGGCGCAGGGCGGTGAACTCGGCGGCGATGGACAGGGCCGTCTCCTCGGGGGTGCGCCCGCCCAGGTCCAGGCCGATCGGCGATCTGAGCCGGGCCAGTTCGGCCTCGGTCACCCCCTCGGCGCGCAGCCGGGCGGCGCGTTCGGCGTGGGTGCGGCGCGAGCCCATGGCGCCGACGTAGGCCAGGGGCAGCCGCAGGGCCAGCGCGAGGACCGGTACGTCGAACTTGGCGTCGTGGGTCAGTACGCACACGGCCGTACGGGTGTCCAGGCGCCCGGCGTCGTGTTCCGCGGCCAGGTGCCGGTGCGGCCAGTCCACGATCACCTCGTCGGCGCCGGGGAAGCGCTGCGGGGTGGCGAAGACGGGCCGGGCGTCACACACCGTGACCCGGTGTCCGAGGAAGGCGCCCATCCGGGCCAGGGCGGAGGCGAAGTCAACGGCCCCGTAGACGATCAGCCGGGGCGGTTCCGCGGCGGATTCGACCAGCAGGGTCAGCGGCTCCCCGCACAGCCCGCCGGCGGTGCCCAGCTCGGCGGTGCCGGTGCGGCCGGCGAGCAGCAGGGCCCGTACCCGTTCGGCGGCGGCCCGGTCCAGGGCCGCGCCGCCGCTGAGACCGCCCACGCAGGTGCCGTCGGCGTGGACGGCCAGGGCCTGCCCGAACTGTCCGGGCGGGCCGCTGACCACGCGGGCGAGGGCGACCCGCGTCCCGTCGGCGGCGGCGTCGAGCACGGAGCCGAGCACGGGTCGTACGGGGTCCTGCCCGCGCACCGGGGTGACCAGCACGTCCAGGATCCCGCCGCAGGTCAGCCCGACCGCGAAGGCGTCGTCGTCGCTGTAGCCGAAGCGGTGCACGCCGCCCTTGCCGGAGGCTATGGCCTCCAGGCACAGCTCGTGCACGGCCGACTCCACACAGCCACCGGAGAGGGAGCCGAGGGCGGTGCCGGCGGCGTCCACGGCGAGGGAGGCGCCGGGTCCGCGCGGTGCGCTGCCGCTGACGGAGACCACGGTGGCCAGCGCGAACTCCCGCCGCTCGGCGCACCAGGTCCGCAGGGCCGGGGCGATGTCGAGCATCAGCGGATGACGGCTCTGCGCGGCGACTGCCCGGGGATCAGCGGTCGCGGGGGGAGTACGGCGGGCGGTCTGGCGGCCGGTGCGCCCGGGTAGCGGGCGGGGGCGGCCGTCAGGGGCACGGGGTCGGGGTGCCGTCCGCCGGTGCTGAGCAGCCGGGCGGCGTGGGCGACGCTCGCGAGGGTGGCGTGGTGGTGCCAGCCGCGGAAGGAGCGGCCCTCGAAGTCCCGGATGCCGACGGGTTCGCAGGTCTCGGTGAAGTCCAGGGCCACCCGGTCGGTGAGCTTGGCGAGCAGGAAGAGCTGGGCGAGGGGCCGGTCCCCGATGTTGGTGATCCAGAACTCGGAGGGCAGCAGGGCGGCTTCGGTCCAGGCTCCCACGAGCAGCAGCGGGGTGGGCGGTGCGGGGGCGGGCCGGTCCTCGCCGGGGGTCGCGAGGATGGGGGCCGAGGTGAGCAGGGTCACCGCTCCCTCGGCGCGGCCGTGCCGGGTCCATTCGACGACCCGGCGCTGGGAGCGCAGCGAGTCGATGAGCTCGCGGGCGGGCGCTGTGTGCGGCCCGGGCTTGTGGCGGCCCGCGCCGCCGAAGGAGACGGGCAGGGAGCCGTCGACCTTGAGGACGAAGGGGATGTCCTGGAGCGCGAAGGCCTCGATGGTCTGGGGCAGGTCGGTGTTGGAGACCTCCATGACGACCGGGCGGCGCTGGAGCTGCCAGGTCGCGGCCATGCGCTGGACGGCGTGGACGGCGTCCTGCGCGGGGGTGAGGGAGCGTGCCGTGTCGGGGATGCCGGCCCGGCGGCGGCGCAGCAGTTCGCTGGTCCAGGGCCCGGGGAGGGTGAGGGTCCATTCGACGGGGAAGCTGGCCTCGCTGGAGGCGAGCCAGATCCCGCCCGCCTGCTGACAGTTGGCGGTGCGGCCGAGCTGGGGGACGAACTGGCGGCCGACTCCGACGGAGCGGTCGCCGGCCTTCTCTATGACCATGGGCTGTACGACCCAGGCCAGCGGGCGCTGGGCGGTGCGTTCCAGGTGCTGGGCGAGGGAGCGGCGCACGGGGGTCCAGTCCCAGGGGGACTTGCTGATGAACTGCTGGAGGCTCTGTTCGACGGAACTGGCCCCTGTTCCGGCGATGTTACGGATTGTTTTCTTCCCGGTGGTCCGCACCAGACCGTTCAGATAAACGCGGGCCCAGTTTCGCTGGTCCCGCCGGGGTAAGGATTCGAAGAAAAGCGAGATCAGTACGTCGATCAAATCGGAGATTTCCTTGATGGAATCCTCCGGAAGGACTACGCGCGCCATCTGGTGCCTCCCCCGCGACCAGCTAGATCCTTTACCCTACTTGACCGCACAGAACGGCCGTAGGTCCGGGCGGCTACTTCCTGAGGTCGCCGGCAGATTCGAGCCGCTCTTCCTCTACCACGAGCGGGATCGGGATCTGGTTCGCCGCATAGTAGAGCGCGATCAGAAAGTGTGCGACGAGAGTGAGAGGTGCCGAGAAGAAGGACAGAAGCACGGTCAAGGGGTAGGCGACCGCACCCAGTCCGAATCGCACCCGGGTGGCCCGGGCACCCTCTTTGTCGACCTTTTCGTGGAAGAGATGACCGACCTGGGTGACGTACCACCAGAAGCCCAGGAAGGCGAGAGCGTACACGACGGTCCACGAACTGTAGAGGATCGCGGCCACGTTGGCCGATTCCCCGTCCGTGAGGTGCTCGGCGAGGACGTTGGTCGTGTACGGAATCACCGACACCACCATCAACACCAGGAGATTCAGGAACAACAGCGGCCGGTCGACCCGCTTGAGGTGGCTGAAGATCGTGTGGTGATTCACCCACATCACACCGATGATGAGGAAACTCACGAGATATGCGGCGTAGTGCGGCCATTGCTCCCAGAGTCCGTGCCACAGGGCCGAGCCCTGCTCTTCCGGAACCTTTAACTCCAGCACCAGAATGGTGATCACGATGGCGAATACGCCGTCGCTGAACGCCTCCACCCGGTTGGTTTCCTGCTCCATGGCCCGCGGCCTCCCCTTCACCGAATCATTCACGTGTGCGGGGAGGGCCCACGCCCTGCACCCTCCCCGCACACGCTACCCAGGAAAGGGCCGTCAGCCGCCGAATCCGGCGGTCTGGCGCCAGATCCGGCCATCGCGGACCACCAGTGTCCCGAACGCGTGCTCAGGCTCGCCGTTCAGGTTCATGATCGCCCGATAGAAGATGGTGTCCTCCGTCTCGATGTACTCCTGCAGTTCGACCAGCGTGGGCTTCACCGTGAGATAGCCGGTGAACGTCTCGCGAACGGCCTCGATGCCGACCGAGGCGCCCTCGAAGCGGAGCAGGACGGCGTCCTCGGTGTAGTTCTTCATCACCGCCTCGATGTCCAGCGCGGCCAGCGCCTCCATCTGGCGGACGAAGACGGGGTGCAGCGTGGCGATGTCGTACTTGGCCATGTTCGACTCCCTTTCCTGACATCCGGCTGACAGCGGGTCGGCCGGCACGGGTACGTGGTGACGGATGGACTGGTGACGGATGGACTGGTGGCGGTCAGTGTTCGGCGGCCGCCGGCGCGAGCGGCAGGCGGACGACCATCCGGGTCTCGCCCGGACGGGAACGGGCCGCGATCGACCCGTGGTGGCGCTGGGTCACGATCCGGTAGCTGAGGTGCAGCCCCAGGCCCGTGCCCTTCCCCACGTCCTTGGTGGTGTAGAAGGGTTCGAAGATCCGCGGCAGGACGTCCTCGGGGATCCCCCGCCCGGTGTCGGCGATCTCCACGACCATGCAGACCCCCTCGGCGCGCGCCCGCAGGGTGAGCACGCCCGCGCCCTCCATCGCCTCGGCGGCGTTGTCCACCAGGTTGGTCCACACCTGGTTCAACTCGCCCGGGTAGCCGGTGAGATCGGGCAGGTCCGGGTCGTAGGCGCGCACGATGGTGATGCCCGCCAGCTTGGACCGCAGCACGACCAGGGTGTTCTCCAGGCCGTCGGTGACCGCGAACCGCTGCTCGGGGGCCCGGTCGAGGTTGGCGTAGTCCCGGGTGGCGGCCACCAGCTGGGAGATCCGGGGGCCCGCGGCGCGCAGTTCGGCGGCCAGCGAGCGGGCCTCCAGCAGCGCCGCCAGGTGGTCCAGGGCGGCGGGCAGGGCGGTGTCGCCGACCTCCTCCAGCCGGGCCGGCAGCCAGTCCGGGTCCAGCCCCAGGTCGGCGGCGCCCGAACCGAGCAGCCCGGGGTGTTCGGCGCCCGCCGCCCCGGCCCACTCGGCGATCTCCTCCTCGGCGTCCGCCTGGGCGAGCGGATCGGTGGTCCCGGGCGGCGGGAGCTTGTCGAGTTCCCCGGCGAGGCGGTCCAGTACGGAGCGCTCCGCGCCCGTGGCGGCCGCGCCCCAGGCGTACGCGGTCCCGGTCAGCCGCTCCAGGGCCGGCTCCAGTTCCTGCGCGGCCCGCGCCACGGCGGCGGCCGGGTTGTTCAGCTCGTGCGCGAGCCCCGCGGCGAGGGTGCCCAGCGCCTCCACGGTGGCCCTCTTGCGCGCCTGGACCTCGGAGGACTTGATCCGCCAGGCCAGGACGGGCAGCAGCACGGCCGCCACTCCGTGGCAGCGGGTCAGCATCTCGAAGAACACCGGCTTCGGGTAGGCCACGACGGTGGTCGCGGGCCCGCTGGCGGCCGCGGTGGCCACGTAGGAGCCCTCCGTGAGCAGGGGCAGCTCCCCGGTGAAGCGGTGGGCGGCGGAGGGTTTGCCGTCGTGCTCCTCGGCGACGGCCCCGCCCTCCTGCGTGGAGTGCCGGGTCAGGACCTCCTCCCGGCCGTCGACCACCTTGGTGACCACGAGGCCCCCGGAGAGCAGGACGTGGAAGCCGGTCGCCTCCTCCCCGTCGCGGAAGAGGACGTCCCCGTCCCCGAGGACCCGCGGTTCGGAAACCGAGACGAGCCAGTCCAGCTGTTCCCCGGTGAGCCCCGCGAAGATCTCCAGCCCGTACAGGGCGGACCTCAGCTCCGTGGCGTCCATCGCCGCTCCGGTCACACCGTGCTCCCCTCTGCCCTGGTGCGGGAGACCAGCCGCAGGGTCGTGAACAGGGCCAGCGCGCACACTCCGGCGACGGCGGCCATGAAGCCGACCGAGGTGCGCTGCAGGCCGTGGATGTTGGTCAGCAGTCCGGCGAGGACCGCCGGGACGCTCATGGCGAGGTACGCGAACACGTAGACGGCGGCGGTCAGTTCGCCGCGGTGCGCGGGGTCGGCGAGGGCGCTGAGCGCGCGGAAGGAACCGAGGAAGGCGGCTCCCCAGCCGCTGCCGAGGACGGCGGTGGCGACGAGGAACACGGCGGCCGAGCCCAGGCCCAGCGCGAGCAGCACCAGGGCGAGACCGAGGAGCAGCCCGATCAGGCCGAGCACGGCGGTGCGGAGCGCCTCGGTGCGGCCCAGCAGCAGCTGGGCGGCGGTGGCCGCACCCGCGAGCAGGGCCACCGTGGCGCCTCCGGCCAGGTAGTTGGTGCTGTGGAGCAGGGAGAGGGCCAGGTGTGGGCCCAGGGAGAGGTAGAAGCCGCCGACGGTCCAGACGGCGACCACGGTCAGCACCAGCACCGCGAACCGCCCTCGCGCGGCGGACGGCACCCGGATCCGGTGCGGCACCACGCGGAGCCGGCCGCCCGCCCCGGGAGCGCTCTCGGACATGCGCGCCACCCCGATCAGGGTGATCGCGAAGGCCCCCACGAGGAGCAGGTAGCTGAGCACGGTGGGGGCGGGCGCGTACTGGACGAGGAGTCCCGCCCCGAGCCCGCCGAGGCCGATGCCGACGGTCGGTCCCGCGCTGTTGACCTGGGCGCCGAGCGCGGGCCGCGAGCGCGGGCTCAGTTCCAGCAGGGCCGCGCCCATCGCCCCGGTGGCCAGGCCCACCGCCAGCCCCTGGACGGCGCGGGCGGCGAGCAGCAGGCCGAGTCCTCCGGCCCCGGCGAACAGGCCCATGGAGACGATCGCCAGGACCAGCGCGGCCCCGAGGACGGGCCGGCGGCCCACGGTGTCCGAGAGGGAGCCGAACAGCAGCAGTCCGGCGAGCACGGTGACGGCGTAGGCGGCGAAGACCACCGTGACGGTCCCCGAGGACAGGCCCCACCTCTCCTGGTAGAGCACGTAGAGGGCGGAGGGCACGGAGGAGGAGAGCATCAGCAGGACGAGGACCGTCCCCACCACCCAGAAGCCCGATGGTCTGGCCGCGCGGGCTGTCCGGTGGTGCGCGGTGCCTCCTGTGGTCGTCGTCTCGGCCGGTTCGGCCATGGCGTCTACTCCCCTCCTCCTGGTGCCCGGCGGGCGGTCAGGCGGTGATCCGGGCCGCCCTCGCCAGCGCGCGGGCGGTGAGCACGCCCGCGAGGTGGCCCAGGTATTCGGCCGAGGTGCCGCGCCCGGGGACGAACAGCTCCCGGGGCTCGGCGCGGAAGGCCGCGAGCACCGCCTCCGTGGTGTACGGGCCGCCGCGCAGCCGGTCCTCGACCCCGCGCAGGCGCAGGGCGCGGGGGGTGGCTCCGGTGACGGCGATCCGCGGCCCGTCGGCGGTGATCCGTACGGCGGCCGCGCACAGCGGGTACCGGGTGGCCCGGTCGGCGGCCTTCTCGAAGGCGGCGGCCGGGCCCGCGGCGGGCACCAGCAGTGCGGTGAGGACCGATCCGGCGGGCACCCCGCCGGCGGTGAACTCCTCGACGCCCGTCCGGGTGCGCCCGCCGGGGCCGGCCAGTTCCACCTCGGCGCCCGCGGCGAGGGCGGCGACGGGCAGGTCGGTCGGCCGGCCCCGGTCGGCCAGGTTGCCGCCGGCGGTGCCGAGGTTGCGGACCTGGGGGTCGCCGTTGGCGCGGGCCGCGGCGGCCAGCTCCGGTGCCCGCTCCCGTACCAGGGGGTGCGCGGCGAGTTCGGCGAGGGTGGTCAGGGCCCCGATGCGCAGGGTCCCGTCGGCGGCGGAGATCCCCCGCAGCTCGTCCAGGTGGCGTACGTCGACCAGCAGGCCGGCCCGTTCGGTGCCGGCGCGCAGGCCGGGCAGCAGGCTCTGGCCGCCGGCCAGCACCCGGGCTCCGGGTCCGGCGAGCAGGTCCAGGGCCCGGTCGAGGCCGAGGGGCCGGACGTAGTCGAATTCGGTGAGGATCACTGTGTCTCTCCCTGCAGGCGGCGCCACACCTTCTCGGGGGTGAGCGGCATGTCGATGTGCCGGACGCCCAGGTCCGACAGGGCGTCGACGACCGCGTTGACCACGGCGGCGGCGGGCGGCACGGTGGCGATCTCGCCGGCCCCCTTGGCGCCGAGCGGGTTGTGCGGGGAGGGCGTGACGGTGCGGTCGAGGGAGAAGAAGGGCACGTCGGCGGCGCGCGGCAGGGCGTAGTGGTTCAGGTCGGAGCTGATCAGGATGCCGTTCTCGTCGTACTCGGCGGCCTCCATCAGCGCCTGGCCGAGGCCGTGCACGATGCTGCCCTCGATCTGGCCGTGGACGATCTTCGGGTTGCCGACGTTGCCCGCGTCGTCGACGGCGGTGTACGCCACCACCTCGGTCTCGCCGGTGAGTTCGTCGACCTCGACGACGGCGACGTGGGTACCGAAGGGGTAGTTGAAGTCCGGCGGGTCGAAGTGCGTGGTCTCGTCGAGGGCCGGCTCGATCTCCGGGGGCAGTCCCCAGCCGTACCACATGGCCATGGCCAGGTCGGCGAAGCTCTTGGTGTTCTCGGGGTTGCCGTCCTCGTGGACGGCTCCGCCCCGGTAGACGACCTTGTCCTCGGGGACGCCGAGGAACACGGCTCCGGCCTTGATCAGTTTGGCCTTGATCTTGCGGGCGGTGAGGGCGACGGCGGGGGCGGCCATGCTGTAGGAGCGGGAACCGTAGGTGCCCTGCCCGTAGGGGGCCTTGAGGGTGTCCCCCTCGTACACCTGGACCCGGTCGGGGTCGATGCCCAGTTCGTCGGCGGCGACCATCGCGAAGACGGTGTGGTGGCTCTGCCCGGTGGAGGCGGAGCCGACGGTGACGGTGACCTCGCCGGTGGGGTGGACGCGGATGTTCGCGCTCTCCCAGGTGCCGCCGAGCATGCCCTCCTTGGACATCCGGGTGGAGGGGCCGACCCCGCAGATCGCGACGTAGGTGGCGATGCCGACGCCGAGCCGCTTGCCCCGGGTGCGGGCCTCTGCCTTGCGGGCGGACATGTCGGCGTAGCCGGACAGCTCGATGGCCCGGTCGAAGTTCGGCCGGTAGTTCCCGGAGTCGTAGGTCCAGCCCAGACCGTTGTCGTACGGGAACGCCTCCTTCGGCACCAGGTTCCTGCGCCGCACCTCCGCCGGGTCCATGCCGATCTCCCCGGCGTAGCGGTCGACGAGGCGTTCCATCAGGAAGGCGGCCTCCGCGCGCCCGCTGCCGCGCTGGGCACCGAGCGAGACGGTGTTGGTGAAGGCGGCGTAGACCTCGCAGAAGGCGGCGTCGATGGCGTACATGCCGGTGATGGAGCGGCCCATCAGGGCGGTGGCGACGCCGGGGCCGATGGTGGAGGGGTAGGCGCCGAGGTTGGCGTAGCTGGTGCAGCGCACGGCGGTGATGCGGCCGTCGCGGGTGCCGGCGAGGGTGACGTGCTGGCGGTGGTCACGGCCCTGGACGGTGGAGTTCATCAGCCCGGTGCGGGTGTCCACCCATTTCACGGGCCGGCCGAGCGCCTTCGACAGGAGCAGGACGAGTGCCATGTCGGGGTAGAGGTAGCCCTTGGTGCCGAAGCTGCCGCCGACGGTGGGGGCGATCACCCGGAGCTTGTTGAAGGGGATGCCGAGGACCAGGGCGGAGAGCAGGAACCGGTGGTTGTGCGGGCCCTGGGTGGAGGCGTAGAGGGTGTACTCGCCGGTGGAGGCGTCGTAGGAGCCGACCGCGCCGCGCGGCTCGATGGGGCTGTTGATGGTGCGCTGGTTGACCAGATCGAGCTCCACCGTGACCTCGGCCGCGGCGATGGCCGCGTCGGTGCGGTCCTTGTCGCCGCAGGTCCAGTAGGCGTTCAGGTTCCCGGGGACGGCCTCGTGCAGCTGCGGCGCGCCCTCGGCGAGGGCCGCGTCGGCGCGGGTGACCACGGGCAGCGGCTCGTACTCGACGGAGATCGCGGCGAGCGCGGCGGCGGCCTGGCGCGGGGTCTCGGCGACGACCACGGCGATGGGGTCGCCGACGTGGCGGACGGCGTCGCCGGTGAGGACGGGCCGGGCGCCGGGCAGTCCGTAGGGGTGGGGCGGGAAGTGGCTCTCGACCCCGCCGGGGATCCAGATGCAGGGCAGCGGCATCACGTCGGTGAAGTCGGCGGCGGTGGCGACCTTGAGGACGCCGGGCATCTGTTCGGCGGCCTTGGTGTCGATGGAGAGGAGCTTCGCGTGGGCCACCGGGCTGCCGAGGATCGCCATGTGCGCGGTGCCCGGCAGGTCGATGTCCGCGACGTACGTGGCCTCGCCGCGCAGCAGCTGCGGGTCCTCGCGGGCGTCCATGGGCCGCCCGAGCACGGCGTGCTCATCGGGCACGTCGGCGGCCGCGGGCGGGGCGTCCTGCACGGCGGTCGCGTCTTCCACGGCGGTCGCGTCTTCCACGGCGATGGCGTCCCGCAACGGCGCGGCATCCGGCCCGGCGGTCGCGTCCGGCACGGCGACGGTGTCCGGCACGGCGGCGGTGTCCGCGGCCGTGGCGCCGTCGACGGCTGTGGTCCCGCCGGTCACGGCGGTCTCCCCCGTCACTGCGGTCATCTCCCTCAGCCCTCCCGTCCGGCCGCGCCGGCCTCGACGGCGGGGGCGCAGGCACGCTGTACCCCGCGGACCACGCTGTGGTAGCCGGTGCAGCGGCACAGGTTGCCGGTGAGCCACTCGCGGATCTCGGGCTCGGTGGGCGCCCCGCCGCCGGCGGTGTTCTCGACGAGCTCGCCGAGGGCCATGACCATGCCGGGGGTGCAGAAGCCGCACTGGGTGCCGTGCTCCTGGCGCAGGGCCTCCTGGAGGCCGGTCAGCTCGCCGCCGCGCTCGGCCACGCCCTCGATGGTGGTGACCTCGGAGCCGGCGGCCGAGGCGGTGAGGACCAGGCAGCTCTTGACGGACCTGCCGTCGAGCCGGACCACGCAGGTCCCGCACTGGCCGGTGTCGCAGCCGACCTTGGTCCCGGTGAGCCCGAGTCCGTCGCGGAGCCGCTCCACGAGGAGTTCGTTGGGCTGCGCCGCGAACCGCTCCGGTCTTCCGTTCACGTTCAGGTTCAGGTTCAGGTTCAGATCCATGCGAGCGCCTGCGCTTCCGTGAGCGGCCGGTTGTAGAGGGGACCGCCGGGCTGCTGGAGAATTCCTCCGGAGTGCAGCGGGCCGGTGTCGACGGGCACGAATCCGAGGTCCGTGATGATTCCGGCGACGATTTCCTTCGCCTTCGCGTCGTCGCCCGCCGTGAAATGGGCCAGGCGCTCGGACGGCTGTCGTCCGGGGACGGTCCCGGCGACGGCGAGGGTCTCGAAGTACATGGTGTTCAGGGATTTCACGACCCGGGCGCCGGGATACCACTCGGCGACCAGTTCGCTGGAGCCGCGGCCGGAGGGGTCGGCGGCGGCCCCGGGGCCGTTGAAGGCGTTGGTGGCGTCCACCAGCACCTTGTCCTGCACGACGTGCGGGGGCAGCAGCCCCCGCACGGTGGCGAAGGGCACCATCAGCACCAGGAGGTCGGCCTGCCCGGCCGCCTCGACGGGGCGTCCCGCCGCGGCGCCGGGTCCGAGCTCGGCCAGCAGCGGGGCGAGCGACCTCGGCCCGCGCGCGTTGGCGAGGACGACCTGGTGGCCCGCCGCCACCAGGATCCTGGCGAGGGTCGAACCGATCCGCCCGGTGCCGATGATGCCTGTCCGCATGAGGACTCCTCGATCGGGGGTCCGGTCGGGTGGAGCTCAGTCCATCCCGATCCAGACCGACTTGGTCTGCGTGTAGCTCTCCAGGGATTCGGGGCCGCACTCGCGTCCGTAGCCGGAGGCCTTGTAGCCGCCGTAGGGCACGGAGGGGTCGTACTGGTTGTAGCAATTCACCCAGACCGTGCCCGCCTTGATCTGCGAGGCGACCCGGTGGGCCCGCCGCAGGTCCTTGGTGTGGACCCCGGCGGCGAGGCCGTACGCGCTGTCGTTGGCGATGCGTACGGCGTCCTCCTCGGTGTCGAAGGGGATGATCGACAGGACGGGCCCGAAGATCTCCTCCTGGGCGATCCGCATGGAGTTGTCGACCCCGGTGAAGACGGTCGGCAGGAAGTACAGGCCCCTGCTGGAGGCGCCCTCGGGGGTCCAGCCGGCGCCTCCGGCGCGCAGTACCGCGCCTTCCTTCTCGCCGACCTCGATGTAGGAGCTGACCTTGTCGAACTGGCCCTGGTGGGCCAGGGGTCCGAAGAGGGTGCCGGGATCGCGCGGGTCCCCCGGCCTGAGGGCGGCGGCCCGGCGCACCAGGCGTTCGACCAGCTCGTCGTGGATGGGCCGCTGGAGCAGCAGCCGGGAGCCGGCGGTGCAGATCTCGCCCTTGTTGTAGTAGATGCCGAAGAAGGCGAGTTCCTCGGCGGCGTCGAGGTCGGCGTCGGCGAAGACGATGTTGGCGGACTTGCCGCCGAGTTCCATCGTCACCTTCTTCAGGGTGCCGGCCGACTTGCGGATGATCGACTGGCCGACCGCGGTGGAGCCGGTGAAGGCGATCTTGTCGATGCCGGGGTGGTCCGTGAGGGTCTCCCCCAGTTCCACGCCGGGACCGGTGATGACGTTCAGCACCCCGTCGGGGATCTCCGCCTCCTGGAAGAGCTCGGCGATCTTCAGGGCGGTGAGCGGAGTGGCCGGGGAGGGCTTGTGGACGACGGTGTTCCCGGCCGCGAGGGCCGGGGCGATCTTCGTCATCGACAGCAGGAGCGGGAAGTTGAAGGGGGTGATGGCGCAGACCACGCCCAGCGGTTCGCGCAGCGTGTACGCGAGCTGTCCGCCCGCCGGGGCCCGGGAGGAGCCGTCGACGCGGGTGACCGCGCCGGCGTAGTAGTGCATCAGCTGGGCGGCCATGGGGGCGTCGACGGTGCTGGAGAAGGCGAACGGCTTGCCCATGTCCACCGTCTCCAGCAGCGCGATCTCCTCCAGGTCCCGCTCGATCAGTTCGCCGACGCGGTTGAGCCGCAGCGCGCGCTCCTGGGCGGAGAGCCGGCTCCAGGGACCTTCCTCGTAGGCCGTGCGGGCCGCGGTGACGGCGGCGTCCGCGTCGGCCGCGGAGGCCTGGGCCACCGGTACGATCTCCTGCCCGTCGATCGGGCTGACGTCCGGTTCGGTACGGCCGTCCCGGGCGGGGATCCATCTGCCGCCGATGAACAGCTTCCCGGGGTTGGCCAGAGGTCGGTCGCTGAGCACGCGCTGGGTCATGGCTGCACCTTCCGGTGTCGCGGGGGCTAGCCCTGGTCGAGCTGCTTCAGGAACGTCTCGGCGAGGGCCTTGGAGGAGTACGGGTTCTGGCCGGTGGTGAGCCTGCGGTCCACCACCACGTGCGAGTCCCAGATCGCCTCGGCCTTCTCGTAGCGGGCGCCGAGCCGGGTGAGTTCGGCCTCCAGGATCAGCGGGAGCCGGCCGGCCATGTTGGTGACCAGTTCCTCGGCGTGCGAGAAGGCGGTCATCCGGTAGCCCTCGAACGGCCAGCGGCCCTCGCCGTCGCGCAGGGACAGGAGCGCGGTGTGGCCGTGGCAGACGGTGGCGATCGGCTTGTCCCGGTCGATGGCCCAGCGCAGCAGCTGGGCGAGTTCGTCGGACTTGGGCAGGTCGCCGATGGCCCCGTGGCCGCCGCTGATGTAGATGCCGTCGTAGTCGGCGATGTCCTTCTCGCCGAGGGACTCCAGGGCGATGGGGTGCTGGAGCTGGGGGGTCTCTTCGATGACGCGGACGTACTCGGCGGCGTTGGCCGTGTCCTCGTCCGGGGAGCCCTCGGGCCGTACCCATCGCAGGAAGCCGGGGTCGATGCTGGTCTGGTCGACCGTGGGCGCCGCGCCCCCGATCGTCGCCACGTCCACGGTGTGGCCGGCGGCCCGGAAGAGGGTATAGGGAACGACGAATTCCTCGGCCCAGAATCCCGAGGGGTGCTGTTCCCCGTCCAGGAGATGAAGGGTGGCCTTTGCCGTCATGACGACGAGAATCTTCATGATTCTCTCCTTGTTCTGGATTCGCTGCCGATTCAACACGCCCCCTTCCAGGGGCGTAAGGGGTGGACCTCAGGCCCGTGATACTTCGTCACGTGCGTCCAACGCCGAGAGGATCGCGCGGAATTCACCGACCAGGGGGTGGTCGGGAAGGGCTTCCGCAAATATGCGCTCCCCGTACAGGGCGGCCATTTGCGGCACGTACGGGAGAATTCCGGCCAAGGGGGCCCCGTAGACCTCCTCGGCCCGCCGGCGGACGTCCTCCCGGTCGATGCCCTCGGGGGCCATGCTCAGCACGAGGGCCCGCCGGCAGGCCAGCCGCCCGGCGAGGGCGATGGTCTCCTCGACCCCGGAGAGGTCGACGCGGTCCGCCCGCGCCATGATCAGGACGATGTCGGCGCTGCCCATGGCGGTGACCGACTCGTTGTTCAGTCCGGCGTGCGTGTCGAGGAGCAGCACGTCGAGGGCGAACCGCTGCGCCAGCCGGTCGAAGCCCTCCGGGAGCAGCCCCACGTCGTATCCGGTGGTCATCAGCTCCCGCAGGTCCGCCGTCCCGGACCGGGCCGGTACGACGTACAGGCCGGGGAGGACGGTGCGGCGGGCCGCGGCCTCGATCTCGCAGCGGCCGAGGAGGTAGTCGGCCAGCGAGCCCGGACCCGGTGCGAGCCCGAACAGCAGGTCGAGGGTGGGCGACTGGAGGTCGGTGTCGACCACCCCCACCCGCAGTCCCCCGGCGGCCAGCAGGACCGCGAGGTTCGCCAGCACCGAGGACTTCCCGGTGCCGCCGCGGTGCGAGTGCACCACGATGGTCCGGGTCATCACGCCACCACCCGGTAGCCGTCGCCGTCCGCGTGCGGCCCCCGCGCCGCACGTGGCCGGTGCAGGGCCAGCATGGTCACGTCGTCGTGCTGTTCGGCGGTGCCGGTGTGCCGGCGCACGGCCAGGTCCATCCGGTCCACCAGGTCCCGGCCGCTCGCCGGGGGGCCGGTGAGCAGTTCCAGCATCCGTTCGTCTCCGAGGAAGCTGCCTTCGGGGCAGCGGGCCTCGGGTACCCCGTCCGTGAACACGAACAGGGTGTCACCGGGGTTCAGCTGGGCGTAGCCCAGCGTGTAGACGCAGTCGGGCAGCACGCCGACGGCCGGTCCCGTCACGTCGAGCGGCCGTGGCAGGGCGCCGTCACCGGAGAGCAGCAGCGGCGGGTTGTGGCCGCCGTTGATGTAGACGAGGCTGCCGGTGAGCGGGTCCAGGACGCCGAAGAAGAGGGTGGCGAAGTAGCCCTGGCGCAGGTGGTTGCGGGTGAGGTAGCCGTTGGTGGCGGTGACCGCGTTGAGCAGCGGGGTGGCGCCGACGACCGGGGTGCGGCGGCTGCCGCCGGTGCGGCCGGCCGCCATCAGGTGCTGGAGTCCGCTGTTCTCGGCGGTGTGGCGCAGCAGGGAGCGGATCAGGGCCATGAAGAGGGCGGCGCCGACGCCCTTGTCGCAGACGTCGGCGACGACGACCGCGAGGCGCCTGCCCCGGGAGAGTTCGAAGACGTCGTAGAAGTCCCCGGCGACCTGGCGGGCGGGGCGGAAGCGCACGTCGATCTCCCAGCCCTCGGGAACGGGCAGCGATTCGGGCAGGAAGCCGGCCTGGATCTCGCGGCCGATCTCCAGTTCCTTCTCGTAGCCCATGAGTTCGGCGCGGGCGTCGGCCTCGCGCAGGGTGCGGCCCAGGCCGGCGCGCTCGGAGCAGCTGTGCAGGCGGGCGCCGACGAGGGCGGGCAGGAAGGGCGGGACGAGGTAGTCGTGGCCGAGTCTGACGTGCCGCTCCAGGGCGGCGAAGGCCGTGACGGTCCAGACGACCACGATGGGGGCACCGGCCCGGCGGCGCAGCCGGCGTACGGCGCTGCGCACCGCTTCGCCGTCGGCCTCGGCGGGGGCGAGCAGCACGTCGGCGACGGGCAGTGCCTCCAGTCGGCCGAGCAGCAGTTCGGACAGCGTGCGCGTGACGAGTGCCGCGTCCATCAGCCGGAGCGCTTCGAGCAGTTCGGCTGGTGGCGGCGGGTACGCGTCGAGGATGATCACGTTCGTGGAGGGCATGCGTCCGTCCCCTCGGCCTTGACGGTCAGCGTGCTGATGTTGCGGCCGTCCCTGCGGGCGTAGGCGTACGTGTCCACGCTGGTCAGGGCCAGGTGGATGCCGAGACCGCCGACCCGCCGCCGTTCCGGGGGGACCCCGGGGGCGGGGGGCAGGCGGCCTTCGACCGGGTCGAACGCGGGGGCGGTGTCCTCGATGACGATCCGCACCCCGTCGGGACCGGAGCGGCCGCGGACGGTGATCCGTCCGTCGCCGCCCCGGTACCCGTGCATCACGATGTTCGTGGCCAGCTCGTCCACCGCCAGCCGGATCCGGTACGTGGCCCCTTTGCCGAGGCCCGCCCGGCCGGCCAGCAGCAGGACGAACGCGGCGATCTCGCCCAGTGCCCCCACGGTGGCGGGCACCTCCAGTACGGCGGGCTTCCTCGCCAGTCCGACCATGTCACTCACCGCGCGGGCGGCCGTGCTGCTCAGCCATCGGACAGCTGGATGCTTCGGTCGAGGCCCGCCGTGCGGATGGTCCGGGAGACGGGCTCGATGGCGCCGACCACCTTGATGGTGACGCCGGAGCCCACCTTCTGCTGGGCGAACACCAGGGAGCGCAGCCCGGCGCTGGCCATGTAGCCGACGCCGGCCATCCGGATCTCGACGGTGCCGGTGCCGTGACCGGCTGCCTTCTCGATCGTCTGGTGGAATTCCGGTGCGGTCTTGGCGTCCAGCTCGCCCGTCAGTTCGATCACGGTGGTGTCGCCCTCGATGCTCAGGGACACGGAAAGCGGCATGTCAGGTCTCCTTCGGTCAGGGCGGCTCAGTCGTCCCGGGGGTCGGGGTCGTTCGCACGGCCGACGAGGATCACGACCGAGCGCGGACCGATCAGGTACTTGCCGGCGTTGTCCAGCTCCTGTTCGGTCCCCGGGGTGCGGATGTCGTACGGCGCCTCGGCGCCGGTGTCCGCGAACAGGTGCCAGCTGCGGCCGCCGGGCAGCGCGGGCAGTTCCAGGTCGTGCGGCTCCCAGTGGGAGTTCATGGCCACGTAGACCACGTCCTCGTCACCGACGCCGCAGCGGGCCACCGCCAGCAGCCGGCTCTCCGCCGACCAGTCGGGCTGCCAGGCCCGCTCCCCGTGCCAGCTGATGTCCGGCAGGCCCAGGCTGTCGCGCAGCCGGCCGGTGGGGTGCGAGGTGGAGCGCAGCTCGCGGTGGTGCTTGCGGAAGGCGATCATCTCCCGGGTGAACCGGAGCAGTTCGGCGTTCTCGTCGACCTGGTCCCAGTCGAACCAGGAGAGCTCGTTGTCCTGGCAGTACGTGTTGTTGTTGCCCTGCTGGGTCCGCGCGACCTCGTCCCCGGCCAGCAGCATCGGGATGCCCTGGCTGGTGAAGAGGATCGCGAGGGCGTTCTTCATCTGGCGCAGCCGCAGCGCGGACACCTCGGGGTCGTCGGTGGGCCCTTCGGCGCCGCAGTTCCAGCTGGCGTTGTCGTTGCCGCCGTCGTTGTTGCCCTCGCCGTTGGCCTCGTTGTGCTTGTCGTTGTACGAGACCAGGTCGGCCAGGGTGAAGCCGTCGTGCGCCGTCAGGAAGTTGACGGAGGCGGAGGTGCCGCGGGTGGAGTAGAGGTCGGGCGAGCCCGCGATCCGGGTCGCCAGCTCTCCGGTGACCCCGGGGTCGCCCTTGAGGAAGCTGCGCACGGTGTCGCGGTACTTGCCGTTCCACTCCGCCCAGCGGCCGTAGGCCGGGAAGTTGCCGACCTCGTAGAGGCCGCCCGCGTCCCAGGCCTCGGCGATGAGCTTGGTGTGCCGCAGGACCGGGTCGAAGGCGAGCAGTTCCAGCAGGGGCGGGTTGGGCAGCGGGGTGCCGTCCGCGGACCGGCCGAGGATCGCGGCGAGGTCGAAGCGGAAGCCGTCGATGTGGTAGTCGGCGACCCAGTGGCGCAGGCAGTCGAGCACGAAGTTGCGCACGACGGGGTGGTTGCAGTTGACCGTGTTGCCCGTGCCGCTGAAGTTGAAGTAGTACCCCTCCGGCGTGAGCATGTAGTACGTGGCGTTGTCGAGGCCCTTGAAGGAAATGGTCGGGCCCATCTCATTGCCCTCGGCGGTGTGGTTGAAGACGACGTCGAGGATGACCTCGATGCCCGCCGCGTGCAGGTCCTTGATCAGGGTGCGGAACTCGTCGCCCTGCATCCCGTAGCGTCCGGTGGCCGCGTAGCCGGCCTTCGGCGCGAAGAAGGAGACGGTGTTGTAGCCCCAGTAGTCGTAGAGCTTCTCGCCGGTCTCCGGGTTGCTGCGCGGGTTGTCGCTCTCGTCGAACTCGAAGACGGGCAGCAGCTCGATGCAGTTGACCCCGAGTTCCTTCAGGTACGGGATCTTCTCGCGCAGCCCCGCGAAAGTGCCGGGGGCGGTGACCCCCGAGGAGGGGTGGCGGGTGAAGCCGCGCACGTGGGCCTCGTAGACGACGAGGTCCTCGGCGGGGATCCGCAGCGGGGTGTCGTCGGCCCAGTCGAAGTCCTGGAGGCAGACCCGCGAGCGGTACTGGTAGCCGCGGCTGCGGTCCGGTTCCACGCCCCACACGTCGCGGCCGGCGATCAGCCGGGCGTAGGGGTCGGAGAGGACCTGCCGGGCGTCGAAGCGGTGGCCGGTGGCCGGGTCGAAGGGTCCGTCGGCCCGGTAGCCGTATTCGATGTTCTCGTGGTCGAGGCCGAAGACCGTCATGGCGAAGACGCTGCCGGTGCGGAACTCCTCGGGGAATTCCAGCTCGGCCATCGGCTCGGGCTCTCCGCGCTTGAAGATGACCAGGGTCATGGAGGTGGCCTGGTCGGAGAAGACGGAGAAGCTCACCCCGCCCGGGACCACGTTGGCCCCGAACGGGAACGGCTTGCCGGCGCGGACGCGGTACCCGCCCACCTCGTGGGTCGGGTACGCGTCCACCCGCAGCACCTGGTCGGAGGAGGCCTCGCTCATCGCGCGACCTTGGCCCTGGCCGCGGCGGCCGCGGCCTCGCCGGTCTCGAAGAAGTCGAGGAATCCGGTGGCCGACATGACGAACCGGACTTCCTCGCTCACCCCGTACAGGGTGACCGCGACGCCGGCGTGCTGCGCCTCGCGGTAGACGACGAGCAGGGTGCGCAGGCCGGCGCTGGAGACGTAGGTGACGGCGGTCAGGTCGATGCGCAGCGGCCGGCCCTCGCGGACCAGCGGCAGGAGTGCCTGGAGCAGGGCACCGGAGGTCTCGCTGTTGATCTCGCCGGTGGCGACGAGCACGGTGCCCGACTTGTTCCGGCGTTCCTTCACGGTCAGAGTCATTGCATTCCCCTCATGTTGGGGCGCCCCCCGTTGAGCGCTACTTCCGGTTCACCGGCCGGAGCCGGACCTTGACCTTGACCCGCCCCTGGACGTCGGGGAGGTGGACGGTCAGCTCGTCCGCGTCGAATTCCTCGTACGGCTTCTCGTCGATCTCCACGGACGCGATCCGCACCGAGCCCGCGGGCAGCAGGTCGGGCGAGACGCGCAGGGTCCGTCCGGGCAGGTCGGTCGGGTCGGGCTGGAAGTGGAAGTCCATCTCCCGGCCGTTGATGAGCAGGTTGTTGTAGACGGCGGCGAGGTAGCAGAGTTCCGCCGAGTGGTACATGGACATCGAGTGGCTGCCCTTGAGGCGCTCGGTGCCGAGCAGGTACGGCGTGCCGCTGGCGAGCACGTTGAAGTACACGGCTCCCTCGTCGTGGTCGAGGAAGAAGGTGTTGTAGAAGGCCTGCGCCTGCCGGGCCTCGCGCAGGTTCTCGTCGCCGCCGACCGTGCCGTTCAGGATGAGGTAGGCGAGGATCGCCTGTTCCTGCTGCCACCAGGCCTTGCGGTCGTGCCAGGCGAAACGATACGTCTCCTCGTCCCCCTGCTTCACCCGCTCCACCACGTCGTACCAGCCGCCCCGCTGGACGTCGCTGCCGACGGCCGGCATGATCTGGCCGATCTTCCGGGCGAGCTCCTCGTACGCCGGCTTGGCCTTCAGGGAGTTCATCCGCATCAGGTTCCAGGCGATCTTGAGGTTGTGCCCGACGACCGCGCGGTTCTGCTGCCAGCTGTGCGCGGTGTCGTGCGACCAGTCGCGGAAGAAGCGCTCCTGGACGAACGGGCTGTTCTTGTAGTCCGGGAACCGGTCCGCGATGGTGTCGAAGGTGTACTCCAGGAAATCGGCGTACCGCTGTTCGCCGGTCGCCAGGTACAGGTTGATCAGGTACGCGGGCGCGTGGTCGCCGACCGAGTTCCAGTTCTTGCGCTCGGCGTTCTCGCCCAGCGACTCGTGGTCGGGGCTGAAGAGGATCGGGTCGATGTGCGAGTAGTAGCCGCCCTGCTCCTCGTCCTTGAAGAACTTGTCGAAGAGCCGGATGGTGGCGTCCGCGTCGTTCTTGATCCGGACGTCACCGGTGACCCGGTAGGTCTGGATCGGGCCGGCCAGCGCGTAGATCTGCTCGTACATCGGGATCGCGTCGTAGTCGTCGGAGAACTCCGAGGTGAACAGCTTGCGCTCGCTGTCCCCGTCGACGCTGATGCCGTGGTACCAGAAGACCACGTCCTCCTCGGTGTCGACGACCCGCATGTGCTTGCGCAGGTACTCGGTGCCGCGCTCGGCGATCTCCAGGTACTCGTCCTTGCCGGTCAGCAGGTAGGCCGAGGCCATGCCGTAGACCAGCCGGGAGATCGTGTCGGTCTCCTGGACGTGGCTGGCGGTCTTGTCCCCGCCGAGGCGGATCTCGGTGCGGTACTCGGTGAAGTCCACCGGCCCGTCGCCGAACTGGGCCCGCTTGTAGAAGTCGGCCAGCGACTCGATCTGCTTGATCCACCAGCCGGTCTCCTCGAACCGGTAGTCCTCGGCCCCGCGGCCCAGGAACACCAGCCGCTTGGCCTCGAACCTTCCGTCCCGCTCCGGGTAGTGGACCCCGTAGACGAAGAGGAAACGGCCCGGGGAGAGCATCTCGTCGATGTGCCCGGAGGCGTCGATGTACGGCTCGTCCAGGTTGCGCACCAGCTCGGCGCTCGGGTCACCGGCGAGCGAGACCTCGAACTCGCGCCCGTCCGCGGTCTTCAGGCGCAGCAGCCGCGCCCCGGAGTCGAAGCGGACGACGTAGCCCGCGATCGTGTCGGAGAAGGAGAAGCCGGTCGTGCCCGCCATGTCATGCACCGTCCTTTTCGTGTGAGCGGTCGTCCTCGAATCCCTGGCTGACCTCGACGATCACCCCGTCGGGATCGCGGACCCACACGGTCCGCCATCCGCAGATGAAGTCGTCGAAGTCCAGCGGCCCCAGGGTCACTTCGGCCGCGTCGCCCAGCTCCGCGAGGAAGGCGTCGACGCTGTCGGTCTGGAAGGCCAGGTGCCGTATCCGGCCCGGGGCCGGCGGGCCGTCCTCGTGCGCCGTACGGGCCGGCTCGGCTCCGGCCGCGAAGAGCTCCAGGTACGCGTCCCCCTTGCGCAGGAACACGATCCGGGCTTCTCCCAGGTCGACCACCCGGGCCCGGGTGAAGCCGAAGTGGCGGGTGTAGAACTCCTCGGTGGTCTTCTGGTCGGCGCAGTTGAGGCCCACGTGCGACCAGACCATCGCGCCCGGCATCAGCCGGCCCTCCGGCCCCGCCCGGCGGCGACCAGCTCGATGATCCGGCGGGCGAAGAGGTGGTGGTGGGCTCCGGTGCGGCCGGTCACCAGGTCGCCGTCCACCACCACGTCCTCGTCCACGTACTCGGCGCCCATGTTGCGGACGTCGCCGATGAGGTTGTTGTGGCAGACGACCTTGCGGCCGCGCACCTTGCCCGGGATCGAGGACGCCAGCCACATGCCGTGGCAGATGATCCCCTTGAGCACGGTCGGCTCCTCGAACGCCCGGCGCAGCAGCTCCGTCGCCGGGGCCAGCACGTCCACGTCCTCGGTGTAGCGCAGCCGGTCGGCGACCATGCCCGAGGGCACGATGAGCGCGGAGTAACCGCGCAGCTCCTCGTCGGCCAGCCCCTCCAGGGAGCGGTCGGCGGTGAAGGGCGCCCGGTACTCGTGCCCGGTGAAGGTGATGGAGTCGTTCCCCCACAGCCGGGTCAGGAAGTCGACCTGGGCGCCCTCCTCCGCGAACCGGCGCTGGTAGTAGAAGATCTCGGGCTCGTAGAAGTCGCTCTCGACCAGGACCGCGATCCGGGTCCCGGACAGCGCGCCCTCGCGCAGGACCACGTCAGGCACGGGATTCCCCCCTGTTCCGGCCTCCGATGAAGTCCGCCGCGCGTTCGGCGATCATCGCGATGGCGGTGTGGCAGTTGCCCGACGGGACGGCGGGCATCACGCTCGCGTCGACGACGCGCAGGTTGCGCACGCCGTGCACCCGCAGTTCCGGGTCGACGACGGAGAGGTCGTCGATGCCCATGCGGCAGGAGCCGGCCTGATGGTGGTAGCTCTCCGCCTTCTGCCGCACGAAGGTCCGCAGCTCCTCGTCCGAGACGTGTCCCGGCCCCGGCTGGAGCTCCTGCTTGTACCAGGGCGAGAAGGCCGAGGTCGCGAAGAGCTCCCGGGCGGTCCTGACGCCCTGCACCATCCGCTCCAGGTCCCACCGGTCCCCCAGGTAGTTCGGGTGGATCAGCGGGTGGGCCAGCGGATCGGCGCTCGCGAGCCTGATCCAGCCCCGGGAGACCGGGCGGACGACGCCGGGCAGGATGGACACGGTGTTCGGGTGGTCCTGGCCGACGATCACGTCGAACGGGACGTGGACGAAGGCGATCTGCAGGTCCGGGGCCGGCAGACCGGGCCGCGAGGACAGGAACAGAGCGCTCTCGGAGAGGTTCTGCGCGGGCGGCGGCAGTTCCTGGGTGACCTCGGCCATGAGCCCGGTCAGCACGTGGTTGTGGAAGTTCTCCCCGACCCCGGGCAGGTCCGCGGTGACCTCGATGCCGTGTTCGCCCAGCTGGTCCGGGTGCCCGATCCCGGAGAGCAGCAGCAGCTTCGGGGACTCGATCGCCCCGGCGGCCACGATCACCTCGCGCCGGGCCCGTACGGTGTGCCGTCCGGGCGCCGCCGCCCGGCTGTGGCCGTCGCGCACGGTGCGGCCGGGGATCTGTGCCGGGGCCCGGAGCTGTTCGTACTCGACGCCGGAGCAGGTGTCCCCGTCGAAGAGCAGCCGGGTGGTCTGGGCGCTGGTGCGCAGGGTCAGGTTGGACCGCTCCAGCGCCGGTTCCAGGTAGGCGGCCAGGGTGCCCTGGCGGCGGCCGTCGGCCACGTCGATGTGGTGCCAGCCGGTGCCGAAGAGACCGCGCCGGGGGCCGTCGGTGTTGAAGTCGGCGATCTCCTGGTGGCCCAGCTCGACGGCCGCGTCGATGAAGGCGCGGGAGACCGGGTTGGGGCCGTGCAGGCCGGCGTTGGTGACCCGTTGCGGGCCGCCGGTGCCGGTGGTGGGCGCGGTGGGGTCCTCCTGGCCCTCCAGGAGGGCGAAGTACGGGAGCACGTCCTCGTACGCCCAGCCGGCCGCGCCCTGGTAGGCCCAGTTGTCGAAGTCCGAGGCGTGGCCCCGGATGTGCATCATGATGTAGAGGTTGCTGCTGCCGCCGGGGGCCTTGCCGCGCGGTTCGTACGTACGGCGCCCGGCCAGGCCCGGCTGCGGGACGCTGGTGTAGCCCCAGTCGACGGGCCCGCCCAGCAGCTTGTACCAGGAGGACGGGTCGTCCACCTCGGGCGGGATCCGGGAACCGCCCGCCTCCAGGACCAGGACCGAGACGTCCGGGTCCTCGGAGAGGCGGTTCGCGAGGACGCTGCCGGCGGTGCCGGAGCCGACGATCACGTAGTCGTACTGCTCTGTGGCCACGGGTGCGCTCCTGCCCCTCAGTCCTGGCCCAGCACCTGGAAGGGGACGGTGTCGTGGTAGTTCGCCATGTAGGCGATGCGTCCGTCCACGATCCGGAAGAAGTTCATGACCTCGGCCTCGATCGCCTCGCCGGAGGCACTGACGGCGGTGAGGTGGGAGACGGCGGCGGCCTTCTCCCCGTCGACGAGGAAGTGCACGGGCTCGTTGCGGAAGACCCGGTACATGGTCCCCATGCCCTTCATCATCGAGCGCAGGGTCTCCAGGCCCTCGATGTGTCCGGCCAGCTGTTCGTCCATGACCTGGTCCTCGGCGAACAGGTCGCACCAGCGGTCCCAGTCCCCGGCGTTGGCGTACTCGTAGTACTTCGTGAGGATCGTTCGGGCCTCGTCCGTCGCGCTCACTGCAGTCATCCCCCTATCGGTCCCTGCGGGTTCCGTCCGGCGCGAAGGGCGCCCAGAACTGGCTGAAGGCGGAGGCGGTGTCGCCGAAGAGGCCGTCGCGGCCCTCGACGATCCGGCCGTCCCGCCAGCGCATGAAGTGGAAGACCGGGTAGTCCATCCGCTCGTACGGGGTGGTGCTCGCCGGGTCCGCGCCGTCCCTCAGGGCGACGTTGCGGCACACGTCGGCGCTGCAGTCCTCGCCGACCAGGACCGCCTCCAGGTCCATCCGGAAGGTGCCGCCCGTGAGCTTGTGGGTCTGGCCCATCAGCTCCAGGAAGGCGTCGAGGCTCTCGTACCAGCCGGCGAGGGGGTGGTTGCCCGGCACCAGCCAGCGCAGGTCCTCGGAGTAGTACTCCAGGATGCGCGCGCGGTCTCCGGAGCCGAGGGCGCGGTAGGCGGCCTCGACCCGCTCGCGGGTCACTTCGCTCATCGTGGCCGTCCTCTCAGAGCGAGACCGAACCGGGCATCGGCGCCAGGTCGTTGACGGTGTACTGCTTGATCAGCGGCCCGTCCGGGCCGGCCACCACGGTCCAGGTCTGGTCGGCGTCGAAGCCACCCCACTCGCTGCGGGCGGCCGGCGCGTCCCAGATCTTGAACTGCCAGTTGACGATGACCCGGACGATCGCCCGGTCGCCCTCGATGACCGGCTCCACCTTGGTGACCGTGTGCACCTCGTCGAAGAACCGGTTCGTGACGGCCTCGTACCAGCGGCCGAAGCCCTGGTGGCCGAGGAAGGTGTCCTCGGGGACCTTGAGTTCCAGGTCCTCGGTGATGAGGGCGAGGACCTGCTCCAGCGGGAGGTGGCGGTCCAGCGCCACGTACCAGTTCTCGGCGAAGGTGCGGATCGCGTCCTCGGTCAGCCGCTCGGCGGGCATGCGGTCTCCTCCTGTCCGTGGGGTGTCGCTCGGGTCAGATCTGGATGTCGACGAGGTACGGGCCGGGGTGCGCCAGCATCCGCGCGACGGCGGCCACCGCCTCGTCCGGCTTCTCCACGCGGGTTCCGTCGGCGCCCAGCGCCCTGGCCAGGCCCGCGAAGTCGATCTCGGGGTGCGCGAGGTCGAAGGAACCCGGGTAGGGGTGCTCGGCGATGTCCCGCTCGCGCCAGTACTGGGCGATGTTGTCGTCGAGGAGGCGGTACTTGCGGTTGTTGCAGACCACGAACTTGGCGTCGATCCCGTACCGGGCCGCCGTCCACAGGGCCTGGTGGGTGTACATCGTGCCGCCGTCGCCCGCGAAGCCGACGACGAGCCGGTCCGGGTGGGCGAGCTTGGCGCCGACCGCCCCCGGGAAGCCCACGCCCAGCGATCCGCCGCGGGTCAGGTGGTAGTCGCCGGGCCGCTCCGGCGGCAGGTACCGGGTCACCAGCGGCGAGGTGGTCAGCGCCTCGTCGAAGACGATCAGGTCCCGGCCGGTGCGCTCGGCCAGCGTCCGCAGGAAGACGGCCATCGGCGTGCCGTCGTCGTCCGCCGCGAGCTCCGCGCGGGCCCGCTCCCGGGTCCGTACGTCCAGCCGGGCGGCCGCTGCGGCCCGCTGCGCCGGGGTCAGCCGCTGCTCCAGTACGCCGGCCAGCGCGCGCAGCGCGTGGCGCGGGTCGGCGGCCAGCCCCAGGTCCACGGGGTGGTTCTTGGCGATCTCGTAGGCGTTGAGGTCGATGTGCACGACCTTCGCGCCCGGTCGGAAGGGGTTCTCCAGCTCGGGGAACACCTCAGGGAAGACGTAGGTGCCCACGATCAGCACCGCGTCCGCGTTCCCCACCAGCTCCTTGCTGTGCGGGCCGAACATGTGGCCCGTCTGGCCGCGCCTCAGCGGGTGCGAGGCGGCGATGTTCACCTCGGAGGAGTCGACCTCGAAGACGTCGGCGCCCAGCAGTTCGGCGACGGCCACGAGTTCGGCCTGCGCCCCGGAGAGCGCCACCCCGTCCCCGACCAGGACCACCGGCCGGGTGGCGCCGGCCAGCAGTGCGGCCGCCCGGCCCACCGAGGCCGGCGAGGGGGCCACGTCGGTGAGCGGCACCGTGGCGGGCAGCACGGGCTCGGAGTTGAGCTCGTCCAGCACGTCCATGGGCAGTGCCACGAAGACGGGTCCGCGCGGCGGGGTGAGGGCGATCTTCACGGCCCGCCGGACCGTGCGCAGCACCGAGCGCGGATCGGTGACCCGGGTCGCGTACTTGGTGACGGGCCTGGCCATGGCCACCAGGTCGGAGGCCATCTGCGCGTCCATGGCGTCGTAGCGCACCCCGGCGTCACCGGCGACCACGACGAGCGGGGTGTGGCCGCGCAGCGACTGGTAGAGCATGCCTATGCCGTTGCCCAGACCCACGCCGGAGTGCAGCTGGAGCAGGGCCGCGCCGCCCGTGGCGCGGGCGTAGCCGTCCGCGATTCCCGCGGCGACGGTCTCCTGGAGCGCGAGGACGTATCGGAAGTCCGCCGCCGCGTCCACCGCGTCGAGGAATCCCTGTTCCACCGTTCCCGGATTTCCGAACATCACCTTCAGGCCGTCGGCCTTGAACTGCTCGATCAGCCTTTCCCGGCCGGGAGTTGCTTCGGCGTTCACGGTATTCCCCCTTTTCTCCCGCGGATCGCAGAATTACCAGCCGTAGCGGGTGAGGCCGTCTTCCAGGACTTCCACGATCTTCTGTCCGGTGAGGTAGGAGTCGGGGGTCGAACGTCCCGTCACGAAGGGGAAGTCGACGATCACGGAGACCGGCTTGCCGAAATTCCCGTGATAGGCGCCGCGCGGGCCCGTGGCATCGCGCAGGATGTACTCCAGCGGATACGGGGGCGGGCCCATGTTGAAGTCGGTACCGAGGAATCCGGTGCCGTCCTTGTAGTCGTACTCCTTGCAGTGGCCGGTCACGTGCTTGCCCCGGATGATGCTCTTGCGGTCGTCCCAGTCCCGGGCGAAGGCCAGGCAGGCGACCCCGTAGCACTCGGCGGCCACGACCTTGCCGGCCTTGTGGAAGGCCAGGATCAGGGCGTGCACGCGCTCGTTGTTGGCGAGGTCGGCGATGGGGCCGCTGCCGCCGACGATGAGGATCGCGTCGAAGTCCGCGATGTCGGCGTCGAGCTTGTCCAGGTCGCGGTGGTACTGCTCCAGCTTGCGCAGATAGCCCTCGTCGCTCGTGTACGGGCGCTCGGGCACCCAGGCCTCGATGTCGAGCGGCGAGTCGAGCCGGCTCGACTGCTCGAACTCGCGGCCCAGCCGGGCGTTCTCCTCGGTGGTCACCGAGCGGCCCAGCGGGGGGTCGACGTAGTTCGCGTCGAGGCTCGGCGGAAGTGCGTGGGCACGCTTTCCGGTCGGCGTCGCGAATACGGTCTCATAGCCCCGCTCGTCGAACTTCGATACGGGACCGATCAGTTCCTCGGCCCAGTAACCGTGTTCGGAGACAATGACCAGAATCTTTCTGCTCACAGATTCCTCCAGGCGCCGCCTGTTGTCGTTGGCGTCCCCCACACTGCGTGCGCCCGGGGCCCGCGTCAAAGGGCCTGAATGCGACTTCGTGAGGTAGCGGGCAAGGTGGTCCGGGCACCTCACCTAGTCGTCCCGCGAGGTCATGAAGTACCCGCCGGACTTCCTGACATCGGCCGGATCGATGAACCTTTCCCGGATCCCCGACTTATGGTCTGGACGCGCCGTGGACCCCGGGCGGGCCGGAGAGCACGAGTGCGCGAGGAGAGGGACGGGGACGATGACGATGGACCTGTTGTGCACACACATCGACCAAATACGTCCGGTGAAGGCCAGTGCCGAGGGCTGCGAGGAGTGCCTGCGGTCCGGTGACAGCTGGGTGCACCTGAGGATGTGCCTGAGCTGCGGGCACGTCGGCTGCTGCGACTCGTCGAAGAACCGTCACGCCACACGGCACTACCGGACCACCGAGCACCCGATCGCGGCCTCGCACGAGCCCGGTGAGGACTGGGCCTGGTGCTACGCCGACAAGCTGATGCTGGACCCGGCGTGAGCGCGGCCCGGGAGGGCGCCACCGCCCCCGCCCCCGCCGCCCCCGCCTCCGCCTCCGTTTCCGCCTCCGCCTCCGCCTCCGACGCCCCGGCCGGGGCGGCCACCGAGCGCGCGGAGAGCCGCAAGCCGGTCATCCTGGCCGTGGACGACGACCCGCAGGTGCTGCGCGCCGTCCGCAGGGACCTGCGCAGCGCCTACGGCGACCGCTACCGGGTCCTCGGCGCCTCCTCCGCGGCCGACGCCCTGAAGATCCTGGACTCCCTCGACGAGCGCGGTCACGACCCGGCCCTGTTCCTCGTCGACCAGCGGATGCCCGACGTGACCGGCGTGGAGTTCCTGCTGGAGGCCGTCAGCCGCTTCCCGGACGCCCGCCGGGTCCTGCTCACGGCGTACGCGGAGACCGATGCCGCGATCACCGCCATCAACCGGGTGCGGCTGGACTACTACCTGCTCAAGCCCTGGGACCCGCCCCACGAGCGGCTCTTCCCGGTCCTGGACGACCTGCTGTCCGACTGGCTGGCCACCTACCGGCCGGCGTACGACGGGATCATCGTCGCCGGGCACCTGGTCTCCCCGGGCACGCATGCCGTGCGGGACTTCTTCACCCGCAACGGACAGCCGTTCCGCTTCCTGAACGTGGAGCGCGACCCCGAGGCCCTGACGGTGATCGCCGCCGCGCAGGCGGACGCCGCGCTCCCCCTGGTTCGCTTCCCGGACGGATCGGTGCTCTCCGCGCCGAGCGACACCGAGCTGGCCCGGCGCCTCGGCCTGGCCACCACCGCCTCCCGCCCGCACTACGAGTGCGTCATCGTCGGAGCCGGGCCCGCCGGGCTCGCCGCCGGGGTGTACGCGGCCTCCGAGGGGCTGTCCACGCTGATGCTGGACTCCCGCGCCCCGGGCGGCCAGGCCGGCACCTCCAGCCTGATCGAGAACTACCTCGGCTTCCCCTCGGGCCTCTCCGGCGGGGACCTCACCCGCCGGGCCACCATCCAGGCCTCCCGGTTCGGCGCCGAGATCCTGCACCCGGTCGAGGTGGTCTCCCTGACCCGGGACGACCCGGCGAAGATCCTCACCCTGGCGGACGGTACGGAGATCAGCGCCGAGACGGTGCTGCTGGCGACCGGGGTCTCGTACAACCGGCTCGACGCCCCCGGCGCGGACCGGTTCGAGGGCGCGGGGCTGTACTACGGCGCGGCCACCACGGAGAGCTCGGCCTGCATCTCGCAGCACGTGTTCATCGTGGGCGGCGCCAACTCGGCCGGGCAGGCCGCCGTCCACTTCGCCAAGTACGCGGCCCGCGTGACCATCCTGGTGCGCGCCGCCTCCCTGGACGCGAGCATGTCCCGCTACCTGATCGACGAGATCGAGCGGACCCCGAACATCGAGGTCCGGGTGCGCACGACGGTGGTCGCGCTGGACGGCGGCGAGCACCTGGAGCGGATCACCCTGCACGACGGCGACACCGGCGCGGACACGGTGACCCCGGCCCGGTTCATGTTCACCTTCATCGGCGCCCGCCCGCACACCGACTGGCTGGCCGGGGTGGTGGAGCGCGACGAGTACGGCTTCGTCCTCACCGGCTCCGACCTGATCGCCAACGGCGGCGAACTCCCGGCGGAGTGGAGCCTGGAGCGCGCCCCCTACCCGCTGGAGACCAGCGTCCCCGGGGTCTTCGCGGCGGGCGACGTACGGGCCCACTCGGTCAAGCGGGTCGCCTCGGGCGTCGGCGAGGGCGCCATGGCGGTGTCGCTGATCCACCGCTACCGCTCGATGGGCTGAGAGCGAACGCCCCGGCCCTTGCGATCAAGAGGAGAGCGGATGCAACGTTGATTACATGATTACAGCCGAACAGAGCGAGAAGCTCCGCGCGTGGTTCGCCGAGCGCCTGCCGGTGGACGTCTACGAGTCCCTCGTCTCGGTCACCGTCGACCGGGAGGAGATCACGGTCGTCGGCACCGTCCCGGCGGCCGAGTCGGTCAAGGAGTTCCGCGAACGCACCCGCGAGCAGCGCATCGAGGTCGCCCGGGAGGCGGAGGAGCTCTACCGCCGCAAGGTCGCCTGGGGCGTCCGTTCGGGTGAGGAGACCACCCTCTTCACCCACCTCGCCGTCCCCGTCATGACCCGGCTGCGCCAGTCCGAGCGCCAGGTGCTCGACACCCTCGTCGCCGGGGGCGTGGCGCGCAGCCGGGCGGACGCCCTGGCCTGGTGCGTCCGCCTCGTCGGGAGCAACACCGACACCTGGCTCGCCGAGCTGCGCGAGTCCCTCGACAAGGTGCGGGAGGTCCGCTCCCAGGGCCCGGACATCCAGAAGTCGCAGCCCGAGTAGAGGAACCCCTCGCCGGGCACGCATGATCCCGGAAGGGTAGCCGGGACCACCTTGATCCCAGGGAGAGGCACGCACACCATGACCACGACCGTCGAGTACATCCGCTACCGCATCGCCTCGCAGGACCAGAAGGCGTTCGAGGAGGCGTACGCGAGGGCCGCCGAGGCCCTGGCCGCCTCGCCCGAGTGCATCGACTACGAGCTGGCCCGCTGCGAGGAGGAGAAGGAGCGCTACATCCTCCGCATCCGCTGGACCTCGATCGACGCCCACCTGAACGGCTTCCGCAAGGGTGAGCACTTCCCGGCGTTCTTCAGCGCGATCCGCCCGTACGTGACGGCCATCGAGGAGATGCAGCACTACCTCGTGACCGGTGTGGTGGGTCCGGGGAAGGCCGCCGGTCAGTCATGAGCACCACGCCCACGATCTACGAGTGGATGGGCGGTGCGGAGGCCTTGCGCCGCCTCACCGACGTCTTCTACGCGCACGCCCTGCAGGACGAGATCCTGGCCCCGGTCTTCGCGGGCATGGACTCGGAGCACCCCCAGCACGTCGCCGTCTGGCTGTCGGAGGTCTTCGGCGGTCCGGCGGAGTACTCGGCGCACCACGGCGGCCACCAGCACATGGCCACCAAGCACCTGGGGCGCGGCATCACCGAGAAGCAGCGCCGCCGTTGGGTGGACCTGCTGCTGGACACGGCCGACGAGGTCGGCCTCCCGACGGACCCGGAGTTCCGGGCGGTGTTCGTCTACTACATCGAGTGGGGCACCCGGATGGCCCTGATCTACTCGGGCCCCAACCCGCCGCCGGTGGACGCGGCGAAGATCCCGGTCTGGTCCTGGGGCCAGACCCCGCCGTGGGTCCCCAAGGCCGGGGCGGACGGGTAGGCACCGTGGGGGCGGCCGCGGCCGCCCCCACGCGCTTTTCCGGCCCTCAGTCCCGGCGGGGACGGGACGGCGCCCCGTCCGGGGCGGACCCGGCCAGCAGCACCGTCAGCGGTACGGCCCCCTCGTCCGCCTCGCGCCAGAAGTCGACGGCCTCCTCCAGGACCTCCCGCAGCGTCTCCCAGTCCTCCGGACGCTCGGCCGCGTACCCGCGCCAGGAACTCACCACGAGCAGCCTCCCGGGCGCCGGCGGCAGCCAGGACAGATCGACCAGTACGTCGGCCAGCGCGTCCCAGTTCCCGCCGAACCAGTCCGGCGCGTGCAGGGCGGCGGCGCAGCGGCGCATCAGCGCGGCCTTGCTCCGTACGCCGTCCAGGTCCAGCCGTACGACGGCCCAGCCCGCCTCCTCGGCGGCGGCCAGTGCGGGGGCGAGGGGCTGCGGGTCCAGGCTCATCGGAGAACCGCCCTGAAGGTCTGGTAGTGGTCGTCCGTGTAGTAGAACTCGCCGCCACCGCCGGTCACGATCCGCCGGGCCCCGCGGTCGCGTTCGCCCGGGGTCCGCACGGTGAACTCGTGGTAGTAGCCGCGCTTCTGCTTCGGCAGGACCTTCTCGAAGTTCCCGAAGACGGTCCCGTCCTGCCGGTACGCGTACGGGCCGCCCTTGTCGATCAGGGCCAGCACCTCGCGCGCCTGCTGCGGGAGCGCGTCGGCCCGTACGACGGCCATCCCCCTGGCCCACCCCGGGACGTCACGGGCACCCGCGGTGGCACCCGTACCCGCGCTGGCGGCGGGCGGCCGTGCGGGCTTCCCGCCGCAGCCCGCCGCACCGGCCAGTACGGCGCACAGGAACAGCGCCCCGAGCACGCGCAGCAACGACCGGGGCACGTTCCGAAAGATCATGCACCGATCGTGCCAAATATCCGATTCGCTCGCGAATCGCCTGATGGCGTCAGAGCCCCGACGGGCTCAGAGCGCGGACATCTTGGTGTAGGGACTCAGGATTCGTTTCTGGACCGACCCGAAGTCGACGAGGACGGCGATCCCCTCCTCGATCCCGACGACACGGCCGAGGCCGTGCTCGTCGTGACTCACCCGGTCGCCGACGCTGAACTGCCGGAGCGGCGGTTCCACGGGGGCCTTGAACGGGCTGGACGGCAAATGGCGGCGAGGTACTGCTGACTTAGTCATCAAAGCCAGTATGCGCCCCCGGGGCCGCCCCGCGGTCCGCTGTTCGGGTCTCGATTGCACCACCATCCGGATCACCGGCCCGATCACCGGCCGGCGCGGCCGCCCGTCAGTCGTCCGGGTCGGCCCGGTCGAGCGCCGGACGCAGCCCGGGAGCGGACTCGGTGAGCAGGTAGTCCGCGACCGCCGTGTCCGTGACGAGGCTGGTCACCAGCCCGGAGCGGAGCACCGCCCCGATCGCCGAGGCCTTGCGCAGGCCGCCCGCGATCGCCACGACCTCGGGGATCCGGCGCAGCCGGTCCGCCTCGACGGTGATGCACCGCTCGCCGAGGTCGCGGCCGACCCTTCGGCCTTCCGAGTCGAAAAGGTGCGCGGACATCTCCGCGGCGACGCCGAGGGAGGCGTAGTGCGCCCGCTCCTCGTCGGTCAGCATGTCGTGGACGGTGGAGATGCCGGGCTCCCAGGAGCCGATCGAGACGGCGGCGACCGTCACCTTGTCGAAGTACTCGAAGGCCCGCGCGATGCCCGTCTGGCTGCGCAGGGCGGCCGCGGTCGCCGGATCGGGCAGCAGCATCGGGGCGTAGATCGGGTGCGCGTCCCCGCCGGAGACCTGCGCGGCCCGGCGTACGGCCTCCACGGAACCGCGCTCGGCCGTCCCGGCGTCGTACACGCCCGTCAGCTGGACCACGGTGCAGGGGGGCAGCCGGTGCAGGGAGGCGGCCATGTGGATGGTGGAGCGCCCCCACGCCAGCCCGAGCACGTCGCCCTCGTTGACGAGCTCGCCGAGCAGGTCGGCGGCGACCGCGCCGAGGTTCTCCGGGTCCGGAGCGTCCTCGGTGGCGTCGGCCGGCGACTCCACCACGACGGCGTGCCGCAGCCCGTACCTGGCGCGGAGCGCGTCGGAACGCTCCGCGTCCAGTTCGGCCGGCACCCGGATCTCGATGCGTACGAGATCGCGTTCGAGGGCGGTCTCCAGGACCCGGGCCACCTTGAAGCGGCTCACGCCGAACTCCTCGGCGATCTGGATCTTGGACTTGCCCTCCAGGTAGAAGCGGCGTGCCATGGCCGCCGCCTGCACCAGCTCCGCGGGTCCCATCCGCAGGGCTGACCGTCCCGCCGACATTGCAGACACCGCGTTCTCCTCACTGCTGTTCACACTGTCGTGTTCACACTCTCGACTCGCCGTTCATCCTGTCAGATCCGACGGCCGTTGATCAGCCTGGACGGCTTCCGTTCACCGAGCTGTTCATCAAGCCTCGCTCAGTGGTCGCACGCCCAGGGGGCGGCGGCGATCGCCGCACCCGCCTGCTCGCGCAGGGTCCGCACCGCGGCGGCCGGGTCGACCGCCCCGTAGACCGCGCTGCCCGCGACGAACACGTCCGCGCCGGCCTCCGCGACCCGCTCGATGGTGGAGGCCGAGACCCCGCCGTCGACCTGGAGCCACAGGTCCAGCCCGTGCTTGGCGATCAGCTCCCGGGTCCGGCGGACCTTGGGGAGCATGATGTCGAGGAAGGACTGGCCGCCGAAGCCCGGCTCGACCGTCATGATCAGCACCATGTCGAGCTCGGGGAGGATGTCCTCGTACTGCTCGATCGGGGTGCCGGGCTTGAGCGCCATCGCCGCGCGGGCCCCCTTGGCCCGGATCTCCCGCGCGAGCCGCACCGGGGCCGCCGCGGCCTCGGCGTGGAAGGTAACGGAACCGGCGCCGGCCTCCACGTACTGCGGCGCCCAGCGGTCCGGGTCCTCGATCATCAGGTGCAGGTCCAGCGGGATGTCCGTGGCGCGGCTCAGGGACTCCACGATCGGGACGCCGAGGGTGAGGTTCGGGACGAAATGGTTGTCCATGACGTCGACGTGCAGCCAGTCGGCCCCCTCGACGGCCCGCGCCTCGTCGGCGAGACGGGCGAAGTCGGCGGACAGGATGCTGGGATTGATCTGAACGGCCATGCCCCAAGCCTGCCATGCCCCCCGGCCACTTCCGGCCACGGCCCCGGAACTCGGGCGACCCTCCCGCGGGGCGGCCCGACCGCGCGGTGGATCCGCGATACGTCTGGTACGGCCAGCAACTGGAGCCGGAGAGCGCCGCTTACCAGACGGGCGAGTACCTGGAGATCACCGGTGCGTTCGACCCGGAACTCTTCGCCCGCGCGCTGCGTCGCGCGGTGGCCGAGTCCGAGTGCATGCACCTGGTCTTCGACCGGGAGACCGACGGCGGCGTGACCCAGCGCGTGGAGGTCACCGAGGACTGGCCGCTGCACTTCGTGGACGTGAGCGGCGAGACGGACCCGCGCGCCGCCGCCGTACGGTGGATGCGCGAGGACCTGGCCGGACCCGGCGGCCTCGCGCGCCCGCTGTTCACCGAGGCTCTCTTCCGGGAGTCCGACGACCGGCACCTGTGGTACCACCGCATCCACCACATCGCCGTCGACGGGCTCAGCGGCGCGGTCATCGCGAAGCGGGTCGCCGGGGTCTACAACGCCCTCCTCGCCGGCGGCTCCGCAGAGGAGGGCGCCCTCGCGCACCACGAGGTCCTGGTGGCCGCCGACGCCGCCTACCGGGCCGGCGAGGACCACCGCGTCGACGCGGAGTACTGGCACGGAGTCCTCGCCGGACGCCCGGAGGCGGTCACCCTGAGCGGGCGCCGCCCGCTGCGCGACCTCCAACCGCCCCTGCGGCACCTCGAAGGGATCGGGGCGCGGGAGGTCACGGCCCTGAAGGGGGCCGCCCGCGGCTTCCGCACGAGCCTGTCGGGCCTGGTCATCGCCGCCACGGCCGTCTGCCTGCACCGGATGACGGGAGCCGGGGACCTCGTGCTCGGCATGCCCGCCCCGGGCCGGACCGGCGCGCCCGCGAAGGCCGTCCCGGGCATGACGTCCAACATCCTGCCGATCCGCCTCCGGGTGGATTCCGACACCTCCCTCGGCGACCTGTTCCGGCAGGTCGCCGACACCGTGCGGGGCGCCGTGCGCCACCAGCGCCACCGCTACGAGGACCTCGCGCGGGACCTCCGTACCGCCGGCACCGGGGCCCTGTTCGGGCCGGTGGTGAACGTGGTCTCGTACGACCACGGGGTGCGTTTCGGCGACTGCCCCGTGGTCCCCCGCGGCTTGGCCACCGGGCCCGTCGACGACCTGAGCGTCAACGTCTACGACCGCGCGCACGACGGCAGCGTGGAGGTCGCCTTCGACGCCAACCCCGCCCGCTACGCGCCGGAGGCCACCACCGCCCACGCCCGCCGCTTCCTGGAGGGCTTCCTGCCGGCCCACATGGTCCCGTCCGCCTTCGTGTTCCTGGACGGACTGCCGGTGACCTTCAACGGGAAGCTCGACCACAAGGCACTCCCGGTGCCCGACCACACCCCCGCCGCCACGGGCCGCGCGCCCATCACCGGGCTGGAGACCCGGCTGTGCGCGGTGTTCGCCGAGGTCCTCGCGGTGTCCGGGGTCGCGGCGGACGAGGACTTCTTCGCACTGGGCGGGCATTCCCTGCTGGTGGTCCGGCTGCTGGCGAGGGTGTCGGCGGAACTGGGCGTACGCGTAGGGGTGCGCGAGTTCCTCGCGGCACCCACCGCAGGCGACCTGGCCGCCCTGGTCGAGGACCGCCGGGCGGGCCGCACCCCCGGCCCGGTCGCCGTGGCCGGCGACGCCGACGCCTGGCTCGACCCGGGGCTGCGCTTCCCCGCGCCGACCCCCGACGGGGCCGGCCGGGAACCGCGCCGGATCCTCCTCACCGGGGCCACCGGGTTCGTCGGCGCCTTCCTGCTGCGGGAGCTGCTGACGCGGACCGCGCGGACCGGCGCCGAGCTGCTCTGCCTGGTCCGGGCGGAATCACCGGAGGCGGCCCGCGCCCGGGTGAACGGGGTCGCCGTCTCCTACGGCCTGGGACCCCTCGCGGACGACCCGCGCGTGCGGGTCCTGCCCGGCGACCTGGCCCGTCCGTCGGTCGGCCTCGACGCGCGGACCTGGCGGGAACTGGCGCACGGCGAGGGGGCGGTGGACGCGATCGTCCACTCGGGCGCCCACGTCCACCACCTCTCCCCGTACGAGCGGCTGAAGGCGGCGAACGTCGACGGGACCCGGGAGCTGCTGCGGCTCGCGGCGGAGGGCGGCGCCACGCGCGTGCACCACCTCTCCTCCCTGGGCCTCTTCCGCGCCGGAGCGGAGCCCCGGCTGATCACCGAGGACTCCGACACGGCGGACGAGACGCACCCGCTCGCGGACGGCTACGCCGCCGGCAAATGGGTCGCCGACCGGATGGTGGGGCACGCCGTCGCCCGGGGCGCCGACGCCCGTGTCTACCGGCTCGGCCGCGTCTGGGCCGATTCCCGCCACGGGGCGGTCAACCCGGACGACATGTACTGCCGCCTGCTGACCACCTGCGCCGCGCTCGGCAGCGTCCCGCGCGACGCGGTGGCCTGGGCGGACCTGCTGCCGGCGGACGTCGCGGCGCGCGCCCTGGCCGCCCTGGTCCTCGACCGGGAGCCCACCGGCACGGCCGGCGTCCGGCACCTCCACCACGTCCGTCCGGTACACGCCCTGGACTTCCTCCGCGTGTACGACTCCTTGCACGGGACGCACACCCGGGAGGTCCCGCTCGGGGAGTGGCTGGGCGCGCTCCGGGACGCCGGCGAGGCGGGCCGCGAGCTGCCCTTCCTGCCGTACCTGGACGCGTTCGAGGAGTACGCGCGCACCCTGGTGACGAAACCCGCCCCGGCCGTCGACACCTTCCGCAGCCGGCGGACCGCAGAGAGGCTGGAAGCCCTCGGGGTGACGTTCCCGGAGATCGACGAGGCGATGATCACCGCGTTCTGGCACCGCCTGGCCGCCACCGGCGACCTCGCGTAGGGCGCCGAAGGGCCGCACCGGATCCCCGGTGCGGCCCTTCGGCACGGGGCGCGGCTATGCCGTGCGGCGCAGCAGGGCGAGGTACATCGCGTCCGTGCCGTGCAGGTGCGGCCACAGCTGGACGTCGGGGCCGTCGCCGAGGGCGGGGACGCCCGCCATGTACGGGCGGGCGTCGATCAGTTCGGCCGACACCGCCCGGGCGCCGGCGCCCCGGCCCTTGAGGACGTCGTCCACGACCACCCGGGTCTCCGCCAGGTGCGGGGAGCAGGTCGCGTAGCCCACGACGCCGCCGACGCGCACCGCGGCGAGGGCCTCGCGCAGCAGGCCGCGCTGGAGCGGCGCGAAGCCCTCCAGGTCCTCGGGGCGACGCCGCCAGCGGGCCTCGGGGCGGCGCCGCAGCGCGCCCAGACCGGAGCAGGGCACGTCCACGAGCACGCGGTCGAAGGAGCCGGGCAGCCACGGGGGCCGGGTGCCGTCGGCCGCGATGACCTGGTAGGGGCCCGGGTTCCCGGCGAGCGCGCGCTCCACGAGCCGGGCCCGGTGGGGCTGCTTCTCCGAAGCCAGCAGGAAGGCTCCGCGCTGCGCGGCCAGCGCACCCAGCAGCGCCGCCTTGCCGCCGGGACCCGCGCAGCCGTCGAGCCAGCGCGCGTCGCGCCCCTCGACGGGCACGGCGGCCAGGGCCATCGCCACCAGCTGGCTGCCCTCGTCCTGCACGCCGGCGCGGCCCTCACGGACGGCCTCCAGCGCGCCCGGCTCGCCGCCCTCGGCCATCCGTACCGCGTACGGGGACCAGCGCCCCGGCAGCGCCGAGTCCTCGCCGACGGCCTCCAGCAGCTCCTGGGACGTGGACCGGCCCGGACGGGCCACCAGGGTGACCTCGGGCCGCTCGTTGTCGGCTTCGAGCAGGTCCTCGATCCCGGCGCGGCCCCCGCCCAGGGCGTCCCACAGGGCGCTGACGACCCAGCGGGGGTGCGAGTGGTAGATCGCGAGGTGTTCCTCGGCGTCGTCCTCGTACGGCGGCGCGACCCGCTCCAGCCAGTCGTCCAGGTCGTGCGCGGAGATCTTGCGGAGCACGGCGTTCACGAACTTGGCGCGGCCGTCGCCGAGCACCACGCGGGCCAGTTCGACGCTGGCCGAGACCGCGGCGTGCGTGGGGATGCGGGTGCCGAGCAGCTGGTGGGCGCCGAGCGAGAGCACGTCCAGCACCGGCGGGTCGACCTCGCGCAGCGGCCGGTCGATGCAGGCCTTGATCACCGCGTCGTAGGTGCCCTGGCGGCGCAGGGTGCCGTAGACCAGCTCGGTGGCCAGGGCCGCGTCGCGCGCCTGGAAGCTCTCGTCCTGGCGGGCCTTCTTCAGCAGCGGGGGCAGCACGAGGTTGGCGTAGGCGTCGCGCTCGTCCACCGCCCGCAGCACCTCGAAGGCCAGCATCCGGACGGGGTCCTTCTGGGGCCGGCGGTACGGCTTGGCCGGACGGCCGCCCTGCTTGCCGGACGGCTTGCCGGCGCCTGCGGCGGCGGGACGACGACGGGGCTGTTCGCTCACGTGAAAGGTGCTCCGGGGTTACGAGGTACTGCGGTGGTGGATCACGGGGTACTGCGGGGCCCGCGCGGGTGGCGGACCGGTCGCGCAATCAGCCTACGTCGGCCGCGCCCAGGCGCTCGCCGGGAGCGATCCGCACCCCGCGGGCCCAGTCGGCGCCCTTCATCGGCTTCTTGCCCTGCGGCTGCACCCACAGCAGCTCGACGGCGTGCGAGCCGGTGCCGACGTACACGTTGTTCTTGGCCGGGGCCAGCACGCCCGGCGCGAGGTCGGTGCGGTCGGCGACCAGCCCGACGGAGATCAGCTTGAGCCGCTCGCCGCGGAAGACGGTCCACGCGCCCGGGGCGGGCGTGCAGCCGCGCACCACGCGGTCGGCGCGCAGCGCGGGGGCGTTCCAGTCGACGCGCGCGTCCTCGACCGTGATCTTCGGCGCGAGCGAGATCCCCTCGGCGGACTGCGGGACGGCGCGCAGGGTGCCGTCCTCGATGCCGTCCATGGTCGCGGCCAGCAGTCCGGCGCCGGCGAAGGCGAGCCGGGTCAGCAGGTCGCCGCTGGTGTCGGTCGGACGGATCCCCTCGGTGAGGACCCCGAAGACGGGGCCGGTGTCCAGCCCCTCCTCGATGCGGAAGGTGGAGGCGCCGGTGACCTCGTCCCCCGCCATGATCGACTGCTGGACGGGGGCCGCGCCGCGCCAGGCGGGCAGCAGGGAGAAGTGCAGGTTGACCCATCCCTCGCGGGGGATGTCCAGGGCGCTCTTGGGGAGCAGCGCCCCGTAGGCGACGACCGGGCAGCAGTCGGGGGCGATCTCGCGCAGCCGGGCCTGGAAGTCCTCGTCGCGCGGCCGCGCGGGCTTGAGGACCTCGATCCCGGCCTCCTCGGCGCGCTCGGCGACCGGGCTGGCGACGAGCCGGCGGCCGCGGCCGGCCGGGGCGTCGGGCCGGGTGACGACGGCGGCTACCTCGTGCCGCCCGGAGGCGATCAGGGCGTCCAGGGCGGGCACGGCGACCTCGGGGGTGCCTGCGAAGACGAGCTTCACTGGGGTCCTACCTCGCTATCTCGGCTGTCAGCAGCACACCAGTCTATGGGGCCCGCCCCCGCCCGCCCACCTGCGGTGCCGCGGGGGGCGTACGCACACACGCGCGCCTCTCGCATATGCCGACACGCCCCCGGAGCGTGACTTCCTCGCGGTATGGCGCGTTGGTCAAGGCAGATTGACCGAAACGGGCCGCGAATGAGAACGGTGTCTGCGGCCCGATCCGCTCTCCAGCACCGGTTCGAGAGGCTTCTTCATGGCCGACCACGCCACTCATGACGCCCAAGCACGGGCCAGCCTGCACCTCCTGGTGCGGGACATCGAGCGGGTTCGCCGACAGGTGGACGCTCTGCGCACCCTCACCGCCCAGCTGGGCAACGTGTACCGCCCGCGCCGCTCCGGGCCGTCCACGGGCTTCGTCGTCTACGGCAGGGCCCCCGCGCCCACCGTGCGGCTCGCCCAGGAGCTGCGGGACAGCGTCGAGACGCTGGTCACCGCGGCGGTGGACTTCGACCGCTCCCTCGGCTTCTCGTGGGACGCCGTGGGCTCCGCGCTCGGCGTCACCAAGCAGGCCGTGCACCGCCGCTACGGGGCCCGCCGCGCGCAGGCCGCCGAGTCCGCGGAGCCGCTGGCCGAGGGCACCACGACGCGGACCCTGGGCCCGCTGCCCACCATCCCGGCGGCCCGCTCGGTGCCCCCGCAGCCCGTGCGCGAGGACACCCAGGCCGCCGCCGCCCCGGCCGCCCGCCAGTCGGCGTTCCCGGGACCCCGCAACGGCTGACCGGGGCCGCGCCGCCGGGACGCCGACCCCCGACGGCACCGACCCCGCGGGGCGTGTGCTGCACCCGCCCTCCGCCCGCTCCCAGCGGCTCCGCACGCCGGCGGGCCGGACTCCGCGCAGCGGAACTCCGGCCCGCCGGCGTTCGAGCGCACCGGGCCCGCGGCCGAGGGGCACGCGCACCCCTCAGCCGATGTCCGGCGGGTCGATCCGGATCCGCACCGCGTCCGCCGCCGCGACGCCCCGTGCCATCCGCGCGGCCTGCGCCGACTTCAGCGCGGCGGCCAGCGCCGCCCCGCTCCCCGGCGGGACCCGGACCAGGGCCCGCTCCCCCGGTGAGGGCTCCCCCCGCCGTCCGGGCAGCGGTACGGGCCCCAGGACCTCCGCGTCCGGCGGCAGCTCGACGGCCCCGAGGAAGGCCTCCAGCGCCTCCCCCGGGCCCGCTACCGCGGCCATCCGCGACACCGGCGGGAAACCCAGCTGGGCCCGCTCGGCCAGTTCCCGTACGGCGTGCCCGACCGGGTCCCAGCGCACCAGCGCCTGCACGGGGCGCAGCGTCGGCTCTGCCACCACCACGACCTGCCCCTCCGCGCGCACCAGCGACGCGGCGGCGATCCAGCGCCGCAGCGCCTCCTCCCCCGCCCGCAGGTCGGGCCGGCCCAGCATGGCCCAGCCGTCCAGCAGCAGGGCCGCCGCGTACCCGGCGCCCGCCGCGACCGGTTCGGCACCGGGTGTGGAGACCACCAGCGCCGGGCGGTCCGGCACCTCGTCCAGCACGTGGTCGCGCCCCGAGGTCCGCACCGGCACGGCCGGGAAGGCCCGGCCCAGCTCCTCGGCGGTGCGCCGCGCGCCCACCACCTGGGCGCGCAGCCGGAAGGAACCGCACTCCCCGCAGTGCCAGGCGCTCTCGGTCCGCCCGCACCAGCCGCAGTGCAGGTCCCGCTCGTCGGGGGCCTCCAGCGGCCCGGCACAGGCGGTGCAGCGGGCGGGGGCCCGGCAGCGCTCGCAGGCGAGCCGGGGCGCGTACCCGCGCCGGGGCACCTGGACGAGGACCGGACCGCTCTTGAGGCCCTCGCGGACGGTCTCCCAGGCGAGGCTCGGGAGCCGGGCCGCGCGGGCCGCCCCGTCGCGCGCCAGCAGTTCGTCGCCGACGGTGCGGATGCGCGGGGCGGCGGACCGCACCGTCTCCCGGTCGGCCACGAGGGGGCGGGCCCAGCCCGTCTCGACGAGCTGGGCCGCCTCCACCGTGCAGCTGGTGCCGCCGGCCAGGAAGGCGCAGCCGTCGGTGACGGCGCGCAGTTCCAGGACCTCGCGGACGTGCGGGAAGGGGGCGTGGTCGTCGCTGTGGCTGGAGTCCCCGTCGTCCCAGATCGCCACCAGCCCGAGGTCGCGCACGGGGGCGAACATCGCGGCCCGGGTGCCGACGACCGCGCGCACCGAGCCCCGGCTCACCGCGAGCCACTGCCGGTAGCGCTTCTCGGGGCCCGACTCGGCCGTCAGCAGGGCGTGCCGCCCCTCGCCGAGCAGTTCGGTCAGGGCGGTGTCGACCCGGGCGGCGGTGCGCCCGTCCGGGACCACGGCCAGGGCGCCCCGGCCGGAGGCGAGGGTCGCCGCCATGGCCCGGGCCAGCTCGTCGGCCCAGCCGGGGCCGGGCAGGGCGGTCCACACGGCGCGGGGGGCTCCCCCGGTGGCGAGGGCCCGCAGGAACGCGGGCCCGGCGCCGTAGCGGGTCCAGCCGCCGGGCTCGGGCACGGGCGGCGGGGGCAGCGGTTCGGGCGAGGGCCTGGCCTCGGCGCGGGCGCTGCGCGCGGGCAGGGCGAGCTGGAGGACGTCGGCGAGGCTGCCGGCGTACCGGTCGGCGACGGCGCGGGCGAGGGCCAGCACGGGCGGGGAGAGGACCACCTCGGGCGAGACCACCTGGGCCAGGGCGGCCAGCGCCCCGTTGTAGTCGGACTCGGCGCACCGCTCCACGATGAAGCCGTCGATGAGCCCGCCGCCCTCGCGGCGGCCGCCGTGCACGCGGTGGGAGCCCGCGCCGAAGCGGACCCGGACGCGGACGCCGGGCCGGGCGGTCTCCGCGAGCTCGGCGGGCACCGCGTAGTCGAAGAGCCGGTCGAGGTGGAGGACGCCCTTGTTCACCAGGACGCGGGCGACGGGCAGCTCCTCGGCGACCGCGGCCCCGCGCCAGGTGCGCGGTTTGGCCTTGGGCGCCTTGGCCTTCGCCTCGGCGACCATCTCCCGGATCAGTGCGAGCTGCTCCGGCGGGGATTCGTTCGCGCTGCTCACACAGGCATTCTTACCAAAGACCACTGACAGCGAACGGCCCCGGACCTGGAGGTCCGGGGCCGTTCGTCACGTGCGGCTGCGGTTACAGACCGGCGGCGGCGCGCAGGGCGTCGACGCGGTCGGTGCGCTCCCAGGTGAAGTCCGGCAGCTCGCGGCCGAAGTGGCCGTAGGCGGCGGTCTGGGCGTAGATCGGGCGCAGCAGGTCGAGGTCGCGGATGATCGCGGCCGGGCGCAGGTCGAAGACCTCGCCGATGGCGTCCTCGATCTTCTGGACGTCGACCTTGGCGGTGCCGAAGGTCTCGACGAACAGACCGACGGGCTCGGCCTTCCCGATCGCGTACGCGACCTGGACCTCGCAGCGCGCGGCCAGACCGGCGGCGACCACGTTCTTGGCGACCCAGCGCATGGCGTAGGCGGCCGAGCGGTCGACCTTCGACGGGTCCTTGCCGGAGAAGGCGCCGCCGCCGTGGCGGGCCATGCCGCCGTAGGTGTCGATGATGATCTTGCGGCCGGTGAGGCCGGCGTCGCCCATCGGACCGCCGATCTCGAAGCGCCCGGTCGGGTTCACCAGCAGCCGGTAGCCCTCGGTGTCCAGCTTGATGCCGTCCTCGACGAGCTGCGCCAGCACGTGCTCGACGACGAACTCGCGGATGTCCGGGGCGAGCAGCGAGTCCAGGTCGATGTCGGCGGCGTGCTGCGAGGACACGACGACCGTGTCCAGGCGCACGGCCTTGTCGCCGTCGTACTCGATGGTGACCTGGGTCTTGCCGTCGGGACGCAGGTACGGGATGGTCCCGTTCTTGCGGACCTCGGACAGGCGGCGCGAGAGCCGGTGCGCGATGTGGATCGGGAGCGGCATCAGCTCGGGCGTCTCGTCGCAGGCGTAGCCGAACATCAGGCCCTGGTCGCCGGCGCCCTGCTTGTCGAGCTCGTCCTCGTCACCCTCGACGCGCTGCTCGTACGCCGTGTCCACGCCCTGCGCGATGTCGGGCGACTGCGCCCCGATGGACACCGACACGCCGCAGGAGGCGCCGTCGAAGCCCTTCTTGGACGAGTCGTAGCCGATTTCGAGGATCTTGTCGCGGACGAGCTGGGCGATCGGCGCGTACGCCTTGGTGGTCACCTCGCCCGCGATGTGGACGAGACCGGTGGTGATGAGAGTCTCCACGGCCACACGCGAGGTCGGGTCCTCGGTGAGGAGCGCGTCGAGGATCGTGTCGCTGATCTGGTCAGCGATCTTGTCGGGGTGACCCTCGGTGACGGACTCCGAGGTGAACAAGCGACGGGACACAACGCTCCCTGGGGTTGCAGCGGCTGCTGGCTGATCATTTGGCGGAACCACACCGGGGGCTGCGCCCGATCACGTTCCAGGTTGCAGTTTATCGGTCGCCACCGTTCGCCGGACCACCCGTCTCGCCTTATGGGAGCCATGTGACCTGCGGCACTCCATTCTGACGCACGGATTTGCCTCCGGGAAGAGCGACGCTCAGGCGCTTCTGGAGCCGTCCCGCGGCGCGAGGCGCGCCACCACCTGGTCCCAAATCACGTCCGCCAGAACCTCCTTCGGACCATGGGGCACGGGAGTCTCCGAACCATCGGAGGCCAGGACGACAGCCTCGTTCTCCTCAGAACCGAAGGTCTTGCTCTCGCCGACCTCGTTGACCACGAGAAGGTCACATCCCTTGCGGCGGAGCTTTGCCCGGCCGTTGGCGAGCACCTCGTCGGTCTCGGCGGCGAAACCGACGACGACCTGGCCCTCCCGGGCCCGGTCGGCGGAGATCTCCGCGAGCACGTCGGGGTTGCGCACGAGGGCGACGGGCTCGGGGTCCTGCCCGTCCTTCTTCTTGATCTTGCCGTCGGCGTACCGGGCCGGCCGGAAGTCGGCCACCGCCGCCGCCATCACGACGGCGTCGGCGTCGGCGGCCGCCTTCAGCACCGCCTCGCGCAGCTGGAGGGCGGTGCCCACGCGGACCAGGTCCACTCCGGCCGGGTCCGCGAGCGCCGTGTTGGCCGCGACGAGGGTGACCCGGGCCCCGCGCGCGGCGGCGGTGCGGGCGAGGGCGTACCCCTGCTTGCCGGAGGAGCGGTTGCCGAGGAAGCGGACGGGGTCGAGCGGCTCCCGGGTGCCGCCGGCGCTGATCACCACGTGGCGACCGGCCAGGTCGGGCCCGGCCGTACCGCGGGCCAGGACCCGGCGGCAGACCTCGTAGATCTCCTCGGGGTCGGGCAGCCGGCCCTTGCCGGTGTCCTTGCCGGTGAGCCGGCCCACGGCGGGCTCGATCACGACGGCGCCGCGGCGGCGCAGCGTGGCGACGTTCTCCTGCGTGGCGGGGTGCTCCCACATCTCGGTGTGCATCGCCGGGGCGAAGACCACCGGGCAGCGGGCGGTGAGCAGGGTGTTCGTGAGCAGGTCGTCGGCCAGCCCGTGGGCGGCCTTGGCCAGCATGTCGGCGGTGGCGGGGGCGACGACGACGAGGTCGGCGCCCTGCCCGATGCGCACGTGGGGCACCTCGTGGACGGACTCCCAGACCTCCGTGGAGGCCGGGTTCCCGGAGAGCGCGGACCAGGTGGCCTCGCCGACGAAGTTCAGGGAGGCGGCCGTGGGCACCACCCGGACGTCGTGCCCCGACTCCGTCAGCCGGCGCAGCAGCTCGCAGGCCTTGTACGCGGCGATCCCGCCGCTGACCCCCAGCACGACCTTCGGCTTACCCGGCTTGTCCACCACTCGCTCCCCGTTCGGAATCGGTCTACGCCACCTATGACACACCACAGGCCCGGCAGATGTTCTGCCGGGCCTGTGGTGAAAGGAATGTTCCGCGCCTTACTGGGCCGGGGCCTCGATGGCCTCGGAGGTCAGCAGGCCCGCGTTGATCTCGCGCAGCGCGATCGAAAGCGGCTTCTCGTGGACGTGGGTGTCCACCAGCGGGCCGACGTACTCAAGCAGGCCCTCACCGAGCTGCGAGTAGTACGCGTTGATCTGACGCGCGCGCTTGGCCGCGTAGATCACGAGGCTGTACTTCGAGTCCGTGGCCTCGAGCAGCTCGTCGATCGGCGGGTTGATGATGCCCTCGGGCGCAGTGATGGAAGAGGACACGCTCTACCTTCCGAAGATGGGTGAAAGATCAAACATCAATCGACATGACATCGATCAACGATCAAACAACTTTCATCAAGGCTAGCAGCTCACGCGCCACGTCCTCGACGGAGGTGTTGACCAGGGTGGTGTCGAACTCGGACTCGGCAGCCAGTTCGATCTTGGCGGAGTCGAGCCGGCGCTCGATCACCTCGGGGGATTCGGTACCGCGGCCGGTGAGCCGGCGGACCAGTTCGTCCCAGCTGGGCGGGGCCAGGAAGACCAACTGGGCGTCGGGCTTGGACTCGCGGACGAGCCGGGCGCCCTGGAGGTCGATCTCCAGCAGCACCGGTTCGCCGTTGTCCAGGCGTTCCAGCACCGCGCCGCGGGGTGTGCCGTAGCGGTTGCCCGCGAATTCGGCCCACTCCAGCAGCTCGCCGTTGGCGATCAGCTTGTCGAACTCGTCGTCGTTGACGAAGAAGTAGTGGACTCCGTGTCGCTCACCGGGCCGCGGCTTGCGGGTGGTGGCCGACACCGAGAGCCATACCTCGGGGTGGACCTTGCGCATATGCGCGACGACCGTGCTCTTGCCGACCCCCGAGGGGCCGGAGAGCACGGTCAGCCGCGGACGAACCTCTGCTGCCATAGAGCGATTATCCAGGTTCTCGGGACTGCCTGAGAACGCCGGGAGAACTTCGGGCGACGCCTCAGGCGCCGCTACCGCCGAACTCACGCTCCAGAGAGGCGATCTGGTTGGAACCGAGACCTCGGACACGCCGGGACTCGGAGATGCCGAGGCGCTCCATGATCTGCTTGGCGCGGACCTTGCCCACGCCGGGCAGCGACTCCAGAAGGGCGGACACCTTCATCTTGCCGATGACGTCGTTCTCCTGGCCCGTCTTGATGACGTCGTGGAGGGAGGCGCCGGAATGCTTGAGTCGATTCTTCACCTCGGCCCGCTCCCGGCGAGCCGCGGCGGCCTTTTCGAGCGCTGCTGCGCGCTGTTCAGGGGTAAGGGGCGGAAGAGCCACGCCTACGTCACCTCGGATGTCGAACTGTCGGATACGGACCGGCGGGGAGCCCCAGGGCACCACGCCGGGCGAGCCCCCGAACAGCGTCGGAAATCGTTCGCTGCTCGTTCACTCTGGTCGGAGACTAGCGGCCATGGCCGCTCCAGTCAGCGAGAACGGACGAAAAGTCCTGGTCAGCCTCCACTGAACCGTACATCACGGACAAAGTACCCCGGTTTTGTCCGGGGAAAGACGTTCGAATTTCGTCAAGCCGTGCCATGCGTCCGTGCCGAGGTGTGCGCGGGCGTGGCCGCGGAGCGGGTTACGCGCCGACGGCCGCGCGGATCTCGTCCGCGAACCGGCGGGAGGCGTCGCGCAGGGCGCTCACGTCGGGGCCGTGCTTCAGGACGCCCCGCGAGACGTTCGGGACGACGTTGCCGACCGCCTTGCCGAAGACCGCCGGGAGGTCCGCCGCCGTCGCGCCCTGTGCGCCGATGCCGGGAGCCAGCAGCGGCCCGTTGATGTCCAGGTCGAAGGAGGACAGGTCGCCCAGCGTCGCCCCGACCACGGCTCCGAAGGAGCCCATCGGCGCGGCTCCCGCGTTCTCCTCGGCCAGGTGCGCCAGCATCGTCGCCCCGATGGTGCGGCCGTCCTCACGGACGGCCCGCTGGACCTCCGCGCCCTCCGGGTTGGAGGTGAGCGCCAGCACGAACAGGCCCGCACCGGACTCCCGCGCCAGCTCCACGGCCGGCTTCAGCGAGCCGTAGCCGAGGTACGGGGACACCGTCAGCGCGTCCGAGAACAGCGGGGACGCCGGGTCCAGGAAGGCCGAGGCGTACGCGGCCATGGTGGAGCCGATGTCGCCCCGCTTGGCGTCCATCAGCACCAGCGTGCCCGCCGCCCGCGCGTCGGCGACCGTGCGCTCCAGCACCGCGACGCCGCGCGAGCCGAAGCGCTCGAAGAAGGCCGCCTGCGGCTTGAAGACCGCCACCTGGTCGGCCAGGGCCTCCACGACGGTGCGCGAGAACCGCTCCAGGCCCGCGATGTCGTCGTCCAGGCCCCAGGAGGCCAGCAGGGCGGCGTGCGGGTCGATGCCGACGCACAGCGGGCCCCGCGCGTCCATGGCGGCGCGCAGACGGGTACCGAAGGGGGTCACAGGGCTCACAGCGCGGCCTTTCGGGTCTCGGCGCCCACCGCTTCGGCGAGGGTCGCGTAGGGGCTGGCGGCCAGGCGCGCGGCCAGGCCCTTGTGGATGGCACGGGCGTAGAACGGGCCCTCGTAGATGAAGGCGCTGTAGCCCTGGATCAGGGTGGCGCCCGCGAGGATGCGCTGCCAGGCGTCCTCGGCGTTCTCGATGCCGCCGACGCCCACCAGGACGATCCGGTCCCCCACGCGCGCGTACAGGCGGCGCAGGACCTCCAGGGAGCGTTCCTTGACGGGCGCCCCGGACAGCCCGCCGGTCTCCTTGACCAGCGAGGGCGCGGACTTCAGGCCGAGGCCCTCGCGCGCGATGGTGGTGTTGGTGGCGATGATGCCGTCCAGGCCCAGCTCCAGGGCGAGGTCGGCGACGGCGTCGACGTCCTCGTCGGCGAGGTCGGGGGCGATCTTGACGAGCAGCGGCACCCGGCGGCCGGTCACCGCGCGGTCGGCGGCCTCGCGCACGGCGGTCAGCAGCGGCCGCAGCGACTCGGTGGCCTGGAGGTTGCGCAGGCCGGGGGTGTTCGGCGAGGAGACGTTGACCACGAGGTAGTCGGCGTGGCGGGCCAGGCGCTCGGTGGAGAGCACGTAGTCGGCGGCGGCCTCCTCCTCGGGCACCACCTTGGTCTTGCCGATGTTGACGCCGACGACCGTCCGGAAGACGGGGTTGCGGGCGGCGAGGCGGGCCGCGACGGCCGCGGAGCCCTCGTTGTTGAAGCCCATGCGGTTGATCAGGGCGCGGTCGGGGACGAGGCGGAAGAGCCGCTTCTTGGGGTTTCCGGGCTGCGCCTGCCCGGTGACCGTGCCGATCTCGACGTGGTCGAAGCCGAGCATGGACATGCCGTCGATGGCGATGGCGTTCTTGTCGAAGCCGGCCGCGAGCCCGAAGGGGCCGTGCATGCGCAGGCCCAGGGCCTCGGTGCGCAGCTCCTCGTGGCGGGGGGCGAGCGCGGCCGCGACGAAGGTGCGCAGCACGGGCGTGCGGGCGGCGAGGCGGATCCAGCGGAAGGCCATGTAGTGGGCCTGCTCCGGGTCCATCCGCTTGAAGACGAGGTTGAAGAAGAGTTTGTACACGGTGCCTGAGGATCCCTCTGCGCTCATGAGGAAGGGGACACCCGGCGCGCGGTCGGCGCGCCGGGGTCCCCCTCCTTCGTACGGGCCTGTCGTCAGTCGCGGGCGGCGGTCAGGTGCTCCGCGTGCTCCTGGAGGGAGCGGACGCCCACGTCGCCGCGGTTGAGCGCGTCGATGCCCTGGACGGCGGCGGCGAGCGCCTGGACCGTGGTCAGGCACGGGACGCTGCGCGCCACGGCCGCCGTGCGGATCTCGTAGCCGTCGAGGCGGCCGCCGGTCCCGTACGGGGTGTTGACGATCAGGTCGACCTGGCCGTCGTGGATGAGCTGGACGATGGTCTTCTCGCCGTCGGGGCCCTCGCCCTCGCTGAGCTTGCGGACCACGGTGGCGTTGATGCCGTTGCGGCGCAGCACCTCGGCGGTGCCCGAGGTGGCGAGCAGTTCGAAGCCGTGGGCGACGAGCTCGCGCGCCGGGAAGATCATCGAACGCTTGTCGCGGTTGGCGACGGAGATGAACGCGCGGCCCTTGGTGGGCAGCGGGCCGTACGCGCCCGCCTGCGACTTGGCGTAGGCCGTGCCGAAGACGGAGTCGATGCCCATGACCTCGCCGGTGGAGCGCATCTCCGGGCCGAGGACGGTGTCCACGCCGCGGCCGTGGATGTCGCGGAAGCGCGACCACGGCATGACGGCCTCCTTGACGGAGATCGGCGCGTCGAGCGGCAGGGTGCCGCCGTCGCCGGTCTTCGGGAGCATGCCCTCCTCGCGCAGCTCGGCGATGGTGGCGCCGAGGGAGAGGCGGGCGGCGGCCTTCGCGAGCGGGACGGCGGTCGCCTTCGAGGTGAAGGGGACGGTCCGGGAGGCGCGCGGGTTGGCCTCCAGGACGTAGAGGATGTCACCCGCCATCGCGAACTGGATGTTGATCAGGCCGCGGACGCCGACGCCCTTGGCGATGGCCTCGGTGGAGGCGCGCAGCCGCTTGATGTCGTAGCCGCCGAGGGTGATCGGGGGCAGGGCGCAGGCGGAGTCGCCGGAGTGGATGCCGGCTTCCTCGATGTGCTCCATGACGCCGCCGAGGTAGAGCTCGTGGCCGTCGTAGAGGGCGTCCACGTCGATCTCGATCGCGTCGTCGAGGAAGCGGTCGACCAGCACGGGGCGGGTCGGGGAGATCTCCGTGGACTCCGCGATGTACGACTCCAGGCGGGTCTCGTCGTAGACGATCTCCATGCCGCGGCCACCGAGCACGTAGGACGGGCGCACGAGGACCGGGTAGCCGATCTCGTCCGCGATCGCCTTCGCACCCGCGAAGGTGGTGGCGGTGCCGTGCTTGGGGGCGGGCAGGCCCGCCTCGGCCAGGACCTGGCCGAAGGCGCCGCGGTCCTCGGCGGCGTGGATGGCCTCCGGCGGGGTGCCGACGACCGGGACGCCGTTGTCCTTGAGCGCCTGCGCCAGGCCGAGGGGGGTCTGGCCGCCGAGCTGGACGACGACACCGGCGATGGGGCCGGCGAGCGACTCGGCGTGGACGATCTCCAGCACGTCTTCGAGCGTCAGCGGCTCGAAGTACAGGCGGTCGGAGGTGTCGTAGTCCGTCGAGACGGTCTCGGGGTTGCAGTTGACCATCACGGTCTCGTAGCCGGCGTCGCTGAGGGCGAAGGAGGCGTGGACGCAGGAGTAGTCGAACTCGATGCCCTGGCCGATGCGGTTCGGGCCCGAGCCCAGGATGATCACCGCGGGCTTGGTGCGCGGGGCGACCTCGGACTCCTCGTCGTAGGACGAGTAGAAGTACGGGGTCTTCGCGGCGAACTCGGCGGCGCAGGTGTCGACCGTCTTGTAGACCGGACGGACGCCGAGGGCGTGGCGGACCTCGCGGACGACGTCCTCGCGCAGGCCGCGGATCTCGGCGATCTGGGCGTCGGAGAAGCCGTGGCGCTTGGCCTCGGCGAGCAGCTCGGGGTGGAGCTTCTCGGCGGCGGCCAGCTCGTCGGCGATCTCCTTGATCAGGAAGAGCTGGTCGACGAACCAGGGGTCGATCTTCGTGGACTCGAAGACCTCTTCCTGGGTGGCGCCGGCGCGGATGGCCTGCATGACGGTGTTGATGCGGCCGTCGGTGGGGCGCACGGCGGTGGCGAGGAGCTCGTCCTTGTCGCCGACGGGACCGACGAAGGTGAACTGCGAGCCCTTCTTCTCCAGGGAGCGCAGGGCCTTCTGGAGGGCCTCGGTGAAGTTGCGGCCGATGGCCATGGCCTCGCCCACCGACTTCATGGTGGTGGTGAGGGTGGCGTCGGCGGCCGGGAACTTCTCGAAGGCGAAGCGCGGGGCCTTGACGACGACGTAGTCGAGAGTCGGCTCGAAGGAGGCCGGGGTCTTCTCGGTGATGTCGTTGGGGACCTCGTCGAGCGTGTAGCCGATGGCCAGCTTGGCGGCGATCTTGGCGATCGGGAAGCCGGTGGCCTTCGACGCGAGCGCCGAGGAGCGCGAGACGCGCGGGTTCATCTCGATGACGATGACGCGGCCGTCGACCGGGTCGATCGCGAACTGGATGTTGCAGCCGCCGGTGTCGACGCCGACCTCGCGGATGATCGCGATGCCGATGTCGCGCAGCCGCTGGTACTCGCGGTCGGTCAGGGTCATCGCCGGGGCGACGGTGATGGAGTCGCCGGTGTGGACGCCCATCGGGTCGAAGTTCTCGATGGAGCAGACGACGACCACGTTGTCCTTGGTGTCGCGCATCAGCTCCAGCTCGTACTCCTTCCAGCCGAGGATGGACTCCTCCAGGAGCACCTCGGTGGTCGGGGAGAGCGTGAGGCCCTGGCCGGCGATGCGGCGCAGCTCGTCCTCGTCGTGGGCGAAGCCGGAGCCGGCGCCGCCCATGGTGAAGGACGGGCGGACGACGACGGGGTAGCCGCCGAGGGTCTCGACGCCGGCGATGACGTCGTCCATCGAGTGGCAGATGACCGAGCGGGCGGACTCGCCGTAGCCGATCTTGGCCTTGACGGCCTCGACGACGCCCTTGAAGAGGTCGCGGTCCTCGCCCTTGTTGATGGCCTCGACGTTGGCGCCGATGAGCTCGACGCCGTACTTCTCCAGCACACCCTGCTCGTGCATGGAGATCGCGGTGTTGAGCGCGGTCTGGCCGCCGAGGGTGGGCAGGAGCGCGTCGGGGCGCTCCTTGGCGATGATCTTCTCGACGAACTCGGGGGTGATCGGCTCGACGTACGTGGCGTCGGCGATCTCCGGGTCGGTCATGATCGTCGCCGGGTTGGAGTTCACCAGGATGACCCGCAGGCCCTCGGCCTTGAGGATGCGGCAGGCCTGGGTGCCGGAGTAGTCGAACTCCGCGGCCTGGCCGATGACGATCGGGCCGGAGCCGATGACCAGGACGGACTGGATATCGGTGCGCTTAGGCACGCTCGGCCTCCATCAGGGCGGTTTCCATCAAAGACGTGAAGCGGTCGAAGAGGTAGGCGGCGTCGTGCGGGCCGGCTGCCGCTTCGGGGTGGTACTGGACGGAGAAGGCCGGCTGGTCGAGCAGCTGGAGGCCTTCCACGACGTTGTCGTTCAGGCAGACGTGCGAGACCTCGGCGCGGCCGTAGGGGGTCTCGGAGACCTTGTCGAGGGGCGCGTCGACGGCGAAGCCGTGGTTGTGCGCGGTGATCTCGACCTTGCCGGTGGTGCGGTCCTGGACCGGCTGGTTGATGCCGCGGTGGCCGTACTTCAGCTTGTAGGTGCCGAAGCCGAGCGCGCGGCCGAGGATCTGGTTGCCGAAGCAGATGCCGAAGAGCGGGGTCTTGCGGGCGAGGACGCCCTGCATGACGGAGACCGCGTGGTCGGCGGTGGCCGGGTCGCCAGGGCCGTTGGAGAAGAACACGCCGTCCGGGTTGACCGCGTAGACGTCCTCGACGGTGGAGGTGGCGGGCAGCACGTGCACCTCGATGCCGCGCTCGGCCATCCGGTGCGGGGTCATGCCCTTGATGCCCAGGTCGACGGCGGCCACGGTGAACTTCTTCTCACCGATGGCGGGGACGACGTAGGCCTCCTTGGTGGCGACCTCCGCGGAGAGGTTCGCGCCCTTCATCTGGGGGGATTCCAGGACGCGCGCCAGCAGCGCGGCGTCGTCGGCGACCGCGTCGCCGGAGAAGATGCCGACGCGCATGGCGCCGCGCTCGCGCAGGTGGCGGGTCAGGGCGCGGGTGTCGACGCCGGAGATCCCGACGACGCCCTGCTTGACCAGTTCCTCGTCCAGCGAGCGCCGCGAGCGCCAGTTGGAGGGGACGCGGGCGGGGTCGCGGACCACGTAGCCGGACACCCAGATGCGGGAGGACTCGGGGTCCTCGTCGTTGACGCCGGTGTTGCCCACGTGCGGGGCGGTCATCACGACGACCTGCCGGTGGTACGACGGGTCGGTGAGGGTCTCCTGGTAGCCGGTCATGCCGGTGGAGAACACGGCCTCGCCGAAGGTCTCCCCCACAGCGCCGTAGGCGCGGCCGCGGAAGATCCGACCGTCCTCCAGGACGAGTACGGCGGGAGCTTTGGCTGCTCCCCTGGTGGAGGTCGTCATCGTTCGGCGCCTTCCGTCGTGATGGATGGGTTCATGAGGTTGATGGCTTCGACCCAGGCGGCGTGTTCGGCCGCGCGGTCGGAGCGGAATCCGGAGTCGATCAGCTTGTCGCCGTGCGCCCAGGTGACGACGAGGAGACCGCCCTCGGTGAGTACCTTGCCCGCGATTCCCTTGTCGAGGCGGGCGCCGCGCAGCTGCGCGGCCGGTACGAAGAAGTCGGTGGCACCCGGACGGACCACGTCGAGGCCCGCGTCGGTGAGCGTGAGCTCGACCCGGCTGCGCACCCCCAGACCGTGGGCGACGATCCGGTCGAGCCACTGCCCGGCGGTGGTGGACCCGTGGTACCGGCCGGCCAGGGCCAGCCGGTGCTCGGGGAGACCGCCGGGGGCGGCGGGGAGCTCCGGAAGATCGCTCTGCAGGGTCCCTCGCCATTTCCAGCCCTGCCGCATCAGCCAGTACACGAACGCGATGAAGACGAGCAGACCGACCACCCACGCGATGCGGGCGCCCCAGTCCGTCACCTCCGCCGACTGTCGTTCGGCGGCCTCGGCGGCCAGTTGGATTACTGCAGGTGTCACGCCAGTTTCCCGTCCACGACCGTTGCCCGGCCCCGCAGGAAGGTGTGAGTGACGCGCCCCGGCAGCTCACGGCCCTCGTAAGGCGTGTTGCGGCTGCGGGAGGCGAAGTGTGCGGGGTCCACAGGACCACGGTACGAGGTATCGACCAGCGTCAGGTTGGCGGGTTCACCTGCCGAGACGGGACGGCCGTGGCCGGAGAGCCCGCCGATGCGCGCCGGGGCGGCGGACATCCGCTCGGCGACGCCCGCCCAGTCGAGCAGGCCCGTCTCCACCATCGTCTCCTGGACGACGGAGAGCGCGGTCTCCAGGCCCACCATGCCCATGGCGGCGGCGGCCCACTCGCAGTCCTTGTCCTCGTGCGGGTGCGGGGCGTGGTCGGTGGCGACGATGTCGATCGTGCCGTCGGCGAGCGCCTCGCGCAGGGCCATCACGTCGCGCTCGGTGCGCAGCGGCGGGTTGACCTTGTAGACCGGGTTGTACGAGCGGACGAGCTCGTCGGTGAGGAGCAGGTGGTGCGGGGTGACCTCGGCGGTGACGTCGATGCCGCGGGACTTGGCCCAGCGGACGATCTCGACGGAGCCGGCGGTGGAGAGGTGGCAGATGTGCACCCGGGAACCGACGTGCTCGGCGAGCAGGACGTCGCGGGCGATGATCGACTCCTCGGCGACGGCGGGCCAGCCGCCGAGGCCGAGCTCCGCGGAGACGATGCCCTCGTTCATCTGGGCGCCCTCGGTGAGGCGGGGCTCCTGGGCGTGCTGGGCGACGACGCCGCCGAAGGCCTTCACGTACTCCAGGGCGCGGCGCATGATCACGGCGTCGTCCACGCACTTGCCGTCGTCGGAGAAGACGGTGACGCGGGCGGCGGACTCGTGCATGGCACCCAGCTCCGAGAGCTTCTTGCCCTCCAGGCCGACCGTGACGGCACCGATGGGCTGCACGTCGCAGTAGCCGGACTCCTTGCCCAGGCGCCAGACCTGCTCGACGACGCCGGCGGTGTCGGCGACCGGGAAGGTGTTGGCCATGGCGAAGACCGCGGTGTAGCCGCCGGAGGCGGCGGCGCGGGTGCCGGTCAGGACGGTCTCGGAGTCCTCGCGGCCGGGCTCGCGCAGGTGGGTGTGGAGGTCGACCAGGCCCGGGAGGAGGATCTGCCCCGCGGCCTCGACGACCGTCGCGCCCTCGGCGGACAGGTCCTGCCCGACCTCGGCGATGGTCTCGCCGTCGATCAGGACGTCCTGCGTCTCGCCGCCGAGCACCTTCGCGCCACGAATAAGGATCTTGCTCATCTTTACTTGGTCTCCTCGGTGCGCGGGGCGGTGGTGACGGCGGGCTCGGATCCGCCGAGCAGCAGGTACAGGACGGCCATGCGGATGGAGACGCCGTTGGCGACCTGCTCGACGACCGTGCAGCGGTCGGAGTCGGCGACCTCGGCGGTGATCTCCATGCCGCGGACCATCGGGCCGGGGTGCATCACGATGGCGTCCTCGGGCATCCGCGCCATCCGGGCGGCGTCCAGGCCGTAGCGGCGCGAGTACTCGCGCTCGGTGGGGAAGAAGGCGGCGTTCATCCGCTCGCGCTGCACACGCAGCATCATGACCGCGTCGGACTTCGGCAGCACCTCGTCGAGGCTGTACGAGATCTCGCAGGGCCAGGTCTCGACGCCGACGGGCACCAGGGTCGGCGGGGCCACCAGGGTGACCTCGGCGCCGAGGGTGTGCAGCAGGTCCACGTTGGAACGGGCCACGCGGCTGTGCAGGACGTCGCCGACGAGGGTGATCCGGCGGCCGTCGAGGCCCTTGCCGAGTCCGGCGTCCCGGCCGACCAGGCGGCGGCGCATGGTGAAGGCGTCGAGCAGGGCCTGGGTGGGGTGCTGGTGGGTGCCGTCGCCCGCGTTGATGACGGGGGCGTCGATCCAGCCGGAGTTGGCGAGCCGGTAGGGCGCGCCGGAGGCGTGGTGGCGGATGACGACCGCGTCGACGCCCATGGCCTCCAGGGTCTGGGCCGTGTCCTTGAGGGACTCGCCCTTGGAGACGCTGGAGCCCTTGGCCGCGAAGTTGATCACGTCGGCGGACAGGCGCTTCTCGGCGGCTTCGAAGGAGATCCGGGTGCGGGTGGAGTCCTCGAAGAAGAGGTTGCAGATGGTGCGGCCGCGGAGGGTGGGCAGCTTCTTTATCGGCCGGTCCGCGACGCGGGCCATCTCCTCGGCGGTGTCGAGGATGAGGACGGCGTCGTCGCGCGTGAGGTCGGCGGCCGAGATGAGGTGGCGCTTCATCCGGTTACTCCGTAAGTCGGGAGGGCAGGCAGGAGGACTGGAATGCGGGCAGGGCAGGCTGCGGCCCGGACCCCGCCAAGGGGTCCGGCACCCGGAGGGGCTACTGCCCGGAGGCCTGGTCGGTCCGCTGGCCGAGCAGCACGGCGTCGCGGCCGTCCTCCTCCTGGAGCTGGACCTTGACGGTCTCCCGCAACGACGTGGGGAGGTTCTTGCCGACGTAGTCGGCGCGGATCGGGAGTTCCCGGTGGCCGCGGTCGACGAGGACCGCGAGCTGTACGGCGCGGGGCCGGCCGATGTCGCCGAGGGCGTCGAGGGCGGCGCGGATGGTGCGGCCGGAGAAGAGCACGTCGTCGACGAGGATCACGAGGCGGCCGTCGATGCCGTCGCCGGGGATCTCCGTGCGGCCGATCGCCCGGGCGGGCTTCAGGCGCAGGTCGTCGCGGTACATGGTGATGTCGAGGGAGCCCACCGGGATCTTCGAGCCGGTGATCTCTTCGAGCTTGGCGGCCAGCCGGTCGGCGAGGAACACGCCGCGGGTGGGAATGCCGAGGAGCACCACGTCGTCGGCGCCCTTGGCGCGTTCGACGATCTCGTGGGCGATGCGGGTGAGGACCCGGGCGATGTCCTGCGCCTCCAGCACGGGGCGCGCGGCTTCGCCGGCGTTCCGACCGCCGTCTTCAGAAATCTGAGAAATCTGGCTGTCCATGAAAAGGACCTCCTTCTCCGCCTCACGGGACGGACCTTAAAGGACGTCTGATGTACGCCGACCACGGTACCAGGACCGGGCCCCCGGCTCCGCACCGGGGGTCGCCCGGGGCCCTCGTAAGTGGGCGTCGATGACCATTCGGCTTGACGCATCCACGTAACGCTGCGTAACCTCACAGTGAGTTACCAGCCGCGCGACGGCCCCGCGTGTCATCCATGCGGACCGTCGTCCATGTCGTCTCAGCGTCACAGCGTCCGGGAGCGTTATGTCCAGCGAATACGCCAAACAGCTCGGGGCCAAGCTCCGCGCCATCCGCACCCAGCAGGGCCTCTCCCTCCACGGTGTCGAGGAGAAGTCCCAGGGCCGGTGGAAGGCCGTGGTGGTGGGCTCCTACGAGCGCGGGGACCGCGCCGTGACCGTCCAGCGCCTCGCCGAGCTGGCGGACTTCTACGGGGTTCCGGTGCAGGAACTGCTGCCGGGCACGACTCCCGGCGGAGCGGCCGAGCCGCCGCCGAAGCTGCGCCTCGACCTGGAGCGCCTGGCGGGCGTCCCCGCCGAGAAGGCCGGCCCCCTCCAGCGCTACGCGGCGACCATCCAGAGCCAGCGCGGCGACTACAACGGCAAGGTGCTGTCGATCCGCCAGGACGACCTGCGCACCCTGGCCGTCATCTACGACCAGTCCCCCTCGGTCCTGACCGAGCAGCTGATCAGCTGGGGCGTCCTCGACGCCGACGCGCGCCGCGCGGTGGCCCACGAGGACATCTAGTCCAGGGGCCCGGAATCGGGCCCTCCAGCAGAAACGTTTACCGGCGGGTGCCGGGACCCCCACGGGTTCCGGCACCCGCCGGTTTTCGTTTCCCCGGGCGGCGTCCGGTGCGGTCCCGGCCGAGGTCGCGGCCGCCCGCCGCGCATACGGAAGGGCCCGCAACGCGTACGCTGCGGGCCCTTCCGTATGGCGTGTGCCTCGTATCAGCTCTCGCTGCGACGCAGGTTCGGCTTCAGGTCCTTGAACCGGCCCAGGAGGCCGTTCACGAACGCCGGCGAGTCATCCGTGGAGAACTCCTTGGCCAGCTGGACGGCCTCGTCGATCGCCACGGCGTCCGGGGTCTCGTCGACCCAGATCAGCTCGTAGGCACCCAGCCGCAGGATGTTCCGGTCGGCGACCGGCATGCGGTCGAGCTCCCAGTCCACGGCGTAGGTGACGATCAGGTCGTCGATGCGCTTCACCTTGTCGGCGTAGCCCTCGACGAGGTCCATCGTGAAGGCGTTGACCGGCGGCTGCCGGTCGTCCGACCTCGCGTGGCGGATCCAGTCCGCGAGGACCTCGCGCACGGGGACCCCGCGCTGGTCGGCCTCGAACAGGATCTGGAAGGCGCGCTTGCGCGCGTTGCTCCGGGCGGCCACGGTTAGCTGTTCACCCGGCCGAGGTAGTCGCTGGTGCGGGTGTCGACCTTGATCTTCTCGCCGGTGGTGACGAAGAGCGGGACCTGGATCTCGTGGCCGGTCTCCAGGCGCGCCGGCTTGGTGCCGCCGGTGGAGCGGTCGCCCTGGACGCCCGGGTCGGTGTGCTCGATGGTCAGCTCGACGGCGGCGGGGAGCTCGACGTAGAGCACCTCGCCCTCGTGCTGGGCCACGGAGGCGGTGAAGCCCTCGATGAGGAAGTTGGCGGCGTCGCCGACAGCCTTGCGGTCGACCATCAGCTGGTCGTAGGTGCTCATGTCCATGAAGACGAAGTACTCGCCGTCCATGTACGAGAACTGCATGTCACGGCGGTCGATGGTGGCCGTCTCGACCTTCACACCGGCGTTGAAGGTCTTGTCGACGACCTTGCCCGAGAGCACGTTCTTGAGCTTGGTACGCACGAAGGCCGGGCCCTTGCCGGGCTTGACGTGCTGGAACTCGACGACGGACCAGAGCTGGCCCCCGTCGAGCTTCAGCACCATGCCGTTCTTGAGGTCGTTCGTGGAAGCCACGGTTGCGGAATCTCCTGCACTGGAAGACCTTGGGTGCGCGCACGGCCCGGCCACGCGGGCTAGAGCGCGAGCAGCTCCTTGGTCGTAATGGTGAGTAGCTCTGGACCGCCGTCCGCCTCGGGGCGTACGACGAGCGTGTCATCGATCCGGACACCTCCCCGGCCCGGGAGGTGAACCCCCGGTTCGACGGTGACCGGCACGCAAGCGTCCAGTTTACCCATTGCCGTAGGTGCAAGCTGCGGGTCCTCGTCGATTTCGAGGCCCACCCCGTGTCCCATCGATGCCGCGAGGGCTTCGCCGTGCCCCGCGGAGTCCAGTACGGACCGTGCCGCGTGGTCGACGTCGCGGTACGCGGCGCCGGGGACGAGCGCCTCCCGGCCGGCCCGCTGGGCGGCGAAGACCAGGTCGTACAGCTCGATCTGCCAGTCGGCGGGAGTGGTGCCGATCACGAAGGTCCGGCCGATCTCGCAGCGGTAGCCCCGGTAGTTCGCGCCGAGGCAGACGGTCAGGAAGTCGGCCTCCTCCACCCGCCGGTCGGAGGGCCGGTGCCGGGAACGCCCGGAGTGCGGGCCGGTGCCGACGGAGGTGGGGAAGGCCGGACCGTCGGCGCCGTGGTCCACGAGCCGGCGTTCCAGCTCCAGGGCGAGGTGGCGTTCGGTACGGCCGACGAGGATCGACTCCAGCAGCTCTCCGAGGGCCTGGTCGGCGATCTCGGCGGCGATCCGCAGGCAGGCGATCTCCTCCTCGTCCTTGACGAGCCGCTGCTGCTCCACGGCGGCCCCCAGGTCGGCCAGCCGCAGCCGGGGCGCGACCGAGCGCAGGGCGCGGTGGCGGCCGACGGTGAGGTGGTGTTCCTCGACGGCGAGGGACTCGGCCCGTGCGGCGGCCGCCAGGTCCGCCGCGGCGACCGCCGGGTCCGCGCCGGGATTGGGCAGGACCGAGAACCGCAGCTCCTCGTCGAGCCGCCCCTCGTCCGCCTCACCGGTGGGTGCGGCGGCGCAGAACAGCACGTCTTCGGCGGGCCCGACCAGCAGGACGGCCCCCGGCGGGGACGCCCCGGTGAGGTAGCGGACGTTCGCCGGACGCGTGATCAGTGCGGCGGAGTTGCCCGCGGCGCCACAGCGGTCGCGGAGCAGGGCCCTGCGGGCCGCGTACACGTCTGACATGTATTCGAGCGTACGAGCGCACCGCGCATCCGGCCCGGCGAGCGCGTCCGGACGGGGCTCATCAGCCCTGCGGGCTCGCCGAAGCCCGCGCCAGGGCCTCGTCCAGGGCCCGGGCCGTGCCTTCCACGTCCAGGTGGGAGTTGTCGATGATCGGCAGCCCGGAGCCGTACCAGCCGGCCATCCGGCCGTGGATCCGGGCCACTTCCTCGTCGGACAGGCGCCGGTTCCCGGAACGGGCGGCGTTGCGGTCCAGGACGATCTCCAGGCCGGGCAGCAGCACGACCGGCAACAGCGCGGGTCCCACGTGCCGCTTCCACCCGCCCAGGCCCACCACGGGCCGGTCGGGGAAGACGGCGTCGTCGAGGATGCAGGAGATCCCGTTGGCCAGGAAGTTGCGGGCGGCGAAGCCGCAGGTGCGGCGGGCGAGGCGGTACTGGGCCTCGGAATGTTCGTTCCAGCCGGCCTGCGGGTCCGCGAAGCCCGAGCAGACCCACTCGCGGACGTCGTCCAGGCTGATGTGCGCGGTCGGCACCGGGCGGGTCGCCGCCCAGTGCCGGGCCACGGTGGTCTTGCCGGCCCCCGCCGGGCCGATGAGCAGCACGGCGAGGGTGGCACCGCCGGTGCCGGGCGCGGGGGGCACGGGCGGGGCCGCGACGGCGGGGGGCAGCGGGATGTGCCCCGTGGCGTCGGGCACCGGCGCCACCCCGCCGACGGGGGGCACCGGCCAGCCCCGCGCGGGGGGTATCGGCGGCGGCGGGGGCGCCGCCGGGTGCTGACCCTGCGGCGGACCCCAGTCCCCCACTCCGTGCTGCATCCGCGCCACTCCGTCTCGTTCAGGCGACTGATGCGAGAACGTTATCTCAGCCCGTGACCTCTTCCGCCAGCGCGCGCAGCGCCAGCCGGTAGGAGCCCAGCCCGAAGCCCGCCACGGTACCGGTCGCCACGGCCGCGATGACGGACGTGTGCCGGAACTCCTCGCGGGCGTACGGGTTGGAGATGTGCACCTCGATCAGCGGCGCGGTGCGCTGCGCCGCCGCGTCCCGCATGGCGTACGAGTAGTGCGTGAAGGCACCCGGGTTGATCACGACCGGGATCCTGCCGTCGGCGGCCTCGTGCAGCCAGCGCACGAGCTCGCCCTCGTCGTTGGTCTCGCGGACCTCCACGTCGAAGCCGAGCTCCGCGCCCAGGGTGCGGCAGCTCTCGACGAGGCCGGCGTACGAGGTGGCCCCGTAGACGTCGGGCTCGCGGGAGCCGAGGCGGCCCAGGTTCGGGCCGTTGAGCACGAGCACCCGCCGGGTCACGCCGCGACCTCGCCGAAGGCGGCGAACAGGACGGCCGGGTCGGGGCCCTCCAGGACGGTGGGCTTGCCCAGTCCGTCCAGGACGATGAAGCGCAGCAGGTCCCCGCGGGACTTCTTGTCGAGCTTCATGGTCTCCAGCAGCTTGGGCCACTGGTCGCCGCGGTAGGTCAGGGGCAGGCCCACGGAGGCGAGGACGGCCTTGTGCCGGTCGGCCGTCGCGTCGTCGAGGCGGCCCGCGAGCCGGCCGAGTTCGGCCGCGAAGACCATGCCGACGGACACGGCCGCGCCGTGGCGCCACTTGTAGCGCTCGTTCTTCTCGATGGCGTGCGCGAGGGTGTGGCCGTAGTTGAGGATCTCGCGCAGTCCGGCTTCCTTGAGGTCGCTGGAGACCACGTCGGCCTTGACCTGGATGGAGCGCGTGATCAGCTCGGCCGTGTGCGGGCCTGCGGGCGTGCGGGCGGCCTCCGGGTCGGACTCGACCAGGTCGAGGATCACCGGGTCGGAGATGAATCCGGCCTTGATGACCTCGGCCAGTCCGCTGACGTAGTCGTGGACCGGCAGCGAGTCCAGGGCCGCGAGGTCGCAGAGCACCCCGGCGGGCGGGTGGAAGGCGCCGACGAGGTTCTTGCCCTCGGCGGTGTTGATGCCGGTCTTGCCGCCGACGGCCGCGTCCACCATGGCGAGGACCGTGGTGGGGACGGCGATCCAGCGCACCCCGCGCAGCCAGCTGGCCGCGACGAAGCCCGCGAGGTCGGTGGTGGCGCCGCCGCCGACGCCGACGATCACGTCGGTGCGGGTGAAGCCGGACTGGCCGAGGGCCTTCCAGCAGTACGCCGCCACCTCGACGGTCTTGGCCTCCTCGGCGTTGGGCACCTGGATGGCGACGGCCTCGAAGCCCTGCGCCGCCAGGTCGTCCCGCAGCGCCTCACCGGTCGAGGCGAGCGCCTCGGGGTGGATCACCGCGACCCGCTGGGCCTTCGTACCGATCAGGCCGCCCAGCTCGCCGAGCAGCTGCCGGCCGACCAGCACGTCGTACGCGTCGTGTCCGGCGCTGGCGCCGACGTTGATCCGCGTCACCTGGTCTGTCATACGTCCTTCAACTCCAGAGCGTCGAGGACCGCCTGGGCGACCTCTTCGGGGGTGCGGTCGTCGGTGGCCACCACGACGCGCGCGACTTCGGTGTACAGGTGGCGCCGGGCATCCATCAGCTCGCGCCACTGGCGGCGCGGGTTGACGGCGAGCAGCGGGCGCGCGGCGCCGAGGCCGACGCGGCGCACGGCCTCCTCGACGTCCATCGACAGGTAGGCGACGGGCAGCCCCGCGAGCAGGGCGCGGGTGCCTTCGTCGAGGACGGCGCCGCCGCCGAGGGCGAGGACCCCGGTGTGCCCGGCGACGGCGTCCGCGACGGCCCGCCGTTCCAGCTCGCGGAAGTACGGCTCGCCCTCGTCGACGAACAGGTCGGAGATCTCCCGGCCCGTGGCGGCGACGATGTCGGCGTCGGTGTCCCGGTAGGGGACGCCGAGCCGTTCGGCCAGCAGACCCCCCACCGTGGACTTGCCGGACCCCATGGGGCCGACGAGGACGACCAGTGGTCCGGTGGCCGTCACCGGATCTGCAGGTTGTCGAGGTAGGACTGCACGTTGCGGCGGGTCTCGGGGACGGAGTCGCCGCCGAACTTCTCGACGACGGCGTCGGCCAGGACCAGCGCGACCATCGCCTCGGCGACGATGCCCGCGGCGGGCACCGCGCACACGTCGGAGCGCTGGTGGTGCGCCACGGTCGCCTCGCCGGTGGCGACGTCGACGGTGGCCAGGGCGCGCGGGACGGTCGCGATGGGCTTCATCGCGGCCCGGACGCGCAGCAGCTCGCCGGTGGTCAGGCCGCCCTCGGTGCCGCCGGAGCGGCCGGAGGTCCGCTTGAGGCCCTCGGGGGTGGAGACGATCTCGTCGTGGGCCTGGGAGCCGGGCACCCGGGCGAGCTCGAAGCCGTCGCCGACCTCGACGCCCTTGATGGCCTGGATGCCCATGAGCGCGGCCGCGAGGCGGGCGTCGAGGCGGCGGTCCCAGTGGACGTGGGAACCGAGGCCGACGGGCACGCCGTACGCGAGGACCTCGACGACGCCGCCGAGGGTGTCGCCGTCCTTGTGGGCCTGGTCGATCTCCGCGACCATCGCCTTCGACGCGTCGGCGTCGAGGCAGCGCACCGGGTCGGCGTCGAGCTTCTCGACGTCGGCGGGGGTCGGGTAGACGCCGCGGGGGGCCTTGGCCGAGGCCAGCTCCACCACGTGGGAGACGATCTCGATGCCGGCGGCCTCCTTGATGAAGGACCGGGCGACGGCGCCGAGGGCGACGCGGGCGGCCGTCTCACGGGCGCTGGCGCGCTCCAGGATCGGACGGGCCTCGGAGAAGCCGTACTTCTGCATGCCCGCAAGGTCGGCGTGGCCGGGGCGGGGACGGGTCAGCGCCGCGTTGCGGCCGGTCTCCTTGAGCAGGGAGGGGTCGACCGGGTCGGCCGACATGACGGTTTCCCACTTGGGCCATTCGGTGTTGCCGATCATGACCGCGACCGGCGAGCCCTGCGACAGTCCGTGGCGGACGCCGCCGAGGAAGGTGATCTCGTCCTGCTCGAACTTCATCCGGGCACCGCGGCCATAGCCGAGCCGGCGCCGGGCCAGGTGGTCCGCCACTAGCTCGGTGGTGACCGGGACGCCGGCGGGAAGGCCCTCCAGCGTCGCGACCAGTGCCGGTCCGTGCGACTCTCCCGCGGTCAGCCAACGCAACCTGCTCAACGATGCTCCTCATGCTCGCGCCTGGCACTGCGACGGCGCGGTCGGGTGCGCGGCCCTGACCCGCCGTACCCCCGATCCTCCCACGTCCGGGCGGGTGCGCCGGTCCCGGTCCAACAGTCGGACGACGGGTACGCGCCGCACTCTGGCCGGTGGAGCTATCGGATCCCTACGCGCCGGCGCCGCAGCAGCCACCTGCCGCCCTGCCAGAGCGTTCCGGCGGCCACCAGTGCGCAGAGGGTCCACTTCGCCCAGCCGGGCAGGGCGTCGCCGAGCAGGGCCGCGGCGAAGCGGACCGCCCCGCGCGCGATATCCGTCTTCCCGGCCAGCGACTGGCCGGGGTCCGCTGTCTCCACGAAGCCCCTCCCCCACGATCCGAACGCGCAGGCGGGGAGCCTATCGGGCGCGGAGCGCCACCTCGCCGGCCGCACGCATGGCGGCCAGCGGCGCCGCGGGGCGACCGGTCATCTGCTCCACCTGCAGGACCGCCTGGTGGACGAGCAGGTCCAGGCCGCCGAGCAGGGTGCCGCCGCGGCCCGTCCAGGCGGCGGCCAGCGCCGTCGGCCAGGGGTCGTAGAGCACGTCGAAGAGGGTCCCCGGGGCGTCCGGCACGGCGTCCGCGAGGGCGTCGGTGGCTCCGGCCGGGGTGGTGGCGATGACCAGGGGGGCGGTCAGGGCCTCGGCCGCGCGCGACCAGTCGGCCGTGCGGACGGCGACGCCGAGCCGCTCGCCCCACTCGCGCATCTCGGCGGCGCGCGCGGTGGAGCGTACGTACGCGGTGACCTCGCCGGTGCAGATCCGCGCGAGGGCGGCCAGCGCCGAGGAGGCGGTGGCCCCCGCCCCGAGGATCGCGGCGGCGGGCACCTTCTCGACGCCGCGCTCGTGCAGGGCCGCGACGATCCCGGGGATGTCGGTGTTGTCGCCGAGCCTGCGGCCGTCCTCGGTGAGGACCACCGTGTTGACCGCCTCGACGGAGGCCGCGGTGTCGCTGATGCCGTCCAGCAGCGGGATGACGGCCCGCTTGAGCGGCATGGTCAGCGACAGCCCCGCCCACTCGGGGCCGAGGCCCGCCACGAACCCGGGGAGCGCGGCCTCGTCGATCTCGAACCGGTCGTAGGACCAGTCGTCGAGGCCGAGCTCCCGGTAGGCGGCGCGGTGCAGCACCGGTGAGAGGGAGTGCTCGATGGGCGAACCCAGCACCGCGGCCCGTATCCGTGACATGTCCTGCTACCCGCCGTTCTTCTGCTTCTGCCGTTCCTGGAACTCGTTGACGAGCTTGAGGTGCTCGTCGTAGGTCTTGGTGAAGGTCGTCGTGTGACCGTCGACCGACACGAAGAACATCCAGCCACCGTGGTCCGGGCTGAGCGTAGCGGTCAGCGCCTCCAGGCCGGGGTTCCCGATGGGACCGGGGGGCAGTCCCTTGACGAAGTGCGTGTTGTACGGGTTGTCGAAGGCCTGGGCTTCCTTCAGGTTGAAGTTGATCTCGCTCTGGTTCTTGACGTAGTTGTACGTCGAGTCGAACTGGAGCTTCTGGTTCGTGACGTCGTTGGTCTTCTTGAGGCGGTTGTAGACCACCTCGGCCATCTTCTTGAAGTCGTCGTGGTTCTTGCCCTCGGCGTTGACGAGGCTGGCGACGGTGACCGCCTGGAGCGGGTTCTCCAGGCCCAGTTCCTTGGCCTTGCCCTCGATGCCCAGCTCGTTGTACTTGGCCGTGGCGTTCTTGACCATTTGCTTGAGCAGGGACTCGGGGGTGCTGTCCTTGCCGAGGTCGTAACGCGTCGGGTAGAGGAAGCCCTCCAGCGGGTCGATCAGCTTCGGGTCGGTGCCGGCCCAGGCCGGCAGGCCGAGGTTCTTGGCCTCGCGCTGGGCGATGTCCTTGGTGGTACCGGCCGGCTTGCCCAGCTTCTTGTCGATCGCGTCGTACACCTTGGAGTTGCGCATGCCCTCGGTGACGGTGATGACGTTGAGCTTGGTGGGGTCGATCATCACGGCGACGGCGGCCGCGCCGGACATCTTCTTCTTCAGCGTGTAGACGCCGGGCTGGATGGACTTGCCCTTGGGGTTGGCGTTGGCGGCGTCCACGAAGGCCTGCGCGCTCGCGACGACACCGGCCTCCTTGAGGATGCGGCCCATCTGGCCGAGGCCCGCGCCCTTGGGGATCTCGATGTCGACCGACTCCTCCGAGCCGGAGCCCGCGAAGTCCTCCGTGGCGCCGAAGCGCTCCTTGATGTACGAGTAGCCGTAGTAGCCGCCACCGCCGACGACGGCGACCACGACGAGGGCCGCGACCAGGCAGGCCGCGCCGCTGCGCTTGGGTTTGCCGCCCTTGCCCTTGCCGCCCTTGCCCCGGCCCGCGCGGCGGCCGCCGCGGCCCGGGGGCTCCTCGTCGGCGTCGGCGGCGAGGAGGGACTCCTCCCCCTCCTCCGTCTCCGGCTCGTCGACCGTCTCCGGCTCCGCGCGCCGCCGGCCGGGGGGCTGGGGCGGCGGGAAGGCCTCGGGGGTGGTGTACAGGTCCGGCGCCTCGCCCTGGTAGCCCGCGGCGACCTGCTGGGCGTAGGGCTCCGCGCCCGCGTACGGGTCCACGGGCGCGGCCTGGTACTGCGCCTGCTCCTGGAGCTGCTGCCCCTGCCCGGTGTCCCAGCCCTGGCCGTCGTAGACCGGCTGGGGCTGGGGCTGCGGGTGGAGCTGCTGGTGCTGCGGGTGGAGCTGCTGGTGCTGCGGGTGGAGCTGGTGCTGGAGCTGCTGGTCCTGCGGCACGTACTGCTGCTGCGGGTACTGCTGTTCCTGGTACTGCTCCGGGTACTGCTGGTACTGCGGCTCCTGGTACTGCGGCTCCTGCGGATACTGCTGCTGGCCGCCTGCGTAGGGCACCTGACCCTGCTGGGTCGCCTGTCCGGTCCAACCCTGGTCCCCGTAGAGCGGGTCCTCCGGGTGCCAGGGTTCGGGGGCGCGGCCCCGGCCATACTCAGTCATCGGTCCCCTAGAGCCGCGAGACGGAGGCAGCGGCGTCTTTGCCGCGGCACCCGGTTCCGCCTCTGAAGTGGTGGGCGACGGCTGTTCGAATGCCGCCACATCGCGCGGAACGTTACCGTATCGCGATCAGACAACCACTTCGACGCACTCGCCGGGCGGATTACCTGATACCCGTTCGGTCTCAAGAGCGTTCTGCAGGATGACCACTGCGGCTGCCTGGTCGATGACCGAACGGCCTTTCTTCGCGTTCCTCCCGGAGGCCCGCAGGCCCTGGGCGGCGGTGACCGTGGTCATCCGCTCGTCCACCAGACGGACCGTCACCGGCTTGATGCCCTTCGCAAGTTCGTTCGCGAAGGCACGCACCTTGGCCGCGGCGGGCCCCTCCCGCCCGCTGAGCGAGCGGGGGAGGCCGACCACGACTTCGAGGGGCTCGTACTCCGCGACGAGCTGCCGCAGCCGCCGGTGGGCGAACGGGATGTCCCGGCCCGGGACGGTTTCCACCGGCGTGGCGAGCACCCCGTCGGGGTCGCACGAGGCGACCCCGATCCGGGCGTCTCCGACGTCGATGGCCAGCCTGCGGCCGCGGCGCAGCGTCATCGTCAGACCGTCTCGACGACGAGGCGCTCGACGGCGCTGATGGCCTCGGGGATGGCGGCCGGGTTCTGGCCGCCGCCCTGGGCCACGTCCGGCTTGCCGCCACCGCCGCCGCCGAGGGTCTTGGCGGCGGTACGGACCAGGTCACCGGCCTTGAGGCCGCGCTCGCGGGCCGCCTCGTTGGTGGCGATGACGGTCAGCGGGCGGTCGTTCGCCGTGGTGAAGAGGGCGACGACGGCCGGGCGGTCGCCCTGGATGCGGCCACGCACGTCGAGAACGAGCTTGCGCAGGTCGTCGGCGCCGGTGCCGTCCGGCACCTGGCCGACCACGAGGGCCACGCCGCGGATGTCCTGGGCGCCCGCGGCGAGACCGGCGGCGGCCTGGAGGACCTTCTCCGCGCGGAACTTCTCGATCTCCTTCTCGGCGTCCTTCAGCTTGCCGAGCATGGAGGCGATCTTCTCCGGCAGCTCCTCCGGACGGCCCTTGACCAGCTCCTGGAGCTGGGCGACGACCGTGTGCTCCTTGGCGAGGAAGTTGTACGCGTCCACGCCCACCAGGGCCTCGACGCGGCGCACGCCGGAACCGATGGAGGACTCGCCGAGCAGCTTCACCAGGCCCAGCTGGGCGGTGTTGCCGACGTGCGTGCCGCCGCACAGCTCCTTGGAGAAGTCGCCGATGGTGACGACGCGCACGCGCTCGCCGTACTTCTCGCCGAACTCGGCGATGGCGCCCTGCTTCTTCGCCTCGTCGATGCTCATGATCTCGGCGGTGACGTCGAGCTCGCGGGAGAGCACGTCGTTGATCTTCTGCTCGACGTCGGTGAGGACCGAGCCCGGGACGGCGTTCGGGGAGCCGAAGTCGAAGCGGAAGCGGCCGGGGCTGTTCTCGGAACCGGCCTGGGCGGCCGTGGGGCCGAGGGCGTCGCGCAGCGCCTGGTGGGTCAGGTGGGTGGCCGAGTGGGCGCGGGCGATGGCCCGGCGGCGGTTCACGTCGATGGCGGCGTACGCGGAGGCGCCCACCGTCACCTCGCCGACCTGGACGGAGCCCTTGTGCACGGAGACGCCGGGCACCGGCTGCTGGACGTCGCGTACGACGATGACGGCGCCGGAGTCGAGCTTGATGCGGCCCTGGTCGGCGAGCTGGCCGCCGCCCTCGGCGTAGAAGGGGGTGCGGTCGAGGACGACCTCGACCTCGTCGCCCTCGGAGGCGGCGGGCGCCGAGACGCCGTTGACCAGCAGGCCGACGACGGTGGACTCGCCCTGGGTGGTGGCGTAGCCGGTGAACTCGGTGGCGCCGGAGCCGTCGGCGATCTCCCGGTAGGCGGACATGTCCGCGTGGCCGGTCTTCTTGGCCTTGGCGTCGGCCTTGGCGCGGTCGCGCTGCTCCTGCATGAGGCGGCGGAAGCCGGGCTCGTCCACGGAGAGGCCCTGTTCGGCGGCCATCTCCAGGGTCAGGTCGATCGGGAAGCCCCAGGTGTCGTGGAGCAGGAACGCCTTGTCGCCGGAGAGGACCGTGCCACCGGCGGCCTTGGTCTCGCTCACAGCGGTGTCGAGGATGTTCGTGCCGCCCTTGACGGCCTTGAGGAAGGCGGCCTCTTCGGCGAGCGCGACGGTCTCGATGCGCTTGCGGTCGGTGACCAGCTCCGGGTACTGCTGCCCCATCGTGTCGATCACGACGTCGACGAGGTCCTGGACGACCGGGCCGGTGGCGCCCATGAGGCGCATGTTGCGGATGGCACGGCGCATGATGCGGCGCAGCACGTAGCCGCGGCCCTCGTTGCCGGGGGTGACGCCGTCGCCGATGAGCATGACGGAGGTGCGGATGTGGTCGGCGACCACGCGCATGGAGACGTCGGTGTTCTGGGCGGCGCCGTACCGCACGCCGGTCAGCTCGGTGGCCTTGTCCATGACCACGCGCAGGGTGTCGGTCTCGTACATGTTCTGCACGCCCTGCAGGATCATCGCGAGGCGTTCGAGGCCGAGACCGGTGTCGATGTTCTTCGAGGGCAGGTCGCCGAGGATCGGGAAGTCTTCCTTCCCGTCGCCCGCGCCGCGCTCGTACTGCATGAAGACCAGGTTCCAGATCTCCACGTAGCGCTCGTCGTTGACGGCCGGGCCGCCCTCGACGCCGAAGTCGGGGCCGCGGTCGTAGTTGATCTCCGAGCACGGGCCGCAGGGGCCGGGGACGCCCATGGACCAGAAGTTGTCCTTCTTGCCCAGGCGCTGGATGCGCTCGGCGGGGACGCCGATGACCTCGCGCCAGATCGTCTCGGCCTCGTCGTCGTCGAGGTAGACGGTGATCCAGAGCTTCTCGGGCTCCAGGCCGTAGCCGCCGTCCGCCACGGAGCTGGTGAGCAGCTCCCAGGCGTACTTGATGGCGCCTTCCTTGAAGTAGTCCCCGAAGGAGAAGTTGCCGCACATCTGGAAGAACGTGCCGTGGCGGGTGGTCTTGCCGACCTCTTCGATGTCCGGGGTGCGGACGCACTTCTGCACGCTGGTGGCGCGGGGGGCCGGGGGCTTGGTCTCGCCGAGGAAGTACGGCTTGAAGGGGACCATGCCCGCGTTGACCAGCAGCAGAGTCGGGTCGTCCGCGATGAGCGACGCCGAAGGGACAACGGTGTGACCGCGCTCCTCGAAGAAGCTCAGCCAGCGGCGGCGGATTTCAGCCGACTCCATCAGTGGTCCTCATTCCGGTTGTACGAGAATTTCGATCGGTGGGTGGTCTGGTCGTGCGGGTCGTGCGCGATGGCCCTCAGCCGCCGCGGCCCGGGGAGGGCGGTGACGTTGTCGGGGCGATCGGGATCCTGGGTCAGACCCAGTACGTCGTTCAGCTCGTCCTCGCGCTGCGTCATTCCCGCCTTGACGTCGAGGGCGAAGTCCTTGAGGCGGTGACCCGCCTCCACCGCCTTGTCGGCGGCCTGGGCGGCGAGGCTCTCCGGCGTCAGCTGCTTGAGCCGGCGGTTGACCTTGGTGGTGGCCCACACGCCGGCGGCGGCGCCTGCGGTGAACCAGAAGGCTCGGCGGAACATCGGTGGTCTCAGCCCTTCTGCTTCCGGCCCCGGGCCGACGGCACCGTGCGGCCGACGATCACGGAACGGCTGCCGCCGTCACTCCGGGTGCGCCGGGATGTCTTCTGCGGCGCGTCCTCCGTCCTGCCCAGGGCCTTGCGGACCCCGTAGCCGAAGGCCGCGACCTTGACGAGCGGCCCGCCGAAGGTGGAGGCCACGGTGGAGGACAGGGCGGAGGCGTTGGAGGTGACCTCCTGGACGTCGCTCGCGATGGCGTCGACGCGGTCGAGCTGGGTGCGCGCGGAGCGGACGGTGGTCGAGGCGTCCGCCAGCAGCGGGACCGCCTGCTCGGTCACGTCGGCGACCAGTTTGGTCGTCGCCTTGAGCACCTGGGCGAGCCTCACCAGCACCACGGCGAGGAAGGAGACCAGGATGGCCCAGAAGACGGCCACGAGGATCCCGGCCACCTCTCCACCGGACACGTTGCACCGCTCCCTGAATCTGCGAAACCTACGGAGAAAAGTCGTCCTCCGACCCTATCGCGCCGGAGATCGGCCGCAGTACCGGAATTCGGGGCCCGCCGGGCCCGTCTTGTACGCAGCGCAGCCGGAGCAGTACCCTCCGTGTCCCATGCGACAGAGACCTCCGGGGCGCGGGACGCCCGGCAATCTTCCCTCGGAGCTGAGCACCTTCGTCGGGCGGGGTGAGGAACTCGCCGCGGTGGGGCGCCTGCTGGAGTCCTCGCGGCTGGTGACGGTCACCGGGGTCGGCGGGGTGGGGAAGTCCCGGCTGGCCCTCGCCGCCGCCCGGGCCGCCGCCGAGGACGCGGGGGACCGCTGGCCCGACGGGGTGTGGCTGGCCGAGCTGTCCCCGGTGCGCGACCCCGCGCTGCTGGAGTTCACGCTGGCCGAGGCGCTCGGGCTGACCGACCACACCACCCGCCCGCCGCGGTCCGTACTGGCCGGGCACCTGGCCGGCCGGGAGCTGCTGCTGGTCGTGGACGGGTTCGAGCAGCTGGTGGAGGAGACCGCCGGGCTGGTGCGGGAGCTGCTGCGCGGCTCCCCCGGTCTGCGGGTGCTCGCGGCGGGCCGGCGTCCGCTCGGCCTGGACGGCGAGGCGGGCTTCCCGCTGGCTCCGCTGGAGCCCCCGCAGGCGCTGGCCCTGCTGACCGCCCGGGCGACGGCCGCGGACCCGGGGTTCGCGGTGACGGCGGAGGTCCGGCCGGTGCTGACGGAGCTGTGCGCGCGGCTCGACGGGATCCCGCTGGCCCTGGAGCTGGCGGCCGGCCGGCTGCGGACGCTGTCCCCGGAGCAGGTGCTGGCCCGGCTGGAGGACCGCTTCGCCCTGCTGACCGGCGGGACGCGCGGGGCGCTGCCCCGGCACCGGGCGCTGCGGACGGCGATCGGCTGGAGCCACGAACTGTGCACCCCGGCGGAGCGGCTGCTGTGGGCCCGGCTGTCGGTGTTCGCCGGGCGGTTCGACCTGGACGCCGTCGAGTACGTGTGCGGGGGCCCCGATCTGCCGGTGGACGAGGTGCTGGACCTGATCGGGGAGCTGCTCGCCCAGTCCCTGCTCGCCCGGGAGGAGACGCCGGCCGGGGTGCGCTACCGGATGCTGGAGACCGTACGTCTCTACGGGGCGGGCTGGCTGGAGTCGCTCGGGGACTGCGGACGGCTGCGCCGCCGGCACCGGGACTGGTACCTGGGGCTGGCCACCTGGTGCGAGCTGGACTGGTTCGGCCCGCGCCAGCGGGAGGTGGCCGCACTGGTGGAGACCGAGCTGGCGAACCTGCGGCTCGCGCTGGAGTGCTGCCTGGACGAGCCGCAGGAGCGGCACCTGGGCCAGTACCTGGCGGGCACCCTGTGGTTCTACTGGGCGGGCTGCGGGCGGCTCACCGAGGGCCGGCACTGGCTGGACCGGTCCCTGGAGGGCGGCCCGGCGGACGAGGAGTACGAGGGCTCGCGGCTCAAGGCGCTGTGGGTACTGGGCTACGTCGCCGCGCTCCAGGGGGACGCGGTGCCCTCCCTGGCCGCGCTGCACGCGTGCCGGGACGGCGCCGAGCGGTCGGGCAACCGGGTGGCGGCGGCCTACGCGGTGCACCGGATGGGCTGCCTGGCCCTGGTCTCGGACGACATGCTCCGCGCGGGGGAGCTGCTGGGCGAGGCCCTGGAGCAGTACCGGGAGACGGGCGAGCTCAACAGCAACGTGCTGATGTGCCAGGTGGAGCTGGCGATGACGCTGGCCTTCCGGGGGGACCTGGCGGGGGCGGTCGCGCTGTGCGAGGAGGTCCAGGACATCTGCCAGGAGCGCGGGGAGCGCTGGACGAAGGCGTACGCCCTCTACGTGCTCGCGTACGCGGCCCTGGACGCGGGGGCCACGGCCGAGGCGCGGCGGCGGCTGACCGAGTGCGTGACCATCAACCACGCCTTCCGCGACCCGGTCGGCCTGGTGCTGGCGGTGGAGCTGCTGGCCCTGGTGACGGCGGTCGAGGGGTACGCGGCGGAGGCGGCGCTGCTCCAGGGCGCGGCGGAGCCGCTGTGGGAGGGGGTCGGCCTGCGGCTGTTCGGCTCGGGGTACTTCAACGCCCCGAGGCTGACGTGCCGGGAGCGGGCGGGCGAGCTGCTGGGTGCGGAGCGGTACGCGGCGTGCGCGCGGCACGGCCGGAGCCTGTCGCGGGAGGAGCTCGTCGAGCGGGCGCTGCGGGCGCCGGAGCCGCTGCCGTCCGTACCGGAACTGCCGAGGCCCCGCCCGGAAAACAGGAAGCCCGTCGGCTCCCCCGAAAGGGAACCGACGGGCTGACCAGCCTGTGAGGCTACGGCCGCCGGATCAGCGGGCGTAGTACTCGACGACGAGCTGCTCGTCGCAGATGACCGGGATTTCCTTGCGGTTCGGGTCACGGTCCAGGCGGAAGGCCAGGGCCTTCAGGTTGACCTGCAGGTAGCGCGGGGTCTCGCCCTCGCCTGCGTAGCCACCCTCACGGGCAACCTGGAACGGAACCTTCTCGCGGCTGCGCTCGCGCACGGTGATGACGTCGTCCGGGCGGACACGGAACGACGGCTTGTCGACCTTGGCGCCGTTGACCTCGATGTGGCCGTGAACGACCATCTGGCGGGCCTGGTAGATCGTGCGGGCGATGCCCGAACGCAGCACCAGGGCGTCGAGACGACGCTCAAGCTCGACGACCAGCGCCTCGCCCGTCTTGCCCTCGGCCTTCTTGGCGCGGTCGTACGCGCGGGCCATCTGGCGCTCGGAGATGTCGTACTGCGCGCGCAGACGCTGCTTCTCCAGCAGACGGACCTTGTAGTCCGAGTTCTGCTTGCGGCCACGGCCGTGCTCGCCCGGCGGGTAGGGGCGGGCCTCGAAGTACTTGACAGCCTTCGGCGTCAGGGCGATGCCGAGGGCACGCGACTTCTTGACCTTGGGTCGCTTCTGGTTCACGGGGAACCTACCTCCATGTAAGTTAGGTGAGGCTTACCTTATCGAGGAGGACGTAATGTCTCGACCACATGGGATCCCCCTGCCCAGTGCGCAGCGCAGTTCGGATTCAGACGAAACAGAATCCGCTTGCGCCGACGATAAGCAAGGTCAGCCGCGTCCCAGGGAAGGCGTTCGGCAGCTCACCGGAGCCGAACGCGTACGAACCCTCGTAGAGTCCAACGCCTCAGTATCCCTCACCCTGCCGGGTGCTCGTGACACGCACGATCACGACGAGATCGGGAAAGGGGCGCCGGTCGCACGGACCGTCACCCCGGACGGGGACGTGATTCTCCTTGTTTCCGGGGAATCCGCGGCTGCCAGGGCGGCCGCTCACGCCCAGGACGACGACCTCACCGCCGTGATCGAGATCACGGATGTGGCGCCGGTGTCCGTGCCCCATCGTATACGCGGCCGCGCCTGGCTGGCCGGGTGGCTGACGCCGGTCCGCGGGGACGACCGGGCGGCCTGCGCCGCGCTGCTCGCCGAGCGGCAGCCGGTGGGCGAGCTGCTGGGCATGTCCGACTTCCCGGACCCGCCCGGGGACGCCCGCTCCACCCGCCCCGCCTGGATGATGCTCCGCCTGGAGGTCGGCGAGATCTCGGTGGACGACCTCTGGGGCGCCGAGCGCGTGGACCCTGAGGAGCTCGCCGGCGCCGAGCCCGACCCGATGACCGCCCACGAGGCGGAGCTGCTCCAGCACCTGCACGCCGCGCATGCCGACCGGGTGGCCGACCTCTGCGGGCTGCTGGGCCCCCGGGCGACGGCGGGCCTGAAGGCCGTACCGCTGGCCCTGGACCGTCTCGGCCTGCGCGTGCGCTTCACCGACGCGGGCGACGGGGCCGCCCGCTCCTCCTTCGACGCCCGCTTCGACTTCCCGGAGCCGGTGGCGGACGTCTGCGGCCTGCGCCGGGCCGTGCACCACCTCTTCGCGGCCGCCGCTCACTGAGGGCAGGCCGCGAGCAGCTCCTGGAGGGCCCGCTTCTCCGGTGGGGTGACCGAGAGCCCGTACTTGGCCTTGATGCCGGTGTAGCGGCGGCCGTACTCGCACCAGTAGGCCCGCCGCGGCGGTCGCCACTTGTCGGCCGTCCTGCTGCCCTTGTCCTGGTTCGTCTGCTTGTCCACGGCGAGCAGGACGTCGAGGTCGTTGGCGTACTCCAGCCTGCGCTGCGCAGTCCACGCGTACGCGCCGCCCCGCCAGGCGGCGCCGAGCGCCACGACGTGGTCCGTCTGGATCTGCGAGGCGCGCCGGTAGGAGTAGGGCAGCTCCTTGCCGGTGTACGGATCGTGCAGCACCCCGGACACCACCACACAGGGGTTGCGGTCGCCCACGCGCAGCTCGCTCAGGTCCCGGCGCAGCACGTCGTCCCGGGTGTCGCAGCCGTTGCGCCCGCCGACCCCGTCGGTCGCGTCCGACCAGTACCGGCCGAACTCCTCCCGCCGGTACGTCTGCCAGTTCCGGCCCCACTCGACCTTGAGCCCGGCCAGGTCCGCCCGCGCCGTCGCCGCGTCCGGCGGGAACCCGGGGCTCACGAGCGGCAGCCTCTTCACCCGCGGGGCGGCACTGGCCGGGGCCGGCCCGGGGTTCCCCCGGTGGCACGCGCCGGCCAGCAGTACCGCGGCCACGGCGACGACGAGCGGACCCCGGCTTCCCATGCCCGGAGCCTAGGCCGCCCCCCTCCCCCGGGCCCCGCCGACACCCGGTCGGGTTCCGCGGAGGCGCGTCAGGCTCCGCGGAGGCGCTTGCGCACCATCTCCACCACGTCCGCGTAGCGGGCCTCGGCCCCGTACCGCGTGGGCTCGTAGTACCGCTTGCCGTGGATCTCGTCCGGCGCGTACTGCTGCGCGGCGATCGCGCCCGGCACGTCGTGCGGGTAGACGTACCCCACGGCGTGCCCCAGCTTCGCCGCGCCCTTGTAGTGCCCGTCGCGCAGATGGGCCGGCACGGTCCCGGCGAGGCCCGCCCGTACGTCGGCCAGCGCGGCGCCGATCGCGGTCGTCGCGGTGTTCGACTTCGGGGCCAGGGCGAGGGCGATGGTGGCGTGGGAGAGGGTCAGCGCGGCCTCGGGGAAGCCGATCATCGCCACCGCCTGGGCGGCGGCCACCGCCAGCGGCAGGGCCGTCGGGTCCGCGAGGCCGATGTCCTCGCTCGCCGAGATCATCAGGCGCCGCGCGATGAACCGGGGGTCCTCCCCCGCCTCGATCATCCGGGCCAGGTAGTGCAGCGCGGCGTCCACGTCCGAGCCCCGGATCGACTTGATCAGCGCGCTCGCCACGTCGTAGTGCTGGTCGCCGTCCCGGTCGTACTTGAGCGCCGCCCGGTCGACGGTCTCCTCCAGCGTCCGGAGGGTGATCTCCTCCTCGCCCTTGGCGATCGCCGATCCGGCCCCGGCCTCCAGCGCGGTCAGCGCCCGGCGGGCGTCGCCCCCGGCGATCCGCAGCAGGTGCGCCTCGGCGTCGGCCGGCAGGGTGACCGCACCGCCCAGGCCCCGCTCCTCGGTGAGCGCGCGCCGCAGCAGGGCCGTGAGGTCCTCGTCCGTCAGCGGTTCCAGCGTCAGGAGCAGGGAGCGCGACAGCAGCGGGGAGATGATCGAGAAGTACGGGTTCTCCGTGGTGGCCGCGATCAGGGTGACCCAGCGGTTCTCCACGGCCGGGAGCAGCGAGTCCTGCTGCGCCTTGCTGAAGCGGTGGATCTCGTCGAGGAAGAGGACCGTCTCCTTGCCGTACCCGCCGGCGGCCCGCTTGGCGCCCTCGATGACGGCCCGGACCTCCTTGACGCCCGCCGTGATCGCCGAGAGCTCGACGAACCGCTTCTGCGTCGCCTGGCTGACCACGTAGGCGAGGGTGGTCTTGCCGATGCCCGGGGGTCCCCAGAGGATCACCGACGAGGCCCCGGCCGGTCCCCCGGCGCCCTCCCCCACCAGCCGCCGCAGCGGCGAGCCCGGCTTCAGCAGGTGCTGCTGGCCGACCACCTCGTCCAGGTTGCGCGGGCGCATCCGGACGGCGAGCGGCGAGGCCGAGGGGTCCTTCTCCTGACGGTCCTCGGCGGCTGCGGTGAAGAGGTCTGGTTCCACACCGGAAGCCTATGCGAGGCCACCGACAGGACGGTCCGGCCGCTCAGGAGGTCCAGAAGTCCCACCAGCGGGTCAGGATCAGCATCCCGATGATCCCGACGTGCAGGACCGGCAGCACCCAGGTGAACTCGTCGAAGAAGCCCCGCAGCCAGGCGGGGGCGGGCAGCAGACCCTCGCGCACGTTGTGCGAGGTCACGTACCAGAACATGACGATGGTGGCGACCCAGGCCAGGCAGCACCACAGGCACAGGGAGTTGATGTTGTACAGCGACTGGTACATCAGCCAGGCGCAGAACCCGACGCCGAAGAGGGTGCCGGCGTTCAGGGTGAGCCAGTACCAGCCGCGGAACCGGGCCCCGGCCAGGATGCTCATGCCGACGCAGATCACGATCCCGTAGGCGACCAGCCCGAGCATGGGGTTCGGGAAGCCGAACGCCGACGCCTGGTCGCTCTTCATGATGTTGCCGCAGGAGACGATCGGGTTCAGGCTGCAGCCCGGTGTGAAGTTCGGGTCCTCCAGCAGCTTGAACTTGTCGATCGTGATCACCCACGCCGCGAGCAGCCCCGCGGCCCCGGTGATCACCAGCAGCAGGGCGAGCGCCCGGCTCCCGCCGTAGGTCCGCGGAGCGGTATCCGCACCGGCCGCCGTAGTCGTCGTCATACCCGCCCGCTCCACATCCGCAAGGTCAACAAGCACCGGCCATTGTGCCGTACGGGGCTGTGGGTCCACCGTTCGATGGAGATAAGAAGACCGTACGAGGGGGTCCGGTGGGCCGGATTCCGCCGCAGGATCTGAGACATGACACACAACGCGGTGGAGGTACGGGGGCTTCGCAAGCGGTACGGCGAGGTCACCGCGGTGGACGGGCTGGACCTGACGATCCGCCGGGGGGAGGTCTTCGGCCTGCTGGGGCCCAACGGGGCCGGGAAGAGCACCACGGTGGAGATACTCCAGGGCCACCGGGCACGGGACGGGGGCGAGGTGTCCGTCCTGGGAGCGGATCCGGCCACGGCCGGACGGGCCTGGCGCTCGCGCGTCGGAATCGTCTGGCAGGACGAGTCGGCCCCGGCCGAACTGACGGTACGGGAGACGGTCGCGCACTTCGCCCGTTACTACCCGGCCCCGCGCGATCCGGAGGCGGTGATCTCCCTGGTCGGCCTGGAGGCGAAGCGGGACCAACGGGTCAAGGCCCTCTCCGGCGGCCAGCGTAGGCGCCTCGACGTGGCGCTCGGGGTGATCGGCGGCCCCGAGCTGCTGCTCCTGGACGAGCCGACCACCGGCTTCGACCCGGCGGCGCGCCGGCAGTTCTGGGAGCTGATCCGGCTGCTGGCCGCCGAGGGCACCACCATCGTGCTCACCACCCACTACCTGGAGGAGGCCGAGGCCCTCGCGGACCGGCTGGCCGTGATCAAGCGCGGCCGGGTCGTCGCCGAGGGCGAGCCGGGCGAGCTGCGGGCCCGCTTCGGTACCGGTGCCACCGTCGAGTGGACCGGCCCCGACGGCGCCCCGCGCCGGGTGCGCACCGCGACCCCCACCCGTACGGTCACCGAGCTCGCGGCCCGCACCGGCGGCGAGGTCCCCGGGCTGAGGGTGACCCGGCCCACCCTGGAGGACGTCTACCTGCGCCTGACGGGCCAGGTCACGGATGCCGACGACGGGGGCGGAGACGACGGCGGCGGCGCGGGGGGCGCCCCGCGGACGGAGGAGTCCCGATGAGCGGCGGCGCCACCCCCGCGGCCCTGCCCGGGGCCTGGTCCCTGGGCCTTCGCCGCGGCGCTCTGGAGATCAGGCAGTTCGTCCGCCAGCGGGACGCGGTGGTGTTCACCTTCGCCTTCCCGGTCGTCTTCCTCGCCCTCTTCGCCTCGATCTTCCACGACACGGTCGAAGGCAGCGGGGTGACCGCCTCGCAGCTCTACGCGGCGGGCATGGTGGCCGCCGGGATCATGTCCACGAGCTTCCAGTCGCTCGGCATCTCCATCGCCGTCGAGCGCGACGAGAAGGTCCTGAGGCGGCTGCGCGGCACCCCGATGCCCCCGGCCTCGTACTTCTTCGGCAAGGTGTGGCTGGTGCTGGTCACCGGCCTGGCCGAGACGGCGGTCCTGCTGCTGGTCGGCACCGTGGTGTTCGATCTGGACCTGCCCGCGTCCGCCGCGAAGTGGTTCGCCTTCGCCTGGATCTTCGCCCTCGGGCTGACCGGCTGCGCCCTGCTGGGCATCGCCGTCAGCAGCCTGCCCCGCTCCGGCAAGAGCGCGAGCTCGGTGGTGGTGCTGCCCTTCCTGATCCTCCAGTTCATCTCCGGGGTCTTCATCCCGGTCGGCCAGATCCCCGGCTGGCTGCTGGACGTGGGGGCGCTGTTCCCGCTGAAGTGGATGTGCCAGGGGCTGCGCGGGGTCTTCCTGCCGGAGTCGGCGGCCGTGCTGGAGCAGGCGGGCGACTGGGAGTACGGGAAGGTGGCCCTGGTCCTGGGGGCCTGGGTGCTGGGCGGGCTGGCGCTGTGCCTGCTGACCTTCCGCTGGAAGGGGCGGCGCGACGGCTGACCGGCCGGGAACGGCGGAGGGCGGGGCGGGGGACCGTGTCCCCCGCCCCGCCCTCCGCGCAACGGCTCCGGATCAGGCCAGGCGGGCCCGGACCTCGTCGACCAGGTCGGCCAGGGCCACCGGGGACTGCTCGCCGGCCTCCATGTCCTTCAGCTGGACGACGCCCTCGGCGAGGTCGCGCTCACCGGCGACCACGGCGAAGCGGGCGCCCGAGCGGTTGGCGTCCTTCATGGCGCCCTTGAGGCCCTTTCCACCGTAGGAGAAGTCCGCCGCGATCCCGGCCCGGCGCAGCTCGGTCACCTTGCCGAAGAGCACCCGCCGGGCCTCCTCGCCCAGGGCCACCGCGAAGACGGAGGTGGCCGCGGGGATGTCCAGCTCGACGCCTTCGGCCTCCAGGGCCAGGACGGTGCGGTCCACGCCGAGCGCCCAGCCGACCGACGGCAGCGCCGGGCCGCCGATCATCTCGGACAGGCCGTCGTAGCGGCCGCCGCCGCCGACCGCGGACTGGGAGCCGAGGCCGTCGTGGACGAACTCGAAGGTGGTGCGGGTGTAGTAGTCGAGGCCGCGCACCAGCTTCTCGTCGTCCTCGAAGGCCACCCCGGCGGCCGTGATCAGCGCACGGACCTCCTCGTGGTACGCCTTGCAGGCGTCGCACAGGTAGTCGCGCAGCATCGGGGCGCCGACCAGCTGCTTCTGTACGTCGGCCCGCTTGTCGTCGAGGACGCGCAGCGGGTTGATCTCGGCCCGGCGGATGGTCTCGGCGTCCAGGTCCAGCCCGCGCAGGAAGCCCTGCAGCGCCTCCCGGTACACCGGGCGGCACTCCTTGTCGCCGAGCGAGTTCAGCAGGATCCGGAAGTTGCGCAGGCCCAGCGAGCGGTACGCCTGGTCGGCGAGGATGATCAGCTCGGCGTCCAGCGCGGGGTCCTCGGCACCGATCGCCTCGGCGCCGACCTGCGAGAAGTGGCGGTAGCGGCCCTTCTGCGGACGCTCGTAGCGGTAGTACGAACCGGAGTACCAGAGCTTGACCGGCAGGTTGCCCTGCTTGTGGAGGCTGGCCTCCAGGGCGGCGCGCAGGACGGAGGCGGTGCCCTCGGGGCGCAGGGCCAGCTGGTCGCCGCCCTTGGTCTCGAAGGCGTACATCTCCTTGGAGACGATGTCGGTGGACTCGCCGACGCCGCGGGCGAAGAGGCCGACGTCCTCGAAGCCGGGGGTCTCGATGTAGCCGTAGCCGGAGTTGCGCAGGGGCCCGGAGATGGCCTCGCGCACCGCCAGGTACTTCACGGAGACCGGCGGGATCAGGTCGTACGTGCCCTTGGGGGCCTTGAAGGTGCTCACGAAACTCTCGTCACATTCCTCGTCGTGGGGCGGCGGTGCCGTCCCCCAGGCCGGCGGCGACTTCCCGCAGGTACGGGTTGGTCGCGCGCTCGCGGCCGATGGTGGTCTGGGAACCGTGGCCGGACAGCACCACCGTCGAGTCGTCCAGCGGCAGGCACACCCGGGCCAGCGACTGGAGCATCTCGGCGTGGGAGCCGCCGGGCAGGTCGGTGCGTCCGATGGAGCCGGCGAACAGCAGGTCGCCCGAGAAGAAGACCGACGGGACGTCTGCCGCCTCGGGCATCCGGAAGGTCACCGACCCCTTGGTATGACCGGGCGCGTGCGCCACCGAGAACTCCATCCCGGCCAGCTTCAGGGTGCTGCCGTCGCTCAGCTCGCGGACGTCGTCCGGCTCGCCGACGGTCAGCTCCCCCATGAGCGGCATCCCGATCGAACGGCCGAGGGCCTTCTCCGGGTCGCTCATCATGAAGCGGTCCTCGGGGTGGATCCAGGCCGGTACGTCGTGGGCTCCGCACACCGGGACCACGGAGGCCACGTGGTCGATGTGGCCGTGGGTGAGGACGACCGCGACGGGCTTGAGCCGGTGCTTCCTCAGCGTCTCCTCGACACCCTGGGTGGCCTGGTGGCCCGGGTCGATGATGACGCACTCCTCACCTGCGGCGGGGGCGACCAGGTAGCAGTTGGTCCCCCAGGCCCCGGCGGGGAATCCGGCAATCAGCACGTTCGTCCCTCAATCGTCGTCCGGTGGGAGGCAGTGGTTCGGAATCTGCTGCTCAGAGCCTACCGGCGCCCCTCATTACACAGCGAACCCATATACGGTACGGCCTAACCGAGCCCGGACAGCGGTACCAGAGACGTACAAGGAGACGACCCGGTGGTCACGAGCGATCAGCGTCGGCGACAGCTCGCCAGGGAGAAGTACGAGCGCCAGCAGAAGCGCCGGGAGGAGGCCCGCCGCAAGTCCCGGCAGCGCTGGGCGGTGATCGGCGCGGCCGCGGCCGTGGTGGTCGCCACGCTGGTCGGGCTGGTCGTGGGGGGCGTCTTCGACGGCAAGGACACGAAGGACGCGGCGGCCGAGCCCTCGGCGTCCCCGTCGGCGCCGACGCCGAAGAAGTCGCCGTCCCCGGCGATGGCGATCGACGACAAGGCGAAGTACACCTTCGACCTGCAGACCAGCGCGGGCCCGATCAAGTTCGAGATGGACGCGGCGAAGACCCCGCAGACCGTGAACTCGTTCAAGTCGCTCGCCGACAAGGGCTTCTTCGACAAGACCAAGTGCCACCGGCTGACCACCGGCGGGATCTACGTCCTGCAGTGCGGCGACCCGGAGGGCACCGGCATGGGCGGCCCCGGCTACACCATCCCGGACGAGAACCTGGACTCCCTGGGCAAGCCGAACGAGCAGGGCCAGGTGATCTACCCGGCCGGCACGGTGGCGATGGCCAACACCGGGCAGCCGGGCAGCGGCGGCAGCCAGTTCTTCCTCGTGTACAAGGACAGCCCGCTGGCCCCGAGCTACACCCCCTTCGGCAAGATCGACGCGGCCGGGCTGAAGGTCCTGGAGGACGTGGCCAAGGCCGGGACGGCCGACGGCGGCCAGGACGGCGCCCCGAAGACCGCCGTGGTCATCCAGAAGGGCTCCGTCACCAAGAACTGACGGGGCGGAGCGGCCCGGTCCGGCCGGTCCGTCGCCCGTACGGCGATATTGCGTCGTGCGGGATGCGGACAGCCGGCCCGGCGGTCGCCTATGTTGGCGTTGTGCAGGGCGGGCGCTGCCCGCCCCAGGAAACTGTGGACGATGCCCGGGGGTGAACCCCCTCGCGGGCATCAGGTGGAGGAGGCGCTGTGAGCAGCGACCCGTGGGGCCGAGTCGACGAGACCGGCACCGTGTACGTGCGTACTTCCGAGGGCGAGCAGGTCGTCGGCTCGTGGCAGGCGGGCACCCCTGAGGAGGCCCTGGCCTACTTCGAGCGCAAGTACGAGGGCCTGGTGGTCGAGATCGGCCTCCTCGAACGGCGGGTGCGGACCACCGATCTGTCCGCCAAGGACGCCCAGACGGCCATCGAGCACCTGCGGACCCAGGTGGACGAGCACCATGCCGTGGGGGACCTCGCGGCACTGCGCGTCCGGCTCGACAAGCTGGTGGCGACGGTGGACTCGCGGCGCGAGGAGCGCAAGGTCCAGAAGGCCAAGCAGGCGGACGAGGCCCGTGCGGCCAAGGACGCGCTGGTGGCCGAGGCGGAGCAGCTGGCGCAGAGCGACCAGTGGCGCAGTGCCGGTGAGCGGCTGCGGGCCCTGGTGGACATCTGGAAGGGCCTGCCCCGGCTGGACCGCAAGTCGGACGACGAGCTGTGGCACCGCTTCTCGCACGCCCGTTCCGCGTTCTCCAAGCGCCGCAAGGCGCACTTCGCCGCGTTGGACGCGCAGCGCGAGGACGCCCGCAAGGCCAAGGAGAAGTTGGTCGCGGAGGCCGAGTCGCTGTCGAAGTCGACCGACTGGGGTCCGACCGCCGCCCGCTACCGCGAGCTGATGGACAGCTGGAAGGCCGCGGGCCGGGCGCAGCGCGAGGCCGAGGACGACCTGTGGAACCGTTTCCGCGGTGCGCAGGACGTCTTCTTCGCGGCGCGCGGCGAGGTCTTCGCCGAGCGGGACGCCGAGCAGACCGAGAACCTGAAGCTGAAGGAGGAGCTGGCCGTCGAGGCGGAGAAGCTCGTCCCGGTGACGGACCTGAAGGCGGCGCGTGCCGCGTTCCGTTCCCTCAACGAGCGCTGGGAGGCCATCGGCCACGTACCGCGGGACGCCCGTCCCAAGGTCGAGGGCCGGATGCACGCCGTGGAGCGGGCCATCCAGGAGGCCGAGGAGGGCGAGTGGCGCCGTACGAACCCGGAGGCGCGGGCCCGTGCGGCCGGTCTGACGGGGCAGCTCCAGGCGGCCGTGGACAAGCTGCGTGAGCAGATCGACGCCGCGCGCGCGGCGGGCAACAACGCCAAGGCCGACAAGCTGGCGCGGGAACTGGAGGGCCGGCAGGCCCTGCTGGACCAGGCGCTGAAGGGCCTGGAGGAGTTCGGCGGCTGACGGCCTCCGACCGCTTCGGACGGGCACCACCGGTTCCTCCGGTGGTGCCCGTCCGGCATATGCGCGTCCGATTCGTTACGCGGTTTCAACACAGGGTGCGCGTGGGGAGCACCTGACACCTGTGTACCGTTGTACGGTGCCGCCTCGGCGGCCTTCTGCCGGGCGACGACCAGGATTGAATGTGACGCATACCCAGATACGCGCAGATGTCCCAGACTCACTACTCGTTGCCGAGCCGCTCACCAGCAAGAAGGACTCCGGGCTCCGAGGCGTCGGACGGCGCGTACTCTCCAACCTGCAGCGTGCGCGGAAGGCGCTGCTGATCCACATCGCACTGCGTGCCACCGGTCTCGCCGTCATGGCGATCTGGGCGGAGCGCAAGGGTGTGCAGCCGCTGGAGATCCTGGGCGGGCGCTGGGACGCCATCTACTACCTGCACATCGCCGAGAACGGGCTGACGACCCCGCTGGCGACGCCGTCCCCCTGTGCGTTCGCGGGGCCGAGCTGCCAGATGGCGTTCTTCCCCGTCTACCCGATGATGATCCGCTGGACCTCGTACGTCACGGGTCTGCCCATGAACTGGGTGGCGATGGGCCTGGCGCTCTTCGCCTCGGTGATCGCGGCGTGGGGCATCTTCGCCGTCACGGACAAGATCTACGGCCGTCGGGTCGCGCTGTTCACCTGTGCCCTGTTCGCGATCGTGCCGGCCGCGATGGTCCAGTCGATGGCGTACACCGAGCCGCTGTTCCTCGCCCTGTCGGTGTGGGCGATGTACGCGGTGATGACCAAGTCCTGGCTGACCGCGGGAGTGCTGGCCTTCTTCGCCGGCGCGACCCGGCCCTCCGGTTCGGCCATCGTCGCGGCCGTGGTGCTGGCGGGCGTGTGGGAGTACGTCCAGTGGCGCCGCAAGCGGCGTGCGCAGCGGCCTCCGGTGGGCCGGATCGTCACGGCCTCGCTGATCGCCCCGCTGGGGTGGTTCGGGTACGTGGGCTACGTCGGCTGGCACTTCGGGCGCTGGGACGGCTACTTCGAGCTCCAGCGCCGCTGGGGTTCGGTCTACGACGGCGGCTTCGACACGCTCAACGAGCTGAAGAAGACCTTCACCGAGGTGCACACCACCCTCAACCACGTGGTGGTCAGCCTGACCGTGGTGGTGGCCGTGGTGCTGTTCGTGCTGATGACCCGTCGGCGCCGGCCCCCGATGGTCGTCTGGATCTTCGCCGCGATGATCATGCTGATGGCGCTGGGCGGGGCGGGCTTCTACTTCTCGAAGATGCGCTTCATCATGCCGGCCTTCCCGCTGCTGTTCCCCTTCGCGCTGGCCCTGGCCAGGGCCCGCCGGAGCACGGTGATGTGGATCATCGGGTCCGCGACCGTGGTGTCGGCGCTCTTCGGCGGCAACCTCAACTTCGTCTGGTGGGGCTGCCCCTGATCCGGCCCCGCTGCCGCCCGTACACATGACGGTGGGCGCCACCCCGAGGGGGTGGCGCCCACCGTCATGTGTACGGCCCTGCGGCCGCCGCTCAGGGCCTGCGGGCGGAGGTGACGCGGTAGACGTCGTAGACGCCCTCGACGCCCCGTACGGCCTTCAGGACGTGGCCCAGGTGCTTCGGGTCGCCCATCTCGAAGGTGAACCGCGAGGTGGCCACCCGGTCCCGGGAGGTCTGCACGGCCGCCGAGAGGATGTTCACGTGCTGGTCCGACAGGACCCGGGTGACGTCCGACAGCAGCCGGGACCGGTCCAGCGCCTCCACCTGGATGGCGACGAGGAAGACGGAGGACTGGGTGGGCGCCCACTCGACCTCCAGCATCCGCTCGGGCTGCTGGGAGAGGGAGTCCACGTTCACGCAGTCGGCGCGGTGAACCGATACGCCACTGCCGCGCGTCACGAAGCCGATGATCGGGTCGCCGGGCACCGGGGTGCAGCAGCGGGCCAGCTTGACCCAGACGTCGTCGACGCCCTTGACCACCACGCCCGGGTCGGCGCTGCCGCGGCGCTTGGCCCGGCCGCGCGCCGGCGGGATGCTCTCCTCGATGTCCTCGTTGGCGGCCTCCTCGCCGCCGAGGGCCTGCACCAGCTTCTGCACGACGCCCTGCGCGGCCACGTGGCCCTCGCCGATCGCCGCGTAGAGCGAGGAGATGTCGGGGTAGCGCATCTCGTGCGCGAGGGTGACGAGGGAGTCGCCGGTCAGGATCCGCTGGATCGGCAGGTTCTGCTTGCGCATCGCCCGCGCGATGGCGTCCTTGCCGTGCTCGATGGCCTCGTCGCGGCGCTCCTTGGAGAACCAGCCGCGGATCTTGTTGCGGGCACGGGGGGACTTGACGAAGCCGAGCCAGTCGCGGGACGGACCCGCGCCCTCGGCCTTGGAGGTGAAGACCTCCACCAGGTCCCCGTTGTCGAGGGTCGATTCGAGCGGCACCAGCCGCCCGTTGACCCGCGCCCCTATCGTGCGGTGGCCGACCTCGGTGTGGACCGCGTAGGCGAAGTCCACGGAGGTGGCGCCCGCGGGCAGCGCGATGACGTCGCCCTTGGGGGTGAAGACGAAGACCTCGTTGCGGGAGAGGTCGAAGCGCAGCGAGTCCAGGAACTCGCCCGGGTCCTCCGTCTCCTTCTGCCAGTCGAGCAACTGCCGCAGCCAGGCCATGTCGTTGACGGTGTCCTGGCCGGCGCTGCCCTTGGCGGCCTGCGGGACGTCGGTGCGGACCTTGGAGGCTCCGGCGACGGTCTGCTGCTTGTACTTCCAGTGCGCGGCGATGCCGTACTCGGCGCGGCGGTGCATGTCGAAGGTGCGGATCTGCAGTTCGACGGGCTTGCCGCTGGGTCCGATGACCGTCGTGTGCAGCGACTGGTACATGTTGAACTTGGGCATCGCGATGTAGTCCTTGAACCGGCCGGGGACCGGGTTCCAGCGCGCGTGCACCGTGCCGAGGGCCGCGTAGCAGTCCCGGACGGTGTCCACGAGGACGCGGATGCCCACCAGGTCGTAGATCTCCGCGAAGTCACGGCCGCGGACGATCATCTTCTGGTAGACGCTGTAGTAGTGCTTGGGGCGGCCGGTGACCGTGGCCTTGATCCGGGCGGCTCTGAGGTCGACCATCACCTCGTCGGTGACGACGGCCAGGTACTCGTCGCGCTTGGGGGCGCGCTCGGCCACCAGGCGCACGATCTCGTCGTACATCTTGGGGTAGAGGATCGCGAAGGCGAGGTCCTCCAGCTCCCACTTGATGGTGTTCATGCCCAGGCGGTGCGCCAGCGGAGCGTAGATCTCCAGCGTCTCGCGGGCCTTCTTCTCCTGCTTCTCCCGCTTGAGGTAGCGCATGGTGCGCATGTTGTGCAGGCGGTCGGCGAGCTTGATCACCAGGACCCGGGGGTCCTTGGCCATGGCGACGACCATCTTGCGCACGGTCTCGGCCTGCGCGGCCTCGCCGAACTTGACCCGGTCGAGCTTGGTGACTCCGTCGACGAGCAGGGCCACGGCGTCGCCGAAGTCCCGGCGAAGCTGTTCGAGGCCGTACTCGGTGTCCTCGACGGTGTCGTGCAGCAGGCCCGCCATCAGGGTGGCGGGGTCCATCCCGAGCTCGGCGAGGATCGTGGTCACCGCGAGCGGGTGGGTGATGTACGGGTCGCCGCTCTTGCGCTTCTGACCGCGGTGCCAGCGCTCGGCCACCTGGTAGGCCTGCTCGATCTGGCGCAGCGTCGCCGTCTCGATCTTCGGGTCGTTGCTGCGGACTATGCGCAGGAGGGGTTCCAGCACCGGGTTGTACGGGTTGGAACGCTGCACGCCCAGGCGTGCCAGCCGGGCCCGCACCCGGTTGGAGGACCCGGCCGGCCTGGCCGGAGCGGGCTTGGCCGGAGCGGGCTTCACCGGCGGGGCCGGCGGGGGCGTGGCCGCGGCCGCCGCGGCCGGGTCGGACTGCGGGTCGGGCTGCGCGGCGGAGAGTGGCTGGACCTCGTCTGGCAAAGAGCGCTCCTCACGGGGGTCCCCCCGGACGGAGTCTGGGGGAGGTTCCGGGGCCCCGGTCAGGTCCGGATAAACCATGGTAGCGAGGGTTCCGCCACCCCGTTCTCCGTGGTCGTCCCGCGAGACGCGGCCCCGAGGCGTTTTCCAGCCCGGGCGGGGTCCGCGGTCCCCCGCCGCGGCGCCGCACGCGAAAGCGGCGGGTGCCCGGGAGGACCCGGGCACCCGCCGCTCGGCGTACGGAAGGACTCAGACCAGGATCAGTGCGTCCAGCGGAGCCCCGTCGAGCGCGGGGACGAGCTTGGCGCGCCCCGGCAGGAACGACAGCTCCATCAGGACGGCCACTCCGGCGACCTCGGCCCCGGCCCGCCGGATCAGGTCCAGCGAGGCCTCGGCGGTGCCGCCGGTGGCCAGGACGTCGTCGATGACCATGACCTTGTCACCGGCCGACAGGTCCTCCGCGTGGACCTCGATCTCCGCCGTGCCGTACTCCAGCTCGTAGGACTGCGCGAGCGTGGCGCCCGGCAGCTTCCCGGCCTTGCGTACGGGGATGAACCCGATGCCCGCCCGGACGGCGACCGGGGCGGCGAGGATGAAGCCCCGCGCCTCCAGCCCGACGATCTTCGTCGCGCCGTACCGGCCGGCCAGCTCCACCAGCGCGTCCGTCAGCGCCGCGAAGGCCTTCGGGTCGGCGAGCAGCGGGGTGATGTCCTTGAACACCACGCCCGGCTTCGGGTAGTCCTGGACGTCCTTGATCCGGCTGAGCAGCAGCTCGCGGACCTCGGGGGAACAGGCCTCGGCGGTCACCGGCGACGCCTCCCCTGGCCACCCTGGGAGACGACCTGCGGGGCGTCCTCGGAGCCGGAGCCCTCGTCGCCCTCGGGGCTCTCGCCCTTCGCCGCGGCGGCCGCCCGCTTGGCGAGCACCCGCTTCTTCAGGGCCTTCATCGCGGGCTCGCGCTCCTTCAGGTCCACGACCAGCGGGGTCGCGATGAAGATCGAGGAGTACGCACCGGCCGCGAGGCCGACGAACAGCGACAGGGAGATGTCGTTGAGCATGCCGGCGCCCAGGAAGCCGCCGCCGATGAACAGCAGGGCGCCGACCGGGAGCAGCGCCACGACGGTGGTGTTGATCGAGCGGACCAGCGTGCCGTTGATGCTGCGGTTGGCGATCTCGCTGAAGGTGTAGCGGGTCTGCTTGGTGATGTCCTTCGAGCCCTCCTTGAGACCGTCGAAGACGACGACGGTGTCGTAGAGGGAGTAACCGAGGATCGTGAGCAGACCGATCACGGTGCCCGGGGTGACCTCGAAGCCGACCAGCGCGTAGACGCCGACGGTGATGGTGAGGTCGTGGATCAGCGCGATCAGCGCCGCGACCGCCATCCGCCACTCGAAGGCGATGGCGAGGTAGATCACGACGAGGACCATGAAGATCGCCAGGCCGGTCCAGGCCTTGTTGGCGATCTGCTCGCCCCAGCTCGGGCCGACGAGGTCGGCGTTGATCTGGGCCTCGGTGACCTTGAGGTCGGTGGCGAGCTGCTTCTTCACCGAGGCGGCGGAATCGGTGTCCAGACCGGAGATCTGGATGCGCAGACCGCCGGTGCCGAGCTGCTGGACGATCGCGTCGTGGCCGGAGGCCTTCTCCGCGTCCGCCGTCGCCGTGGCCACCGAGACGGCCGTCTTCGGGGTGGTGAAGACGGCACCGCCCTTGAACTCGATGCCCATGTTGAGGCCCTGAACGGCCAGGGCCACGATCGCCGTGATGGTGATCAGGATGGAAACGCCGTACCAGACGAAGCGCTTGCCGACGAAGTCGTAGCCGACCTCACCGCGGTACAGCTTGGCGCCGAGATCTCCCAGCTTCGACATCTCTCACGCCTCCTTTGCGTCGACGGGGGCGGGGACGGGGCCCGTGCGGCGGGACCGGCGCAGCGGCGGCTTGGCGCCCAGGCGCTTGGGGTCCAGCCCGGACCACGGGTGGCCGCTGGAGAAGAAGTTCGTGCGCGCCACCAGGGTCATGATCGGCTTGGTGAAGAGGAACACCACGACCACGTCGAGCAGGGTGGTCAGACCCAGCGTGAAGGCGAAGCCCTGGACCTTGCCGACGGTGACGATGAAGAGCACCGCGGCGGCGAGGAAGGACACGAAGTCGGAGACCAGGATGGTGCGCCGGGCACGCGGCCAGGCACGCTCGACGGCCGGACGCAGGGTGCGGCCCTCGCGGATCTCGTCCCGGATGCGTTCGAAGTAGACGATGAACGAGTCCGCCGTGATGCCGATGGCCACGATCGCGCCGCAGACGGCCGGCAGGTTCAGGGCGAAGCCGATGCCCTTGCCCAGCAGCGCCATGATCGTGTAGGTGAGGACGGCGGAGACCATGAGGCTGACGATGGCGATGAAGGCCAGCCCGCGGTAGTAGATCAGCAGGTAGATCACCACGAGGGCGAGGCCGATGGCACCGGCGATCAGGCCGGCCTTCAGCTGCTCCCCGCCGAGCGCGGCGGTGACCGTGGTGACGCTGTCCTCCTGGAAGGACAGCGGCAGGGCGCCGTACGACAGCATGTTGCCGAGGTCCTGCGCGGACTGCTGGGTGAAGCCGCCCGAGATCTCGGCGTTGCCGCCGGTCAGGGCCTGGCTGACGGACGGGTCGGAGATGACCTCGCCGTCGAGCACGATCGCGAACTGGTTCTGCGGAGCCTGCTTGGTGGCCAGCTCACCGGTGATCTTGGCGAACTTGTCGGCGCCCTTGTCGGTGAACTGCATCGTGACGATCCACTGGCCACGCTGCTGGTCGATGACGCCCTTGGCGTCCTTCACGTCCTGGCCGTTGACCTGGGCCGGACCGAGGACCCACTTGCCCCAGAGGTTGCCGCGCTTGCCACAGGCGAGCATCGGGTCCTCGGGCTTGGCGCCCTTGCCGGCGGCGGCGCGCTGGTCCTCCTTGGTGCAGTCCAGCGCGGCGAACTTCGCCTGCAGGTCCGCGACGGCGGGGTCCACGGCCGGGGTGCTCGGGGCAGGGGTCGCCGGCGGGGTCGCCGAGGGGGTCGCGGCCTTGTTGTCGTCTGCCTTCTTCGACTCGCTCGCCGTGGGCGAGGGAGTGGGGGTGCCCGGGGCCTTGAGGGCCTCGCTGAGCACACGGCCCTGGGAAGTGGCGCTGGACGACGGGGTGGCCGGGGCGGAGGGCTTGCCGCTGCCTTCGGCCTTCGGGGCGCCGGATCCGCTCGCGGAGGGGGTCGGGGACCCGCTCGGCTTGGTCTCCGGGGCGACGGGGGCGCCGTCGGCGAAAGCGAGCACGGGGCGGAAGTAGAGCTGGGCGGTGGTACCGACCTGCTCGCGCGCCTGCTGCTCGTTGGTCCCCTTGGGGATGTTCACGATGATGTGGTCGCGGCCCTGCGTCTGGACCTCGGCCTCCGAGACGCCGAGACCGTTGACGCGGCGCTCGATGATGCCGACCGCCGTGTTCATGTTGGTCTCGTTGACCGCGTCCGGCTTGCCGGGCTCGCTCTTGGCCTTGAGCGTGATGCTCGTACCGCCCGCGAGGTCGATGCCCAGGCGGGGGGTCGTCTGCTTCGTGAGGAACATCCCCGCGGTGAGCGCCACCATCGCGATCAGGATGATGGCCAGGGCGCGCCCCGGCCTCCCCTGAGCCCCCGTGGGCCGCCGGCCCTTCTTCGGTGCTGCCACCTTGTCGTTTCTCCCTGTCCAACCGTCCCGCGCCGGGTCAGCGCGCGGACGGCCACGAAATGTGTGGTGGGGACCCCTGCCCCCCGCAGAAGTTCACTGCGGGTACCGCGGCGTCGCCGGTCGGACGCCACCGCGGTACCGGCCGGACGTTACTTGGTGCCGGCCTCGCCGTCGGACTTGCCGTCCTTCGGCTCGTCGCCCTTGGCCTCGTCGCCCTTGCCCAGGTCGAGCTTGGGCGCCTCGTCCGCGTCGCCGTCCTTCGACAGGTCCGTCTTCGGGGCGTCGGCCTCGGTCAGCGAGGAGGCGTCGTCCGGGACGACCGGCGTGTCGAGGGTCAGGTCCTCGGTGGTGCCGTGGACGATGCGGTTGTACTCCTCGTCCTCCAGCACGGCGCCGATGGCGTTCTTCGCGTAGATGGCGTGGACGCCGGGGGCCACCTCAAGGGTGACCGTGTCCTCACCGATCTCCTTCACCGTGGCGTACATGCCGCCGATGGTGCGGACGCCGGTGCCGGGCGACATTTCGTTGCGCATCTGCGCGGCCGCCTGCTGCTTCTTCTTCGCGGAGCGGGTCATCAGGAACATCGCCCCGATGAGCACGATGAACGGGAGGAGTGTCACGAGATTCACGGGACGGAGATCCTTCGCACGACCGCACGGGAGACGGCCATTTTCTACGGGGGTGGGCACGCCGACCCGAAGGGTCGGCATCGGCGGAGTCTAGGCGAGTCCGCACCGATGGAACAACGCCCAGCATGGCACCGCAGTTCCTGACCGGGGAAACGCCCGCGCCGTCAGGCCCCGAACAAGCCCTGTTGTCCCCTTGGTCCGCCGCCGGCCTGCTGCGGGGGGACAAGCCCCAGGTGAGCCCATGCGGCGGGGGTGGCGACCCGCCCGCGCGGGGTACGCGCCAGCAGTCCTTCTCGGACCAGGAAGGGTTCGGCCACTTCCTCGACGGTCTCCCGCTCCTCGCCGACCGCCACCGCGAGGGTGGAGAGGCCGACGGGGCCGCCGCCGAACAGCTTGAGCAGGGCCTCCAGCACCGCCCGGTCCAGCCGGTCGAGCCCGCGCGCGTCCACCTCGTAGACCTGGAGGGCGGTTCCGGCCACCTCGCGGGTGATCACCCCGTCGGCCCTCACCTGGGCGTAGTCGCGGACGCGGCGCAGGAGGCGGTTGGCGATGCGGGGCGTGCCGCGGGAGCGTCCGGCGATCTCGGCGGCGCCGGCGGTGTCGATCTCCACGTCGAGGAGGCGGGCGGAGCGGTGGACGACCCGCTCCAGCTCCTCGGGGGCGTAGAACTCCATGTGGCCGGTGAAGCCGAAACGGTCCCGCAGCGGCGGGGGCAGCAGGCCGGCCCGGGTCGTCGCCCCGACGAGGGTGAAGGGCGGCAGCTCCAGCGGGATGGCGGTCGCCCCGGGGCCCTTGCCGACGATCACGTCGACGCGGAAGTCCTCCATGGCCATGTACAGCATCTCCTCGGCGGGCCGGGACATGCGGTGGATCTCGTCGAGGAAGAGCACCTCGCCCTCCTGGAGGGAGGAGAGGATGGCGGCGAGGTCGCCGGCGTGCTGGATGGCCGGGCCGGAGGTGATCCGGATCGGCGCCCCCATCTCGGCGGCGATGATCATGGAGAGGGTGGTCTTGCCGAGGCCGGGCGCGCCGGAGAGCAGGACGTGGTCGGCGGTGGCGCCGCGCTGCTTGGCCGCCTTGAGGACGAGGTCGAGCTGCTGGCGGACCTTCTCCTGGCCGACGAACTCACCGAGGTCCTTGGGGCGCAGGGCCGCCTCGACGGCGGTGTCCTCGCCGTCGGCGCCGGGCGCGACGAGCCGGTCCGGCTCGGGGATGTCGGTCTCGTCGTACCCGTTCACGGTGTCAGTCTGCCTTTTCGGTCATCTCGGTCGGTGCGGTGTGCGTGGCCCCACGGGGCCCGGAGCGGCGGCCGGCGGGCGGTGCGGCGGGGTCCGGTCAGCGGGCGCGGTTGAGGGACTGCAGGGCGGCGCGCAGCAGCTGCGGCACGGGCGCGGAGCCGCCGGCGGCGATGGCCTCCTCGGCCTGCGGGGTCACGGCGGAGACCGCCTCGTCCGCGTCCCGGGCGGCGTACCCGAGACCGATCAGCGCGGCCTGGAGCTGTTCGGTCCAGGGCGCCGGACCTGCGGCGACGGCCCGCTGGGCGCCGACGAGGCCGCTGGTCCCGAGCGGGGCGCCGAGCTTGTCCTTGAGCTCCAGGAGGAGCTTCTGGGCGCCCTTCTTGCCGATTCCGGGCACCGCCGTCAGGGCCTTCTCGTCGCCCGTGGAGACGGCGAGGCGCAGCGCGTCGGGGCTGTGGACGCCGAGCATGGCCTGGGCCAGCCGGGGGCCGACGCCGCTGGCGGTCTGGAGGAGCTCGAAGACCTGGCGTTCGTCGTCGTCGGCGAAGCCGTAGAGGGTCAGCGAGTCCTCGCGCACGACCAGCGAGGTCGCGAGCCTCGCCGGATCACCGATCCGCAGGCCCGCGATCGTGTTCGGCGTGCACTGCACGGCCATGCCGACCCCGCCGACCTCGATCACGGCGAGGGTGGGGGCGAGTGCGGCGACCTGGCCGCTGACGAAGGCGATCATCGGGTACGGCCTTTCGAGGCGGCGTGCAGCGCGGCCGCCTGCTGGAGTCGGTTCTGGGCGGGGGCCCGCCAGATGTGGCAGATGGCGAGGGCGAGGGCGTCGGCGGCGTCGGCCGGTTTCGGCGGGGCGGCGAGCCGCAGCAGCCGGGTCACCATGGCCCCGACCTGCGCCTTGTCAGCCCGGCCGGTACCGGTGACGGCGGCCTTGACCTCGCTGGGGGTGTGCAGGGCGACCGGTATCCCGCGGCGGGCCGCGCAGAGCATGGCGACGGCGCTGGCCTGGGCGGTGCCCATGACGGTGCTGACGTTGTGCTGGCTGAAGACCCGCTCCACGGCGACGACCTCGGGCCGGTACGTGTCGAGCCACTCCTCGATGCCCTGCTCGACGGCGACGAGCCGGTCCCCCAGCTCGGCGTCCGCGGGCGTGCGCACGACGCCGACGCCGAGCATGGTCAGCGGCCGCCCGGCGACACCCTCGACCACCCCGACACCACACCGCGTCAGGCCCGGGTCCACACCCAGTACGCGCACCGCGCCCCCCCGTCCTTCGATGGCCCGTCCGTCCTCGCAGGCTATCGGGTGGTACTGACAGAGCGGCGGGCCGGCAGGGTGTGTCCCTGCCGGCCCGCCGAAAACAGCAACCGTCGACCGACTCAGGCGTCGACCTTCTCCATGACCTCGTCCGAGACGTCGAAGTTGGCGAAGACGTTCTGCACGTCGTCGCTGTCCTCCAGCGCGTCGATCAGCTTGAAGATCTTGCGGGCGCCCTCTTCGTCGAGTTCGACCTGCATGGTCGGGACGAAGCTGGAGTCGGCCGAGTCGTAGTCGATGCCGGCCTCCTGGAGCGCCGTGCGGACCGCGACCATGTCGGTGGCCTCGCTGATGATCTCGAACTGGTCGCCGAGGTCGTTGACCTCCTCGGCGCCGGCCTCCAGGACGGTCTCCAGGACGTCGTCCTCGGAGAGCTCGCCCTTGGGCAGCAGGACGACACCCTTGCGGTTGAACAGGTACGAGACCGAGCCCGGGTCCGCCATGGAGCCGCCGTTGCGGGTCATGGCGACGCGGACGTCGGAGGCGGCGCGGTTGCGGTTGTCGGTGAGGCACTCGATGAGCACCGCGACACCGTTCGGGCCGTAGCCTTCGTACATGATCGTCTCGTAGTCGGCGCCGCCGGCCTCAAGGCCGCCGCCGCGCTTGACCGCGGAGTCGATGTTCTTGTTCGGGACCGAGCTCTTCTTGGCCTTCTGGACGGCGTCGTAGAGCGTCGGGTTGCCGTCGATGTCGGCACCGCCCATACGGGCCGCGACCTCGATGTTCTTGATCAGCTTCGCGAAGAGCTTGCCGCGCTTGGCATCGATCACGGCCTTCTTGTGCTTCGTCGTAGCCCATTTAGAGTGGCCGGACATCCGCCTGTCTCCTTCGCGTAACCAACAGTGTTCGTCCCCGATCCTACCGGGAGCCGGTCAGAGCCCCGCGCGCACCATGTCGACGAAGTACGCGTGGACCCGGTCGTCCCCGGTCAGTTCGGGGTGGAACGAGGTCGCCAGGACATTACCCTGGCGCACGGCGACCGTGTGGCCCTCGTACGTGGCGAGCACCTCGGCGGTGGCGCCTACCGACTCGACCCACGGGGCGCGGATGAAGACGCCCTCGACGGGGCCGCCGGCTATGCCGGCGAAGTCGATCTTCGCTTCGAAGGACTCGTTCTGGCGGCCGAAGGCGTTGCGGCGCACGATCATGTCGATGCCGCCGAGCGTCTCCTGGTCGTCACGGCCGTCGAGCAGCTTGTCGGCCAGCATGATCATGCCGGCGCAGGTGCCGTAGACGGGCATGCCCGCCCGGACGCGCTCGCGCAGCGGCTCCAGCATGCCGAACAGCACGGCGAGCTTCGACATGGTCGTCGACTCGCCGCCGGGGATCACCAGGGCGTCGACCTCGGCGAGCTCCTCGGGACGCCGGACCGGCCTGGCCACGGCGTCCGCCGCGGCCAGGGCGATCAGGTGCTCCCGTACGTCGCCCTGGAGGGCCAGGACACCGATCACGGGGGTGTTCGTCATGTCGGGACTACCAGCCGCGGTTGGCGTAGCGCTCGGCCTCGGGGAGGGTGTCGCAGTTGATGCCGACCATGGCCTCGCCCAGGTTGCGGGAGGCGTCCGCGATGACCTTCGGGTCGTCGTAGAAGGTGGTGGCCTTCACGATGGCGGCGGCGCGCTTGGCCGGGTCGCCCGACTTGAAGATGCCGGAGCCGACGAAGACGCCCTCGGCACCGAGCTGGCGCATCAGCGCGGCGTCGGCCGGGGTGGCGACGCCACCGGCGGAGAACAGCACGACCGGGAGCTTGCCGAGCTCGGCAACTTCCTTGACGAGCTCGTACGGGGCGCGCAGCTCCTTGGCGGCGGCGAACAGCTCGTTGTTGTCGTAGCCGCGCAGGCGGGCGATCTCGTTCTTGATCTGGCGCAGGTGGCGGACGGCCTCGACGACGTTGCCGGTGCCGGCCTCACCCTTGGAACGGATCATGGCCGCGCCCTCGGCGATGCGGCGCAGGGCCTCGCCCAGGTTGGTGGCGCCACAGACGAAGGGGGTGGTGAAGGCCCACTTGTCGGAGTGGTTGACCTCGTCGGCCGGGGTCAGGACCTCGGACTCGTCGATGTAGTCGACGCCGAGGGACTGCAGCACCTGGGCCTCGACGAAGTGGCCGATGCGGGACTTGGCCATGACCGGGATGGAGACGGCCCCGATGATCTCTTCGATCATGTTCGGGTCGGACATGCGGGCCACGCCGCCGTCCTTGCGGATGTCGGCGGGGACCCGCTCCAGGGCCATGACGGCCACGGCGCCGGCGTCCTCGGCGATCTTCGCCTGCTCGGCGTTGACCACGTCCATGATCACGCCGCCCTTGAGCTGCTCGGCCATGCCGCGCTTGACGCGGGAGGTGCCGACGGCCGACTCAGCGGACTGGGAAGAGGTGGGAAGCGTGCTCACGGGTTGACCTCACTCGAAAGGAAGACGGGTACTACTGGGCTGAGAAAACCCCACGGACCAGTCCACGGCAAGGGCCAATGTGGAGCCGGTGGCCCCTCGACTTGTCCCCCGCGGCACTGGCCGGACCCGTCCGCGCCTATGCGGGGCGGTCGGCCAGGTCCACCGGAGGCTCATCGTCCATTTCGAAGGCGAGCGGGAACGGGGCGTGTCCCGCCAGTCTGAACCACCGCACCTTGCGGTGGCGGCGCAGCGCGCGGGCGGCCCGTACGGCGTCGTTGAGGAACCGCCGCGCCATCGGCACCCGGCGCACGGCCGCCGCCAGCTCCTCGGCCGCCGCCTCTCCCCCGGGAGCCGCCTTGAGCACCTCCACCTGGTCGGCGTCGGCGAACACCGCGCGCAGCGCCTGGCTGAGCTCGCTCTCGGCGACCTCCCGCTGCTCCTCCTCGGCCTGCCGGGCCGCGTGGGCGGCCTCGTACAGCACGAGCGAGGAGGCGGGGTCCAGCGCCCCGGAGGTGGCCACCTCCAGCACCACGGAGGCGCGCCGCACGAGCTGCGCGTCGAGGGCGGCCCGGGCGGCGTCCATACGCGTGTGCAGCCGGTCCAGCCGCCCGGCGGTCCAGCTGAGGTAGACCCCGACGACGCCGAGCGCCACCGCGATCCAGACAAGGTTTTCGATCACGGGCCGCGACATTACCGGCTACGGCGGGCCGTGCGCTCAGCCGTCCCGCGAGAAGCCGAGGCGGGTGCGGAGGGGGATGCGTTCGTCGGCGGCGACCGCGGCCGCGCCGTCGGTGACCGTCTCGTAGACGGCCAGGATGTCCGCGCCCACCGTCGACCAGTCGAAACGCCGTACGTGGGCCGAGCCGCGGGCGCTCAGCTCCGCGCGCCGGGCCGGGTCGCGCAGGAGGGCGACGGCGGCCGTCGCCAGTGAGCCCGCGTCCTCGTTGGCGAAGAGCTCGCCCGCCGCGCCCTGGTCCAGTACCTGGGCGAAGGCGTCGAGGTCCGAGGCCAGGACGGCCGCCCCGGCGGAGAGGGCCTCGACCAGGATGATCCCGAAGCTCTCGCCGCCGGTGTTGGGGGCCACGTAGACGTCCACGCTGCGCAGCAGGCGCGCCTTGTCCTCGTCGGAGACCATGCCGAGGAACTCCACCCGGGAGCGCAGTTCCGCGGGGAGGGAGGCCACGGCCTCCTCCTCGTCGCCCCGGCCCGCGACGAGCAGCCGTACGTCCGGGCACTGCTCGACGATGGCCGGGAAGGCGGCCATCAGCACCGGCAGGCCCTTGCGGGGTTCGTCGATGCGGCCGATGAAGCCGAGGGTGTGACCGGACCAGTCGGGGTTCGGGTCGGCCTTGGCGAAGAAGTCCACGTCGACGCCGTTGGGGATGACCACGGCGTCCCCGCCGAGGTGTTCCACCAGCGTGCGCCGGGCGTACTCGCTCACCGCGATCCGGGCGCTGATCTTCTCCAGCGCCGGCTGGAGGATCGGGTACGCGGCGATCATCGCCCGCGAGCGGGGGTTGGAGGTGTGGAAGGTGGCCACGATCGGGCCCTGGGCGGCCCAGCAGGACAGCAGCCCGAGGGAGGGCGAGGCGGGCTCGTGGATGTGGATCACGTCGAAGACGCCGTCGTGCAGCCAGCGGCGCACGCGGGCGGCCGAGAGAAAGCCGAAGTTCAGCCGGGCGACCGACCCGTTGTAGGGCACCGGCACCGCCCGTCCCGCCGAGACCACGTAGGGGGGCAGCGGGGTCTCGTCGTCGGCCGGCGCCAGGACCGACACCTCGTGGCCGAGGCGGATCAGGTGCTCCGCCAGGTCACGGATGTGGAACTGGACGCCGCCCGGCACGTCCCACGAGTACGGGCACACGATGCCGATCTTCACTACGGGCGCTCCTCCAGGTCGTCGAGCCACAAGCGCTGCAGCATGTGCCAGTCCTGCGGGTGGGCGGCGATGCCCCAGGCGAAGGCGTCCGCCAGTGCCTGGGTCATGGCCGCGGTCTTCTCGGTGCGCGTACCCGTACCGGGCACCTCCACCTCGGGGTGGATCCGGCCGTACATCACCGGGGTGTCGCCGTAGTGCAGGGTCGCCGGGAGCAGGACGGCGCCGGTCTGCTGGGCCAGCAGGGCCGGCCCCGCAGGCATCCGGGCCTTGGCGCCGAAGAAGTCCACCTCGACCCCCGAGGCCGACAGGTCCCGGTCCGCGACCAGGCAGACCATGCCGCCGGAGCGCAGCCGCCGGGCCAGGGTGCCGAAGGCGGCGCCGCCGCTGTGCGGCAGGACCTCCATGCCCAGGCTCTCGCGGTAGGCCACGAAGCGGTCGTAGAGCGACTCGGGCTTGAGCCGCTCGGCGACCGTGGTGAACGGGGTCCCGATGTGGCCGATGGCCCAGGCCCCCGCGAGGTCCCAGTTGGCCAGGTGCGGCAGGGCCACGATCACCCCGCGCCCGGTGGCGAGGGCCTCGCGCAGGAGGTTCTCGTCCTGGAAGCGGACGTCCGTGCTGAACCGCCGCGGATCCATCGTCGGCAGCCGGAAGGATTCCATCCAGTAGCGCATGTACGAGCGCATGCCGGCGTGCGAGAGCTCGCGCAGCCGCTCGGGGGTCGCGTCCGGCACCACCCGGGCCAGGTTCGACTCCAGGCGCAGCACGCTCTTGCCGCGCCGTTTCCAGGCCACGTCGGCGATCTTGCGGCCGAGGGCCACCGCGGCCGGTTCGGGGAGCTTCTTGACGCCGGCCCAGCCGAGCCCGTAGAGGCCGTCGACGAGCTTGTCCTGTGCCTTGCCCATCAGGCCGTACCGCCCTCGGACCCGGCCGCCGCCGCGGCGTCCGCCTCGGCGGCCTCTCGGCGTACGGTGACCACCCGCTGGATCAGGGTGACGAGCGAGCCGGCCGCCACGACCCACAGGGCGATCGGCAGCAGCACGCCGATCCAGGAGGGGGCGCCGAAGGTCTGGAGCCCGGACAGGCCGGCCGCGACCAGGGAGATCACCAGTCGCTCGGCGCGTTCGATGAGCCCGTTGACGGCGACCGGAAGCCCGATCGACTCGCCCCGGGCCTTCGTGTACGAGACCACCTGGCCGCTGGCCAGGCAGAAGATCGCCACGGCGCACAGCGCGTTGTCGTTCCCGTGGCCCGCGTACCAGAGCGCGAGGCCGCCGAAGATCGCCGCGTCGGCCACCCGGTCGAGGGTGGAGTCGAGGAAGGCGCCCCACCGGCTGGAGACCCCGGCCTGGCGGGCCATGTTCCCGTCCACCAGGTCGGAGAACACGAAGAGGGTGATGGTGATCGTGCCCCAGAAGAACTCGCCCCGGGGGAAGAAGACCAGCGCTCCGGCCACCACTCCGGCGGTGCCGATGAGGGTGACCGCGTCCGGGCTCACCCCCCGACGGAGGAGAAACGCGGCGAACGGCGTGAGAACACGCGTGAAGAATGCACGCGCGTACTTGTTCAGCATGGCCTTCCCGGAGGGTCGCTGGGCCGCGCGGCCACATCGGCCACCGGCTGGCCCATCGTAGCCAGCGCCCCGGGCCCGTCACGCCGCGCACCCACCGGTTCGCGCCGCGCAATCCGGCCGCCGTGCCACCGTCACGCTCCGGACGGCCGCCGGTACGACGTATGGACGCAGTGTGACACCGGTGCAAAGCTCGAAGGACCCCGATCACCCTCCTCACCGCGACACCAGGAGGCACGAGCAGCATGGGAGCCACATCACACCAAGCCGGAGCCGCCGGCAGGGCACTGACGGCCGACCGCCCCTCGTCCGTACGCAACGTCGTGCTGGTCGGCCACAGCGGCGCCGGGAAGACCACCCTCGTCGAGGCCCTGGCCCTGACCGCGGGGGCCGTGAACCGGGCCGGACGGGTCGAGGACGGGGGCACGGTCTCGGACTACGACGAGATCGAGCACCGCCGCCAGCGCTCCGTCCAGCTCTCCCTGGTCCCCGTCGAATGGGCCGGCATCAAGATCAACATCCTGGACACCCCCGGATACGCCGATTTCGTCGGCGAACTCAGGGCCGGTCTGCGCGCGGCGGACGCGGCCCTCTTCGTCGTCTCGGCCGCCGACGGGATCGACGGGGCCACCCGCATGGTCTGGGAGGAGTGCGAGGCGGTCGGCATGCCCCGCGCCATCGTCGTCACCCATGTGGAGGCAGCCCGCTCCGATTACTCGGAGACGGCCGCCGCCTGCGGCGAGGCCTTCGGAGCCGAGGACCCAGACGCCGTCGTCCCGCTCTACCTGCCGCTGTACGGAGCCCGCGGACCCGACGGCCACGCCCCGGTCACCGGCCTGATCGGCCTGCTCTCCCGGCGGGTGTACGACTACTCCTCCGGCGAACGCGCCGAGCGCGACCCCGATCCCGCCGAGCTCGCGCTGATCGACGGCGCCCGCTCCCGGCTGATCGAGGGGATCATCGCCGAGAGCGAGGACGAGAGCCTCATGGACCGCTACCTCGGCGGCGAGGACATCGACGTCAAGACCCTGATCGACGACCTGGAGCGGGCCGTCGCCCGGGGCACCTTCCACCCCGTCCTGATGGCCGCCCCCGCCGCCGACGGCGCCCGTCAGGGCCTGGGCACGGTCGAACTCCTCGAACTGATCACCGGCGGCTTCCCCACCCCCGAGGAACGCGCCCCCGTCACCGTCACCGCCCCGGACGGCTCCCCGCGCCCCGCCGTCACCTGCGATCCGGCCGGCCCGCTCCTCGCCGAGGTCGTCAAGACCTCCTCCGATCCCTACGTGGGCCGCGTCTCCCTGGTCCGCGTCTTCTCCGGCACCCTGCGCCCCGAGGAGACCGTGCACGTCAGCGGTCACGGGCTGGCCGACCGGGGGCACGAGGACCACGACGTCGACGAACGCGTCGGCGCCCTCACCTCCCCCTTCGGCAAACAGCAGCGCACCCTCGGCACCTGCATCGCGGGCGACCTCGCCTGCGTGGCCAAACTCACCCGCGCCGAGACCGGCGACACCCTCTCCGCCAAGGACTCCCCCCTCCTGATGGAGCCCTGGGCGATGCCGGACCCGCTGCTCCCCCTCGCCATCGAGGCCCACAGCAAGGCCGACGACGACAAGCTCTCCCAGGGCCTGGCCCGGCTCGTCGCCGAGGACCCCACGATGCGGCTGGAGCAGAACCCGCACACCCACCAGCTGGTCCTGTGGTCGCTGGGCGAGGCCCACCAGGACGTCGCCCTGGAGCGGCTGCGGACCCGCTACGGGGTCCAGGTCGACCCCGTCCCGCACAAGGTCAGCCTGCGCGAGACCTTCGGCGCGAAGGCCACCGGCCGCGGCCGGCACGTCAAGCAGTCCGGCGGCCACGGCCAGTTCGCCATCTGCGAGATCGAGGTCGAGCCCCTCCCGCCGGGCAGCGGCATCGAGTTCGTCGACAAGGTGGTCGGCGGCGCCGTGCCCCGCCAGTTCATCCCGTCCGTGGAGAAGGGCGTACGGGCCCAGGCCGCCCGGGGCATCGCGGCCGGCTATCCGCTGGTCGACGTACGGATCATCCTGCGCGACGGCAAGGCGCACTCGGTGGACTCCTCCGACGCCGCCTTCCAGACCGCCGGCGCCCTCGCCCTGCGGGAGGCCGCCGCCGACACCCCCATCCACCTCCTGGAACCCGTCGCGGAACTGGACGTACAGGTCCCCGACGCCTACGTCGGCCCGGTCATGAGCGACCTCGCGGGCCGCCGGGGCCGCGTGGTGGGCACCGAGCAGGCCGGGGCGGGCCGCACCCGGGTGCGGGCCGAGATCCCGGAGATCGAGATCGGCCGGTACGCCGTCGAGCTGCGCTCCGTGTCGCACGGCACGGGCCGGTTCAGCCGCGCCTACGCCCGCCACGAGCCGATGCCGCCCCACCTCGCGGACAAGGTGCGCGAACAGGCCGAGAAGGGAAACCAGTTGACATAACGTCACCTCCGCCGCCCACCCGACCCGCTTGCGGTGGGCGGCATTTCCCTGTCCCATGACCATGGGGCGGTGTCCGCCGATAGGCTTTTCGGCGCGGCGGACGGCACGACGGGGCACGACCACTGCAACGACTACGGCAACGACTACAGCGGCACGACAAAGAGCACAGTGGCACGGCGATGGGGGCAGCGGTGGCGGACGACGGTTTCGACTTCAGGCCCGGGGCACAGATTCCCCTCCAGGGGGGCGGCGGCCAGACCGCCGCGACCAACGCGCTCGCCTCCGCCGCGTACCGCGACGGCGGCAAGGACACCGCGCTGTCCTCGATACTCGGGGCCAACAGCGAGAACCACCCGGCTTCGGTGAAGCCCCCGAAGATCTCCCTGTTCGAGCCCAACCTCGGCGAGGCCTTCTGCCGGGCCGTGGAGGCCCGCACCCTCTCCCCCGGCCGCAAGCCGCTCATCCAGTCCTTCGGCGCCGACCCGCAGACCGTCGTCGAGCACTGCCTGGCGGCCTCCCGCATCCGCAAGGAACGCGACCGCAAGCTGCGCCTGATCATGCTGGTCTGCGGCGTGGTGTTCCTGCCCGGACTGCTGCTGTGGCTCGGCCTCTTCCAGCTGCGCAAGACCCTGGCCAAGGGCGAGGGCAAGAAGAGCACCTGGATCGGGACCGCCCTGCTGGTCGGCGTCGTCCTCGTGGCCGCGGTGCTGCTCTACCGGGTGGTCTACCGGGCGCCGGGCAGCGGCGTGCTGGAGCTGTACCTGTTCGGCTCGCTGGTCGCCCCCGCGCTGGGCTGGTTCCTGGCCCGCCGGATCTGCGAGAGCACCGCCGCCGACCTGCGCTCGCGCTGGGACGGCCTGCTCGGGGGCGGCGGGGTCGCCGCCAAGATCCCGGACGCGGTTCCCGGCAACCCGGACGAGAAGGCCCGCGAGGACCTGCGCCACCAGCTGGCGAAGCTGACCGCCGAGGACCGCAGCAACTCCGTCTTCTACGCCGGCCCCAAGGGCATCCTCGGCATGGGCACCCGCTGGGGCAGCTGGCAGATGGCCGAGGAGCTGACCCCGAAGAACGAGGGCGCGGAGATCCACCCCTTCCGCAGCTGGGACGTCATACGCGCGATGGACGCCCAGCTGCGCAAGCTGGAGCGGGGCCCGCTGCACACCGGCGGCTTCCCGGCCGCCTCCATCCAGCACTGGATCGTCACGCCCGTCGGCGAGGGCGCGGGGGAGGTCGCCCGGCCCACCGGCGAGGACGTGGACACCTTCCTGGTCAAGCCGCACGAGATCACCCGGATCTGCAACGAGCAGCAGTTCAGCGCGGGCAACCGGCACTACCTCGGCATCCAGTACCCGCTCTGGGACGGCCAGCTCGTGATCACGATGCTGGTCACCGTGACCGTGCTCTACAAGACCCTGCGCGTGGACGTCACCGCCCACGCCCTCGGCCCGGTGCACGGCCTGTTCACCACCAAGTCCAAGGCCCCGGTCATAGAGGTCCCCAAATCCGTCCGCTTCTGGGAGACGGTGGAGCGCCCGCTGCCGCTGGTGGACGCGAGCGAGGTCGTACGGCTGGCCGTGCGGGCCCCGCTGACCTGGTACCCGCCGCTCCTGGAGTACTTCGGCGGCAAGCTGGTCCTGCCCGAGCCCTTCGGCCTGCGGCACGTCTGGGCCGGCACCATGTGGCGCCACCGCTTCATGGCGGACGACGCGCTGCGCACGGTGGCCCCGGTCCTGCGCGCCGTGCACGCGGCGGCGTTCAAGGTGCTGGAGGAGAACGGCGTCGACACGGACCGCTTCACGAACCGCTCCTCGATCATGAGCGGCCTGATCCAGGAGCCCGCTCCGCGCAGGGCCGACGTCTACGACGCCTAGGTAGGCTGGAGGAGACGGATCCGACCCGGGGAGGAGCCACCATGACCGAGCGCAAGCCGCCCGGTGTCAGCTTCGAGTCCTTCGTGGACCGGCAGATTCGGGAAGCGGCCGACCGCGGCGAGTTCGAGAAGCTGCCGGGCTGGGGCAAGCCGATGGCTTCCCTGGACGCGCCCTACGACGAGCTCTGGTGGATCAAGGGGAAACTGCACCGCGAGGGCTTCTCCCCGCTGCCCCCGTCGCTCGCGCTGCGCAAGGAGGCCGAGGACGCCCTGGAGAAGGTCCGGGAGGCCCGCACCGAACGTCAGGTACGGGCCGTCCTCACGGAGGTCAACGAGAAGATCCGCGCGGCTCTGCTCAGGCCGCCGCCCGGACCTCCCCTGAACCTCACCGAGTTCGACGTGGACGCCGCCGTGGCCGACTGGCGCGCGGCCCGCGGGGCCTAGGCCGCGCCGGGGGCCCGGGGCCGGTCGGCTAGTCGACCGGCCAGGCGTCCGCGAGCATCTGGCGGGTGTCGGCCAGGAGCTGCGGCAGGACCTTGGTGTGGCCGACCACCGGCATGAAGTTCGTGTCCCCGCCCCAGCGCGGCACGATGTGCTGGTGCAGGTGCGCGGCGATGCCGGCGCCGGCGGCCGCGCCCTGGTTCATGCCGATGTTGAACCCGTGCGCACCGGACGCCTTGCGCAGCGCGGCCATGGCCCGCTTGGTGAGGTCCGCGAGCTCGGCCGTCTCGGGGCCGTCGAGCTCGGTGTAGTCGGCGACGTGCCGGTACGGCACGACCATCAGGTGGCCGCCGTTGTACGGGTAGAGGTTCAGCACGGCGTAGACGTGCTCGCCCCGGGCCACGATCAGGCCGTCCTGGTCGGACATCTCCGGAATCCCGCAGAAGGGACAGCCGTCCCCGGCCTCCGGGCCGGTCGGCTTGTTCTCCCCCTGGATGTAGGCCATCCGGTGGGGCGTCCACAGACGCTGGAACGCGTCCTGCGTACCCACACCGATCTGCTGCTCCGGCTCAATCGTCATAGGACGCAGCATATGACCTCGTCCCGGCGTACAAGGAAGGCCCCCGGAAAGTGATCGCTTCCCGGGGGCCCGCCGACTGCCGTAGCGCCGTGAATCAGACCTGCACGCGGTCGGCGACCACCTTCGCCAGCTTGGCCAGGGCCTCGTCCTTCGCGATGCCGTTCTCCTGCGAACCGTCGCGGTAGCGGAAGGAGACGGTGCCCGCGGCCATGTCCTCGTCACCGACGATGATCATGAAGGGGACCTTGAGCTTCTGGTGGTTGCGGATCTTCTTCTGCATGCGGTCGGAGGAGGCGTCCACCTCGACCCGCAGCCCCTGCTTCTTCGCCTCGGCGGCGAACTCCTGGAGGTACTCCACGTGCCCGTCGCCGATCGGGATGCCGACGGCCTGGACCGGGGCCAGCCACGGCGGCATGGCGCCCGCGTAGTGCTCCAGCAGCACCGCGAAGAACCGCTCGATCGAGCCGAACAGGGCGCGGTGGATCATGACCGGGCGCTGGCGCGATCCGTCCGGGCCGGTGTACTCCAGGTTGAAGCGCTCCGGCAGGTTGAAGTCGAGCTGCACGGTCGACATCTGCCAGGTGCGGCCGATGGCGTCACGGCACTGGACCGAGATCTTCGGGCCGTAGAACGCGGCGCCGCCCGGGTCCGGGACCAGCGGAAGGCCCTGCTTCTCGGCGACCGACTGGAGGACCGCGGTGGCCTCCTCCCAGACCTCGTCGGAGCCGACGAACTTCTCCGGGTCCTTGGTCGACAGCTCCAGGTAGAAGTCGGTCAGACCGTAGTCGCGGAGCAGGTTCAGCACGAAGGTCAGCGTGCGGTCGAGCTCCTCCGCCATCTGCTCCTTGGTGCAGTAGATGTGCGCGTCGTCCTGGGTGAAGCCGCGCGAGCGGGTCAGGCCGTGCACGACGCCGGACTTCTCGTACCGGTACACGGTGCCGAACTCGAAGAGGCGCAGCGGCAGCTCGCGGTAGGAGCGCCCGCGCGCGTCGAAGATCAGGTTGTGCATCGGGCAGTTCATGGGCTTGAGGTAGTAGTCGGTACCACCGTCGAGCTGCATGGGGGGGTACATGCCCTCCGCGTACCAGTCCAGGTGGCCGCTCTTCTCGAAGAGGGCGCCCTTGGTGGCGTGCGGGGTGTAGACGAACTCGTAGCCCTCTTCCTCGTGGCGCTTGCGCGAGTAGTCCTCCATGGTCCGGCGGATGACGCCGCCGCGCGGGTGGAAGACGGCCAGGCCGGAGCCGATCTCGTCCTGTACGGAGAACAGGTCGAGCTCGGTGCCCAGGCGCCGGTGGTCGCGCTTCTCGGCCTCGGCGAGGAAGTCGAGGTGCGCCTTCAGCTCGTCCTTCGACGGCCAGGCGGTGCCGTAGATGCGCTGCAGCATCGGGTTCTTCTCGCTGCCGCGCCAGTAGGCGGCCGCGTTGCGCATCAGCTTGAAGGCCGGGATGTTGCGGGTGGTGGGCAGGTGGGGACCGCGGCAGAGGTCCTTCCAGCACAGCTCACCGGTCTTCGCGTCGAGGTTGTCGTAGATGGTCAGCTCGCCGCCGCCCACCTCGACGTTCGCGCCGTCGTCGGTCGACGCCGAACCCTTGATCCCGATGAGCTCCAGCTTGTACGGCTCGTCGGCGAGCTCCTCGCGGGCGGCCTCGTCGGTGACCACGCGGCGGGCGAAGCGCTGGCCGCGCTTCTGGATCTCCTGCATCTTCTTCTCGATGGCCTTGAGGTCATCGGGGGTGAAGGGCCTGGCCACGTCGAAGTCGTAGTAGAAGCCGTCGCGGACCGGCGGGCCGATGCCCAGCTTGGCCTCGGGGAACAGCTCCTGCACGGCCTGCGCCATCACGTGCGCGGTCGAGTGGCGCAGGATGTTCAGGCCGTCCTCGGAGGAGATCTCCACCGGCTCGACGGTCTCGCCGTCCGCCACCTCGTACGAGAGGTCCTTCAGTTCGCCCGCGATGCGCGCGGCGACGACGGTGCGCTCGCCGGCGAAGAGCTCGGCCGCCGTAGTGCCCGTGGCCACCACGCGCTCGTCCCGCTCGGAATCGCGTTGGATGATCACACGGACGTCTGACACCGGTCACTCCTGACTCAAGGGATGCGCGAGCGAACACTGCGCGCCTGAATCGTACCGAGCCGAGAGGCCGCGCCGCTAAACGGTTACGGCCCGCCCGCGCGCGCTGGCTACCCTGGGCCGCGCCCGCCCAACGCCGACCGGAGGAATCCGCCCCGTGCCGAACCCGCTCGTCCGCCCGCTGGACCTGACCGACGACGCCACCGCCGGGGCCGTGCACCGGATCGGCCGCGCCGCCTACGCCGTGGAGGCGCGGCTGATCGGCTTCGACGGCATCCCCGCGCTCGGCGAGAGCCTCGCGCAGCTGCGGGCGCGGCCGCTGCACTGGCTGGGGGCCGTGTCCGGGGACGGCGCGCTCGCCGGGTTCCTGGCCTGGGAGGCGGCGCCCGGCGGGGCGGTCTCGCTGGACCGGCTGTGCGTGGACCCGGCGTGGTTCCGCCGCGGCATCGCCTCGCTGCTGCTGGGGCACGCCCTGACGGAGCTCTTCGCGGACCGGACCGTGGAGGTCACCACGGGCGCGGCCAACACCCCCGCGGTGACCCTGTACGAACGCCTGGGCTTCGTCCGCGGCGCGGACTTCTTCCCGGTCCCGGGGCTGACCATGGCCTCCTTCACCCGCCCGGCCCCGGCCCCGTCCTAGTCCTCGCGGTCGCGGTCGTCGTCCGCGGGCAGGACGTCCGCGGGCTCGAAGCCGTCGTCCAGCGACTTCATCAGGCGGTCCCGTTCGACCTCGTCCAGGGGGACGGGCGTCACGTCCGTGGCATCCGTCAGCCGGCGGAAGCCGCCCCGGCGCTGGAGCCGCCCGCTCATCCGGACCGGCAGGCCCACCAGGTGGGCGTGGCCCGCGGTCCGGTACGCCTCCTCGTCGAGCGCGGCCCGTACGTACGGGACCTCCGCACCCGCCAGCACCCGCAGCCGGACCGTGCCCCCGCCGCCCGCCGCGGCCCTCCGCATCCGGACCACCGCCCCCGCGAGCCGTACCGGGACCGCCGGTTCCTCGCGGGTGTAGCGGGCGGCGGCCTCCCGCAGCACCGGCAGGTCACCGGGCGAGAACTCCACCGGCTCGGGCCGCGCCGCGCAGCCGGCGGGGACCCCGGCCGCCGGGGCCCAGGCCAGCACGATCCGGGCCCCTTCGGAACCCCGTACGAGGGCGATCAGCGCGTCGGCGAGTTCCCGGCTGACCCCGGCGGCCACGGCGGCGTCGAAGGCCTCCATCCCGCCGGTGGCCCGCTGGTAGTCCACCGCCTCCCGGGCCGCGTGCAGGGCCTGGTGCAGCCGGGCCACCACGCCCCGGCCCCCGTCGACGGGCACGTACGCGGTGAGCCGGCGCCCGCCCGGCGAGGGCCCGACCAGCACCCCGTCCAGGACGCGTTCGGCCTGGGCGCGGTGGCGGGCGCCGTAGTACCCGGCGCGGGCGCGGTCGGCGAGGGCGCCGGCCAGCAGCAGCCGGCGGGCCGCCGAGCGCAGCTGTTCCTGCACGGTCCAGGCGGCCTCGCCCTGGTACCCGTAGGGCCCGACGGGTATCTCGCGCTCCCAGCGGATCTCGTCGCTGGGCACGCTCAGCCCGAACAGCACCTCCCGCGCCGAGGCCAGCCCGCTGCGCGAGAGCGCGGTGAGCGCCTCCTCCAGCAGGTCGGCGCAGTCGGGGAAGCCGCGGCTCTCGGGGACGAGCAGGCTGGTCCCGGCGCGGCCGGGCGGCGTCCAGCGCCCGTACCGGCCCGCCGCCCCGCCGCGCCGCAGCCACCCGTGCCGGTGCAGCAGTGCCCCGAGCACCTGCGGGTCGACCTGGGCGGGATCGGGCGTGCCAGGGGAGAGCTCCGGGGGCGGCAGCGGTTCGAGGTGGGGCGAGTGCCAGTGCATCAGGGTGTCCCTCCCGACCCGACCCGGGTCATGATCTCGCACAGCGCCCGGTCGTCGAAGATCCGCGTGGTCGGGATCCGTACGGTGGTCCGGCGCCGGCCGGTCACGGGGTGTCCGGCGAGGTTGGTCCAGTAGCAGCAGTGCCGCAGGTCGAGCCGGTCGTGCCCGGCGCCGATCCACTGCTCCCGCTCCCGCGGTACGAGCATCACGACGAGGATCTTGTGGACGGCGACGGGCGTCCGCGCCAGCTTCACCAGGTGCTCGTTGTCGAGGGTGAAGCCGAAGGTGGGCCCGGCCGGCCGGGGCGGTATCTGGTAGGTCGCCTTGAGCTGCACCTTGATGGTCACCTCGTCGTCGACGACGTGCTCGGGGGCGCCGTGGCTGACGTGCCAGTCGATGCCGTTGTCCGGGAAGGGCTGGGACAGCGAGCAGCCGGCCGCGGCCGCGACGGCGTGCAGGTATCCCACCTGGAGGGTCTCCATGCAGGCGGTGGTGGCGAGCGTGCCGCGCAGCGGTCCGGTCGGTCCGTGCGGCAGCCCGCCCGGTTCGGGCTGTGCGAGCGCCATGGCCGGCTCCCCATGCCTTCCGGGCTCTGCCGTGAGCGGGAACGGGGGTGACGACCGGTCATGCGTACGACCCCCCAGGGAAGTTGTCTCCGCACCCGGCTGCCCGCAAACGGCGTACGGGGCAAACGGCCCGGGTATCACCGCTTCGGCAAGGTGGCACGTTCCGCGGCGGTTGTGCCCGGGTGCGCCCCATCTGTCGATCGGGGACGAGGAGTTCGCCATGACACGCTGGTACGAGGGCCCGCTGGCCGCATTCGACACGGAGACCACCGGGGTGGACGTCGAGCAGGACCGGATCGTGTCCGCCGCGCTCGTCGTGCAGGAGTGTGCGGGCGGCCGGGTCCGCTCCACCCGCTGGCTGGTCAATCCCGGCATCCCGGTGCCGCCGGGCGCCACGGAAGTGCACGGGCTGACCGACGAGCACCTGCAGCGCCACGGCCGCTGGCCGGCGCCGGTGGTGGAGGAGATAGCCCGGGCGCTCGGTGAGCAGCAGGTGGCGGGGCGGCCGGTGGTGGTGATGAACGCGCCGTTCGACCTGACGCTGCTGGACCGGGAGTTGCGCCGGCACCGGGCCTCGACGCTGGCCCGGTACCTGGACGACCGGCCGCTGACGGTGCTGGACCCGCGGGTGCTGGACAAGCACCTGGACCGCTACCGCAAGGGCCGCCGGACGCTGACGGACCTGTGCGCGCACTACGGGATAGAGCTGGAGGGCGCGCACGACGCGACGGCGGACGCGATGGCCTCGCTGGAGCTGGTCCGGGCGGTCGGGCGGCGCTTCGCGGGCCGGCTGGAGCGGCTGACGCCGGCCGAACTGCACGCGCTGCAGGCCGTGTGGCACGCGGCACAGGCGCGCGGGCTCCAGGCGTGGTTCACCCGGCAGGGCACGCCGGAGTCGGTGGATCCGCACTGGCCGCTGCGCCCGGAGGTGTCGCAGGCCGCGTAGGGCCCGCACGTCCCGTACATGCGGAAGGCCGGTCCGTCAGTGACGGACCGGCCTGTCCCGGTGGGCGATACTGGGATCGAACCAGTGACCCCTTCGGTGTGAACGAAGTGCTCTCCCGCTGAGCTAATCGCCCGGGAACGGACTGAACAATACAAGAGCCTCGGGGTCTGTTCAAACCGCTTCCCGCTCGGCCTCCAGCAGGGCCGCGAGACCGCGCCGCCCGGCCCGCATCATCAGGGCGTGGTTGAGCCGGAAGACCGGACGCCCGGGGAGCGCGAACCGCCGCAGCGGGGCCGCACGCAGCTCGACCTCCTGCTCGTAGACGGCGCGCGTGGTCTGCGGGCCCGCGGCGCGCGGGCGCACGGTCCACCGGGCCCAGCCTTCGAGGTCCCCGCGCACCGCCGCCTCCAGGACGCCCCGCTCGGGGTCGCGGAGCAGCCCGGTGAGGGTGATGTGGATCCCGTACGGGAGGGCGGAGCGGATCACGGCGCTGCCGGTGTGCTCGTCGACCGCCCGGACCCGGCGGACCTGGGGCCACCACCGGGGGTAGTGCGCGGGGTCCTCCAGCCGCGCGAACACGAGGGCGGGCGGGGCGTCGAGGTCCCACACGTCGCGGAAGCGGTGGTGCGTCCAGCGCGGCATGGCCCCAGTCTGGCCCGGCGGCGGGGTCCGCGTCCGGCCGTCGCGGGTTTTGGCGCCCGGGGGTACTCAGCGCCGATCTGAGTACGCACGCCCATGTCCTGAGGGAGTGACGGGCACCACACTCCGGCTATGGACACGCCCCTGCCGCCCGCCGAGGAGCTGGCGCTGATCGACCGTGAGCTGGCCCGACTCGACGCCCGGCGCATGTATTTGTTGACCCGTCGGGAGTGGCTGGTGCGACTGCTGTGGCAGCAGGCACCGGCCGTGGCGCCGGCCGTGGCGCCGGCCTTTCCTCCGGTGACCCCCGGGGGGCCGCCGTCGACCGGCCCGAGCGCGCAGAACGTGCTGCTGACCCTGGGCGCGGTGCTGCTCGCCGTGGCCGCGCTCGCCTTCACGCTGGTCAGCTGGGGCTCGCTGGGCATCGGGGGGCGCTCCGCAGTGCTGGCCCTGCTGACGGCGGCGGCGCTCGCCGCGCCCGCCGCGCTGCTGCGGCGCGGGCTGCGCTCGACGGCCGAGTCGGTGGCGGGGGTGGCGCTGCTGCTGACCGTGCTGGACGCCTACGCCCTGCACGCCGTGGGGCTCCCCGGCACCGACGGCGGTGTGTACGCGGCAGGGGCGGCGGCCGTACTGGCGGGGCTCTGGGCCGGGTACGGGCTCGCGCTGCCCGGGCTGCGGCTGCCGCTGCCGGCCGCGGTGGCGGCGGCGCAGCTGCCGTTGCCGCTGGCGGCGGCCGTCACCGGGGCGGGGCCCCTGGCGGGCGGCTGGGCGCTGCTGGCGACGGCCGCGCTGGACGCGGCGCTGGCGACGGCGGTGTCCCGACGGGCGGTACGGCTGCCCGCGGGGGCGGCCGGGGCCCTGCTCGCCGCACTGGCCCTGTCGACGGGGCTGGCGCTCTCCCTCGGCGCGCCCGGCGCGGCCGGTCCGGCGGGGCTGCTGGCGGCGGGGGCGCTGCTGGGCGTGGCGGTGGCCTGGCGCGAGCCGCGGGCCTGGGCGGCGGCCGTGGCGGGGGGCCTTGCGGGGGTGGCGGCGGTCGGGGCGCTGGTCCCGGCCGGGCCGGTCTCCGGGTGGGCGGTGGCGGTGCGGGTGGCGGTGGCGCCGGCCCTGCTGGTGGCGGTCCCGCGGGCGGGCCGGCTGCCGCAGCCGGTGCGCCGGGGGCTGCTGTGCGCCGGGGCGGCGGTGTCCGCCCTCGGTGTGCTGGTGGCGGTCCCGGTGGTGGCGGGGGCGCTGCTCCCCGGGCTGGGGGCGCTGCGCGAGGTGTGGGCGGCGACGACCCCGCGGCCGGCCGGGGGCGGGCAGGGGATCCCGTACGTGGTGACGCTGCTGCTGGCGGCCGGGGCGCTCGCGTCGCCGGCCGGGGTGCTGCCGCGCCGGGAGGCCCGGACGGCGGCGGCGGTGTGCGCCGGGGCGGCCCTGTTCGTGGCGCCGGTGGTGGCGGGGCTGCCGGTGGCGGCGGTGCTCGCGGCGCAGCTGGCGGTGACGGCCGCGGCCGGGGCGGGGGCGCTGCGGGCCACGGGCCGGGACGCCGCCTTCACGGCCGCGGGGTGCGCGGCCGCCGGGGCCCTGTACGTGTCCCTGACGGCCCTGGACGGCCGCCTGGCCACCTTCGCGGCCTTCGGGCTGCTGGGGGCGGGCGCCGCGCTGGGGGCGGCGTACGGGCCCGCCCTGCGGCCCGTGCGGGCGGGCGGGGCGGTGTGCGCCGTCGGGTTCGCGACGGCGACGGCGGTGGCGCTGGGCGCGCTGGCGGGGCTCGCCGTCCCGTGGCGGGCGGTCGCCGTGCTGTTGGTCCCGGCCCTGGTCGTGGGGCTCGCGCCGCGGCTGGGTCCGGTACGGGTTCCGGCCGAGCTGGCGGCGGCCACGGCCGGGGGGCTCGCGGTGCTCCTGGCGGCCGGCGACCGGCCGGTGCTGGCCTTGGTCCTCGCGCTGGGCGGGGTGCTGTGCGCGGGCGCCGCGGTGCGGCGGGAGCGGCGGGCGCTGGGCTGGGCCGCGGGGGCGCTGTTCGTGGCGGCCTCGTGGGTGCGGCTGGGCGCGTCGGGGGTGACGGCGCCGGAGGCGTACACGCTGCCGGTGTCGGCGCTGGCCCTGGCGGTGGGACTGGTGCGGCGCCGCCGGGACCCGGCGGCCTCGTCCTGGGCGGCGTACGGTCCGGGGCTGGCGGCGACCCTGCTGCCGAGCCTGGTGGCGGTCTGGGGGGACGCGTACTGGCCGCGCCCGCTCCTGCTGGGGCTGGCGGCGCTGGCCCTGACCCTGGGCGGGGCGCACCGCGGGCTGCGGGCGCCGCTGCTGCTGGGCGGCGCGACGCTGGCGGCGGTGGCGGTGCACGAGCTGGCCCCGTACGTGGTCCAGGTGGTCGGGGCGCTGCCGCGCTGGCTGCCCCCGGCGCTGGCGGGCCTGCTCCTGCTGCTGGTGGGAGCCACGTACGAGAAGCGGCTGCGCGAGGCCCGCAGGCTCCGGGAGGCCATCGGCCGGCTCCGCTGACGGGGGGGCGGGGCCGGGGCCGGTTCGGATACGGGCGGATACGGGCGGATACGACAGAGGCCCGGAGACTCTTCCGAGTCTCCGGGCCTGTGCTCCGGGTGGGCGATACTGGGTTCGAACCAGTGACCCCTTCGGTGTGAACGAAGTGCTCTCCCACTGAGCTAATCGCCCGGACGCACCGCAAACATTACCGCATGTCAGCGGTGCTCCGTGACCATCCCCGGACGGTCACTGGTCCTTCAGGTCCCACGGCAGTGTGAGGCCGTACTTCCACAGGTAGAAGCCGATCAGCGCGCCCGCGACGGCCAGGCCGACGCTGGTGAGGATGATGTTGCGGCGGCGCACCTTCGGGTCGAGCGCCTTCTGCGCGGCCTCGCTGACCTTGCGCTTGGTCCAGCGCAGGACGAGGTGGGCCCAGGCGAACTCGGTGGCCCAGATCGCCAGGCCGGCGAAGATCGCCACCCAGCCCGGGCCGGGCAGGACGAGCATGGCGATGCCCGCGCCGATGACGGCCAGGCCGACGATGAAGACGCCGACCTGCCAGCTCAGGTGCAGGCTGCGGTTGGCCTTGATGAACGCGGGCGCCTTCGAGACGTGCGGCGTCTCTTCGGCGGCCGGTTCCGTGGTGGCGGACTCATTGGTCCCTCGGTCACTCCCCGTATCCATGGCCCCGAATCTACCGGAGCCGGAAGCACACGTGAATGCCGCTTTGGATCCGCCGTTCGAGGGACCCAGAGGTCCGCAAAACGGTCAGAGGGGTTTACAACGGCACCGTAGGTGGCATGTCGATTTCGCCGACGTGCGAATCCCCGAGCGCACACTGAGCGAAAGGCCCTGGCGCTTATGAACACCACGGTCAGCTGCGAGCTGCACCTGCGCCTCGTTGTGTCGAGCGAGTCCTCACTGCCTGTTCCCGCGGGCCTGCGGTATGACACGGCCGACCCCTACGCCGTGCACGCCACCTTCCACACCGGCGCCGAGGAGACGGTCGAATGGGTATTCGCCCGCGACCTCCTCGCAGAGGGCCTCCACCGGCCCACCGGAACCGGCGACGTCCGCGTCTGGCCGTCCCGCAGCCACGGTCAGGGCGTCGTGTGCATCGCCCTGAGCTCACCGGAGGGAGAAGCGCTGCTCGAAGCACCCGCCCGAGCCCTCGAATCGTTCCTCAAGCGGACGGACGCCGCGGTCCCACCCGGGACCGAACACCGGCACTTCGACCTCGACAAGGAGCTCTCCCACATCCTGGCCGAAAGCTGAGCCAGGCCTACAGCCGCTCGACACCGTCCGACTCGGGGCGACGGTGCGGGTCGGACAACCACATACGGCAGTGCCGGCGCTGTTCTCGCGGAAGCCGACCGCGAGAACGGCGCCGGTGTGCTTGGGCCCGCCCGGGAAGGTAACCGCTAGAGTCGGCCCCCCAGCGGCGGCGGCGGTCCGTCGCCGCAACGCCGGCCTCCAGGGAGCGACCCCGTGCAGATCCCCCACGACACCCGTCGCGCGCTCGACGTCGTCGTCGCGCTGGTGAACACCGCGGCCGAACCGGACCAGCCGGACGGACTGTCCGACGTCGCGGCGCTGCGCGGCTTCGTCAAGGAGCACGCGATCAGCGACGTCGGCGAGCTCGGCGCCCGCGACCTCGCGGGCGTGCGGACCGTGCGCGGCAAGTTCGCCCAGGTCTTCGCGGCACCGAACTCCCGTGCGGCGGCGGCACTGATCAACGAACTGGTCGCCACCGCGGGCACCACCCCGCAGCTCACCGACCACGACGGCTACGACTGGCACGTGCACTACTTCGCACCGGGTGCCTCGGTGGGCGACCACCTGGCGGCGGACGGCGGCATGGCGCTCGCCTTCATCGTGGTCTCCGGGGAGCAGGAGCGGCTGCGCCGGTGCGAGGCGCCGGACTGCCGACGGGCCTTCGTGGACCTGTCCCGCAACCGCTCCCGCCGCTACTGCGACAGCCGGACCTGCGGGAACCGGCTGCACGTGGCCGCGTACCGGGCGCGCCGCAAGGAGGCCGACTCCCACCCGGAGGGCTCAGAGCAGGTACAGGTCGTGGACGGCGGCGAACAGCAGCAGGGCCCCGATCACCCCTAGGAAGATCATCAAAGGGGGCTGGGACAGGGCGAAGAGGCAGCCGCGCCCCTCGGGGGCGAGCGGGGCCGGCGGGACGGCGGCCCGGGCGAGGGGGACCTCGGCGACGGAAGGGAGAGCCTGCGGCTCGTCCTGCGATGTGTCGAGCATGTCGGGGCGATGATCGCGCAGCGCGTCCCCGATCGGCCCTCAACACGCCATTCGGGGGGCCGGAGCCCGCCCTCTCTCGTCAGTTCAGGTGGTTCCCCGCCGCTTCTCCCCCGCATCCGGCCGCGCGTGCGCTAAGGCCCGCCCCCTTCCGGCTGCTAGATGCCGTGCTTCTTGAGGATGGCCTCGATGTCGGAGAAGTCCTCGGCCGGGGGTGCGGCGGCGGCCGGCGCGGAGCCGGTACGGGTGCCGGGGCCGGTGCCGAGGGAGGGTGCGGAGGCGGCGGGGGCCACGGCCTCCCGGGCCGCACCGCCCCGGGCCGCCTTCGCGGACCCGCGCTCCTCGCCGGAGCGGCGGCGCTCCACGGCCCGGGTGGTCACGAGGAGCAGCCAGGCCAGGCCCAGCAGCCCGAAGCCGATCCAGACGGACGGCTGGAAGACGATCCCGGACAGCCACTGCACCACGCCGGTCATCACCAGGCCCACCGGCACCAGCGAGTAGGCCGCGATGCGCGTGGCGGTCAGGAAGCGCCTGCGGTACGCGGTCACCGCGGCGATGCCCAGTCCCGCGGCGGACACCGCGGAGCAGATGGTTTCGGCGAGCATGCGGTCCTCCGACCCTGGGCGGACGGGCGATCTGTCCCTTCCATCCTGCACCGGCGGGTGCCGTCGGGGCCACGCCCCGGGCTCCCGCGGAGCGGATCTCCGGGACATCTCGGGGTCGGTCTCCTCCCCGAGGGGTCTGGGAGACTGTCCGCATGACCGATTCCGTGATCCTCGACGTCTGGTGCGAACTCCAGTGCCCGGACTGCAACAGCGCTCTGGACGACGTGCGCGCCCTGCGGGCCCGCTACGGCGACCGGCTGGACATCCGGCTGCGCCACTTCCCCCTGGAGAAGCACAAGCACGCCTTCGCCGCCGCGCAGGCCGCCGAGGAGGCCGCGGAGCAGGGCAAGGGCTGGCCGTACGCGGAGGCCGTCCTGGCCCGCACCGCGGAGCTCGGTGAGCGCGGCGAGGCCGTCCTGCTGGACGTGGCGCGCGAACTCGGCCTGGACGCCGAGGAGTTCGACACCGCCCTGATCGACGGCCGGCACATCCTGATCGTCGACGCCGACCAGGCCGAGGGCAAGGCCATCGGCGTGACCGGCACCCCGACCTACGTGATCGACGGCGAGCGTCTCGACGGCGGCAAGAGCCAGGAGGGCCTGCGCGCCCGCATCGAGGAGATCGCGGACCGGCTGCTCGCCGGCTCCTAGATCAGCTCCTTCGCGTAGTTGACGTGCGTGGTCCGGTAGCCGAGGGACTCGTACAGGCGCAGTGCCGGGGTGTTGGCGGCGAAGACGTGCAGGGCGAGGCGGTGGTGCCCCGCGGCCAGGGCGGCGCGCTCCGCGAGGAGCATCAGGTCGCGCCCGTAGCCGTGCCCCCGGTGTTCCGCGGCGACCTCGACGTCGAAGACGTACGCACCCTCCCCGTCCCCGGCGACCCAGACGTGCCCCACGGGGGCGCCGTCCGCCTCCAGGACGGTGAAGGTCGCCCCCGGGGTGTCCAGGCCCCGCGGGAGCTGCGCGTCGTGGTCGGCCCGCGCCTTGTTGCGGGCGGCCTCGGGGTCCATGCCCCGCGCGGTCCAGCTGGCCGCGTACGCCTCGCGGGCCACCGCGTCCCAGGCGGCGTACTCGTCGGCCGTCATCGGCCGGCCCCGCACCCCGGCCGAGGGGGCGGGCGGCTCGGGCGGGAGGTCCTTGGCCATGTTGCGGCCCTGTTCGACGTAGCCCAGGGCCGCGGCCAGCCGCAGCCCGCCCGGCGAGCCGGCCGGTACGCGGATCCGCACCCGGCGGCAGCCCCAGCCGCGCAGCACCTCCTCGGCGGCGAGCGCCGCGACGGTGGCGCGGCCCCGGAGGCGGTCGCGTTCGTCGATGGCCAGGTCGCGGATCTCCCCGACGGTCGGCCCGAAGGGGGTGTCGGCGGCGATCAGCAGCGCCCCCACGCGCCTGCTGTTGACGCGGACCTCGTAGGGGCGCGAGCGGGCACCGTCCGCGCTCTGCCGGAGCGGCCCCGAGGGCCGCAGCGTGGTGGTCATCCGTCGAGTTCTACCCGCCCCGGGGCGCCGTGGCTACGGGCCGTGCCCGCCGGCTGCGCTCAGGGGTCGATGTCGGAGGCGGCCCGCTCCTCGAAGATCCGCATCGCCTTGGCGGTGACCGGGCCCGGGGCCGCGGCCAGGGTGCGGCCGTCGACGCGGTGGACGGCCTGCACGTCACGCAGGGTCGAGGTCAGGAAGACCTCCTCCGCGCGCTCCAGTACGTCGAAGGGCAGGTCGGTCTCCTTGGCGCCGGTCCATTCGACGGCCAGCGCCCGGGTGATGCCGGCGAGGCAGCCCGAGCTCAGGGGCGGGGTGTGCAGTTCGCCGTCGAGGACGACGAAGACGTTGGAGCCGGTGCCCTCGCAGAGCCGGCCGACGGTGTTGGCGAAGAGGGCCTCCGAGGCCCCCTCCCCGTGCGCGCGGGCCAGGGCGACCACGTTCTCGGCGTAGGAGGTGGTCTTCAGGCCGGCGACCGCGGAGCGCTCGTTGCGCACCCAGGGCACGGTGATCACCGCGGTGGTGTCCGGGCGGCGGGCGGTCTCCCCGAGGGCGACGGTCAGGGTGGGCCGGCCGTCGCCCCGCTCGGAGCCGAGCGGGGAGGGGCCGCCGGTGTAGGTGATCCGGAGCCGGCCGAGCGGCACGGGGTGTTCCGCCACCACGGCGGCGCAGGCGCGGCGCACCTCGTCGAGGTCGGGGTCGGGCAGGCCGAGTCCGCGGGCCGAGCGGGTCAGCCGGTCCAGGTGGCGGGTGAGCGCGAAGAGGGTGCCGTCCTGGGCCTTGACCGTCTCGAAGACGCCGTCGCCCACGGTGAGCCCGTGGTCGAGTACGGACACCTTCGCGTCGTGGTCGTCCCGCAGTGTTCCGTCGAGCCAGATCCTCACCGTACGGTTCCTCCGCTCAGGTCGCGGGCCCCGAGCGGGCCCGGCTCTCGCACCCCCGACGCTAGCGCGACCAGCCGGGCCGCCTTGAGCTCGGTCTCCGCCCACTCCCGCTCGGGGTCGGAGCCCCAGGTGATGCCGGCTCCGGTCCCGAAGCACAGGCGGGGGCCGCCGGGGGCGGTGCGGTCGATCCAGAAGGTGCGGATGCCGACGGCGAGGGCGGCGGTGCCCCGGTCCGCGTCCACCCAGCCGATGCCGCCGCAGTAGGGGCCGCGTGGGGCGGTCTCCAGTTCGTCGATGATCCGCAGGGCGGAGGACTTGGGCGCGCCGGTGACGGAGCCGGGCGGGAAGGTGGCGGCGAGCAGCTCCGGCCAGCCCGCGCCCTCGGCGAGTTCCCCGCTGACGGTGGAGACCAGGTGGACGAGTCCGGGGTGCTCCTCGACGGCGCACAGCTCCGGGACGGTGACCGAGCCGGTCGAGCAGACCCGGCCGAGGTCGTTGCGGACCAGGTCCACGATCATCACGTTCTCGGCGTGGTCCTTGGGCAGCAGGTCGGCCGCGGTGCGGCCGGTGCCCTTGATCGGGCCGGACTCGATGCGCCGGCCGTGGCGGCTCAGGTAGAGCTCGGGGGAGGCGCTGGCGATCTCCACGCCGTGGGCCGGGAGGCGAATCGTTCCTGCGTAGGGGGCGGGGTTGCCGCGCGCGAGCAGGGCGGTCAGGGCGTCCACGTCGGCCCGCGCGGGGTCCGGCAGCGGCGCGGACATCACGCGGCAGAGGTTGGCCTGGTAGACCTCCCCCGCCTCGATGTACGCGCGTATCCGGCGCACGCCCGCGACGTACGCGGCGCGGTCGAGCGAGGAGGACCAGCGGTCGGCGGCCGGACCGGACCAGGCCCCGGGCACGGGGGCCGGGACGGGGTCGGGACGCACGTCCCCGAAGCGCGCGCAGACCAGCCGGCCTTCGAAGTCTGCGGTCACCGCCCAGAAGCCCGAGGAGTCGAGGGCCGAGGGGTCACCGGTGACGTCACGGAGGTCGGTCGCGAGGAGGCCGCCGAAGCGGGCCAGGGGAGGCAGGTCGTGCACGGCTGCGAGTCTATGACCGGTGACGCCTCGGCGCCGGTGGGGTGGCCGCCGGGTGACCGGCGGTGATCGGGCCGCAGCACGCTGCGGAAACGCGTTTTTGAGCTGGCCCGGGAATCCGCTAGAGTTCAACACGTCGCCAGGGAGCGAAGGGGAAAAACCCCGGAGCGAACACGGTGACCTGCGGACGTAGCTCAGTTGGTAGAGCACCACCTTGCCAAGGTGGATGTCGCGAGTTCGAGTCTCGTCGTCCGCTCGAAGTGGGGGATTTCTTCCCGAGAACCCCTGCAGCTCCATGGTGGAGTGGCCGAGAGGCGAGGCAACGGCCTGCAAAGCCGTCTACACGGGTTCAAATCCCGTCTCCACCTCCAAGGACGATTAGCTCAGCGGGAGAGCGCTTCCCTGACACGGAAGAGGTCACTGGTTCAATCCCAGTATCGTCCACTGATCCGCAAGGATCCCCGCGCGATTAGCTCAGCGGGAGAGCGCTTCCCTGACACGGAAGAGGTCACTGGTTCAATCCCAGTATCGCGCACGCAGTACACGCACCACCTGCGGTTTCGCACCGCGGTCCCGCGCGATTAGCTCAGCGGGAGAGCGCTTCCCTGACACGGAAGAGGTCACTGGTTCAATCCCAGTATCGCGCACCACCTCCGGAAGCCCCGGCCGTTCCCACGGCCGGGGCTTCCGCGTTCCCCGGGTGCCTGACGCGCTCAGGAGGAGAAGAGCATCCGGCCGAATCCGCCCTTGTGGTGACCGTGGTGGTGGCCGTGCCCGTGTCCGTGGCCGCCGTGCTGCGGGGCGCCCCAGGCGGGGGCCGGAGCCGCGTGGGCCGGGTACGGGGCCGGCGGCGCGGCGGGCGGCGGGACCTGGCCGTACTGCTGTGCCGTGTACTGGGACTCCAGGCGGGTCAGCGCCTCCAGCTCGCCGTAGTCGAGGAAGATGCCGCGGCAGCCGCTGCACTGCTCGATCTGGACGCCGTTGCGGTTGTAGGTGTGCATCATCGCGTGACACTTCGGACACTGCATGACCGGATCAACTCCTCGCCGTTCGCGTCGGCGCCGGATGCGTGACCGGCGCCTCCCGCACACCCTACGACGGAGTCAGGGCTCCAACTCGGCCCGGAATGTAGCCATTCGGACACAGGAATCCAGCATCAGCCGCTCCCCCTCGTCCAGCGGGCGCCGGGCGGGCGCCGCCTTGGCCAGGGCGAGGGCGGCGGTCTGTACGGTCAGCGCCCGCGCGGCCAGGTCGAGTTCCGGCCAGGGGTCGCTGCCGGGCGGGCCCGCGGCCGGGCCGCCCGCGGCGCGGTAGGCGTCGAGGAAGCGCAGCCAGGCCTCCGGGGCGAGGATCCCGGCCGCGTACCAGGCGGCCGGGCGGGCCAGGTCCCAGGCGGGGGCGCCGAGGCCGAGGTCGTCGACGTCGATCAGCCGCCAGGGGCCGTCGGGGGCGGGGTGGCGGACGAGCTGCCCGAGGTGGAGGTCGCCGTGGCACAGCACCGCTCCCCCGGCCGGGGGGACGCCCTCGCCGCGGGCCCAGTCCGGGAGGGTCGCGGCGGCGGCGCGGACCGCCCGGACCCCGTCCGGATCGGGCTGCGGGGCCCTGGCCAGGCGGCGCAGGGCGCGGGCCACCTTGGCCGGGCCGCGCATCGGCGGGACCGGTCCGGGGAGGTCGCGGGGCCCGGTCCGGTGCAGGGCCGCCAGCAGCCGGGCGGCCTCCTCCCAGGGGGCGTCCTCGGGGCGCGCCGGATCCACGGGGGTTCCGTAGGGCCACAGCGAGACGGGGCGGCCGTGAACGGCTCCGGTGCGCAGCGGGGGCAGCAGCACCCCGGCGAGGGCTCCGGAGCCGGCGACGCGGATGCGGGCCGCGAGGGCCTCCGGGTCGCTGCCGGGGGCGTGCGCCTTGGCCACGGCGTCCCCGCAGCGCACGACGGTCCCGTCGGGCCGGTCGGCGAGGAGGACGTAGGGCTGTCCGGGGCCGCCGCGGGCCCAGGCGGCGAGGGCCGCGGGCAGCGGGGCCGGCAGCGCCAGTGCGTTCACGCGGCGGCCGCGGCGCGGGGCGGCGTTCCGCCGCCGGGGAGGTGCGCCGGGTCCCCGTCGTGGGCCTGCGTGCTCGTGAGGTCGTCCGCGTCCGCCATGGGCCTCTCCTTCGTTCGGGACGAGGCTACGGGGGGCGGGGGCGGGACGAAAGAAAAAGGGTGCTGCCCGTCCGACTCCCCAGTCGTACGGGCAGCACCCTTCACCTGCCGTCCGTCGCCGATCCCCCGTCCCCACGGGGATTCGGCAGGCCGATGTCCCGGTCCGGGCCGCTCTCCCGGACCCGGGGCGCCGCTCAGCGCCCCAGCATCACGCCAACGGACGACGCCTGTGCCGCCACCTGGTCGAAACCTCCGAAGAGGAAGAGCAGGAGGGCGGCCAGGGGGAGGACCATCGCCGCGGCCACCAGCGGGTGGCGCGTACCGGACTCATGGCTGTTGAACGCGAATGCCTTGCGTCCCTGCCGGGCGATGTCCGCCATGGTCCTCTCCCTGTCGTCTGGCAGCGGCGGGTTCGTGACCTCGGGGGACGAGTGCGCCACCCGCCGCTTGTCTTCAACACTAGGTGTGCGGAAGGCCCCTGGCCTCATGCCCTCGTACCCTTTGGCGGGCCTCCGGGAGGATGACGAGAGCCTCCCCGGAGTACTCCCCTGGGTGGAGACCGCTCCCCCGGCATGGGGGACTTCCCGGAGGGGATGACCGGAGGGTAGTGACTTCGCTCACTTCCGTCACTCCCCGCACACGCGTGTCTGCGTACGGGCGGTTGACGGCTTCACCCGGCCGCTCCCGTCGCTCCCTCCCGGAGATCACCTCGTACGGGGCCCCCGTCTGCGCCAATCCCCTTGGCGCGAAGGCGGTTTGGGGAGCCGGCCCGGTGCGGGTCCGGGGGCGGCGGCCGGGGGCGGCACACCCCCAAGTGGCCTGCTCCGTACTGACGATCGAATCCTTCGGCGAGGGCGCGGCCTCTGAGCGCTCGTGCCGGATGGTCCGTAAGCTGTGCCAGGTCAACAGGACGACCGGTCAGCGGGGTGGACATGGCGATGATGCGGCTCCGGCGCGAGGACCCGCGTGTCGTCGGCTCGTTCAGACTGCACCGCAGGCTCGGTGCGGGCGGCATGGGCGTGGTCTACCTGGGGTCCGACCGGCGGGGGCAGCGCGTCGCCCTGAAGGTGATCCGGCCCGACCTGGCCGAGGACCAGGAGTTCCGCTCCCGCTTCGCGCGCGAGGTGTCCGCCGCGCGGCGGATCCGCGGCGGGTGCACGGCGCGGCTGGTGGCCGCCGATCTGGAGGCCGAGCGCCCCTGGTTCGCCACGCAGTACGTGCCCGGACCCTCGCTGCACGACAAGGTGGCCGAGGAAGGCCCCCTGACGGCCGCGCAGATCGCCGCCATCGGCGCCGCGCTCTCCGAGGGCCTCGTCGCCGTGCACGAGGCCGGGGTGGTCCACCGCGACCTCAAGCCCTCGAACATCCTGCTGTCCCCCAAGGGCCCGCGGATCATCGACTTCGGCATCGCCTGGGCGACCGGGGCGAGCACCCTGACCCACGTGGGGACCGCCGTCGGCTCCCCCGGCTTCCTCGCGCCCGAACAGGTGCGCGGCGCCGCCGTCACCCCGGCGACGGATGTCTTCGCGCTCGGCGCCACCCTGGCGTACGCGGCGACCGCCGACTCGCCCTTCGGGCACGGCAGTTCCGAGGTCATGCTGTACCGGGTGGTGCACGAGGAGCCCCATCTGGTGGGGGTGCCCGACGCGCTGGCGCCGCTGGTGCGGGCCTGCCTGGCCAAGGACCCCGAGGAGCGGCCGACGACCCTCCAGCTGTCGATGCGGCTGAAGGAGATCGCGGCCCGCGAGGCGCAGGGTCTGGGCGACGGCCGGCCGCCGGTGCAGCGGCCGCGGCCCGACCGGCCGGCGGGACGGCTCGCGGACCAGACCGCCCTCTACACCGAGCAGAGCAGCGTGGACCGGCGCACCCCGGGCGGCGGCACGCCCGCCCCCAGGTCGCAGGCCCCGCAGGGCGGCCCTTCTTCACGGCCCTCGTCGCCGCGCAATCCCGGTTCCACCGCCGGGCGTACGGGCGGCCGGCCGGCTCCGCGGACCACCGGCACGGGACGCCGGCCCTCGCGGCCGGACCCGAGGCTGATGCGGCAGCGGCTGATCGTGTTCGTCGTGGTGACGCTGCTGGTGGCACTGGGCATCGCCCTGGCGCAGAAGCTCTAGGACCACCGGCCCGGACGCCGTTGCCGGGCCCCGAGGGGCCCGGCGATCCGGACGGTCAGCCCCGGTGGCCGCCGGCCACCGCGTAGAAGGCGACGGCCGCGGCCGCGCCCACGTTGAGCGAGTCCACGCCGTGCGCCATGGGGATGCGCACCCATTCGTCGGCGGCGACCAGCGCCTGGGTGGACAGGCCGTCGCCCTCCGCCCCGAGCATCAGCGCGACCCGTTCGAGGGACTGCGGGGCGGCCTCGTCGATCGGCGAGGCCTTCTCGTGCGGGGTGAGGGCGAGGAGCTTGAAGCCCGCCTCCCGCACCGAGTCCAGGCTCTTGGGCCAGGCGTCGAGGCGGGCGTAGGGGACGGAGAACACCGCGCCCATGGAGACCTTCACCGAGCGGCGGTAGAGCGGGTCCGCGCAGTCCGGTGACAGCAGCACCGCGTCCATGCCGAGGGCGGCGGCGCTGCGGAAGATGGCTCCGATGTTGGTGTGGTCGTTGACCGCCTCCATGACGGCCACCCGGCGGGCCGACGCGAGCAGGTCCCGCGCCGTGGGCAGCGGCTTGCGCTGCATGGAGGCGAGGGCGCCGCGGTGCACGTGGTAGCCGGTGACGCGTTCGGCGAGCTCCGGGCTGACGGCGTAGACCGGGGCGGGGAGCTCGTCGATGACGTCGCGCATGACGTCGACCCACTTGGCGGAGAGCAGCATGGACCGCATCTCGTAGCCGGCGTCCTTGGCCCGTCTGATGACCTTCTCGCCCTCGGCGATGAAGAGGCCCTCGGCGGGCTCGCGGCGGCGCCGCAGCTCCACGTCGGTCAGGCCCGTGTAGTCGCGCAGGCGGGGGTCGTCGGGGTCTTCGACGGTGATGAGATCAGCCACAGGGTGATACTGCCTTGTCGTGGGTGTGGTGCCAACGGCCTGTCAGGCGTCGGTGGCGGGGAGGGCGTCGGGCGCGTTCACGCGGACGACCTCGCCGATGACGATCACGGCCGGCGGGCGGACCTCCTCGGCGCGCACGGTCTCACCGACCGTGGCGAGGGTGGCGTCCACCCGGCGCTGGGTGGCCGTGGTGCCCTCCTGGACGACCGCCACCGGGGTGTCGGCGGAGCGGCCGTGGCGGATCAGGGCCTCGGCGATCAGGCCGATCTTGTCGACGCCCATGAGGATCACCAGGGTGCCGGTGAGCTTCGCGAGGGAGGCCCAGTCCACCAGGGAGCGCGGGTCGTCGGGGCCGACGTGTCCGCTGACCACGGTGAACTCGTGCGCCACCCCGCGGTGCGTGACCGGGATCCCGGCGGCGCCGGGCACCGAGATGGAGCTGGAGATGCCGGGGACGACGGTGCAGGGGATGCCGTGCTCGGCGAGGGCCTGCAGCTCCTCCATGCCACGGCCGAAGACGTACGGGTCCCCGCCCTTGAGGCGGACGACGGCCTTGCCCGCCTTGGCGTGCTCGATCAGGGCGTTGTTGATGGCCTCCTGGGCCATGAAACGGCCGTACGGGATCTTCGCCGCGTCGATGACCTCGACGTGCGGGGGGAGTTCGTCGAGGAGGTCGCGGGGGCCGAGCCGGTCGGCGATGACCACGTCGGCCTCGGCGAGCAGGCGGCGGCCGCGCACGGTGATCAGGTCCGGGTCGCCGGGGCCTCCGCCGACGAGGGCGACGCCGGGGGTGGCCTTGTGGCGGTGCGCGGGGGCGGTGAGGGTGCCGTCGCGCAGCCCCTCGACGACGGCGTCGCGGACGGCGGCCGAACGGCGGGGGTCGTTGCCGGTCAGCACGGCGACGGTGACGCCCTCGATGCGGCCGGTGGCGGGGGTCCAGGCGGTGGCGGCGGAGGCGTCGTCGGCGCGCACGCACCAGACGCGCTCCCGCTCGGCCTCGGCGGAGGCCCGCTCGTTGTCCTCGCGGTTCTGGGTGGCGATCAGGGCGTACCAGGCGTCGGCGAGGTCGCCCTCGCGGTAGCGGCGGCGTTCCCAGCGGATCTCGCCGGTCTCCGCCATCGCGTCCACGGAGGGGGTCGCGGAGGGGGAGATCAGCAGGACGTCGGCGCCGGCCGCGATCAGGGCGGGCAGGCGGCGCTGGGCGACCTGACCGCCGCCGATGACGACGACGCGGCGCCCGGCCAGGCGGAGTCCTACGGGGTAGGCGGGGTGTGCCGGGTTTGCCATGGCGGTTGCGGCTCCTGATGCGGCGAGGGGTCGGCGGGGCCGCTGCTGCGCTGGAGCGGCGTGGCGGGCGGCATGCGGGTGCCCGTCCGGGACCACGATACGACCCATCCGGGGCGGTGGTCCCTGCGGGGGCTGCGCGGGCTTGGGGGGTGCTGCCGCTGCGCGGTGCTGGGTCCCCTGCCCGCCCTTCGCCCGTTCCCCGGGCTCCGCCCGGACCCTTCGGGGGCTCCGCCCCCGGACCCCCGCGCCTCAGACGCCGACGGGGCTGGATTTCAGCCCCGCCGGCGTTTGAGGCGGGAACGGAGGAAAGGCGGGGCGGGATTACTTCTCGGTGACGCCCGCCGAGTCGAAGGTGGCGACCTCGTGCATGGCGCGGGCCGCACTCTGGACCAGCGGCAGCGCAAGGAGCGCACCCGTGCCCTCGCCGAGGCGGAGGTCCAGGTCGACCAGCGGACGCAGCCCCAGCTTGTTCAGGGCCGCCACATGGCCCGGCTCCGCGCTGCGGTGGCCCGCGATGCAGGCCGACAGGGACTCCGGTGCGATGGCGCGGGCCACGAGGGCGGCCGCGCCGGCGCTCACGCCGTCCAGGATGACCGGCGTGCGCAGGGAGGCCCCGCCCAGCAGGAGGCCGACGATCGCCGCGTGCTCCAGGCCGCCGATGGCCGCCAGGACGCCGATCGGGTCGGCCGGGTCGGGCTGGTGGAGTTCCAGGGCCCGGCGGACGACCTCGACCTTGCGGGCGTGGGTCTCGTCGTTGATGCCGGTGCCGCGGCCGGTGACCTCCGCGGGGTCGACACCGGTGAAGACCGAGATGAGGGCCGCCGAGACCGTGGTGTTCGCGATGCCCATCTCGCCCGTGAGCAGGGCCTTGTTGCCCGCGGCGACCAGGTCGCGGGCCGTCTCGATGCCGACCTCGATGGCCGCGATCGCTTCCTCGCGGGTCATGGCGGGGCCGGTGGAGAGGTCGGCCGTGCCGGGACGGACCTTGCGCGGCAGCAGGCCGGGGGTGGCGGGGAGGTCCCCGGCCACGCCGACGTCGATGACGCAGACCTCGGCGCCGACCTGGTTGGCGAAGGCGTTGCAGACCGCGCCGCCGCCGAGGAAGTTCGCCACCATCTGCGTGGTGACCTCCTGCGGCCAGGGGGTGACGCCCTGGGCGTGGACGCCGTGGTCGCCCGCGAAGATCGCGACGGCGGCCGGTTCGGGGATGGGCGGCGGGCAGACCCGGGAGAGGCCGGCCAGCTGGGCGGAGATGATCTCCAGCATGCCCAGCGCCCCGGCCGGCTTCGTCATCCGCTTCTGCCGCTCCCAAGCCTCGCCGAGCGCCTTCGCGTCGAGCGGGCGGATGCTGGCGACGGTCTCGGAGAGCAGGTCGTGCGGCTCCTCGCCGGGCAGCGCGCGGCGCCCGTACGTCTCCTCGTGGACCACCCAGGCGAGCGGACGGCGCTGGGACCACCCGGCCTGCGCCAGCTCGGGCTCGTCCGGGAACTCGTCGACGTAGCCGACGCACAGGTACGCGACGACTTCGAGGTGCTCCGGCAGGCCGAGCTCGCGGACCATCTCGCGCTCGTCGAAGAAGCTGACCCAGCCCACGCCGAGGCCCTCGGCGCGCGCGGCGAGCCAGAGGTTCTCGACCGCGAGGGCGGAGGAGTACGGGGCCATCTGCGGCTGGGTGTGCCGGCCGAGGGTGTGGCGGCCGCCGCGGGTGGGGTCGGCGGTGACGACGATGTTCACCGGGGTGTCGAGGATGGCCTCGATCTTGAGTTCCTTGAACTGCTTCGCCCGGCCCTTGGGCAGCGACTTGGCGTAGGCCTCGCGCTGGCGCTGGGCGAGCTCGTGCATCGTGCGCCGGGTCTCGGCGGAGCGGATGACGACGAAGTCCCAGGGCTGCGAGTGGCCGACGCTCGGCGCGTGGTGGGCCGCCTCCAGGACGCGCAGCAGCACCTCGTGCGGGATGGGGTCGGTACGGAAGCCGTTGCGGATGTCGCGGCGCTCGCGCATGACGCGCAGGACGGCCTCGCGCTCGGCGTCGTCGTACGCGGGGGCGGGCTCGCCCACGGAGACGGCTTCGGGGGCCGCCAGCGGGGCGTCGGCGGTGTCGGCGGGCTCGGCGGCGTCCGGGGCGGGGGCGTCCGGGGCTGCGGCCTGGGCGACCGGCTCGGCGGCTGCGGCCGGGGCGGGCTGCGCCTCGGCCGGTGCGGCGGCCTCGGCCTCGGGCTCCGCCTGCGGGTCGGCCTGCGGGTCGGCCTGCGCGGCCGCCTCGACGGGGGCCTGAACCGTTTCTGCGGGGGTCTCCGCGACCGGCTCGGCGGCCGGGACCTGCGCGGCCTCCGGGAGCACGGCCTCGGCCTCGGCGGGCGCCGGCGCCGCCTCGGGGGCGGGCTCGGCGGCCACCGGCTCGGCGGGGACCTCCACGGCGGCCGGCGCCTCGGGAACCTCGGGAGCCGGCTGCTGCGGGGCGGCGGCGGGCTCGGGGGCCTCCGGGGCCTCCGGGGCGGCTTCGGCGGCCGCCTCGGCGGCGACGGGCACGGCGGTGGGCTCGGGGGCCTGGGCGGCGGCCTCGGGGGCCTGGGCGACGGGCACGGCGGCGGGCTCGGGGGCCTGGGCGACGGGCACGGCGACGGGCTCCGGGGCCTGGGCGACGGGCACGGCGACGGGCTCCGGGGCCTGGGCGACGGGCACGGCGACGGGCTCCGGGGCCTGGGCGGCGGCCTCGGCGGCGGGCTGGGCGACGGGCTCCGGGGCCTGGGCGGCGGCCTCGGCGGCGGGCTGGGCCTCAGGCTGCGCCACGGGCTCCGCGGCAGGCTCGACGGGAGCGGTCGCGGCAGCGGCGGCCTCGGCGGGAGCGGCGGCCGGTACGGGCTCGGCCGTCCACGGAGTCCCGGGCTGCGCCGGGATCTCGGCGGCCTGCTCGGCCTGCTGCGGGGCGTCCAGGTACTCGGGGCCCGCGGCCGGCGCACCGGGCTGCTGCGCGGCCACGGCGGCCGGGTCCTGCGCCACCGGCACACCGGCGGCGTCGGGCACGGCCACGGCGACCGGCTCGGCGACGGCGACCGGCTCGGCGACGGCGGCGGGCGCGGCCACCGGCTCCGCGGCGGGCTGCTGCGGCAGGGGCTGCGGCGCCGGCTCGGCGACGGGCTGCGCCGGCGGTACGGGGACCTGCTCGGGGGCGGGTACGGGGGCCGGAGCGGCCACGGGGGCCGGCGCCGGAGCGGTGGCGGGACCCCGGTCCGCGAGGGAACGCACGACTCCCCCGGCTTCGGGCATGGGCGGGCCCATGTGCAGCGGGCGGCGCGCGGGGATCACGGGCGACGCGGGCGGCACCTGGGCGGCCTGCGGGGCCACGAGACCGCCGAGGTCCAGGGAGCCGGTGTCACGGCCGCCGGTCTCGTGCGCGCCCGCGCTGTACGCGGCGGGCTCCGCGTAGGCGTCGGGGAAGCCCGCGCCCGCGGGGTACGAGGGGTCGGGGAAGCCGGGCTGCGCGGGCTGCTGCGGCGCCGGGTAGCCGGCGTCGGGGAAGCCGGGCTCGGGGAAGCCGAGGTGTCCGGGCTCGGGGTAGCCGGCCGCGGCGGCCTGCGGGTACTCGGTGTAGACGGGCTCGGCCGGGAAGGCCGGCACCTGCGGGACCACCTGGGGGTCGCTCCAGGAACCCTGGCCGCTCGGCATCAGCAGCAGTTCCTCGTCCTCACCCTCGGCGGGGTCGTCCACGAGGTCCTGGAAGGCGTAGCCCGCCGGGGGCTGCGGCGGGAGCGGCGGGAGGGGCGGAACCGGAGCGGGAATGCCCTGCTGATCCACCATGCCCCCGTTGTCCGGGTGACCCTCGCCCGGGACCTGGCCGGTGTCAGTCATGCGTACCCCTCGCCCATCGGTGTTGCCTCTCGATCGCCCGGTCGCCCACAGGACCGCCGGGCGGTGCTGTGTGCGGGGTCGCCGTGTGGTGCGGCGCCTCGCGTCCGCCCGCACAACAACTCCTGAGCATTGTCGCGCTCGTCGGCCGCCGTGTCGGCCACAAAGCGGCACGGCCGGCTGTGGACTGCGCCACGTCGCGCGTCCTGCGGGCGGTACGACGATCGGCCAGCCTACCCCGGCCTCCGCGCTAGCGGCTCACGGGGCGCTCGGCTGCCAGGAGGAACACCACGGAACGCTCCTGTTCCGCCCAGGTCCGGGTATCGAGGCCGACGGACTGCAGGAGGGCGCACTCGACCACGTACCCGTGTTCGTCGAGGGTGCGTCCGATGGCCTCGGCGTCGTCGCGGGTGGAGGCGTGGCTGACGATCCGTTCGGGGCGCCGGTCGGCGACGGCCGCGACGACCTCGGCGCCGCCCCCGCCGACGCGGACGACGTCGGGCTCGGGGAGGCTCTCCAGAACGTGCGGCGCGCGGCCGGTCACGACCTGGATCTGGACACCGCGCCGACGGGCGGCGGCCGTTACCCGTTCGCAGGCGCGGGGGTCGGCGTCCACCGCGATGACGGCCGCGCCCAGGGCGGCGGCGTCCACGGCGAGGGCCCCGGAGCCGGCCCCGATGTCCCAGACGAGGTCGCCGGCGCGGGGGCCGAGGCGGGCGAGCTGGGCCGCGCGCAGCTGGGCGGACTCCCCCTCCCCCGCGGGCCCCTCCTCCTCGGGCCGGGGCCGGGCCCAGCCGCGGGCGGCCGGGGGGTGCGGGGCCTGGCCGAGCAGCCAGCCGGGCTCGGCGGTGGAGACCTGGCCCGCGCCGCCGATGACGATGACCACGTTCGGGTCGCGCCAGGTGTGGTCGGCGGCCCGGTCGGAGGTGAGGACGGTGACGCGCTCGCGGTCGGTGCCCAGTTCCTCGCAGATGACGAAGGTGCGGTGCACCCCGTCGAGCAGCAGGGCGAGTTCGGCGGGTCCGGCTCCGGGCGAGGTGAGGACGGCGACCTTGCTGTGGGCCCGGCAGACGTTGACGGCCCGGCGCAGGGTGCGCGGGTGGGCGACGACCACCTGGGCGTCGTCCCAGGGCATCCCGGCGCGGGCGAAGGCGGCGGCGACGGCGGAGACGGCGGGGACGACCTCCACTTCCAGGCCGTGTTCCGGGGCGCGCAGGGTGCGGACCACGCCGAAGAAGCCGGGGTCCCCGTCGGCGAGGACGACGGCGGTGCCGCGGTGGCCGGCGATGCGGCGGGCGGCGAGGTGGAGGCTGCCGAGGCGGATGCGTTCCGCGGTGGGCGGGACCTCGGGGAGTGCTAGGTGGTGGGCTGCGCCGGCCACGAGGGTGGCGGCGGCGAGCGCGGACCGGGCGGCCGTGGTCAGGGGCGAACCGTCCCAGCCGATCACCGTGACCCGGTCGGCCATCGTCGTCAGTCTCCTGGGGTGGGGGCGGGCGGGCTTCGTCGGGGATCGCGCACGGTGAGACTACCTGGCGGTCGGGTCAGTTCCAGTCGGCGCCGACGGGGTAGCCGGCCGCGTCGGCACTCCGGCCGAAGGCGTATCCGGAGTCCCGGGACGGGTAGCCGCGGGCGCCGTCGTAGCCGCTGCGGCCGTCGTAGCCCTCGTACTCCTCGGTCTCGTCGAGGTCCTCGGGGACCAGGCTCCAGACGATGAGGTCGGTGCGGGTCTCGGTCCAGCCGCCGTCGGCCGCCTGGGTGCGCACTATCCACGCGTTGCGCAGGACGCCTTCGCTGATGCAACCGATCTTCTGGGCGACCTGCTGGGAGGCGGTGTTGTCGGCGGCGGTGCGGATTTCGAGGCGTTCGAAGCCCCGGTCGCGGAAGAGCCACTGGGCGACGGCGAGGACGGACTCGCTGGCGTAACCCTCGCCCCGGGCCCAGGGGGCGGTGACGTAGCCGGCCTCGGTGGTACGGGTGCGCCAGTCGGTGTTCTGGAGGTGGACGATGCCGACGAGGCGCTGGGTGAGGAACTCGGTGACGGCGAAGACGATGCCGCGGCCTTCGGTGCGTTCGGCGTGGGACCGACGGGTGGCCCAGTGGTGGGCGTCTGCGTGGGTGTAGGGGTGCGGCGCCGAGGTCCAGGCGGTGACGTGTTCGTCGTTCATCATCTCGGCGAGCGCCGTGACGTCGTCCTCCTCGAAGGCGCGCAGCACCAGCCGGTCCGTGCTGATGGTGACGTCCGGGAAGGTGGTAGTCATGCGCAGCTCCATGCCTGAGACCGTGGTGCGACCGTGGTGCGGGACCGTTCGAGCGGGACCGTTCGTGCGGGTCGTAGGCCACAGCATGCAGCATCGGCCGGGTGATGTGCAGGGCCGGGCTGCCCGGATACGGGCAGACCGCGGCCCCGCGTCCCCCCGAGGGGGCGCGGGGCCGGCAATCCGGCGTCTACCAGGCGGTTTTCGTCAGGAAGCGGCAGGGGCGCCGAAGGCCGGGATGACCGAGCCCTGGTACTTGTCCTGGATGAACTTCTTGACCTCGTCGGAGTTCAGGAGCTTGGCGAGCTTCTGGACGCGCGGGTCGCTCTGCTTGCCCTCCTTGACCGCCAGGAAGTTGGCGTAGGGGTTGCCCTCGGCCTTCTCCAGGATCAGGGCGTCCTTGGCCGGGGAGAGGTTGGCCTCGATGGCGTAGTTGCCGTTGATGACGGCGGCGTCCACGTCGTTCAGGGCGCGCGGGACCGTGGCGGCCTCCAGCTCCTTGAACTCCAGGCCCTTCTTGTCGGTGATGTCGGAGAGCTTGGCGTTGGTGCCGACGCCGTCCTTGAGGGTGATCAGCTTGTTCGCGGCGAGCAGCTGGAGCGCGCGGCCCTCGTTGGTGGTGTCGTTGGGGACGGCGACGGTCTGGCCGGCCTTGATGTCGGAGAGGGCCTTGACCTTCTTGGAGTAGAGGCCGAGGGGCTCCAGGTGCACGTTCACCACGGGCACGATGTGGGTGCCGTTCTTCTTGTTGAAGTCGTCCAGGTACGGCTTGTGCTGGAAGTAGTTGCCGTCGACCTGGCCCTGCTCGGTGGCGGTGTTGGGCAGGACGTAGTCCGTGAACTCCTTCACCTCCAGCTTGAGGCCTTCCTTGGCGGCGAGGTTGTCCTTGACGAACTTCAGGATGTCGGCGTGCGGGGTCGGGGACGCCGCGATGACGAGGGGCTTGCTCTCGTCGACCTTGCCGCCGTCGGCCTTGGCCGTGGAGGGGTCCGAGGAGCTGCCGCAGGCGGTGAGGCCGAGGGCGAGCGCGGCGGAGGCGGCGGCGAAGGCGGTGAGCTTGATGTTCTTACGCACGAAGAGTGCCTTTCTTGCGGTACGGGTCCGTAGGGGACCCGCTGGTGGAGGCCCAAGCACGACAAGTGCGGGCTTTCTTGGGGGTGGGGAGGTTCAGGCGGTCCGGCCGCGACGGGCGAGGACGCGTACCACGCCGTCGCCGATCAGCTGGATGACCGTGACGAGGGCGATCAGCACGACGACGGTGGCGACCATGAAGCCGGTCTCGAAGCGCTGGAAGCCGTAGGTGATGGCCTTGGAGCCGAGGCCCTCGCCGCCGACCGCGCCGGCCATGGCCGAGTAGCCGACCAGGGTGATCACGGTGGTGGTGACGGCGGCGACCAGCGAGGGCAGGGACTGCGGGAGCAGCACCTTGCCGACGAGGGTGGGGATGCCGCCGCCCATGGACTCGACGGCCTCGATCAGGCCGTGGTCGACCTCGCGGACGGCCGTCTCGACGAGGCGGGCGAAGAAGGGGATCGCGCCGATGGCGAGCGGGACGATCATCGCGGTGGGGCCGATGAAGGTGCCGACGACGGCGGTCGTGACCGGGATCAGGGCGATCAGCAGGATGATGAACGGCAGCGAGCGGCCGACGTTCACTATCGCGCCGAGGACCTTGTTGAGCGGCCGGTTCTGCAGGAGGCCGCCCTTGTCGGTGAGGACGAGGAGGATGCCGACGGGCAGTCCGCCGAGGACGGTCACCAGGGTGGACCACAGCACCATGTAGAGGGTGTCGTAGGTGCCCTGGGTGAGCAGGGGCTGCATCTCGGACCAGGTCACTTGGCACCATCCTTGACCAGTGCGGCCAGTTCGTCGTCGATCTCGTCGGTCGCGGCGTCGGCGTCGTCGACCACGTCCACCTGGAGGCCCTGCTCGCGCAGGAAGCCGACGGGCACGACGTTGTCCTCGTAGCGGCCGGGCAGTTCGATGCGCATCCGGCCGATCTGGCGGCCCGCGACGGTGTCCATCGCGGCGCCGAGGATCGAGATGTCGATGTTGTACGTCCGCGACAGCTGGGAGATGACCGGCTGGGTGGCGGCCTCTCCGTGGAAGGTGACGTCGACGACGGTGCGGTCGGGGCCGGTGGCGGTGCCGCTGACCGGGAAGAGTTCGGCGGCGAGCTCGGAGCCGGGGGTGGCGAGCAGTTCCGCGACGGTGCCCGATTCGATGATCCGGCCCCGCTTCATCAGCGCGGCGGAGTCGCATACGGCCTTGACGACGTCCATCTCGTGGGTGATGAGCAGGACGGTCAGGCCGAGCTGGCGGTTGAGGTCGCGCAGCAGCTGCAGGATCGAGCGGGTGGTCTCGGGGTCCAGGGCGCTGGTGGCCTCGTCGGAGAGCAGCACCTTGGGGTCGCCGGCCAGGGCGCGGGCGATGCCGACGCGCTGCTTCTGGCCACCGGAGAGCTGGGTGGGGTAGGCCTTGGCCTTGTCGGCGAGGCCGACGAGGTCGAGGAGTTCCAGGGCCTTGCGCGAGCGCTCGCGGCCGGAGACGCCGAGGATCTCCAGGGGCAGCTCGATGTTGGCCTGCACGGTGCGCGAGGACAGCAGGTTGAAGTGCTGGAACACCATGCCGATGCGGCTGCGGGCCTCGCGCAGTTCCTTGCCTGCGCGGCGGCCGCGGCCGGCCAGCGCGGTGAGGTCGACGCCGTCGACGGTGACCGTGCCGGTGGTGGGACGCTCCAGCAGGTTCACGCAGCGGATCAGGGAGGACTTGCCGGCGCCGCTCTGGCCGATGACTCCGTAGACCTCGCCCTCGCGGACGTGCAGGTCGACGCCGTCCAGGGCGGTGACCTCTCGGCCACGGGACTGATAGACCTTCGTGAGGCCCGATGTGGTGATCACAGGAATTCCGTCGCTGTCGAGTGCACGGCGTGCGGGTGCCGTGCACGGGGCAAACATCTGGGGACGCGATACGGGTCGAACCGTCATGAAGGGGATGGTGTCGACGCGTGCGCGGGGCAGGAGCGTTCCGTACGGCCCGTCAGGTGGTGACGGCTGCGGCGGAGCGGCTCGGCCGGTCTCGCTTCGGGGCGCGAGACTGCAGGAAGGGGGCCCTCAGAAGGCGCGCATTCGACACATACAACGAGCACCGGGCGTCATCGTCGCCTCGGTCGCAAGGGTGCGGCTGCTCGTCGTGGTCATGGGCCCCAGTAAAGCAGACATGGCGACTCATCGATCCACTCTGTCCGTATAGCGGACGGATTCCGGCCGCATTACGGACAACATCGGTCACCGCCGACGCTCCGTCCCACGCCTCGTCACAACGGCCCCGACCAGTGCGGACACGGCCGGGAGGTCCGCGGCGGCCACGTCCGCGGCGGGTCCGGCCGCGGGGCGCTCTGTGGCCAAGGCCACGGTCCGCGACCCGGCGGCGCGGCCGGGCCGCGCGGCCCGCCGCCGGATGCGGGCGAGGGGTGAGCGCACCGGGTCTTTCGGCCCGTAATACCCTCGCTGCATGCTCGACGCCCTGACGGCCGCCATCGGTGTGGCCGCCCTCGCCCTCGCCGCCTGGTGCGGTCACGCCGTGTGGCGGGACCAGCCGACCAAGGACTGGCACTTCATCGGCATGGCCGTGGTGACCCTGCTGGTCCTGGCCCAGCTGGTGGTCGGCCTGGTGCAGCTGGCCCGGGGCGAGAGGCCCGCACAGGGCACGGTGCTCTTCGTCGCCTATCTGGTGGGTGCCTTCGCGGCGGTCCCGGCCGCCGGGATGCTCTCGCTGAGCGAACGGACCAAGTGGGGTTCGGTGACCGTGGCCGCGGGCGCGGTCGTCCTCGCCGTCCTCGAAGTACGGCTCTACGACATCTGGGGAACCGCCGGTGCCTGACGACACGAAGACCACGACGGCGGACGCCCCCGCGGCGCCCGGGCGCAAGCGGCTGGTCTCCGGGCCGGGGCTGCTGCTGGTGTGGCTCTACGGGGTGATGGTGGTCGGCGCCGTCTCCCGCTCGGCCTACCAGATCTCCACCGAGTTCGACCGGGCCCCGCTGGCGTACGCGCTGTCCGGGGCCGCGGCCCTGGCCTACGCCTTCATCACGTACTCGCTGGTGCGCGGCGGGGAGAAGGCCCGCAAGGCGGCACTGGTCTGCTGCGCGGCCGAACTGGCGGGCGTGCTGGCCGTCGGCACCTGGACCCTGGTGCGGCCCGAGTCCTTCCCCGACGCCACCGTGTGGTCGGACTTCGGGATGGGCTACCTGTTCATCCCGGTGGTCCTGCCGGTGACCGGCATGATCTGGCTGCGCTCGAAGCGCTGACGCCGACGGCCCGCCGCGCCCGGCCGGTCGACGGCGGGGCGCGGCGGGCCGGGGGCGACGGGCCGGGTGGAAGCTACGCGCTGACGGCGAAGTCGGTGGCCTCCGCGGCCTCCTTCTCCAGGATCACCAGGTGCACGCCGTCGGAGGCGGTGCGGTTGCCGACCTGCGCGTAGCCGGCCTTGCGGTACAGGCGCAGGTTCGACTCGCTCTTGACGCCCGTGTGCAGGCGGAAGCGGGTCGCGGCGCCGTGGCCCGCGAGGGCCTCCTCCACGCCGCGCAGCAGCCGCGCGCCCAGTCCGTGGCCCTGCAGGCGCGGGTGCACGCACAGCTTGGCGATGCTCGCGGTACCGTCCTCGCCGATGCTGCCGCGCACCGTGCCGACCACCTCGTCGCCCAGCCGGGCCACCAGGACCGTGTCCGAGGCGAGCTCCGCCTTCAGGGAGTCCAGGGACTGGGTGAGCGGCTGGATGAGGTAGTTGCCGTACAGCTCGGCCTCCCGCTGGAACGCCAGATACTGCAGCTTGAAAATCTGCTCGGCGTCTTCGGCGGCCGCCGCCGAAATGGTCACGCTCATGCCCATGTGCGCATGCCTCCCGCTCACCTGGTAGCTCTCCGGTCTACCGCTCCTTTCCCCACGGGCCAGGAGCCGCAACCTCTGCAGCGAGCATTCTGCGCAGACATCCCAGGCAACGGGAACGGACGGGTCCCAAACTTCCTTGTGAGATACCCAACTCTCCTGCGATTTCACGGTAAGTGAGGTCTCTTGGCGAGAGAAGTGCCCCTATGAGCTGGGGACAGCGCCCGGGCAATCGGGCGACCGCCGATCGGAGGGCCCGGTTCTCCTCCCCGTGCAGCAGGGCGTCCTCGGGCTCTCCGGCCGGGGCTGCGGGCGTGGGCGCGGCCCCGTAGGGGACCTCGCGCCGGGCCCGCCTGCGGGCGAGCCGCGCCTCCGCGCGCACCGCCCTGCGCAGCCAGCGGGCACGGCCGCCCGGGTCGGGGGCGCGCGGGCCGCGCTCCAGCAGCCTGACCCAGACGGCTTGTTCCAGGTCCGCGGCCTCCACCCCGGCGGCCGGGGCCTCGGCGGCCGCCTCGGCGGAGAGCAGCGGGCCCAGTTCCCGGAGCAGTTCGCTCTCCGGCCGCGCGGCCTCGGGCAGGTCCGGTTCCTTCAGCAGGTCCATGCCGGGCGGGACGAGCGGACGCCTCCCGGCGGTTTCCCCGCCGGGAAGGGCACACCCGTACGGGGAAGCGGGGCTAGCGGTTGACGCCGCGTCCGGGGCGGAAGGCCTCCGCCGCGAGGAGTCCGGTGTCGGGGTTGTCGGTGAAGATGCCGTCGACGCCCAGTTCGAAGTACCGCTTGAAGGCGCCGAAGGCGTCCCCGTACGCGGCCGGATCGGTGCCCTTGCGGAACTCGGCGGGCAGGAAGCTGTTCTCGTTGCGCGCGGTGTAGGGGTGCAGCACCAGCCCGCGTGCGTGTGCGTCCTTGACGAGGGTGGTCGGCTCGCCGAGCCGGCCGTCGGCGGTGCGCGGCACGATCAGGTCCAGGGTCGGGCCGATGCCCTGGGCGAAGCCGGCGATCCACCGCAGCCCCTCGGGCTTGACCAGGTCGGCGACGGTACGGGGGTCCTTGGCCACCTCGAAGTCCCAGGGCCGGGTGTTCGCCGCGCCGAGCAGCGCCACGCGCGGCGCGGACACCAGGCGGGAGAGCCGCTGGAGGCTGGAGGGCTCGAAGGACTGGAGGAAGACGGCGGCGTCCCGGCCGTCGCGCCCGTAGCGGCGCAGCAGCTTCGCGAGGGGCTCCTCCAGACCGAGGCCGAGGCCCCGGAAGTAGGTGGGGTGCTTGGTCTCGACGTGGAGCCAGACCCGCTTGTCGCGCTGGCGGCTCTCGCGGTTGGCCCAGCGCAGCACCTCTTCGAAGGTGGGGACGGCCCAGCGGCCGTCGTAGAGGGTGTTGCGCTGGCGGACGGCGGGGATGCGCTCCTTGGCGCGCAGGGTCTTCAGCTCGGCGAGGGTGAAGTCCTCGGTGAACCAGCCGGTGACGGAGACCCCGTCGACGGTCTTGGTGGTGCGCCGGGCGGCGAACTCGGGGTGGTCGCCGACGTCGGTGGTGCCGCCGATCTCGTTCTCGTGGCGGCAGACCAGGTGGCCGTCCTTGGTGGGGACGAGGTCCTGTTCGATGACGTCGGCACCCAGGTCCAGGGCGAGCTGGTAGGAGCCGAGGGTGTGCTCGGGCCGGTACCCGCTGGAGCCCCGGTGGCCGATGACCGTCGGGACGGGGAGGTCCCGGTAGCCGCCCTCGCCGTGTCCGCCGTCGTCGGTGGCGGCGGAGGCGGTGCCCGCCGCCAGTCCGGTGATTCCGGTTCCGGCCGCCAGGACCGCCGCTCCCAGGACCGTGCGCCGTGCTGCCCCACCCTGCGTCATGAGTGCCTCTCCTCATCGTGAAACGGGCTCCCGGACCCGGGATCTCCGGGGCGCGCGGCCCGCAATCGGCGTGCCGATCGTAGGCAAGGAGGGATGGCGGGAGGGTGGGCGTGGCGGGAACACGACGGAAACGTGCGTCAACACGATGTATCCACCACGTGAACCCGATGTGCGATCAGCCGTGAGCCGAGAGTATCGTCCTCACCTGCACTACCGCCGTGTGGTGCGAAAGCCGCTTTTCGATGCCGGAGGGCTCACGTTGTTCCGTACCGCGCTCATCAAAGCCACTGTCGGACCGGTCATGCGCCTGATCATCCGCACCCGGGTGGAGGGCATCGAGAACATTCCGGGCACCGGTCCGGTGATCCTGGCGGGCAATCACCTCACCTTCATCGACTCGATGATCCTGCCGCTGGTGTGCGACCGTACGGTCCACTTCATCGGCAAGGACGAGTACGTGACGGGCAAGGGCCTCAAGGGCCGCCTGATGGCGTGGTTCTTCACCGGCGCCGGCATGATCCCCGTGGACCGCGACGGCGCGAACGGCGGAGTGGCCGCGCTGATGACGGGTCGCAGGATCCTGGAGGAGGGCAAGATCTTCGGTATCTACCCCGAGGGCACCCGCTCCCCCGACGGCCGCCTGTACCGGGGCCGCACCGGCATCGCCCGCCTCACCCTGATGACGGGCGCCCCCGTGGTCCCCTTCGCGATGATCGGCACCGACAAGCTCCAGCCCGGCGGCGCGGGCATGCCCCGACCGGGCCGGGTCACCGTCCGCTTCGGCGAGCCGATGGAGTTCTCCCGCTACGAGGGCATGGACCGCGACCGCTACGTCCTGCGCGCCGTCACCGACTCGGTGATGGCCGAGGTCATGCGCCTGTCGGGCCAGGAGTACGTGGACATGTACGCCACCAAGGCGAAGGCCGCGTAGCTCCCCTACTGCCGCTGGAGTGACCGGCTGACGCCCGCCGCCGTGGTGGTGGCGAGGACCCAGCCGGTCACGATCAGCAGGTACGACAGCCACTGGTACCAGCCGGCCGGCGCGTAGGCGGACTCCTGGCCGAAGCCGATGATCGGCAGCATCAGGTCGATCGTGTAGAACACGGCGTTGAAGTCCGGCGCCTCCCCCGCCTTCAGCGGCCGGGGCGCGTGCAGGCCGTAGGCGACCGAGCCCACGAGCAGCAGGGCCAGCAGCCAGCCCGCCGCGCGCAGCGGCCGGAAGCCGTATCCGACCGTGACGTCCTGGAGCAGCCCCCAGGCCCGCCCGTGCCGGGGCAGGGTGCGGCGGTGGCGCCGCAGCTTGGCCAGCTGGACGGTCCGCGCGGCCGCCTCGTCGCCCGCCGTGCGGTACGCGCCCGCGAGCTGTTCGTAGGCGTACGGGAGGTAGCCCGACTCCTCCCGCTCCAGCGCGGGCAGCCGCTCCTGGGCGGGCAGGTGGGGGGCGAGGGTGCGGTAGCTGAGGCCGTCGATGCGGATCTTCTCCGGCCAGGTGGCGGCGGGGACGTGCAGCAGGTCGAACTGGGAGCGGCGCAGGTTCACCAGCCCCTGGACCGGCGGGCAGTTGCGCAGCCACATCTCGCCGATGGCGCAGCTGGAGGCGCGCAGGGCGACGCCGTCGGGGTTGACGAAGACGGCGTACGCGAAGTTGAGCTGGCCCGGTATCCGGGAGCCGGTGAGGTTGACCATGCCGTGGGCCTCCATCCGGTGGGCCCGCAGGTCCGTGCCGACGGTCAGCGTCTCGGCGTGCAGCGCGATCCCGCCGGGGGCGAGCAGGCGGGCCCGGTCCAGGCTGACCTGGCCCCCGACGGTGGCGCCGTTGAGGCGCAGCTGACCGTGCACGGTGAGGTCGTTGGCGATGATGTCGGTGCCGACCTCGACGTGGTTGAGCTGGAGCGGGGGTTCGTCCGACTCCTCGCCCGCCGTCGGCCCGATCACGGCCCCCTGGAGGAAGAGCGCGGACAGCTTGGCGCCCTGGAGCCGTACGGGGCCGGTGATCCGGCAGCAGGAGAGCCGCAGGACCACGTCGACGCGGACCGTGGCGGCGGTGAGGCCCGGGAGGGTGGAGTAGCCGAGGACGAGCGCCTTCAGCTGGGCCCCGTACATCAGGGGTTTGCGCTCGAACCAGCAGTCGCGCAGCCGGATGGCGTGGTCGACGACCGCGTACCTGAGGTCGAGGCTGCCGACGATCCGCGCGCCCTTGATCTTGAGTCCGGCGACCCGGCCCTCCTCGGCGCGGCCCGCGCCCAGCAGCAGGGCCCGCAGCACCTCGGCCCGGACGGTGCGCTCCGGACCCCATCCGGCCCCGTCCACGGAGCTGTCCTCGGGGTGTTCCCGGAAGTCGACGCCGTCGCCGCGCGGAAAGGCTTCCCACACGCGGCGTTCGGCCGGGGTCAGATCGGTGATCTCCATCGCCGGGATGGTGTCCCGGCCGTCGACGCCATGTCAACTGCGGCCGGGAAACCACCCCTTGGCGGTACGGCGGTACGGCGGTACGTCAGTGTTCGACGCCGTCCTGCAGCTCCTGGCCCTTGAGCAGGAACCAGGCGGCCGCGGCGGTGGCGAGCAGGACGGCCGCTCCGACGCCCGAGGCGAGCCGCAGCCCGTCCACGAAGGCGTCCTGGGCGGCGCCGACCATCTGCGCGCCCGTCTGCGGGTCCACGGCCTTGGCGGCCTCGACGGCCCCGCCGAGGGATTCGTGCGCCGCGTCGGCCAGCGGGCCGGGCACGGAGGCGGGGGCGGTGAAGGACTGGTAGACGCCGGTCACCACGGAGCCGAGCAGGGCGATGCCGAGGGCGGCGCCCAGTTCGTACGCGGTCTCGGAGACGGCCGAGGCCGAGCCGGCCTGTTCCTTGGGGACGCTGGAGAGGATCACGTCGGCGGTGACGGTGAAGGAGAAGCCCGCGCCGAGGCCGACGACGAGCAGGGCCGCGCCGAGCAGCGGGTAGCCGGTCTCCTTGTGGATCAGGGTGAGGGCGCCCAGGGCCAGGCCTATCGCGGCGAGGCCGCCGGTCACGATGACGCGTACCGAGTGCCGGCGGGCGTAGCGGCCCGCGACCAGGCCGGTGACCACCGCGCCGATGGCGGCGGGCAGTTCGGCCAGTCCGGCCTCCAGGGGGTCGCGGCCCTGCACGAGCTGGAGGAACTGGGAGAGGAAGAAGACCAGTCCGGAGAGCCCGAACACGGTGAGCAGGTCGGCGAGGACCGCGCCGGAGAAGCCGCGGTGCCGGAAGAGCCGCATGTCGAGCAGCGGCGACGGCAGGCTGAACTGGCGTCGTACGAAGGCGTACAGGCAGGCTCCGCCGATGACGGCGGCGGCCCAGACGCCCCAGGTGAGGCCGTGGCTGGCGACGTCCTTGACGGCGTAGACCACGCCGATGACGCCGACGAGGGAGAGGGCGACGCTGACCAGGTCCCAGGGGCCGGCGACGGGGTTCTTGGACTCGGGGAGCAGCTTGATGCCGACGAGGACCAGGGCGATCATCACCGGCAGGTTGATCAGGAACACCGAGCCCCACCAGAAGTGCTGGAGCAGGGCCCCTCCGACGACCGGCCCGACGGCCGCGCCGGCCGAGGCGGTGGCGCCCCAGATGCCGATGGCGAGGCTGCGCTCGCGGGGGTCCTGGAAGATGTTCCGGATCAGCGCGAGGGTGGACGGCATCAGGGTCGCGCCGGCCACGCCGAGCAGCGCCCGGGCCACGATCATCATCTCGGGGCTGCTCGCGTACGCGTTGAGCACGGAGACGGCCCCGAAGGCGGTGGCGCCGACGAGCAGCAGCTTCTTGCGGCCTATGCGGTCGCCGAGGGAGCCCATGGAGACGAGCAGACCGGCGATGACGAAGGAGTAGATGTCGCCGATCCACAGCAGCTGGGTGCCGGACGGCTTGAGGTCCTCGCTGAGGGAGGGGGTGGCGAGACCGAGTACGGTGGCGTCCACCGCGACCAGCAGCACGGCGAGGACGAGCACGCAGAGGGCCAGCCATCGCCCGCGGCTGCGCTCCTCCACCTCCGTCTGCCGGTTCAGCTGTTCGGTACGGCTCATTGCTCCACGCTCCGTCGTGCGCCACCGAGCAGCAGCTCGGTGATCATGTACTGGAAGTCCTTGGCGGCGACCCGGCCGTCCATGACGGCCCAGGCGCAGGTGCCGATGAGGCCGTAGAGGGCCTCGGTGAGCCAGGCGGGGCTCAGGTCGATCCGGATGTCGCCCTCCTGCTGGCCGCGCCGGAAGAGCGCGCCCACCCGGGCGTCGAGGCGGGCCCAGCCCTCGTTGACCTGGTCGCCCTCGAAGAGCTGGTTCTCGGTGACGAGGAACGCCAGCAGTTCGGCGTTGGGCTCCGCCTGGGCGACGAGCCGCTTGAGCGCCTCCACCGCCGTGCCCTCGTCGAGGCGGGCGTTGTCGAAGGCCACCTCGAACTCCCGGATGCCGAGTTCCTCCAGGGCCCGTACGAGGGCGTCGCGTCCGGCGAAGTGCCGGTGCAGGGTGGCGCGGCCGATGCCGGCGGCGCGGGCGACCTCGTCCATCGTGGCGGTCGACTTGCGGGAAAGCAGGGCCGCCGCGTCGCGGAGCACCTGGTCACGATCCATGGCCATGAGACAAGCATACCCCGCATGAGACGTCACTGTCTCATCGTGGTGGAAAATCGGCTGCCGACGGGGCGGCCGGAAAGGAAACCTGAGGACATGAAGCCCCTGCTGCTGATCGACGTCGACGGACCTCTGAACCCCTACGCTGCCAAGGCCCAGCGCCGCCCGCAGGGGTACACCACCCACCGGATGCGGCCGACGGGCTGGCGGGAGGCGGAGAGCGCGAAGCCGCTGCGCGTCTGGCTGAACCCGGCCCACGGGGCGCAGCTGCTGGCCCTCGCGGACCGCTACGAGCTCGTCTGGGCCACGACCTGGAAGGACGAGGCGAACGACTGGATAGGCCCGCAGCTGGGACTGCCCCGGCTCCCCTTCGTCGACTGGCCGGTGATGCACGGCCGGGCGCCGCGCGGGACCTTCTGGAAGACCCAGTACGTCCTGGACTACGCGGGCGCGCGCCCCTTCGCCTGGGTCGACGACGACATCACGGCCCTGGACCACGAGTACGTCGACCAGCGCCATCCGGCACGGGCCCTGCTGCTCCGCATCGACGAGCGGATCGGCCTGGTCGGGAGCGACTTCGCCCTGCTGGCGGACTGGGCGCACGCCTGAGGCCGAGCCCCGCGACACCGAGGGGGCGGGGGAGCCGGCCGGCTCCCCCGCCCCCTCGGGCACGGCCCGCACTACTGCTTGTGGACCGCCCAGGCGTGCTGGATGACCAGGTCGGCCTTGAGCTCGGTGAGCTGGACGGCGACCGCGGACGGGGCGGTGCCGCCGCGGCCGTTGCGGGAGGCGAGGGCGCCCTTGACGTTGAGGACGGTGCGGACCTCGGGGGTCAGGTGCTCCGAGATCTTCACGAACTGGTCGTCGGTGAGCTCGTCGAGCTCGATGCCCTCGGCCTCGCAGACCTTGACGCACTCGCCGGCCACCTCGTGCGCCACCCGGAAGGGCACGCCCTGCTTGACCAGCCACTCCGCGATGTCGGTGGCGAGGGAGAAGCCCGCCGGGGCCAGCTCCTCCATCCGCTCCCGGTTGACGGTGAGCGTGGCCATCATCCCGGTGAAGGCCGGCAGCAGCACCTCAAGGGTGTCGCAGGAGTCGAAGACGGGCTCCTTGTCCTCCTGGAGGTCCCGGTTGTAGGCGAGCGGCAGGGCCTTGAGCGTGGCGAGCAGGCCGGTCAGGTTGCCGATGAGCCGGCCCGACTTGCCGCGCGCCAGCTCCGCGATGTCCGGGTTCTTCTTCTGCGGCATGATCGAGGAGCCGGTGGAGAAGGCGTCGTGGAGGGTGACGAAGGAGAACTCCTTCGTGTTCCACAGGATGATCTCCTCCGCGATCCGGGACAGGTTGATCCCGATCATCGCGGTGACGAAGGCGAACTCGGCGACGAAGTCGCGGGAGGCCGTGCCGTCGATCGAGTTGCCGACCGAGCCCCGCTCGAAGCCCAGGTCCGCGGCCACCTGCTCCGGGTCCAGGCCGAGGGAGGAGCCCGCCAGAGCGCCCGAACCGTACGGGGAGACCGCGGTCCGGGTGTCCCACTGCCGCAGCCGCTCGGCGTCCCGGGACAGGGACTGCACGTGGGCCAGTACGTGGTGGGCGAACAGCACCGGCTGCGCGTGCTGGAGGTGGGTCCGGCCCGGCATCGCCACGTCCGCGTGCGCCTCGGCCAGGCCGACCAGGGCGTCCTGGAGGTCGGCGATCAGGCCGCCGATGGTCCGCGCGTGGTCGCGCAGGTACATCCGGAAGAGGGTGGCCACCTGGTCGTTGCGCGAGCGGCCGGCCCGCAGCTTGCCGCCGAGTTCGGCGCCGAGCCGCTCCAGCAGGCCCCGCTCCAGGGCCGTGTGGACGTCCTCGTCGGCGATGGTGCCGACGAAGGACCCGTCCGCCACGTCGGCCTCCAGCCGGTCCAGGCCCTCGATCATGCGGTCGAGCTCCTCGGCCGTGAGCAGACCGGCCTTGGCGAGCACGCGGGCGTGGGCGCGCGAGCCGGCGATGTCGTAGGGCGCCAGGCGCCAGTCGAAGTGGACCGACGCGGACAGCTTCGCGAGGGCCTCGGAGGGCCCGTCGGCGAACCGGCCGCCCCAGAGCCGGACGTCACCGTTGTTGCTGCTCACTGCTGCTCCTCATGAGGGTGGATGTACGACGGCCTCCCCGCCGCGGAGGTGGTCGCGGGGAGGCCGTCCCGGTGGCGCGTGGCGCCCCTGTGTGAACGACCGGACTCAGGCGGGGTCGCGATGGACGGCGGTCTTCGACACGATGCGGTCACTGATTGGATAACTATGCATTGATCCGCATGTTTCGTCAATCGCAAGCCCGGGTGCCGGGCCCGGCAGGACATCCGGGCTGCGGAAATATTCAAAGGTGGCCCATCCGGCCGAGACATACGATCAGGGCCCACAGCGAGAGGGAGGGGTCCGCACATGAGTACGGGAACGGTCACCGGGGAAACGGCGGAGCCCGTGTTCGCCCGGCCCGGGGACTGGACGGATTTCGACCGGACCGTGCGCCTCCCGCGAGGCCACGGCCACGGCGCGTGCGACGACGCCCGGATCGAGGTCCGCCTCTGCCACCCCGACGGCCGGATCCGGCAGGCCGCTCTGGGGGCGCCCGACGCGCCGCTGCCGCTGATCGCCGTCCGGGCCACCGACTGGGTCCCGGCCGTACGGACACGGGCCCGGCAGGTACTGGAGCAGGTCCTGGCCGCCGATCCTCCGGGCACGCTGCGCGCGCTGACGCCCCTCGTACTGCGGCTGGGCCGGCGTGAGCAGGGCGCGTGGGCGCTGGAGCGCTTCGAGGCCGCGCTGCACGCCGAGCCGTCCGTACTGGCCGACCTGTGCGGGGACGCGGACCCGCCGACCCGCCGGTTCGCCGCCCGGCTGAGCCTGCGCCGCGCGGAGCCCGGCCCCCGGGACGCGGCGCGGCGGGCCGCCGCCGAGACGGACCCCGCGACCGCCCGGCTCTGGACGGACGCCGCGCTCGCGGCCATGGCGGCCCGGGGCCCCGACGACGAGGCGGTGGACGCCCTGCTCGGCGCCCGCATCCCGATGGTGCGGGCGGCCGGGGTCACCTGCCTGCACCGGGCCGGCCGGTCCTCGGAGGCGGACCGGTACCTCGCCGACCGGTCGGGGCTGGTCCGGGCCTGCGCCCGCTGGCTGGTCCGCCAGGACGGGGGCGACCCGTACGCCCGCTGCCGGGCGCTGCTCGCCGACCCGGAGCGCGTCGGCCGGTACGCGGTGGCCGGCTTCGCCGAGTGCGCCGGCCGCGGGGACGCACCGCTGCTGCGGTCCCTGGTGGACCACCCGCTGGACGTGATCCGGGCCGAGGCCCTCGCGGGGCTGCGCCTGCTGGACAACACCGATCCGGCCCTGCTGCGCCCGCTGCTCGACGACCCGTCACCGGCCGTGGCCCGCCAGGCCTCCCTGGGGCTGTGCGGATCGGCCGAGCAGCTGCCCGTGGGCCCGCTCCTCGAACTGATCGCGCCCGGCCGGCCCGCGCACACCCGCCGGGCCGCGTACCGGGTGCTGCACGCGCGGGGCGGGGTCGCCGGACTGCGGGCGTCCGTGGAACTGCTGACGGACCGTGACCCGGCGCTGCGCCGCATCGCCGGGCAGCGGATCCAGAACACCCTGATGTCCCCGCGCGGGCGGGCGGGCCTGCCCCTGCGGGAGCCGGAGGTCGGAGCGCTGCTGGACCGGTCAGCGGGCCTGTTCAGCGGACGGGTCCTGGAGCGGATCCGCACGATGCTCGCGCTTCCCCCCGGGGGCGTGCGCTGATCCGCTCACGGGGACACGCCGGAACGGGTCCCGACGGCCTGCCTGCACGCCCCCGGCCCCTGTCGGCCCGTACCGTCTGACACGTGCTGCGTACCGCTCTGCTCACGGGCTCGCTGATCCTCGCCGGGCTCTTCCCGTACGGCCCGGACCCGTTGCCCGCCCGCCTCGCCGACACCGGCGGCGGCAGCCAGCTGATCACCGCCGTCGCGCCCGCGCCGGGGTCCACGACGGGCCGGCTCACCTGGTGGGACCGGCGCGCGGGCCACTGGTTCGAGGCGGGCAGCGCACCCGCCCGGTTCGGCGCGAACGGCCTGACCGAGGGCGGGAGCCGGGCCCAGGGCACGAACACCACCCCGACGGGCCTGTACGAGCTGCCGTACGCCTTCGGCACCGCGCACGCCCCGGCCGGAACGGCGTACCGCTACCGACGGGTGACGGACCGCTCCTGGTGGTGCCAGGACAACGCCTCCGCCGCCTACAACCGCTGGACCGAGCCGCTGCCCGCCGACTGCGCGCCCGGCGAGGCGGAGCACCTGATCACGTACCGGACGCAGTACGCGCACGCGCTGGTCATCGCCTTCAACTACGACCGGCCCGTGCGCGGCCGGGGCGCGGGCATCTTCCTGCACGTGAACGGCAAGGGCGCCACCGCCGGCTGCGTCTCCGTACCGGCCCGCGAGATGCGCGCCCTGCTCCGCTGGGCGGACCCCCGCCGCCACCCCCACATCGCGATCGGCACCGACTCCGGCCCACTGGCGGTGACCCGGTACTAGCCCTCCTTCTGCGCCAGGCGCAGGAGGTGGTCGGCCAGGGCCTGGCCGCCCGCCGGGTCGCGGCTGATCAGCATCAGGGTGTCGTCGCCCGCGATGGTGCCGAGGATGGCCTGGAGTTCGGCCTGGTCGATCGCCGAGGCGAGGAACTGGGCCGCGCCGGGCGGGGTGCGCAGGACCACGAGGTTCGCGGAGGCCTCCGCCGAGATCAGCAGTTCGCCGGAGAGGCGCCGCATGCGCTCCTCCTTCGCGGACTCGCCGAGCGGGGCCTGCGGGGTGCGGAACCCGCCCTCGCTGGGGACCGCGTAGATCAGCTCGCCCCCGGTGTTGCGGATCTTGACCGCGCCCAGCTCGTCGAGGTCGCGGGAGAGCGTCGCCTGGGTGACGCTCAGCCCGTCGTCGGCGAGCAGTTTGGCCAGCTGGCTCTGGGAGCGGACCGGCTGCCGGTTGAGGATGTCCACGATCCGGCGGTGGCGGGCGGTGCGCGTCTGCGGGACGGACGGACCACCCCCGTGCTCGGGTTCCTGCGCCTGGCTCATCGTCGTCTCATTCTCCGGATCGTCCCGCTTCGTCGAGGATGCCGGGCAGCGCCCGGACGAACGCGTCGACCTCGGCCTCGGTGATGACGAACGGGGGCATCAGCCGTACGACGTCGGGGGCGGGCGCGTTGACCAGGAATCCGGCTTCCTGAGCCGCGAGCTGCACCTTCGGCGCGAGCGGCTCCGTCAGCACGATACCCAGCAGGAGGCCGGACCCGCGGACGTGGGAGACCAGGGTATGGCCGGAAGATTCGATTCCGGAGCGCAGCCGCTCGCCCCGGGCCTTGACCCGGTCGAGCAGGCCCTCGGCGGCGATGGTGTCGATCACCGCGAGGCCGGCCGCGCAGGCGACCGGGTTCCCGCCGAAGGTGGTGCCGTGCTGGCCGGGCTGGAGCAGGTCGGCCGCCGGGCCGAAGGCGGCCACCGCGCCGATCGGGAGACCGCCGCCGAGCCCCTTCGCGAGCGTGACGAGGTCGGGTTCGACACCCTCGTGGGCCTGGTGCTCGAACCACTGGCCGCAGCGGCCGATGCCGGTCTGCACCTCGTCGAGGACCAGCAGGGTGCCGGTGGCCCGGGTGATCTCGCGGGCGGCCGTGAGGTACCCGGCGGGCGGGACGACGACCCCGTTCTCGCCCTGGACCGGCTCGATGACCACGATCGCCGTCTCCTCGGTGACGGCGGCCCGCAGGGCCTCCACGTCGCCGTACGGGACGTGGGTGACCTCGCCGGGCAGGGGCAGGAAGGGGGCCTGCTTCTTCGGCTGGCCGGTGAGCGCGAGGGCTCCCATGGTCCGGCCGTGGAAGCCGCCGTCGGTGGCGACCATGTGGGTCCGCCCGGTCAGCCTGCCGATCTTGAAGGCCGCCTCGACCGCCTCCGCACCGGAGTTGCAGAAGAAAACCCGGCCCTCGCGGCCGAAGAGCTGGAGCAGCCGCTCGCCGAGCGCGAGGACGGGCTCGGAGGCGTAGAGGTTGGAGACGTGGCCGAGGGTGGAGACCTGGGCGGTGACGGCCGCGACGATCGCCGGGTGGGCGTGGCCGAGGGCGTTGACCGCGATCCCGCCGACGTAGTCGGTGTACTGCTTGCCGTCCGCGTCCCAGACCTGGGCGCCCTCGCCCCGTACGAGGGCCAGCGGCGGGGTGCCGTAGTTGTTGGTCAGCGCGTGCTGCCAGCGGGTGGCGTAGTCCTGGTTGCCCGTCATGTCCGTGCCCCTCCCTGGGCGTCGGGCACGACCATGGTGCCGATGCCCTCGTCGGTGAAGATCTCCAGCAGGATCGAGTGCTGGACCCGTCCGTCGATCACGCGCGCCGTGCCGACCCCGCCGCGCACCGCGTGCAGGCAGCCCTCCATCTTGGGGACCATCCCGCTGGACAGCTCCGGCAGCAGCTTCTCCAGCTCGCTCACGGTGAGCCGGCTGATCACCTCGTCGCTGCTGGGCCAGTCCGCGTAGAGGCCCTCGACGTCGGTGAGGACCATCAGCGTCTCGGCGCCCAGCGCGGCGGCGAGCGCCGCGGCGGCCGTGTCGGCGTTGACGTTGTACACGTGGTGGTCGTCGGCGCTGCGCGCGATGGAGGAGATGACCGGGATCCGGCCGTCCGCCAGCAGCGCCTCGATCGCGCCGGTGTCGATGGCCGTGATCTCGCCGACCCGGCCGATGTCGACGATCTCGCCCTCGATCTCGGGGCTGTGCTTGGTCGCGGTGATGGTGTGCGCGTCCTCGCCGGTCATCCCGACGGCGAGCGGCCCGTGCTGGTTGAGCAGCCCGACGAGCTCGCGCTGGACCTGCCCGGCCAGGACCATCCGGACGACGTCCATGGCCTCGGGGGTGGTGACCCGCAGGCCCGCCTTGAACTCGCTGACCAGGCCCTGCTTGTCCAGCTGGGCGTTGATCTGCGGGCCGCCGCCGTGGACGACGACCGGCTTGAGGCCGGCCTGGCGCAGGAAGACCACGTCCTGGGCGAAGGCGGCCTTCAGGTCCTCGTCGATCATGGCGTTCCCGCCGAACTTGATGACGACGATCTTGCCGTTGTGCCGGGTGAGCCACGGCAGGGCCTCGATGAGGATCTCGGCCTTGGGCAGCGCGGTGTGCCTCCTCGCCGTGCTCATGAGCTGTACGCGCTGTTCTCGTGGACGTACTCGGCGGTCAGGTCGTTGCCCCAGATCACGGCGGACTCGCTGCCGTTGGCCAGGTCGGCGGTGATGCGGACCTCGCGGCCCTTCATGGAGACCAGGTCGCGGTCCTCGCCCACGGAGCCGTTCTTGCAGACCCACACGTCGTTGATGGCGACGTTCAGCCGGTCGGGGTCGAAGGAGGCCTTGGTGGTGCCGATGGCGGCGAGCACCCGGCCCCAGTTGGGGTCCTCCCCGTGGATGGCGCACTTGAGGAGGTTGTTGCGGGCGATGGAGCGCCCGACCTCGACGGCGTCGTCCTCGGTGAGCGCGCCGACGACCTCGATGCGGATGTCCTTGCTGGCGCCCTCGGCGTCGCCGATGAGCTGGCGGGCGAGGTCGTCGCAGACGGTCCGTACGGCCTCGGCGAAGTCCTCGTACGCCGGGACCTCGCCGGAGGCCCCGGAGGCCAGCAGCAGCACGGTGTCGTTGGTGGACATGCACCCGTCGGAGTCGACCCGGTCGAAGGTGGTCCGGGTGGCGGCGCGCAGCGCCCGGTCGAGGGTGGCGCTGTCCAGGTCGGCGTCGGTGGTGAGGACGACGAGCATGGTGGCCAGGCCCGGGGCGAGCATGCCCGCGCCCTTGGCCATGCCGCCGACGGTCCAGCCGTCCCGGGAGGCGGTGGCCGTCTTGTGCACGGTGTCGGTGGTCTTGATGGCGATGGCGGCGGCCTCGCCGCCGTCTTCGGTGAGGGCGGCCGCGGCGGTCTCGATGCCCGGCAGCAGCTTGTCCATGGGGAGCAGGACGCCGATCAGGCCGGTGGACGCCACGGCGATCTCGCCGGCGTTGTGGGCGCCGCCCAGGACGTCGGCCACCTTCTCGGCGGTCGCGTGGGTGTCCTGGAAGCCCCGGGGGCCGGTGCAGGCGTTGGCGCCGCCGGAGTTCAGGGCGACGGCGCTGATGGCACCGCCGCGCAGGACCTGCTCGGACCACAGGACGGGGGCGGCCTTGACCCGGTTGGAGGTGAACACGCCCGCGGCGGCCAGACGCGGCCCGTTGTTGACCACGAGGGCCAGGTCGGGATTGCCGTTCGCCTTGATCCCGGCGGCGATGCCCGCCGCCGTGAACCCCTGTGCAGCCGTAACGCTCACGGCGCGACTCCAATCGTGGAAAGACCCAGCGTCTCGGGGAGCCCGAGCGCGATGTTCATGCTCTGCACCGCGCCGCCGGCGGTGCCCTTGGTCAGGTTGTCGATGGCGCTGATGGCGATGATCCGGCCGGCGGACGCGTCGTGGGCGACCTGGAGGTGGACGGCGTTGGAGCCGTACACCGACTTGGTGGTCGGCCAGACGCCCTCGGGGAGCAGGCGGACGAAGGGCTCGTCCGCGTACGCCTTCTCGTACGCGGCGCGAAGCGACTCCGCGGTGGTGCCCGGGAGGGCCTTCGCCGAGCAGGTGGCGAGGATGCCGCGCGGCATGGGGACGAGGTTGGCGGTGAAGGAGACGCAGACCCGTTCCCCGGCGAACGGGGAGAGGTTCTGCACCATCTCCGGGGTGTGCCGGTGGACGCCGCCGACCCCGTACGGGGTCACGGTGCCCATCACCTCGGAGCCGAGCAGGTGCGGCTTGAGGGCCTTGCCCGCGCCGGAGGTGCCGGTGGCGGCGACGATCACGGCCTCGGGCTCCGCGAGCCGCGCCTGGTAGGCGGGGTAGAGCGCGAGCGAGACGGCGGTGGGGAAGCAGCCGGGGACGGCGATCCGCCTGGTGCCGGCCAGGGCGGCGCGGTGTCCGGGCAGCTCGGGCAGGCCGTAGGGCCAGGTCCCGGCGTGCGGGGCGCCGTAGAAGCGGTCCCAGTCGGCGGAGTCCTTCAGCCGGTGGTCGGCTCCCATGTCGACGACGAGCACGTCGTCGCCGAGCTGGGCGGCGACGGCCGCGGACTGCCCGTGGGGCAGCGCGAGGAAGACCACGTCGTGGCCCGCGAGGGCCTCGGGCGTGGTGGCCTCCAGGGTCCGCCCGGCGAGCGGGACGAGGTGGGGCTGCAGGCCGCCGAGGAGCTGTCCGGCGTTGGAGTGGCCGGTCAGCGCGCCGATCTCGACCTCGGGGTGCGAGAGCAGCAGGCGCAGGACCTCACCGCCCGCGTATCCGCTCGCTCCGGCCACCGCTACACGTACCACCATCGGACCTCCTCCTCGATGGCATGACTATACGTAGGCCTGCACTTTTATGCAATCGCCTTGTGATCACCCTCCTCCCCGCGCCTCAACCCCTGCGGGCCCGGAAGGCCGCGGCCTTGGCCCGGTTCTGGCAGGCGGTGGAGCAGAACTGGCGGGCGGCGTTGCGCGAGGTGTCCACGTACACGCGGTCGCAGCGGTCGGCCCGGCACACGCCCAGGCGGCCCGCGAGGCCGCCGCCCACCGCCAGGGCCAGCGCGGTGGCACCGGCCGCGTTGACACCCGCGGCGAAGGAGTCGTCCGGGCCATGGAAGTGCATCTGCCACGGTTCACCCGCGGACCGGTCCAGCCTCGGCCGGGCCCCGGTGTCGCGCAGCAGGTCGTTCACGGTCACGGCCGCGGCGTCCACCTCCCCATCCTGCATCGCCCGGAACACCTCGCGCATGCGCCCGGCGGCGGCGACGAAGTACTCCGCCTGCGCAGCGTCGACGGCGCGCGGCAGCGAGGCCGCGGCGCGCGGGACCGCCGCTTCGATCGCGTCGGCCAGCTCGGCCCCGCGCGGCGCCGTGTACGGGCGGCCGCGCGCCTCTCCGTCCGTCAGTGCGTTCACGAGCGCCACCGCCTGCTCCAGCAGTACCGCCACGTGACTGTCGAACATCACTTGACCAGTCACTCCTTCGATCGCTAGCGTTCCTCGGGTTCGTAACTGACATTACTCGATTCGACAGTCACGCGAGGAGTGTGGTCATGCCGCGGACCGTATGGATGCTGGTGGTGGCGCGGGCGATCAACCGGCTGGGCGCCTTCTCGCTGCCCTTCCTGACCGTCCTGATCGGCACCGAGTTCGGTGCGGGCACGACCACGGCGGGCCTGGTCTCCGCGGGCTTCGGCCTCGCCACGATCCCGTCCCGGGTGGCGGGCGGACGGCTGGCGGGCCGGATCGGACGCCGCCGCACGATCGTGCTGGGACTCGTCGGCTGCGCCCTCGCCCAGCTGGGCATCGCCGCCGCCGGCTCCCTCGCCGCGGTGGCCGTCTTCGCCGTCCTGCTCGGCCTGTCCTTCGAGCTGTACGAGCCGCCGAGCCAGGCGCTGATCGCCGACGCCGTCGGCCCGGCCGACCGGGTGCGCGCCTACGGCGCGCTCAACGCCGCGCTCGCCGTGGGCGGCACCGGGTCCGGTCTGATCGCGGCGGGGCTCGGCCGGTGGGACCTGCGCTGGCTGTTCGTGGTCGACGCCCTCACCTGCCTGGCCTGCGCGCTGACCCTGCGCCTCGCCCTGCCGGCCGACGGCCCCCGGGGTCCGGGCGGCGTACCGGACGACGGCCACGGCGACGGCGGTCACGACGGCGGCCCCGTGCGGCCGTGGCGGGACCGGGGGCTGTGGGCGATGTTCGCCTCCGGGACCGCGTTCGCGCTCGTCTCCCTGCACATCGTGATGGCGCTCCCGCTCACCCTCGGCCACCGCGGCCTCGAACCCGCCGACGCCGGGCTGCTGTTCACCGCCTCGGCCGTGACCGTCGTCGCCGCCCAGCCCGCGCTGCGCCTGCGCCGCCTGGCCGCGCTCCCCGACCCCGCGGCCATGGCCCTCGGCCACGCCCTGCTGGCGGCCGGTCTGGCCGGCTACGCCGCGGCGCGGACGCTGCCCGCGTTCCTGGCCGCCACCGCCGTGCTGAGCGTGGGCGAGGTGCTGGTCCTGGGCCGGGTGCTCGGCGTCGTGGCCGGCCTGGCGCCGCCGGGCGGCACCGACCGCTACCTCGCCGCGTACGGCATCAGCTGGGGCGTCGCCACGGTCGCCGCCCCGGTCACCGCCACCCAGCTGCTCGAACGGGCCGGTGCCGGGGCCCTGTGGGCGGGCACCGCGGTCCTGTGCCTCGTGCTCGCCGCCGCGCAGCCCCTGGTGGTCGGGCCGCTCACCAGGGGCCTGCCGGTGCGGCCGGGAGCCGGTGCGCCTGCGGCGTAGTGCGCCGGGGCCGGCCGCACCGCGCGGCCGTCGGTCGTGTCAGGAGCCGTCCAGCCGGTGGCGGACCCACACGTTCGGTTCGACGTAGACCGCGAAGTCGCGTTCCGGTTCGCAGTGGACGGGTGCCAGCGCGCCGGGCACGAGGACCGGGCCCGGGGTGTCGAAGGGCAGCCCCGTCCACTCCCGCCACTGCGCGAGCGTGCCGTTGACGGTCATGGAGAGCGGCGCCACCCCCTCGATGACCGCCCCGGCGCGCACGTGGACCCGCAGCCACGGGTCGTACGGGAGGCCGTCCTCGCGGGTCCGGTACGCGTACTCCGCCATCGGCGTCCCGGGCTCGGCCGGCTTCCCGCTGGGCCGGACCGGGGCCACCAGCTCCGCGAACCCGGCGGCGCGGACGCCCTCGCGCATGGCGGCCAGCATCCGGCCGGAGAGGCCCTCGCCCTGCCGGCCGGCGGCGACGGAGATCTCGACGGCGCTGACCGTGTCGGGCCGGATCCCGCGCCGCCGGTCCGAGAAGGCCCACATGAGGACCGCATCCCAGCCCTTCGCGGGCAGCACGCCGGCCCGCTCGGGGGTGTGCAGGGCGAACGGCAGGCTGAAGCCCCGGGCCACCACCGTGTCGCCCTCGGTCGCGATCCAGACGTACTCGGGGAACTCGGCGACCATGCGCGGGTAGAGCAGCCAGGCCAGGGCGTCGTGGCCGGCGAACTCCGGCCAGGTGTCCTCCATGTCCCCGAGCCGGGCGGCCAGCTCGGGGCGGCGGGCGAGGGAAGTGATCACTACGGCGGTCATGCCAGGCAGGCTAGAACCCCTCCCCGCCTGCCTCAACAGGGTTTACGGCGCCCCGGACAGCCCGCCGCGCATCCGCCGCACCGCCTCCACCAGCTCCCCCGGACCCGAGACCCCGGCGAAGCCCAGCCGGACGTACGCGGCCGGCGGCTCGGCGCAGAAGAACGGCCGGCCGGGCGCGACGGCGACCCCGGCGCGCAGGGCCTCGGCGACGAAGGCCGCGTCGTCGCCGCCCTCGCCGAGCCGGGTCCACAGCTGGTACCCGCCGGTCGGCAGCCGGACGGGCTCCAGTGCGGGCAGCTCCCGCCGCAGCGCGCCCGCGAGCACGTCCCGGCGGTGGCGCAACTCGGCGGCGACGGCCCGCAGATGACGCGGCCAGGCGGGCGCGCCGACCAGTTCGAGGGCGGCTTCCTGGAGCGGCCGGGGCACGAAGAAGCTGTCCACCACCTGGATCGCGCGCAGCCGGTCCAGCACCGGCCCCCGGGCGGCCAGCGCGCCCACCCGCAGGCTCGGCGAGGTGACCTTGGTCAGCGAACGGACGTGCACCACCACCCCGTCGAGGTCCTCGGCGGCCAGGGTGGGCGGCGGCGGACCGGCGTCCTCGTGGGCCAGGGCCCGCGCGTAGTCGTCCTCGATCACGAAGGCCCCGGCCGCCCGCGCGATCCTCAGCACCTCGGGCCTGCGCCCGGCCGACAGCACCGCGCCGGTCGGGTTCTGGAACAGCGGCTGGCACACGAACACCCGCGCCCCGGTGGCCTCGAAGGCGGCGGCGAGCAGCTCCGGCCGGACCCCGTCCGCGTCCACCGGTACGGGTACGGGCCGGCAGCCGGAGGCACGGGCGATGGCGAGCAGCCCGGGATAGGTCGGGGACTCCACCAGGACCGGCGCCCCGGGCGGGGCCAGTGCCCGCAGGGCCGTGGTCAGCGCGCTCTGCCCGCCGGCGGTGACCAGCACGTCGGCGGCCCCCACGGCCCCGCCGATCTCGCGGGCGAACCAGTCGCGCAGCTCGGGCAGCCCCTCCACCGGCGGCCGCCCCCACGCCCCCGGGCGGCGTCCGGCCCGGGCCAGCGCGGCGGCCATGGCCCGCTCCGGCTGGAGAGAGGTGTGCAGGTAGCCGCTGTTGAGTCCGATCACCCCGGGCGGGGGCGCGGTGAGACAGACCATCACCCCGGAGGCGTCCACCGAGCGGGGAACCACCTCCCCCGTCCCCTCGGCACTGAGGGAGACCTCCTGCCAGGAGGTGTCCCCGGAGGCGCCGGCCTCCGTCCGCGGCGGGGAGCGGAACACCCCGGCGCCGGGCCGGGTGACCACGAGCCCTTCGGCGGCGAGCGAGGCGAGGGCTCGGGACACGGTGACGGGGCTGACCCGGTAGCGCTCGACCAGGGCCCGGCTGGACGGGAGCTTTCCACCCACCGGGTAGCGGTCGAGCTCCGACCGCAGGCTTTCTGCCAGTTCCGCCACACTGCTACGCTCGTACATGACAGCACAGAATAGCGCTACTCCCTCCGGCCCGATAGCGGTTCGGCCGACCGGTCACCACCTCGGCGCGCGCGTCGGCGCGAACGCCGGTGCGAACGCCCGCGCGGACGCCGTTGCGGGCGCCGTCGCGGGCGGCACCGCCGGCAGCGCTACGGGTGCGGCCACCGCGGGAGGCGCCGGCGCCGCCCGCACCGGCACGCTCCTGGCCCTCCTCGGCGTCGTCGCCTTCTCGCTGACCTTCCCCGCCACCGCCTGGGGCCTGGAGAGCTTCGGCCCCTGGTCGCTCGTCGCCCTGCGCAGCGTCCTCGCCGCCCTCATCGCGGGCGCCTTCCTGCTGGCCGGCCGGGTCCCCCTGCCGGCCCGCGCGCACTGGGCGGGGCTCGCGGTCGTGGCGGGCGGTGTGGTGGCCGGCTTCCCGATGCTGACCACGCTCGCCCTGCAGACCTCCACCACCTCGCACGCCGCCGTCGTGGTCGGACTGCTCCCGCTGACCACCGCCTCCTTCTCCGCCCTGCGCACCGGCGCCCGGCCCTCCCCCCGCTTCTGGGCGGCGGCCGTCGCCGGGGCCGCGGTCGTCCTCGGCTTCACGCTCGCCCAGAGCGGGGGAGCCCTCTCCACCGGGGACGCCTACCTGTTCGGAGCGCTCGTGGTGTGCGCCGCCGGATACACCGAGGGCGGGCGGCTGGCCCGGCTGATGCCGGGCTGGCAGGTGATCGGCTGGGCCCTGGTGCTGTGCCTGCCGCTCACCGTGACCGGCTCCGCGCTCGGGCTCGCGTACGAGCCGGTGCACCTGACCGGCCACGGGGTGGCCGGCCTGGTGTGGGCGGCGGCCGGCTCCACCTTCCTCGGCCTGTACGTCTGGTACCGCGGGATGGCCGAGATCGGCGCCCCGCGGGCCAGCCAGCTCCAGCTCGCCCAGCCCCTGCTGACCCTGGTCTGGTCGGTCGCGCTGCTGGGCGAGCACCTCTCCCCGGCGGCGCCCGCCGCCGCCTGCGCGGTACTGGTCTGCATCGCCGTGACCCAACGGGTCAAATAGCCGCTTGTCGCCCTAAACTGACAACACCGGATCGGACCGCCACCGAGGAGGTCAGCTATGCGCGCTACTGAGGGCGACCAGCTGGTGCAGCACGGCCGGGTCGTGGGACAACACGACAAGGTCGGCGAGATCACTCAGGTACTGGGCGAGAACGGAACCCCTCCCTACCGGGTCCGCTTCACCGACGGCCACGAGGCGGTCATGTCGCCCGGCCCCGACTGCGTCGTCAAGCACCCGTCCGAGCACACCCCCTGACCCGGGCGGCAGCCCGGCTCAACGCGGCGCCGCCGTCGCCGGATAGTGGTCGGCGACGACCCTGGCCATCGCACCGTTGGGGTCCGCGGCCACCTGCTTCGCAGAGAAGTAGACGTGTCCGCGGACCTCGGCGTACCGCGCCGCGAGGGTCAGGTGCCTCGACAGCTCCGCCGGATCCCGCCAGGCGGGCGTGGAGCTGTCCGCGTCGCAGCGGTACAGCGCCTCCCCCACGTACAGGGACACCCCCGTGCCCCTGACGGTGCGCGCCCACCACTCCACGATCGCGGCGTAGTCGGCGGACGGGTGGCCGATCTGCCAGTACGCCTGCGGCACGATCGAGTCGATCCAGCCCTCGCGGACCCACTTGCGGGTGTCCGCGTACAGGTCGTCGTAGGTCTGTACGCCCGCCCGGGTCTGCGAGCCGAGCGGGTCCCGGTCGCTGTTGCGCCACACCGCGAAGGGGCTGACGCCGAAGCGGGCCGCGGGGCGGGCGGTCTTGAGCCGGTCCGACATCTCCTTCACCAGCGTGTCGGTGTTGTGGCGGCGCCAGTCCGCGCGGGAGGCGAAGGAGGCGCCGTACCGCTCGTAGGCCTCGTCGTCGTCGAACTCCTCGCCCGCGACCGGGTACGGATAGAAGTAGTCGTCCCAGTGCACCCCGTCGAGCGGGTAGCGGGAGACGGCGTCGAGCATGGCCTCCTGCACGAAGGCCCGCACCTCGGGCAGCCCCGGGTTGTAGTAGAGCTTGCCCCCGTACGGCACGGCCCAGGAGGGGTTGCGGCGGGCCGGGTGCGCGGCGACGAGCCGCTGCGGATCGGTGTGGTTCGCCACCCGGTACGGGTTGAACCAGGCGTGCAGCTCCAGCCCCCGCGCGTGCGCCTCGGCGACCGCCGTGCCCAGCGGATCCCAGCCGGGGTCCCGGCCCTGCACCCCGGTCAGCCACTGCGACCAGGGCTCCTTCGTCGAGGGCCACAGGGCGTCGGCCGTCGGCCTGACCTGGAGGAACACCGCGTTCAGCCGCCGCTGCACGGCCGTGTCGAGGAGCCCGGTCAGCTCCGCGCGCTGCTCCCGCGCCGGGAGCCCGGTCTCGGAGGGCCAGTCGACGTTCTCTACGGAGGCGATCCACATCCCCCTGAGTTCCGGGGCCGGCGCCCGGCCCCCGCCCGGCCCCCGCCCGGGCCCCCGTCCCGCCCTCCGCTCCCCCGCCGGGGCGGCCGCAGCCGTCGTGGCCAGCACCCCCGCGGCCCCCGCCAGCAGCCCCCGCCGTCCGATGTGCGCCATGTGACGACTCCGTTCCGCTCCGTGACATCGCTCTGCGTGCGCCCAGCATGCCCGCCCCACCCCGCCACCGCGGGCAAGGACGGGGGTAACGTCGGGGGGCGTGGCGGGCGCCGGACGCAGTTACCACTGCCGAGTACGGGGGACCCGCGATGGATGAGCAGCGAAAGGCACGATGTGACGGACCTCTCTACCCTCCCGACCGACATCGCACGGGTCGGCGTGGTGGGCTGCGGCCAGATGGGCGCGGGCATCGCCGAGGTGTGCGCCCGCAGCGGTCTTGAGGTGATGGTCGCCGAGACCACGGGCGAGGCCCTGGAGATCGGGCGCACCCGGCTGCACAACTCCCTGACGAAGGCCGCCGAACGCGGCAAGATCAGCGAGGAGGAGCGGGACGCCACCCTGGCCCGCCTCACCTTCACCACCGACCTCGGCGAGTTCGCCGACCGCGACCTCGTCATCGAGGCCGTCGTCGAGAACGAGCAGGTCAAGACGGAGATCTTCCAGGTCCTCGACCAGGTGATCACCCGCCCGGACGCGATCCTCGCCTCCAACACCTCCTCGATCCCGCTGGTCAAGCTGGCCGTCGCGACCTCGCGGCCCGACCAGGTCATCGGCATCCACTTCTTCAACCCGGCCCCGGTGCAGCAGCTCGTCGAGCTGATCCCGGCCCTGACCACCGGCGAGGAGACCGTCAAGCGGGCCGAGGCCCTGGTGCGGGACGTGCTGGGCAAGCACGCGATCCGCGCCCAGGACCGCAGCGGCTTCGTGGTCAACGCCCTGCTCATCCCCTACCTGCTGTCCGCGATCCGGATGTTCGAGTCCGGCATCGCGAGCCGCGAGGACATCGACAACGGCATGGAGCTGGGCTGCGCCCACCCGATGGGCCCGCTGAAGCTGGCGGACCTGATCGGTCTGGACACGGTCGCCTCGGTGGCCGATTCCATGTACTCCGAGTTCAAGGAGCCGCTGTACGCCGCTCCCCCGCTGCTCCAGCGGATGGTCGACGCGGGCCGCCTCGGCCGCAAGACCGGCTCGGGCTTCTACCCGTACGGCTGAGCCCGGCGCGGGCGCCCGGGGGCGGAGGGCCGTTAGCCGAGCCGCAGATGGTGCAGCAGGAGCAGCCCGGCCGCCATGTTGGCGGCCGGGACCTCGCCCCGCGCGATCATGTCCGGCACGAGCTTGAGCGGGACCCACTCGCGCCGCGAGGACTCGAAGTCGTCCTCCGGGTGGCCGACGTACGTGGCCCCCTCCGCCCAGTAGAGGTGGTGGCGGGCGTCGGTCAGCCCGTTGGACGGCTCCACCGTCATCAGGTGGTGCAGCCGTCCCGGGCGCCAGCCCGACTCCTCCTCCATCTCCCGCGCGGCCGCCGTCTCGACGGCCTCGCCGTCCTCGACCACCCCGGCGGGCAGTTCCCAGCCCCAGCTGTCGGTGATGAACCGGTGCCGCCACAGCAGCAGCACCTCGTTGGCCTCGTTGACGGCCGTGGCCACGGCCACCGGGCGCAGCCGGATCACGAAGTGGTCCAGGTGCCGGCCGTCGGGGAGTTCCACGTCCGCGAGGTTCACATCGAACCATCGGTTCTTGTACACCGTCTGCTCACTCAGGTTCGTCCACTGCACGGTTGTGCCACCTTTCGCATCCGTCGGTGGCAACATGGCAGCAGTTCCTGCTGTCACAGGGGAACGCGCAGCGCCCCGTCGATGAGCTGTGCGGTCTCTTCCGCGGCCGCGTAACCGCTGGTCAGCAGCTGTTCCCGGACCGCTCGCAGCCGGTCCCGCAGCCGTAGCGACTCCATCCCCTTGGCCCTTTCGGCCATTTCGGCCGCCGAGGCCACCGCCCGGTCCGCCTCGCCCTGGCGCAGCTGGATCTCGCACAGCATCGCGAGCCGGTGCACCCTCCCCCGGTCGTGCGCGGGGGTCCCCACGGCCTCCGTGGCCTGGGCGTGCGCCGCGTCCAGGTCCCCCAGGCTCAGCAGCGCCTCCGCCACCTGTACGTTGACCAGTCCGGGCTGTACGTAGCCGGTCTCGGCGGGCTCCACGCCCGGCCGGATCCGGTCGGCGGCCGCCTCCGCGCTGCGGATGCAGGCCAACGCGGCCGCCGGGTCGCCGAGTTGGGCGTAGGCCTTGGCCTGCATCGCGTACAGGTCCGCGGCCAGCGCCGGGGTGGTGTGCCGTCCGGCGGCGCGCAGCGCGGCCTCCGCGAAGGCGACGGCCTGGCGGTACTCGCGCAGGTGCAGCGACTGGTTGACCAGCAGGGCGATCACGTACGCACCGAGCCCCCGGTCCCCGCTGGCCTTGGCGAGGCGCAGCGCCTGGTGGAAGTAGCGCTGGGCGAGCCCGTGGGCGTCGGAGTCGTACGCGCAGATCCCGGCGACCGCCACCAGGGACCCGGTGGCCCGGTGCAGGAGGCGGCCGACCTCGTCCGGGTAGCTGCCGCGGAGCATCGGGGCGGTCTCGCTGCCGAGGAAGCGGACGATCCGGGCGCGGGTCGCCATCCCGCCGGTCCGCCGGTACATCAGCTCGTAGTGCGCGCGGGCCGCCCGCAGGATCTCGATGTGCTCGGGCCCGATCCGGTACGGGCCGGAGCGGGACACGTCGGTGTCCTCCGGCGGGTTCTCCCATTCCCACACCGGGATCACGGCCGGGGTGCCGGTGACCGCCTCGGCGGTGAGCAGCGCGGGCCGGCCCAGCTCGTCGGAACGCCACAGGGCGGTGGCGCGGTCGACGAAGCCGCCGATCCGGGTCGTGTGCGGGCTGTGCTGTCCGGGGATCCCGAGCCCGATGTCCTCCAGTGCGACGGGCCGTTGCAGGCGCCCGCCGAGCACTTCGCAGATCAGGTCGGGCACTTGGCCGCGGGGGCGCTGCCCCTTCAGCCAGCGGGAGACCGCGGTGTGCTCGTAGCGCAGCGCGAGTCCGCGCGACCGGCCCGCCTGGTTGACGTGCGCGGCGAGTCCTGCGTGGGACATGCCCGCCTCGGCGAGGAGGGCGTCGAGCAGGGCGTTGGGCTGCATGGGCCCCTCCAAGGGCTCGTCGGATCCAGGCTAGTGGTTCGGGGCCCCGCCCGGGGTGCGGTGCGCTCGATTCACACGGGGTGTGAAGCAAGTACGCGCATAAATGCGATGCGCACCCTGCCGCGGAGGGGCCCCGCGGGGTTTCACTTAAGAGCCTCGCCAAGGAGGCCGCTCGGGTCGTCGGCTCCCCCTCGTACAGTGCGACGACCCGGCACCGCGCCGCCCGACCTGCTGTCTGCCCGACACTCCATGGCAGGCGGGCGGCGCACCACGGCTCCTCCGGGGCCCGGTTGGTCGCCGGGCGCCCGCCAGGAGCCGGGCCGCACCCGCACCGGGCCCGTCCACCGGCCCGGTGCGGAGTGGCTCCGCCGGACGCGCGGGGACGGCCGGACCGGTGCAGGGCCGGTCCGGCTCCGCCGCCGGCCCGCACCCGGCCGGACCGCGGGCGGAGCGGCCCGTCAGGGGCGCCCGCCCCGGCCGCCCCGGTCGTTGCGGAGCACCAGCAGGGTCACGTCGTCCGTGAGGCGCCCCCTGGTGTGGCGCAGCAGTGCGGCGTGCACGCCCGCGACCAGCCGCGCGGGCGTGGGCGCCGGCGCCTGTGCGAGGACGCCCCGCAGCGGGAAGAAGCGGCCCCGGCGGTCCCGGGCGTCCTCGGCGCCGTCGGTGTACAGCACGAGGGCCTCGCCGGGGCCGAGTTTCCCGCAGGGCACGGATCTGAGGTCCGGCGGCAGGGGCAGCACCCCGAGCGGCGGCAGCGTCTCGCCGCCCGCGAGCGGCCGTACCGTGCGCGCCGGCGGGCCCTGCGGGCCCGTCGGGACGGACGCGGGCGCCGGGTCGAGGCGGTAGGGCCAGGGGTGGCCGCAGTTCAGGGCCTGGACCGAACCGTCCGCCGCGATCTGGAGCAGCAGCACCGTCACGAACTCCTCCGCCACCGGGGACCGCGGCCCTTGCGGGCGGGCCGACGGGGGCTCGGCGCGGGCACGTTCGCGCAGGTGCCGCTCCAGGGAGCGCTCCATCCGGCGCAGGACCCCGGCCGGATCGGGCTCGTCGTGGGCCGCCTCCCGGAAGGAGCCCAGCACCGCGGCGGCCGCCCCGAGGGCCGCGAGACCGTGGCCCCGTACGTCCCCGATCACCACCCGCACCCCGTACGCCGTGGTCACCGCTTCGTACAGGTCCCCGCCCACGGCCGCGCCCCGGCTCGCCGACAGCTGGGCCGCCGCGACCGCCAGGCCGTCCACCCGCCCCGGCAGCGGTCTCAGCAGGACCCGCTGCGTGGCCCCGGCGATCTCCCGCGAGCGGCGCAGCTCGGCCACCAGCCCGTGCCGCACGTGCAGCGCGCAGCCCGTGGCGAGGAGCAGGAAGGCCGCGCAGGTGGTGAGGCTCGGTCCCGGCCGCCCGGGGAAGGACGGCGGCTCCCAGGGCGCCGGGGCGCCGCCCCGGGCGAGGACGCACACCCGGCGCACCCGGGGCATCTCGCGCGTGATCATCCGTAGGACCCTCCCCCTCCGGCTCGACGGCCGGAACGATTGTGTCGACCTCCTGACGTACCGGACACGCGTCACCGTTCTTCTCACCCTAATGAGTGAGGGGCCCCTCCGGTGATCCGGAAGGGCCCCTCACGCGGGTTCTGCGGCGGGGCGCTACGCGCCGCGCAGCACCGCCCCGGTGCGCTCGCCGGCCAGGGCCACCGCCGCGTCGCGCGCGGCCGTGGACTCCTCGGCGGTCAGCGTGCGGTCGGTCGCGCGGAAGCGCAGCGCGTACGCGAGGGACTTCTTGCCCCCGCCCACCTGCTCACCGGTGAACACGTCGAACAGCCGCAGGGACTCCAGCAGTTCGCCGGCCCCCTCGCGCAGGGCGCTCTCCACCTCGGACGCCGGGACCGACGCGTCGACGATCAGCGCCACGTCCTGGGTCGCCACCGGGAAGGAGGAGATCCGGGGCGCCTGGAGGGCCTCGCCGCCGGCCGCCGCGAGACGGTCCAGGTCGAGCTCCATGGCGCTGGTACGGGCGGGCAGGCCCATCGCCTTGACCACGCGGGGGTGCAGCTCACCGGCGTGGCCGATGACCGTCTCGACGCCGTTCAGGACGACGGCCAGCTCGGCGCAGCGGCCCGGGTGCCAGGGGCCGTACTGGCCCTGGCGTACCACCAGCTCGGCACCGGCCTCCACGGCCAGCGCGCGGGCGGCCTGGACCGCGTCGGCCCAGTCCGCCGGACGGCCCTTGCCCCACCAGCCGGCCTGCTCGCGGGCCCCGGCCAGCACGACCGCGGCGTGCCGCGGCTGCGCGGGCAGGGCCGCGTTCAGGGTGGCGATCTCCTCGTCCGTGGGACGACGGTCCACGGGCAGGCGCACGGCGACGCCCGGCCGGTCCCCGGCGAGGAAGACCGAGCCCGTCTCGAAGAGCGCGAGGTCGTGGCTGCCCCGGCTGTCGTTGCGGCGCAGCGCGCCGAGCAGACCCGGCAGCAGCGTGGTGCGCAGCGCCGGCTCCTCGTCGGAGATCGGGTTGACCAGCTTGACGACCCGGCGGGCGGCGTCGTCCGCCGGCAGCTGGAGCTGGTCGAGGACGGCCTCGCCGAGGAACGGGTAGCTCAGCGCCTCGACGTAGCCGGAGCCGGCCAGCGCGCGGCCGGCCCGGCGGTGCAGCTGCTGCCGGGCGGTCAGGCCGCGGCCGGAGGGCACCTGCGGGAGGGTGGAGGGGAGGTTCCCGTAGCCCTCCAGGCGGATGACCTCCTCGGCGAGGTCGTTGGGCTCGGCGAGGTCGGGACGCCACGAGGGGACGGTCACGACGAGCTCGTCCTGGCCGTAGACGTCGCAGCCGACCTCCTGGAGGCGGCGCACGACGGTCTCGCGGCCGTAGTCCATGCCCGCGACCCGGTCCGGGTGGTCGGCGCGCATCGCGATGGAGCGCGGTGCGCCCGGGGCGGTCAGCTCGGTGACCCCGGCCTCGGCGGTGCCGCCCGCGAGCAGCACGAGCAGGTCGACGGTCCGCTGCGCGGCCGCGGCGGCGGCCTGCGGGTCGACGCCCCGCTCGAAGCGCTTGGAGGCCTCGGAGGAGAGCTTCAGGCGGCGTGCGGTGCGCGAGATCGACACGGAGTCGAAGTGCGCGGCCTCGACGACCACGTCGGTGGTGCCGGTGACGGTGCCCGTCTCCGGGTCGGTGACGGAGTCGGCGATCTCGGTGTTGGCGCCGCCCATGACACCGGCGAGCCCGATGGGGCCGCTGTTGTCGGTGATCACCAGGTCCTCGGCGTCGAGCGTGCGCTTGACCCCGTCGAGGGTGGTGAACTTCTCGCCCTGCTCGGCACGCCGGACACCGATGGCGCCGTCGAGGCGCGAGCGGTCGTAGGCGTGCAGCGGCTGGCCGAGTTCGAGCATCACGTAGTTGGTGACGTCGACGGCGAGCGAGATCGGGCGCATGCCCGCCTTCTGGAGGCGGCGCGTGAGCCAGATCGGGGACCGGGCCTCGGGGTCGAGGCCGGTCACGGTGCGGGCGGTGAAACGGTCGCAGCCGGCCGGGTCGTCGATCTTGACCAGGTAGCCGTACGAGTTCGGCGCGGGCACGTCGAGCAGCGCCGGGTCGCGCAGCGGCAGGCCGTAGGCGGTGGCGGCCTCGCGGGCCACGCCGCGCATGGACATGCAGTAGCCGCGGTCCGGGGTGATGTCGATGTCGAGGACCTCGTCGACGAGCTGGAGCAGCTCGATCGCGTCGGTGCCGACCTCGTGCTCCGGCGGCAGCACGATGATGCCGTGCGTGCCGTCGTCGCCCATGCCCAGCTCGTCGCCGGAGCAGATCATGCCGTGCGAGGTGCGGCCGTAGGTCTTGCGCGAGGCGATCGCGAAGTCCCCGGGCAGGACGGCGCCGGGCAGGACCACGACGACCTTGTCGCCGACGGAGAAGTTCCGGGCGCCGCAGACGATCTCCTGCGGCTCGCCGGTGCCGTTGGCGGCGCCGACGTCGACCGTGCAGAAGCGGATCGGCTTGCGGAAGCCCTCCAGCTCCTCGATGGTCAGCACCTGGCCGACGACGAGCGGACCCTTGAGCCCGGCGCCGAGCTGCTCGACGGTCTCGACCTCCAGGCCGGCGTCGACGAGCTTGGCCGCCACGTCACGGCCGGTCTCACCTGCGGGGAGGTCGACGTACTCCCGCAGCCACGAAAGCGGGACCCGCATCAGATCTCCATCCCGAAGGGCCGGGTGAAACGAACGTCACCCTCGACCATGTCTCGCATGTCTTCAACGTTGTGACGGAACATCAGCATCCGCTCGATGCCGAAGCCGAAGGCGAACCCGCTGTACTTCTCCGGGTCCACACCGCAGGCGGTCAGCACCTTGGGGTTGACCATGCCGCAGCCGCCGAGCTCGATCCAGCCCTCGCTGGAGCAGGTGCGGCAGGGGCGGTCGGGGTTGCCCACCGAGGCGCCGCGGCACACGTAGCACTGCATGTCCATCTCGGCGGACGGCTCGGTGAAGGGGAAGAAGTGCGGGCGCAGGCGCGTGGTGGTGCCCTCGCCGAACAGCTCCTGGACCATGTGGTCCATGGTGCCCTTGAGGTCCGCCATGGTCAGGCCCTCGTCCACGGCGAGCAGCTCGACCTGGTGGAAGACGGGCGTGTGCGTCGCGTCGAGCTCGTCGGTGCGGTAGACCCGCCCCGGGCAGACGATGTAGACGGGGGGCTTGCGCTCCAGCAGCGAGCGCGCCTGCACCGGGGAGGTGTGGGTGCGCAGCACGACGCCGGACTCGTCGCCCTCGGTGCCCTCGGGCCCCTGGACGAAGAACGTGTCCTGCATCTGGCGCGCCGGGTGGTCGGGCGTGAAGTTGAGGGCGTCGAAGTTGAACCACTCCGCCTCGACCTCGGGGCCTTCCGCGACCTCGTAGCCCATGGCCACGAAGATGTCCGCGATGCGGTCCATCAGCGTGGTCAGGGGGTGGCGGGCGCCGGCGGGCACGCGGTCGTAGGGCAGCGTGACGTCCACCGCCTCCTCGACCAGCACCCGCTCGTCGCGCTCGGCTTCGAGCGCCACGGTGCGGGCCCCGAAGGCCTTGTTCACGGCGCCGCGGGCCTGTCCGACGCGCTTGCCCGCCTCGGCCTTGGCCTGGGGCGGCAGGGCGCCGATCTCCCGGTTGGCGAGCGCCAGGGGCGAGCGGTCGCCCATGTGCGCGGTCTTCGCCTCGCGGAGCTCGTCGAGGTCGCCGGCGGACGCGAAGGCGGCGAGCGCCTCGTCCCGCATGCGCTCGATCTCTTCCGGTTTCAGTGCCTCGACCTCGACAGGGTCGTACGACTTGTTCGGTGCCGACATCTCTTCCCGTACTTCCGATGGCTGGCTGGTGGGTCCCCGTACGGCACGATCAGACCGATCGACACAGAGACACAAAGGTGCCAAAGGACGATTCTAAGGGCCGTCGGGGGTGGAGGAGCCCGTGGGCCGCCTGGCGAGACGCTCCGCAGGGTTACTGCGTGAGGTAGGCCGGTGCGCTCACGGGCAGGATAAATCGGAACTCGGCCCCGCCGCCGGGGCCGCGGCCGACGGTGATCGTGCCGCCGTGGGCCTCCACGATGCCCTTGACGATGTACAGGCCCAGGCCGGTGCCGCCGCGCTTGCTCCCCCGCCAGAAGCGGGTGAAGACGCGGCCCATCGATTCCTCGGGGATCCCGGGGCCTTCGTCGGTCACGGTGACGGCGGTTCCCTTCTCGTGCGGCGCCACGTCGATGGTGACCGTTCCGTCACCGTGGCGCACCGCATTTTCGAGGAGGTTGCCGAGGATCTGGTCGATCTTGTCCGGGTCGGCCCAGCAGTCGGGCAGCGGGCGGCTGACGCGTACGAGGAACCGTTCGGGGGCCTGGCCGTTCGCGGTGAGCGCCTGGACGTGGCGGCCGACGGCGGCGGCGAGGTCGACCGGCTGGCGGCGCACCTCCAGGCGGCCGGAGTCGATGCGGGAGATGTCGAGCAGCTCGGCGATCAGCCGGGTGACGCGGTTGGCGTCGGCGTCGACGGTCTCCAGCATCAGCCGCTTCTGGTCGTCGGTGAACCGCTCCCACTTGGCCAGCAGGGTCGCCGTGAAGCCCTTCACCGAGGTCAGCGGGGAGCGGAGCTCGTGCGCGACGGTGGCGATCAGCTCGGCGTGGCTGCGTTCGGTGCGGCGGCGGGCCTCGGTGCCGCGCAGGGTGACCACGAGGCGGCACAGCGGGCCGGTGGGGTGGCTGCGGACGTAGTGGGCGGAGACGAGCACCTCGCGGCCGCCGGGCAGGAGCAGGTTGCGCTCGGGCTGGCCGCGGCGGGTGGCGAGGCCGCCGTAGGGGTCGGTCAGGGCCCACCAGCGGCGGCCTTCGAGGTCTTCGAGCGGCAGCGCGCGGTCGATGCGGGCGCCGAGGGCCTGCCCGGGGTCGGTGGCGGTCATCCGGGCGGCGGCCCGGTTGAAACAGATCACCCGCCCGGCGTGGTCGGCGACGACGAGCCCGTCGGGCAACTCATCGGGGTCCATCCCGAACCCGTTCCCCGCGGGGGCATCGCCGAGGGGCCCCGGCCCGGCGAACGGGGATCCCGGGGCGGAGCCGTCCGGGGCGGAGCCGTCCGGGGCGGAGCCGTCCGGGGCGGAGCCGTCCGGGGCGGGGCCACCGGGGACGGGCGACGGGCCGGTGGTGGCGCTTGCGGCGGTCGGGCCGCCCGGGGCGGAGCCGCCGGGGACGGGCGACGGGCCTGTGGTGACGGCCGACGGGCCCGGGCCGTGGGACGGGCCGGGTGTGCGGGCCGAGGGGGCGGCGGAAGCCCGGGAGGCCGCCTGGGGCGGTACGCCGCGGAGGGTGTCGCCGGCGGGTGCGGATCCCGCGGGCCCGGGGGCGTCCCGCAGCCGCTCCTCGGCCGCGCCCGCGGCCTCCGGCGAGCTGTTCGTACCGACGGTCATTTCCCCGTACCCCACATCTCCGAGTAGCGCAGTGGGCCCCCCGGGCGGCCACACTACTAGCTGGGGGTCACGGAGCGGCACCCTCCGGGCGCCCGCTGTGCACGCGCGGACGCGTACAGGCACACGGCGGCGGCCGTCGCGAGGTTCAGGCTCTCCGCCTTGCCGTGGATCGGGACCCGTACGACGGCGTCCGCGAGCGCCCGCGTCTCCTCGGGCAGGCCCCAGGCCTCGTTGCCGAAGACCCAGGCCGAGGGGGTGCCCATGGTGCCCGCGTCCAGCTCGGAGTCGAGGTCGTCCGTACCGGCCCCGTCGGCCGCGAGGATCCGTACGCCCGCCGCCCGCAGCCCCTCCACCGCCTGCTCCACCGGGACGCCGACGGCCACCGGGAGGTGGAAGAGGGAGCCCACGGAGGCCCGTACGGACTTCGGGTTGTACAGGTCGACGGAGGCGTCGGTCAGCACCACCGCGTCGGCGCCCGCGGCGTCCGCGCAGCGCAGCACCGTGCCGGCGTTGCCGGGGTCGCGGACGTGCGCGAGGACGGCCACCAGGCGGGGGCGCGCCTTGAGGATCTCCTCGAAGGGGGAGTCGAGGAAGTGGCAGACACCCACCAGGCCCTGCGGGGTGACCGTCTGCGAGACCTCGGCCAGCACCTCGTCGGAGGCGTAGTGCACGCGCGCGCCGGCCAGCAGGGCGGCCTCGACGATGTCCGCGTAGCGCTCGGCGGCCTCGACCGTGGCGAACAGCTCGATCAGGGTCGCGCCCTGGGACCCACGGTGCTCGACGGCCTCGCGGACCGCCTGCGGTCCCTCGGCGATGAACCGGCGCTCCTTGGTGCGGAAGTTGCGCCGCGCCAGGCGCCTGGCGGCGGCCACCCGCGGGGATCGGGGGGAGATCAGCTCGTCGGGGTAACCCATGGTGTCTGCGGTTCTCTCTGGGGGTTCCGGGGGCGGGCGGGGCGAAAGCACACGGACCCGCAGGCGAATCGCCTGCGGGTCCGTGGGGGCCGGCCGCGTGGAGCGGGCCGGCTAGCCCTTAGGCAGCGGCCTTGGGGGCGTTGACGTCGGCCGGAAGCGCCTTCTGGGCAACCTCGACGAGCGCGGCGAAGGCGTTGGCGTCGTTGACGGCCAGCTCCGCGAGGATCTTGCGGTCCACCTCGATGTTGGCGGCCTTCAGACCCTGGATGAGGCGGTTGTACGTCATGCCGTTCTGGCGGGCAGCGGCGTTGATGCGCTGGATCCACAGCTGACGGAAGTCGCCCTTGCGCTTCTTGCGGTCGTTGAAGTTGTAGACCAGCGAGTGGGTGACCTGCTCCTTGGCCTTGCGGTACAGGCGCGAACGCTGACCGCGGTAGCCGGAGGCCGCCTCGAGGATCGCCCGGCGCTTCTTGTGGGCGTTTACTGCCCGCTTGACGCGTGCCACTTTTTAACTCCTTGTAGCGGGGCCGTGGATGACTTCACACGGCCCGAATTCGATGGGGTCCCGGTCTTGACGTCCGTCCGCTCCCGACGGGGGGAGCGGAGGGCGTCAGATGCCGAGAAGCTTCTTGATCTTCGCGGCGTCGCCGGGGGCCATCTCCGCGTTGCCGGTGAGGCGACGGGTGACACGGGACGACTTGTGCTCGAGCAGGTGGCGCTTGCCGGCGCGCTCGCGGAGCACCTTGCCGGAGCCGGTGACCTTGAAGCGCTTCTTGGTACCGCTGTGCGTCTTGTTCTTCGGCATGGCGCCGTTATCTCCTCGTCGGTGGCGCTCCCACCGGCCCCTGGGGGCCGGCTGGCGGGAGCGTCATGTTGTGTCGGTGATCCGAGACGGGCTGCCCCGGAATCAGGCCTCGGCGTTCGCCTCGTCGGCGGCGGCCTCGGTGACCTCAGCGGCCTCAGCGGCCTCGGTGGTCTCCGCCTCGACCGGGGCGGCCTCCTCGGAAGGAGCCTCCTCGTCGGTGGCGGCGACACCCTGGCGCTCGGCCTTGCGGGCGGCCTGCGCCTCGCGGGCTTCGGCCATCGCCTCGGTCTTCTTCTTGTGCGGACCGAGGACCATGATCATGTTGCGGCCGTCCTGCTTCGGGTTCGACTCGATGAACCCGAGGTCCTCGACGTCCGAAGCGAGGCGCTGGAGCAGGCGGTAGCCGAGCTCCGGTCGCGACTGCTCGCGACCACGGAACATGATCGTGATCTTGACCTTGTCGCCCTGCTTGAGGAACCGAACGACGTGACCCTTCTTGGTGTCATAGTCGTGCGGGTCGATCTTCGGCCGGAGCTTCATTTCCTTGATGACCGTGTGCGCCTGGTTCTTGCGCGCCTCACGGGCCTTCATGGCCGACTCGTACTTGAACTTGCCGTAGTCCATGAGCTTGCAGACCGGCGGGCGTGCGGACGCCGCGACCTCGACCAGGTCGAGGTCGTACTCCTGCGCCAGCTCAAGCGCCTTGGCAAGCGGCACGATGCCGACCTGCTCGCCGCTGGGACCGACGAGTCGTACCTCGGGAACGCGAATCCGGTCGTTGATGCGGGGCTCGGTGCTGATGGATCCTCCTCGGTAGCACCACACGACTGTCTGGCAGACAGCCGCTGACGTCATTTGTCGTCAGACCTACCGCGGCGGAGAATGAAAAATGCCCCGCCGGGCACAGGCAGGGGCTCCAACACAACCGGAGCACCGTCGCGTGCGAACCGCGGGGCGCAGACTCGGGCAGCTTTCCATCGTCCGTACGGAACGATGGATGCCACCTGACCGGATGACCCGCCTCCCCGGAGGGTGGTCGGGTGGGAGATCGGAGCCTCCACTTGTGGGCCGGGCACACAGGTGTCCGGCCGGTCGAAGTACATACTAGCACCCGCGTTGCAAGCCCGCCGCACGGCATATCGTGGGACGCATGACTGAAGCGACGCCCTCCGATTCCCCCTCCTCCGCCCCGGACGCTCCCGACTACGACGACATGACCCGCGACATCGCGGACGTGCCCGCCGTCGAGGTCATCACCACGGTGGCCGTCCACCTGCTGAGCGCCGCCGCGGTCAACCTGGGTCTGGACAAGCCCGACTCCGAGCACAAGGACCTCGACGAGGCCCGCAAGCTGATCACCGCCCTGGCCGGTCTGGTCACCGCCAGCGCCACCGAGATCAGCTCCTTCCACGCGGCGCCGCTGCGCGACGGCCTGAAGTCGCTCCAGCTCGCCTTCCGCGAGGCCTCCCTCGTCCAGGACGAGCCGGGCCAGGGTCCGGGCGAGAAGTTCACGGGTCCGGTCTACGCCTGACCGGTCCGGTACGCAGACGAGAGGGGCGCCCGCCGGTGGTCGGCGGGCGCCCCTCTCGTCTGCGTGCGTACGCGCGTACGCGCGTCAGCGCGTGAAGAGCGGTTCGTCCGGCGGGAGCGGGGCGTCGGCCGGGAGCAGGGCCAGGTTCAGGCCCCGGACCAGGCGGGCCCGGAGGGTCTCGTCGGCCGCGAGCGCCTCGGCGATCCGCCGGGCCGCCGGGGCCGGATCCGCGTCGGCCGCGAGCAGTACGGCGAGGGTCCCGTCGGCGCCGGAGCCGCCCGCGACCAGGTACGCCCGGAGCACGGCCGGCTCCGCCCCGACCGCCACTCGTACGGCCTCCCGTACCGCCGGTGCGGCCAGCGGGTCAGCGTCCGTGCGGCCCTCGGCGAGCGCGAGCAGCGCCGGGCCGGTCAGCTGGTAGGGGACGGGGCCCGCCAGGTCGAGGACGATCGTGTCGGCCTTCTCGTGCGCGGCGGCGGCCAGGGCCTGGTGCAGCGGGACGGCGACGGGCCGGGCGGCGGGGTCCCACAGGGCCAGCGAGGCGATCGAGGTGAAGGCGGGCAGGGCCCGCCGGCCGCCCGCGGTCAGGGTCGGCACGGCCATGTCGCTGGTCTTCTCGCGCTTGAGGCCGGTCTCCGGGTCCGTCTCGACCTCGCCGAGCATGGCAACGACGGGCACCAGCAGGCGGGCCTCCTTGAGGGCCGCGAGCAGCTGCGGTTCGGCCGCGCGGTCGGCGGCCCAGGCGGCGAGGGCCGCGCTCAGCCGGGGATCGGCGGTGCCGTCGTCGTCGGAGAAACCGGGGTCTGGAATGTTCTTGGTGGCCACAGTTACCCGACCCTATCCCGGCGGGCGGCACGGGGACGCCGGGCCAGTACGCCGGCCAGCACCAGCAGCACCGCTCCCCCGGCGGCGGCCGCCCCGGCGCCGAGCCGGGCGCGCCGCTCCGGCGGCCGCACGGGGTCGGGGCCCGCGCCGAAGTACTGCCGACCGGCCGCGACAGGCGCCGGGGCGGCCGGTTCGGGGCGCAGCCCGTCGGCGGCCTGGATCGCGGCGACGGGGTCCACGGTGCCGCGGCCTCGGGAGTCGTCGCGGCCGCCGGCCGGGCGGTCGGTGGCGGTGTCCTCCAGCAGCTTCTTGATCTGCGCCGGGGAGAGGCCGGGGTGGGCCGCCTTGACCAGGGCGACGGCGCCGGAGACGAAGGCGGCGGCGGCGCTGGTGCCCCAGCCCTCGTAGTAGGCCCGGTCGGGGTCGGCGATGACCACGTCGACGCCGGGGGCGCTGACGCTGGCGTACCAGTGGCGGGTGGAGAAGGCGGCCTTGTGGCCCTGGCGGTCGACGGCGGCGACGGCGATCACCCCGGGGTAGGCGGCGGGGTAGGAGGTGTGGTCGCCGCGTTCGCCGCCGTTGCCCGAGGAGGCGACGACGACCACGCCCTTGCCGAGGGCGTACTGGACGGCCTCGTCCTCCGCCGCCTCGTGGTGGGCGGTGTCGCTGTCGTCGCCGAGCGACAGGTTGATCACGTCGGCGCCGTGGTCGGCGGCCCAGCGGATGCCCTCGGCGAGGGCGCCGGACTTGCTGTCGCGGGCCTGGGCGCGGCCCGGGTCGCCCTCCTCCAGGATCACCCGGACCGGGAGGATCCGTGCGTGGGGGGCGATCCCGAGGACGCCCTGGGAGCGGTCGGGGCCGTGGCCGTGGCCGGCGATGATGCTCGCCATCGCCGTGCCGTGCCGGGCCCAGGCGCGGTCGCCGCGGCCGGCGCCCATGCCGACGAGGTCGGTGCCGCCCTGGACCTGGCCGGTCAGGTCGGGGTGGGTGGCGTCGACGCCGGTGTCGAGGACGGCCACGGTGACCCCGTCGCCCTGGGTGGTGCCCCAGGCCTCCTCGGCGCGCAGGGCCAGCAGGCCCCACTGGCGGTCGCGGATGGTGTCGGCGGCGGCCGGGGGTGCGGCGACCGCGGTGAACAGGGCGGCCAGGGCGATCGCGCTGGTGGTGGCTGCGGCTCGGCGGGCTGCGGTCATCGGCGGGGCTCCGGGCGCGGGGTGTGCGTGGGGGCGGGCGGGGCCGCGAGCGCGCCGAGGGCGCGGCCGACCCGGTCGGCCACGGCCTGGGCCGCGTGGCCCAGGCCCGCTTCGGCGACCGTTCCGGTGGCACCCTGGCGGGCCGCGTCCCCGGCCGGGAGCGGTGCGTCCATGGTGCGGCCGTCGGCGAAGGCGGAGACCGCGTAGACCACGGCCGGGGCCTGGTCGGTGACGGTCGCCGTCCAGGCGGCGCGGCGGGAGTCGGCGTACTCGTAGGCGGGCGGGGCGGGCAGGCGGCCCCGCAGGCCGGCCATCGTGGTGGCGTCGGCGGGGGTGAAGACCAGGCCCACGGTGACGAGGGAGCTGCGGGTGGCGTCGGTGTAGGTGGCGCGGAGCACGCGGGAGCAGCCGGCCGCGGTGAGCGCGGCGCGCCACTCGGGGGTGAGGGCGGCGGCGCAGTCGGCGTCGGGTGCCAGTGCGATCCGGGTCCAGCTGCGGTCGGCGCCGCCGGGGCCGGTGTCGGGGGCGGCGAGTACGGGCGGCAGGAGGCGGTCCACGGGGGCCGAGTGCCAGAGCGAGGCGGCCGCGCGGTAGGAGGCGTCGGGGGGCACGGGGCGGTGCGCGGCGCGGTGTTCGTTCCAGGCGGTGGTGGCGGCGCCGGCGAGGAGGCCGGTGCCGAGGAGGGCGCTGAGGGTGGCGGCGAGGATCCTGCCGGGGTGGCGGCGGGGGGCCGGGGGCGGGGGCGGTCCGTGCTCGCCCAGGACCGCGGTCCCTGGTGTCGACGTGGTCATCCGGCGGCTCCGCCCCCCGTTCCGTACGGCTGCCTGCCCGTACTCTACGGGGCGGTCGCCGCTGCCCCGGCCGGGCCGCTGCCCCGGCCGGGCGGGGCCGGGGGTGGCCGGGGTCGGCGCGATTCCACCCCGGCCAGGTGAAATCCGGCCCCGCCGGCGATTGAGGCGCGGGGGGGCCGGGGGCGGAGCCCCCGGGGGTTGCGTACCCCTACCCACCGGTACACCCGTCTGGCAAGCTGCCGCCCATGACTTCCGACCGGGCTCGGTACGACCGGGCGACCGCGCATCTCGACGCGCCCCTGGCCATCGTGGACCTCGACGCCTTCGACGCCAACGCCGACGACCTCGTGCGGCGGGCGGGTGGCAAGCCGGTGCGGGTGGCCAGCAAGTCGGTGCGGTGCAGGGCGCTGCTCGAACGGGTGCTGGAGCGGCCCGGGTTCGCCGGGATCATGTCGTACACGCTCGCCGAGTCGCTGTGGCTGGCCCGGTCCGGGTTCGAGGACGTGCTGCTCGCCTATCCGTCGGCGGACCGGGCGGGTTTCGGGGAGCTGGCGCACGACGCGAAGCTGGCGGCCGCCGTCACGGTGATGGTGGACGATCCCGCGCAGCTGGACCTGATCGAGGGGGCGCGGGGCGGGGGCGCGGAGGAGGTCCGGGTCTGCCTGGAGCTGGACACGGCCCTGCACCTGCTCGGGGGCCGGTTCCGGGTGGGGGCGCGGCGCTCGCCGCTGCGGGAGCCCGGTCAGCTGGCCGCGCTGGCGCGGGCGGTGCAGGAGCGGCCCGGGTTCCGGGTGGTGGGGCTGATGGCCTACGAGGGCCACATCGCCGGGGTCGGGGACGACCTGGCCGGCCGGCCGTTGCGTTCGCGGGTGATCCGGCTGATGCAGGCGACGGCCCGCCGGGAGTTGGCCGAGCGCCGGGCCGAGGCGGTGCGGGCGGTGCGGGCGGTGGTGCCGGACCTGGAGTTCGTCAACGGCGGCGGCACCGGCAGCGTGGCGGAGACGGCGGCCGAGGACGCGGTGACGGAGATCGCCGCGGGGTCGGGGCTGTACGTGCCGCGGCTGTTCGACAACTACACCTCGTTCCGCGGGCGGCCCGCGGCGCTGTTCGCGCAGCCGGTGGTGCGCAGGCCCGGGGTGGGTGCGGTGACCGTGCTGGGCGGGGGCTATCCGGCCTCGGGGGCGGCGGGCGCCGACCGGCTGCCGGTGCCGTACCTGCCCGCGGGGCTGCGCTACGACCCCCAGGAGGGGGCGGGCGAGGTGCAGACGCCGCTGCTGGGGAGCGCGGCCGACGACCTGCTGATCGGCGACCGGGTGTGGTTCCGGCACGCGAAGGCCGGTGAACTGTGCGAGCGCTTCGACACGTTGCACCTGGTCGAGGGCGACCGGGTGACGGCCACCGCCCCGACGTACCGGGGCGAGGGCCGCACGTTCCTCTAGTGCCGTGACCCGGTGAACCCTTCCGGTCAGGGCACTAGTTCTGGAAGACGCTGTCCGTCTGGTCGGGGATGACGCTCGTGTCGCCCCGGCGGACGGGTCCGGCCGTGCCGTCGTGGTCGGTGTAGCCGGTGGTGGAGCACGGGTAGGGGCTGGTCTTCTGCTTCTTGGGCTCGATGAACATCGGGTTCACGATCCACTTGCCGTCGCTGTTGTCGTACGCGCGGCACATCAGCTCGTTCTTGTTGCGGTTGACGACCAGGCGCAGGGCGGTCGCGTCGCGCAGGAAGGAGATGTCGGTGTCGGAGTCGCCGGCGGCGAAGACCTGGCGGCGGGAGGCGGGCTGGACCTTCTCGGCGGCCGGGCCGCGTACGCCGAAGACCGCCTTGTTGATCCAGCAGCGCTTGCCGTCGATGTAGGTGATCATCGTGTCGGCGCCGTCCTTGACGGAGCCGCAGCCCTGGAGGTGGGCGGTCAGCTTGCCGTTGCGGGTGGTGTTGCGGATGCCGATGACGTGGTCGGCCTTGACGCCGACGCCCTGGGCCCAGACCTCGACGACGGGCTGGGGGGAGGCGGAGCTGATCCACACGTCGAAGCCGGCCTTCTGGAGGCCCTTGACGAGGTCCCGCTGCTGGTCGTAGTAGCGGACCCAGCCGGTGGCGGTGGTGGTGCCGACCTGCTGCTTGGTGCCGACGGGCGCGGCGAGGTTCTCGGTGCGGGCGGCGGCGGCGAAGCCGCGGACCTCGCTCGCGGTCCAGCCCTGCGTCAGCTGCGGCAGCCAGGCGTAGGCGGGTTCGATCGTACGGTGGTCCCAGCCGGCGAAGGCGGCGGCGCCGGTGCGGGTGGCGGCGGTGCCGTAGACGGCGTTCAGCTCGTCGGCGCAGGGCGCGCCCGCGGGGGTGCCGGTGGGCAGCGGGGCGCCGGGGCGGGCGAGGGGGCCGCAGGCGGTGGCCAGGGCCTGTGCGGCGGCCGGGGTGAGGTAGCGGCTGGTGGTGGTCCAGTCGCCGCCGGCGGGCTGGCGGATCTTGCCGTTGCGCAGCAGCCAGAACATGGTGGCGTCGCCGACGTCGTTCTTGACGACGGTGTTGTCCCAGTCGAAGACGGCGACGGGCTTCTCGCGGCCGGGGCGGTACGGGTTGCAGCTGCCGTACCGGTCGATGAGCTGCTGGAGGCGGGCCTGGTTGTCGCCGTACCAGCCGGCCGCGAGCTTCGGGGTGGTGCAGTGCGCGCCGGGCCGGGCGGCCTGGGCGGCGGGGGCGGCCGCGACGAGGGTGCCGGCGGCTATCGCGGCGGCGGCGACGGCTGCGGCCTGGAGCCGCCGGGTGGGGCTGAGTCGGGTCACTGGGATGGTCGCTCCTGATTCCGATGAAGATCGTCGGGGACGGTAGAGCACGACAGCCGGGCGTCGTGCGACGCCCGGCTGTCGTGGGGGTGGTGCGGAGGTGAACGTTTAGAGAGGAGTCACGTACGCGCCGGAGATGCCGCCGTCGACGAGGAAGTCGGTGGCGTTGATGAAGGAGGAGTCGTCGCTGGCGAGGAAGGCCACGGCGGCGGCGATCTCGGTGGGCTCCGCGAAGCGGCCGAGGGGGATGTGGACGAGGCGGCGGGCGGCCCGCTCGGGGTCCTTGGCGAACAGTTCCTGGAGCAGGGGCGTGTTGACCGGCCCGGGGCACAGGGCGTTGACGCGGATGCCCTCGCGGGCGAACTGGACGCCGAGTTCGCGGGACATGGCCAGGACGCCGCCCTTGGAGGCGGTGTAGGAGATCTGGGAGGTGGCCGCGCCCATGATGGCCACGAAGGAGGCGGTGTTGATGATGGAGCCGCGGCCCTGGCGCTGCATGTAGGGCAGGGCGGCCTTGCAGCACAGGTAGACGGAGGTGAGGTTGACGTCCTGGACGCGGCGCCAGGCGTCGAGCCCGGTGGTGAGGATGGAGTCGTCGTCCGGGGGCGAGATGCCCGCGTTGTTGAAGGCGATGTCGACGGAGCCGTAGGTGTCGAAGGCCGTCTTGAAGAGGGCCTCGACCTGCTCCTGGTCGGTGACGTCGACCTGGACGAAGGTGCCGCCGACCTCTTCGGCGGCGGCCTTGCCGGCGGCCGGGTCGATGTCGGCGCAGACGACGTTGGCCCCTTCCGAGGCCAGGCGGCGGGCGGTGGCGAGGCCGATGCCGCTGCCGGCTCCGGTGATGACGGCGGTGCGGCCGACGAGGCGGCGGCAGATGATCTCTTCGTTCGACATGCTGGTCAGGCCTCCGTGCTGATGAAGACGTTCTTGGTCTCGGTGAAAGCGGTGAGGGCGTCCGGTCCGAGCTCGCGGCCGAGCCCGGACTGCTTGTAGCCGCCGAAGGGGGTCCAGTAACGGACGCTGGAGTGGGAGTTGACGGAGAGGTTGCCGGCCTGGACCGCGCGGGAGACGCGCAGGGCGCGGCCGAGGTCGCGGGTCCAGAGGGAGCCGGAGAGGCCGTACTCGGTCGCGTTGGCCAGGCGTACGGCGTCCTCCTCGTCCTCGAAGGGCAGGACGACGGCGACCGGCCCGAAGACCTCCTCGACGGCGACGGGCGCGGTGGGGGCGACGCCGGTCACGAGGGTGGGCGGGTACCAGAAGCCGGGGCCTTCGGGGGCCTTGCCCCGCAGGGTGGTGAGGTCGTCGGTGACGTATCCGCGCACGCGCTCCAGCTGGGTGCGGGAGATGAGCGGGCCCATCTGGGTCTTCTCGTCGAGCGGGTCTCCGACGGCGATGGACTCGATGGTGGGGGCGACGAGTTCGAGGAAGCGGTCGTAGGCGCTGCGCTGGACCAGGATCCGGGTGCGGGCGCAGCAGTCCTGGCCGGTGTTGTCGAGGTAGGCCATGGGGGCCGCGGCCGCGGCCGCCTCGATGTCGGCGTCGGCGAAGACGATGTTGGGGCTCTTGCCGCCGAGTTCGAGGGTGACCCGCTTCACCCGGTCGGCGCACTTGGACATGATCTGCTTGCCGACGCGGGTGGAGCCGGTGAAGACGATCTTCGCGACTCCGGGGTGCTCGACCAGGGCGTCCCCGGCGACCGCCCCGTGACCGGGGAGCACCTGGAAGAGGTGTTCGGGGATCCCGGCTTCGAGGGCGAGTTCGGCGAGGCGCAGGGCGGTGAGCGGGGTGGTCTCGGCGGGCTTGAGGATGACGGCGTTGCCCGCGGCGAGGGCGGGGGCCAGGCCCCAGGCGGCGATCGGCATGGGGAAGTTCCAGGGGGCGATCACGCCGATGACGCCGAGGGGTTCGAGGAAGGTGACGTCGATGCCGCCCGCGACGGGGATCTGCCGGCCGGAGAGGCGTTCCACTCCCCCTGCGGCGAATTCCAGCAGGTCGCGTACGTTGCCCGCTTCCCAGCGGGCGTTGCCGATGGTGTGGCCCGCCTCGCGGACCTCCAGCCGTGCCAGTTCCTCCAGGTGTCCGTCGACGGCCGCCGCGAAGCGGCGCAGAAGTCTGGCCCGGTCGGCGGGGGCGAGTGCCGCCCATCCCCGCTGGGCCGCGGCGGCCCGTCCGACGGCCGCGTCGACGTCGTCCCGTGTGGCGGCCGGGACGGTGGCGACGAGTTCCTCGGTGGCCGGGTTCAGGACTTCCAACACGTCGGACAACGTGGTGCCTCTCTGGTGTGCGGTGCGGTGGGTGGACGGGGGCTCTACAGGCGTTCGAAGGAGCGGCGCAGTTCCCAGTCGGTGACGGCGGAGTCGTAGGCGTCGAGTTCGACGCGGGCCATGTTGCGGTAGTGGGCGACGACTTCGGGACCGAAGGCCGCCTTGGCGATCTCGCTGTTCTCCCAGAGCTCCGCCGCCTCGCGCAAGGTGGCCGGGACGTGGGCGTAGTCGGCGGTGTAGGCGTTGCCGGCGCAGGCCTCGGGGAGTTCCAGGCGGTTCTCGATGCCGTAGAGGCCCGCCGCGACCAGGCCGGCGACGGCGAGGTAGGGGTTGACGTCGCCGCCGGGGAGGCGGTTCTCGAAGCGGGTGGAGCGGCCGTGGCCGACCACGCGCAGGGCGCAGGTGCGGTTGTCGAGGCCCCAGGCGACGGCGGTGGGGGCGAAGGATCCGGGGCGGAAACGCTTGTACGAATTGATGTTGGGGGCGTAGAGAAGGGAGAAGTCGCGCAGGGCGGCGAGCTGGCCGGCCAGGAAGTGGCGCATCACGGGCGACATGCCGTGCGGGCCGTCGCCGGCCATGGCGTTGTTGCCGTCGGCGTCACCGAGTGAGAGGTGGATGTGACAGGAGTTGCCCTCGCGCTCGTCGTACTTGGCCATGAAGGTGAGCGAGACGCCCTCCTGGGCGGCGATCTCCTTGGCGCCGGTCTTGTAGACGGCGTGCTGGTCGCAGGTGGTGAGCGCCTCGTCGTAGCGGAAGGCGATCTCGTGCTGCCCGAGGTTGCACTCGCCCTTGGCGGACTCCACGACCAGCCCGGCGGCCTGCATCTCGTTGCGGATGCGGCGCAGCAGGGGTTCGACGCGGCCGGTGCCGAGGACGGAGTAGTCGATGTTGTACTGGTTGGCGGGGGTCAGGCCGCGGTAGTTGGCGTTCCAGGCCGCCTCGTAGGTGTCCTGGAAGACCATGAACTCCAGCTCGGTGCCGACCATCGCCGTGTAGCCGTGTTCGGCGAGGCGTTCCAGCTGGCGGCGCAGGATCTGGCGGGGGGCGGCGACGACCGGCGAGCCGTCGTTCCAGGCGAGGTCGGCGAGGACGAAGGCGCTGCCGGGGTTCCAGGGGACGCGGCGCAGGGTGGCGAGGTCGGGGTGCATGGCGAAGTCGCCGTAGCCGCGGTCCCAGGAGGACATCTCGTAGCCGTCGACGGTGTTCATGTCGGTGTCGACGGCGAGGAGGTAGTTGCAGCCCTCGGTGCCGTGGGCGAGGACCTCGTCGAGGAAGAACTGTGCGGCGAACCGCTTGCCCTGGAGGCGCCCCTGCATGTCGGGGAAGGCCAGGACGACGGTGTCGATCTCACCGCTCGCTACGAGGGCGCGGAGCTCCTCGGGCGCGAGCGGGGGCTTGCGGTCTACCACTGGAATCTCTCCTTCGGTGAGCCGAGGGGGCCTAAGGTATTGAATAGAACCATTGCTTGGGAAGGGGAGGAGCCGAGATGACCGACACGGCGGGTGAGGGTGGCGCGATCGCGCGGCTGAATCCCGTACTGCGACAGGTGCGGGCGGGCAACGGTTTCGAGGAGGCCCTGGAGCAGATCCTCCAGGTGGTCCGGCTGGGTCTGGTGCCGGGCGGGGAACGGCTGCCGCCGGAGCGCGAGTTGGCGGAGCGCATGGGGATCAGCCGGGTCACCCTGCGCGAGGTGCTGAAGGTGCTCCAGGACCAGGGCCTGGTGGAGGCCCGGCGCGGCCGGTACGGGGGGACGTTCGTGCTGTCCCGGCCCGACACCCCGGCCGGCGGGGCCGAGGAGGAGCTGCGGCGCCGGGTGGCGGGGGTCGACATCGAGGACGTCCTGCGCTTCCGTGAGGTGCTGGAGGTGGGCGCGGCCGGTCTGTGCGCCTCCCACGGGCTGACCGAGGAGGGCACCGAACGGCTGCTGCGCGCGCTGACCGCCACCCATGACGCGACCCTGCCCGACTACCGCCGCCAGGACACCCTCTTCCACCTCACCCTGAGCGAACTCGCCGGCTCCGCCTCCCTGACGGCCCAGTACGCGGCCGTCCGGGCCACCGTGAACGACCTGCTCGACTGCATCCCGCTGCTGGTGCGCAACCTCGAACACTCGCAGCAGCAGCACACGGCCCTGGTGGAGGCGGTGCTGGAGCGGGACGCCGAGGGGGCGCGGGCGGTGATGCGCGAGCACTGCTGCGGGACGGCGGCCCTGCTGCGCGGCTTCCTGGCCTGAGCGGCCGGGCGGCACGAGCGGCACGAGCGGCCCGATCGGTGGGGCGGAAGAGGTTTTCGTAACCGCTGTTTAACGCAGGGGTCTTGCGCCCGCCATACCCAGGACGCAAAGGTACGCCTCACAACCATTGCATTGCCCTAGGCAGGAGCGCACATGGCCGACGACACCGCACCCGTATCCGCACCGCCCTCCCCCGGGGACGCGGACGCCGAGTACCTCCAGCGCCGCACCCTGCGCCGCGGCAGCGCCGGCTGGCTGCTGCTGACCGGCCTCGGCGTCGCCTACGTGGTCTCCGGGGACTACTCCGGCTGGAACGTGGGCCTGGACAAGGGCGGCTTCGGCGGCCTGGCCATCGCCACCGTGCTCATGGGCGCCATGTACGCCTGCCTGGTCTTCTCCCTCGCCGAGCTGTCGACCATCCTGCCCACGGCGGGCGGCGGCTACGGCTTCGCCCGCCGCGCGCTGGGCCCCTGGGGCGGGTTCCTGACCGGCACGGCCATCCTCATCGAGTACATCCTGGCGCCCGCCGCGATCGTCATCTTCATCGGCGACTACGTCGAGTCCCTGGGCCTGTTCGGGCTCACCTCCAGCTGGCCCGTCTACCTCGGCTGCTTCGTGATCTTCATCGGCGTGCACCTGTGGGGCGTGGGCGAGGCCCTGCGCTTCAGCCTGGTCGTCACCGCCATAGCGGTGGCCGCACTGCTGATCTTCGCGTTCGGCGCACTCTCGGACTTCGACGCCGGCGCGCTGGACAACATCCCGGCGGACCCGCAGGCCTTCGGCTCCAGCTCCTGGCTCCCCTTCGGCGTCCTCGGCATCTGGGCCGCGTTCCCCTTCGGCATGTGGTTCTTCCTGGGCGTCGAGGGCGTCCCGCTCGCCGCCGAGGAGGCCAAGGACCCGGTCCGGTCCATGCCCAGGGCCCTGGCCATCTCCATGGGCATCCTCGCCCTGCTCGCCCTGATCACCTTCTTCGCCGCCACCGGCGCCCAGGGCGCGGACGCGGTCAAGTCCGCCGGCAACCCCCTCGTCGTGGCGCTGGAGGGGGACGGCGGGCCCACGGCCCTCAGCCGCTTCGTCAACTACGCCGGCCTCGCGGGGCTGGTCGCCTCCTTCTTCTCCCTCATCTACGCCGGCTCCCGCCAGCTGTTCGCCCTCTCCCGGGCCGGCTACCTCCCCCGCTTCCTCTCCCTCACCTCGAAGCGCAAGGCCCCCTACCTCGGCCTGGTGATCCCGGGCGCGATCGGCTTCGCCCTCGCGGCGGCCACCGGCAACGGCGCGCGGATGCTGAACATCGCCGTCTTCGGCGCGACCATCTCCTACGCCCTGATGGCCCTCTCCCACATCGTGCTGCGCCGCCGCGAGCCCGGCCTGGAGCGGCCCTACCGCACCCCCGGCGGGGTGCTGACCTCGTCCGTCGCCTTCGTCCTCGCCCTGTCGGCGCTGGTCGCCACCTTCCTGGTCGACCAGGACGCCGCGTTCATCGCGCTCGGCGTGTACGCCGTCGCCCTCGCGTACTTCGCCTTCTACAGCCGCCGCCACCTCGTCGCCTCGGCTCCGGAGGAGGAGTTCGCCGCGCTGGCCGAAGCCGAGGCGGAGTTGACCCGCGACTGAAATCCTGATCCCCGCACCGCTGTCCAGTACCACCCTGGAGGTATCACCGTGCCCAGGCCGCTCATCGGCATCAGCACCTACGTGGAGGCGTCCACCCGCTACGGCGTGTGGGACCTGCCCACGTCCCTCGTCCCGTCCGGGTACTACGAGCTCGTCCAGGCGGCGGGCGGCGCGGCCGTCCTGCTGCCGCCGGACGAACCCGAGCGGGCGGCGGAGGTGCTGGGCCGGCTCGACGGTCTGATCATCTCCGGCGGCCCGGACGTGGACCCCGTCCGCTACGGGGCCGTGCGCGACCCCCGTACGGGCGCCCCCGCGACCGTGCGCGACGAGTGGGAGCTGGCGCTGATCGGGGCGGCCCTCGAAGCGGACCTCCCGCTGCTGGGCATCTGCCGGGGCATGCAGGCCCTCAACGTGGCCCTGGGCGGAACGCTCGTCCAGCACATCGACGGACACGTCCACACCCCGGGCGTCACCTCCTGGCACCCGGTCAGGCCCGTCGCGGGCACCCGGTACGCGGAGCTGGTCCCGGAGGTGGCGGAGGTGCCGACGTACCACCACCAGGCGGTGGAGCAGCTCGGGCGCGGCCTGGTCGTCTCGGCGTACGCGGAGGACGGCACGGTGGAGGCCATCGAGGACCCCGACCGCTCGAAGTGGGTCGTCGGCGTCCAGTGGCACCCGGAGCGGGACAAGGACACCCGGGTGATGGCGGACCTGATCGAGGCGGCCGCCGCCCGCCGGGCGGTCCCGGTCGCCCGTCAGGCGGTCCCGGTCTCCTGAGGACCGGGCCCCGGCGCCTTCCCCCCGGCGCCGGGGCCCTTCCGCGTCCGGGGCCGGGGGGCGCACCGCCCGAATGGCCGGGGCCGGGGGGCGCACCGCCCGAATGGCCGGGGCCGGGCCGGGCGGGCACGCTGGAACCATGCGGACCGAGGCGCACGGCACGGCCCCCGGCCCGGCGTCCGGGATCCTGGAGAACCCGGTCGTCGGGATGGCGCCGTGGATCATCTTCTCGCTGCTGGTCGGCCCGGGACGGTTCGAGATCGCGGTCGGGATCGCCCTGGCCTCGGCCGTGGCCCTGGTCGTGCTGGGGCGGGTCGTCCACCGGGGCAGCTCGTGGAAGCTGCTCGAAGTGGCCGACGTGGTGTTCTTCGCGGCCATGGCGGTGGTCGGCGCCCTCGCGAGCGCGGGCACGCTGCGCTGGCTGGAGACGTACGCGGGCGAGGTCGCGAACCTCACCTTGACGGTGATCGCCTTCGGCTCGATGGCCGTAGGGATGCCCTTCACGCTGCAGTACGCGCGGGAGCAGGTCGACCCCTCGCTCTGGCACTCGCCCGCCTTCCTGCGGACCAACTACGTGATCACCGGGGTGTGGGGGCTGGCCTTCCTGGTGGCGGCCCTCGCTGGCGCCTACGGGGACCTGGTGCTGCACAACCCGAACAACATCTGGACGGGGTGGATCATCCAGATCCTCGCGATCGTCGCGGCGCTGCGGTTCACCGCCTGGTACCCGGGGGTGGTCCGCGCCCGCGCACGCGGCGAGGCCGCGCCGGGCGGGGCCTCGCTGCTGCTGCCCCTGGCGGGCCTGCTGGTGCCGATCGGGATCGCGGTGCTGGTGTTCGACGGCGGCCTCTGGTGGCTGGGCGTGGCCCTGATCGTCGTCGGCGGGCTGCTCACGAAGGCCCTCCGGGCCCGGACCGAACCGGACCCCGCCCGTCCCGCCGGTCCCCCGCTCGGCTGAGGACGGCCGCGCGCGGGGCCGGTTTCAGCCCCGCCGGGTCTCAGCCCCGCCGGGTCAGCGACAGCAGGTCGCGGGCCGGGCCCGCCGGGCGGGCCCCCGTGGGCCACACGGCGCGCAGGGCGCGGGCGAGCGGGGCCCCCGCCACGGCGACCTCCACGAGGCGCCGGGCCGCCAGCTCGTCCACCAGCGCCAGCTCCGACAGCACGCACGGCCCGGCTCCGCTGACCGCGGCCGCCTTCACGGCGGTGGTGGAGGCCAGCTCCAGCAGCGGGGCGGCCAGTCCCCCGGCGGAGGCCAGGGCCGCGTCCAGGACCTGCCGGGTCCCCGAGCCCCGCTCGCGCAGGATCAGGGCGGTCCCGGCCAGTTCCGCCGCCGCGACCCCCTTGGACCGCCGGGCCCACGGGTGCGTCGGGGCGACCGCCACCACGAGCCGGTCCTGCGCGATGACGGCCGAGTCCAGCCCCTCGGGGACCGACAGGCCCTCCACGAAGCCGAGGTCCGCCTCGTGGGCCAGGACCCGCTTCGCCACGTCCGCGGAGTTCCCGGCGTGCAGGGAGACCGCCGTGTCCGGGCGTTCCCCGCGCAGGGCGATCAGCCAGCCGGGCAGCAGGTACTCCGCGATGGTCATGCTGGCCGCCACCCGCAGCCGGGAGTCGCGCCGGCCCCGTAGCGCCTGGGCCCCCGCGTCGAAGGCCTCGGCCGCCTCCACGACCTGCCGGGCCCAGTCCGTGACGAGCGCCCCCTCGGCCGTGAGCGTCGAGCCGCGGGGGGAGCGGTCCACCAGGGCCACCCCGAGCCGCACCTCCATCGCCCGGATCCGGCTGCTCGCCGCGGGCTGGGTGATCCCCAGCCGGCGCGCGGCCCCGCTCAGGCTGCCGACCCGTGCGACCGTGAGCAGCAGCTCCAGCGCGCCCAGGTCCGGCACGCGGTGCGCCAGCGGGACCGTCTCCTCGTTACCCATAACATCAGTTTATGACCTTATAGCCAGGTGATCCCTGCCGGTCGGCCCCGGACGACGGGACGCTGGACCCATGGCCACCACCATCGTGCGACCCCGCACCGTCATCGACATCGCGCCCCGGACCCACAAGGTCCCCGCGCTGCGCCACCTCGGCCCCAACTGGTACGCGTCCGTCATGGGCACGGCCATCGTCGCCAACGCGGGAGCCGCCCTCCCGTACCAGCTCCCGGGCCAGCGCGTGGCCTGCCAGCTCGTCTGGGCGCTGTCGGCCGTGGCCCTCGCCGTGCTGCTGACCGCCCGCGCCGGGCACTGGCTGCACCACCGGGACCAGGCCCGCGCCCACCTCCTCGACCCCGCCGTGGCCCCCTTCTACGGGTGCCTGGCGATGGCCCTGCTGGCCGTCGGGGCCGGCACCCTGACCGTCGGGAAGGACCTGATCGGGACCGGTGCCGCCGTCGCCGCGGACACCGTGCTCTTCACCGCCGGCACCGCCATAGGCCTGGTCATGGCCGTGCTCGTGCCCTACCTGATGGTGGTCCGGCACAAGGTCGAGGCCTCGCAGGCCAGCCCCGTGTGGCTGCTGCCCGTGGTCTCCCCCATGGTCTCCGCCGCCGTCGGGCCCCTGCTCGTGCCCCACCTGCCCGCCGGACAGCCCCGCGAGACGCTGCTGCTGGCCTGCTACGCCATGTTCGGCATCAGCCTGCTGGCCGTGCTGATGCTGCTCCCCCTGGTCTTCGGCCGGCTGATCGTGAGCGGGCCCCTGCCCCTGGCGCTGACCCCGGCCCTGTTCCTGGTGCTGGGCCCCCTCGGCCAGTCGACCACCGCCGTGAACCAGCTCGCGGACGTGGCCCCCGGCGCGATCGACGCCCCCTACGCCGACGCGCTGGCCGCCTTCGCCGTGGTCTACGGGGTGCCCGTGATGGGCTTCGCCCTGCTGTGGCTGGCCCTCGCCTCCGCGATGCTGGTCCGGGCCGCCCGGGGCGGCATGGGCTTCGCGATGACCTGGTGGGCGCTGACCTTCCCCGTCGGCACCTGCGTCACCGGCGCCGCCGGACTGGCCCGGCACACCGGGCTGGACGCCTTCGCCTGGCTGGCCACCGCCCTGTTCCTCGGCCTGGTCACCGCCTGGCTGCTGGCCGCCGCCCACACCCTGCGCGGCCTGTTCACCGGCCGGCTGCTCCCCACGACCCGCTGAGCGCCCTGCCCAGCACCTCCGGGGCCTCGGCCAGCGAGGGCCCGTACCAGGTCAGGTGGCGTCCGCTGACGAGGGCGGCCGGGAGACCCGGAAAGGCCTCCGGGCCGTCCTCCTCGGAGAAGGCGTAGGGCCCGTCCGGGAGCACCACCAGATCGCAGCCGCTCGCCGCCAGCTCGGCGAGCGGCACCTTCGGGTACCGCTCGGGGTGGTCCCCGTAGGCGTTGCGGACCCCCAGCCGGGCGAGGAGGTCCCCCGCGAAGGTGTTGCGGCCGAGCACCATCCAGGGCCGGCGCCAGACGGGCACGAAGGCCCTCAGCTCCCCGGGCGGCTCCACCGCCGCCCAGGCCGCCTCCGCCCGGTCCAGCCACTCGGGCCGCTCCAGCCCCAGCGCCCCCACCAGTACCCGCTCCAGCTCGGCGAAGGCCTGCGGGAGGTCCCGGACCTCGGTCACCAGCACCTCCGCCCCGCTCGCGCGCAGGGCGTCGAGGTCCGGGAGCCGGTTCTCCTCCTCGTTGGCGATCACCAGGTCCGGGCGCAGGCCGGCGATCCTGCGTACGTCGGGGTTCTTCGTCCCCCCGATCCGCACCGCGGCGCCCTGGTCCGCCGGGTGCGTGCACCAGTCCGTCACCCCCACGAGCAGCCCCGGCGCGGTCACCGCGACCGCCTCGGTCAGGGAGGGCACGAGCGAGACGACGCGCACCGGATCAGTGCTCCGGGGAGGGGGGCTCGGAGGTGGCGTGGATGTGGTCGCCGACCGCGACGACCAGGAGCTTGGTGTCCTCGCTCGTGGCCCGCCAGCGGTGGCGCACCCCGCCGGAGAGGAACAGCGCGTCCCCGCTCTCCAGCCGGTAGGCCCGCCCCTCCGCCTCCACCTGGCAGGCGCCCGAGACCACGTACATCAGCTCGTCGTTGCGGTGCTGGTACTCGCGTCCGGCGTCCTGGTCCCCGGTGAACTCCAGCGCGTGCAGCTGGTGGTGCCCGCGCACGAGGGGGCGTACGCCGACCACCGGGCTCAGCCCGGTCTCGTCACCGGAACGCACGAGGTCCACCGTGCGCGCCGTGTCGGAGGCGGCCAGCAGCTCGACCGCCGTGGTTTCCAGCGCGTCGGCCACCCGCTCCAGCGATCGCATGCTGGGGCGGGCCCGTTCGTTCTCTATCTGGCTCAGGAAGGGGACGGACAGGCCGCTGCGCGCCGACACCGCGGCGAGGGTCAGGTGGAGCGCGCGGCGCCGTTTGCGCACGGCCACGCCCACCCGCAGCGGCTCTTTGGAGTCCTTCTCCTTGTCGTTGCCGTCTTCCTTGTCGTTCATCTCGGGGCTGCCCTCCCCTGTCCTGGTGCACATCGGTGTGCTGTAAGCACCTTACGCAGCAACCGCCCCCGGATTCGCCCGCACGGGCCCACCGGACCCCGCCCCGGTGCTCTCCCGTGGTCCCCCGGTCACCCTACGTGGCCCCCGGGCGCCCGCCACAGCACTCGGTCCACGTCGAGGATCACTACGTCACCTGACGGCTTGACCAGCAGCCGGGCGCCGGGGTGCCCGGCGGTGCCGCTGGTCCAGGCCGTGGCGCCCGCCTCGGTGCGCACGGTCAGCTCGCCGTCGCGGGAGAAGAGGGCGTCGTGGCCGGTGCCCGCGGTGCCGGCGCTCCACCGCCGGGCCCCGGAGCGGTCGAGGACGACGAGGTCCCCGTCGGCGGCGAGGGCCAGCCGGACGGCGCCGGCGTCGAGGACGTCGCCGGGGCGCAGGACGGTGCCGGGGTGGACCTCGACGGAGTCGTCGAGGACGCCCTGGGCGAGGGCCCGCAGGGTGGGCAGGGAGGGGGTGAAGGCGTACAGGGCGCCCTGGGTGCGCACGTAGCGGCCGAAGCGGAGGGTGGTGGCCCGGCTGCCGTTGTCGGACTCGGTCTCGAAGGTGACCGGCGAATCCGGGCCGAGCACGGGGTCGGCGCCGACGCGCGGGTTGCGGCCGGCCGGGAAGTCCGACTCGTTGATCCACTTCTTGGCGACGAACTCGAACTGCTGGACCAGGTCGGCCTGGTAGCCGATGAACACCAGTCCGCGCGGGGTGTCGGGGCCGCCCGCGCCCTCGGGGTGCTGGGGGTCGTAGGCGGGGCCGAAGGGGATGCCGCGCCGGATGATGCGGCGGTTGTCGAGGACGCCGGGGTCGAGCGGGGGGCGGCCGGGGCCGGGGACGAGGCCGTCGCGCGGGTTGCCCTTGCGGATGTGGGCGAACAGCGGGGTGTGCCAGCCCTGTGCGTCCTCGTGGTAGGTGAGGTGGGCGTCCGGGTCGGAGCCCACCGGGCCCGGCACCTCGGCGAGCGGGCAGCCCGCGACGGGGGTGCCGCCGGGCCAGCGGCCGACCAGCCGGGCCGCGACCCACGTGGCGGTCGCGTCGGCCGGCGCGGCCCCGGCCTTCTTCAGTTCCGCCAGCCGCTGCCGGGCCTGCTCCCACCAGCCGGGGACGTCCTGGGCGAGGCGGCGCACCACCTGGAACGACCCGCCGTTGGCCCAGGCGGGCAGCCCGGCGGGCCGCTGCCCGGCCTTCTCCTGTCCTACGAGGAACTCCCCGGCCGGGACCAGCCGCGTCCCGGGCTTGCCCTGCACGGTGGTCCCGGTGGCCGGGTCGGGTGCGTGGAAGCCGCGGACCCCGGGCTGGCTGATGCCGTCGGTGAACCCGAAGTGCTCGTGGCCGCGCAGGGCTCCGGCCAGCGTGCCGGCGTCCTGCCGGAAGACGATGGTGGCCCCGGCGGTGGCGAGGGCCTCCCGGTGGCGGGTGACGGTGCTCGCGAGGCGGTCGGGGTCGTCCGCGGAGAGGCTGAGGACCGCGTGCACGGCTCGCCGCGGGTCCTCGGCCCCGAACAGCCAGGAGGCGGGGGCGCTGGCGCCGGTGTCCCCGAGCGCCTCCGCGCGGCGGGCGGCGCCCTGCGTGAACGCCTCGGCGGTGCTGTCGGCCGGCACGGCGGGGAAGGGGTCCCGCCCGGCGAACAGCCGCAGCCCCGGGTAGGTCAGGGAGAGCCCGGTCCACTGGGCCGACAGGGAGGCCGGGTCGGTGCCGCCCGCCTTGACCCGGGCCGCGCTGAAGAGGGCGTTGAAGCGGGCCATCTCCTCGGTGGTGGAGAGCTCGGGGACCAGCCGGGCGAGCCAGCGGCGGGCCAGGACCACGTCCCGGAAGTGCAGGAGCAGCAGGCAGGCGTGGTCCTTGCGGGAGCCCGCCAGGACGTCGCCCTGGGTGGTGCGGTCGGCCCGCAGCGGCAGCTCGGCGGCCTCGGCCGGCCGGTCCGCGAGCGGCACCGGACCGGCGGCCGCCGCGGCCGTGGCGGCCCGGGGACACACCGCGAGCGCGGCGGCCCCCGCACCCGCCAGGATCACGGTCCGGCGGGCGGGGGCGGAGGAGGGGACGGCATCCATGGCAACTCCTGGGTGAGATACGAACGGAACGCCCCCGCACCACACGCCCGAAGCAGGGGTACGACTCCCGGCCCCGGCCCGAACCGGCCCGAACCCGAACCGCCCCGGTCCGGGCGGGCCGGGCCGGGTGGGCGGGCCGGGCCGGGGTGAGGCCGGTCGGGCCGGGTCAGGCCGGTCCGGGCCAAGGTCCGGCTCAGCCCGGGTCGGCCCGGGCGGCGGGGCCGGTCAAGGTCCGGCCGGGCAGGTCCAGGTCAGGCCCGGCCTGCCCGGGTGAGGCCGACGGGGTCGGGTGAGGCAGGTCGGGACTGGGGCAGGTCGGGACTGGGGCAGGGCCCAGGCACGGTTCCCGGTGGGCGTCGGCCGGGCCGGGCAGAGTCCGGGTCAGGCCGGATTCGGGCCGGTCGGGTAGGGCCGGGCCGGGCCGGGTCCCGGGCAGGGGCCGGGCACGGGACACGGACCAGGTGCGGGGCGGAGCCAGGGGCAGGCTCCGGGCTCGGGGCGGTGGTCCGCGGTCCGGCCGCACGGACGCGGAGGCCTCGGCGGGGCGGGGCCGGGGGCGTCAGCCGATCAGGGCCGCGCCTATGAGCCCGCCGCCCGCCGGAACGGCGCGGACCGCGACGGCAACGGCGACGGAAGCGGCGGCGACAACGGCGGCGGCGGCGACAACGGCGACCATGGGCGTCCGAGACTCCTCGCGTGGGGGACCGGGCGGGCAGAACGTCCTGCCAGTGATCAACACCCTCCGCGAAAGCCCGCCCCCGCGCGCGCCGGGCGCACTGTTGGAGTGACGGCGCCGACGCCGTCGGCCCCCCACCGCCCGTGCGGCATCATCGTCTCCGTGACGACACGACGCCTGATGCTCCTGGACACCGCCTCCCTCTACTACCGCGCCTACTTCGGCGTGCCGGACTCCGTGAAGGCCCCCGACGGCACCCCCGTCAACGCGGTGCGCGGGCTGCTCGACTTCATCGGACGCCTGGTCCAGGACCACCGCCCGGACGACCTGGTGGCCTGCATGGACGCCGACTGGCGGCCGCACTGGCGGGTGGAGCTGATCCCCTCCTACAAGGCGCACCGGGTCGCGGTGGAGACGGAGACCGGCCCCGACGTGGAGGAGACCCCGGACACCCTCGCCCCGCAGGTGCCGATCATCGAGGCGGCCCTGGACGCCTTCGGCATCGCCCGCGTCGGCGTCGCCGGGTACGAGGCGGACGACGTGATCGGCACGCTCACCGCACGGGCGACCGGCCCGGTGGACATCGTCACCGGCGACCGGGACCTCTACCAGCTGGTGGACGACGCCCGCCGGCGCCGCGTCCTGTACCCCCTCAAGGGCGTCGGCACCCTCCAGGTCACGGACGAGGCCTGGCTGCGCGAGAAGTACGGGGTGGACGGCCCGGGCTACGCGGACCTCGCGCTGCTGCGCGGCGACCCGAGCGACGGCCTGCCGGGGGTCCCCGGCATCGGCGAGAAGACGGCCGCGAAGCTGCTGGACGCGTACGGGGACCTCGCGGGGATCCTCGCCGCGGTCGGCGACCCGAAGTCGAAGCTGACCCCCACCCAGCGCAAGCGGCTGGAGGAATCCCGCCCGTACCTGGCGGTGGCGCCCAAGGTCGTCAAGGTGGCCTCCGACGTGCCGCTCCCGGCCTTCGACCCGACCCTTCCGCACCTTCCGGCACAGCCGGAACTGGTCGACGCACTCGCCCATCGGTGGGGTTTGGGAGGAGCGGTATCCCGTCTGAGCGGCGCACTGCGCCCATGAGGTGCTAACTTAGGTAATCCTAAGCTTCGTAAGTTCAGGGGAGACGCCGTGGCAGAAGGACGCGCCCGCACAGTCGGCACCGCAGTCGTCGTACGCACCGAGCGGCTGACGCCGCACATGGTCCGGCTCGTGCTGGGCGGTGACGGGCTGGCCGACTTCGGCGCGGGCGTGTACACCGACCACTACGTGAAGCTCTTGTTCGCCCCCGAGGGCGTGCGGTACGCGGAGCCCTGGGACCTGGACCGGATCCGCGCGACGCACCACCGCGAGGCCTGGCCGCGCCAGCGCGCGTACACGGTCCGCGCGTGGGACCCGACGCACCGGGAGCTGACCCTGGACTTCGTCGTCCACGGCGACGAGGGCCTGGCCGGCCCCTGGGCGGCCCGCGTCCAGCCTGGAGAAACGGTGCACTTCCTCGGCCCGGGCGGCGCGTACGCTCCCGACCCGATGGCCGGATGGCACCTCCTGGCGGGCGACGAGAGCGCGCTTCCGGCGATCGCCGCCGCCATGGAGCGGATGCCTGCGGGCGCGCGGGTGCACGCCTTCATCGAGGTCGACGGCCCGGCCGACGAGCAGGAGATCGCCACGCCGGACGGGGTCGCCCCGGTCTGGCTGCACCGCGGGGACCGTCCGGTGGGCGCGGCCCTCGTGGAGGCGGTCACCTCCCTGGAGTTCCCCTCCGAGGACGTCCACGCCTTCGTCCACGGCGAGGCGGGCTTCGTGAAGGAACTCCGCCGCCACCTCCGCCTGGACCGCGGGATCACGCGTGACCGCCTGTCGATCTCGGGCTACTGGCGCCAGGGCGAGACGGACGAGGGCTGGCGCGCGATCAAGCGCGACTGGAACGCCTCGGTGGAGGCCGAACAGGACCTCTCCACGGCCGCCGCGGCCTGACGGCCCGCCACACGGCTTCCGGGCCGCCGGGGCCCACAGCCGCCCCGGCGCCCCTCCGGCGCCTGCGCCCGGACCCGGTCCAGCCCCGCCCGAATCCAGCCCCGTCGCCGTTTGAGGCGCGGGGGCCCGGGGGCGGCGCCCCCGGCGGCGGCGCCGCAACGGGACGGCCCCGGGTCCGCCTCGCGGCCGGCGCGCAGGGGGCGTCGGCCGGCGGGACAATGAGCCCATGCGTACGCTCCGAGCGGCAGGGCTTGCCGGAGCCGCGTTCCTCCTGGCCTCGGCGGCGGCCACCGCCGCCCCCGCAGGAGCCTCGCCGGCCCCGTCGCCGACACCGGCCCCGACACCGCCCCCGCCGCCCAGGCCCCTGCTGAGCGACTCCGCCGTCGCCGCCGCCGTGGCCCGTCTCGACTCCACCGTCACCGACGGCATGCGCCGCACCGGCGTGCCCGGCCTCTCCGTGGCGGTGGTCCACGACGACCGGGTGGTCTACCTCAAGGGCTTCGGCCTCCGCCGCACCGGCGAAGCCGCCAAGGTCGACCCCGACACCGTCTTCCAGCTGGCCTCCGTCTCGAAGCCGGTCTCCTCCACCGTCGTGGCCGCCACCCTCACCGACCCCGCCGCCTGGGACGCACCGCTGGGCGACGCCCTGCCCGGCTTCGCCCTCAAGGACCCCTGGGTCACCGCGCACGTCACCGCCGCCGACCTCTTCTCCCACCGCAGCGGCCTCCCCGACCACGCCGGGGACCTCCTCGAAGACCTCGGCTACGACCGTCCGTACATCCTCGGCCACCTCCGCCTCGAACCCCTCACCCCCTTCCGCGCGAGCTACGCCTACACCAACTTCGGCCTCACCGCCGCCGCAGAGGCCGTCGCCCGCGCGCACGGCGTCAGCTGGCAGAAGCTGAGCGAGGACACCCTCTTCAAGCCCGCCGGAATGACCCGAACCAGCACGGAGTTCTCCGCCTACGCCCACGCCCCCGACCGCGCCTACGGCCACGTCAGGAACCCCGACGGCACCTGGAGCCCCCGCTACGTGCGCGACGCCGACGCCCAGACCCCGGCGGGCGGGGTCAGTTCCACCGCCCGCGACATGTCCCGCTGGCTGCGCCTCCAGCTCGCCGACGGCACCCTCGACGGCAAGCGGATCGTCCCCGCCGCCGGCCTCGACCGCACCCGCGTCCCCGAGAGCGTCACCCAGGCCCGGACACCCGCGGGCACCCCGCAGTTCTACGGCCTCGGCTGGAACGTGAGCTACGACGACGCGGGCCGGCTCCGCCTGAGCCACTCCGGTGGCTTCGCCCTCGGCGCCAACACCAACGTGACCATGCTCCCCCTGGAACGGCTCGGCATCGTCGTCCTGACCAACGGCGCCCCCGCCGGTCTCGCCGACGCCGTGGCCCTGGACTTCTTCGACACCGCCGAGCACGGCCGGCCCGGCACCGACTGGCTGGCCCTGACCGCCTCCCTCTACGCCGCTGCCGCCGCGGCGGAACGCTCCCCCACCGACTACGCGCACCCGCCCGCCGTTGCGAAGCCCGCCCGCGACCCCGCCGCGTACACCGGCACCTACCGGAACCCGTACTACGGCCCCCTCACCGTCACGGCGTCCCCCGGCGGCAAGGGCCTGGTCCTGTCCCTCGGCCCCCGGCCGCTGCGCTTCCCCCTCACCCACTACGACGGCGACACCTTCAGCTTCGTCACCACCGGCGAGAACGCCGTCGGCCGCACCGGCGTCACCTTCGCCGACGGCACGGTCCGCGTCGAGTACCTGGACCGGGACCACCTGGGCACCTTCACCCGGCAATAGCCCCCTACCCTGGTCCCGATGAGCCGCAGATCCCACATCCCGCCCGCACCGCTCCCCCAGATCGCCGGGATCGACCCGGTCCGCATGCGCCTGCCCCCCGACCCGGAAGGACGCTGGCGGCTCCTCGGCGACTACCTGAGCGAGCGCTACGCCGGCACCCGCGGCGCCGAGTCGATGGCGCGGCTGCTGGCCACCGGCCGGGTGCTCGGCCCGGGCGGCCGGGTGCTGCGCCCGCAGGACCCGTACGAGCCGGGCGGCTGGCTCTGGTTCCACCGGGACATGCCCTCCGAGCCGCGCGTGCCGTTCCCGATCGGCGTCGTGTACCGCGACCGGCACCTGCTGGTGGTGGACAAGCCGCACTTCCTGGCGACCACCCCGCGCGGCAGCCACGTCACCCAGACCGCCCTGGCCCGGCTGCGCGAGGAACTGGACCTGCCGGCCCTCAGCCCGGCGCACCGGCTGGACCGGATGACGGCGGGACTGGTCATGTTCAGCATCCGACCCGAGGACCGCGGCGCCTACCAGCTGCTGTTCCAGGAGCGCCGGGTCCACAAGGAGTACGAGGCGATCGCCCGCCACGACCCGGCGGTGGAACTCCCCCGCGTGGTCCGCAGCCACATCGAGAAGGTGCGCGGGGTGATGGCGGCGGTCGAGGTCCCGGACGCCGAACCGAACGCCGAGAGCATGGTCGAGCTGACCGGCACCCGGGGCCCGCTGGGACGCTACCGGCTGACGCCCCGCACCGGCCGCACGCACCAGCTGCGGGTGCACATGAACGCGCTGGGCCTGCCCCTGCTCGGCGATCCGGTCTACCCGGTGGTGGCCGCGGCAGCAGACCCGGCGGACTACCGCCGTCCGCTCCAGCTGCTGGCCCGGACCCTGTCCTTCACCGATCCGGTCACGGGAGTGGAACACCGGCTGGAGTCGGGCCTCACCCTGCGGGCCTGGGAGGACCCGGAAGGCTGGGAACGGGACCCGGGGCCGGCGGCCGCGTGACGCCCGCGATCCGCAGGGCGGCGTCGGCGGCGGCCTCGGCGAAGGCCGCCACCGGGCGGCCCGGATCGGAGCGGTGGATCAGCATGACGCCCTCGATCAGGCCGAACACCAGGTCGTTGCGGAGCGTCAGACCGGCGCTGTCCCCGGCGAGTTCGGCGCCCACGGACGTGGCGCGCAGCAACGCCCGGTAGGCGTCGCGCAGTTCCTCGCGCATCCGCCGGAACGGCGTGAAGCGCGGACCCCGCAGCTCCGGCAGCAGGTACAGGGCGCCGAGGTCGTACGGCCCCCCGCACAGCAGCAGCACGTCCGAGCGGCACAGCTCCCACAGCCGGTGCGCGGCGGGCCGGCCGTCGTCGGCCAGCAGCCGCCGGGACAGGACCAGGGAGGGCGTGACCGTGGACTCCAGGAGTTCGGCGAGGAGTTCCTCCTTGCCGCCGAAGTAGTGGTACATCGTGGCCTGGCGCAGTCCGGCCCGTTCGGCCACCGCCCGTGTGGTGGTGGCCGCGTACCCGCGCACCGTGAAGAGCTCGGCCGCCGCGCAGAGGAGCTCCTCGCGCGGCGGCCGGCCGCTGTACGGTCTGAGCTGATCGGCGCGTGGCCGGCCGACCCGTCTCGGTCCTTCGTCCGTTCCACCGCTCATGCGCCGATCGTCGCACAGGACACGTTCAAACGATCATGGCAAGAGATGAGATCTGGCCAACCCAGCCTTTAGAGGAAGACCCAAAAAGGCCTATCCGACCGAGCTGTAGGCCACTACACCCCGAAGTAGGGCGTCCACGGCCTTACGGGCATTGCGCGCCACCGTGCTCCCACCCGCAGAGGACGCCGAGGACGCCGGGGCCGAAGAGCCCGGAGCCGCCGCGGCGATCTGCCCCAGGACGTCGATGACCTGCTTGCACCAGCGCACGAAGTCACCGGCCGGCATCTCCGCCTCGCGCAGCACCTCGTCCAGGCTCTTGTCGGAGGCCCACTGGTACGCCGCCCACGCGAAGCCGAGGTCCGGCTCGCGCTGGCCCACGCCCTCCGCCTGGTTGATGCGGTGCTCCTCCTCCAGCGCGTCGAGCCGGCCCCAGATCCGGACCATCTCGCCGAGCGCCGCCTTGGCGGGCCCGTTCGGCACCTTCGGCGGCGTGGCGTCGTCCGACTGCCGGGCCTCGAAGACCAACGCCGAGACGCAGGCCGCCAGTTCCGCCGGGCTGAGCCCCTCCCAGACCCCCTCGCGCAGACACTCCGACGCCAGCAGGTCGAGCTCCCCGTAGAGCCGGGCGAGCCGCTTGCCGTGCACGGTGACCTCGTCCTCGCGCAGGTAGTCCAGCTCGGTCAGCAGCGCGTGGATCCGGTCGAAGGTGCGGGCGATGGTGTTCGTCCGGCCCTCGATGCGCCGCTCCAGCTGCTGCGTGTCCCGCTTGAGCCGGTGGAAGCGCTCCGCCCAGCGCGCGTGGTCCTCGCGCTCGTCACAGCCGTGACAGGGGTGCGCGCGCAGCTCGGCCCGCAGCCGGGCGATCTCCCGGTCGTCGGCCGCCGCCGCCCGGCCCGGACGGTGCCGTTCGGGCACGAGGTGACCGGCCTTGTTGCGCAGCGCCGTCGCCAGGTCCCTGCGGGACTGCGGCGAACGGGCGTTGAACGTCTTGGGGATCCGCATCCGGTCGACGGCCTCGACCGGCACCGGGAAGTCGATCACGGCGAGCCGCTTGACCTGCCGCTCCACGGTCAGCACCAGCGGGCGCGGACCCTCGGCGTACTCGTACCCGCGGTGGCCGTTGACCCGCCCCGCCGGCACGCCCGGGTCCAGGACCAGCGCGAGCCCGGCGAACTTGCCCGTCGGCACGTGGATGACGTCGCCCGGCTTGAGCCGCTCCAGCGAACTGGCGGCCTGCGCCCGGCGCTGCGCCGCGCCCTGCTTGGCCAGGTCCGTCTCACGGTCCTTCAGGTCGCGGCGCAGCCGCGCGTACTCCTCGAAGTCCCCCAGGTGGCAGGTCATGCCCTCGCGGTAGCCCGCCAGGCCCTCCTCGTTGCGCTGGACCTGCCGGGAGATGCCCACGACGGAGCGGTCGGCCTGGAACTGCGCGAAGGAGGTCTCCAGGAGCTCGCGCGAGCGGTGCCGCCCGAACTGCTGGACCAGGTTCACGGCCATGTTGTACGAGGGCTTGAAGCTGGAGCGCAGCGGATACGTACGGGTACCCGCGAGCCCCGCCAGCCCCACCGGGTCCATGCCGCGCTGCCAGAGCACCACCGCGTGGCCCTCGACGTCGATGCCGCGCCGCCCGGCCCGGCCGGTGAGCTGCGTGTACTCGCCGGGGGTGATGTCGGCGTGCTGCTCGCCGTTCCACTTGACCAGCTTCTCCAGGATGACCGTGCGCGCGGGCATGTTGATGCCCAGCGCGAGGGTCTCGGTGGCGAAGACGGCCTTGACCAGACCGCGGACGAAGAGTTCCTCCACGACCTCCTTGAAGGTGGGCAGCATGCCCGCGTGGTGCGCGGCGATGCCCCGCTCCAGGCCTTCGAGCCACTCGTAGTAGCCCAGGACGTGCAGGTCCTCGGCCGGGATGGAGGCGGTCCGCTCCTCGACGATCTCGCGGACCTTCAGCCGCGCGGTGTCGTCGTTGAGCCGCAGGCCCGCGTACAGGCACTGCTGGACGGCGGCCTCGCAGCCGGCCCGGCTGAAGATGAAGTTGATGGCGGGCAGCAGGTTGTCGCCGTCCAGGCGCGCGATCACCTCGGGCCGGCTGGGGGTCCAGATCCGGCCGCGGGAGCGGCGCTCGCGCTCGCGGTCGGCCTCGCGGACCATCTTGCCGCGCCGCCGGTCCTTCGGACTGTAGGTGCGGGTGTTCTCCTCGCGGGCCATGCGCAGCAGGTCGGGGTTGACCTCGCGGCGCGCGGAGCCGCGGCCGCCGTGGTCGGACTCCTCCTCGAAGAGGTCGTAGACCCGCCGGCCGGCCATCACGTGCTGCCACAGCGGTACGGGCCGCTCCTCGGAGACGATCACCTCGGTGTCGCCGCGCACGGTGTCGAGCCAGTCGCCGAACTCCTCGGCGTTGGAGACGGTGGCGGACAGTGACACCAGGGTCACCGACTCGGGGAGGTGGATGATCACTTCCTCCCAGACGGCTCCGCGGAACCGGTCGGAGAGGTAGTGCACCTCGTCCATCACGACGTAGCCCAGGCCCAGGAGCGACTGGGAGCCCGCGTACAGCATGTTGCGGAGCACCTCGGTGGTCATCACGACCACCGGCGCCTCGGAGTTGACGCTGTTGTCGCCGGTCAGCAGGCCCACCTTCGAGGCGCCGTAGCGCTTGACGAGGTCGGCGTACTTCTGGTTCGACAGGGCCTTGATCGGCGTCGTGTAGAAGCACTTGCGCCCCTGCCGGAGCGCGAGGTGCACGGCGAACTCGCCGACGATGGTCTTGCCGGAACCGGTCGGGGCGGCGACCAGGACGCCCTTGCCGGCCTCCAGTGCCTTGCAGGCCTCGACCTGGTACGGGTCCAGATCGAATTCGTACATCTCGCGGAAGGGGGCCAGGGCGGAGGCCTCTTCGGCGGCGCGGATCCGGGCAGCGGCGTACCGCTCGGCGGGGGAAAGTTCTTCGGTCATCTTGCTGTCGAGCCTACCCGTCGGCTCCGACAACAGTCGCGATCATTTAAGTGAGCAGCCGCAGGGCCCCGGGGACGCACCGCGCGGTCACCGGCAGCGGTCCCAGCCGCTCCCCGTCGGCGTAGGCGGTGAGCCCGGCCGACTCCAGGGTGACCTCGGCGGCCCGGTGGACGGTGACCTTGGGGTGGGAGAGGTGCGTGCCCTTGTAGACCTGCGGGAACACCTTCAGCAGGGTGCCGCGGCCGCAGTCGCCGACCACGGTGACGTCGAAGAGGCCGTCGTCCGGCTCGGCGTCCGCGCAGATCCGCATCCCGCCGCCGTAGGAGGACCCGTTGCCGACGGCCACCAGCGTGGCCTCCGTCTCGATCACCCGGCCGCCGTCGAGGGTGATCCGGTACGGGAAGGGCCGGAAGGCGGCCAGCTCCGCGAGGATGGCCAGGTCGTACTTGAAGCGGCCGAGCGGCAGCCGCATCCGGTTGCCGCGGTCGTTGACCCGCGAGTCGAAGCCGGAGCACAGCACGGTCCCGTACCAGGTGTCGCCGGCGCGGCCGAGGTCGATCTCGCGTATCCGGCCCTGCTTGAGGGCCTCGGCGGCGAGGTGCCCGGCCCGCTCGGGCTCCCGTACGGGCAGTCCCATCGAGCGGGCGAAGTCGTTCCCGGTGCCGGCCGCGACCACGCCGAGGGGGACGGCCGTCCCGGCCAGCGCCTGGAGGGCGAGGGAGACCACCCCGTCGCCGCCGACGGCGATCACGGCGCCGGTGCCCTCGCGGACGTCCGCGCGCAGCCGGGCCAGGGCGTCGGCCGCGTCGGTGCCGACCACCGTCCGGACGGAGAAGCCGGCCTCCCGGAGCGCGGAAGCGGCCGGCTGCGCGGCGTGCGCGCCCCGGCCGCGTCCCGCGGTGGGATTGACGAAGAGGGTGATCTCTGAGGACACCCCGGGAATGTACCCGAGGGTGATCTCCGCGCTCACCCGTTTCCGGGGGCCGCCTCCCGGCGCGGGCCGGGGGCGGGCCCGTCAGGTGGCGTCGTCGTAGCCGTTGATCTGCCTGCGGCCGCCGTCGGCCTGTTCGGGGAGCGTGGAGGCGGCCGGGGCCCGCTCCGTCGCGCCGATCGGGGCCGGGGTCAGGTCCAGGTCGGAGGCCTCGTCGTCGTCGAGGTCGGCGTCGGGGTTGGCGCGCTTGCGGCGCCGGTCGTTCAGCAGGCAGACGCCGAGGGCGATGAAGTACAGGGCCACGATCGGGGAGGCCAGCGTCAGCATGGTGAGCGGGTCGCCGGTGGGCGTCGCGAAGGCCGAGAAGATCGTGATGCCGAGCACCATGGCGCGCCACCAGCTGCCCAGCCGCTTGGCGCTCAGCACTCCGGTGAAGTTCAGCAGGACCAGCATCAGCGGCAGCTCGAAGGCGAGGCCGAAGACCACGACCATGCGCGTGACCAGGTCGAGGTAGTCGTCGACCGGCAGCAGGTTCTTGACGTGGTCGGGGGTGAAGCCGAGGAGGATCTCCGCCGTCTGCGGCAGGATCTTGTACGCGAGCACCGCGCCGGCCAGGAACAGCGGGGCGCCGACCGCGACGAAGCTGAGCGCGTACTTCTTCTCGTTCTTGTGCAGGCCGGGGGCGGCGAACGCCCACAGCTGGTAGAGCCAGACGGGCGCGGACAGCACGATGCCCGCCGACAGGCCCACCTTCAGCGCGATGGAGAAGGGCGCGGTCAGGCCGTTCGTCGTCATCTCGGCGCAGGGGGCGCCGTTGCGCTGGTGCGTGGCCCCGTTGGTGCAGCCGACGGACGAGAGCATCGGCTCCAGCAGGAAGTCGATGATCGGCCGGTAGAAGTAGGCCGCGAAGATCGTCACGACGACGATCGCCAGCACCGACTTCAGCAGGCGGTTTCTCAGCTCACGCAGGTGCTCGACCAACGGCATGCGCCCTTCGGCGTCCTTGGCCCGGTCCTTGTTCCCCTGCTTGCGGGCAGACTTGAGCAACCCACGTCCCTTGTCTCGTTACAGATGACTCGTGCGACGGGCGACCGCCCCGGATGTCAGGCCTGGGTGGTGCGGTTCGGCTCGCTGACCGGACGGGCGCTGGTGACGTCACCGGGGGCGGCCTGGATGGTGCGCGGGGCGACGGGCTGGGCCGGGGCCTGGTCGGCGACCGGGGCGGTGGCCGCGGCGTCCTCGGACTCGCCGTCCTTCTTCATGGCCTTCGCCTCGCTCTTGAGGATCCGGGCCGACTTGCCCAGCGACCGGGCCATCTCGGGAAGCTTCTTGGCGCCGAACAGCAGCACGATGACAGCGATGATCAGAAGGATCTCAAGGGGCTTCAGATTGCCGATCATGTGTGTCTTCCTTCTCACCGAAACGGCTGGTTGTGGTGGCCTGGCGACTCCGGACGGAGCTCCGGACACCGCTCTGACAAGGATCGTAACCCCCGAGGGTTAACGCCCGGCAATCCCCCGGGGTATCCCCGCTTGCTTACCGCACCGACGGTACGGGTACTCCTCCACGGATTCCATAAGCGCGGGCCGGCGGCCCGCGCGCCTACGGCCGCAGTCCCTGCCCGGCCCGCGCCAGGTCGGCCGCGGCCCGTTCCAGGTCCCCCGACGCCTGCGTGATCCGGCGGCTGGCCAGGGCCACCTGGGCGGACAGCCGCCGCACCTCCAGGAAGACCCGCACGGCCAGCACGGCGAGGACGGCGACCCCGAGGAAGCCCAGGACAATTGCGAGCATCGGCCACAGCATGGGTCGAGCCTAGCGCGCCCGCCTCACACGCTCCGCAGCGTGCTCACCCCACCGCCGGTCAGCAACTCCACAATGCGCTCACCTGCCGGTTTGCGAACCGGAGCCGAGCACTCGGGGCAGGTGAAGGAGTAGAAGGTGGTCCGTCGGCTCCCGCCGATCGCCAGCCGCAGCGCGTCCGCGGCCAGCTCGAACCGGGCCCGGCACTCGGGGCAGGCCGCCTTGAAGGTGACCACCGCCGGCCCAGATGATGGCGACATCGCTCCCCGCTCCCCCTAGATCCGTTCCCCGTACCCCGCGAGTGCTTCTGCGGCGGCCTTCCGCGCGCTCTCCGCCAGTTCCGGAGGCGACACGATCCGGCCATCGCGGCCCAGGCGCAGCGCCAGCCGGCGCAGGGAGGCCGGGTCGGGGCTGCGCAGCGTGATCCGCAGGCCCCCGTCGGGCCGCTCCTCGGCACTGTCGTGCGGGTAGTACTCGGCGACCCAGCGCCCGCCGGGCCCCACCTCGACCACCACCTCCGGGTCCTCGGCGGCCGGCTGCACCAGTCCCTCGGACAGGTCCCGGGGCTCGATCGCGGGCGGCTCGGCCCGCTCGTCGAGCAGTCGGATCTCGGCCACCCGGTCGAGCCGGAAGGTGCGCCGGGCCTCCGACAGGTGGCACCACCCCTCCATGTAGGTGTGACCCACCGCGAACAGCCGGATCGGGTCGACGGTGCGCTCGGTCAGCTCGTCACGGGCGGGCGAGTAGTAGCGCAGCCACAGCCTCCGCCGCTCCGCGATGGCCCGGTCGACGTCCGCGAAGACCCCGCCCTCGGACTCGAAGGTCACCGACAGCCGGGAGCTGGCCCCGGCCGCCTCCCCGGCGGCCGCCTCCAGCTTGGCGGTGGCGCGCAGCAGCGCGTCCCGGTCGCTCTCGCGCAGCCCCGGCAGGGTCGCCACCGCGCGGGCGGCGACCAGCAGGGCGGTCGCCTCGTCGGCGGCCAGCCGCAGCGGCTCGGCCGTGGACTCCCCGGAGGCGTCGGGATTGCGCCACCAGATGCGCTCCCCGTCGGTGTCGATGTCGAGCAGGTCCCCGCCGCGGAAGCTGGTCCCGCACATGGGCAGCACGTCGAGGTCCGAGATCAGCTCGTCCTCGGTGATCCCGAAGGCGCGGGCGACATCGGCGACGTGCGCGCCCGGCCGCTCGCGCAGGTAGGTGACCAGGGACAGCATCCGGCGGGTCTGGTCGATGGCGTTGGCAGCCATGCTGGTACGTCTCCCCCTCAGGGCGTTGCTACGGATGGTGGTGCGGTGCGGCCCGGAGGCTCAGCCCCGGGCGACGGCGCGCAGCCGGTCCACCACGTCGGCCCGCAGATCGGCGGGCTCCACCACGACGACGTCCGGGCCGAACTCCACGAGCCAGGCGTCGAGCCCGTGCCCGTACGGGACCTCCAGCTCGTCCCAGCCGTCGGCGCCCTCGCGCACGGCGGTGGCCTTGGCCCGCAGCGGGTACCCGGCCCCGGCCCGCAGCCGGATCAGCGCGGAACGCTCCCCGCCCTCCCCGGCCCAGCTCGCCACGGTCTCCCGCACGGTCACCACGTCGGGCACCTCGGCGGTGTACTTCCCGGCCCGGGAACGGACCTTCCCGGTGATCCGGGACAGCCGGAACACGCGCTCCGCCCCGCGGTCGCGGTCGTATCCGGCCAGGTACCAGTGACCGCGCCAGCACTCCAGGGCCCACGGCTCGACCTGACGGGGCTCGGGCCGGGCCGCGTTGGACTTGCGGTAGTCGAAGACCACCGGCCGCCGGTCCCGGCAGGCCAGCATCAGCGGCTCGAAGGCCGCCTCGTGGACCGGGATGCGCGGCTCGATGGCACTGTGCTGGCCCTCGTACGGGTCACCGGCCTCCGGCATCCCGCCGGCCCGCAGCTTCTGCAGGGCGCCGCTGGCCGCCCCGGCCAGCCGGGCCTGCTGCCACACCTTGGCCGCCAGCCCCAGGGCCGCGGCCTCCTCGGCGTCCAGGGAGACGGGCGGCAGCCGGTTGCTGTCCCGGCGCGCCAGGTACCCGGGCTCCCCCTCCAGGTTCTCCACGGTCTCGATCACCAGACCGAGTTCGCGCAGGTCGTCCTTGTCCCGCTCGAACATCCGGTTGAACGACTCGTCGTTCCCGGCTTCCAGGTACGCCTCGATGGAACCGCGCAGCTCGCGCTTGCTGAGGGGACGACGGGTCCCCAGCAGACACAGCGCCAGATTCATCAGCCGCTCGGCCTTGGCAATCGCCATCGACGCCGTTCCCCCGCTCCTCGACACACACTCGTGACCGTTGACCGTACCGCCCCGGCGGTCCCGGACAAAAGCGAGGGCCCCCGCCTCACGGCGGGGGCCCTCACGGTGACTGCCGGTGGATCAGGCGGCCATCAGGTCACAGACGAAGATCAGCGTCTCGCCCGGGGCGATCGCACCGCCCGCGCCACGGTCGCCGTAGGCGAGGTGGGCCGGGATCGTCAGCTTGCGACGGCCGCCGACCTTCATGCCCGCGATGCCCAGGTCCCAGCCCGCGATGACGCGGCCGGCACCGAGCGGGAACTGCAGCGCGGAGCCACGGTTCCACGAAGCGTCGAACTCCTCACCGGTGGAGAAGGCCACGCCCACGTAGTGGACGGAGACCATGGCACCGGCCTTGGCCTCGGCGCCGTCGCCCTCCCAGATGTCCTCGATGACGAGGTCCTTCGGGGCTTCGCCCTCGGGGAAGTCGATCTCGGGCTTCTCGAGCTTCTGGCTCACGGAACTGCTCCTCATACGTACGAACCGGTCAACCGGAACAGTCTTACACTGCTCCGACGATGTCCACGACGAAGACCAGCGTCGAGTTGGCCGGCAGGTCCTCACCCTTGGCCTGATCCTTGTACGCCTGCTCCGGCGGGATCACCAGCAGCACGCGGCTGCCGACCTTCTTGCCCACCAGGCCCTTGTCCCAGCCCTCGATGACCTGGCCCTGGCCGATCGCCGTCGAGAACGGCGCCCCGGTCTTCCAGGACGTGTCGAAGAGCTTCGCCGCGTCCTTGCCCTGGTTCGGCGCCCACGCCGCACCGCTGTACTGCATGTACACGGTCTGACCGGACTTGACCTCCGGGCCCTTCCCCTCGATCAGGACCTTGTCGACCAGCTCCTTCGGAGGGTCGTTCTTCGGGATCGTGATCGTCGCGGCCTCGTCCTTGTCCGCCTTCACCTGCGGCAGGTCGGACGGGATCGGCGCCTGCGTGCCCTCGGCCTTCTTCGGCATCACCGAATCCAGGTCCAGCACGAACACCAGGTTGTCCTTCGGACCGACCCCCAGCTGGGGCTGGCCCTGCGCACCGAACGCCGCCGCCGGCGGGGCGACGACCAGCACGCGGCTGCCGACCTTCTTGCCCACCACCGAGTCGCTGAACAGCGGCAGGATCGACTGCGAACCGGCCGGCACGACCAGCGGCTGCCCGTCCTTGTCGTAGGACCCCTGCAGGTCCTTGCCGCTCTTCCAGATCTTGCCGGTGTACTTCGTCAGGACGAGGTCGTCCTTCTTGATCTCCGGGCCACTGCCCTCGGTGACGGTGTGCACCACGAACTTGCCGCTCGGCTCGCCCTTGGGGACGGTGATCTCCGCCTTCTTCCCCGCCTCACCCGCCACGGACGGCATCGGGTCCGCGGCGTCCACCGGCTTCGGAACGTCAGCGGGCTTCGAGGCGTCGGCCGACGGAGACGCGGAGTCCTTCTTCCCGGAGTCGTCGCCCCCTCCGCAGGCCGCGGTGAGCATCAGAGCCGGCACGATGAGCGCGGCAGCAAGTCGGCGTCGCACAATGGTCCTCAGGGTCGCTGGAATGGTCCGTCCTAGCGGCCCACTCTACGGGCTGACCCCTCCCCGACAAGGCGGTGGCGTGCGAAGACCCCGGACGCCACCGCGTACGGGGTCCCCGGCCCACCGGCCTCACATGCCGGCGATGAGCTTCTCCACCCGGTCGTCCACCGACCGGAACGGGTCCTTGCACAGCACGGTCCGCTGCGCCTGGTCATTGAGCTTCAGGTGCACCCAGTCGACGGTGAAGTCCCGCCGCTGCTCCTGCGCCCGGCGGATGAAGTCCCCGCGCAGCCTGGCCCGCGTCGTCTGCGGGGGCACCGACTTGCCCTCGAAGATCTTCAGGTCGTTGCAGACCCGCGCCGCCTGCCCCTTGCGCTCCAGCAGGTAGTACAGCCCCCGCCGACGGTGGATGTCGTGGTACGCGAGGTCTATCTGGGCGACCCGCGGATTGGACATCGTCATGTTGTGCTTGGCCCGGTAGCGCTCGATCAGCTGGTACTTCATGACCCAGTCGATCTCCGTACCGATCCGGTCCAGGTCCTCCGCCTCCACGGCGTCCAGGGTGCGGCCCCACAGCTCCAGGACCTGCTCCACCACCCCGGTGCGGATGCCCCGCCGCTCGGCGAAGTCCAGCGCCTTCTCGTAGTACTCCCGCTGGATCTCCAGGGCCGAGGCCTCGCGGCCGCTGGCCAGGCGCACCTTGCGCTGACCGGTGATGTCGTGACTGACCTCCCGGATCGCCCGGATCGGGTTCTCCAGGGTCAGGTCCCGCATCACCGTGCCCGCCTCGATCATGCGCAGCACCAGGTCGGTGGCCCCGACCTTGAGCAGCATGGTCGTCTCGGACATGTTCGAGTCCCCGACGATCACGTGCAGGCGCCGGTAGCGCTCGGCGTCCGCGTGCGGCTCGTCCCGGGTGTTGATGATCGGCCGGGACCGGGTCGTCGCGGAGCTGACGCCCTCCCAGATGTGCTCCGCCCGCTGGCTGACGCAGTAGACCGCGCCCCGGGGGGTCTGGAGCACCTTGCCCGCGCCGCAGATCAGCTGGCGCGTGACGAGGAAGGGAATCAGGATGTCCGCCAGGCGGGAGAATTCTCCGTGCCGGGCCACGAGGTAGTTCTCGTGGCAGCCGTACGAATTGCCCGCCGAGTCGGTGTTGTTCTTGAAGAGGTAGACGTCGCCCGCGATTCCCTCCTCGTGCAGGCGACGTTCTGCGTCGACGAGCAGACCTTCGAGAATGCGCTCGCCGGCCTTGTCGTGGGTGACCAGTTCGATCAGGTTGTCGCATTCGGGAGTTGCATATTCCGGATGCGATCCCACGTCGAGGTACAGGCGGGCGCCGTTCCGCAGGAAGACATTGCTGCTGCGGCCCCATGACACAACACGGCGGAAGAGGTAGCGCGCCACTTCGTCAGGAGACAGTCGGCGCTGTCCCCTGAACGTGCACGTGACGCCGTACTCGTTCTCCAGCCCGAAAATGCGGCGGTCCATGACTGAACATTACGCCTTCTGCCCTCTTCTGAAACCGGGTTCGAGAGCGGCGTTCCGATCAGTTTTTGACCATCGGCTCCACGACGGCGTCCACGGCACCCTCCACCGGTCCCGTCGAGGACCCCGCCACGGCGCGGCTGCGACCCCCGCCGGACAGGGCGCGCTGAGTCACCGTCAGCACCAGCAGCGCCGCGACACCCGCTCCGCAGGCCACCGCATAGCCCGCCACCGTGCCGCCCGCCTCCACCGCGGGACCGGCCGCCGCCGTACCGATGGCGGCGCCCACCCCGAAGAACGTCACCAGCCAGGAGAACGCCTCCGTCAGGGTGCCCGCCGGAGCGTGCCGGTCCACCACCACGAACGCACACGCCAGCGACGGGGCCAGGAACACCCCCGCCAGCGCCGACAGCCCCACCATCGCCACCGCACCCACCGGCACCATCAGCGGCAGGTAACACACCGCCAGCAGCGCCACCAGCAGCCGCAGCCGCCGCTCCGGCGCGCCCGCCCACTGCCGCGCGCCGTAGAACACGCCGCCGACCAGCGCACCCAGCCCCAGCGCCGCCAGCAGCCAGCCGTACACCGCCTGACCGCCGTGACCGTCCGCGTACGACACCGCGGCCACCGTGATCGCCCCCAGCGCCATCCCCACGAAGAAGAACGCCCCCAGCAGCGCCAGCAGCCCGCGCGAACGCAGCGCCCCCAGCCAGTGCGCCTCGCGCGGCTCGGAACGCCACGTGCGCGAGGGCTCCGACACCACCACCGACAGCGCGCCCAGCACCCCCAGCCCGTTCAGCGCGAGCAGCGCCACCGCGGGCGACCACAGCGCCACGAACAGGGTCACCAGCAGCGGCCCGACCGTGTACATGACCTCCTGGGCCACCGCGTCCATGGCGTACGCGGCGTGCACCCGCTCCTCCTTGCCGCCCAGCACCTTGGGCCACAGCGCCCGCAGACCGCCCTCCAGCGGCGGGGTGAACAGGCCCGCGATCACCACCGCCGCGTAGGCCACGGCCGCCGAACCCGTACCCGCCAGGGCCAGCCACACCATGCCCAGCGCCGAGACCACGGCCGCCGGCAGCTGCACGCGCGGCTGCCCGTACAGGTCCACCGCCCGCCCCAGCAGCGGCTGGCCCACCGCGTTGGCCAGCCCGTACGCCGCAGCGAGCGCGCCCGCCAGGCTGTAGCTGCCCCCCTCGGCCCGGGTGAAGAGCACGATCGCGATCGGCCCGGTGCCGTTCGGCAGCCGGCCCATCAGGGTGCCCGCCAGCAGCCTCGCCGCGTGCCGGGTCCTGAGCAGCTCCGCGTATCCCGCGGCCATGTCCGCCCCCTTCTGCCCGGACCCTGCCGGGGTAATACGTATAACTTGACCCGTCATACGTACCATGGCGGCAGTCCACCGGTCCACCCGACGAACCAGCCCCACCCCCTCCCACCTCGCACTTCAGGAGCAGCGTGTGACGAGACCCACCAGCCGCGACGTGGCCACCGCCGCCGGGGTCTCCCAGGCCACCGTCTCCCTCGTCCTCGGCGACAAATGGCGCGGCCGCGTCTCCGAACGCACCGCCACCCTCGTCCGCGAAGCCGCCACCGCACTCGGCTACCGCCCCAACCTCGCCGCCCGCAACCTCCGCCTCGGCAGCACCCGCACCGCCCTCCTCGTCGTCCCCGCCCTCACCAACGAGTTCTTCGCCCGCGTCTACACCGGCGCCGCCCGCGTCGCCGCCGACCACGGCTTCGGCGTCGTCCTCTACCCCTCCCCCGACGGCACCGGCCCCGCCCGCGACCCCTTCGCCTCCGCCCGCGCCGCCCTCGACGGGGTCATCGCCTCCTCCATGGCCGCCGACGCCCTCACCGCCATCGGCGGCGACGGCCTCCCCCTCGTCATGCTCGACAGCGACCCCACCGCCGGAACCGCCGCCGCCCACGTCAACCTCGCCATGACCGACGGCGTCCACCAGGTCACCACCCACCTCCTCGGCCACGGCCACCGCCGCTTCCTCCACCTCGCCGCCGACATCGAGACCTGGACCTTCGACGTCCGCGCCCGCGCCCTCGCCGCCCGCCTCGGCCCCACCACCGAGCTGCGCACCGTACGGGCCGCGCTCACCGTCGACGCCGCCCGCACGGCCATGGAAGCGGCCCTCGCCGACCCCCACGACCGACCCACCGCCATCGTCTGCGACGACGACATCCTGGCCGCCGGCGCCTGCAAGGCCGCCCGCCGCCTCGGCCTGCGCGTCCCCGAGGACCTCTCCGTCACCGGCTTCGACGACCTCGGCCTCGCCACCGCCGTCGAACCCGAGCTCACCACCGTCCGCCTCCCGGCCGAGCTCGTCGGCGAACAGGGCATGACCGCCCTCCTCGCCGTCCTCGAAGGCACCCCCTGGACCGCCCCCGACATCCCCGTCGAACTCGTCGTCCGCGACTCCTCGGGCCCCGCCCCCACCCCCTGAGCGCACAGGGGCCCCGGCCCGCCGGAAACGGCGGACCGGGGCCCCACGCGCACGCACGCCCTACTCGGCGTCGTCCTCCGGCGCCTCGTCGTTCGACACGGCATCCGCCTGGGCGGCCGCCGGAACGTCCGCCTCCAGCAGCCGCGACAGCTGCCGGCCGCGGATCCGCTTGAACTTGCGCTGCTGCGACCGCGTACGGTCCAGCACCGCCACCTCCAGCCGCTCCGCCGGAATCGCCTTGTCCGCGCCGTTGGCCTGGCTGGACAGCGCCTGCACCGCCAGCTTCAGCGCCTCGGACAGGGTCATCCCGTCCTGGTGCCGCTGGTCGAGGAAGGTGCTGATCTGCTCCGCGTTCCCGCCGACCGCGACCGAGCCGTGCTCGTCCACGATCGAGCCGTCGTGCGGTAGCCGGTAGATCTGGTCCCCGGCCGCCGTGGCACCCACCTCGGCGACGACCAGCTCCACCTCGTACGGCTTCTCCCCGGCCGAGGAGAAGATCGTGCCGAGGGTCTGCGCGTACACGTTCGCCAGCCCACGGGCCGTCACGTCGTCGCGGTCGTAGGTGTATCCGCGCAGATCGGCGTAACGCACGCCGCCGATCCGCAGGTTCTCGTACTCGTTGTACTTGCCGGCGGCCGCGAAGCCGATCCGGTCGTAGATCTCGCTGAACTTGTGCAGCGCGCGGGACGGGTTCTCGCCGACGAACACGATGCCGTCGGCGTACTGCAGCACGACAAGGCTGCGACCGCGGGCGATGCCCTTGCGGGCGTATTCCGCCCGGTCGGCCATGGCCTGCTGGGGTGACACATAGAACGGAGTCGACACCGGCTGTCCGTCCCTTTCTTCTGGGCTCCTACGGGGCGACGGATGGTCAGAGCAGGGCGGCGCGCGGGCCGTCGGGCTGCTCAAGACGACGGTTGGTGACCGTACGGGCGAGCTCCTGCGACTCGTCGTCGGTCAGCCTGCGGAAGCCCTCGTCGGTGATGACGGTGACGATGGGATAGATGTGCCGGTACAGGTCCGGACCGCCGGTCGCCGAGTCGTCGTCGGCGGCGTCGTACAGCGCCTGCACGACCAGCGTGGTGGCCTGCTCCTCCGTCAGGTCGGGACGGAACAGCTTCTTCATCGAGCCCCGGGCGAAGATCGAGCCCGAACCGGTGGCGGCGTACCCGTGCTCCTCGGAACGCCCGCCGGTCACGTCGTAGGAGAAGATCCGGCCCTTCTCCTTGGCCTCGTCGTACCCCGCGAACAGCGGCACGACGGCCAGCCCCTGCATCGCCATGCCCAGATTGCTCCGGATCATGGTGGAGAGCCGGTTGGCCTTGCCCTCCAGGGAGAGGGTCGTCCCCTCCACCTTCTCGAAGTGCTCCAGCTCCAGCTGGAACAGCTTGACCATCTCCACGGCCAGACCGGCCGTACCGGCGATGCCGACCGCGGAGTACTCGTCGGCCGGGAACACCTTCTCGATGTCCCGCTGCGCGATCATGTTCCCCATGGTCGCCCGCCGGTCACCGGCGAGCACGACCCCGCCGGGGAAGGTGGCGGCCACGATGGTCGTCCCGTGCGGCGCCTCGACGACGCCCTCGGGCAGCTTGCGGTTGCCCGGCAGCATCTCGGGCGAGTGCGCGCCCAGGAAGTCCATGAAGGACGACGACCCCGGCGTCAGGAAGGCTGCCGGTAGACGCCCTGTGCTACGAGTGTTGGGTTCCACAGGTTTCCTTCCACGTAAGCGGCTGCACGCCGTATGACGTCCGGCCGATCCTTGAACTGCCCCAAGGCTGCGTTGCAGCTGAAGCACAGTACGCCTCGGACCTTACCCGTCTGATGATCGTGATCAACGTGCTCGGCCGGAGCATTCCGACAGACCACGCAGACCCCGCCCTGGGCGGCGATCATCGCATCGCGCTGCGCCTCGGTGATGCCGTACGAACGCTTCAAGTGGCCAGCCCTGCCTTGGATGGCGCGACACGCCTTGCAGCGAGTGGACAACCCGTCCGACGCCGAAGCGTTCCTGTGCCACTCGCTGTGCGGTTTGACCTCACCGCACTGCCGGCACAGCTTGTGACCGGACGGAACGTCCACTTTCTCTTTGACGACCTTGCCCCTGGCCGCCTGGCGGCGCCGGTAGTGCAGGGCTCCGTACTCCGCCACGCACTCCCGGCACCTCGGCTGCAGGCCGTCCCCACGATTCCGATCTGAGGCGAATCCGCTCAGCGGCACGTCCCGGCTGCAGCCGCGACACCACTTGGTTCCATTGGACATGACCCAATGCTGGCGAGTTCACCTTGGATTCGAAGGCTATTCGCCGCCTTTTTGTACGAAGCTCCGAACGAAATCCTCGGCATTTTCCTCGAGTACATCGTCAATCTCGTCAAGTACGGAGTCGACGTCGTCGGAGAGCTTTTCCTGCCGCTCCTTGAGGTCGGTCGATTCCTCAACCGCCGCCTCCTCGACCTCCTCGGTCGAGCGCGTCGCCTTCTGCTGTCCGCCGCCGGTGTCCTTGGTCGCCATGTCTACCTCACCCCGCTCGGTTCGCACGCCCACATGGAAAGACCCCGGGATTCGGGACCTCTCAAGATCAGACCCTACGTCGGACCCTACAAGGAGGGTCCGACATTCGTCCCCGCACTTTCATAACGTCCGGGTTTTCTCATGATTCCCGGAACGGGGCCCTTTCAGGCCCCCGTCGGCCGCCTCACTGCCCCGAGAGCACCCGTACCAGGTCCTCCGCCGTCCGACAGCGGTCCAGCAGCTCCTTGACGTGGTTGCGGGTCCCCCGCAGCGGCTCCAGGGTCGGGACCCGCTGGAGCGAGTCGCGGCCCGGGAGGTCGAAGATCACCGAGTCCCAGGAGGCCGCCGCCACGTCGTCCGCGTACTGCTCCAGGCAGCGCCCGCGGAAGTACGCCCGGGTGTCCTCCGGGGGCTTGCTCTCCGCCCGCTCCACGGCCGGCTCCTCCAGGAGCCGCTTCATCTTCCCGCGGGCGACCAGCCGGTTGTACAGGCCCTTCTCGGGGCGGACGTCCGCGTACTGGAGGTCCACCAGGTGCAGCCGGGCCGCGTCCCAGCCCAGTCCGTCGCGCCTGCGGTAGCCCTCCAGGATCTCCCGCTTGGCGATCCAGTCGAGCTCTCCCGACAGGCTCATCGGGTCGGTCTCCAGCCGGCCGAGGACGTCCTCCCACCGAGTGAGGACATCCTTGGTCTGCTCGTCCGCGTCCGACCCGAAACGCTCGTCCACGTACTTCCTGGCCAGCTCGAAGTACTCCATCTGGAGTTGTACGGCGGTCAGGGTGCGCCCGCTGCGCAGGGTGATCAGGTGCTGGAGGTCCGGGTCGTGGGAGACCTGGTGCAGGGTGCGCACCGGCTGGTCCACGGCCAGGTCGACGTTGATGAACCCGTCCTCGATCATGGACAGGACCAGCGCGGTCGTGCCGAGCTTGAGGTAGGTGGAGATCTCCGAGAGGTTCGCGTCGCCGATGATCACGTGGAGCCGGCGGTACTTCTCGGCGTCGGAGTGCGGTTCGTCCCGGGTGTTGATGATGGGCCGCTTGAGGGTGGTCTCCAGCCCCACCTCGACCTCGAAGTAGTCCGCCCGCTGGCTGATCTGGAAGCCGTGCTCGCGGCCGTCCTGGCCGATGCCGATGCGGCCCGCCCCGGTGACGACCTGGCGGGAGACGAAGAAGGGCGTCAGGTGCCGGACGATCTCCGAGAAGGGGGTCTCCCGCTTCATCAGGTAGTTCTCGTGCGTGCCGTAGGAGGCGCCCTTGTTGTCGGTGTTGTTCTTGTAGAGGTGGATGGGCTGGGCGCCGGGCAGCTGGGCGGCCCGCTCGGCGGCCTCGGCCATGATCCGTTCGCCGGCCTTGTCCCAGAGCACGGCGTCGAGCGGATTGGTGACCTCCGGCGAGCTGTACTCGGGGTGCGCGTGGTCGACGTAGAGCCGTGCGCCGTTGGTGAGGATGACGTTGGCGAGGCCGATGTCCTCGTCGGTCAGCTGGCTGTTGTCGGCGGCCTCGCGGGCGAGGTCGAAGCCGCGGGCGTCCCGCAGCGGATTCTCCTCCTCGAAGTCCCAGCGGGCGCGTCGCGCCCGGTGCATCGCCGCCGCGTAGGCGTTGACGATCTGGGACGAGGTGAGCATGGCATTGGCGTTCGGGTGCCCCGGAACGGAGATCCCGTACTCCGTCTCGATCCCCATTACTCGCCGTACGGTCATGCGGCCCTCCTTGCCCGGCGGCGCTCCCGTTCGGGAGCGGCGCTCAAGTACCGCTTGTTCTCCGGTGGGTCATGTGCGGTGTCCGTCCCCGCACTGCGGAGGAGGCGGTACGGAAGAGCCTAGAACCACTCCGCGCTGGTGGGGAGATCATTTCAGTCATTGACTTTGCCCTGTCACCGGCCGAAAAGGGCGGGCGGCAATGCCGGGGGTAAAGCAGTCGGCTGCGGGTGCCCGGTGAGGGCACCCGCAGCCGCCCCGCTCGGTCAGAGGTACTGGCCGGTATTCGCCACCGTGTCGATGGAGCGTCCGGTGTCCGCGCCCTGCTTTCCGGTGACGAGGGTGCGGATGAATACGATCCGCTCGCCCTTCTTTCCGGAGATTCGGGCCCAGTCGTCCGGGTTGGTGGTGTTCGGCAGGTCCTCGTTCTCCTTGAACTCGTCCACGCAGGCCTGGAGGAGGTGGGAGACGCGCAGGCCCTTCTGGTTGTGCTCCAGGAAGGCCTTGATCGCCATTTTCTTCGCGCGGTCGACGATGTTCTGGATCATCGCGCCCGAGTTGAAGTCCTTGAAGTACAGGACTTCCTTGTCGCCGTTGGCGTACGTGACCTCAAGGAAGCGGTTTTCCTCGGTTTCGGCGTACATCTGCTCGACGACGGTCTGGATCATGCTGTGGACGGTGCCGGCCGTGGAGCCCTGGTGTTCGGACAGGTCGTCCGTGTGCAGGGGCAGCGAGGCCTTGAGGTACTTGGCGAAGATGTCCTTCGCGGCCTCCGCGTCCGGGCGCTCGATCTTGATCTTCACGTCGAGGCGGCCGGGGCGCAGGATGGCCGGGTCGATCATGTCCTCGCGGTTGGAGGCGCCGATGACGATGACGTTCTCCAGGCCCTCCACGCCGTCGATCTCGGCGAGCAGCTGGGGGACGATGGTGTTCTCCACGTCCGAGCTGACGCCGGATCCGCGGGTGCGGAAGAGGGACTCCATCTCGTCGAAGAAGACGATGACGGGGGTGCCCTCGCTGGCCTTCTCGCGGGCACGCTGGAAGACGAGGCGGATGTGCCGCTCGGTCTCGCCGACGTACTTGTTGAGGAGTTCGGGGCCCTTGATGTTCAGGAAGTAGGACTTCCCGGCGGGCTGGCCGGTCACCTCGGCGACCTTCTTGGCAAGGGAGTTGGCCACGGCCTTGGCGATGAGCGTCTTGCCGCAGCCGGGAGGGCCGTACAGCAGGATGCCCTTCGGGGGCCGCAGTTCGTGCTCCTTGAAGAGGTCGGGGTAGAGGTAGGGGAGCTCGACGGCGTCGCGGATCAGCTCGATCTGGTCGCCCAGGCCGCCGATCTTGTCGTAGTCGATGTCCGGGACCTCTTCGAGGACGAGTTCTTCGACCTCGCTCTTGGGGACCACTTCGTAGACGTAGCCGGAGCGGGGCTCCAGCAGCAGGGCGTCGCCGGGGCGGATGGTGATGTCCAGGAGCGGCTCGGCGAGCCTCACCACCCTTTCCTCGTCGGTGTGCCCGACCACCAGGGCGCGCTCGCCGTCCTCCAGGATCTCCTTGAGGGTGACGATGTCGCCGGCGCGCTCGAACTCCATGGCCTCGACCACGTTGAGCGCTTCGTTGAGCATGACCTCCTGGCCGCGCCGGAGGTCTTCCGGGTCGACGCTGGGGCTCACGTTCACGCGGAGCTTGCGTCCTCCGGTGAAGATGTCGACGGTGCCGTCCTCGTTGGCCTGCAGGAAGACACCGAAGCCGGCCGGCGGCTGTGCGAGCCGGTCGACCTCTTCCTTGAGGGCCACGATCTGGTCGCGGGCCTCACGGAGGGTATTCGCCAGTCGTTCGTTCTGCGCGGAGACGCCTGCCAGATTCGTCTGGAGCTCGACGATCCGCTCTTCGAGAATCCTCGTGTGACGCGGAGAGTCGGCGAGCTTGCGTCGCAGGACGGCGATTTCCTGCTCTAGATAGGCAACCTGGCCAGCGGGGTCCTCAGACCCTCGCCCGGGCCGGATGCCGCGGTTGATGTCGTCGTCGTGGGCTGCCACGGTCCTCACCTCCTCCAAGGGGAGCTGGACGCTTCCTGACCCTACCTGGGCTGGTGGTGATTGAAACCCCTAGATCACAAAGACGGTAGAGGTGTGTCCGATCTTCACCCTTGCGTACTCCCTCACGCCAGGGAAATACCCACCCTTCAACATCGGAAAGCAGCCGGTTGTAAGGTCGAACTGTTCAACACCCGTCAGGGCTCGCGCGACTTGTCGCGAGTTGTGTCCGGGACGGATCACTCAGGGCAGGAAACGGCAGGAGATATGACCGTGCAGCAGGAGGCCCCGACGGGCGGTACCGGTGAGGCCGGGGAGCCGCTGGAGGTCTGGATCGATCAGGACCTCTGCACCGGGGACGGCATCTGCGTGCAGTACGCGCCGGAGGTGTTCGAGCTGGACATCGATGGTCTGGCGTACGTGAAGAGCCCGGAGGACGAGCTGCTGCAGGACGCGGGGGCGACCACTCCGGTTCCGCTGACGCTGCTCCAGGACGTGGTCGACTCGGCGAAGGAATGTCCGGGTGACTGCATTCACGTAAGGCGCGTTTCGGACAGGGTCGAGGTGTACGGCCCGGACGCGGAGTGACGCTTCAAACACGTGTGACGGACGAGTCCGTCAGCTCCTGGCGGAATTTCCCGCCGGTCCAGCGCCACTTGGCGAGCTGCTTCACGTCCGGGCTGTAGCGCGGGACCGAGGGCGAGGAGTAGCCGAGGAGACGGGCGGTGACGGTTCCGTCGCTCACCGTGAGTTCGGTGGCGGTCTGCCGTCGGGCGGCGTCGAGGAGGGTGGCGACGACGCGGGGGGCGGCGCCCGCTTCCTTGCCCCGGGCGAGTACGTAGATCGCGTGGGGCGGGGTGCCGGAGCCGGCGTCGCAGCGTACGGCGGCGACCGTCTCGGGGTTGCCGTCGCCGTCGAGGTCGCCTTCGGCGGTGTCCGTGACGGCCTGCGGGGCCCCCTTGCAGTCGAGGGGGTAGGTGACGGCGTGCGCGTCGGGGGCGGTGGCCGGCGGGCCGCTCGCGGCGGTGGGGCCGGGGGTGGCCCCGGTGGCCCGGTCCGGCTGGAGCAGTCCCGCGCCGGCTATGACGGCCGCCATGGCGCAGGCGGTGGCGACCCAGTGGACGGGTCGGGTGTGGTGGTGCGCCAGGACGTCCAGTGCCGGGTTCGGCGGGGTGGGGCTGTGCAGCACGCGGGGTGTCTCCTGTGCGAAGGGTGACGGGGAGCCAGCATCGTGCCATACCTCACACCGGGGTGGAACGGCCGGGTCCGGGTCGGTGTCCCGGGTGCAACGAAAAGGCGCTGTGGCGCAGTTCTCCGGGTGGTCCGGGGAACTGCGCCACAGCGCTTTCGTGTTGGGCGTGAGGGCGGGGCCTAGGCGGAGCGGTCGCTGCCGGGGCCGTCGTAGTCCTCGCCGTAGGCGCCCTTGGAGGGGCGGCGGCGGCGCATGGGGGGCTCGACGCCGTCGGCGAGGCGCCGGGCGGTGACGAGGAAGCCGGTGTGGCCGATCATCCGGTGGTCCGGGCGGACGGCGAGGCCCTCGACGTGCCAGTTGCGGATCATCGATTCCCACGGCTGCGGTTCGGCGTAGCAGCCGAATTCGCGGATGGACTCGACGGTGCGCGAGAGCTGGGTGGTGGTGGCCACGTAGCAGCAGAGGATGCCGCCGGGGACGAGGGCCTTGGAGACGGCCTCCAGGCACTCCCAGGGGGCGAGCATGTCGAGGATCACGCGGTCGACGTCGGTGTCGGACAGGTTGTCCTGGAGGTCGCCCACGGTCAGCTGCCACGCGGGGTGGGGGCCGCCGAAGTAGCGTTCGACGTTGGCGGTGGCGATCTCGGCGAAGTCCGCGCGGCGCTCGTAGCTGTGGAGCATGCCCTGGTCGCCGATGGCGCGCAGCAGGAAGCTGCTCAGGGAGCCGGAGCCCACTCCTGCTTCCACGACGCGGGCGCCGGGGAAGATGTCGGCGAAGGCCAGGATCTGGCCCGCGTCCTTGGGGTAGACCACGGCGGCGCCGCGGGGCATGGACAGGACATAGTCGGGGAGCAGGGGGCGCAGCGCGAGGTACGCGACGTTGCCCGTGGTGCGGACAACACTGCCCTCGGGAGCACCGATCAGCTCGTCGTGCGGGAAGGAACCCTTGTGGGTGTGGAAATTCTTCCCGGCTTCGAGCGTGAACGTGTAGTGGCGGCCCTTGGGGTCGGTGAGCTGAACCTGGTCCCCGACCTCGAAGGGCCCGCGTCGGCGGGCGGCACCGGTCGGTTCGGACATGTGACCAGTGTATTGGCTTCAGGACTGGGGCCGCGCCATGGCCTTCACGAAGGCCTTCTCGACGTCGAGGGTGGACAGGACGCCGTAGATCTCGCCGGTGGTTTCGAGGACGAGGTATTCGCTGGCGGGGGTGGTGCGGAGGTGGTCGAGGAGTTCTTCGCCGGTGAGCTCGGCTGAAACCTTCATGCCGTCGGTGAGGTCCTGGGCGAGGGTGCTGACGGCGACCCAGGGGCGGCGGTGTTCGGGGACGGAGGCGATGGCGGTCTCGCGGACGATGGCGGTGGGGTCGCCGTGGCCGTCGACGACGACGAGGGCGCGGGCTCCTGCTTCGTTGGCGCGGCGGAGGGCCTCGGAGAGCGGGGTGGCGTTCTCGACGGGGATGGCGCGGCGGGTGAGGGCGCGGGCCTGGAGTTCGGGGAGGTGTTCGCGCAGGCGGGCGAGGCGGAGGCTGTTGCCGGCGCCGGTCCAGATGATCGCGGCGAGGATGGCGGCGAGGAGGGCGTCCATGACGGTGTCCATGCCGCCGATCTCCTGGGTGCGGTTGCCGAGGAGTCCGGTGTGGGTGAGCAGGGGGAGGCCGAGGAGGACGGTGACGGCGAGGCCGCGGCCGACCCAGGCGGCGGCGACGGTGCCGGTCATGGGTTTGCCGGTGATGCCCCAGATGACGGCGCGGAGCATGCGTCCGCCGTCGAGGGGGAGGCCGGGCAGGAGGTTGAAGGCGGCGACGAGGAGGTTGGAGATCATGAGGCCGGCGAGGAGGACGCCGGGGACGGTGGCGGGGTCGACGGCCTTCATGCCGAGGTAGAAGAGTCCGGCGAGGACGAGGGAGAGGAGGGGGCCGACGAAGGCGAGGACGAATTCGCGGCCGGGTGTCTCGGATTCCTTCTCGATCTCGGAGACTCCGCCGAAGAACTGGAGCTGGATGCGGCGCACGGGGAGTTTGAAGCGGAGCGCGGCGATGGTGTGCGCGAGTTCGTGGACGAGGACGGAGGCGTAGAAGGCGACGGCGAAGAAGAGGGAGACGAGGTAGCGGGCGGGCCCGAGGTCGGGCAGGACCTGGTCGAGCCGGTCGCCGAAGACCCAGGTGATGAGGGCGGCGACGAGGAACCAGCTGGGCGAGACGTAGACGGGTACGCCGAAGGGGCGGCCCATGAGGATCCCGCCGCCCGGGTCGGAGCGCTTGGCCGTGCGCTCGCCGGTTTCGTCGGTGTCTGCCACGGTTGTCCTTCGTTCGGTGCCGGTGGTTCCAGTGTGGTCCACGTCGTGGGTTGGGCGCTTGGTGCGGTAGCGCGGTGTGATGCTCCGATCATGCAGTGCGAGGGCGCCGGAGTCGATGGTATGCGCGTGCTGTCGGCGGTGGGCCGTAGGGTTTCCCGCATGACGACGATCCCCGGTGCCGATCCTTCCCCGGCTGCTGCCCGGCCCACCTCGCTGTCGCCTTCGCGGGCGGGTGATTTCATGCAGTGTCCGCTGCTGTACCGGTTCCGGGTGATCGACAAGCTGCCGGAGAAGCCGAGTGCGGCGGCGACGCGGGGCACGCTGGTGCACGCGGTGCTGGAGCGGCTCTTCGATCATCCCGCGGCGGAGCGGACGGCGCCGGTGGCGAAGGCCCTGGTCCCGGGGCAGTGGGACCGGTTGCTGCAGGCGAAGCCGGAGCTGGCGGAGCTGTTCCCCGAGGGGGACGAGGGTGCGGGGCTGGCGCGCTGGCTGACGGAGGCCGAGGCGCTGGTGGAGCGGTGGTTCACGCTGGAGGACCCGACGCGGCTGGAGCCGGTGGAGCGGGAGTTCTTCGTGGAGACGGAGCTGGAGTCGGGGCTGCGCCTGCGGGGGATCATCGACCGGGTGGATGTGGCGCCGTCGGGTGAGGTGCGGATCGTCGACTACAAGACGGGGAAGGCGCCGCGGCCGGAGTACGCCGAGGGCGCGCTGTTCCAGATGAAGTTCTACGCGCTGGTGGTGTGGCGGCTGAAGCAGGTGGTGCCGCGGCGGCTGCAGCTGGTGTACCTGGGCAGTGGGGACGTGCTGACGTACGACCCGGTGGTGGCGGATCTGGAGCGGGTGGAGCGCAAGCTGCACGCGTTGTGGGAGGCCATCAGCGAGGCGACGGAGACGGGGGACTGGCGGCCGCGGCCGACGAAGCTGTGCGGCTGGTGTGATCATCAGGCGGTGTGTCCGGAGTTCGGGGGGACTCCCCCGGCGTATCCGCTGGTGATCACGCCGAGGCCGGGGGCGGACCGGCCGGCCGGTTCCTGATCGTCCGGTCAGGGCACAATGGGCGGGGTCCGCCGATGCCGTCCGACGAATTCGAGGTACACCCCGTGGCGATCCGCGTCCTGCTGGTCGACGACCAGCCACTGCTGCGCACCGGTTTCCGGATGATCCTGGAGGCCGAGCAGGACCTGGTGGTGGTGGGTGAGGCCGGGGACGGTCTGCAGGCGCTGGACCAGGTGCGGGCGCTGCAGCCCGACGTGGTGCTGATGGACATCCGGATGCCGCGGATGGACGGGGTGGAGGCGACGCGGCAGATCACGGGTCCGGAGCGGAACGGGCCGGCGAAGGTGCTGGTGCTGACGACGTTCGACCTGGACGAGTACGTGGTGGAGGCGCTGCGGGCGGGGGCGAGCGGCTTCCTGCTGAAGGACGCCCCGGCGAACGAGCTGGTGCAGGCGATCCGGGTGGTCGCGGGGGGCGAGGCGATGCTGGCTCCGAGCATCACGCGGCGGCTGCTGGACAAGTACGCGGGGCACCTGCCGTCGGGTGAGGAGAGTCTGCCGGACACGCTGGGGACGCTGACGGAGCGCGAGGTGGAGGTGCTCAAGCTGGTGGCCCGGGGGTTGTCGAACGCGGAGATCGCGGCGGACCTGTTCGTGAGCGAGACGACGGTGAAGACGCACGTGGGTCACGTGCTGACGAAGCTGGGGCTGCGGGACCGGGTGCAGGCGGCGGTGTACGCGTACGAGAGCGGGCTGGTGCGTCCCGGCGCCCAGTAGCGGGGCGGGATCGCGGAAGGGCCGGCGGCCGCGTGGGCGGCTGCCGGCCCTTCGTCGTGCGCGGGGCCGGGTCAGCCCTTGCTGATCTCCCAGAAGCGGAAGACCGTGGAGGCGTCCAGGGACCACTGGAGGCCGGTGACGTTCTGGCGGGTGACGGCGTACTGCTTGCCCTGCCAGAGCGGGATGAGCGGGAGCTCGTCGGCGACGATGTCCTGGAGACGGGTGTAGTCCGTGTTGGCCGCGGTGCGGTCGGACTTGGTGTTGGTCGCCGGGATGAGCGTCCCGGTGATCTCCTTGTTGTCGTAGTTGTTGTGCAGGACGTTGTCCGGGCCGAAGAACGGCTGCGTGAAGTTGTCGGCGTCCGGGTAGTCGGGGACCCAGCCCTTGACGTAGACGCCGTACTTGCCGTCCTGGATGTCCTTCTCGTACTGCTCGTACTCGACGGACTTCATGTCGGCCTCGAAGAGGCCGCTGTCGTTGAGCTGCTTGGCGATGACCTGGAACTGCTGGTCGGTGGAGGGGCCGTAGCGGGACGGCGTGGAGTACAGGGTGAGCTTGACCTTGCCGGTGATGTTGGCGGCCTTCAGGACCGCCTTGGCCTTCTCGACCTGGGGGCTGCCGCCGTAGCGGTCGAAGAAGGGGGTGGTGTGTCCGGCGATGCCGGCGGGGACGATGGAGTAGAGCGGGGCGGCGGTGCCCGCGTACACGTCCTTGACGAGCGCTTCGCGGTCGATGAGGTAGGCGATGGCCTTGCGCACCGGGAGCTTGCCGACGACGGGGTCGTTGACGTTGAAGACCATGTGCTCGACTTCGGCGCCGGTGCCCTGGACGACGTCGACCTTGTTGTCGCCGGTCTTGACGGCGGCGAGGGCGGCGATGTCCTTGGCGGCGAGGCCGCGGAAGGCGAAGTCGACGTCGCCGCTCTCCAGGACCGTCTTGAGGCCGGCCTGGTCGCCGTTGAAGAACTTCAGCGTGACGCCGGTGTTCTTGGCCTTGGCCTTGCCGCTGTAGGACTCGTTGACGGAGAAGCTGGCGCTCTTCTCGTTGATGGAGTCCAGCTTGTAGACGCCGGAGCCGATGGCCTTGCCGTCGGTGCGGAGCTTGTTCGCCGGGTACTCGGCGTGGTCGACGATGGAGCCCGCGCCCGATGCGATCTTGCTGGGGAAGGTCGCGTCGGACGTCTTGAGGCGGAAGACGACGGTCTTCTCGTCCGGGGTGTCGATGCCGGCGATCGAGGACAGCATGACGGCCGGGCCCGCGTCGTCGTTGATCTTCAGCGTGCGCTCGAAGGAGAACTTGACGTCCTTCGAGGTGAGGCTGTGGCCGTTGCTGAACTTCAGGCCGGTGCGCAGGACGCACTTGAACTGCTTGCTGTCGGCACCCTCGAAGCCGCAGGACTGCGCGGCGTCGGGCTCGGGGGTCGTGCCGCCCTTGGGGAAGCTGAGCAGCGACTGGAAGACGTTGTTGAAGAGCAGCCAGGAACCCGGGTCGTAGCCCGCGGCCGGGTCGGTCGACTTCACCTTGTCGGATATCCCCATGACCACGCCCTTGCCGCTGCCGGCGTTGGCGCCATCGGTCGAACCGCAACCGCTGAGCAGCGCGGCGGCGGTGGCCGCGCCGAGCGGGGCCGCCAACCACTGGTTACGTCTCTTCACGCGAATGTCCTTCACAGTCTTGTCTGGTCGTTGCGCCGGCCTGCGACGTCCGCCGCCGGTTCCTGCCGGTCTCAGCCGCTGACACCCCGGCCGAGTTCCCACAGCTGGAGGTCGGAGATGGCGTTGACCGACCACTCCACCCCGGTGATCCCGTCGCGTGCGGCGACGTACTGCTTGCCCTGCCACAGGGGCAGGACGGGTACGTCCTCGGCGACGATGTCCTGCATGTCCGCGATCGCGGGTGCGGCGGTGTTGCGGTCGGCCGCGCGCCGGGAGTCGGGGATGAGCCTGGTGCGCACCGTGGTGTTGGCGTACGGCGTGCCCAGGAAGTTGTCGGCCTCCAGGAAGGGGGCGAGGAAGTTGTCGGCGTCCGGGTAGTCGGGGAACCAGCCGAGCCCGTAGGCGGCGTAGTCGCCCTTCTTCTGCGCGGGCCGGAAGTCGGACCAGTCGTTGCCCTGGACGGTGATGTCGAACAGCTGGGTGGAGTTCAGCTGGGTCTTGAGGGCCTCGAACTCGGCGGCGGTGCCGTCGCCGTAGTGGTCCTTGGTGTAGTTCAGGGTGAGCTTGACGGGGGTCTTGATCCCGGCGTCCTTGAGCAGGCTCGCGGCCTTGGCGGTGTTGGCCTCGCCGTACTTGTTGAAGAACGAGTTGACGTGGCCGGTGACGGTGGTGGGGACCAGCGAGTACAGGGGCTGCGCGGACTTGCCGTAGACCTTGGAGATGACGTTGTTGCGGTCGACGGCGGCGGCGAGGGCCTGGCGTACGGCCTTGTCCTTGACGACCGGGGCGTCGGTGTTGAAGCCGAGGTAGCGGATCTCCAGGCCGGGCATGGGGACGAGCTTGACGCCCTTGGGCGGCTTGGCGGAGAAGTCGGCGATCTGGGCGGGCGCCAGGGTGCGGGAGACCATGTGGACGGAGCCGTCGGTGAGGGCCTTGCCCATGGACGCGGAGTCCGCGAAGGTGCGCAGCTCGACCTTGTCGTTCTGCAGCTTGATGTCGCCCTTGTAGTGCGGGTTCTTGGTGAAGACGGCGCGGACGAGGTGGTCGTCCTTGACCTCGGCCTTCATCGTGTACGGGCCGGAGCCGTCGACGGCGAAGCCGGGGCGCAGCTTCTTGGCGTCGTAGTTCTTCTCGCTGACGATGCCGGCGGCGGGGGTGGAGAGCTTGTACGGGAAGGTCGCGTCGGCGGTCTTCAGGTGGAAGACGACCGTGTCGGCGCCCTTGACCTCGACGGTGTCCAGGGTGGAGAGGAGGGAGGAGGGGCCGTTCTCCGCCTTGATCGCCAGGACGCGGTCGATGGAGAACTTGACGTCCTTGGCGGTGAGCGGGTCGCCGTTCGCGAACTTCAGGTCGGGCCGCAGGACGCAGCGGTAGCTCTCGTTGCCCGTGTCGGTGAAGCGGCAGTCGGACGCGGCTTCGGGGACGGGCTGGCCGCCGCCCCGCGGGGTGTGCATCAGCGTCTGGACGGTCTGGCGCAGGACGTTCCAGGCACCGGCGTCGTAGGCGTAGGCGGGGTCGAAGGGGGCGGGGGCGTAGTCGGCGGCTTCGAACCGGTCGGTGGTCCCGACGACGATCGCTCCGGACGCTGCTCCTCCGCCGCTCGCGCTGCCGCATGCGGACAGCGCGGGGGTGAGCAGGCCGATCGCGGCCGTCAGCACCATGGTCTTGCGGTTCATGCTGGAAGTACTCCCTCACCCGGCACTTGGTCAAAGCGGCGTAGAGGGCACTTCGCGGCGGTCGCCCGGTGAGGGCGGAACGATCGGGCCGGTGTTTGACGATCGGTCCACGCGGTACCGGCGCAGGGGTGTGCGGCCGGTGCGGCAGAGGTGCGTGCGGAGTGCCCGCATCGACATTAGTGGCCCGGGACGGGATGGCTGGAACCGGCAGGAGTTGGGGCGTAATCGCACCGTGATGGGAGCGGACTGACCGCTTATGCCGGAGTCTTCGCAGATGGGGTCAGGAGATGATCAATCCGGACACATGGGAAGGGCTCGGGGCACTCCGGCGGGCCCCTCCGGGGCTCCCCGGGTGACCAAGGTCACCCGCTGCAACGCTCCCGGGCAGGATGGAATTTCGGCCTCCGGGGGTGGGGGCGGAAGATCCTCTCGTGGGACCTTGGCCCCACCCCCGTTCCGTTCGGTACGGAGCGTGCGCGGTTAGTTCAGCGGAGTGATGAGGGACCGCAGGAACGGCAGGTCCACGTCTTCGAGCGAGGCCACGACGGTGCGGCCCGGGGCCGGCTCGATCCGGCCGACGGAGGGCACGGCCACGACCCGGCAGCCGGCGGCCTCGGCGGCCGCGACCCCGGTGGCGGTGTCCTCGATGACCGCGCACCGCGAGGGGTGCGCGCCCAGGGTGCTGGCGGCCAGCAGGTACGGGTCGGGGTGCGGCTTGGTGCGCGGGACCTCGTCCCCGGCGACGGTCATGGTGAACCGGTCGCGGCCGAGGGTGAGCAGCACCTGGTCGATGACCCGGCGGTGGGAGGCGGAGACCAGGGCGGTGGGCACGTTGTGCCGGGCCAGTTCGCTCAGCAGCCGTTCGGCACCGGGCATCAGCGGGACCTGGTCGGCGATGCGGGCCTCGAAGCGCTCGTTGAGCAGCACGCTCAGCTCGGCGAGGCCGATGGCGGCCCCGGTGGCCTCGATGAGGAAGGCCGCGCTGCGGCTCATGGGGCCGCCGACCACGATGTCGCGCCAGGAGTCGTCGAGCCGGTGGCCGAGTTCCCGGAAGATGTCGGCCTCGATCTCCCACCAGAAGCCCTCGGTGTCCACGAGGGTGCCGTCCATGTCGAGGAGCACCGCCTGCAGGGCGTGCCCGTCCGCCGTGCGGGCGACGGGAGCGGGAACGGTGCTGGTCATGCGTACGCCTCTCGTAGGGGACGACAAGGCCGGTCACCTCGCCGTGGGGGCAACCCCTCGGTACCAGGTGACCGGCCTGTATGGGACCGACCAGTGTACGCCGGTCCGTCTCAGCGTGCGTTGAAATACTTCGCTTCGGGGTGGTGAATCACGATGGCGTCGGTGGACTGCTCGGGGTGGAGCTGGAACTCCTCCGAGAGGTGGACGCCGATCCGCTCCGGCTGGAGGAGGTCGGCGATCTTCGCCCGGTCCTCCAGGTCGGGGCAGGCGCCGTAGCCGAGGGAGAAGCGGGCTCCCCGGTACTTGAGGTCGAACATGTCCTCCACGGCGGCCGGGTCCTCGCCGCCGAAGCCGAGCTCGGCGCGGACGCGGGCGTGCCAGTACTCGGCCATGGCCTCGGCGAGCTGGACGGACAGGCCGTGCAGCTCCAGGTACTCGCGGTAGGAGTCGGACTCGAACAGCTTGGCGGTGGCCTCGCCGATCTTCGAACCCACGGTGACCACCTGGAGGCCGACCACGTCGGTCTCGCCGGACTCCTCGGGGCGGAAGAAGTCCGCGAGGCACAGGCGCCGGCCGCGGCGCTGGCGAGGGAAGGTGAAGCGGGTCCGCTCGTTGCCCTGCTCGTCGAGGATGATCAGGTCGTCGCCCTTGGAGACGCAGGGGAAGTAGCCGTAGACGACCGCCGCTTCGAGCAGGTTCTCGGTGTGCAGCTTCTCCAGGAGGCCGCGCAGGCGTGGACGGCCCTCGCTCTCGACGAGCTCCTCGTACGTGGCACCGCCCGCGCGGGCCTGCTTCAGACCCCACTGGCCCTTGAACAGGGCGCCCTCGTCCAGCCAGGAGGCGTAGTCCTTGAGCGGGATGCCCTTGACCACGCGGGTGCCCCAGAAGGGCGGCGTGGGGACGGGATTGTCGACGGCCACGTCGGAGCGGCCGCCCGGCTCCTGCGGCTCCTCCTCCTGGAGGGCGGGGCTGGTCCGCTTGGCGACGCGGCGCTGCTTGAGCTCGGGGAGGGCGGCACCGGGGACGCCTCGCTTGACGGCGATGAGGGCGTCCATGAGGCGGAGGCCTTCGAAGGCGTCGCGTGCGTAGCGGACTTCGCCTTCGTAGATCTCGTGGAGGTCCTGTTCGACGTAGGCGCGGGTGAGGGCGGCGCCGCCGAGGATGACGGGGTAGTCCGCGGCCAGCTTGCGCTGGTTGAGCTCCTCCAGGTTCTCCTTCATGATCACGGTGGACTTGACCAGGAGACCCGACATGCCGATCACGTCGGCCTTGTGTTCCTGCGCGGCCTCCAGGATCGCGGAGACCGGCTGCTTGATCCCGATGTTGACGACGTTGTAGCCGTTGTTCGTCAGGATGATGTCGACGAGGTTCTTCCCGATGTCGTGGACGTCCCCGCGGACGGTGGCCAGCACGATCGTGCCCTTGCCCTCGTCGTCCGTCTTCTCCATGTGCGGTTCGAGGTAGGCGACGGCCGTCTTCATCACCTCCGCCGACTGCAGGACGAAGGGCAGCTGCATCTGGCCGGAGCCGAACAGCTCACCGACGACCTTCATGCCTTCCAGGAGCGTGTCGTTGACGATGTCCAGGGCCGGGCGTGTCCGCAGGGCTTCGTCGAGGTCGGCCTCCAGACCGTTCTTCTCGCCGTCGATGATGCGGCGCTGGAGGCGTTCATCCAGCGGCAGGGCGAGGAGTTCCTCGGCGCGGCCGGCCTTCAGGGACTTGGTGTTGACGCCCTCGAAGAGGGCCATCAGCTTCTGCAGCGGGTCGTAGTCACCCTCACGGCGGTCGTAGATCAGATCCAGGGCGGTGGTGACCTGCTCCTCGTCGAACCGGGCGATCGGCAGGATCTTCGACGCGTGCACGATCGCCGAATCCAGACCCGCCTTCACACACTCGTCGAGGAACACGGAGTTCAGCAGGACACGCGCGGCCGGGTTCAGGCCGAAGGAGATGTTCGACAGACCGAGGGTGGTCTGCACGTCGGGGTGGCGGCGCTTGAGCTCACGGATCGACTCGATCGTCGCGATGCCGTCCTTACGGGACTCCTCCTGCCCCGTGCAGATCGTGAACGTGAGCGTGTCGATGAGGATGTCCGACTCGCGGATCCCCCAGTTCCCCGTCAGGTCGGCGATGAGACGCTCGGCGATGGCGACCTTGTGCCCGACCGTGCGGGCCTGGCCCTCCTCGTCGATCGTCAGCGCGATCAGCGCGGCACCGTGCTCCCGCGCCAGCTGCGTGACCTTCGCGAAGCGGGACTCGGGCCCGTCACCGTCCTCGTAGTTGACCGAGTTGATGACCGCACGCCCGCCCAGCTTCTCCAGACCGGCCTGGATCACCGGAACCTCGGTGGAGTCCAGCACGATCGGCAGCGTCGAGGCGGTCGCGAAACGCCCGGCGAGTTCCTGCATGTCCGCGACACCGTCACGCCCGACGTAGTCCACACACAGATCGAGCATGTGCGCGCCCTCACGGATCTGGTCCCGGGCCATCTCCACACAGTCGTCCCAGCGCGCCTCCAGCATCGCCTCACGGAACTTCTTCGACCCGTTCGCGTTCGTCCGCTCACCGATCGCCATGTACGAGGTGTCCTGCCGGAACGGCACCGTCTGATACAGCGAAGCGGCACCCGGCTCGGGCTGCGGGCTGCGCGCGGTGACGGCCGTGCCACGCACCCGCTCCACCACCTGCCGCAGATGCTCCGGAGTGGTGCCACAGCAGCCGCCGACCAGAGACAGACCGTACTCACGCACGAACGTCTCCTGCGCATCCGCCAGCTCAGGAGCCGACAGCGGATAGTGCGCACCCTGCTTCGTCAGCACCGGCAGACCCGCGTTCGGCATGCAGGACAGCGGGATACGGGCGTTGCGCGCCAGGTAGCGCAGGTGCTCACTCATCTCCGCGGGGCCGGTCGCGCAGTTCAGACCGATCATGTCGATCCCCAGCGGCTCCAACGCCGTCAGCGCCGCGCCGATCTCCGAACCCAGGAGCATCGTGCCGGTGGTCTCGACGGTGACGGAGCAGATCAGCGGAACGCTGACCCCGAGGGCCTCCATCGCGCGCCGGGCACCGATGATCGAGGACTTCGTCTGCAGCAGGTCCTGCGTGGTCTCCACCAGCAGGGCATCCGCCCCGCCGGAGATCAGACCCTCCGCATTGATCTGATAGGCGTCACGGATCTGCGCGTAAGTGATGTGGCCCAGGGTGGGAAGCTTGGTGCCCGGGCCGATGGAACCCAGCACCCACCGCTGCTGACCCGTCGAAGCGGTGAACTCGTCCGCCACCTCACGCGCGATCCGCGCACCGGCCTCCGACAGCTCGAAGTTCCGCTCGGGAATGTCGTACTCGGCGAGCGCCGCGAAGTTCGCACCGAAGGTGTTCGTCTCGACGCAGTCCACACCCACCGAGTAGTACGCCTCGTGGACGGAGCGCACGATGTCGGGGCGCGTCACGTTCAGGACCTCGTTGCAGCCTTCGAGCTGCTGGAAGTCCTCCATCGTGGGGTCCTGCGCCTGGAGCATCGTTCCCATGGCTCCGTCGGCGACGACCACACGGGTCGCGAGCGCCTCCCGGAGGGCATCGGCCCGGGTCTGGGTGTCAGCGGGCGGGTTCGGCAACGAGGCCATGGTTGAGCTCCCTGGGATGCGACGGCTGTCGGCTTTGCACCCCCTCTGTGTCAAGGGTGCACGCCGTCAGGGTAACCGCGCCGCACCGGACCCGGTGCGGTCGTCCCACGTGGCGGACTGCATTCTGTGCGCGGGGCCCGGACGGGGGACGGTGCGGCGCGCGGCGCACCGGAAACCGCCCGACCATGCACAAGGTCGGCATCGACCGATAGTGTTCAGCATTGTCGAACTACGTCAGCAGGAGGCTGCGCGATGGCACGGAACATCCAGTCGCTCGAACGAGCCGCTGCGATGCTGCGACTCCTGGCGGGCGGGGAACGCCGGCTGGGCCTCTCGGACGTGGCGTCCTCCCTGGGCCTGGCCAAGGGCACGGCGCACGGGATCCTGCGCACCCTGCAGGCCGAGGGTTTCGTCGAACAGGACCCGGCCTCGGGCCGCTATCAGCTGGGCGCGGAGCTGCTGCGCCTGGGCAACAGCTACCTGGACGTGCACGAGCTGCGCGCCCGCGCGCTGGTCTGGACGGACGACCTGGCCCGGGCGAGCGGCGAGAGCGTGTACGTGGGGGTGCTGCACAAGAGCGGGGTGCTGATCATGCACCACGTGTTCCGGCCGGACGACAGCCGTCAAGTGCTGGAGGTGGGGGCGATGCAGCCGCTGCACTCCACGGCGCTGGGCAAGGTCCTGTCGGCCTACGACCCCGTGGCGCACACGGAGGCCGTGGAGGCGGAGCGGGAGGCGTTCACCCCCCGTACGGTCACCGACGCCGCCGGTTTCGAGGAGGTCCTGGACCTGACGCGGGCCCGGGGCTGGGCCGCGGACGTCGAGGAGACCTGGGAGGGCATCGCCTCGGTGGCGGCGCCGATCCACGACCGGCGGCGGATGCCCGTCGGCGCCGTCGCGGTGGCGGGGGCCGTGGAGCGGGTCTGCGGGGAGTCCGGGGAGCCGCGGGCGGCGCTCGTGGCCTCCGTACGGGACTGCGCGCGGTCGGTTTCGCGCGACCTCGGGGCGGGCCGGTTCTGAGCTTGACCTGATCCACCTGATCCACCCAGCGGCGCCACCGCGTGCCGTTTGGGTGGATTTTGTCTTTTACCGATCACCCAATGGCTGAATTTGGCTGATCGTACCTAGTGGTAACGATCCGGTTCTTTGACCTGGCCAGGCCTTGACGCGTTCTTCACCCAGGCGGAAAACTGCCGTTCATCGGTCGGCATTGTCGAACACCTACCGGCAATACGCGTTAGGCTATGGCGAGGCCAAGGACCGGTGCAGCACTCACCGAGTGCGTGGACCACCGGAGGGACCCGGTGTCCGCCCACCCCTGGACGTAAGACAAAGGAGTCGCGGGTGTCCAGCTCCGACATCTTCATCGGCGAGACCATAGGTACCGCCCTGCTCACTCTGCTCGGTGGTGGCGTCTGCGCCGCCGTCACGCTCAAGAGCTCCAAGGCCCGCAACGCGGGCTGGCTCGCGATCACCTTCGGCTGGGGTTTCGCCGTCCTGATCGCCGCCTACGTCTCCGCACCGCTCTCCGGCGCGCACCTCAACCCGGCGGTCACCGTCGGCATCGCCGTCAAGACCGGCGAGTGGGGCGACGTCCCGGTCTACCTCGCCGGCCAGCTCCTGGGCGCCATGATCGGCGCGGTCCTGATGTGGATCACGTACTACGGCCAGTTCCGTGTGCACCTGGCCGACCCGGAGCACATCCGCGACGCCAAGCTCGGTCCCGAGGACCCGCACCCGCACGACACGGCCGGTCCGGTGCTCGGCATCTTCTCCACGGGCCCCGAGATCCGTAATGTCGTGCAGAACCTCGCGACCGAGATCATCGGTACCGCCGTTCTGGTTCTGGCCATCCTGACCCAGGGCCTCCAGGGCGACGGCAAGGGGCTCGGTGTCATCGGCGTCCTGATCACCTCGTTCGTGGTCGTCGGCATCGGCCTCTCGCTGGGCGGTCCGACCGGCTACGCCATCAACCCGGTGCGCGACCTCGGTCCGCGCATCGTCCACGCCCTGCTCCCGCTGCCCAACAAGGGCGGTTCGGACTGGGGGTACTCCTGGATCCCGGTCGTCGGCCCGCTCGTCGGTGCCGCCCTCGCCGGTGGTCTGTACAACATCGCGTTCGCCTGATCAGCATCGGCAAGATCGCAAGATCCGCACCGCCCTCCTGATTCCGCCAACCCAACAGATCTGCCAGGAGCAGCCACCATGACCAGCAGCACCGGCCCCTTCATCGCCGCGATCGACCAGGGCACCACCTCCTCCCGCTGCATCGTCTTCGACCGCGACGGGCGCATCGTCGCCGTCGACCAGAAGGAGCACGAGCAGATCTTCCCGAAGCCGGGCTGGGTCGAGCACGACGCCACCGAGATCTGGACCAACGTCCAGGAGGTCGTCGCCGGGGCCATCGCCAAGGCCGAGATCACCGCCGCGGACGTCAAGGCCGTCGGCATCACCAACCAGCGCGAGACCACCGTCCTGTGGGACAAGAACACCGGCGAGCCGGTGCACAACGCGCTGGTCTGGCAGGACACCCGCACCGACGCCCTCTGCAAGGAGCTCGGCCGCAACGTCGGCCAGGACCGCTTCCGCCGCGAGACGGGCCTGCCCCTCGCGTCGTACTTCGCAGGCCCGAAGGTCCGCTGGCTGCTCGACAACGTCGAGGGCCTGCGCGAGCGCGCCGAGGCCGGGGACATCCTCTTCGGCACCATGGACTCGTGGGTCATCTGGAACCTCACCGGCGGCGCCCAGGGCGGCGTGCACGTCACCGACGTCACCAACGCCTCGCGCACCATGCTGATGAACCTGCACACCCTGGCCTGGGACGACAAGATCGCCGAGTCCATGGGCGTCCCGCTCAACGTCCTCCCGGAGATCAAGTCCTCCGCCGAGGTCTACGGGCACGTCAAGGACGGCGTCCTCGCCGGCGTCCCGGTCGCCTCGGCGCTCGGTGACCAGCAGGCCGCCCTGTTCGGCCAGACCTGTTTCGCCGAGGGCGAGGCCAAGTCCACGTACGGCACCGGCACGTTCATGCTGATGAACACCGGTGACAAGGTCATCAACTCCTACAGCGGCCTGCTGACCACGGTCGGCTACCAGATCGGCGACCAGAAGCCGGTCTACGCCCTGGAGGGCTCCATCGCCGTCACCGGCTCGCTCGTCCAGTGGATGCGCGACCAGATGGGCATGATCAAGACCGCGGCCGAGATCGAGACGCTCGCGCTCTCGGTCGAGGACAACGGCGGCGCGTACTTCGTACCGGCCTTCTCCGGCCTGTTCGCCCCGTACTGGCGCTCCGACGCCCGCGGTGTGATCGCCGGCCTGACCCGGTACGTCACCAAGGCGCACATCGCCCGTGCCGTCCTGGAGGCCACCGCCTGGCAGACCCGCGAGATCACCGACGCCATGACCAAGGACTCGGGCGTGGAGCTCGCGGCCCTCAAGGTCGACGGCGGCATGACCTCCAACAACCTGCTGATGCAGACCCTCTCCGACTTCGTGGACGCCCCCGTGGTCCGTCCCATGGTCGCGGAGACCACCTGCCTCGGCGCCGCCTACGCCGCCGGCCTGGCCGTCGGCTTCTGGCCCGACACCGATGCCCTGCGCGCCAACTGGCGCCGCGCGGCGGAGTGGACCCCGCGCATGCCCGCCGAGCAGCGGGACCGCGAGTACAAGAGCTGGCTCAAGGCCGTGGAGCGGTCCATGGGCTGGGTCGACGACGAAGACGCCAGCTGACCGCACCAGCTGAGTCAATCGACGAGGAGCTGAAAGAGATATGAGCACCCTGCAGAGCGTTCCCGCCCTGGGTACGCACCCGACCGCCGGTTCGAACCCGAGCCGCGCCGAGACCCGTGAGCAGCTGTCGAAGGCCACCTACGACCTGCTCGTCATCGGCGGTGGCATCCTGGGCACCTCGGTGGCCTGGCACGCCGCGCAGTCGGGTCTGCGGGTCGCCATGGTGGACGCCGGCGACTTCGCCGGCGCCACCTCCTCCGCCTCCTCCAAGCTCGTCCACGGCGGTCTGCGCTACCTGCAGACCGGCGCGGTCAAGCTGGTCGCCGAGAACCACCACGAGCGCCGGGTGCTGGCCAAGGACGTGGCCCCGCACCTGGTCAACCCGCTGACCTTCTACCTGCCCGTGTACAAGGGCGGTCCGGTCGGCGCGGCGAAGCTGGGCGCGGGCGTGTTCGCGTACTCGGCGCTCTCGGCCTTCGGCGACGGGATCGGCAAGGTCATCTCGCCGGCCCGCGCCGTCGCCGACAACCCGGGTCTGAAGACGGACAACCTGAAGGCCGTCGCGGTCTACTACGACCACCAGATGAACGACTCCCGCGTCGCGGTCATGACGGTCCGCGCGGCCGTCGAGTCCGGCGCGGTCGTCCTGAACCACGCCGAGGTCACCGGCCTGCGCATGACGCGCGGCCGGGTCACCGGTGCCGAGCTCAAGGACCGTCTCGACGGCACCGAGTTCGGGGTCGACGCGCGCGTCGTGCTCAACGCCACCGGCCCGTGGGTGGACCACCTGCGGCGCATGGAAGACAAGCACTCGATGCCGTCGATCCGCCTGTCCAAGGGCGCGCACATCGTCATGAAGCGCAAGTCGCCGTGGAAGGCCGCCATGGCCACCCCGATCGACAAGTACCGCATCACCTTCGCCCTCCCGTGGGAGGACCAGCTGCTCCTCGGTACGACCGACGAGGTCTACGAGGGCGACCCGGCGGACGTGCGCGCCACCGAGTCGGACATCCAGCAGATCCTCGACGAGGCGGCCTTCTCGGTGAAGGACGCCGACCTCGACCGCTCCCTGATGACGTACGCCTTCGCCGGCCTGCGGGTGCTGCCCGGCGGCCCCGGCGGCGTCGAGAAGGCCAAGCGCGAGACGGTGGTCTCCGAGGGCGCGGGCGGCATGCTGTCGGTGGCCGGCGGCAAGTGGACCACGTACCGTCACATCGGCCGTGTGGTCATGGACAAGCTGGCCAAGCTGCCCGGCAGCCCGCTGACCGAGGACATGGAGCCGGTGAAGTCGCTGGTGCGCCGCGTCCCGCTGCCCGGTGTCGCCAACCCGAACGCCGTCGCGCACCGGCTGCTCGTGGACCGCGAGCCCGGCACGCGCATGGACCCGCTGACGGCCCGCCACCTGGCCTCGCACTACGGCTCGCTGGCCTTCGACATCGCGCGCCTGGCCAACGAGGACCCGGCCCTGGCCGAGCGGATCCACCCGGACGGTCCGGAGATCTGGGCGCAGGTCGCCTACGCCCGTGACCACGAGTGGGCCGAGACGGTCGACGACGTGCTGCGCCGCCGTACCACGGTGACGGTCCGCGGTCTGGACGACGAGGCCGTGCGCACCCGCGTCGAGGAGATGCTGGGCCTGTAGGCATAGCTGTCCCGCAGGTGGGGAAGAGGGGCGGTTCCGAGGGGAACCGCCCCTCTGTCGTGGGCTGTGGCCGGTGCCTCATCAAGGCTTAGGCTGGCCCACGTACGCAAGGGAACTTCGGAAGGAGACCTGGGTGATCGAGCTTGAGGGCGTGCCCGAGCTGATCGACCCGGTCATGGTGGCCGCGTTCGAGGGCTGGAACGACGCGGGTGACGCCGCCTCCGGTGCGGTGGCGCACCTGGACCGGGAGTGGAAGGGCGAGGTCTTCGCGGCGCTGGACGCCGAGGACTACTACGACTTCCAGGTCAACCGGCCGACGGTGTGGCTGGACAACGGGGTCAGGAAGATCACCTGGCCCACGACGCGGCTGTCGGTGGTCCGGATCGGCGGCGCGAAGCCGCGGGACCTGGTGCTGGTGCGGGGCATCGAACCGTCCATGCGGTGGCGGTCGTTCTGCGAGGAGATCCTCGGCTTCGCCGTCGAGCTGGGCGTGGAGATGGTGGTCATCCTGGGCGCGCTGCTCGGGGACACCCCGCACACCCGGCCGGTTCCGGTGAGCGGGGTGACCTCGGACGCGGACCTCGCGCGGACGATGGACCTGGAGGAGACCAAGTACGAGGGTCCGACCGGGATCGTGGGCGTCCTGCAGGAGGCCTGCACCCATGCCGGGATGCCGGCGGTGTCGCTGTGGGCGGCGGTGCCGCACTACGTGTCGCAGCCGCCGAACCCGAAGGCGACGCTGGCGCTGCTGAACCGGCTGGAGGACCTGATCGACATCCGGATCCCGCTGGGCGAACTCCCGGAGGACGCGCGGGCCTGGCAGCTGGGGGTGGACCAACTGGCCGCCGAGGACAGCGAGGTGGCGGAGTACGTCCAGACGCTGGAGGAGGCGCGGGACACCGCCGACCTGCCGGAGGCCTCGGGGGACGCGATCGCGCGGGAGTTCGAGCGGTACCTGAGGCGGCGGGACCCGTCGGCGGGTCCCGAGACGGCCGGTGACACGGGCTCCTACTTCCGCGACCTGTCGGGCGGCCCCCGCCCCCAGCCGAAGCCGAAGCCGGACGGCCCGGCGGACCAGGACGGCCCCTCCGGGGGCGACGGGAGCGAGGACGGCGACGGGGCGTAGCGGCCCCGGCCCGGTTCGCCCACCGTGCACGAGAGTTCGGTGGGCGGTCCGCTGCTGTGGCCGGCCGGCGAACCGTGGGCCGCGGGTACACCTTGCAGTTCTACGCGTGCCCCGCCGACCCCCGGCACCCTCCGGTGACCGTCATGCAGGGATCCGGCGCCGCGCTGGGCGGCGCAACGACGGAGCGCGCCCCCCGGCCGGGCCGGGGGGCGCGCTCCGTGCGTACTGCTCCGGTCTAGAGGGCCACGCCCAGGAGGGCGTCGACCGTGCGGGAGACCAGGCCCGGGGCCGACTCGTCGTCGCCGTCCGAGGCGTTCTGGGCGTCCACCCAGCGGTCCACGGCCGCGAGCGCGGCCGGGGCGTCCAGGTCCTTCGACAGGGCCTCGCGGACCTCCTCGACGAGGGCGTCCGCCGGCAGGCCGTCCGGCCGGGAGACCGCCGCGCGCCACCGCTCCAGCCGGGCCACGGCCTCGGCGAGGACCTCGTCCGTCCACTCCCAGTCGGCCCGGTAGTGGTGGGCGAGGAGGGCCAGCCGGATGGCGGCCGGGTCGACGCCGGCCCGCCGCAGGGCGGAGACGAAGACCAGGTTGCCCTTGGACTTGGACATCTTCTCGCCGTGCAGCGCGACCATGCCCGCGTGGACGTAGGCCTTGGCCATCGGGGCTTCGCCCGTCAGGACCTGCGCGTGCGAGGCGCCCATCTCGTGGTGCGGGAAGGCCAGGTCGGAGCCGCCGCCCTGGATGTCGAAGCCCATGCCCAGGTGGTCCAGGGCGATGGCGACGCACTCGATGTGCCAGCCGGGGCGTCCGCGGCCCAGGGAGCCGCCGTCCCAGCTCGGCTCGCCGGGACGCGCGGCCATCCACAGCATCGGGTCGAGGGGGTTCTTCTTGCCCGGACGGTCCGGGTCCCCGCCCCGCTCCGCGGACAGCAGCCGCATCGCCTGGGCGTCCAGGTTGGAGACCCCGCCGAAGTGCGGGTCGGACTCCACGGAGAAGTAGACGTCCCCGTCGAGCTCGTAGGCGGCACCCGCGTCGCGCAGCCGCTCGACCAGCGGCACGATGCCGGGTATGGCCTCGACGGCGCCGATGTAGTGCTGCGGGGGCAGCATCCGCAGGGCGGTCATGTCCTCGCGGAAGAGGGCGGTCTCGCGTTCCGCGAGCTCGGTCCAGTCGTGGCCGTCGCGCAGCGCCCGCTCCAGGAGCGGGTCGTCCACGTCCGTGACGTTCTGGACGTAGTGAACCTGCCGCTTGTTGTCGAGCCACACGCGCTGCACGAGGTCGAACGCGTTGTAGGTCGCCGCGTGACCGATGTGGGTCGCGTCGTACGGGGTGATCCCGCAGACGTAGATACGGGCGACGGGACCGGGGTCGAGGGTGATCGTCCCCTGGGTCGCGGTGTCGTGGATCTGGAGGTCGCGGCCCTTGCCGGGCAGGGCGGGGACCTCAGAAGCGGGCCAGGCATGCATGCTTCGAGCCTAACCGGACGAGTGTTCCGGAAACGAACCGGAGCAGCACTGTTGGCTTGATCGGCCATCTTGCGGTCTGGCCGGTTCTGTGCGTCGGGGGTCGTGGCCGCTCAGACGGGCGGCCAGGGGATCGCCGGCCACTGTCCGGAGGGCTTCGGGTGCGTCCCGTTGCGCAGCAGCAGGGCCACACGGGCCCGTACGGCGCCCAGCTCGACCGGGGTGATCAGTTCGGCCAGCCGGGTGGCGAGGGGGGCGCCCTCGGCCAGCTGCGCCTCCAGGGAGCCCAGCACCTGCCGGGCCTCGTCGGTGAGCGGCTCCCCCGCCCAGCCCCACAGCAGGGTGCGCAGTTTGTCCTCGGCGTGGAAGGTCACGCCGTGGTCGATGCCGTAGAGCCTGCCGTCGGGGGCGGGCAGCAGGTGGCCGCCCTTGCGGTCGCCGTTGTTGATCACCGCGTCGAGTACGGCCAGGCGCCGCAGCCGGGGGTCGTCGGCGTGCACCAGCAGGGCGGTGCGGCCCTCCCCCACCTCGGCGAGGGCGACCGGCTTCCAGCCCTCCCCTGCCTCCTCGCCCTCGACGAGCGCGAGCAGCCCGGCCTCCGGCGATTCCCCGGCGTCGATCCAGTGCTGGACCATGCCCTCTCCGTACGGGCCGTCGCGCAGGACCGTCGCGGGGACGAGCCCCCATCCGGTGGCCTCGGAGACCAGGTAGGCGGCGCGCTCGCGGCGGGCGAGGTTGCCGTCGGGGAAGTCCCACAGCGGGCGCTCGCCCTTGACCGGCTTGTAGACGCACTCCGCGCTCGTGCCCTCGTGGGCCACCGTGCACAGCAGCACGGCGTTGGAGGCCTCGGCGATGCGGCCGCGGACGGTGAGCTCACCGCGGGTGAGCAGCTCCTCGATCGGGGTCACGGCGCTCACACCTGGCGCCGGTACCCGTTCTGGCGCGGGCACACGTGTCCCTCGGGGTCGAGCGGCAGACTGCACAGGGGGCACGGGGGGCGGCCCGCGTTGACCACGTCCAGGGCCCGCTTGGCGAAGGCGCGGGCCTGGGCCCCGGAGAGGCGCACGCGCAGCATCGGCGGGCCGTTCTCCTCGTCCTGGAGGAGCCGCTCCTCGGCCTCGGCGAGGTCCTCGTCGGAGCCGGCGTCGAGTTCGACGAGGGCCTGGGCCTCGACGATCATCCGCTGCTCCTCGCCGTCCCAGGCGAGCGCCATGGTGCCGACGCGGAACTCCTCCTCGACGGGGACGTCGAGGGGGGCGGTGTCGGCGGCCTCGGTGGAGGCGACGGCGGGGACGGGCGCGTTCCCGCCGGTGCGCCGCACGACCTCGTCCAGCAGTTCGTCCATCCGCTCGGCCAGTGCGGCGACCTGGGTCTTCTCCAGGGAGACGCTGGTGACCCGGGCTCCCGCGGAGGCCTGCAGGAAGAACGTACGGCGTCCAGGCAGACCGACCGTGCCGGCCACGAAGCGGTCCGGCGGGTCGTAAAGGAACACCTGACGGGGCACGACCGGTCTCCAAGTCTGAGGCAGGGCAGGGCTGCGCCCGTGTGGGGGCGCCATGCCACCCTACTGCGCCGTTCGATCAGGCCGCGCCCGCGCCGCCGCCCACGACGGCGTTCCCGCCGTCCTCGGTCGTGGTGTCGGGGGACGGGGCGGTGCGGGGGGCGAGGGGCGAGAGGTCCCCGGTGTCGCCGAGTCGCAGCAGGAAGGGCCTGGTGGGGGTGTAGCGGATCGCGGTGACCGAGCAGGGGTCGACGTGGATCCGCTGGAAGAGGTCGAGGTGCATGCCGAGGGCGTCGGCGACGAGGGACTTGATGATGTCGCCGTGGGAGCACATCAGGTAGACGGCGTCGCTGCCGTGCTCCTCCTCGATCCGGGCGTTCCACTCCCGTACGGCGTCCACGGCGCGGGCCTGCATGGCGCGCATGGACTCGCCGCCGGGGAAGCCCGCGGCCGAGGGGTGCTGCTGGACGATCTTCATGAGGGGTTCGTCGGCGAGTTCGGAGAGTTTGCGGCCGGACCAGTCGCCGTAGTGGCACTCGCCGATGCGGTCGTCGGTGTGCAGGGGCAGGCCGGGGCGGGCGGCCAGCAGGGGGGCGAGGGTCTCGCGGCAGCGCTCCAGGGGGCTGGTGACGGCGGCCACGAGGGGCACCGCGTCGAGCCGTCCGGGGAGTGCGGCGGCCTGGGCGGTGCCGTGGTCGTCCAGGGTCACCCCCGCGGTCCATCCGGCGAGCACGCCCGCGGTGTTGGCGGTGGACCGCCCGTGTCGTACGAGGATCAGCATGGCCATGGGGGAAGCCTAAGCCGTGCCGCCGTTGTGCGGGTGGGCCCCGGTCGGGGGAGAATGCCCGGCGTGATTGTCGACTGCGCGATGTACCGGGACGGCCGCCGCTCCGCGGCACCGGAGGACTTCTCCGATGCCCTCGACGAGGCGCGGGCCTCGGGAGACGCGTTCGTGTGGGTGGGCATGCACGAGCCGACGGAGAGCGAATTCGATCACGTGAGCCGGGAGTTCGGGCTGCACGCGCTGGCGGTGGAGGACGCGCTGACCGCGCACCAGCGGCCGAAGCTGGAGGTCTACGACGACTCGCTGTTCGTGGTCCTCAAGCCGGTGCTCTACGACGACGACACGGACACGGTGTCCACCGGCGAGCTGATGGTCTTCATAGGCGACTCCTTCGTGGTCACCGTCCGGCACGGCGAGGGGGCCGCGCTGAAGACCGTGCGGCACCGGCTGGAGCAGGAGCCGCAGGTGCTGCGGCACGGGCCGACCGCCGTGCTGTACGCGGTGTCCGACGCGGTGGTGGACCACTACATCGAGGTGGCGGCCGAGCTCCAGGCGGACCTGGAGGAGCTGGAGGCGGAGGTGTTCGCGCCGAACGCCTCGGACTCCAAGAACACCGCCGCGCGGATCTACGGCTTCAAGCGGCAGGTGCTGGAGTTCCGCCGGGCGACGAGCCCGCTGCTGCAGCCGATGGACCGGCTCGCCTTCGGGCAGGTGCCGTTCGTGCACGAGCACTCGCAGCCCTTCTTCCGTGACGTCGCGGACCACCTGACGAAGGCCAACGAGTACATCGAGGGTCTGGACCGGCTGCTGTCGGACGCGCTGGCCGCCCACCTGGCGCAGATGGGGGTCCGGCAGAACGACGACATGCGCAAGATCTCCGCCTGGGCGGCCATGGCCGCCGTCCCGACCATGGTCGCGGGGATCTACGGGATGAACTTCGACCACATGCCGGAGCTGCGGCAGGGTTGGGGCTACCCGGCGGTGCTGGCGCTCATGGCGGGCCTGTGCGCGGGCCTGCACCGGATGTTCAAGCGGCGCGGCTGGCTGTAGCGGCCCTACGCGCGGCCGTGCGCGGCGGCGGGTGCGCCGCCCAGGGCGTCGCGCCGCTCCGGCGGGCGCAGGCCGACCATCCGGTGCCAGCCGGCGAAGCGCTCGTACGCGTACGCCCCGCGGATGCCGGCGGCCAGCGCGGCCGCCTTGGGCGCGGGCCAGCGCAGCAGCCGGCCCATGTGGGCCATGACGGCGAGGCTGACGTCGCGGTGGACGGCGATCTCGGCGAGCGCGCTCTCGCGCAGCACCCGCTGGATGGTCCGCCCGTGTCCGGCGCGGGCCAGGCGCAGCAGTTCCTCGTGGCAGTAGGCCAGGTGGTTGTCCTCGTCGCCGCTGATCTGGCGGACGGCCCTGCCGATCTCGGGGTGGTCGCCGAAGTGGTTCACCAGCAGGACCATCTGCTCGGAGGCGCGCTGTTCGGTGACGCGGCTGTGCGCGAGGTAGACGACGATGTCCCGTTCGCTCAGTGCTTCCTCGCGGCGCAGCCTGTCGTGCGCGAGGCCGATGCCGCGGCGTTCCAGCAGCATGGTGTAGTCGGTCTCGGGCGGTACGGGGACGGGGGCCAGGCCGCGGTTGCGCAGCAGGGCCCGGAAGATCCGGCCGTGTTTGTCCTCGTCGGCTCCGTGCCGGGTGATCTTGGGTGCGAGGTCGCGCATGCCGTCGGGGACGAGGGCGGCGATCCTGGCGTTCTCCCAGCCGCCCTGGGACTCCCCGCTGGCGGCGATGGAGCAGAACAGCTGGAAGGAGTCGTCGTGGCCGACGATCTCCTGGAACAGGCTGCGGGCAGAGAGCATGGAACGAGTCAAATGCGGATCTGCCGGGCGGGCAACCGAGGGCTCGCCCCGACTCGGCCGAATGAACGATCCGGGCGGCCGCGGCCCGGGGCGTAACCCCGGGGGCGGGCCGCGCGTTGTTGGCTGTGTCGGCCGTGGCGGGGAAGACCCCCCGAGCCCCCACCACGGCCGCAGACCCCGATCCGGACGCCGCCCCCGCACCTCACAGGTGCCGCGGGCGGCGTCCGTGCTCAGGCCAGTCCGGCCAGTTCCAGGGCCTCGGTCCCGGCGCGCAGGGCGGCGAGGCGCTCGTCCAGGGTGAAGCCGGCCGGGGCGAGCGTCAGGGTGGTGACACCGGCGTCGGCGTAGGCGCGCATGCCGTCCGCGATCCGCTCGACGGAGCCCAGCAGGGTGGTCGAGTCGATCAGCGAGTGCGGTACGGCGGCCGCCGCGCCCTCCTTGTCGCCGCCCAGGTACTTGGCCTGGATCTCGGCGGCCTCCTTCTCGTACCCCATGCGCTGGGCGAGCTGGTTGTAGAAGTTCTGCTTGGGGCTGCCCATGCCGCCGACGTACAGGGCGGTGTAGGGGCGGAACACGTCCGCGAGGGCGTTCACGTCCTCGCCGAGGGCCAGCGGCACGGTCGGGCAGACGTCGAAGCCGTCCATGGTCAGCCCGGCCTTCTCGCGCCCGGCGCGGATGTGGCGCAGGGCCGTCTCCTCCAGGTGCTCGGCGGCCGGGAAGATCAGCAGGGCTCCGTCGGCGATCTCGCCGGTCTGCTCCAGGTTCTTGGGCCCGATGGCGGCGATGTAGAGCGGGATGTGCTCGCGCTCGGGGTGCACGGTGAGCTTGAGCGGCTTGCCGGGGCCGCCGGGCAGCGGGAGGGTCCAGTGCGCGCCGTCGTAGGAGAGGCGCTCGCGGCTCATCGCCTTGCGGACGATCTCCACGTACTCCCGGGTCCGGGCGAGGGGCTTGTCGAACTTCACCCCGTACCAGCCCTCGGAGACCTGCGGGCCGGAGACGCCGAGGCCGAGCCGGAAGCGGCCCTTGGTCAGCGAGTCCAGGGTGGCGGCCGTCATCGCCGTCATGGCGGGCTGGCGGGCCGGGATCTGGAAGATGGCCGAGCCGACGTCGATCCGCTCCGTCTGGGCGGCCACCCAGGCGAGCACGGTGGCCGCGTCGGAACCGTAGGCCTCGGCCGCCCAGCAGACGTCGTAGCCGAGGCGGTCCGCCTCCTGTGCGACGGCGAGGTTGTCGGCGTCCATGCCCGCACCCCAGTAGCCGAGGTTGATGCCGAGCCGCATGTGTCGTCCCCTTACGATGTGCCGCTTTACCGATCAGTAACGTGGGTCTGCGGGGGACTGTAGCGCGCCCGGCCGCCGCGCGGCAGTGCCCCAGTAGTCTCAGCGCTCATGGAGCAGAGGCATCTCGGCCGCACCGGACTGCGCGTCTCCCGGATCGGCCTCGGCACCCTGACCTGGGGCCGTGACACCGGCGAGGAAGCCGCCGCCGAGCAGTTGAAGACGTTCTGGGAGGCGGGCGGCACGCTCGTCGACACGGCCGACGTGTACGGCGGCGGGGAGGCGGAGTACCTCCTCGGGCAGCTGGTGGGCTCCCTCGTGCCGCGCCGGGACCTGGTCATCGCGACCAAGGCGGGCAGTGTGCCGGACCCGGACCGGCGGTTCGACGGCTCGCGCGGGCACCTGCTGGCCGCCCTGGACGACTCCCTGGACCGCCTCGGCACCGACTACGTGGACCTGTGGCAGGTGCACGCCTTCGACCCGGCGACCCCGCTGGAGGAGACCCTCCAGGCGCTGGACCTGGCCGTCGGCAGCGGCCGGGCCCGCTACGCCGGGATCTCCAACTTCAGCGGCTGGCAACTGGCGAAGGCGGCGACCTGGCAGCTGGCCGCGCCCGGGACGCGGACCCGGCTCGCGTCGACGCAGATGGAGTACTCGCTCCTGCAGCGGGGCGTGGAGCGGGAGGTGCTCCCGGCCGCGCTGGACCTCGGGGTGGGCCTGCTGCCCTCCTCCCCGCTGGGCCGGGGGGTGCTGACGGGCAAGTACCGGGAGGGGACCCCGGCGGACTCCCGGGGCGCCTCGCAGTCGCTGGCCGCCTTCGTGGGCCCGTACCTGGACGAGGCCGCCGGGCGGATCGTGGACGCGGTGGTGACGGCCGCGCAGGGCCTGGCCGTCACCCCGCTCCAGGTGGCGCTGGCCTGGGTCCGGGACCGGCCGGGGGTGGTCGCCCCGATCGTCGGCGCGCGGACGTCGGCGCAGCTCGGGGCGGCGCTGTCGGTGGAGGCCCTTAGTCTTCCGGAGGAGATCTGCCGGGCTCTGGACGACGTGTCGGCGCCCGTGCACCGCTATCCCGATCAGGACTGGAGCACGCTGTGAGTACGGACCCCGAGGCCACCGGCCCCGCCGACCCCGCCGCCGCGGAGGAAACGGGCGCGGCCGCCACACTGGCCCCGGAGCCCGACGCGCCTGCCGCGCCCGACGCGGCGGAGGAACAGGACACGACCCGGGCCGACGCCGACGGCGAGGGGGACGAAGCCCCGGCCGACGACGCCGAGCCGGACCCGAGCCCCTCCGGTGGTGCCGAGGCAGGGGCCGAGGACGGGGAGGAGCCCGGCGCGGCCGACGGGACCGCGGAGGCCGGGAAGGCGGGCGAGGGCGCGGAGGCCGGGAAGGCGGGCGAGGGCGCGGAGAGCGCGGAAGCGGCAGCGCCCGGGCTCAGCGAGGCCCAGGCCGAACTGGCCGCGCAGAAGATCGAACGGGAACGCATCGCCCGCCGCAAGGCGGAACGCGAGGGCCCCGTGGACGCCGGCGCCAAGCTCAGCGGCAAGGCCGCCGACCTGCTGGCCGCCGTCCGGGCCGTGGAGAGCGGCGCCAAGCCCTCCGCCGTGTTCTTCGACGAGGCCCCCGCCACCCCCCGCCGGCCGGCCCCCGCTCCCCCGCAGCCCCGCCCCGCCGCGGCCCCCGCCGCGGCGCCCGCCCCCACCGCCGAGGACATCGGTGCGGTGCGCTCCGTACTGGCCCGCGGCGGGGCCCCGGAAGCCCTCGCCGGAGCCGCTGCCGAGGCCCTCGGCGAGGGGGCCGCGGACCTGCTCGCCGAGGACCCCTGGCGGCTGCTCGCGGTCCCCGGGGTGCGCCCGGCGCAGGCCGACGGCTTCGCGCAGGCCCTGCTGGGCCCCGGCGCCGGTCCCGCCGACGAGCGCCGGAGCGCGGCCCTGCTGGGCTGGCTCCTGGACCAGGCCGCCCTCAAGGGGCACACCGCGCTGGAGGCCCCGGTCCTGGAGAAGGCCCTGGCCCAGTACGGGGTTCCGGCCCCCGCCGAGGCCCTGGAGGCGGCCGTCGGGGAGGGCGCGGTGCTGGTGTTCCACGAACCGCTGGGCGAGCCCGGCCCGCAGGCGGCGGACGCCGGGGGCACCGGCGGCGACGAGGAGGACGAGCCGCGGCCGGTACGGATCCTCGTGGGCCTGGAGGAACACGCTCTGGCCGAGGAGAGCCTCGCCGACGGCCTGGCCCGGCTGACCGGCACCTTCGGCGGTCCGGCCGACTGGTCCGAGGTGGCCTCCGGACCCGGCGCCGAGCTGGTCCGGGCCGTCGCCGCACACGGCCTGGTCACCCACACCGGCGGCGAGGCGGCCCGCGCCGAGCCGCTGGCGCTGCTGGCGGCCGCCCGGAAGCTGGGTCTGCGGGCCGTCCTGGCCGCGCACGCCCCCACCGGCGACGCCGTGGGCGTGGCGGGCCTGCTCTCGGGGGCCCAGGGCCCCGGCCGGGACGCCGACGGCCGCTTCGACCTCGACCTGCTCATCGTGCTGGACGCGCCGCAGCTGGACGTGGAGACGGCCGCCGCCCTGGTGGAGTCGGTGCCGGACGGGGCCCGTCTGGTGCTCTCCGGTGACCCCGGGGTGCTCGGGTCCGCCGGGCCGGGGCGGGTGTTCGCCGATGTGCTGGCCGCCCGCGCCTGCCCCCAGGTGGTGTCCCGGACTCCGGACCCGGGCCCGCTCGGCGAGCTGGTGTCGGGGATCGGCGTCGGGGAGCTGAACCAGGTCGAGGCCCCGGGCAAGGAGATCGTCATCGTCCCGGTGCGCGACGCCGGGGAGGCCGTGCACCGCACCGTGCAGCTGGTCTCCGAATCGGTGCCGCGCGCCTTCGGCATCCCCGCGGACGCCGTGCAGGTGATCACCCCGGGCCACGGCGGCGCGGCGGGCACCCGGGCGCTCAACGCGGCCCTCAAGGAGCGGCTGAACCCCGGCCCGGGGCGGTTCGGCGGCTTCGATCCCGGTGACCGGGTCGTCCACGTCCCCGCGCCGGGACGGGCCGTGCCGGGCCGGGTGGTGTCGGCCGACGCGCAGGGGCTGCACCTGGAGGTGGCGGGCGCACGGGCCGTCGTACCGAAGGAGCGGGTGGAGTCGCAGGTGCGGCTCGGCTGGGCGGTGACGGCGCACCAGGCCGTCGGAGCGCGCTGGCCCGCGGTGGTCGTCGTCCTGCCGGGGGACGCGGCGCAGGCCCTGTCCCGGGACTGGGTGTACACGGCGTTCGGGCGGGCCGAGCGGCACCTGTCGGTGGTGCACGGGGTGGACCAGGCGCTGCCGCGCGCGGTGGCCGAGGGGCTGCCGAAGCCCCGTACGACCCGTCTGACGGGTCTGCTGCGGGCCCTGACGGCGGCCCAGCAGCCGCAGGAGTAGCGGGAGGGGCCGGATCCCCCGCCGCGCCGAGGACGGCGGGGCGGGGGATGCGGCGTGCGCGGCCGGCGGCCGGTGGGCTCAGGCCGCCGGGCTCAGGCCGGTGCCGGGGCCGCGGCCTCCTCGTCCTCGTCGAAGTCCTCGTCCTCGGCGTCCTCGTCGAAGACGGAACTGACGTCGAAGCGGTGCACCACGTCCTGCGGATCGGTCTGCCCGAAGGGCGAGTTCAGCCAGTCCCCCGGTTCGGCGACCTCCTCCAGCGCCGCGATCCAGAGGGTGGAGTCGCCTTCCTCCAGGCCGAACTCCTTGTAGCGGGAAGCGATCTCGTCGGGCTCGTACTCCCCGAAGAGCACGCCGAGCGCCCCCGCGGTGCCCGGGTCGTCGACGAGTTCGGCGTCCCGGTCGTGCGCGGCGACGCGCTCGGCCTGGGCGATCAGGCGGGCCGGTTCGACGACGGCGTAGTCGCGGCGGATGAGCACGCTGAAGGCGGCGGGTTCGGCGGGGCCGGCGTAGGCGACGCCGTCCTCGGGCGTGGGGATCTCGAAGGGGGTGACCTCGTCGTAGCGGTCGTAGAGGAGTTCGTCGTACTCCTCGGCGGCGGCGGCGAGTTCGTTGAAGGCGGCGTAGACGGCCGGGTCCTCGTCCCCGACCCTGCTCTCGACCGCGGCGAGGTGACGGTCGAGAGCGGCCTTGACCGCCTCGGCGGCGGCGCGTACCTCGGCAACAGTGGGCAGAGCGGCATCAGACATAGTGCAGACGCTATCCGTAGCAGGCCGGTGCCCGCACAATAGATGCGATGCCGGAATACGAATTTGTCCACGTGTACGTGCCTCGCGGGACCTCCCGCCAGGAGGCGACCCGCCTGTTGACCGACCACGCCGAGTACGGCCACTGGGAGCTGGACCGGATGGCCCTGTACCGGGACGGCAGCCGCCGCGTGCGGTTGCGCCGCCGGATCATCCGCCAGGTCCGCGCGACCTGGTGACGCGGGCCCCGGACCGCGGGGCCCGCGTCACGGTGTCCGTCAGGCGGCGTTGCGGGCGCGCCGGTAGAGCACGGCTCCGGCCAGCAGCAGGCCGCCCGCGATCGGGATTCCGGCGGTCATGACGTCACCCGCGCCGGTGGCGGCGAGCCCGGGGGTCCGGCCGCCCGGGGTGCCGGGGTTGCCCGGGGTCTGACCACCGGGGGTGCCGGGGTTGCCCGGGGTCTGACCACCCGGAGTGCCGGGGTTGCCCGGAGTCTGGCCGCCCGGATTGCCCGGCGTGCCGGGGTTGCCGGGGGTGTGACCACCGGGAGTACCGGGGTTGCCCGGGGTGCCCGGGTTGCCCGGGTTGCCCGGCGTGTGACCGCCAGGAGTACCCGGGTTGCCCGGCGTGTGACCGCCCGGGGTGCCGGGGTTACCGGGGGTGTGACCGCCCGGAGTACCCGGGTTGCCCGGGGTGTGACCGCCCGGAGTCCCCGGGTTGCCGGGGGTATGACCACCGGGAGTGCCGGGGTGGCCCGGGGTGCCCGGGTTGCCGGGGTGGCCCGGCTCGTCGCAGTGCTCGTCGTCCCCGCCGCCCGGGTGGCCCGGGTGCTGCGGCGTGGCCGACGTGTTGGCGCAGCGGTTGCCGAAGGCCGGGTTGAGCAGGCCGATCACGGAGACCGTGTTGCCGCAGGCGTTCACCGGTGCGTCCACCGGCGCCTGCACGCTGTTACCGGACAGCAGGCCCGGTGAGTTCGCGGCGTGTCCGGACGCCCCGGAGTCGGCTTGGGCGTAGCCGCCGCCCATCGCGAGGACGCCCCCCGCCGCCGCCATCGTGATCAGCGTCTTCCTCGTGACCTGTACCGGTCGTCGCATCTGTACTCGTCCCCTGGTGTGTACGTGTCGGTCGGCGCACAGGCCGTACAGGCTCCCCCGCCTGCCGCGCCGAAGAGGTGTGCTCCGGGCCGGAAAGCCCGGCGGCCCCGGAGCGCTGGGATGCGCTCCGGGGCCACTACTTCAGACGCGTCAGGCGTTGACGCAGGTGTTGCCGAAGGCCGGGTTGAGCAGGCCGATCACGGAGATCGTGTTGCCGCAGACGTTCACGGGCACGTGGACCGGAACCTGGACGACGTTGCCGGACAGGACACCGGGGGAGCCGATGGCCGCACCCTGAGCGCCCGCGTCGGCGGCGGCGAGGCCGGCACCCGCGAGAACCAGACCACCGGTGGCAGCCGCAGCGGCGACAACCTTCTTGAGCATTGTTCCTCCTAGTAGGCAAGTGCGGTCCCAGCCGCGGACCGCACCACCTGTAACGAGGAGGGATCACCAGGGCTACGAGCGTATGAGTGCATTCACTCTTCTCAGTGGAATGCGCACATCCGCGCGATTACGGGCCGTCAGGCGTTGTCGATGAACCGGTCGAGGACCCGCACGCCGAACTTGAGCCCGTCGACCGGCACCCGCTCGTCCACGCCGTGGAACATCCCGGCGAAGTCAAGCTCCGGCGGCAGCTGCAGCGGCGCGAAGCCGAAGCAGCGGATGCCGAGGTCGTCGAAGGACTTCGCGTCCGTACCGCCCGAGAGCATGTACGGGACGGCGCGCGCGATCGGGTCCTCGGCCTTCAGGGCGCTCTGCATGGCGTCCACGAGCCGCCCGTCGAAGTCCGTCTCCAGGGCCTTGTCCCCGTGCACGTCCTCCCGCTTGACGCGCGGGCCGAGGATCCGGTCGAGGTCGGCGAAGAACTCGTCCTCGTAGCCCGGCAGGAAGCGGCCGTCGACGTGAGCCGTGGCCTGGCCGGGGATGACGTTCACCTTGTAGCCGGCGCCGAGCATGGTCGGGGCGGCCGAGTTGCGCAGGGTGGCGCCCACCATCTTGGCGATGCCGCCGAGCTTGGCGAGGGTGGCGTCCATGTCGTCGGGGTCGAGCGGGGTCCCGAGGGCGTCCGAGAGCTCGTCCAGGAAGTGCCGGACGGTCTTGGTCACGCGCACCGGCCACTGATGGCGGCCGAGGCGGCCGACGGCCTCGCAGAGCTCGGTGATGGCGTTGTCGCTGTTGGTCATGGAGCCGTGGCCCGCGGTGCCCTCCACCGTGAGCCGCATCCAGTGCATGCCCTTCTGGGCGGTCTCCACGAGGTAGAGGCGCAGGTTCTCGTTCACCGTGAAGGAGAACCCGCCGACCTCGCCGATGGCCTCGGTGACGCCCTCGAAGAGCCCGGGGTGCTTGTCGACGAGGTGGCGGGCGCCGTAGGTGCCGCCCGCTTCCTCGTCGGCGAGGAAGGCGAGGACGATGTCCCTGGGGGGCTTGCGGCCGCTGCGCATGCGCTCGCGCACGACGGCCAGCGTCATCGCGTCCATGTCCTTCATGTCGACCGCGCCGCGGCCCCACACGCAGCCGTCCGCGATCTCGCCCGCGAAGGGGTCGTAGGTCCAGTCGGCGGCGTTGGCCGGGACCACGTCGGTGTGCCCGTGGATCAGCAGCGCGGGCCGCGAGGGGTCCTCGCCCTCGATGCGGGCCACGGTCGAGGCGCGCCCCTTGTGCGACTCGAAGATCTGCGGCTCCAGCCCGACCTCGGCCAGCTTCTCGGCGACCCACTCGGCCGCCTTGCGCTCGCCCGGTCCCGAGTGGTCCCCGTAGTTGCTGGTGTCGATCCGGATGAGGTCCCGGCAGAGGTCGACGACCTCGTCCTCGCCGGAGACGTTCTTGCCCGCGCCCGATTCGCTCACGCTGCTTCCTCCCACTGATCAGTACCGGCTACGTCCCCATCCTCCCGCCCCGGGCCGCTCCGCCCAAGGGCGATCCCCGGTCACCGGGGGGTGTGATCGGGGCCCCCGAATGTTTGGTAATGTTTTCCACGTCGGAACGGCCCGCGAGGGACGCGAGACAGACACCTTGTCCGGGTGGCGGAATGGCAGACGCGCTAGCTTGAGGTGCTAGTGCCCTTTATCGGGCGTGGGGGTTCAAGTCCCCCCTCGGACACAAGAGAGAAGGACCCCGCTCCGGCGGGGTCCTTCTTCGTTCTCCGGGCGTTACCAGGCTGCCAGCCGGTCGCCCTCGACGAGCTCCGAGACGAATCCGTCGGGGCCGGTGGCGGGCGCGCCGAGGACGGTGACGCGGTGCATGACGCGGTCGACGTCGAGGTGGCCGAAGTCGGTCGGGGCGAAGTGGCAGGTGCTCCGGTTGTCCCAGAAGGCGATGCTGCCCGGCTCCCAGCGGAAGCGTACGGTGTACTCGGCGCTGGTCATGTGCTGGAAGAGCAGGTCCAGCAGGTGACGGCTCTCGATCTCGCTGAAGCCGACGATCCGGGTGGTGGAGCCGGGGCTGACGAACAGCGCCTTCTCCCCCGTCTCGGGGTGTACGCGGACCACGGGGTGGACGGCGACCTGGGGGTCCTCGGTGTAGATCTTGAGGATCTGCCGGTCGCGCTCGTCGGAGTGGCGCAGGTGGACGGCGGTGAAGAAGGCGTGCTCGGCCTGGAGCGTGTCCAGCAGGCCCCGCAGCTGCGGGGAGAGGCCCTCGTAGGCGGCCACGGTGTTGGTCCACTGGGTGTCGCCGCCGAAGGCCGGGGTGGTCTCGGCGCGCAGGATGGACAGGTCGGGCGGGTTGACGGCCTGGGTGAGGTCGCTGTGCCAGCCGGCGATGGGCGAGACCCACTTGCGGCGGTAGTGCTCCTCGAAGTTCTTGCCGTAGCGCTCGACGTCGGCCTTGGCGTCGACGGTGAGGATCTCGGGGAAGCCCTCGGGCGAGACGCCGTGCTTGGCGCCGGGGCGGCGGGTGAGGTCGCCGAAGCGGCGGCCGAAGGCCACGTGCCGGGCGTGGTCGAGCTCCTGGCCGCGGAAGAAGAGGACGCGGTGGGTGAGCACGGCCTGCCGGATCTCGGCGACGGTGGCGTCGTCGAGGTCCTCGCGCAGGTCCACTCCGGACACCTCGGCGCCTATGTGCCCGGCGACCTGGCGGACGGAGATCCTGCTGGTTCGCTCTGTCTGGATCACGGTGGGGATCCGCCTCTCGGATGAAGGGTGGGGAAGGTGGGGTGGGGTGGGCGCGGGACCACCCGCTCCGGCCTCAGCCGAAGTGGACGGTCCACTGCACCCACAGGGGCAGCAGGAGCAGCGACGCCAGGGAGCTCTTGACCACGAGCTCGGCCGACATGGCGACGTCGACGTCGTAGCGCTGCGCGAAGATGAAGAGGTTCTGCGGGGCGGGCATGGCGGCGATCAGGACGAGGTAGCTGAGCCACTCCCCCTCGACGCCGAAGAGGTACCGGCACACGGCCCAGGCGATGAAGGGGAAGGCTGCGCACTTGAAGGCGATGAGCCACAGCTCCTCCAGGGTGGTGCCCCGGATCGTGAGGCCGGCGCCGCCCAGGTGCAGGCCGAGGGCGAACAGCGCCACCGGGGAGGCGCTGTCGCCGACGAACGCGAAGCTGTCCAGGACCGCCTTCGGCAGGTGCACCGACAGCAGGTTGAGCAGGATGCCCGCGTTGCAGGCCAGGACGACCGGGGTCACGAGCGAGGCCCCGACGGCCCGGGCCAGCCGTACGCCCGGGCCGCCCGCGGCGGGGCGGCCCAGTTCCATGATCGAGATGACCACGAGGGACAGCACGCAGACCTGGAACAGCAGCACGGGGAAGATCGGCGCGGCGTTCCCGAAGAGCATGATGAACACCGGTACGGCGAAGTAGGCGGTGTTCACCTGCACGCCGGCCATGATCCGCAGCGCGACGCCGCGGGGGTCCAGGACCCCCGTCAGCCGGGCCGCGATCCCGACGGCGACGACCGCGCAGGCGGCCGCGGCCGCGTAGCCGCCGATCGCCCTCCAGTCGAAGAGGGCGGCCAGGTCGCTCGCGTAGATGTTGCCGAACAGGTAGCAGGGGACCGCGAAGAGGAAGGCGTAGTCGGCGAAGACCTTGGAGCTGTCGGCCGGCACCACCTTTCGCCGCGCGAGGAGAACGCCGCAGCCGAAGGCCAGGACCACCGGCAGCAGCTTCTCCAGGGCTGTCAGCGCCCCCATGCGTGCGGCACTTCCACCGGGCTGCGGCCCGCGATCAGGTCGTGGTAGCCGGTGACGAGCCGCCCGATCACCTCGTTGCCGCGCAGGTCGTAGTGGTGGTCGTCGATGCGGGCGACGGGGAGGATCTCGCAGGCGGTGCCGCAGATGAACGCGCCGTCCGCCTCGGCGACGAATTCCGGGCCCAGGTCGCCGATCTCGTACGGGATGCCCTCGTGCCCGGCGATCGCCAGGACGCAGGCCCGGGTGATGCCGTCGATGGTGCACCGGGTGGTGGGGGTGTGGAGGGTGCCGCCCCTGGTGAAGAAGATGTGGGCGCCGGTGGCCTCCACGATGTGGCCGCGGTCGTCGAGGAGCATCGCGTCGTCGAAGCCGGCCCGCAGGGCGTGGTTCTTGCTGACGGTGCCGATCATGTAGTTGCCGGCGGCCTTGCTCTTGACCGGGGCGTACTCCGGGGACGGGCGCCGGTAGTCGGCGGTGACCAGGGAGATGCCCGTCCGCAGGGCGTCGGCCGCGGCGTAGTAGCCGGCCGGGATCTCCCAGGCGGCCACGGAAGTGTGTACGGAGGTCTTCAGCGCGGCGGTCTGGATGACCTCGGAGCCGCGCCAGGCGTTCATGCGGATGTAGCCCTCGGTGATGCCGGCCGCGGCGACGACGTCGAGGGTCGCCCGGTGGAGCGTCTCGTCGTCGTGTTCGAGGTCGAAGTCGAGGATGCGGGCCGAGGTGCGCAGCCGTGCGATGTGCTCGCGCAGCATGAAGGGGGCGCCGGCGTAGACGCGTACGCCCTCGAAGACGCTGCTGGCGTAGTGGAGGCCGTGGGTGAGCACGTGCAGCTTGGCGTCGGCCCACTCCACGAGGCCGCCGTCGAGCCAGATCTGACCGGTTCGCTGGTCGAAGGGAAGCAAGGGGGACACCTCAGAGTGCAAGGTCGAAGAGCGGGTTCTGGAGGTCGCCGACGAGGGCGACGAAGCGCCGCTGGTGCGGGGTGAGGCTGCGCACGGACACGCCGTGCAGGGCGAGCGGGTTGATCGGGTACATGACCAGGGTGTTGCTGCGGTAGGGGACGGTGGTGACCTCCTCGACGTACTTCGGGTCTATGTCGAAGCGGTTGTCGCCGTACTCGGAGGCGCTGGTGGTGAACTTGTGGGCGCCCTCCCGGTACTTGTACAGCACGAGGTCGCCGCCGTCGGCGTCGTCCTGCGTCTGGCGCATGTAGAAGAGCCCGCCGAAGAGCTTGTGGGGCTTGTCCACGTGGGGGCCGCGGTAGGCGGAGGGGCGGCCGGTGACGGCCGAGTTGATGACGGCGGTGCAGTCCATCAGGATGTCGTGGGTCTCGAAGCCGTCCCGGTTGCGGCGGCCGACGCGGAGCTCGCGCAGCGGGCCGCACTGCTTCTCGGCGTCGGGGAGGTTCGCGAGCAGGTCTTCCTGGAAGAGGTCGAGGAACTCGGCGTAGAACTCGGGCGACGCGTGGTAGGTGACGAAGTCCTTCCACACCCGGGCCATCGCCTCGTCCTGCAGGATGTGCTCGGACATGTAGTTGTAGCGCTCGTTCGAGGTGATCTCCTTGCCGATGCGGGTGCCGATGTATTCGGCGGTCGGCATGGACGCGGACAGCGCATCGTACAGGTCCCGGGGAAGCGCGTCACGGATCACGACGTGCGGGAACGGGTCGCGGCGGATGTCGTCCTTGGTGACTCCGGCCAGCAGGGAGCGGATGGGCGGGACGGACTGCGTCATGTCTCTTCTCCTCGGGTGGGGTGGCGGGTCGGGCGGGGTCAGGGGGTCAGGTTCCTGACGGACAGCCAGGTCTCCAGCATCAGCAGGGACCAGAGGATCTCGGCGGTGTGGGCGCCGGGGTTCTCGGACTGCATGCGGAACAGGTCGCGGACGACGTCCTGGCGGAAGTGGTCGCGGCAGCGGGCGCCGGGGCCCAGGAGGGTGTCGCCGATCAGCTCGTGGAGCGCCTCGCCGGGCTTGATCATCGCGGCGACGGGGAGGGTGAAGGGCTGCTTGGGCCGTTCGACGACGCTGCGCGGGATCCAGCGGCGCGCGGCCTCGGAGACGGGTGCCTTGACGGTGTCGCAGACGACCTTCAGTTCCGTGGGCAGGGCGTGCGCGAACCGCATCACGGCGGGCTGGAGGAAGGGGATCCGGGCCTCGACCGAGTGCGCCATGCTCAGGTGGTCGACGCGGCGCAGGATGTAGTAGGGGAACCGTTCCGCCTGGTCGTAGCGGAGCAGCGTCTCCAGTTTGTCGTGGGTCGCGGAGCGGACGCGGCGGTCCAGTTCGTCGCCGGCGCGGTCGGCGAAGAGTCCGCCGTCGGCCTCGACGAGGGCGCGGTACTCGGGGGTGTAGAGCCCCCGCAGGGTGCCGGTGCCGACGGCGGCCATGGTGTCCTGGTAGCCGCGGTGCCAGGCGGCGTCGCCGTCCCGGGCGGCCTTGACGAAGCGGGCGTAGCCGCCGAAGAGTTCGTCGGCGCCGTCGCCGGTGAGGGCGACCTTGAATCCGGCGTCGTGGACGGCTTCGAAGAGGGCGAAGGTGCTCAGGCTGTGCGGGGCGTTGTTCGGCTGGTCCAGGTGGCGGACGAAGCGGTCGACGAGGGCGGGGAAGTCCGCGGGGTCGAGCAGGACCTGGTGGTGGCGGGTGCCGCAGTGGCGGGCCACCTCCTCGGCGAAGTGCCGTTCGTCGCTGGGCCAGGTGCCCTTGTAGGCGACGTTGAAGGAGGCCAGGTCGGGGACGAGGCCCGCGGCGATGGCGGTGGTGTAGCTGGAGTCGAGGCCGCCGCTGGTGATGACGCAGACGGGTACGTCCGCGTCCAGCATCCGGGTGAGTTCACGGCGCAGGATGCCGTCGAGGAGGCCCGCGGCCGCGGTGAGGGTGGGCCCGCCGTCCGGCCACTCGATCGGGGCGGGCGGGAGCGGGGTGCGGGTGAGGGTGACGCGGCCGTCGGCGAAGCGCAGTGCGGTGCCGGGCTCCAGGGTGCGGACGCCGGTGTGGATGGTGCGCGGTCCCCAGACGGCCTTGCCGCCGAGGTAGCGGTCGATGGCGAGGGGGTCGACGGCGTCGGGGAAGTCCGGGAAGCGGGACAGGCCCTGGAGTTCGGAGGCGAAGCAGAGCCGGCGGCCGTCGGCGGAGAGGTGGTAGTAGAGGGACTTCATGCCGGCGTGGTCGTTGAAGAGCTTCAGGCAGGGTTCGCCGCGCCGGTCGACGAGGGCGATCGCGAACATGCCCTCCAGCCGGGAGACGAAGGCGTCGCCGTACCGCTCGTACAGCGGCAGCAGGACGTCGCCGTCGCAGTCGCCCTCGAAGGCGTGGCCCTGGGCGGCGAGTTCGGCCCGCAGTTCGCGGTGGTTGTAGATCTCGCCGTTGAACACGCAGGTCATGTCGCCGAGGACGAAGGGCTGGCGGCCGTGGCCGATGCCCTGGACGGCGAGCCGGTTGTTGCCGAGCGCCCAGGTCCCCTCCGTGTGGAGGGTCTGTTCGTCGGGGCCGCCCGGGTGCATCGCGCGGGCGACGGCGTGCAGTGCGTCGCGGTCGACGGGATCGCCGCCGAAGTGGCCGTAGATGCGGCACATGCTGTGTGACCTCTGTCTGTGGACTCGCGGGGCGGGCTTACGGGCCGACGGGCGTCAGCCGGGCGCCGACGGGGCTCTGGCGGGCCTCGGGGTGGTGGCGGCCGAGGAACTCGGTGACGATCTCGACCTGGCGCAGGATGTCGTCGAGCTGGCTGAGGCTGGGGCTGACGCCGTGTCCTTCGAGGGCGCTGTTGCCGGTCTTGAGGTAGATAGGGGCGGCCACGCGGACGAACTCGGGTGCCTCGTAGGTGCGTACGAAGCCGCCGGACATGCGGGGGTTGTCGACGTGGCAGTCGAGCGGGATGGACACCGCCTGGCGCAGCGCCGCGATCATCGGGAGGGTGAGGTCGCGGACGGGGTTGAAGCTGTCCGCGCCGAGCATCTCCAGCATCTGCGCGGAGGCCGCGTTGCCGTGGCCGCAGTGGGCGGAGACCTTGAGGTGGATGTCCTCGGGCAGGTCACCGGCGGTGCGCAGCCGGTTCAGGACCCACAGCAGGCCCTCGTCGTAGACGACGAAGCCGCGTACGCCGAGTTCGAGACCGCGTTTGACGTCCTCGACGGCCCGGACGATCTGTTCCTGGCCGCGGAGGCGGTAGCCGATGCGGACGCCTTCGGGGGTCTGGACGCTGCCGCCGGTGTCGTAGCTGGCGCGGGGGCCGACCGACATCAGGATCTCGGCCCCGTACTCCCGGCCGAGGGCGACGTAGTCGGCGATCTCGCGTGCCGTGTGGCGGTACATGCCGCGGGTCTCGGTGATGCGGTTGATCGAGAAGCCGCGGCGGCTGCTCTCCGACAGGAGCGTCTGGGCGGCCTGTACGGAGTTGACGGTGGGCACCTCGATCCTGAAGTGGCAGCCGTCGTCGAAGGTCTTGCCGGAACCCTCGCCGGCGGAGGGGTCGGCGCCCGGCAGTCCGAGGCGGGCGAGCTGGGCCCGGGTCTCGTCGAAGAAGGGCGTGGTGGGCGGCGTGGTCGCGGTCGTGGTCGCGGTCGTCGTGGTCGTCATCTCGTCACCTCGATGCCGAGCAGGTCCGCCGTCCGTCCGACGATCTGCTCGGCGATCCCGATCGATGTCGCGTGGTCGGCGTGGACGACTTGTACCTCGCCGAAGTTCCCGAGGTTGCCGCGGCAGGCGGGCAGCACGTCGCCGTCCGGGAAGCGGACCGTGAGCGCGTGCAGGGCGTCCCCGTACTCGGTGGCGGCCCACTCCAGGTCGGGTACCCGGTCCGGGCGGGGGACGGGTTCGGCGGCGCCGAACCAGCGGACGGTCGCGTACCGGTCGAAGGCCGGGGCGACCGGCTCCACCTCCTCGTCGAGGTGGACGCGTACGAGCAGTTCGAAGATGTCGCCGCCGCCGGCGAGCCGGAAGAGGTTCGGCAGGCAGGAGCCCATGATGCGCGGGTTCAGTTCGATGAGCCGGGGGCGGCCGTCCGCGCCGAGCATGATCTCCACGTGGAAGACGCCCAGGCGCAGGTCGAGGGCGGTGACGACGGCTTCGGCGAACTCCATGACGCGGGCGTGGTCGTCCGGGCCGATGGCGGCGGGGATGGTGGTGCCGGTCTCCAGAGCCTCGTGCCGGTGCCAGGTGGAGCGTTCGCTGACGGCCAGGCGCAGGAAGCGGCCGTGGGAGAGGCCGATCTCGGCGGAGAGGAAGCGGCCGGTCAGGTACTCCTCGACGAGGATGCCCGCCTCGTAGGTGGTGGGGTCGGCCTCGGCGCGGGCCATGACCTCCCGCAGGTGTGCCTCGTCGGCGACGACGTGCGCGCCCTCGCTGGCGGAGCCGCGGGCCGGTTTGACGACGACGGGGTATCCGGTGGCCCGGGCGAACGCGGCCGCCCCGGCGTGGTCGGCGACGACGGCGTGCCGGGTGGCGTCGACCCCGGCGGCGGCGAGAACCTCGCGGCAGCGGTGCTTGAGTTTGGCGTCCCGGGCGCCCCGGGCGCCGGTGAAGGGGACGCCGATCTCCTCGGCGATCCGGGCGACCGGGACGACGAGGGCGTCGACGGTGGCGACGAACCCGTCGACGGGGCGGTCCCGGTGGACGGCGAGGACGAGGTCGCGCAGGGCCTCGTGGTCGGTGTGGTCTTCGAGGACGTGCACGGTGTCGACGAACGCGCCGTAGGGCGAGGCGTCGAAGTCGATGTTCTGGGACTTCTCCATCCGCAGGGAGCGGATGAGGGTCACCTCGTGGCCGAGCCGCCTGGCCGCCTCGAAGGCGGGGGCGTTGCCGGTCTTCCACGTGACGAACAGGACGTGTCTGCGGGTGTCGTGCGGTGTGGGGTGGTCTGTCATCGGGTCGTCTTCCTCGCGAAGCGCTGTCCGATCCGGACGAAACCGGGTACGCGGGTTCCGGGCGTGGGGATGAAGGAGATGGAGCCGGCCAGGATGTTCTTCTTCGACATGGAGCTGAAGCCGCCGGCGCCGGAGAGCACGAGGTCGCCCTCGTCGAGCCGCAGCCAGCTGCCGTCGCGCTGGCGTTCGGAGTACTCGTAGCCGAGGTGCTCGCCGCCGCGCAGGACGTTGAGCCGGTACCCGTCGGAGGCGTACAGGCCCGCGCAGTCGGCGAGGTCCATGTCGAAGGGGCGGCCGGTGCGGATCAGGCCCTCGCCCGTCAGGGTGCGCAGGAGGTCCTCGTAGAGGCCGAAGGCGGGGTAGGCATTGGCCAGGAGGAGCAGGAAGCCGCCCTTCTCCGGGAAGATCTGGATGAAGTTGTGGTGGCCGCTGCCGTTGGAGTTGAAGCCGAAGGCGGTCGGGCCGAACATCAGCCAGCCCAGGCCCCAGGCGTGCATGAAGTGGTGGCCGGGTACGTCGATCTGCGGGGTGCGCATCTGCTGGGCGAGCTCGGCGGACAGCAGCCGCTCCCCGCTCGGGGCCACGCCGTCGCGGAGGGCCAGCAGGGCGATGTTCGCGAGCTCGGGGAGGGTGAGGCACACGGAGAACGAGCCGGCGGCGTCGTCGGCGACGGTCTGGCGGGGCGGGTCGTGGCGTACGTAGCGCTGCTCCGTCTCGCTCCACAGGTAGCCGGCCGAGACGGTGGCGCCGTAGTGGCCGTCCTCGGCGAGGGTCTCGGGGATCGCCTCGATGCCGAGGGGGGTGAGCATCAGCTCGTTGACGGCGCGGCGCCAGGGGACGCCGAGGACCCTCTCGATGAGGGCGGCGACGATGGAGGTTCCGCAGGCGGAGTAGGCGAAGACCTCGCCGGGCTCGAAGAGCTGTCCGTAGCCGGCGAAGGTGTCGAGGTAGCGGTCGAGGTCCGGGAGGTCGGTGTCGTGCCAGACCTCGTAGGAGTCGTCGATGCCGCTGGTGTGGGACAGCAGCTGGCGCAGCGTCACCTCGACGGTGCGGCCGTCGCTGCGCCGGAACGCCTGCGGGAGCAGGCCGGTGAGGGGTTCGTCGAGGGGGAGCAGGCCGCGGTCGACGAGCCGGAGCGCGGTGAACGCCAGCATCGGCTTGGTGATGCAGGTGACGCGCTGGCGGGAGGTCTCGTCGCGGGGCCGGCCGGTCTCGATGTCGTCGACGCCGTGGTAGGTGAAGCGGAGGGTGCCGTCCGTGTAGACGGCGGCGCCGGCTCCGGGGACTCCGTGGCCCCGGCCGGACTCGTGCAGGGTCTCGGCGACGGCGTCCTGGAGCCCGGCGGATCCGGTGGCGGCCGTGGCGGCGGGGGCCTGGGCGCGCTTGTGGCGCAGCAGCCGGGCCTGGGACTCCAGGGTGCGGTGTTCGTAGATCTCGGCGACGCGCACGGTGCGGCCGGCGGCGTCGCCGAGGCGGGCGGCCAGCAGGTTGGCGAGCAGGGAGTGGCCGCCGATGGAGAAGAAGTCGCGGTCGGCGGCGAGGTGGGCGACGCCGAGGAGGTCGCTCCACACGCCCGCGACGAGGGCCTCGTCGGGGTCGTCGGTGGTGAAGCCGCCGTCGCCGCCGTCGGTCGCGGTCCAGTCGACCTCCCGGGCGGCGAGCGCCTTGCGGTCGACCTTGCCGTTGGGCAGCTGGGGCAGCCGCTCCTCGACGATGATCTTCGACGGCTGCATGTAGTGCGGGAGCTTGCGGCGCAGGTGGTCGCCCATCTCCTCGACGGCGGGGCCCCCGCCCTCCAGGCCGACGTAGCAGACGAGGCGGGTGTCGTCGTCCTTGCGGACCGCGAGGGCGGCGACGTCGCGCAGTCCCACGACCTCGCGCAGGACGGACTCGATCTCGCCGAGTTCGATGCGGAAGCCGCGGACCTTGACCTGGTTGTCCCGGCGGCCCATGAAGCGCAGTTCGCCGTCCTCGGTCCAGCGCGCCAGGTCGCCGGTGCGGTACAGGGTGCCGGGCGGCAGGTGCGCGGGGGCGGGGACGAAGGCGGCGGCGGTGCGCTCGGGGTCGTTGATGTACCCGCCGGCCACGCCGTCACCGCCGAGGTGGAGTTCGCCGACGGCTCCGCGGGGCACGAGCCGGCCGTGGGCGTCGAGGAGGTAGGCGGCGGTGTTGTGGACCGGGACGCCGATGGTGGGGCTGTGGGTGACGGGGCCGGTGAAGCACTTCCACGTGGAGTACGTGGTGTCCTCGGAGGGTCCGTACAGGTTGTAGAGGCGTTCGACGGACGTGTCGGCGAAGGCCGCGTTGACGAGTTCCTTGGCGAGGGGTTCGCCCGCGACGTTCAGCACGGTGGTGCAGGCGGGGACGGCCGACCGCTGCAGGAGCACGTTCAGCGCGCTGGGCACGGTGTTGACCAGGGACGGGCGCAGGGTGTCGTCCTCGGTGAGGGCCAGCACGTTGTCCACGACGACGACGCAGCCGCCGGTGGTCAGCGGGGCCCACAGTTCGAACACCGAGAGGTCGAAGTTGAGCGAGGTCGCGAAGAGCACGCGGGCCAGGTCCTCGGGCCCGTAGGTGTCGCGGGCCCAGGCGAGCAGGGCCACCACGTTGCGGTGGCTGATGACCACGCCCTTGGGCAGGCCGGTCGAGCCGGAGGTGTAGATCAGGTGGGTGGTGGCGGCCGGGTCCACGGCGAGGGCCGGCGGGTCGGGGCGTTCGGCGGCGGCCTTCTCCCAGAGCTCGTCCCACGCCAGCGCGGTCGTGTCCACGGCGGTCAGCCAGGGCGCGGGGCCCGTGCCGCTCGTGTCGTCGTGGACGACCCCGGCCATGTCCGCGGTGGCGGCGATGCCGCTCAGCCGGTCGGCGGGGTAGGCCGGGTCGAGGGGGACGTAGGCGCAGCCGGCCTTGTGGACGGCGAGCAGCAGGCAGACGGTCCGGTGGGTGCGGGCGACGGAGACGCCGATGCGCGAGCCGGGGGTGATGCCCCGGGCCAGCAGGGCGCGGGCGATCCGGTTGGCCTGTTCGTCGAGCTCGCGGTAGGTCAGGACGGTGCCCCGCCACTCCACGGCCGGGGCCTGTGGGGTGCGGGCCGCCTGGGCCTCGACGTGGGTGTGCAGCGCGGTGTCGCGGGGGTAGGGCCGGGCGGTGGCGTTGAGGTCCGCCAGCAGGTGGCGGGTCTCCGGCTCCGAGAGCAGGGCCAGGTCCGTGACGGGGTCGGCGGGGCGGCGGCAGGAGTCGAGGAGCAGAGTCCGGTAGTTGGCGGCCATCCGGGCGATGAAGTCGGCGGTGAACAGGGTGGCGTCGTAGAGCAGCGCGAAGCGGACGGAGTCGGGGGTGTGCTCGGCCTCCAGCAGGAGGTGCAGGCCGTCCGGGCGGGTGGCCGCCGCGGCTCCCGTCCCGGGGGCCTGGTGGTCTCTGAAGCCCACGCGCAGGCCGGTGCCGAGGGCCGCGAGGGGGTCGGCGGCGGTGGCATCGGGGGTGTCGGCGGCATCGGGGGTGTCGGCGTCCGGGCGCTCGGTGGCGGCGCGGTAGCGGGCGGCGAGGGCGGCGGTCAGGGCGGCGAAGGTGACGTCCTCCCCGATCCGGGAGCGGACGGCCACGGGGTGGGCTCCGGCCGGTCCGCCGGCGCGGGCGGTGACGAGGTCGTCCTGGCCGCTGTAGCGGTGGATCAGGAGGGTGAACGCCGCGTTGAACAGCTCGGCGGCTTCGAGCCCGCGCTCCCCGACGAACTCCGCGAGTGGCTGGAAATCGTCACCCGTCCAGGTGTGCGTCCCCGGCAATTCCGTGGCCTCGCCGCCGGGGTCCCGGGTGGGCAGCTGGAGTGCCGGAGCCACCGTCCGCCCCTCTTCGGGACCGGCGGATGCGGCGGTATGCAATTCGGCCACCGACGTGATTCCCCTCGTTCGACTGCATTGTTTCGGTCTGCGGGCACGACGGAATTCATCCCCCGGCGCGGTGCGGTCTGCCGGAAAAAGCCTCACGGAATTCCGATGCCCTGCTGAATTCGCGCACGCCACTGCTCCCCGGGGGCCCGGGGTGGGCGGCATGTGGAATACGGGTGTGACCCGTGTGTGGAATGTGTGCGGAATGCGAGCGGGTGGTGCGGGCCGGCGGGAGCGGCCGGGGAGGCGCTACGGGACGCGGGCGGGCGCCCCGGCCGGGTCCCGCTCCGCCCGTCTGCGCTCGGCGCGGGAGGCGACCAGGGGCATGAGGGCCCCGATCGAGGCGAATCCGACGCCCATCACCAGCCAGCCGACCGCGCCGTGCTCGATCGCCAGCCAGGTCAGCAGCGCCGGCGCGATCATCTTGCCCAGGTCGGCGCCCATCGCGGCGGTGCCCTGGTACTGCCCCTGGGCGTGCTCCGGGGCCAGGCCGAAGGACATCCCCCAGCTCCCGGCGGACTGCCGGATCTCCCCCAGGACGTGTGCGAGCGCGCCGACGACGAGCAGGACGCAGGCGACGGCCGCCGAGGCCCCCTCGGTGAGGGCGAAGACCACGCAGGCCACGCCGAGGCAGAGCGACCCGCTCCGGGCCGCCCGCGCGGCGGCGGACGGTTCGTCGGTTCCGCGCGCGGCTCTGACCTGGAGCAGGACCACGGCGACGGTGTTGGTGATCAGGATGGCCGCGATCATCCAGCGGGGTGCGCCGGTGTGGTGCAGCACCCAGAGCGGCAGCACCACGTCCAGCAGCAGGTTGTGCATGGACAACAGGCCGTCCAGGACGACGAAGGCGAGGAAGGGCCGGTCCCGCAGCACCACCAGCGCCGGGCCGGGCCGGGCGGGCTGCGCGGGCACGGCCGGGAGCAGCAGCGTGAGCAGTCCGGTGACCAGGTAGGTGGAGGCGTTGAAGACGACGGCCGCCCGGTAGACGGAGGGGCTGTCGGCGACCAGCACCAGCCCGGCGAGGCCAGCGCCGACCGAGACGCTGACGTTGCTGGTGGCCCGCAGGTAGGCGCGGACGGAGACCCGCTCCTCGGGGGCGATCAGCCCGGCGATCATGGCCATCCGGGCGCTGCGGCTGGCGCTGTAGGCGACCGCCTGCACGGACAGCACCAGCAGGTACTGCCGGAATCCGTCGACGAGCAGGAGCGCGGCGGTCAGCGGACCGAGGGCGAGGAAGGACCAGATCTGGACGGCCCGCGGGCCGATCCGGTCGGCCAGGTGCCCGGTCGGGGTGCTGAGGGCCAGGGCGACGCCCGCGGCGACGCCGACGCCGATGCCGAACTGACCGGGCGAGAGCCCCAGGACGGACGTGGCGTAGATGGCGTTGAGCGCCATCCACAGGCCCTGTCCGAGCGTGTGCACCAGCGTGATGCCGGTGAGGGTGCGTGCGGTTCCCCGTGCCGGGAGCAGCCGGCTCAGCATTGCCGCACCCGGCCGCCGTCGCGGCGACCGGAGAACCTTAAGGGCCTCGGACAGAATTGCCCGGACCATTTCTCTACTGTCAGGATCACTGACACCGTTCCGTACCCCTCGTTCAGCGCCATTGCCAACGACAAGATTCGGGAATTTCCCCCGGTGCGTCCGTCCAAGATCGTTGGCCGGGCACGAAGACCTATTAGAGACGTGCTGCGGTGGCACGTCCAGGGAATATGTTGTGGCGCTCGTCACATGCGAATGCCGGGACGGTGCTCGGTAAATTCTTGGCGAAATTCTCCGGAGGAATTGCCGTGAACGTCCCGGCTACCTGCGGGTAGGAAACGGCCGGGACGACGGGAAGGCCCCCGCACCGGTGTGCGGGGGCCTTCCTTTCGACGGTTCGTACGGGCCGGGCGGGCCGGTGGTCCGGCCCGTCAGTCGCCGGAGCGGGCGGCGGCGATCTGCGCCACCCGGCCCCGGACCAGGAACCAGCCGCCGACCAGAGCCGCGCCGATGACCGGGACGAAGAGGATCGTGGTGCGGCCGACGCCGCCGTCGCACCACATCAGGACCAGGACGGCGACCAGGAAGACCAGCGTCACGATCTGGGTGTACGGGGCCCAGGGCAGGCGGTAGGAGGGGCGCTCCAGGCGGCCCTGCTGCGCGCGCCGCCAGAAGTGGAGCGAGCACAGCATGACCATCGCCCAGGTGCCCAGGATGCCGAGCGAGGCGAAGTTCAGGACGATCTCGAAGGCGTCCTTGGGCATGAAGTAGTTCAGGCCGACGCCCGCGACGCCGAAGGCCGCGGTGAACAGGACGCCGCCGTAGGGGACCTTGCCCTTGTTCATGACGCCGGTGAACTTGGGGGCGGAGCCGGAGATGGCCATCGAGCGCAGGATGCGGCCGGTGGAGTAGAGGCCGGAGTTCAGGCTGGAGAGGGCCGCGGTCAGGACGACCAGGTTCATGATGCCGGCGGCGCCGGGGACGCCGAGCTTGTCGAAGACCGTGACGAAGGGGCTCTGGTCGCCGGAGTACTCGGTGTACGGGAGCAGCAGGGCCAGCAGGACCACGGAGCCGACGTAGAAGAGGCCCACGCGCCACATGATCGAGTTGATCGCCTTGGGCATGATCTTCTCGGGGTTCTCGGTCTCGCCCGCGGCGACGCCGCACAGCTCGACGGAGGCGTACGCGAAGACGACGCCCTGGATGACCAGGAGCATCGGGAGCACACCGGACGGGAAGATGCCGCCGTTGTCGGTGATGTTGGCCAGGCCCGGGGTGTGGCCGCCGATGTCGTGGCTGGTGGCGACGAGGTAGATGCCGACGATCAGGAAGACCGCCAGGGCGGCGACCTTGACCAGGGAGAACCAGAACTCCATCTCGCCGAAGTACTTCACCGAGATCAGGTTCGCGGTCAGCACGACGGCCAGGGCGATGAAGGCCAGCACCCACTGGGGGACGTCGGTGAACATCGACCAGAAGTGCGCGTAGGTCGCGGCGGCCGTGATGTCGGCCACGGTGGTCGTGGACCAGTTGAGGAAGTAGAGCCAGCCGGCGGTGTAGGCGCCCTTCTCCCCCATGAACTCGCGCGCGTAGGAGACGAAGGCCCCGGAGGACGGGCGGTACAGGACGAGCTCGCCCAGGGCCCGGACCACGAAGAAGGCGAAGACTCCGCACACCGCGTAGGCGATGGCGAGGGAGGGGCCGGCGCCGGCGAGCCGGCCGCCCGCGCCGAGGAACAGGCCGGTGCCTATCGCTCCGCCGATGGCGATCATGTTGATGTGGCGGGACTTGAGGTCCTTGCTGTAACCCTCGTCACCGGCGTCGACATGGCGGGACGACGCCTCGGCGGGGGCCTCGGTCAAGGTGCGGTCACTCATTCGGGACTTCGCCTTCGTGGTTCGGACAGGCAGGTCCGGGGCGCGTGCGGGGGAGCTGGGTGGTGTCCCCCGTGCCGCGGTCCGGTGATTTTGTCGCCCCAATAGACCATGAGGCTCCGCTACCCGCCAAAATCGGCCCCATGCGCACGCAGGCCCCCGGCGACCATGGAAACGGTCGGCGGGGGCCTGCGGCAGGCACGAATGCGAGGCTACGGGGCTCAGCCGGCCGGGTCGGCCTCCGCGGCCTGGTCGAGGCGGAAGGCCTCGTTGCCCAGGCCGATCCGGGCGTGCGCCTCGGGGCGGCGGCTCTTGAGCAGCAGCCCGTGGACCAGCCCGCCCAGGGCGGCCACGAAGATGATCGCGGGCAGCGCCCAGCTCAGCGCGGAGCCCTCCGCGGCGCCGACGAGCACGCCGAAGTCGCGCACGGTGTAGACGGCGATGGCGACCAGGGCGAGGCCCGCCAGGGCCGCGGCGGTCAGGCGCCACACCTGGGCGCCCGCGGTACCGCGGCGGACGAAGAAGGCGATGACGGCGAAGGAGGAGGCGGCCATCAGCACGGTCACGCCGAGGGCGCCGACGCTGCCCATCCAGGTGAACAGGTGCAGCACGGGCGCGGTGGGGTCGCCGGCCGGCAGGCTGTCGGTGAGCGCGAAGACGATGACGACGACGGCCGCCACGACGGTCTGCAACAGGGAGCCGGTGGCGGGGGCGCCCGTGCCGGGGTTGGTGCGGCCGAAGCGGGCCGGGAGCAGGCCCTCACGGCCCATGGCGAAGGCGTAGCGGGCGACGACGTTGTGGAAGCTGAGCATGGCCGCGAACATGCCGGTGACGAAGAGCACGTGCAGGCCGTCGGTGAAGGCGGCGCCCAGCCGGGACTCGGTCAGCTCGAAGAGCAGTGCCGGACCGGCCTTCGCGGAGGCGGCCGTGATCCGGGCGGGGCCGGTGGCCACCGACAGGGCCCAGGCGCTGAGGGCGAAGAAGACGGCGACGAAGCCGATCGCGAGGAACATCACGCGCGAGACCACGATGTGCGGCTTGCTGGTCTCCTCGGCGTAGACCGGCGACTGCTCGAAGCCGACGAAGGCGGCGATGCAGAAGCACAGGGCCGTGCCGAGGCCGGCTCCGGAGAGGGTGCCGGGGTCGAAGGCGGTCAGGGAGAGCCCTTCGGGGCCGGGCTTGCCGAGGGCGGCGGCGTCGAAGACGACGACCAGGGCGCACTCGATCAGCAGCAGGACCCCGAGCACCTTGGCGTTGAGGTCGATCTTCAGCCAGCCGAGCGCCCCGGTGGCGGCGACGGCGATCAGGGCCGGGATCCACCAGGCGACGCCGACGTCGAGGTAGGTCGCGAGGAGGCCGGAGATCTCGAAGCCCAGGATGCCGTAGACACCGACCTGCATGGCGCTGTAGGCGACGAGGGCGACGAGGGAGGCGGAGGCCCCGGCGGTGGGCCCGAGGCCGCGCGCGATGTACGCGTAGAAGGCGCCGGCGTTGTGGACGTGGCGGCTCATCTCGGCGTACCCGACGCCGAAGAGGGCGAGGACGACGCCGAGGATCACGAAGAGGAGCGGCTGGCCGACGATGCCCATGACCCCGAAGATCGTGGGCATGACACCCGCGACGACCATCAGGGGCGCGCTGGCGGCGAGTACGGAGAGCAGCAGTCCGGCGGTGCCGAGGCGGTCGGCGCGCAGGGCGCGGTCCTGGCCCTTGTACGTGCGGATCTCGGCCTCGGCTGGGAGCGTGGTGGATCTGCCCGTCGGCATGGCGGGGTCCTTTCGGGGGGACTGGCTGGTCGGGGTCAGGCGGTGCCGAGCGCGGCGCTGCGCGCGGCGAGGAAGGCCTTGTGCGGGTCCCGGTCCGGATAGGACCAGGGCGCGGGGGTGGCATGGCTGCCGATGCGGTGGAAGAGGGCCGCGGCCTCGGCGGGGCGGCCCTCGCAGAGCTTGGCGTGGGCGAGGAAGTTGAGGTCCACCCGGTTGCGGGGGTGGTCCTCGCGTTCCCACTCCAGCCACCAGTCGAAGGCGGAGCGCAGCACCTGGCGGGCGCGGCGGCCGGACCAGTGCGGGCCCGCGGACCCGGGGGCGGAACCGCCCTGGGCGGCGGCGAGGACCCGGTAGCGCTCGGCGTGGGCGATGACGGGCAGCACGGCGAGCGGGGAGTCGGCCGGGGACTCCTCGGCGGCCCAGGAGGCGAAGTCGTAGACCTCGTGGAGCGGGTCGTGCCCCTGGGCGGGGGCGCGTTCGGCCAGCTTGGCGACCATCAGGTGGTGGGCGTGGTGGTGCTCCCGGTGGCGGGCCCGGACCTGGTCGAAGTGCCGGCTGAACTCCTCCTCGGTGCCGAAGGCGCGGGAGAGCATGAGCAGGCCCAGCCAGGGCGTGGGGTCGGCGGGCAGCAGTGCGGCGGCCCGCCGGCAGGCCTCCTCGGCCGCCTCGGGGGTGGCCTTGCGGCGCAGGGCGCTGAACACGGCGGCGCAGGCCAGGAGGGTCGTGGCGTCGGCGCTGCCGGGCTCGGCGAGCAGCCATTCGCGGGCCCACGCGGTGGCGGCCGGGGTCTCGGCGAGGACGACGACGCGGTGGCCGCGGCGGTCCCAGTCGTCACCGGTGCCGACAAGGAGGGCACGGGCCTTGGCCCACCGGCCCTGGGTGAACTGGGAGCGCACGGAGACCAGTTCGGTGTCGCACAGCGCGGGGTCGAAGAGCTGGGCTTCCCGCTTGCGGGCGCGGCCGAGGGGCGGCGGAGGCGGGGACATCCGCGGGTTCCCTCCAGGACGCGGGCGCGGGTGGACGACGTACGCGGGAGCACGCACGGGGTGACGACTGCGGGCGGTGGTGCCAGTGGTGCGGGCGGTTCCGGTGGTGCGGCAGTTTCGGTGGTGCGGTGGCGCCGGTGGTGCGGCTGGATCGTGCCCGTGAGTGTTCCGGATGATCACGCACAGCAAACCGGTACGCACAGCTCCGCGTCAAGGTCCGGTCCGCCGCGTGGCGGGTTTCAACTGGTGTTTCCGCTGGCCGAGTTGGCACGGTTGCGGTGGTTCGCTCACGCGTGTCACCCGCCGGACGGGGCCCGTAGGCTGTCGCCATGGCGATCTACGACGACCTGCCCCCGTGCCTCCTGGGCTTCCCCGGGGAACTGCGGGACCGACTGGTGGCGGCGGTGCTGAGCGGGGCGAAGACCACGACGACGGGACTGCTGGAGCAGTACGAGCGGGAGGGCGAGCCGCTGCCCGAACCGGGGACGCGCGCGGTGCTGGTGGACTCCGCCGAACGGCCGCTGGCTGTCCTGGAACGGACGGAGGTGCGGGTGCTGCGGCTGGCCGAGGTCGATCTGCGGCACGCGGTGGACGAGGGCGAGGGGTACGCGTCGGTGGCCGAATGGCGCGCCTCCCACGAGGGGTTCTGGCACAGCGCGGAACTGCGCGCGGCCATGGGCGACCCGCACTTCACGGTCGGCGACGACACCCTGGTCGTCACCGAACGTTTCAGGGTCCTCCGGGACGGCGACGGGGCCGGGGCCTAGGAGACGGGCCGGGGCGGCCGGGGCCTAGGAGACGGGCCGGGGCGGCCGGGGCCTAGGAGACGGCGCGCGCCGCCGCGCGGCCCGCGGCGCGGCCCGAGAAGATGCAGCCGCCCAGGAAGGTGCCCTCCAGCGCACGGTAGCCGTGGACCCCTCCCCCGCCGAAGCCGGCCGCCTCGCCGGCCGCGTAGACGCCCGGGAGCGGTTCGCCCGCCGGGGTCAGGACGCGGGAGGACAGGTCGGTCTCCAGGCCGCCGAGGGACTTGCGGGTCAGGATCGAGAGCCGGACGGCGATCAGCGGGCCCGCCTTCGGGTCGAGGATCCGGTGCGGGGCGGCGGTGCGGATCAGCTTGTCGCCGAGGTACTTGCGGGCGCCGTGGATAGCCGTCACCTGGAGGTCCTTGGTGAAGGGATGGGCGATCTCCCGGTCGCGGGCCATGACCTCGCGGCGGACGGTGGCCTCGTCGAGGAGGTTCTCCTTGGTGACCGCGTTCATGCCCCGCACCAGGGCGGCCAGGTCCCGCTCGACGACGAAGTCGGCGCCCCGGTCCATGAAGGCCTTCACCGGGCCGGGCACGGCCTGCCGGGCGCGGTCGATGACGTCGCGGACCGACTTCCCGGTCAGGTCGGGGTTCTGCTCGGAGCCGGAGAGGCCGAACTCCTTGCCGATGATGCGCTGGTTGAGCACGAACCAGGTGTGGTCGTGGCCGGTCCGCATGATGTGGTCGAGGGTGCCGAGGGTGTCGAAGCCGGGGAAGAGCGGCACGGGCAGCCGCTTGCCGGTGGCGTCGAGCCAGAGCGAGGACGGGCCGGGCAGGATGCGGATGCCGTGCCGGGCCCAGATGGGGTCCCAGTTCTCGATGCCCTCGGTGTAGTGCCACATCCGGTCCTTGTTGATGTGGCTGGCGCCGGCCCGCTCCGTGATGCCGAGCATCAGGCCGTCCACGTGGGCCGGGACCCCGGACAGCATCCGCTCGGGCGGGGTGCCGAGGCGGGCCGGCCACTGCGCGCGCACGAGGTCGTGGTTGCCGCCGATGCCGCCGCTCGTGACGATCACCGCCTGGGCCCGGAGGGAGAAGGCCCCGGTGGCCTCGCGGCTGCTCGCGGCCCCCCGTACGGCGTCGGAGGGGGCCAGGACCTCCCCGGTGACGGTGTCCACCGCGCCGCCGGTGGTGCCGAGACCGGTGACCCGGTGGCGGAAGCGGAACTCGACCAGCCCGCGGGCCGCCCCGGCCCGGACCCGGCGTTCGAAGGGGGCGACCAGGCCGGGGCCCGTTCCCCACGTGATGTGGAAGCGCGGGACGGAGTTGCCGTGGCCGTTGGCGTCGTAGCCGCCGCGCTCCGCCCAGCCGACGACGGGGAAGAAGCGCACGCCCAGGGAGTGCAGCCAGGGCCGCTTCTCCCCGGCCGCGAAGTCCACGTACGCCTCGGCCCAGCGGCGCGGCCAGGCGTCCTCGGGACGGTCGAACCCCGCGGTCCCGGACCAGTCCTGGAGGGCGAGCTCGCGGCTGTCCCTGATGCGCATCCGCCGCTGCTCGGGCGAGTCCACGAAGAACAGGCCGCCGAAGGACCAGTGGGCCTGGCCCCCGATCGACTGCTCGGGCTCCTGGTCGAGGAGGATCACCTTGCGGCCCGCGTCGACGAGCTCGGCGGTGGCGACGAGCCCGGCGAGGCCCGCTCCGATCACGATCACGTCGGCGTCGTACGTCGTCATGGGCAGCCGTCCTCCGGTCGGTGGTGGGGCAGATCCTTTGCTACGGAGCGGTAACCCGTCAATGGCGGTGGTTGGATGGGTTCCGTGAGTGCCGCTGACGAAGTACTGGACGTGGTGGACCGGGACGACCGGGTCACCGGGCAGGCCCCGCGGGGCGAGGTCTACGCCCGGGGGCTGCTCCACCGGTGTGTGTTCGTGCAGGCCAGGGACGCGCGGGGGCGGGTGTTCGTGCACCGCCGGACCGCGTCGAAGCTGGTGTTCCCCGCGTACTACGACATGTTCGTGGGCGGGGTGCTGGGCGCCGGGGAGGACTACGCGGGGGCCGCGCTGCGGGAGGCCGAGGAGGAGCTGGGGGTGAGCGGGCTGGAGCAGCCCGCGCCGCTGTTCAAGTTCCTCTACGAGGGACCGGGCGGGGCCTGGTGGTCCTACGTGCACGAGGTGCGCTGCGAGCTGCCGGTGACCCCGCAGGCCTCGGAGGTGGACTGGCACACCTGGCTCCCGCAGGAGGAGCTGGACCGGCGGGTCGCCGACGGGAGCTGGCCGTGGGTGCCGGACGGGCTGGAGGCGTACCGGCGGCTGACGGCGTACCGCGCGGGGTGAGGGCGGGGGCGCTCCCGGGGCGAAGGCCGGGGCGCTCCCGGGGTGGCCGGGGGGCTGCCCGTAGATTGGCCGGATGATCGACTTCGTCAAGGACGTGCGCCTCTGGTTCGCGCCGCAGCGGCTGAGGGACGAGGGCGACACCCCGGACTACCGGTTCTCCCTGGCCAACGAGCGGACCTTCCTCGCCTGGATCCGGACCGCGCTGGCGCTGGTGGGCGGCGGGTTCGCGGTGGACCAGTTCCTGCCGGACCTGCGGTGGGGGGTGCGCGTCGGGATGGCCCTCGCGCTGCTGGCCGTCGGTGCGGCCTGCGCGCTGCGCGCGGTGAACCACTGGGTGCGGTGCGAGCGGGCGATGCGGCGGGGCGAGGACCTGCCGCTGTCGCGGTTCCCGGTGGTGCTCAGCCTGGGCGTCGGGCTGGTCGCGGTGGCGATGGTGGTGGTCGTGCTGCTGGGCTGGACGACGGGCCGGTGAGCGGGCCGGGGGCGGCCTCCCGCGATGCCGGGCTCCAGCCGGAACGGACCCGGCTGGCCTGGCGGCGCACGACGCTGGCCTGTTCGGTGGCGGCGGTGCTGGCGGTGCGGCAGGCCCTGCACGGCTCCGGCTCCCCCCTGCGGGTGGCCGGGACGGCGGTGATCGCGCTGATCTGGCTGGCGTTCCTGGGGGTGGCGCACGTACGGATGCGGCAGCTGGCGACGGCGCGGCCGCCGGCGCTCGCGCCGCGGGTGGCGCTGGGAGCGGTGCTGTGCACGGTGGCGCTGGCGCTGTTCGCGATGACGGTGATCTTCTGAGCCCTGCCGGGCCGCGCGACACGACACCAGACAGAACGGGCATTACGGGACGTTCCCCACTAGCCTCTGCGCCATGACGACCCTGCACCACGAGCACCCCACGCACAAACACACCCACGGCCCCTCGTGCGGGCACCGGGCGGTCTCGCACGGCGACCACGTGGACTACGCGCACGACGGCCACCTGCACCGGGAGCACTCCGGGCACTGGGACGAGTGCGAGAGCGCGGAGCACACCACCCACGACGGGCACGCGCACGCCCACGGGGCCGGCTGCGGGCACGACTCGGTCCCGCACGGGGACCACGTCGACTACCTGCACGACGGGCACCGGCACGCGGAGCACGACGGCCACTACGACGACCACTGACGGCCGCCGCCGTCGCCCGCTGACGGCCGCTCACCCCCGCCCACCCCCGCTCTCCCCCGGCCGGACCCCGGCTGACAGGATGCCGAGGACCTGTCGCAGCGACCCGGGGGAGAGCGCCCATGACCGTCGACGCACCGTACGTAGTCCAGCCCGCGGCCGGGGTGTACGCCTACGTCCAGCCGGACGGGGGCTGGTGCCTGAACAACGCCGGCTTCGTCAGCGACGGCGTGCGGACCCTGCTCGTCGACACGGCCGCCACCGAGCGGCGGGCGCTGGCCCTGCGCGAGGCCGTCACGGCGGCCGGGGTGCCGCTCCCCCGGACCGTGGTCAACACCCACCACCACGGCGACCACACCTACGGCAACGGGGTGTTCGCGCCCGAGGCCGTGATCGTCGGGCACGACAACGCGCGCGCCGAGCAGCTCGCGGCCGGGCACCAGCTGGAGCTGATCTGGCCCGCGACCGACTTCGGGGCGATAGAGATCGTCCCGCCGGACCTGACCTTCAGCGAGCGCCTGACCCTGCACGTCGGCGGGATCGAGGTGCAGGTCATCCACCCGGGCGTGGCGCACACCACCGGGGACGCGGTCGTGTGGCTGCCCCGGCAGCGGGTGGTCTTCACCGGCGACCTGGTCTTCGCCGGGGGCACGCCGTTCCTGGCGATGGGTTCGCTGTCCGGGTCGCTGCGGGCGCTGGAGCTGCTGCGGTCCCTGGGCGCGGAGACCGTCGTACCGGGGCACGGACCGCTGACCGACGCGTCGGCGTACGAGGCCACCGAGCGGTACCTGCGGTTCGTCGCCGAACTGGCGCGGGAGGGGCGGGAGAAGGGGCTGACCCCGCTGGAGGTGGCGCAGGGGGCCGATCTCGGGGAGTTCGCGGCCTGGCGGGAGAGCGAGCGGCTGGTGGCGAACGTGCACCGGGCGTACGCGGAGCTGGCCGGGGCGCCGGAGGGGGCGGCGCTGGACATCATGGCCGTGCTGCGGGACATGACGGTGATGAACGGGGGCACGCCGATCCTCTGCCACGCCTGACGCCGGCGGGCGGCGGTGTCCGGAGGTTCCTCCGGCCCGCCCTCTGGACTCCATACCGACTGGTCGGCATGATGGCCTCCGAGCAACCCCGACCGTCAACCCCGTACGGAGGTGCGCACCATGACCGCAGTACCGGCAGGCTCCACGGGCCCGCGCGGCCTGGACCTGGAGCGGCTGCGCGGCCATCTCGACGCCGTGCGCCCCGGGCTCGTGGGCGGGCCGCTGAGCGGCCGGCTGATCGAGGGGGGCCGGTCGAACCTGACGTACGCGGTCACCGACGGCTCCGCCCGCTGGGTGGTGCGCCGCCCGCCGCTCGGGCACGTCCTGGCCACCGCGCACGACATGCGGCGCGAGCACCGGGTGATCGCCGCCCTGCACGGGACGGCCGTTCCGGTGCCCGGACCGCTGCTCCTGTGCGAGGACGAGGAGGTGCTGGGCGCACCGTTCTACGTGATGGAGTACGTGGACGGGGTCCCGTACCGGACCGCCGGCCAGCTGGAGGGGATCGGCCCCGAGCGGACCCGGCGGGCGGTGCTCGCCCTGGTGGACACCCTCGTCGACCTGCACGCGGTGGACCCCGCGGCGGTGGGGCTGGGCGACTTCGGCCGGCCCGAGGGCTTCCTGGACCGGCAGCTGCGCCGCTGGGGCAAGCAGCTCGCGGCCTCCCGCGGGCGGGAGCTGGCCGGCATCGACGAGCTGCACGCCGCGCTCGGCAGGACCCTGCCCGCCTCCCCCGCGCCGACCGTCGTGCACGGGGACTTCCGGCTGGACAACGTACTGATCGGCGGGCCGGACGACACGATCCGGGCGGTCCTGGACTGGGAGATGTCCACGCTGGGCGACCCGCTCACCGACCTCGGGCTCCTGGTGATGTACAGCTCCGACCTGGGCCTGACGGACTCCCCGGTCAGCACGACCAGCCGCGCGCCGGGGCACCCGGACCCCGCCGAGCTGGTCGAGCGCTACGCCGCCCGCTCCGGGCGCGACACCGGCGCGATCGCCTGGTACACGGCCTTCGCCTGGTTCAAGCTCGCGGTGATCCTCGAAGGCATCCACTACCGCTTCACGCTCGGTCAGACGGTCGGCGCGGGCTTCGACCGGATCGGCGAGCTGGTCCCGGTCTTCATCGAACACGGTCTGACCACCCTCCAGGAAGGCTGAGCCACACCCATGGACTTCGCATTCGACGCCCGGACCGAGGAACTCCGCGAGCGGCTGCTCGCGTTCATGGAGAGTCACGTGTACCCGGCGGAGGCCCTCGCCGTCGAGCAGCGCGCGCGGCTGGCCTCGCCCTGGGACACCCCGGCCGTCTTCGGTGAACTGAAGGCCGAAGCGCGCCGCCAGGGCCTGTGGAACCTGTTCCTGCCCGATTCCGGGTACGGCGCCGGGCTGACCAACCTCCAGTACGCCCCGCTCGCCGAGATCACCGGCCGCAGTCCGCACCTGGCGCCGATGGCGACCAACTGCGCCGCCCCGGACACCGGGAACATGGAGCTGCTCGCGCAGTTCGGGAACGAGCAGCAGAAGAAGCAGTGGCTGGAGCCGCTGCTGGCCGGCGAGATCCGCTCCGCCTTCGCGATGACCGAGCCCGAGGTGGCCTCCTCGGACGCGACGAACATCGAGACGCGGATCGAGCGCGTCGGCGACGAGTACGTGGTCACGGGCCGCAAGTGGTACATCTCGGGGGCGATGAACCCCGACTGCAAGGTCTTCATCGTGATGGGCAAGACCGATCCGCAGGGCGCCGACCCGCGCCGCCAGCAGTCGATGGTCCTGGTCCCGCGCGACACTCCGGGCGTCGAGGTCCGGCGGGCGATGACGGTGTACGGGTACGCAGACCACGACCACGGCGGGCACGCCGAGGTGGTCTTCGACGGGGCCCGGGTTCCGGCGGCCAACCTCATCGGCGAGGAGGGCACCGGTTTCGCCATCGCCCAGGCGCGGCTGGGTCCGGGGCGGATCCACCACTGCATGCGGCTCATCGGCATGGCCGAGCGGGCCGTCGAGCTGATGTGCCGCCGCGCGCTGGGACGTACGGCCTTCGGCAGGGAACTGGCCGCGCAGGGAGTGGTGCAGGGCTGGATCGCGGACGCCCGGGTCACCATCGAGCAGCTGCGGCTGCTGGTGCTGAAGACCGCGTGGCTGATGGACACCGTGGGCAACCGCGGGGCGCACACCGAGATCCAGGCCATCAAGATCGCGACCCCGCGCGCGGTCGTGGGGATCCTGGACCAGGCCGTGCAGCTGCACGGCGCGGGCGGGGTCAGCCAGGACTTCCCGCTGGCCGAGCTGTGGGCGGCGGCCCGGACCCTGCGGCTGGCGGACGGCCCGGACGAGGTCCACCAGCGCTCGCTGGCCCACCGGGAACTGAAGAGGTACGCGGGGCGCTCCTGAACGTGTGGGAATCGTGTGGGAGTTCGTGCGAACCCATGTGCGAGGTGAAGGCGGTGCGGGGGGCCTTTTGAGAAACCTTGTTGAACAACTCCGAACCGCCGGTACGTTCTTGATTTGCGCCTGTCAATCGGAACAGGGTTCTCCAGAAGGTTCGACGCCCCACACGTCACCATGAGGAGAACGTTCCAGATGGCAACTCACAAGCGCAGCCGCACCCTCCGGTACGCGGCGGTCGGCACGGGAGCCGCCGCCGCGGCGGCCGTTGCCCTGATCGTCAGCCCGTTAGCGGGAGCGGCCACACCGGCCGAGGGCACGGTGTACGGCCTGGGCGCACCCGGTGCGATCAGCGGGAGCTACGTCGTCATACTCGACGCATCCGCGAACAAGGAGCAGCTCGCCAAGAAGTACGGCGGCGAGCTGAAGCGCACCTACGACTCCGGGGTCAACGGCTTCTCGGCCGCGGGCCTGAGCGAGACCGAGGCCAAGCGACTCGCCGCGGACCCGGCCGTCGGCAAGGTGGTGCAGAACAAGAAGTTCACGATCAAGACCACGCAGGACGACCCGCCGTCATGGGGTCTGGACCGGATCGACCAGACGGCCAAGGCGGGCGACAAGAAGTACACCTACCCCGACAGCGCCGGCGAGGGCGTGACGGCGTACGTCATCGACACCGGCATACGTACGACGCACAAGGACTTCGGCGGTCGCGCGACGTCCGGCTTCGACGCGGTGGACAACGACGACAAGGCGGACGACGGCAACGGCCACGGCACGCACGTCGCGGGCACCATCGCGGGAGCCGCGCACGGCGTCGCCAAGAAGGCGAAGCTGGTCGCGGTGCGGGTGCTGGACGACAACGGCTCCGGTTCGACCGAGCAGGTGGTCGCCGGGATCGACTGGGTCACCCAGCACCACTCGGGGCCTTCGGTGGCCAACATGAGCCTGGGCGGCGGCGCGGACGAGGCGCTCGACGAGGCGGTGCACCGGGCCATCGCCTCGGGCGTCACCTTCGCGGTGGCGGCGGGCAACGAGTCGGCCGACGCCGGTCAGGGCTCACCCGCACGGGTCCCGGAGGCGATCACCGTGGCGTCGAGCACCATCGACGACGAGCAGTCCTCGTTCTCCAACTTCGGCTCCGTGGTGGACCTGTACGCGCCGGGTTCGGACATCACGTCCGACTGGAACGACAGCGACACCGGTACGAAGACCATCTCGGGCACCTCCATGGCCACCCCGCACGTGGTGGGCGCAGCGGCGGTCTACCTAGCCGGGCACCCGTCCGCGACCCCGGCGCAGACGGCCGCGGCGCTGACGGCCGCGGCCACGAGCGGCGCGGTGACCAACCCCTCGGCGGGGACGGCGAACAAGCTGCTGAAGGTGGCTCCGTAGCGGCGCAGCCTCCGCGGTACCCGTAGTCCCGTAGGCCTGTAGTCCCGTAGTCCCGTGTCGGCCGGTGCCGGGGCGGGGCTACGGGCGCAGGGAGCGCAACAGCAGGTCGGCGAGGTGGTCGGCGACCTGGTGCGGGGTGAGCGGGCCGTCGGTGCGGTACCAGGTCGACAGGTGGTGGACGGACCCGAAGTAGAAGTCCACCACCAGGTCGGCGGGGGTGGCCGTGGCGAACACCCCCGTGCGCTGGCCCTCCTCGACCAGGGCCCGGAACCGCTCGTGGTAGCGCCTGCGCTCCGCCCGCACCTGCTTGTACTTCTCCGGGCTGAGCTGGTGCATCGACCGGAAGAAGATCATCGCGTCGTCGAGGTTCTCGATGGTGGTCACCACCACGTCGGCGGCGGCGGCCCGCAGCCGCTCCTCGACGGGAGCGTCGGATCCGGCCACCGCGTCGAGCCGCTGCTGCTGGAGGCGCAGCATGCGCGCGTAGACCTCGTGCAGCAGGTCGTCCTTGGAGCCGAAGTAGTGGTAGAGCGCGCCCTTGGTGACGCCGGCCGCCTCGACGATCTCCTGCACGGAGGTGCGGTCGTAGCCGCGCTCGGCGAAAAGCCTGGTCGCGACGGCGAGCAGCCGCTGCGGCACCGGGGTCTCCCGGTTGATGTCCTCGGGTCCCGCGGTGGTGCTGGCGGCCATGGTGCTCGCCTTCCTCTCCTGATCCGTCGCCTGTCCTGCGTGTGCCGGGTGTCCTGCGCCGTACGACCGTCCGACGGTTTTCAGCCGCGCTCGCGCAGTTCCCGTCGCAGGATCTTGCCACTGGTGGTCTGGGGAAGAACAGGCAGGATCTCGACCTCGCGCGGGTACTTGTACGCGGCGAGCCGCTCGGCGCAGTACGCGGACAGTTCCGCGGGGTCGGCGCCGGCCCCGGGCCGCAGGCTCACGTACGCCTTCACGCTCTCGCCGCGGTAGGCGTCGGGGACGCCGACGACGGCCGCCTCGCGGACGGCGGGGTGGGTGTGGAGGACGTCCTCCACCTCCCTCGGCCAGACTTTGAACCCGGAGGCGTTGATCATGTCCTTCTTGCGGTCGACGACGTAGAGCCAGCCGTCTCGGTCCATGAAGCCGACGTCACCGGTGCGCAGTTCCCCGTCCGGGAAGGCCGCGGCGGTCTCGTCGGGGAGCCCCCAGTAGCCGGGCACGACCTGGGGGCCGCGGACGGCGATCTCGCCGGTCTCGCCGAGGGGGACCTCCGCGCCCTGCTCGTCGAGGATCCGTACGAGGGTCTGCGCGCCGGGCAGACCGACCGAGAGGGTGCCCGAGCGGGGGTCTACGGGCGCCTCGCGGTGGGCGGGCACCGAGGCGCAGGGGGCAGTGCACTCGGTGAGGCCGTAGCCGTTGCGGAGGTAGAAGCCGAAGGAGGCGCGGAGGCGCTCGACGAGGGCGGGCGGGAGCGGGGCCCCGCCCGAGGAGACCACCTGGAACGAGGCGAAGTGCTCCGCGGTGGCGGCGGAGTGGGCTGCCAGGGCCATGAAGGCGGTGGCCGGTCCGATGGTGTAGGCGGGGCGGTGTTCGAGGAAGGCGTCGAGGACGGCGCCCGCGTCGAAGCGGCGGGCGAGGACGAGGGTGCCGGCGTTGACGAAGCAGGCGGCGAGCTCGCAGACGAGGCCGGTGATGTGGAAGAGCGGCGCGAGGGCGAAGTACCCGGCGCCTTCGGGCAGGGGGTGGCCGGTGACCTGGCGGGTGGCGTTGTAGGTCAGCGCCCCGTGCGGGTTCATGGCGCCCTTGGGGGTGCCGGAGGTGCCGGAGGTGTAGCCGAGGAGTGCGAGGTCGCCGGACTCCGGATCCGGCCCTTCCGGCGCGGGGTGGCCGTGGCGCGCCACGGCCACCAGGTCCTCGGGCCCGCCCGGGAGCGGTTCCGGGGCCGGGGCCGGGGCCGGGGCCGGTGCCGGGTCCGGGGCGGGGGCCGGGTCCGGGGCGGGGAAGAGGCGGGCGTCGTCGCGGGTCTGGAAGTCGCGCTCGTCGGTGGTGAGGACGATCCGGACCCCGGCCCCGTCCGCCGTCCCGCGCAGGTACCGCGCCCAGGCGCCGGCCTCGCAGACCAGCGCGACGGCACCCGAGTCGCGCAGCACGTGCCCGGCCTCGGCGGACTTGTACATCGGGTTCAGCGGGACGACCACCGCCCCGGCCTTCCAGGCGGCCAGCACGCAGAGCACGAAGTGCGGGGAGTTCTGGAGCATGACGGCGACCCGGTCGCCCCGCCGGACCCCCCGCGCGACGAGGTACCCGGCGAGGGAGTCGGAGAGGGCGTCGGCCTCGGCGTAGCCGACGCGCCCGTCGAAGTACGCGAGGGCCGTGCGCCCGGGGGCGCGGGCCACGGCCGCCCGGAAGGCGTGCAGCACGGTGGCCGGCGGGCTGACCGGCGCCAGCTGCGCCGCGCTGAGCCGGCCCAGCCACGGCCGCGCGGCGTACGGGGAGCCGGCCGGGTCCGCCCCGCCGGCCCCGGGCGCGCCGGCGGGCGTCACGAGGACTCCCACTTCTGCTGGAGGTGGTTCATGGCCCCCAGCCACCGGTCCGGGTCGTTCGCGCGGGCGGCGTGGTAGTCCGCCACCTCGGGGTGCGGGAGGATCAAGAAGCGGCCCTTCTCCATGCCGTCGAACAGTGCGTCAGCGACCGCGTCCGGCTCGATGGCGGTCGGCGCCAGGACGAGTTCGCCCGCCGAGCCCGCGGCGGTCAGCATGTCGGTGCGCACGCCCTGCGGGCAGATGGCGTGGACCCGGACGCCCCGGTGGCGGTAGGTCAGCGAGAGCCATTCCGCGAAGGCGAGGGCACCGTGCTTGCTGACACTGTACGGCGCCGCCCCGATCATGGTCAGCAGCCCGGCGGCGGAGACGGTGGACACGAAGCGGCCGCTGCCGCGCTCCAGCCACTGCGGCAGCAGGGTCCGGGCGGCCCGTACGTGCGCCATGACGTTGGTGTCCCAGGCCGCCTCCCACACGGCCTCGTCCGCGAAGACGTCCCCGCCCGAGGCGAGTCCGGCGTTGGCGCAGTAGACGTCGACCGTGCCGCCGAGGGCCTCGCGGGCCGCACCGGCGACCGTCGAGGCGTCTCCGGGGACCGCGACGGCCCGGGGGCCGATCTCCCGCGCGATCGCTTCGGCCTTCGCGGGGTCGAGGTCGTTGACGGCGACGGTGGCGCCCTCGGCGGCGAAGCGGCGGGCGAGGGCCGCGCCGATGCCGCCGCCCGCGCCGGTGACGACGACTCGCTGGTCCTGGTACGCGTTCACGGGGATCACCTTTCGCCACTGCCCGACGGATCCCGGGCAGACTAACCAGTCGGTATGTCGGGGCGGAAGGGGTCAGGGCCCTAGCGTGTCCGGATGACGCTGTCACGACGCGGGGTGCTGGGACTGGCGGGGGCCGTGGGGGCCGCCGGGGCCGTCGCCGGAGCCGCTCCGGCGGCCCGTGCCGCCGCGCCGGGCACGGCGCCGGGCACGGCGGGCACGGCTGCCGCCCCCGCGCCGGAGCGGGTGCTCACCGGGTGCGAACGGCTCGCCGCCGACGGGTACGCGGAACTCGCCGGGCAGCGCGTCGGCGTCGTCACCAACCCCACCGGGATCACCGCCGACGCACGCCACCTGGTCGACGTCCTGCACGCCGACCCCCGGGTGGACCTGGTCGCGGTGTTCGGGCCGGAACACGGTTTCCGCGGATCGGCCCAGGCGGGCGGCTCGGAGGGGACCGGCCGGGATCCGGCGACGGGCCTGCCCGTGTACGACACGTACGACACCGGTGGGCAGCGCCTGGCGGACCTCTTCACGGCGGCCGGGATCGACACCGTCGTCTTCGACATCCAGGACGTCGGCGCCCGCTTCTACACCTACGTCTGGACCCTCTACGACTGCATGCGCGCGGCCGCCCTGGCCGGCAAGGCCGTGGTGGTGCTGGACCGGCCCAACCCGGTGGGCGGACGCCGGGCGGCCGGACCGGTGCTGGAGCGGCCGTACGCCAGCTTCGTGGGCCGCGAGCCGATCGCGCTCGCGCACGGGATGACGGCGGCCGAGCTGGCCCTGCTCTTCAACGGCGAGTTCCTCGGCTCCCGTCCGGTCCGGCTGCGGACGGTGCCCATGACGGGCTGGCGCCGCGCGTCCTTCTACGGTTCCACCGGGCTGCCGTGGGTGCCGCCGAGCCCGAACATGCCCACCCCGGACACCGCCCTCGCCTACGCGGGGACCTGCCTGTTCGAGGGGACCACCCTCTCCGAGGGCCGGGGCACGACCACCCCCTTCGAGGTGGTCGGCGCGGAGGGCGTGGACCGGCGGTGGGCGGAGGCGGCGAACGGGCTGGGGCTGCCCGGCGTCTGGTTCCGGGAGACCTGGTTCACCCCCTCCTTCTCCAAGCACGCCGGGAAGCTCTGCGGCGGGGTCCGGCTGATCGTCCACGACCGCGAGGCCTTCGACCCGGTGCGGGCGGGGATCGGCCTGCTGGTCACCGCGCGGCGGGTGTGGAGCGGCTTCGGCTGGCGCGCGGACCACTGGATCGACCGGCTGACCGGCTCCGACCGGGTGCGGACGCTGGTGGAGGCCGGGGCGGGGGTGGAGGAGATCGCGGGCGACTGGGCGGCGGGGCTGGCCCGGTTCGCGGCGGTCCGGGAGGAGTACCTCCTCTACTCCTGACCGCGCCCGCCGGCCGGGCGGATCCCGTGCTGCCGCGGGGCTGGCCGACGGGCGCCCGCGGCGGGATGCTGCGTGCACCGCAGGCACGGCACGGAGGGGGACGTCATGACGGACAGCGGAGCCGCATTCGGAACCGGAGCCCGGGCCGGGGCCACGACCGCGAACACGACCACGACCGGGGTGGGCGTCGGGCACTACCGGGAGCTGACCTTCGACGCCCAGGGGGACGTGGATCCGGCGACGCGGGCGGCGGTGGCCCGGATCGAGGCCACGGACCTGCTGGTCTTCGCCCACGGCTGGAACAGCGACCGGACCACCGCGACCCGGCTCTTCGACCGGTTCTTCGCCCCGTTCCCGGGGCTGGTGGGAACGGGGGTGCGGCTCGGCTACGTGGGGGTGGTCTGGCCCTCGATCCGCTTCTCCGACGAGCCGATCCCGGACTTCGACCCGCGGGCCGCGGCCGCCGCCACCGATACCGATACCGCCACCGGCCTGGACGTGGGCACGCGGCGGGCGCTCGGGGTGTTCTGGCCGGGCCGGGAGGCGGAGCTCGACCGGGTCGCCGAACTGCTCGACGCCCGGCCGGAGTCGGAGGCCGCCCTCGCCGAGTTCGGGGCCCTGGTACGGGAACTCGCCAATGTCGACCGGGTCGCCCCCGCGGGCCGGCCCTCGGCGGCGGCGGACCCGGGCGGCGCCCGCGGAGTACCGGCCCTGTTCGCGCGGGACGTGCGGGAGGTCTGCCGGGAACTGGCCGAGGCCCTGGCCGCCTCCGGGGCGGACGCCGGGGACGCGCCGGGCCTGGCCCCCGGCGACGGGCTGCGGGCCCTGTGGGGCGGGGCCAAGGAACTGCTCCGCCAGGCCACGTACTACGAGATGAAGAACCGGGCCGGGGTCGTCGGCGAGCACGGGCTCGGGCCGGTGCTCGCCGACCTGGCGGGCAGACGTCCCGCCCTGCGCGTCCACCTGATCGGCCACAGCTTCGGGGCGCGGGTGGTGTCCTTCTCCCTGCGCGCGGTACCGGACGGCGCCCGGCAGCTGAAGTCGCTGACCCTGCTCCAGGGAGCCTTCTCCCACTACGCCTTCAGCGACCGCCTCCCCCACGACCCACACCGCGGCGGCGCCCTGCGGGGACTCCAGCGCAGGGTCGACGGCCCCGTGGTGGCCTGTCACTCCTCCCACGACAGCGCCCTGGGGCTGTTCTATCCCCTGGCGTCCCGGATGGTGGGAGATTCGGCCGGTCTGCTCGGGTTCGACGAACGGTGGGGCGCGGTCGGGCACGACGGGGTGCAGGCGCTGCCGGACGCGCCGCGGCTCACCCTGGAGGCGGCCCTGCGCGACGGGCTGCCGACGGCCGGTTGCGTCAGCGTGGACGCGGGCTCCGTGGTACGGCGGGGCGGTCCGCCGTCGGGGGCGCACAGCGACATCTGCCACGAGGAGCTGGCCCGGATCGTGGTCGGGGCGGGGCGCATGGGGCGCTGAGTTCCGGCCATGTGCCACCCGCACGCCTCGACCGCCCCCGCATGCGCCCACGTCCGGCAGGGCATGTTGGGCACGTCAGGGCGCGCTGCTTCGTTCGACGGGGTAGCGCGAACACAGGTGTGGGCGGGGGCACGGCGGCGGAGGTGAAGGTGCGATGGCGGGATTTCGGAGTCTGGCCTACCAGGTGCGCGACGCGCGCAACGACCGGGCCCTGCGGCGCCATTCGCTGCGCCGCTGCCTGGAGCGGTTCGCGCCCTACGGGCACCGGGCGACGTGGTGGCACCTGTGCGACCGGCACGGGATCGCCCCCGAGGACCGGGGCGCGGATCCGCTGCGCCTGGTAGCGGCGCTGGAGGAACTGGAGGACGCCCGGGCGGTCTGGCTGGAGTACGAGCGGCAGTTCGCGGCGCGCCGTAGACGTGAGAAGCACGACGGGGTGCGCCGGCCGGAGTGGGCCTGGGGCGGCAGCGGGGACGCCGTGGTGCGGTGCGTCGATCCGGGGGTGCGGCCGGAGGGGACGCTGGGCGAGGTGCTGCGCCGGCTGGTGAAGGCGCTGGAGTCGGAGCCCGGCACGGCCTGCCCGGTGTGCGGGGAGCGGGAGTTGCGGTGGCCGCCGGCCCTGAGGGTCCACGGGGCGTGGGCCGGGGCGTGGGCGTGGGACGGGCCGGTGTGCGGGGGCTGCGGGATCGTGGTGCCGAGACCGGCGCTGGCGGACACGGTCCTGGCGCACCCGGCGGCGGTGCTCCCGGCCCCGGCGGGCGCGGCATGAGCGGTCCGGGGGCGGTGCTCCAGGTGGCGGTCAACGGATCGCGCGGCGCCGGCGACGGAGCTGCGGTGCCGATGACCCCGCGGGATCTGACGGAGTCGGCGGTGGCGGCCGTCGCCGCCGGGGCCGGGGAGGTCCTGGTGCACCCGAGGACCCCGTGCGGGCGGGAGAGCCTCTCGCCCCGGGTGGTCGGTCCGCTGCTGGAGGAGATGCGCGGCGCGGGGGTCCGCGTACCCCTCTCGGTTCCGGCCGCCGTCGACGCCGAGCCGGATCCCGCCGGGCGGCTGGAGCGCGTGCGGTCCTGGACGGTGCTGCCCGACCGGGCCCAGGTGCGGTTCGCGGAGCCGGGCGCCGGTCCGCTGGGCCGGGTCCTGCTGGCGCGCGGGGTGGCGGTGGACGCGCTGGTCCCCCTGGGCGGCGGGGCCGGGCCGGAGCCGCTGGCCCGGTTCCTGGAGTGGGCCCAGCCGGACCACGGCCCGGTCCGGCTGGTGGTGGAGCTGGCCGAGGCCGACCCGGCGCTGGTGGCGGCGCTGCGCTGGCTGCCGCCGGTGCCGGTCGTGCTGTACGGGCGGGAGGCGGCCGCCTGGCCGGTGCTGCGGATGGCCGCGCGGTGCGGTACCGGAGCGCGGACCGGCGTGGGGGACGTCCTGCACCTGCCCGACGGGCGGGCGGCGCGCTCCAATGCCGAACTGGTGGCCGCCGCCCGGGACCTGCGGGAGGCCGCTACTGCGACAGCCGGGATCCGGTGAGGCGGGCGCCGAAGGCGTCGTCCGGGTTGGACAGGGCGCACTTCTTCAGCGAGAGGCAGCCGCAGCCGATGCAGTCCGACAACCGGTCGCGCAGATCGCTGAGTTGCCGGATCCGCTCGTCGAGCTCGGCGCGCCAGTTCTCGGACAGCCGTGCCCAGTCCTCGGGGGTGGGGGTGCGCCCCTCGGGCAGTTCGACCAGTGCCTCGCGGATGTCGGCCAACGGTATGCCCACGCGCTGCGCGGCGCGCACGAAGGCCACCCGGCGCAGCGCCTCGCGCGTGTAGCGGCGCTGGTTGCCGGAGGTCCGGCGGCTGCTGATCAGTCCTTTGGTCTCGTAGAAGTGCAGTGCGGAGACGGCTGCCCCGCTGCGCGCGGAGAGCTGGCCGACCGTGAGTTCGTGGACGTTCTCGGGAATCTGCGGCACGCGACCGAGCCTAGTCGGAGATCCGTTGACAGACGCATGCGGGCCCCAGCATGCTGAGCAAACGCTTATTAGTTGCACGGCAGCGGACGACAGGGGCAGGGCATGGCCGAACCGAGGATCTTCACCTCCGCCGAGGAACTGCGCGCCGGGATCGGCGCCGTGCTCGGCCCGAGCGGGTGGCTGGAGGTGGACCAGAAGCGGATCGACCTCTTCGCGGACGCGACCGGCGACCACCAGTGGATCCACGTGGACCCGGAGCGGGCCGCCTCGGGCCCCTTCGGTTCCACGATCGCGCACGGCTATCTGACGCTGTCGCTGCTGCCCAGCCTGGTGCCGCAGGTCATGCGCGTCGAGGGCATGCGGATGGGCATCAACTACGGGACGGACAAGGTCCGTTTTCCGGCGCCGGTGCCGGTCGGCTCGCGGCTGCGCGCCACGGCCGTGATCACGGCGGTCACCGAGGCGGGCGAGGGCGTGCAGGTCGCGGCGACGGTCACCGTGGAGCGCGAGGGCGGCGAGAAGCCGGTCTGCGTCGCGGAGTCGGTGTCCCGCTACTACTTCTGAACCACGGGCACGGCGGCCGGGCGGGCGCCCACCATGCGGAGCACGAGGTCGGCGTAGAGCGCGCCGACCTCGTCGGGTGTGCGGTGACCGGCGGTGCTGAACCAGCGGGCCACGTCGATGCACAGGGACAGCACGGCGAGGGTGGTCCCGGGGACGTCGGGGACGTCGAACTCCCCCGCCCCGACCCCCTCGGCGATGATGCGGCGCACGGCGGCGTCGCTCTCGCGGCGCAGCGCGACGATCTCGCCGCGGTGCTCGGGCGCGAGCGCGTCGAGCTCGTACTGGACCACGCGCGCGGTGGTGTGGTGGGCGGCGTGCCAGCCCACGAAGGAGCGGACGGCCGCGTCGAGCCGCTCGGCGGCCGTTCCGGGCCCGGCGGCGGCGGTCTCCAGGATCTCCAGCGCCTTGTCGTGACCGATCCGGCTGATGCGGTGGAGCAGCTCTTCCTTCGTCTTGTAGTGGATGTAGAGCGCCGCCGGGCTCATCCCGGCCCGGCCCGCGATGTCGCGCGTGGTGGTCGCGTGGTAGCCGCGCTCGGCGAAGGCCTCGACGGCCGCGACCAGCAGCCGCCGCGCGGCGTCGGGGGTGACCTCCGACCACGCCTGGTAGCCACTGCCGTCCGCCGCGCTGTCCATCGCTCGCTCACCCTCTTCGCCGTGTGGAAGGCACACCCTACCGGAGGGTGAGCAAGCGCTTAGGTGCCACTCCCGACGGGTCCCCCTCCGGCTCAGAAGGCGGAGACCCCCGTGCGGGCACGGCCGATCAGCAGCTTCTGGATCTGGCTGGTGCCCTCGTAGAGGGTCATCACACGGGCGTCGCGCAGCAGCTTTCCGGCCGGGTACTCGTCGATGTAGCCGTAGCCGCCGTGGACCTGGAGGGCGTTGCCCGCGGCGCGCACGGCTGCTTCGGAGGCGAAGAGCTTGGCGGTGGAGGCCTCGGTGGCGAAGGGCTGCCCGCGGTCGATGAGGTCGGCGACGCGCCAGGTCAGCAGCCGGGCGGCGTCCACGTCGACGGAGATGTCGGCGATCAGCTCCTGGACCAGCTGGTGGTGGGCGATCGGCTTGCCGAACTGCTCGCGCCGGGCGGCGTACGAGACGGCCGCGTCCAGTGCGGCCTGCGCGATGCCGACGCAGCCCGCGGCCACCGACATCCGGCCCTTGGCCAGGGCCGACATGGCGACGGAGAAGCCCTTGCCCTCGGGGCCGAGCATCGCGGACGCGGGCACGCGGACGCCGTCGAGGGCGAGCTCGGCGGTGGCCTGGCCGCGCAGGCCCAGCTTGCCGTGGACCTCCCGGCGGGTGAGGCCCGGGGCGTCGGCGGGGACGAGGAAGGCGGAGATCCCGCGGTGTCCGGGGGCGCCGCCGGTACGGGCGAAGAGCAGGACGACATCGGCCCAGGTGCCGTTGGTGATGAACATCTTGCTGCCGCTGATCACGTACGCGTCCCCCTCGCGCACGGCCCGCGTGGTGAGGGAGGCGGCGTCGGAGCCGGTGCCGGGTTCGGTCAGGCCGAAGCAGCCGAGGGCCTCGCCGGAACACAGGCGGGGCAGCCACTCGCGCTTCTGCTCCTCGGTGCCCCAGGCGGCGACGGTCTTGGCCACCAGGCCGAGGGAGACCGAGACGATGCCGCGCACGGCGGAGTCGCCCCGGCCCAGTTCCTCGGTGACCAGCGCGTAGGAGAGGTGGTCTCCGCCGGAGCCGCCGTACTCCTCGGGGACGGTGAGGCCGAGGAAGCCGAGGTCGCCGAGGCTCTTCACGATGGCCCGGTCCACGCTCTCGGCGCGGTCCCACTCGGCGGCGTACGGGGCGATCTCGCGGTCGGTGAACGCGCGGGCGAGCCGGCGCACGGCCTCCTGCTCCTCGCTGAGCTCCAGGTTCACGGGTGCCTCCGGGTGGGGCGCGGTCGCGGGTGCCGGGGCCGTTAACTAGCACCGGTAGTTTATGGCGGGCAGGGCCTACTATGTGGCGCATGGCCAGACCGCGCAAGCCCCTCCTGAGCAGAGACCGCATCGTCGAGGCGGCCGGTGCGCTGGTGGACGCGGAGGGGCTGGAGGCGGTGTCGACGCGGCGGCTGGCCGCGGCGCTCGGGGTCAGCGGGCCCTCGCTGTACAACCACTTCCGGACCAAGGACGCGATCCTGGAGGCGGTGGCGGACGCGGTGAGCGCCCGGGTCGACCTGTCGATGTTCGACGCGGTCGGCGTCGCGGACGGCGACGGGGACGAAGCCCCCCGCGGCGACCGCGGAGGCGGGGCGCGCCGGGACTGGCGGGAGGCCCTGCACGCCTGGGCGCACTCGTACCGGGACGCCCTCGCGGACCATCCGAACATCGTGCCGGTGCTGGCACGGGGACCGGGCCGGCGCCCGGCCGGACTGCGGCTGGCGGACGCGGTGTTCGGGGCGATGACGGAGGCGGGATGGCCCCCGGCCCACGCGACCCGGATCGGCGCCCTGATGCGCTACTTCATCCTGGGCTCCGCGGTGGCCTCCTTCGCCCGGGGATTCGTGGACGACGAGGCGGCGTACGACCCGGTGGACTACCCGCACCTCGGGCAGGCCCATCTGCTGGCGGAGCGCAGGCGCGAGGTGGACAAGGGCGCGTTCGAGACGGGCCTGAAGGCCCTGCTGGACGGCCTGTCCCTCCAGTACGAGGCCCTGCGGGAACCGCGGGCCTGACCCGGCCGACCGCAGGAGCGGGGTGCGGTCGGCCGGGCGGGAGCCGGGGCCGGACGCCGGGCCTCGGACCGGGGGCCGGATCAGAAGACGATCAGGGAACGGCCGCCCTTGCCCGCGAGCATCGCGTCGAAGGCGGCGGGGATGCCGCCGAGGGTGATCCGGTCGGTGACCAGCGCGCCCAGGTCGAGGCGGCCCGCCCGCACGTGCTCTGCGATCACCGGGAGGTCGCGGGCGGGGTCGCAGTTTCCGTAGACACAGCCGCTGAGGGTGCGGGCGTAGTGGAAGATCTCCAGTGCGTGGAAGGTGACCTGCTGCTCCTTGCCGCCGATGCCGACGACCGTGGTGCGCCCGCCCCGGCGGGTGGAGTCCCAGGCTCCGCGGATGGTCTCCGCGCGGCCCACGCACTCCACGGCCACGTCCGCGCCCTGACCCTCGGTGAGCGCGCGGATCTGCTTGGCGGTGGTCTCGGAGGCGAGCACGAAGTCGGTGGCCCCGGCGGCACGGGCCAGTTCCTCCTTCGCCGGGGAGACGTCCACCGCCACGATCACCCCTGCCCCGGCGATCCGGGCCGCCTGGAGGGCGGCCAGGCCCACCCCACCGGCACCGAACACGGCCACCGACTCTCCGGGACGGACCTGGGCGCTGTGGTGGACGGCCCCGTAACCGGTGAGGACGGCGCAGCCGAGCAGGGCGGCCTCGGGCAGCGGGATCCCGGCGGGCGCGGGCAGCACGCAGTTCGCCGCGACGACGGTCTCCTCGGCGAAGGCGGCGACGTTGAGCCCGGGGTGCAGCTCGGTGCCTTCGCCGTCGTGGGCGTATACCGCGCCCACCCCGGTCAGCGCCTTGGCGCAGAGCCAGACCTCGCCGATCCGGCAGTGGTGGCACTCCCCGCAGGACGGGGCCCAGTTGAGCACCACGCCGTCACCGGGTGCGACGTGGGTGACGCCCTCGCCCACCGAGACGACCGTCCCGGCGCCCTCGTGCCCGAGGACGGCGGGGACGGGCACCCGCATGGTGCCGTTGGTGAGGGAGAGATCGGAGTGACAGACCCCGGCTGCGGCGAGCCGCACCCGGACCTGCCCGGGGCCGGGTTCGGGCAGCACGATGTCCCTTATCTCCAGCGGGGCTCCGACGGCGGGCAGGATGGCGGCGCGGACCATGGTCTTCGTCTCCGTGTCTCGGTGGGCTGCGCGGTCAGAACTGCAGGGACTTGGTCTGGAGGTACTCCCCCAGTCCGTGCGGGCCGAGCTCGCGGCCCACGCCCGACTGCTTGTAGCCGCCGAAGGGCGCGCGCACGTTGAAGCGGCCGCCGTTGATGTCCACCTGGCCGGTGTCCATGCGGCGGGCGAAGGCCACGGCCGTCTCGGCGTCCGCCGCCCAGACGGCGCCGCCCAGGCCGTAGACGGTGCCGTTGGCGATGCGCAGGGCGTCCTCCTCGTCCTCGTAGGGCAGGATCGCCAGGACGGGGCCGAAGATCTCCTCCTGGGCGATGGTCATCTCGGGGGTGACGTCCGCGAACACGGTCGGGGTGACGAAGTACCCGTGCTCGTGCGGCGCTTCGGAACCGCCCGCGACGAGGCGGGCGCCCTCCTCGACGCCCTTGTCGATGTACGCGCGCACGCGGGCGCGCTGCTTGGCGTTGATCACCGGGCCGAGGCGGGTGCCCGGGTCGCGGGGGTCGCCGGTGGGGTACTTGGCGACGGCGGCCGCCGCGAGGGACACGGCTTCCTCGTACTGGTCCCGCTGGACGAGCATGCGGGTGAGGGCGTTGCAGCTCTGACCAGAGTTGCTCATGACGTCGGCGACGCCCGAGGCGACGGCCTTGGGCAGGTCCGCGCCGGGCAGGATGACGTTCGCCGACTTGCCGCCGAGTTCGAGGGCGACGCGCTTGACGGCGGCGCCGGCGATGGCGCCGATCTTCCTGCCGACGGCGGTCGAGCCGGTGAAGGAGACGAGGTCGACTCCTTCGTGCTCGGCCAGCGCCTGCCCGGCGACCGGGCCGGTACCGGTCACCAGGTTGAAGACTCCGGCCGGGACGCCCGCCTCGTGCACGGCCTCGGCGAAGAGCTGTGCGGTCAGCGGGGTGTCCTCGGCCGGCTTGAGGACGAGGGTGCAGCCGGCGGCGAGAGCGGGTGCCACCTTGGCAACGACCTGGTGCAGGGGATAGTTCCAGGGCGTGATGGCCCCGACCACGCCGACCGGCTCCAGCAGCACGGTGGAGTTCCCGATCCGCTCCTCGAAGGCGTACTCGGCCCCGAGCTCGGCGTAGGACGAGGCCACCGCGATCGGGGCGCCCACGTGGACGTTCTCCGAGAAGCCGGAGGTGGCGCCGAGTTCGGCGGTGATGGTCTCGGCGATCTCGCCCTTGCGGGCCACCAGGACGTCGCGCAGCGCACCGATCAGGGCGGCGCGCTCGGCCGGGGCCGTGGCCGCCCAGCCGGGGAGGGCCGCGCGGGCCGCGTGTACGGCCGCGTCCACGTCTTCGGCGCTGCCGGCCGGGACGGTGGCGATGACCTGCTCGTCGGCCGGGTTGACGACCTCGATCCGGTCGGTTCCGGCGGCGGGCCGCCACTCCCCGCCGATGTACATCCCGTCGTGGGCCTTCATGACATTCCTCCCGAGCACGCACGAGCGCGTAGACCTGACGTCGTCGACACCCTACAAACTAGCGCCGGTAGTTTTCGGGGCGCCAGGGGCCGCCCGGCTCAGATGATGCCGAAAAGCATCCCTGCCGCCAGCACCACGAGGGAGGTGAGGGCCGCCCATTTCACGGTGAAGCGGGTGTGGTCGCCGAACTCGACCCTGGCCATGCCGACGAGGACGTAGACGGCCGGAACCAACGGGCTCGACATGTGCAGGGCCTGGCCGACCAGGGAGGCGCGGGCGATCTCCAGCGAGGAGACCCCGTGGGCGGCGCCGGCCTCGGCCAGGACCGGCAGGACGCCGAAGTAGAAGCCGTCGTTGGACATGAAGTAGGTCAGCGGCAGGCTGAGCAGGCCGGTGACCAGGGCCATGTGCGGGCCCATGCCCTCGGGGACGGCGCCGACGAGCCAGTCGGCCATGTGCTTGACCATGCCCGTCCCGCTGAGGACGCCGGTGAAGACGGCTGCGGCGAAGACCATGCCGGCGACGTTGAGGACGTTGTCGGCGTGGGCGGCGATGCGGGCCTTCTGGTCCGGCATGTGGGGGAAGTTCACGGTGAGCGCGAGGGCGGCGCCGAGCAGGAACAGCACCGGGATCGGCAGCAACTCCATGATCATCGCGGTGAGCAGGGCGACGGTGAGGGCCGCGTTGAACCAGTAGAGACGGGGGCGCAGCGTCGGACGGTCGGGGTCGAGCCCCTGGAAGCCGTCGCCCTCGGGCACGGCGTCGGAGTCGGGACCCGCACCAGGGGCGGCGCCGGAAGCCGGGGCGGGGTCCGGGGCGGAACCGGAGCTGGCGCTCCCGGGCGCCTTCGTGTCCGCCTGCGCGCCCGTGTCCGTCCTGTCGGCCGAGCCACCCGAGCCGACCGTGACCAGGGACTCCTCCTCGGCCTCCGTCTCCGTCTCCGTCTCCGCCTTCGCCTCCGCCTTCGCCTCCGCCTCCGCCTCCGCCTCCGCCTCCGCGGGCATGACCAGGGAGCCGACGCGGCGGCGCTCGCGCAGGCCCAGGACGTAGGCCAGGACGAAGACGCACAGCAGCCCGACCGCGAGGGCGGGGATCATCGGGACGAAGATGTCGGCGGCGTCCAGCTTGAGGGCGGTGGCGGCACGAGCGGTGGGGCCGCCCCAGGGAAGGGTGTTCATCACGCCGTTGGCGGTCGCGGCGACACCCGTCATGACCACCAGGCTCAGACCGAGCCGCTTGTAGAGCGGGTACATGGCCGAGACGGTGATCATGAAGGTGGTCGAGCCGTCCCCGTCGAGGGAGACGATCGCGGCCAGCACGGCCGTGCCGACCACGACCCGCATCGGGTCGGCCTTGCAGAAGCGCAGGATGCCCCGGACGATCGGGTCGAAGAGACCGACGTCGATCATCACGCCGAAATAGACGATGGCGAACATCAGCATGGCGGCGGTCGGGGCGAGCTTGCCGACGCCGTCGATGACGTAGTCCCCCAGGTGCGCGCCCTTTCCGGCGAACACGCAGAAGAGCGCGGGGATGAGGACGAGCGCCGCGATGGGCGACATTTTCTTCAGCATGATCAGGACCAGGAAGGTCGCGATCATGGCGAAGCCGAGGAAGGTCAGCATGCAGGGGAACCTAGGTGCCACCTCCTTGTGCCAACAAGACGTCGACGCGTGAGCAATACGAGCAAAACCCCAGCTCAGGGCAGGGGTGCGAGTTCGACGGGGAAGCCGTTGAGCACCGCCGTACCGGAGAGCGGGTCGAGCCGGGTGCCGTCGAGGAGCTGGTTGACGTTCACTCCCGGCTCGGCGGCCGCCACCGCCAGGCGGGTGCCGTCCCGGTCGTGGCCCCAGCCGTGCGGCAGGCTGACCACACCGGCGCGAACGGCGTCGGTCACCTCCACGGGGACCTCCAGGCTGCCGCCGTCGGCGGTGACGCGGGCCCGTCCCCCGTCGGTCAGTCCGATCCGCTCCGCGTCCTGCGGATGGACCTGGAGGGTGCAGCGGTTGGAACCTCCGGTGAGGGCCGGGACGTTGTGCAGCCAGCTGTTGTTGGACCGTAGGTGGCGGCGGCCCACGAGCACCAGGGCGGCGGGGCGGCCGGTGAGCGCCGCGCGCAGTCGGGGGAGCTCGGCCGCGATCGGGGCCGGGAGCAGCTCGATCCTCCCGCTGCGGGTCCTGAGCAGGCCCGGGAGCCGGGGCCGCAGCGGGCCGAGGTCGATGCCGTGCGGGTGCGCGAGCAACCGCTCCAGGTTCAGCCCGCCCTCCGGGCCAACCTCCGGCCCGGCCTCCGCCCCGTGGTCCGCCCGGTGGTCCGCCCGGTCCGGCTGCCCGTCCGGCCGTACCGTCGCGCCGAACAGGTCTCCGTACGGGCCGAGTCGGAGCATCAGGTCGAGCCGCCGCTCGGGTCCGCTCTCGCCCGTGAGGAGCCCCGCGAGCCGGACGGGGTCCGCTCCGTGGAGGGGGGAGCTCCGGTCCGCGGTCTCCCGGGCGAGGGCGCCCTGGATCGCCGTCTCGTCGACGACGGACGGCTCGGCGGCGCCGTACGTGCCGGAGACGGCCAGGACGAGGCGCGCGTGGATCTCGCACTCGTCGAGCCGCCCGGCTTCGAGGGGGACGGCGGCCCGGGTGTAGCGGACCTGGTTGCGGATGGCGAAGCCGTTGAAGGCGAAGTCGTGGTGCGCGCTCTGGGAGGGCGGCGGCGGGGGCAGCACGACGTGGGCGTGGCGGGAGGTCTCGTTGAGGTACGGGTCGACGCTGACCATGAAGTCCAGCCCGGCCAGGGCCGCGTCGAGCCGGCGGCCGTCGGGGGCGGACAGCACCGGGTTGGCGGCGATGGCGATCAGGGCACGGATCCGCCCCGGCCCCGGGGTTTCGATCTCCTCGGCGAGGGCGGCGATGGGCAGTTCGCTCTTGGCCTCGGGGTGGCCGGAGACCCGGCTGTGCCAGCGGCCGAGCGCGAACCCCCGGCCGGGTGCGGCGGCCCGGGGGCGCGGGCCGGTCGCCGGGAGCGGGAAGAGGGCCCCGCCCGGCCGGTCGAGGTTGCCGGTGAGGATGTTCAGTACGTCGACCAGCCAGCTGGCGAGCGTCCCGTGCTCGACGGTGCAGCTGCCGATCCGCCCGTAGACGGCGGCGGTCGGCGCGGCCGCGAGGTCACGGGCCAGGGTGCGGATCTCGGCGGCCGTGAGGTCGCAGGCGGGGGCAACGGCCTCAGGAGTGAAACTCGCGAGGGCGTCGGCGAGTTCCCTGAGCCCCTCGGTGTGTCCCGTCGGCGTCCCCGTACCCGACGGCCGTTCGGCGAGCAGGGTGTGCGCGAGGGCGGCGAGCAGCAGGGCGTCGCTGCCGGGGCGGGGTGCGAGGTGCCGGTCGGCGAGCCGGGCGGTCCGCGTCCTGCGCGGGTCGACGACCACGAGGGTGCCGCCGCGCGCCCTCAGCGCCTTGAGCCGGCCGGGGAAGTCGGGGGCGGTGCACAGGGAGCCGTTGGACTCGACCGGGTTGGCGCCGAGCAGGAGCAGGAAGTCGGTGCGGTCGAGGTCGGGGACGGGGATGGCGAAGGGGTCGCCGAACAGCAGTCCGCTGGAGACGTGCTTGGGCATCTGGTCGAGGGTGCTGGCGGTGAAGAGGTTGCGGGTGCCCAGCGCGCCCACGAGCAGCGGCGGGTAGAGGGCGCCGGCCATGGTGTGGACGTTCGGGTTGCCGAGGACGACGCCCACGGACTGCGCGCCGTGTTCGCGGACCAGGGCGGGGACGGCGGCGGCGATGGCGTCGTAGGCCTCCTCCCAGGTCGCCGGTCGCAGTCGGCCGCCGCGGCGGACGAGAGGGGTGCGCAGTCGGTCCGGGTCGGCGTCGAGCGCTCCGAAGGCGGCGCCCTTGGGGCAGATGAAGCCGCGGCTGAAGACGTCGTCGCGATCGCCCCGGGCACCGGTGACGGTGGTCCCCTCGATGGTGAGGGTGAGGCCGCAGGTGGCTTCGCAGAGGGGGCAGATGCGCGGGGCGGTGCGGGGCATGGGCCCTCCAGGGGGGCGGCGGGCCGTGGCGCGGGCACGCACCGTCGGCGGCCCGGCCCGGCGGCGCGGGCACGCGGGCGCCCCGAGCATACCGACCGGTAGGCACGCAGGGGAGGGGGCTGCGGCGACCGGTCGGCTCCGGGCCGTTCAGTCCAGGACTCGGGCCAGGTAGGCGTGCATCATCGCCCGCGTCTCGCCGACGATCGCCGGGTCCCCCGCCGGGTCGGCCCGGAAGGCCAGATGGACGAGCGCGTCGGTCGCCTCTACGGCGACCAGAACCGCACGCTCCAGTTCGGCGTCGGGGACGAGCCGCAGATGCCCGCACAGCAGCTGGGTCAGACGCGCGGCGACCAGGTCGTTCGGGTCGGCGGCGGGCCCCTCCGCGGGCGGCGCGGGCACGCCGAAGTCGACGAGGGCGAAGCCCGGGACGCTGCGCTTCATGGTCAGGTACTCGTCGAGGACGGCGTCCACGACGGGACGCCAGTGGGCGTCCGGCAGGACGGCGAGGCGCTTTTGGATGCCGTCGGCGTACCGGTCCAGGTTGCGGTGGGCCAGGGCGACAGCCATGGCCCGCTTGTTTCCGAAGAACCGGTAGACGGAGCCGATCGGCACGCCAGCGCGCAGTGCGACGGCACGGGTGCTGAGGTTCTCGTAGCCGGTCTCGTCGAGCAACTCGGCGCATGCGTCGAGGATCCGGGCGAGACGGTCGGCGCTGCGCTGCTGGACCGGGGTCCTGCGCAGGGGGTGGGCGGGAGGCACGGGGTCCATCATGCCGCTCCTGGCGTGTGGTTCGGGTGAACGCGGAGGCCGGCCCTCAGTTCAGCAGGAGGGTGAGCCCGCCGAGGGTGTACGTGACCATCAGCGCGAGCAGCGGGAGTTGGCCGGCCACGGCCCTGGCGGGCGGGAAGAGCCGTACGGAGCGGTCGTGGGCGGCGATCACGCCGAGTACGTGACCGGCCACGACGGCGATCACCTGGAGGGCCGCGAGACCGCCGGGACCCAAGGGGGGACTGGGATCGGGGCCATTGTCAGTGCCGACTGCCATGATTACCGTGCGTGGTCCTTCGGTGACGAGAAGGGAGAAGTAGTGGGCGATGAGATAGCCGAGGGCGATCGGTACGAGTGAGTGCGCGAAGGCGGTCAGCGGGCGGGGGTGCGGGCCGCTGACGAGGCGGGTGGCCCCGGCGCACAGGCAGTGGAGGGTGGCGACGAGGGCGACGGAAGCGAGCAGTCCGAGGGTGGCCGCGGGGGTGCGGCCGAGGGGGGAGGTCTGAACGGCGTTGATCCAGGCGGGGTTGTCGGAGTAGCCGTCGTAGGCGGTGGATCCGAGCAGGACGCAGACGGTGGCGACGAGTCCGGGCCGCTCGGGCGTCGCGTCGAGTCCGTGGAAGGGGTTGCGCAGGGCCAGGCGGCCGTCGCCGCGGCGGCCGAGCGGTGAGAGCCGGGCCAGGAGGTCGGAGTAGGCCTCGAAGGCGTCGGCGTCGGCGAACCACCGCTCACCGAAGCGGGCGGCGAGCAGCAGGTGGAGGGCGGCGTAGCCGGCGAAGGCATGGAGAAGGGTGGTGGTGGATGCGGGATCGGGAGCGACGAGCTCCAGCCAGGTGAAGCCGAACAGCCCTGCGGCGGCGGGCCATTGGCCGAGCCGGGCGGGCAGGGGACGGCCCGCGCCGGGCGGTCGGCGGCGGATCCGGCAGAGGAGCCGGTGCAGGGTGCGCAGCGGGTTGAGCAGGCGCCAGGCGGGGCCGAGGAGGAGGGAGGCGGGGACGAGGCCGACCCAGAGCAGGACGTAGACGGCGCCGGGAGCGGGGTTGCGGGCGGGGTCGTCGGGACCGAGGAGGAGGTGGAGGAGTACGGCGAGGGCTGCGGCGAGGCCGAGCCCGCGCAGGGTGGTGCGGGTGACCGGCGCGTCGGCCACCCGCTGGAACCCGGCGGGCAGGGCCAGACCGGAGCGGTCGCCGCGGAAGCGGGAGACCGGCCAGAGGAGGCCGAGTGCGAGGAAGGAGACGAAGAGCGCGGTGAAGGCTCCGGCGAAGGCGTAGAAGGGGGAGATGGGCAGGTCGTGCTGGGAGCCGATCCCGTGCGCGAGCAGGACCTGCGGGTCGGCCGGGTGAAGGACCACGCCCCGGCCGGGCCCGGGCCCGAACTCCGCCACGGCTCCCGGCCCGGCCGCCGGTCCGGTCCCGGCGCCGGGCCACGCCCCGGGCACGGACGACCGCAGCGGGGCCGCCGCCCCGAGGCCCGGGGTCACCGGACCAGGAGCTGCGTGAGGACCAGCCCGGACGTGTGGGTCTCCACCTCGAAGAGGCCCGTGCGGTCGGCCGTCAGGATCAGGGTCGCCTCCTGGCCCGCGGGCAGGGCGAGTTCCTTGTCGTAGCCGTGGACGTGGAGGGTGTCGGCACGGTCGCTGGTGACCCGCAGGGCGACGCGTTCGCCGCGCTTGACCTCGGTGCGGCCGGTGGTGGGGACCACCTTGCCGTCCCGGACGGCGAGGGTGACGGTCCGGTCGGCCCGTGGAGCCCCGGAGGGGGTTGCCGGGCCGGTCGGAGCGGGTGCGGAGTGACTGTGGGGCGCCTGGCCCGGGGGGCCCGCGGTCAGTGGCACGGACGCCTCGACCGGTTTGCCGGCGACGGCCCAGGCCGTGTGGTCGTCGGCGTAGAGGCGGACGGTCAGGGTGTGCGCGCCCTCGGGCACCTGCGCCGCGGGCAGGTGGAACCAGGGGCCGTACACCCGGGCCAGCTTGTGGCCGTCGAGTTCGAGGTGGGCGTGACCGGCGCCCGGGAGGGCGGCGCCGCCGGTGCTGTCGGGGGTGAAGCGGAAGGCGGTGAGGGCCAGTCGGAGGTTCCAGCCGTCCTCGGAGTCGGGGCGGACGGTGAGCCCGACCTCCGGCGCGCCCTGGGCCGGGACCTCGCGCAGGCGGTGGCCGTCGCCGTCCTGGGCATCCAGCAGGGTGCCCGTGCTGCCGGAGGCCTGCTCGTGGGTGGTGCCGGGTTTGTGGTGGGTGGTGGCCCTGCCCCCGCAGCCGGTGGCCGCGCCGCCCGCGAGGAGCAGGAGGAGGGCGACGAGCGCGGCCGTGCGGGCGAGGTGCCGGGGCGGCCGGCCCGTACGGGCGGGAGGTCGGCAGGCGTCGCACCGGATGCGGTCCTGTGCGGGGAGGGTCACTTCGGGCACTTCGGGCCTCCGATGGAAGTTCGGGCCGACCGACCACCGCCCCCGCAGCCCCCGGACCCGGGCCTGCCCCGCCATGCCCCGGCACCGGGCCGGGCGCCGGTAGCGGGCCGGCAGGGCGTCGGCAGCGGGCGGGCGCGCCGACGGGACTTCGGGGCGAAGAGCGGGGGCGGGGGCGGGGCGGGGATCAGGGGCGGGGGCGGCGTGGGGGGTGCGGGAGGGGGCCGGTTGGTGGGGTGGGGGCGGGTCAGGGGGTCAGCGCCGGGGCGGGTCAGGGGCCGGGGTCGGAGCGGGTCAGGGGGCCAGGGCCGGGACGGGGGTCGGGTGAGGGGGTGGGTGGGGTGGGGCGGGATGCGGCGGCGGCTGCCCAGAGGACCCAGACCAGTGCCACCAGTGCCCGTATCCAGGCGGGGCTCACGGGGGTCCAGGGGATCATCAGGACGGCCTTGTCGAAGGCGTCCAGCAGGGTCAGCGCTCCCAGGAGGAGGGTCAGGCGGGCCGGCCAGGGGCGCCCGGGGCGCAGGGCCAGTCCGGTGCCGGTCCACCAGAGGCCGAGCAGCAGGAGGGCGAGGGCCGGGACGGCGGTGTCCTGGAGGGGCGTCGTGGAGCCGGCCACGTCCAGGGCCAGCCCGGCGGCCCCCAGCAGGGCGGCCGCCGTGCCCAGCCGGGAGCGGCGCAGGCGGCGCCACCACAGCACCCCGCCGACCAGCAGCAGGACGGCCGCCACCGCCAGCGCGATCTGCGTCTCCACCCGTTCCGGGCCGCGGGCCCCGTACCAGTCGCAGCCGGCCGGGAGTCTGCGGGCCTGGACGTTGTAGTCCGCGCAGACCAGCAGCTGGGTGAGCTTCACCGGTTCGCCCACCAGCCGGGCGGAGGCGCCGCTGACCTCGCCGCGCTCCTTCCCGCACCGCGGCAGGGTGCCGGGGGTGGAGCCGTCGGGGCCGTCCTGCCAGCAGTTGCCGCGGCCCTGGCCGTCCCACCACACGTCGGTGCCGTTGGGCCGAGAGGCCCCTGACCGGTCCTTGCCGAGGATGTTGCCGGCGTACCGGTTGTGGTGGGAGGTGTCGGTCTGCTTCGACCACGTGCCCTCGCCGCGGATGAAGGCCGGTACGGCGCTGAGGAAGAAGCCGGCCCGCCGGTGGCCGTACACCCAGTTGTTCTCGTAGAGGTTCCAGTTGCCTCCGGCCGTGATGATGCCGGTGCCCGGCGGCATGGAGATCTGGGGGCAGACCACCCCCTGCTCGTAGCCGCGCTCGGCGGGCGGCTTCGCGCAGGTGCCGTCGGCGACGTAGGGGTAGTAGTCGGCGTTGTTGTCGTGGATGAGGTTGCGTTCGAAGCGGGCGTGGTTCTGCGGGAGGCCGGGGTGTCCGGGGAAGGCGCTGTCCATCGAGGCGCCGCCCATGTTCCGGTCGAACTCGTTGTCGTGGACCCACACCGAGTCACCTGCGGTGCCGGAGTAGCCGACCATGTTGTGGTGGCTGCGGCAGCCGGTGATCTCGATCGCGTACCGGGGCACGTCGTAGCCGCGCCCGTCGTTGATGTCGGAGGCACTGCCGGGGTAGATGCCGGAGTCGCCGTTGCCGTAGGACTCGCAGTTCCTGTACAGGCCGTGGTCGCTGGCGAAGGTCAGGAAGCCGTACTCGTCGTTCCAGCGGGTCAGTACGTCGTCGATGACGAAGCCGTCGGCGGCGAGTACGTACAGCGAGTTGAAGGTGGTGCGCTGGGCGGTGAAGTTGCGGAAGTAGACGCCGTCGGACCCGTCGGCGCGGATGGCGTTCAGCTTCCGGTACTTGGCGTCGATGACGACGTCCGTGCGTGCGGCGCCGGTGCCCTCGATCTGGAGGTCCTTCTTGCCGAGGATCGCGACGAGGTTCTGGTTGTGCGGGCAGGCCGTCTGCTGTGCGTAGGACAGGATCTGGTAGCCCAGGGCGGAGTCGGGTGCCTTGAGGGCGGCGCACCCGCCCGTCGGTGCGGGGAGCGAGGGCTCCTCCTCGTAGAGGCCGGGCAGTACCGCGATGTTCATGCCGGGGCGGTCGACGGCGTCGACGGCCGCCTGGAGGTGGCGGTAGCCGGACTTCTCGCAGCGTTCGTAGAGGTCGAGGTTGCGGCGGCGCAGGGCGTCGGGGAATCCGGCGATGCGGCGTTCGAAGGCGGGCCGGTCGGTCTTGCAGACGATCAGGTCGGGCTCGGTCGCGCGGTACGCGGGGACGGATCCGGTGCCGTCGGGCAGGGCGACGGGGCGCTCTTCGTGCGCACCGGCGGGCGGCGCGGCGGCGAGGAGGGACAGGAGCGCGAGCAGGGCGGCGAGGAGTGCCGCCGGCACGGCAGGGAACCTGCGGGTCCACGACATGCGCGAGAGAGTAGAGCAATGTTCATCTTTTCGGATCCCCTCCCGCACGGATCCTCCGGGACCGCCGCCCGGAGCCGGGCACGGGGACGGGGACGGGGACGGGGACGGGGACGGGGACGGGCACGGGCACGGCCACTGGGACGGGAGGGAATCGGCCATGCGGTCCGGGACGGCGTTGACGCGCGGCGCGCGGAATCCTACTGTCTGGCATAGGATTCCTTCGACGGAGCGGGAGCAGCCCATGAGTGAGCAGGCCAGGAAGACGGCGGAGGCGCTGGAGTACCTCACCGGCTTCGGAAACGAGCACAGCTCGGAGGCCGTGCCGGGCGCACTCCCCCACGGCCGCAACTCGCCCCAGCGCGCGCCGCTCGGCCTCTACGCCGAGCAGCTCAGCGGCAGCGCCTTCACCGAGCCGCGCCGCCACAACCGCCGCTCCTGGCTCTACCGGATCCGCCCGTCGGCCGCGCACCCCGCCTTCACCCGGGCCGGCAACGGGGCGCTGCGCACGGCGCCCTTCACCGAGGCCGTCCCGGACCCCAACCGGCTGCGCTGGAACCCGCTGCCCGACCCGGCCCCGGGCACCGACTTCCTGGCCGGCCTGTGGACCCTGGGCGGCAACGGCGACGCCACCCAGCGCACCGGCATGGCCATCCACCTCTACGCCGCCAACGCCGACATGACGGACCGCGTGTTCAGCGACTCCGACGGCGAGCTGCTGATCGTCCCGGAGCGCGGCGGCCTGCTGCTGCGCACCGAGCTCGGCCTGCTCTCGGCCGGCCCGGGCGAGGTGGCGCTGATCCCGCGCGGCGTCCGGTTCCGCGTCGAGCTCCTCGACGGGGAGGGCGGCGCGCCCGCCCGCGGCTACGTCTGCGAGAACTACGGTCAGCCCTTCGACCTCCCCGACCTGGGCCCGATCGGCGCCAACGGCCTCGCCTCCGCCCGCGACTTCCGGGCGCCGGTCGCCGCGTACGAGGACGTCGAGCGCCCCACCGAGGTGGTCAACAAGTTCTGCGGGAACCTCTGGACCGCGACCTACGACCACTCCCCTCTCGACGTCGTGGCCTGGCACGGCACGCACGTCCCGTACGTGTACGACCTGCGCCGCTTCAACGTCATCGGGTCGATCAGCCACGACCACCCCGACCCGTCGATCTTCACCGTGCTGACCTCGCCCTCCGACACCCCGGGCCTGGCGGGCGTGGACTTCGTGGTCTTCGCCCCGCGCTGGCTGGTCGGCGAGGACACCTTCCGCCCGCCGTACTTCCACCGCAACGTGATGAGCGAGTACATGGGCCTGATCGAGGGCGCCTACGACGCCAAGGCCGAGGGCTTCGTGCCCGGCGGCGGCTCCCTGCACAACATGATGTCGGCGCACGGTCCCGACCGCGAGACCTTCGACCGGGCCAGCGCCGCCGAGCTGAAGCCGCAGAAGATCGACGACGGCCTGGCCTTCATGTTCGAGACCCGCTGGCCGATCACCGCCACCCCCCAGGCGGCCGGGGCGGAGCACCTCCAGCGCGGATACGACGACGTCTGGGAGGGTCTCCAGCGCCACTTCCGCGCCTAACATGCGCATGCGTGCGCGCACGGCCCCGTGCGCGCACGCCCGCCGCCTGCACTTCAGCCTGCCGCCGTTCGGAGAACCACCCGTGACCGCCTTCGCCCCCGACTCGCTCGTCCTGAACCGGAAACTGCCCCTCTGGTACCAGGTGTCCCAGTCCCTGCGCGCCTCGATACTGGGCCGCACCCCGGACGCCTCCCTGCGCCTGCCGACCGAGGAGCAGCTCGCCGAGCACTACGGCGTGAGCGTCCTGACGATGCGCCAGGCGCTCAAGGAACTGGAGGGCGAGGGCCTGATCAGCCGACACCGGCGGCGCGGCACCTTCATCGAGCCGGGCGCGCGACGCAGCGCCCCGGTGCGGCTGCTGGGGTCGGTCGACGCGATCGTGGCGCAGCAGTCGGGCGAGCGGACGACGATCCTGGGCCGGGAGCGGACGCCGGTGGCCGGTGAGCTGCTGGAGCACTTCCCCGACACCGCCGAGGTGGTCACGTACCGCAGGCTCCGCCACGACGGGGAGAGCGGCGAGCCCACCAACTGGGCGGAGAACGCGGTCCGCCCGGAGTTCGCGGACGCCGTGGACCTGGACGACCTGGTGCGGTGGCCGATGACGAAGGTGCTGCGCGACGTGGTCGGGGTGCGGATCAGCCGGATCACCGACACCGTCGAGGCGCGCCTCGCGGACCCGGTCACGGCCGAGCTGCTCCAGGTCCCGCTGCTGAGCCCGATCCTGCACTACACGGGCGTGACGTACGACGAGGACGGGCGGGTGGCCGACGTGGCGCGGATCCGCTACCGGGGCGACCGGTTCTCCTTCACGGTGACGGTCGACGCGCCCTGACGGCGGACCCGCCGCGGCAGGTCAGGTGCTACCGCTCCTCGCCCTTCTCCTCCCCGAGGCGCTCCCCCTCGGCCTGGGAGGGGGTGGTGCGCATCGTCTGGGGGTGCTGCCGCTGCTTGCGCTGCTGCTCGTCCATGTCCTCGTCGAGCCGCTCGCCCTCGGCCTGGGAGGGCGTCGAATACTCGTCGTACTGACTCATGGCCGACTCCTGGGTCGGTAACGGATGCACGCATGCGTACGTATGCGTACATAAGGAGCGTAACGCTTCAGCCTGGACGCGGCCCGGCCCCGGCGGCCCGTCGCTACCATCTGCCGGGTGAGCGAAGACGTACCGCTGCTGGACGATCTGATGCCCTGGTCCGTGGGCGGCCTGCGCCTGGGGCGGGACTGGGTGGCCGCGCCCGATCCGGCCGTGCTGCGCACCCGCTGGACGACCCTGACGCGCGCCGAAGGGCCGGAGCGGGAGCTGCTGTTCCGCCCGAGCCGGACCCGCGGGCCCGCGGCCGGAGCGGCCGCGCTGCCCGGGCAGCGCTCGGCGACGGCCCGGTTCTCCGAGGCTCCGGGCCCGTTCCCCGAGCCCGTACGGGTGCTCCGCGCGCCCTTCGACGAGCAGTGGCTGCTGCCCGACCAGCGGCTCATCGACGCGGCGCGCCCCGAGCTGTGGCGGGTCCTCGACGCGCAGCAGCTGTTCGTGGTGGAGGCGCCGGAGCCGCTGGTCACCGCCCACCTCCCGGCGGGCCGGCTCGGCCGGATCCGGCCGCTGCACCGGCGCCCCGGCGGGGCCGAGGCGAACCTCGCGCCGGGCCTGCTGCCGCTGCTGGGGGCGCGCCACGGCGGCTGGGTCACCCCGGAGGACGTGCTGTGCTGGATCCTCGCCGCGGGCCGCCCCGGGCCGCGCGGGTACGAGGTCCCGCTCGCGGCGGACCCGGAGCGGTGGCGGGCCGGGCTGGAGCTGGGCCGGCGGCTGCTCACCGTACAGCTGCGCGGGGCGCGGGGCGGGGAGCCGCCCCGGCTGCCGGGCGGGCGGCGGCCGTACGTCCGCTCGGCGGTGACGGCCTGGCCGCAGGGGCTCGCGTACGACCCGGAGAGCGAGACGCTGGCCCTCGGGGACGGGGCGGTGTCCCCGGTTCCGGCGGGGGCGTGGGAGTACGAGGCGCAGGGCGTGCGGGTGCTGGAGTCCTGGTTCGCCGCGCGCGGTGCGCACCGGGATCCGCAGGCGCGGGGCCTGGAGGCGCTGGGTCCCGCGGAGTGGCCGCAGTCCTGGACCTCGGAGCTCCTGGCCCTGGTGACGACCCTGGCGCTGCTGGCCGATCTGGCCCCGCTGCGGGCGGAGTTCACGCCCGGGCCGCTGCTGGCCGCCGGGGAACTGGCGGCGGCCGGGGTGCTGCCGCCGCCGCGCTGGTCCCGGCGGCCCGCCTCGGTGCTGGACCACCGGGAGGAGGGGCCGGGGGGCCAGTTCGCCCTGCTGTAGGCCCTCGCCGCCCCCTGCCGCCCCGACCCGTCAGGGAGCCGGGGCCCAGGCGCCCAGCAGGCGGGACACCGAGCGGTCGAAGACCGCCGCCATGTCGAGCGCCGACGGGGATACCGGGCCACCCGCCACGAGGGCCTCGGCGAGCCGCGGGTACTCCCCCGACGCCAGCCGGGAGCCGAGCCAGGCCGTCCGTACGCCCTGCTCGGCGGCCTCGCTCCAGGGCAGTGAGCGGGCCCGTTCGGCCAAGGCCAGTTCGCTCCCCACGAACGTCGCCACCGCGCCGTTCACCGCGGCGATCAGTTCCAGCTTCTCGCCGCCCGGGATCTCCAGCGGCGCCAGGCAGGCCAGGCTGTGCTCCAGGTACCGCAGGGCGTTCGGGCCGAAGCCGTACACCGGGCTCAGCAGTCGCGGCAGCCACGGGTGGCGGTGCATCAGGGCCCTGGCCTGGCGGGCCAGCGCGAGCAGGTCGGCGCGCCAGTCCCCGCTCGGCGGGGCCAGTTCGTACTCCCCGCTGACGGCGTCGACCATCAGCTCGTGGAGGTCCTCCTTACGGGGGACGTAGTTGTACAGGGACATCGTCCCGGCACCGATCCCCGCCGCCACGCGCCGCATGGAAACGGCCTCGATCCCCTCCGCGTCGGCGATCCGCACCGCCTCGGCGGCGATGGAGTCGCGGCTGTGCGCGGGGCGCGGTCCGCGGCCCGCCCGCACCGGGCGGGTCCAGATCACTTCGGGTTCAGCGGGGCGCCCGCCGGCTGTCATCGGTCACATCACCTCGTCGTCTCGCCATCATCTTAGTTACGTACAGCGTACGTAGTGCGGTAGGGTGCCCCGCATGACGACTACGTACGCTGTACTTAGTGAGGGTCTGGAGAAGCACTTCGGTGAGGTGCGCGCGCTGCGCGGGCTGGATCTGGCCGTGCCGGAAGGCACCGTCTGCGGGCTGCTGGGCCCCAACGGCGCGGGCAAGACCACCGCCGTCCGGATCCTCACCACCCTCACCGCGCCCACCTCGGGCCGCGCCCTGGTCGCCGGCCACGACGTCACCCGCGACCCCGCCGCCGTCCGGCGCGCCATCGGGGTCACCGGGCAGTACGCCTCCGTCGACGGGGACCTCACCGGCCGCGAGAACCTGCGGCTGTTCGCCCGCCTCGCCGGTCTGCGCGGCCGGGCCGGACGGGAGCGCGCCGACGGGCTGCTGGACCGGTTCGGGCTGGCCGAGGCCGCCGACCGGGTGGCCTCGACCTGGTCGGGCGGCATGCGGCGGCGCCTGGACCTCGCCGCCGGACTGATCACCCGCCCCCGGGTGCTGTTCCTGGACGAGCCCACCACCGGTCTGGATCCGGCGGCCCGCGAGCACATCTGGGAGGCGGTGCGCGCACTCGCCGACGAGGGCACCACCGTCCTGCTCACCACCCAGTACCTGGAGGAGGCCGACCGGCTCGCCGACGACATCCTGGTCGTCGACCGGGGCCGGGCCGTCGCCACCGGCACCCCCGCCGCCCTCAAGGCCCGCATCGGCTCCTACGCCGAGGTCACCGTCGCGCGGGCGGACGCCCTCACGGCCGCGGCCGGGGTCCTCGACCGCCTCACCGGCGGGCGGCCCGCCCTGGACGAGGAGCGGCTCACCGTCGGGGCGACCGTGCTGGACCCCGCCGTCACCCTGCCGCGGGTGATCCGCGCGCTCGACGGCGCCGGGGTCCCGGTCACGGACGCGAGCCTGCGCCCGCCCACCCTCGACGAGGTGTTCCTGCGCCTCACCCGGGTCCCGGCCCCCGCCCACGCCCCCACCCCGACGAAGGAGAACGCGGCATGACCACCCTGCTGTCGGACGGCGGCGCCGTCCTGATCCGCCAGCTCCAGAAGGCCCGGCACGCCCCGGCGCTGCTGGTGCTGACCCAGACGATGCCGCTGATGATGCTGCTGTTCTTCGGCTACGTCTTCGGCAGCGCCCTCGCCATGCCGGGCGCCGAGTACCGCGAGTTCCTGGTGCCCGGGCTGCTCGCCGCGACCGCCGCCAACGGCCTGATGACCGGCATGTTCACGGCCGCGCAGGACGCGCACCGCGGGGTGATGGACCGCTTCCGCACCCTGCCGATGAGCCGGACCGCCGTCCCCCTGGGGCAGACGGTCGCCGACCTGCTGACCACGGCCGTATCACTGGTGCCGGTGATGCTGGTGGGACTGGCGATGGGCTGGCGGACCGAGAACGGGCTGCCCGGCGCGCTCGGGGCGTTCGGCGTCCTGCTGCTGTTCCGCTTCGCCACCGCGTGGGTGGGCACGTACCTCGGGCTGCTGAGCCGCAGCGAGGAGGCGGCGGGGCAGCTCGGCAGCGCCACCTTCGTCCTGCCGATGCTGTCGAGCGCCTACCTGCCGACGGCCGGGCTGACCGGCTGGCTGCGGACGGTCGCGGAGTGGAACCCGATCAGCGCCGTGGCCACCGCCGTACGGGCCCTGTGCGGCAACACGGGCGGCGAAGCGGCCCCGGGCGCGTCCTGGCCTGCCGCGCACCCGGTGGCCGGGGCGGTGCTGTGGTCGCTGCTCCTGCTGGCGCTCTTCGTGCCGCTGGCCACGCGCCGGTTCGCGCGCGGCCGGGACTGAACGGCCGGGACTGAACGGCCGGGACCGAACGGCAGGCCGAACGGCAGGGCTGCGGGGCTGCGGGGCGGGCGGCGAACGGCGGCCGCCGGACCGCCGGGGCCGCACGGGGTGACAGACCCCGGCCTCCCGGGATAGGCATCGGTGTCATGGACACCGACACGGACCCCGCCGCCGCCCCCACCGCCCCCCTCGGCTCCGCCCCCGAGCCCCTCCCCCTCGCCGGCCTCACGGTCGTCGCCGTCGAACAGGCCGTCTCCGCCCCCTTCGCCACCCGTCAGCTCGCCGACCTCGGCGCCCGGGTCATCAAGGTGGAACGCCCCGACGGCGGCGACTTCGCGCGGGCGTACGACACCGCCGCCCACGGCCTCGCCTCGCACTTCGTCTGGGCCAACCGCGGCAAGGAGTCCCTCGCCCTCGACCTCAAGGACCCGCGCGGACTGGGCGTGCTGCACGAACTGCTGTCCGGCGCCGACGTCTTCGTCCAGAACCTCGCGCAGGGCGCCGCAGCCCGCCTGGGGCTCGACGCCGCGACCCTGTGCGCCCGCTACCCCCGACTGGTCGCCGTGGACGTCTCCGGCTACGGCCCCGAGGGCCCGTACGCCCACAAGCGCGCCTACGACATGCTCGTGCAGTGCGAGGCCGGTCTGGTCTCGGTGACCGGCACGCCCGGACTGCCGGTGAAGGCGGGGATCCCGGCGGCCGACATCGCCGCCGCCATGTACGCCTTCTCCGGGGTGCTCGCCGCCCTCCTGCGCCGCGGGACGACCGGCCGCGGCGGCCCCGTCGAGGTGTCGATGCTGGACGCGCTCGCCGAATGGATGGGACACCCGCTGCACCACACGATGCACGGCGGGGAGCAGCCGGTGCGGACGGGGCTGGCGCACGCCGTGATCGCGCCCTACGACGCCTACCCGACGGCCGACGGGGACCGCGTGCTGCTGTCGGTGCAGAACGACCGGGAGTGGGCGCGCCTGGCGCGGCAGGTGCTGGGGCGGCCCGACCTGGCGGAGGACCCGGCGTACGCGACGAACGCGGCCCGCACCCGGGGCCGGGAGAAGACGGACGCGGTGGTGGCCGAGGCACTCGGCCGACTCGGCGCGGACGAGGCGGTGGGGTTGCTGGAGGCGGCCGGGATCGCCTGCGCGCGGCTCAACTCGGTGGCGCAGCTGGCCGCGCACCCGCAGCTCGCGGCGCGCGACCGCTGGCGGCAGGTGGATTCTCCGGCCGGCCCGCTGCGCGCGCTGCTGCCGCCGATCGGGCTGCCGGGTGGCGCGGAACCGCGGATGGGAGCGGTGCCCGCGCTCGGCGAACACACCGATGCCCTGCTGCGCGCCCTGGGGATGACGGGCGCGCAGATCACGGCACTGCGCCGGGACGGTGTGATCGCCTGAGGCCGGGGGTACGCCGGGAGGATCCCGGGGGGCGCCGAGGAGGAGCCGGTGCCGGGGTACGGCCGGGCCGGACCGGCCGCCCTGCGGGGTCTGTTACGAGCGGCGGCTGCCGAAGAGCGTGCGACGCAGCCTGCGCAGCGGGGCGAACAGCGCGACGCGCGCGCTCCGGCTCCGCTGGACGTGCGTGTGGTCGCGGGAGGTGAGCTCGCGCATCAGGAGGGTCGCCTCGGCCACCTCGTGGTGCGGGACGGCGGGACCGCCCAGCACGGCGAGATGGCGGTCGAGGCGCGAGCTGACCGCGCTGCTACCGCAGGTGATGGCAGGCACGCGGGGCGGCCTGCTGCGCATTGCTATCTGTTCCATGTCTCTCCCCACCCGTACGAGGGCACCCGGCCCGGGCAGGGTAACCCTATCGCCCCGGCGTCACACTCGGGTATCCCGGTGGTGTGAATTACCCCTGTAGTTACGGGTAGTTGACGATTACTCACCGGAGTCGACCGTCACTCTCCGCAGTATCGGGCCGACTTGGGGAGCCCTCCGGAGGGCCGATCGGAGAGTGTCGTCACGACAGGGGCCACCCGGCGCGCTCTGCGCTAACTTGGAGTGATCACCCGGTGACGCTTGGGGGTTCGCGTGAGTGGGAACGAGGGCGGGGACGCCGCGCGTGTCGTCGCCGGACGCTACCGGCTGCTCGGCCCCCTGGGCCGCGGCGGCATGGGCATCGTCTGGCGGGCCCGGGACGAGGTGCTGGGCCGCGAGGTCGCCGTCAAGGAGGTACGGGCGCCGGCCGGGCTGGACGCCGGCGAGGTGGCGCGCATGTACCGGCGCCTGGAGCGGGAGGCGTGGGCGGCGGCCCGCATCTCCCACCGCGGGGTCGTCACCGTCTACGACGTGGCGAGCGAGGACGGCCGCCCCTGGATCGTGATGGAGCTGGTGCGCGGGCTCTCGCTGGCGGAGGTGCTGGAGGGCGAGGGTCCGATGACCCCGCAGCGGGCGGCGCACCTCGGCGAGCAGGTGCTGGCCGCGCTGCGCTCCGCGCACGAGGCGGGGGTGCTGCACCGGGACGTGAAGCCCGCCAACGTGCTGATCGCCAACGACGGGCGGGTGGTGCTGAGCGACTTCGGGATCGCGAGCCTGGAGGGCTCCTCGGCGATCACGATGACCGGCGAGGTGGTCGGCTCCCCCGAATTCCTCGCTCCGGAGCGGGCGTTGGGACGGGATCCGGGTCCGGAGTCGGACCTGTGGTCGCTCGGGGTGATGCTGTACGCGGCCGTGGAGGGCGTCTCGCCGTTCCGCCGGGACACCCCGCTGTCGACCCTCCACGCCGTGGTGGACCGCGAACTTCCGCCGCCGCGCCGGGCCGGGCCGCTGGAGCCCGTACTGGAGGGGCTGCTGCGCAAGGATCCCCGGGAGCGGCTCGCCGCCGCGGAGGCCGCCCGGATGCTGCGGATCATCGGTGCGGGCGGGACCGTACGGGCCCCCGGCGGGCCGGTGTCGGGGCCGGACGCCCCGACGGCCTTCGCGCACCCCGGGGACGGGGCGTACGGGCCGACCCCGCCGATGGCGACGGCGCCCGTACCCGTACCGCCCCCGCCCGTACCGCCCCCGCCCGTACCGCCCGCGCCCGGGCCGTCGCGGCAGGGGTCGGCCGGGGCGGTGCTGGTCTTCGGGATCGCGGTACTGGTGCTGGTGCTGGCCCTGCTGGTGTGGCTCCTGCTGCGGAACACCGGCTCCGGGACCGACGGGGCCGGCGGGGCCGCGCCCCCGGGCTCCGCGCCGGCCTCCGCGTCCGCTCCCGCGGCCGCCTCCGGCCAGGCGTCGGCGTCGGCCTCGGCCTCCGCCTCCGCGTCGTCGGGCACCGAGCCCCCGCAGAGCGTCACGCTCTACGTCCACACCGTGCGCCCCGCCTACGACGGGGCCTGCCCGCCACCCGGCACGCTCGCACCCGCCTTCACCGGGACGGTGGAAGTGGCGCGCACCCCCGCCGTGGTGGAGTACCGCTGGATCACGCGCGGCGGCTCGGCCCCCGCACCGGACTGGCAGAGCATCGTGTACGAGGCCGACGGGCCCCGGACCCGCCAGCTGGACCACACCGAGTCCGGCCACCGGCCGGGCGCCACCCTCGCCGACGCGGTCCGGCTGGAGGTGCGGCAGCCCGCCCTGGCGGCCTCCGCGTGGCTGGAGTTCTCCGTGACGTGCACGAAGCAGACCCCGACGGGCGGGGCCTCCTCCCCCGCCGCCTCCGGTTCGCCGGGCGGCACGCCCCCGCCGGAGCCGTCCCCGACGCCTACGCCGAGTCCGACTCCGAGCGGGCAGGCCGGTGCCTAGTGCCGTGACCGGTCAGGCCTTGCCGGTGAAGACGGGCAGGTAGCCGCCGGACTGTCCGGCGGCGGTGGGGTGGTACGACTCCCCGATGTTGAGCCAGTTGACGCTGTGCAGCCACGCGTCGCCGGAGCAGATCTCGTGGCCCGTGAAGGAGCCGGCGACCGAGGCGAAGGTGAAGCCGTGGTCGGCGGCGCGCTTGGCGATGGCGGCGTTGAGGTAGTCGGACGCGCCGTTGATGGCGGTGCGTTCGCCTTCGGTGAGGCCGGTGACGCAGTTCCCGTTCAGCTTGTAGAAGCGGGGGTAGCCGAGGACGACCACCCTGGCGCCCGGGGCCCGGCCGTGGATGGCGTCGTAGACCTGGTCGAGCTTGCCCGGAAGGGTGGAGTCCACGTACGCCTTGGCGTCGTTGACGCGGCTGACGCAGGTGGACTCGGACTGGAGCACACAGGTCGTCATGACGTCGGAGAATCCGGCGTCGTTGCCGCCGATGGTGATGCTGACCAGGTCGGTGCCGGAGTTGAGGGGACCGAGCTGGCCGGAGAGGACGTCGTCCGTCCGGGCGCCGGAGCAGGCGGCGAAGGAGAAGGTCTGGGGGGAGTGGGCGGCGGCCCACAGGGCCGGGTAGGCGCGGCTGGTGCGCTTGCAGTTGCCGCTGGAGCTGTCGTAGTTGCCGGCGCCGACGCCGGAGGAGTACGAGTCGCCGAGGGCCACGTAGCCGAAGTCGGCCTGGGCGGCGGCCGCCTGGCCGGCTCCGAGCAGGGTGGCGCCGGCGGCGAGGAGCAGGGAGGAGGTGACGGCGGCGAGGCGCGACAGTCTGATGCGCATGGGGACGGCTCCTTGTGGGGGGGTACTCCGTGGGGGGGGTTACTCCTGAGTCCGTGGTACAAGCAGCCGTGACGCTGTGGAAGTGTCCATGCCAAGAATGTTTCGGGTCGGCTTGGCGCCGGAATCTTCACGCCCGTTGCGTTTGAAGAGGTAACCCGGGCACCCGATCCGGCGAAACACGGGTGCGTGCGGCCACATCGTGCCGGATCATGGGCGCCATGCCAGCAGACCCGCAGGACGCGCTGCCGATTCGCCTGAACGTGGACGACAGTGACTCGCCGTCGGATGTCGTCGACGCCCTGTTCCTCGGGCGGTTCGCCACCGGCGAGCAGCCGTACGCGCAGAGCGTGACGATCGACCGGGTGAAGCCGGAGGCGACGCTGCTGCCGCCACGCGCCACCGTGCTCCGCTCGGCGCGCGACACCGACCGCAGCGCGGTGCTCGCCGAGGGCGAGGGGTGGACCCTGCTCGTCTCCCGCTGGAGCAGGGGCGCCGACGTGACGGTGACCGCGGTCAGCGACGAACTCGCCGCCGGGGTGCTCGGGCAGGCCACCGAGGGGGCGCAGGACGAGCCCGAACCGCAGCCGGACAACGTCACGATGGGGTTCTGGTACGTCTCCCCGCGCCGCGGCCCGTACCGCACGACCCGGCAGATCTCCGCGGGCACCTGGGACGAGGTCCGGCCCAACTACACCGCCCCGGTGGCGACGGCGATGGACCGGCTGATGAAGATCACCCCGGACGACATCGCGGGCCGGCTGCTGCTCCTGCACGGGCCGCCGGGCACCGGGAAGACCTCGGCGCTGCGGACGCTGGCCCGGTCGTGGCGGGACTGGTGCCAGGTGGACTGCGTCCTGGACCCGGAGCGGCTGTTCAACGACGTGGGCTACCTGATGGACATCGCGATCGGCGAGGACGAGGGCTCCGCGAAGGGGCGGTGGCGGCTGCTGCTCCTGGAGGACTGCGACGAGCTGATCCGCGGGGAGGCCCGGCACACGGCGGGTCAGGCGCTGTCACGGCTGCTGAACCTGACCGACGGTCTGCTCGGGCAGGGCCGCAACGTGCTGGTCGGCGTCACCACCAACGAGGACCTGGAGCGGCTGCATCCCGCGGTCGTCCGCCCGGGGCGCTGCCTGGCCCGCATCGAGGTCGGGCGGCTGACGCGGGGGGAGGCGGTGGACTGGCTCGGCACGGAGGAGGGCGTCTCCCGCGAGGGCGCGACCCTTGCCGAACTCTTCGCCCTGCGGCGCGGCACGGGACCGGCGGCGGTGGTCCCGGCGCAGCCGCAGACGTCGGAGGCGGGCCTGTACCTGTAGCCGCCGGCGGTGACCGGGCAACGACACCGCCGCCGGCGCCGTACCGGTGCCCGGCGGACTCCGCGAACACGGGCCCGGCCCGACGACGGGGGCCGGGGCCGGACGGACCGGGCCGGCCCGGGTGCCCCGCTGGACCAAGACCGACGCACCCGTGAGCCGGGGCCGGCAGGCCGGACGGAGGCAGACCGGGCCCGGCGACCCGGCGACCCGGCAGGACACCGGCCAAGGCCGATGACGGCGTGGGCCCGTAGGCCGATGGCCCGGCAGACCAGTGGCCAAGGCCGCTGGCCGCGTGGGCCGGTGGGCCGAGACCGGGTGGGTCGGGCCGGTAGGAGTCGGGGTCTAGCGGGTGGTGTAGCGGGCGCGGAGGGCGGTTGTGGCGGCTTCGGTGGCTTCGGTCTCCGTCAGGCCGAGGCGGTGTGCCCGCTCCGCGTACGCCTGCGCGGCCGCGGCCGCCTCCCGGGAGGAGCCCTCGGCGGCGGCGACGAACGTCCCGTTGCGGCCCCGCGTCTCGATCACCCCGTCGGCCTCCAGCGCCCGGTACGCCTTGGCCACCGTGTTGGCGGCCAGCCCCAGTTCCTCCGCCAGGCCGCGAACCGTCGGCAGCTTGTACCCCGCCGGGAGCTTCCCCGACCGGGCCCGGTCCGCGATCTGCGCGCGCAGCTGTTCGTACGGGGCGGCCGCGCCGGCCGCGCCGTCGATCCTGATCCTGAGGTTGGTCGAGGTCACGCGGCCGATTGTCCCCCATCCCCCGGATAATTCGCAGGCGCGGGCCCCGGCCGGGCCCGTAACCTCGTGCGGCGCCGGCCGCCCTGCCGTTCGTGGTGACCACCCCCGCCGGTGTGGCCCACGAGCCGGCCGGCGTCCGGCACGACCCGACCCTCGACCACGGGCCGGCCGAGCTCGCCGAGACGGAATCCCAACGAGTGGTTCGGGTACGAGATCTGCACGACCGAGACGCGCTGCACGAGGAAGCTGGGAGCGACACGATGACCACACGATGGACCGTCACCCTCACCAAGGCCGGCCGCACCAAGATCAGCTACCCGGCGGCGCAGGTGTCCGACGACGGCGACCGGATCTCCGTGCGCGCGCCCTGGGCGGCGGAGGGGGTGAAGGACTTCGGCTTCGTGCGCTTCGAGCCGGGCGACGTGTTCGTGGAGCACTTCTGGCGCACGCGCTGGTACGCGGTCAAGGAGGTGTGGAGCGGCGCGGGCGTCCTCAAGGGCTGGTACTGCGACGTGACCCGCCCTGCGGTGGTCCGCGGGGGCGAGATCGTCGTCGACGACCTGGACCTGGACCTGTGGGTGTCGGCGGACCGCGCGTCCGTCCTGCGGCTGGACGAGGACGAGTTCGCGGCCAGCGGTCTCGCCGCGAGCGACCCGGAGGCCGCGGCGCAGGCCGTCCGCGCCCTCGACGCCCTCGACGACCAGGCTCGCTCGGCCCCGGGACTGGCCGCCCTGCTCGTCTGACGGATCGTCCGACGGGGCGTACAACGCGGGGTGCGACGGCATCGCGCGGGTCCGGGTGCCCTTCCTGTGGGCCCGCTTAGGCCTTCCTTAAGCGGACCCTAAGGATCACCGCGGGGGCCCGGATCCGGGGCCCGGGGCGGTGGGCGCGGGCTAGCTTGGCGGGGCCAGGGAGGGTCGGTGGCGGCGGGAGCCCGGTTTCGGGACGGCGCCGCACGGCCCGGTTCCGCTGGCGCGCCCCTGCCTTGCGCCCGAAGGAGATCCACCCATGTCCGCGTCCCGTCGCCGTACCGCCGCCCTCCGTATCGCCGCCACCGGTCTCGCCCCGCTCGCGGTGGCCGCGTACGCCGCCGGGCCCGCCGCCGCCCACGGCTCGATGACGGACCCGGTGAGCCGGGTGGCGGCCTGCTACGCGGAGGGGCCGGAGTCCCCGAAGTCGGCCGCGTGCAAGGCCGCCGTGGCGGCGAGCGGGACGCAGGCGTTCTACGACTGGAACGCGGTGAACATCGCCAACGCGGCCGGCCAGAGCAAGAAGCTGATCCCCGACGGGCAGCTGTGCTCCGCGGGCAACGCCAAGTACAAGGGGCTGGACCTGCCCCGCGCGGACTGGCCCGCCAGCCCGATGACGGCCGGGGCGCACACCTTCCGCTACAAGGGCACCGCCCCGCACAAGGGCTCCTTCGAGCTGTACGTGACGAAGGACGGCTACGACCCGACGAAGCCGCTGAAGTGGTCCGACCTGGAGCCCGCCCCGTTCGCCAAGGCCACGGACCCCGGCATGCAGAACGGCGACTACGTCTTCAGCGGGACGGTCCCGAAGAAGACGGGCCGTCACCTCATCTACAGCATCTGGCAGCGCTCGGACAGCCCCGAGGCCTTCTACACCTGCTCGGACGTGGTCTTCGGCAAGGACACCGGGGCGGGTGGCGCCGGTACGGGGACCACCCCCGGCGGCAAGCCGAGCACGCGGCCCTCCACGGGCTCCGCCGCCAAGCCTTCCGGTACGCCCTCCGGTACTGCCGCCGCGCCCGCCGCCGACGGGGAAGCCGTCCCGCCCGCCAAGGCGCCGACGGACCAGCAGATCTCCGACGGCGCGGGCAAGTCCTCCGTGGAGCACAACGGCCACGGCGACAACGACCCGAAGACGAACGGCGCGGGCGCCGTGCCGGTCTCCGTCCCGCTCTCCTCGCCGTCCGCGGACGGTTCCACGGGCGGTGACCTCGCGCAGACGGGCGGCAGCAGCGCCACCCCGGCGATCGCCGTCGCCGGGGCCGGCGCCCTGGCCGTCGGTGCGGCCGTGATGTTCGCGGTGGCCCGTCGCCGGTCGGCGGCGGGCCGTCACGGCCGCTGACGGACCGCCCGGACCGCCTGTGCGTCAGTCGAAGACCGACGCGCAGGTGGTCCGTTCGGCGTGTGCGGGGTCGAGGGCGTTGAGCGCCTCGTGCCAGGCGATGCGGTCGGTGAGGCCGATGGTCACGTGCTCGGAGATGTCCAGCGGGCACAGGTCCTGGAGCAGGACGTTGCGTACGTCCGGCCCGTCGAGGAACTGGGTCCGGTAGGGGGTGACCACCTCGTCGTAGCGGGTGGCGATCACCGTGTACTTCACGCCGGGGACGGTGTCGCCGCCGGCGTTCAGCTTGTTCTGGAAGGCGGACCCGGCGATCTGGTCGGCCAGCCCGGGGGTGGCGGTGCTGATCAGGTCCTCGGCGCCGGGGAAGTACGGGAGCAGCTTGGTGAGTCCGGACAGGGTGGTGCCGTGGTTGTCGGGGGCCAGCCCGACGAGGGCGTTGACCTTGGCGCCGCCGCCCAGGAACTTCAGGTAGTAGCGGGGCATCATGCCGCCCTGGGAGTGGCCGACGAGGTCGGCCTTGGCGGCGCCGGTGGAGACCAGCACCCGGTCGACGAAGGTGTCGAGCTGGGCGGCGGACTTGTCGATGGGGCCGAGCCCGTTGAAGAAGGGCACGCCGGGGAGCTGTCCGTAGTCGAGGGAGTAGACGCAGTACCCGCGGTGGACCAGGTACGGCGCGAAGCCGAGCCAGTTGTCCACGGAGTTCCCGAAGGTGCCGTGGACGAGGACGACGGGGCGCGGGTGCGCGGCGGACGGCTTGCAGGACCAGTCGTTCCAGCCGCTGCTGGGGCCGGACGCGGCCTGGGCCCCGCCGGTGGGGGCGACGAGGGCCGCGGCGGCGAGGGTGAGGACGGCGAGCGGGCGGAGCAGGCGTCTCCAGGGCAGCATCGGGTGATCTCCTTGCGGGTCAAGGGAAATGCGTGGGGGTTCGTCCCGTGATCCGGATCACAAGGGGGCTGCTGCCAGCTAAATTACGGGCGAGTAGCAAGACAGGGAAGTTACGCGTCGGTAAAAACTCGTGTGTCGAGGTCCTCTCCAGCGCCGCTCCGGAACAATGGACGTCCCCGGAGCAGGACTTGAGGTGATCGCGGTCATGCAGAGCGCTCCCGGCGCCGGTACCGCCCTGGCCGCGCCGCCCGCACTGGCGGCCGATCCGCTGGTCGCGGCCGTCACGGAGACCGCCGTACGGGTCCTGCGCCCCGAAGCGGAGCACACCGCCGGGGCCGGGGTCCCGCGCACGCACCTGGACGCGCTCGCCGCGTGCGGTGCGTACGGGCTGATCGGATACGAACCGGACCCGGCGGGCGGGCTGACGGCCCGCCAGGTGGTCCGGGAGGTCCACGAGGTGCTGGCGGCCGTCGATCCGTCGACGTGGTTCGTGTGGACGCAGCACGTGCCGGCGGTGAAGGCGCTGCTGGCGGCGGACGGCCCGGACGGGGACGCCCTGCGCTCGCGGTGGCTGCCCGCGCTGCAGGGCGGCGAGCGGCGGGCCACGGCCGGCTACGCCTTCCTTCGCCATCCGCGCCCGCCGGTCACGGCGGAGCGGGTGCCGGGCGGCTGGCGGCTCGCCGGGCGGGTGCCGTGGATGACGGGCTGGGGCCTGGCCGACGTGGTCTACGTGGGCGCGGTCACCCCGTCCGACGAGGCGCTGTTCGCGCTGGTGGACTGCGCCGGCCCGGACGGCGGGCTCGGCGCCGTCGGCGGGGCGGCCCCGCTGTGGGCGATGGGCGGTACGCACACGGCCTCGGTCGAGCTGCGCGGGGTGCACGTGCCCGACGCGCGGGTGGTCGGGCTGATGCCGCGGGCCGACTGGATCCGGGCCTACGACCTGGAGAACGCCGACGCCCAGCCGGCCGTCTTCGGCCAGCTGCGCGCGACCGCCGACTTCCTGCTCGGGTCTCCCCCGTTCGAGGAACTCGGCCTGCGGCTCGCCCGCAGGACGGCCCGGCTGCGCACGGAGGCCTACGCCCTGCGGGACGGGCTGCCGCCGGGGGAAGGGACGGGCGAGCGGCTCGCCCTGCGGGCCGCCTCCCTGGACCTGGCCGTACGGGCGGCCGCGGCGTGCGTGGCCGTGACCGGCGGCCGGGCGGTCCAGTTCGGCCACACCGCGGGACGGCTCTCCCGCGAGGCCCAGTTCCACCTGATCCAGGCCCAGACCACCCCCCTCCGCACGGAAACGACCCACCGCCTCCTCCCCGACCTGGAGGACTGACCCTCCCGGCGCCCGCCGCCGGTGGCTGCGCCGGAGCGACCGGCCGCCCACTCCCGGGACTCCGCCCCGGACCCCGCGCCTCGAACGCCGGCGGGGCTGGATTCCGCCGCACCGTCGCCGCAGCCCGCACGGGGCGGCTGAGCCGAAGGGGCGCGCCTGGGGAACGAGGTCGTGCGCGCGCAGGAAACCCGAGGAACGAGGGTTTTCGAGCACGGACGACCTCGTGAGCCGGGCCTCAGCGCCCCGGAGGCGAAGCCGCCCCCAAAAGAAACGTGGCGGCGGGGCGGACCGTGCCCGGGCCGAAGCGGGCGTTGGCCTGGTCGATGGCGGCTTCGGCCGTGAGGCGGGATTCGCGGGTGGGGTCCAGGGAGAGCTGGCGGGTGGTGGCCGCGGCCGCGGTGAGGTCCTCGGCGCGGAGCACCATGCCGGTGAGCCGGGCCCGTTGCAGACCGGCCGCGTCCATCAGCCGGTACGCGAGGGTGCGCAGGTCCTCGTCGTGGGCGGAGGGTTCGGGCAGCCGCCGGGACTTCTCCCAGCGGGTGCCGCCCGCGAACTGGAGGGTCAGGGACAGGGAGCGGGCGGCCTGGCGGCGTCCGCGCAGGGCGGCGCCGAGGCGGACGACGAGGGCGAGGAGGGCGGCGCGGGCGTGCGGGCCGTCCAGTTCCTGGCGGGTGAAGCCGGTGCGGACGGCGGCCGAGGGGGGCAGGTCGCGCGGGGTGACCGGGCGCGGGTCGATGCCGCGCGCGCGGTCGGCGACGAGCCGTCCGGACCGTTTGCCGAGGATCCGTTCCAGGACTCCGGGCGTGACCCGGGTGAGTGCTCCGACGGTGTGCAGCCCGTAGCCGCGCAGGGCTTCGGCCTGTCGGGAGCCGAGTCCGTGCAGCGCGTCCACGGGGAGCGGGGCGAGGAAGCCCGCCACCGCCGCCGGGTCGTCGGGGACGGTCAGGGTGCCGCCCGGGCCCTGGATCCGGGCGGAGGCCATGGCCGCCACGGCCCAGGTGCCCGCGACGCCGATCCGGACGTCCGTGCCGAGCCGGGCCACGGCGCGCAGCCGGACGACCTCGGCGATGCGGGCGGGGTCGGCGCCGAAGTACCGCTGGGCGCCCCGCACCTGGACGAGGGCGGCCCGGGGCGGCAGGGCCTGGACGACCGGGGAGAACTCGCGCAGCAGGTCGAGGACCTCGCGGTAGCCCTCGGGGGTCAGGGTGGGGGCGCAGCGCACGTGCAGGACGCCCGCCGCGGAGCGGGGGCGGTTCATCCCGCGCTCCCGGGGCTGGAGTGCCACAGCTTGCGGCCGGTGGCGGCGCGGTCCCCGGGCGGCTGGAGGTCGGCCCACGGGTTCATCTCGTAGCCGGTCGGGAGGTGGATGCGGCGGCCGTTGTCGGGGGTGGCCGTGGGCAGGGGGGCGGCCAGGCGGGCCGTGACGGCTCCGATGCCTTCGCGGGCGCGCAGTTCGGCCAGTTCGGCGAGGTCCCAGGCGGCCGCTCCGACGACGCTCAGGCTCTGCGGTCCGCGCCGCTGGACGACGCCCCGGACCAGCAGCAGGAAGGAGTGGAAGACGGTGTGGGCGCAGGCTTCCTGGCTGTCGTCGAAGAAGGCGAGGTCGACGAGGCCGGTGCCGTCGTCGAGGGTGGTGAAGACGACCCGCTTCCCGGAGCGGATCGGCGGGGTCTGGGTGGCGGCCTTGGCGCCGGCGACCAGGACGGTCCGGCCGTGCGCGGTGTCCCGCAGGCGGCGGGCCGGGACGACGCCCAGTTCGGCGAGGAAGGCGTGGTGGTCTCCCATGAGGTGGCGGGAGGCGTCCATGCCGAGGACGCCGAGTTCGGCGCTGAGCCGTTCGGCTTCGGTGAGGTCGGGCAGTCCGACGGGGGCGGTGGACCGGCCGCCGCCCAGCGGCAGTTGGGCGGAGCCGCGGGCCCCGGCGGCGCGCTGGGCGCCGTGGAGTTCCGTCAGGTGCAGCAGCAGGTCGCGGCGGTTGGCGCCGAAGGCGTCCAGCGCGCCGACCTGGGCGAGGCGTTCGGCGACGGGGCGGCCGGGGTGCGCCCGGTCCCAGAAGTCGCGCAGGGAGGCGTAGGGCTGGCCGGTCTCGATGCGCAGGGCTTCGGCCCCGCTGATGCCGTGGACGTCGGAGAGGGCGAGCCGCAGTCCCCACCGCTCCGGCTCGTCGGACACCAGTTCGATCCGGTGGGTGGTCGCCGAGCGGTTCACGTCCAGCGGCAGCACCGGTACGCCCCGGCGCCGGGCGTCGGCCAGCAGCAGCCGCTTGGGGTACATCCCGGGGTCGTGGGTGAGGAGTCCGGCGTAGAAGGCCGCCGGGTGGTGGGTCTTGAGCCAGGCCGACTGGTACGTGGGCACGGCGAAGGCCACGGCGTGCGCCTTGCAGAAGCCGTAGCTGCCGAAGGCCTCGACGATCTCCCAGGTCCGGGCGATCACCTCCGCCGCGTAGCCCCGGGCGGCCGCGGCCGCCGCGAACCAGGCCTTGATCCGGCCCTGGGAGTCCGGGTCGGAGAGCCCGCGCCGGACCCGGTCGGCCTCGTCGCGGCCGCAGCCGGTCATGACGTGCACGATCTCGATGATCTGCTCGTGGAAGACGACGACCCCGTAGGTCTCGCGCAGCGCGTCGGCGAGATCGGGGTGCGGGAAGCGGACCGGGGCCCGCCCGTGCCGTGCCTCGATGAAGGGGCGCACCATGTCGGCGGCGACCGGGCCGGGGCGGAAGAGGGAGATGTCGACGACCAGGTCGTGGAAGGCGGCCGGCTGGAGCCGGCCCACCAGGTCGCGCTGGCCCGGGGACTCGATCTGGAAGCAGCCCAGCGTCTCGGCGGAGCGGATCAGTTCGTACGTGGGCCCGTCGCCCGGCGGCACCTGCGCCGGGTCGTCCAGGTCGAGTTCCCGTCCCGTGGCCCGCCGCAGCTCCGCGACGGCGTGGGCCATCGCGGACTGCATCCGTACGCCCAGGACGTCGAGTTTGAGCAGTCCGAGGTCCTCCACGTCCTCCTTGTCGAACTGGGACATGGGGAAGCCCTCCCCGCTGGTGGGGACCACCGGGGTGCGGGCGAGCAGGGTGGCGTCGGAGAGCAGGACCCCGCACGGGTGCATGGCGGTGCCGCGCGGCAGCGCGTCGAGGGCCTCGACGAGGTCCCACAGCCGCTCGTACGGCCCGCCGCTCGTCGCGTCCCGTACGTCGCGCAGTTCGGGCAGCTCCGCCAGGGCGGCGCGGGCGTCGCGGGCGCGGATGTGCGGGAAGGCCTTGGCGAGGCGGTCGACGGTGGCCGGGTCCATGGACAGGGCGGCGCCGACGTCGCGGACGGCGTGGCGGACCCGGTAGGTCTCGGGCATGGCGACGGTGGCGACGCGTTCGGCGCCGAAGCGGGCGATGATCCGGCGGTACACCTCCAGCCGACGGGCGGACTCCACGTCGATGTCGATGTCGGGCAGGACGCGGCGGCGCTTGGACAGGAAGCGTTCCATCAGCAGTCCGTGCGCGACGGGGTCGGCGTGCGCGATGCCGAGGAGGTGGTTGACGAGGGAGCCCGCGCCGGAGCCGCGGGCGGCCACCCGGATGCCCATCTCCCGTACGTCGTCGACGACCTGGGCGACCGTCAGGAAGTACGAGGCGTAGCCGTGGTGGGCGATGACGTCGAGTTCCTCGTGCATCCGCTGCCAGTAGGCGGGGTCGCCGGCGTGGCCGCGCAGCACCAGGCCCGCAGACGCGCGGGAGGTGAGCACCCGCTGGGCGGTGCGGCGGGCGGCGCCGACGAGGCGGGCCTCGGGGAAGTGCACGGAGCCGATGCCGAGGTCGTCCTCGGGGTCGACGGAGCAGGCCTCGGCGGTCTCCCGGGTCCGCGCGAGCAGCCGGCGGGCGTCGGCGGGGCGCAGGCCGGCGGCCTCGGCGATCCGGTCGGCGGCCTCGGCCATGCGGCGGGGGTCCTTGAGCCAGCGTTCGCCGCCGTCGAGGGGGCCGCGGGGGTCGACGGGGACCAGGCGGCGGGCGGCGTCGAGGACGTCGGCGACGGGGCCCTGGCCCGGGTCGGCGTAGCGGACGGCGTTGGTGAGCACGGCGGGGACGCCCTGTTCGGCGGCGAAGCCGACGGTACGGGCGGCCAGCCGCAGCGAGCCGGGGCCGGTGCCGGTGCGGCCGTGGTGGACGGCCTCCAGGCGCAGGGCGTCCCCGTAGACCTCCCGCCAGGGCGCGAGCAGCCGGGCCGCCCGGTCGGGGCGCCCGGCGGCGAGCGCCCGGCCCACCTCGGAGCCGGGGCCGAGGAGCACGAACACCCCGTCGCCGGACAGCGCCTCCCAGGGCACCACCGGCTGCCGGCCGGGACCACCGGGCGCGAGGCCGGGGCCGCCGGAGCCGAAGCCGGCGCCGCCGGGACCGAAGCCGGGACCGAGGCCGGGACCGAGGCCGGGACCGAGGCCGGCACCACCGGAGCCGGAACCGGCGCCGCCGGGGCCGAAGCCCGTGCCGTCGGGGCCCGTGCCGTCGGGTGCGAAGCCCGTGCCGTCCGGGCCGGGCTCCGCGGGACGCACGGCCGGGTCCGCGGCGTGGGCGGCGGTGACCATCCGGCACAGCTGCGCCCATCCGGCGGCGCCGTCACGGGCCAGGAAGAGCGCCCGCGGGGCGGACTCGTCGACGAAGGCCCCGCCCTTGACGGGGACCCGCCTGCGGTACGAGGCCTCCCCGGCCCCGCCCGCGGGGGCCCCGGCCCGGGACCCGGCGGGCGGCCCCGCGGGGGACACGGCCAGGTCCACCCCGAACAGGGGCCGGATCCCGGCCTTCGCGGCCGCCTTCGCGAACCGGACCGCACCCGCGAGGGTGTCGCGGTCGGTCAGGGCGAGGGCGTCCATGCCCCGCTCGACGGCGCGCTCCGCCAGCCGCTCCGGGTGCGAAGCCCCGTACCGCATGGAGAACCCCGAAACGGTGTGCAGATGCGTAAAACCAGGCACCCGCGGCCTCCTGCTTCGCTCGAATCAACACCTCCCCCGGCTCCACCATAGAGCAATTCGAATATCCGTGCGAAACAGTTGTTCGATCATCCATTCGGTCCTCCCCTGCTGCGCCCCGCCCCCGCCGCGTCGAGCGTGAGGGACATGACCCAGCCCACCGAGAGCCCCGCCGCCGAGCCGCCCGGCGGCTTCCTCGCCGAGGTCAAGGACGCGGTCACCGTCCGGGCCGCCCTGCTGGTCCTGGGCGTACTGGCCCTCCAGCTGGCCTTCGTCGCCTCGTACATCGGGGCCTTCCACCACCCCGAGCCCCACGAGATCCCGATCGCGGTGGCCGCCTCCGCCGAGCGGGTCGCCCGGCAGTCGGCGCAGCGGCTCGCCGCCCTCCCCGGCAAGCCCCTCGACCCGCGCGCGGTCGGGAACGAGGCCGCCGCCGTCACCCAGGTCGAGAACCGGGAGGTCGACGGCGCGCTGGTCATCGACCCGGCGGGCACCACCGACCGGCTGATCGTCGCGAGCGGCGCCGGGGCCTCGCTCTCCCAGGCCCTGGAGCAGGTCGTCGGAGCGGTCGAGAAGGCCCAGGGGCGCAGCGTCCGGGTCGTCGACGTGGCCCCCGCCTACCGGGGCGACGCCCGCGGGCTCAGTTCCTTCTACCTGGTCATCGGCTGGTGCGTGGGCGGCTACCTGTGCGCCGCGATCCTCGCGATCAGCGCCGGGGCCCGTCCCGCCAACATCCACCGCGCCGTCATCCGGCTCGGCGCGCTCCTGCTGTACTCCCTCGTCGCGGGACTGCTCGGCGCGGTCATCGCCGGCCCGGTGCTGGACGCGCTGCCCGGCTCGCTCATGGGGCTGTGGGGCCTGGGCACCCTGGTCGTCTTCGCGGTCGGCGCGATCACCCTGGCCTTCCAGGGGCTGGCGGGCGTGATCGGCATCGGCCTGGCCATCCTGCTGGTCGTGGTGCTCGGCAACCCGAGCGCGGGGGGCGCCTACCCGTACCCGCTGCTGCCGCCGTTCTGGAGCACGATCGGCCCGGCCCTGCCGCCGGGCGCCGGCACGTACGCCGCCCGCTCCGTCACCTACTTCCACGGCAACGGCGCCCGCGGGCCGATGCTCGTGCTGGCCGCCTGGGCCGTGGCCGGCGCCGCCGTCACCCTGGCCTGCGCGGTCACCCGCCGCGGCAGACCGGGTGCGGCGGTGGGCAGCGGCCTCCCCGACGACCCTGCCCCCGCCCCCGGCCCCGGCCCCACTCCCGGCCCCACCGGCGAACCCGGACCCGCCCCCGGCCGCTGAACACCCCCGCCCCCGGCCGGGTCACCCCGGGCCCGCCGGCCGCCGGAACTCAGCCCGCCCGGTGGACGATTTCGCCCGCCACCACCACCGTTTCGGCCACCGTGCCCGGGATCCGGTCCGCCGGGACGCGCAGGATGTCGCGGGAGAGGACCACGAAGTCCGCCGCCTTGCCGACGGTGAGGGAACCGCGTTCCGCCTCCAGGAAGTTGGCGTGCGCGGAGCCCATCGTGTAGCCGTACACCGCCGTCTCCACGTCCACCGTCTCCGCCGGCTGCCACGCGGGGCCGCCGCCGGACAGCGGGCGGCGGGTGACCGCCGTGTAGATGCCGACCATCGGGTCCATCTCGGCGACGTTCCAGTCGCTGGAGAAGGCCAGCACCGCCCCGGCCTCGTGCAGGCTCCGCATCGGCCAGGCCTTGTGCCAGCGCTCCTCCCCCACGTTCTCGGCCCAGTCCTGGCCCGGCCCCGCGATCTCGGGCGCGCAGTGCCGCGGCTGCATGCAGGCGACCACGCCCAGTTCGGCGAAGCGCGGCACGTCCTCGGGGTCCAGGCACTCCACGTGCACCACCTGGTGGCGGGCGTCGCGCGGGCCGTTGACGGCGCGGGCGTGCGCGACGGCGTCCAGGACGGTGCGGATGCCCCGGTCGCCGGTGGCGTGGACGAAGCACTGGAAGCCCCGCGCGTCCAGCTTCGCCAGCAGCTCCGCGAACTCCTCGGCCGGGTAGAAGGTCTCGCCCCGGTGGTGGCCGCAGCCCGCGTACGGTTCCAGCAGCGCGGCCGTACGGGGTTCCACCACGTCGTCGATGTACAGCTTGAGCGGGCCCACCCGCAGCCGGTCCCCGGCGAACCGCCGGGCGGCCTCGGCGAACGCGTCCAGGTCGGCGTCGCCGGTGCCGCGCGGGTGGAACAGGGCGGCGACGATCCGCGAGCGCAGCCGGCCCTCGGCGCGGGCCCGTTCGTACAGTTCGAGGTCGTCGAGGGAGTTCTGCGGTTCGACGACGGTGGTGATGCCGAAGCCGATGGCGTCGTCGAGGCTCCTGGCGAGGCGTCCGTACTGCCGGTCGGGCGAGGCCCACGGCACGCCGAGCTCGCGCAGCGCCCGGTGGCCGTCCCGGGACAGGCCCTTGACGGCGAAGTCCTTGACGAAGCCGGTGGGCTCGCCGGTCACCGGGTCCACGGCGGCCGTGCCGAACGGCAGGTCCGTACGGTCCCGGGAGACGCCCAGCCGGTGCAGGGCGGCGGTGTTCAGCCAGGCCGTGTGGACGTCGTACGAGAGCACGATCGCCGGGACGTCCCCGGTGACCGGGTCCAGGTCGGCGGCGGTGGGCATCCGTCCGCCCGGGATCGCGGAGTAGTCGAAGGCCTCGGCCTCGATCCACTCGGCGTCGGGGTGCTCGGCCCGCCAGGCCCGGATCCGCTCCCGGATGCCCTCCAGGGTGCGCACCCCGGCGAGCTGGACGCAGTCCGCGTCGGAGCCGAGCCGGACGTGGTTGTGGGCGTCGACGAACCCGGGCAGGACCAGCCTGCCGCCCGCGTCGATCCGCTCGGTGTCGGGCCCGGCCCAGGCGGCCGCCCCGGCGTCGGGGCCGACCCAGACGATCACCCCGTCGCGGACGGCGAGGGCCTCGGCCTCGGGCAGGTCCGGGTCCACGGTGTGGATCCGGGCCCCGGTCAGCAGCAGGTCGGCGGGGAGGGGACGGGACATGGGTGCTCCAGGGTGCGTGGACGTAGGGGTGGGAGGTCAGGCCGCGGGGGCGTACGCGGGGAGGCGGCGGCGGGCGAGGGCCCAGTAGACGAGCCCGGAGACCACCGAGCCGGACAGGGTCAGGTCGGCGCCGCCGAGCGGGGCCACGAGCGGTCCGGTCCACAGCTCGGAGTCGCAGGTCAGGGCGGCGAAGACCAGACCGGCGAGGAGGGCGGTCATCCCGGCGGGGTGGTAGCCGGAGCGGTACCAGTAGGCGCCGTCCCGCCCGGCGTGCAGGGCTTCGGCGTCGTAGTGGCAGCGGCGCATCAGCATGTCGGCGAGGAAGACCCCGCCCCAGGGGGCGAACACGATGATCAGGAGGGACAGGAAGGAGAGCAGCGAGGTGGTGAAGTCGGTGAGGAAGAGCGCGGCGAGCGAGCCGGCGGCGGTGACGGCGCCGCTGACGCCGAGGGCGCGGGCGCGGCTCCACGGGATGCCGAGGACCTGGAGGTTCAGGCCGGAGGAGTAGAGGGTGATGATCGAGTTGGTGACGGAGCCGCCGAGGACCAGGAAGAGGAACAGCGGCCGGAACCAGCCGGGCAGCAGGCCCTCGGCCCCGGCGACGGCGTCGGTCATGTCGGTCTGGGTCGCGGCGGCCACCCCGGCGCCGCCGAGGGCCACGGAGGAGACGATGCCGCCGAGGGCCCCGGTCCAGGTGATCGACTTCAGGGAGGTGGTGCGGGGCAGGTAGCGGGTGTAGTCGGCGGGCATCGGCAGGTACGAGAACGGCCCGGCGAGCATCACCACGAAGGCCAGGCTCCAGCCGGAGAGTCCGGGCGCGGCGGCCGGGGCGGCGGAGGTGTCGGCGCCGGGCAGCACGAAGACGAGCAGCGCGCCGAAACCGGCGGCCAGCACGTACGCCGCCCAGCGCTCGGCGAACTGCACGGTGGCGTGGCCCCACAGGGTGACGGCGAAGGTGAGCACGAGGGTGACGGCGAGCGCGAGGGCGCGGGCCGCCTTCCCGTCGGCGAGGCCGGTCCGGGCGAGGAGCAGCTCCAGCGCCAGGGTGCCGACGACGGTGTTGACGATGGTGTAGCCGATGCTCACCACCCAGTTCAGGACCCCGGCGGGGAAGTTGCCGCGGACGCCGAAGGCGGCGCGGGAGATGACGAGGGTGGCGGTGCCGGTGCGGATGCCGCTGAGTCCGGCGGCGCTGATCGCGAAGAAGGACAGGGCACTGAGCACGACCACGGCGGTGGCCTGCCAGAAGGTGAGCCCGAAGGCGACGGCGAGGGCGCCGTTGATCACGTAGGTGAAGGTGAGGTTGGAGCCGAACCAGAGCCAGAAGAGGTCCATGGCGCCGCCGTGGCGTTCGGCGTCGGGGATCGGGTCGATGCCGTGGGTCTCGACCCGGAACACCTCGTCGACGTCGGCTCTCTCCCGTGTGTCCTGCTGCCCCATGACGGACCCCTGACTCTGGCTGACGCCGGCCACGAACCTTGAATGACGTTCTAGGTTCTTGAATGGCATTCAAGATGCGGTGCGGGATACGGCCACGTCAAGACCCTGTCCGGGATAAGGTCTGGCCAGGGAAGATCGGGAAGGCGGGGACCGGTGGCGGGAGCGGCGCGACGGCGCGACGGGCGGATCGCCCAGGAGCGGATGCTCGAAGAGGCCATGGCGGCGATCGCCGAGGACGGCCTCGCGACGCTCACGATGTCCGCGCTGGCGGAGCGGCTCGGCACCAGCGGCGGCCACATCCTGTACTACTTCGGCAGCAAGGACCGGCTCCTGCTGGAGGCCCTGCGCTGGAGCGAGGAGCAGCTCGCCGCGGAGCGCCGGGCGCTGCTGGGCCGGCGCCTGACCGCCCCCCGCAAGCTGGACCTCTTCCTGGAGCTGTACCTCCCCGAGGGTCCGCGCGACCCGCGCTGGACGCTCTGGATCGAGCTGTGGGCCCGCACCGCCTCCAACGAACCGCTGAAGGCCGCCCAGGAGGAGATCGACGAGGGCTGGCAGCGGGACCTGGAGGCGCTCCTCGCCAAGGGGGTGGACCAGGGCCGGTTCGCGCCCGTGGATGTGCCCGACCGGGCCTCGGAGCTGCTGGCCCTGCTGGACGGGCTGAGCACCCGGGTCGTCCTCGGCCAGCGCGGCGCGGACCGCGGCCGGGCGCTGGAGCGGGCCCGGTCGGCGGCGGCCCTGCTGATCCCGCCCCTGCCGCGGGTCCCGCAGGCGTAGGCGCGCACGGGCACGGGCACGGCGGGGATGCGCAGGGCCCGCCCGGGTTCCGTCACCCCGAACGGACCCTTCGCGCCCCCGTCGTTCGCGGACGGCCGGGACGCCGCACCCGGCACGCAGTTCCTCGACGGCCGAGCGCCCGGAGCGCGCCCTGGACCAGCCCGTCCACCATCTCGTCGGCGTCCACGGCGGGAACCCTTCTTTTCGAACTGTTTTCCCGATGGGTCAATTCGATGCCCGAAAACGGAAGCAGCCGCGCCGAAAAAGCCCTTCAACGACTGGGCGAAGGTCCGTTCGCAGCCGTTCACAGCCGTTCACATCCTTTTGATCACCAGGTTGACCTGCGCATATGCCAGGGGACCAAAGGCCCCCGCGCGCTTGTGAAGACCTTCACGAGAATTTCCCGAGGATGCGGCCTACCGCACTCCCCGGCCGAAGAGCACAATCACCCTGACTGCTCGCGTCGAACGTGAGGGAGGGAACGCGTGCGCAAAGAAGTGCGCACCGCGGACGGACGCACGCTGGTGGCCGAGCGCTGGGGCGATCCGGACGGCAAGCCCGTCCTCCTGCTCCACGGCATGCCCGGCAGCCGCCTGGGTCCGGCACCCCGGGGCATGGTGCTCTACCAGCGGCGGGTGCAGCTCATCGCCTACGACCGGCCCGGCTACGGCGCCTCCGACCGCCACCCGGGCCGCACCGTCGCCGACGTGGCCCATGACGCGGCCGCCGTCGCCGACTCCTTCGGCCTGGACACCTTCGCCGTCGCCGGCCGGTCCGGCGGCGGCCCGGGCGCCCTGGCCTGCGCCGCCCTGCTGCCCGACCGGGTGACCCGGACCGCCGCCCTGGTCCCCCTCGCCCCCCGGGACGCGGAGGACCTGGACTGGTTCGCCGGGATGGCCGCCTCGAACGTGCGGGAGTACACCACCGCCACCGACGACCCCGAGGAGCTCGCCGCCCGGCTGATCCCCCGCGCCGCCGGGATCCGCCGGGACCCGGGAAGGCTCCTGGAGGAGCTGCGCCGGGAGCTGACCCTCAACGACCGCATGATCGTCTCCGATTCGGGCCTGCGGTCGATGCTGCTGCGCAACTACCGCGAGGGGGTCCGGACTTCCGCCTGGGGCTGGATCGACGACATCCTGGCCTTCAGCCGCCCCTGGGGCTTCGACCCCGCCGACATCCGCTCCCCCGTCCTGCTCTGGCACGGCGAGCTGGACGTGTTCTCCCCGGTCGGCCACTCCCGCTGGCTGGGCCGCCGCATCCCCGGCGCCACCACCACCATCGACCCGGACGCCGCCCACTTCGCGGCCTTCCACGCCCTGCCCGACGTCCTCAACTGGCTGCTGCGCGAACTCCCGGCCCCGGTCCTGGGCGAGGAGCAGCCCGCCTAGGGCCGCCCCCGGCCCGGTGCGCGGGGAGCGGTGCGCGGGAAGCGGGACCCCGGCCTCGGGCTCAAGATCATCGGGTGCAGAATGACCCGTATGTCGATAACGAACACGCCCGAAACGGCCACGATCGAAGACGCTCCCCTCGTCAGCCGCATTCTGACCCGAGCCTTCGACGACGACCCGATGATGCGCTGGTTCTTCCCCGACGACGCCTCCCGCGAGGAGTCGCTTGGCCGGTACTTCACCACCCTCTTCACCCGGCAGTACGTCCACCACGGCGTGTGCGAGCGCACCGCGTCGGCCGCCTCCTTCTGGGTGGCCCCGGAGGCGGGGGCCAAGGCCGTTCCCGACGCCGGGACCATCGAGGAGCTGCGCGCCATCCTCGGTGACCGGGCCGGCCTGTTCGGGGAGGCCGTCGGTGCGGCCGCCGCGCACACGCCGCAGGAACCGCACTGGTACCTCGCGCTCATCGGCGCCGACCCCGCCGCCCAGGGCCAGGGCCACGGCGCGGCCCTGCTGCGTTCGGGTCTGGCCAAGGCCGACGCCACGGGCCTGCCCGCCTACCTGGAGTCCTCCAAGCCGTCCAACCTCCCCCTCTACGAGCACTTCGGCTTCCGGGTGCGCGCGGAGGTGCCGCTGCCGGGCGGCGGGCCCGTGCTGTGGGGCATGTGGCGCGAGCCGCTCCGTCCGGCCGGCGCCTAGTGCCGTGACCCGTTACGTCCGGTCCCGTGCGGCGGGAACCGCCGGGCCGGGCGTGACGCGGGGCAGCAGCCGCTCCACCGGCGTGTCCAGGTGGAGTTGCAGCAGGCGGTGCGGGAAGAAGAACCCGCTGTCCGTACGGAAGAGCAGTACCCGCTCCTCCGCGGTGTGCAGGAACCGCCGGTACCGGTAGGGGGTGTGCCCCCGGTACGCCAGGATCGCCCGGATCGTCCAGTGCCGCAGGACCGCCAGGCCCCCGAACCGGAAGCCCCGCACCACGGCGAACAGCAGGCCCAGCAGGGCGGCCACGAAACCGGCCCGCCGCAGGTCGTGGCCGGGCACCGCCAGGCCGATCAGCGCGATCAGGCCAACCGCCCCCACGGCCAGCCCGGCGAACCCGTGGACCAGGGAGAAGCGCACCGTGCGGCGCACCCCCTCGTTGGGGCGCGGCCGGCGGTCCTGGAGCGAGGGCTCGAACTGGTTGCCGACGATGTAGACGAGGCCCAGCAGCGCGGCCGCGGCCGGGCCGATCCACGAGGGCTCCGGGCACAGCAGGTGGACGACGTAGCCGAGGAGGAACTCGATGGCGAGCCACATGAACAGCGACAGCGCACCGCGCACGATGTGGAACTTGGTCTTCGAATAGATCATCCGGTCGCCCCGCCGCCAGGTCCACCGCATCTGCTCCACCGGATCGAACACATCGGTGAAGGAGGCCTCCATCTGGGTCGCGGCGACCCACATGTAGGCGAGGCCCACCACCACGGCTCCCGGTGCCATCAGGTCGACGTGCGCCACGTAGACCAGCCAGTACACCATGACGACCATCAGGGGCCCGGTGGCCGCGACGGGGCCCGCGATGGCCCCCCGCTTCCGGTCGCCGCCGTCCCCCTCGGCCTCCGCGAACCGCTTCTCCGACTTGTACGCCGTCACGGCGCAGGTGACCGCCATGGTGGCGGCGAGGGCCGCCGCGCCGAAGACGCTGGTGTGCACCACCCCGGCGCGCACCGCCGCCGCCACCCACAGGACGGGCAGCCCGAGCGCGCAGACCGACATGGCCAGGTTCGGGACGATCCGCGGGAGCATCTGCTCCGTGCGCGACAGCCAGCCGAGGTCGAGCCGGTCCAGGTAGAGCACGTGCTCCCCGCGCCGGGTCAGGGTCCGGGCGAGCCAGGTCAGCCAGGTCAGGGTCCGCTCGGGGGCCTCGTCCGGCCACGGGCGCTCGCGCCGCAGGCACTCCCGTACGTAGGCGTCGAAGATCCGGCCGCGGCGTTCGGCGAGGCTGCCGGGCTCGCGCAGGTCGGTCGCGGGCCGGTTGCGGTAGGTGACGCGGATGAAGCCGAGCATCATCGGCGACTGGAACAGCGGCCAGAGGTCCTCGTTCTCCTCCAGCGCGACGTGCACGTCCGCGAGGGCCTCCCGGTCCGCGGCGAGGAAGTCCTGGACGTCCTGCCGGCCCGGGGGCTGGATCTCGACGTAGCGCCGGGAGCGGAGGCCGAAGGCGAGACGGCGCAGGTCCGCCTCGTCCGTCCGGCAGCCGACGGCCATCCCCGGGCAGGCGCGGCGCAGGCGCCGCAGTTCCGCGACGCACTTGGACCGGTCCGCCTCCGGCACCTCGTCCAGGCCGTCCAGCACCGGGAGCAGCCGGTGTTCGCTCAGCCAGGTCCGCACCAGCACGCGGGAGACGTCGCCGTACTGACGGACGATCGCCTCGGCCAGCCACTCCTCCAGCGGCTCGCCCCGGTAGGTGTCCAGGCGCAGGTAGACCGGGAGCAGCCGGGGCTCCCCGTCGGCGGTGCCGTCCAGTTCCTCGACGGCCAGGCGGTGTGCGAGCCGGGCGAGTTGGGTGGTCTTGCCCATGCCCGGCTTGCCGAGCACGACGAGGTCGTCGGTGTCCTCGTAGAGGGCGCGGATGCTCGTCACGTGGGTCGGTACCGCTACGGGTTCGCTCCGGCGGGCCCTCCTGTCGCGTCGGCCGCGCCCGGCGTGCTCCTCCCGGCGGGCGGTGAGGACGGCGAACCGCGGCTGGAGGTAGTGGTGGGCCTCGGCCCGCGCGAGTTCGTCGGCGGTCCTGTCCCTGACCTGCTTGACGAGCTTGCGGCGCAGGCGTCCCGCCTGCCGGTCCCGGCGGGCGCGGGCCGGCCAGGTGAACGCGAGGACCACCCACGCGACGGCCGTCCGCAGGAACCGGCGGACGGGGTAGCGGCGGAGGTCCGGGGCGGGGCCGGGGGCGGACGGCGGGGTGTCCGCGGCGGGCTCCGGGGCCTCGTCGGCGCCGGTGTGCGCGACCCCGGGCAGCGGCGGGAGGGGCTCCTGCTCCCCGACGGCCGACCCGACGGCCGACCCGGCTGCCGATCCTGCGGCCGACGCCGCGGCCGACTCCCGCTCGGCGGCGGCCCGGTGCCACCGCGGCTCCCACTCGGCGGGGTCCCCGCGCAGCGCCGTCACCATGGACAGGAACAGGGACAGCGAGGGGGGTCTCTTGCCCGAGAAGGACTCCGAGACGTAGGACCGGCTGCAGTGGGCGGCCTCGGCCAGTGCGGTGACGGTGGGGCGTTCGGCCGGGTCCAGCCCTTCGTAGAGCTCGTCGTGGACCCGGCGCATGAGCGTCACCCAGGGGCGTATCTCCGGTGGGGCCGCCGCCGGATCGGGGCGCTGGGGCCCCCGTGGCCGAAGGCCGGAAGATGCTGCCATCAGCTCTCCTCGTTCACGAGCCGTTCATTGGCGTTCACTCGTTCACAGATGCCGGACGTCCCTGGTCAGCGTGGGTACGACGGGCATAGAACGGTGGTCGGTGGGACGCGTCGGCCAGGGGCCCGCGCGGCCTGTTCCGGGGCGCCAAGTCAGCCCCGGAGCACTCATATTGGCCATCGGAGCCTCGTTTGTACGGCCAACCGTCAGGTCCGGAAGATTTCTTGACGGATCCGCCGGACCCGCGGCCCGCGCCCGCCACCATCCGTCATCCGTCCTTTCGAGGAGCGCACACATGACCGTTCCACGCCTTCTCGCCCCCCTCGGCGGCCTGTTGGCGGCCGGCCCGGTGGCACTGGCCGATGCCCCCTGGTGGGTGGCCGCGACCCTGGCGTTCGGGGGCCTGCTGGTCCTGCGGGCCGAGGCTCTCGTCAACGCCCGCAACGAGGCCCGCCGGGGGCTCCACGAACACCGGCTCCTGGGCGAGGTGTCCCGGCGGCAGGCCTTGGCGTACCTGCGGGAGGTCAGGCGGGCCCGGTCCGCCGCGGACGCGGACGCCGGCACTGGCACTGGCACTGGCACTGGCACCGCTACGGGTACGGGTACGGGCGCCGGTGCGGCCTAGCCGGGGCGCGCCGGGGCAACGGCGGCGGGGGTCAGGCCCCGGTGAGGACCGCGCGGATCACGTGGCGGGCGTTGCGGGCCATCGCCGGGTTCGTGCGGCGGTGGTGCGGCAGGGAGATCAGGGCCTGCGAGAGGGCCCGGCCCCGGCCCCGGATCCAGCTGGCGTCGTCCACGCCGAGCGCCTCGCGGAAGACCTCCCGGGCGCCGGCGGGCAGCAGGTTCCACGCGGGGAACAGATCGCAGGCCGGATCGCCGACGCCGGTGCACCCGAAATCGATCACCGAGGTCAGCCGGCCGTCCCGGACCAGCAGGTTCCCCGGCATCAGGTCGGCGTGCAGCCACACCGGCGCCCCCTCCCATGCGGGGGCCCGCAGGGCCTCCTCCCACACGGCGGTCGCGGCGTCGCAGTCGACGCCCTCCTCCGGGATCCCCCGCAGCGCCTCTATCGCCGCCCGCGTCCCGGCGTCGAGCGAGGCGACCGGGCCGCCCCGGTACGCCTGCGGTCCGCCCGGCAGGGTGAGCCCGCGCATCGCCCCCACGAAGGCGGCGAGGTCCTCGGCCAGGGGTCCGGGCGCGGTCAGCGCCCCCTCGCGGGGGTTCTCGCCCGGCAGCCACCGATACACCGACCAGGGCCACGGGTACCCCTCGGCGGGTTCCCCGGCCCCGAGCACCTCGGGGACGGACGCGGGCAGCCGGGGGGCGAGGCGGGGCAGCCACTCCCGCTCCAGCGGCACGTCCTCGGCCCCGCCCCGCGTCAGGGGGAGCCGTACGGTCAGGGAACCGCCGAGCCGGTACACGGCGTTGACGGTGCCGCCGGAGGGGAAGCGGGTGACCTCCAGCTCCGCCCAGTGGGGGAACTGCCCCGCGATCAGGCGGCGTACGAGGTCCTCGTCGTGGTGCGCCGGGCCGGGGCCCGTCCGTCCTGTGCTCATGGCCCCCATCCGACCGCCGGTGCATCCGGAGGTCAAACGTTTTTGCGGGGCGCCGCAGGAGGACCGTACCGGGGCGGGGACGCACGCGGCCCCGCCCCCGGACTCCCCTCAGGCGTCCCCGGTTTCCCGTGCGGCCGCGGCCAGCAGGGCGAGCACCCGGGCGAGGCCCTCGCGGGCGGCCGGGTCCGTCAGGAGGCCGTCGGCGGCGGGCTCCCCGCCTCCGGCGGGGACGCGGACGCAGGCCTCCTCCACGACGGCCGCACCGGTGTAGCCGAGCACCGTCCGGAGCGTGGCGGCCGCCCCCTCACCGCGGCCCGGGGCGGCCGCGTTCACCCAGGCGACGGGCTTGTCGCAGATCTCGGTGCCGCCGACCGTCCAGTCCAGCAGGTTCTTGAAGGAGCCGGGCAGGGTGCCCGCGTACTCCGGGGCGCAGATCAGCACCGCCGCCGCCCCGTCGATCGCGGCGCGCAGCGCGGCCACCGGGGCGGGCAGCGGGTCGTGGTCGTCGTCGGGGTTGAAGTGCGGGAGCCCGGCGAGGCCTTCGTAGAGGACCGCCTCCAGCGGCTCGGGGGCCTGCTCGGCCACGGCGCGGGCGGTGCGCAGCACGCGGTCGTTGGAGGACCCGGCGCGCAGGCTTCCGGACAGCAGCAGGATCACGGGGGGTGTGGGCATCCGTCCAACCTACCGACCTGCGGTGACGTACGCCCGGGGAGTCCCCGGCGGGCGCCCGGGCGCCCCGGCCCCGGAAATTGGATCTTGCATTCCGGCGAACGGCCGAACGCGCCCTCTTGAGAATTGCGCCACGCTTTCTATAGAACGCTTGACCAGGCGTCATGTCTCGGTTGCCAATGGGGTGTGGGCGAGTAAAGTCCACGCTTGACAGCAGTGACGCACTGGTGTCATTTCCCCCCATTTCAGATGGCCTCCCCGAGGACGGTGTCGTGAACACTTCCGCAACCCCCCCGACCAGCCCGGACAAGGACCGCCGGGTCCCGCTCACGCGGATCGACGCGCGCAGCGCTTCCGCCGCCGCGGTGATCGGCCGGGTCCTTCCCTCGGAATCCGGCCGTCACGTTCAGACACCGATCTTCAACTCTGCGCTCTGACGGAGAAGTACGCGCTCTAGACTGGTGGAATGACCGGCCTGATCGCATTCCGCGAGATCGTCCTGAAGGTTCACAGCAGATGCGATCTTGCTTGTGATCATTGCTATGTCTACGAACACGCAGATCAGAGCTGGCGAGCCCGGCCGAAAGTGATCTCCCCCGGGGTCGTTTCCCAGACCGCGTCGCGGCTCGCCGAACATGCCCGTGACCATGCACTCCCCTCCGTCACGGTGATCCTCCACGGAGGGGAACCCCTGTTGGCGGGTCCGGACCGACTACGGCTCGTGTGCGAGGAGTTCACCCGCGCGCTCGCCGGTACGTCCGACCTCGACCTGCGGATCCACACCAACGGCCTCCAGCTGAGCCCCCGGTACCTGGACCTCTTCGCCGAGTACGGCGTCCGGGTGGGCATCTCCCTCGACGGGGACCGCGCGGCCAACGACCGCCACCGCCGCTTCGCGGACGGCCGTACGAGCCACCCCCTGGTGCTGGCCGCCGTCGACCTGCTCCGCTCCGCGCCCTACCGCCACCTCTACCAGGGCCTCCTGTGCACGGTGGACGTGGCCAACGACCCCGCGGCCGTCCTGGACGCCCTGGTCGAACTGGAGCCGCCCCGGATCGACTTCCTGCTCCCGCACGCGACCTGGCAGACCCCGCCGGTCCGGCCCGACGGCGCGCCCGACGCGTACGCGCGCTGGCTGCTGCGGGTCTTCGACCGCTGGGACCGGCTGGAGCGGCCGGTGCCCGTACGGCTCTTCGAGTCCCTGCTGTCCACCCTGCGCGGCGGGCCCAGCCTGACGGAGTCCCTGGGGCTGGCCCCGACCGACCTCGTGGTCGTCGAGACCGACGGGACCCTGGAGCAGGTCGACTCCCTCAAGAGCGCGTTCGAGGGAGCCGCCGCCACCGGGTTCAACGTCTTCGACCACCCCCTCGACCTGGTCGCGGCCCATCCCGGGGTACGGGCCCGCCAACTGGGCCTGGCGGGCGTCAGCGGTACGTGCCGGCGCTGCCCCGTCGTACGTTCGTGCGGCGGCGGGCTCTACACCCACCGCTACGCGGAGCCGGGCGGCTTCGACAACCCCTCCGTGTACTGCTCCGACCTGCGCGAGCTGGTGGACGGGGTGGAGGGCCGCACCGCCGCCCGCGAGACCGCCCCGGAGCTGACCGACGCGGGCGCGCTCGCCCGGTCGCAGGAGGAGCTGACCCGGGTCCTGCTGGCCCGGCTGAACGCCGACCTCGCCGGGGACCCCGCATGGGCGCGGGCCTGGGAGCTGCTGGCCGGGGTGGAGGCGGCCGGGCGGGCGGGCACGGACGCGCTGGACGCCGTACTGGACCACCCGTTCACCCGGACCTGGGTGCTGGAGGCCCTGGAGGCCGTCCGCGCGGGGCGGGCCGACGGGCCCGGCGCGGCCCGCCGGCTGGCCGCGCTGGCCGCCGCGGCGGTGCTGCGGGGCGGGCTGGAGCTGCCGGCGGAAGTGGCCTACCGGGACGGCGAGGTGTACCTGCCGACGCTGGGCCTGCTGCGGCTCGGGGAACCCGGCACGGACGGGCGGGCCTGGCTGCACCACACCGGCGAGGGGTACGCCGTGCGGGACGGGCGCACCGAGCACCGCTTCGGCCCGGAGGCGGGGGACGCGCGCTGGCTGCCCGTACGGACCTGGTCGCCGCGGCCGGGGGCGGCCCCGGTGGCCCTGGAGGACCTGGACCCGTACCGCAACTGTTTCGCCCGCCCGCCCCGGCTGCGGCTCGGCGCCGGTGAGGCGCGGGAGTGGGGCGGCCGGCTCGACGCGGCCTGGGCGCTGCTGCACCGCACCGTCCCCGTGTTCGCCCGGGCGGCGGCCGTGGGGCTGAGCACCCTGACCCCGCTGGCGGGCGGCCCGCGGGCCGGGGGCTGGGGCGAGGCCGGGCGGCACGGGCCGGGCGCGCTCGGGGTGCCGTACGGCGCCGGGGTACGGGAGACCGCGCTGGCCCTGCTGACCGGGCGGCGCCGGGCCCGGCTGCGGGCGCTGACGGAGGTGGCCGACCTGTACGCGCTGGACGGGGCCTGGCAGCACCCGTCGCCGTGGCGGACCCGGCCGGTCCCCGTGTCGCGGCTGCTGGCCGACGTGCACGAGCGGGTGGCGGTGGAGGCGTACCGGCGGGCCACCACCACGCACGAGCCCGACGGGGCGGACCGCATCCACCGGGCCCTCGACCGGCTGTCGGGGGCGGCCGAGCTGACGGTGACCGGCAAGCGGCTCGTGGAGGAGCTCCGCTGGGAACTGAAGGCAGCAGACGCATGACGCCCCCCGGCCCCGGCGCACCCGGACCGCCCCCGCGCGAGCGGTCGTTACCGGCGGCGCCGCCCGGCGGGGCCCTCGCGCTGGCCGTGCAGCTCCGCCTCCTCGGCGTGCGCCCCCGCCAGCGGCTGCTGGTGCACGCCGCCCTGCGCGGGACCGGCCTGCGCGCCGAGGTCCTGCGCGACGCCCTGCTGGGGGTGCTCGGCCCCGGCGGCACCCTGGTGGTGCCCGCCTTCACCGCCTCGAACTCCCTCACCTCCAGCTCCCACCTGGCCCGGATCGCGGGTCTGGGCGAGCAGGAGGTGAAGGAGTTCCGCTCCCGCATGCCCGCCTTCGATCCGCGGCTCACGCCCGGCGAGGGCATGGGCGTCCTGGCCGAAACGGTCCGCACCACCCCGGGGGCCGCCCGCAGCGCCCACCCGCAGACCTCTTTCGCGGCGCTCGGCGCGGACGCGCACCGGCTCTGTGCGGAACACCGGCTGGAATGCCATCTGGGCGAGGACTCCCCCCTGGGAAAGCTGTGCTGGGAGGGGGGACAGGTGCTCATGATCAATGTGGGATTTTCGGCGTGCACCGCTTTCCATCTCGCGGAGTACCGAATTCCGAAGCCCCCCTTGCGCATGTACGACTGTGTGGTGAAGGTGAACCTGCCGGGGGGTCCGCGCGGGGGAGGACAAGAGGGGGCGTGGACCTCGTACGAGGACGTCAGACTGGACGACGGCGATTTCGCGGAGATCGGGGGGGCATTCCCCGATTCCCGGCTGCGCCGCGGTCGGGTGGGAGGGGCATCCGCCGCGCTCTTCTCGATTCCGGACGCCGTCGATCACGCCCTGGACTGGATGACCGAAAACAGACGCTGATTGACTGAACGATGAGGGGATGTGGCGAAGCAGCTCCGGAATGATGTTTCTTCGCTCGCATCTTCGGGACGGGGGTCGTGTGCCCGCATCAGTGCAGCCGTACTTTTTTCTCAGTTATGCGCATACACCGAGGTTCGGGCCGGGAGGACCCGATCCCGACATGTGGGTGGAGCGCCTGTTCCGTGATCTCTGCAACCACATCATGGCGCTGACGGACCTGCCCGCGGGATCCGAGGCCGGCTTCATGGACCGGGAGATACGCAGCGGCGAGGGCTGGTCGGAGCGGCTCGGGGCGGCACTCGCCACCTGCCGGGTCTTCGTCCCCCTGTTCTCGCCGCGGTACTTCGCCAGCGAGATGTGCGGGAAGGAGTGGTTCGCCTTCGCGCAGCGCGCCATCCAGCACGGCGCGCTCAGCAACCAGCGGGCCGAGGCCATCGTCCCCGCCCTGTGGGTCCCCGTGCCCCCCTCGCAACTCCCCGGCCCGGCCGAGCGGTTGCAGTTCAACCACAACACCTTCGGCGAGCGCTACGTCACCGACGGGCTGTACGGGCTGATCAAACTCCGCAGGTACGCCGAGCAGTACGAGCAGGCCGTCTACGAGCTGGCCCGGCGGATCGTGCGGGTCGCCGAGACCGTCCGGCTCGACCCCGTCCGCCCGCTCGACTACCGGCTGGTGCCCAGCGCCTTCGGCCCCGCCGGGGGGCGGGGCGCCGCCGGTCCGGGCGGCGGGCCCGCCCGCACCCTGCACGTGACCGTCGCCGCCGCCTCCCGGCACGACCTGCCCGCGGGGCGCAGCCCCGAGTACTACGGGGAGAGCGCCCTGGAGTGGAACCCGTACCACCCGGTGTCGCAGATGCCCATCGCGTACGTGGCCGAGGACCTCGTCAAGAACCTCAACTACCGGACCACGATGTCCTCCTTCGACGACGAGGCCGGGCACTTCGACAGCAAGCAGCCGCCCACCCGGCCGGAGATCCTGATCGTGGACCGCTGGGCGGTGGAGGACGAGCACCGGCGCCAGCGGCTGGCCGCCTTCGACCAGGAGCACCGTCCGTGGATCAACGTGGTCGTGCCGTGGAACCGGTACGACCACCAGAGCCGGGCGAAGGAGGCCGAGCTGGCGCGGCGGCTGGAGGAGACCCTGCCCGTCAAGATGGGCCAGGGCCGGGCCGCCTGCCGGGCCGCCGCCAACGGTGTGGCCAACATGGAGACCCTCGGGCAGATCCTGCCGCAGGTGGTCGAGGCCGCCGCCCAGCAGTTCCTCAGACACGCCCAGGTGTACCTGCCGGCCGGGAACACCCACACCGAACGCCCGAGGCTGCTGGGGCCGATGGGGATGGGCGAACCGCCCGTACCGCCTCCGGCGCCCTTCCCGCCCACCGCGCACCGCGGGCCCGACGGCCACACCGGCTCCGGCGGGACCGACGGGTCCGACACAGACACCGACAGCACCGACACCGACCGGGGGGACGCGGATGACAGCCAGTCGTGACAGCCGAGGCGGACGCATCGTCACCTTCTATTCCTACAAGGGCGGAACGGGCCGCACGATGGCGCTGGCCAACACCGCCTGGATCCTCGCGGCCAACGGCAAGCGGGTCCTGGCCGTGGACTGGGACCTGGAGGCTCCGGGCCTGCACCGCTTCTTCCACCCCTTCCTCGACCCCTCCACCCTCGGCGCCACCACCGGGGTCATCGACCTGATCAGCGAGTACGCCTGGGCGGCCACCAGCCCCGTGCAGCGCGCCGACGACTGGCACAAGGACTACGCCCGGATCCAGCCGCACGCCGTCTCCCTCACTCCCGAGAACCTGGGCTGGGAGTTCCCCGACGGCGGCACGCTGGACTTCGTCTCGGCAGGCCGGCAGAACCGCGAGTACTCGGCGACCGTGTCCACCTTCGACTGGGACAACTTCTACGACCGGCTCGGCGGCGGCCTCTTCTTCGACGCCCTGCGGGCCGACATGAAGAAGAACTACGACTACGTCCTGATCGACAGCCGCACGGGGCTGTCCGACATCGCCGACATCTGCACCGTCCACCTGCCCGACGTCCTGGTCGACTGCTTCACCCTCTCCGACCAGTCCATCGACGGCGCCGCCTCCGTCGCCCGGCAGATCGACGAGCGGTTCAACGACCGCGGCATCAAGATCTACCCGGTCCCGATGCGGATCGACGAGGGCGAGAAGGAGAAGGCCGACGCGGGCCGCGCCCTGGCCCGGATCAAGTTCGACCGCTTCCCGAACGGCCTGGTCGGGGACGAGCTCACCTCCTACTGGGGCGCGGTGGAGATCCCCTACCGCCCCTACTACGCCTACGAGGAGACCCTGGCCACCTTCGGCGACGAGGCCGGGCTCACCAACTCCCTGCTCTCCGCCTTCGAACGGCTGACCACGGTGGTCACCGAGGGCGAGGTGACCACCATGCCGGCCATCGGCGATGAGGTCCGGCTGCGGATCCGGGACGCCTTCACCCGCCGCCGCCCGGCCCTGCCCGCCGACCTGTTCCTCTCCTACGTCGCCGAGAACCGGATGTGGGCCGACTGGATCGAGTCGGTCCTGACCCGGGCCGGTTTCCGGGTCGTCCCCCGGGACGTCTCCGCCGAGCGGGTGCCCGACGCGGCCGGCGCGGGCGCGGCCGGCGACACCCTGGGCGCGGGCGTGAGCATCGACACCGCGGCCCGGACCGTGGTGCTGCTCTCCAGCGCCTACCTGAAGTCGGCCCGGGCCGTGGAGGTGTGGAACCGGGCCGCCGCCGAGGACCCGACCGGGGGCCGGCGCCAGCTGGTGCCGCTGCGGGTGGGCGACGTACGCCTGGCCACGCCCTACATCGACCGCAACCCGGTGGACCTCTTCCGCCTCGACGAGGTGCACGCGACCACCGCCCTGCTGCGGGCCGTGGAGCGCCCGATGGCCCTGCCGGACAGCGTCGCGAGCGCCTCCCAGCCGGGCCCCCGCTTCCCGGGGACGGTCCCGAAGATCTGGAACGCGCCGCCCCGCAACCCCGGCTTCACCGGGCGCAGCATCGTCCTGGAGCGGATGCGCGACCAGCTGGGCGGCGGCATGGCGGTGGTGCTGCCGCAGCCGCAGACCCTGTACGGGCTCGGCGGCGTCGGCAAGACGCAGGTGGCGCTGGAGTACGTGCACCGGTTCATGGCCGACTACGACCTGGTCTGGTGGATCTCCTCCGAGCAGACCGACGACGTGGTGGCGGCCCTTGCGGAGCTGGCCGTACGGCTGGGCGCGCAGACCGGCGAGGACATGTCGGCCGCTTCCCAGGAGGCGATCGACCTGCTGCGGCGCGGGGTGCCGTCCTCGCGGTGGCTGCTGGTCTTCGACAACGCCGACGATCCCGAGACCCTCAAGCGGTTCTTCCCGCCGGGCGGCCCCGGGCACGTGCTGGTCACCTCGCGCAACCAGTCCTGGTCGCAGTACGGGGACGCGCTGCCGGTGGACGTGTTCCTGCGCGAGGAGTCCATCGAGCACCTCCAGCGCCGGGCGCCGGGGCTGACCAAGGAGGACGCCGAGCAGGTGGCCGTCGCGGTGGGCGACCTGCCCCTGGCCGTCGAGCAGGCGGGCGCGTGGATCGCGGAGACGGCGACGCCGGTGTCCGCGTACCTGGAGCAGCTGGCCCAGCAGGCCGCGCGGGTGCTGGGCCTGAACCAGCCGCCCGGGTACCCGGAGCCGGTGGCGGCCACCTGGAACGTGTCGATCGAGCGGCTGCAGTCCCGCTCGCCCGCCGCCGTGCGGCTGCTCCAGCTGTGCGCCTTCTTCGCGCCGGAGCCGATCTCGGCGAACCTCCTCTACAGCAAGGAGATGATCGACGCGCTCAAGCCGTACGACTCCTCGCTCCAGGAGAAGCTGGTGCTGGGGCGGGTGATCCGGGAGATCGGCCGGTTCGCGATGGCCAAGGTCGACCAGGTCAGCAACAGCATCCAGGTGCACCGGCTGGTGCAGGCGGTGATCCGGGCGCAGCTGTCGGAGGAGGAGCAGCGCGAGGCCCGGCACGCGGTGCACCGGATCCTGGCGGGTGCGCGGCCCGATGACGACGAGCCGATAGACAACCCGGCGACCTGGCCGCGGTTCAACACGATCTGGCCGCACCTGAGCCCGTCCGAGGCGCGGTTCTGCAAGGAGCCGGAGACCCGGCGGCTGCTGATCGACCGGGTGCGCTACCTGTGGAAGCGCGGTGACTTCAAGGCGGCGTACGCGCTGGGCGAGGAGCTGCGCGAGTCGTGGCGGGAGATGCTCGGCAGCGACGACCTGCAGTACCTGTACCTGCGTTTCCACCTGTCCAACATCCTGCGTTCGCAGGGCCGGTTCGTGGAGGCGAAGGAGCTGGACGAGGTCACGCTGGAGCGCCAGCGGTCGGCGCTGGGTCCCTCCCACCCGCACACGTACATGACCACGAGCGGCCTGGCGATGGACCTGGGCGCGCTGGGCCGGTACGGGGAGGCGATGGAGCTGGCGACGGCGGCGCACGAGGGCTTCGGGCAGATCTTCCACGAGGCGCACCCGCGCACCCTGGCCGCCGCGAACAACCTGGCGCTGAACCTGCGGATGGTGGGGCAGTACGCGCGGGCCAGGGAGATCGACCAGGAGGTCTTCGACCGGCGCACCGAGGTGCTGGGCCCGGACCACCCGTACACCCTGTCCTCGGCGCAGAACCTGGCGCGGGACCTGCGCGAGGTGGGCCGCTACGACGATTCGGTGCAGTTGCTGGCCCGGACGTACGACATCTACAAGCGGACGCTGGGGCGGGCCTTCCCCGGCACCCTGTCGGCGGCGAAGAACCTGGCGGTGTCGCTGCGCCGGGCGGGCGAGCTGGAGGACGCGCTGCGGCTGACGACGGCGACGCGCAACCGCTACCGGGCCAAGTACACCTCCGTCAATCCGGACCTGCTGGCCTGCGAACTGAACCTGGCCTCGGACCTGTTCGCGACGGGCGACCCGGGCGCGGCGCGGGACCTGGCGCAGGAGGTGGTGGACGAGTACATGAAGGTACCGGGCGAGAAGCACCCGTACACCCTGGCGGCGCTGAACAACCTGGCGGTGTTCCACTGGGGCACGGGCGCGTCGGAGACGGCGGAGCCGATGCTCCGCCAGACGATCCGCAGCATGCGCGAGGTGCTGGGCGACAACCACCCGCACACGGTGTTCGCGCACCTGAACCTGGCGAACGCGCGGGCCGACCTGGGTGATCCGGAAGGTGCGCTGGAGCTGGAGCGGATCGCGGTGATGCGGCTGCGCGAGGCCCTGGGGGCGCATCACCCGGAGACCCTGGCGAGCGCGTCGAACATGGCGGTCAGTCTGGACATGATGGGCCGCAAGGAGGAGGCGGCCCGGGTGCGGGCGGAGGCGGTGGCGGAGCTGACGCGCCTCCTCGGGGAGGACCACGGTCTGACCCGGTACGCCCGGGACGAGCGGCGGGTCCACCGGGACCTGGAGCCGCTCGCGGTGTGATCCGACGGAGGGCGGCGGGCCCCGCGACCGTGGGGCCCCGCCGTCCGCCACCCGACATCAGGGGGGCGCTGTGACCGACAGCATGACCTTTCGCAACGAGGACCTGCCGGCCCTCTTCCACCACACCGACCAGGCGGCGGTCTCCCGGCAGCGGGAGTCCACCCAGGCGACGCGCGCGCAGCTGCTGCTGCTGGTCGCGGCCGCCGGGGCCGCCGCGCTGCCGGCCGGGCCCGCCGTGGGCTCGCTGCACGTGTTCGCGGCGCTCAGCGCGCTGGCGTACGCGGGGGTGCTGGCCGTGGGCGTACGGGCGACCCGGCGCCGGGCCCGTCCGCAGTGGCAGCTCAACCGCAGCGCGGCGGAGTTCATCAAGTCCCTGGCGTGGCGCTACGCCGTGCACGGGGCGCCCTTCGGCAGCGAGGTGGCCGGGGCGGCGGGGGTGTACCGGGCGCGGCTGGAGAAGGGGCTGGACGAGCTCCGCAAGATGGGCTGGGAGGATCCGCGGACGGCGGGCCTGGTTCCGGAGGGCGGGGAGGTCACCGGGGCGATGGACCGGCTGCGCGGGATGGAGTACGCGGTGCGCCGGGAGACTTATGTGCGGGACCGGCTGATCGAGCAGCGCAACTGGTACAGGCGCAAGACGGAGGGGTCGCGGCGGGCGACGGCGCTGTGGTCGTGGACGATCGTGCTGCTGACCTGTCTGGCCCTGCTGTTCGCGCTGGTCGGGGCGTTCGGTTCGGGCTCGGGTCCGCTGCCGGCGGGGCTGCTGAGCGCGGCCGCGGCGGCGGCGATCGCCTGGAACGAGGTGCGGCGCCACCATCCGCTGATCGAGGCGCACACGCTGATCGAGCAGGACCTGGCGGCGATGATGGTCGTGATGCAGACGACGATCACGGAGTCGCAGTGGCCGTCGTCGGTGTACGAGACGGAGCGGTACGTCTCTCCCCAGCACACGGACTGGCTGGCCCGGCACAGCAGTTGAGGGGGCGGGCGGGGCGTGGCTCAGTCCCGGGTCACGCCCGCGCGCCAGATGACGGTGACGGGTTTCCCGAGGGCGCGGGCGTAGGAGACGATCTCGGCGGTGCCGCCGTGCCCGCGTGCGGGGAGGCCGTCCCAGACGGCGACGAGGCGGTCGCAGGAGTCGGCGATGTAGGCGCCCGCCGCGTAGTAGGCCTCGTCGGTGGAGCGGGCGAAGGCCATGCGGACCTCCTGGGTGGCGCGGTGCTTGAGCCTGCGGTAGCCGGCGAGGGCGTCCGGGTCCTCGAAGGTGTCCTCGTAGTCCCCGCTGGGGATCACGACGGTGAGGTCGGCGCCGCATTCCAGGGCGATGTCGGCGAAGAGCTGGTCGGCGCCGTCGGCGAGGCTGGAGAGGGCCTCCAGCGGGCCCTGGTGGCCGCGGAGCACGGCCCGCAGGCCTTCGCGGACGTGGCCCAGGAGTTCGTCGGGGATGGACCGGTGTCCGGTCACTCCGATGCGCTTCATGTGGGAACCTGCATGCGGAGACCTGCCTCCCCCGTGGACCGGATGCCCTGGACATCCTCCCAGAAGGCGGGAGGACGTCCAGGGGGCCGACCGGGGGCGCGTGGGTCGGCCGGACCGCGTGGACCGGGGGGGGAATCCCGCGGGGTCAGTAGACGCTGACGCCGTAGGCGTTCAGCGCTTCGACGACGGGCTGGAAGAAGGTGGTCCCGCCCGAGGTGCAGTTGCCGCTGCCGCCGGAGGTGAGGCCGACCGCGCGGCTGCCGGAGTAGAGCGGGCCGCCGCTGTCACCGGGTTCGGCGCAGACGTTGGTCCTGATCATTCCGTAGACGATGTCGCCGCCGCCGTAGTTGACGGTGGCGTTGAGGCCGGTCACGGTGCCGCCGTGGATGCCGGTGGTGGAGCCGCGGCGGGTGACGGACATGCCGTTGGTGGCGTCGACGGCGCTGGTGATGTCCTGGCTGCCGACGGTGCCCGGCGGGACCGGGGAGTTGCTTGCGTACTTGATGAGGCCGTAGTCATTGGTGGGGAAGCTGGAGCCGACGGTGGAGCCGACGGTGGTGGTGTGGGAGGAACTGGTCCACCAGGTGCCGGCGCCGTCGGTGCAGTGTCCGGCGGTGAGGACGTAGTAGGTGCTGCCGCTGCGCACGTTGAAGCCGAGCGAACAGCGCCAGCTGTCGGTGTAGATGGCGTCGCCGCCGGAGAGCAGCTTGCGCAGCTTGCCGGGGGTGCGTTCGATGCGCAGGGCGCCGGCGTCGGGTCCGGCCTCGTGGCGGATTCTGGCCAGGTCGGCTTCGGTGACCGTGGAATCGGCGGTGACCACGAGGGTTCCGGTGGCGGGGTCGGTGTGCCAGGCGGTGCCCGCGACGTCGGCGCGCAGGACCGAGGCCCCGGCGGCGGCGAGGCGGGCGGCGCTGAAGCCCTCGTCGGCGGGGTGCGCGCCGGCGGCGGCGGGCGTGGCCAGTCCGGCGACGGCGGCCAGGCCGGCGGCGACGGCGAGCAGGCGGATGCGGCTCATCTTCTTGTTCCTCACTTCACGTCCTCCCGGAAGGGGGTCGGGGGCCCGGCAGAGGTGGGGGGGCGCCGGAGCCCGTGAGCGGCGGTGGGGGGCGGGCGTACGGGTGACCCCGCATGCATTTGCCGTGCCCCTGACAAGTCCGCCGGATGACGCTGACGGGAGTGTCCTGTCGTCAGTCACCGGCGGCAAGGGCGTCTTTCAGCCGCCGCTCCCCCGCGGCGACCTCGAAGGGCAGCGTGTTCCCGGGCGGCGGGAAGGGGCAGACGAAGTGGTCGGCGAAGGCGCAGGGCGGGAGCAGGGCCCGGTTGAGGTCGACGGCGACGGCGCCGTCCGGGCCCGGGATCCCGGGCCGCAGGAAGCGGAAACGGTAGCTGGAGCGGCCCGCCGTGGCATCGGAGAAGACGGCCCAGAGACTGCCGTCCCCCTCGTCGACGGCGACCTGGAGGGCGTACTCCCCGCCCTCCCGGGAGAAGAGCAGCTCGCCCCCGAGGCCGAGCCCGCGGGAGCGCCCGTCGGCGTTCTCCAGCTGGACGGTGCGCCGCTCGGGGTACGGGCGGAAGCGGCCCGGCAGCACGTACGCCGGGTCGTACGCGGTGGCCTCGATGCCCCGGAAGGCACTGCGGGCCGGGGAGTCGGGGTCGAAGACGCGGACCGCCCACTCCCCCTCGCGCAGGATCACCGCGAACCGGCGCCGCCCGGAGGCGAGCCGGGACCGCGCGGGCGGACCCTCGTCGGCGTCGAGGTCGGCCTCCCCGGCGAAGGGGCGGCCGTCGAGTTCGAGGCCGTCCTCGGGGGCGGCGCTCAGCGCGACCCCGGAGGCGGTGGCGCGCCACTGCCCCGGAACGGCCGGAATTCGACCTTCCGGGTAGTCGCCGAGCCAGTGGGTACCGGTCAGCGCGAGGGGTCCGTAAGGGGCGGAGACGGTGGCCACACGATGCTCGTGCCACTCCCGCCAGGCGTTGGTGTCCCGTTCGTCATCCATGCCGGACTACCCTTCCACGCGGGCCCGCGCGGGAATCCCCCGGTACCCCGTCCGGTCCTGCGGGCCTTGCCGTGCACGGCCCCTGACGGTGGTTCAGCTACAGCCGCAGTCGCACCCGTCGCAGCCGCAGCCGTCACAGCAGCCGCCGTCCTCGCAGCAGCTGCAGCAGTCACAGCAGCCGCTGCAACCGTCGCACCCGCTGCAGTCCGGGCACGCGTCGCACCAGGCGTCCCGCTTGCGCCGGGACCAGGGGCCGTCGTGCTCCGTGCAGCACAGCTGGCAGGTGCAGAAGAGCCCGATGGACACGGCGCAGCCGGCCAGCAGTCCGCGGCGCGGCTTCTGCGGGGGCGGCGGCGGACCGCCGAAGCCACCACCGCCGCCGCCTCCCCAGCCGGGGCCGCCGGGGCCCATCGGCGGGGCTCCGGGGCCGCTCGGGGCGTAGGGGTTCGCGTTGCCGTTCCCGTACGGGCCGCCGTACGGGGCCCCGTGGACCTGTCCGGCGCCCGGCTCGTAGCCCTGCGGCGGGGCGCCGTGGCCCTGCCCGACGGCATTGGTGGCGGCGTGGGCGCAGCTGCCGGTGCCGAAGGCCCGGTCCACCGAGGTGCGCAGCTCGTGCACCAGCAGCCGGTGGGCCAGCCCCGCGTCGGCGAACTCCGTCTCGCGCAGCGCCAGCCGGATACCGTGCAGGGCGTCGTCGCACAGGCGGCGGGCCTCGGTGAGGGGGGTCCCGGTGGCGGTGAGCGGGTTCCAGGCGCCCGAGGCGGCGTCGGCGGCCTGGTCCTCGACGGCGTCCAGCAGGTGCGCGAGCCTGCCGAAGTAGCGGCCCGCCTCGGCCAGGGGCGCGGCGTTGCCTGGCCGCCCCGCGAGGACCGCGGTATGGGCGAAGGCGGCGGCGGTGGCGGTCTCCGTGGGCTCGGTGACCACGAGGACGGAGGTGCCCGGCCCGGCCAGGGTCTCGATGCCGCCCTGCCGGTCCACGGCGTCGACGAGCACGGCGGTGTCGAAGCCGAGCGAGGCCCCGGTGCGGGCGCCGGCCCGGTCCCAGCCTCGGGCCACCGTGCGCGCCGCGGCGGCTATCGGCGCCCGCGCCAACAGCCCGTCCCGGTCGGCCACGTGGTCGCGCACCTTCGCGGAGGCCAGCACGAGCGAGACGGCGGCGGCAAGCCGCGCGCCCTCGCCGTTGGCCACCGGGGCGGTGCGCATGCCGCGCAGCGGGCAGGGGCCGGCGGTGCGCCGGGCGCCGGGCAGCGGCCCGGACTGAGCCTCCGTCAGAACGGAGACCAGCAGGCCGTCGTAGTTCGTGACGATCCTGGCGAACTGCCCGTGGTCACCGCGAAGTGCCAGGCAGAGACCGCACAGATGAGCCATCCACTCCGTTTTGAACCGCTCACCGAGCCGGTGTGAGCAAGGTCTGACAATGCCGAACAAATTCGGTTCCCCCGTGTGTCATACGCGTGTTTCGGGGGCATCGTATCGAGCCTGGTCGTTCACCCGTCCGTCCCAGCGGCTCACCCGGTCGGCGGCAGTGGTCGTATTTTCACTCAGTCAGCAGCGGTAGCCACCGGGAACCTTGACCGTGCAACGGATGTTCTGCACCAGTCGCGTCACGAAACCCCTGCGCGGCGGCTATCCACTTGGCGCGTTGTCAGCATCATGGACGACCATAGGGGCAGCGGGGAAGAAGACAGACTGGCCACGGTGAAAGGAGGCGTCCATGGGTTCGGTACGCAAGGCGAGTGCCTGGTTGGGTCTCGTGGAGGACAGCGACGACGAGCGGTACTACGACGACGACTACGCGGAGGCGGTGGAGCGCCAGCAGGGTTCCGTTTCGGGACCCGGCGACCAGTGGGTCACCGACCCGCGCGTGCAGGTGGCCTCGGACTCCGCGGTCGAGCAGGGCCGGCGGATCGCGACCGTGACCCCCGACGGCTTCCGTGACGCGCGCGGCATCGGCGAGCTGTTCCGCGAGGGCGTCCCGGTGATCGTGAACCTCTCCTCGATGGACCCGGGCGACGCCAAGCGCGTGGTCGACTTCGCGGCCGGCCTGACCTTCGGCCTGCGCGGCTCGATCGAGCGGGTGGCGACCAGGGTCTTCCTCCTGACCCCGGCCGACACCCAGATCGTCAGCGGTGAGGCGGGCGGCCGGACCCGCGACTTCTTCAACCAGAGCTGAGCGGGGCACTCACCGGAAGGCGTCGAGCCCGGTGAGCGCCTTGCCCAGGACGAGCTGGTGCATCTCGACGGTGCCCTCGTAGGTGAGGACCGATTCGAGGTTGGTGGCGTGTCGCATGACGGGATACTCCAGGGAGATCCCGTTGGCCCCGAGGATCGTCCGCGCGGTACGGCAGATGTCGATGGCCTCGCGGACGTTGTTGAGCTTGCCGAAGCTGATCTGCTCCGGCCGCAGGGTGCCCGCGTCCATCCGCCGGCCCAGGTGGTGGGCGAGCAGGATGCCCTTGTGGAGTTCGAGCGCCATGTCGGCGAGTTTGGCCTGGGTGAGCTGGAAGCCGCCGATGGGCTTGCCGAACTGCTCCCGCGTCCTCGCGTAGTCGAGCGCCGTCTCGAAGGCGGAGCGCGCCGCGCCCATGGAACCCCAGACGATCCCGTACCGCGCGTGGCTGAGGCAGCCCAGTGGTCCCTTGAGCCCGGTGACGCCCGGCAGCACCGCGTCCGCCGGCAGCCGTACGTCGTCCATCACCAGCTCGCTCGTCACCGAGGCGCGCAGCGACCACTTGTGCTTGATCTCCGGCGCCGAGAAGCCCGCCGCGTCGGTGGGGACGGCGAAGCCGCGGATCCCCTCGTCCGTCTGCGCCCAGACCACCGCGACGGCGGCCACCGAGCCGTTGGTGATCCACATCTTGCGCCCGTTGAGCACCCAGTCGCCGCCGTCGCGCTTCGCGTACGTGCGCATCGCGGCCGGGTCGGAGCCCACGTCGGGCTCGGTCAGGCCGAAGCAGCCGATCAGCTCGCCGGCCGCCATGCCCGGCAGCCAGCGCTCCTTCTGCTCCTCGGAGCCGTACTTCCAGATCGCGTACATGGCCAGCGAGCCCTGTACGGAGACCAGCGAGCGGATCCCGGAGTCGGCGGCCTCCAGCTCCAGGCAGGCCAGGCCGTACTGGACGGCGCTCGCGCCCGCACAGCCGTAGCCGGTCAGGGACATGCCGAGGGCGCCGATGGAGCCGAGTTCGCGGGCCAGCTCGCGGATGCCGGGGAGCTCCCCGTCCTCGTACCACTGGGCGATGTGCGGCAGGACCCGGTCGGCGGCCCAGGTGCGGACCGTGTCGCGGACGGCGAGGTCCTCGGGGCTGAGCAGCTCGTCCAGCCCGAGCGGGTCGGTGGGGACGAAGGGAGTCTTCGACGGGGTCTTCGACGCGGACAAGAGGGGCCTCCCGGCAGGCACGTGGGGCGAAACCTAGCGGTGCAAGTTTGTCGTCGGTCCCGCCGCTGGTCCACCCCCGGATTTCCGCCGCGCGCCGCGGCCGGTCCGGGCCGGCGCGGGGTCAGGCGCTGCGGCCGGGCCGTCCGCCGACGGCCGTGTCGTGCTCCGGTCCGCCCGGCGCGGGGTTCCGCGCGGCGGCGTCGGCCTGCGCGGGGAGGCGTACGGCGCCCGCGGTCAGGCCGTCGGCGGCCGGGTCCGCGCAGCCGGCCGGCTCGGCGCCGTCCATGGTGCGGGGCAGTTTCAGCGCCATGACCGCGCCCGCGAGCAGCAGGCCAGCGCTGACCACGAGCGTGACGTGCAACCCGTGCACGAAGGCGTGCCGGGCGGCGGCGTGCAGGGAGTCCCCGGCCGCGCCGCCGAGGTGGGCGGCGACCTGGTAGGCCTCGCCGAGCGAGTGCGCGGCGTCGCGCGCCGCGTCGGCCGGGACGCCGGGGACGTCGCTCAGGCCGGGCGCGTAGGCGGCGTTCATCACGCTGCCGAGCAGGGCGATGCCCATGCCCGCGCCGAGCTGGTACGAGGTCTCGCCTATGGAGGCCGCGCCGCCGGCGGTGTCCGCCGGGGCCTCGCTGAGCATGGACTCGTAGGCCGCGAACAGGGTCGTCTGCAGGCCGAAGCCGAGCAGGACGAACCCGACGGTGAGCAGCACGGGCCGGTCCTGCTGGCCCATCAGCGTCAGCAGCAGGACGGCGGCGGCGGTCAGGACGAAGCCGAGCGAGACCATCGTGCGCGGGCCGACCCGCTGGAGGGTGTACGAACCGGTGGCGCCGGCGGCCATGGCGGCGAAGGTGAGCGGCAGCAGCCGCAGGCCGGTCTCCAGCGGGCTCAGGCGCAGCACCAGCTGGAGGTACTGGACGGCGATCAGCTCCAGGCCGACCAGCGCCAGCATGGCGAGCACGATGCAGCCGACGGAGGTGGAGAACGCGGCGCGGGAGAACATCCGCATGTCGATCAGCGGGTGCTCGCGGCGCTTCTGGCGGCGCACGAAGAGGATCAGCAGCGCCGCGCCGAGCGCCAGGGGCACCAGCGCCTCGGGGTCCAGGAGGTGGCGTTCGGCGCCGAGGTGCTTGACCCCGAGGACCACGCCGAGGACCCCGCCCGCGGCCGTGAGCGCGCCGAGCACGTCCCAGGGTCCGTCCGCCCCGCCCCGGGATTCGGGCAGCAGCCAGCGGCCGAGCGGCAGGGTCAGGGCCATCAGCGGGATGTTGATGAGGAAGACGGAACCCCACCAGTAGTGCTGGACGAGGAAGCCGCCGAGGACGGGGCCGCTGGCCGCGCCGATCGCGGCGACGGCGGTCCAGATGCCGATGGCGAGTGCCCGTTCGCGCCGGTCGGGGAAGACCTGGCGCAGGATCGACAGGGTGGCGGGCATGATCATCGCCCCGCCGATGCCGAGCAGGGCGCGCGCGGCGATCAGGACCTGGGCGTCGTCGGCGAGGGCGGCGATGGCGGAGGCCACGCCGAAGAGGGCGTAGCCGAGGAGCAGGATCCGGCGGCGGCCGACCCGGTCTCCGAGGGTGCCGAAAAGGATCAGGAGCGAGGCGCAGACCAGCGGGTAGGCGTCGACGATCCACAGGAGTTCCACGGCGCCGGGGCGCAGGTCCTCGGTGACGGAGGGCACGGCCACGTGCAGGATCGTCGCGTCGAGCGCGACGAGCACGAGACTGACGCACAGGACGGCCAGGACGACCCACCGGTTGGCACCGCCGGAGGCGGCGCTGATCCGCTGCCGGAGGGAAGGGTTCCCGTCGCCGGTCGTGTGCGTCCCCGACATGCGTGTACCTCCCAGGTGATCCCTCGCACTCGGCGGACCAGCGTCGTTGTGGCGCCGCGGGTGGTGCGCTGGGCGGCGTCCAACGGGGTCCGGCATCGACTCGCGAGTGAAGGGTCAGCGTACGCGAGTTCGCGTGTCCGACACGTGGTCAAGCTCTCATCGCGGCGGCGGCCCCGGTGTGGTGTGCGCCACTCGCCCCGCTGTGTCCTCACCCCTCGGTACACGCCCGGCCACACCCCGTGGTTCTCGTCGGGGGCCCGTCGCCGGGGCGTCGATACTCGTCTGCGTGAGAACCGACCCCACCCACGAGGTGCCCCTGAAGGAACCCGGACCCCGCCGGGCCGCGCCCGCGCTCGCCGCCTTCGCGGCGGTCCGGCTGCTCGGCCTGGGCGTCCTCGGCGTGTGGGGCGCGGTGGCGGGCAGCAGCCCGCACACGCTGCTGTCGGCCCGCTGGGACTCGCTCTGGTACGCCCGCGTCGCCGGTGGCGGGTACGGGTACGAGGTGGTGCTGCCGAACGGGGCCGTCCACTCCAGCCTCGCCTTCTTCCCGTTGCTGCCGTGGCTGGAGAGGCTGCTGGCGGCGGCCACCGGGCTCTCGTACGGTTCCGCGGGCCTGGCGGTCTCGGCGGTGGCGGGGCTCGCCGCCGCGTGGGGCATCTTCGCCGTCGCGGACCTGCTGTACGGGCGCCGGGCCGGGGTGCTGGCGGCGGCGCTGTGGGCGGCGCTGCCGGTCGGGATCGTGCAGTCCATGGCGTACAGCGAGTCGCTGTTCACGGCCCTGGCGGCCTGGGCCCTGTACGCGGTCCTGCGCGGGCGCTGGATCGCGGCGGGCCTGCTCGCGGCCGGCGCGGGGCTGACCCGGCCGGTCGGCGCGGCGGTGGTCGCGGCGGTGTGGGTGGCCGCGGCCCTGGCGTGGCGGCGCGGGGAGCGTTCGTGGCGGACGGCGGCCGGGGTGCTGCTGGCCCCGCTGGGCGCGGCCGCGTACGTGCTGTGGGTGGGCCGGCGGAGCGGCGGCGGGCTGCTGGGGTACCTGGACGTCCAGGCGGGCTGGGGCAACGGCTTCGACGGGGGCTGGGCCTTCGCCCGCTTCGTCGGGGCGCGGCTGGCCTCCTCCGCCTTCGCGGCCGGGCTCGGTCTGGTCGCCGGGGTGCTGCTGGTGCTGTGGCTGTACCGGCTGTGCGTGCGGCAGCGGCAGCCCGCCGCGCTGCTCGTGTACGCCGGGGTCGTGGTGGCCCTCGCCCTGTGCGCCTCCGGGTACTTCGGGTCCAAGCCTCGGCTGCTGCTGCCGGCGTTCCCGTTGCTGCTGCCCGCGGCGGTGGCGCTGGCCCGGTGGCGGACCGGCCGGGCGGCGGTGCTGGGGGCGGTGGCCCTGGCGTCGGCGGTGTACGGGGCGTTCTGGCTGAACGGTTCGGGTCCTCCGTGATCACGGAATGGATCATTCCAATCCATGATTGCGCAAAGGAATTGAACAAAGGCAATAAACTCGGGCCGAGTATGCGGATAATTGCGGGGGCAGCAGTCCCGGAGTTGAATCGGCGGAGTTTCAACAAGCGTCGGAATAGCGGCAATTAAGTTCTGCGTGAGACGCACTCCACATCACATGGTCATCACAAAGCCCGCGATTCGACCGGGCCGCCCTTCGTCGCGCGGTAACGTCGATTGAGTGCGTACCGACCAAATGCTGACCCGTCTGGAGCCGGTGTTCGCCCGGCTGGACCGGGAACCAGAGCGACCGGCTCATCTGCAAACGCCGCGGATGAGCCGGCACCGCGTCGTGCTCCTCGCCGCCCTGCTCGCGTGCTACCTCGCGATCGTCGTGGCCGTGCTGACGACGTCCTGGCTCGTCCGGCTGGACTGGCAGATCATGTTCTTCCGGCCCTACGAGCAGTGGCCGCAGCTGCACGCCTTCCTCGACTACCTCGTCGTGCTCGGCCAGCGCGGACCCACCGCCGTCATGGTCGCGGCCTGGCTCGGGTGGCGCTCCTGGCGCCAGCACACCCTGCGCCCGCTGATCACCCTCGGCGTCGCGCTGCTGCTGCTGAACATCACCGTCGGCTCCGTGAAGCTCGGCCTCGGCCGGCTCGGTCCGCACTACGCCACCCAGATCGGCTCCGCCGAACTCTTCGCGGGCGGCGATATATTTCCTTCCGGCCACACCGCCAACGCCGTCGTGACCTGGGGGATCCTGGCCTATCTGGCCTCCACCACGGTCACCCGGCGGGTGCTGTCCCTGTTCTCCGCCGTCGTCTCGCTGAGCGTCGGGGCCACCACCGTCTACCTCGGCACCCACTGGGTGAGCGACGTCCTGCTGGGCTGGCTCGCGGGTCTGCTGATCATGCTGGCGCTGCCCTGGTTCGAGCCGCTCATCGCCCGCACCGAGGCCTACGTCTTCGAGCTGCGCGAGCTGTGGCGCCGCCGCCTGGAGGAGGGCAGGCTCTCCGCGCCGGTCGCCGCCGCGCTCACCCCGCTGCTCTCCGCGGGCGGGAAGTGGCAGCCCGGGCACTCCGACGACGCGGCGGCCGTCCCGGTCACCGCGTCCGGCGCAGGCGCCGCCGGGCACTCCCCGGCGCTGCGCCCCGCCGGTCACCCGGTCGCCCGCCAGCACGTCATCCGCTCCGAGCGGACCCCTGTCACCCCCGCCGGCAGCCGCCGCCCGGCGCACACCGAACGGGCCGCCGCCCGGGGGGCCTCGGCCCGCCCGGCCGGCTGATCCGCACTCCCGCGGGGACGGTACGCACACCCCCACCCCGCACCACCACGACGGCGGGCCGGTTCACCGAACCGGCCCGCCGTCGCCGTTCATATGCACGGCGCGTCAGCCGCACGCCCAGAGGTTCCTCCGTACCGGGTCACACTTGTGTCACGGGTTGTCGACAGCGGGAGCCCCGCCCGGCATTCTCCGCGTCCCCCGTCCGGAGCAGCTCCCGGAACGCATTCGCATTCCGTCCGAGAGCCGGCGAATTCCGTAAGGGGATTCACGTTCCCGCGCTCCGCTCTCACTCCGCCGCGGGCTCCAGAGCACGGCCGAGAAGGTCGCGCGCACTGCGGATCCGTTCGGTCAGCTCGGGCGGCTCCACCACCTCGAACTCGCACCCGAGCAACATGAGGTGAATGACCAGAACGTCCAGACTCACCGCCCCGGTGCGCAGCAGGCAGCCCTGCCCGTCGAGCGGCTCCAGCGCCCCGTCGGAGGGTCCGATGATCCGCGCCGCCTCCTCGGCCGGCATCCGCAGCCGCACCACGGCGCGGGCCGCGTAGGCGCCTTGCGCCACGCCCCGCGAGACGTACGCGGCGAGGTCCTCGGCGGGTGCCGGGCGCGGGACGAAACGGGGGCCGTGCGGGGGGCGGGGCTCGATCCGGTCCGCGCGGAAGGTGCGCCAGTCCTCGCGGTCGCGGTCCCAGGCGACGAGGTACCAGCGCCGCTCGCTGCAGACCAGCCGGTGCGGCTCCACGGTGCGGCGGCTGACGGTGCCCTCGTGGTCGCGGTACCCGAAGCGCAGCCGCTCGGAGTCCCGGCACACCGCCGCCAGTTCCGTCAGCACCGCCGGGTCGACGGTGTCCCGCGCGGGGCCGCGCAGCATGGGCACGGTGAACTCGTTCAGCGCCGCCACCCTTCCGCGCAGCCGGGAGGGCAGCACCTGCTCCAGCTTGGCCAGGGCCCGTACGGAGGCCTCCCCGATCCCCTCGACGCCGTTCCCGGCGGCCGTCCGCAGCCCGACGGCCACCGCGACGGCCTCGTCGTCGTCCAGCAGCAGCGGCGGCAGCTCGGCCCCCGCCCCGAGCTGGTACCCGCCGCCGGTGCCCGGACTGGCGTTCACGGGGTAGCCGAGCCCCCGCAGCCGGTCGACGTCCCGCCGCACGGTGCGCGGCGTGACCCCGAGGCGTTCGGCGAGATCGGCGCCGGTCCATTCGCGGTGGGCCTGCAGCAGGGACAGCAGGCGCAGCAGCCGTGCGGAGGTATCGAGCATGCCCGCAGTCTCCCCCGTCCCGGCCCCCGCCCGTGACGCGGCACCGCCCGGCTCAGCCCCTCGGCGCGGGGCCCGTCGACCGGGGCGGCGGTGGGGGCGGCGGGGCGGTCGGTGCCGGGGGCGGGGGGTCGGTCGGTGCCGGGGGCGGGGGGTCGGTCGGTGCCGGGGGCGGGGGGTCGGTCGGGAGGGTCAGGAAGAGGCCCACCCGCAGGCGCTCCGGGCGGTCCCCGATCTCCCCCCGGTTCGCCTCGTAGAGGGCCCGCCACCCGCCCCGCACCCGCCTCTTGCGCGCGATCCCCTCCAGCGTCTCCCCGCCCCGCACCACGTGCGCCCGCCCCGCCAGCCCGTACCGCTTCGAGCACACCGGCCACGCCCCCCACCCCTGGGCGCCGAGCAGTTCCTCCGCCACCAGGATCTGCTGGTCCCGGCTCGCCAGGTCCGCCCGCGCCGCGTAGGCGAGACCCCCGTACTCCTCCCACGTCGGCTGCCAGAACTGCAGCCCCCCGTAGAAGCCGTTCCCGGAGTTCACCGCCCACCGCCCGCCGCTCTCGCAGTCCGCGACGCAGTCCCACGGCCACCGCCCGCCCGGCCCGCAGTCCCCCGGCCCGTGCCCGGCGGCGGCGCCCGGCGGGCCGGGCGCCGGGGGCGGCGGCACGACGGCACCACCGGCACCGGCGGCGCCCACGGCACCGGCCGGCACGGGTACGAGCACCAGCACGGCCACGGCGGCGGCAGCCGACACGGCACGCCGGAGGCGGAGTTCGGGCATCGCGTCACGCTACGCGGCCCCCTCCCCGCGCCCGGCCCGCCACGCGGCGCTCCCCCGCGCCCCACCCGGACGGCCGACCTCCGGCCCCTCCCGGAAACGACCAGCAGCGGCCATCAACTGCGCACAAAAAAGCAACAGTTGCCACCAAATGGAAGCGCCGTTCGCCGAGTTCACTCCTTCGGGTGGCCGGTTCGATTCCGTTCCCTCAAACGGCGTGACCCCGGCGACCGCTCCTCCGTTGAGCCCGGCGAGCCGGGAACCCCCCGGCCTCCGCACGAATGAGGAGCCACCCCGTGCCGCGCATGCTCGACGTCAGTCTTGAGGTACGTGCCGAGATCGGTGACGAAGAAGCCGACAGGCTGCTCACCGGCGACGACGCCCCGCGCAGTTACGACTGCACCTCCTGCCGCACCCCCGGCGACCCCGAGACCGACCCCACGAGCACGGTGCTGTTCGTCGGCGAGGAGACCGCGGTGCTGGCCTTCGCCCACGCCGGCTGCATCCCCTCCCAGGTGGTCACGGTCTCCGAGGAGCAGCTCCAGGGCGCCGTCCGCAGCATCACCGGCGACAGCCCGGCCCCGGAGGCCGCCGGCTCCGGCGACGACGCCCCGCAGGCGGTCCCCGGCGGCCAGGCCGTCCTCGGGATCACCAGCGGCCTGGTCCTGATCCGCGGCGAGCTGCACCCGGCCCTGGTCGTCGAGCCGACCGCGCCGATCGCCCGCCCCGGCACCACCGGCCCCGGCGACGACTTCCTGCCGCTCCTCATCGAGCAGGGCTTCATCCCCGTCACGGACACCAACGAGGTCCCCTCCGCGCTCCCCGGCTGGTCCGTGCTCCTGGCCGGCGGCCAGCTGCACGCCGTGCTCCAGCCCGGCGCCGAGGGCGGCCCGCAGGTGGCGTGGTGGCAGGCGCACCAGGCCCTGAGCGTCACCGACGGCTGGCGGGCCGCCGTCAACAAGACCCAGCGCGTGCTCGTCTACGCCGCCCCGGTCGGCTCCATCGGCCAGCAGCCCCGCGAGGACCTGCTCCGCGACGCCCTGGACAAGGCCGCGAGCAACGGCAAGCTGGTCGCCGCCGCCATGCCGCTCGCCGGGACCCCGGGCGCCTGAACCGCCCTTCCCTCCCCACCCCGAAACGACCGCCCGCCCCGCCAGCCGGGGCCGGGCGGTATGCGCCGGGGGTGCGCGGTCCGTCCCGCGCACCCCCGGCGATCTGCGTTTTCCGTCCCGTCACCCCGCATCCGCAGGGCCCCGGGTTCGTTGGCTGATACGTGCATTCATACGACCCCTCCCGCGCCCCGTCCTATCCGAGCAGCGTCCCCCCGATGCGCCCCGCACGGGACCGGGACGTCCCCCCGGCCGCTTCGCACACCCCGATCTACGACACGCTCTACTCGGAGTACCTGCGCGCCTTCCGGGCGCTGCCGGGCGACCGGAGCGGTGAGGAGAACCTCGGCTTCACCGCGTTCTCGTACGGCTCCTCGTACCCCGCGGCCTCGTACGGAGGCTCCTACACCGGCAGCTCGTACGGCAGCGGCTGGAACGGTTCCGCATGGCAGCAGAGCGAGCCCTGGCAGCCCTCGTACGCGCCCGTACCGGCCCCGCAGCCCTCCTACGCCCACGCCGCCGCCCCCGGGTCCGGATACGCCGGCGGGCGGCAGCACCAGTCCGGGATGCAGCACATCCCGGCGGCCCTGCCGCCCGCTCCGCGCCGGGGCTACTGACCCCGGCGGCGCCCCGCTACTTCTTCTTCTTGTACTGCGCGCCGCGCTTCTCGCGGACCCGGACCGAGATGTGGATCGGGGTGCCCTCGAAGCCGAACTCCTCGCGCAGACGGCGCTCGATGAAGCGCCGGTAGCCGTGCTCCAGGAAGCCGGAGGCGAAGAGGACGAACCGCGGCGGCTTGCTGCCCGCCTGGGTACCGAACAGGATGCGGGGCTGCTTTCCGCCGCGGATCGGGTGCGGGTGCGCCGCGACGACCTCGCCGAGGAAGGCGTTCAGCCGGCCGGTGGGGACGCGCGTCTCCCAGCCCGCGAGTGCGGTCTCGATCGCCGGGACCAGCTTCTCCATGTGGCGGCCGGTCAGTGCGGAGACGTTGACCCGGGGCGCCCAGGAGACCTGCTGCATCTCGGTCTCGATCTCGCGTTCGAGGTAGTAGCGGCGCTCCTCGTCGAGCTCGTCCCACTTGTTGTACGCGATCACGATCGCGCGGCCCGCCTCGACGGCCATGGTGATGATGCGCTGGTCCTGGACGCTGATCGTCTCGGTGGTGTCGATCAGGATGACCGCGACCTCCGCCTTCTCGACGGCGGCGGCCGTGCGCAGGGAGGCGTAGTAGTCGGCGCCCTGCTGCAGGTGGACCTTCTTGCGGATGCCCGCGGTGTCCACGAACTTCCAGGTGACGCCGCCGAGTTCGATCAGCTCGTCGACCGGGTCGCGGGTGGTGCCGGCCAGCTCGTTGACGACGACGCGGTCCTCGCGGGCGACCTTGTTCAGGAGGGAGGACTTGCCGACGTTCGGGCGGCCGATCAGGGCGATGCGGCGGGGGCCGCCGAGGGCGGCGCCGCCGAAGGTCTGCTCGGGGGCCTCCGGCAGGGCCTCCAGGACGGCGTCGAGCATGTCGCCCGTACCGCGGCCGTGGAGGGAGGAGACCGGGTGCGGCTGGCCGAGGCCCAGCGACCACAGGGCGGTCGCGTCGGCCTCGCCGCTCTGGCCGTCGACCTTGTTGGCGCAGAGCACGACGGGCTTGCCGGACCGGCGCAGCAGCTTGACGACGGCCTCGTCGGTGTCGGTGGCGCCGACCTTGGCGTCGACGACGAAGACCACCGCGTCGGCGGCCTCGATGGCGTACTCGGCCTGGGCGGCGACGGAGGCGTCGATGCCGAGGACGTCCTGCTCCCAGCCGCCGGTGTCGACGACCTTGAAGCGGCGCCCGGCCCACTCGGCCTCGTAGGTCACGCGGTCGCGGGTGACGCCCGGCTTGTCCTCCACGACGGCCTCGCGGCGGCCGATGATGCGGTTCACCAGGGTCGACTTGCCCACGTTCGGGCGGCCCACGACGGCGAGGACGGGCAGCGGGCCGTGGCCGGCCTCCTCGATCGCGCCTTCGACATCCTCGATGTCGAAGCCTTCCTCCGCGGCGAGCTCCATGAACTCCGCGTACTCGGCGTCGCCAAGTGCTCCGTGGTCGTGCTGGTCGTTCATGAAGTCCGTTCCTCGTCGTTCGTGGTGATCGGTGGCATCCGCGCAGCGCGGGTCCACTACTAGGTCAAGTCTCGCTCAGCGGCCGGTGAGGCGCTTGGCGTCGGCCAGGTGGGCGGTCAGCCGGCCCTGGATGCGTTCGGTGGCCTGGTCCAGCGCGGTGCGCGTGCGCCGCCCGGTGCCGTCCCCGGCGTCGAAGGCGGAGCCGAAGACGACGTCCACCCGGCTCTTCAGCGGCGGCAGGCCCTTGACCAGCCGCCCCCGGGCCTCGGTGCTGCCGAGGACCGCGACGGGCACGATCGGGGCGCCGCTGCGGACCGCGAAGTACGCGAGCCCGGCGCGCAGGGAGGCGAAGTCGCCCTCGCCGCGGGTGCCCTCGGGGAAGATCCCCAGGGCGCCGCCCCGCTCCAGCACCCCGAGCGCGCGGGTGATGGCGGTGCGGTCCGTACCGGTCCGGTCCACCTTCACCTGACCGATCCCCTCCAGGAAGGGGCCGAGGGGGCCGACGTAGGCCTCCTTCTTGATCAGGAAGTGCAGGGGCCGGGGCGCGGTGCCCATGACCATGGGGCCGTCTATGTTGTGGGCGTGGTTCACGGCCAGGATGACGGGGCCGGAGGCGGGCACCTTCCAGGCGCCCAGCACGCGCGGCTTCCACAGCCCGTACATGAGCCCGATGCCGATGCGCCTGCCGACCGCCGCACCCTTGGGGGAGGGCGTACCGCTCACCTGGCGCGCCGCTCTTCGACCAGGGTCACGACGCACTCGATGACCTGGTCGAGGGTGAGCTCGGTGGTGTCCACCTCCACGGCGTCGCCGGCCTTGGCCAGCGGGGAGGTCTTGCGGCCGGAGTCGGCCGCGTCACGCTTGATCAGGGCTTCCTTGGTGGCCGCGAGGTCCGTGGCCTCCTTGCCGCGCAGCTCGCCGCTGCGGCGGGCCGCGCGGGCCTCGGCGGAGGCGGTCAGGAAGATCTTGAGGTCGGCGTCGGGCAGGACGGTGGTGCCGATGTCCCGGCCCTCGACCACGATGCCCTCGGCCTCCCGGGCCGCCTCGGCGGCGATGGAGCGCTGGAGCTCGGTGATCAGGGTGCGCACCTCGGGGACGGCGCTGACGGCGCTGACCTTGGAGGTGACCTCCTGGGTGCGGATCGGGCCGGAGGCGTCCAGGCCGTCGACGGTGATGGTGGGCGCGGCCGGATCCGTACCGGACACGAGGGCGGGCTTGCCCGCGGCGACGGCGATGGCCTGCGGGTCGTCGGTGTCGACGCCGTTGGTGATCATCCACCAGGTGATGGCCCGGTACTGGGCACCGGTGTCCAGGTAGCGGAGCCCGAGCTTGGCGGCCACGGCCTTGGAGGTGCTGGACTTGCCCGTGCCGGAGGGACCGTCGATGGCGACGATCACGGCGGACGGAGCGGCGGTTTCCACGGTGCGGGCACCTTCCTGGTTGCGCGTACGTGTCCGGGCGCGCCAAGAGCGCCCCTCCCCCAGGTTACCGGCCCCCGGCGCCGCCTGACTCCGCCGCGTCCCCGCCCCGTACGGGGGCGGGGGCCACGGTGGATCCCGGGGGCGGTCGGGCTACTGCTGGCGCAGGGCCCAGCCCCGCTCGCGCAGCTCGGCGGTCAGGCCCGCGACGGCGCGGGGCTCGACCATGAGCTGCACCAGACCGGCCTGCTGGCCGGTGGCGTGCTCGATCCGCACGTCCTCGATGTTGACCCCGGCCCGGCCCGCGTCGGCGAAGATCCGCGCCAGCTCGCCGGGCTGGTCGCTGATGAACACCCCGACCGTCTCGTAGGCCGTGGGGGCGGCGCCGTGCTTGCCGGGGACCCGGACCCGGCCCGCGTTGCCGCGCCGCAGGACGTCCTCGATGCCCTCGGCCCCGCCGCGGCGCTTGGCCTCGTCGGCCGACTGGAGTCCGCGCAGGGCCTCGACGGTCTCCTCCAGGTCGGCGGCGATCCCGGACAGGACGTCGGCCACCGGACCAGGGTTCGCCGAGAGGATCTCCACCCACATGCGGGGGTCGGAGGCCGCGATCCGGGTCACGTCGCGGATGCCCTGCCCGCACAGCCGCACGGCCGTCTCGTCCGCCTCCTCCAGGCGCGCCGCGACCATGCTGGACACCAGCTGCGGGGTGTGGGAGACGAGGGCGACCGCCCGGTCGTGCGCGTCGGCGTCCATCACCACGGGGACGGCCCGGCACAGCGCGACCAGTTCCAGCGCCAGGTTCAGCACCTCGTGGTCGGTGTCGCGGGTGGGCGTGAGCACCCAGGGGCGTCCCTCGAAGAGGTCGGCGGTGGCGGCCAGCGGCCCGGAGCGTTCCTTGCCGGCCATGGGGTGGGTGCCGATGTACGCGGAGGTGTCGGCGCCGAGGGCGGCCAGCTCCCGGCGGGGTCCGCCCTTGACGCTGGCGACGTCCACGTAGGCGCGGGCGGTCCCGCGTCCGATCGCGTCGGCCAGGGCGGCGGCGACGTGGGCCGGGGGGACGGCGACGATCGCGAGGTCGACCTGCCCCTCGGGGGCGTCGTCGGTGCCGGCGCCGAGGGCGGCGGCGGTACGGGCCTGTGCCGGGTCGTGGTCGACCAGGTGGACGGCGATCCCGCGGGCGGTCAGGGCGAGCGCCGCGGAGGTGCCGATCAGTCCGGTTCCGATGACGACGGCGGTTCTCACGGGGCGCTCCAGGGTGATCGCGTGACGGCGGGTCCTGACTCAGGGTAGCCACCCGGTGCGCGACGGGGGCCCGGCGGCCGCCCCGTGGGACGGCGGCCGGGCTCCGGCGGGGCCGCTACAGGTTCTGCGCCCTGATGATGTCCTCCAGCGAACCGGACGGGATCTCCCCGCCGGGGCTCAGCTTGTCGACGGCCTGCGGCAGGGACCGCGCGATCTCGTCGGCGGCCTGTTCGGGACTGACGCCGGCCTGTTCGGCGGCCTTCCGCAGGGCGTCGTCCGGCAGGGCCTCGGCGATCTGCGAGCCGCTGACCGGCCGGTTCTCCCCGGTACCGAGCCAGGACTGCGCCTGGTCGGCGAGGCCGGACTTGGTCAGCATGTCCATGAGGCCGCCGAGCGGGTTGTTCCCGCCGCCGCCGGCCTGGGCGCCGCCGGCCTGGGCGCCGCCGCCCCCGCCGCCGAGGGCCCCGAGCAGGGCGCCGAGGATGTTGCCGGCCCCTCCGCCCTGGCCGCCCTGCCCGCCGCCACCGAGGAGTCCGCCGAGCAGGGAGCCCAGGTCATTACCCGCCATGGTCACGCCTTTCGCAGAAGGGCCGGGCAGCACGCCGGCGTCGTACCCGGCTTCGGGACACGGACAATGTCGCCCGGATCGTTACATGTCGCCACCTGACACACCGCTTCGGCGCCCGCTGCGGTAGAACCACCGGCATGATCTTCCACATCGTCCCGCTCGCCGACTGGAGCGCCGCGCCCGAGCTCCCGTACGCCCCTGCCTCCCTGGCCGCGGAGGGTTTCGTGCACTGCTCGGCGGACCGCCCGACCGTCCTCGCCATCGTCGAGGCCCACTACCGGAACGCCCCCGGCACCCTGCTCGCGGTGGAGCTGGACGAGGCGGCCCTGACCGCCGAGGTCCGCCGGGAGCCCGGTTCCGACGGCCGCTACCCCCACGTGTACGGGCCGCTGAACCGGGACGCCGTGGTGCGCGTGTGGGAGGTGGTACGCGTCCCCGACGGCCCTGCGGACCTCCGCCCCCGGCAGTCGGCGGGGTGAAGCGGAACCGGAGGGTGTGGCGGGCTTCTCCCGGAGCCCGGCACGCGTCAGGATGCTGCTCGCCATCCCGGCCCCCCATCGAGGAGTCCCCATGACCGACCCGAATCCGATGAGCGACACCGCGTCCACCGCCCGCCGCACGGTACTGGCGGCCGGCGCGGCCGCCCTGGCCGGCGGCACGCTCGCCGCGTGCGGCGGTGGCGGAGGCGGTACGGAGAAGCCCGCCCAGGATTCCGGCAGCGCGCCGAGCGCGGCCGCGTCCCCCGGCGAGGCCTCCGGCTCCGCCACGGGCAAGACCCTGATGAAGTCCTCGTCGGAGGTCCCGGTCGGCGGCGGCGTCGTCCTCAAGGACCAGAAGCTGGTGGTGACCCAGCCCACGGCCGGATCCTTCCGCTGCTTCTCCGCGGTCTGCACGCACGAGGGCTGCCTGGTGAGCAAGCCCGAGAACGGCGTGATGCACTGCCCGTGCCACGGCAGCGAGTTCCAGGCCTCGGACGGCGCGGTCGTCAAGGGTCCGGCCACCCGGCCGCTCCCCGAGAAGAAGATCGCGGTGGCGCCCGACGGGACAATCTCGCTCGCCTAGCGGGCTCCGGGGCGCCTAACCTCCCCGGATGGACGACCTCACCCTGGTACGGGACCACACGATCTACGCCTGCGTGATGGGCTCCCGTGCCTTCGGGCTGGCGACGCGGGCGAGCGACACCGACCGGCGCGGTGTCTTCCTCGCCCCCACCCCGCTGTTCTGGCGGTTCGAGAAGCCGCCGACGCACGTGGAGGGGCCCCGGGAGGAGGAGTTCTCCTGGGAGCTGGAACGCTTCTGCGAACTGGCCCTGCGCGCCAACCCGAACATCCTGGAGTGCCTGCACTCTCCCCTGGTCGAACGGCTCACCCCGGCCGGCGAGGAACTCCTCTCCCTGCGCGGGGCGTTCCTCTCCCGCCGGGCCCACACCAGCTTCAGCCGCTACGCCGTCTCCCAGCACGGCAAGCTCCTCGCGGACGTCCGCCTGCACGGCGCCCCGCGCTGGAAGCACGCCATGCACCTGCTGCGGCTGCTGATCTCCTGCCGCGACCTGCTGCGCACGGGCCGCCTGACGATCGACGCGGGCCCGGACCGCGAGGGCCTGCTCGCGGTCAGGCGCGGCGAGCGGACCTGGGAGGAGGTCGACGCCTGGATGGCCCGCCTCACCGAGGAGACCGACGCCGCCCTCACCACGACCCCGCTCCCCGCGGAACCGGACCTCCCGCGCGTGGCGGACTACCTCCGGCGCACCCGCCGCGCCTCGGCCGCCCTGGACCCGGCTCCGAGGGGCTAGCCGGTCACCGCGCCAACGGCTCCCGGCACCGCACCACGAACGCGTCGAGCGCCCCGTACGCCCCCGCCTCCCCCGGCAGTCCCGTCGCCGCCTGCGCCGCGTCGAGCACCGCGTGCAGCGCCTCGTAGGGCGCCGTCACGGCGGGACCGTCGTACCCGCCGTGCTCGGCGGTCACCTTGGCCTCGATCAGCCCGGCCAGCCACGCGGGGGCCTCGGGCACCTCCCCGAGCAGCGTGGGCAGGTGCGCCTGCACCTCGCCCGAGCGCATCAGGTGGATGCCGGTGAGCAGGGCGCGGAAGGCGTAGAGGAGCGGCTTCAGTTCGCCGCCGCGCTCGAAGAGCCGCCACTGGGTGGTGGCGAACCCGCGGTAGTGGTGGGCGTGGTGGGAGGTGAGCACGCCGGGCGCCAGCGCCACCAGCTCCTCGTGCTCGGGCGTCGTGTGGACCACGAGCGGCGAGAGCAGCTGCTCCAGTACGTAGCCGTTGCGCTTGAGCATCAGGCGGACGAACTTGCGCAGGTCGTGCGTGACGAGGTCCATCTCCACCCCGTCGTGGTCCCACATCCGGGTCCGGGTCTCCTCCGGCTCGCGCAGGCCGAGCAGCGCGGCCGCCGGCAGCAGGTGCGCGCCGCGCAGGTCGACGTCCGAGTCGCGGGAGGGGAAGCCGTAGAGGTGGGCGCCCGAGACCGTGGCGAAGAGCAGCGGGTCGGGCTGACGGCTCACGACGGGCGTCAGGTCGAGGGTCATCGCGTCGAGCACGGCTCACGCGTCCCAGAGGGTGCCGAACGAGAGGAGCTCGTCGCGGTACTCGATGCGGCCCTCCCAGTCGCGGGGCCAGACGTCCGCGCCGAGGTGGGCGCCCGCGAAGGCGCCGGCCAGGCAGGCGATCGAGTCGGAGTCGCCCGCCGTGCAGGCGGCGCGGCGCAGGGCGAGGAGGGGTTCGTCCGGGAAGAGGAGGAAGCAGTGCAGGGCGGTGGCCAGGGCCTCCTCGGCGATCCAGCCCTCGCCGGTGGCCAGGCAGGGGTCGGTCTCCGGGGACGGGGTGCGCAGCGCCGCCGCGAGGCGGTCCAAGGCGGCCAGGCACTCGTCCCAGCCCCGGGCGATGAACGACTCCGGCGAAGCGTCGGAGGCGGTGCGCTGCCAGAGGTCGCCGAGCCAGCGCTCGTGGTAGCGGGTGCGGTTCTCCAGGGCGTACGAGCGCAGCCGTCCGACCAGGCCCGTCACCTCGGTGCCCCGGGCCAGCAGGTGGACCGCGCGGGCCGTCAGGTCGGAGGCGGCCAGGGCGGTGGGGTGGCCGTGGGTGAGGGCCGACTGGAGCTGGGCGGCGCCCGCGCGTTCCTCCTCCGTCCAGCCGGGGACCAGGCCCACCGGCACCACGCGCATGTTCGCGCCGCAGCCCTTGGAGCCGGTCTGGCTGGCGTCGCGCCAGTCCCGCCCGGGGTGGTCGAGGAGGCGGCAGGCGACCATGCAGGTGCGGCCGGGGGCCCGGTTGTTCTCCGGGGAGTGGTACCAGTCGACGAACTCCTCGCGGACCGGCCGGGCGAGCCGCAGCGGACCGACCGGGCCGCGTTCGGCGGCGGTGCGCATGCCGCGCGCCAGGGCCAGGGTCATCTGGGTGTCGTCGGTGACGAGGGCGGGGCGGGGCAGGGCCATCTGCCGCCACGGCCCGGTCTTGGCCAGGATGGACGGCACGTCGTTGAACTCGGTCGGGAAGCCGAGGGCGTCGCCCAGGGCGAGGCCGATCAGGGCGCCGGTGGCGGGGCGCTTGCCCGCTATCGGGCGCGCCGGCATCGGGGTGGTCATCGGGCGGGGCCTTCCGTGGGGCGGAGCAGGGGCGGGTGGAGGGCGGTGGCCGGTCCCGCCCGGTAGAGCGCGGCGGGTTTGCCGCGGCCGCCGGTCAGCCGGGCGGCGCCGGGGACGGCCTCGACGAAGCCGGGTGTGGCGAGGACCTTGCGGCGGAAGTTGGGGCGGTCCAGGGCGGTGCCCCAGACGGTCTCGTACACGGCCCGGAGCTCCCCGAGGGTGAACTCGGGCGGGCAGAAGGCGGTGGCCAGGCAGGTGTACTCCAGCTTGGAGCCCACCCGCTCCCGCGCGTCCGCCAGGATCCGCGCGTGGTCGAAGGCCGGCTGCGTCACCTCCCCGACGGGGACCCAGCGCGCCCGGTCGGCGTCCCCGCCGCCCTCCGCGGCCGGTTCGGGCATGTCGGGGACGAGCGCGGTGAAGGCCACCGAGACCACCCGCATCCGGGGGTCCCGGTCGGGTTCGCTGTAGGTGCGCAGCTGTTCCAGGTGGAGGGAGTCGACCAGGGAGGGGGCCAGGCCCGTCTCCTCGGCGAGTTCGCGGCGGGCCGCCGTCTCGGCGGACTCGCGCGGCAGGACGAAGCCGCCGGGCAGGGCCCAGGCGCCCGCGTACGGTTCCTGCCCGCGCCGGATCAGCAGGACGTGCAGGACGCCGCCGCGCACGGTGAGGACCGCGAGGTCGACGGTCACCGCGAACGGCTCGAAGGCGTACGGGTCGTAGGGCGCGGGCCCGGTCCCGGTCCCGCCCGCGCGCGCGGCGTCCGGATCACCGCCGCCGTCCCCGCGGCCCGCCGCGGCCGCGCTCACCGTCGCTCCGGGAGGGGGGCCGCGAACTGCCAGCCCTCCTCCAGCAGGGCGTCGACCGCCGCGACGGCCGTCTCCAGCCGGTGGCGCCGGTCCCCGCTCACGACCAGGAAACGCCTTCCGGTGCGCGCGAGTTCCCGCCGGAAGCGGGCGGTCATCCACGGTCTCAGCTGCGGCCCGTCGCGCAGCCCGTCGTCCTCGAAGGGCACCCCGGTGTCGTCCGTCAGCAGGTACAGGTCACGGCGGGTCAGCTCGGCGATCTTCTCGACCTCCCGGTTGCGCCCGCCCATGTACCGCTCGTGCCAGATGCCGGTCGCGAAGGAGTCGGTGTCGCAGAAGAGCACGGGCGAGCCCAGCCGGGCCGCCCGCTCCTCCGCCGCGTCCTGGCGGCGGGCGATCACCGGGAACTCCTCCGAGGTGAAGGCCACGTCCGTCCAGGAGGCGGCCGGGTCCGCCGCGCGGGCGGCGGCGAGCTTCTCCTCGCTGTACTCGCGCCCGTACTCGGCGACCCAGCCGGTCTTCGCCCACACCCCGCCGCGCCGCCGGTAGTGCGCGGCCAGCTCCCGGGAGAGGGTGGTGGTCCCGGTGGACTCGGCGCCGAGGACCACGACCCGCCGGGTCAGGGCGGCCCGTACGGCCGGGCCCAGGAACTCCCAGGTTCCGGCCGGGTCCGCGCGCACCGCCGTGCCCGACACCGGGAACAGGGTGCGCGCCGGGTCCACGCAGACCTCCTCGGCGCCGAACCGGCGCGCGAGCTCGGTCCCGTAGGCCTCGGAGGTGAAGACGGCGTCCACGCGCCGGCCCACCGCGCCGCGGAAGATCGCCATGTGCGCCTCCCAGACCGCCGGGTCGTGCAGGTCCACGGGGACGTCGTCCACCGCGCCGACCACCTCGGCGCCGGGGTGCGCCTCACGCATCCAGGCCACCCGGTCGGCGAGCGGCACCGACTCCACCGAGGCGGCGCACACCAGCACGGTGAGCCGCTCGCACTGGTCCTGGGCGGTGCGCACCAGGTGGTGGTGGCCCGCGTGCGGCGGGTAGAACTTGCCCAGGACCAGCCCGTGCCCGTAGCGCTTGCCGCCGCTCATGCCGCCGCTCCCACTGCCGTACGGGCGCCGGCCGCCGGGAGGCTGCGCCGCCAGCCGAGCAGTCCGGCCACGCACAGGGCGAGGAAGCCGACGTACAGGACCGAGGTCAGGTACAGGCCCTTGTAGGCGTAGAGCGGGATGTAGACGAGGTCGGCGGCGATCCACAGCCACCAGGACTCCAGGAGCTTGCGGCACTGGCCGTAGGTGGCCATGAGCGAGAGCCCGGTGGTGAGGGCGTCCGGGAAGGGGACGGTGGAGTCGCTGACCCCGCCGAGCAGCAGGGTCAGCGCGGCGACCGACACCGCCCCCGCCGCGAGCAGCCAGGCCCATTCGGTGGCCGTGGTGCGGCGCACCGGCAGGGCGTCGGCGGTTCCTGGTCCACCCCCGTGGGTCCAGGACCACCAGCCGTACGCGGCGAGGGCGATGAAGACGACCTGCAGTCCGGCGTCGGCGTAGAGCCCGGACTGCACGAAGAGCACGATGAAGAAGACGTTGTTGGCGATGCCGACCGGCCAGTTGGCGATGTGCTGACGGGCCACCAGAACGACGCACACGGCTCCGGTGACGAAGCCGAGCACCTCGGTCCAGCTGGTACTCCACCCCATGGCTGTAGCCCCACTTCCTTTAATAGTCACTCTGACTATAAACAGGTTCGGGGGTCCCGGACAAGACGGAAGCCCGCGGCGCCTTGGGGCGTCGCGGGCTTCCGGTGTGCTGCGGGGGTGCCGGTGTGCTGCGGGGGTCCTACAGACCGACCTCGCGCATCAGCATGCCGACCTCGGTGTTGGTCAGGCGGCGCAGCCAGCCCGACTTCTGGTCGCCCAGCTCGATCGGGCCGAACGAGGTGCGCACGAGCTTCTCCACCGGGAAGCCGGCCTCGGCCAGCATGCGGCGGACGATGTGCTTGCGGCCCTCGTGGAGGGTCACCTCGACCAGGTAGTTCTTGCCGACCTGGTCGACGACGCGGAAGTGGTCGGCGCGGGCGTACCCGTCCTCCAGCTCGATGCCGTCCTTGAGCTTCTTGCCGATGTCGCGCGGCAGCGGGCCCGTGATCGCGGCGACGTAGGTCTTCTTCACGCCGTACTTCGGGTGCGTGAGGCGGTGGGCCAGCTCACCGTGGTTGGTGAGCAGGATGATGCCCTCGGTCTCGGTGTCGAGGCGGCCGACGTGGAAGAGGCGGGTCTCCCGGTTGGTGACGTAGTCGCCGAGGCACTGGCGGCCGTCCGGGTCCTCCATGGTGGAGACGACGCCGGCCGGCTTGTTCAGCGCGAAGAACAGGAAGGACTGGGTGGCGACGGTCAGGCCGTCCACCTTGATCTCGTCCTTCGGCTGGACGCGCTTGCCCTGCTCCAGCACGATCTCGCCGTTGACCTCGACGCGGGCCTGCTCGATGAGCTCCTCGCAGGCGCGGCGCGAGCCCATGCCGGCACGGGCGAGCACCTTCTGCAGGCGCTCGCCCTCCTGCTCGGCGCCCGGGAAGGTCTTCGGGGTCTTGATCACGGGCTTGTCGGCGTACCGGTCGCGCACGCGCTCCTCGATCCGCGCGTCCAGCTCGCGGGGGCGGGACTGGCCGCTGCGGCTGCCGGGGCCGCGGCGCGGGCCGCCGGCCCCGCCGATGCCCGGGGTCTTGGAGGTCTTGGGGCCGCCCTTGGCACCGCCGCGGGCCGCCGCGCCACGGGCGCCGCCGCCACCCGCGCGGGGGCCGCTGCGGCCGCTGCGCTCGCCCTCGGGGCCGACGTCGTAGCGGCGCTCCTCGGGGCGGGGGTTGCGGGGGCGCTGGGGCGCCTGGTCGCGGTCGCGGTCGTAGCCGCCACCCTGGGAGCCGCCGGAGGAGGAGCCACCGCGGTAGCCGCCACCGCCGGAGGACGAGCCGCCGCGGTAGCCACCCCCGCCGGAGGAGGAGCCACCGCGGGAGTTACCGCCGCCGCCGGAGGGGGAAGGGGAGGAGGAGCCGCGGTAGCCACCGCCGGAGGAGGAGCCGCCGCGGGAGTTACCGCGTCCGCCACCACCGCCGCCGCTGTTCCTGTTGCCGCCGCCGTTGCCGTTGCCGCTGCTTCGCATCAAAGTTCCGTCGTCTTGTCGTCTTCATCGGTATCCGGTGCGTCCGGATCGAACGACGGAACACCCTCTTGCGTCTCTGCTTCGATCGCGTCCGCCTCGGGGAGGAAGGGCGCGAGCTCCGGGAGCTCGTCCAGGCCGCGCAGGCCCATCCGCTCCAGAAAGTAGTTCGTCGTCCTGTACAGGATCGCACCTGTTTCGGGTTCCGTGCCCGCCTCGGCCACCAGACCCCGCTGCAGGAGGGTCCGCATGACCCCGTCGCAGTTGACCCCGCGGACCGCCGAGACCCGCGATCGGCTGACCGGCTGGCGGTACGCGACGACCGCCAGGGTCTCCAGGGCCGCCTGGGTGAGACGGGCCTGCTGGCCGTCCAGGACGAAGGCCTCGACGGCGGCGGCGTAGGCGGGCCGGGTGTAGAAGCGCCAGCCCCCGGCGACCTCCCGCAATTCGAACCCGCGCCGCTGCGCCGTGTACTCGTCGGCCAGGGCGGCGAGGGCCGAGGCGACCTCGCGCGGGGCGCGCTCCAGCACCTTGGCCAGGTGCTCCACCGTCGCGGGCTCGTCGACCACCATCAGGACGGCCTCCAGGGCCCCCCTCAGGTCCAGCTCCTGCGCCGTCATTCGCGTACCTCCACTACCTGGTCGAACTCGTCGGTCACCGTCGGCATCCCGTCGCCGTCCCCGCCGCTCCAGCGCACCGTGAGCGTGAGCAGGGCGTCCTCCTGATCGAGGACGACGGCCTTCTCCCGGTAGAGCTCCAGGAGGGCCAGGAAGCGGGCGACGACCGTGAGGGTGTCGGGGGCGTCCTCGGTCAGCTCCTGGAAGGTGGCCTCGCCGCGCGCCTTGAGCAGGCGCACGACGTGCCCCGCCTGCTCCCGCACGCTGACGAGGGGGGCGTGGATGTGGTCGACGTAGACCTCCGGCTTCGCCTTCGGCTGCATGGCGCGCACCGCGAGGCGGGCGAAGCCGTCGGCGCCGATGGCGATGACCACGTCGGGCAGCAGCTCGGCGTGGTGCGGCTCCAGCCCCACGGTGCGGGGGTAGCGCCGGCCCTCGTCCTCGGCACGGGTCTCGAAGATCGCGGCGATCTGCTTGTACGCCCGGTACTGGAGCAGCCGGGCGAAGAGCAGGTCCCGCGCCTCCAGCAGGGCGAGGTCGGCCTCGTCCTCCACCTCGGCGGCGGGCAGCAGCCGGGCGGCCTTGAGGTCGAGCAGGGTGGCGGCGACCACGAGGAACTCGGTGGTCTGGTCGAGGTCGCCCTCGGGGCCCATGGCGCGGATGTGCGCCATGAACTCGTCGGTGACCTTGGACAGCGCGACCTCGGTCACGTCCAGCTTGTGCCGGGAGATCAGCTGGAGCAGCAGGTCGAAAGGCCCCTCGAAGTTCGCGAGCCGCAGGGTGAACCGTCCGTCACCGGCCGGCGCGGGCCCCTCCGGGAGCGTGGCGGGCCCGTCAGCGTCCCCCGGGGCCCGTCCGGCCCCCTGGTCACCCCCGGTCCCCCCGGGGCCCTCAGCGGGCGTCTCGGCGGCTCCTGGGCCGCGCCCCAGGCTCCGGCGGGCGGGGCGGGCGGCGGGGTGGTGGTGGGGCATCGCGGTCCAGGGTGGTACGGAGTGCGGCCGGACGGCCACGAGCAGCCTAGGCCCTGTCCGGGCGGATCCACGGCTAGGCCGGGTCGGGCCGGACGCCGGATCCACGGTCCAGGCCCGCCGGACGGATCCCGGCCGTACGGGACGCGCCCGGTCCGGGCAGCGGAGGTGCGGGGGGCGGCCGTCGGGGCGGGCGGCCCCGGGCCACCCGGGAGGGCCGGGCGGTAGCGGGGGTCAGCGGCCGCGGAGGCGGCGGACCAGGATGCTCGCGTCGCCGCGGGACTCCAGGTCCGCGAGGACCACCGCCACCGCCTCGCGCACGATGCGCCCGCGGTCGACGGCGAGCCCGTGCTCCCCGCGGAGCACCAGCCGGGCGTGCTCCAGGTCCATGAGCTCCTCGGCGGAGACGTAGACCGTGATCTTCTCGTCGTGCCGTTCCCGCCCGCTGGGCCGCCGGTTCGCGCCCCGGCCCTGCCCCTTGCCGGGCCGGGGCGAGGACGCCCCGGCGGCGGTGGCAGAACCTTCCTGCGGCCTGCGCTGGGCGCCCACCGCGGGATCGGCCTCCCGGCCGCCACGCGCGTCGCCCGTCGTCCTCGTCGTGCCGTCCGCCGGTGCCGCGTGCTCCGTCCCTCCGGCCGCGGACGCCTCCTCGGCGCCCCGCCGCGGCGAGGACGACTGGAGGGCCATCCCCCCGGTCGTACGGAACAGTTCGTCGGCTCCGGGCAGACTCACTCGGCGGGACACCGGGCGAGCACCTCCCTGGCCAGCTGGCGGTAGGCGGCGGCGCCGACGGAGTTGGAGGCGTACGTGGTGATCGGCTCGCCGGCGACCGTGGTCTCCGGGAAGCGCACCGTGCGGCCGATGACCGTGTGGTAGACGTGGTCGTCGAAGGCCTCGACGACGCGCGCGAGCACCTCGCGGCTGTGCACCGTACGGGAGTCGTACATCGTGGCGAGGATGCCGTCGAGCTCCAGCTCCGGGTTGAGCCGCTCCTGCACCTTCTCGATCGTCTCGGTCAGCAGCGCGACACCGCGGAGGGCGAAGAACTCGCATTCCAGCGGCACGATGACCTTGTGAGCCGCCGTCAGGGCGTTCACGGTCAGCAGGCCGAGCGAGGGCTGACAGTCGATCACGATGTAGTCGTAGTCGGCCATCAGCGGCTTCAGCGCCCGCTGCAGCGTCGACTCGCGCGCGACCTCGCTGACCAACTGCACCTCGGCGGCGGACAGGTCGATGTTGCTCGGCAGCAGGTCCATGTTGGGGACCGCGGTCTTCAGCAGCACCTCGTCGGCCGACATGCCCCGCTCCATGAGCAGGTTGTAGACCGTCAGGTCGAGTTCCATCGGGTTCACGCCGAGGCCCACGGACAGCGCGCCCTGCGGGTCGAAGTCGACGAGCAGCACGCGGCGCCCGTACTCGGCGAGCGCGGCACCCAGGTTGATGGTCGACGTGGTCTTGCCCACGCCACCCTTCTGGTTGCACATCGCGATGATCGTCGCCGGACCGTGGTCGGTCAGCGGACCCGGGATCGGGAAGTACGGCAGCGGGCGTCCGGTCGGGCCGATCCGCTCACGGCGCTGACGGGCAGCGTCGGGGGCGAGGGTGGCCGCGTACTCGGGGTCCGGTTCGTACTCCGCGTCGGGGTCGTAGAAGTGCCCTTCGGGCACGTTGTCGTAGTCGGCGAAACCCACGGGCTTTTCGCCGCTCAGGTCGCCGGCCCTGGAGTTCACGTCTAGGCCGTCCATGCTCTTTTGGGGCGTCGTCATGTGCTGGTGGTTTGCGAAGGTGCGGACTGCGACGGAGCCGACAGCTTCGAGCCCGGCAGGACCCTGGCCCCGCTCGGGCACGGTTGCTCGACCACCCCCAGGAGCAAATGTCGACTCATTCACAAGTCGTCTTACCTCCTCGGACGTGACCAGGACACTTATCGATAGGTCAGCGTTGCACCATGCCGACGGTTGGCGACTCTATGGCGTGTCACCGCCCAGCGGCAACACAATCCGCCGGACCCGGCACGATGTGTCGGCAACCGAACACCACTCTGTCAAGGGCGTGCGAGCTGTCGCTGTGAAGTTTCGCGGGTGCGCGAAAGGGTTAAAGGGTTACGTTCGAGGCGAGTTGAGCCGGGTCGTCGGCGGCTCCGCAAACGCCTCCGGCCGGACCTTGCGAGCAAGGTCCGGCCGGATACGTGAGATTGACGTCAGTCGTTGACGACTCAGCCGAGCAGCGTGCTCAGCTCAAGGGTCTGCAGGCCGTGGGCCTCGGCGACCGGACCGTAAACGACCTGGCCGTCATGGGTGTTGAGGCCCAGCGCGAGCGCCGGGTCACGACGCAGCGCCTCGACCCAGCCGAGGTTCGCGAGCTGCACGATGTAGGGCAGGGTCGCGTTCGTCAGCGCGTAGGTGGAGGTGTTCGGCACCGCGCCCGGCATGTTGGCGACGCAGTAGAAGACCGAGTTGTGGACCTGGAAGGTCGGCTCGGCGTGGGTGGTCGGACGGGAGTCCTCGAAGCAGCCGCCCTGGTCGATCGCAATGTCGACAAGGACACTTCCGGGCTTCATCTTGGCGACGAGCTCGTTGGTGACCAGCTTCGGGGCCTTCGCACCCGGGATCAGCACCGCGCCGATGACGAGGTCGGCCTCGACGACGGCCTTCTCCAGCTCGTAGGCGTTGGAGACGATCGTCTTGATCTTCGTGCCGAAGATCTTGTCGGCCTCGCGGAGCTTGTTGATGTCGCGGTCCAGCAGGGTCACGTGGAAGCCCATGCCGATGGCGATCTGCGCGGCGTTCCAGCCGGAGACGCCGCCGCCGATGACCACGCACTCGCCGGCGTGGGTGCCGGGGACACCGCCGGGGAGGACGCCACGGCCGCCGGCCGAGCGCATCAGGTGGTAGGCGCCGACCTGCGGGGCCAGGCGGCCCGCGACCTCGGACATCGGGGCGAGCAGCGGCAGCGCGCGGTTGGCGAGCTCGACCGTCTCGTACGCGATGGCGGTGGTGCCGGACTCCAGCAGGGCGTCCGTGCACTCGCGGGAGGCCGCGAGGTGCAGGTAGGTGAAGAGCGTCTGGTCCTTGCGGAGGCGGTGGTACTCCTCCGCGATGGGCTCCTTGACCTTCAGCAGCAGGTCCGCGGTCGCCCAGACCTCGTCGGCGGTGCCGAGGATCTCGGCACCGGCCGAGACGTACTCGGCGTCCGTGATCGAGGAGCCCACACCGGCGTTCTGCTCGATGAAGACCTGGTGGCCGTTGCGGACCAGCTCATGCACGCCGGCGGGCGTGATGGCGACCCGGAACTCGTTGTTCTTGACCTCGCGGGGGATGCCGACCTTCATCGTCGATCACGGTCCTTGGCTCAGGGGATATTACGGGGCACTTCCATACATACCCGCCCACAAGAACGCGCAACGGGATGCACCACGGGAAGCCGCGGTGAACCCAGTCTAATGAAGGATGAGTCGCTGTCTAGCCTTGCAAACCAATAATCTCAGTCGGAAGCACTACGGATTTCGCAGGCTGCGGGGTCATCTCCCAGCAATCTGTCGGCCGCCGACCTGTGCAGCCTGGCGGCCGCCGGGTCGCCCAGCCGGTCCAGCGTGTCGGCCAGCCGGACCTGGAGCGCGGCCTGGAGGCGCAGGTCCCCGGCCCGGCGCGCGAGCTCGATCGCGTCGCGGCAGGTGTGCAGCGACTCCGAGGGCCGTCCGGCGTACTCCTGGACCCGCGCCATCTCGCTCAACGCCTTTGCCTGGCCCGGGACATCGGCGAGCCTGCGGTACCCCGCGGCGGCCGCCCGCCAGCTGCGCAGCGCCTCCCCGTACCGGCCGGCGTAGGTGTGCACGTTGCCGAGCCGCCCGTACAGCCTGGCCTCGTCCGCCCGCTCCCCGCGCGCGAGAGCGTGGGACAGGGCGCGGCCGAACCAGTCGGAGGCCCGCGGCCAGTCCGCCAGCTCCTGGTACGCACCGCCTACGGATTCCATCGCGCGGCCCGTCGCGTACGGGTCGGCCGCGGCCTTTCCCGCGTCCAGGGCGGACCGGTACCGCTCCAGGGCCTCCTCGGTCCGCCCGGTCTCCGCGTCCAGATCGGCCAGGTTCAGCAGCGCGGCGGCCCGCTCGCGGTGCAGGCCGCGCCGCTCGGCCACGTCCAGGACCAGCCGGTGCAGGCCGTAGAGCTCGGGGGCGGCGGCCCCCGTGCCGCGGTGCGCGGCCAGCGCCCGCACCAGCGCGGCGACCAGCCTGCGGGCCAGCGTGTCCAGCCCGCCGTCGGCCACCGCCAGCTGGGCGGCGGCGGTCAGCGCGGGCAGCCGGGTGTCCAGCCAGGTGGCGGCGGAGCGCCGGTCGGGGAAGCGCAGGGCGCGCGGCAGCCCGTCGAGCCGCTCCCGCAGCAGGTCCTCGTCCTCCTCGGCCATGGCCCGGCAGGAGGTCAGCAGCCGTACGGTCCGCTCCAGCATCCGGGCCCGGGCCAGCTGCACCTCGGCGGGCCGCTCCTTGGCCTCCAGCAGGGCCTGGATGAGGGGGGCGAGGCAGCCCGGCAGCAGGAACATGCCGTCGGCGGCGTGGCGTACGAGGCCCAGCCCGGCGAAGTCCTCCAGGGTCGACTGCGCCGCGGCCACCGAGCAGCCGGCGAGGGCCGAGGCGGTGTGCGAGTCGAGGATCCCGGCGGGCGCGAGCGGCAGCAGCCGCAGGGTGCGCTGGGCGGGCTGCGGCAGGGACTCGTAGACCAGCCGGAAGGTGCGGGCCAGCGGGCCCGCGGTGCCGGCGGGCATGTCGTGGAGCTGCTTGGCCACGTCGGCGACGCCCGCCTTGGGGTGGGCGGCGAGCCAGCCCCCGGCGAGGGCCAGCGCGGCGGGCTGTCCCCCGCACTCCTCGGCGAGGCCTTCGGCGGCGCGCGGGTCGACGGTGACGCGGGTGTCCCCGATGAGCCGGGTCAGCAGCTCGACGGCGGAGGGGGTCTCCAGGCCGCCCAGGGTGCAGGGACGGACGTCCGGGATCCCGGTGAGCGGCCCTTCGGCGGTGACCACGACCAGGCACTCGGGGGTGTCCGGGAGCAGGGCGTCGACCTGCTGCGGGTCGGCGGCGTCGTCGACGAGCAGGATCGCCCGCCGCCCGGCGAGCGCCTCCCGCAGGGCCGCGCTCAGATCGTCCTCGCAGGCCCCGGGCGGGGTGGCGCGGCCGAGCCCCTCCAGCAGGGTGCGCACCGCCCGCTCGGTGGCGACGCTCTCCCCGCCGGGGGTGGTGAGCCGTACCCGGAGCAGGCCGTCGGGGTACTGGGGGGCGACCTCGCGCACGAACGCCTCGGCGAGGGCCGTCCGCCCGGAGCCGGGCCGGCCGGCGACGAGCAGCACCCGTGCGCGGGGCGCCTTGGCCTTGCGGCCCGAGAGGGTGTCGAGCCCGGTCCGTGCGATGTCCTCGCGCAGCTCCTTGAGCTCACGCCGCCGCCCGACGAAATCCGCCACGGATCCGCTCCTCTCCCTGCCTTCGGGTTGCGAGCGTAGTTCACGCAGAGCGACGACCCGTGGGGAGCGCGGCGGACAGATCGCCCGATCGGATCAGCGGATGGGCCTATTTTCCGACCTGCCCCTTTGCGGGGGGGCCGCCCCGGCCGGGCGCGGCGGGGGGCTACGCCGTGTACGGGCGGGCGGGCCACGGGGACAGGGCCGGGCGCAGGGAGTCCAGGCCGCCCTCGGAGACGAGGGCGGCGGAGGCCGCGAGGACCCCCGTCACCAGTCCCGGGTTGCCGAGCTCGCCCGCCAGGATCCCCCGGACCAGGTCCGCGAGCGGCACCCAGGCGACCTCCATGTCGGCCTCCTCCGAGGAGGACTCCTGGTACCGCTCCCCCTCCGCCTCCGCGACCCCGCGTGCCACGAAGATCCGGATCGCCTCGTCGGAGCCGCCGGGCGAGGCGAAGAAGTCGGCCAGCACCCGCCAGTCCTCCGCCTTGACGTGCGCCTCCTCGTACAGCTCGCGCTGCGCCGCGTGCAGCGGGTTCTCGCCGGGGACGTCCAGCAGGCCCGCCGGCAGTTCCCACAGCCGGTGCCGCACCGGGTGGCGGTACTGGCGGATGACCAGCGCCCGCCCCTCCTCGTCCAGCGCCAGCACGCACACCGAGCCGGGGTGCACCTGGTAGTCGCGGCGCACCACCGAGCCGTCCGGCATCCGCACCTGGTCCGAGGCGACCGCCGTCTTCGCCCCCTCGAACGGCCGCCGGGTCGCCAGCGTCTCCCAGGTCTCGGACGTGTCCTTGATGACGTTGCCCATGCCGAATGCCCTCCACAACGCACGACAGCCGGGATACGGATCTCCGTACCCCGGCTGCCTACGTTACCGAGCGTCAGGCCTTCTGCTGGCGCTCCACCGCGGCCTTGACCAGGCCCGCGAAGAGCGGGTGCGGCCGGGTCGGGCGGGAGCGGAGCTCCGGGTGGGCCTGGGTGGCGACCAGGTAGGGGTGGACCTCGCGCGGGTACTCGACGTACTCGACGAGCTTGTTGTCCGGGGAGGTGCCGGAGAAGACCAGGCCGGCCTTCTTCTCCAGCTCGCCGCGGTAGGCGTTGTTGACCTCGTAGCGGTGGCGGTGGCGCTCGTCGACGTACGCGTCGCCGTAGACCTCGCGGACGATGGAGCCCTCGGCCAGCTTGGCCGTGTACATGCCCAGACGCATGGTGCCGCCCAGGTCGCCCGCGCCCTCGACGAAGGCCAGCTGCTCCTCCATGGTCGAGATGACCGGGTGCGGGGTGGAGGCGTCGAACTCGGTGGAGTTCGCCTCCTCGATGCCCGCCAGGTTGCGCGCGGCCTCGATGACCACGCACTGCAGGCCCAGGCAGAGGCCGAGCAGCGGGATCTTGTTCTCGCGGGCGTAGGTGATCGCGCCGACCTTGCCGTTGACACCGCGGTCGCCGAAGCCGCCGGGGACGCAGATCGCGTCCACGTCGCCGAGGACCGCCGCCGCGCCGGCCGGGGTCTTGCAGTCGTCGGAGGTGACCCACTTGATCTGGACGCGGGCCCGGTTGGCGAAACCGCCGGCGCGCAGCGCCTCGGTCACCGACAGGTAGGCGTCGGGCAGGTCGATGTACTTGCCGACGAGCGCGACCTTGACCTCGTGGTCGGGGTTGTGGACCCGGTCCAGCAGGTCCTCCCACACCGTCCAGTTGACGTCGCGGAACGGCAGGTCGAGCTTGCGCACGACGTAGGCGTCGAGGCCCTCGGTGTGCAGCACCTTCGGGATGTCGTAGATCGACTTGGCGTCGATCGCCGCGACCACGGCCGCCTCGTCGACGTCGCACATCAGCGAGATCTTGCGCTTGATGGAGGTGGGGACGTCGCGGTCGGCGCGCAGCACGATGGCGTCGGGCTGGATGCCGATGTTGCGCAGCGCCGCGACCGAGTGCTGGGTCGGCTTGGTCTTCAGCTCGCCGGAGGGGCCGATGTAGGGCAGCAGCGAGATGTGCACGACGAAGACGTTGTCGCGGCCGACCTCGTGGCGGACCTGGCGGACGGTCTCCAGGAACGGCAGGGACTCGATGTCGCCGACCGTGCCGCCGACCTCGGTGATGACGACGTCGACGTCCGCGGTCGCCATGCGGCGGATGCGGTGCTTGATCTCGTTGGTGATGTGCGGGATGACCTGCACGGTGTCACCGAGGTACTCGCCGCGCCGCTCCTTGGCGATGACCTGCGAGTAGACCTGGCCGGTGGTGACGTTGGCCGAGCCGTCGAGGTCGACGTCGAGGAAGCGCTCGTAGTGGCCGATGTCCAGGTCGGTCTCGGCGCCGTCGTTGGTGACGAACACCTCGCCGTGCTGGAACGGGTTCATCGTGCCGGGGTCGACGTTCAGGTACGGGTCGAGCTTCTGCATCGTGACCCGCAGGCCGCGCGCCTTCAGCAGCGCACCCAGGCTGGAGGCCGTCAGCCCCTTGCCGAGGGACGAAGCGACACCCCCGGTGACGAAGATGTGCTTGGTCGTCATGGATTTGGGCGGCATCGCCAAGAGGGGGCTCCCGTGGTCGCGAGGTGAGGTGCGTCCGGCGCCGTTCCGCGGAGATCCCGGGAGGGTCTCAGGGGGCGCCGAAGCTGCGGTTTCGGGGCTCCTGATTCGCACAGGCAGACCACCGGTCCACGGGGTACCAGCCTATCAGCGCCTCGGCCGGTCTGCCTCCGGGCGCGCGGCGCGAGCACCGCCCACGGCGCTCCCATTACCGCCTCAAGACCGCCCTGACCTGGGCATTACTCCAGCTCACCCGTTCAGCCGAGTCACATTGTCCCAAGACTTCAGGAGATCACTAGGGTGCCGTCATACCCTGCTCGGATACCGCTGCACATCGCCGCCGAGCAGCCCGGCAAACGGCGTAACCGCGCCACTTCCGGCAATCTAGGGCTCAACGCGGGGATCCCTGCGCACAGGAGACCGCGCAACAGCGCATTGCAAGCGCCCTACGGGGCGGACGTGGCCGTTCGACTGGAGAGCAACGTGTCCGGGCGCATCGAGGATTACGCACTGATCGGGGACATGCAGACCGCGGCGCTGGTCTGCCGGGACGGGGCGGTGGACTGGCTGTGCCTGCCACGCTTCGACTCCCATGCCGTCTTCGCGAGCATTCTGGGCACCGAGGAACACGGGTTCTGGCGCATCGGTCCGGCCTTCGCGCCGGGCACCGAGCCCCCGCGGGCCGCCCGCCGCCGCTACCGGGGCGATTCCCTGGTGCTGGAGTCGGAGTGGGACACCCCCCGGGGGACCGTCCGCGTCATCGACTTCATGCCGCCCCGCGAGGACCACGCGCCGCAGCTGATCCGCATCGTGGAGGGGGTCAGCGGACGCGTCCCGATGCGTTCGGCCCTGCGGATGCGCTTCAGCTACGGCCGGGTCGTCCCCTGGGTCCACAAGGTCGACGGGCGCACCGTGGCCGTCGCCGGACCCGACTCGGTCTGGCTGGACTCCGGACCGGAGACCTACGGCAAGGACCTGACGACCTACTCCGACTTCACCGTCGGCCCCGGCGACCGGGTCGCCTTCGCCATCAGCTGGCAGCCCTCCCACAAGGGGGCCCCGGAGACCCCCGACGCCGAGGCGGCCCTGGAGGCCACCAGCGACTTCTGGCGGGAGTGGGTCTACCACTGCACGTACCACGGCCCCTACCGGGAGGCCGTGATCCGCTCCCTGATCACCCTCAAGGCGCTGACGTACGCCCCCACGGGCGGGATCGTCGCCGCGCCGACCACCTCCCTCCCGGAGGAGATCGGCGGCAGCCGCAACTGGGACTACCGCTACACCTGGCTGCGCGACGCGGCGATCACCCTGTCCTCGCTGCTGCGCACCGGCTACCGCGAGGAGGCATCGGCCTGGCGGGACTGGCTGCTGCGCGCGGTGGCCGGCGACCCGGAGAACCTGCAGATCATGTACGGGATCGCGGGCGAGCGGGAGCTGGGCGAGACCGAGCTGGACTGGCTGCCCGGGTACGAGAACTCGGCCCCCGTACGCGTCGGCAACGGCGCCGCGCACCAGCTCCAGCTGGACGTGTACGGCGAGGTCACCGAGGCCCTGCACCTGGGCCACATGACCGGCCTGGCCCGCAACGACTACGCCTCGGTCCTCCAGCTGAAGCTGATCCGCTACCTGGAGGCCCACTGGAACGAGCCGGACGAGGGCATCTGGGAGGTGCGCGGCCCGCGCCGCCACTTCGTGCACTCGAAGGTGATGGCGTGGGTGGCGGTGGACCGCACGATCAAGCTGATCGAGAGCGGGGACGCGGACGGACCGCTGGAGCGCTGGCGCGAGCTGCGCGACGAGATCCACGCGGACGTGTGCGAGAAGGGCTACGACCCGGAACGCAACACCTTCACCCAGTCCTACGGCTCGCGGGAACTGGACGCCTCGCTGCTGCTGATCCCGCAGATGGGCTTCCTGCCCCCCGACGACAAGCGGGTCATCGGCACGATCGAGGCGATCCAGCGCGAGCTCTCGACGCCGGACGGTTTCATCCTGCGCTACCCGACCGCCGGTGAGGAGGCCGGCGTCGACGGCCTGGAGGGGGACGAGGGCGCCTTCCTCGCCTGCTCGTTCTGGATGGCGGACGACCTGGCGATGATCGGCCGGGTCGACGAGGCCCGCCGGCTGTTCGAGAAGCTGCTGGCCCTGCGCAACGATCTGGGACTGCTCGCCGAGGAGTGGGACCCCAAGCTCCAGCGCCAGGTCGGGAACTTCCCGCAGGCCTTCAGCCACGTCCCGCTGATCGACACGGCCCTGCGGCTGACGGCGAGCGGGGCCTACGGAGGCTGACGCGCGACCCCGCACGTGCCCGCCTAGGCTGGAGGGGTCCTACGCCCCTCTCGGGAAGGGGGGGTGGCCATGGCACCCCTCTCGAAGGCGGGCACGGCCCTTGCCGCGCTCCGCGAGGATCTGTCCGGCGCCGTCTTCACCCCGGACGACGGCGGGTACGACGAGGTCCGCAGGGTGTTCAACGGCATGATCGACCGGCGGCCGGCCGTCATCGCCCAGTGCGAGGACGAGGCGGACGTGGTCACGGCGGTCCGCTTCGCCCGCGAACTGGACCTGCCGGTCGCGGTCCGCGGCGGCGGCCACAGCGTGGCCGGCACGGCCCTGGGAGACGGGGCGCTGGTCGTGGACCTGCGCCGGATGCACGAGGTGACGGTGCATCCGGCGGCGAAGGCGGTCCGGGTCGGCGGCGGCGCCACCATGAGCCATCTGGACCGGGCCTGTCAGCCGTACGACCTCGCCACCACCGGCGGCCGGGCCTCGACCACCGGCGTCGGCGGGTTCGTGCTCGGCGGGGGCTCGGGCTGGCTGGACCGGGCGTTCGGGCTGGCGGTGGACAACCTCATCGGGGCGGACGTGGTCACCGCCGACGGCACGTGCGTGACGGCGACCGCCGAGGACCACCCGGAGCTGTTCTGGGCGCTGCACGGCGGCGGCGGCAACTTCGGGGTCGTCACCTCCCTGACCCTGCGCCTGCACGAGCTGCCCGCGATGTCGATCGCGATGCTGCTGTACGCGCCCGAACGGGGCGCCGAGGTCACCGGCGTGTACCGGGAGCTCATCGCGTCGGGGCCGCGCGAGGCGAGCGGCGCCGTGATCTTCCTGACCGCCCCTCCCGAACCGTTCGTCCCGCCCCACCTGGTGGGCAGCCTGCTGTGCGCGGTGCTGCTGACCTACGCCGGCCCGGAGGAGGCCATGCGCCGGCTCGCCGCCCCGCTGCTGGCGGTGCCGCACGTGGCCGAGGTGGTCACGGCCCTCCCGTACGCCGACCTCCAGTGCATGCTCGACGACCCGCCGGGCCTGCGGAACTACTGGTCCGCCGAGTACCTGACGGGCCTGCCGGACGAGGCGGTCGACGCCTTCTGCTCCCGGGCCGGTTCCATGCCGGTCCCGACCGGCACCCAGCACATCCTGTTCCCGCTGGGCGGTGCCATCGCCGAGGGGCCGGACGGGTTCCCCGTCCCGTACCGGGGCTCGCCGTGGGCGGTGCACCCGTTCGCCATCTGGGAGGACCCGGCCGACGACGAGCGGTGCCGGCAGTGGGTGAAGGACGTACGGGCCGGCGTGGCGCCCTGGAGCAGCGGGGCGGTGTACCTGAACTTCACCGGCGACGAGGGCGAGGAGCGGGTGGCCGCGGGGCTCGGCACGGAGAACATGCGGCGCCTCGGGGCGGTGAAGCGGCACTACGACCCCGACAACGTCTTCCGCTTCAACCACAACATCAGGCCCGCGTGACCCTTTGGTAGCGTCCGCGATATGGACAACCAGGGCGGGATCACGGTTCAGCGGGCACTGGAGCTGCCGGGACTGCGCGGCGGTCTTCCGGAGGTGGTGGCCTGCGCCGACCGGCTGGGCCGGACCGTCCGCTGGGTGCACGCCGGGGAGGTCCCCAACATCGCCTCGCTGCTCAAGGGCGGGGAGCTGCTGCTGACCACCGGTCTCGGGCTGGGCACCCGGCCCGCCGAGCAGCGGGCCTTCGTACGCCGTCTCGCGGACCGGGGCATCGCCGCGCTGGTGGTGGAACTCGGCCCGCGGTTCACGCGGCTGCCGGCCACCATCGTGGAGACCGCGAAGGCCGCCGGACTGCCGCTGGTGCAGCTGCACCGCGAGGTCCCCTTCGTGGCCGTCACCGAAGAGGTCCACACCGAGATCGTCAACGGGCACTACGCGCTGCTCCAGCGGGCCGAGGAGGTCCACCGGCGCTGTACCGAGGCCCTGCTGGGCGGCGGCGGGATCCCGCAGGTGCTGCGCGTCCTGGCCGACTTCACCGCGAACCCCGTCTTCCTGGAGACCGCCGACGGCCAGCTGCTGTACGCGGCCGGGCCGGGGGCCGGGGACGCCGCCGCCGACCCGCTCCAGGTGTGGGAGGGCCTGCGCGGCCAGCGCGCCGCCGAGCCCTCGGCGACCGCGGTCGTGGTCGACGTGCCCGGCGGCGGCCACGGCACGGGGTCGGTCCGGGCCCGGGTCGTCCTGGCCGGGGTGTCGGCGCCGCTGCTGCCGGTCCACCGGATGGCGGCGGAACGCACGGCCGGGGTCCTCGCGGTCGTGCTCATGCAGGCCCGGCAGGAGGAGGAACTGGCCGCGCGCGGCCGGGGCGACTTCCTGACGGACCTGGCGGAGGGCCGCATCTCGGCCGAGGACGCCCCGGCGCAGGCCCGGGTCCTGGGCTTCCGGCCCGGGACGGGCCCGCTGCTGCCGATCGTGATGCGGCTGTCCTCGGACCTCGGGGCCTCGGGGAACTGGGCCGTACTGGCCCGCGCCGTCCTGGAGGAGCTCTCGTCCGTCGGGGTGCCGGTGCTGCTGGGCGTCCGCCCGGTGGAGGGGCGGGTCCCGCTGCTGGTCTCGCTGCGCGCCGAGTCGGAACGCGCGGCGGTCGCCGACCGGGTCGCGGCCGCGCTGCGCGCCGGGGTGGAACGGGCCGGGCTCGACCGGGCCGGGGCCCCGCCGGCGGTGGTCGTCGGCGTCCCGGGCAGCTGGGCGGCGGCCTCGGCCGGGCTGCGGCACGCCGCCGAGACGGCCACGGCGGCGCACGGGCTCCCGGCCCGCCCCTGGTACGACGCCCGGCGCCTGGACATCGACCTGCTGCTGTGGCGGCTGCGCGAGCACCCCGACCTGGCGGCGTTCGTGGACCGCGCGATCGGCGCGCTGCGGGTCCACGACGCGAACTCGCGGCCGCCGCTGCTGCCCACCCTGGAGACGTACCTGGCCCACGCGGGCCGCAAGGCGGAGACGGCCCGGGAGCTCCACCTGAACCGCCAGACCCTGTACAACCGCCTGGCCCGCATCTCGGAACTGCTGGGCACCGACCTGGACGACCCGGAAACGGTCCTCTCCCTGAGCCTGGCCCTCCGGGCCCGGAGGCACGCGACGCCTTCCTGAGGGGGCGGGGGGCGGGCGCGGCCTCCGGGCCGGCGTCGGCCGCAGGGACCCCTCGGCGAGGTCAGGGGCGGTGGCGTTCCATCAGTTCGTCGTAGACCGAGAGGACCTGGGCCACCGTCTCGTCCTCCGAGGGCCAGGTCGCGGCCTGGGCGCGGCCGGCGAGGGCGAGGGCCGCACGGCGGTCCGGGTCGTGGAGCAGGCCGGCCACCGCGCCGGCGAGGGCGCCCGGGTCCCCGTACGGGACGAGGACCGCCGCGTCGCCCACCAGCTCCGGGACCCCGCCGACCTCCGTGGCCACCAGGGCCACCCCGGCCCGCAGCGCCTCCTGGGCCAGCAGGGAGCGGCCCTCCCAGCGGCTCGGGAGCACCGCCACGTCGGCCGCGGCCAGCAGGCGGTCCGCGTCCCGGCGGCGGCCCAGCAGACGTACGGGGAGGCCCTCCGCCTCGATCCGCCGGGCGAGTTCGGACCGCAGCGGCCCCTCCCCCGCGATCACCAGCAGCGGGAGCGGGTCCAGCACCCGCCAGGCGCGGGCCGCGTCGAGCAGCAGGGCGTAGCCGCGGCGGGCCACGAGACTGCCCACGGCGATCACCAGGGGCCGTTCCACGGCGCCCAGTTCCGCCCGGGTCTTGCCGGCTTCGGCGGCCGGTTCGCCGGCCGTCGCGACGGGTACGGCCGGGGCGGCGAGGCGGGCGTCGCGGGCCCCGCGCCGCCGTGCCAGGTCGACCTGGTCGGAGGAGGCGCCCAGCACCACGGCGGCGGCCCGTGCCACGCGCCGTTCCAGCAGCCGGCTCAGCCGCCCGAGCGCGCCCGCGGGCTCGGGGGCGCCCCCGTGCCAGGTCACCACGAGCGGTACCCGCCGCCCGCCGCCGCGCAGGGCCAGCGCGGCCCGCATCCCGGCCCGCAGGCCGTGGGCGTGCACCACGTCGGCGCCCGCGCAGGCGGCCCGCAGGGCGCTCACCGCGTCCGGGGTGAACTGCGCGCCCGCGCCGGTGAAGTCGTACTCGCCCTCCGCCGCGACGGGGGCGCACACGGTCACCCGCACGCCCCGGGCGGCGAGCCCGGTCGCCAGGGACCGCACGTGCGCGCAGCTGCCCGCACCCGCGCCGCCGAGGACCTGGACGGTACGCAGCGGGGGCCGCCCGTACGGCTGTGCGGGAACCGGGAGGGAGACCGGGGAGCTGCTCACGGGCCGAAGCTCCAGGGTGAGGGGTCAGAGACGTCGCCCAGGATGCCAGTCCGCACGCGCGTTCCGGGACCATACGGGTGCGGATCCCGTGCGAGATACCGCCGTACGCCCCCCAGCCTCACCCACACGGGCTAGTTTCATGTCACCCCGACGCCCTTCGGACGCCGACGGGGGCCCGGAACGACGTGCGTTCCGGGCCCCCGTCGGTATCCGCCCGCGTGCGGGCGCGCGTTCGCTCAGGCGTCCGCGCGCGCCGCCTCCAGGAGTTCCTCCGCGTGGGCCCGGGCCGTCTGCGAGTCCTCCTGGCCGGCCAGCATCCGCGACAGCTCGCGGATGCGGTCCTCGCCCTCCAGGACGGTCACGCCGGAGCGGGTCACCGATCCGTCGACGGTCTTCTCCACGAGCAGCTGCCGGTCCGCGAAGGCCGCCACCTGCGGGAGGTGGGTGACGACGACGACCTGGGCAGACCTGGCCAGCTTCGCCAGCCGTCGCCCGACCTCGACGGCGGCCTTGCCGCCGACGCCCGCGTCGACCTCGTCGAAGAGGTACGTGGGCACCGGGTCGGAGCCGGCGAAGACGACTTCCACCGCGAGCATGACCCGCGACAGCTCACCGCCGGAAGCGCCCTTGGCGATCGGCCGCGGCTGGGCGCCGGGGTGCGGCGCCAGCAGCAGCTCGACCTCGTCCGCGCCCGAGGGCCCGTACGCGACCGGCCGCCCGCCGACCTCGACGCCCTCGGCGTCCTCCGTCTGGCGGATGTCGAAGGTCACCCGCGCGTGCGGCATGGCGAGGGAGGCGAGCTCGGCGGTCACGTCGGCGGCGAACCGCGCGGCGGCCTCGGTCCGGGCGTCCGTCAAGGCCTGGGCCAGGGCGGACAGTTCGCCGCGCAGCGCGTCGCGTTCGGCGGTGAGCTCGCCGATCCGCTCGTCGTCGCCGTCCAGTTCCAGCAGCCGCTTCGATCCCCGCTCGGCCCACTCCAGTACGGCTCCCAGCCCGCCCTCGGCGTCCCCGTACTTGCGCACCAGCTGGGTCAGCGCCGCCCGCCGCTCCTCCACCGCGGCGAGCCGCAGCGGGTCGGCGTCGAGGTCGTCGGCGTACCCGGCGAGTTCCCCGGCCACGTCGGCGAGCAGGATCCCGAGCTCCCCGATCCGGTCCGCGAGCCCGCCGAGTACCGGGTCGTGGGAGCGTACGGATTCCAGGGCCCGGTGGGCACCGGCGACGAGCGTGTTGGCGTCGACGCCCTCCGGGTCCTCCACGTCCCCGGCGAGGGCCCCGTGCGCCGCCTGCGCGGCGGAGGCCAGCGATTCGGCGTGCCCGAGCCGCTCGGCCTCCGCGGCCAGCTCGGCGTCCTCGCCGGGCAGGGGTTCCAGGGCGGCGATCTCGTCGAGGCCGAAGCGCAGCAGGTCCGCCTCCTGGGCCCGTTCCCGGGCCCGGGTGGTGATCTCGTCCAGCTCGACGGCGACGGCCCGCAGCCGCCGGTAGGCGCCCGCGTACTTCTCCAGGGGGGCGGCGACCGCGTCCCCGGCGTACCGGTCGAGGGCCTGCCGCTGCCGGGCGGGCCGCAGCAGCCCCTGCTGGTCGGTCTGTCCGTGGACGGCGACCAGGTCGTCGGCGAGCTCGCCGAGCAGCCCGACGGGGACGGAGCGGCCGCCGACGTGGGCGCGCGAACGCCCCTCGGCGGACACCGTCCGGCTGATCAGCAGGGCGCCCTCGTCGAGCTCGGCGCCGGCCTCCAGCGCGCGCAGCGCGGCGGGCGCGTCGGGGCGCAGCACGATGCGCCCCTCCACCACCGCCGCCTTGGCCCCGATCCGCACCAGGGCCGGGTCGGCGCGGCCGCCGAGCAGCAGCCCGAGGCTGGTGACGACCATCGTCTTGCCCGCGCCGGTCTCGCCGGTCACCGCGGTGAAACCGGGCGACAGCTCGACCACCGCGTCGTCGATGACCCCGAGCGACCGTATCCGCATCTCCTCAAGCACGGGACGACGATACCGAGGTTTCCCGGGTGCCATGTGACGTCACCCGCCCGGAGTTCTACGAACGCATGTGCTATTACGTGTTCAGTTGGTCTCGTGCGGGGCGCCCCGCCAGCCCGACACCGGCAGCGCGAACTTGGCGACCAGCCGGTCCGTGAACGACGCGTGGTGCAGGCGGGCGAGCCGCACCGGCACCGTGCCCCGGCGCACCTCGACGCGCGCCCCCGACGGCAGCTCCAGCGTCCGGCGCCCGTCGCACCACAGCGCCCCGTGCGGGGTTCCGTGCTGCACCTCCACCGCCAGCACCGAGGTGGGCGAGGTCACCAGCGGCTTCGCGAACAGCGCGTGCGCGCTGATCGGCACCATCAGCAGCGCCTCCACCTCCGGCCAGACCACCGGCCCGCCCGCCGAGAAGGCGTACGCCGTCGAGCCGGTCGGCGTCGCGCAGACGATCCCGTCGCAGCCGAAGCCGGTCACCGGGCGCCCGTCGATCTCCAGGACCACCTCCAGCATCCGCTCCGCCGACACCTTCTGGACGGCGGCCTCGTTCAGCGCCCAGTCCCGGTGCACCACGTCACCGTTGGTCCGCACGAGCACGTCGAGGGTCATCCGCTCCTCGACCTCGTACGACCGCGACACCACCCGGTCCACGACCTTGTCCAGGTCGTCCCGCTCTGCCTCGGCGAGGAAGCCCACCCGGCCCAGGTTGACGCCCAGCATCGGCACCCCCGAACCGCGCGCGAACTCCGCCCCGCGCAGCAGGGTCCCGTCCCCGCCCAGCACGATCAGCAGCTCGCACCCGTCGAACACCTTCGGCGTGCACTCGGCGACGAGCTCCACCTCGGGCGGCAGCGGCAGGTCCCGCGCCTCCTGCTCCAGCACCCTGACCCGCAGGCCCGAGCGCAGCAGACCGAGCACAACCAGCTCCGCGCTGCGGATGGCCGCCGGCCGCCCGGTGTGCGCGAGCAGGAAGACCGTCCGCACCTCCCCCTCCCGGTCCCCCGGGCCCCCCGAAACTGCCGAAACTGCCGAAACTGCTGACGCGTCTGTCACTGCGGCCCCTCCGCCACTGCACGATCGACATCCCCCGGGTCGAGCGCGGGTGCCCCCGCCCGGAGCCACAGAAAGTACTCGACGTTCCCCGACGGCCCCGGCAGCGGGCTCGCCGTCACCCCGAGCACGCCCAGCCCCAGCTTCCAGGCCTGCGCCGCGACCTCCCGCACGGCCTCCGCCCGCAGCTCGGGGCTGCGCACCACGCCCCCGCTGCCCAGGCGCTCCTTGCCGACCTCGAACTGCGGCTTGACCATCAGCACCAGGTCCGCACCGGGCGCCGTGCAGCGCACCAGCGCCGGAAGCACCAGCCCGATGGAGATGAACGACAGGTCGCCGACGACCAGGTCGACGGGGACCCCGTCGATCAGCTCGACCGTCAGTTCGCGGACGTTCGTACGGTCCTTGACGGTGACCCGCTCGTCGCTCTGCAGCGACCAGGCGAGCTGCCCGTAGCCGACGTCCACGGCGACGACGTGGGCCACGCCCGCGCGCAGCAGCACGTCGGTGAAGCCGCCGGTCGAGGCCCCCGCGTCCAGCGCCCGCCGGCCCTCGACCTCCAGCCCCTGGGGGCGGAACGCGGCGAGGGCGCCGGCCAGCTTGTGGCCGCCCCGGGAGACGTAGTCGGGGTCGCTGTCGTCCTTGAGGACGACGAGGGCCGCGCTGGTCTCGACCTGCGTGGCCGGTTTGGTCGCGGTGGCGCCGCCGACGGTGACCCGCCCCGCGGCGATCAGCTGGGCCGCGTGCTCACGCGAGCGGGCCATGCTGCGGCGTACCAGTTCGGCGTCCAGGCGGCGGCGTGCCACTCCTGCCACGTTCGGTTCAGCTCCTGTTTTCGTAAGGTCCGGGGACGGGCGGTGCGTCCAGCGCGGTCAGCGCCTCGCGCAGTCCCCCGTGGACATCCTCGTACACCGCGGCGTGCTCGTCCGCAGGCAGGTGGTCGGCGTCGGCCAGCCGCTCCAGGTGCGCGTCGACGCCGGCGTGGCCGGTGGGGGTGCGTACGAGGCCCAGCGGAGCGGGGCCCGCAGGCTCCCGGGCGGGCTCCGCCACGGGCTCCTCGGGGACGTCCGGAACGCTCCCGGACACGTCGTCGGTCATGCCCCGACGCTACCCCGAAGCGCGGGTCCGGCCGCGCAGGGCTCTGCGGTACGGTCGTGATCACCATGGCTACGATCCAGGAGTGCCGCGACGCACTCGACCGACTCTCCGACAACCTGGCGCGGGCCGATGACGGCGTGCGCGGCGCGGCCGCCTTCGACCGGTCCCTGAGCTGTCACGTCACCGACCTCGACCAGACCTTTTCCGGACGTCTCGACGGCGGCCGGATCCGGGTGGACGCGGTCGCCCCGGGCCCGCCGCGCGCCAAGGCCGAGATCCGGCTCGCGATGGCCGGCGACGACCTGCTTGCGCTGGTCGCGGGCGAGCTGAAGTTCGCCAAGGCCTGGGCCTCGGGCCGGGTCCGCCTGGAGGCCGGCTTCCGGGACCTGCTGCGGCTCAAGAGCATGCTCTGAGCCGCCGGCCGGGCCGGCCGGCCCGGCCGCGGCCTCAGGCGGCCGTCCTGGCGCGGGCCTGCCGGGCGGCGGGGACCACCAGCGGGGTCCCGGTCTCCGGGTCGTCGATGATCTGGCAGCGCACCCCGAAGACCTCCTCCACCAGTTCCGCGGTGACCACCTCGGCGGGCGGGCCCTCGGCGACGACGACACCGCCGCGCAGGGCGATCAGGTGGGTGGCGTAGCGGGCCGCGTGGTTGAGGTCGTGCAGCACCGCCACCAGGGTCCGGCCCTGGTTCTCGTGGAGCTCCGCGCACAGGTCGAGCACGTCGAGCTGGTGCTGGATGTCCAGGTAGGTCGTCGGCTCGTCCAGGAGCAGCAGCGGGGTCTGCTGGGCCAGCGCCATCGCGATCCACACCCGCTGGCGCTGCCCGCCCGACAGTTCGTCCACGGCCCGGTCGGCCAGTTCGGCGACCCCGGTCGAGGCCATCGACTCGGCGACGATCCGCTCGTCCTGCTCCGACCACTGGCGCAGCAGCCCCTGGTGCGGGTAGCGGCCGCGCGAGACCAGGTCGGCGACGGTGATCCCGTCGGGCGCGATCGAGGACTGCGGGAGCAGCCCCAGCGTCCTGGCCACCTTCTTCGCCGGCAGCGAGGAGATGGCCTGACCGTCCAGCAGCACCCGCCCGGCGGACGGCTTCAGCATCCGCGACAGGGCGCGCAGCAGCGTGGACTTGCCGCAGGCGTTGGGGCCGACGATCACGGTGAAGGAGTTGTCGGGGATCTCCACCGACAGGTTCTCGGCGATGACCCGCTGGTCGTAGCCGAGGGTGACGTTCTCCGCGGTCAGCCGCTGCACGTGGGTACTCCTCGTAGGGCCCGGCGCCTTGCCGGGCTCGTTGCCGGGCGCGGGGGGCCTGGCGCCCCGCGCGCTCATATGCGTCCCGCCCTGCGCTCGGTGACGAGCAGCCAGAGCAGGTAGACGCCGCCGACCAGACCGGTCACCACGCCCACCGGCAGCTGGTCGGCGCCGAAGGCCCGCTGCGAGGCCAGGTCGGAGGCCAGCAGCAGGACGGCGCCCATCAGCGCGCCGGTGAGCAGGTTCGGGCCGGGCGAGCGGGTCAGCCGCCGGGCCAGCTGGGGCGCGGCGAGGGCGACGAAGCTGATCGGCCCGGCCGCGGCGGCCGCCGCGGTGGTCAGCAGGACCGCGGCGAGCATCAGCAGCATCCGGGTCCGCTCCACCGGCACGCCGAGCGCGTACGCGGAGTCGTCGCCCATCTCGATCATCCGCAGGGCCCGGTTCTGCCCGAGGACCAGCGGGAACAGCAGCGCACAGGTGGCCAGCAGCGGCCAGACCTGGGACCAGTCGCGGCCGGCCAGCGAACCGGTCAGCCAGACCATCGCCCGGGTGGCCTCGACGAGCTGCGCCTTGGCGATCAGGTACTGGATGACGGCGACGAGGACCGCGGAGGAGCCGATGCCGACGAGCACCAGCCGGTAGCCGTGGACCCCCTGCTTGTACGCGAGCAGGTAGACGGCGGCGCCCGCGAGCACCCCGCCCGCCACCGCGCCCGCCGCGACCTCGGTCGCACCGCCCTTGAACAGGACGATGACGACGAGCGCGCCGACGGCCGAGCCGTACCCGAAGCCGAGCAGGTCGGGGGAGCCGAGCGGATTGCGCGAGACGGACTGGAAGACCGCCCCGGCCATCCCGAGGGCCGCGCCGACCAGCACCGCGACCAGCACCCGCGGCAGCCGCAGGTCGTTGACGATGAAGTCGTCGGCGGGGCTGCCGTTGCCCAGCAGGGTCCGTACGACGTCCGCCGGGGCGATCTCGAAGTCGCCGGTGCCGATGAGCACGACCGCCAGGGCCAGCCCCACGGCGGCGAGCACCGCCCCGGTCACCAGGGCGCGGCCCTCGACGCGCAGCGAGACGCCGCCGGGTCCGCGCAGGGCGCGCAGCCGGGCGCCCTCGACCGGCGTCCGCGCGGTCGTGTCCGCCGGGGCGAGGGGGGTCGCGGTCACAGCTGGGCCATCCTCTTGCGCCGAACCAGGTAGATGAAGACGGGGCCGCCGATGAGCGCGGTGACGATGCCGACCTGGAGTTCGCCGGGCCGGGTGACGACCCGTCCGACCACGTCGGCGCCCAGCAGCAGCACGGGCGACAGGACCGCCGAGTACGCGAGCACCCAGCGCATGTCGGGTCCGGTGACCAGGCGCACCAGGTGCGGGATCATCAGCCCGACGAAGACGATCGGCCCGCACGCGGCGGTCGCGGCCCCGCACAGCAGGGTGATGGCGACCATGGCCGCGACGCGGGTCCGGGTCAGGTGCGCACCGAGTGCCCGCGCGGTGTCGTCGCCCAGGGCCATCGCGTTGAGCGGCCGGCCGAGAGCGAGCGCGAGGGCGGCCCCGGCGAGCAGGAAGGGCGCCACCTGCGTGACGGTGTCCGTGGTGGCGGAGGCGAGCGAACCCACCGTCCAGAAGCGCAGCTTGTCCAGGGCCTTGCTGTCCATCAGCTGGACCGCGTTGATGTAGCCGACGAGCGCCGCGCTGGCCGCCGTACCCGCGAGCGCGAGCCGCACCGGCGTCGCGCTGCGGCTGCCGCCGAGCACGTAGACGAGGACCGAGACGAGGGCGGCTCCGAGGAAGGCCCACCACACGAACTCGTCGAGGGAGTCCGCCCCGAGGAAGCTGATCGCCGAGACGACGGCCGCCGCGGCGCCCGCGTTGACGCCGAGGATGCCGGGCTCGGCCAGCGGATTGCGGGTCAGCGCCTGCATCACCGCCCCGGACAGGCCGAGGGCCAGTCCGACCATCACGCCCAGGAGGGTGCGCGGGATCCTCAGGTCCCGTACGACCACGTCCTCGGTGGTCCCCGTGAAGTGGAACAGGCCGTGCCAGACCTGTTCCAGGGGCATCGCCCTGGCGCCGACGGCGATGCTCGCCACCACCACCAGGGCCAGCACGACGAGGGCGGCCAGCAGACCGGCCGCTCGGGCGCCGTGGCGCGCACGGGCGGCGGCCGGCGCCGAGCTCTGTTCGGGGGGACTCTCAACCAACACGGAAGTTAGGTTAGCCTACCCTGCGGCCGAGATGATTCCCTCGATCGGCCGAACACCCCCTACGCCCCCTGGAACCCCTGGAGCCCCAGCAGGGCCAGGGCCTTCCCGGCGTCCAGCACGCAGGAGCCCTCCCCCGCCCGCGTCCACGCCGCCGCGCACAGCGCCCGCAGCCCGTCCAGGGGCTCCCCCTCGCCCCGCAGGTCCAGCACCTCGTCCAGCGCGACCGCCGTCCACCCGCCGCAGCGGAAGCCCTCCCCGTCCGGCTCCACCTCCGGCTGCCCGGTCAGCAGCCCGCGCAGGTCCCGGTCCACGTACGTCGGCCGGTGCCTGGGCTCCGCCCGCAGCAGCTGCGCCGCGTCCGTCACCCCGGTCAGCACCAGCAGCGAGTCCACCTCCCCGTTGAAGGCGCCCTCGATGTCGGTGTCCAGCCGGTCCCCGACCACCAGCGGACGCTCCGCCCCGGTCCGCAGCACCGTCTCCCGGTGCATCGGGGGCAGCGGCTTCCCCGCCACCTGCGGCTCCGCCCCCGTCGCGATCCGTACGACCTCCACGGCGGCCCCGTTGCCCGGCGCGATCCCCCGCGCCCCCGGGATCGTCAGGTCGGTGTTCGACGCGAACCACGGCACCCCGCGGTTGACGGCGTACGCGGCCTCCGCGAACCGCCCCCACGCCAGGTCCGGCCCCCCGTACCCCTGTACGACGGCCGCCAGCCCCTCCTCGTCGGCCGAGTCCACCGGCACCAGCCCCCGCTCGCGCAGCGCGACCCGCAGCCCCTCCCCGCCGATCACCAGCACCTTCGACCCCGGCTCCACCTGCTCCGCGATCAGCCGGGCCACCGCCTGCGCGGAGGTGATCACCTCGGCCGGATCCGTGGGGATGCCGAGCTCGCCCAGGTGAGCGGCGACGGCTTCCGGGGTGCGCAGCGCGTTGTTGGTGACGTACGCGAGGTGCATCCCCGCGGCCCGGGCCGCGGCGAGGGACTCCGCCGCGTGCGCGATGGCCAGACCGCCCGCGTACACCACCCCGTCGAGGTCCAGCAGAGCCGTGTCGTAGGCCTGGTGGAGACCGCGCCGACTGCCAGCGGGGGTGGTCCTGCTCTGCCGGGTCATCTGGCCGCTCCTCATTCGCTGATTCCGCGCCCCGCTGATTTCCAGGGCTTCTTTGGATCGATCTTGTCCGATTTTGCACCGATCGAGGTCGGTCACCCGATCATCCCGCATCGCGAGACGGGTCTTACCATGCACCAATGACCACACCTGGCAACGCGGAGCACGGGCTGCGCCTGATCCCCTTCCACGGACTGCGCTACGTCCCGCAGCGCGTCGGCAGCCTCGCCGCCGTGACCTCCCCGCCGTACGACGTGGTCGTGCGCCCCGACGGAGTCGACTACCTCGAATCCGCCGATCCGCACAACATCGTGCGGCTGATCCTGCCGCAGGCCGAAACCCCCGCCGCGCGCAACGAGCAGGCCGCCCGCACCCTCCGGGACTGGCTCGCCGAGGGCATCCTCAGCGCCGACCCGCAGCCCGCCCTCTACGTCTACGAACAGCGCAGGGCCGGGGTCCTCCAGCGCGGCATCATCGGCGCCCTCGCCCTGTCCGAAGCCGGGGACGGCATCGTCCTGCCGCACGAGGACGTCATGCCGGACGTGGTCACCGACCGGGCGGGCCTGATGCGCGCCACGTCGGCCAACCTCGAACCCCTCCTCCTGACGTACCTGGGCGACGGCCCCGGCACGGGAGCGGCCGCGGTCGTCGAGGCCACCGCCGCCCGCCGGCCCCCGCTGCTGTCGACCGTCACGGAGGACGGCTTCTGCCACAGCCTGTGGGCCATCACCGACCCCGCCGAGCTGGCCGCCGTCACCGACGACCTCGGCCACCGCCAGGCCCTGATCGCCGACGGCCACCACCGCTGGGCCACCTACCTGCGCCTCCAGCAGGAGCACGGCTCGCCCACCCCGTGGGACTTCGGCCTCGTCCTGCTCGTGGACACCGCCCGCTATCCGCTCCAGGTCCGCGCCATCCACCGGATGCTGCGCCGCCTGCCGCTGTCGCGCGCGCTGGCCGCCCTCGACGGCTCCTTCCGGGTCCGCCCGGTCGACGGCCCGCTCCCCCTGGCCCTGGAGGCCCTCGCCGACGCCTCGGAACGCGGCAACGCCTTCCTGCTCACCGGCGACGGCACCTTCCACCTGGTCACCGACCCGGATCCGGCCCTCATCGAGCGCACCGTCCGCCACGACCGGCCCGAGGCCTGGCGCCGGCTGGACGCGACGGTGCTGCACGCGACCCTGCTCGACGCCCTGTGGCAGGTCCCGGACGCCCCCGACCAGATCACGTACATCCACGACGCCCCCGCCACCGTGGCCATGGCCGAACGCCACGGCGGCACGGCCGTCCTGCTGCACCCCGTACGGGAGGCGGTGGTCCGGGACCTGGCCCGCCAGGGCGTCACGATGCCCCGGAAGTCGACCTCCTTCGGCCCGAAGCCGGCCACCGGCCTGGTCCTGCGCAGCGTGGACTGACCGGGGGCGCACCACTCCGGACATGCGAAAGGGCGGCACCCCCGAGGGGGTGCCGCCCTTTCGTCCGGCTTACGCCTTGTCGCGCTCGTCGTCCTCGACGACCACGATCTCGTCGGTCACGTCGACGTCGGCCTCGTCGAGGGGCTCGTACTCCTCGTCGTCCTCGTCGTAGTACTCGGCCTGGTCGGCGGCCCGCTCGGCGGCGGCCACCTCGGCCTCGTCCTCGTCCTCGTCGTCCGCGTCGTCGAGGTCGTCGGCGAGGTCCGCCGCCTCCTCCTCCTCGACGGCGGCGGCGTCGACGAACTCGACCCCGTCGATCTCGGCCAGGCGGTCCGAGGCGTCGGTCGCCCCGTCCTTGTCGGCCTCAAGGGTCTTCGCGAACCACTCGCGGGCCTCGTCCTCACGGCCTGCGGCCAGCAGGGCGTCGGCGTAGGCGTAGCGCAGGCGCGCGGTCCAGGGCTGGACGGAGTTGGAGGCCAGCTCCGGGCTCTGCAGGGTCACGATGGCGGCGTCGAGCTCGCCCATGTCCCGGCGGGCACCGGCGGCGACCAGACGCATCTCGACCTGGCCGGCCTTGTCCAGCTTCTGCACCTCGGGTTCGCCGGCCATGGCCAGGGCCCGCTCCGGACGGCCGAGGCCGCGCTCGCAGTCGGCCATGACGGGCCACAGCTCGACGGAGCCGGTCATCCGCTTGGAGGCACGGAACTCGGCGAGGGCCTCGCTGTACTTCTGCGTGGCGTACGCGGCGAAGCCGGCGGCCTCACGGACGGCGGCGACGCGGGAGGCCAGACGCAGGGCGATCCGGGCGTACGCGTACGCCTGCTCGGGGTCCTCGTCGATGAGCCGGGCCACCATGACCAGGTTGCGCGAGACCTCCTCGGCCAGGCCCTTGGGCAGGCTCAGGAGCTCCTGACGCACGTCGGCGTCGATCTCGTGCCCGGTGACGTCGTCGTCGATCGGGAGCCGCTTGACCGGGTCGCGGTCGGAGCGGAAGTCACGGTCGCCGCCACGGTCGTCGCGGCCACGGTAGCCACCACGGTCATCGCGGCCACCACGGAACCCACCACGGTCGCCACCGCGGTCGTCGCGGCGGGGGTACGAGGGGCGGTCGCCACCACGGTCGTCACGGCCACCGCGGAAACCACCGCGCTCGTCGTCACGACGCGGGTAGGACGGACGCCCACCACGCTCGTCATCACGGCGGGGGTACGAGGGACGGTCCCCACCACGGTCGTCACGACGCGGGTACGACGGACGGTCGCCACCACGGTCGTCACGACCGCCACGGAAACCACCGCGGTCGTCATCGCGACGCGGGTAGGACGGACGCCCACCACGCTCGTCATCACGGCGGGGGTACGAGGGACGGTCCCCACCACGGTCGTCACGACGCGGGTACGACGGGCGGTCGCCACCACGGTCATCACGGCCACCGCGGAAACCACCACGCTCGTCGTCACGGCGCGGGTAGGACGGACGGTCGCCACCACGGTCGTCACGACGCGGGTACGAGGGGCGGTCGCCACCACGGTCGTCACGACCGCCACGGAAACCACCGCGCTCGTCGTCACGACGCGGGTAGGACGGACGCCCACCACGGTCATCGTCACGGCGGGGGAACGAGGGACGGTCCCCACCACGGTCGTCACGACGCGGGTACGAGGGACGGTCGCCACCACGGTCATCACGACCGCCACGGAAACCACCACGGTCGTCATCGCGACGCGGGTAGGACGGACGGTCGCCACCACGGTCGTCACGACCACCGCGGAAACCACCACGGTCGTCGTCACGGCGCGGGTAGGACGGACGGTCGCCACCACGGTCGTCACGACGCGGGTACGAGGGGCGGTCGCCACCACGGTCGTCACGACCGCCACGGAAACCACCGCGCTCGTCGTCACGACGCGGGTAGGACGGACGCCCACCACGGTCATCGTCACGGCGGGGGAACGAGGGACGGTCGCCACCGCGGTCGTCACGACCACCGCGGAAACCACCGCTCACGGGACGGCCGCCACGGTCGTCGTCACGGCGCGGGTAGCTGGGACGGTCGTCGCGACGCGGGTACGACGGACGGTCGCCACCACGGTCGTCACGGCGGAAACCGCCGCCGCCGCCACCGGTGGGACGGCCGCCACGGTCGTCGTCACGGCGGGGGTACGAGGGACGGTCGCCACCGCGGTCGTCGCGGCCACGGAAGCCGCCGCCGCTGGGACGGTCGCCGGCGGGGCGCCCGCCACGGTCGTCACGGCGGAAACCGCCGCCACCACCGGTCGGACGGCCACCGCGGTCGTCGCGGCGGAAGCCACCGCGGTCACCGCCACGGTCGTCACGGCCCCCGCGGTAGCCGCCCCTGTCACCGCCGTCGTTGCGACGAGGCTCGCGCTCCGGACGATCGTCGGGAGAGTTGGACATGGGTGTGACTCCTGTCTTCGGGGTACCGCTAGTCATTCTCGCGCAACCAACCCATGGCCGCGCTTCGGCGTAAAGAGGTGAAAAAACAAAAGGACCCTTGGTCCAGCGTTGAACGCTGGACCAAGGGTCCTTTGAAAGATTGTTCGGCGGCGTCCTACTCTCCCACAGGGTCCCCCCTGCAGTACCATCGGCGCTGAAAGGCTTAGCTTCCGGGTTCGGAATGTAACCGGGCGTTTCCCTAACGCTATGACCACCGAAACCCTATCGGTTTCGAGCGAACAAGCACACTCTGTAGTTGTGTTCTAGCTCTAGAAACCAGCAACCGTTCGTTGCTTCAGAACTAACACAGTGGACGCGAGCAACTGAGGACAAGCCCTCGGCCTATTAGTACCAGTCAGCTCCACCCGTTACCGGGCTTCCACATCTGGCCTATCAACCCAGTCGTCTACTGGGAGCCTTACCCTCTCAAGGAGGTGGGAATACTCATCTTGAAGCAGGCTTCCCGCTTAGATGCTTTCAGCGGTTATCCCTCCCGAACGTAGCCAACCAGCCATGCCCTTGGCAGGACAACTGGCACACCAGAGGTTCGTCCGTCCCGGTCCTCTCGTACTAGGGACAGCCCTTCTCAATATTCCTACGCGCACAGCGGATAGGGACCGAACTGTCTCACGACGTTCTAAACCCAGCTCGCGTACCGCTTTAATGGGCGAACAGCCCAACCCTTGGGACCGACTCCAGCCCCAGGATGCGACGAGCCGACATCGAGGTGCCAAACCATCCCGTCGATATGGACTCTTGGGGAAGATCAGCCTGTTATCCCCGGGGTACCTTTTATCCGTTGAGCGACGGCGCTTCCACAAGCCACCGCCGGATCACTAGTCCCGACTTTCGTCCCTGCTCGACCCGTCGGTCTCACAGTCAAGCTCCCTTGTGCACTTACACTCAACACCTGATTGCCAACCAGGCTGAGGGAACCTTTGGGCGCCTCCGTTACCCTTTGGGAGGCAACCGCCCCAGTTAAACTACCCATCAGACACTGTCCCTGATCCGGATCACGGACCGAGGTTAGACATCCAGCACGACCAGAGTGGTATTTCAACGGCGACTCCACCATGACTGGCGTCACGGCTTCAAAGTCTCCCACCTATCCTACACAAGCCGAACCGAACACCAATATCAAACTGTAGTAAAGGTCCCGGGGTCTTTCCGTCCTGCTGCGCGAAACGAGCATCTTTACTCGTAGTGCAATTTCACCGGGCCTATGGTTGAGACAGTCGAGAAGTCGTTACGCCATTCGTGCAGGTCGGAACTTACCCGACAAGGAATTTCGCTACCTTAGGATGGTTATAGTTACCACCGCCGTTTACTGGCGCTTAAGTTCTCAGCTTCGCAACCCCGAAAGGTCACTAACCGGTCCCCTTAACGTTCCAGCACCGGGCAGGCGTCAGTCCGTATACATCGCCTTACGGCTTCGCACGGACCTGTGTTTTTAGTAAACAGTCGCTTCTCGCTGGTCTCTGCGGCCACCCCCAGCTCACGGAGCAAGTCCGATCACCAGTGATGGCCCCCCTTCTCCCGAAGTTACGGGGGCATTTTGCCGAGTTCCTTAACCATAGTTCACCCGAACGCCTCGGTATTCTCTACCTGACCACCTGAGTCGGTTTAGGGTACGGGCCGCCATGAAACTCGCTAGAGGCTTTTCTCGACAGCATAGGATCATCCACTTCACCACAATCGGCTCGGCATCAGGTCTCAGCCTTAATGAGGGACGGATTTGCCTACCCCTCGGCCTACACCCTTACCCCGGGACAACCACCGCCCGGGCTGGACTACCTTCCTGCGTCACCCCATCGCTTACCTACTACAAGTCTGGTTCGTCGGCTCCACCACTTTCCTTTCCCCGAAGGGTCCGGAACGGCTTCACGGACTTAGCATCGCCTGATTCGATATTGGGCGTTTCAAAGCGGGTACCGGAATATCAACCGGTTGTCCATCGACTACGCCTGTCGGCCTCGCCTTAGGTCCCGACTTACCCTGGGCAGATCAGCTTGACCCAGGAACCCTTAGTCAATCGGCGCACACGTTTCTCACGTGTGTATCGCTACTCATGCCTGCATTCTCACTCGTGAACCGTCCACAACTAGCTTCCGCTGCTGCTTCACCCGGCACACGACGCTCCCCTACCCATCACAGCGGGCGTTGGCCCTATTGCTGCAATGACACGACTTCGGCGGTACGCTTGAGCCCCGCTACATTGTCGGCGCGGAATCACTTGACCAGTGAGCTATTACGCACTCTTTCAAGGGTGGCTGCTTCTAAGCCAACCTCCTGGTTGTCTCTGCGACTCCACATCCTTTCCCACTTAGCGTACGCTTAGGGGCCTTAGTCGATGCTCTGGGCTGTTTCCCTCTCGACCATGGAGCTTATCCCCCACAGTCTCACTGCCGTGCTCTCACTTACCGGCATTCGGAGTTTGGCTAAGGTCAGTAACCCGGTAGGGCCCATCGCCTATCCAGTGCTCTACCTCCGGCAAGAAACACACGACGCTGCACCTAAATGCATTTCGGGGAGAACCAGCTATCACGGAGTTTGATTGGCCTTTCACCCCTAACCACAGGTCATCCCCCAGGTTTTCAACCCTGGTGGGTTCGGTCCTCCACGAAGTCTTACCTCCGCTTCAACCTGCCCATGGCTAGATCACTCCGCTTCGGGTCTAGAGCGTGCAACTCAATCGCCCTATTCGGACTCGCTTTCGCTACGGCTTCCCCACACGGGTTAACCTCGCTACACACCGCTAACTCGCAGGCTCATTCTTCAAAAGGCACGCAGTCACGACTGTATGTGCAAGCACATACAGCGACGCTCCCACGGCTTGTAGGCACACGGTTTCAGGTACTATTTCACTCCGCTCCCGCGGTACTTTTCACCATTCCCTCACGGTACTATCCGCTATCGGTCACCAGGGAATATTTAGGCTTAGCGGGTGGTCCCGCCAGATTCACACGGGATTTCTCGGGCCCCGTGCTACTTGGGAGATGAGCAAGCAAGCCGCTGATGTTTCGTCTACGGGGGTCTTACCCTCTACGCCGGACCTTTCGCATGTCCTTCGACTACATCAACGGTTTCTGACTCGCCGACCGGCCGGCAGACCGATCAAGCTCATTCCCACAACCCCGCATGCGCAACCCCTGCCGGGTATCACACGCATACGGTTTGGCCTCATCCGGTTTCGCTCGCCACTACTCCCGGAATCACGGTTGTTTTCTCTTCCTGAGGGTACTGAGATGTTTCACTTCCCCTCGTTCCCTCCACATGCCCTATGTGTTCAGGCATGGGTGACAGCCCATGACGACTGCCGGGTTTCCCCATTCGGACACCCCCGGATCAAAGCTCAGTTGGCAGCTCCCCGGGGCCTATCGCGGCCTCTCACGTCCTTCATCGGTTCCTGGTGCCAAGGCATCCACCGTGCGCCCTTAAAAACTTGGCCACAGATGCTCGCGTCCACTGTGTAGTTCTCAAGCAACGACCAGCCACCCATCACCCTCATCCCAAAGGACCAGGTTCACTGGGGCCGGCATCGCGAAGATAAGACCTTACGGCCGTACCCTCAGATACCCAACAACGTGCCAGGCACGATCCCCGTCAGTGACTCACTTTCCACGCCGAAGCAGTACTCGTGATTCCATCCGGAAACCGTGCCAAATAATCAACGTTCCACCCATGAGCAACCGTGCGATTCATTCGATCGCAGTCGGCTATATGCTCCTTAGAAAGGAGGTGATCCAGCCGCACCTTCCGGTACGGCTACCTTGTTACGACTTCGTCCCAATCGCCAGTCCCACCTTCGACAGCTCCCTCCCTTACGGGTTGGGCCACCGGCTTCGGGTGTTACCGACTTTCGTGACGTGACGGGCGGTGTGTACAAGGCCCGGGAACGTATTCACCGCAGCAATGCTGATCTGCGATTACTAGCGACTCCGACTTCATGGGGTCGAGTTGCAGACCCCAATCCGAACTGAGACCGGCTTTTTGAGATTCGCTCCACCTCACGGTATCGCAGCTCATTGTACCGGCCATTGTAGCACGTGTGCAGCCCAAGACATAAGGGGCATGATGACTTGACGTCGTCCCCACCTTCCTCCGAGTTGACCCCGGCGGTCTCCTGTGAGTCCCCATCACCCCGAAGGGCATGCTGGCAACACAGGACAAGGGTTGCGCTCGTTGCGGGACTTAACCCAACATCTCACGACACGAGCTGACGACAGCCATGCACCACCTGTATACCGACCACAAGGGGGGCACTATCTCTAATGCTTTCCGGTATATGTCAAGCCTTGGTAAGGTTCTTCGCGTTGCGTCGAATTAAGCCACATGCTCCGCCGCTTGTGCGGGCCCCCGTCAATTCCTTTGAGTTTTAGCCTTGCGGCCGTACTCCCCAGGCGGGGAACTTAATGCGTTAGCTGCGGCACCGACGACGTGGAATGTCGCCAACACCTAGTTCCCAACGTTTACGGCGTGGACTACCAGGGTATCTAATCCTGTTCGCTCCCCACGCTTTCGCTCCTCAGCGTCAGTAATGGCCCAGAGATCCGCCTTCGCCACCGGTGTTCCTCCTGATATCTGCGCATTTCACCGCTACACCAGGAATTCCGATCTCCCCTACCACACTCTAGCTAGCCCGTATCGAATGCAGACCCGAGGTTAAGCCTCGGGCTTTCACATCCGACGTGACAAGCCGCCTACGAGCTCTTTACGCCCAATAATTCCGGACAACGCTTGCGCCCTACGTATTACCGCGGCTGCTGGCACGTAGTTAGCCGGCGCTTCTTCTGCAGGTACCGTCACTTTCGCTTCTTCCCTGCTGAAAGAGGTTTACAACCCGAAGGCCGTCATCCCTCACGCGGCGTCGCTGCATCAGGCTTTCGCCCATTGTGCAATATTCCCCACTGCTGCCTCCCGTAGGAGTCTGGGCCGTGTCTCAGTCCCAGTGTGGCCGGTCGCCCTCTCAGGCCGGCTACCCGTCGTCGCCTTGGTGGGCCATTACCCCACCAACAAGCTGATAGGCCGCGGGCTCATCCTTCACCGCCGGAGCTTTCAACCCCCGCCCATGCGGGCAGGAGTGGTATCCGGTATTAGACCCCGTTTCCAGGGCTTGTCCCAGAGTGAAGGGCAGATTGCCCACGTGTTACTCACCCGTTCGCCACTAATCCACCCCGAAGGGCTTCATCGTTCGACTTGCATGTGTTAAGCACGCCGCCAGCGTTCGTCCTGAGCCAGGATCAAACTCTCCATGAATGTTTACCCGTAATCGGGTGCACACACACGTTGAGCGGGCACGTCATGTCGGAATATGACCGACGCGCCACAACGTCCTCGCTGTGTTTGGTTGCCTGCAAGCATCACCCGAAGGCGACCTCACAGGTCTTTTTCAAAGGAACCTCATCCACCGAAGTGGACGGGGTATCAACTTCTGGCGTTGATTTTTGGCACGCTGTTGAGTTCTCAAGGAACGGACGCTTCCTTTGTACTCACCCTGTCGGGCTTTCCTCCGGGCTTTCGTTCTGTGTTCTTGCGTTTCCGACTCTACCAGAGTCTTTCGCGCTTCGCTTTCCAGGTCCTTCGCTTTCGCGTTTTCCCTTTCCGGCGATTCCAACCTTACCAGATCATTTCCACGCCGTTTCCGGTTCTGGATTTGAATTCGGTGACCGTTGGAGGGTCTGTGCCTTTCGGCGCTCCGCTACGTTAGCGCTTTCCCCTTGCGACTCATAATCGAGCCGACGGGCAGGGAATTCGGGCATGCCGAATAGGACCCCGCCAGGGGTAAGTCGTAGGTAGTGGTTTGGCCGCTCTGGGGGTCTGCGAAGGCAGTACCCCGTTCAAGCGGCTCGGGCTACGTTAGGGGTCCGTCACGGCCGAGTCAAGTCGAGCGGCGGCGTGGCGCGTGGGGGCGGTAGGGGCTCACCGTCGGGTCGCCGGTGATCCAGTAGCGGTAGGGATGGGCGGCCCCCGCGCCGCCGACTCCGGTCCGGGGCCCGTTGCCGACCAGGTCGGACGGGGTTGCGGTACCCGTGAGGAGGGTCAGCGGGGAATCGGGGCCGGCGCAGAGGTCCGTGCCGTCCAGGGAACGGTCGATGTCGAGGGCCGTGGCCAGGCGAGCCGGGCCCTTGGCCAGTTCTCTGGGGTTTCTGGCGGAAAGCCGACGTTTGGCTGCGAGGTCCGCGCCCACCGTGATCTCCCCGGCGCGCAGCAGGACACCGCTCGCGTGTCCGGGCGGACCGCACACCAGGTTGAGGCTGAACCACATGCCGTAGATGAAGTAGACGTACGCGTGTCCGGGCGGGCCGAACATCGACGCGTTGCGGTCGGTGCGGCCTCGGTAGGCGTGGGAGCCCGGGTCGGCCGCGCCCTCGTAGGCCTCGACCTCCGTGATGCGCAGTTCCACGGGGCCGTCCGGCGTACGGCGGACGAGGACGCGGCCCAGCAGGTCGGGGGCCACGGTGAGGACCGGCCGGTCGAAGAAGGAGCGGGACAGGGGCGTACGGTCGGGGCGCGCGCTCATCCGGTCGAGCGTAGTGGAACGGGCGCCCGTGCAACCGGGGCCTAAGGTTCCGCGTTGGTAAGGGGTAGGCGCGACGTAGTCGCCAGATCCTTAGATCCGTATCAGGGGAGATAGAGCATGGGGTTCAGGAAGCTGTTCGCGAGCCTGGGTGCCGGTGGTGCTTCGGTGGACACGATCATCACCGAGCCGAACGTCGTGCCGGGTGGGATCGTCCAGGGCGAGGTCCGGATCCAGGGCGGGTCCGTGGAGCAGCAGATCGAGGGCCTGTCCGTCGGCCTCCAGGCGCGCGTGGAGGTGGAGGGCGGCGACCACGAGTACAAGCAGGACGTCGTCTTCACCAAGCAGCGCCTCGGCGGTGCCTTCCAGGTGCAGGCCGGCGCACTGCACGTGGTGCCGTTCGGGCTGGAGATCCCGGCGGAGACGCCGATCACCCACTTCGGGGGCCAGCACCTGCACGGGATGAACATCGGGGTCAGCACCGAGCTGGAGATCGCGCGCGCGGTGGACGCGGGTGACCTCGACCCGATCAACGTGCACCCGGTGCCGGCGCAGCAGGCGATCCTCGATGCCTTCCGGCAGCTGGGCTTCTCGTTCCGCAGTGCGGACATGGAGCGCGGGCACATCCGCGGCACCCGGCAGACGCTGCCGTTCTACCAGGAGATCGAGTTCCTGCCGCCGTCGCAGTACCGCGGTCTGAACCAGGTGGAGCTGACCTTCGTCTCGGACGGCCGTGAGATGGACGTCGTGCTGGAGATGGACAAGAAGCCGGGCCTGTTCAGCGAGGGCAGCGACACCTACCGCTGCTTCCAGGTGGGTCTGCAGTCGTACGAGGGAACGGACTGGGCCGCGTACCTGAACCAGTGGATCGCGTCGGTCGGTTCGCAGCGCAACTGGTTCTAGGCTCGGGCCCGTACGCCCGTATGCGTTTCCCCTCAGGAGGTACAGCAGTGGCCGAACAGAACAGGGCCCCCCTTCCGCACGCCTTCCACCCGGAGGTTCCTTCCTTCACGGTGACGAGCGACGACGTCGCACCGGGGGCCGATCTGCACGCGGCCCAGGTCCTGACGGGCAAGAACGTCTCGCCGCAGCTGCGGTGGGAGGGCTTCCCCGAGGGGACGAAGAGCTTCGCGGTGACCTGCTTCGACCCGGACGCCCCGACGGGCAGCGGGTTCTGGCACTGGGTGCTCTTCGACCTGCCGGTCTCGGTGACCGAGCTGCCGGCCGGTGCGGGGAGCGGGGACTTCGCCGGGCTGCCCGAGGGTGCCGTGCACGCGCGCAACGACTACGGCACGCGTGACTTCGGCGGCGCGGCTCCGCCGCGCGGGGAGCGGCACCGGTACGTGTTCACCGTGTACGCGGTGGACCGGGAGCAGCTCGGGCCGGACGAGGACTCCTCCCCGGCGGTCGTCGGTTTCCATCTGCGCTTCCACGCGCTCGGCCGGGCCCAGCTGATCGGTGAGTACGAGGCTCCGTTGCGCTGATCGTTCTCCGCGTGTTCGCCCGGTCCTGGTCTAAAGACGGCCAGGACCGGGCATTTTTATTGCGTTGTCCCGCGTGGCGCGCGCGGCCAGAGTGGTTGCGGGCCCTGCCGCCGGGGTGGTCGCGGGCCTGCACACGGGAGGTGGGCGAGATGCGGGACACGCTGGTACTCAACGCGAGCTTCGAGCCGTTGTCGACGGTGACGCTGAACCGGGCCGTGGTCCTGGTGCTCCAGGACAAGGCCGTGGTCGAACAGTCGCATCCCGAGCTGCGTGTGCGTGCGGCCACCATGGAGTTGCCGATGCCGCGGGTGATCAGGTTGTGCAGGTACGTGCGGGTGCCCTTCCGAAGACATGCTCCCTGGTCACGGAGGGGGGTGTTGGTCCGGGACCAACACCGGTGCGCGTACTGCGGGAAGCGCGCGACGACCGTGGACCACGTACTGCCGAGGGCGCAGGGCGGTGGGGACACGTGGCTGAACACGGTGGCCTCCTGCGCCGAGGACAACCACCGCAAGGCGGCGCGGACTCCGGAGGAGGCGGGGATGCCCTTGCTGCGCAAGCCCTTCGTCCCGTCTCCGGCCGACGCGATGCTGCTCGCCCTCGGTGTGGGCGGGCAGGACGGGCTGCCCGAGTGGCTCGGGCGTAGCGCCTGAGCAACTCGTCCGCTGGGCGGCGTACTCCTCGTACGCCGTTCAGCGGAGGAGGAGCTGGACGATCGCGAGGATCCCGACCGTCACGATGACTCCGCGCAGGACGGTCGGCGGGAGGCGCCGGCCGACCTTGGCGCCGATCTGGCCGCCGATGGTGGAGCCGATGGCGATCAGGACCACGGCCGTCCAGTCGAACTCGGCGACGAAGAGGAAGAAGACGGCCGCGATGCCGTTGACGAGGGCGGCGACGACGTTCTTGACGGCGTTGATGCGCTGCAGGTCGTCGTGGAGGAAGAGGCCCATCAGCCCGAGGTAGAGGACGCCCTGCGCGGCGCCGAAGTAGCCCCCGTAGGCGCTGGCGAGCAGCATGCCGGTCATGAGGGCAGGGCCGCCGTCCGGGTGCGCGGTGTCGCCGCCGGCGGCTTCCTGGCGGCGGCGCACGGCCGCGGCGAGGCGGGGCTGAAGGATGACGAGGACCAGGGCCAGGCCGATGAGGACGGGCACGATCGTGTCGAAGGAGTCCGACGGCAGGAGCAGGAGCAGGATCGCGCCCGCGAGGCCGCCGACGAGCGAGACCGCTCCGAAGCGCAGGACGCGGGCGCGCTGGCCCCGGAGCTCCTTGCGGTAGCCGAAGGCCCCGCTGAGGGAACCGGGCACCAGGCCGAGGGTGTTGGACACGTTCGCGGTGACCGGGGGCAGTCCGGTGGCGAGCAGCACGGGGAAGGTGATCAGGGTGCCGGAACCGACGATGGTGTTGATGGTGCCGGCGCCGATTCCGGCGGCCAGGACTGCGAGGGATTCCCAGATGGACATGGACATGGACGGAGCCATCCCCTTTGCGTGAGTGAGTCGCCTCCCCGCCATGAAGGTCGAGGGGCCTCACTGATCATGCATGAGGGGAGGGCGGCGTCAGTCGATGGGGGGCTGTTCCCGGCGCTCCTTGGCGCTGTCGGCCTCGGGAACGCTCTTGCCGGGGGCCTGGGGGTTGAAGCCGCCCGAACCGCCGCCCATGGGGCCGAAGTTGCCCATGGCGCCGGAGAGGCCCTTGAGGGCGTCCCCGATCTCGCTGGGCACGATCCAGAGCTTGTTGGCGTCGCCCTCGGCGATCTTCGGAAGCATCTGGAGGTACTGGTAGGCGAGGAGCTTCTGGTCGGCGTCGCCGGCGTGGATGGACTCGAAGACCGTACGGATGGCCTGGGCCTCGCCCTCGGCCTTGAGCGCGGCGGCCTTGGCCTCACCTTCGGCGCGGAGGATGGAGGACTGCTTCTCGCCCTCGGCGCGCAGGATCTCGGACTGGCGGACACCCTCGGCCTGGAGGATCGCGGCGCGCTTGTCGCGGTCGGCGCGCATCTGCTTCTCCATCGAGTCCTGGATGGAGGTCGGCGGCTCGATCGCCTTGAGCTCGACGCGGTTGACGCGGATGCCCCACTTGCCGGTGGCCTCGTCGAGGACTCCGCGCAGGGCGGCGTTGATCTCCTCGCGGGAGGTCAACGTCCGCTCCAGGTCCATGCCGCCGATGATGTTGCGCAGGGTGGTGACGGTGAGCTGCTCGATGGCCTGGATGTAGCTGGCCACCTCGTACGTCGCGGCGCGGGCGTCGGTCACCTGGTAGTAGATGACGGTGTCGATGTTGACGACCAGGTTGTCCTGGGTGATGACCGGCTGCGGCGGGAAGGGGACGACCTGCTCGCGGAGGTCGATCCGGTTGCGGATCGAGTCGATGAACGGGACGACGATGTTGAGGCCCGCGTTGAGGGTGCGGGTGTAGCGGCCGAACCGCTCGACGATGGCTGCGCTGGCCTGCGGGATCACCTGGATCGTCTTGACCAGGGCGATGAAGACCAGAACCACCAGGATGATCAGGACGATGATGATCGGTTGCATGCGGTTCCCCGTGCCCTTCCGGCTGTCTGTGCTGCCCCGTTCAGCGGAGTCTCGCAGACACCGGGGCCGCGGGTGGGCTGCTTGCTCACATGACGACCGCGGTCGCCCCGTCGATGTCGACGACGTCGACGGACTGACCCGGTTCGAAACTGCTGTCGACGTCGAGGGTGCGGGCGGACCAGACCTCGCCCGCGAGCTTGATCCGGCCGCCGCTGCCGTCGACGCGTTCGAGGACGACGGCGGATCTTCCCTTCAACGCCTCGATGCCGCTGCGGTGTTGGGGGCGCTGGTCGCGGTGGCGGTTGGCGATCGGCCGGACGACGGCGATCAGCGCGACCGACACGACGACGAAGACCAGGACCTGGGCCACCACTCCCCCGCCGAGGGCCGCCGCACCGGCGGCGGCGAGCGCGCCGACGGCGAACATGCCGAACTCCGGCAGTGCGGTCAGGACGAGCGGGATGCCCAGTCCGGCCGCGCCGATGAGCCACCACACCCACGCGTCGATGTTCACATCGTCATGGTAGGTCGGGTGGGTGCGGTCCGGACAGGGCGCGAGCACCGGCACGCGCCCCGGCCCGGCGGCGGACCGGGGCCGGGGCCGCGGCGCTAGCGCAGGGGCAGGCCCTGGGCGGTCCAGCGGTCGTGGTCGTTGCGCTCGACGACCAGCGGGAGGCCGAAGCAGAGGGAGAGGTTGCGCGAGGTCAGTTCCAGGTCGATGGGACCGGCGGTGACGACCTTGCCCTGGCGGATCATCAGGACGTGCGTGAAGCCGGGGGCGATCTCCTCGACGTGGTGCGTGACCATGACCATCGACGGGGCCATCGGGTCGCGGGCGAGGCGGCCGAGGCGGCGTACGAGGTCCTCGCGGCCGCCGAGGTCCAGGCCCGCGGCGGGCTCGTCGAGGAGGAGGAGCTCGGGGTCGGTCATCAGGGCGCGGGCGATCAGGGTGCGCTTGCGCTCGCCCTCGGAGAGCGTCCCGAACTTGCGGTCGAGGTAGTCGCTCATGCCGAGGCGGTCGAGGAAGGCGCGGGCGCGCTGCTCGTCGACGTCCTCGTACTCCTCCTGCCAGGTCGCGGTCATGCCGTAGGCGGCGGTGAGCACGGTCTGCAGGACGGTCTGCCGCTTCGGGAGCTTGTCGGCCAGCGCGATGCCGGCGACGCCGATGCGCGGGCGCAGCTCGAAGACGTCGGCGCCGGGCTTGCCGAGGGTGCTGCCGAGGATGGTGGCGGAGCCCTTGGTGGGGAAGAGGTAGCTGGAGGCGAGGTTCAGCAGCGTGGTCTTGCCGGCGCCGTTGGGGCCGAGGATGACCCAGCGCTCCCCCTCCTTCACCGACCAGGAGACCTGGTCCACCAGAGCCCGGCCCTCGCGGACCACGGATACGTCCACCAGCTCCAGAACATCGCTCATGAGCGTGTTGTCACCCCTTGCAGTCACGGTTCTCTGTGCGCGCCTGTAGGCGCGGCCCCAGGGGAAAACCTACGCCACTCGCGGAGGGCTACGGGCGCCAGGCCGGGTCCGGCGCCGGATCCGTAGAGTGGGGGGATGCTTTTCGAACCACGTTCAGGGCGGTTGGCCGCCTGGGGGAACGCTCTGCTGGCCGGTCTGGTCTCGCCCGACGAGGCCGCGCTGTCGATCGTGGGCGAGGACGCCGTGCACCGGGTGGCCGGGCTGCCGGGGGAAGCGGGGCCGGTCGGGCTCACGCTGGCGCTCGGGCGGCTGCGTGGGCTGGGGGTGAGCGGGCTGCGGGTGGCGCTGCCGGCGCCGGGGCATCCGCTGGGGCTGAGCGGGCCGCCGGAGTTCAACGCGCGGGCGCTGGAGGCCGAGGAGGCCGTGGTGTGCGCGGGTGCGGCGCTGGGTCTGGTGCCGGAGGTGACGGAGGCGGGTCCGGCCGGTGACGTGCACGTCTCGGTGCTGTGGCAGTGCCTGCCGGTGCGGGAGGCCCCGCCGGCGGACGTGCCCTCGCTGGGTGAGGCGGAGCGGGAGCTGGCGGAGGCGCTGCGCGAGGCGACGGTGGTGCTGACCCGGCTGGACGTGGCGGCTTCGGGTCCGGTGGCGGACGCGGCGCTGTCGGCGTACCGGGCGCGGGCGGAGGCGGGCCGTGAGGTGCTGGCGCCGGGGTACCCGCCGCGGGCGGTACGGGTGCTGGCGCTGGCGCAGCGGGTGGACCTGATGGTGTCGCTGGCGTACGAGAACGGGCACGGCGGCGCGGTGGCCGCCTCGGAGATGGCGGCGCGGGCCGAGGCCCTGCGGCCGGTGGAGCGGGTGGCCCGGCGGGCGCTGGTCGCGGCGTACAACGCGGCGGTCGAACGGCATTAGCCGCGGCGGCGGGCCGGGTGCGGCACGGCCCCGCTTCCCGGGGAGAAGGGGGGAAGCGGGGCCGTGCCTGCGGGGTGCGGCCGCCGGCACCCGGGGGGTGCGGGAGCCGGCCGGGTGCGTCAGGCGTTGACGCCGGTGTTGCCGAAGGCGGGGTTGAGCAGGCCGATCACGTTGACGGTGTTGCCGACCACGTTCACGGGGACGTGCACGGGGACCTGGAGCAGGTTCCCGGAGGCCACGCCGGGCGAGTTCAGGGCCTCGCCCTCCGCCGACGCACCGCCGTGCGCCGAGGAGACACCGGCGCCGGCGGCGACGAGGCCGCCCGCGATCATGGTGGCGGCTGCGGCCTTCTTGAAGTTCTTCACGTTCTCGTCCTCCAGTGCGTCTGCCGCGACCAGCCGTCGCGGCACGTGCTGGAGAACGGCGCCCCCGCCCGTGGGGATACGCCATGTGGGCTACATACACCCGACCGTATGAATCTCTCTTGAAGGGATTGTCGTTCCGGTCAGTCCGCGAGGCCGTGTCTGACCGCCCACAGCGCGGCCTGCGTCCGGTCGGAGAGGTCCAGTTTCATCAGGATGTTCGACACGTGCGTCTTGACCGTCTTCTCGGAGAGGACGAGCGCCCTGGCGATCTCGCGGTTGGAGCGGCCGTCCGCGATCAGGCCGAGGACCTCCCGCTCGCGGTCGGTCAGCGCGCCGGGGCGGCCCGCCCCGGCGGGCTGGTCGTCCTGGGCGGCGAGCAGGGCCTCGGCCACCTCCGGCTGGAGCAGGACGTGGCCCGCGTGGACGGAGCGGATGGCTCCGGCGAGCGCGTCGGGGTCGATGTCCTTGTAGACGTATCCGGCGGCGCCGGCCCGCAGGGCGGGCACCACGGTCCGCTGTTCCGTGAAGCTGGTGACGATCAGGACCCGTGCCGGGTTGGCGAGCCCGCGCAGTCTGCGCAGGGCCTCGATGCCGTCGGTGCCGGGCATCTTGACGTCCATCAGGATCACGTCGGGCCGCAGCTCCTCGGCGCGGGCGATGCCCTCCTCCCCGCCGGCGGCCTCGCCGACCACTTCGATGTCCTCCTGGACCTCCAGGAAGGTGCGCAGGCCGCGCCGGACCACCTGGTGGTCGTCGACCAGCAGGACGCGGATGCGGCGGGGGCCGGGAACCTCAGCCACCGGGTACCTCCATCTCGATCGTGGTGCCCCGACCGGGCTCCGAACGGACGTCGAGGCGGCCTCCGGCCCCGCTCGCGCGGTCCCGCATGGAGACCAGTCCGAGGTGGCGGCCCGCCCTGCGGACGGTGGGCGGGGAGAAGCCCCGGCCCCAGTCGCGCACGCGCAGCAGGGCGCCGCCGCCGGTGGTGCGGGCGAGGGTGACCTCGACGCGGTCGGCGCCGGAGTGGCGCAGGGCGTTGTGGAGGGCTTCCTGGGCGACGCGCAGGACGGCTTCCTCCTGAGACGCGGGCAGTGCCCGTACGCCGTCACAGGTGAAGGTGACGGCCGCGGTGTGGGCTCGGTCCAGGACGCGGACGTGGTTGCGCAGGGTGGCGACGAGGCCGTCCTCGTCCAGCGCGGCGGGCCGCAGCTCGGTGACGGCGGCGCGCAGCTCGTCGGCGGCCTCGGCGGCCAGTGCGGCGACCTCGTGGAGCTCCCCCTTGGCCCGGGCGGGGTCGCGGTCCACGAGGGCGGCGGCGGCCTGGGCGGTCAGGCGCAGGGAGAACAGCTTCTGGCTGACGGCGTCGTGCAGCTCGTGGGCGAGGCGCGAGCGCTCCTCGGCGATGGTCAGCTCGCGGCTGCGCTCGTAGAGGCGGGCGTTGGTGAGGGCTATGGCGGCGTGCTGGGCGAGGAGGGAGAGGAGTTCCTCGTCCTCGTCGGTGAAGCCGCCGGGGCCGCCGCCGGGGCCGCTCCCGCCGCGCTTGTTCGCGAGGAAGAGGGCGCCGAGGGTCTCCTCCCCGTCCCGGATGGGCAGGCCGAGGAAGTCGGACATGTCGGGGTGGGCGGCGGGCCAGCCCCCGAAGCGCGGGTCCTCCCGCACGTCGGCGAGCCGCTCGGGCTCCTCTTGGTGGAGCATCGCGGCGAGGATGCCGTGCTGGCGGGGCAGGGGGCCGATGCGGCGCCACTGTTCCTCGCTGATGCCGTCCACGACGAACTGGGCGAAGCCGCCGTGGTCGTCCGGGACGCCCAGGGCCGCGTACTCGGCGTCCAGCAGTTCGCGGGCGGAGGCGACGATCGTCCGCAGGACGTCGTGGACCTCCAGGCGGCGGCTCATGGCGAGCAGCGCGCTGCTGACGGCCGCCAGTCCCGAGCGGGGTCCGTTGTGCATGGGGTCACCGTACCGGCGGCCCTGACCTGCGGGATCGGGCTTCGGGCGTAGGACCGCGGCCGGACCCGGTCCTACGGGGGGCGGGGGCTGCGGTGCCGCTCCTCCACCCTGAGGAGGAGGCGGCGGGGGTCCGGCCCGTCCTGAAGGCGGACTCCGGTCACGCGGTGCGTTGCGGCTGCAACTCTGGGTGAGACCGTTACGTGGCCGATGTGAGCCCGGGCATAGGACGCACATCACTTACGAAGCCGCCTAGTGGACGGATAAAGGCGCTGTCAGTGCGGGTGCACCTTGCGCCGGGGGGCTCATCGGGGCTCCGGCCGCCGGGGCTGATCCACTAAGCGGGATCGTACGTCACACCTTTGCCAGGCGATTTTGCCGCCGCTAAGAATGTCGACGTCGCCCAGCGCCGCCGGATCCCGGATCCTCGCGGCGCTGTCCTGGCACCGCCCCCTGATTCCCCATGGGGTGCCCCCGTCGAAGAGGTTGCCCCGCCATGTCTGCTTCCAGCACTCCCGGTCACAGTCGTCTGACGAAGGCACACAAGCTCTCCCTCGCCGGTGTCGCCACGCTCGGTGCCGCCGCCCTCGCCTTCTCCCTCGTCCCGGCCGGTGCCGCCGACGGTGCCGCCCAGGCGCGGCCGGAGGCGGTCGTGTCCGTGGCCCCCGTGGCCTGGAGCCAGTCGGTGAAGCAGAACCTCAACGCGCAGCAGGTCGTCGCGGACCAGAAGGCCAAGGACGCCGCGAAGGCGAAGGCCGAGGCGCAGGCGAAGAAGGACCGCGACCAGAAGGCGGCGGCTAGCCGTTCCGCGGTCCGCACCCCGGTCTTCGCGAACAACCTGGACGGCTGGATCAAGGAAGCCCTCTTCATCATGAAGAAGGAGGGCATCCCGGGTACCTACTCCGGCATCCACCGCAACATCATGCGCGAGTCGAGCGGCAACCCCCGCGCGATCAACAACTGGGACATCAACGCCCAGAACGGCATCCCGTCGAAGGGCCTGCTCCAGGTCATCCAGCCGACCTTCGCCGCGTACCACGTCAAGGGCACCAAGTTCGACCTGTACGACCCGGTCGCGAACATCGTCGCCGCGTGCAACTACGCCGCCGACCGCTACGGCTCGATGGACAACGTGAACAGCGCCTACTAGGCGCCCCCGCACCCCCCATGCGCCTCAGGGCGGCCCCCGGAGTTCCGGGTGCCGCCCTGAGGCGTTCGCGTACGGGGGCGGGCCCCCGCCGGCCGCGTTACTCCGGCCGCGTTACTTGCGCATGACCTCGGGCTCGTGGCGGCGCAGCAGGCGCGCCACCGCGAAGCCGCAGATCACGCCGAGCAGCAGCAGGACGAAGACGTCCACGAACCACTGGCCGGTGGTGTGGTCCCACAGCGGGTCGGTGTTGGTGGGGTTCTGCGGGTCCCACGGCGCCATGAGCTTGCCCAGGTTCAGGGTGGTGCCGGCGGCGCCGATGGCCCAGCGCGACGGCATCAGGTAGGCGAACTGCTCCAGGCCGATCTTGTCGTACAGCTGGAACAGGATGCCGGTGAAGACGACCTGGACGATCGCGAACATGACGAGCAGCGGCATGGTCTTCTCGGCGGTCTTCACCAGCGAGGAGATCACCAGGCCGAACATCATCGCGGTGAAGCCGAGCGCGGTGACCGAGACGCAGAGCTCGACGGCCGGGTTCATGAACAGGCCCTCGGCCGGCAGCTTGCGCGGGGTGAAGGCGATGGCGCAGATGATCACGCCCTGGATGGCCGTGATCAGGCCGAGGACGATCACCTTCGACATGAGGTACGCCGACCGGGACAGGCCGGTCGCGCGCTCCCGTTCGTAGATGACGCGTTCCTTGATCAGCTCACGGACCGAGTTGGCCGCGCCCGAGAAGCACATGCCGACCGCGAGGATCAGCATGATCGTGCCGGCGTCGCCGTTGAAGCGGCTCGGCGGGGTCGGCGGGGCCAGGCCGAACTTCGCGGGGATCACGATGGAGACCACGCCGAGGACGGCGGGCAGCAGCAGCATCAGGGCGAGGAAGCCCTTGTCGGAGGCGATCACCGAGACGTAGCGGCGCATCAGCGTCCACAGCTGCGAGCCCCAGCCCTGCGGCTTCGGCGGGATCATCTGCTGCGGCGGCATCGCGACCTGCTGCGGGGCGACCGCGTCGAGGTCGGCGGCGTAGAGCTGGTAGTGCTGCGAGCCCTTCCAGCGGCCGGCCCAGTCGTAGTCGCGGTAGTTCTCGAAGGCGGAGAACACGTCGGCCCAGGTGGTGTAGCCGAAGAAGTTCAGCGCCTCGTCCGGCGGGCCGAAGTAGGCGACGGATCCGCCCGGCGCCATGACCAGCAGCTTGTCGCAGAGCGACAGCTCGGCCACGGAGTGGGTGACGACGAGGACGGTGCGGCCGTCGTCGGCGAGGCCGCGCAGCAGCTGCATGACGTCGCGGTCCATGCCCGGGTCGAGGCCGGAGGTCGGCTCGTCCAGGAAGATCAGCGACGGCTTGGTGAGCAGCTCCAGGGCCACTGACACGCGCTTGCGCTGACCACCCGAGAGCGAGGTGATCTTCTTGTCCTTGTGGATGTCGAGCTTGAGCTCGCGCAGCACCTCGTCGATGCGGGCGGCGCGCTCGGACTCGGCGGTGTCGCCGGGGAAGCGGAGCTTGGCCGCGTACTTGAGGGCCGTGCTGACCTTCAGCTCCTTGTGCAGGATGTCGTCCTGCGGGACCAGGCCGATGCGCTGGCGGAGCTCCGCGAACTGCTTGTACAGGTTGCGGTTGTCGTAGAGGACGTCGCCCTCGTTGGCGGGCCGGTAGCCGGTCAGCGCCTTGAGGAGCGTCGACTTTCCGGAGCCGGAGGGGCCGATGACGCCGATGAGCGACTTCTCCGGGACGCCGAAGGTGACGTCCTTGAGGATCTGCTTGCCGCCGTCGACCGTGACCGTGAGGTGGCGGGCCGAGAAGGAGACGTCACCGGTGTCGACGAACTCTTCGAGACGGTCGCCGACGATCCGGAAGGTGGAGTGGCCGACGCCGACGATGTCGTTCGGGCCGAGCAGGGTGCTGCCGGACTTGGGCAGCGGCTGGCCGTTGACGTAGGTGCCGTTGTGGCTGCCGAGATCGTGGATCTCGAAGCGTCCGCTGGTGGAGCGGAACTCCGCGTGGTGGCGGGAGACCTGGAGGTCCGAGACTACGAGCTCGTTCTCCAGGGCACGGCCGATGCGCATGACGTGGCCGACGGCGATCTGGTGGAACGTCGTCGGGCTGCGGTCCCCGCCGTGGGCGGCCGGGGCGGCGGACTGCGCCGGACCGCCCTGCTGCTGCGGTACGTACGCCTGCTGCGGCTGCTGGTGCGGTTGGTGCTGCTGAGCCTGCTGGTACTGCTGGTGCTGCTGGTCCCAGGCCTGCTGCTGGACCGGGGCCTGGTAGGCCGGGGCCTGCTGCTGAGCGACAGGGGCCTGGTAGGCGGGCTGCTGCACCTGCTGCTGCTGTGCGGCGGCAGCGGTCGGATTCAGCCGCGGCCCGTCGGTCGCGTTGCCGAGGTGGACCGGCGTACCGGGCACGAGTTCGGTCTGCTGGACCCGCGCGCCGTGCACGTAGGTGCCGTTGGTGCTGCCGTGGTCCTCGATGACCCAACCCCGGCCGTTCCAGGTGATGGTGGCGTGCCGCCACGACACCCGGGCGTCATCGATCACCACGTCCCCCTGGGGATCGCGCCCCAGCGAGTACGACCTGGACGGATCGAGCGTCCAGGTCCTTCCATTCAATTCCAGTACGAGTTCCGGCACTCCAGCCCCACTTAGGTCCCCCGAGAATCCCCCTGATGCCAGGGAGTCTAGGGATGGCGAACATCCGGGGGAACTATTTCAGGCCTTCGGCCACATGTGGAATCGGGGCCTTCCGAGGGCGCCCGCGTATGCCCGTCGACGGGGTCGAAAGCCACCCGGAGAGTGAAATAGGGGACTTCTCGTCCCGGCTTCCGGACGAGCGTCCGCCGATTACCGCTCGGTAGTGATCAGGGATCACCGGGTGCGCCGCCCGCGTTCGGGGCGGGGGTCCGGGGGGCCTCGGGGCCGGCCGGTGGGGTGCGGCGCGGCGCGGTGGGGCGCGGCGCGTTCAGGAAGTGGGACGGGGGTCCGGTGCGCCGGGTGGGGAAGATACGGTGAGGGCACCATGAGCGCTTCGCAGACCTCCGACGTCCCCACCCTCCTCGTCAAGATCTTCGGCAAGGACCGTCCCGGGATCACCGCCGGGCTGTTCGACACCCTCGCCGCCTACTCCGTCGATGTCGTCGACATCGAGCAGGTCGTCACCCGCGGCCGCATCGTCCTGTGCGTTCTCGTCACCAAGCCCGCCGGCGGCTCCGAGGGCGAGCTGCGGGCCACCGTCCACAGCTGGGCCGAGTCGCTCAAGCTCCAGGCGGAGATCCTCTCCGGCACCGGTGACAACCGGCCGCGCGGCAGCGGACGTTCCCACGTCACCGTCCTCGGGCACCCGCTCACCGCGGAGTCCACGGCCATCATCGCCTCCCGGATCACCGCGACCGGTGGCAACATCGACCGCATCTTCCGGCTCGCGAAGTATCCCGTGACGGCGGTCGAGTTCGCCGTCTCCGGCGCCGAGACCGAACCCCTGCGCACCGCCCTCGCCACCACCGCCGCGCAGATCGGCGTCGACGTGGCCGTGGTGTCCGCGGGCCTGCACCGCCGGGCCCAGCGGCTGGTGGTGATGGACGTCGACTCGACCCTGATCCAGGACGAGGTCATCGAGCTCTTCGCCGCCCACGCGGGCTGTGAGGCCGAGGTCGCCGAGGTGACCGAGCGGGCCATGCGCGGGGAGCTGGACTTCGAGCAGTCCCTGCACGCCCGGGTGGCGCTGCTCGCGGGGCTGGACGCGTCGGTGGTGGACAAGGTCCGCTCCGAGGTCCGGCTGACCCCCGGGGCCCGCACCCTGATCCGGACCCTGAAGATGCTGGGTTACCAGGTGGGCGTGGTCTCGGGCGGCTTCACGCAGGTCACGGACGACCTGCGCGAGCGGCTGGGGCTGGACTTCGCCTCGGCGAACACCCTGGAGATCGTCGACGGGAAGCTGACCGGCAAGGTCACCGGCGAGATCGTGGACCGGGCGGGCAAGGCCCGGCTGCTGCGCCGCTTCGCCGCCGAGGCGGGTGTGCCGCTGGCCCAGACGGTGGCCATCGGTGACGGGGCCAACGACCTGGACATGCTGAACGCCGCCGGGCTGGGCGTGGCCTTCAACGCCAAGCCGGTGGTCCGCGAGGCCGCCCACACCGCGGTGAACGTACCGTTCCTGGACGCGGTGCTGTACCTGCTGGGCATCACCCGGGAGGAAGTGGAAGCGGCCGACCTGGCCTGATCCCCACCGGTTCCGTCACGCCGCCCGGCCGGGTCCTCCCGGCCGGGCTTCTCACTTCCACGGCGCGGCCGCTCGCGGACGCTCTCAGGATCGCTGGAAGGAATCGGGCCACCGCCCTCCCACCGGGAGCCGGGGCACCCCTTCCGACCTGCGATGCCGTGGAACCTCGACCCTCCCTCCAGCCGACTTCCAGCCGGATCGGGGGAGTTCGGCACCCCCCTGTGCGACAAATGCTCCGACTGCGCTGCTGCGGACGCGGCGGCGGATCTCGGTCATTCCTGATCGTCAAGGGGAAGCAGCGATGGCTCGAAGTGTGCTCATCACCGGAGGCTCGGGGGGAATCGGCCGGGCCTGTGTGGAGAGGTTCGCGGCGGAAGAGGACTGGACGGTCTGGTTCACCTACCGCAACGGCCGGGAGCGGGCCGAGGAGCTGGTGCAGGAGCTGGCGCTCACCGGTCGCGCCAAGGTGGAGGCGTTCCCCTTCAGCCAGGGCGACTGGGAGGACCACGAGCAGCTGGTCGAGCGGCTGCCGGGCCCGGTGGACGTGCTGGTGAACAACGCGGCCGTCGGCTCCAAGACCATCGACCGGTACAGCGACGGGCCGCCGCAGGACAAGGCGTCGGCCTTCTTCCAGATCAACGCGGTGGGCCCGCTCTGGCTCACCGAGCAGCTCCTGCCCGGCATGCTGGAGCGCGGCTTCGGGAAGATCATCAACATCTCCAGCGTGGGCGGCGGGATCTTCCAGTTCCCCGGCTTCCACCCCGCCGACGGCATGAGCAAGGCCGCCCTCACCTATCTGACCCGCCACCTCGCGGCCGATTTGGTGCACACCCCGGTCGAGGTCTTCGCCCTCTGCCCCGGTGCCGTGGAGACCACCATGTTCCGGGCCAGCACCCTGGACCGGCTCTCGTCCGGGGAACGCTCCGCGCTCACCGCCCGGCTGCCGCGCGGCCGCATGATCGAGGCGCGGGAGATCGCCGAGCAGGTGTGGTGGCTGGCGGGCGAGCACGCGGGGGCGCTGCACGGCGCCGTCATCGACGCCTCGATGGGCCTCGGGGTCCATCCGGGCCTGCTCACCGGTGCCGACGTGGACAGCGGGAGGGTCTGATGGTCTCCCGCCAGGCCGCGCGGCTGCTCGCCGACACCCCCGCCATCGCCGAGGCGCACTTCCTGGCCGAGGCCGAGCCGTACGACCCGGACGTCCGCCCGGGCGGCTACCTCAACCTGGGCACCGCGGAGAACCGTCTCCTGTGGGACCTCCTCGACGGCCGGCTGGCCGCGCTGGAGCCGATGACCGAGTCCACCGCCCGCTACGCGCCCCTGCACGGCACCGGCGTGCTGCGCGAGCGCATCGCGGCGCTGCTCTCCGCGACCTGCCGTACGCCGCTCGACGCCGAGGACCTGGTGGTGATCAGCGGCGCCACCGGGGCGCTCGACGCGATCGCGTCGGTGCTGTGCGACCCGGGTGAGGCGATCGTGGTGCCCGCCCCCTACTACGGGGCCTTCGACACCGATCTCGGCGGCCGTTCCGGCGCCCGGATCCTGCCCGCCCCGCTGGAGCCGGGCGACGGGTTCCGGCTGACGGCGGACGCGGTCGACCGGGCCCTGAAGCAGGCGGCCGCGGAGGGGACGACCGTACGCGCGGTCGCACTCTCCTCCCCCTCCAACCCCCTCGGCGAGGTGCACCGGCCCCAGGTGCTGGCCGAGCTGCTGCGGGTGGCCGCCGAGCACGACGTGGACCTGGTCTCCGACGAGATCTACGCCCACGCCGTCTTCGGCCCGCACGCCTTCACCAGCGCCGCCGACCCCGCGGTCAATCCGCACTGGGCCGATCGCACCCACCTGGTCTGGGGCTTCGCGAAGGACTTCGGGCTGCCCGGCCTGAAGACGGGTGTCCTGCACACGCGCGATCCCCGGGTGCGGGACGCGGCGCGGGCGATGGCCTACTTCGCCCCCGTCTCCACCGCCACCCAGCACACCCTCGCCGGCCTGCTGGCCGACCCGGCATGGGTGGCCTCCTTCCTCGCGGCGGGCCGCCGCCGGCTGGGGTCCTCGTACGCGCACCTCGTCGCGCACCTGGACGCGTACCGGATCCCGTACGTGCCGGCCGAGGCCGGGTTCTCCGTCTGGCTGGACCTGCGCCGCTGGCTGCCCGGGGCCGGGTTCGAGGCCGAACAGCGGCTGTGGCGGGAGCTGTTCGAGACGGCGCGGGTCAGCATCCTGCCGGGCGGGGCGTTCCGTTCGCCCGAGCCGGGCTGGTTCCGGCTGTGCCACACCGTCGAGGCGCCCCTGGTCGCGGAGGCGGTCCGGCGGATCGCCGGCCACCTGGGCGGGACCCCCGCGGACGCCCTCCTCGCCCCTTCCCTCCCCTCCCCCTCCGATCCGAACGGAAGACGCCCATGAGCACGGCCCCCGGTCCGCTCGACCGCTGGTACGAGACCGCCGGCGTGCGGGGCGGCGTACGCCGCGTGTTCCACGCCGAGGCGGAGCAGGGCCGGGTCTTCTTCCCGGACGCCCTGGTCCCGCACCTGGCCCACCCCGAGGTCAAGGCGCTGGCCCCGGAGCGGGTCCGCGAGATCTCCGTACGGCACCTGTACCAGTTCCTGCACTCGACGACGCACCTGGAGACCCGGGTGGTCAACGGGGCCGCCGAGCCGGTCGCCAACGGCAACTCCGGGCTGCACTTCCCGACCTCGCTGCGGATGGACGCCTTCAAGGTCTACTGCGACGAGGGCTACCACGCCCTCTACAGCCTGGACCTCGCCGACCAGGTGGCGGCCGTCACCGGGATCGCCGTGCCGGACGTGGACTACGGCGGGTTCGTCACGGCCCTCCAGGACAGCGGACGGCGGCTGCTGCCGCAGGACCCGGTGCTGGCCGGGCAGTTGCAGGCGGTGGTGTTCGAGACCCTGATCACCGCCGTGCTCAACGAGGTGCCGCAGGACCCGACCGTGGTGAGCACGGTGCGCGAGCTGATGCGCGACCACGCCAAGGACGAGGGGCGTCACCACCGTTTCTTCTCGGCGTTCTTCCTGGAGCTGTGGGCCCGGCTCGACGGGCGGCGGCGCGTCCTGGCGGCCCGTGCCCTGCCGGCGATGATCCGCGCGGCGCTCGACTGGGACCTGGAGCCGGTCCGGGTGTCGCTGCGCCTGGCCGGTCTGGACGAGGAGCGCACCGAGGCGGTGCTCGCGGACAGCTACGGCGGCGGCGCGGGCCTGGACCGCATCCAGACGATCTCCCGTTCCACCCTGCGGCTGTGCGCCCAGGTCGGCGCCTTCGACCTGCCGGGCGTCACGGACGCGTTCGCCGAGTTCGGACTGCGCGCACCGGAGGAGAGCGATGTCTGAGGACGTGACGTACGCGGACTACCTGCGGCTGCCGGAGCTGCTGGCGCTCCAGGTGCCGCTGGCCGACGGGGTGGACGACGAGCTCCTGTTCATCGCCGTCCACCAGGTGCAGGAGCTGTGGTTCGGGCAGCTGCTGCGCGATCTGTCCGGGGTCCGCGACCGGATGCTGGAGGGTGATCCGCGGGCCGCGCGGGCCGGTCTGGTGCGGAGCACGGTGATCACCCGGGCGCTGATCGCGGGGATCCATCCGCTGCGCGGGATGCCGCCGCGGGAGTTCCACGCCTTCCGGGGGGCGCTCGGCGGCAGCAGCGGGGCGCAGTCGGCCCAGTACCTGGAGATAGCGGCGCTGTGCGGCGCGGACTGGGTGCGCGGGGAGCACGGGGCGCGGGCCGTCGCCGGGCTGAGCCCGCTGGAGCGGGAGCGGGCGCGCGGGCGGCTCGCGGAGCCGACGGTGTGGGAGGCGTTCGTGTCGCTGCTGGCCAAGGCCGGTTTCGCGGTGGGGACGGCGCAGGAGCGCAGGGAGGCGTTCGGCCGGCTCGCGGCGGCCCCCCGGGACGGTGACCCGGTGGAGTTCGCGGAGCTGTCGGAGCTGGTGGAGGCCCTGGTGGACCACGACGAGATCTGGACCGAGTGGCGGGCCTGCCACGCGCTGCTCGTGGAGCGGCAGATCGGCGGGCGGCCCGGGACCGGGGGCAGCAGCGGTGTGGCGCATCTGCGGGCGGCGGTCCACCGGCGGTTCTACCCGGAGCTGTGGGAGGCGCGGGACGCGGGCATCCCGCCGGCGCCCGCCCGGTGACGTGCCCGCCCCGTGACGTTCCGGGCCGGTGACGTTCCGGGCCGGATCGGGAGGGGCCGGGGCGCGAGGGGCCGGAACGGGAGGGGCCGGAACGGGAGGGCCCGGGGCGCGGCGGCCCCGGTCCCTCCCGCTGCTCGTCCTCAGTGCTCCTTGGGCGTCCAGTAGTCCAGCAGCGTGCCCACTCCGTGCTCGACGGACTTCCAGGTTCCGGTGAAGGAGACGACGGCCAGCGCCGCGGTCGGGAAGCCCGTACGGGTCATCCGCGCGAGGGTGTCGCCCTCCGCGCGCCCGGAGAGGGCGTCGGCGAGGGCGTGCATGCCGGGGTTGTGGCCGATCACGAGGAGGTCGGCCACCTCCTCCGGGGTCTCGTTCAGCAGGGCGATGAGCTCACCCAGCGAGGCGTCGTAGAGCCGCTCCTCGTAGTGGGTCTTCGGCCGGTGCGGCAGTTCCTGGACGGCGAGCTTCCAGGTCTCCCGGGTACGGGCGGCGGTGGAGCAGAGGGCCAGGTCGAAGGTGATGCCGGTCTCGGCCAGCTTCAGTCCGACGGCCGGTGCGTCCTTTCGGCCGCGTTCCGCGAGCGGGCGGTCGTGGTCGGACACCTGGGGCCAGTCGGCCTTGGCGTGCCGGAGGAGGACGATCCTGCGGGGTGTGTCGGCGCTCATGGCTCCCAGCTTCGCACGAAACGCGCCACGCGGCGCAGGCTGTTGGGAGGCCTCCGCGAGGGCGGGGAGCACGCCTCGGCGCGCGGGGGTCAGCCGACGGCGCGCAGCAGTTGCCGGCTGACCTGGAGCAGTCCGGAGGCGTCCGGGGCGGCGGCGTGGGCCTCGCCCGAGCCGGCGAGGAGGAGCAGCAGGAGTCCGAAGGCGAGCGCGGGCAGGGCGAGGGCCCACCAGTGCAGCCGGGTCCCCGCTCCGGCGTGGGCCGCGGTACGACGACGGGAGGCGGCGGGGAGGGACGGGATCTGTGCGGGGGCCGACATGGCCGCCTCCGGAGTGTGCGCTGGGACGGGCTCGCTGCTTCGAATCTACGGATCCTCGGCGGCGGTTCCCATCGGGGTCACACCCCATCCGACCCTGAACCCGGCCCCCTAGGGGATGGTGGGGTTATCCCCACCATCGGGGTCGGGGGCCGGGTCCGAGCGGGGGCTCAGGGGGAGGCGAGGCTGGCGATGACGGCGATGATCACGGTCACCAGCAGCATCGCGCCGAGCACGAGGCCGAGCTTCTTGTGACCGTTCTGGGGGTTCGGTTCGAGTACGGGCGACATGCCGGTCAGTCTCGCATGCCGCATTCGTCCTCGATCGTGCGGTCCCGTCCCGCGAGGACGCCGAGGACGAGCTGGGGGACGAGCAGCGCGGCCATCAGGGCCAGGGGCAGGTCCCAGCCGCCGCTGTGCTGGTAGAGGGCGCCGATGACCAGCGGGCCGGGGATGGAGATCAGGTAGCCGGTGCTCTGGGCGAAGGCCGAGAGCTTGACGACCCCGGCGGGGGACTTGGCGCGCAGTCCGATCATGGTGATGACGAGCGGGAAGGCGCAGTTGGAGATGCCGAGCAGGAGGGCCCAGGCCCAGGCTCCGGCGGCGGGGGCGAGGTAGAGGCCGAGGTAGCCGGCGAAACCGAAGAGGCTGAGGGTGACGGCGATGGGGCCCTGGTGGCGCATGCGCCCGGCGAGGCGGGGGATGACGAAGGCCAGCGGGACGCCCATGACCATGGTGACGGCGAGCAGCACGCCGGCGGTGGAGGCGGAGACCCCGGCGTCGCGGAAGATCTGCGGGAGCCAGCCCATGGTGACGTAGGCGCCGGTGGCCTGGAGGCCGAAGTAGCAGGCGAGCGCCCAGGCGGTGCGGCTGCGGACGACGGAGGGCCCCTTGTCCTCGCGGACGGCCGCGGCGGGGGCGGCGGCCCTCTCCCGGCGGCTCGCGGCGGCGATGGGCAGCCAGGGCAGGACGGCGGCGGCGGCGAGGACGGCCCAGACGAGCAGGCCCGTGCGCCAGCTGCCGCCGAGGGCGGAGGTCAGCGGGACGGTCGCGGCGGCGGCGAGGGAGGTGCCGGCGGCCAGGGCCATGGAGTAGAGCCCGGTCATGGTGCCGACGCGGTCGGGGAACCAGCGCTTGACGATGACCGGGAGCAGCACGTTGGTCAGGGCTATGCCGGCCAGGGAGAGGGCGCTCGCGGCGAGGAAGGCGGCGGCGCTGTCCGCGAAGGGGCGGATCAGCAGGCCCGCGGCGACGGCGGCCATGCCGGCGCAGACCACGGCGGCGGGGCCGAAGCAGCGGGAGAGGCGGGGTGCCGTGACGCCGAAGACCGCGAAGCAGAGGGCGGGCACGGAGGTGATCAGTCCGGCCACGGTGCCGCTCATGTGGAGGCCGGTCCTGGTCTCCTCGAAGAGGGCGCCGAGGCTGGTGATGGCGGGCCTCAGGTTGAGGGCGGCCAGCACGATTCCGACGATGAGCACCGGGCCGAGCCACGTGGGGGCGACGTGGGGGGAGGCGGGCAGGGGCTCGTGGGCGGCGGTGCGCACGGCCTCCGGGCGGGTCATGGTCTGGATTTCTTCGTCGGACATTGAACCATCATAGAATCATGGGATGATTGGTTGTCCAGTCGTCCCAGAGAGGACCTCGCCCACATGCCGCTGACCTCGCCCCGGCGATCCGCGCTCGTCGATCAGGTGATCGCCCAGCTCCGGAACCAGATCACCTCCGGCGAATGGCCGGTCGGGGCCCGGATCCCGACCGAGCCCGAGCTGGTGGAGCTGCTGGGCGTCGCCCGCAACACCGTGCGGGAGGCCGTGCGCGCGCTCGCGCACAACGGGCTGCTGGACATCCGCCAGGGTTCGGGCACCTACGTGATCGCCACCAGCGAGCTGGCCGGGGTGATGCACCGCCGCTTCGCCGGGGCCGACCCGCGGCACATCGCGGAGCTGCGCTCGACGCTGGAGTCCTCGGCGGCCCGGCTGGCGGCGGAACGGCGGACCGAGCGGGACCTGGTCCAGCTGGACGCGCTGCTGGCACGGCGCGAGGAGGCGTGGGCGAGCGGGGAGGCGGAGCTGTTCGTGGCGGCGGACGTCGCCCTGCACATGGCGGTGGTGACGGCCTCGCACAACGACGTCCTGATCGAGCTGTACGCGGACCTGGGCGATCTGGTGGCGGACTGGCTGCGGGCGGACGTCGGCGCAGTGCTGGATCCGGCCGCCCACCTGGACCATGCCCGGCTGATCGAGGCGGTCCGGCGCGGGGACGGGGACACGGCGGCCTCGGAGGCGGCCGGCTACCCCTTCGTCTGCCTCGGCAAGGGCGGACGCTGAGCGGAACGGAACGGAACGGAACGGGCCGGGCCCGGGGCGCCCGGGCGGCCCTCACGGCCGCTGGTGGCTCACCCAGGCCGTGCGGACCTCCTTCCAGCAGCGGCCGGTGAGCCGGACCCGGCCCGCCGGGTCCAGGGACACGGCGGCGCCGTCCCCGTCCAGGTCCCACCAGCGCTCGCACTCCACGTGGAGGCGGAGCAGGTCGGTCTCGGGGTAGCCGTTGTGGCAGTACGCGGTGACCTGCGAGCCGTCGATCTCGGTGTCGCAGTCGGAGCCGAAGAGCTCGGGGGTCGCGGCCGGCGCGGGCCGGACGGGGGGTTCGCCCGGGATGTCGGCGAGGTCCACGGCGGCCGGGGCGGCCGCTTCCGGCCCGGCTCCCGGCCCGGATCCCGGCCCCGCTCCCGGCTCCGGACCACCGGGCTGCGCGGTGGCCCCGGGGATCAGGAGTCCGGTCAGGACCACGGAGGTGACCAGCAGCGATACCGCTCGGCTCGGCCTCGCGCGCACGCCGGTACCTCCTCCCCGAAGCAGCCGGGAAGATCCCGACGAGGTCAGTTTGCAGGCATCTGTCCTGGTTTTCGACTCGGGAAGATCCGGCCGGACGGCGAAAATCTGATCGAACGAACCCCTGCTCCCCCGCTCCCGGACCGCGAAAACGGCGGTGGCCGCGCCTCCCGGAGAGGGAGGCGCGGCCACCGCCGTACGGATGCGGGTGCCGGTCAGGCGCCCATCGCGTGCAGGCCGCCGTCGACGTGGACGATCTCGCCCGTGGTCTTCGGGAACCAGTCCGACAGCAGGGCGACGACGCCCCGGCCCGTCGGCTCCGGGTCGCTCATGTCCCACGCCAGCATGGACCGCTGGTTCCAGGTGTCCGCCAGCTCGCCGAAGCCCGGGATGGACTTCGCGGCCATCGAGCCGATCGGACCGGCCGAGACCAGGTTGCAGCGGATGTTCTCCTTGCCCAGGTCGCGGGCGAGGTAGCGGCTGGTGGCCTCCAGCGCGGCCTTGGCCGGGCCCATCCAGTCGTACTGCGGCCAGGCGAACTGCGCGTCGAAGGTGAGGCCGACGATGGCCGCGCCCTCCGCCGGGAACAGCGGCTTGCAGGCCATGGCCAGCGACTTCAGCGAGAACGCCGAGACGTGCATGGCGGTGGCCACCGACTCGAACGGGGTGTTCAGGAAGTTGCCGCCGAGCGCGTCCTGCGGCGCGAAGCCGATGGAGTGCACGACCCCGTCGAGGCCGCCGAGCTCCTCGCGGACCAGGCCTTCGAGGCGGGCCAGGTGCTCGTCGTTGGTGACGTCGAGCTCGATGACCTTGACCGGCTTCGGCAGCTTCTTGGCGATCCGCTCGGTCAGCGAAGGGCGCGGCCACGCGGTGAGGATGACCTCGGCGCCCTGCTCCTGGGCCAGTCGGGCGGTGTGGAAGGCGATGGACGATTCCATCAGCACCCCGGTGATGAGGATGCGCTTGCCGTCGAGAATTCCGCTCATGGTGATCAGTGACCCATGCCCAATCCGCCGTCAACGGGAATGACGGCTCCGGTGATGTACGCGGCGTCATCGGACGCCAGGAAGCTCACGGCGGCCGCGATCTCCTCGGGCTGCGCGTAGCGGGCCAGCGGCACCTGCGACACGATGCCCGCACGCTGCTCGTCGGTGAGCACCTTCGTCATGTCGGTGTCCACGAAACCCGGGGCCACGACGTTGAAGGTGATGTTGCGGCTGCCCAGCTCGCGGGCGAGGGAGCGGGCGAAGCCGACCAGCGCGGCCTTGGAGGCGGCGTAGTTGGCCTGACCCGCGGAACCCAGCAGGCCCACCACCGAGGAGATCAGGACCACACGGCCCTTCTTCGCCCGGAGCATGCCGCGGTTGGCGCGCTTGACCACCCGGAAGGTGCCCGTGAGGTTGGTGTCGACGACGGAGGCGAAGTCCTCCTCGGACATCCGCATCAGCAGCGTGTCCTTGGTGATGCCGGCGTTGGCCACCAGCACCTCCACGTTGCCGTGCTTGGCCTCGATCTCCTTGTAGGCCTGCTCCACCTGCTCGGAGTCGGTGATGTCGCAGCGCACCGACAGTACGCCGAGGTCGGTGAGCTCCTGCGGCGGCTCTCCCGAGCGGTACGTGATCGCGACCTTGTCGCCGGCCTGGGCGAAGGCTCGGGCGATGGCGAGGCCGATGCCCCGGTTACCTCCGGTGACGAGAACCGAGCGGCTCAACGGATCACCCTTTCGCTAGCTGTCTGAATAGCAAAAACCTATAGGCCCGCTCCGGCATCCGGAGAATCGGGCTCCGACAGGGCCTTGCGACGGGGTATGTCGAGTCCCTACAGAAAGATGTAGGCACCAGAGCCCCGGGCGCGACATGATCGGGGCGACCTGCCCCGACCCCGGGAGGATTTCCGTGGCCCATTCCATCGACGCGGCCTTCACCGCGCTGCCCCTGCGGGCGCTCGCCGACGCGGCGCTCGCCCGGGCCCGCGCGCTCGGCGCCGACCATGCCGACTTCCGGCTGGAGCGGATCCGCAGCGCCTCCTGGCGCCTGCGCGACGCCAAACCCTCCGGCGGCTCCGACACCACGGACCTCGGGTACGCGGTCCGGGTGGTGCACGGAGGCAGCTGGGGCTTCGCCTCCGGCGTGGACCTGACCATGGACGCCGCGGCCAAGGTGGCCTCCCAGGCCGTCGCCATGGCGAAGCTGTCCGCCCAGGTGATCAAGGCCGCCGGCTCCGACGAGCGCGTCGAGCTCGCCGACGAGCCGGTGCACGCCGACAAGACCTGGATCTCCGCCTACGACGTGGACCCCTTCTCGGTGCCGGACGCCGAGAAGGCGGCCCTGCTCGCCGACTGGAGCACCCGGCTGCTGGCCGCCGACGGCGTCGCGCACGTGGACGCCTCGCTCCTCGCCGTCCACGAGAACAAGTTCTACGCCGACACCGCGGGCACCTCCACCACGCAGCAGCGCGTGCGGATCCACCCGCAGCTCACCGCCGTCGCCGTGAACGCCACCACCGGCGAGTTCGACTCCATGCGCACCATCGCCCCGCCCGCCGGGCGCGGCTGGGAATACCTGACGGGCACCGGCTGGGACTGGAACGCCGAGCTGGAGGAGATCCCCGGCCTGCTCGCCGAGAAGATGCGGGCCCCGAGCGTCGAGGCCGGGCGCTACGACCTGGTCGTGCACCCGTCGAACCTGTGGCTGACCATCCACGAGTCCATCGGCCACGCCACCGAGCTCGACCGGGCGCTGGGCTACGAGGCGGCGTACGCGGGGACCTCCTTCGCCACCTTCGACCAGCTCGGCACCCTCAAGTACGGCTCCTCGGTGATGAACGTGACCGGCGACCGCACGGCCGAACACGGCCTGGCCACCATCGGCTACGACGACGAGGGCGTCGAGGCGCAGAGCTGGGACCTGGTCAAGGACGGCACCCTGGCCGGCTACCAGACGGACCGGCGGATCGCGAAGCTCACGGGCCTCGGCCGCTCCAACGGCTGCGCCTACGCCGACTCCCCCGGGCACGTCCCGGTCCAGCGGATGGCGAACGTCTCGCTGCGGCCGGATCCGGGCGGGCTGTCCACCGAGGACCTGATCGGCGGGGTGGAGCGCGGGATCTACGTGGTCGGCGACCGCTCCTGGTCGATCGACATGCAGCGCTACAACTTCCAGTTCACCGGCCAGCGGTTCTTCCGCATCGAGAACGGCCGGCTCGCCGGTCAGCTGCGCGACGTCGCGTACCAGGCCACGACCACCGAGTTCTGGGGCTCGATGGAGAAGGTCGGCGGCCCGCAGACCTACGTGCTGGGCGGCGCCTTCAACTGCGGAAAGGCCCAGCCGGGCCAGGTCGCGGCGGTCTCCCACGGCTGCCCGTCCGCCCTGTTCCGCGACGTGAACATCCTGAACACCACGCAGGAGGCCGGTCGATGAGCCGAACGAAGCCGCACGAGATCGTCGAGCGCGCCCTGGAGCTGTCCACAGCCGACGGCTGCGTCGTCATCGCCGACGAGGAGTCCAGCGCCAACCTGCGCTGGGCGGGCAACGCGCTCACCACGAACGGCGTCACCCGCGGCCGCACCCTGACGGTCATCGCCACCGTCGACGGCAAGGAGGGCACGGCCTCGGGGGTCGTCTCGCGCTCCGCCGTCACCGCCGCCGACCTGGAGCCGCTCGTACGCGCCGCCGAGGCGGCCGCCCGCGGGGCCGGCCCCGCCGAGGACGCCCAGCCGCTGGTCACCGGGACCCCGGCCTCGCCCGACTTCACCGACGGCCCCGCCGAGACCTCCTCGGCAGTGTTCGCGGACTTCGCCCCGGCCCTCGGCGAGGCCTTCGCGCGGGCCCGCGCGGGCGGGCGGGAGCTGTACGGGTTCGCGAACCACGAGCTGGTCACCACGTACGTCGGCACCTCCACGGGGCTGCGGCTGCGCCACGACCAGCCCAACGGGACCCTGGAGCTCAACGCGAAGTCCCCGGACCGTTCCCGCTCGGCCTGGGCCGGCCGGGCCACCCGGGACTTCAAGGACGTGGACCCGACCGTGCTCGACGCGGAGCTCGCCGTCCGCCTGGGCTGGGCGGAGCGCAAGGTCGAGCTGCCCGCCGGGCGGTACGAGACCCTGCTGCCGCCCACGGCCGTCGCGGACCTGCTGATCTACCAGATGTGGTCGGCGGCGGCCCGCGACGCGGTGGAGGGCCGTACGGTCTTCTCCAAGCCCGGCGGCGGCACCCGGATCGGCGAGCAGCTCTCGCGGCTGCCGCTGACCCTGCGCAGCGACCCGCACTCCCCCGGCCTGGAGTCGGCGCCGTTCGTGATCGCGCACAGCTCCGGCGACGACGCCTCGGTGTTCGACAACGGCCTGCCGGTCCCGGCGACCGAGTGGATCAGCGGCGGCGAGCTGGCGCGGCTGACCACGACCCGGCACAGCTCCGCCCTGACCGGCCTGCCGCTCTCCCCGGCCTTCGGGAACCTCATCCTGGACGGGGGCGGGGACAAGTCGCTGGAGGAGATGGTGGCGGGCACCGAGCGGGGCCTGCTGCTGACCTGCCTCTGGTACATCCGCGAGGTCGACCCGGCCACCCTGCTGCTCACCGGCCTGACCCGGGACGGCGTCTATCTGGTGGAGAACGGGCAGGTCACGGGCGAGGTCAACAACTTCCGGTTCAACGAGTCGCCGGTGGACCTGCTGTCGCGCGCCTCGGAGGCCGGACGGACCGAGAAGACCCTGCCGCGCGAGTGGGGCGACTGGTTCACCCGGGCCGCGATGCCCGCCCTGCGCATCCCGGACTTCAACATGAGCTCGGTCAGCAAGGGCGTCTGACCCACCTAGACTGAGCACGGCATTTTCAGACATCGAAGGAGTCGAGAGACCGTGACGGACATCGTCGACGAACTGAAGTGGCGTGGGCTCTTCGCCCAGTCCACCGACGAAGAAGCGCTGCGCAAGGCGTTCGCGGACGGTCCCGTCACCTTCTATTGCGGCTTCGACCCGACGGCGGCCTCGCTGCACGTGGGGCACCTGGTCCAGGTGCTCACCGTGCGCCGGCTCCAGCAGGCCGGCCACCGGCCGCTGGCGCTGGTCGGCGGGGCCACCGGTCAGATCGGCGACCCCCGCCCGACCGCCGAGCGGACGCTGAACGACCCGGAGACCATCGCGAACTGGGTGAACCGGCTGCGCTCGCAGATCGAGCCGTTCCTGTCCTTCGAGGGCGAGAACGCGGCGCTGATGGTGAACAACCTGGACTGGACGGCGGGCATGTCCGCCATCGAGTTCCTGCGGGACATCGGCAAGCACTTCCGCGTCAACAAGATGCTGACGAAGGACTCGGTCGCCAAGCGGCTGGAGTCCGACCAGGGCATCAGCTACACCGAGTTCAGCTACCAGCTGCTCCAGGGCATGGACTTCCTGGAGCTGTACCGCCGCTACGGCTGCACCCTCCAGCAGGGCGGCTCGGACCAGTGGGGCAACCTGACGGCCGGGCTCGACCTGATCCACCGGGTGGAGCCGCAGGCGCACGTCCACGCGATGGCGACCCCGCTGATGGTCAAGGCGGACGGCACCAAGTTCGGCAAGTCCGAGAGCGGGGCCGTCTGGCTGGACCCGGAGATGACCACCCCGTACGCGTTCTACCAGTTCTGGCTGAACGTGGACGACCGGGACATCTCCACCTACATGCGGATCCTGTCCTTCAAGTCCCGCGAGGAACTGGAGGAGCTGGAGGCCCAGACCGCCGAGCGGCCGCAGGCGCGCGCCGCGCAGCGGGCGCTGGCCGAGGAGCTGACCACGCTGGTGCACGGCGCGGACCAGTGCGCCGCCGTGATCGCCGCGTCGAAGGCGCTGTTCGGCCAGGGCGAGCTGGCGGAGCTGGACGAGGCCACGCTGGCCGCGGCCCTCTCCGAGCTGCCGCACGCGAAGGTCACCGAGCTCGGGCAGGTCGTGGACCTGCTCGCGGAGACCGGGCTGGTCGCCAGCAAGTCCGCGGGCCGCCGGACCGTGAAGGAGGGCGGCGCCTACGTGAACAACGTGAAGGTCACCGCCGAGGACGCGGTCCCCGCCCCGGAGGAGCTGCTGCACGGCCGCTGGCTGGTGCTGCGGCGCGGCAAGAAGAACCTGGCGGCGGTCGAGGTCACGGGCGTCGAGGTCACGGGCGTCGAGGCCGCCGGCGCCTGAGGCCGGCCGGCGGGCGGACGCGATGAGGGGCCGGTGCGGACGGGAATCGTCCGCACCGGCCCCTTCGTCATCGGCGGTGTCAGGCGGTCCCGCGTCTGCCGCCCCGCAGTGCCACGTAGGCCATGTCGCCGAGCCCGACGATCAGGACGGCTCCGGCCAGCTGGAGCAGGTGCCGGGTCCAGTCGATGCCCCGTGTGTCCTCGACGCCGATCCACCCCGCGACGGCGTTGCCGAGGAGCGCGCCGAGGATGCCGAAGAGGGTGGTCAGCCACAGGGGCTGGTGCTGCTTGCCCGGCAGGATGGCCCGGGCTATGAGGCCCAGCACGAAACCGACGATGATCGCCCACAACCATTGCATGTCGAGCCTCCTCGCGGCGCGTTGTGCGCATGTGGGCCCAGTCTCGACCCGCCCGGCCCGGCACGCACGCCGGACGGCTCCATCGGGGGGACACCCCCTCTCCCCGGCTCGACGGGGGCGGCGTACGGTGGAAGGGTTGCGTGCCGGGGAGTGTCCGGCGGGTGGATCGGGTGGTGGAACGTGCAGCGGACGAAGCGGAACGGGGCCGAGGTCTTCCGGATCACCGGGGCCCGGATGGGCCTCGAAGAGGACGTGCGGGGACGGCAGCGCCGGTACGTGATCTCGATGACGATCCGGACCCTGTCGGTGGTCGCCACGGTCCTCCTGTGGAACGTGGAACGCCATGTGGCGATCGTGACGCTCGCGGCGGGTCTGCTGCTGCCCTACATCGCCGTGGTCATCGCCAACGCGGGCCGCGAGTCGACCCCCTCGCTGCCCTCGCACTTCGTGCCGGCCCCGGTGCGCCCCGCACTGGAGGCGGGAAACCTCAATAAAACCTCAGATCAATCATGAAGTTCCGGTGCACCCCACCCGGTCCTGCGTGACATACTGCCTACGCGCTCCGCATCCCCCGTCGGAGCGACGGACCGACGCCGGGCAGCTCCCCCCGTGGCTGCCCGGCGTCGCCCTTCCGTTTGTAGGGTTGAGGCCGTGAACTCCCCTGACTTCTTCTCCGGCTCCGAAGCCGACATCCCCACCTGCTCCGCCAAGGGCTGCCGTGACGCGGCGGTCTGGGTCCTGGCGTGGAACAACCCGAAGCTGCACGCGCCGGAACGGCGCAAGACGTGGCTGGCGTGCGAGGAGCACCGCGAACACCTCTCGCAGTTCCTGGGGGTGCGCGGTTTCCTCAAGGACGTCGTGAAGTTCGACGAGTGGGAGCAGCCCGAGGGCTCGGAACGCCCCTGAGGACCCGCCGGGGCCCGCTCGGGGCCGCCTCACGGCGGGCTCGGGGCGGGCTCGGGCCGCCTCGCGGCAGCCCGGGCGCGGCCCCGGCGGCGGGCTCAGCCGCCGATCGCCGACATGGGGCGGTCGGGCTGGAGGAAGGACGGGTCGTCGAGGCCGGAGCCGGCCTTCTTGCCCCACATCGCCACCTGCCACAGGCGGGCGATCTCCTCGTCCGGGGCGCCCGAGCGCAGGGCGCCGCGCAGGTCCGACTCCTCGGTGGCGAACAGGCACGTGCGGACCTGGCCGTCGGCCGTGAGCCGGGTGCGGTCGCAGGCCCCGCAGAAGGGGCGGGTGACGGAGGCGATGACCCCGACGGTGGCCGGGCCGCCGTCGACCACCCAGCGCTCGGCGGGGGCGGAGCCCCGTTCGCCGGCGCCTTCCTCGGTGAGCGTGAAGCGGGTGCGCAGGGACTCCAGTATGTCCCCGGCGGTGATCATGCCGTCGCGCTTCCAGCCGTGCTGGGCGTCCAGGGGCATCTGCTCGATGAAGCGGAGCTCGTACTCGTTCTCCACGGCCCAGGCGAGCAGGTCGGGGGCCTCGTCGTCGTTGAGCCCCGGCATCAGGACGGCGTTGACCTTGACCGGCGTGAGGCCTGCCTCGCGGGCCGCCGCCATGCCGTCGATGACGTCGTGGTGGCGGTCACGCCGGGTGAGGGTCTTGAAGACCTCGGGGCGCAGGGTGTCCAGGGAAACGTTCACCCTGTCCAGTCCGGCGGCCTTGAGCGCCTGCGCGGTGCGCTTGAGGCCGATGCCGTTGGTGGTCAGGGACATCCGGGGGCGGGGCTCCAGGGCGGCGCACTGCTCGACGATCCCGACCAGGCCGGGGCGCAGCAGGGGCTCGCCGCCGGTGAAGCGGACCTCGGTGATCCCGAGGTGGGTGACGGCGATGCGGACCAGCCGGACGATCTCCTCGTCGCTCAGCAGATCGGACTTGCCGAGCCACTGCAGGCCCTCCTCGGGCATGCAGTACGTGCAGCGCAGATTGCACCGGTCGGTGAGTGAGACGCGCAGGTCAGTGGCCACGCGGCCGTAGGTGTCGAGAAGCACTGGTGGCCCCCTCCCCTGTCCGGATCCGTAGAGCTTGGCGCAGTCGCGGGTACGCGGAAGCGCTGCTTTCGAGCCTACGCGACGGTTGTTACCGCGGGGGAGGCCCAAAGGAACGAGACGTGGCCTGGCCGCGTCGTACGGAACTACGACGCGGCCACGCTGGGTGTTCGGTGGATCTCAGTGCGCCCCTGTTCCGGTGAGGGAGCGGACCTCCAGCTCGGCGAACTTCTGGGGGTCGGCCTCCTCCTTGGACAGTACGGTTCCCAGCCAGCCGAGGAGGAAGCCGAGCGGGATGGAGATGATCCCGGGGTTCTCCAGGGGGAACCAGTAGAAGTCGGCGTCCTTGAACATCGAGGTGGGCTTGCCGGAGACGACCGGCGAGAACAGCACCAGGCCGACGGCCGAGATCAGGCCGCCGTAGATGGACCACAGCGCGCCCTGGGTGGTGAAGCGCTTCCAGAAGAGGCTGTAGAGGATGGTCGGGAGGTTGGCGGAGGCGGCGACCGCGAAGGCGAGGGCGACCAGGCCGGCGACGTTCATGTCGCGGGCGAGCGCCCCGAGGGCGATGGCGACGGCCCCGATGACCACGGTGGACCAGCGGGCGGCGCGCATCTCCTCCTTCTCGGTGGCCCGGCCCTTGCGGATGACGTTGACGTAGATGTCGTGCGCGAAGGACGAGGACGAGGCCAGGGTGAGGCCGGCGACCACCGCGAGGATGGTGGCGAAGGCGACGGCGGAGATGACCGCGAGCAGGACCGCGCCGCCGGTGGAGCCCGCGCCGCCGCCGATCTCCTGGGCGAGCAGCGGGGCCGCGGTGTTGCCCGCCTTGTTGGAGGCCAGGATGTCGGCCCGCTTGAGGAGGGCGGCGGCGCCGAAGCCGAGGGCGATGGTCATCAGGTAGAAGGCGCCGATGATGCCGATGGCCCAGTTCACGGACTTGCGCGCGGCCTTGGCCGTGGGGACGGTGTAGAAGCGGATCAGGATGTGCGGCAGGCCGGCGGTGCCGAGGACCAGTGCCAGGCCGAGCGAGATGAAGTCGAGCTTGGTGAGCCCGTCCTTGCCGTACTTGAGGCCGGGCTCCAGGAACTTCGACCCCTGGCCGCTGTTCTCGGCGGCCTGGCCGAGCAGGGCGGAGATGTTGAAGTCGAACTTCAGCAGCACCAGGAAGGTGATCAGCAGGGCGCCGGCGATGAGCAGGACCGCCTTGACCATCTGGACCCAGGTGGTGCCCTTCATGCCGCCGACGGTCACGTAGACGATCATCAGCAGGCCGACCAGGGCGACCACGGCGACCTTGCCGCCGTCGCTGGTGATGCCCAGGAGCAGCGAGACGAGGACGCCCGCGCCGGCCATCTGGGCGAGCAGGTAGAAGATCGAGACCACGATGGTGGAGGTGCCGGCGGCGGTGCGGACGGGTCGCTGGCGCATCCGGTACGCGAGGACGTCGCCCATCGTGTAGCGGCCGGAGTTGCGCAGCGGCTCGGCGACGAGGAGCAGGGCCACCAGCCAGGCGACGAGGAAGCCGATGGAGTAGAGGAAGCCGTCGTAGCCGAAGAGGGCGATGGCTCCGGCGATGCCCAGGAAGGACGCGGCGGACATGTAGTCGCCGGAGATGGCCAGGCCGTTCTGGAAGCCGGTGAACTGGCGGCCGCCCGCGTAGAAGTCGGCGGCGTCCTTGGTCTGGCGGCCGGCCCAGACGGTGATGACGAGGGTCGCGACGACGAACAGCCCGAACAGGGTGATGATCAGCGGGCGGTGCTCGCTCGCGCCCGCGGCGAGGGTCAGGTGCGGAGCCGGGTGGGGGAAGGCGCTCATGCCCCGGCCTCCATCTCCTGCTTGATGGCGCGGGCCTTGGGGTCGAGCTTCGCGGCGGCGTGCCGCGAGTACAGCCAGGCGATCAGGAAGGTCGTCGCGAACTGGGCGAGGCCGAGGACCAGGGCGACGTTGATGTTGCCGAAGAGCTTGGTCCCCATGAAGCCGCCCGCGTAGTTGGACAGCAGCACGTAGAGCAGGTACCAGGCGATGAAGGCCACGGTCAGCGGGAAGGCGAAGGACCGGTAGGAGCTGCGCAGTTCGGCGAACTCGGGGCTCTGCTGGACGCGTGTGAACTCTTCTGCCGACGGGTGGGCCGGGGCCGGTCCCGCGCCGCCGTGCGGCGGCGCTGCTTCGGTGGTCACGGGGGGTTCTCCTTGTGACGCGGGTGCGGTGGGGACGACGGACAAAACAACCTCCGTGTGGGGGGACGGTGGCGCTGATCCCCCCTGTCAACGGCACGGACGGCGTGTCGCGACGGTTCAACACCGGCGGATTCTCTGAAAACTGATTCCTCGAACGGATGGCGCAGAAGGGAACGTCGACGCTAGGTTCGCGTGTCATGTACCCGTCCGGCGCGACCGCGTGCGGACGGCTTTTTCACGGATGATGTGGAGATCCCATGGCTCATCTGGGACACGGCCGCCGGCGAGCCCTCGCCGTTCCGGTCGGCCTGGCGCTCACCGCCTCGCTCGCCTTCCTGCCCTCGGTCGCGGCCTCGGCCGCACCGCTGAGCGACACGGCGGGCCCGGCCGCGGCCGCGAAGCCCGCCTCCACCACCGGCCCGAAGCTCTCGTACGTGGCGAACCTGACCGCGTACGGGACGGTCAAGCAGGCCAAGAAGGCCGTCGAGCAGGCCGGTGGAACGGTGGTGACGTCTTATGAACAGATCGGCGTCGTCGTCGCACACTCCCAGAACCCCGACTTCGCCAAGCAGCTGCGCGCCCAGCGCAGCCTCTTCGTGTCGGTGGGCGCCACCCGGACGGCCCCCCTCCAGACGGTGCAGACCACCGAGGAGGGCACGACCCAGAAGCTGAGCGCCGCGGACGCCGCCAAGGCCGCCGCGCAGGCCGAGCCGGGACAGGAGCCCCTGGAGTCCAACCAGTGGGACCTGCGCGCGATCAAGGCGGACCAGGCTCACAAGATCAACGATGGCAGCCCGGACGTCACCGTGGGCGTCATCGACACGGGTGTGGACGACACCCACCCCGATCTGGCCGCCAACTTCTCCAAGAGCCAGTCCGCCAACTGCGTGGGCGGCGTCGCGGACACCACGGACGGCGCCTGGCGCCCCTACCCAGACGGCAGCGACCACGGCACGCACGTGGCGGGCACCATCGCCGCCCCGCGCAACGGCATCGGCGTCAGCGGCGTCGCGCCGGGCGTGAAGGTCGCCGGCATCAAGGTGAGCGAGCCCGGGACCAGCCTGTTCTTCACCGAGGCGGTCGTGTGCGGCTTCATGTTCGCCGCCGAGAAGGGGATCGAGGTGACGAACAACAGCTACTACGTCGACCCGTGGATGTTCAACTGCAAGACGGACGACGACCAGAAGGCGCTGGTGGAGTCCCTCACCCGGGCCACCAGGTACGCGGAGCGCAAGGGCGTCCTCAACGTGGCCGCGGCGGGCAACGAGAACTTCGACCTGGCCGCCGACTCGATCCTCGACGACACCAGCCCGGACGACGCCACCCCGGGGCCGCGGACCATCGACCCGAAGGTCTGCCTGGACCTGCCCGCGCAGCTGCCCGGCGTGGTCACGGTCAGCGCGACCGGCGACAAGGGCCTGCGCTCGTACTACTCCAGCTACGGCCTCGGCGTCGTCGACGTCGCCGCCCCCGGCGGCGACAAGTGGCAGGTCCCGGCCACCCCCGACGCCAACGGCCGAGTGCTGTCCACCCTGCCGGGCGGCGGCTACGGCTACAAGCAGGGCACCTCGATGGCCACCCCGCACGTCGCGGGCGTCGCGGCCCTGATCAAGAGCGCGCACCCGTGGGCCACGCCCGCGCAGGTGCAGGCGATGCTCAAGGGCCAGGCCACGAAGACGGCCTGCCCGGACAAGATCTACGACGGCACCGGCAACCTGATCGACGCCGCCACCTGCAAGGCCAAGTGGGGCCAGACCGGCTACTACGGCGCGGGCGTGGTCGACGCGCTCAAGGCCGTCAAGTAACGGCGCCCGCGGGCGGGCCGGGCGGGGTGCTCCCCCGTCCGGCCCGCCCGCACCCGCGCGTCAGGGGCGATGCGGGCCTCGATCAGGGCTGATCAGGGCTTGATCAGGACCTTGAGGGCGCTGCGGTCGTCCATCGCGCGGTAGCCGTCCGGGACCTCGTCCAGGGACACGGCACGGTCGAAGACCGGCGCCGGGTCGATGGCCCCGCTCAGCACGTCCTCCAGCAGCTCCGGGATGTACGCGCGGACCGGCGCGACACCGCCGCGCAGGGTGATGTTGCGGTCGAACATCACGCCGAGGTCCAGGCCGGTGCCGCTGCCGTGCGGGACGCCGACGTAGCCGATGGCCCCGCCGTCGCGGGTGATGTTCACGGCGGTCCGCATGGACTGCTCGGTGCCCACCGCCTCGATGACGGCGTGCGCGCCCTGCCCGCCGGTGAGCTCGCGGACGGCCGCCTCGGCGGCCTCGCCGCGTTCGGCGACCACGTCGGTGGCGCCGAAGAGCCTGGCGATGTCGGTGCGGACGGTGTGCCGGCCGAGGGCGATGATCCGCTCGGCACCGAGCCGCTTGGCGGCCAGGACGCCGCACAGCCCGACCGCGCCGTCGCCGACCACGGCGACCGTCGAGCCCTTGCGGACCCCCGCGCCCAGGGCGGCGTGGTGGCCGGTGCCCATGACGTCGGAGAGCGCCAGCAGGCCGGTCAGCAGGTGGTCGTCGGAGACGGCCCCGGCCGGCAGCTTCACCAGGGTGCCCTCGGCGTGCGGGACGCGGACGGCCTCGCCCTGGCCGCCGTCGTGGCCGACGGAACCCCAGAAGCCGCCGTGCACGCAGGAGGTGTACAGGCCCTCGGAGCAGTAGTCGCAGGTGCCGTCGGACCACATGAAGGGGGCCACGACCAGGTCCCCGGCACGCAGGCCGGAGACGGCGGAGCCGGTCTCCTCGACGATGCCGAGGAACTCGTGCCCGATCCGCTGGCCGGGCTGGCGCTCGGCCTCGCCGCGGTAGGCCCACAGGTCGCTGCCGCAGATGCAGGCGCGCAGGACGCGGACGACGGCGTCCTCGGGGCGCTGGATCGCAGCGTCGGGCACCTCCTCCACGCGGATGTCGTGCGGGGCGTGGATGACGGTGGCGCGCATGGTGGTGCAGCCCTCCGGATCAGTTGGTTCAGTCTTGTATGACTTCCCTACCGTACGCCTGCGCCGGTGCGATCGCCCCCGCGGCCAGCAGGTACTGGGCCGCCAGATAGGTGGCCATGATCCAGAAATCGGGGCGGGGCAGCTGGGGCCACTCCGCGACCCCGGTCGCGATGAGGGTGTCGGAGAGCAGGAACAGCGCGCCGCCGATGCCCGCGGTACGGCCGAGGGCGCTGGACCGGTAGGCCATGGCGGTGAGCAGCAGGCTGTACCCGGCGACGGGGACGCGCAGGCCGGCCGGCAGGTCCCCCCAGAGCAGCGCGACGGTCCCGAGGAGCGCGAGGGCGTACGCGCCCCCGAGCGCGGGGCCCGTGCGGCCGCGGCCGAAGAGCACGAGGTAGCAGACGTGCCCGGCGGCGAAGGAGCCCATGCCGACGAGGAAGGCGGGCTCGGCGTCGAAGAGCAGGGCGAGGTCCCCGCCCCAGCCGAACAGCAGGGCGGCGATCAGCAGGCGGGGCGCGCCGCGGGTGACGACGTGGGCCACCAGCAGCGGCATCAGCAGCGGCTTGGCGATCACGTGCCCGAGGTGCCAGCCGGCCAGCAGCGCGCCGAGGTCGACGGCGGCGGCCACGCCGAAGGCCACGAGCAGCGCCCGCCCGGCGCGGCCGGCCCCGGGCCGCGGCCCGGCGCCCGCCCGGCGGGCCGCCCAGGACGGCGTACGGGAGCCGGCGAAGCTCACGCGGCACGCTCCGGCTCCGGCGCGACGGCGGGCGCACCCTCGGTACGGACCCGCTTGTCGGCGGGCTGCCAGCCCGGCCCCCGGAAGACCCGCCCGGCGCGCTCGCGCCAGCTGTCGGCGGCCCGTACGTCGCGGGCGATGGCGGCGTACTCGTGGGTGGCCACGCGCAGCGGGTTGTGGGTGCCGATGTTCTTGGTCAGCCCGTAGACGGGCCGCTCCGTCTCCCCGACCCAGGACCCGAACATCCGGTCCCAGACGATCAGGATGCCGCCGAAGTTCCGGTCGAGGTAGCCGCCCTGGGAGGCGTGGTGGACGCGGTGGTGCGAGGGGGTGTTGAAGACGTACTCGTAGGCCCGCGGCAGCTTCCCGATGCGCTCGGTGTGCACCCAGAACTGGTAGAGCAGGTTGATCCCGTAGCAGAAGGGGATCGCGGCCGGGTGCACGCCGAGGGCGACCATGGGCAGGTAGAACCACCAGGTGGTGGCGCTGGTCCAGGGCTGGCGCAGGGCGGTGGTGAGGTTGAACCTGCGGCTGCTGTGGTGGACCACGTGGCAGGCCCACAGGATGCGGATGACGTGGTGCAGCCGGTGCTGCCAGTAGTAGAGGAAGTCCTGGACGAGCAGCATCAGCAGGGCGGTCCACCACAGGAACGGCACGCGCAGCGGGGTCAGTTCGTAGACGGCCGTGAAGACGGCGACGACCGGGATCTTCCAGAGCAGGTCGAACCCGATGCTGCCGATGCCCATGGTGACGCTCGTGACCGCGTCCTTGGCGTCGTACCCGGCGGCGTCCTCGTCGGGATGCAGCCGGTAGCTCACCACCTCGATGACGGTGAGCAGGACGAAGGCGGGTATGGACCACAGCACGACATCGGGCAGGTTCGGCATGCCCGCACCATAGAGGCGCCCCACGGGGCTCCGCTAGAGGTTGTTACCGATCGGTATCCATCGATGTTACCGACGGTACCCGCAGGACGGTCCGGGCTTCGGGCGCAGCCCCGCCGGGGCGGCTGACGCGGCTGCCGTGAGCCGCTCCGGCGGGTGCCCGGGAGTGGTCACCAGACGCGGACCGAGGCGCCGCGGGCGAAGGCCGGGCTGGTGGCTTCCGGGGGGATTCGGGTCAGGGGTTCGGAGACCTCCGCGACCAGGGGGCCGTGTTTGGCGGCCACGGAGTCCAGGAGGGGGAGGTCGAAGCCGTAGACGCGGGCCGCGTTGCCGCCGACCATCGCGGCGACCTCCTCGCGCGGCAGGCCCGCGTAGGCGATGCGCAGGCCCTCGCGGGAGAAGGGGGTGGTGCCCTCGTCGTGGGGGTAGTCGCTGCCCCACATGATCTTGTCGAGGCCGATCCGGTCACGCAGCGGGACCTCGTGGGGGCGCATGAAGCTCGCCCCCACGAAGCAGTTGTCCCGCCAGACCTCGCTCGGGGCGCGGCCCATCGACTCCGCGAGGCCCGCCCCGAACTTGGACTCGGCCGTGGCCGACGCCGCGACCAGGCGGCCGTGGTAGTAGTCCAGCATCTCCAGGACGCCCGGGATCCAGCCCGAACCCTGCTCCGTCAGGACCAGTTTCAGGCCGGGGTGGCGGCGGAAGGCCCCGCCGAAGACCAGGTGCCACAGGGCGCGGTGCGAGAACCAGGTGGTCTCCACCATGAAGACGGCGCGGGCCGCCGGTTCCTCACCGAGCGGGGGCGAGGCCGAGCCGCCGTGGTGGTTGACGGGGACGTCGAGTTCCGCGCAGACGGCCCAGATCGGGTCGTAGGCGGCGGAGTAGAGCTCCGGGACGGGTGAGCCCGGAGGGACTCCGGGGAGGAGGACGCCGCCCGTCAGGCCCGCCTCCCGGGTGCGGCGGATCTCCCGGACCGCCTCGTCCACGTCGTTGAGGAGGATCTGCGCCACCCCGGCCCGCCGCCCCGGCGCGTCCGCGCAGAAGTCGGCCAGCCAGCGGTTGTGCGCCTGCAGGCCCGCCCAGCGCAGCTCGTACTCCGCGGCCGTGGGCGGCTGGGTCATCAGGGAGGCCGCGGGGAAGAACGGCGGGATCGTGTTCGGGAAGAGGACCTCCGCGACGATGCCGTCCGCTTCGAGTTCGGCCAGCCTGCGGGCCGAGTTCCAGTTGCGGTCGGCGGTGTCGGCGAGGAGGTCCTCGTACGGGTTGACGTAGCCGGCGGCCCAGGCGTCGAAGGCCTCGTGGTGCCGTTTGGCCAGGTACGGCCGGTAGTCGAGCAGGTCGGCGCCCGCGTGGCAGTCGGCCGAGATGACCGTGTAGCGGTCCCCGGTCATCAGGAGACCCCCAGGACCGGGAAGTCGCCGCCGGTCAGCCAGTGCCGGCCCGTCTCGCGGGAGCGGGCCCAGGAGGCCTCCACCGCCGCCTGGTCCGGGGACTGGCCGAGGTCGGCCGGGGTGGGGCCGATCCGGCGGGCCAGCGGGGCCAGCTTCGCGGTGTCGAAGCCGAAGACCTCGGCCGCGGCCAGGCCCAGCATCCGGCGGGTCTCGGTCACCGGGATGTCGTGGAAGGTCCGGCGCAGCCAGTTGCGGGTGTCGGGCCAGGTGCCCTCGGGGTGCGGGAAGTCCGAGCCCCACAGGATGTTGTCCACGCCGATCTCGTAGCGCTGGGCGAGTTCGCGCCGCTTGGTGTTCGTGGCGCAGATGAACACCTGGCGGTCCAGGTACTCGCTCGGCGGGCGCTTGAGCTCCGCGAACGGGGAGAGTTTCTTGCCCCCGTGCGCCCCGAGGTAGAGCCGGTCCATGAACCAGAGCTGGTTCGGCAGCCACCAGCAGCCCGACTCGGCGATGCCGAACCTCAGGCCCGGGTGCCGCTCGAAGACCCCGGACCACAGCAGGAACCACAGCGGGCGGGCCGGCCACCAGGTGACCTCGGAGACGTAGATGCCCAGGTGGTCCCCGTACTCGTGGCGGGGCGCGGCCCCCGAGTGGGTGACGACCGGCATCGCGGTCTCGGCCGCCGCCGCCCACACCGGGTCGTAGCGGCGGTCGTGGTACGGGGCCCGGTCCACCCACATGGAGGGGATCATCAGGGCGCCGAGTCCGGACTCCTTGGCCCGGTGGATCTCGGCCACCACCTCGGCGGGCTCCGCGGTGATGGGCAGCAGGGCGACCCCGCAGTGGCGTTCGGGGTTCTGCGACACGAACTCCGCGAGCCAGCGGTTGTGGGCCCGGGCGCCGGCCATGCCGAGCTCGGGGTCCTGGTCGCCGGAGAGCCCGAGGCCCACCCCGAAGGGGGCGGCGGTCTGGCTGTCGACGGCGTCCGCGTCGGGGAAGACCACCTCGGCGGCCACTCCGTCGCCGTCGAGTTCCTTCAGCCGCTGCGCGGCGTCCCAGCCGCCCCTGAGGCCCTCCTCGTGGTCGTGGAACCACTTCTCGGCGAAGGCCTCGTTGCGCACCCCGAGCCGGGTGGCCTCCGCGCGGCGGGCGTCGCGCTGGCCGAGGAACTCGTCGAACTGCGGGTGGAAGCGGGAGTCGAGGTAGGGGCGGTACCGCTCGGTGGGCAGTCCCGCGTGGCAGTCGGAGGAGACGATCAGGTACGGGTCTTCGTACGGTGTGTCGGTCACGACGAACACTCCTCAGTCGAGGATGAAGCTCTCCAGGTAGGCGGGGTTGGCGCGGTCGAGCATCGACCGCGACCGGGCGCGGATCTGCCGGTCGCTGTGCTCGCTCGCCGGGAGCATCCAGAACCGGTCGGCGCGGATGCCGTCGACGACGTGCTCGGCGACCTCCTCGACGGGGGTGAAGGCCACCTCGTGGCCTGCCTGCTTCATCGCGGCCTCGTACTGGTCGAGGCTGCGGTACGGGGTCCTGCGCGGCCGCTGCTTCGCGTAGCGCTCGGGCCGGTTGCGGTGGGACTCCCACAGGCCGGTGCGCAGCATGTGCGGTCCGGGGAAGAGGACGGAGGCGCCGACGGCCGCGCCCTCCGCCCTGAGGTGGGCGTACAGGGACTCGGTCATGGTGACCACGGCCGCCTTGGTGACCGCGTAGACGGAGGCGGTGGGCAGGGGGGCGATGCCGCCGTCGCCGGAGGAAGTGTTGACGACGTGCCCGGGGCCGCCGGCGGCGATCATGCGGGGGACGAAGGCCTGGATGCCGTGGAAGACGCCCCAGACGTTGACGGAGAACGCCCACTTCCAGTCGTTGGGCTCGTGTTCCCACATCCGGCCCTCGGCGCCCGAGCCGACGCCCGCGTTGTTGCACAGCACGTGGACGGCGCCGAAGGCCTCGTAGGCGGCGTCGGCCAGGGCGAGCACGGAGTCGCGCTCGCTGACGTCGACGACGCGGGCCAGGACCTCGGCCCCCTCGGCGGCCAGTTCGTCCGCGGCCCCGTGCAGGGCGCCCTCCTCCACGTCGGCGAGGACCACCTTCAGTCCCTCGGCGGCGAAGCGGCGGGCCATGGCGAGGCCGATGCCGCTCGCGGCGCCGGTGACGACGGCCACCTGTCCGGGTTCCAGGCGCATCAGACGCTCCCCTCGGGCGGTCCGTCGAGGATCTGCATCGGGTCGTCGTAGCGCTGGTGGACGTACGGGAGCAGGGCCTGGGCGCTGACGCGCTCGACGGCCCGGCCCTTCTGGTCGGTGGTCTTCTCGCCGATGGTGATCTCCACGACGCGGCGTACGGGGAGATCGGCCACCGGGTCGTACATCGACTCGCGGAGCACCACGTCACCGGTGATGTGCTCCAGCTTGCGGACCTTCTCGTTGCGCGTGCAGTGCACGAGCACCGGGTCGGACTCGAAGCCCGAACCGTCGACCGCGGGGAGGAACTTGAAGTAGAAGTCGGTCTTCAGGACGGGCTCGGGCAGCGGCAGCGGGCGGTCCACCGCCCCGCGCACCTCGACGAAGGCGATCCCGTGCCGGGCGAGGGCGGCCCGGACGACCAGGCCCTCGCGTTCGACGGTTACCTCGCCCAGCTTCTTGGGCTCGCCGAACACCTCGCGGCCACCGGTCAGGGCGCGCTCGTGCGTCATCGGCATGACCAGCGGGTACCAGCCCTCGACGCCGCCGTGCCGGGCGGCGACGGCCACCGAGCCGGCGCCGAGCGGGTAGCCGGGGAGGTCGACCTTGCTGATGTTGGCCCGTACCAGGGGCCGCTCGGCGGGCTTCAGCGGGGGCGGCAGCACCGCCGCCACGACGTCCGGGTCGCTCTCCCAGACGGCCACGACCCCGGTGGACCAGATGTCGGGGAGCTTCGAACTCTTCTCGCGCGACGCCGCGATCTCGGCCTCGGTGCGCGCTCCGTACCGTACGCGTGCCATGTATCGCACCCTCCTTCGGTCGGTCTGTAACACAGTTACACCGCCGCCGATGAAGGGTAAAGACCCACGCACGCACCAGAACTGACGGATCGACAGATTGGCGGACGAGCCCATGGCGAGGAACCCGCTGACCCGTGAGGAGGTACTGGAGGCGGCCGCCTCGCTGGTCAGACGGCACGGTCCGGCGGCCCTGACCATGCGCGGGCTCGCCGCCGACCTGGGCACGGCGGTGACCTCCATCTACTGGCACGTCGGCAACCGCGAGTCCCTGCTCGACGCCCTCGTGGAGCGCACCGTCCAGGAGATGGGCGCCGTCCGCCCCGTCGGCCGCACCCCGGCCGCCCGGATCCTGTCGGTGGCCCGGATCCTGCGCCGCGAACTGCGCGGACGCCCGCACCTGATCGCCATGGTCCACGAACGCGGCCTCACCGAGCGGATGTTCCTGCCCGCCCAGCAGGCCCTGGTCCACGAGGTGCACGCCGCCGGGCTGCGCGGCGCGCGGGCCGCCGACGCCGTGCGCGCGATCCAGTTCCAGATCGTCGGCTTCCTGCTCGTCGAGCGCAACCGCGAACGCTCCCCCGCCCAGTCCCCCGCCGAGGGCGACCTCTGGGACCCCGCCACGGCCCCCGACGACCCGGCCCTCGCCCGCGCCCTGTCCCGCCCGGCCGACCCGGAACGGCTGTTCCTGCTGTCGGTGCGCGCTCTGACGGAAGCCCTGCTCGCGCGGCCCGGGGATTAAGGGTTTGCCCCGCGGCACATGCCGTGATGGGATCCCTGACGCGGGGGCGGCTCCGCGGCGTGCATCCTTCTCTCCTTCCTCCAACGAATCCGCGCGCCCACTCTCCGCCCCCGCTGTGTCGTTCGCGGAGGGGAAATCACGCGTGTCCACCATCGAGTCCGTGCTGCTGCGCCGGCTGCAGACCGTCTACGTCGACCACGCGCCCGGCCCGGACCGGGCCGGGGCGCCGGCACCGGCACCGGCACCGGGCGTCCGGCGGGTGGAGACCGACCTCCTCGACCGGGGCCACGCCCCGACGCCGCAGCTGTACGCGGCCCTGAACGCGCTCGGCCCAGCCGAGCTCGCCGCCGCCGGTGCCCGGCTGAACGCCCTCGCCGACGGGCTGCTCGGCGCCGACCGCACCCACGTCCCGCTCTTCCGCCGCTTCCCGGTCTCGGTCCCCGGCGACACCGACCGGCTCTACGTGGCCAGGGTCTTCAGCTTCCTCGCACAGCAGCCCGCCCAGCCGTGCGTGCTGTGCGGCGAGAGCGGCACCGTCCACCCCGTCTCCCCCTGCGCCCACCTGGTGTGCCGGCGGTGCTGGGACGGCTCCGACTACGCGGGCTGCCCGGTCTGCCACCGCCGGGTCGACCCCGCCGACCCCTTCCTGCGCACCGCCCCCGGCACCCCGCTCAAGGCCGCGCCGATCGGCCCGCTGCGGCTGCTGCGCCTGGGCACCGACTCCGGGGCGGACGCCTTCGGCGAGGCCCGGGCCCTGGTCGCCCGGCGGACCCCGCTCTCCCCGCAGGACCGCGAGGACCTGACCGTCCTGCTGGCCGCCGCCCCGGCGGACCCCGCGTGGCTTCCCGAGGAGATCCCCGTACGGGAGACCAAGGCGCTGGTGCTCGCCGCCCTGCTGCCCGCAGCCGCCGACCGGGCCCCGCTGCTGCGGCACCTGACCACCGCCACCGACGTGCTGCGCCTGCTGGCCGTGCTGTCGGGCGGGGAGGCCGGGCTGCTGCCGCTGCCCCGGTTCACCGCGCTCCCCCGGCCGCTGCGCCGGGAACTCCTCTCGGTGCTCGACGCGTTGAACCCCCAGTACCTGGTCGAGGACCTGCTGCGGCATCCGGTGGCCTGGAAGCGTGCCGCCGAGAGCCTGCACCCCTTCGAGCGGCACGCCCGGCACCCGCGCGCCGCGCTCGGCTTCGCCGTGCTGCGGGGCACCACCGTGTCCCCGGCGACCGCCTTCGGCTCCGCCCTGCTGGAGTCGGCCGCCGCGCACCCCGAGGCCGTGCGGGTCGCCGGGGACCGGATCCTGCCCGCCACCTGGGCCGGCCGGCTGGAGCGGGCCCTCGCCTCGGGGGACGCCGCGGGCGCCGTCGTACTCGCCGGGCAGCGCCCGGGCGAGCTCGTACGCCGCCTCGACCATCTGCTGCGGCTGCACCCGGGCGCGGAGCCGCTGCCCGAGCTGCGGCGGGCGCTGTCGCACGCGCTGCCCTCCGTCGGGCCGGGCCCCCTGCTGTCGGCGCTCGGCGCGCTGCGGACCCGGGCCGAGGACCGGGCCGGGGAGCGCAGGGTGTTCTTCCCGCGCGGCCGGGTCGCCCGCGCCCAGGTGGTGTGGGAGGAGCGGCCCCCGCTGCCCGCGCCCCTCGTCGAGGAGGTCACGGCCCTGCTGGAGGCGGAGGTGCTGCGCCGGTTCGGCGGCGCCGAGGGGGATCCGTACGAGCTGGCCGTGCTCGACTCCGGGCTCGGGGAGCTGACCGTGCCCTTCGGTGAGCGCACCGCCGCCAAGGCCCTGGTCGCCGTCCCGCGCGGCAGCGTGCAGCGGCTTCCGGAGGGCGAGGTGCTGCGACTGTTCCTGCACTGGACCGAACCCGAGGGCAACCGCACCGACCTGGACCTGTCCGTCGCGTTCTTCGACGCCGACTGGAAGTTCACCGGCCTGTGCGACTACACCGCCCTGCGGCACGGGCCGGACGACGGCGCCGTCCACTCGGGCGACCTGACCTCGGCGCCCGCGCCGGACGGCGCCACCGAGTACGTGGACCTGGACCCGGCCGCCCTCGCCCGCCACGGGGACGCCTTCGCCGTCCCGGTGGTGTTCAGCTACAACAACGTGCCCTTCGAGGACCTGCCGGACGCCTTCGCCGGGTTCATGGGACTGGCGGCGGACGCCCCGCGCGACGCCTCCTACGATCCGCGCGCCGTCCGCCAGCGCTTCGACCTGACGGGCGCCTCCCGCGTCTCGATGCCGATGGTCGTGGACCTGGCGGCCCGCCGGGCCCTGTGGGCGGACGTCCACCTGCCGCCGTCGGAGGGCTTCCAGAGCGTCCGCTCGCACGGGGACCGGCTGGCGTCCGTGGCCCGCGACGTGTGGGAGCACTTCGGCTCGGGCACCCGTACGACCCTGTGGGACCTTGCGGTGTGGCGGGCGGCGGCCCGCTCCCGCGAGGTGGCCGTCGTACGCCGGGCGGCACGTCCGGGGCTGCCCGACGAACTGTGGGTGTACCGGGCCGGGGAGCGGGAACCGGTGGCCGGTTTCGCCGCCCGGGTCGCCGCGCTGGAGGAGCCCCGGGAACGGCTGACTCCCGCCGACGCCGACGCGGCCGCAGCCGAACTGGCGGCCGGGAAGCGGGTCTTCCTCGCCACCGTGCACGCGGTGCCGACGCCGCGGGAGGCTTCGGGGACGGCGTACCGGCTCTTCCCGGGGCCTGGCGAAGTGGCCGGATCCCTCACCCCGGTGAGCGCCGGGGACCTCGTGGCGGAGCTGGGATGAAGGGCCATCGGGCCACGGCTGTCGGTCGGGGCCGATATCCTCTGTGACCATGCTCGACGACCGTACGACCGCAGACACGACGTGGCCGACCGCGTACCCCGAGGGGTACGCGGTCGTCGACGTGGAGACCACCGGGCTCGCTCGTGACGACCGGATCGTGTCCGCGGCCGTCTACCGGCTCGACGCCCGGGGCGAGGTGGAGGACCACTGGTACACCCTGGTCAACCCGCGCCGGGACCCGGGGCCGGTCTGGATCCACGGGCTCACCAGCGAGATGCTCGCCGACGCGCCCCTCTTCGAGGACATCGCCGAGGAGTTCGCGGAGCGGCTCGCGGACCGGGTGCTCGTCGCGCACAACGCCATCTTCGACTGGCAGATGATCGCCCGGGAGTACGCGCGGGCCTCCCGGACCGCGCCGGTGCGCCAGCGGCTGTGCACCATCGCCCTGTCGAAGGAACTGGACCTGCCGCTGCCCAACCACAAGCTGGAGTCGCTCGCCGCGCACTACGGCGTGGTCCAGCAGCGCGCCCACCACGCGCTGGACGACGCCCGGGTGCTGGCGGAGGCCTTCCGTCCGTCGCTGCACACGGCCGCGCGGGGCGGCGTACGGCTGCCCCTGCTGGAGTGCCGGGCGCTGACGGAGTGGTCGGACTCCCCCGCCACGCCCCGGATCGGCTACCAGGCCTCGTACGGCGGCTCCGGCACCTGGCGGGCCTCGCGCAAGCGGCCGCCGTGCCCGTACCCCAACCCGGGGCGCTTCGAGGACGGCACCGGGCTCAAGCAGGGCATGCGGGTCGCCTTCTCGGGTGACACCTCGGTGGACCGGGAGCTGCTGGAGGACCGGGCGGTGGAGGCGGGCCTGCACGTCGCGACGAGCGTGTCGCGGCTCACCAGCCTGCTGGTGACCAACGACCCCGACTCGTCGACCTCGAAGACGGTCAAGGCGAAGGCCTTCGGCACCCCGGTGGTGGACGAGGCGGCCTTCACCCAGCTGCTGCGGGACGTGGCGCCCGCGCAGGAGTCGTAGAGGGGCGTTGCTCCGGCCGGGTGCAGGGGTCGCGACTCACCCCGGTGGATCTTGTTCCGGCCGTCCGTCGTGCGCAGCATGCGGCGCATGGCACGTTGTGAGGTCTGCGGAAACGATTACGGGATGTCCTTCGAGGTGCACGCGCAGGGCGCGGTGCACGTCTTCGACTGCTTCTCCTGCGCCATCCACCGCATGGCGCCCATCTGCGAGCACTGCCGGGTCCAGATCATCGGGCAGGGCGTCGAGGTCCAGGGACAGTGGTTCTGCGGCGCGCACTGCGCCCGCGCGGAGGGGAAGGTGGGCATCACCGACCGCGTCTGACCCCCGCTTCCCCCCGTCGTCACGACCCCGGACGGCCACCCGGCCGCCGGGGTCCCCGTCGCTGCGGGTACCGTCGTGGGCGTGTACCGCTTCGTCCTGACCCGGCAGTGGGTGTGCCTCACCCTCATCGCCCTCGTCCTCATCCCCGCGATGATCAAGCTGGGGTTCTGGCAGTTCCACCGCCACGAGCACCGCGTCGCGCAGAACGAGCTGATCGCGAAGAACCTGTACGCGAAGCCGGTGCCCGTGACCGGGCTCACCTCGCCCGGCCACACCGTCCCGAGGGACGACTACTGGCGCGCCGTCACCGCCACCGGCACCTACGACCCGGCGCACGAGGTGGTCGTGCGGATGCGCACCTCCAACAACGACAAGGTCGGCTTCCAGGTCGTCACCCCGCTGGTACTGGACGACGGCCGGGCCGTGCTCGTCAACCGCGGCTGGGTCGCGGGCGGCGACGACCCGCGCGCCTACCCGCCGGTGCCGGCCGCGCCCGCGGGCGAGGTCACGGTCACCGGACGGCTGAAGGCCGACGAGACCAGCGGCGACAGCGGGATCAAGGACCGCAAGGGCCTGCCCGACCGCCAGGTGATGCTGATCGACAGCGAGCAGCAGGCGGCCGCCCAGGGCCGGCCCGTCCTCGGCGGCTACCTGGAACTGACCGCCCCGCTCCCGCCGGGCGGCAGCCCGGAGGCGGTGGCCGAGCCCGACCACGACTCGATCGGCCCGCACATGGCGTACGCGGTCCAGTGGTGGCTGTTCGCCGCGGCGGTACCGGTGGGCTGGGTGGTCCTGGTGCGCCGGGAGAAGCGCGACCGCGAGGAGGCCGCGGCGAAGGCCGTGCCACTGGAGCCCGCTTCGGCGTAGCGTGACCCGCATGGATCTTGGACTGAAGGACCGTGTCTACGTCGTCACCGGAGCCACCCGTGGGCTCGGCTTCGCCTCCGCGCGGGAACTGACCGCCGACGGGGCGAAGGTCGTACTGACCGGCCGGGACGAGAAGCGGGCGGCGGAAGCGGCCGCCGAACTCGGCCCGAACGCGCTGGGCCTGGCGGCGGACAACTCCGACCCGCGGGCGGCGGCCCGGCTGGTGGCCACCGCCCGGGAACGCTTCGGCCGCTTCGACGGCATCCTCATCAGCGTCGGCGGACCGCCGGCCGGCAGCGCTGCCGACAACACCGACGCGCAGTGGACGGCGGCCTTCGAGTCGGTCTTCCTCGGCGCGGTCCGCCTGGCCCGCGCGGCGGCGGACGCCCTGGGCGAGGGCGGGGTCGTCGGTTTCGTGCTGTCGGGCTCCGTCCACGAGCCGATCCCCGGCCTGACCATCTCGAACGGGCTGCGCCCCGGGCTGGCGGGCTTCGCGAAGTCCCTGTCGGTGGAACTGGGTCCGCGCGGGATCCGCGTGGTCGGGCTGCTGCCGGCCCGGATCGACACCGACCGGGTCCGCGAGCTGGACGCGCTGTCGGGGGACGCGGACGCCGCCCGCGCGGGGAACGAGTCCCGGATCCCGCTGCGGCGGTACGGGACGCCCGAGGAGTTCGGCCGTACGGCGGCCTTCCTGCTGTCCCCGGCGGCGTCCTACCTCACCGGGGTGATGCTCCCGGTGGACGGCGGCTCGCGCCACGGCTTCTGAAGCCCGCTCCGGCGGGCACCCCGTCAGGTCACGCGCCGCGCGTGGTGGGAGGAGATCTCCAGTCGGGCCTCCGCGGGCAGTTCCGCGAGGCCCGCCGAGGTCCGGACGTGCGTGAGGACGGAGTCCGCGAGCCCGGAGAGGGCGTCGGCGGGCACGGCGTGGGGTTCCAGCTCCAGGGCGATGCGCAGGGCCGGGGAGTCCCGCCGCCCCCGGAGGGCGACCTTGCACCCGGCGACCCCGTCGAGCGCTCCCGCCTCGGCGGCCACCGCCGCCTCCAGGGTGCGGCCCCGCAGCAGGGCGAACGCCCCGTCGCCGGTGTCCACGGGCAGGGCGGGGAGGCGGGAGCGCCGCAGCTGCGCCAGCAGCCACCACAGCGCGAGCAGGACGCACACCGCCAGGGCGGCCAGGAGCACCCACCACCACCAGCCCTCGGGGTGCCCGTACCGGCGGCGGGCCTCGGCCGTGAGCAGGGGCGCGTGCCGTCCGCCGAGCGGCCGGGAGCCGGTCAGCAGACAGGCCCCGGCCGCCAGCAGGACCAGCCCGGCCAGCCCCAGCAGGATCCGGTTCACCGCTCCGAGCATCCGCTCACCTCCTGACCCTGACCCGGGGCCTCGGCGGGTGCGCGAGGCCCAGTTCCTCGATGCCGGTGGCGAGCACCGCGTCGAGGTCGGCGCGTACGTCGTCCAGTTCGCGGAAGTGCGAGGTGGCCCTGATCCCGACGCGGCCCCGTCCCATGCGCACCCGGACCGACCGGACCCCGGAGACCTCCATGGCCCGGTCGCGCAGCACCAGGGCCGCGGCCTTGCGCCGGATCCCCGCCCGTACGCCCGGCTCGGCCCGCATCGGCAGCAGCCCGCGCACCCCGGGGGCGAGGGCCAGCAGCAGCAGGACGGCCCCGGCCAGCGCGAGGAGCGCTCCGGCCACCAGGACCGCGGTGTCGGACGGGGTCTGCCGTTCCAGCTGGCCTGCGAGTTCGCGGCGCCAGCGCATCGCGGGCCGTCCGGCCCGTACGGCGGCCAGGTCGTAGAGGAACAGCCCGGCCAGCGCCAGCACCGCCAGCGCGGTGAGCGCGGCGGGGATCCGCCGGGCGGAGCGGAAGCGGCGCGGGGCCGTCACCGCAGCCGCCGGTCCCGTCCGGCGGCGGTCGGCCGGAGCTGCGCGGGGTGCAGGTGTTCGATGTCGATGTCGACCTCGGGGACGGTCATGCCCGCGCACTCCTCGATCCGCAGGGCGACCCGCCGGCGGACGTCCGCGCACTGGGCGGCGAGGTCGGAGGGGTAGGCCAGCTCCAGGCTGACCCGTACCCGGGCGATGTCGTGGTGGACGGTGACGGCCGCGTGCGGGACCTTCCCCGGCAGGACGTCGAGGACCTCCCCGGCGGCCTGGGCCGCGATCTTGGCGACGACCCGGTCGGCGATGCGGGTGGCCCCGCGCTCGGCGGGTGGCACCCGGGATGGCACGGCCCGGGGCGCGGGGGTGTCCGGCGGGTTGCCCTCACCGGTCCCGGACCGGGTGTCCGGCTCGGTGCTCATCGGGGTCCGCGCCGCTCGTCGCGGCCGCGCGGGCGGAACAGGTCTCCGGCTTCCAGGTCCCCGTCGAGGAACCGGCCGACGACGAAGCCGACGGCGCCGAGCGCCGCCACCAACAGGAAGGCCCCGAAGCCACCGAAGTAGCCGGCGAAGCCGAGTGCCATGCCGGCCAGCAGGCCGGCGACCGCCATGCTCATGTGCGTCGCCCCTCCCGTCTAGTGGAGCCGGGACTCCGGTTCCTCGTCTTCCTCGTCGGGCAGTTTGACGTCGCCGACCGCGATGTTGACCTCGACGACCTCCAGGCCGGTCATCCGCTCGACCGCCGAGATGACGTTCTCACGGACCGCCCGGGCGACGTCACGGATCGACACGCCGTAGTCGACGACGATCTCCAGGTCGAGGGCCGTCTGGACCTCTCCGACCTCGGCCTTCACCCCGCGGCTGACGGCGGACTTGGCCCCGCCGGGCACCCGGTCGCGAACGGCCCCGAACGTACGGGAGAGGCCGCTGCCGCTGCCGAGGGCGTGGACGCCGACCACCTCGCGGGCGGCGAGCCCGGCGATCTTCTCGACCACTCCGTCGGCGATGGTGGTGCGGCCGCGGTCTGCGGGGGCCCTGCCGGAACCCCCTGATGCGGATTCGGTCATCGCTGGTCCTTTCGCGCCGTACGGACTGCGGACTCCTGTCCACCGTAAGCGCCCGGACGCAGGAACGCGCCGGGGCTGCGCCGGACGGGGGGGAACCCATTCGTCCGGTTCCGTCCGACCGGGCGGTCCCGGCGCGTGGTGACGTGCGGTGGGGCGGGGCGGCGGGAGGGCCGCCCCGCCGGTGCGGGTTCGTGCGGGTTCCTCCGGTCAGTCGGAGAGGCCCGCCAGGTCGCGCAGTCGGCGGGCCTGCGCGGCCCGCTCGGCGGTGCGCTGGTCGTCGTAGGGGCGGGAGGTGGCCGCGCGGAGCAGGGCCTTGGTCTCGATCACCGCGTCGCGCGGCGGTGCGAGCAGCGCGGCGCTGAGGTCGCGGACGGCGGCGTCGAGCTCGTCGGCCGGTACCACCAGGTTGGCGAGGCCGAGCCGCTCGGCCTCCTCCGCGTGCACGAAGCGGCCGGTCGCGCAGATTTCGAGCGCGCGAGCGTAGCCGACCAGTGCGGTCAGCGGCTGGGTGCCCGCGAGGTCGGGGACCAGGCCCAGGCTGGTCTCGCGCATGGCGAACTGCACGTCGTCCGCGACCACGCGCAGGTCGCACGCGAGCGCGAGCTGGAAGCCGGCGCCGATCGCGTGCCCCTGCACAGCGGCGATGGAGACGATGTCATTGCGCCGCCACCAGGTGAACGCCTCCTGGTACTCGGCGATGGTGGAATCGAGGTCTTCGTCGGAACCACGTGCCAGATCGAGGAAGGACGGCTCACCCTCGAAGCCTTCGGGGGTGAACGCCTGCCGGTCGAGCCCTGCGGAGAAGGACTTGCCCTCGCCGCGCAGCACGACGACCCGGACGGTGCCCGGCAACGACCGTCCGGCCTCCGCCAACGCCCGCCAGAGCGCGGGGGACTGGGCGTTTCGCTTGGCCGGATTGGTCAGGGTCACCGTGGCGACCGTGTCGTCGATGGTGAGCCGTACGCCGTCCTTGTCGAGCAGAGCCATCTGGTGCCTCCGGTGTGCAGTCGTGGCCGCGTGCTCGGCCTAAGTGACTGCACAGTAACCACCCAGTCGGCCGTGGGGCCGACCGGGGGTCACCGAAGAACCGTGCGTGGAGCCGTACGAAGCTGTCGCGCGCCTCCGGCGCCGGCCCCGGCCTGACGGCCGAGGTCAGACCGAAGCCGCCTTCTTGCCGCGCGTCGCGCCACCGCGACCACGCAGAATGACTCCGGACTCACTGAGCATCCGGTGGACGAATCCGTAGGACCGGCCGGTTTCCTCGGCCAGCGCCCGGATACTCGCACCGGAGTCGTACTTCTTCTTCAGGTCTGCCGCGAGCTTGTCGCGCGCGGCGCCGGTAACCCGGCTGCCCTTCTTCAGAGTCTCGGCCACCCGTGCCTCCTCGTGGGAAGTGCGCTCTGGACTTCTCATGATCACCCCTCCCCGGCTTCCTGGCCACCCATTCAGCAAGGTCGGTACGACGGCATTTCCCGAGGGGTGGACACCCGAGCAGAACGGAATCTCCTCTTCCGCCGCATGACCTCCGTCACACTCCTCCACCGCCGGGGGGAATCACCAGGTCAGGGGCCGGACGCGGAAAAAGGAGCGGCCCCGGTCGCGCCTCGGGGAGGCCGCGGCCGGGGCCGTCGTACAGGGCGCGACGGTACGAGACCGTCTCACTCAGATGATGGATCACGTCTGAGCCGAATGATCCATAAGGAACTGGATCAGCGGCCCGGGGGCCCGTCAGGCGAGGGCGACCAGGTCCCGGTAGTCCGGGCCCCACAGGTCCTCGACCCCGTCCGGCAGCAGGATGATCCGCTCCGGCTCCAGGGCCTCGACCGCGCCCTCGTCGTGGGTGACGAGGATGACCGCGCCCTTGTAGGTGCGCAGCGCCCCGAGGATCTCCTCGCGGCTGGCCGGGTCGAGGTTGTTGGTGGGCTCGTCGAGCAGCAGCACGTTGGCCGAGGAGACGACCAGGGTGGCCAGGGCCAGCCGGGTCTTCTCGCCACCGGAGAGCACGCCCGCGGGCTTGTCCACGTCGTCCCCGGAGAACAGGAAGGAACCGAGGGTCTTGCGGACGTCGACCAGGTCCAGGTCGGGCGCGGAGGAGCGCATGTTCTCCAGGACCGTGCGCTCCGGGTCCAGGGTCTCGTGCTCCTGGGCGTAGTAGCCGAGCTTGAGGCCGTGACCGGGGACGACCGTGCCGGTGTCCGGCTTCTCGGTGCCCGAGAGCAGGCGCAGCAGCGTGGTCTTGCCGGCGCCGTTGAGGCCGAGGATGACCACGCGGGAGCCCTTGTCGATGGCCAGGTCGACGTCGGTGAAGATCTCCAGCGAGCCGTACGACTTCGACAGGCCCTCGGCGGTCAGCGGGGTCTTGCCGCAGGGCGCCGGGTCCGGGAAGCGGAGTTTGGCGACCTTGTCGGAGACGCGGACGGCCTCCAGGCCGGAGAGCAGTCGCTCGGCGCGCTTGGCCATGTTCTGCGCGGCGACCGTCTTGGTGGCCTTGGCGCGCATCTTGTCGGCCTGCGAGTTCAGGGCCGCGGCCTTCTTCTCGGCGTTCTGGCGCTCGCGCTTGCGGCGCTTCTCGTCGGCCTCGCGCTGCTGCTGGTAGAGCTTCCAGCCCATGTTGTAGACGTCGATCTGGGCGCGGTTGGCGTCCAGGTAGAACACCTTGTTGACCACGGTCTCCACGAGGTCGACGTCGTGGGAGATCACGATGAAGCCGCCGCGGTAGTTCTTGAGGTAGTCGCGCAGCCAGACGATCGAGTCGGCGTCCAGGTGGTTCGTCGGCTCGTCGAGGAGCAGGGTGTCGGCGTCCGAGAAGAGGATCCGGGCGAGCTCGACGCGGCGGCGCTGACCGCCGGAGAGGGTGTGCAGCGGCTGGCCCAGGACGCGGTCGGGCAGGCCGAGGGCGGCCGAGATGGTCGCGGCCTCCGCCTCGGCGGCGTAACCGCCCTTGGTCAGGAACTCCGTCTCCTGGCGCTCGTACTGCTTCATCGCCTTGTCGCGGGTGCCGCCGGTGCCGGTGGCGATGCGCTCCTCGTTCGCGCGCATCTTCTTGATCAGCACGTCGAGGCCGCGGGCGGAGAGGATCCGGTCGCGGGCGAGCACGTCCAGGTCGCCGGTGCGCGGGTCCTGCGGCAGGTAGCCGACCTCGCCGGAGCGGGTGATGGAGCCCGCGGCGGGCTGGCCCTCGCCGGCGAGGCACTTGGTGAGCGTGGTCTTGCCCGCTCCGTTGCGGCCGACCAGGCCGATGCGGTCGCCCTTGGCGACGCGGAAGGAGGCGGACTCGATGAGGACGCGGGCGCCGGCGCGCAGCTCGACGCCGGTGGCGGTGATCACGGAAATACTCCAGGGCGGTGGGGACGGCGGAAGGGGGGCAGGACGCGCGTTGCTTCGACGCCGCTAATCCGCGAGGAGATTTGCCATGGGTTCATTCTACCGGGGGTGCGCAACCACTTTTCGGGGCCTCCCGTCGCCCGTTCGGCCCCGGGACGCCGCGGGGGCGCCCGGGCGCGTATCAGGATGAAGGGGTTGATTCTCGCCGCAGGGGCGGCCACGGCACGCGAGGGCGGTGCGGTATGCAGTTCGACGACGACGCCAATCTGGACACTTCCGAGGTCAAGGACGTGCGCGGGAGCCGCATCCCGGGCGGGAAGGCCACGGTCGGCGGTGGGATCGTCGGGTTGATCGCCCTGGTGCTGGGGCTGCTCTTCGGGGTGGGTCCGGACCAGCTGGGGCTGTCGGACGGCAGCCCGCAGCCGGTGGCGACCTCGTCCTCGGCGGCCCAGGTCCAGCAGGCGTGCCGGACCGGGCACGACGCGAACGCCCGGGAGGACTGCCGTCTGGTCGCCGTGGTGAACAGCACCCAGGACTTCTGGAAGCAGGAGTTCACCAGGCGCGGCGGGCAGTACGGCCCGGCGTCCACGGTCTTCTTCACGGGCCGGGTGAACACCGCGTGCGGCGCGGCCACCTCGGCGGTCGGCCCCTTCTACTGCCCCGCCGACCGGCAGGTCTATCTGGACCTGGGCTTCTTCGACGAGCTGCGGACGAAGTTCGGCGCGAGCGGCGGCCCCTTCGCCCAGGCCTACGTCGTCGCCCACGAGTACGGCCACCACATCCAGAACCTGACCGGAACGCTCCAGCGGGCCCAGGACGGCCGGCAGGGCGCGAACAGCAACGCGGTCAAGGTCGAGCTCCAGGCCGACTGCTACGCCGGGGTGTGGGCGCGCAACGCGACGAGGACCCCGGACAAGTCGACGGGACGGCCGCTGATCACCAGCCTCACCGACCAGGACATCCGGGACGGCCTGGACGCGGCGGCCGCCGTGGGCGACGACCGGATCCAGGAGAAGTTCCAGGGCCGCGTCACCCCGGAGTCCTGGACCCACGGCTCGGCCGAACAGCGCCAGCAGTGGTTCTACCAGGGCTACCGCACGGGCGACATGGCCCAGTGCAACACCTTCCGCTGACTGTCGGTGGCTCCTGCCATGCTGTGGTGCGAGTCACACGCGCACGTTCCTGAGAGGGAGTGATCGTCATGGCAGGCGTTCCGACCGTCTTTCCGACCCTGCTCTACCGCGACGCCAAGGCGGCGATCCGGCAGCTGACCGAAGCGTTCGGATTCACCCAGGTGGCGGTGTACGAGGGTGACGACGGCACCGTGATGCACGCGGAGCTGGCGTACGGGAACGGCGCGGTGATGCTCGGCAGCAAGGGGCGCGGCGGGGCGTTCGACAAGGCCATGGAGGGCGCCGGCCCGGCGGGGGTCTACCTGGTGGTCGACGACGTGGACGCCCATCACCGCCGGGCCGTGGAGCACGGGGTGGAGATCCTGATGGAACCGACCGACCAGGACTACGGCTCGCGGGACTACATGGCCCGGGACACCGAGGGCAACGTCTGGAGCTTCGGGACGTACGCGCCGCAGGTCTGAGCCCGCGGCGCGTACGCGCGCGCTACGCGCCGCCGGTGTGGACCTGGAAGGCGGCCCGGCGGACGGCCTTGGCGAGGGCCGGGTCGGGGTGTGCGGCCGCGAGGGCGACCAGCACCTGCACCGTGCGGGGGTGGCCGACCGCGCGGACCTCGTCCAGGAGCCGGGGCACGGTGGTGCGCACGGCCGAGTCGAGGTGGCGGGCGAGCAGGTCGGCCTCGCCGTGGTCGGCGATGGCGGCGGCCGTGTCCACCCAGAGCCAGGTCGACTCCTCGGGGGTCAGGACGTCCTGGGCCTCGTCGGGGTCGACCCCGTCGTGCTCGGCGAGCCAGAGCAGGGCGTAGGGGCGCAGCGCCGGTTCCCGTACGGCCGCGCGGACCTCGGGCTCGGCGGGGGCGCCGACCACGCGCAGGGCCTCGAAGGCCAGGCCGCGCAGCAGGGCGTCCTCGCCGCGGGCGGCGTGCAGCAGCTCGCTGACGGCGTGGCCCACGGGCCGGGCGGCGAGCCAGGCCTGGTACTCGGCGCGGGCCGGTCCGGGGGTGAGCCGGGCGCAGCCGTGCAGCATGGCGGCGGCGGACTGCTCGATGTTCCCGGCCGGGCTCTGCGCGGCGACGCAGATCTGCTCCAGCTTGACCCAGACGGCCCAGCTCCCCAGCGGGGTGAGCGTGGCACGGGCGGGGCCGAGGGTGACCGCGTCCACGGCGGCGAGACCGCCGAGCGCCCAGCGCAGCAGCCGGGCGAGCGGGAGCGGCCGGGTCTGCGGGGCGGTGTCGCAGTCGGGGGCGGGCCCGGGCCCGCAGGGGACCTCGCAGCGCTCGTCGCGCAGTTCGGTGACCCGCTGCCCGAGGAGGTCCAGCAGGTCGGGGACGGTCACGGGGCCGGCCGAGAGCTGGAGCAGCGACAGCAGCTGGGGCATCGCCTCGACCACCTCGGCGACGGCGGAGGCGGCGATGTCGGCGGGGGCCGGGTGGACGAGCGACCAGGCGTCGAAGAGGGCGACCCAGCCGCGCAGCACGGCGCTGTCGTCGCGGTCCCAGGCGCGCAGCCGCCAGCCGGGGCGGGCGTGGCCCCCGTGCACCTCGACGAGGCCCGAGAGGCGGGCGCGGTCCCAGCCGACCCTGATCTGGCCGTGCGTCAGGTGCAGCTCCGCGGCGGCCCGTTCGACGTCGGCGGCGGGCAGCGCGCCCGTCGGGGCGGGCCGGCCACCGTCGCCCGCTCCGAGGTTCAGCTCGGCCCAGCGGGCCAGCCGTACCGCGTCGGCGAGGGAGGCGCGGGCCCGGTTCGCCAGGTCCGCCGTTGCGGGGGTGCCCGCCGGCGGCCGGGGGGCCGTCCGGGTTCGCCGGTCGGTCACCGCCTTGCGCGCCGTGGCGACGGAGCGCGGGGAGACGAGTCGGAGTCTGGAGTCGCGAGCCAACTGCTCATCAGGCTTTCGGGACGTCACGGAAGCAGTCTCGCCCGTCACTGGCCGAAAGCCCAAACGGAACCGGTCGTTTCCACAGGTCAGGGGGCGGACGAACCGGGGCAATCCACCCTCCCCGCCTCCTCCGCCACAGCCCCTTCACATATGGGGTCACATGAGGGGGACGAGGAAGCGGCGCAGCGCCTCCTCGTACCGGGCCGGATCGGCGTTCCACATCGCCCCGTGCGCCGCGTTCCTGACGGTGTGCAGGGTGACGAGGTCGGGCCGGGCGGCGGCGAGCCGGCGGGAGGGTTCCCAGGGGGCGAGGGTGTCGTCGGGCCCGTGGAAGACCAGGACGGGGACGCGCAGGGCGCCCGGGTCGGAGCCGGGGGGCCGCCGGTCGGCGCGCAGTCCCGCGCGGCTCTCGGCGGCCCGGACCGCGAGCGGGATCAGCGGGGCCGGGGTGCGGCGGGCGGCTGCGAGCGCGCGCAGGGTGGCGTGCCAGTCCAGGACGGGCGAGTCGAGCACGACTCCGGAGATCCGGCCGGCCAGGGCGGAGCGCTCGGCGGCGTGCAGGGCCATGGCGGCTCCGGTGGACCAGCCGTGCAGGACCACGCGGCGGGCGCCGTAGCGCACGGCGTAGCGGATGGCGGCGTCCAGGTCCCGCCACTCCGACTCCCCGAGGTGGCCGAGGCCGTCCGGGGACGCGGGGGCACCGAGGTCGCCCCGGTAGGCGAGGTCGAGCACCGGCAGGCGCTGGCGCCGCAGGAAGGGCATGACCACCATCGGGTGCTCCCGCCCGGCCCCCAGCCCGTGCACGGTGATCACCCAGGTGTCCCGGGCCTCGGGCACGAACCAGGCGGGGAGGGGGCCCAGCTCCCCGGGGACGTCCACGTCGGCGTGGTCGAACCCGAGGGCGGTGCGCGGGTTGCCCAGGTGGACCTGGGGGGTGAGGGTGACGCGGGTGCCGGGGTCGAGGCTGCCGTGGGTGACGGCGATCAGGCGGCGCACGACGGTGTCGGGGGCGGACGGGCCCTCGTCGAGGACGGGGCCGACCACGGCGTGCACCCCGGGCGCGGCCAGTCCGTAGACCCCCGGGCGCAGGGAGGCGAGGGAGCGGGTGAGCACCACGCGGCCGTCGGCGGCGGAGTGCACGCTGAGCCGGGGGCCGCCAGGCAGGGGGCGGCCGGGTTCGTTGCGCAGGGCGGCGTCGGCGGCGTACCGGCCGGCCGCGACGGCCGCCGCTCCGGCACCGATCAGGGTGGTGGTGACGGCCGCTGCCGTCGCTGTGGCGGTACGCACGGCTCCAGTGTCGGCGCGCGGGGGCGGGCGGGCCACCGGAGGGGCTCGCGGCGGCGCGGGCCGCGCCGTGATGGAACCGGAGTGATCTACCTCTCTTTCCCGGCCCGACCAGGGGGCCCGTACCGGCCGGAAGGCCCGTCCGGAGGAGGTCGTTCACCCGGCTCTGACATGCATCAATCGATATATCTACGACAGAATCGGGACCAAGGGCCCGATCGCGGGTCGGTGCGGGACACCAGCCGTCCCGAGTCAGTTCATCTTCCGTTCACCCAGGTTGCCTACGGTCGCCGAGCCACTGACGTCAAACAGAAGCCTGGGTAAATGGAGCACATAACGCTTCTCCTCGGGATCGTGATCATCACCGCTCTCGTGTTCGACTTCACGAACGGTTTCCACGACACGGCCAACGCGATGGCCACCACCATCTCGACCGGCGCCCTCAAGCCCAAGACGGCGGTGGCCATGTCCGCCGTGCTCAACCTGGTCGGCGCGTTCATGTCCGTGGAGGTCGCCAAGACGATCTCCAAGGGCCTCGTCAACGAAGAGGGCATCCAGCCAGAGGTGATCTTCGCCGCCCTGGTCGGCGCGATCCTCTGGAACCTCGTCACCTGGCTGGTCGGCCTGCCCTCCAGCTCCTCGCACGCCCTGATGGGCGGCCTGATCGGTGCCGCGGTCGCCTCCGCCGGCATGGGCGCGGTCAACGGCAGCGTCGTCGTCACCAAGGTGCTGATCCCCGCGATCGCCGCGCCGATCGTGGCCGGTGTGGCCTCGATGCTGGCCGCGAAGATCACGTACAAGGTCGGTGGCAACATCGGCAAGAAGACCTCGGCCAAGGGCTACAAGGCCGGTCAGATCGCCTCGGCCGGTCTGGTCTCCCTCGCGCACGGCACCAACGACGCGCAGAAGACCATGGGCATCATCACCCTGGCGCTCGTGGCCGGCGGCGCGCTCGCGCCCGGCTCGAACCCGCCGGTCTGGGTCATCGTCTCCGCCGGCATGGCGATCGCCATGGGCACCTACCTGGGCGGCTGGCGCATCATCCGCACCATGGGCAGCGGCCTGACCGACCTCCAGCCGCAGCAGGGCTTCGCCGCCCAGACCTCGGCCGCCAGCGTCATCCTGGCCTCCTCGCACCTCGGCTTCTCCCTCTCCACCACCCACGCCTGCTCCGGCGCGGTCATGGGTGCGGGCCTGGGCCGCAAGGGCGGCGTGGTCCGCTGGTCCACCGCCACCCGCATGTTCATCGCGTGGGGCCTGACCCTGCCGGCCGCGGCCCTGGTGGCCTCCGGCGCCGAGCTGGTCATGCGGACCGGTGACATCGGCGTCGCCGCCGTCGCGGTCTTCCTGGTCGCCTCCTGCGTCGCCATCTGGGTCATCTCCCGCCGCCAGGTCGTCGACCACACCAACGTCAACGAGGCCGGCACCGCCTCCGCCGACGAGCAGCCCGGAGTGGTCACCACCGCCATCGCGGCCGTCGCCGTCCCGCCGACCGCGGGTACGACCGCCGCCGTGACGGACGAGGACCTCAAGGCCACCATCCCGGCCGCGACCGCGAACCCGGCGACCCCCGCGGCTCCGGCCGCCGCGGTCTGACCCCGAGAACGACAGAGGAAACGGCAGTATGAAGATCGACTGGGCAGCACTCGGCTCCGTCTTCGGGGTCAGCCTCTCCGCCACCGTCGCCCTCGTGGCCCTGTTCACCCTGGGCCTGGTGGGCCTCTCCAAGCACGAGGCCGCCACCGAGCAGGGCGGGGCCGCCACCCTGGCCCGCAGCGGCGCCTACGCCTGCTTCGCGCTCTGCGCCGCGGCCGTCAGCTACGGGATCTACCTGATCGTCGCCTGACGGCCCCGAAGGTTCTCGAAGGCTCCCCCCGGACATCTCCCGGGGGGAGCTTTCGCATGCCCCCCGCCTCCCCTTCGCCCCCCGTCCCACCGCAGGTCAACAGCAAGTTGACGGGCGTTCGCAGCGCGTGGTGGACTGCCCGAGCCATCACGGCGGCATGGAGAGGAAGTCCGGTGCGAATCCGGCGCGGTCCCGCCACTGTCACCGGGGGGCCGCACGCGGCGCGTGCGGGGCCCCGGGAGCCAGGAACTCTCGCCGCCGGACACGTCGAACCAGGGCGCGGACCCTGAGTGAGGACATACCTGCCACCATGCGTGCCGACCGCGTCTTCGCGTACGGCGTCACGGCGGGCCTGATCGGCGACCGGATCCTCGGGGATCCGCGCCGTGGGCACCCCGTGGCCGCCTTCGGACGAACCGCCGCCGCCGTCGAAGGCGCCCTGTGGCGCGACGACCGCGCCCGGGGCGCCCTGCACACCCTCGTCTGCGCCGGTGGCGCGGCCGCCGTCGGCGCGCTGGGCGCCCGCGCCGTGCGCTCCCGGCCCGCGGCCGTCCGTATCGCCCTGACCGCCGCGGCCACCTGGGCCGTGGTCGGCGGCACCTCCCTGGGCCGCGAGGCCCGCGCCATCGGCGGGGCGCTCGCCGCCGGGGACGCCGACGTCGCCCGGGAGCGGCTCCCCCACCTGTGCGGGCGCGACCCGCACGCGCTGGACGAGCAGCAGATGGCCCGCGCCGTCGTGGAGTCCGTCGCCGAGAACACCTCCGACGCGGTCGTCGGGGCCCTGGTGTGGGGCGCCGTCGCCGGGGTCCCCGGACTGCTGGCCTTCCGCGCCGTCAACACCCTCGACGCCATGGTGGGGCACAGGTCGCCCCGCTACCTGCGCTACGGCTGGGCCTCCGCCCGGCTCGACGACCTGGCCGGCTGGCCCGGGGCCCGGCTGACCGCCCTCGCCGCCGTCGCGGCCGGACCCGACCGGCGCGGAGCCGTACGGGCCTGGCGCGCCGACGCCGCCGCCCATCCCAGCCCCAACGCCGGACCGGTGGAGGCCTCCTTCGCCGGCGCCCTCGGCGTCCGCCTCGGCGGGACCTTGTCCTACGGCGGCCGGGTCGAGCACCGGGCGGTGCTCAACGGAGCCGCCGGGCGGCCGGTGGCGGTCGCCGACATCGACCGCGCGGTACGGCTCTCCCGGCGGGTGACCTGGCTGGCGCTGGGGGCCTGCGTGGCGGGCCGGGCCCTGGCCTCGCGCGCACTGCGCGGCACCCGTACCACCTCGACAACGAAGGGACGCGCATGAACGGCGCGCGGCGCGGCGGCGGACTGCTGGTCGCCGGAACCACCTCGGACGCGGGCAAGAGCGTGGTCACGGCCGGCATCTGCCGCTGGCTCGCCCGGCAGGGCGTGAAGGTGGCCCCGTTCAAGGCCCAGAACATGTCCCTCAACTCCTTCGTGACCCGGGAGGGGGCCGAGATCGGCCGCGCCCAGGCCATGCAGGCGCAGGCCGCCCGGGTGGAGCCGACGGCCCTGATGAACCCCGTCCTGCTCAAGCCCGGCAGCGACCGCAGCAGCCAGGTGGTGCTGCTGGGCAAGCCGGTGGGCGAGATGAGCGCGCGCGGCTACCACGGGGGACGGCAGGAGCAGCTGCTCGGCATCGTCACGGACTGCCTGGAGCAGCTGCGGGGCACGTATGACGCCGTGATCTGCGAGGGGGCGGGCAGTCCGGCCGAGATCAACCTGCGCCGGACCGACATCGTGAACATGGGCATCGCGCGGGCCGCGCGCTTCCCGGTGGTCGTGGTCGGCGACATCGACCGGGGCGGGGTCTTCGCCTCCTTCTTCGGGACGACGGCGCTGCTCTCCCCCGAGGACCAGTCCCTGATCTCGGGCTACCTGGTCAACAAGTTCCGGGGCGACGTCACCCTCCTGGAGCCCGGCATGGAGATGCTGCGCGGGCTGACGGGACGGGCGACGTACGGGGTGCTGCCGTTCCGGCACGGGCTGGGCATCGACGAGGAGGACGGCCTGCGGGTCTCGCTGCGCGGCGCGGTGCGCGAATCCGTGGTGGCCCCGCCGGTCGGCGAGGACGTGCTGCGGGTCGCGGTGTGCGCGGTGCCGCTGATGTCGAACTTCACCGACGTGGACGCGCTCGCGGCCGAGCCGGGCGTGGTGGTGCGGTTCGTGGACCGGGCCGAGGAACTGGCCGACGCGGACCTGGTCGTCGTACCGGGTACGCGCGGCACCGTGAAGGCGCTGGAGTGGCTGCGCGAACGGGGGCTCGCGGACGCCCTGGCCCGGCGGGCCGCCGAGGGCCGCCCGGTGCTGGGCATCTGCGGCGGCTTCCAGCTGCTCGGCGAACACATCGAGGACGAGGTCGAGTCGAAGGCCGGCGCGGTGGCGGGCCTCGGGCTGCTGCCGGTGCGCGTCCGCTTCGAACGGGAGAAGACCCTGGCCCGGCCGGTGGGCACGGCGCTCGGCGAGCCGGTGGAGGGCTACGAGATCCACCACGGCGTGGCCGAGGTCCTCGGCGGGACCCCCTTCCTCGACGGCTGCCGGGTCGGGGCCGTGTGGGGCACCCACTGGCACGGCTCGCTGGAGTCGGACGGCTTCCGCCGGGCGTTCCTGCGCGAGGTCGCCGCGGCCGCCGGCCGGCGCTTCGTCCCGGCGCCGGACACCTCCTTCGGCGCGCTGCGCGAGGAGCAGCTGGACCTGCTGGGCGACCTGATCGCGGAGCACGCCGACACGGACGCGCTGCTGCGGCTGATCGAGGACGGCGCCCCGTCGGGCCTCCCGTTCCTCCCGCCGGGCGCCCCGTGAGCGCCTCCATCCCCGCACAGGCGGGGAGCATCAGGAGTGAGCACCGCATGAGCACGCCCTACCCCGGGCCACCCCTGCACGGGCAGGGAGCACCCCGAAACCCTTGCACGATCGGAGCACGGTGGCGTGTGCGTCGACTCAAGCCACTCGAAGGAGTGACCCTCTCGTGAGCAGCGTCCCTTACCCCTTCACCGCAGTGGTCGGCCAGACCGACCTGCGGCTCGCCCTCCTCCTCAACGCCGTGAGCCCGGCGGTCGGCGGTGTGCTCGTGCGCGGCGAGAAGGGGACCGCGAAGTCCACCGCCGTGCGCGCGCTGTCCGCGCTGCTGCCGCAGGTGGACGTCGTGCCGGGCTGCCGGTTCTCGTGCGCGCCCGGCGCGCCGGACCCGGCCTGCCCGGACGGCCCGCACGAGCCGGGAGCGGGCGCCGCCCGTCCGGCCCGCATGGTGGAGCTGCCCGTCGGCGCCTCCGAGGACCGCCTCGTCGGCGCCCTCGACATCGAGCGGGCGCTGTCCGAGGGCGTGAAGGCCTTCGAGCCGGGTCTCCTCGCCGACGCTCACCGCGGGATCCTCTACGTCGACGAGGTCAACCTGCTCCACGACCACCTGATCGACCTCCTGCTCGACGCGGCCGCGATGGGCGCCTCCTACGTGGAGCGCGAGGGCGTCTCCGTACGCCACGCCGCCCGTTTCCTGCTCGTCGGCACCATGAACCCCGAGGAGGGGGAGCTGCGCCCGCAGCTCCTGGACCGGTTCGGGCTGACCGTGGAGGTGGCGGCCTCCCGCGAGCCCGCCCAGCGCGTCGAGGTGGTCCGCCGCCGGCTGGCCTACGAGGACGACCCCGCGGCCTTCGCGATCCGCTGGGCAGACGAGGAGCACGAGGTGCGCGCCCGGGTCGTGGCCGCCCGCGCGCTGCTGCCGCAGGTGTTGCTCGGGGACACCGCGCTGCTGCAGATCGCGGCCGCCTGCGCCGGTTTCGAGGTCGACGGGATGCGCGCCGACATCGTGATGGCCCGGACGGCGACGGCCCTGGCGGCCTGGGCGGGGCGGACCTCGGTGCGCAAGGAGGACGTGCGGCAGGCGGCCCTGCTGGCGCTCCCCCACCGCCGCCGCCGCAACCCGTTCGACGCCCCGGGGCTGGACGAGGAGATGCTGGACCGGATCCTCGACGGGTTCCCGGACGAGGAGCCGGAGCCGGAGCCCGACCCGGAGCCCCAGGGCCCGGACGACGGCGGCGACGGGGACGGGGACGGCGGCGGCCCGGACGGGGACGGCGGCGGGGTCCCCCCGCAGCACGACGGGCCCCCCGCCCAGGAGGCGGACTCCCCCGAGGCCGCCCCGGACGCCCCCGACACCACCCGCGAGGACGCCCCGCAGCCCTCCGCCCAGGGCTCCGGCGCCGCCGAGCAGGCCCCCGTGGCGGCCGCCGAGCCGTTCCGCACCAAGGTGCTCAGCGTGCCCGGCCTCGGCGAGGGCGCGGCGGGACGGCGTTCGCGCGCCCGTACCGCCCACGGCCGCACCACCGGTTCCCAGCGCCCCCGCGGCCACCTGACGAAGCTGCACCTGGCGGCCACCGTCCACGCCGCCGCCCCGCACCAGAAGGCACGCGGGCGCGCGGGGCGCGGGCTGGTCATCCGCAAGGACGACCTGCGCCAGGCCACCCGCGAGGGCCGCGAGGGCAACCTCGTGCTGTTCGTGGTCGACGCCTCCGGGTCGATGGCCGCCCGGCAGCGGATGAGCGCCGTCAAGGGCGCCGTCATGTCGCTGCTGCTCGACGCCTACCAGCGCCGCGACAAGGTCGGCCTGATCACCTTCCGCGGGTCCGGTGCCGAGCTGGCGCTGCCGCCGACCTCGTCGGTGGACGCGGCGGCCGCCCGTCTGGAGCGGCTGCCGACGGGCGGGCGCACCCCGCTCGCCGCCGGGCTGCTCAAGGCCCACGAGGTGCTGCGCGTGGAGCGGCTGCGGGACCCTTCGAGGCGTCCGCTGCTCGTGGTCGTGACCGACGGGCGGGCCACCTCGGCCGGGGTCCCGGGCGGCCGGCCGGGCGGCACGCCGCGTGAGCTGTCGGGCCGCAGCGCCCGGCTGCTGGCCTCCGAGGGGATCGCCTCGGTGGTCGTGGACTGCGAGTCCGGGCCGGTCCGGCTGGGACTGGCCGGGGTGCTCGCCGCCGATCTGGGGGCGCCGGCCGTGACCCTCGACGGGCTGCGGGCCGACTCGCTGGCCGGGCTCGTGAAGAACGTACGTACCGCAGTGACCCACACTGCGTCACTCAACAGCGTCTCCAGGAGGGCCGCGTAATGCCGCAGGGACAGCCGTCCGTCGTTCCGGACGACGGACTCACGACGCGTCAGCGCCGCAACCGTCCACTCGTCTTCGTCCACACCGGCCCGGGCAAGGGCAAGTCGACGGCCGCCTTCGGGCTGGCGCTGCGCGCCTGGAACCAGGGCTGGTCGATCGGGGTGTTCCAGTTCGTCAAGTCGGCGAAGTGGAAGGTCGGCGAGGAGAACGCGCTGAAGGTGCTGGGCGCTTCCGGTGAGGGCGGTCCGGTCGTCTGGCACAAGATGGGCGAGGGCTGGTCCTGGGTCCAGCGCGACGCGCAGCTCGACAACGAGCAGGCGGCGAAGGAGGGCTGGGAGCAGGTCAAGCGCGACCTGGCCGCCGAGACGCACCGCCTCTACGTGCTGGACGAGTTCGCGTACCCGATGCACTGGGGCTGGATCGACGTGAACGAGGTCATCGAGGTGCTGCGCGACCGTCCCGGCACCCAGCACGTGGTCATCACGGGCCGCAACGCACCGCAGGAGCTGCTGGAGTTCGCGGACCTGGTCACGGAGATGACCAAGGTCAAGCACCCGATGGACGCGGGCCAGAAGGGCCAGAAGGGCATCGAGTGGTGACGTCCGTGAACGTGCCCCGGCTGGTGATCGCCGCGCCGTCCTCCGGCAGCGGCAAGACCACCGTGGCGACGGGCCTGATGGCGGCCTTCGCGGAGCGCGGCCTCGCCGTGTCCCCGCACAAGGCCGGGCCCGACTACATCGACCCGGGCTACCACGCGCTCGCCACGGGCCGGCCGGGGCGCAACCTGGACGCCTTCATGTGCGGGCCGGAGCTGGTCGCGCCGCTGTTCGCGCACGGCTCCGCCGGGTGCGACCTCGCCGTGGTCGAGGGCGTGATGGGGCTCTACGACGGGGCCGCGGGGCGGGGCGAGCTGGCGTCGACGGCGCAGGTCGCGAAGCTGCTGCGGGCGCCGGTGGTGCTCGTGGTGGACGCCTCCTCGCAGTCGCGGTCGGTGGCGGCGCTGGTGCACGGCTTCGCCTCCTTCGACCCGCAGGTGCGCCTGGGCGGGGTGATCCTCAACAAGGTGGGCTCCGACCGGCACGAGGTCATGCTGCGCGAGGCGCTGGAGGAGGCCGGGACGCCGGTCCTCGGCGTGCTGCGGCGGGCCCCGCAGGTGGCGACCCCGTCGCGGCACCTGGGGCTGGTCCCGGTCGCGGAGCGGCGGGCCGACGCGCTGGCCTCCGTGGCGGCGCTCGCCGGGCAGGTGCGGGCGGGCTGCGACCTGGAGGCCCTGCTGGCGCTGGCCCGTACGGCTCCCCCGCTGGACTGCGCGGTGTGGTCGCCGCGGGAGGCGCTGGCGGAGGCGGCGGGCGGGGTGCCCGCCGGGTCCCCTGTTTCCCCCGTGTCTCCCGGGCCGGCCGGGCCGCGGCCGGTGGTGGCCGTCGCCGGCGGCCCCGCCTTCACCTTCTCCTACGCCGAGCACGCGGAGCTGCTCACGGCCGCCGGGGCGGAGGTGGTCGCCTTCGACCCGCTGCGGGACGAGGCGCTGCCGGAGGGGACGTCCGGTCTGGTGATCGGAGGCGGGTTCCCCGAGGTGTACGCGCCCGAGCTGTCCGCGAACGAGCCGCTGCGGGCGGCCGTGGCCGCCTTCGCGGAGGCCGGCGGACCGGTGGCGGCGGAGTGCGCCGGGCTGCTCTACCTGGCCGGTTCGCTGGACGGGAAGCCGATGTGCGGGGTGCTCGACGCCGACGCGCGGATGTCGGAGCGGCTCACGCTCGGGTACCGGGAGGCGGTGGCGGTGGCGGACAGCTCCCTCGCCGCCAACGGGACCCGGCTGCGCGGCCACGAGTTCCACCGGACGGTGATCGAGCCGGGCGCGGGCACCACGCCGGCCTGGGGGTTCACGCATCCCGAGCGGCGGGTCGAGGGCTTCGTACGGGGCGGGGTGCACGCCAGCTACCTGCACACCCACTGGGCGGCGCAGCCCTCCGTGGCCGCCCGCTTCACGGCGGCGGCGCGGGCCGCGGCGGGGTCCGGGGCCGTCGGGGGCGACCGGGACGGCGGGTGACCCCCGGGTGAGGTCAGTCCGCGACGCCGACCACGAGCCAGATCCCGGCCACTCCGCCCAGCGTGCACATCAGGGTGGAGAGGGCGGGATGTTCGTGGTGCGCCTCGGGCAGGATCTCGGCCGCGGCCAGGTACAGCAGGACCCCTCCGAAGAATCCGAGGTAGGCCCCGAGGGGTTCCTCCGGAAGGGTGAACAGCAGAGTGGACGCGGCGCCCACGACCGGTGCCACCGCGTCCGCGAAGAGCATCTTCAGGGCCTTCGCGCGGTCGTTCCCGTACAGGGTGGTGAGGGTGTAGGTGTTGAAACCGTCGGCGAAGTCGTGCGTGAGGACGGCCAGTGCCACGGCGAGGCCCATGCCCCCGCCGACCTGGAAGGCGGCGCCCAGCGCCACCCCGTCGGCGAGGCTGTGGCCGACCATGGCGGCGGCGGCCGTGAGCCCGACCTGGGGGACCCGGCCGCCGTCCTCGGCGCCGTGCGCCGCCTGGCGCACGGCCAGTACCCGCTCCACCACGTGGGCGACGAGGAACCCGCCCACGAAGAGCAGCAGGGCGAGCGGAACCCCGAAGAGCTCGTTCCCGGCGGCGTGCAGCGCCTCGGGGAGCAGGTCGAGGCCCACCACGCCGAGCATCAGCCCGCCGGCCAGGCCCAGCACGAGGTGGCGGCGGTCGGTGACGCGTTGCGCCGTCCATCCGCCCGCCAGCGTCATCAGGAACGCGCCCAACGCCACGATCACCGCCATGTGCCCCTGAATACCGACTGGCGGCCGGGTGCGCACTTCCGCGCGCGGGTGGCGGGCGACACCGTGTTGACGACAGACAGACGCAAGTGACTACGGAGGGGAGGACCCCGGTGGGCGAGTACGTGACCAAGCTGGTGGTCGGGGTCGGCGGACGGGCGGGGGTCTCCGTCGCGGAGGTCTGCGCGCTCGTGGAGGAGACGCTGCGGGGCGCCGGGCTGTCCACGGGGGCGGTGGCGGCGCTGGCCACGGTGGAGTCCAAGACCCTGGAGGCGGGGATCGCCGGCGCGGCGGAACGTTTCGGTGTGCCGCTGATCGGCTATCCCGCCGAGGAGCTCGCGCAGATCTCCGTGCCGCATCCCTCCGGGGCCGTGCGCGAGGCCACCGGGACGGCGTCGGTGGCGGAGGCGGCGGCGCTGGCGGGCGGCGGGGAACTGCTGGTGCCCAAGCGCCGGTCGGTGGCGGCGACCTGTGCGGTGGCCACCGCGCAGGAGCACGACCTGCGCCACCACGGGGACGCGGAGGTGGTGGACGCGGGCGGCGCGCTGGTGGACCTGGCGGTCAACGTACGGTCGGACACGCCGCCCCCGTGGCTGCGGCGCCGGATCGCGGACAGCCTCGGCTCGCTGGCCGCGTACCCGGACGGGCGGGCCGCGCGGGCGGCGGTGGCGGCCCGGCACGGGCTGCCGGTGGAACGGGTGCTGCTGACGGCAGGTGCGGCGGAGGCGTTCGTCCTGATCGCGCGGGCCCTGGGTGCCGTACGGCCGGTGGTGGTGCACCCGCAGTTCACCGAGCCGGAGGCGGCCCTGCGGGACGCAGGGCACCGGGTGGAACGGGTGGTGCTGCGCGCGGCGGACGGGTTCCGGCTGGACCCGGCCGCGGTGCCGGAGGACGCCGATCTGGTGGTCGTCGGGAACCCGACCAACCCCACTTCCGTGCTGCACCCGGCGGGGCTGCTGGCGGCGCTGGCCCGGCCGGGACGGCTCCTGGTGGTGGACGAGGCGTTCATGGACGCCGTCCCGGGCGAGCGGGAGGCCCTGGCCGGGCGGATGGACGTACCGGGGCTGGTGGTGCTCCGGAGCCTCACCAAGACCTGGGGGCTGGCCGGGCTGCGGATCGGTTACGTGCTGGCGGAGCCGGAGGTGATCGGGAAGCTCGCGGCCGCGCAGCCGCTGTGGCCGGTGTCGACGCCGGCGCTGGTGGCGGCCGAGGCCTGTGTGGCTCCGGCGGCGCTGGCCGAGGCGGAGGAGGCGGCCCGCCGGATCGCGGTGGACCGGGCGCACCTGCTGGCCGGGCTCGCGGAGTTCGAGGAGATCTCGGTGGCCGGGGTCGCGGAGGGGCCCTTCGTGCTGATCCGGGTGGCGGGGGCGGCGGAGGTCCGCACCCGGCTGCGGGCCCTGGGCTTCGCGGTCCGGCGCGGTGACACCTTCCCGGGCCTGGACTCCTCCTGGCTGCGCCTGGCGGTCCGGGACCGCGCGACGACGGGCCGCCTCCTCCAGGCCCTGGACCACGCCCTGACGCTGGCCGCCCGGTAGGACCGGGGCGGGGCGGGGCCGGTCGGGCCCGGGGAGCGCGCCGCCCGCCGGGCGGCGCGGCCGCGGATGCTACGAGGCCCTGCCGCGCCGGGTCACGACGAGCGCGCCCGCGCCGATGCCGAGGAGGAGCAGCGCACCGCCCGCGACGTACGGGGTCACGGAGGCGGCTCCGGTCTCGGCGAGGTCGGCGTGGGTGACGGCGGTTCCCGTCCCGGTGGCGGTCTGCGCCTTGACGTCGGGCTTCGCCGACGGGCCCGTCGAGGGGGCGGGGCCCTCGGGGGTGGTGCAGTGCGCCTCGGCGAGCACGACCTCGCCGTCGACCTCGGCGACGTTCAGGTTCAGCGGGTTCACGGACACCTTGAGCCGGAGCGCGGACGCGGCGGCGGTGGTGGAGGTGGTCTGCGTTCCGGAGAGCTCCAGGCTGACGAGGCCGACGCCGGGGACCTCGACCTTGCTGGGGCCGCCCGCCGTCAGGGTGATCTTCTTGCCGAGCGCGGTGACGGACCCGAGGACGTTCGAGCTCGCGACCGGCTTCCTGCCCGCCTCGCAGACGGCCTTGGAGGTGACCTTCTCCACCTCGATGAGGGAGAGCGCCGGAAGTCCGGGGACGTGCACCTTGGCGTGCGCGAGGTTCGCCTCGGCCTGGGCGCGGCTCTGGTCTGCGGTGGCCTTGGCGGTGGCGGCCTCCGCCTTCAGGACGCTGACCGGCTGCCCCTGTTCGGCTCCGTCGAGGGTGACGGTCAGGGCGGTCTTCTCGGCGGTGGCGGGGGCGCTGACCTCGTTGAGGGTGGCCTTCAGCGGTACGTGCACGGACTTGTTGAGCAGGCCGACGTCGAGTCCGGCCCGCAGGACGACGGCGCCGGAGGTGCCCGTGCCCGCGTCGCCGCCGGGGCCGCCCGTGGCGAGGGCGGGCGGCGCGGCGAGCAGGGCCACCGCTCCCGTGGCGAGCAGAACGGCCGCGGGCAGGCGGAAGGTGTTGCTGTTCAAGGTGGTGGAACCCCCAGGGAGATGGGAGCCGTCGCGGCGGCGCCAATGGGGGACATTGCGCGCGCCGACGGCTTCGACGCTCGAAATCTTTACGCACTGTGAGTGAACAGGCAGGCACCTGGCGTGAGTTCACCCCAACGGGTGGTTTCCATGCACGTATTCGATTTGTGGCGCCCCATCCGGCACGCGCGTTCCCTCCCGCCTCACCGCCAAGGCGTCCGGACCCCCGGCCGGGCATAGTAAACGAGCGACGGGGCGCGGATGTCACGCCCCGTCAACGAGCGTCCGCCCGGGTCCGGGCGCGGGGTCAGGCGCGGACCTCGCCGTTCACGATCACCCGGTCCGGCTGCGCCAGGGCCCGTACGTCGGCCCGCGGGTCGGAGGCGTACACCACGAGGTCGGCCGGCGCCCCTTCGGTCAGGCCCGGCCGGCCGAGCCACTCGCGGGCCGCCCAGGCCGTCGCCGAGAGGGCGTCCAGTGCCGGGATCCCGGCCTTCACGAGCTCCGCGACCTCGGCGGCGACCAGGCCGTGCGGCAGGGAACCCCCCGCGTCGGTGCCGACGTACACGGGCACGCCCGCGTCCCAGGCCGCCCGCACCGTGTCGTAGCGCCGCTCGTGCAGCCTGCGCATGTGCGCCGACCAGCGGGGGAACTTCGTCTCGCCGCCCGCCGCCAGCTTCGGGAACGTCGCGATGTTGACCAGGGTCGGCACGATCGCCACGCCGCGCTCCGCGAACAGCGGGATGGTGTCCTCGGTGAGGCCCGTGGCGTGCTCCACGCAGTCGATGCCCGCCTCGACGAGGTCGCGCAGCGAGTCCTCGGCGAAGCAGTGCGCCGTGACCCGGGCTCCGAGCCGGTGCGCCTCGGCGATGGCCGCCTCGACCTCGGCGCGCGGCCAGCAGGCCGTCAGGTCGCCGGCGTCGCGGTCGATCCAGTCGCCGACCAGCTTCACCCAGCCGTCGCCGCGCAGCGCCTCGCGGCCGACGTACTCGACCAGGTCGGCGGGCTCGATCTCGTGGGCGTAGTTGCGGATGTAGCGGCGGGTCCGGGCGATGTGCCGGCCCGCGCGGATGATCTTCGGCAGGTCGGCGCGGTCGTCGATCCAGCGCGTGTCGGAGGGGGAACCCGCGTCGCGGATCAGCAGGGTGCCCGCGTCCCGGTCGGTCAGGGCCTGTTCCTCGGCGGTCGCCGCGTCGACCGGACCGTGGGCGTCCAGGCCCACGTGGCAGTGCGCGTCGACCAGACCGGGCAGGGCCCAGCCGGTGACCGTGGTGACCTCGCGGGCGGCGCGCGGCCGCTCCCAGGAGATCCGGCCGCCGACGATCCACAGCTCGTCGCGCACCTCGTGGGGCCCGACGAGGACCCGTCCCTTCACATGGAGCACACCGCTCTGATCACTCATGTCGGCACCCTACGCGCGTGCTGGGTACGCTCACCCGGTAACCCCGGACGAAGAGAGCACCGCCGTGACGCACCCCCTCCTGGACCTTCCGCCGCTCACCCCCGAGCGCTTCGCGACGATCGAGCGGGGAGTGGCCGCACTGCTCGGCACCCGGCAGGACGTGGTGATCACCCAGGGCGAGGCGCTGCTGCCGCTGGAGGGCTGCATCCGCTCGGGCGCGCGGCCCGGTTCGACGGCGCTGAACATCGTCACCGGGCCCTACGGGACCACCTTCGGCAACTGGCTGCGCGACGCCGGGGCCGAAGTGGTGGACCTGGCGGTGCCGTTCGACACGGCGGTCACCGGCGAGCAGGTGGCGCGCGCCCTGGCCGCGCACCCGGAGATCGACTTCGTCTCGCTGGTGCACGCCGAGGCCGCCACCGGCAACACCAACCCGGTCGCGGAGATCGGCGAGGCGGTACGGGCCCACGGGGCGCTGTTCATGCTGGACGCGGTGGCGTCGGTGGGCGCCGAGCCGCTGCTGCCGGACGCGTGGGGCGTGGACCTGTGCGTGATCGGCGCCCAGAAGGCGATGGGCGGTCCGGCGGGGGTCTCGGCGGTGTCGGTGTCGCAGCGCGCGTGGGACCGGTTCGCACAGAACCCGGCGGCTCCGCGCCGCTCGTACCTCTCCCTCCTGGACTGGAAGGAGCGCTGGATCGACGGCGGGCGCAAGGCCCTGCTGCACGCGCCCGCGCAGCTGGAGATGCTGGCGCTGGAAGCCTGCCTGGACCGGATCTCGGCCGAGGGCCCGGACGGGGTGCCGGCCCGCCACGGGGCCGCCGCCCGCGCCACCCGGGCGGGCGCGGCGGCCCTCGGCATCGCCCCGTGGGTCGCGGACCCGGCGCAGGCGGCGCCGGTGGCGACCACGCTGCGGGTCCCGGAGGCCTCCCTGGTGGTGGCGAAGGCCCTGTCGGCGGACCCGGCGGCCCCGCTCGCGGCGGGCGGCGGGGCCCTGGCCCAGGAGATGGTCCGGGTCAACCACTACGGCCCCGCGGCCTCGCCCGAAGCGGTCGCGGCCGCGCTCGGCGCCCTGGCCTCGGCCCTGTCCGCGGACCCGGCCCCGGCGCTGGCGGCGGCGACGGCGGCCTGGCGGTAGGGGCCTCCGGGGCCTCGCGGCGGGGTCCGGGGACGGCGGGGTCCGGGGGCGGCGGGGTCAGCCGGCGAGCACGTCCAGCAGCCGGTCGACGTCCGCCTCCGTGTTGTACAGGTGGAACGAGGCCCGCAGCGCCCCGGCCCGGGCCGCGGTGGACACCCCGGCCCCGAGGAGCCGCTCCTGGAGGCCGGCGAGGCCCGGAACGGAGACGATCGGGGTCTCGCCCGGCACGGGTTCGTGGCCGAGGCGGGCGAGTCCGGCCCGGTAGCGGGCGGCCAGTGCGGTGTCGTGGGCGTGCACGGCGTCGATGCCGACCCGCTCCAGCAGCGCGAGCGAGGGCTCGGCGGCGTGGTAGGCGAGGAAGGCGGGGGACTCGTCGAACCGGCGCGCGTCCGGGGCCAGTCGGCGCATCGGGCCGTAGGTGGCGTCCCACATCGACTCGGCGGCCACCCAGCCCGCGTGCAGCGGGACCAGGCCGGGCTGGGCCTCCTCGGAGACCGTGAGGTACGAGGCCCCGCGGCCGCCCAGCAGCCACTTGTACCCGGCGGTGACCGTGTACGCGTAGGGCGAGGCGTCGAAGGGCAGCCAGCCCGCGGCGTGGGTCGCGTCGACGAGCATCCGGGCGCCGTGCGCGGCGGCCGCCGCGCGGATGGCGGCGAGGTCGGCGGTGCGCCCGTCGGAGGACTGGACGGCGCTCAGCGCGACCAGCGCGGTGTCCGCGTCCACGGCCTCGGCGAGGGACTCCAGCGGGGCGAAGCGGACCTTGAGGTCGCCACGCACCACGAAGGGGTTCATGACGGAGGCGAAGTCCCCCTCGGGGACCAGGACTTCGGCGCCGGACGGCAGGGAGGCCGAGACCACTCCGACGTGCGCGGCGACGGAGGAGCCGATGGCCACCCGTCCGGCGTCGACCCCGACCAGGCGGGCGAAGGACGCCCGGACCCGCTCCACGCGTTCGAAGTCGCCGAATCCGGCGGGCAGTCCGGCCCCGGCGGCCTCGGCGAGCGCGCGCACCTCGGCGACGGCGGGGCGCGGGAGGATCCCGCTGGTGGCCGTGTTGAGGTAGGTGGTGGAGTGCGCGAACTCGGCGCGGCACAGGTCGGCGAGGGAAACGTCGATGGTGTCCATGGCGTCAACTCTGCGCCAGGGACATCTCAAAGTCCATCATCAATTTACTCAAGCCAACTCCAAGGCTGCCTTATGAGGCGGGGTCGGAGCGGGATCGAGGGGGCCGGGTGGGGACCGGGGTGGGATCCCGGCGCCGGACGCCGGGCCCCACCCCTTCCGCCGGGGTCAGGCCTGGGGAACGGCGCAGGCCCCGTCCGGCTCGCAGGCCTCGGCGGCGTCCGTTCCGCCCGGCTCACGCCCGGCCCAGGCCTGCTCCAGGGCCTGGGTGAACACCTCGGCCGGCTGGCCGCCGGAGATGCCGTAGCGGCGGTCGAACACGAAGAACGGCACCGCGTTGGCACCGAGTTCGGACGCCTCGCGCTCGTCCGCCCGGACCTCGTCGGCGTACGCGGACCCGTCGGCGAGGACCTCCCGGACCTCCGTCTCGTCCAGCCCCGCCTCCACGGCGAGCGCGACCAGCACCTCGGGGTCGAAGACCGACCGCTCCTCGGCGAAGTTGGCCCGGTAGGCGAGGTCGAGCAGCTCCTCCTGGCGGCCTCGGGCGGCGGCCAGGTGCAGCAGGCGGTGGATGTCGAAGGTGTTGCCGTGGTCGCGGCCCTCGGTCCGGTACGTCAGCCCCTCGGCGCGGGCGCTCGCGGCGACGTGCTCCTCCATGCCGCGCGCCTCGTCGAGGGTGCGGCCGTACTTGCGGGCCAGCATCTCCAGCACGGGGGCGGTGACGCCCTTGGCACTGCCCGGGTCGAGCTCGAAGGACCGGAAGACGACCTCCACCTCGTCGCGGTGCGCGAACGCGGCCAGGCCCTTGGTGAAACGGGCCTTGCCGATGTAGCACCAGGGGCAGGCGATGTCGCTCCAGATCTCGACGCGCATGATCCTTCTTCTCTCCGGGTTCTGATGGGGAATGAAACGGTTTGCGGTTCAACCAACCATCGGCCCGTCTCATTCCCCGGACGCGCGGGGCACCCGGAGCCACAGGGTGCGGTGGGTGCCGGAGGAGGTGTCCGCCGGGTCGGGGCGCCAGCCGTGGGAGGCGTAGAAGGCCTGGGCGCGCAGGTTGTGCCCGTAGACCTCCAGGCGGACCCGCTCGATCCCGGCCCGGCGCCAGGCGTCGAGGCACGCGGCGTGCAGGGCGGCCCCGGTGCCGCGGCGCCAGTGCGCGGGGTCGACGTGGAGCTGGGTGAGGGTGGTCTCGCCGTCGGCGGTGAGGAAGGCGGCCACCCCGGTGACCTCGCCGTCCCGTTCGGCGCAGAACACCCGCCCCTGCGACGGGGCCCGGCCCACCGCGCGGGCCCAGCCCTCGCGGGACCGGGCCAGTTCCGCGGCGCCGTCGTACTCCTCCTCCGGGACGCGGCCCCGGTAGTAGGTGGCGCGCGCCCGGGTGTGCAGGGCGGCGATGGCTGCGACGTCGGTCGGGAGTGCGGTCCTGATCATGGCAGGGAGAACGCGCCGGTAACCCCGTCGGTTCCCGGCGCGTCCCCTCCTCCCGTGCGGCCGCTACTTCTTCAGCCAGGCCGCCATCATCTTCTGGGCGATCGGCGCGGCCAGCTTGCCGCCGCCGATCTCGGAACGGTCGGTGTCCGAGTTCTCGATCATCACGGCGACGGCGATCTGCTTGCCGCCCGACTTGCCGTACGAGGTGAACCAGGCGAGCGGCGGGATGTTGTTGTTCACGCCGCGCTGGGCGGTACCCGTCTTGCCGCCCACCTCGGCGCCCGCGACCTGGGCCGGCTTGCCGCCGCCCTCGGTGGCCACCGTGCGCATGGCGTCCTGGAGCATCGAGGCGGTCTTCGCGCTCATGACCTCCTGCGACTTCGGGTTCTTGAAGCTCTCCAGGGTGTTGCCGTCGGAGTCGGTGACCTCGGAGACCATGTGCGGGGCGACGAGCTTGCCGCCGTTCTCGATGGCGGCGGTCACCATGGCGATCTGGAGCGGGGTGGCCTGGACGTCGAACTGGCCGATACCCGTCTGCGCGACCTGGTCGATGGACATCTTCTTCGCCGGGTACTTGCTCGGCGGGTTGGTGCGGACCGGGGTGTCGATCTGGACGTTGAACCCGAGCTTCTCGGCAGTCGCCCGCATCTTGTCCTGGCCCAGCTTGGAGGCCAGCTCCGCGAAGACGTTGTTGCAGGACAGCTTGAGGGCGGTACGGGCCGAGACGTTGTTGCAGGCCGCGTCGCCCGCCTCGCTGGGCAGGTTCGTGCGGGTACCCGGGATCGTGTACGGGGCCGGGATGCCGGTCGGCGCGTCGATGCTGGTGACCAGCCCGTTCTCGATCGCCGCCGCGAGGGTGACCAGCTTGAAGGTGGAGCCGGGGGCCTGCGGCTTGCGCAGCGCCACGTTCTCCATGGCCTTGCCCTGGTCGGCCGACAGCTCCTTCCAGGCCGCCTCGTCGTTGGCTCCCGTGATCCGGCCCGGGTCGTAGGAGGGGTTGTTCACGACGGCGAGGATCTCTCCCGTCGCCGGGTCGATGGCCACGGCCGCACCCTGCTTGCCCTGGAGGGCGTCGTAGGTGGCCTTCTGGACGTCCCTGTCGATGGTCGTCAGGACGTTGCCCGGATCGGCCCGCTTGTTGGTGAGCGTGTCCATGACCGTCTTGAGCCGGGTGTCGGAGCCGTTCAGGATGTTCTTGTAGACGCCCTCCAGCATGGTGGTGCCGTAGGCCTGGGAGCTGTAGCCGGTGATCGGCGCGTAGAGCGGGCCGTCGACGTACGTCCTCTTGTACCCGAAGTCCTTGCCGCTCGTCTTCGTGGAGCCGGTGATGGCCTGCCCGCCCACGATGATGTTCCCCAGCGGGTTCTCGTACTGCCCGATGAGGTTGCGCCGGTTGTTCTTGTCGTCTGCGAGGGCCTGGCCTTGGTACGCCTGCACCCAGGTGACCCGCACCAAAAGGGCCAGCACCAGAAGCAGACAGAAGACCGACGCACGCCTGATCGTCTTGTTCATCCCCCAGAAGGACGCGCGGACGGTCCCTGGCGTTCCGCTCTGCCCTGATTGTGGCGGGGTTCTCACCCTTTCCTCATGATGAATCCCCCTTCGTAGGCGGCGATGACCGCCTGGGTGCGGTCCCGGGAGCCGGTCTTCGCCAGGACGCCGGCCACGTGCGTCTTGACCGTCTGCGTGCCCACCCCCAGGTGCTCGCTGATCTCGTGGTTCGACAGGCCGGAGGCCATCAGGCGCAGGACGTCGGCCTCGCGCTCCGTGAGCCGGGAGGCCCAGACCGGGACCGCGGCCGCGGCCGTGTGCGCGGCCGCCAGCGCGCGGACGGCGGCCGGGAAGAGCAGCGAGTCGCCCCGGGCGACGAGCCGGACCGCGCCGGTCAGCTCGTCCGCGTCGGCCCGCTTGAGCAGGAACCCGGAGGCCCCCGCGCGCAGCGCGTCGTAGACGTAGGCGTCGTTCTCGAAGGTGGTGACGACCACGATCCGGGGCGGTTCGGCCATGGTCGCGAGGATCTGCTCGGTGGCCCGGATGCCGTCGATCTCCGGCATCCGGACGTCCATCAGCACCACGTCGGGTGCCAGTGAGCGGACCAGCCCGACGGCCTCGGCCCCGGAGGCGGCCTCCCCGACGACCTCCATATCGGGTTCGGCGTCGAGGATGACGCGCAGGGCGGTACGGACCATCCGCTCGTCATCGGCGATCAGCACGCGCAGCGGCACCCGGCTCATCGCCCGGCCCCCCGCGCGGGCTGCTCGGCGGGGGCGTCGCCGAGGGGCAGGGACGCTCTCAGACGCCAGCCGTCCTCGTACGGGCCGGCCTCCACGCGGCCGCCGAGGAGCGCGGCCCGCTCGGCGGCGCCCCGCAGTCCGCGCCCCCCGGTGGTACGCCGCTCCTCCCCCGCGCGCGGGGCCGGGGACGGAGCCGGTGGGTTGGTCATGGTGATCTCCAGTTCACGGTGGCCGTCTTCACGGTGGCCGTCGGACATGTGGACCCGGATCCGCAGGGCGATCGGCCCCGCCCCGTGGCGCAGGGCGTTGCTGAGGCCCTCCTGGACGATCCGGTACGCCTCGCGCGAGGCGATCGCCGGGAGCTGCGCCCAGTCCCCGGCCGGGCCGGGGTGCTGCTCGGCGGTGAGAGTGGTGCCGCCGGCCCGGGTGCGGGCCAGCAGCCCGTCGAGGTCGGCGGCCAGGGTCGGGGCCGGCGCCGCGTCGGCCCGCGCCGGGTCGCCGTCGCGCAGCAGGCCGAGCACGGCGTCCAGCTCGCCCACGGTGCGCCGGGTCGTGTCCTCGATCGCGGCGAGCGCCTCCCGGACGAAGCCGGGGTCGCTGTCGAGCACCCGCCGGGCCGCACCCGCCTGGAGGGTGACGGCGCTGAGGGCGTGTCCCACCGCGTCGTGCAGCTCGCGGGCCAGCCGGTTGCGCACCGCGAGGTCGGCCGCCCGTTCCTCCGCGGCGGCCAGCCGGTCCGCCGCGGTCGGGCCCAGCAGCACGGGCGCGAGCCGGGCCAGCAGCGCACCCGCCCCGGCGGCGCAGAGGACCACCCCGGCCAGCAGCCCTACCCCGAGCACGGGGGCCACGAACACCTCGGCCGTCGTACTGAGCCATCCCATTCCGAGGCGGGATCCGCGCAGGGTGTCCGAGAGCGGCAGCACGATCAGCACGACCGCCATGGGCGGCGCCGCGAGACTCACCCCGCTGACCACGGCGCCGACCCCCAGGTGCAGGGTCCACCAGGCGGAGGCCCGCCACCGGGCGGCCCAGGACCTGGCCTGCCCCTCGGCCAGGGTGTCCCCCGGCACCCCGCACATGGCCCGCACCGCGGCCACCGACAGCGGCCGGACCAGCCCGACCAGCCCGGTGACGGCGGCCAGCGGAAGGGCGGCGACGTAGGCGATCAGGGTCAGCCGGAAGGAGGCCATGGCATTGGCCCCGCCGGCCGCCACGCCCACCCCGACCTGGGCGAGCAGGAGGTACGGCATCAGCAGCGCCCCGCCGAGTATCTGGTGCACCCACCGCAGCCGCACCCGTGCCCCGAGCGCCCGCCCCGGCCACTCCCGCACCCGCCGGGCCCACCCGCGCGCCTCCCCCGGCCGCCCCGCGCCCGGTGCCTCCCCGCCGACCCCGCTCACCGCTCCCCCGCTCCCCCGATCGCCTCGCGCCCGCCCCGCACGGACCCGCTCCGCCCCGTCCCCCGGTACTCCGCTCCCCGCCTCAGGCGGTCCGGCGGGACCTCAGGAACCGTATGAGGACACCGGCCGAGAGCAATCCGGTGATCATCTGGCCAGCGTAGGTCAGGGTGAGCGCCACGGTGGTCCCGTCGCCCGAGTCGAGCTGCGGTCCCACGGCCGCGCTCAGCATCCACGTCCCCCAGCTGAACGTCGCGCCCGAGCCGATCCAGGCGAGGGCCAGCCGCAGGTCCGCCCGGCCCGTCCCGCCGCGGGCCAGCAGCAGCGCTCCCGCGGCGGCCGCGAACGCGCAGACCGCGTGGGCCGCGGACACCACACCCGTCTCCGCCGAGTACACGGCGGCCTGCTGGGCGGACAGCCCGGCGCTTCCCCCGAAGGCCCAGTACAGGTGCGCCGCGCCCACGGCCCCCGCGCAGACCGCCGCGGCTCCCGCCACCACCCCCGTGGGAGACGGGAGCCGCCGGCCGGCCGCGCCCTGCCAGAGGCCGCCCCAGCGTCCCCGCGCGTAGGGGACGAACAGTCCGGTCAGGGCGACCGCCTGGATGATGAAGCCGCCGTAGACGACGGCGAACACCCAGGGTTCGAGGAAGGGCTTCGAAGCGGCCCGGACCTGCTCGTCCGCGCCCATGCCCAGGGCCCTGACGAGGAGTTGGGAGGGGTAGCCGAGGACGATCGGGGTGAGCAGCCCGGTGGCGACGAAGACCGGCAGGGTCAGCAGCCAGGACGGGATCCGCATGCCCCAGGGACGGGTGAGAACCAGTACGAGCAGGATCACGCAGGCGTCCATCGCCAGCGTCACGGCATTGGCGACCGTGAAGAACAGCCCGGGTCTCAGCAGGATGCTGCCCTCCGGTATGCCGAGATGACTCCCGGCCACCCAGGCCGTCTTGAGGGTGAGGTACGGCAGGGTGGCGGCCAGGGCCGCGCCCGCCAGGATCCGCCGCCCGGCCCCCGGGTGGGGGGCCGTCGGCCGTGCCGGGGTCGGAGTCGGTGTCCGGGCCGGGGTCGTCGTCTGCGCCGCTCGTGTGGTCATGTCCCAACGGTCCCGTGCGCGGCGCCCCTCCACCTCCCCCACGAAGGTGATCCGCCTCCCCCACCCGGGGGAGGAACCCCCACGTCCGCAGCGCGCCGCCGCCACCCGCACGCCCCCACCCGGGGCGACCGTCCGCCCCGGGGGCCCGCTTCACACCCGCCGCTTCACACCCGCCGCTTCACACCCGTCGCGTCACATCCGCCGCGTCACATCCGCCGCGTCACCACCGACAGCCGGTCCCGCGCCTCGAACAGGGCGGCCTTGATCACCTGTTCGTGCCCCGGCGTCAGCCGCGCCACCGGCACCGAGCAGCTCACCGCGTCCCGCGCCGGCGTCCGGTACGGCACGGCCACCCCGAAGCAGCGCAGCCCGAGCGTGTTCTCCTCGCGGTCCACCGCGTACCCCTGCTCCCGCACCAGCGCCAGCTCCTCGACCAGTTGCTCCCGGTCGGTGACGGTGTGCTGCGTGACCGCCTCCAGCCGCCGGGGCAGCAGCCTGCGCACCTCCTCGTCGGTGTGCGTGGCCAGCAGCGCCTTGCCGAGCGCGGTCGAGTGCACCGGCAACCGGCGCCCGACCCGGGTGAAGGGCCGCAGGTAGTGCTGGGACTGCCGGGTCGCGAGGTACACCACGCTGGTCCCGTCCATCCGGGCCAGGTGGATGGTCTCGGTGGTGTCGTCGGAGAGCCGGTCCAGGGTGGGGCGGGCCGCCGCCACCACCTCGTCCCCGTCGATGTACGAGCTGCCGACGAGCAGGGCCCGTACGCCTATGCCGTAGCGGGTGCCGGTGGCGTCCGTCTCCACCCAGCCCAGGTTCACCAGGGTGCGCAGCAGCATGTAGAGGCTGGACTTGGGCAGGGAGAGGTCGTGCTGGATGTCGGCGAGGCTGTGCAGTCCCGGCCGGGCGGCGAAGTGCTCCAGCAGCACCACCGTGCGCACCGCCGACTTCACCGGCGCCGGCGGTGCCCCCGCGCCCTCCGGTCCGGCGCCCTCCTCCGCGCCGCCCGCACTGCCCTTCTCACCCGTCTCGGCTGTCGTCATGGGCCTGCTTCCCCTCTGGTCGGCTCTGATCGCCTCTTGTCACGCGATGGACGCGGAAATAGAGTCCGCAGCAGAAGTGATCATTCATCCACCGGAACGGCGTTCAGAATACTGAACGATCCAGGAGGCAGCGGGCCATGGCAGCGACACCAGTCTGGAGTGTGGACCCCCGCACCGGGAAGCAGCGCGAAGAGGTCACCGCCGAAGCGACACCCCGTGACGTGGACCTGGCCGTCCGCGCGGCCCACTCCGCCCGCGCCGCCCTGGCCGACCTCACCACCCGCGTCGCCTTCCTGCGCACCGCCGCCGACCTGCTCGACGAGGCCGGTCCCCTGGTCGTCGAGACCGCCGACGCCGAGACCGCGCTCGGCCCGGCCCGCCTGACCGGCGAACTCGCCCGCACCACCGGCCAGCTGCGAGCCTTCGCGGACGCCGTCGAGGAGGGCTCCCACCTCGACGTCCGCATCGACCGCGCCGACGCCGGCCTCACCCCGCCGCGCCCCGAACTGCGCCGGTACAAGGTGCCGCTGGGCGTGGTCGCCGTCTACGCCGCCTCCAACTTCCCGCTCGCCTTCTCCGTCCCCGGCGGGGACACCGCCAGCGCCCTCGCCGCCGGCTGCCCCGTGGTCGTCAAGGCCCACCCCGACCACCCGGCCACCTCCGAGCTGTGCGCCGCGCTGCTGCGCCGGGCGGCGGGGGCGAGCGGGCTGCCGCCCGAGGTGGTCCACGTCGTGCACGGCTTCGACGCCGGGCTGGAGCTGGTCCGCCACCCCCTCGTCACCGCCGCCGGCTTCACCGGCTCCCTCCGGGGCGGCCGGGCCCTGTTCGACGCGGCCGCGGCCCGGCCGGTCCCCATCCCCTTCCACGGCGAACTCGGCTCCCTCAACCCCGTCGTGGTCACCCCGGCGGCGGCCGCCGAGGACGCCGAGGGCATCGGCAGCGGCCTCGCGGGCTCGGTCACCCTCGGCGTGGGCCAGTTCTGCGTCAAGCCGGGCCTGGTGCTGGTCCCCGAGGGCCCCGACGGCGACCGGCTCGCCGGCGCGCTCGCGAAGGCCCTCGGGGAGACCGGACCGGGGGTGCTGCTGGACCACCGGATGCGGGAGAACTTCCTCGCCGGAGTCCGCGAGCGGGCCGCCCTGCCCGGTGTCAGCGCCCCCGTCCTGCCGGGCCCCGGCGGGGAGCACTCCGTCGCCGCGGGCTACCTGAGCGTGCGGGCCGCGACCCTCCTGGAGGACGGCGGCCCCCACGAGGTGCTCCTGGAGGAGTGCTTCGGCCCGGTGACGGTCGTCGTCCGCTACGCCGGCCCGCGCGAGGCGACCGCGGTGCTGGCCCGGCTCGGCGGCAACCTGACCGCCACCCTCCGCCTGTCCGCCGCCGAGACCGGGGGCGCCCCGGCCCCGGCCGGCTCCCCGTCGGCCGCCGAGCTGATCGGGCAGGTCACGGAGCTGGCCGGACGGGTCGTGGTGAACGGCTGGCCGACCGGGGTCGCGGTGGCCCCGGCCCAGCACCACGGCGGCCCGTACCCGGCGGCCACCTCGCACTCCTCCTCCGTTGGCGCCACCGCCATCGAGCGCTGGCTGCGCCCGGTGGCGTACCAGTCCGTCCCGGACGCGCTTCTGCCGCCGGAGCTGCGCGAGGCCAACCCCCTGGGACTGCCCCGCCGGGTGACCGGCGGGGAGCGCTGAGCCCGGGGCCGGGCACGCCCCGCGCCGCTAAATCCGTTGCCCGCCTCGCCGTCGGCGGGGCAGGCTGCGCGCATGCCGAAGCCGCACGGGTTCACGTACGAGGTACGCCACGACCGCACCGTCGTCATCACGCACCAGGGCCGCGCCGCGGGCACCCTGCGCGGCGGCCGGGCCGAGAAGTTCCTGGCCGAGGTGGAGTCCGGTGACGCCCAGCTGGTGATGGCCCGCTGGACCGGCGCGTACAAGTTCGGCAACGAGCGCACAGCCCGCAACCACCCCCGCAACCGGCGCTGAGCCCTCCCCGGGGATCTCCCGGGGATCTCCGGGGAATCTTCCGCGAGGGTAAGGGAACGGCAAAGCGGCTCCGGTCGTTCTCCGGGCATGACCGCTATGACCCCTGGTTCCAACCTGCCGCTCAACACCGTCGGCGTGACGGTGGAGGTGGCCGCCCCGGTGCGGCTCGACGTGTCGGGCCTCCTCCTCGCGGCGGACGGCAAGGTGCGTTCCGACGCCGATTTCATCTTCTACAACCAGCCGTCCGGGCCCGGTGTCGGCTACCGGTCCGGCGGCGGGGCGGCTCCGGACTCCATCACCGTGGACACCGGCGCGCTGCCCGCCGGCATCGAGCGGATCGTGGTCACGGCCAGTCCCGATGCCGCCGGCCAGACCTTCCAGGGCATCGAGCCCACCGCCACCGTGCGGGACGCGGCCTCCGGTGCGGTGATCGCCACCTTCACCCCGCCGCAGCTGGGCGCCGAGACCGCCCTGGTGGTCGTCGAGGTCTACCTGCGCGGCGGTGTGTGGAAGGTCCGCGCGGTCGGCCAGGGGTACGCCAACGGCCTCGCCGGCATCGCGACCGACTTCGGGGTCTCCGTGGACGAGGAACCGGCCGCCGCCCCCGCGGCCGCGGCGCCCGTCGCCCCGCCGATGCCCCCGGCGCCTCCCGCCCCCGCCGCCGCCCACCCGGTCTCCCCCTGGCTCGGCGGTCCGGCTCCCGCGGCCGCGGCGCCCGCCGCCCCGCCCGCGCCCGCCGCCGCCCTTCCCGGCGCCGGGAAGATCAACCTCGACAAGGGCCGGGTCAGCCTCCAGAAGAACCAGACGGTGTCCCTGGTCAAGGGCGGCCGCCCACTGCTGTCCCAGGTCAAGATGGGCCTCGGCTGGGAGCCCGCGTTCCGTGGCGCCGACATCGACCTCGACGCCTCGGTCATCGCCTACGGCCCGCAGCGCAACCACATCGACAGCTGCTACTTCGGCAAGCTGTCGATCCTGGGCGGCGCGATCAAGCACTCGGGCGACAACCTCACCGGCGAGGGCGCCGGGGACGACGAGGTGATCGTCGTGGACCTCGGCCGGCTGCCCGCCGAGGCCACCGGCCTGGTCTTCACGGTGAACTCCTTCTCCGGCCAGAAGTTCACCGAGGTCGCCAAGGCCTACTGCCGGCTCATCGACGCGGCGAGCGGCGAGGAGCTGGTGCGCTTCGACCTCACGGGCGCCGAGCCGCAGACCGGGGTCATGATGGCCAAGTTGATCAAGCAGTTCTCCGGGGAATGGGAGATGACGGCCATGGGCGACTTTGTGAAGTCCCGCACAGTGCGCGGCATGGTCAAGCCCGCCTCGCAGGCACTCTGAGCAGGTGGGCGGGCACATGACGCGGCCGGGGAGCCGGGGAGACGTCGCCGGGTGATGGATGCCACGCGTAATCCGGAGGTGGCTGTCAGTGCCCGCCCGTAGCCTTGAACCCATGCAGAACACACTCCGGCCCGCGGGCCCCGCGCGCCCGTCCGCCGCCGAGGCGAACGAGGCGATACGGCTGCTTGTCGAGACCCGGGTGGACGGGGAGTGGCCCTCGCAGGCGTACGAGTTCCTGCTGGAGGAGTGGGCCGCGGCCTCGCGTGCGGAGGTCTGCGCGGACCGGTGAGGCCCCGCCCTGACGGGCGGAACCCCACGGCGTCCGCGGTGCCGCCCTGCGGCACCGGCGGTCGCGCCCTGCCTCAGCGGTCGCGCCTCCACGGGCCGGTGACGGCCAGCATGATGCCGGGTTCCTGGATGTTGGCGTACAGGGTGCGCCCGTCCGGGGAGAAGCAGACCCCGGTGAACTCCGAGTACTCGGGGGCCTCGGCGGTGCCGATGTTCAGCTCGTTGCGCGCCAGCGGGTAGACCCGGCCCGACTCGGTCGCCCCGAGCAGGTGCTGCAGACCGCTGCCGTCCTCGGCGATGACCAGGCCGCCGTACGGGGACACCGTGATGTTGTCGGGGCCGTCGTAGCCGCCCTCCGCCCCCGGGTCGGCGTTCACCCCGATCAGGACGACGAGGCGGATGGTGCGCCGCTTCGGGTCGTAGAACCACACCTGGCCGTCGTGGGCGGCGCCGGGGCTCTCCTCCCGCGCGTAGGAGGACACGAAGTACGCGCCCCCGTCGGCCCACCACATCCCCTCCAGCTTGCGCGCCCGGGTCACGGCGCCCGGGGCGAACTGCTTGCGCACCGGGACGGTCCGCGCGTCGCGGTCGGCGACCGCCACCCAGTCGACCCCGTACACCGTGCCGGTCTTCGTGGCGCGCGAGAGGTCGTCCACGAACCGGCCCGAGGAGTCGAAGCACTTGGCGGCCGCGAGCACCCCGGCGTCGGCCGCGAGCGTACGGAGCCTGCCGCGCCCGTGCCGGAAGCCCTGCGGCGGGGTCCAGCGGTAGAGCAGCCCGTTGGGGCCGGAGGCGTCCTCGGTCAGGTAGGCGTGGCCCTGGCGCGGGTCGATGACCACGGCCTCGTGGGCGTACCGTCCGAAGGCCTTGACCGGCTTCGGGTCGCGGTTGGCCCGGCGGTCGTGGGGGTCGACCTCGAAGACGTAGCCGTGGTCCTTGGTCATGCCGTTCTTGCCGGCCAGGTCCTCGGTCTCCTCGCAGGTCAGCCAGGTGTCCCAGGGAGTGGCCCCGCCGGCGCAGTTGGTCGACGTACCGGCGATGCCCACCCATTCGGCGACCTCGCCGCCGCGCCGGACCTCGACGACGGTGCAGCCCCCGGCCGCGGCCGGGTCGTAGACCAGGCCGTCGGTGAGCGGGACGGGACGCGCCCAGTTCGCGCGCGGCCCCTTCAGCTCGTGGTTGTTGACCAGGAGGGTGACCCCGCGGTGTCCCTCGAACGTGGCCGTCCCGTCGTGGTTGGACGGGGTGCTCTCGCCGGAGTCGAGGGTGGTGACACCGCTGTGGGTGATCACGCGGTAGGTGAACCCGGCCGGGAGCGCGAGGAGTCCGGCGGGGTCCGGGAGGAGCGGGCCGTAGCCGGGTCCGTGGGGGCGGCCGTGCTCGTCGTGCCCGTACGCTCCGGGGCCGTCGTCGGCGGCCAGCGCCCCGGGGGCGGTGGCCAGGGCGCCGACCGTTCCGGTCAGGGCGACACCCGCCCCCGCGATGACGGTACGGGCGGTGAAGTCTCTGCGGCTGAGGGGCATCGGGTCTCCAGGGTGGGGAGGTGGTGCGCCTGACGTACGGTCGTCGGCGCACACGCTCCCGCCCGTACGTGAACGGCGGCTGAACTACCCCGAAAGCGCGGCCGACCCCTTGCCGGTGGCCGGAATGGCGTACTCCGGCCACTCGAACGGCTGGTTGTGCACCGGCGGCCGGGGCCCCCGCAACCGGCCGGGAAACCGGAACGCCGGGACCCCCGGAACCGGCCCGCCGGGACCCCTGGCCGACCGCACCCCCGCCGCCGGTCAGGGCCTGCGGGAGCGGGCCTTGAACGCGGCCTTGCGCGCCTCCTTCGAGGACTTCTTGTCGGGGTGGAGCCGCCCCATGGCCTCCAGCACGTACGCCGTGGCGGGGTGCTCGACCCGCCACACCTGCTCGAAGAACTCGTTGTGGTGCTCGGTCAGCGTCCGCATCAGCAGCGGCAGCTCCTCGGTCTCCCCCTCCGCGGCGAGCTGCGCGGCGATCGTGTCGACCGTCAGCCACAGCACCATCTCCGGGTCCGGCGCCGGTACGTCGCCCACCCCGTGCTCGGCGAGCCAGACCCGGGCGAGCCCGCCCAGCTCCGGGTCGTCCAGCACGGCCCGGACGGCCGGCTCGGCCTCCCGCCCGGCCGGGGTCAGGGCCTGCTGGCAGCGCAGCCGGCGCAGCGGGGCGGCCTCGTCGGCGCCGCGGGCCGCCGCGAGCAGCTCGGCGACCGCGACGGGCAGTTCGCGGCCGGCCAGCCACTGCTCGATCTCGGCCTGCGCCGCGGCCTCGGAGTAGAAGGACACCGCGTCGAGCAGCGCGTCGGCGCCCTTGTCGGCGAGTTCGCCGAGGGCCGGGGCCTCGACCCCGGCCTCCAGCATCCGGGCGCGGACGCCGTACAGGCCGAGCGGGGTCAGCCGGACCATCCCGTAGCGGGACACGTCCTCGTCGTCCTCGATGACGGTGTCGGGGAGGTCGTCGGCCTCCGTCATCAGCTCCTCGTCGACGGGGTGGAACTCCACCAGTCCGATGGGCTCCAGCTGCCGGAACTGGTCGTCCAGGCGCATCATCGCGTCGGAGACCTGCTCCAGGACCGCGTCGGTGGGGTCGCCCATGTCGTCGGGCACGATCATCGAGGCGGCGAGGACCGGGAGCGGCACCGGGCCGTCGCCCGCGCCGCCCTCGGTGACGGTGAGCAGGTAGAGGTTGGCGAGGATCCCGTCGAGGAAGTCGGCCTCGCGCTGCGGGTTCCAGTCGAGCCGGTCGAAGTCGATCTCGCCGCCCGCGTCCATGGCGTCGACGAGGTCGTCCAGGTCGGGCACGGCGGCGTCGGCGAGGACGGCGTCCAGGGCCGCGAGCCACAGGTCGAGCACGTCACCGGGCGCCCCGCCGGACACGAGGGCGAGGTCCTCCCCGGGGACGGCGGTGCCGTACTCGGGCTCGGCGCCGTCGCCGCCGCCCTCGACGTCCTCCTCCGGCTCCGTCACGTCGACCAGGCCGGTGTCCACGGCGACCCGCCAGGCCTGGGCCGCGTGGCCGGGGCTGTCCTCGTCGGCGGCGTCGAGACCGAGCAGGGCGACGGCCTCGGCCAGCTGCTGGGGGACGAGTTCGCCGCCGACGTCGACACGGGTGTCGGGGCCGGCCCAGCGGGCGAGGCGTACGGCGCGGGCGAACAGCGGGGCGACGAGGGCGTCGCGGGCCAGCTCCGCATCGGAGTGCAGCCGTACCGGCGGCAGCGAGGGGTGCGGCTCTGCGGACATGCGGTGGTTCTCCTCGGACGGGATGCGTAGGGCGGTTCGGACGGGACGCGCACTACGGCGGGACGGTCGGGCGGTGGTGCGGTCCGGCGGGTGACGCAGGGCGGCGGTGCGGGGGTCGGGCGGGCGGTGCGTGCGGGGCGGCGCCGGGTGGCACGCCGGACGGGCCGTCATGCCTGGTACGGCGTACCAGGGTAGACGCATTTCGGGCAGCCCCGGCGGGCCAACGTCTTTGGTTCATCCCACAGTCAACTCCTGTCTTCCCTGGAGCCCTTGACAACTTCCCTGGTCACACAGGAAATTGACGCGCGTAGATGTACCGGGGCCCACGAGGCCCCTCTCCTCCACACCTCCGGAGTTCCCGCCCATGCGCTCCTCGCATCCCCGTTCCGCCGCCGTCGCGGCCCTCGTCGCCACCGCGCTGGCCACCGGCCTGCTCGCGGGCACCGCCGACGCGGCCGAAGGCGCCGTGTCCGCCGATCCGATACGCATCCACGACATCCAGGGCACCACCCGGACATCCCCGCTCAACGGCAAGCCGGTCGCCGACGTCCAGGGCATCGTCACGGGCGTGCGCACCTACGGCTCGCGCGGATTCTGGATCCAGGACCCCGACGCCGACGACGACCCCGCCACCAGCGAGGGCATCTTCGTCTTCACCGGCTCCGTCCCGACCGTCGCCGTCGGCGACGCGGTCAAGGTCTCGGGCACGGTCGGCGAGTACGTTCCCGGCGGCGTCAACTCCGGCAACCAGTCGGTCACCCAGATAGCCAAGCCCACCGTCACGGTGGTCTCCTCCGGCAACGCGCTGCCCGCGGCCGTCGCCGTCAACGAGTACTCGGTCCCGGCCGCCTACGCCCCGACGGGCGACCCGGCCGCCGCCAACAGCATCAACGGCCTGACCCTGGAGCCCTCGCGCTACGCCCTGGACTACTACGAGTCCCTGGAGGGCATGAACGTCAAGATCGGCACCTCGCGCGTGGTCGGCGCCACCGACCCGTACAGCGAGATGTGGGTCACGGTGAAGGGCTGGGAGAACACCGCCAAGCGCGGCGGCACCCTCTACGGCTCGTACGAGTCCCAGAACACCGGCCGCCTCCAGATCCAGCAGCTCGCGCCGGTGGCGCAGCAGCCGTTCCCGGTGGCCAACGTCGGCGACAAGCTGACCGGGACCACCGAGGGCCCCCTCGACTTCAACCAGTTCGGCGGCTACACCCTGGTCGCCCGCACCCTGGGCACCGTCAAGGCGGGGACCCTCGCGCCCGAGAAGACCAAGCCGCAGGCGGCGAACGAGCTCGCGGTGGCCACGTACAACGTCGAGAACCTCGACCCGACCGACCCGCAGACGAAGTTCGACAACCTCGCCAAGGCGGTCGTGGAGAACCTCGCCTCGCCCGATATCCTGGCCCTGGAGGAGATCCAGGACGACAACGGCGCCAAGAACGACGGCACCGTGTCGGCCGAGCAGACGCTGACGAAGTTCACGGCCGCCATCGCCGCCGCGGGCGGCCCCGCCTACCAGTGGCGTTCGGTCACCCCGGAGAACAACAAGGACGGCGGGGAGCCCGGCGGCAACATCCGCCAGGTGTTCCTCTTCAACCCGGCGCGGGTCTCCTTCACCGAGCGCGCGCCCGGCGACGCCGTGACGGCGACCGGGGTCACGACGGAGAACGGCAAGGCCGCCCTGACCCACTCCCCCGGCCGGATCGACCCGGCGAACGCGGCGTGGGCCGACAGCCGCAAGCCGCTGGCCGGCGAGTTCGTCTTCAAGGGCAAGACGGTCTTCGTCATCGCCAACCACTTCTCCTCCAAGGGCGGCGACGAGGGCCTGACCTCGGTCCACCAGCCCCCGGTGCGCTCCTCGGAGGCCAAGCGGCTGCTGCAGGCGCAGGCCGTGAACGGGTTCGTGAAGCAGCTGCTGGCGGCCGACAAGAACGCCTCCGTGCTCGCCGTCGGCGACATCAACGACTTCGAGTTCTCCGGCACCGCGCAGGCGCTGGAGGACGGCGGGGCGCTGTACTCGGCGATCAAGTCGCTGCCGAAGGCGGAACGTTACTCCTACGTCTACCAGGGCAACGCCCAGGTGCTGGACCAGATCCTGGTCAGCCCGGGGGTCAAGCACTACGCGTACGACAGCGTGCACATCAACGCCGAGTTCTCCGCCCAGAACAGCGACCACGACCCGCAGGTGCTGCGCTTCCGCCCGTAGTCCCTCCCCTGACCGCAGGGGGCCCGGCCGCCGTCCCGGCCGGGCCCCTTGCCATGCTCGGGGCATGATCTTCCGAGTCGCCACCCGCCAGGACCTGCCCGCCGTACTCGCCCTGCTGGCCGACGGGGGCGCCGGAGCCGGCGGGACCGGCGGGGCCGGGGACCGGGTCGGCGCTCCGGTCCCGGTCGAGGCCGGCGGGGCCCACGAGCGGGCCTTCGCCGCGATCGAGGCCGACCCGCGCAACGAACTGCTGGTCCTCCAGGACGGGGACGCGCTGGTCGGCTGCCTGCAGCTCACCTACATCCCGGGCCTGGGCCAGGGCGGGCGGGAGCGGGCGCTGGTCGAGGCGGTACGGATCCGCGCCGACCGGCGCGGCGGGGGCCTCGGCGCCGAGCTGATGGCCCTGGCGGTGGAGCGGGCCCGCGGGCGCGGCTGCGGCCTGGTCCAGCTGACCAGCGACAAGCGGCGGACGGCCGCGCACCGGTTCTACGAGCGCCTCGGATTCGCGCGCAGCCACGAGGGGTTCAAGCTCCGCCTGGAGCCGTAGCGGCGTACCGGCCGGAGCCGTAGCGGCGTACCGGAGCCGTGACCTCCGGTCACCCGGCGACCACCGACCGGAGCCGCGACGGCCACCCGGCCCGCGCGGGAGGGGACTTTCGACCCTGGCGTGACGCTCGCCACACACCTCCCGATTTCAGCCGGTTGTGGTGTTGAGTGTCTGCACGCCCGATCGTCCGCCCCGGCTCCGTACCGGCTCGCACCGTACGCACTCATCGGAGGACCGCGTGTTCCCCTCCATCTCCCCCGCCCAGGAAATCGGCCTGGCCGTGCTGCTCGTGGCGGCGCTGGTCTGGGTCCTCGGCCTCGGCCACATGCTGTGGGGCAGCCGCTTCCACCACCCCGAGCCGGGCGCCCACGACGGCCTGCCGGCCATCCCGGCCCAGCGCGGCGCCGACGCGCACCCGATGGAATCGGTGGAGCTGACGGAGGCGGAGGAGCAGGCCTTCGCGGGCCTGATCCGCACGCTCCCCCTGCGCTGACGCGGCCCCCTCAGGACGCCATGGCCCGCTGCACCGCCTCCACGAAGGCATAGCGGCTGCGCCGGGCCTCGACACGGCACCCGTTCATCAGCTCCCGGCGCTCCTCGGCACGGGCCGGGTCACCCGAACACACGGCTTCGTGGAACCGGCGGGCCGCGCTCCAGAACCCGTTCACGGTTTCGCAGAGACCACGGACCGCCGCCCGCCCTCGGCACGGGTACCCGGACACGCACGGGCCCCCTCCCGGTCCGCGCGGGGACCGGAAGGGGGCTCGACGGCGAACCGCGCCGGCGCGGGGTCAGTTGTGGCTGTGCAGGACCTCGTTCAGGCCGCCCCAGGCCGCCTTGTACGGGCGGGCCTCGACGGCGCCGGTGACCGAGTTGCGGCGGAAGAGGATGTTGTCGGCGCCGGAGAGCTCCAGGGCCTTGACGATCTCGCCGTCCGGCAGGGTCACGCGGGTGCCCGCGGTCACGTAGAGGCCGGCCTCGACGACGCACTCGTCGCCCAGGGCGATGCCGACGCCCGCCTCGGCGCCGATCAGGGTGCGCTCGCCGATCGAGATGATCTGCTTGCCGCCGCCCGAGAGGGTGCCCATGGTGGACGCGCCGCCGCCGATGTCGGAGCCGTCGCCGACCACGACGCCCGCCGAGATCCGGCCTTCGACCATGGAGGTGCCGAGGGTGCCGGCGTTGAAGTTGACGAAGCCCTCGTGCATGACGGTGGTGCCCTCGGCGAGGTGCGCGCCGAGGCGGACGCGGTCGGCGTCGGCGATGCGCACGCCCTTGGGGGCGACGTAGTCGGTCATGCGGGGGAACTTGTCGATCGAGGTGACCTGGAGGTGCAGGCCCTCGGCGCGGGCGTTCAGGCGGACGGTCTCCACCTGGTCGACCGGGACCGGGCCCAGCGAGGTCCATGCGACGTTGGCCAGCAGGCCGAAGACGCCGTCGAGGTTCTGACCGTGCGGCTTGACCAGGCGGTGGCTGAGCAGGTGCAGGCGCAGGTACGCGTCGTGCGCGTCCAGCGGCTTGTCCTCCAGGGAGGCGATGGCGGTGCGGACGGCTACGACCTCGACGCCGCGGACCGCGTCCGAGCGGATCGCCTTGGCCGCGGCCGCGCCGAGGAGCTCCACGGCCTGCTCGGCGGTGAGGCGCTCGGTGCCGGCCGGGCCGGGCGCGTCGACCAGCTCGGGGGCGGGGAACCAGGTGTCGAGGACGGTGCCGTCGGAGGCGATGGTGGCAAGTCCGGCGGCGACGGCGCCGGTGGTACGCGTAGCAGTCATGCCCGAAACCTAACCGGCGACGGCCCGCCGTCGCGAACCGGTCTCATGTGCCGGGCGCACCGCGTGTCGCCGGGCCGCCCGCGCCCGCCGCGCCGAGAGCCGGATCAAGGCCGCCCCCGCCGCGGCGGCCAGCACGGCGCACACCGGCCACAGCAGCCCGGGGGCGGCGGCGTACAGGGCCCCTCCGGCGGGCGGCCCGAGGACGGTGCCGGTGACGGAGACCCCGGCGTACAGGCTCTGGAAGCGGCCGACGGCGTGGTCGGGGGCCTGGTCGGCGACGTAGGCGGTGGCGGTGGTCTTGTAGAGGATCTCCCCGAGGCTCAGCAGCACCATCATGGCGACGGCGGTCGCGACGCCCGCGCCGAGGGTCAGCGCCCCGTACCCGGCCCCGACCAGGACCAGCCCGGTCCCCACGACGGCGAGCGGCGGCCGGTCGCGCAGCGCGATCGCGGCGGGCAGCTCCAGCAGCAGGACGACCGCGCCGTTGAGGGCGATGACGAACCCGAAGGCGCGGACGTCGAGGCCGTGGTCGGCGAGGAACACGGGGAAGACGAAGTACTGCTGGCGGTAGACCACGTCCGCGACGAGGATCGCGCCGAGCAGCACCACGACGGCGGGCCGTGCCCGCAGTTCGGCGAGGACACCGCGGCCCCGACCCCCGTCCGGGGCCGCGGCGGGACTGCGGGAGGCGCCGCGCGCCGGGACGACGCGGGCGGTCCAGAGGGCGAAGAAGAGGGTGCCGAGGCCGTCGCCGACGAAGAGCCATTCGGACGAGAGCCCGGCCGCCACCAGCGCGCCCAGCGGCGGGCCGAGGGTGAAGCCGCCGTTGGACACGCACCGCATGACGGCGAAGGCCTGCCGCCGGGCCCCCTCGGGCACGGTGACGGCCACCAGCGCGGAGTTCGCCGCGCGCACCACCCCGGAGGCGTACTGGGCCAGGGGCAGGGCCGCGTACAGCAGCGCGGTCGGCAGCAGCGGGAAGGCCGTGAGGGTGATCCCGCCGAGGACGGAGGCGGCGAGCAGCACCCGGCGGTGGCCGAAGCGGTCGCCGTACCAGCCGCCGGTGAAGTTGCCGGCGACGAGGCCGAGGCCGCCGATGCCGGTGACCAGGCCGGCCCCGGCGGCGCCGAGGCCGCGCGGGCCGGTCAGGTAGAGGAAGACGAAGACGAAGGTGAAGCTGACGACGGCGTTGACGAATATCCCCGCAGCCAGCAGCCACACGACCCGCGGTACGTCCTTGAACCCCTGCAGCACACCCGTGTCCCCCGCGTCGCGACCTAGTAAGTTCCCTTTAGGAACTGACTATGTCAGCATGGCAGCCTGGGGTCAACGGACAAAGGAGTGCCATGGCCCAGCGCACACACCTCGGCGACGCGGACTGTTCCATCGCCCAGGCCCTCGACGTCGTGGGCGACTGGTGGACGCTGCTGATCGTGCGCGACACGGCGCGCGGTCTGCACCGCTTCGACGAGCTCCAGGGCGAGCTGGGCATGTCGCGCAAGGTGCTCGCCGAGCGGCTGAAGCTGCTGGTCGAGGCCGGGGTGTTGACGCGCACGCCGTACCAGGAGCGCCCGGTGCGGCACGAGTACCGGCTGACCCCGCGCGGGCGGGGCCTGCTCCCGGTCCTGGTCGCCCTCCAGGACTGGGGCGACGCCTGGATCCTGGGAGAGGGAGAGATGACGGCGACGACCGAGGAGTCCTCGAAGGAGGCCGCACGGGTGCACGCGCTGCGCGGCACCCGGCTGCCGGAGCTGCTGCTGCCGGACCGTTTCGGCGAGCTCCGCGACCCGGTGGCGGACACGCCGTTCACCGTCCTGTACTGCTTCCCCGGCGCCTACGCCCGGGCCGAGGCCTACCCGCCCGGCTGGGCGGGGATCCCCGGCGCGAAGGGGTGCACCCTGGAGTCGTGCACCTTCCGCGACCAGCTCGCGGAGTTCACCGCGGCCGGCGCCACCGTCCACGGGGTCTCGACCCAGCGCCCGGACGAGCAGCGGGAGTTCGCGGAGCACGAGCGGCTGCGCTTCCCGCTCCTCTCGGACGCGGAGCTGGACCTGGTGACGGCCCTGCGGCTGCCGACCTTCCGCGCGGGCGGGGTGAGCCGGCTGAAGCGGCTGACGCTGGTCGTGGACCGGGAGCGCACGGTGCGCGAGGTGTTCTACCCGATCCGGGACATCGAGGCGAGCGTCGCGGCGGCCCTGGCGGCGGTGCGCGCCGCGCCGTGATCAGGAGCGGAGCGGGCCGCCGGCCCGGTCTGCGCGCGGTGGGGACGTTCCGGTCCGCCTACGCCCTCGGCCGCCCGCCGGGCGCGGGGGGACCGTGGCCGTCCCGGCCCTGGCCCGCCACCCGGGCCCGCCCAGCCACGCCACCTCCCGGCCGCTCACCGCCGGCCGCTCACCGCCGGCCGCCCACCGCTCACTGCCGCGGCGGCAGGCCGAGGACCCGGGCCAGGACCTCGCGGGCGTACGGCTCCTCGTACGGGCGGTCCGTCAGCAGGACCTGGAGGCAGATGCCGTCCATCACGGCCACCAGCGCCCGCGCCGTCACGGGATCGGTGTGCTCCGCCAGCGCGCCGGCCACCGACTCCAGCCACTCGGCCGCGACCGGCCGCAGCGCGGGCCGGCGCAGGGCGGCCAGGTAGAGCTCGTACTCCAGCTCCGCCCGGCCCCGGTCCGCCGCCAGGACCTCCCTTAGCAGCCGGGCCAAGGCGTCGGCCAGGTCCTCGTCCCCGCGGGGCGCGAGCTCGGGCGCGTAGGCCTCATTCGCCTGCCGCAGGGCCGCCACCAGCAGGTCGTCCAGGTTCTTGAAGTGGTAGGTCGTCGAGCCCAGCGGTACGTCCGCCTCGGCCGCGGCGCTGCGGTGGCTGAGCCCCGCGATCCCCTTGGCCCCCACCACCCGGATCGCGGCATCGATGATCCGCTGCCGCCGCTCCGGGTCGTACCGGCGCGTCCCGGCGGCCATCAGTGGGCCGCTCCGCCGAGGTTCAGGAGGACCACCCCGGCGATGATCAGGGCGATCCCGGCCAGCTTCGCGGCGGTGGCGGCCTCCCCCATGAAGACCATGCCGATGGCCGCGATGGCGGCGGTGCCGACTCCGGCCCAGATCGCGTACGCGGTGCCGACCGACATCGATTTCAGCGTCTGCGCGAGCAGGCTGAAGGCGACCACGTAGCCCAGCAGCGTCCCCAGCGAGGGCCAGAGCCTGGTGAACCCCTCGCTGTACTTCATCGCGGTGGTCCCGGCGACCTCGGCGGCTATGGCCGCCGCAAGCAGTACGTACGGCATGCGTACAACAGTACACATCGATGCGTACACATGTACACACGCAAGCCTCAGGACACTCACAGGCTCCGGTACTACGGTGTCCCCCCGCACACGACAGGGGGACCGCGCATGGCACAGCACTGGACCCACAGGGGCGGCGGCTGGCTGCCTCCACAACGGCCCCGGCCGGGCGTGGTGCCCCTGCGCCCGCTGGGGCCCGGCGACATCCTCGGGGGCGCCTTCACCGCCCTGTCCCGCTACGGCGGCCGGCTGTGCGGTGCCCTGCTCCTCGGCCAGCTCGCGGCGGGGGTGCTGGTCGTCGCGGCGGCGGGGGCGGCGGCCCTGGCCTCGCTCAGCCCCCGGGCCGGTGAACGGGCCTTCGTCTGGGTGCTCCTCCCGGCGGCGGCCCTGTTCCTGGTCTTCACCTGCGCGCTGGCCACCGCCCTGATCGCGGCCCTGCTGCGGCCGGCGGTCCTGGGCCGTGCCGTGACCGTGCCGGGACTGCTCGGAGCCGCGCTGCCCCGTACCCCAAGGGTGCTCGGCGCCCAGCTGACGGCCCTGCTGACGGCGGCGGGCCCGGGCGTGGCGGCCCTGGCGGCGGGGCTGCCGCCGCTGGTGCTGCCGCCCCTGGCTCCGGTCGCCCTGTGGCTGGGCGTGCTGTTCTCGCTGGCGCCCACCGCCGCCGGGTACGAGGGGCTCGGCCCGGTGGCGGCACTGCGCCGCTCGGCCCGGCTGGTGCAGGGTGCCTGGTGGCGCACCTTCTGCTGGACCGCACCGGCCGTCGCCTTCACCGCGGGTGCCGGGTACGCGCTGCTGGCGCAGGCCGGCCTCCCGGGCGCACTGGCGGCCCTGGTCCTGCTGCCGGCCTTCCCACAGCTGCCCGCCGGTCTCCTCTACGTGGACCGGCGGATCCGCCACGAACACCTGGCGGAGACCCTGACCGCCGAAACAGCCCCCTAGGACAGCGTGAACCACGCGGAGCGGGACTTCTTCCACTCCGGGTGCGTCAGGTCCTTGGCCTCGGTGCCGTCGCCGTAGAGGTCGGCCGAGCCGCTGTCGGTGATCAGCTGGACCCGGGCCCCGGGGACGGTCAGGTCCGGCACGTCCACGATGGCCTCCCAGCCGCCCGGGTCGGTGGTCGGCAGGTCGGCGCGCTTGACCGGGGCGTGGCCGGGGATCCCGTCCCACTGGTAGAGGGCGTAGGGGTCGGAGTTGTCGTCGGCGGCCCAGGAGCCGGCCAGGATCAGGTACTGGTCGGCGGCGTTCTTGCGGATGTCACGCACCGCGAGCCCGCCCAGGTCCAGCTCGATCCCGGACCCGAAGACGGCCTTGGCACCGCTGGAGAGCACCTTGTCGAAGTTCGTGACGGGCACCAGCAGCGCCTTGCCGCCGGGCACGGCCGGGGCCAGCGGGGCACGGAAGCCCAGGTAGGCGGTGGTCGTGGAACCCGGGGCGAACTCCAGACCCTCCATGTTGAAGCCGTCGATCTGCTTCGGGACCTCACCGGCGGCCGTCCCCGCCGCGAAGCCGTACCGGTTGCCGTTCGCGCCGTCCCAGGCCACGAGGTCGTCGCGGAGCTTCTTGTTCGAGCGCCCGTACGCGAGCTGGGTCGCGGAGCCGGAGCCGCTCACCGTGGTGGTGAAGACGGTGTTGCGGGGGGCCTTGTACTCGCCGTCCTTGTTGTTGCCGAGCGAGCCGGTCCAGTAGACGGTGTCGCCGATCCGGGTCGCGCCCTCGATGTCCACCTCCTTGGTGACGCCGAGCTGGGAGCTGAAGTCCCAGGTCCTGACGGGTGCGGCGGAGCGGGAACGGTCGTACAGGCGCAGCACGTTGGACTCGTCGTCGGCGACCACCGTGTAGCCGCCGCCGACGTCCACGGCCGCCGAGGAGTCGGAGGCGCCGCTGAGGTAGCGGGCGTCGGCCGGGTTCTGGACGGCGGTGGAGGCCGCGTAGGACAGGGTCTTGGTGGCGCTCTTGCCGCCGAGCCCGCTGACCTTGATGGTGAGGTTGGCGTAGCCGCGGCCGCGCGCGGTGACGGCGAGCTGTCGCACGGCGCCGGCGCCGGTCACGGTGACGTCGCCCGTTCCGGCGACGGAGGTCTTGCTGGAGGCGGTGGCGCTGACGGTGAGCGCGGAGACGTCGGCCCCGCTCTGCCCCACGGTGACGTCCACGGTCTGGTCGCCGACCCCGCCGACGGCCCCGGACAGGTACGAGGACGAGAACGAGATGGTCGGCGTGCCGTAACTGACGGCCTGGGCAGGGGCGTTGAGCCCGGCCAGGAGGATCGCCGCGAGCGCGGCCGTACCCAGGTGCTTGTTGTTCATCGGTGTCCCCCACGAATCGGGCCGAGCGCGAACCAGGCGGAGCGGGACTTCTTCCACTCCGGGTGCGTCAGGTCCTTGGCTTCGGTGCCGTCGCCGTAGAGGTCGGCGGCACCGTTGTCGGTGATGAGCTGTACGCGGGCGCCGGGCACCCGCAGGTCGGGCACGCTCACGATGGCCTCCCAGCCACCGGGGTCGCCGGTCGGCAGGTCGGCGCGCTTGACCGGGGCGTGGCCGGGGATCCCGTCCCACTGGTAGAGGGCGTAGGGGTCGGAGTTGTCGTCGGCGGCCCAGGAGCCGGCCAGGATCAGGTACTGGTCGGCGGCGTTCTTGCGGATGTCACGCACCGCGAGCCCGCCCAGGTCCAGCTCGATCCCGGACCCGAAGACGGCCTTGGCACCGCTGGAGAGCACCTTGTCGAAGTTCGTGACGGGCACCAGCAGCGCCTTGCCGCCGGGCACGGCCGGGGCCAGCGGGGCACGGAAGCCCAGGTAGGCGGTGGTCGTCGAGCCCGGGGCGAACTCCAGACCCTCCACGTTGAAGCCGTCGATCTGCTTCGGGACCTCACCCGCGGCCGTCCCCGCCGCGAAGCCGTACCGGTTGCCGTTCGCGCCGTCCCAGGCCACGAGGTCCTCGCGCAGGCCCTTGTAGGCGGCGGTGAAGGTGACCTCGGTGGTGGCGCCCGAGCCGGTGATCCGGGTGGTGAAGACGGTGTTCCGTTCGGACTTGTACTTGCCGTCCTTGTTGTTGCCGAGCGAGCCGGTCCAGTAGACGGTGTCGCCGACCCGGGCGGCGGCCTCGATGTCCGCCTCCTTCTTCGCGCCGAGCGCGGGGCCGAGGTCCCAGGTCCTGACGGGTGCGCCGGAGCGGGAACGGTCGTACAGGCGCAGCACGTTGGACTCGTCGTCGGCGACCAGGGCGTAGCCGCCGCCGACGTCCACGGCGGCCGAGGCGTCGGAGGAGCCGGTGAGGTAGCGGGTCGCGGGGGCGGCGGCGGTCCGCGCCGAGGCGGCGTAGGAGAGGACGGCGGTGGCGGTCCGGCCGCCGCGGCCGGTGACGCGCAGGGTGAGGTCGGTGTACCCCTGGGCGCGGGCCCGGACCGTCAGCCTGCGGTCGCCTTCCGGCGTGCGTTCCTGCCGTACGTCGTCCACCGCGGCGACGGCCGGGTTGCTGGAGGAGACCACCTGGAGGCGCAGGAACCCGGCCGGGACGCCGGCCTGCTCCACGTCGGCCGTGACGGTGGGGTCGCCGGAGCCCTCGACGGCGCCGCTGAGGTGGTCGGCGGACAGGGTGATCGTCGGGGCGGCGTATCCCGTGTCCGCGCGGGCGAGCACGGTCAGCCCGGCCAGGAGCAGGGCGGCGGCCCCGGCGGCGGCCACGGCGCCGCAGCGGCGGGCCGCTGAAGGGCGAACGGTCACAGGGGTTCCTCTCGTGTGCTCCGTCCCGTCAGGACGGCCATCGAGAAGATTCGGCCACCGTGGCCAACTCCTGGTGCACTTCACTTGTCGGGCCGGAGAACAGGGAGGGCCCCCGGCACGACCGTGCCGGGGGCCCTCTCACATGCGCGTCGGTCAGACGTTGAAACCGAGCGCGCGCAGCTGCTCACGGCCGTCGTCCGTGATCTTGTCCGGGCCCCACGGGGGCATCCAGACCCAGTTGATGCGAAGTTCGCTGACGATGCCGTCCGTCGCCGACTTCGCCTGGTCCTCGATGACGTCCGTCAGCGGGCAGGCCGCCGAGGTGAGGGTCATGTCGAGGGTGGCGATGTTCGCGTCGTCGATGTGGATGCCGTAGATCAGGCCCAGGTTGACGACGTCGATGCCCAGCTCGGGGTCGACCACGTCGTAGAGGGCCTCGCGGACCTCTTCCTCGGTGGCCGGCTTGATCGACGCCTCGGGCGTCGCGTTCTCGGTCATGCCGTCTTCCTCTCCGCGTCGCCCAGCACCTGGGCGGTCGCGTCCTTCCACGCCATCCAGCTCAGGAGAGCACACTTCACGCGCGCCGGATACTTGGAGACGCCGGAGAAGGCGACCGCGTCCTCCAGCACCTCCTCCATGGCCTCGTCGGGCTCCAGCTTGCCCTTGGACTGCATCAGCTCCAGGAACGTGGCCTGGATCTTCTGCGCCTCGGCCAGCTGCTTGCCGACGAGCAGCTCGTTCAGTACGGACGCGCTGGCCTGGCTGATGGAGCAGCCCTGGCCCTCGTAGGAGACGTCGGTGAGCGTCTCCCCGTCGTACTTCACGCGCAGCGTGATCTCGTCGCCGCACGTCGGGTTGACGTGGTGCACCTCGGCGTCACCGTCGCGCAGGCCGCGGCCGTGCGGGTGCTTGTAGTGGTCCAGGATCAGGTCCTGGTACATCGAATCCAGCTTCACTGCGTCCTCGTCAGCCTCGTGTCGTCCGACTCTTCATCATCCGAAGAAGTTCCGTACGTGCTCCAGCCCGTCGATCAGCGCGTCGACCTCGGCAGGAGAGGAGTACAGGTAGAACGACGCTCGCGTCGTCGCGGGAATTCCGTACCGCAGGCAGACGGGGCGCGCGCAGTGGTGTCCCACGCGGACCGCGATGCCCTGTTCGTCGAGCACCTGGCCGACGTCGTGCGGGTGGATGTCCCCGAGCGTGAAGGAGATCGCGGCGCCGCGGTCCTCGGCCGTGGTCGGGCCGATGATCCGCAGGTCCGGCACCTCCAGGAGGCGCTTGACCGCGTACTCGGTGATCGCGTGCTCGTGAGCGGCGATCTTGTCCATGCCGATCGAGGTCAGGTAGTCCACGGCCGCGCCGAGGCCGACGGCCTGGGCGATCGGGGGCGTGCCGGCCTCGAACTTGTGGGGCGCGGGGGCGTACGTCGACGAGTGCATCGAGACGGTCTCGATCATCTCGCCGCCGCCGAGGAACGGGGGCAGGTCCTCCAGCAGCTCCTGGCGTCCCCACAGGACGCCGATGCCGGTCGGGCCGCACATCTTGTGGCCGGTGAAGGCCACGAAGTCGGCGCCGAGGGCCTGGACGTCCAGCGGCATGTGCGGAGCGGCCTGCGAGGCGTCGATCAGCACCAGCGCGCCGACCTCCTGCGCGCGCCGGACGATCGCCTCGACCGGGTTGACCGTGCCCATGATGTTGGAGACCAGCGTGAAGGAGACGATCTTCGTCTTCTCCGTGATGACCTCTTCGATGTTGGACAGGTCGAGCCGGCCGTCGTCGGTGAGGCCGAACCACTTCAGCTTCGCGCCGGTGCGCTGCGAGAGCAGCTGCCACGGCACGATGTTGGAGTGGTGCTCCATCTCCGTGATGGCGATCTCGGTCTCGCGGTCGACCCGGTAGGGCTCCTCCGCCCAGCCGAGCATGTTCGCCACCAGGTTGAGCGACTCGGAGGCGTTCTTGGTGAAGATCACCTCGTCGCGGCTCGGTGCGTTGATGAAGGCGGCGACCTTGTCGCGGGCACCCTCGTACAGCGCCGTGGCCTCCTCGGCGAGCACGTGCACGCCGCGGTGGACGTTGGCGTTGTGCCGCTCGTAGTACTCGTTCAGCGCGTCGAGCACCTGGCGCGGCTTCTGCGAGGTCGCCGCGTTGTCCAGGTAAACGATCTTCTTCCCGTCGTGGACCACACGATCCAGCAGGGGGAAGTCCTTGCGGATCGCCTCGGTGTCGAGGAGGCCAGGCAGCTGTGTCACGCGGTCGCGCCACCCTTCACGTACTTGTCGTAGCCCTCGGCCTCCAGCACGTCGGCCAGCTCGGCGCCGCCGGACTCGGCGATGCGGCCGTTGGCGAAGACGTGCACGAAGTCGGGCTTGATGTAGCGCAGGATGCGCGTGTAGTGGGTGATCAGCAGGGTGCCGACCTCACCGGTCTCGCGGACGCGGTTGACGCCCTCGGAGACGATGCGCAGCGCGTCGACGTCCAGGCCGGAGTCGGTCTCGTCGAGGATCGCGATCTTCGGCTTCAGGAGCTCCAGCTGGAGGATCTCGTGGCGCTTCTTCTCACCGCCGGAGAAGCCCTCGTTCACGTTGCGCTCGGCGAAGGCCGGGTCCATCTGGAGCTGCTCCATCGCGGACTTGACCTCCTTCACCCAGGTGCGCAGCTTGGGGGCCTCGCCGCGGATGGCCGTGGCCGAGGTCCGCAGGAAGTTGGAGACCGAGACGCCGGGGACCTCGACCGGGTACTGCATGGCGAGGAAGACGCCGGCGCGGGCGCGCTCGTCGACGGACATCTCCAGGACGTCTTCGCCGTCGAGGGTCACGGTGCCACCGGTGATGGTGTACTTCGGGTGACCGGCCAGCGAGTACGCCAGCGTGGACTTGCCGGAGCCGTTCGGACCCATGATGGCGTGCGTCTCACCCTGCTTGACGGTGAGGTCGACGCCCTTGAGGATCTCGCGGGCGCCGTTCTCGGCCTCGACGGAGACGTGCAGGTCGTGGATTTCAAGCGTTGCCATGGATACCTCAGGACTCCTGGGTGAGGGAGACGAGCACGTCGTCCCCTTCGATCTTTACGGGGTAAACGGGTACGGGGCGGGTCGCGGGCAGACCGGAAGGCTTCCCGGTGCGCAGGTCGAAGGCCGACCCGTGCAGCCAGCACTCGATCATGCAGTCCTCGACCTCGCCCTCCGAGAGCGAGACGTTCGCGTGCGAGCAGATGTCGTTGATCGCGAACACCTCGCCCTCGGCGCGCACGATGGACACCGGCGTGCCGTCGAGTTCCACCCGCTTGGGGGTGTTCTCCTCCAGCTCGCTCAGCGCACAGGCCTTGAGGTAGCTCATCAGACGGACGCCGCCAGCTCGGTCTCGATCCTGGCGAGCAGGCGCTCCTCGATGTCGTCGACACCGATCTGCTGGACGAGCTCGGCGAAGAAGCCGCGCACGACCAGACGGCGGGCCTCGTCGGCCGGGATGCCGCGCGCCTGGAGGTAGAAGAGCTGCTCGTCGTCGAAGCGGCCGGTGGCGGAGGCGTGGCCGGCGCCGACGATCTCGCCGGTCTCGATCTCCAGGTTCGGCACCGAGTCGACCCGCGCGCCGTCCGTCAGGACGAGGTTGCGGTTCATCTCGTAGGTGTCGGTGCCCTCGGCGCTCTTCTCGATGAGGACGTCACCGATCCAGACGGCGTGGGCGTCCTGGCCCTGGAGCGCGCCCTTGTAGACCACGTTCGACTTGCAGTGCGGGGCGTCGTGCGTGACCAGGAGGCGGTGCTCCTGGTGCTGGCCGGCGTCCGTGAAGTACAGACCGAGCATCTCGGCCTCGCCGCCGGGGCCCGCGTAGGCGATCCGGGGGTGGAGGCGGACGAGGTCGCCGCCGAAGGTCACGACCACGGACTTGAAGCTCGCGTCGCGGCCGACCAGCGCGTTGTGCTGGGAGGTGTGGACGGCGGTGTCGTCCCAGTCCTGCACGGACACGAAGGTCACCTTGGCACCGTCGCCGACGAGGATGTCGACGTTGGCGGCGCGGACGCCGTCACCGGTGTGGTCGATCACGATGATCGCCTCGGCGAAGGGCTTGATGTCGAAGACGGTGTGACCGAAGGTCGTGCCGCCCTCGCCGTGCAGGGCGACCCGGATCGGCTCGGCGAGCACGGTCTCCTTGGGCACGGTGACGACCGTGGCCTTGGCGAACGAGGAGAAGGCCTGCGCGGAGACGCGGTCGACGGGGGTGCCGGCCTTGCCGATCCGCTCGTCGCCGCGCTCGACCGACTCGATCGTGACGCCCTCGGGCGCGTCGATCTGGGCCTTCATGGTGCCGTCGGCGACCGCGGTGCCGTCGTGCAGGCCCTTGAGGCGGGCCAGCGGGGTGAACCGCCACTCCTCCTCACGGCCGTTCGGAACCGGGAAGTCGGCCACGTCGAAGGACGGGGGCGCGCTCATCCGGGTGGCGACGGTGGACTCGGCGGCCACCGCGATCGCGCCGGCGGTGGTGGAGCCCGCCGGGATGTTCTGAGCCTCAGCCATGGCTGTCGTGTTGCTCGCTCTCTTAAAAAACGCCTACGTCAAAGAATGTGCTGGATGCCGGGCGGCGGCCGGGACTAGCCGACCGAGCCCTCCATCTGCAGCTCGATCAGCCGGTTGAGCTCCAGCGCGTACTCCATCGGGAGCTCCTTCGCGATCGGCTCGACGAAGCCGCGCACGATCATGGCCATGGCCTCGAACTCGGTCAGGCCGCGGCTCATCAGGTAGAAGAGCTGGTCGTCGGAGACCTTGGAGACGGTGGCCTCGTGGCCCATCGTCACGTCGTCCTCGCGGACGTCGACGTAGGGGTAGGTGTCCGAGCGGGAGATGGTGTCGACCAGGAGCGCGTCGCACAGCACGTTGGACTTGGAGCCCGCGGCGCCCTCGCCGATCTCGACCAGGCCGCGGTAGGAGGTGCGGCCGCCGCCTCGCGCCACCGACTTGGAGACGATGTTGGAGGAGGTGTTCGGCGCCATGTGGACCATCTTGGAGCCGGCGTCCTGGTGCTGGCCCTCGCCCGCGAAGGCGATGGAGAGGGTCTCGCCCTTGGCGTGCTCGCCCATCAGGTAGACGGCCGGGTACTTCATGGTGACCTTGGAACCGATGTTGCCGTCGATCCACTCCATGGTCGCGCCCTCGTACGCCACGGCGCGCTTGGTGACCAGGTTGTAGACGTTGTTCGACCAGTTCTGGATGGTCGTGTAGCGGCAGCGGCCGCCCTTCTTGACGATGATCTCGACCACGGCGCTGTGCAGCGAGTCCGAGGAGTAGATCGGGGCGGTGCAGCCCTCGACGTAGTGGACGTAGGCGTCCTCGTCGACGATGATCAGCGTCCGCTCGAACTGGCCCATGTTCTCCGTGTTGATGCGGAAGTAGGCCTGGAGCGGGATGTCCACGTGGACACCCTTGGGGACGTAGATGAACGAGCCGCCGGACCACACCGCGGTGTTCAGCGACGCGAACTTGTTGTCGCCGACCGGGATGACCGTGCCGAAGTACTCCTGGAAGAGCTCCGGGTGCTCCTTGAGCGCGGTGTCCGTGTCGAGGAAGATGACGCCCTGCTCCTCCAGGTCCTCGCGGATCTGGTGGTAGACGACCTCGGACTCGTACTGGGCCGCGACACCGGCGACGAGGCGCTGCTTCTCCGCCTCCGGGATGCCGAGCTTGTCGTACGTGTTCTTGATGTCCTCGGGCAGGTCCTCCCAGGAAGCGGCCTGCTTCTCGGTGGAGCGCACGAAGTACTTGATGTTGTCGAAGTCGATGCCCGAGAGGTCGGAACCCCAGTTGGGCATGGGCTTCTTGCCGAACAGCTTGAGGCCCTTGAGGCGGAGGTTCAGCATCCACTCCGGCTCGGACTTCTTCGCCGAGATGTCGCGGACGACCTCCTCGGACAGACCCCGCTTGGCAGCCGCGCCGGCCGCGTCGGAGTCGGCCCAGCCGTATTCGTAGGTGCCCAGGCCATCGAGCTCAGGGTGAGCAGTCTCCGTGGTCATGCGGGGTTCCTCCCGGCCGTACTTGCAGATACTGATGTGTCGGTCTGTGTGGCGCTTCGCGGAATGAACGTGGTGCACACCCCGTCGCCGTGGGCGATCGTGGCGAGGCGCTGCACATGCGTCCCGAGCAGGCGGGAGAAGACCTCGGTCTCCGCCTCGCAGAGCTGCGGGAACTGCTCGGCGACGTGTGCGACCGGGCAGTGGTGCTGACAGAGCTGTTCACCGCTGTGCGGACCGGGAGCGCTCTTCGCCGTAGCAGCGTACCCGTCCACGGTCAACGCCTTGGCCAGGGCCTCGGTGCGGTCCGCGGGTGCGGCCGCCTCGACGGACTCCCGGTAGGTCTGCGCCTGCGCCTCCATGCGCGCCCTGGCGAAGGCGGCGACGGCCGCCTCCCCCTGCTCGCCCCCGCCGACGGACTGCGCGATCCAGCGCAGGGCGTCCGCGGCGAGCTTGTCGTAGGACTGGTCGAAGGCGTCGCGGCCGCAGTCGGTGAGCGCGAAGACCTTGGCGGGCCGGCCCCGGGTGCGTGCGCCGTACACACGCTGCTCACGGGGTGCGACCACGTCGTCGGCGACGAGCGTGTCGAGGTGGCGGCGGACGGCGGCCTGGGTGAGGCCGAGACGCTGCGCGAGGTCGGCGACGGTGGAGGGGCCGTGGTCCAGGATGGACCGCGCGACCCGGTTGCGGGTTGACCGCTCCCCGGTCGCGAGCTCCCCCTGAGGGGCCTCGCTCATCCGTTCGCCGTATTTCACAACGCCATTGTTGCGTAATTAAGCGAGCCCCGACAAGCCGTGACGGAGGCCACTCCTGGTGTCATCCATCACTAAGGGTTACCTAATTTATCGACGGAGAGTTAATCGGAGGGCATCGATCCGCATTCACCCCGGCCCCTTCCGGTGAACCGTTAAACGGCTCCCACCAGCAAGGCTCCACCCGGGATCGAGCCGGGCGCGGTGAAGACGGGATTCCGGAAAAGATCACGGAAACCGACTGGGCCATCCAGGACCGCCGGCCCGAAAAGAGCCGTGTTCGCGACGCGGTGTTCGAATCCGACGGCCCCGAAAACCCCCCTCGGCGGCCCGCGGACGAAGATCCCGGCCTCGTCCCGACGCTCCGCGCGACGCCCTCCACCGTGCCCGCGGCCCCGCCACCCCAGGGCCGGGGACCCCCCGGCGGGCTCCGTAGACTCACCCCCCATGAGCAACGACCCCGCCGTGGAGATCCGCGGACTGGTGAAGCGGTACGGCACCAAGACCGCCGTGGACGGCCTCGACCTCACCGTCCCCCGCGCCCGCGTCACCGCGGTCCTCGGCCCCAACGGCGCGGGCAAGACCACCACCGTGGAGACCTGCGAGGGCTACGTCCGCCCCGACGCCGGCACCGTCCGCGTCCTCGGCCTCGACGCGGCCGCCGACGCCGAGGCCCTGCGCCCGCGGATAGGCGTCATGCTCCAGTCCGGCGGGGTCTACTCCGGCGCCCGCGCCGTGGAGATGCTCCGCCACGTGGCCAGGCTCCACGCGCACCCCCTGGACGTGGACACCCTCGTGGAACGCCTCGGCCTCGGCGGCTGCGGCCGCACCCCCTACCGCCGGCTCTCCGGCGGTCAGCAGCAGCGGCTCGCCCTGGCCCTGGCCGTCGTCGGCCGCCCGGAGCTGGTCTTCCTGGACGAGCCCACCGCGGGCCTCGACCCGCAGGCCCGCCGCGCGACCTGGGACCTCGTACGGGAACTGCGCTCCGACGGGGTCACCGTCGTCCTCACCACCCACCACATGGACGAGGCCGAGCAGCTCAGCGACGAGGTCGCCATCATGGACGCCGGCCGGGTCATCGCCCACGGCAGCCCCGAGGAGCTGTGCCGCGGCGGCGCCGAGAACACCCTGCGCTTCACCGGCCGCCCCTCCCTCGACCTGGCCTCCCTGCTCAAGGCCCTGCCCGACGGCACCCAGGCCGCCGAGCTCACCCCGGGCGCCTACCGGGTCACCGGCGAGGTGGACCCGCAGCTGCTGGCCACCGTCGCCTCCTGGTGCGCCCAGCACGGGGTGCTGCCCAGCAGCCTCTCGGTGGAGCGGCACACCCTCGAAGACGTCTTCCTCGAACTGACCGGTAAGGAGCTGCGCGCATGAGCGCCGGCACGTTCACCCCCCGCCCGGGGGCCGCGCCCGTGTCCCGCATGATCGTCACGCAGACGGCACTGGAGACCCGGATGCTGCTGCGCAACGGGGAGCAGCTGCTGCTCACCGTCATCATCCCGGCGCTGCTGCTGACCCTGTTCTCCGCCGTGGACATCGTGGACACGGGCGCCGGGAAGTCCGTCGACTTCCTCGCGCCCGGCGTCCTCGCGCTCGCCGTGATGTCCACCGCCTTCACCGGGCAGGCCATCGCCACCGGCTTCGACCGCCGCTACGGGGTGCTCAAGCGGCTCGGGGCCTCCCCGCTGCCGCGCTGGGCCCTGATGACCGCCAAGACCCTGTCGGTGCTGGTCACCGAGGTCCTCCAGGTCGCCCTGCTGACGGTGATCGCCCTCGCGCTGGGCTGGTCCCCGCAGGGGAACCCGCTGTCCGTCGCCGCCCTGCTGCTGCTCGGCACGGCCGCGTTCTCCGGGCTCGGGCTGCTGATGGCGGGCACCCTCAGGGCCGAGGCCACCCTGGCCGCCGCCAACCTGGTGTTCCTGCTGCTGCTGGTCGGCGGCGGGGTGATCGTGCCGCTGGAGAAGTTCCCCGGCGCCGTGCAGTCCGTCCTGGGGCTGCTGCCGATCTCGGCGCTCTCCGACGGTCTGCGCGAGGTGCTCCGGCACGGGACCGCGCTGCCCTGGGGCGACGCGGCGGTCCTGGCCGTCTGGGCGGTGCTGGGGCTGGGCGCCGCCGCGAAGTTCTTCCGCTGGGAGTGAATCCCGGCCGCCGTGCGTTGGGCGGGCAGGGGGCTGACCACCTCCGCTCATCACTGACGCACGACGACCGGGACGCCGGGGGGCTGGCATGGCACAGCGGGAGGCCGTTCTACGGCTGGACGAACAATGGGCGCGGATCCGCTCGGGGGCCGCGCACGCGGATCCCGCGGAGAGCGACCGGCTGCTGGCCGAGCTGATCGGGGCGCTGCGCGAGCCCGCCCGGACCGACGCCGACTGCGCGGCCCGGCTCGGGCTGCGCCTGGGCGACCTCGCGGCCCGCCGGTTCGGGGCCGGGGACCGGGCCGGGGCGCTGGCCGCCATCGAGGAGGGCCTGCGGCACGCGCGGCAGGCCGCCGGGCACGCGCCGGAGTACGCCCGCTGGTACGCCCGGGGCCTGATCAACCAGGGGGTCTGGCTGGCCTGGCCGCTGAGCGACGCGGACCGGCTGCCCCGCCACCCGCTGGGGGCGGGGGGCGAGAGCGGCCCGAGCACCATGGAACGGGCGGCGGGCGAGCGGGCCCGCGATCTGACCCGGGCCGCCGTGGAGGTGTGGGCCTCCCTCGACCAGCACGACCCCGTCAACCGGCGGGGGCTCGCGCAGGCCAAGGTATTCCTCGGGGACCGCCTCGCCGAGCTGGGTTTCGCCTCCGACGCGGTCGCCTGGGCGGTGGACGCCGAGGCCGGTTTCCGCCGGATGCTGCTCGCGGCCCCCGGGCCCGAGGAGGCGCAGGAGGCCGAGGAGGCCCTGGACCACATCGGCCGCCAGCTGGAGCTGCGGCTGCGCTTCCTGACCTTCGAATCGCTGGCCGGCCTGCGGACCGAGGGGCTGCTGCCGGAACGGCTGCTCCCGCAGGCGGTGGTGGCGGCCCGGATCCAGGGCGTGGCGGAGGCGGAGATCGCCGCCCGGCTGGGGCTGGACACCGAGCAGGTGGTGACGATGCTGGAGGTCACGCCCTGGCGCGCGGTGTGGCGGATCGAGGTGCGCGGGCCGGACGGACTGTGGGCCCCGCAGCCCGCGCCGTGGCGCGACGCGGCGGAGGTGAGGAACCGTACGGCGGAGGAGGTGGCGGCCGGGCTGATACGGGGCTTCATGGAGTCGGCGGCCTACCCGGGCGACGGCGCGCTGTGGCGCGTCCGCGTCTGGTGGCACGTGGAGGGAGACCCGGCCGGAGCCAGGTTCCGCCTGGTCATCGGGCCCGACTCACCCGCCGCCACCCCCTCGTGAAAGTTTGCACAAGGCGGCCTTTACGATAGTGGCCGTGTTGAACCCCTTCGCGTACATCGCCAGCCGCTGGACCCCGTCACCCCGGACCGTCCGGCGCGCCGCGCTCGCCGCGCTCGTCATGAGCGTGCTCATCGTCGTCACCGGTGGCGCCGTGCGGCTGACCGGATCCGGTCTCGGCTGCGACACCTGGCCCAAGTGCACCGACGACAGCCTGGTCGTGACGCAGGCGCAGGGCTTCCACGGGGCCATCGAGTTCGGCAACCGCATGCTGACCTACGTGCTGTGCGCGGCCGTCGGCGGGATCATCCTCGCGGCCCGCTCCGCCGAACCCTGGCGGCACTCGCTGACGAAGCTCGGCTGGCTCCAGTTCGCGCTCGTGATGGGCAACGCGGTCCTGGGCGGCATCACCGTCCTGACCGGGCTCAACCCCTACAGCGTGGCCGGCCACTTCCTCCTCGCCACCAGCCTGATCGCCGTCACCACCGTCACCTGGCAGCGCACCGGCGAGGGCGACGCCGCCCCCCGCCCGCGCGTGCCCGGTCCGGTGCGCAAGCTCTCGTGGGCGCTGGTCGCGACCACACTGGTGCTGATCGCGGCCGGTACGGTCGTCACCGGCTCCGGCCCGCACGCCGGGGACAGCAGCGAGATCAAGCGCATGCCGTTCGACTGGGCCACCACCGCGCACGTGCACGCGATCTCCGCCTGGCTGGTCTGCGCGCTCGCCGTCGCCATGTGGCTGGTGCTGCGCGTGGTGGACGCCCCCGACGACACCCGGGCGCGCGCCCGTGACCTGCTGGTCGTGCTGCTCGCCCAGGGGGCCATCGGCTACGTCCAGTTCTTCACGGACGTGCCCGAGGTGCTGGTCGCCGTGCACATGCTCGGCTCCTGCCTGGTCTGGATCTCCGTGCTCCGCGTGGTGCTGAGCCTGCGCGAGCGCTCCGCCGACCCGGCGCAGGTCCCGGCTCGGGACGACGCGCAGCTCTCCGCGGTCTGACCCGCCTCAGCCCCGCTCGTCCAGCCGGTAGACCCGCCGGGCGTTGCCGGCCGCGACCATCGCCGCCACCCGGTCCGCGTCCCGCCAGGACCAGGCCCCGTCGGCGACCCAGCCGCCCAGGACCCGGCCCAGCGCCTCGCGGAACACCAGCGCGCCGACGGCGTGCAGCTCCGGCAGCTGCCGGCCCCCGCTGGAGAAGAGCAGCTTCCCGAAGGGGGCGAGTTCCAGCAGTTCGGCCAGGACGGCGGCGGCGCGGGCACCCGTAGCCGCGAGGGCGGGTCCCAGATCGGCGTGGACGTGCGGGTACGCGGCGGCCAGTCCGGCCGCGTGCCGGTGGTGGGGGTATCCGCCGAGCAGCACCAGCTGCGTGCCCAGGCCCTCGGTGGCCCGTACGAACCCGGTCAGCTCCCCGGGCTCCCGCGCACCGGTGTGCAGTTGGACCGGCAGCCCGGAGCTCACGGCGCTCCACAGCAGGTGCCGCAGGAGTACGGGGTCCCGTACGGGTCCTCCCCCCGCCCGCCCGGCCAGCCACCGGCCGGCGGCCCCGCGCACCTCGCCGGGGCCCGGCGGGCTCGGGTCGTCCGCGAGCGCGCGGGCGTATCCGGTGCCGGCCCCGCAGCCGAAGGCCACGGCCGAGGCCGCGGCGTGGTGGACGGCGCCGCCCAGGCCGGCCAGGAAGGCCGCGACGGTCCCGGAGCCGTCGGCGGCCCGCTCGGCGAGCGACTCCAGCCGGACCACCTCGAAGGCCTGCGCCTCCCCGGCGCGCGCCAGCTCCTTCGCGCCGGTGAGATCCCCGGGCGCCCCCGTGTCGACCAGGTAGGCGCCCACCCCGGAACCGCGCAGCAGCAGCCGCCCGGTCTCGGCGGGCCCGAGTTCGCGCCGCCGGGCCAGGTAGCGGGCGGGCGCGCAGTGGGGCTCCAGCCCGAGCAGCGGCGGGCACCAGCGGCGCACGGCGAAGCCGGCCTGGGTGTCGAAGAAGGTGGTGCCGGCGGCGGGCGGGCCGGCCGCGCCGGTCAGCCGGGCCTCGAACGTGGCGAGTCCCAGCTCGGTGCGGAGCACTCCGTGGCAGTGCTGGTCCACCAGGGGCGGCGTTTCGATCATCCGGGCATCCCGTTGCGGACGTGAGGAAGCGGGTTCCACGGTCCTAACGGGTGAGCGGGGCAGTTGGTTGTGCTCGGGCTCTTGACCGACTCTTGGGGCGCCCCTTCGCCTCCCGGACGCACGGCGCGCCCCTGCGGCCCTGGAGCCCCGTGGGGGCTGCGGGCCGGGGGCGCGGTCACCGCGGGCTAGGCCGGGTTGGCCGGGCCTCCGACCTGGATGCCGGCCATGCGGGTCCACTCGTACGGGCCGGTCCGGACGCGGGCGGCGAACTCTCCGTCGAACTCGTCGTGGAGGGTCAGCCCGGCCTGCTCGGCGGCGAGCCGGGCCACGGTGTGGGTCGGGGCGACCAGGTCGCCCCAGCCCCCGTCGGTGCCGACGAGCACGATCCGGGTGCCCGCCTGGCCGATGTGCGCGAGGTGGCCCTCGACGCCGCCGTGCTGCTTGGCGAACGCGCCGATCTGCCGGGCCAGCTTCGCCGCCGTGCGGGTCTGCTTCTTGTCTGCTGCGGTGTCTGCGGTCTCCGCGGTCTCTGCCATGGACGGCATGCTACCGGCGAGTAATCAACGGAGGAAGGGATCCACGGCCACGGCGACGAAGAGGAGCGACACATAGGTGATGGACCAGTGGAACAGCCGCATCTCCTTGAGCTTCGCTCCCGTCACCCCGGCCTTGGCGCGGGCGTTCAGCGCGTGCGCCTCCCACAGCCACCAGCCGCCGGCCACCAGCGCGACCGAGGTGTAGAACCAGCCCGTGTACCCCAGCGGGGTCAGCAGCAGCGAGACCGCCACCATCACCCAGCTGTAGAGGACGATCTGCTTGGCCACGGCCTTGTTGCCCGCCACCACCGGCAGCATCGGCACGCCGACGCGCGCGTAGTCGTCCTTCACCTTCATCGACAGCGGCCAGTAGTGCGGCGGCGTCCAGAAGAAGATGACGAGGAAGAGGATGACCGCGGCCCCGGAGACCTCGTTCTTGACGGCCGACCAGCCGATGAGCACCGGCAGGCAGCCGGCGATCCCGCCCCAGACGATGTTCTGCGCCGTGCGCCGCTTGAGCAGCATCGTGTAGACCACGACGTAGAAGAGGAGCGCGCCGAGCGAGAGCGCCGCCGACAGCCAGTTGATCAGCAGCCCGAAGAACAGGGTGGAGATCACGCCGAGCGAGATGCCGAAGACCAGGCACTCGCGCGGGCTCACCATGCCGGTCACCAGCGGACGCTGCGCCGTACGGTCCATCAGCGCGTCGATGTCGCGGTCGATGTACATGTTCAGCGCGTTGGCGCCGCCCGCGGAGAGGTAGCCGCCGAAGCAGGTGGCGAGCACCAGCCACATCGGTGGCACGCCCTGCTGGGCGAGGAACATCACCGGCACTGTGGTGATCAGCAGAAGTTCGATGATCCGCGGCTTGGTCAATGCCACGAAAGCCATGACCCGGGCCCCGAACGGCCGGTGACCGGGGCTCGTCCCGAGCACCCCCGCTGGACGGGATTCGACGGCCGTCACGCACACCCCTGAGAGAGAATCCAGCAAGCTCCGACTCGGACCCTTCAGGACATGAAGGCCCGGTAAAGGCTTGCGCGTACCACGCCACTCTAGACGTTGCACTTGTGTCGTCCCGCGCCGGGGTCGTCTCGTGTTGGTCCGATCGGACCGGACGGACGGTTCACGCGTGCGGACGCCGGATGAACAAGGGGCACCGACCCGGCGACGCACTGCCTGCACTCGAATAGCCGCACGCCCTCGCGGGGGTAGGCTCGGAATCGCGCCGGTGCGTCGTTCGTCACCGGGAATACAACATGTGGAGAGGAGCCCTGACCAACGGTGAGCACCAAGCCGACCACCACAGAGCTCGAATGGACCGAACTGGACCAGCGGGCCGTCGACACCGCCCGCATCCTGGCCGCCGACGCGGTCCAGAAGGTCGGAAACGGCCACCCCGGTACGGCGATGAGCCTGGCCCCCGCCGCGTACACCCTCTTCCAGAAGGTCATGCGGCACGACCCGGCGGACCCCGAGTGGGTCGGCCGTGACCGTTTCGTGCTCTCCGCGGGGCACTCGTCCCTGACCCTCTACACCCAGCTCTACCTGGGTGGCTTCGGCCTGGAGCTGGACGACCTCAAGGCGTTCCGCACCTGGGGCTCCAAGACCCCCGGGCACCCGGAGTACGGCCACACGGCCGCCGTCGAGACCACCACCGGCCCGCTGGGCCAGGGCGTCGCCAACGCGGTGGGCATGGCCATGGCCGCCCGCTACGAGCGCGGCCTGTTCGACCCGGAGGCGGCCACCGGCACCTCCCCGTTCGACCACATGGTCTACGCGATCGCGGGCGACGGCTGCCTCCAGGAGGGCATCTCCCACGAGGCGTCCGCGCTGGCCGGCCACCAGAAGCTCGGCAACCTCGTGCTGCTGTGGGACGACAACCACATCTCCATCGAGGGCGACACCGAGACCGCCGTCTCCGAGGACACCCTCAAGCGTTACGAGGCGTACGGCTGGCACGTCCAGCGCGTGGCCCCGCAGGCCAACGGCGACCTCGACCCGAAGGCGCTGTTCGAGGCCTTCCAGGCCGCCAAGGCCGAGACGGAGCGCCCGTCCTTCATCGCGGCCCGCTCGATCATCGCCTGGCCGGCGCCGCACGCCCAGGGCACCGAGGCCTCCCACGGCTCGGCCCTCGGCAACGACGAGGTCGCCGCGACCAAGCGCGTGCTCGGCTTCGACCCGGAGCAGACCTTCGAGGTCTCCGACGAGGTCATCGCCCACACCCGCGCCCTCGGGGACCGCGGCCGCGAGGCCAAGGCAGCCTGGGAGAAGGACTTCTCCGCCTGGCGCACCGCCAACCCGGAGCGCGCGGCCTCCTTCGACCGCATCAACGCCAACGAGCTGCCCGCGGGGTGGGAGGACAAGCTCCCCGTCTTCGAGACCGGCAAGGGCGTCGCCACCCGCGCCGCTTCCGGCAAGGTCCTCGAAGCGCTCGGCGCGATCATCCCGGAGCTGTGGGGCGGCTCGGCCGACCTGGCCGGCTCCAACAACACCACCATCGACAAGAACTCCTCGTTCCTGCCGAAGGGCAACCCGCTGCCGGAGGCCGACCCGTACGGCCGCACCATCCACTTCGGCATCCGCGAGCACGCCATGGCCGCGGCCATGAACGGCATCGCCCTGCACGGCCACACCCGCATCTACGGCGGCACCTTCCTGGTGTTCTCCGACTACATGCGCAACGCCGTCCGCCTGTCCGCGCTGATGCACCTGCCGGTGACGTACGTGTGGACGCACGACTCCATCGGCCTCGGCGAGGACGGCCCGACCCACCAGCCGGTCGAGCACGTCGCCGCGCTGCGCGCCATCCCTGGTCTGAACGTCGTCCGTCCGGCCGACGCGAACGAGACCGCCATCGCCTGGCGCGAGATCCTGCGCCGCCACACCAAGGTGTTCGGCAAGGGCGCCCCGCACGGTCTGGCGCTGACCCGCCAGGGCGTGCCGACCTACGAGCGCAACGAGGACGCCGCCAAGGGCGGGTACGTGCTGTTCGAGGCCGAGGGCGGCCCCGCGCAGGTCGTGCTCATCGGCACCGGTTCCGAGGTCCAGCTCGCCGTCGCCGCGCGCGAGGCGCTGCAGGCCGAGGGCGTTCCGGCGCGCGTGGTCTCGATGCCGTCGGTCGAGTGGTTCGAGGAGCAGGACCAGGAGTACAAGGACAGCGTTCTGCCGCCCTCCGTCAAGGCGCGAGTCGCGGTCGAGGCCGGCATCGGCCTGACCTGGCACCGTTACGTCGGGGACGCGGGCCGGATCGTCTCGCTGGAGCACTTCGGTGCCTCCGCCGACGGCGCCGTCCTGTTCCGCGAGTTCGGCCTCACCGCCGAAGCCGTGACCGCAGCCGCCAAGGCCTCCATCACCGCCGCCGCGCGCTGAGACCGGCACCAGAACCAAGTAGGAGATGCAATTCCCATGACAGACGCACTCAAGCGCCTCTCCGACGAGGGCGTGGCGATCTGGCTGGACGACCTGTCCCGCAAGCGCATCACGTCCGGCAACCTCGCCGAGCTCATCGACCAGAGCCACGTGGTCGGTGTCACCACCAACCCGTCGATCTTCCAGAAGGCGATCAGCAGCGGTGACGGTTACGAGCAGCAGCTCACCGACCTCGCCGCCCGCAAGGTCACCGTCGACGAGGCGATCCGGATGATCACCACGGCGGACGTCCGCGACGCCGCCGACATCCTGCGCCCGGTGTTCGACGCGACCGAGGGCCAGGACGGCCGCGTGTCGATCGAGGTCGACCCGCGCCTGGCGCACGAGACCACGGCGACCATCGCCGAGGCCAAGCAGCTCGCCTGGCTGGTGGACCGTCCCAACACTCTGATCAAGATCCCGGCGACGAAGGCCGGCCTGCCGGCGATCACCGAGGTCATCGGCAAGGGGATCAGCGTCAACGTCACGCTGATCTTCTCGCTGGAGCGCTACCGCGAGGTCATGGACGCGTACCTGGCGGGCCTGGAGAAGGCGAAGGCCGCCGGCCTGGACCTCTCCGAGATCCACTCGGTCGCCTCCTTCTTCGTGTCCCGCGTGGACAGCGAGATCGACAAGCGCCTCGACGGCATCGGGACCGACGAGGCGAAGGCCCTGAAGGGCAAGGCGGCCCTCGCCAACGCCCGTCTGGCCTACGAGGCCTACGAAGAGGTCTTCTCCTCCGAGCGCTGGGCGGCCCTGGACCGGGCGCACGCCAACAAGCAGCGCCCGCTGTGGGCCTCGACCGGCGTCAAGGACCCGGCGTACAAGGACACCCTGTATGTGGTGGACCTGGTCGCCCCCGGCACCGTCAACACCATGCCCGAGGCCACCCTGGAGGCCACCGCCGACCACGGCGAGGTCTCCGGCGACACCATCCGCGGCACGTACGAGCAGGCGCGCGCCGAGCTCGACGCGGTCGCGAAGCTGGGCATCTCGTACGACGATGTGGTGCAGCTGCTCGAAGACGAAGGCGTCGAGAAGTTCGAGGCGTCCTGGAACGACCTGCTGAAGTCGACCGAGGCGGAACTCAAGCGCCTCGCCCCCGCGGAGGACTGAGTATTTTGTCGGTGAACGGAGCGAACCCGCTTCGTGACGCACAGGACCGGCGGCTCCCGCGCATCGCGGGGCCGTCCGGCCTGGTCATTTTCGGCGTTACGGGTGACCTGTCGCGCAAGAAGCTCATGCCCGCCGTCTACGACCTGGCGAACCGCGGCCTGCTGCCGCCGGGCTTCTCCCTGATCGGCTTCGCCCGCCGCGAGTGGCAGGACGAGGACTTCGCCAAGGAGGTGCACGACGCTGTCCAGCAGCACTCCCGCACCCCCTTCCGCGAAGAGGTCTGGCAGCAGCTGGTGCAGGGCTGCCGGTTCGTCCAGGGCGATTTCGACGACGACGCGGCCTTCGAGACCCTGAAGGCCACCATCGAGGAACTCGACAAGGCGCAGGGGACGGGCGGCAACTTCGCCTTCTACCTCTCCGTGCCCCCGAAGTTCTTCCCCAAGGTGGTCCAGCAGCTCAAGGACCACGGTCTGGCGCAGAAGGAAGGCTCCTGGCGGCGCGCCGTCATCGAGAAGCCCTTCGGCCACGACCTCAAGAGCGCGGAAGAGCTCAACAAGGTCGTCCACGAGGTCTTCCCCCGTGACGAGGTCTTCCGGATCGACCACTACCTCGGCAAGGAGACCGTCCAGAACATCCTGGCGCTCCGCTTCGCCAACACCATGTTCGAGCCGATCTGGAACCGGTCGTACGTCGACCACGTGCAGATCACCATGGCGGAGGACATCGGCATCGGCGGCCGGGCCGGCTACTACGACGGCATCGGCGCCGCGCGCGACGTCATCCAGAACCACCTGCTCCAGCTGCTGGCGCTGACCGCGATGGAGGAGCCGGGCTCCTTCCACCCCAAGGCGCTGGTGGCCGAGAAGCTCAAGGTGCTGACCGCCGTGGAGCTGCCCGAGGACCTGGGCAAGCACACCGTGCGCGGTCAGTACTCGGCGGCCTGGCAGGGTGGCGAGAAGGTCGTCGGGTACCTCGAAGAGGACGGTATCGACCCCAAGTCGAAGACCGACACCTACGCGGCCATCCGCCTGGAGATCAACAACCGCCGCTGGGCGGGCGTCCCGTTCTACCTGCGGACGGGCAAGCGCCTGGGCCGCCGGGTGACCGAGATCGCGGTGGTCTTCAAGCGGGCGCCGTACCTGCCGTTCGAGTCGGGCGCGACCGAGGAGCTGGGGCAGAACGCCCTGGTCATCCGGGTCCAGCCGGACGAGGGCGTGACCGTCCGCTTCGGCTCCAAGGTGCCGGGCACCTCCATGGAGGTCCGGGACGTCACGATGGACTTCGCCTACGGCGAGTCCTTCACCGAGTCCAGCCCCGAGGCGTACGAGCGGCTCATCCTCGACGTCCTCCTCGGCGACGCGAACCTCTTCCCGCGTCACCAGGAAGTCGAGCTGTCCTGGAACATCCTCGACCCGATCGAGGAGTACTGGGACAAGCACGGCAAGCCCGCGCAGTACCCGGCGGGCACCTGGGGGCCGGTCGAGGCGGACGAGATGCTCGCACGAGACGGACGGAGCTGGCGCCGGCCATGAAGATCGACCTCACGGAGACCACCTCCAGCAAGATCAACGCCGCGTTGGTGCAGGCGCGCCGGGACATCGGCACGCCGGCCATCGGCATGGTCCTCACGCTGGTGATCGTGACCGACGAGGAGAACGCGTACGACGCTCTCAAGTCGGCGAACGACGCGTCACACGAACACCCCTCGCGGATCGTCGTCGTGGTCAAGCGGGTCAGCCGTTCCCCGCGCAGCCGCCGTGACGCCCGCCTCGACGCGGAGCTCCGCGTCGGGGCGGACGCGGGCAGCGGGGAGACGGTCGTGCTCCGCCTGCACGGCGAACTGGTCGACCACGCCCAGTCGGTGGTGCTCCCGCTCCTGCTGCCCGACGCCCCTGTGGTCGTCTGGTGGCCGGAGGGCGCTCCCGCGGACCTGGCGGGCGACCCGCTGGGCGCGCTGGGACAGCGCCGGATCACGGACACGTACTCCTCCGAGAAGCCCGTCGCCACGCTCGGCGAGCGGGCGGCGGCGTACGCGCCGGGTGACACCGACCTGTCCTGGACCCGCATCACCCCCTGGCGTTCCATGCTGGCCGCCGCGCTGGACCAGCAGAGCCTGTCGGTCACCTCGGCGACCGTCGAGGGCGAGGACGAGAACCCGAGCTGCGAGCTGCTGGCCATGTGGCTGGCGGACCGTCTCGGGGTGCCGGTCCACCGCGCCCTGTCCGGCGGGCCGGGGCTGACCGCCGTACGGCTGGAGACCAAGGACGGCTCGATCGTCCTGAACCGGGCGGACGGCGGGCTGGCGACGCTGTGCATGCCGGGGCAGCCCGACCGTGCGGTGGCGCTCAAGCGCCGGGACACGGCCGAACTGCTGGCGGAGGAGCTGCGCCGGCTGGACCCGGACAACACCTACGAGGCCTCGCTGAAGTTCGGCGTGGCCCGCCTGGAGGCGTCCGCCGCGTCTCCGGCCAAGGCGGAGGCAGAGCCCGAGGCTACGGCCGAGGCCAAGGCTCCGGCCAAGCCCGCCGCCAAGCCGGCGGCGAAGAAGACCCCGGCCAAGTAGCGGACGGACGAAGGGCGGAGCGGTCCCCCGCCCCGCCCTTCGTCCTTTCCCGGCGCTCCGCCCCGGACCGGGGACCACCGCACGACCCGAACTACCAAGAAGGCGGCAGCACATGGGTATGACGACTCCCCAGGTCGTCGTCCACCGGGACAAGGAGCTGATGGCCCAGGCCACGGCGGCCCGGCTCATCACGAAGATCGTGGACGCGCAGGCCGCCCGTGGCAGCGCCTCCGTGGTCCTGACCGGCGGCCGCAACGGCAACGGCCTGCTCGCGGCCCTCGCCGTAGCGCCCGCCCGGGACGCGGTCGACTGGTCCCGCATCGACCTCTGGTGGGGCGACGAGCGCTACGTCCCCGCCGACGACCCCGAGCGCAACCACGTACAGGCCCGTGAGGCCCTCCTGGACTCCGTCCCGGTGGACCCCGCGCGGGTGCACGTGATGCCCGCCTCCGACGGCCCGTACGGGGCGGACGTGGACGCCGCCGCGGCCGCCTACGCGGCGGAGCTGGAGCGGGCCTCCGGGCCGGAGGACCACGGTCCGGTCCCCACCTTCGACGTGCTGATGCTGGGCGTCGGCCCGGACACGCACGTGGCCTCGCTGTTCCCGGAGCACCCGGCGGCCCGTGAGACCGAGCGCACCGTCGTCGGTGTGCACGGCGCCCCGAAGCCCCCGCCCACCCGGGTCTCCCTGACCCTCCCGGCGATCCGCGCGGCCCGCGAGGTGTGGCTGCTGGCGGCCGGCGAGGACAAGGCCGGCGCGGTGGCGGTCGCCCTCGGTGGTGCGGGTGGGGTCCAGGCCCCCGCCGCGGAGGCGTACGGCCGCAGCCGCACCCTGTGGCTGCTGGACCGGGCGGCGGCGGCCAAGCTGCCGAGCGGGCTGTACTCCCCGACGTCCTGAGCACGTGGAAGCGCCCCGCACCGGTCGGTGCGGGGCGCTTCCACGTTCACGCCGGGAGGGCTCAGCGGCCGCGCAGTTCCCGGTAACGGGCCACGAGCGCCCGCGTCGAGGGGTCGAGACCCGCCACGTCGGCCCCCTCCACCAGGGCGGGCTCCAGCCGCTTGGCGAGGACCTTGCCGAGCTCGACGCCCCACTGGTCGAAGGAGTCGATGTTCCACACGGCCCCCTGGACGAACACCTTGTGCTCGTAGAGGGCGATGAGCTGCCCCAGCACCGACGGGGTCAGCTCAGGGGCGAGGATCGTGGTCGTCGGGTGGTTGCCCCGGAAGGTCTTGTGCGGGACGAGCTCCTCGGCGACGCCCTCCGCGCGCACCTCCTGCGGCGTCTTGCCGAAGGCCAGGGCCTGCGTCTGGGCGAAGAAGTTGGCCATCAGCAGGTCGTGCTGGGCCACGAGGCCGGGGAGGAGGTCGTCCACCGGGCGGGCGAAGCCGATGAAGTCGGCCGGGATCAGCTTCGTGCCCTGGTGGATCAACTGGTAGTACGCGTGCTGCCCGTTGGTGCCGGGGGTGCCCCACACGACCGGGCCGGTCTGCCAGTCGACCGGATCGCCGTTGCGGTCGACCGACTTGCCGTTGGACTCCATGTCGAGCTGCTGGAGGTAGGCCGTGAACCGGGACAGGTAGTGGCTGTACGGCAGGACCGCGTGGGACTGCGCATCGTGGAAGTTGCCGTACCAGATCCCCAACAGCCCCATCAGCAGGGGCGCGTTCTCCTCCGGCGGGGCCGTGCGGAAGTGCTCGTCCATCAGGTGGAAGCCGTCCAGCAGCTGCCGGAAGCGGTCCGGGCCGATGGCGATCATCAGGGAGAGCCCGATGGCCGAGTCGAAGGAGTAACGGCCGCCGACCCAGTCCCAGAAGCCGAACATGTTGGCCGTGTCGATGCCGAACCCGGCGACCTTCTCCTCGTTGGTCGACAGCGCCACGAAGTGCCGGGCGACGGCCTCTTCACCGGCCCCCAGCTGGGTGAGCAGCCAGTTCCGCGCCGAGGTGGCGTTGGTGATGGTCTCGATGGTGGTGAAGGTCTTCGAGGCGATGATGAAGAGCGTCTCGGCCGCGTCCAGGTCGCGCACGGCCTCGTGCAGGTCCGCACCGTCGACGTTGGAGACGAAACGGACCGTCAGGCCGCGGTCGCTGAAGGCCCGCAGGGCCTCGTACGCCATCGCCGGGCCGAGGTCGGAGCCGCCGATGCCGATGTTGACGACGTTCCTGATGCGCTTTCCGGTGTGGCCCGTCCACTCCCCCGACCGGACCCGGTCGGAGAAGGCGGCCATCTTGCGCAGGACCGCGTGCACCTCCGGGACGACGTCCTCGCCGTCGACCTTCACGACGACGTTCTCCGGGGCGCGCAGCGCGGTGTGCAGGACCGCCCGGTCCTCGGTGATGTTGATCTTCTCGCCGCGGAACATGGCGTCACGCAGTGCGGCGACGCCGGTCGCCGCGGCCAGTTCGTGCAGCAGCGCGAGGGTCTCGTCGGTGACGAGGTGCTTCGCGTAGTCGATGTGCAGGTCCCCGGCCGCCAGGGTGTACTTGGTGCCGCGCTCCGGGTCCGCCTCGAACAGCTCCCGCAGATGCGTCTGCCCCAGCTCTTCACGGTGCTTGCCGAGCGCGTTCCACTGCGGCGTCCGGTCGAGCCTCGTACGGCTGTCTGCGTTCATCTCGGACATCAACCCACTTCTTCCGTCCTGTTGTGCCCCGCCGCCTCCAAACCTAAGGGATCCGAGGGGGGACAACGGACAAAAAGGGGCCCGGCCCGCGGGATTCGCTCTCCCACGGGCCGGGCCCCGAGTCACTCTCAAGGGTGGTGCCGGTGTCGCCGGTCCTCAGATCTCGCCGCGGAGCTTGGCGAGGGCCTCGGCGAGGATGGCCTCGCCGTCGGCGTCGGTGCGGCGTTCCCGTACGTACGCGAGGTGCGTCTTGTACGGCTCGGTGCGCGGCGGCGCGGGCGGGTTGTCCCGGTCCTGGCCGGCCGGGAACCCGCAGCGCGGGCAGTCCCAGGTGTCCGGCACGGTCGCGTCGCTGGCGAAGCTCGGCTGCGTCTCGTGCCCGTTCGAGCACCAGAAGGAGATGCGCAGGCGGGGCGCGGATTCACCGCGCTCGGCCTCGCCCATCGGCCCGGCTCCGACCCGACTTCCACGAATCGCGTTGCCACTTGCCACGGTCGTAACTCCCTGCGTGATGGTGCCGCGGAGCGAGAGGGGATGTCCGCTGCGGGCGCCCCAGTCTACGGAAGGCCCAACGCGCGTCCAGCAACCGGAGTTACTCGCTCCAGCCGTGGACGCAGGACCTCATGATAGGCGGGGCGGAGCCGACGGGACCGGCACAATGACCAGAACGGTCAGCTGCTCGACTTCGTGAGCAGGCCGAGCGCCACGATGCAGGCGAACCACAGGAGCCCGATCACGACGGTGATGCGGTCGAGGTTGCGCTCTGCCACGGAGGAACCGCCGACCGAGGACTGCATGCCGCCGCCGAACATGTCGGACAGACCGCCGCCCTTGCCCTTGTGCATCAGCACGAGCAGCATCAGCAGGGCGCTGAAGACGACCAGGGCGATCGAGAACCCCATAATCACGGCTGATTCCTACTTTCTGGGCATTCTGGGCTTTCAGGTTTTACCGGGCCTGCGACGCCCGCGGGGGCCAGCGGCTGCCGATCGCAGCCCCCTGGCCCCCGCAAGGGTACGACGGATCCGCCCTACCGCATACTCACCGGTCGCTTCACTGGTCGCGGAAGCGGACGATCTTGACGAACTCGTCCACGTCCAGCGCCGCGCCGCCGATCAGGGCGCCGTCGACGTCGGGCTGCGCCATGATCGCGGCGATGTTGCCGGACTTCACGGAGCCGCCGTACTGGATGCGGACCTTGTCGGCCAGCTCCTGGGAGTACAGCTCGGCGAGGCGGCCGCGGATCGCACCGCAGACCTCCTGGGCGTCCTCGGGGGTGGCGACCTCGCCGGTCCCGATGGCCCAGACGGGCTCGTACGCGATCACGATGGACTCGGCCTGCTCGGCCGGGACGTCCTTGAGGCCGCCGTCGACCTGGGCCAGCGTGTGCGCGACCTGGCCGCCGGCCTTGCGGACGTCCAGGCCCTCGCCGACGCACAGGATCGGGGTGATCCCGTGCCTGTAGGCGGCCTTGACCTTGGCGTTGCAGACCTCGTCGCTCTCGCCGTGGTACTGGCGGCGCTCGCTGTGGCCGACGGCCACGAAGGTGCAGCCGAGCTTGGAGAGCATCGGGCCGGAGATCTCGCCGGTGTAGGCGCCGGAGTCGTGCGCCGAGATGTCCTGGGCGCCGTACTTGATCTTCAGCTTGTCGGCGTCGACCAGCGTCTGGACCGAGCGCAGGTCGACGAAGGGCGGGAGCACCGCCACGTCGACGGCGTCGTAGTCCTTGTCCGCCAGGGAGAAGGCGATCTTCTGGGTGTGGGCGATGGCCTCAAGGTGGTTGAGGTTCATCTTCCAGTTGCCCGCCATCAGCGGGGTGCGGCCGTTGGCAGCAGCAGTCATAGGGGTTCAGCCCTCCAGGGCGGCGAGGCCGGGGAGCGTCTTGCCTTCGAGGTATTCGAGGCTGGCGCCACCACCGGTGGAAATGTGACCGAAAGCGTTCTCGTCGAAGCCGAGCGTGCGCACGGCCGCGGCGGAGTCGCCACCGCCGACCACGGTGAACGCGTCGCTGTCGACGAGGGCCTGCGCGACGGCGCGGGTGCCTCCGGCGTAGTCGGGGTGCTCGAAGACGCCCACGGGACCGTTCCAGAACACGGTCTCGGCGTCGGCGATCTTCGACGCGTAGAGCTCACGCGTCTTGGGGCCGATGTCGAGGCCCTCCTTGTCGGCGGGGATCTTGTCCGCGTCGACGGTCTCGAAGTCGGCCGGGGCCTTGGTCTTCAGGTCGGGGAAGTCCGCGGAGACGAGGACGTCGACCGGCAGGACCAGCTCGACACCGCTCTTCGCGGCGCGCTCCATGTACTCCTTGACGACGTCCACCTGGTCCTTCTGGAGCAGGGAGATGCCGACCTCGTGGCCCTTGGCGTAGAGGAAGGTGTACGCCATGCCGCCGCCGATGAGGATGCGGTCGGCCTTGCCGAGCAGCTGGTCGATGACGGCCAGCTTGTCGGAGACCTTGGCGCCGCCGAGGACGACCACGTAGGGGCGCTTGACCTCGTCGGTGAGCTTCTTCAGCACGCCGACCTCGGTGGCGATCAGGTAGCCGGCGGCGTGCGGCAGGCGCGCGGGCAGGTCGAAGACCGAGGCGTGCTTGCGGTGGACGGCGCCGAAGCCGTCGCCGACGTAGACGTCGGCGAGCTCGGCGAGCCGGTCCGCGAAGGCGCCGCGCTCGGCGTCGTCCTTGGCGGTCTCGCCGGCGTTGAAGCGCAGGTTCTCGATGACCGCGACCTTGCCGTCGGCGAGGGCGGCGACGGTCTCCTTGGCGGAGGCGCCGACCGTGTCCGTGGCGAACGCGACGTCCGTGCCCAGCAGTTCACCGAGCCGCTTGGCGGCCGGGGCCAGCGAGAAGGCCGGGTCCGGGGCGCCCTTGGGGCGGCCCAGGTGCGAGGCCACGATCACGCGGGCGCCGGCCTCGGCGAGCTTCGCGATCGTCGGCTGGACGGCCCGGATGCGGCCGTCGTCCGTGATCTCACCGTTCGCCAGCGGCACGTTGAGGTCGGCGCGGACGAAGACCCGCTTGCCGGTCACGCCCTCGGCGAGCAGTTCGTCGATCGTCTTCATGTGTTTCCTACTCCTTAGGAGACCTTCACCCGGAGGGCGAGGACGGGAGGGCCAGGCAAGCCACAGGGCCCGAACGGCGCTTCATCGCGCCGAGCGGACCCTGTGCTGACATGGTGGTGCCTTGCCCTACGTTTTAGAGCTGACCGCCGACGAAGACGGTGAGGTCGACGAGTCGGTTGGAGTAGCCCCACTCGTTGTCGTACCAGCCGATGACCTTGACGCTCTTGCCCTGGACCATGGTCAGGGAGGAGTCGAAGGTGCAGGAGGCCGGCCAGTTCACGATGTCGGAGGAGACGATCGCGTCCTCGGTGTAGTCCAGGATGCCCTTCAGCTGGCCCTCGGCGGCCTTCTGGAAGGCGGTGTTGACCTCGTCCTTGGTCACCTCGCGCTCCAGCTCGATGACCAGGTCGGTCACGGAACCGGTGGGGACCGGGACGCGCATCGCGATGCCGTCGAGCTTGCCCGCCAGCTCCGGGATGACCAGGGCGGTGGCCTTGGCGGCACCGGTGGTGGTCGGGATGATGTTCTCGGCGGCGGCACGGGCGCGGCGCAGGTCCGAGTGCGGGAAGTCCAGGATGCGCTGGTCGTTCGTGTAGGCGTGGACCGTGGTCATCATGCCCTTGACGATGCCGAAGTTCTCCAGGAGGACCTTGGCCATCGGCGCCACGCAGTTGGTGGTGCAGGAGGCGTTGGAGATGACGTGGTGGTTGGCCGCGTCGTACTTGTCCTGGTTGACGCCCATCACGATGGTGATGTCCTCGTCCTTGGCCGGAGCCGAGATGAGGACCTTCTTCGCGCCGGCGGCGAGGTGCTTGGAGGCGTCGGCCTTCTTCGTGAAGATGCCGGTCGACTCGATGACGATGTCGGCACCCAGCTCGCCCCAGGGCAGGTTCGCGGGGTCGCGCTCGGCGAAGGTCTTGAAGGTGTTGCCGCCCACCGTGATGGTGTCGGCGGTGTGGGAGACCTCGGCCTTGAGGCGGCCCAGGATGGTGTCGTACTTGAGCAGGTGCACCAGGGTGGCGTTGTCAGTCAGGTCGTTGACACCGACGATCTCGATGTCCGCTCCCTGCTCCAGGAGCGCCCGGAAGTAGTTGCGGCCAATGCGGCCAAAACCATTGATGCCTACGCGGATCGTCACGAACCGATCTCCTCGTTGGTACGCCGGCCTGTCCGCCGGCGAGCTGTATGGGATGTCCCCGACCGCTTACGACCCTACCTCTCCGTGAGCTTGGGAGTGACATCGACGGGAGCCGGACACGCCCCGAGGCCCTGTACCAGACGCCCTGGCACGGGACCTCGGGGACCTCGGACCCCGTCACGCAGGGTGATCGGGGGTGGGACCGCAGGTCAGTGGTTCAGCGAGCGAAGTGCCTTGCCCAGGAGTACGGCACGGTCCGCCGCGGCCGGCAGGTGTTCCAGGCCGAAGCCGAGGAGCATCGTGTTACGCGTAGTGACCGCTGCGTAGGACTTGAACAGTTCGCCCGACCTGGACCAATCGCCCGGAACATCGGGACTTCCGGCAGGTGCGCCCTGTGCGGTCCACGCGCCGAGCGAGCTCTCGAAGCCCTCGACGGCCTGGTCGGCCCCGCCCACGGAGACGCGGGCCTCGTCCGCGAAGACGCCGCGGCCGCCCGAACCGGGGTCGGTGACGTAGGAGAGCGAGACCTCCACGGTCTTGCCCGCGTAGGCGCTCAGGTCGAAGGAGACCTGCTTCCAGCCGCCCGAGGATCCGGTGAAGCTGTTCCACGCCCCGCTGGTGCCGCTCGGTGAGCAACCGCCGGCGTCCAGCGTGAGGTAGTGGCGCAGGAAGGGGTGGTCGTTGACGAAGAATCCGGCCTCGCACTCCGCCGGGACTGTGGTGGAGCTCAGCCCGCCCGAGTCCGGGAGTGTGGTCCAGTCCTCGCCCCCGGCGGTACGGGCCTCCAGGACGGCGTGGTCGTAGCCCTCCTCGGTGTTCCAGTTGAGGGCCATCTTCAGCTGCGGCCGGTCGGCGGCGGTGACCTTGGTGAGGTCGACGGTCCGCGTGAGGCGCTTCCAGTCGTCGTCCTCGTGGGTGGCCGCGGCCATCCCGGTGCCCGCGTAGGGGGCGTACGGGTTCACGACCCCGGCGTACTGGCCCGCCTGCGCGCTCTTGAACTGCGGGAACTGCGCCGCCGGGAGGCTGTCGGAGGTGACGGTGTAGGCGCCGGGGGCGTCGAGCGGGTTGCCCGCCGCGCCGGCGAGGGAACCCTTGGCTCCGGCGAGGGAGCCCGCGCCGGTGAAGCCGGTGGGGCCGCTGACGCCCGCCCGCCCGTAGGCGCCGAGGTAGTACTGGCTGAAGTCGTCCGTCAGGGCGCGGCCGACCTGGGCGCGGCCGCCCGCCAGTTCACCGGCCTCGATCAGCTTGCCGCCCTCGTTGAGGAAGTCGCGCACGGCCAGCTGCGTCTCGCCGCCGGGCGCCTTGGCGCCGGTGTAGTGGACGGCGGTGGAGAAGTGCGAGAGCACCCCGAGGTGATGGGGGACGCCCTGGGTGGCCACGTCCCAGACGGCGGCCGACTTCCCGTTGGCGCGCAGCGCGTCCACGTAGGTCTGGGCCTGCGTGGCCTTGGCGCCCTCCTCCGCGATCACCAGGACGTCCGCGCGGGGCCGCTCGGCCACGGTGTACGTGAAGTGCTCGCTGGAGACCTGCTTGTCGGCGCGGTCGCGGCCGGTGAACCACACCTCGACCTTGTCGCCGGGCTTGGCACCGTCCACCTTGGCCCGGTACTCGTCGAACCAGTTGTTGTCCTCGCCGCCGTAGACGTCACCGCCCTTCCAGGCCTTGAGTCCGTCGTCGTGCGTGCGGCCGCCGTTGATCCGGAACTTGAGCTGCTTGTCCTTCAGTGCCTTGCGGGCGGTGACCGCGACCGTCTGGTCCTCGCCGCGCGCCACGTAGGAGGTGGTGAAGGCGTCCGGGGTGAAGTCGGCGGCGCTCAGGCCCACGGAGGAGGAGGGCTGGTCCGGGTGCGCGGCGCTCTCGCCCACGGACAGCGCGAAGGGGACGTTCTTGGCGAACTCCTGCTGGATGAGCTTCTCGTCGTCCGGGAAGTTGAAGCCGGAGGCGCAGTCCTCGGGCTTCCACCGGTCGTTCGGGTCGATCGCCGAGGCCGTCTGGCAGGTGGTCATCTCCGGCGTGAACATCATGACGCCGTTGGCGTTGGCCGCGTGGCCGTCCGCCTCGCCGTTGGTCGTGTACAGCTCGGAGGAGAGCTGCGGGTAGTAGCCGGGGACGGCGGGCTTCTCGGGGGTGCCGGCGAGCGCCTTGTAGGCGACGTCGTCGGGGGTCGGGGTGGCGACCTGCCAGCCCACTCCGTAGAGCAGCAGCTCGGAGGCCGAGTGGTAGTTGATCGCGTACCGGAAGCCGATGCGCTTCTCGAAGGCGTCCAGGGCCCTGGTCTCGGGCTCGGAGGAGGCGCTCGGGCCGCGGTAGGTCTCGCTGGAGAGGCTCGGGGAGGAACCCTCGTTGTCGTAGCCCCACTTGTAGGCGAAGTTCCGGTTGAGGTCGACGCCGTCCACGGCGGTGATCTTGCCGTCGCCGTTGTTGTCGTGGAGGTTCTTGCGCCACAGCCGGGCGCTGTCGGCGGTGAAGGTGTAGTCGTAGCCGTCGGGGTTGGCGGAGAGCAGGAACCACAGCTCGGTGGAGTCCACGAGCTTGGTGATCCGCGGGTCCTTGCCGTAGTTGTCCAGGGTGTGGTGCATCAGACGCCGGGTCATCTCGGGGGTGATCCACTCACGGGCGTGCTGGTTGGACATGTAGAGCACGGACGGCTTGTCCCCGTCCTTGCCCTTCTTCGCGTCCTTGCTGACCTTGAGCGCGAGGATGTCCTTGCCCTGGACGGTCTTGCCGATGGAGACGACCTTGGTGAGCCCGGGGTTCTGCTGCGCGGTCCGCAGGATCTCCTCCTGGAGGCCGCCCTTGCCGCTGTACGGACGGAAGACGCCGTCCCCGGCGGCCTTGGTGCGGGCCAGCCCCTGGGCGGAGACCTTGCGCTCGGCGAGCTTGACGCCCTGGGCGGCGAGGCCCTTGGCCTGGTCCCCCGTGAGGAAGAGCTCGACCTTGGCGGTCCCGGTCTGCGGGGCGCGTTCGGCGAGCTCGTGGGCGTCCTGGCCCGCGGCCAGGACGAGCGGGACCTGTTCCTTGCTGATGTCGGCGTCGTAGACCCGCACCTCGTCGGCGCCGGATGCGGCGGCGGACGCGGGCTGGGCCTGGGCCGCCACGGGTAGCGCGGCGAGTGTGGTTCCGAAGACGAGTGCGCTTGCGGCGAGGATCGATCTCGCGCGTTGCCTCATGTGCCCCCCTGGGCGTCGTCTGCCACGAAAGCGTGCGGACGCCAGGCTCACGACCGGCCCGTGCTCATGTCAATGGGGCGTACCGAGAAGGGGCCCGCACGAGTGATCGTGCGGACCCCTGCGGACCACGTGCGGACGTACGGGTCAGCCGGCCATGTTGTCGGCCAGCTCCTCGCTGAGGTCCAGGTTGGACTCGGTGCCCGGGATGCCCAGGTCCTGCGCCCGCTTGTCGGCCATGGCGAGCAGGCGGCGGATCCGGCCGGCGACGGCGTCCTTGGTCAGCGGCGGGTCGGCGAGCGCGCCCAGCTCCTCCAGGGAGGCCTGCTTGTGCTCCATGCGCAGCCGGCCGGCCGCGGCGAGGTGCTCGGGGACCTCCTCGCCGAGGATCTCCAGCGCGCGCTGCACCCGGGCTCCGGCGGCCACCGCGGCCCGCGCCGAGCGGCGCAGGTTGGCGTCGTCGAAGTTGGCGAGGCGGTTGGCGGTGGCGCGCACCTCGCGCCGCATCCGCCGCTCCTCCCAGGCGAGCACCGACTCGTGGGCGCCGAGCCGGGTCAGCAGGGCGCCGATCGCGTCGCCGTCGCGGACGACGACCCGGTCCACCCCGCGCACCTCGCGCGCCTTGGCGGCGATGGAGAGCCTGCGGGCGGCACCCACCAGGGCCAGGGCTGCCTCGGGGCCGGGGCAGGTGACCTCCAGGGAGGAGGACCGGCCCGGCTCGGTGAGGGAGCCGTGGGCCAGGAAGGCACCGCGCCAGGCCGCCTCCGCGTCGCAGGTGGCCCCGGAGACCACCTGCGGGGGAAGACCCCGGATCGGGCGGCCGCGGCCGTCCACGAGGCCCGTCTGGCGCGCCAGCTGGTCCCCGCCCGCGACGACCCTGACGACGAAGCGGCTGCCCCGGCGCAGTCCGCCCGGGGCCATCACCACCAGGTCGGAGGAGTGGCCGAAGATCTCCAGGATGTCCTTGCGGAGCCTGCGGGCGGCGATGCCCGTGTCCAGCTCGGCCTCGATGACGATGCGGCCGCTCACCAGGTGCAGCCCGCCGGCGAACCGAAGGATCGCCGAGACCTCCGCCTTCCTGCAGCAGGTCCGGGTGACGGGGAGGCGGGAGATCTCATCCTTCACCGCGGGCGTCATCGCCATGGGCCGATCCTTCCATGCATCCGAAAAATACGGTCGTACGCGGCGGCCAGCAGCTCCGGATCGTGCTTCGGAGAGCCGTCCTGCCTGGCCACGGGGGCCAGCTCGACCGCGGCACCGAACCGTTTCGCGGCATCGGCGAGGGACTCGCGGTCGGGCACGGCGGCCTCGTCGGCCAGCACCACGTCCAGGGCGAGTTTAGGGGCGTGTCGGGCCAAAACCTCCAAATGACGCTGCGGAGAGAAGCCCTCTGTTTCGCCGGGCTGCGGCGCGAGGTTCAGCGAGAGGACCCGCCGGGCCTTCGTCGCCATCAGCGCGTCGAGCAGTTCCGGCACCAGCAGGTGCGGGATGACCGAGGAGAACCAGGACCCCGGCCCGAGCACCACCCAGTCGGCGTCGAGCACGGCGGCGACGGCCTCCGGCACGGCCGGCGGGTCGCGGGGCACCACCTGGACGGACAGCACCTCGCCGGGGGTGAGGGCCACGGTGGCCTGTCCCCGTACGGTGTCCACGTCGTCCGGGCGGGCCGGGTCGTGACCCTTGACCAGCGCCTGGAGTTCCAGCGGCACCGCCGACATCGGCAGCACCCGGCCCTGCGCGCCCAGCAGCTTCCCGACCAGGTCGAGCGCCTGGACCGGGTCGCCGAGCTGCTCCCACAGGGCGACGATCAGCAGGTTGCCGACCGCGTGCTCGTGCAGGTCGCCGGCCGACTGGAACCGGTGCTGGATCACGCGCGCCCAGGTCTGGCCCCAGTCGTCGTCCCCGCACAGCGCGGCCAGCGCCTTGCGCAGGTCGCCCGGGGGCAGCACGCCCAGCTCCTCCCGGAGCCGGCCGCTGGAGCCGCCGTCGTCGGCGACGGTGACCACGGCCGTGAGCTCGCCGTCACCGGTGATCCGGCGCAGGGCCGCGAGGGAGGCCGACAGGCCCATGCCGCCGCCGAGGGCGACGACCTTGGGCGCGGCGACCTTGGCCGCGGCCGCGCCGCGGCGGCCGGGGCGCGCCGCCGCGCCGTCCTCGCCCCGTCCCGGGGCGAGGCGGCGCAGGCGGCGCAGGCGCAGGGTCCGTCCGGTCACTCGCGCCCCATGTCCCGGTGGACTACGACGGTCTCGACTCCCTCGGAGGCGAGGCGGGCGGCGAGCTTCTCGGACATGGCCACGCTGCGGTGCTTGCCGCCGGTGCAGCCGACCGCGATGGTCACGTACCGCTTGCCCTCGCGGCGGTAGCCGGTGGCGATGAGCTGGAGCAGCTCGGTGTAGCGGTCGAGGAACTCCTTGGCCCCGGGCTGGCTGAAGACGTAGCCCGAGACCTCCTCGTTGAGCCCGGTGAAGGGGCGCAGCTCCGGGACCCAGTGCGGGTTGGGGATGAAGCGGCAGTCGACGACGAGGTCGGCGTCGACGGGGAGGCCGTACTTGTAGCCGAAGGACATGACGGTGGCCCGCAGCTCGGGCTCCTCGTCGCCCGCGAACTGGGCGTCCATCTTCGCGCGCAGCTCGTGCACGTTCAGGCTGGAGGTGTCGATGACCAGGTCGGCGTCCCCGCGCAGCTCGCGCAGCAGGTCGCGCTCGGCGGCGATGCCGTCGACGATGCGGCCGTCGCCCTGGAGGGGGTGCGGCCGGCGGACCGACTCGAAGCGGCGCACCAGCGCGTCGTCGGAGGACTCCAGGAAGACGATGCGCCGGGTGACCCCGCGGGCCTCCAGGTCGGAGAGGGACTCGCGCAGGGCGTCGAAGAACTGGCGGCCGCGGACGTCGACGACGACGGCGATCCGCGCCACGTTGCCCTGGGAGCGGGCGCCGAGCTCCACCATGGTGGGGATCAGCGCGGGCGGAAGGTTGTCGACGACGAACCAGCCGAGGTCCTCCAGACACTTGGCCGCGGTGCTGCGGCCGGCCCCGGACATCCCGGAGATGATCACCAGTTCGGGGATGGCCGCCTCGGCGTTGTCGCCGGGCTCCACTGTCGTGCCCGTACTCACCTGTGCTCCGTCTCGGTCGTGCGTGGTCTCGTGCTCGGTCATAGCTCGGTCCCCCGTTCGGACGCTGCTCCCGCGGGTGCGGGTGTCTCGTCCTCCATGATCTCTCCTGTCGCCGTGTTGACGGCAGGACCGGCCGGGGGAGCCTGGGCGAGGGCCGCGGCCACGGTCTCGGCCGTCTTGCGGCCTATGCCCGGGACCTCGCAGATCTGGTCGATTGTCGCCTGTCTCAGCTTCTTCACCGAACCGAAGTGCTTGACCAGGGCCTGCTTGCGGCTCTCGCCGAGGCCCGGCACCTCGTCCAGGGGGCCCGATTTCAGGCGCTTGCCGCGCTTGTTGCGCTGGTACTGGATGGCGAAGCGGTGGGCTTCGTCACGGACCCGCTGGAGCAGGTAGAGGCCCTCGCTGGTGCGGGGCAGCACGACGGGGTCGTCCTCGCCGGGCAGCCAGACCTCCTCCAGCCGCTTGGCCAGGCCGCACACCGCCACGTCGTCGATGCCGAGCTCCTCCAGGGCCCGCTTGGCGGCCGCCACCTGGGGCTGCCCGCCGTCGACGACGACCAGCTGGGGCGGGTACGCGAAGCGGCGGGGCCGCCCGTCGTCCTCGGTGACCGGGTCCTCGCCGTCCTCGGGGGACCACTCCCCCGTCTTCAGCTTCTCCTGGAGGTAGCGGCGGAAGCGCCGGGAGACCACCTCGTGCATGGAGCGGACGTCGTCCTGTCCTTCGAAGGACTTGATCTGGAAGCGCCGGTACTCGCTCTTGCGGGCGAGACCGTCCTCGAACACGACCATCGAGGCCACCACGTCGTCGCCCTGGAGGTGGGAGATGTCGAAGCACTCGATGCGCAGCGGGGCGCCGTCCAGCTCCAGGGCCTCGGCGATCTCCTCCAGGGCGCGGGAGCGGGTGGTGAGGTCGCTGGCGCGCTTGGTCTTGTGCAGGGCGAGGGACTGCTGCGCGTTGCGGTGGACGGTCTCCATGAGGGCCTTCTTGTCCCCGCGCTGCGGGACGCGCAGGCTGACGTTCGAGCCGCGCCGCCCGGCCAGCCACTGGCCGAGGGCCCCGGTGTCCTCCGGGAGCACCGGGACCAGCACCTCCTTGGGGACGGCCTCGCCCTTCTCCTCCCCGTACAGCTGCTGCAGGGCGTGCTCGACGAGCCCCGCGGTGTCCACGGCCTCGACCTTGTCGGTGACCCAGCCGCGCTGGCCGCGGACCCGGCCGCCGCGGACGTGGAAGATCTGCACGGCGGCTTCGAGCTCGTCCTCGGCGACCGCGATCAGGTCGGCGTCGGTGGCGTCGGCGAGGACGACGGCGTTCTTCTCCATGGCCCGGCGCAGGGCCCCGATGTCGTCGCGCAGCCGGGCGGCCTTCTCGTACTCCATCTCCTCGGCGGCCTCGTGCATCTGCTGTTCGAGGCGGGTGAGGTAGGTGCCGGTGCGGCCGGCCATGAAGTCGCAGAAGTCCTCGGCCAGTTCCCGGTGTTCCTCGGGGGTGACCCGGCCGACGCAGGGGGCGGAGCACTTGCCGATGTAGCCCAGCAGGCAGGGCCGGCCGATCTGGGCGGAGCGCTTGAAGACGCCTGCGGAGCAGGTGCGGACCGGGAAGACGCGGAGCATCAGGTCGACGGTCTCGCGGATCGCCCAGGCGTGCCCGTACGGGCCGAAGTAGCGCACGCCCTTCTTCTTGGGGCCGCGCATGACCTGTACGCGGGGGTACTGCTCGTTCATGGTGACGGCGAGGGAGGGGTAGCTCTTGTCGTCCCGGTACTTGACGTTGAACCGCGGGTCGAACTCCTTGATCCAGGAGTATTCGAGCTGGAGCGCCTCGACCTCGGTGGAGACCACCGTCCACTCGACGGAGGCGGCCGTGGTGACCATGGTGGCGGTACGGGGGTGCAGGTTCGCGATGTCCTGGAAGTAGCTGGCCAGGCGCTGGCGCAGGCTCTTGGCCTTCCCGACGTAGATCACCCGGCGGTGCTCGTCGCGGAATCTGTAGACCCCCGGGGAGTCGGGGATCTGCCCGGGCTCGGGACGGTAGCTGGAAGGGTCGGCCATGCCGCCCACCCTACTGGCGCGGGCCGACAACGAACCGTACGGCGCCCCTGCCCGTCCCCGCCCCGGGGAGGGGCGGGGAGGGCCCGCGGGGCCCGGCCCCTGGCGGTGGCCGGGCCCCGCGGGGGGCGGGGTCAGGCCCCGGCGGTGCGGCGGCGTCGGCGCAGCAGGAGGGCCGTCGCGGCCGCGACCGGCGCCAGCACCCCGGCGGCCCCGGCCAGCAGCGCCGGCGGGGTGGCGCCGGTGTCCGGTGCGGCCTCCTCGAAGCCGCCCGCCATGCCCTGCCGCGCGTACGCGGAGCCGGGCAGCTTGTCCCCGTACGCCTTCGTCACCCGGGCCCGGTAGGCGGCGAGCGTCGTGCCCCGCTCGCCCACGGCCCGTACGGCGTCCTCGTCGAGCGGGAGCACCCGCTCGCCCCCGGCCACGTACCAGGCGTCGGTCTGCGGCTCGCGGAACACGGCGCCGCCGGGGAGTTTCCCGGCGCCGAGCCGGGCGTAGCGGAATTCGTCGTCGCCGGTGGCGATGTTCACCACCTGCCAGCCCGTCCCGGTCTTGGCCGTCCACAGGGCGGCCGGCTGTCCGTCGGAGGAGACGGCCCGGCTGGCGAGGAACTCCAGCCGGGCGACCGGCGCACCGGCCCGGCCCGCGACGAAGTCCGGGTTGAGGTAGCTGACCGGGATCGCCCCGCCCTCGATGCGGGGCTTCGCGGCGGCCACCGACACCCTGCCCTCGCGGGCGAAGAACCGGGAGAGGGTGGCCAGGGTGTCGGGGGCGACGGCAGCCTCGTGGGCGGCCGCCAGGGTCTCGGCGGTGGCGGTCTGCGGCTGCGGTACGGGGGCCGCCGCCGCCGGCCCGGCCAGGGCGAGGAGGGCGGCGGTGGCGGCGGCCGCGAGGGCGGCCGCGGCGGCGGGGCGCACGGTCATGGCGGTCACGCCCCGATCCGGTAGAGGGAGTGGGTCCAGGAGAAGGTGCCGTTGTCCACGTACCAGGCGTGCGAGGCCCAGTTGTAGCGGTCGCTGGAGGGCCAGGGGTCGCCCCAGTAGACCCAGCTGCCGGCGGTGTCGTAGCCGTAGATGACGTGCATGTGGCCGCCGCCGTTCGACCACTGGATGCGGGTCTCGACCGGGCGGTCGTTGTTGATCTCGGTCTGGACGGTGGAGTACTGGAGCCAGCCGGTCACGTAGCTGCCGGAGTTGATGCCGGCCCAGCGCAGGGCGGTCTGGACGTTGCCGAGGGTGGCCTGGTTGTTGGGGCACTCGGTGCCCTGCTGGCGGTTGAAGGCGGCGTTGCAGAACTGGTTCTGGCTGTAGCTGCGGCCGAACCAGGTGGCGACGGTGTTGCCGCTCGCGGCCCAGCACCAGTTGGTCTTCTGCTGGGCCTGCATCGTGATGTCCAGGCGCTTGTACGCGAGGGCCGCGCCGGGGGTGTCCGGGGCGGTGGCGGTGGCGGTGGCGGTGGCGGCCGCCGGGGCACTGCGCGCGCCGGCGGCGGTGGCGGTACCGGCGCCGAGGGGCAACAGGACGAGGAGCAGGGCGGCGAGCAGGGCGGCCGGGGTGAGCCGCCCGGTACTGTCGGTGCGCATCGCGTTCCTCCCGAGGTGGGGACCCGAGGTGGGAAGTGGGGGGGATGGAGGAGCGCGTCCGGACGCTGCTGAGGAGCATCGGGGAGTTGTCGCGATCAGGTCAACAGGCTTCAATACGCGGTGACATCGCAGTGTGAACGGTGGGGCTGTGGTGTGAACGGTTGCTGTCGTTCCACCAGCTCCCCCGGAACCACCGGCCCGGCCCCGCCCGGTCCCCACGCCGGCGCGTGTGAACGTTCACGAAGGAGTCGCCATGCGACCGACCGGCGACCGGAGATGGACGACGGGCGGTACGGGCGGTACGGGCGGCGGCACGGCCGGCGGTACCGGCGCGGCGGACACGGCCGTCATGGCCGAACTCCGCCGCCTGCTGCGCGAGGGCCCCTTCCACCTCGCCCTGCGCACCGCCCTCGCCGTCCGCGGCCTGCCCCTGCACCGGGTGCAGCACCGGCTCGCGGCGCGCGGCATCAAGGTCGGTGTCACCAGCCTCAGTTACTGGCAGCAGGGCGCCCGCCGCCCGCGCCACCCCGAGTCGCTGCGGGCCGTCGCCGCCCTGGAGCAGATCCTGGAACTGCCCGACGGCGCCCTCCTGCGCCTGCTCACCGGTACCGGCCGCGCCGGCGGGGCCGGCGGGCGCCCGGCGGCCCGCTCGTACCGGGCCCTGGTGAGCGTCGGCGCGGCGGTGGAGCAGCTGCTGGACGCGATGGAGCTCCCGGCCGACGGCGGGCTGCACTCGGTCGGCCACCACGAGCGGGTCCGCATCGGCCCGGCCGGCGAGCTGTGCGACCGGGAGTCGCAGCAGATCGTCCGGGCCCACCGCGACGGCGTCGACCGCTACCTGGCCGTCCACCACGGGGACCCCGGCTGCGACTCGGCCCGGATGAGGGTGACGGCGTACGAGAACTGCCGCACGGGCCGGGTGCGCCACCACCCGGAAGCCGGGGTGGTGGTCGCCGAGCTGCTGTTCGACACCCGGCTGCGGTGCGGGGACACGTACGTCTTCGGCTACGGGATCGAGGACGGCACGGGCGCGCGCAGCACCGAGTACGTGCGGGGCTTCAGCTACGCGGGCGGCCAGTACATGCTCCAGGTCCGCTTCGACGAGGCGGCCCTGCCGGTGCGCTGCCGCCGCTTCGCCCGCACCGGCCCGCAGGCCCCGCGCACGGGCCTGGCGGACCTCACCCCGAGCGGGCGGCACCGGTCCGTGCACCTGGTGGAACAGACCGTCCGGCGCGGGATCCTGGGCATCGCCTGGGACTGGGACTAGCCCGTCCGGGCCGTCCGGGCCGTCTCCGGAAAAACGGGAGGCCCCCGGGGCCGGTTCCGGGGCACCATGGCGGCATGAACGACACCCGAAAGGCACATGCCGCGTAGGAACCCGGCGCGGGTCACGGGGAACGCGCCCGCGCACACCCGTCCGGCGGACCGGCGGCGGGCGGTGCCCGGCCTGTCCGGCCGGACCGCCGCCGAGATCGCCCGGCTCGAACGCCGGCCCTCCTGGCCCGGCCCCGTCTTCGAGGCCTGGCGCCGCTGGCACGCCCTCGCCCACGGTCCCGGGCCGTGGGTCATGTACGCCGTGGACGAGATCTGCCCGTGCTGCGATCCCTTCCCGGGGGCGCCGGTACGGGCCGTCCTGGAGGCCGCCTGCCGGGCGCTCCGGCCCCGCGCCGCCCGCGAGCTGCGCGCCGTACTCGCCCCACTGGACGCCCGCTTCCTCGCCCGCACCCTGCCCGACCCGTCCGCCCCGCCCGGCACCCCGTGGTGGGCCTCCCGGCTGAACTCCGCCTAGGCGCGGCGGGCGCACCCCGGTGACACGGAGCCGCCCCGCAGCTCCCGGCGGGGGCGGGTCAGCCGGCGATGAGCTTGCCGTTCTCCGCCTTGACCGGGACGGCGGGGAGCGGGTCGCTCGCCGGGCCGCGCAGCACCTTGCCGGTGGTCACGTCGAAACGGCTGCCGTGGCAGGGGCAGTTGCCCTCGCCCTCGACGATCTTGTCCAGGACGCAGCCGGCGTGCGTGCACTGGGCGCTGAACGCCTTGTACTGGCCCTCCGCCGGGCAGCTGACGACGACCTTGCGCTCCCGGAACAGCTTCGAGCCACCCACGGGGACGTCGGCCACGGGACCCAGCTCGACCGGCTCCTTGGGCACGGCCGGGCCGCCCGCCCCGCTGTCGGTCGCGGTGGAGCAGGCCGAGAGCGTCGCCCCGGCACCCACGGCCCCGGCGAGCGCTGCGGCGCCCTTGAGGACGGTACGGCGGGCGGCGGACTGCGACGCGGACATGCGGTTCTCCTGGCGCGAGGTTCGGTGCCCGGGGCCGGGCCCACCCGACGATACCGGCGCCCGATGGGATACCTTCCCCCGCGTGATCGTCGTCGGTGGAGAAGCCCTGATCGACCTGGTGCCCGTCGCGGAGCCGCCGGGTGCGCTGCTGCCCCGGCCCGGCGGCGGGCCGTACAACACCGCGCTGGCCCTGGGCCGGCTCGGCGCCGAGGCGGCCTTCTGTTCCCGGGTGTCGGCGGACGGCTTCGGCGAGGGCATCCTCGCCGGGCTGCGGGCCGCCGGGGTGGACCTCTCGCTCGTGCAGCGCGGGCCCGAGCCGACCACGCTGGCCGTGCCCTCGCTGGCCCCGGACGGCTCGGCCGCGTACCGCTTCTACACCGAGGGGACCGCCGACCGGCTCTTCGCCCTGCCGCCGTCGCTGCCGCCGGGCGTACGGGCCCTCGCGCTCGGGACCTGCTCGCTGGTGCTGGAGCCGGGCGCGAGCGCGTACGAGACCCTGCTGCGGCGGGAGTCGCGGCGCGGGCTGCTGACCCTGCTCGACCCCAACGTCCGCCCGGCGCTGATCGCCGACCCTGCGGCCTACCGGGAGCGGTTCCTGCGCTGGCTGCCGTACGTCTCGGTGCTCAAGCTGTCGGAGGAGGATGCCGCCTGGCTGGGCGGCCGGGTCGGCGACTGGCTGGCGGCCGGGCCCTCGGCGGTGGTGCTGACCCGGGGCGCGGCGGGGCTGACGGTGTGGACGGCGGAGGGCGAGGAGTACGGCGCCGCGGCCCGCCCGGTCACCGTCGCCGACACCATCGGAGCCGGGGACACGGTCAACGCGGCCCTGCTGCACCGGCTCGCGGGCGCCGCCGGCCCGGTGGACTGGCCGGCCGTCCTGGAGTTCGCGGCCCGGGCCGCCGCGCTGACCTGCACCCGGGCGGGCGCCGAGCCCCCGTACGCGGCGGAGCTGGGCCTCAGCTGATGGCGGCCCACAGGGTGCGGGCGATCGCGGGGGCGAACTCCTCGACCGGCTGGACCACTTCGGCGCCGGAGAAGTGCAGGAAGAAGGCCCGCTGGAAGCAGGCGCCGAGCAGCAGGGACGCGGCGGCGCGCGGGTCGGCGCCGTCGCGGAGCCGGCCCGCGTCCCGTTCCCGGACCAGCCGCCCCTCCAGGGCGTCCAGCACCACGTGGGGGCCCGCGCCGATCTCCCGGACGCCCTCGCGGTGGCGGCCGAGCAGGACGGGTTCGGCGAAGAGCGAGGCCGCCAGGGGCATGGCGTCGGCGTAGAAGAGCGCGGCGCGGCGGGCGATGTCGGTGAGCGACTCCTCCACCGGCCGCTCCCCCGGCTCCGCGGTGAGCGCGGCCATCAGCGGGCCGGCGTTGGGGGTGCGCTCCATCAGGACGCGGACGAACAGCTCTTCCTTGTTGGCGTAGTGCTTGTAGAGCGCGGCCTCCGAGCAGCCCGCCTCGCGGGCGATCGCCTTGGTGGTGGTGTTGGCGAGGCCGATGGTGCGCATGAGGGTTTCGGCGGCGTCCAGGAGCCGCTCGGGGGTGGGTCGGCTTGACTTCGGGGTGAGCATTCACTCACCCTAATGGAGACGGGGGTGAGTAAACGCTCACCCACCATGGTTCGGCCAGGGGGTCACGATGGAACTCACGGTGCTCGGAGCCACGGGCGGCGTCGGCCGCGAGGTCGTCCGCCAGGCCCTCGCGGCGGGCCACGGGGTGACGGCGGTCGTCCGCGACCCGGCCCGGCTGGACGTGCCGCCGCACGAGCGGCTCCGGGTGGCGGTGGTCGCCGATCTGACGGACCAGGACGCGCTGGTCCCGGTCGTGACCGGGCGGGACGCGTTGGTCTGCGCGCTGGGCGCCGCGGGCAACCGGCAGGCGCGGGACCACCCGGTCACCGGGCCGGCCCTGCGGGCGCTCGTCCCGGCGATGGAGCGGGCGGGCGTGACCCGGGTGTCGGCGGTCAGCGCCGCGCCGCTCGGGCCCGACTCCCCGGGGGACGGCCTGCTCCTGCGCGCGGTGCTCTACCCGCTGCTGCGGCGGGCCCTGCGCGACCTGTACGCGGACCTCGCGGTCATGGAGGACACCCTGCGCGCGAGCGGCCTGCGGTGGACCGTGGTCCGGCCGCCGCGCCTGCTGGACCGGCCGCACACGGGCCGCTACCGCCGCGCCCTCGACGCCAATGTGCCGGGCGGCAAGGTCATCGCCCGCGCGGACGTGGCGGACGCCCTGCTGAGCACCCTGACCGACCCCTCGACGGAGCACCACGCCCTGGGCGTCGCCGCCTGACCCCGGCGGGCCACCCCGGCACCACCCCGAGGCAGGCCCGGCCCGCTCCCCGGAAGTGCCGCCGGGGCCGGGCCCCCTCGGTGGAGGGGGCCCGGCCCCGGCCGCTGCGCTCCGGGGTCGCCCCCCCCGGCGGGACTACGCCTTGCGGGCGCGCGTCGCCTTCTTCGCCGGGGCCGCCTTCTTCGCGGAGACCGCCTTCTTCGCGGCCGCCGTCTTCGTACCGGCGGCCGCCGTCTTCTTCGCCGGGGCCGCCGTCTTCTTCGCGGTGGCTGCCGTCTTCTTCGCCGTCCGCACCGGCGGCACGGCCGCGTCCGAGACCCGGTCCGCTCCCAGGATGTCCCGCAGGAACTTGCCGGTGTGGCTCGCGCCCACGGACGCCACCTGCTCCGGGGTGCCCTCGGCCACGACGAGGCCGCCGCCGTAGCCGCCCTCCGGGCCCATGTCGACGACCCAGTCGGCGGTCTTGATGACGTCCAGGTTGTGCTCGATGACGATCACCGAGTTGCCCTTGTCCACCAGCCCCGACAGCACCTTGATGAGCTTGCTGATGTCCTCGAAGTGCAGACCGGTCGTCGGCTCGTCCAGGACGTACACCGTCCGGCCCGTCGACCGCTTCTGCAGCTCCGACGCCAGCTTCACGCGCTGCGCCTCGCCACCCGACAGGGTCGGCGCGGACTGGCCGAGGCGGACGTAGCCCAGACCGACCTCGTTCAGCGTGCGCAGGTGCCGGGCGATCGTCGGCACGGCCTCGAAGAAGTCCAGCGCCTCCTCGATCGGCATGTTCAGGACCTCGGCGATGGACTTGCCCTTGTAGTGGACCTCCAGCGTCTCCCGGTTGTAGCGGTCGCCGTGGCAGACCTCGCAGGGGACGTAGACGTCCGGCAGGAAGTTCATCTCGATCTTGATCGTGCCGTCGCCGGAGCAGTTCTCGCACCGGCCGCCCTTGACGTTGAAGGAGAAGCGGCCCGGCAGGTAGCCGCGCACCTTCGCCTCCATGGTCTCCGCGAAGAGCTTGCGCACGTGGTCGAAGACGCCCGTGTACGTCGCCGGGTTGGACCGCGGGGTGCGGCCGATCGGCGACTGGTCCACGTGCACGACCTTGTCGACGAGGTCGTCGCCGTCCACCCGCGTGTGGCGGCCCGGGACCGACCGGGCGCCGTTGAGCTCACGCGCCAGGTGCGTGTACAGGATGTCGTTGACCAGCGTCGACTTGCCGGAGCCCGATACGCCCGTCACCGCGGTGAGCACGCCCAGCGGGAAGGACACGTCGATGTCCTGGAGGTTGTTCTCCTTGGCGCCGTGCACGGTGAGCCTGCGCTCGCCGTTCACCGGACGGCGGACGTCCGGCACCGGGATGGAGCGCTTGCCCGACAGGTACTGCCCCGTCATCGACTCGGAGTTCTTCAGCAGGTCCTTGAGGGAACCGCTGTGGACCACCTTGCCGCCGTGTTCTCCGGCGCCGGGACCGATGTCGACGACCCAGTCGGCCACCTTGATGGTGTCCTCGTCGTGCTCGACGACGATCAGGGTGTTGCCCATGTCCCGCAGCCGCACCAGCGTCTCGATCAGCCGGTGGTTGTCGCGCTGGTGCAGGCCGATGGACGGCTCGTCGAGTACGTAGAGCACGCCGACGAGGCCGGATCCGATCTGCGTCGCGAGGCGGATGCGCTGGGCCTCACCGCCCGAGAGGGTGCCGGCGGCGCGGTTCAGCGACAGGTAGTCCAGGCCGACGTCGACGAGGAAGCGGAGCCGCTCGTTGACCTCCTTGAGGACCCGCTCGGCGATCTTCCGGTCGCGGGCGTCGAGGGTCAGCCGCCCCAGGAAGTCCGCGCATTCGCTGATCGACATGGCGGCGACCTCGGCGATGGACCGCTCCATCACCGTCACCGCGAGGACGATCGGCTTGAGCCGGGTGCCCTCACAGGTCGGGCAGGGCACCTCGCGCATGTAGCCCTCGAAGCGCTCCCGGCTGGCGTCGCTCTCGGACTCCGCGTGCCGACGCTTGACGAAGGGGACGGCCCCCTCGAAGGCGGTGGTGTACGCGCGCTCGCGCCCGTACCGGTTGCGGTAGCGGACCTCGATCTGCGTCTTGTGCCCGTACAGCAGGGCCTTCCTGGCGCGCAGCGGCAGCCCGGCCCACGCGATGTCCGTACGGAAGCCCAGCTCCTGCGCGAGCGCGCCGATGAGCCGCTGGAAGTAGTCCTTGGTGTGGCCGAGCGACCAGGGCGAGACGGCACCCTCGTCCAGGGACTTGTCCTCGTCCGGGACGATCAGCTCCGGGTCCACCTCCATGCGCGTGCCGATGCCGGTGCACTCGGGGCAGGCGCCGAAGGGGGAGTTGAAGGAGAAGGAGCGGGGCTCCAGCTCCTCGAAGGAGAGGTCGTCGTAGGGGCAGTAGAGGTGTTCGGAGTACATCCGCTCGCGCTCGGGGTCGTCCTCGGCGAGGTCGACGAAGTCCAGGATGACCATGCCGCCGGAGAGGCCCAGCGCGGTCTCGACGGAGTCGGTGAGCCGGCGCTTGGCGCTGTCCTTGACGGTGAGGCGGTCGATGACCACCTCGATGGTGTGCTTCTCCTGCTTCTTCAGCGTCGGCGGCTCGGAGAGCTGGATCGTCTCCCCGTCCACCCGCGCCCGGCTGTAGCCCTTGGTCTGGAGGTCGGCGAAGAGGTCGACGAACTCGCCCTTGCGCTCGCGCACCAGCGGCGACAGCACCTGGAAACGGCTGCCCTCGGGGAGGGCGAGGACCTTGTCGACGATCGCCTGCGGCGACTGCCGGGAGATCGGACGGCGGCACTCGGGGCAGTGCGGCTTGCCGATGCGCGCGAAGAGCAGGCGGAGGTAGTCGTAGACCTCGGTGATGGTGCCGACTGTGGAGCGGGGGTTGCGCGAGGTCGACTTCTGGTCGATCGAGACGGCCGGGGAGAGGCCCTCGATGAAGTCGACGTCGGGCTTGTCCATCTGCCCGAGGAACTGGCGGGCGTAGGAGGAGAGCGACTCGACGTAGCGGCGCTGGCCCTCGGCGAAGATCGTGTCGAAGGCCAGGGAGGACTTGCCCGAGCCGGAGAGTCCGGTGAAGACGATGAGGGAATCGCGGGGCAGGTCGAGCGAGACGTTCTTCAGGTTGTGCTCGCGAGCGCCACGAACGATGAGACGGTCGGTCACGCCGGTCCGCACCTTTCTTGAGAGAAGCGGGGGCACGGGCCCCGGCTATCCAGGGTATGGGGGGCGCCTCTGCGACGGAGTGGGTCTGGACTCCCGAGCGTATAGCACGCACATTCGATTTACGGCACTCCCGAGACGGCTTCACCCGATCGTGTGGCACGGGCCCCCGGGCCACTAGGCTCGGTTCCATGACTGATCATGTGCACGACCTGCGATCTGTACGTGAAGCCACGGACCGGCTGCTGAACGCGGTCGCGAAACTGGACAACGCCGCCCTTGCCGAGGAGTCACACCTCCCCGGCTGGACCCGTGGCCACATCCTGGCCCACCTCGCGCGCAACGCCGACGCCCTCGTGAACGTCTTCGAGGGCCGCCCCATGTACGAGAGCGGCGCCGCCCGCGACGCGGACATCGAGCGCGACGCCGGCCGGTCCCTGGAAGAACACCTCACGGACCTCCGTGATTCCGGCGCCCGCTTCCTGGCCACGACCGAGCCCGCCCAGGACTGGTCGCGCACGGTCGAGCTGCGCAACGGAGTCACCGACCTCGCCTCCAACGTGCCGTTCCGCCGCCTCGTGGAGGTCGAGCTGCACCACGTCGACCTGAACGTCGGCTACGAGCTCACCGACCTCTCCGAGGAGTTCACCGACCGGGAGATCGCCTTCCTCGCGGACCGCTGGTCCGGCCGCCCGGACGTCCCCCCGGTCACCCTGGAGGGCGGACCCGGCCAGGTCTGGCACACCGGCGGCACGGAGGGCACCCCGGTGACCCTCTCCGGCCCCACGGCCGAGCTGCTCGGCTGGCTCGCCGGCCGCGGCCTGCAAGGCGCCCACCTCGCCGTCGAGGCGGGCGACGGCCTGCCCGAGCTCCCCCCGCTCTAGGACCGCACCCCCTTAGGATCAACGACATGACGTACACCGGAGCGGTGAAGGTCGGCGGCCCTGCCGACGTCCACGAACTCGCGGACCTGATGATCTCCAAGGTCGCCGTGGGCCCCATGAACAACAACGCGTACCTGCTGCGCTGCCGGGCCACCGGCGCACAGCTGCTGATCGACGCGGCCGCCGAGGCGGACACGCTGATCGGCCTGATCGGTGACGACGGCATCGAGTCCGTCGTCACCACCCACCGGCACGGCGACCACTGGGGCGCCCTCGCCGAGGTCGTGGAGAGCACCGGGGCCCGCACGTACGCGGGAGCCCTCGACGCGGAGGGCATCCCCGTCGCCACGGACGTCCCGGTCCGGGACGGGGACACGATCACGGTCGGCCGGGTCGAGCTGACCGCGCGCCACCTGGTCGGCCACACCCCCGGCTCGATCGCGCTGGTCTACGACGACCCGCACGGCCACCCGCACGTGTTCACCGGCGACTGCCTCTTCCCGGGCGGCGTCGGCAACACCCACGGCGACGCGAAGGCCTTCACCAGCCTGCTCGACGACGTCGAGACGAAGCTCTTCGGCGAGCTGCCGGACGAGACCTGGGTCTACCCGGGCCACGGCAACGACACCATGCTCGGCGCCGAGCGCCCGCACCTGGCCGAGTGGCGCGAACGCGGCTGGTGATCCGGTTCGCCGCCGCGGTCAACACCGGGCGGACGTGCACTCCTTCCGGTCGATGATCACCGAACGCTTGTCCGGGGGGAGCCGGGCGGGGTAGTTGCTGCACCATGCAACAACACCACCCCGTCCCCTCCCCCGGCTCCTCCCCCTCGATGCTGCGGATCGCCTCGGCCTCGCTCGCCGGCACCGCCATCGAGTTCTACGACTTCTTCGCCTACGGCACGGCCGCCGCCCTGGTCCTCGGCCCGCTGTTCTTCCCCGCCTTCTCCCCGCTGGCCGCCACCCTGGCCGCCTTCGGCACCTTCGGCATCGGTTTCCTCGCCCGCCCCCTCGGCTCCGTCGTCTTCGGCCACGTCGGCGACCGCTACGGGCGCCGGCCGGTGCTGCTCGGCTCGCTGCTGCTCACCGGCATCGCCACGGTGGCCGTCGGCTGCGTGCCCACGTACGCCTCGATCGGCATCGCCGCGCCCGTGCTGCTGCTCCTGCTGCGCTTCCTCCAGGGGCTCGGGCTCGGCGGCGAGTGGGGCGGTGCGGTGCTGCTGACGGCCGAACACGCACCGGAGCGGCGCCGCGGGCTGTGGTCGAGCTTCCCGCAGATGGGCCCGCCGGTCGGCTTCCTGCTGGCCAACGGCCTGACGCTGGCACTGTCGGTCACCCTGACCGACGCGCAGTTCAACGCCTGGGGCTGGCGGGTGCCGTTCTGGGGCGCGGGGCTGCTGGCCCTGGCGGGGCTGTGGCTGCGGCGGTCCGTCGAGGAGACCCCGGAGTTCCGCGCGCTCACCGAGACCGGCCGACGGGCCGAGGCCCCGCTGACCGAGGTCGTGCGCGGCCACTGGCGGCTGCTGCTGCTGACCGGAGGGGCACTGGCCTTCGGGTACGCCGTCTTCTACGCGGTCACCACCTGGTCCCTCTCGTACGCGACCGGGCACCTGCGCGTGGACCGCACCGTGATGCTGGCCTGCGTGATGGCCGCCGTCCTGGTCCAGGGCCTGGCCACCCCGCTGCTGGCGGTGCTGGGCGACCGCTGGGGGCGGCGGCCGCTGTGCCTGGCCGGCAGCGCGGTCTGCGCGGTGTGGATGTTCCCGTTCACGGCCCTGCTCCAGTCCGGGGAGCCGCTGCTGATCACGCTGGGCTGCGTGGTGGCGCTTTTCGGGATGGCCTTGGCCTTCGCGCTGGTGGGCGCGTACCTGCCGGAGCTGTACGCCCCGCGGATCCGCTGCACCGGCGCGGCCGTCGGCTACAACCTGGGCGGGGTGCTGGGCGGGGCGCTGACGCCCGTCGTGGCGACGGCCCTGGCGGAGGGCTCCGGTCCGCCCTGGGGCGTGGCGGTGTACCTGACGCTGGTCTGCCTGGCGAGCCTGGTCTGCTTCGCGCTGCTCCCGGAGACGAACCCGGCGCTGGTCCGGGCCCCGGCGGAAACGGGAACGGGGGCGGCCGAAGCGGCCGCCCCCGTGTAGCCCCTCAGGGCATCAGGCGTCGATGCTCTTCGACTCCTCGGCGGCGGCTTCGGCCGCCGCCTGCTTCTTCGAGGCCATCAGGCTGGTGATGGTGGTGATCACCAGGACACCGCAGATGACGCCGAGGGAGACCGGGATGGAGATCTGCGGGACGTGCACCCCGGACTCGTGCAGGGCGTGCAGCACCAGCTTGACGCCGATGAAGCCGAGGATGACGGACAGGCCGTAGCTGAGGTGGACCAGCTTCTTGAGCAGGCCGCCGATCAGGAAGTACAGCTGGCGCAGACCCATCAGGGCGAAGGCGTTGGCGGTGAAGACGATGTACGGGTCCTGGGTGAGGCCGAAGATCGCGGGGATCGAGTCCAGGGCGAAGAGGACGTCGGTGGTGCCGATGGCGAGCATGACCACCATCAGCGGGGTCAGGATCCGCTTGCCGTTCTCACGGATGAACAGCTTGGTGCCGTGGTAGCGGTCGGCGACGCCGAACTTGTGCTCGATCGACTTGAGGAGACGGTTCTCCTCGAACTCCTCTTCCTCCTCGTCCTTGCGGGCCTCCTGGATCAGCTTCCAGGCGGTGTAGATCAGGAACGCGCCGAAGATGTAGAAGACCCACGAGAAGCTGGTGATGATCGCGGCGCCGGCGGCGATGAACACCGCGCGCAGGACCAGGGCGATCAGCACGCCGACGAGCAGGACGCGCTGCTGGAGGTGCGAGGGCACCGAGAACTTCGCCATGATCAGGACGAAGACGAAGAGGTTGTCCACGCTCAGGGACTTCTCGGTGATGAAGCCGGCGAAGAACTCCTGGGAGGCCTGGCCCTTGCCGAAGAAGAGCAGCCCCAGGCCGAAGAGGGCGGCGAGGACGATCCAGACGACCGTCCAGATGCCCGCCTCCTTGACGGAAACGTCGTGCGGTTTGCGGCCGATGAAGAAATCGGCGCCGATCAGGATGCCCAGACCGACGATGGTCAGCACCCATAGGGTCAACGAAACGTCCACGGTATTCACGCCTCCGGCGGATGGCTCAGCACAGGGTCAGCGTCATCGCTGCCGGAGGTCTCTTCCACCCGAAACGGCCCGGTGTGGCCGCGGGCCGACGCCCCGGGACCGACTGCGTTCAGACACGACCGCAGTGGTCCGTATTGACGGGTACGCCGCGCAGGAAATAGCAGGAATACTCCCCTCCGCAGATGCCAGGATACCCGCGGAAGGGGCCAAAGGTAAAGGGAAGACCAAGAGGCGGTCAGCCCCCGGTCATGACGGCTCACCGCCGGGCGGACCTCCGGTCCTGCGCGATCCGCTCCAGCGCCTGCTCCAGGACCCGGCTGTCCCGCGGGGGCAGGTCCGGCTCGAAGGTCCAGGCGTGCTGCACCCAGGGGTCGGCGAGGTGGTGGTCCGGCACCGGCGAGAGCCGCATCAGCGAGCGCCACAGCGGATCCAGCAGCGGCCCGTACGCGGAGCCCTCGTCGCGGTCCGCGACCATCAGCAGGTGCACGCCGACCGCCGGCCCCTCGTCGGCCAGGTAGCGCAGCCGGGTGACGGAGCGGTCGTCGAAACCGTGCGGGAAGTCGTGCACGACCAGCAGCTGCTCGGCCGGGTCCACGTCCGGCGGCAGGTCCTCCGGGGCCCCCGCGCGCAGCGCCATCTGTACGAGGTCCACCCGGCGGGTCAGCCCCTCCAGGGTCCGGGTGACCCCCTCGGCCCCCGCGGCCGGCGGCGCGGCCAGCACCCCGGCGCGCACCAGCGGCGCCAGGGAGGCGGCGCCCGCCCCGGCCGCGTCGATGACGTGGACGGACAGGGCGTCGGCGGGATGGACCGCGAGCAGCCGCACCGCGTGCGCGACGGCCATGTCCATCGCGGCGCGGCGCAGCCGGTCGGTGTCCATGGTCATGGCCGCCTCGGAGCCGGTGCGGCCGTTGTCGATCCACAGGCCGCGTTCCAGCGGGACGCGCATCAGCATGGGGATCCGCAGCTCGGGCCGCTCGGGCAGGCTCAGGTCGCCCAGGCGCAGAGCCAGCGGGGCCTCGGCGGGCGTGCTCCGGCCGTGCCAGACGGGAGCGGACCAGCGGGCGTAGGCGGGCGGCAGCGCGGGTTCCACCACCTCGGCCTCGGCGGTGAGCTGCGCCAGGTCCCGGTCGAGGACGGCGCGGGCCTGGGCCACGAGGTCGTCGCGGCGGGCCCGGGCGGTGTCGCGGGCGGCGTTCGCGGAGCCGCCGAGCCGGGCGGCGGGGTCGGACAGGGCCGCGTCGAGCTCCCGGTCGAGGCGGGAGTCGGCGAAGTCGACGGCTCCGCGGTAGGCGGCCACGGTGCGGGCCAGGTCCTCGAACATGCCCCAGACCTGGTTGTAGAGGCGCTCGTCCATGGACCAGCCGCTGGCGTCCCCGGCGACGGGGCGCGGGGGCTGTCCCGGGTCGGCGGCGGGTTCGGTGCGGGGCGCCGGCTCGGGGGCCTCGGCGCTGGTGCGGCGACGGCGCGGGTGGGCGTAGTCGATGGTGGGCGGGCCCCCGGCGGCACCGGCCGCACCCGCGGCCGCGGCTCCGGCGGTCGCCCCGGCGGGGCCGCCGAGGGTGTCCGCGGAGGACGGCCCGCCGGATGTGCCCGGTCCGGGCGTGCCCGCGTGGGGGGCGGCGGGGGCCGGGAGCGGGTCCGGCGGCTGGGGGGCCGGTGCGGCGGGGCCCTCGGGGGCGCCCGGAACGGCGTCGTACGGGGAGCGCGGCCCGTGCGGGAGGGTCGGCGCGGCCCCGCCCGGCAGGGCGGCCAGGGTGATGTCCCCGGAGGCCGTCAGACCCAGGGCGGCGGCCGTCAGCCCCTCGGCGGCCGGACCGGCCAGGCCGGCGTCGGCCAGGAGCGCACCGAGGCCCCCGGCGTAGCCCTGGCCCACGGCCCGGACCTTCCAGGCGCCCTGGCGCCGGTACAGCTCCAGGGCCACGAGGGCGCTCTCGGAGTCGAGGCCGGTGACGGTGTACGCGGCGAGCGCGGCGCCCTCCGGCTCGGCCACGGCGACGTGCGGTGCGGCGACCGCACCGAAGCGCGCCGGCCCGCCGGGCGGCAGCACCAGCAGCACCCGGACCCGGTGGACGGCCGCCCCGACGGCGTCGAGGTCGACGGTGAACCGGTGGCGGTCGCCGACCCGGTCCGGCACCTCCAGGCCCGGCAGGGCCCGGGCCCCGGGGTGCGCCAGGGCGCCGGGGCCGGCCGGCCGGCCCGTCTCGTCGCCGGTGACGGCCAGGGCCAGCACGGCCGCCCCGGCCGAGACCCGGATCTCCACCCGATTGCGGGACAGGGGGTGGTTCTGCCCCCGGACCAGTTCGGCCGTCATCGTGCAGCCCTCCCCCGTGCCTTCTTCTCTTGTTCCGTGGTGCTCTTGCCCGGTACCGCTACAGGTGCGGCAGGATCGCCGGCATCAGGTCCTGGAAGGTCCGGCCGTTGGCCGGGTTGCCGAGGGCCGTCATCTTCCAGCCGGAGCCCGCGCGGGACACCTTCGCCATGATCTGCGCGGTGTACTGGCCGCCGCCGTCGAGGGTGTAACGGGCCAGCTCCTGGCCGTTGGTCTCGTCGACGATGCGGCAGAAGGCGTTCTGCACTTCCTGGAAGGTCTGGCCGGTGAAGGAGTTCACCGTGAAGACGATCTGGTCGATGTGCACGGGCACGCGCTGGAGGTCGACGAGGATGGCCTCGTCGTCCCCGCCCTGGCCGACGCCGCCGACGAGGTTGTCGCCGGTGTGGCGGACCGAGCCGTCGTCGCTCTGCAGGTGCCGGAAGAACACCACGTCCACCGGCTGCTTGTCGGCGAAGAGCACCGCCGAGGCGTCCAGGTCGATCTCCCGGGTCCGCGAGCCGAACAGGCCCCGGCGCTTGGCCGCCTGCCACCCGAGGCCCATCCGGACCGCGGTCAGCGTGCCGCCGTCCGACTTCTGCAGACTGATGGCCTGCCCCTTGGTCATGTTGACCGTCACGCGCTGTCCCCTCTCCATAGCCCGCCCGACCGACGGGCGCGCAGCGTGTAACTGCGGCTGTGTGCCAACCCTACTGACCGCCCCGGGGTCAGGCGAGACCCGCTTCCTTCATCTGCCGGAGCTCCTTCTTCAGCTCGCCCACCTCGTCCCGGATCCGGGCCGCGACCTCGAACTGGAGCTCGGCCGCGGCACCCCGCATCCGCTCGGTCATCTGCTCGATCAGCGCGGCCAGTTCGGCGGCGGGCCGGTCCGTGAGCACCTCGGCCGCCTGGGCGCCCTTCGCCCCCTTGGCGCCCTTGGCGCCCTTGCCCGCCTTGGACCCGGCGGCGGCCGCGGCGCCCCTGCCGCCGAGCGCCGGCACCGGCGCCTTGGCGCCCTTGCCGTCCTTGGCCTGCCGGTAGCCGCTGCCGAGCAGTTCCTCGGTGTCCAGCTCCTCGCGGGCGATGGTGGCGACGATGTCGTTGATCTTCTTGCGCAGCGGCTGCGGGTCGATCCCGTTCGCCGTGTTGTACGCGATCTGCTTCTCCCGGCGCCGGTTGGTCTCCTCGATGGCCTTCTCCATCGCCGGGGTCATCTTGTCCGCGTACATGTGGACCTGGCCCGAGACGTTGCGCGCCGCGCGGCCGATGGTCTGGATCAGGGAGGTCCCCGAGCGCAGGAAGCCCTCCTTGTCGGCGTCGAGGATCGCCACCAGCGACACCTCGGGCAGGTCGAGGCCCTCGCGCAGCAGGTTGATGCCGACCAGGACGTCGTACTCGCCGGCCCGCAGCTCGCGCAGCAGCTCGATCCGGCGCAGCGTGTCGACGTCGCTGTGCAGGTAGCGGACCTGGATGCCCAGCTCCAGGAAGTAGTCCGTGAGGTCCTCGGCCATCTTCTTGGTGAGCGTGGTGACCAGGACGCGCTCGTCCTTCTCCACCCGCTGCCGGATCTCGTGGACCAGGTCGTCGATCTGCCCCTCGGTGGGCTTGACCACGACCTCCGGGTCGACGAGGCCGGTGGGGCGGATGATCTGCTCGACGAAGCCGTCGCCGCGGGAGAGCTCGTACTTGCCGGGGGTCGCCGACAGGTAGACCGTCTGGCCGATCCGCTCCTGGAACTCCTCCCACTTCAGCGGCCGGTTGTCCAGGGCGGACGGCAACCGGAAGCCGTGGTCGACCAGGGTCCGCTTGCGCGAGGCGTCGCCCTCGTACATGGCGCCGATCTGGGGCACCGTCACGTGCGACTCGTCGATGACGAGGAGGAAGTCCTCGGGGAAGTAGTCGATGAGGGTGTTCGGCGCGGAGCCGCGCTCGCGGTCGTCCATGTGCAGCGAGTAGTTCTCGATGCCGGAGCAGGACCCGATCTGGCGCATCATCTCCAGGTCGTAGGTGGTCCGCATGCGCAGCCGCTGGGCCTCCAGCATCTTGCCCTGCTTCTCCAGCTCGGCGAGGCGCTCGGTGAGCTCCGCCTCGATGCCGGCGATCGCCTTCTCCATGCGCTCGGGGCCGGCGACGTAGTGGCTGGCGGGGAAGACGTAGAGCTCGCGGTCCTCGCTGATGACCTCGCCGGTCAGCGGGTGCAGGGTGGACAGGGCCTCGATCTCGTCGCCGAACATCTCGATGCGGACCGCGAGTTCCTCGTAGACCGGGAAGATCTCGATGGTGTCGCCGCGTACCCGGAAGGTGCCGCGGGTGAAGGCCACGTCGTTGCGCGTGTACTGGATGTCGACGAAGCGGCGCAGCAGCTGGTCCCGGTCCATCTCCTCGCCGACCTTGAGGGGGACCATCCGGTCGACGTACTCCTGCGGGGTGCCGAGGCCGTAGATGCAGGACACGGAGGCGACGACGATCACGTCGCGCCGGGTGAGGAGCGAGTTGGTCGCGGAGTGGCGCAGCCGCTCCACCTCCTCGTTGATCGAGGAGTCCTTCTCGATGTAGGTGTCCGACTGCGGTACGTACGCCTCGGGCTGGTAGTAGTCGTAGTACGAGACGAAGTACTCGACGGCGTTGTTCGGCAGGAGCTCGCGGAACTCGTTCGCCAGCTGGGCGGCCAGGGTCTTGTTCGGGGCCATCACCAGGGTGGGGCGCTGGAGCTTCTCGATCATCCAGGCCGTGGTGGCCGACTTGCCCGTGCCGGTCGCACCCAGCAGGACGACATCCTTCTCACCTGCACGGATGCGCTTCTCCAGCTCGGCGATGGCCGCCGGCTGGTCGCCGCTGGGCTGGTAGGGGCTGACGACCTCGAAAGGCGCCACCGTGCGTTCGATCTTCGATACGGGCCGCATGGGTCAACCGTACGGCCCCCCACCGACAGTCGACGCGGTCTGGTCCGTTTGTCGTAGTCCGTTGGCGCGCCCGTGATCATCAACCCCATGATCGCCGTGGAACGGCTCTCCGGCACTGCACGGCGGGCGCCGCGCCGCAACGTCATGGGCGCCGCGCCCGTTGGAGGCAGAGCAGGCCTCACGACCCGAGGAGATCGCACATGCACGTCGTCCGACCCGCCGCGGCAGCCGCCGCCTTCCTGGGCCTCGCCCTCAGCCTGCTGGGCGGGACGGCGGCGTCCGCCGCCTCCGGCGCCCCCGGCACGCCCGCCGCTCCCTCCACCGCGCAGAAGCGGTTCCTGGGGCCCGTCGTGTACGCCCACCGGGGGGCTTCGGCCTACGCCCCGGAGAACACCATCGCCTCGATCGACCGCGCCATGTGGATGGGCTTCTCCTGGGTCGAGAACGACGTCCAGCGGACCCGGGACGGCGAGCTCGTCGTGATCCACGACGACACGCTGGCCCGTACGACCAATGTCGAGCAGGTGTTCCCCGACCGCAAGCCGTGGGCGGTCAAGGACTTCACGGCGGCGGAGATCGCCCGGCTGGACGCGGGCAGCTGGTTCGGCCCGCAGTACGCGGGCGAGCGGGTGCCGACCCTGCGGGAGTACATGGACCGGGTCCAGGACAACCGGCAGCGGCTGCTCCTGGAGATCAAGAAGCCGGAGCTGTACCCGGGGATCGAGGAGCAGACGCTGGAGCTGCTCGACGAGCTGGGCTGGCTCGACGAGCAGCACGTCGCCAAGCGCCTGGTGGTGCAGAGCTTCAGCGCCGACTCCGTACGGATCGTGCACCGGCTGCGGCCCGACCTGGTCACGGCCTTCCTCGGCACCCCGAGCGTGGCCGACCTGCCGAAGTACGCCGAGTTCACCGACCGGATCAACCCCTGGCACACCACGATCTCGGCCGACTGGGTGAAGGCCGTGCACGGGCTGCTGGGCGCCCACGGCAAGGCCATGGAGGTGGACACCTGGATCGTCGACGACGCGGCCACCGCCCGCAAGGTGCGCGAGATGGGGGTGGACGGGGTCATCACCAACGCGCCCGACGTCGTACGGGAGGCGGTCGGCGGATTCTGACCGGGAGGCGGCGGGACCGTCGGCGGGGCGCCGTACCGTGGGGGCGTGGACACCACCGAGCGGCCCCGCGGACCGCACCTCGAATGGACCGTCGTCCCCAGCGACATCGGTCCCCTCCTCCTGGCCGCGACCCCCGAGGGTCTGGTCCGGGTCGAGTTCCACGCCTCGCCGGAGCGGGTGGACCGGATGATCGGCCCGCTCGTCTCCCGGCTGGGCGCCGACGCGCGCCGGCCGGCGCCGGGCGAGGAGGAGCTGCTGGCCGAGCCCGTGCGCCAGCTCGCCGCCTACTTCGCCGGGACCCTGCGGCGCTTCGAGCTGCCGCTGGACTGGCGGCTCAGCTCCGGCTTCAACCGCCAGGTGCTGCGGGAACTCGACCGCTCCGTGCCCTACGGATCGGTGGTCGGCTACGGGGAGCTGGCCGCCCGGGTCGGGCAGCCGGGGGCGGCCCAGGCCGTGGGCAACGCCATGGGGTCGAACCCGCTGCCGGTGGTCGTGCCCTGCCACCGGGTCGTGGAGAACGACGGGGGCATCGGGGGTTTCGGCGGCGGGGTGGAGACCAAGCGGATCCTGCTCGCCCTGGAGGGGGTCCTCCCCCGGCCCCTGTTCTGACCCTGCGCCCGCGCCCGTTCCGGCCCTCCCGCCCGCGCCCGTTCCGGCCCTCCCGCCCGCGCCCGTTCTGACCTGCGCGTTCCGCGGCCCCCGCGCCCGCGTATCCGGTTCCCCCGGACGGGGGCGGGTGGGACACTGCGGCGGTGACCCCTCCTGCCGCCGCAACCGGCCCCTCCGCGTCCGTGCCCGCCCCGGTGCCGCCCGCCGCGCACCCGATACGGGGGTGTCGGGCGTGACCTCCTCCCCCGGGACGACCCCCGGACCCGGCACGCCGGACACCTCGCCCGCGACACCCGGCGCCTCCCCCGCCACCCGCGCCACCGGGCCGGGCCACGGCGGCCCGGTCGACGCCGCCGACCTGCCCCGGCTGCAGCGCCGGATCTCCGGGGTACTGATCGCCAGCCAGATGCTGGGCGGCCTGGGCGTGCCCATCAGCATCGCCCTGGCCCCCGTGCTGGCCACCGAGATCAGCGGCACCGAGGCCCTGTCCGGCCTCGCCTCCACCGCCGCGGTGATCGGCACCGCCCTGGTCTCGCTCCCGCTGGCCGCCCTGATGACCGCGCGCGGACGCCGCCCCGGGCTGGTGGTGGCCTACGCCATCGGCACCCTCGGCGCGGCCCTGGTCGTCCTGGCCGCCTCCGTCAAGAGCTTCCCGCTGCTCATGCTCGGTATGGCCGCCTTCGGCGCCGCGTCCTCCGCCAACCTCCAGGCCCGCTTCGCCGCCGCCGACCTCGCACCGGCCGACCGGCGGGCCCGCTCGATCTCCGTGGTCGTCTGGGCCTCCACCGTGGGCGCGGTGCTGGGCCCCAACCTCTCCGCCCCCGCCAGCGACAGTTTCGCCGGGACCTCCATACCCCAGACGGCGGGTCCCTTCGTCTGGGCCGGGGCCGTGTTCGTCCTCACCGGCACGCTGATCGCCGTGTTCCTGCGGCCGGACCCGCTGCTGACGGCGCGGGCCCTGGCCGGTCCCGACGAGCAGTCCCGTCAGGGCCGCTCGCTGCGCGCCGGGTTCAGCGCCGTCCGCGCCTCCCCGCGCGCCCGGCTGGCGCTGCTCACCGTCGCCGTGTCCCACACCACCATGGTCTCGATCATGGTGATGACCCCGGTCGACCTCGGCCACCACGGCGCCGGCCTCAAGCTGGTCGGTCTGGTCATCAGCGGGCACATCGCCGGCATGTTCGCCTTCTCCCCGGTCATGGGGTGGCTCGCCGACCGGCTCGGCCGGCTCTCCGTGATCGGACTCGCCGCCGGACTGCTCTCGCTGGCCGCGCTGCTCGCCGGCACCGCCGGGGGCGACCACGCCCAGAGCGCGGCCGGTCTCTTCCTGCTCGGCCTCGGCTGGTCCGCCGGGATGGTCTCCGGATCGGCGCTGCTGACCGACTCGGTGCCGCAGCCCGCGCGGGCCGCCGTACAGGGGCTGAGCGACCTGACCATGAACACGTCCGCCGGGGTCGGCGGAGCGGCGGCCGGGCTGGTCATGTCCCAGGCGGGCTACGGCTGGCTCAACGCGATCGGCGCCGCCCTGCTGCTGCCGATGGCGGCGCTCGCCCTGTTCACCGCCCGGCGCCACCCCGTGCGTCCGGCGCCCGCGAAGGGCGTCAGTAGCTGATGTGGTAGGCCTTGCGGAGCGTCTCGTGGACGGTCCAGGTGGTCCTGTCGCCCTCCCGGAGGACGCACGCGGAGCCCGGACCGACCTCCAGGGTCGCTCCGCCCTCCACCTCGATCGTGGCCCGGCCGCCGACCACGACGAACAGCTCGTTGGCCTCGGTGTCGGTGACCACGCCCGGGGTGATCTGCCAGATCCCCCGGATCTGCGAGCCGTCCTCGGCCTCCCACAGGACCTTGCCCGTCACCACGGGGGTGCCGGAGACGATCTGTGCCGGGTCGAGCTCCTCGGCCTCCAGTTCGGAGTCGGGGACGTCCGCGACGGACACGGCGAAGGAGGCGGGGGCGGTGTGATCACTGGTGCTCATGGCGCGTCAGCCTAATCCGGCCCTCCAGGGCCGGGGGGTGACCAGAGCGTCCAGCGTGGACGCGGCGGACGCGTCACTCCGTCGAGCGCAGGCGCCACCCGCCCCTTTTCGGCCAGAGCGGCGCGGGCGTTCCCACGGCCGGCGGGCGCGCGGGGGCGTTGCGGGGGCGGCCACCGCGCCGCCGACCGCGGGGGCGCCCTGCGGACGGGTTCGCGCCGGAGCCCGGAGGGCGCGTTTGGGGGCGCGAATCCCGTGCCATGGATGGGGACATGCCACTGCACAGAGCATCCGAGGTCCCGGTCCTGTCGGAAGAGGTGCGCGAGGCGCTCGCCGCGGGCAGGCCCGTCGTCGCCCTGGAATCGACGATCATCGCGCACGGGCTGCCGCGCCCCCGCAATCTGGAGGTGGGGCTGGAACTGGAGGCCCTGGTCCGGGCGGAGGGCGCGGTTCCGGCAACGGTCGCGGTCGTGGACGGGGTGGCCCACGCGGGCCTGGACAAGGCCCGGCTGGAGCGGATCGCCGCCGGTGAGGGCGTACGCAAGCTCGGCCACCGGGATCTCGCCCCGGCCCTCGCGACGGGGGCGACCGGAGCGACGACGGTGTCCGCGACGGCCCTGCTGGCCGCGCGGGCGGGGCTGCGGGTGTTCGCCACCGGCGGGCTGGGCGGCGTACACCGCGAGTGGACCCGCTCCCAGGACGAGTCGGCCGATCTCGCGCTGCTCGCGCGGACCCGGATCACGGTGGTGTGCGCGGGGGTGAAGTCGATCCTGGACGTGCCGGCCACCCTCCAGCGGCTGGAGACCCTGGGCGTGGGGATCCTCGGCTACCGCACGCGCCGCTTCCCCGGGTTCTACCTGGCGGACTCCGGCGAGCCGGTCGACTGGACGGTGGAGGAGCCGCGGGAGGTGGCGGCGGTGATGGCCGCCCAGGACTCCGTCGGCGGCCCGGATTCGGCGCTGCTGGTGGCCAACCCGGTGGCGGAGGCGGAGCAGTTGGATCCGGGGCTCCACGACGGGGTCCTGGCGGAGGCCCTCGCCGAGTGCCGCGAACGCGGGATCACGGGACAGGCGGTGACCCCGTTCCTGCTGGACTTCCTGGTCCGGGCCACCGGCGGGGCCTCCCTGGAGGCCAACCTGGCCGCCGTACGGGGCAACGTGCGACTCGGGGCACGGATCGCCGGGGCCTGGGCGGCCCGCGCATGACGGCGGCACCGGGGGCGCTGGTGGTCGTCGGCGACGTGGTCACGGACGTGGTGGCGATACATCCGGAGCCTTTGGCTCCGGCCACCGACACCGCCGCCAGGATCCGGACCCTGCCGGGCGGCGCGGGCGCCAACGCGGCCTGCTGGGCGGCCCGCGCGGGCACCGCCGAGGTACGCCTCCTGGCGCGGGTCGGCGCCGAATCGGCCCGCTGGCACGAGCGGGCCCTGGTCGACGCGGGGGTGCGGCCGCGGCTGGTGGTGGACCCGGCGGAACCGACCGGAACGGTGGTGGCCCTGGTCGGCAAGGACGCGGAGCGGACCTTCCTGACCGACAGCGGGGCCTCGCTTCGGCTGTCCCCCGCCGACTGGGCGCCCGCACTGCTGGACGGCGCCGCGCACCTGCACCTGTCGGGCTACCTCTTCTTCGCGGACAGCAGCCGGGAACTGGCACTGGTCGCGCTGCGGGCGGCCCGCACCCGGGGCGTGCCGGTCAGCGTGGACCCCGCGTCGGCGGGGTTCCTGGCCGCACTCGGCCCCGAGCGGTTCCTGGCCGCCGTGGCGGGGGTCGGCGCGCTCCTGCCGAACGAGGACGAGGCCCGGCTGCTGGCGGGGCTGCCGGAGCCGGCCGGGGTGGCACGGGCGGCGGAGGAACTGAGCCGACGGGTGCCGCTCGTGGTGGTGACCCGGGGCACGGGCGGGGCGCTCGTCGCCGAGGCGGGCCGGATCACCGCCGAGGTCCCGGCGGAGCCGACCGAGGCGGTGGACACCACGGGCGCGGGCGACGCCTTCACCGGCGCCTTCCTGGCGGCCCGCCTGACGGGCGCCACCCCACCGGAAGCAGCCCGCGCAGGCTGCCGAGCAGCAGCCGAAGCCGTAACCCGAATCGGCGGCCGCCCCTGACCCCACGGCCCCCGGACAGAACGGCAGCTGCGCTCACGGACGGCCGGGGTCACGCACGAACGACACCCCGCCCCGGCCCCGGCCCCCACCCGGCCCGGCCGAACCCGCCCCGCCGCGCACCGCCCCGCCGCGCACCGCCGCGCCCCGCCCCGCCGCGCCGCGGCAAGGGCCCACCGGAGCACCGGTCACCCCGCCCCCGCCCGGCGAGGGCACCCGCTCCACGCCGGATGCCGCACATCGTCCGCCCGCACCAGCACGTCCGCGACAGCGACCGGCTCGGTCTCGCGGGCGTACCGCGCGAACGCCGGCAGGGTCCACCGCTCCCCCTCCTCCGTACGCCGCTCCAACGCCCCCGCCGACAGGCTGATGTGCACGCTGAGGTCGAAGGGGAACCAGTGCCCCAGCAGAAGCGGCCCGTGCACGATCAGCACCCCGCCGGCGGGCAGTTCGACGTAGGGGCTGCGGGTGGCGCGGTCGGTCACCGGGTCCCAGAGGTCCGGCAGCACCCGCCCGCTGCCGCCGGGGTCGGTCGGGCCGAAGACCTCCCGCCACAGCGCCCCCGTGTCGTACCAGCCGCCGAGGTACGCGTCCACGTCCTCGCGGCCGAACTCGAAGCGGAGCGAGGCCGGCCGCAGGAACCCCCCGGCCGCGACCACGAGCACCGAACGGCCGCGCAGCCGCAGCGCGTCGGCGAGCCGGCCCGCGAGCAGCCCGGTGCCGGCGGCGGGCGCGCCGTCGATGCCGACGCGCTGCCAGGACCCGGGCCCGCCGTCGAAAGAGCCGTCGAGATGGCCGGCGAGCCGCTCGGCCATCCGCTGCCAGGTGATCGCTTCCAGCTTCACCGACCCATTGTCAGTGGTGGCCCTTAGCTTTTTTCACGAGGGATCACCGGTGAGAAGGAGCCGCTGACCCGGCTCGTGGGGAGGGGTCTGTCATGGCTCGGGAAACGACGTACCTGGAGCTGTCCCAGGAGGACGGCGCGGCGCACAAGTTCTACGAGGTGACCGTCGACGGCACCGAGGTCTCGGTGCGCTACGGCCGCATCGGCGCGAGCGGCCAGCTGCAGAGCTCCTCGTTCCCGACGCCGGACAAGGCCCGCGCCGCGGCCGCCAAGAAGATCGGCGAGAAGGTCCGCAAGGGGTACGCCCCGGCGGTCCGGGGCGCCCGCGCGGCCCGCGCGGTGACCCGCCGTCAGGTGACCTCGGCTCCGTCGACGGCGCGCGCCGTGGCGCCGGTCCTGTGGCGCTTCCGCACCGGTTCCGCGGCGTTCGGCATCCACGTGGACGAGGACCGCTGCTGGGTCGGCAACCAGGCGGGCGACGTCTACACGGTGAGCCACGGCGGTGAGGTGCTGGCCCGCTACTCGCTGCCGGACGGGGTGAAGTGCCTGGTCGCGGACGAGTTCTGGATATACGCGGGCTGCGACGACGGCACGGTGTACGACCTGTCGTCCAAGGTGCCGTTCGGGGCGTACGACATCGCGGCGGACGTGGACATCTTCTGGCTCGACATCCGCGAGGGCGTGCTGAACGTCGCGGACGCCAACGGCGGCCTGACGGTCATCGACCACGAGGACGAGTTCCAGTGGTCGCGCAGGTCCTCGGGGTCCAACGCCTGGATGGTCCGGGCGGACGACCGCGCCGTCTACCACGGGCACAGCCAGGGCGTGACGGCGTACGCCCCGGACGGCGGCGGCGAGCTGTGGCACACGGCGACGAACGGCTCGGTGCTCTTCGGCTGGCAGGAGCGGGACGCCGTGTACGCGGGGACCGGGCGCAACACCGTGCAGCGGCTGTCGAAGGCGACGGGCGCGGTGGAGGCCTCGTACCGGTGCGACGCGGCCGTGTACTCCTGCGCGACCTCCCCGGACGGGCGGCACGTGTTCGCGGGTGACCTCGCGTCGTCGGTGTACTGCTTCGACGCCGAGGGGAACAGGCTCTGGAAGCTGGGTACGGGCAGCGGTTCGGCCCTGTCCATGCAGTATCTGGACGGGCGGCTCTACCTGGTCACCACGGACGGCTCCCTGGTGTGCGTGGACGCGAGCGAGGCGGCGATCGCGGCGGCCCAGCAGGGCTCCGTGCCTGCGCCGGTGGACGTCAAGTCGGCCGCGGCGCTGCCGGTGTTCACCCCGGCGGCTTCGGCCGCGGCGGTGGCCACAGTCTCGGTGGCGGCCGTGCCGACGGGCACGGTGGTCGTCGAGTGCGTGCAGCAGGGCGGCCGGATGCGCGTGCAGGTGGTGTCCGAGGGCTTCGAGCCCTCCTGGAACGTCCAGTTCCCGCGCGGGATCCGGGAGCCCGGTGCCCGGTACGTGGTGGACGGTCTGCACCCCGCGTCCGGGGGCTTCTACCGGGTGCGCGGCGAGATACGCCGTCTGGTCTGAGGACCACGGCGGGGGCGCGCCCGGGGGGCCGTGCCGTGGCGGACGGGGGTCACCACGGCACGGCTCCCCGGGTGTGCGCGCCGGCAGGACCCCACGCGGTCCGGGCCGGGGCCGCGAAGGGCCGATTGCCTTTGCGGACAAGGTGATATACGCACCGCGCGGCGGTATCACCACGTCATGAGTCTCGTCGTTTTCGAGTCGCTGAAGCAGATCCACTGCGCCGAGTGCCGAGGGGGCCCGCTGCGCCGTCTGGTGCGCGAGGCCGGTGTGCCCCGCTGTCTGGACTGTGCCGATCTGGGGCACCTGGTGTACCTGCCGCGGGGCGACGCGGCACTCACCCGCCGTGCCCGGGAGGCCAGTTCGCTCTCCGCCGTCGTCGTGCGCCGGCACCGGCGCCGGCGCCGCTACGAACGCCAGGGCCTGCTGGTCGAGGACGCCGCCCTGGCCCACGCCGAACGGGCCTGTCTCGCGGACGCCGAGGCCCGGGCCCGCCGCCGGGAGCGTGACCGGGCGCGCCGCGCGGCCGAGGACGTCCGGTTCACCGCCGCGTTCGCCGCCGAGATCCTGCGGCTGTTCCCCGGCTGCCCTCCGGAGCGGGCGCAGGCGATCGCCGCGCACGCCTCCGTGCGCGGCAGCGGCCGGGTCGGCCGCACCGCGGCGGGCCGGGCCCTGGACGAGCAGGCGGTGTCGGTGGCGGTACGGGCCGCCGTGCGGCACACCGACACCGAGTACGACGCGCTGCTGATGTCCGGCGTGCCCCGGTTCACCGCCCGCGCCCGCCTGGCGCCCCTGATCGACGCGGTGCTGGACGGCTGGCGCACGGCCGCCTGACCCGGGTTCACCGCAAGGTGACGGCCTGCTCCAGCAGTTGGTGCAGGACCCGCTTCTCCTGGTCGGTGAGCCCGGACAGCGGTGAGTCCACGACGAGGAGTTCGAGCAGCCGCGTCCGCAGCGCGGCGCCCTCGGCCGTGAGGACGAGGTGTTTGGCGCGGCGGTCGGTGGGGTGCGGATGGCGCTCGACGAGGCCCTGCTTCTCCAGCTTGTCGATGACGAAGGTGGTGTTGGAGGGCTCGCAGGTCATGCGTTCGGCGAGCTCCCGCATGGTCATCGGCCCGGTCATCTCGCGCAGCGCGGTCGCCTGGGCGGCGGTGAGGCCCAGGGTGGCGGCGCGCACGCGTACGTGTTCGGTGATCCGCTGGGCCAGTCCGTTCACCAGACCGCACAGCTGTCGCTCGGCGATGGGCTGTGGATCGGGTGACGTCGTCATGCCGCCACCCTATCAAACACGTCAAGCCTGAATATTTACAGCTTGAATCATTCGAGCTTGATGCTTATGGTGGGCGCCGTCGCCGCGGGACCGTCCGCGGCGACCTGACGTCCATTCAAAGGAGATGCGCCGTGGCCGATGTGACGGTTGACCAGGTGAGCCGGGACGCCCAGGACGAACGACGGAGCCGGCCGTCGGGAATCCGCTCGATACTCCTCGGCGACACGAAGGTGTCGTACGTCCCGGACGGCGATGTCCGGCTCCGGCCGCTGCCCCTGCTCCAGGACACCACCGACGAGGTGTGGGCCGCGCACCCGGAGTACCTGGACGCCGACGGCCACCTCGTGGGGAGCATCGGCAGCCTGCTCGTGGAGCACGGCGACCGCGCGCTCCTGATCGACGCGGGCTTCGGCCCGCGGACGTACGGGGCCCCGGAAGGCCCCCTCGCCACGATCCACGGGGGCGCGCTCCCGCAGGGCCTGGCCGAACTCGGGCGCCGCCCGCAGGACATCGAGGCGGTGGCCTTCACTCACCTGCACGTCGACCACCTCGGCTGGGCGTCCCTCCCCGCCCCCGGCGAGGACCGGCTCCTGTTCGCCCACGCCGACCTGCTGGTCTCCGGGCCTGAATGGGAGCGACGCGACCTGCTGGAGGCCCAGGGCGCGAGCGAGCAGGTCGCGGCCATGGCACCGCAGGTCCGCACGATCACGGACGGGCAGGAGATCTTCCCCGGCGTCCGGGTCCGGATCACCCCCGGTCACACCGTCGGGCACGCCGAGTACGTCATCACCGGGGGCGGGCGCCGCCTGATCGCCTTCGGCGACGCGGTGCACTCGCCGATCCAGATCGACCACCCCGAGTGGTCCTCGGCCTTCGACCACGAGCCCGCCCTGACCGCGGACCACCGCCACCGCCTCGTGGCCGAGCTGGCGCGGCCCGACACGATCGGCTTCGGCGTCCACTTCGCCGACGTGGTGTTCGGGCGTGTCCACCGGGACGGGGACGGCCCGGCCTGGCGGCCCGTGGACGCCTGACCCCCAAGGCCGCTACGGGGCGACCCGGTTGAGGCGGAACCGCCGGTAGAGCACGGCCCCGCCGAGGAGCAGGACGCCGCTGCCGGGCAGCAGGTAGCCGAGGCCCTCCGAGCCGGTGTGGGCCAGGGCCGAGGCGCCGGGCCGCGCCACGGCCGGGGCGGGCGCCACCGGCGGGGCGGGCGGGGTGACCGGGCGCACGGCGACGGGCGGCTGGGCCGGCTTTCCGACGGTCGGGGGCTGCTGCCCGTTGACGGAGGTGTTCCCCTGGGAGGCGTTCCCGACCCCGACCACGCTCACCGAGTTGCCGCTGATGTTGAGCGGCAGGTCGACGGGGAGCTGGAGGCCGTTGCCGGAGAGCAGTCCCGGGGAATCCTTTCCGCGTCCGTCGGCGACCGCATCCCCGGCGTTGCCGGACGTCGAGGACGCCGCTGCCGCCCCCCGCGTGGACGAGCCCGGACCGGCGGGCCGCGGCTTCGGGTTCGCCTCGCCCGCGGACCCGTTGGCACAGCGGTTGCCGCTCGCGGAATTGAGCACCCCGACGACGCTCACCGTGTTCCCGCACACGTTCACCGGGACGTGCACGGGCAACTGCACGAGGTTGCCCGAGAGGAGGCCCGGCGAGCGTTCCGCACGCCCGCCCGCGTCCGCGTCGGCGTGGGCGAAGGCACCCACCCCCGCGACCGCCAGTCCACCGCCCGCGACCATCGCCGCGATCAAGCCATTCCGACGACTGTGACGCATCAGTTTTCCTGCTTTCCGGAGGGGTTCGGGGCATCTCGCCCACACCCGGAACAACGCCGTGAACCCATTCGGGTTATAGAGGCGGTAAGCATTTCACTCCATCGTGTACTGGGTAGTGCCTACTTCATGACGGAACGACCGCTGCTGCTCCTGGACGTGGACGGCCCCCTCAACCCCTTCCGCGACCCCTTCGCCGCCCTGCGCGGGTACGCGAGCCACCGCATGCGCCCCGACGTCTGGCTCTCCTACCGCGACCCGGAGTCCCGCCGGGCCCGGCGCGGCCTGCGGGTGCGGCTCCACCCCGGCCACGGGGCCCGGCTGCTGGCCCTGCCCTTCGACCTCGCCTGGGCCACGGCCTGGACGCACCAGGCCAACACCTTGGTCGCCCCGCGCATAGGCCTTCCCGACGACCTTCCGGTCATCGAGTGGCCGGAGCTCTTCGCCCGCGACCCCGACGGGCTCTTCTGGAAGACCCGGCCCCTCCTGGACTGGGCGGCCGGCCGCCCCTTCGCCTGGGTCGACGACATGATCACTGAGGAGGACCGGGCGTGGGTGGCCGCCCATCATCCCTCCCCGGCCCTGCTGTTGCGCGTCCACCCCCGCCACGGCCTGCGCGAGCGCGACTTCACGGCCCTGTCGGCGTGGGCCGCCGCCGTCACCGGGGCAGGGCGGTGAGCGGGTCCGTGGAGGCGGGGGCCGAAGTGGGCCACCAGTCGTCGCCACCGGGGCGGGACTCGTAGCCGTACCAGAGGCCCTCGCGGCTCAGGCGGAGCTGGCGGGTGCCGGAGGTGAGCCGGTTGCGCTCGGGCCGGAAGGAGCCCTGGCCCGCCGCGAGGAGGGCGGGCCGGGCCCGGTCGAAGGGGCCGGCCGGGGGGTCCCAGGGCTCGTCGAGGACGGTCAGGGCGGACAGACCGCCCTGGCGCCAGGCCGCGGCGGCGCGGGCCAGGTCGGTGCTGGTGCGGCCGGTGGCCCGGGCCAGGTCCCGGTACAGGGTCCGGGCGGCGCCGGTGAGGCCGGCCGTGGGATGCGCGGAGGCCAGCCGGACGGCGTCCTGCCACGGCGTGAGCCCGCCGGTCGGATCGGCTCCGGTGCCGAGCAGGACCAAGGCGCGGGCGGCGGCGTCGGTGGCGAGCTGGTCCAGGGCCAGCGGGTCCGGGGCGGCCGGGTCCGCCGGGTAGGCGGGCGGCAGACCGACGGCGGCGGGCGCGGCCAGCGGGAGGGGCAGCGGCGGCAGGACGGTACGGGCCACCGCCGCGCGGGCGGGAACTCCGGGGAAGTCCGGTGCGGCGTCGGGCTGTTCGCGCGCGGCGTGGGCCGCGTTGCGCCGGGCCAGCTCCTCCAGGAGCTCGCGCTCCCCGCGGCCGCGCACGAGCAGCAGGACGAAGGGGTCGGCGTCCAGCAGCCGGGCCGCCCGGTAGCAGAGTGCCGCGGCGTGCTTGCAGGGCGGCCGCCCCACGTCCGGGCAGGAGCAGCGCACGACGAGCTCGCCCGCGCCGGGCAGGACCGTCCGCGCGAGCGACTGCGGGACCTCCCGTTCCAGCAGGGCCCCCAGGGCCGCGGGGTCCGCCGCCACCTCCTCCAGGACCTCGGCCCACTCGGTGTCGGTGAAGGCGGCCAGCGACAGCTCGGTCCGGTACGGGCGGGCCCGGCTGCCCCGCACGTACGCCACGATCCGGCCCGGGGTGACCGTGACCGCGTCGACGTGGCCCTCGGCCGCGTACGAACGGCCCCGCGCCAGCCGGGCGCCGTCGTGCGCGCGCTCCTCCAGGGCGGCCACCCAGGAGCGCCCCCACCAGGTCGCCGCCTCCACGCCCGCGGGCACGGTCTCGAAGGTGCGGCGGCGGTCGTCCCGCGCGGTGATCACGCCGGCCTCCGCAGGGAGACGAGATCGGCCAGCTCCCGGTCGGTCAGCTCGGTCAGCGCCGACTCGCCGGAGCCCAGCACCGCGTCGGCCAGGGCGCGCTTGGCCTCCAGCATCTCGGCGATGCGGTCCTCGACGGTGCCTTCGGCGATGATCCGGTGGACCTGGACGGGCTGGGTCTGGCCGATGCGGTAGGCGCGGTCGGTGGCCTGTTCCTCGACGGCGGGGTTCCACCAGCGGTCGTAGTGGACGACGTGCCCGGCGCGGGTGAGGTTGAGGCCGGTGCCGGCGGCCTTGAGGGAGAGCAGGAAGACGGGGACCTCGCCGGACTGGAACAGGTCGACGAGTTCCTCGCGGCGCGGGACGGGGGTGCCGCCGTGCAGGAGCCGGCAGGGGATGCCGCGGTCGGCGAGGTGCCTCTCCAGGATCCGGGCCATGGTCACGTACTGGGTGAAGACCAGCACCGAACCGTCCTCGGCCAGGATCGTGTCCAGGAGCTCGTCGAGCAGGGCGAGTTTCCCCGAACGGTGCGGAATCCGGGGCGGATCCTCCTTCAGGTACTGGGCGGGGTGGTTGCAGATCTGCTTGAGCGAGGCCAGCAACTTCATGATCATGCCGCGCCGTTCCATGCCCTCGCTCGACTCGATCACCGCCATCGCCTCCTCCACCGCCGCCTGGTAGAGCGAGGCCTGCTCCCGGGTCAGGGACACCGGGTGGTCCGTCTCGGTCTTCGGCGGCAGTTCGGGGGCGATCCCCGGATCGGACTTCTTGCGGCGCAGCAGGAACGGCCGCACCAGCGCCGCCAGCCGGGCGACGGCCGCCTCGTTGCCCCCGTCCTCCTCCTGCTGGTGCTCCACCGGGCGGGCGTGGCGGGCCCGGAAGGTGGTGAGCGGGCCCAGCAGACCCGGGGTGGTCCAGTCGAGCAGGGCCCACAGCTCCGAGAGGTTGTTCTCGACCGGGGTGCCTGTCAGGGCCACGCGGGCCGGGGCCGGGATGGTCCGCAGCGCCTTCGCCGTCGCCGAGTGCGGGTTCTTGACGTGCTGGGCCTCGTCGGCGACGACCATGCCCCAACGCTGCTCGGCCAGTTGGGCGGCCGCCGCCCGCATGGTGGCGTACGTGGTGAGCACGAAGCCGCCGGCCGGGCCGTCCAGGCTGCGGCCCGCGCCGTGGAAGCGGCGCACCGGTGTCCCGGGCGCGAACTTCTCGATCTCCCGCTGCCAGTTCCCCAGCAGGGACGCCGGGCAGACCACCAGCGTCGGCTCGGGCCGGGCCCGGTGCAGGTGCAGGGCGATCAGCGTGACCGTCTTGCCCAACCCCATGTCATCGGCCAGGCAACCGCCCAGCCCGAGCGAGGTCATCAGGTCCAGCCACGCCAGACCCCGCAGCTGGTAGTCCCGCAACGTCGCCCGCAACCCCACCGGCGCCACCACTTCCGCCGGCTCCCCGGTCAGCCGCTCGCGCAGCGCGGCCAGCGCCCCGACCGGGACGGCCGGCACGCTCTCCCCGTCGACCTCGGCGGACCCGCTCAGCACGGCGGCCAGCGCCTCCACCGGGTCCAGCAGCCCCAGCTCCCGCTTGCGGGCCTTGCGCACCAGCTCCGGATCGACGCGGACCCACCGGTCGCGCAGCCGGACCACCGGCCGGTGCGCCTGCGCGAGGGCGTCCATCTCCCCCGGGGTGAGCCGGTCCCCGCCCAGGGCCAGCTCCCAGGAGAAGGCGAACAGCCCGGCCGCGTCGAAGAACGCGGTGCCGTCGGTGGCGGAACCGGGCGCGGTGGACCGGACGACGGCGGTCGCCGAGAGCGTACGGGCCAGCTCGCGCGGCCAGTGGACCTGTACTCCGGCCGCCGCGAGGCGGGGCGCGGCGGTGCCCAGCAGGTCTTCGAGCTCCGGGTCCGACAGGGCCAGGGCATCGGGCACGGGCTGGTCGAGCAGGCGCAGCAGCGGCGGCCAGACCCGGGCGGCCCGGCGCAGCGCGAGCACGGCGTCGATCCGGGCACGGGGGCCGAACCCGGCGGCCGCCGCCCCGGCCCACAGCAGCCCGGCATCGGTCACCAGGGTCGGATCGGCGAGGCTGTGCACCTGGACCACAGCGGCTCCGGCGCGGCGCACGTCCTCCGGCTCGGCCTCGTCGAACAGACGGAAGGAGGACAGGTCGAGCCGCAGCGAGACTCCCACCCCCGCATCGGCGCCGGCCGCGACCTGCGTGGCCCACTCCCGTATCCCCGGCACCCGCTGGGGCTCCCGCGCGGCGAACGGCCGCCCGGCGGCGAACGGCGCGGCCGGGGTACGGGGCAGGGTGTCGGCCACGGCGTCCAGGAACGCCCGTACCAGGGCCTCCGGTTCGGGCAGCGTCAGCGGGCGGCGGCCTTCGAGCGGGGTGGCGTACGCCTCGTACGGGAGGGCGGCCGCGAGGGCGCGCAGGTACGCGACGTCCTCGGCGTCGAGGGGCCCGGCCCGCCAGGCGTCGACCCCGTCGGGGGTGAGCCCCGGCAGCAGGCGGCCGCGCGCGGTGAGGGACAGCGCGAGCCGGGCGGCAGTGCCCCAGGCGCGGGTGGCGGGATGCGCGGCGGGGCTGTGGGGCGCCCCGACGAGCACGGGCAGGGCCTCGGCCACGGACAGGGTCACGGCGGGCACGGTACGGGTCCGCACCCCCGCGCCGTGCGGGCGGACCACCTGGAGCGGGCCGGGGGTACCGGTCTCGGGCAGCGGATCCCCTTCGGGGCACCAGAAGGCCACCCGCCCCTCGCGCGGGACGGCGGCGGGGAGGAACACGGCCGCCCGCCGGAGCAGGGGCGACGGGGGCGCGGGGGCAGGCCCCTGCCGGTACTGCTGCGGCATGGTCTGCGGCGTGCCCACGGCGCCCCCTCCCAGGTGTCCGGCCCCGCCCGGTCATGGCGGATCCACTGCCGCCGAGTCTAGGCGGGCCCGCTGACAACCGCCGCTGACCTGCGCGGACGCCCTCCGGCGACGGGCGGACGGCAACCGGTCAGCGGGTCCGGCGGCCCTGCTCGCTCGCGAACCCGTACACGGACCGCCCCGCCGTGGCGCTGGTCCGCCACGGCCGACCGGAGTCGTCCAGCCGCAGGGTGCCCGAGGATCCGCCGGGGCCGCTCCAGCGCAGGTCGAGGTGCCACTCGCAGTCGCATCCCGTGGCGGCGGCCTCCACCCTCAGCACCGCGGGATCGGCCGCCGAGACCCGCAGGGGAAGGCCGGCGCCGGGACCGGCTCCCCGGCGCCGTTGCCCCCGACGGGCCGGGCCGGCGGCCGGGGCGCGCCCAGGCAGGGGCGTCCGCCTCCACGGGCAGCGCGGGCACGTCGGCCGGGGCCCGCTCGGAGAGGTAGGCGTGGTCGCATCCCGAGGCCCACACGTGCGACCGTACGACGGCCGTCAGCGGCGGCACGGCCCCTTGCAGGACTACGGAAAGCTGGCCGTCGAGGAGGGCGCGCACGCCTACGGGGTCGACACCTCCGTCCCCGAGTCCGAGCCGGGCGTGCACCCGTACGGCATCGGACGGGACGGTTCCACGGTGACCGCGGTGATGTGGGGGCGGATGGGCCACCTGACCGACGCCCCGGTACCCGCCTTCAGGAAGACGACCACCACGGCCGTGAACCGGCTCGACCCCTGACCGTGGCCGCCTTGCCCCGGCCGGTGGGACCATGGACGTGAGGCGATGTCCATGCGTACCGGAAACGAGCCGGTGACCGCACGCAGCCCGCTGCGCCTGCGGCTCTGGCTGAGTCTGTGGGGGCTGCTGTGGGGAGCCGCCGGCGCGGCCGTGTTCTCGCTGGCGGGCCTTCCCGGGTGGGCGGCCGCGTGCGCGGTGCTCGTGGCGGTGGCGGCGGTGGACATGGCCGTCGTCGTCCGGCACATCCACCAGGGCCCGCACTACCAGCCGGGCCCTGACGTGCCCCCGTACGAGCCGCCGCGCCGCCGTCCCTGAGTCACTTCTCGAAGCGGGCCGCGGCCAGGTACTCGGGCTGCGGGTCGAGGGCGGCGGCGAGCCGGAAGTGGCGCCGCGCCTGCTCGTGCCGCCCGGACCGCTCGTGGGTCCGGGCGAGCGCGAAGTGGGCGAAGGCGTTGTCCGGCTCGCGCTCCAGCACCAGCGCGAACTCCCGCTCCGCCGCACGCAGCTGGGCCGACGCGAAGAAGGCCCGTGCGCGCAGCAGCCGGGCCGCCGTGTTCTCGGGGTGGGCGGCTATGACGGAGTCGAGGAGCCGCAGCGCGCCGCGCGGGTCGCGGGCGGCGAGCAGCCGCTCGGCGGCCCGGTAGTCGATGACGTGGGTCTCGGGACTGGTCTCCCGCGGGCCCGGGCCCGGGGCGGGCGGCTGCTGGGGCGGCGGGGGCGGGGTATCGGACACGAAGACTTTCCTTCCCTCCGGGGGCGCGTTCAACGCCCCCCGGCCGCTGCGCCCGTTCCACCGACCGGGCGGACTCTCCACCGACCGCGCCGGCTCAGTCGCCGACCGTCTCCTGCGGGGCCACGGGTTCCGCCGCCCGCGCCACGAGTTCCTTCCACACCGCGCGCACCTGCGGCTCCAGCGCCTCCAGCGGCCCGTCGTTGTCGATGACCAGCGTGGCCACCGCCAACCGCTGCTCCCGCGTGGCCTGCGCCGCCATCCTGGCCCGCGCCTCGTCCTCGGTCATGCCGCGCAACGCGGTGAGCCGGGCCAGCTGGGTCGCCGGGGCGGCGTCCACGACCACGACCAGGTCGTACAGGGGCGCGAGGCCGTTCTCCGCGAGCAGCGGTACGTCGTGCACCACGATCGCGTCGGGCCCCGCCGCCCGTTCCAGCTCGGCGGACCGGGCCCCGACCAGGGGGTGGACGATCGCGTTCAGCGTCCGCAGCCGCTCCTGGTCGGCGAAGACGACGGCGCCCAGCGCGGGCCGGTCGAGCGACCCGTCGGCGGTGAGCACGGAGTCCCCGAAGGCCCGCACCACGGCCGCGAGCCCGGGGGTGCCCGGCTCCACGACCTCCCGTGCGATCCGGTCGGCGTCCACGACGACCGCCCCGTACCCCGCCAGCAGCCGCGAGACCTCGCTCTTGCCGGCACCGATTCCGCCTGTCAGGCCCACTTTCAACATGCTGTGAACCCTAGGCCCCGCCGCCCCGCGAAGGCCAGGCCCCCACAGGCCACGCGGCCCTCCCGCCTACGCCTCGCCCTCGCGCTCGGCGAGGAAGCGCTCGAACTCGCGGCCGATCTCGTCCGCCGACGGGATCTCGGCGGGCTCGGCGATCATGTTCCCCCGGGTTTCGGCCCCCGCCGCGGCGTCGTACTGGTGCTCCAGACCCTGGACCAGGCTGACGAGCTCCTCGTCGCCCTCGCGGATCTGCCGGTCGATCTCGGTCTGCGTGCGGTGCGCCTCGGTGCGCAGGGCGTGCGCGACGGCCGGCAGGACCAGCCCCGTCGCGGCGGTGATCGCCTCCAGCGCGGTGAGGGCGGCGTCCGGGTACGCGGAGCGGGCGACGTAGTGCGGAACGTGGGCGGCGACGCCCAGCACGTCGTGTCCCCACTGGCCGAGGCGGAACTCCACCAGCGACTCGGCGCTGCCGGGCACCTGCGCCTCGTCGAAGGGGCTGCGGTGGCCGGGCATCAGGTCGGTCCGGTTGCCGTGCGGGGTGATGCCGACGGGACGGGTGTGCGGGACGCCCATGGGGATGCCGTGGAAGTTGACCGAGAGCCGGACTCCGAGCCGCTCGACGATCTGGCGGACGGCGACGGCGAAACGCTCCCACTCCACGTCCGGCTCGGGGCCGGAGAGCAGCAGGAAGGGCGCGCCGGTGGCGTCCTGGACGAGGCGGACCTCCAGCCGGGGCTCCTCGAAGTCCGTCCAGTGGTCGCGCTTGAAGGTCAGCAGCGGGCGCCGGGCCCGGTAGTCCACCAGCCGGTCGGCGTCGAACCGGGCCACCACCTGGTGCGGCAGGGTCTCCAGGAGTCGCTCGACGATCTGCTCGCCGGCCTCGCCCGCGTCGATGTACCCCTCGAAGTGGTAGAGCATGACCAGCCCGGCCGAGTCCTGGGCGAGCGCCAGGTCGGCCACCGCCAGGCCCTTGGCGTCCCATTCGTACAGACCCTGTGGATCAAGCACCCTCACCACTCCTCCCTCGCGCCGTGTTCTCCCGTGCCAACGTCCAAGGCGGCCCGGCCATTCCCCAGTTGGCGGCTTTCACAGGAAGAACGACGCGACGAGGCCCGCCCCCCGGAGGGGACGGGCCTCGTCTTTCAGCTCAGCTCACGCCGTGGCGCGATGCCTGTGCTGCGCTGCGATCAGCTCTGGCCGCCGGCCAGCTTCTCGCGGAGCGCGGCCAGGGCCTCGTCCGACGCCAGGGCGCCGGAGGTCTCGTCCGCACCCTCGGAGGAGTACGAACCACCGGAGAGGCTGGCGCCGCCACCGGCGTTGCCACCGGCGGCCGGGGCGGCAGCGCCCTCGGCGGCAGCGGCCTCATCGGCCTCGCGGCTCTTGATGACCTGCGCCTGGTGCTGCTCGAAGCGGACCTGCGCCTCGGCGTACTGGCGCTCCCACGTCTCGCGCTGGGTCTCGTAGCCCTCAAGCCAGTCGTTGGTCTCGGGGTCGAAGCCCTCGGGGTAGATGTAGTTGCCCTGGTCGTCGTAGGACGCGGCCATGCCGTACAGGGTCGGGTCGAACTCGACCGACGCCGGGTCGGCACCGAAGGACTCGTTGGCCTGCTTCAGCGACAGCGAGATCCGGCGACGCTCAAGGTCGATGTCGATGACCTTGACGAAGATCTCGTCGTTGACCTGGACGACCTGCTCCGGGATCTCCACGTGGCGCTCGGCCAGCTCGGAGATGTGGACCAGACCCTCGATGCCCTCGTCCACGCGGACGAACGCACCGAACGGAACCAGCTTGGTGACCTTACCCGGGACGACCTGACCGATCTGGTGGGTCCGGGCGAACTGCTGCCACGGGTCCTCCTGCGTCGCCTTCAGCGACAGGGAGACGCGCTCGCGGTCCATGTCCACGTCGAGAACCTCGACGGTGACCTCCTGGCCGACCTCGACAACCTCGGACGGGTGGTCGATGTGCTTCCAGGACAGCTCGGAGACGTGCACGAGACCGTCGACGCCGCCCAGGTCCACGAAGGCACCGAAGTTGACGATCGAGGAGACGACGCCGGAGCGGACCTGACCCTTCTGCAGGGTGGTGAGGAACGTCTGGCGAACCTCGGACTGGGTCTGCTCAAGCCAGGCGCGGCGGGACAGGACCACGTTGTTGCGGTTCTTGTCCAGCTCGATGATCTTCGCCTCGAGCTCCTTGCCCACGTAGGGCTGGAGGTCGCGGACGCGACGCATCTCGACGAGGGAGGCCGGCAGGAAGCCGCGGAGGCCGATGTCGAGGATGAGACCACCCTTGACGACCTCGATGACGGTACCGGTGACGATGCCGTCTTCTTCCTTGATCTTCTCGATCGTGCCCCAGGCACGCTCGTACTGAGCGCGCTTCTTGGACAGGATCAGGCGGCCTTCCTTGTCCTCCTTCTGGAGAACCAGGGCCTCGATCTCGTCGCCGACCTTGACGACCTCGTTCGGGTCGACGTCGTGCTTGATCGAGAGCTCGCGGCTCGGGATCACGCCTTCGGTCTTGTAACCGATGTCGAGCAGGACCTCGTCCCGGTCGACCTTCACGATGACGCCGTCGACGATGTCGCCGTCGTTGAAGTACTTGATCGTCTCGTCGATCGCGGCCAGGAAGGCTTCCGCGTTACCGATGTCGTTGACCGCTACCTGCGGAGGGGTGGTGGCGGTGGTCTCGGTGCTGCTCGTCATGTGGGAAAGGGCTCCGGTTACGGACAGAAAGTCGTAGGTACTGCTACGCCGGGAGCCCTTATCGGCATCTGCCGAAGAAGCCGGACAGCCAAAGAAGCCCAGATTCCCCGCAGGGGAAGGGCCTCGAAAACCGAGGGGACATCAACAGATGCAAGCGCAGCCTGCTAGGTCTGAGGAGCACAGGCTCGCAGCGCAACTTGTAGCATACGGGGGCAGCCGGACAGGGTCAATGCGCGAAGGCGCACACCGCGGGCAGATCACCGCACAACCGGCACAATTCGTGGGCGGGGACGCCCCGATGAGCAATCCAGAACCCATCCGCAGACTACGACGACGGGCCCCATGAACCAAGAGGACTACGCCCCCGAAGACGCGTACGACGCCGAAAGCGCCACCGGGGACGACGCCGAGGCCACCCGGCGTGACGCCGGGGAAGCGGAGAGCAGCCGGGCGAGCCGCGGCTGGTGGGACCGCAACGCCGACGACTACCAGAGCGAACACGGCGCCTTCCTCGGCGACGACCGCTTCGTCTGGGGTCCGGAGGGCCTCGACGAGGAGCAGGCCGCCCTGCTGGGACCGGCCGCCTCCCTCAAGGACAAGGACGTCCTGGAGATCGGCGCCGGGGCCGCCCAGTGCTCGCGCTGGCTCGCCGCCCGGGGCGCCCGGCCGGTGGCCCTGGACCTCTCCCACCGCCAGCTCCAGCACGCCCTGCGCATCGGCGGTGAGGTCCCGCTCGTCGAGGCCGACGCCGGCCGGCTGCCCTTCCGCGACGGATCCTTCGACCTGGCCTGCTCGGCCTACGGGGCCGTCCCCTTCGTCGCCGACCCGGTGAACGTGATGCGCGAGGTGCACCGCGTCCTGCGCCCCGGCGGCCGCTGGGTCTTCTCCGTCACCCACCCCCTGCGCTGGGCGTTCCCCGACGAGCCGGGCCCGGAGGGCCTCTCCGTCGCCGCCTCCTACTTCGACCGGACCCCGTACGTCGAGCAGGACGAGCAGGGGCGCGCCGTCTACGTCGAGCACCACCGCACCCTCGGCGACCGGGTCCGGGACGTGGTCGCGGGCGGATTCCGGCTGCTGGACCTGGTGGAGCCCGAGTGGCCCGCGTGGAACACCCAGGAGTGGGGCGGCTGGTCCCCGCTGCGCGGCAACCTGATCCCGGGAACCGCGATCTTCGTCTGCGAGCGCGACTGACATGATCCGCAGCGCCGCCCTCGACGCCCTGCCCGTACGGGAGTGCCTGCCCGCGCTCGTCTCGGCCCTGGAGGACCGGGGCGCGGCGGTGCTGTGCGCCCCGCCCGGCACCGGCAAGACCACGCTGGTGCCCCTGGTGCTCGCGGGGCTGGTGGGGGGCGGCCCGGAGCGCCGGGTGCTGGTGGCCGAGCCCCGGCGGATCGCCGCCCGGGCCGCCGCGCGGCGGATGGCGTGGCTGCTGGGCGAGCAGCCGGGCGCCTCGGTGGGCTTCACCGTGCGCGGGGAGCGGGTCGTGGGGCCCTCGACCCGCGTGGAGGTGGTCACCACCGGTGTCCTGCTCCAGCGGCTCCAGCGGGACCAGGAGCAGGCCGGGGTGGACGTGGTGGTGCTGGACGAGTGCCACGAGCGGCACCTGGACGCCGACACCGCCGCCGCCTTCCTCCTCGACGTGCGCGCGGCCCTGCGCCCGGAGCTGCGGCTGGTGGCGGCCTCGGCGACCACGGACGCGGCGGGCTGGGCCCGGCTGCTCGGCGGCGCGGACGGGGTCCCGGCGCCGGTGGTCGAGGCCGCGGGCGTCTCGTACCCGGTGGAGACGGTGTGGGCACCGCCGGCCCGGCCGGTGCGGCCCCCGCACGGGATGCTGGTGGACCCGGCGCAGCTGGCGCACGTGGCGTCGGTGGTCCGCCGGGCCTTGGCGGAACGTTCCGGCGACGTGCTGTGCTTCCTGCCCGGCGTGGGCGAGCTGGCCCGGGTCGCCGGGCAGCTGGGCGGGGTGGACGCGGAGGTGCTCCAGGTGCACGGCCGGGCGCCCGCCGCCGTCCAGGACGCGGCGCTGACCCCGGCGGCGCACCGCCGGGTGATCCTGGCGACCGCCGTCGCGGAGTCGAGCCTGACCGTGCCCGGCGTACGGGTGGTCGTGGACTCGGGACTCGCCCGCGAACCCCGCGTGGACCACGCGCGGGGCCTGGGCGCGCTGGCCACCGTACGGGCGTCGCGCGCGGCGGGCCGTCAGCGGGCCGGGCGGGCCGGGCGGGAGGCGCCGGGAACGGTGTACCGCTGCTGGGCGGAGGCGGAGGACGCGCGGCTGGCCTCCTTCCCCTCCCCCGAGATCCGGACCGCGGACCTGGCGGCGTTCGCGCTCCAGGCCGCCTGCTGGGGCGACCCGGACGCCACCGGGCTGGCCCTGCTGGACCCGCCGCCGGCCGGGGCCATGGCCGCCGCGCGGGAGGTGCTGTCGGTCGTCGGTGCGGTCGGCCCCGCGGGCCGGCCGGTCCCGCGCGGGCTGCGGATGGCCCGGCTGGGGCTGCACCCGCGGCTGGCGCGGGCGCTGCTGGACGGTACGGAGGCGCTGGGCGCGCGGCGGGCCGCGGAGCTGGTGGCGCTGCTGAGCGAGGAACCGCCGCGGGAGTACGGGGACGACCTCGCGGGCGCCTGGCGGGCGGCCCGGCACGGCGGCGACGCCTACGCGGGACGCTGGCGCGCGGAGGTGCGCCGGCTGGAGCGGGCCGTGTCCTCCGGCGGGGCGACGGGTGGCGGCGGCCGGAATCCGGCTCCCGCGGCGTCCGAGGAGCGGGGTCCGGGCCGGGGCCCGGGCGGCGGGGCCGCGACCGACGACTCCGCCGCCGGGCTCGTGGCCGCGCTCGCGTTCCCCGAGCGGGTGGCGAGGGCCAAGGGGGGCGGCGGGTTCCTCATGGCCTCCGGGACCGGGGCCGAGACCGGCGAGGGGTCGGGGCTGCGCAGCGCGCCCTGGCTGGCCGTCGCGGTCGCCGACCGGGCCCCGCACTCCGCTTCCGCCCGTGTCCGCCTGGCCGCCGTCATCGACGAGGACACCGCCCTGGCCGCCGCCGCCCACCTGCGGTCCGGGGGCGAGGAGGTGCACTGGGAGGACGGGGACCTCGTGGCCCGGCGCGTCACCCGGCTCGGCGCGGTCGAGCTGGCCTCGCGCCCGCTGCGCGACCCCGACCCGGCACTGGTCCGGGCGGCCCTGCTCGACGGGCTGCGCACGGAGGGCCTGGGCCTGCTGCGCTGGTCCGCGGACGCGCAGGGGCTGCGGGCCCGCCTCGGTTTCCTGCACCGGACCCTGGGCGGCGCCTGGCCCGACGTGGCGGACGACGCGGCGCTGCTGGAGCGGGCCGACGAGTGGCTGGAGCCGGAGCTGTCACGGGCCCGCCGCCGCGCCGACCTGGCCCGGATCGACGCGGGCCAGGCCCTGAACCGGCTGCTGCCCTGGGCCGGCGGCGAGGCCGCCCGGCTGGACGAGTTGGCCCCGGAACGGATCGAGGTGCCCAGCGGTTCGCGGATCCGCGTGGACTACGCGGCCGAGCAGCCCGTCCTCGCGGTCAAGCTCCAGGAGCTGTTCGGGCTGGCCGAGACCCCGCGCGTGGCCGGGGTGCCGGTCTTGGTCCACCTGCTGTCGCCGGCCGGGCGCCCGGCCGCCGTCACGGCCGACCTGGCCTCCTTCTGGCAGGGCGGCTACCGCGCGGTCCGCGCCGAGCTGCGCGGCCGCTACCCCAAGCACCCGTGGCCCGAGGACCCGGCGACCGCGGAGCCGACCCGGCACACCAACGCCCGGCTCAGGCGCTGACCCCGTCCTCCCTCCGGCGGCCGCGGGCCTCCAGCCAGAGGGCGGCCGCCAGCAGCGCCAGGCCGGCCGCGGCGAGGCCGGCCGGGGCGTACGTGTGGAGCGCGAGGACCTTCGTACGGTTCGAGGCGACCAGGTCGAAGGTGTACTTCGCGTAGTCGGGCCGGATCGTGACGTGCCCGGCGAAGGCGGTGAGCCTGCCGTCGGGGGCGCCCGCCGCGATGCCGCCGCGCATCTCCTGCTGGATGTCCTGCTCGGCGTTGACGGGGGCGCCGGTGACGGGGTCGACCCAGAAGCGGGCCTTGACCGTGTACCAGAGGGTGGTGCCGGTGGTCTGCTCGATCGTGGCCGGGTCGATGCCCTCGATGGGCATCTTCTTCGGCATGGGCACCTTGGTCCAGGGGACGGTCTGCTCGAAGCAGTAGACCTCCATGCCCCGGTAGGTGCGCGGTCCGACGTAGTGGATCGGGGAGGAGGTGCGGGTCTGCGCGTCGAAGTAGAGGTAGTCGCGGGGTTCGGTGAAGAACGGCCACTTGAACTCGATGCCCTCGCGCTTGACCGGGTCTCCGTCGACCATCTCGCCGGTGGCGTGCACCGGGTCCTGGGTGTGGGCGTCGAAGAGGTAGCGCTCGGGGATCCGGGAGACCATCTTGCCGTCGGGCCCGATGATGTAGGTCAGGGTGTCCCAGACGACGACGTCCTTGCCGGCGTCGGCCTCGACCTCCCGGGACGCCTCGACGTTGCCCTTGAGGGTCTGGACGATGGTGACCTTGTCGACCTTCTTCGGCTGCATGCCGCCCGCGTAGTCGAGGAGGGTCGCGTCCTTGGCCTCCAGGACCATCTCCTGGTACTGGCCCGGCGGGATCTTGGCGAGCCTGGGGTACGCGTACCAGCGCAGCAGCGGTGCGAGGGCTGCGCAGAACACGGCGAGGGCAAGCAGGACGAGACTCGCTCTGCGTCGCACGGCCGGCCTCCTCTACTTTCCGGGCGCGGCGGGCGCGGTGGTGAGCAGGGGCTTGGGGGAGGTCTTGCCCTCCGGCGCCCCGAACGCCGTGACGGCGAGGACGAGGGCCAGCGCGGCGGCCAGCCCGATGGCGGCGGCGACGAGTGCGCGCATGCCGGGGCCTCCGATATCTGATGGGGCGTCAGGGAGGCGTACCGTAGCAACGCGGGGGCGAGATGAGAACCCGTCTGGACCTGCACGAAGAAGGCCCGTCCCGCCCGGGCGGCGGGCGGGACGGGCCTGTGGCCCACGGCCCACGGCGGGCGGCGGGCGCTACGGGGTTCGTGGGGGGAGCCGGGCCCTACGGGGTTCGCGGGGGGAGCGCGCCCGGGGTGGGGCTCGCCTTGGGCGAAGCCGGGGCGGAGGGCGTCGCCGAGGGGGAGGCCGACGCGGAGGGGGTGGGCTTGGGGGTCGGCGTCGGGGTGGGGGTCGAGGTCGGCGTGGGAGTGGGCGTCGGCGTGGGAGTCGGGGTCGGGCTCGGCGTCGGCGTGGGAGTCGGGCTCGGCGTCGGCGTGGGAGTCGGGCTCGGCGTCGGCGTGGGAGTCGGCGTGGGAGTCGGGCTCGGCGTCGGCGCGGGAGTCGGCTTCGGCTTCGGCTTCGGGGTGGGGGTGGGCGTCGGCTTCGGGCCCGTCGGCTGCCCCGTACCCGTACCCGTACCCGCACCGGTGCCGGCACCGGCCCCCGTACCGCCACCGCCGCCGGAACCGCCCGCGTCCGGGACCTCGTGCGTGCCCTGGAGGTAGTACGCGTACCAGGACCGCACCGTCCTCAGGTACTCCGCGGACTGGTTGTACGAGAGCACCGCCCGGTCCAGGCCCGCCCCGGTCCGCAGGTCCCGGCTCCCCGCGCACAGGTAGCGGCCGGCCGCCAGGGCCGCGTCGTGGACGTTGTTCGGGTCGCGCCGTCCGTCGCCGTTCGCGTCCGCCCCCCACGCCGCCCAGGTGGAGGGGATGAACTGCATCGGCCCGACGGCCCGGTCGTGGCGGGCGTCGCCGTCGTAGGCCCCGCCGTCGGTGTCGGAGATGTTCGCGAAGCCGTTGCCGTCGAGCACGGGCCCCAGGATGGGCCGCAGCGTGGTCCCGGCGGCGTCGACCTGCCCGCCGCGCGCCTGGCCCGACTCGACCTTGCCGATCGCGGCGAGCAGTTGCCAGCGCAGCCCGCAGCCGGGGTCGCCCTCCCCCACCTTCCGCTCGGCCTCCCGGTACGCGGCGAGCACGCTCGCGGGGATCCCCTGCGCGCCCTCCCACGCCACCTGCACCACGTTCTGCCCGGGCGCCTGCCCGGCCGCGGCGTCGGGCGTCGGAGCGGGCGTCGGCCGGACGGCCGCCTGCCCGTCCTCCGGCAGCAGCACGGCCGGGGGCTGCGGGCTGACCAGCGGCGGGAGTTCGGTGAAGTAGGAGGAGTCGCCCCCGGAGGCGCCCGGGCCGCCCGCCACCGCGGCGGCCTGCGGACCGGTGGCCTCTCCGGCCACGGCCGTCCGGTCAGCGAGTCCGGCGGCCGGGCCCTGCGAGGCCGTCATCGCGGCGGCGACCAGAGCCGAGACCAGAGCCGCGGCCGCGCCCCTGCGCAGGCCGCGTCCGACTATTCGTGCCGACATGAGCGGGACCCCTCCCCTAGACGTCCGCGTGACCCTACGTCAACTCCCTGCACACGGCACGCACTGCGGCCCGGAATTCACCGGATCCCCACGTCCCTGCGCAGGTCACGCATACTGTCCCGACGCCAAGGACCAGGAGCAGCGTCATGCCCTTCACACTCAGCCATGCGGCCGCGGTACTTCCGGCCGTCCGCCGGACCGGCCGGGCCCGGGGGCCGCTCGTCGCCTCCGCCCTGGTGCTGGGGTCCTTCGCGCCGGACACCTTCTACTTCGCGGACGCCGTCGTCCAGGGGGTCATGGGCTACGGCGCGTTCGCGCACTCGCTGCCGGGCGTGCTCACCGTGGACGCCGTCCTGACGGCCCTCCTCGCCGGGTACTGGCTCCTGTTGCGCGAGCCGCTGATCGCCCTGCTGCCGCGGGCCTGGCGGGGCAGGACGTACGCGTTCGTACGCGGCGCGTCCTGGCGGGAGCGCCGGGCGCCCGCGCTGGCGCTGTGGTTCTACCTGTCGGCGGTGACCGGCTCGCTCACCCACGTGGTGTGGGACAGCTTCACGCACGCGGACCGCTGGGGGACGAACGCGCTGCCGCGGCTGGGCGAACCCCTCGCCTTCGGCCTGCCGCTCTACTCCTTCGTCCAGTACGGCAGTTCGGCGGTCGCCGCCGTCGTCCTGCTGTGGTTCACGGCGACCGCGCTGCGCCGGCTGCCGGCCGCGCCCGTGCCCGCGTCGGTGCCGGTGCTCGGCCGCGCGGTGACGCTGTGGGGGGCCGCGCTGGTGGCCGCGTGCGTGGCGGCGGGGATCACGCTGCGGGTGGTGCGTTTCTTCACGTTCTTCGACCGGATCCGCACCCCGCTCGACATCATCCCGACCGTCTGCTTCGGCGCGGGCGGCGGCCTCGCCGTCGGTCTGCTGCTCTACGGGCTCCTCGTCCGCCTCCTCCAGCGGCGCGAGCGTCACCGCGACCGGCGCGGGGGCGGCCGCACGGGCCGGGACGCGCGGACGCCCGTCCCCACCGCCTAGGCGGGGACGGGCGTCGGCGCGACCGGTGCGGGGTCAGTGCGCGGCGGACTCCCAGTCCGTGCCGACGCCCACGGACACGTCGAGCGGGGCGCGCAGTTCGACGGCGGCGGCCATCTCCCGGCGCACCAGCTCCTCGACCCGCTCGCGCTCGCCGGGGGCGATCTCCAGCACGATTTCGTCGTGGACCTGGAGCAGCATCCGCGAGGTCAGTCCGGCCTCGGCGAGGGCCTTGTCCACGCGCAGCATCGCGACCTTGACGATGTCGGCGGCGGTGCCCTGGATGGGGGCGTTGAGCGCCATCCGCTCGGCGGCCTCGCGGCGCTGGCGGTTGTCGCTGTTGAGGTCGGGCAGGTAGCGGCGGCGCCCGAACACGGTCGCCGTGTACCCGGTCGCCCGTGCCTCGTCCACCACGCGCTGGAGGTAGTCGCGCACCCCGCCGAACCGCTCGAAGAAGGTGTCCATCAGACCGCGCGCCTCGGCGGGCTCGATGTTCAGCTGCTGGGCGAGACCGAAGGCGGACAGCCCGTACGCCAGACCGTAGGACATGGCCTTGATCTTGCGGCGCATCTCGGCGTCGACGGCGGAGCGCTCCACCCCGAACACCTGGGAGGCGACGGTGGTGTGCAGGTCCTCGCCGGACAGGAACGCCTCGATGAGGCCCTCGTCCTCGGAGAGGTGGGCCATGACGCGCAGCTCGATCTGGCTGTAGTCGGCCGTCATCAGGGACTCGTAGCCCTCGCCGACGACGAAGCCGCGGCGGATGGCGCGGCCCTCGTCGGTGCGCACGGGCACGTTCTGCAGGTTGGGGTCGGTGGAGGAGAGCCGTCCGGTCGCGGCGACGGTCTGGCTGAAGCTGGTGTGCACCCGGCCGTCGGCGGCGATCGCCTTGACCAGGCCCTCCACGGTGACGCGCAGCTTGGCCTGCTCCCGGTGCCGGAGCATGATCACCGGGAGTTCGTGGTCGGTCTGCGTGGCCAGCCAGGCGAGCGCGTCCGCGTCCGTCGTGTAGCCGGTCTTCGTCTTCTTCGTCTTCGGCAGGTCCAGCTCGCCGAAGAACACCTCCTGGAGCTGCTTGGGCGAGCCGAGGTTGAACTCGTGGCCCACCGTCGCGTGCGCCTCCTTCACCGCCTGCTGCACGGCCGCGGCGAACTGCTGCTCCATGCCCTCCAGGTGGTCGCGGTCGGCGGCGATGCCCGCCCGCTCCAGCCGGGCCAGCAGCTCCGAGGTGGGCAGCTCCATCTCGTGGAGCAGCTCGACGGCGCCGACCTCGGGCAGCTTCGCGGTGAAGGCGTCACCGAGGTCGAGGACGGCGCGGGCCTGTGCCATCAGGGCGTCGGCCTCGGCGGTCTCGTCGGCGCCGAAGGCCAGCTGGCCGTCGGCGGCCGGGGGCTGGAGCTCGCGGCCCAGGTACTCGACGGACAGCACGTCCAGGGCGAAGGAGCGCCGGCCGGGCTTGGCCAGGTACGCGGCGAGCGCGGTGTCCATGGTGACCCCGGCCAGGGTCCAGCCGTGCTCGGGGAAGACCCGCATGAGGCCCTTGGCGTTGTGCACGACCTTGGGGCGGTCCGCGTCGGCGGCCCAGGCGGCGAAGGCCTTCTCGTCGGCCTCGTCCAGGGCGGACGGGTCGAACCAGGCGGCCGCCCCGCCGGCCGCGGCCAGCGCGACCTCGGAGACGTTGCCCTGGCCCAGGCCCCAGCTGTCGACGGTGGAGACGCCGAGGGGGCCCTCGGCGTGGGCCGCGAGCCACGGCGCGAGCTCGCCGGCGCCCAGCACGGACGCGTCCAGCTCGACGCCGGCCGCGGGAGCGGGGGCCTCCTCCTCGGCGGCGCCCGGGTCCACGGCCAGCAGCCGCTCGCGCAGCGAGGCGTTGCGGATCTCCAGCACGTCCAGCACCCCGGTGACCGCGGACCGGTCGTAGGGGGCGCGCTCCAGGTCGGCGGGGGTCTTGGGCAGCTCCACGTCCTTGACCATCTCGGTCAGGACCCGGTTGAGCTTGACGGCCTCCAGGTGGTCCCGGAAGTTCTGCCCGGCCTTGCCCTTGACCTCGTCGGCGCGCTCCACCAGCTCCGCGAACGACCCGAACTGGGTGATCCACTTCGCGGCGGTCTTCTCGCCGACGCCCGGGATGCCGGGCAGGTTGTCGGACGGGTCGCCGCGCAGCGCCGCGAAGTCCGGGTACTGCTGCGGGGTGAGGCCGTACTTCTCCTCGACCTTCTCCGGGGTGAAGCGGGTCAGCTCGGAGACGCCCTTGGTCGGGTAGAGCACGGTGGTGCGCTCGGACACCAGCTGGAAGGAGTCCCGGTCGCCGGTGACGATCAGCACGTCGAAGCCCGCGGCCTCGGCCTGGGTCGCGAGCGTCGCGATCACGTCGTCGGCCTCGAAGCCGTCGACCGCGAACCGCGGCACCTTCATCGCGTCGAGCAGCTCGCCGATCAGCTCGACCTGCCCCTTGAACTCGTCGGGGGTCTTGGAACGGTTCGCCTTGTACTCGGGGAACTCCGTCGAGCGCCACGTCTTGCGGGACACGTCGAACGCCACCGCGAAGTGCGTGGGGGCCTCGTCGCGCAGGGTGTTCGCCAGCATCGACGCGAAGCCGTAGATGGCGTTGGTCGGCTGGCCCGTCGCGGTCGTGAAGTTCTCCGCGGGCAGCGCGAAGAACGCCCGGTACGCCAGGGAGTGCCCGTCCATGAGCATCAGGCGGGGGCGGTCCGCTGCGGTCGTCTGGTCGGTCTTCTTCGATGCTGAATCTGCCACGCCCCCGATCCTAGGGCTCCCCACCGACAATTCCGGCGCGGGCGACCGGTCGCCCCCCTCCTCCCGCCCGTGCCGTCTCCACCGGCGCATCCGCCCCACCGGGCGCCCCCGGCGCACCCGCCACGTCGACGGAGAGCGCCGGACCGCCCTCCCCCTCTCCCCGCGGCCGTGCAAGGATCGGGCGATGCGGCAGTACGTGCTGCACCCGTACGTACGCTCGAAGGAGAGCGCGATGGCGACCAAGCCGCCCACAGGTGACCCCGTTCAGGACGCACCACAGGTCACCCCGCCCCAGCACGCGGCCGCCGGCCTCCCGGCGATCGGCCACACCCTCAAGATCGCGCACGCGCAGATGGGCCTGGCCCGTACCGCCCGCACCCTCCTCAAGGTCAACCAGAAGGACGGCTTCGACTGTCCCGGCTGCGCCTGGCCCGAGGGTGACAAGCGGCACACCGCCGAGTTCTGCGAGAACGGCGCCAAGGCCGTGGCCGAGGAGGCCACCCTGCGCCGGGTCACCCCCGCGTTCTTCGCCGAGCACCCCCTCGCCGACCTCGCGACGCGCTCCGGCTACTGGCTGGGCCAGCAGGGCCGCATCACCGAACCGATGTACCTCCCCGAGGGCGGCGACCGCTACGAGCCCGTCAGCTGGGAACGCGCCTTCGAGGTCATCGCCGAGGAACTGCGCGCCCTGTCCTCCCCCGACGAGGCCGTCTTCTACACCTCGGGCCGCACCAGCAACGAGGCCGCGTTCCTCTTCCAGCTCTTCGCCCGCGAGTTCGGCACCAACAACCTGCCGGACTGCTCGAACATGTGCCACGAGTCCTCCGGCTCCGCCCTGAACGAGACCATCGGCATCGGCAAGGGCAGCGTCTCCCTGGAAGACCTCCACCAGGCCGAACTGATCATCGTCGCCGGACAGAATCCGGGCACCAACCACCCGCGCATGCTCTCCGCCCTGGAGAAGGCCAAGACCGCCGGCGCGAAGATCATCTCGGTGAACCCGCTGCCCGAGGCCGGCACGGAACGCTTCAAGAACCCCCAGAACCCCGTCGGCATGCTCAAGGGCACCGCCCTGACCGACCTCTTCCTGCAGATCCGCATCGGCGGCGACCAGGCCCTCTTCCGGCTCCTCAACAAACTCGTCATCGAGACCGAGGGCGCCACCGACGAGGCCTTCATCGCCGAGCACACCCACGGCTACGAGGAGCTCGCCACCGTCGCCCGGAAGGCCGACTGGGACGAGACCCTCACCGCCACCGGCCTCACCCGCCCCGAGATCGAACGCGCCCTGGACATGATCCTGGCCTCCAGGCGCACCATCGTCTGCTGGGCCATGGGCCTCACCCAGCACAAGCACGCCGTCGCCACCATCCGCGAGGTCGTCAACCTCCTCCTGCTCCGCGGCGACATCGGCCGCCCCGGCGCCGGCGTCTGCCCCGTCCGCGGCCACTCCAACGTCCAGGGCGACCGCACCATGGGGATCTTCGAGCGCCCCGCGCCCGCCTTCCTCGACGCCCTCGACCGCGAATTCGCCATCACCTCGCCGCGCGCCCACGGCTTCGACGTCGTCCGCTCCATCCAGGCCCTGCGCGACGGCGAGGCCAAGGTCTTCTTCGCCATGGGCGGCAACTTCGTCGGCGCCACCCCCGACACCGACGTCACCGAGGCCGCGGTCCGCCGCGCCTCCCTCACCGTGCACGTCTCCACCAAGCTCAACCGCTCCCACGCGGTCACCGGCCGGCGCGCCCTGATCCTGCCCACCCTCGGCCGCACCGACAAGGACGTCCAGGCGAGCGGCAAGCAGTTCGTCACCGTCGAGGACTCCATGGGCATGGTCCACGCCTCCCGCGGCAACCTCGCCCCCGCCTCCCCCCACCTGCTCTCCGAGCCCGCCATCGTGGCCCGCATGGCCCGCGCCGTCCTCGGCAGCGCCTCGAAGACCCCCTGGGAGGAGTTCGAACGCGACTACGCCGCCATCCGCGACCGCATCGCCCGCGTCGTCCCCGGCTTCGAGGACTTCAACGCCCGCGTCGCCCACCCCGGCGGCTTCCGGCTGCCCCACGCCCCCCGCGACGAGCGCCGCTTCCCCACCAAGACCGGCAAGGCCAACTTCACCGCCGCCCCCGTCGAGTACCCGCGCGTCCCCGCGGGCCGCCTGCTCCTTCAGACCCTGCGCAGCCACGACCAGTACAACACCACCATCTACGGCCTCGACGACCGCTACCGCGGCATCACCGGCGGCCGCCGCGTCGTCATGGTCCACCCCGACGACGCCGCCGAGCTGAACCTGCCCGACGGCTCCTACACCGACCTCGTCGGCGAATGGAACGACGGCGTCGAGCGCCGCGCCCCCGGCTTCCGCGTCGTGCACTACCCCACCGCCCGCGGCTGCGCCGCCGCCTACTACCCCGAGACCAACGTCCTGGTCCCCCTCGACTCCACCGCCGACACCAGCAACACACCCGCCAGCAAGTCCGTCGTCGTGCGCTTCGAACCGGCCTGATAGAACGGCACCGCACACATCGGTTAACGATCGTTGACGAACGGAGCAGACCCATGGGCGAGCAGCACACCGTGAAGTTCCCGCAGGAAGTCCTCGACGAGTACGCCGCCCTGGGCATAGACCTGCCCGCACTGTTCTCGGCGGGCGCCCTCGGGATCCGGATGGACATCCGCATCCTGGAGGCCTCCGCCGACCGGGTCGTCGCCACCATGCCCGTCGAGGGCAACACCCAGCCCTACGGACTCCTGCACGGCGGCGCCTCCGCCGTCCTGGCCGAGACCCTCGGCTCCGTCGGCGCGATGATGCACGGGGGCATCAAGAAGGTCGCCGTCGGCGTGGACCTGAACTGCACCCACCACCGCGGCGTCCGCTCCGGCCTGGTCACCGGCGTGGCCACCCCCGTCCACCGGGGCCGCTCCACCGCCACCTACGAGATCGTCATCTCCGACGAACAGGACCGCCGCGTCTGCACCGCCCGCCTCACCTGCCTGCTGCGCGACACGGACTCTTAACAACAGGGCCGATACGGGCAGTTGTGCGGCCACCGGCGCCGGTCTAGCGTTCCCGCATGGGATCGGGACCGGCGCCGCTGCGCGCCACGACCGCACACACGCGCACACTGACGGCCCTCCTGGCCGCCCCCCTCCCCGGCCGCACGGGCCGGCCCCGGCGGTGAGCGGCGGCATCGGGCCGGTGGAGCCCGGGGAGGGCACGAGCGGCCGCGAGGGGCCGCGCCCCGGCCCCCGTACGCCCGCGGGCCGGTGGCTCGGGCGGACCCGTGCGGCCGCGGCGCGGCACGGGCGGGTCCTGGCGGCCCTGGGGGCCGCCGCCGTACTGGCCGCGGGCGCCGCCCGCTGGTACGCGACCCGGCCGGAGACAATCCCGCCCGCGGCGCCGCCTCCCCCCTCCCAGACGCTGTCCCTGACCTACGGGGAACCGCTGGTTCCGGCCGCGGCCGGAACCGCGTTCACGTTCACTGTGCGTGTGCGGACCTCGTCCGGGCCGGCCGTCACGGTGGAGCGGATCGGCCAGCCGTCCGGGGCGCTGAGCGTGACGATCCGGCCACCGCTGCCGGTCACGGTCGCGGCGGGAGAAGTCCGCGAGCTGGTCCTGACGATTCAGGCGAAAGACTGCGTGCATGTAGCACGGAATTCTGGCATGCCATTCCTGGAAGTAACCCTGAGTAATGGATTCCAGAAAGAGGATCACAGTTACATCCCCGGTGACCGATATGCGCGAGATCTTTCCGTCGCGCTGACCAGGGCCTGTCCCGAAGATCGAGACAACGGCACGCCCGGTCCGTCATGACCAAAACCCCCCAGAGTCCTGGCGTGACAGGACTGAAACTGCCCCACGCTCCTCACCCATCTCACCATGCGGACGCGACGAACCGGCCTGAATTCCCCCGTTCCACCCGCACAGATCCGCTATGTATTACGCCGTGGCATAACAAGAGAGTCACATCATTGGCCTCAGCCCTCCATATCCCCCGATGAGCCGCTTAGAGTCACCGCCAGTTACCGCGACCGCCGGATTCGATTCAGTTCGGTTCCCCGCGTTCGACTCGACGCGTCCCACGGGGGACGCGGCGCCAGGAAAGGACTGATCGTGCGTCATCGTCAGCTCATCGCCGTAACCGCCGCCCTCGCCGCGGGCGCCCTCACCCTCACCGCCTGCGGCTCCCGCGACGGCGGCAACTCCGCCGGCGACGGTGGCAACACCACGGTCGTCATCGGCGTCGACGCCCCCCTGACGGGCGACCTCTCCGCGCTCGGCCTCGGCATCAAGAACTCCGCCGACCTCGCCGCCAAGCAGGCCAACGAGAAGAAGTACGTCAAGGGCGTCACCTTCAAGATCCAGGCCCTCGACGACCAGGCGCAGGCCTCCTCCGGCCAGCAGAACGCCACCAAGCTCACCGCCGACAAGGACGTCCTCGGCGTCGTCGGCCCGCTGAACTCCTCGGTCTCCGAGTCCATGCAGAAGGTCTTCGACGACGCCAAGCTGGCCCAGATCTCCCCGGCCAACACCAGCCCGTCCCTGACCCAGGGCCCCAAGTGGGCCGAGGGCCAGAAGGTCCGCACCTACAAGAGCTACTTCCGCACCGCCACCACGGACGCCATCCAGGGCCCGTTCGCGGCGCAGTACCTCTTCAACAAGGCGGGCAAGAAGAAGGTCTTCATCATCGATGACAAGAAGACCTACGGCGCCGGCCTCGCCGGAACCTTCAAGGGCGAGTTCACCAAGCTCGGCGGCGCCGTCGCCGGCGAGGGCCACATCGACCCGGAGTCCAAGGACTTCTCCGCGATCGTGACCCAGGTCAAGAGCTCCGGCGCCGACGTCGTCTACTACGGCGGCGAGTACCCCGCGGCCGGCCCGCTCAGCAAGCAGATCAAGGCCTCCGGCGCCAACATCCCGCTCGTCGGCGGTGACGGCATCTACGACAAGAAGTTCGTCGAGCTCGCGGGCGACGCCGCCACCGGCGACTTCTCCACCTCCGTCGGCGCCCCGGTCGAGAGCCTGCCCTCCGCCAAGGAGTTCGTGGCCAACTACACCAAGGCCGGCTACAAGGACCCGTTCGCGGCCTACGGCGGCTACTCCTACGACTCCGCCTGGGCCGTCATCGAGGCCGTCAAGAAGGTCGTCGACGCCAACAACGGCAAGCTCCCCTCCGACGCCCGCGCCAAGGTCCTCGAAGCCGTCCAGGGCGTCTCCTTCGACGGTGTGACCGGCAAGGTCTCCTTCGACGAGTTCGGCGACGCCACCAACAAGCAGCTCACCGTCTACAAGGTCGACGGCGGCGAGTGGAAGTCCGTCGAGTCCGGTACCTACGGCGGCTGACGTCCAACGGCTAGCCCGCTAGCTCGCTAGCCCCTCACCCCTCATTTGCCGCGCGGGGCGCGCACCATTGCGCCCCGCGCGGTGTCACATCCGTCGAAAGACTCGGAGGACCTGCGGTGCACGAACTGCCGCAACAGCTGGTCAACGGCCTGCTACTGGGATCCATGTACGGGCTCGTCGCCATCGGCTACACGATGGTCTATGGCATTGTCCAGCTCATCAACTTCGCCCACGGCGAGATCTTCATGACCGGTGGGTTCGGAGCCCTCACGGTCTGGCTGATGCTCCCCGGCGGCACCACCATGTGGGTGGCCCTGCCCCTCATGCTCATAGGCGCCATCATCGTCGCCACCCTCATAGCCGTCGGCGCGGAACGCTTCGCCTACCGCCCCCTCCGCAGCGCACCCCGCCTCGCGCCGCTCATCACCGCCATCGGCCTCTCCATCGTCCTCCAGCAGGCGGTGTGGGCCTGGTACCCCGACGCGAAGTCCTCCGTCGTCTTCCCCGAAATCCCCGGCGGCCCCTTCCACATCGGCAGCATCACCATCCAGACCGGTGACGTCTTCCTCCTCCTCGCCGCCCCCGTCTCCATGGCCTTCCTCGGCTTCTTCGTCAAGAAGACCCGCACCGGCCGCGGCATGCAGGCAACCGCCCAGGACCCCGACACCGCGAAGCTCATGGGCATCAACACCGACCGCATCATCACGGTCGCGTTCGCCCTCGGCGCCACCTTCGCCGCCGTCGGAGCCGTCGCCTACGGCCTCAAGTACGGCGAAGTCAACTACCGCATGGGCTTCATCCTCGGCCTCAAGGCCTTCACCGCCGCCGTCCTCGGCGGCATCGGGAACATCTACGGCGCCATGATCGGCGGCATCGTCCTCGGCCTCGCCGAGACGCTCACCACCGCCTACATCGCCGACGTCCCCGGCATGAGCCAGCTCGGCGGCCAGTCCTGGGGCAACACCTGGGCGTTCGTACTCCTCATCCTCGTGCTGCTCTTCCGACCCCAGGGTCTGCTGGGCGAGCGCGTGGCCGACAGGGCGTGAGAACCATGACAACCACCACCACGGACACCACGCAGCAGACGGCGGAAGCACGCCGGACGGGCATCGCCCTCCCCGAGAAGACGGCCCGCGCCCTCGCCACCGCCGGCGGCGCCCTCACCGTCATCTCCTGCTTCCTCGCCTGGACCTGGACCTCCGCCTTCCCCGGTGACCTCACCGTCTACGGATACCCCGGCGGCCTCCAGTGGCTCGTCCTCGTCGGCGGCGCCCTCACCACCCTCTTCGGCCTCTCCTCCTACGGCGTCAAGGGCCTGCGCTGGCTCACCCCCGCCGGAGCCGACGCCGCGATCAAGCTCTCCGCCCTCGGCACCCTGCTCACCATGGCCTACACCGCCTGGGCGATCAGCAACACCCTCGGCGGCCTCGTCAACCTGGAGCCCGGCGCCTTCGTCGCCCTCCTCACCGCGCTCGCCGCCTACCTCGGCGCCCGCTCCCTCCCCTTCGAGCGCCCCGCCACCGACCCGGCGGACCCCGAAGACTCCTGGTGGGAGCAGACCAAGCACAACCTCGGCAACAAGTGGGCCGTCACCAAGGCCGCCCACGCCGGCGGCACCGCCAAGCCGGCCCGCCCCCTCCCGGCCTACGCCGAGATCCTCATCATCACCGCCGTCCTCGCCGTCGGCCTCGGCGTCTTCACCTACGGCGTCACCACCCCGTACCAGGAACTCTTCATCGGCTTCCTGATCGCCGCCGGCTTCGGCTTCACCGCCCTCAACAAGGCCGGCCTGGTGGCCCGCTTCACCGCACTCACCACCAAGCACCGCAACGTCGCCCTCGTCGGCGCCTTCGTCGCGGCCGCCGCCTTCCCCCTCACCCAGACCGACGACCAGTACGCGACCCTCGGCGTCAACATCCTCATCTTCGCCACCGTCGCCCTCGGCCTGAACATCGTCGTCGGCCTCACCGGCCTCCTCGACCTCGGCTACGTCGCCTTCCTCGGCGTCGGCGCCTACACCGCGGCCCTGGTCTCCGGCTCCCCCAACTCCCCCTTCGGAGTGCACTTCCCCTTCTGGGCCGCGATCCTCCTCGGTGCGGTCGCCTCCATGGTCTTCGGCGTCCTCATCGGCGCCCCGACCCTGCGCCTGCGCGGCGACTACCTCGCCATCGTCACCCTGGGCTTCGGAGAGATCTTCCGGATCTCGATGAACAACCTCGACGGCGTCTCCGGCCCCGACCTCACCAACGGCCCCAACGGCATCGCCGGCATCCCCAACGTCGACCTCTTCGGCTTCGACTTCGGCGCCAGCCACAGCATCGCCGGATTCACCGTCGGCCGCTTCGCCAACTACTTCCTGCTGATGCTCCTGGTCACCCTCATCGTGATCATGGTCTTCCGCCGCAGCGCCGAATCCCGCATCGGCCGCGCCTGGGTCGCCATCCGCGAAGACGAGACCGCCGCCGAAGCCATGGGCATCAACGGCTTCCGCGTCAAGCTCATCGCCTTCGCCCTCGGCGCCACCCTCGCCGGCCTCGCCGGAGCCGTACAGGCCCACGTGAACTACACCGTCACCCCGGACCAGTACGTCTTCGCCAACGCCGTCCCCCCGAACTCCGCCTTCCTCCTCGCGGCGGTCGTCCTCGGCGGCATGGGCACCATCTCCGGCCCCCTCGTCGGCGGCGCCCTCCTCTTCATGATCCCCAACAAGCTCCAGTTCCTGGGCGAGTACCAGCTCCTCGTCTTCGGCATCGCACTCGTCATCCTGATGCGTCTGCGCCCCGAAGGCCTCATCCCCAACCGGCGCAACCAGCTCGAACTCCACAAGGACCTCGAAGCGCCCACAGTCCTCGGCAAGACAGGGGCCTGATCCATGACCACCACCACGACCGAGACGACGACCGAGACGGTCCTCGACGCCCGCGGCGTCACGATGCGCTTCGGCGGCCTCACCGCCGTCAAGAACGTCGACCTGACCGTCCGCAGCGGCGAGATCGTCGGCCTCATCGGCCCCAACGGCGCCGGCAAGACCACCTTCTTCAACTGCCTCACCGGCCTCTACATCCCCACCGAGGGTGAAGTCCGGTACAAGGGCACGGTCCTGCCCCCCAAGTCCTACAAGGTCACCGCCGCCGGCATCGCCCGCACCTTCCAGAACATCCGTCTCTTCAACAACATGACGGTCCTGGAAAACGTCCTCGTCGGACGCCACACCCGCACCAAGGAAGGCCTCTGGTCCGCCCTCCTGCGCCTGCCCAGCTTCGGCCGCGCCGAAGAGGCCAGCCGCGAGCGGGCCATGGAACTCCTGGAGTTCATCGGTCTCGCCCACAAGGCCGACCACCTCGCCCGCAACCTCCCCTACGGCGAGCAGCGCAAGCTGGAGATCGCCCGCGCCCTCGCCAGCGACCCGGGCCTCATCCTCCTGGACGAGCCCACCGCCGGCATGAACCCGCAGGAGACCCGCGCGGCCGAAGAGCTCATCTTCGCCATCCGGGACAAGGGCATCGCCGTCCTCGTCATCGAGCACGACATGCGCTTCATCTTCAACCTCTGCGACCGCGTCGCCTGCCTCGTCCAGGGCCAGAAGCTCATCGAGGGCACCGCCACCGAGGTCCAGAGCGACGAGCGCGTCATCGCCGCCTACCTCGGCGAGCCCTTCGAAGGCGCCCCCGGCGCCGAGGAGGCCGCGGAGGTCGCGGCGGCGGAGGCCGGCGCCGCGGAGGCGGCGGAGCCGGTGGCCGCGGCGGCCGAGGAGCCGGAGGCCGAGGCCGCGGAGCCCGTGGCCGACGCTGCGGAGCCCGTGGCCGACGCTGCGGAGGCGGAGGCGGCGGAGGCCGTGGCCGAGGCCGAGGCCGCCGAGCCGGAGGCCGAGGCCGCCGAGCCGGAGGCCGAGGCCGCTGAGGCCGACGCCACCACCGCCGAGGCCACCGAGCCCGAGGCCGCGGAAGCGGACGCCACGGAGGCCGAGACCCCGGCCCCCGCGACCGAAGCCGCGCAGCACAACCGCACCACCAGCACGGACGGAGAAGCCAAGTGACCGCCCTCCTTGAGGTCGAAGACCTCCGCGTCGCCTACGGCAAGATCGAGGCCGTCAAGGGCATCTCCTTCACCGTCCAGCAAGGCGAGATCGTCACCCTCATCGGGACGAACGGCGCCGGCAAGACCACCACCCTGCGCACCCTCTCCGGCCTGATCAAACCGCGCGGCGGCCAGATCAAGTTCGAGGGCAAGTCCCTCAAGAAGGTCCAGGCGCACGACATCGTCGCCCTCGGGCTCGCCCACTCCCCCGAGGGGCGGCACATCTTCCCGCGCATGACGATCGAGGACAACCTCCTCCTCGGCGCGTACCTGAAGAACGACAAGGTCGGCATCCAGCAGGACATCGACCGGGCCTACGAGCTCTTCCCGATCCTGGGCGAGCGCCGCAAGCAGGCCGCCGGCACCCTCTCGGGCGGCGAGCAGCAGATGCTCGCCATGGGCCGCGCGCTCATGTGCCGCCCGAAGCTGCTCATGCTCGACGAGCCCTCCATGGGCCTCTCGCCGCTCATGATGCAGAAGATCATGGCCACGATCGCCGAACTCAAGGCGGCCGGCACCACGATCCTGCTCGTCGAGCAGAACGCCCAGGCCGCGCTGTCCCTGGCCGACCAGGGCCACGTCATGGAGATCGGCAAGATCGTCCTGTCGGGCCCCGGCCGCGAGCTCCTCGTCAACGAGGACGTCCGCAAGGCCTACCTCGGCGAGGACTAGTCCCCGCCACCCCGCTCACGCGTGAGGCCCGTCTCCCCCGAGGGGAGACGGGCCTCACGCGTGCGTACCCGCCGCTACTTCGCGGCGTTCTGCTTCTTCTCCTCGGCGTCCTCGATGACCGCTTCGGCGACCTGCTGCATCGACATGCGGCGGTCCATGGAGGTCTTCTGGATCCACCGGAAAGCGGCCGGCTCGGTCAGCCCGTACTGGGTCTGCAGGATGCTCTTCGCCCGGTCGACGAGCTTGCGGGTCTCCAGGCGGGCGGAGAGGTCGGCGACCTCCTTCTCCAGCGCCTTCAGCTCCGCGAAGCGGGAGACGGCCATCTCGATGGCCGGGACCACGTCGCTCTTGCTGAACGGCTTCACGAGGTACGCCATGGCACCGGCGTCCCGGGCCCGCTCGACGAGGTCGCGCTGCGAGAACGCGGTCAGCATCAGGACGGGCGCGATGGACTCCTCCGCGATCTTCTCGGCCGCGGAGATCCCGTCGAGGACGGGCATCTTCACGTCGAGGATCACCAGGTCGGGGCGGTGCTCGCGCGCGAGCTCGACGGCCGTCTGACCGTCCCCGGCCTCACCGACGACGGAGTACCCCTCCTCTTCGAGCATCTCTTTCAGATCGAGACGGATGAGCGCCTCGTCCTCGGCGATGACGACCCGGGTCGTCAGCGGCGGAACGTGCGACTGGTCGGCGTCGGGCGTGGGCGTCGACTCGTGCTCGGCGGTCACGGGGGCTCCTTGTGCAAGGCGATTCAGCTCCCCCGAGCCTACCTAGCTCCTGTATGTTTGTGACACGGAGGGTCTTAGGTATCCTTCGTTTCGAAGGGGCCCCGGTAGCCCAGCGGTAGAGGCCATGGATTCAAAACCCATTCAGCGTCGGTTCGAATCCGACCCGGGGCACTTCTCCTTCAATTCCAAGGTCGCAGATCAATTATGCGATCTTCACTCGTCCTGGTGAGCGGAACCGCGATTTGCGCCCAACCGGACGAACGCTGACGAAGCTCTCGAACATGGAGCACAATCCTTCGATTCGCGAAGAAGCGGTCATTCTCCTGCGCCGGGGCATGCCCAATCGCGCCGTAGCCGAACATCTGGGCATTCCACGCGGAACCGTGGGCTGGTGGCGGCACGAGGACCGAAAACACCGGGGCGAGAACTACGTACCTCCGACGGATTGCCCGGTCTGCACGGGCCGGCACTTCGACCGGAGCGCGTACGCCTACCTCCTGGGCCTGTACCTCGGCGACGGCCACATCATCTCGAAGCACAAGCAGCACCACCTGTCCATCTTCTGCGACGCATCATGGACCGGGCTGGTCGATGCCGCCGAAGAGACGATGCGGCTGGTCATGCCGATGCCTCGTATCAGCCGCCGGACCAGGGCAGGGTGCGTCGAGGTCAAGTCGTACACACACCACTGGACGTGCATGTTCCCGCAGCACGGGCCAGGTAAGAAGCACGAGCGGCCAATCGTCCTGGAGGGCTGGCAACAGGAGGTCGTCGACGCCCATCCCTGGGCATTCATCCGGGGACTGATCCACTCCGACGGATGCCGGATCACGAACTGGACCGTCCGTAACGGCAAGCGCTACGAATATCCACGCTACTTCTTCACCAACAAGTCGGACGACATCCGGAGGCTGTGCACCGACACCCTCACCAAGGTCGGGGTGCAGTGGACGGTGCTCGCGAGAGGCAGCGATCCTTTCAACGTCTCCATCGCCCGGAAGGAATCCGTCGCGCTCATGGACGCGCACATCGGCCCGAAGTATTGACCAGGTGCCGCCTAGGCTGGAGGCAACGACTACGAGGGGACCCGTGATGAGCGAGAAGGCCCGGACACTGTTCGACGCGCTGGATCTGGACCACAACGGCGTGCTGACCCGCGCGGAGGTGATCTCGGCGTTGCGGAGCAAGGGGCCGACGTTGGCGGCACGGGGGGAGTTGCCGTTCTGGGCGGTGGGGGACGCGGAGGCGTCGTCGGCGTTGTTCGACGCGGCGGACGCGAACGGGGACTCGGTGCTGACCTTCGAGGAGTTCGCGGCGGTGGTGGACCGGCGGTTCGGCTGGTGACACCCGCCGGGCGCGGCTACAAGGGTGGATCGGTCGGCTTGATCGGCTCGCCACCCACGAGGCTGGTCCCGCTCCTGGGCCAGGTGTTGACGGGCTTGGCGGCCAGGTCGACCCCGCGGGACATCAGGTAGGCGTCCATGCAGTTCTTCGGCACGGTGTAGCTCATCTCCACCCAGCCCGGCGGCCACCAGGCCTCGTCCACCGCGTAACTGTGCATTTCGGCGTGGCAGTCGGGCATCTCCAGGTGCACGGCGTCCAGCACCTGCTGCCGGCTGTGGGTGGCGCAGCCTCCGAGGAGGGGTGCCGCGCCCAGCAGGGCCGGTCGGTTCCCGGGGCGGTGGCGGGATCGGCCGTCGGTGATCCCGCCTCGGTCCGGCGGGCTAGCGGACGGCGTCGCCGATGTGGTGGATGCGGACGAGGTTGGTCTTGCCGCTGACGCCGGGCGGGGAGCCGGCGGTGATCACGACGACGTCGCCGGGGATGCAGCGTCCGATGCGCAGGAGTTCTTCCTCGACCTGGGCGACCATCGCGTCGGTGGAGTCGACGTGGGGGCCGAGGAAGGTCTCGACGCCCCAGGTGAGGTTGAGCTGGGAGCGGGTGGCGGCGTCGGGGGTGAAGGCGAGGAGGGGGATGGGCGAGCGGTAGCGGGAGAGCCGGCGGACGGTGTCTCCGCTCTGGGTGAAGGCGACGAGGAACTTCGCGCCGAGGAAGTCGCCCATTTCGGCCGCGGCCCGGGCGACGGCTCCGCCCTGGGTGCGGGGCTTGTTGGTGTCGGTGAGGGGCGGGAGGCCCTTGGCGAGGATGTCCTCTTCGGCTGCCTCGACGATGCGGGCCATGGTGCGGACCGTTTCGACGGGGTACTTGCCGACGCTGGTCTCGCCGGAGAGCATCACGGCGTCGGTGCCGTCGATGACGGCGTTGGCGACGTCGGAGGCCTCGGCGCGGGTGGGGCGGGAGTTGTCGATCATCGAGTCGAGCATCTGGGTGGCGACGATGACCGGCTTGGCGTTCCGCTTGGCGAGCTTGACGGCGCGCTTCTGGACGATGGGGACCTGTTCGAGCGGCATTTCGACGCCGAGGTCGCCGCGGGCGACCATGATGCCGTCGAAGGCGGCGACGATGTCGTCGATGTTGTCGACGGCCTGGGGCTTTTCGATCTTCGCGATGACGGGGAGGCGGCGGTCCTCCTCGTCCATGATGCGGTGGACGTCCTCGATGTCGTGGCCGCTGCGGACGAAGGAGAGGGCGATGACGTCGGCGCCGGTGCGCAGGGCCCAGCGGAGGTCTTCGATGTCCTTGTCGGAGAGGGCGGGGACGGAGACGGCGACGCCGGGGAGGTTGAGTCCCTTGTGGTCGGAGACCATGCCGCCTTCGATGACGCGGGTGTGGACGCGGGGGCCGTCGACGCCGGTGACTTCGAGGGTGACGCGGCCGTCGTCGACGAGGATGCGTTCGCCGGGGGTGACGTCGCCGGCGAGGCCGGGGTAGGTGGTGCTGCAGGTGTGGCGGTCGCCTTCGTGGTGTTCGACGGTGATGGTGAATTCGTCACCGCGTTCAAGGAGTACGGGGCCTTCGCGGAAGCGGCCGAGTCGGATCTTCGGGCCTTGAAGGTCGGCGAGGATGCCGACGCTGCGGCCGGTCTCGTCGGAGGCCTTGCGTACGCGCTGGTAGCGCTCCTCGTGTTCGGCGTAGGTGCCGTGGCTGAGGTTGAGGCGGGCGATGTCCATTCCGGCTTCGACCAGGGCTTTGATCTGGTCGTATGAGTCGGTGGCGGGGCCCAGGGTACATACGATTTTCGCTCGGCGCATGGGTCGAGCGTATGCCCCTACCAGACAGTAGGAAATTGGTTCCGGGTGTCTACTCAACAACCTTTGGGCAAAAGGTTGTTGACAAATGTTGAATGTGCGCGGGGGTGCTCCGATGAGCACCCCCGACGGGGCACCGGTTCGGCGTTTTGTACGGGTTTCGGGGCGGGTCCGGAGGCGGGTCCGGGGCGGGTCTCAGAGCTGTGGCGGGGTCATCGTGAAGCGGGCGTTCACCTGGGCGTAGACGGTCTGCCGCTGGGGTTCGAGGTCGAGGGGCGGGGCCCCTCCGTCTTCGGTGCCGCCGAAGGACATGGCGCGCATCATGCCGCCGGGGGCGGCCATGGCGACGGGGGCGGCGTTCTCGGCTCCGAGGTCGGCGAGTTCGACGAGGGCGGCGAGGTCGGCGCCGAGGGCTTGGGCGTATTCGCGGGCGCGCTGGACGGCTTCGAGGACGGCCTGCCGGCGGGCTTCGCCGTGGGCGGGTGAGGTGGGGCGCAGGGCCCACCAGGGGCCGTCGACCTGGGTGAGTTCCTGGTCGGCGAGGCGGGTGGTGAGTTCGCCGAGGGTGGTGAAGTCGTTGAGTTCGGCGGTGATGTGGACGCGGCCGTGGTAGGCGCGGATGCGTTCGCCGCGGCCGTGGCGGGTGAGTTCGGGGGTGATGGAGAAGGCGCCGGTCTCGATCTTCTCGACGGGTTCGCCGTAGCTCTTGAGGAGTTCGAGGACGGTGTTGTTGCGGCGGGTGAGGTCGTCGAGGGCGGTGCGGCGGTCGGTGCCTCGGGCGCTGACGGTGATGCCGATGCGGGCGATTTCGGGGTCGACTTCGAGCCTGGCTTCGCCGCGGACGGCGACGCGCGGGGTGTCGGGGGTTCCGTAGGGCTGGTGCGTGGCGTCCTGGGTCATGGATTCACTGTCGCACTGTCATTCGTGGGGGTGTGGTCATCGGATCGAAACCTGGCGGGGGTGTTGCAGGTTGTTACCGGTGGGTCATGATCTACGCGCGTTGTTCACGCCTCACAAGGGGAGATGGCATGGCGTTCGACCGTAGGAAGTTCATGGGGGCATCGGCCGCGACCGGTGCGGCCGTCGCGTTGGCGGGGGCCACGAGCTCCCCGGCCTCCGCGCAGGAGGCGCAGGAGGCGCAGCAGGCGTCGAAGGGGCCGCGGACGTACGCGTTCACGGTGATGGGGACGACGGACCTGCACGGGAACGTCTTCAACTGGGACTACTTCACGGACAAGGAGTTCGACGACAAGGCGCACAACGACGTCGGTCTGGCCAAGATCTCGACGTTGGTGAACCAGGTGCGGTCCGAGAAGGGCCGGTGCAACACGCTGATGATCGACGCGGGTGACACGATCCAGGGGACGCAGCTGTCGTACTACTACGCGAAGGTGGATCCGATCACCGCGCGTCGTGGCCCGGTGCATCCGATGGCGCAGGCGATGAACGCGATCGGGTACGACGCGGCGGCGCTGGGGAACCACGAGTTCAATTACGGGATCCCGGTGCTGCGGAAGTTCGAGGAGCAGTGTGATTTCCCGCTGCTGGGGGCGAACGCGCTGGACGCGAAGACGCTGCGGCCGGCGTTCGCGCCGTACAGCATGCACCGGTTGCGGACGCCGCACGGGCGGGACGTGAAGGTGGCGGTGCTGGGTCTGACGAATCCGGGGATCGCGATCTGGGACAAGGCGAACGTGGCGGGGAAGATGACGTTCCCGGGGCTGGAGGAGCAGGCGGCGAAGTACGTGCCGAAGCTGCGTTCGATGGGTGCGGACGTGGTGATCGTGTCGGCGCACTCGGGTTCGAGCGGTACGTCCTCGTACGGGGACCAGCTGCCGTACATCGAGAACGCCGCCGGTCTGGTGGCGGAGCAGGTGCCGGGGATCGACGCGATCCTGGTGGGTCACGCGCACACGGAGATCCCGGAGTACCGGGTGAAGAACAAGGCGACCGGCAAGGACGTGGTGCTGTCGGAGCCGTTGAAGTGGGGACAGCGGCTGACGCTGTTCGACTTCGAGCTGGTGTGGGAGAAGGGCCGCTGGTCGGTGGCGAAGGTGTCGGCGAAGGTGCTGAACTCGAACACGGTGGCCGAGGACCCGAAGATCGTGCGGCTGCTGTCGGACGAGCACCGCAAGGTCGTGGCGTACGTGAACCAGGTGATCGGTACGTCGACGCAGGCGATGTCCTCGGCCGAGGGTCCGGTGAAGGACGTGCCGATCATCGATCTGATCAATCACGTGCAGGCGGAGACGGTGAAGGGGGCGCTGGCCGGTACGGAGTGGGCGGCGTTGCCCGTGCTGTCGCAGGCGTCGTGCTTCTCGCGGACGGCGGCGGTTCCGGCCGGGCAGGTGACGATCAAGGATGCGGCGGGGCTGTACCCGTTCGAGAACACGCTGGAGGCGCGGCTGCTGACGGGTGCGCAGCTGAAGGACTATCTGGAGTATTCGGCGCGGTACTACGTGCAGACCGCTCCGGGTGGTGTGGTGGATCCGGCGAAGATCACGAACTCGGAGAGCGTTCCGGACTACAACTACGACGCGGTGTACGGGCTGACGTACGACATCGACATCGCGCAGCCGGTGGGGTCGCGGATCGTGGGGCTGTCGTTCCAGGGGAAGCCGGTGGATCCGGCGGCGCGGTTCGTGTTCGCGGTGAACAACTACCGGGCTTCGGGGGGCGGGAACTTCCCGCACGTGCCGAAGGCCCAGCAGCTGTGGGCGAACTCGGAGGAGATCCGTAACACGATCATCCAGTGGGTGAAGGCCAAGGGGACGGTGGATCCGTCGGCGTTCGCGTCGGTGGACTGGCGGCTGACGCGGGCCGGTGTGCCGGTCTTCTAGGGGTCCGGCTTCCGGGAGGCGGTGTGTGTGACGGGGGTCGGGGTCCGGGGTGGCGGACTCCGGCCCCCGGCCGTTTTTACGGGTGTTCGACGAGCGGGAGGAGTTCGCCCGCGGGGTGGGGGCGGGTGTGTTCGCGTTGTTCGAGGCCGAAGGTGGTGAAGGCGGTGCGGTGGGGCTGGGGGTAGGCCTCCTTGTCGGTGAGGGTGTTGAGGATGGCGGCGCTGCGCCAGGCGGCGAGGCCGAGGTCGGGGGCGCCGACGCCGTGGGTGTGGCGTTCGCCGTTCTGGACGAAGACGCTGCCGGTGACGGAGGGGTCGAGGACCATCCGGTAGCGGTCGTCGATGCGGGGGCGGCCGGAGGCGTCCGTGCGGAGGTAGGGGTCGAGTCCGGCGAGGAGGCTGGTGAGGGGGCGTTCGCGGTAGCCGGTGGCGAGGACGACGGCGTCGGTGGTGAGGCGGGAGCGGGTGCCCTGCTGGGTGTGTTCGATGTGGAGTTCGACCTTGGTGGTGGCGACGCGGCCGGCGGTGCGGACGCTGACTCCGGGGGTGAGGACGGCGTCGGGCCAGCCGCCGTGGAGGGTGCGGCGGTAGAGCTCTTCGTGGATGGCGGCGATGGTGGCGGCGTCGATGCCCTTGTGGAGTTGCCATTGGGCGGGGACGAGGCGGTCGCGGACGGGTTCGGGGAGGGCGTGGAAGTAGCGGGTGTAGTCGGGGGTGAAGTGTTCGAGGCCGAGCTTCGAGTACTCCATGGGGGCGAAGGAGGGGGTGCGGGCGAGCCAGGTGAGGCGTTCGCGGCCGTGGGGGCGGGCGCGCAGGAGGTCGAGGAAGACTTCGGCGCCGGACTGGCCCGAGCCGATGACGGTGACGTGGTCGGCGGCGAGGATGCGCTGGCGGTTGTCGAGGTAGTCGGCGGAGTGGATGACGGGGACGGTGGGGGCGTCGGCGAGGGGGCGCAGGGGTTCGGGGACGTAGGGGGCGGTGCCGATGCCGAGGACGAGGTTGCGGGTGTGGGTGCGGCCGAGGGCTTCGGCCTCTCCGTCGGTGTCGAGCTGGGTGTAGTCGACTTCGAAGAGGTCGTGTTCGGGGTTCCAGCGGACGGCGTCCACCTGGTGGCCGAAGTGGAGTCCGGGGAGGCGGCCGGCGACCCAGCGGCAGTAGGCGTCGTATTCGGCGCGCTGGATGTGGAACTGCTCGGCGAAGTAGAAGGGGAAGAGCCGTTCCTTGTGCTTGAGGTAGTTGAGGAAGGTCCAGGGGCTGGTGGGGTCGGCGAGGGTGACGAGGTCGGCGAGGAAGGGGACTTGGAGGGTGGCTCCGTCGATGAGGAGGCCGGGGTGCCAGCGGAAGTCGCGGCGCTGGTCGTAGAAGGCGGTGGCGAGGGTGCCGATGCCTTGTTGGGGGAGGCCGTGGGCGAGGGCGGCGAGGGAGAGGTTGAAGGGGCCGATGCCGATTCCGACGAGGTCATGGGGTGTATCGAGCTGGGCGGTCATCGGTGGGTTCTGCCTTCCAGGAGGGCGACGAGGGTGTCCAGGTCCCTGGCCGTGGTGTGGGGGTTGAGGAGGGTGGCCTTGAGCCAGAGGCGGCCGTCGGCGGTGGCGCGGCCGAGGACGGCGGTGCCGTCCTGGAGGAGGGTGCGGCGCAGGGTGGCGAGCCGGTCGTCGTCCGTGGGGGTGGGTCGGAAGAGGACCGTGGTGAGGGTGGGGCGTGCGTGGAGTTCGAAGCCGGGGTGGGCGTCGAGGAGGTCGGCGAGCCGGTGGGCTGCTGCGCAGGTGAGGTCGATGAGGCGGGCGAGGCCGTCGCGGCCGAGTGAGCGCAGGGTGACGGCGATCTTGAAGGCGTCGGGGCGGCGGGTGGTGCGCAGGGAGCGGCCGAGGAGGTCGGGGAGGCCGGCGTCGGTGTCGTCGGTGGCGTTGAGGTAGTCGGCCTGGTGGGCGAGGGGGGCCAGGTCGGCGGTGTCGCGGACGGCGAGGAGGCCGGCGGCGACGGGTTGCCAGCCGAGTTTGTGCAGGTCGAGGGTGAGGGAGCGGGCGCGGGTGAGCCCGTCGAGCAGGTGGCGGTGGCGGGGGCTGAGGGCGAGGGTGCCGCCGTAGGCGGCGTCGATGTGGAGGTCGGCGCCGTGCCGGTCGCAGAGGTCGGCGAGGGGGGTGAGGGGGTCGATGAGTCCGGCGTCGGTGGTGCCGGCGGTGGCGGTGACGAGGACGGGGCCGGGGGTGTGGGCGAGGGCTTCGGCGAGGGTGGCGGGGTCGAGGGTGCCGTTGGGGGTGGGGAGGGCGCGGGCGGGGGGCAGTCCGAGGAGCCAGGCGGCGCGGGGGACGGAGTGGTGGGCGTTGGCTCCGTGCAGGACGGTCAGGTGGGGGCCGTGGCGTTCGCGGGCGAGGAGGAGGGCGAGTTGGTTGGCTTCGGTGCCGCCGGTGGTGAGGAGGGCGTCGGCGCGGGGGGTGGCGTAGAGCTCGGCGGCGAGGGTGCGGGTGAGGTGGGCTTCGATGGCGGAGGCGGCGGGGGCCTGGTCCCAGGAGTCGAGGGAGGGGTTGAGGACGCTCGCGGCGAGGTCGGCTACGGCGGCCACGGCGAGCGGGGGGCAGTGCAGGTGGGCGGCGCACAGGGGGTCGGCGGGGTCGGCGGCGCCGGCGGTGAGGGTGTGCACGAGGGTGCGGAGCGCTTCGTCGTCGCCGGTGCCGTGGGCGGGGAGTACGTCGCCCAGCGCGGCGGCGACGCGGGCGGCGGTGGCGTCGGGGCCGCCGGCGGGGAGGGGGCCGCCGCGTTCCTTGGCGCCGGTGGCGAGGGCGGTGAGGGCGGTGTCGAGGAGGGGTCGCAGCGCGTCGGCGCCGTGGCGGCCGCCCGCGAGCGGAGGCGTCGGCGCGGGCGTGGGCACGGTCATGGGGCCTCCGGGGGCTGGGCGGGGCGTGGCGCTGCGTGGCCGAGGCTGGGCGGGACACCCGGTCGGTACAACGATCAGACCCGAATGGGGTAACCGCCGGGGTGTGCCGGGGGTCGATTTCCGGCCGCCGTGGGTCCTTCGGGGTCGGGGGCGGGGCAGGGGGCGGGCCGCGTGCGCGGCGGGGCCCGGGCGGGGCGGGCGGAAGGTGGCCGGGCCCGGGCGAGGGGGCGGCCGGGGGTGGGGGAAGTCTTGGGATGCGCGGCTCTGGGATGCGGCGCGTGGCGGGATTGCATTGCCCACGGCCCACAAGTGCGCGCCTGGAGCCGGTCGATGGCGGGTTGCGGGGTGTTCGCGAAGGTGGGCGGCGCGGTGGGCGCCAAGACGGTGGGGGTGGTGGCCGCCGGGGCGGTGGCCGTGTCGGCGGCGGTCACGGTCTCGCCGGGCGCGTCCCCGGGCCCCGGGGGTGTCCCCCGGCGCGTCTCGCGGTGACTCCTCCGGGGCCTCCCCCGGCGCGTCTCCTGGGGCGTCCGCGAGTGGTGCGGGTACCCCGTCGGTCCCGGGCCGCTCCCCCGTGCCGTACTCCCGTACGTCCGGCGCGCCGAACGGGACGGGCGTCCCGGGGACGCCGGGCCGTACCTCCTCCGCTCCCCCGGCGCAGCCGCAGCCGCCGGTGGTGTCGATCCAGCGGCCGGGTGCGGGCGGGCAGTTGCGGCGCGGCTGTGAGGAGGTGTTCGCGGGGACGGCGCGGACGCGGCCGGGGGACCGGCCGCTGACCGATCCGCAGTACACGGACTGGCGGCTGGCGGGGCCCGACGGGCCGGTGGTGCTGGGGGCGGGCCCGTCGGGCGGCTTCGTGGTGCCGTTGCTGCCCGACGGGACGTATCCGCTGACGTTCACCGCCACCGATCCGGACAGTGGTCTGACGGCCACGGCCCGGGTGTCGGTGCGGGTGGTGGGCTGTCTGCGCTGATCAGGCTCCGCGTACGCGCAGGGCGCGGGCGAGGTCGTCGAGCCGGTCGACGAGCTGGCGGCGCAGCAGGGGCAGGATGGCGGGGTCTTCCAGGCAGGTGCGGCCGGCCTGGAGGTTGGCCTCGTCGACGGCGTGGGCGGGGAAGGCCCAGCGGCCGGCGGCCTGGCCGATGGCGGGTCCGCGGCGGGCGGCGAGGGCGACGGCGTCGGGGTAGTAGCGGGGGACGTACTCCCGTACGAGGTCGGCCTGTTCGGGCTGCCAGAAGCCCTGGGCGGTGGCGGTGAAGAGGTAGTTGGACAGGGTGTCGTCGTGGAAGAGGCGCTGCCAGGCGGCGGCCTTGGCCTCGGGGGTGGGCAGGGCGGCGCGGCAGCGGGCGGCGCCTTCCTGTCCGGTGGCGCTGGGGTCGGCGGCGAGGGCGGCGTCGACGGCGGCTTCGTCGACGGCTCCGAGGACGGCGAGGCGGGCGAGGATGCTCCAGCGCAGTTCGGGGTCGAGGGCGGGGCCGCCGGCGATGGAGCCGTCGGCGAGCCAGGCGGCGATGGTGTCGGGCTGGGTGGAGCAGGAGATGAGGGCGCGTACGGCGGCGAGGCGCAGGCCGGGGTCGCTGCCGTCCTCGGTGCGGCGCAGGAGGTCGCGGGCGATGGAGCCGAGGGTGGCGAGGGCGGCGGCGCGCCGGTCGGGGTCGGTGTACTGGTCGGCGACGTGGGTGCGGGCGAAGGTGAGGACGCCCTGGACGAGGGCGAGGTCGGTTTCCCCGGGGAGGTGGGCCTCGGCGGTGGCGAGGTAGGCCTCGGGTTCGAGTTCGCCGTCGCGGACCATGTCGCGCAGGGCGCCCCAGACGACGGCGCGGGTGAGGGGGTCGGGGATGCGGGAGAGGCCGCGCAGGGCGGTTTCGAGGGAGGTGTCGTCGAGGCGGAGCTTGGCGAAGGTGAGGTCGCCGTCGTTGAGGACGAGCAGTGCGGGGCGGGGGCCGCTGACGGAGAGGACCTCGTCGGAGGGGACGTCGAGGTCGAGGAGCTCGGCGCGTTCCAGGAGGCCGTCGGGGGCGAGGGTGTAGGTGCCGGCGGTGATGCGGTGGGGGCGGCTGCCGTCGCGGTCGACGGTGAGAGTCCAGCCGCCGGGGCCCTCGCCGGTGGTGACGTCCTCGATGTGGGGGGTGAGGGTGTCGACGCCGGTGGTGCGCAGCCAGATCTCGGCCCAGGCGTGGACGTCGCGGTCGGTGTGGGCGGCGAGGGAGTCCACGAAGTCGGCGAGGGAGGCGTTGGCGAACTTGTGGCGGGCGAAGTGGGTGTTGATGCCGGCGAGGAAGTCCTTCTCGCCGAGCCAGGCGACGAGCTGGCGCAGGGCGGAGGCGCCCTTGGCGTAGGAGATGCCGTCGAAGTTGAGGAGGGCGGAGGCGGTGTCGGGGACGTCGTCGGGGCCGGGGGCGACGGGGTGGGTGGAGGGGCGCTGGTCGGCGTCGTAGCCCCAGGCCTTGCGGGTGACGCCGAACTCGGTCCAGGTGTCGGTGAAGCGGGTGGCTTCGGTGAGGGTCTGGTAGCCCATGTATTCGGCGAAGGACTCGTTGAGCCAGATGTCGTCGAACCAGGCGAGGGTGACGAGGTCGCCGAACCACATGTGGGCCATCTCGTGGGCGATGACCATGGCGCGGGTCTGGCGTTCGGTGTCGGTGACGGCGGAGCGGAAGACGAATTCGTCGCGGAAGGTGACGAGGCCGGGGTTCTCCATGGCGCCCGCGTTGAACTCGGGGACGAAGGCCTGGTCGTAGGAGTCGAACGGGTAGGGCTCGGTGAACTTCTCGTGGTAGCGGTCGAAGCAGGCGGTGGTGACGGAGAGGATCTCTTCGGCGTCGGCGTCGAGGAAGGGCGCGAGGGAGCGCCGGCAGTGGAGGGCGAAGGGGAGGCCGGCGTGTTCGGTGGTGATGGTGTGCCAGGGGCCGCCGGCGACGGCGGCGAGGTAGGTGGAGATGACGGGGGTGGGGGCGGAGGTCCAGGTGCCGGCGGCGGGGCGGTCACCGGCGGCGGGGCGGTCGCCGGTGCGGGTGGTGATGCCGTTGGCGAGGACGCTCCAGTGCGCGGGGGCGGTGACGGTGAACTCGAAGACGGCCTTGAGGTCGGGCTGGTCGAAGGCGGCGAAGACGCGCTGGACGTCGTCCATGAACATCTGGGAGTAGACGTAGGTCTCGCCGTCGGCGGGGTCGGTGAAGCGGTGCAGGCCCTCGCCGGTGCGGGAGTAGCGCATCCGGGCGTCGACGCGGAGCTCGTGGGGGCCTTCGGAGAGGCCGGTGAGCGGGAGGCGGTCGTCGTCGAGGGCGGCCGGGTCGAGGGGGTGGCCGTCGAGCGTGGCGGAGCGCAGTTCGTCCGGCTTCAGTTCCACGAAGGTGTCGCCCGCGGTGCGGGCGGTGAACCTGATGAGGGTGGTGGAGTCGAAGGTCTCGTCGCCGGTGGTGAGGTCGAGGGCGACGGCGTAGTGGTGGACGTCGAGGAGCTGGGCTCGGAGCTGCGCTTCGTTGCGCGTCAGTGCGGACATGGGGCCCATGCTGCCTGACGGTCGTGGCGCGGCCCAGGGGGCGGGCGGTGCCCCTGGCGCCCGGGGCGCCGGGGGCGGGGGCTCCGCTTACCGGTCCTCGTCCTGCTGGTCCTCGTCTTACTGGTCTTCGTCCTACTGGTCCTCGCCGGCGGCGATCGTCTCGTGGTGGCGGATGACCTCGGCGATGATGAAGTTGAGGAGCTTCTCGGCGAAGGCCGGGTCGAGCTTGGCGTTCTCGGCGAGCTGGCGCAGGCGGGCGATCTGGCTGGCCTCGCGGCCCGGGTCGGCCGGGGGCAGCTGGTGCTTGGCCTTGAGGTGGCCGACCTGCTGGGTGCACTTGAAGCGCTCGGCGAGCATGTGGACCACGGCCGCGTCGATGTTGTCGATGCTGTCGCGCAGGCGGGACAGTTCGGCGGTGACGTTCTCGTCGACCTCGTCGATGTCGCTGTTGTTCATGGTTCCCGAGAATACGTGGCGGGGGCGGCCGGTACGCCGTCCAGTCGGTCCGTGAGACGGGGGACTCACAGGGGCAGGACGGCGGTGACGAGCCAGCCGCCCTCGGGGGCGGGTCCGGCGGTGAGGGAGCCGCCGAGGGCTTCGGCGCGTTCGGTCATCCCGGCGAGGCCGTAGCCGCCGCCGCGGGCCTTGTCGGAGAGCCGGGCGGGGCGGCCCCCGTCGTCGGCGACGCGTACTTCGAGGCCGGTGGGCACGGTGCGCAGGCCGATGCGGACGGCGGTGGCGGTGGCGGCGTGCTTGGAGACGTTGGTGAGGGCTTCGAGGACGATGCGGTGGGCGGTGGCGGCGACGTGGTCGGGGAGGCGGCCGTCGAGGCCTTCCTCGATGGAGAGGACGACGGGCGGGCCGGTCGCGGAGAACCGTTCGGCGAGCCGGCGCAGGTCGGCGAGGCCGGCGACGGGGGTGGTGCCGGCGGGGACGGCGTCGCCTTCCTGGCGCAGGATCGTGACGAGGCGGCGCATGGAGCCGAGTGCCTCGTCGCCGGCGGTTTCGATGCGGCCGAAGATCTCGGCGGCGCGTTCGGCGGTGACCTGGGTGAAGCGGGCGGCGCGGGCCTCGACGACGATGCCGGTGACGTGGTGGGCGACGAGGTCGTGGAGCTCGCGGGCGAGCTCCAGGCGTTCGGCGGTGCGTACGGCGCGCAGCTCGCGCACGCGCTGGACGGACTGGAGGCGCAGGAGCAGGGAGTAGGCGCCGACGACGACGGCCAGGACGGAGAAGAGCAGGGTGAAGCGGCCGGGGTCGGTATCGCGGACGGGTACGGCCATGCAGCCGAGGCCGAGGAGGGGGCCGAGGACGGCGGCGGTGCGGGCGGGGGCGCGGAGCAGGACCTGGGACAGCAGGACGAGCAGGGCGACGGCCTCGCCGGCGCCCCAGACCACGGTGGGCGGGTTGCCGAAGATCAGGAGGAAGGTGACGGTCCAGGTGGTGGCGGCGGCGAACCAGGCGCGGGCGAGGAGGGGGACGCCGGGCCAGGGGGCGGCGCTGAGGCAGACGAGGACGCCGGAGGTCCAGACGGCGGCGTGCGGGAAGCTGGGCTGCCGGGCGAGGACGACGCCCTCGAAGGTGACGAGGGCGAGCAGGAGCAGCGGCAACAGGACCCGGATCCGATCGGCGGCCCGCGGATGCCGCCGCGACCACGCCGCGAGCGGACTCACCGGACCGCTCCGTCCGGGCGCCGCGGTCCGGTACGGGTCGCCGGCCGCGGGCCCGGGCGGGGACCGGTCACCCGACCCGGACCGGGAAGGGCACGGACCGCCGGGTGCGCGCCGATACCGCCTGCGGCGGGAGCGGGCGCCGACGGGCAGGCCGGGGGCCGGGTACCGGTCACCCGACCCGGACCGGGGAGGGCACGGACCGCCGGGTGCGCGCCGATACCGCCTGCGGCGGGAGCGGGCGCCGGCGGGCAGGCCGGGGGCCGGGTACCGGGCGCCCGGCGCGGGCCCGGGCGGTAGCCGGGAGGGCGGCGCGGGCCGGGGAGGGGCGGCGCGCCGGGTGCGCGCACGCGCAGGTACCGCCTGCGGCGGGAGCCGGCACCGGGGGTCGGGCCGGGGGCGGGGCGCCGGGCGAGCGCCGCGGGCCCGGGCGGGGGCCGGGCGGGCGGTGCCGGCTCGGGAGGGGGCCGGGCGGGCGGTGCCGGCTCGGGTGGGGGCGGGGTGACCGGGGTGGGGGCGCGGGGTGGGGTGGGGTCATGGGGGACCGGAGGCCAGGCCGCTTTCCCAGGCCCAGGCGGCGATCTCGACGCGGTTGCGGGCGTCGAGCTTGGCCTGGACGTTGGCGAGGTGGGTCTTGACGGTGGACAGGGACACGTACAGCTCGGCGGCGATCTCGGCGTTGGTCAGCCCGCGCGCGAGGCAGCGTACGACCTCGCGCTCGCGTTCGGTGAGGGGTTCGGCGGGGCGGCGGGCGGCCCGGGCGGCGGCGGTGCGCGGGGCCATCTCGCGCAGCAGCCGCACGGTGATCGCCGGGGAAACCAGGGCGTCGCCGACGGCGGCCGCGCGGACGGCTTCAACCAGCATGGCCGGGCTCGCGTCCTTCAGGAGGAAGCCGGACGCGCCGCCGTGGAGCGCGGCGTGGACGTACTCGTCGAGGTCGAAGGTGGTGACGATGACGATGCGCGGGCCGTCGCGGCCGGAGAGGCGGCGGGTGACTTCGAGTCCGTCGAGCCGGGGCATGCGGATGTCGAGGAGGAGGACGTCGGGCCGGTGCTCGGCGACGGCGGCGAGGGCCGCCTCCCCGTCGACGACGTCGGCGAGGACCTCGATGTCGGGCTGGCTTTCGAGGATCATCCGGAAGCCGGTCCTGACCATCTCCTGGTCGTCCGCGATGACCACGCTGATCGCCATGCGCCGCCTTCCCCGCTGTCGCCCGCTGTCGCCGGTGGGTCCTTCCCATCGGACCGGGGCGGGCGTCGGCCCGCCACCGTGTCACGGGGCGGGGGCGGCGGTGCGCCGGGCTCGCGACGGCTCCGGCGACATTACGCACGTTCGGGCCAGCGCGCTTCGTCCTTCCGGCCCCTCAGGGGGTGGCCGGAAGGACGAGGCGGCGCGGGCGCGCGGGCGGGCAGCGGGGCTACAGGCCGGCCGCGGCGGCCTTGATGTCGGCGGCGAAGGTGGAGACCTCGGTGTAGACGCCGGGGTAGCCGGCGCGGGCGCAGCCCTCGCCCCAGCTGACGATGCCGACCTGGATCCAGGCGTTCGTGTCGTCGCGGCGGAACATCGGGCCGCCGGAGTCGCCCTGGCAGGTGTCGACGCCGCCCTGGGCGAAGCCGGCGCAGATCTCCTCGCCGGGGGTGAGCTCGGAGCCGTAGGAGCTCTGGCAGGAGGCGTCCGAGACGAAGGGGACCTGGGCCTTGAGCAGGTAGCGCTGCTGGCCGCCGCCTTCGCGGGCGGCGCCCCAGCCGGCGACGGTGAAGGTGCCGTTGTCGTAGGCCTTGGTCTCGGCGATCTTGAGGGTGGGCTGGTTGATGGGCTTGGCGAGCTTGATCAGGGCCCAGTCGCGGCCCTTGCCGTTGTAGCCGGGGGCCTGGAGGACCTTGGTGGACTTGACCTTGACGGCGCTGGAGCTGTTGAGGTCGACGACACCGCCGGTGGCGGTGATGGAGGTGTTGTTGCCGGAGCCGTCGACGCAGTGGGCGGCGGTCAGCACGATCTGCTGGGTGTAGAGGGCGCCGCCGCAGCCCATGGAGAGGCGGACCATGAAGGGGAACTCGCCCTGGGCGGCGCGGGTTCCGCCGACGACGGGGGCGGGGGCGGCGCTGGCGCCGGTGGGCTGGAGGCTGACGGCCGCGAGGGCCACGGCACTGGCGGCGAGGGTGCGCTTGAGGACTCTTGCGAGAGTGGCCACGGTCAACACACTGCCTTTCGTGGGGGGTTGGGCTGTGCGCGCCATCGGGTTCATGACACGTCCATGACACTCCTGCGGTCCCGCGGGCTTCAAGAAGGCCTTTTCGGACAACTTCCGGCCCGGGGGCCCGCATGACGGACGACGGCCGCCGGACCGGCCCGGTAGAGCACGGATTTCCGCACGTGGAGACCGTCCGCGCGGCGATCGGCGCGCTCTTCCGCGCGCTGACCGCCGAGGGGGTCCGGGCCTACGCGACGAGCCTGGATCCCGCCGGGGCGGCCTTCGGCCCCGACGAGGACCTGCACCTGGGGGCGCACCGGGTGGCGTCCGCCGTGGTGGGGGCGCTGCGGCTGCCCGACGCGCGGATGGTGGTCGCCTTCCGGCCGATGCGGGACGCGGCCACCGTGGAGCTCGCGGCGGGCCCCGAGTACTTCGTGGAGGTCAGCGACCGGTTCCGCGTCCACCGCCGCGACCTGGCGGCCGCCCTGGCCCACGAGGCCGCGCACGTGCTGCTGCACCGCCTCCGCCTGCGCTTCCCCGTCACCGCCGACGACGAGGTCCTCACCGACACGGCCGCCGCCTTCCTCGGTGTCGGCTGGCTGCTGCTGGACGCGTACCGCGAGGACGCCCTGACCCACCAGAAGCTCGGCTACCTCACCCCGGAGGAGTTCGGCTACGTCCTGGCCCGCCGCGCCCGCCTCTTCGGGGAGGACCCCTCCCCCTGGTTCACCAGTCCCCGGGCCTACGAGGCCTACGTACGCGGGCGCGCGCTCGCCGACCGGGAGTGGCGCCGGGCCCCCCTGGCCGGCGCGGGCCGGGCGGAACGGCTGCGCTACGCCCGCGCCCGCCGGGCGGGGGCGGCCCCGGCGCGCGGGGCGGCGTACCGGTTCGGGCGGGGCGAGGACGGGCGGATGCGGGTGAGCTTCCCGTGCCCGGTGTGCGGGCAGTGGCTGCGGGTACCGACGGGCGGCGGGCCGCTGCGGGCGCGCTGCGGATTGTGCCTCACGGTGCTGGAGTGCGCCCCGTAGGCGCGACCGGACCGGGGCCGGACCGGAGCCCCGGGGCGGGTCCCGGTGGGGAGGTTTCACCGGGTGGCCACGAAAAGTTTCCTACCGACCAGTAGACATGGGTGCGGCGCTGGCCGAATCTGATCGCGTACATGTCAACGCATGACCGAGGAGCGCCCCCACATGCTCGCAGCCCACCGCGCCCGCGCCGCCGCCGCGGCCGTCGTCGCCGCCACCGCCCTGACCCTGCTGCCGGCCACCGCCGCCGAGGCCGCCCCGGCCGCCGCCCCGGCCGCCGCGCCCGCCGCGTCCGCCCCCGGCGGCAACGCGGCCATCCTGGGCATCGACTACGCGACCTGGCAGCGCGACGTGGCCGCCGTCGTCGACGCCGCCCGCCCGGCCATCGAGCAGCGGATCGCCGCCTCCCCCGCCGGGGAGAAGCCGGCCATCGTCCTCGACATCGACAACTCCTCGCTGGAGACGGACTTCCACTGGTTCTGGACGTTCCCGACCCCCGCGATCGAGAAGGTCCGCGCGCTCACCCGGTACGCGAGCGACCGCGGTGTGGCGATCTTCTTCGTCACCGCCCGCCCCGGCATCGTGTACTCCCTGACCGAGCGCAACCTGAAGGCGGTCGGCTACCCGGTCGACGGGCTGTACGTACGGGACCTGCCGGCCCTGTTCGAGCAGGTCAGCGCGTACAAGACGGCCAAGCGCGCCGAGATCGAGGCCCGCGGCTACACGATCATCGCCAACATCGGCAACAACGAGAGCGACCTCGTCGGCGGCCACGCCGAACGCACCGTCAAGCTGCCCGACTACGGCGGCAAGCTGTCCTGACCCGGGCCGCCGCCTCAGCCCCCGCACCCTCCGCAGCCCCCGCACGCGCCGCCGCAGCCGGCCCCCGGGCCGGCCCGGTCGCAGTCGGTGCCGGAGGCGAAGGCGGCGCCGCCGTCGCCGGACCCGCCGCGCTCGGAGAGCGTCTCGCCCAGGCCGAGGAGCAGGACGGGCGCGACGGCGATGGGGAACATCCACCCGCCGAGGAGGTCCTCGGTGCCCTGGAGGCCCGGGTCCAGCGTGATCCAGGCCAGCGCCCCCCACACCCCGGCCCACAGCGCCGTGCCGCACACGGCCCACCACTGCGTCTTCGCCATCCCGCACCGCCCCTTCCCTCGCGTCAGGTCACGGGTTGTGCCCGCGGCACGGCAACGGAACACCCACCTCCGTCAACCGCGGTCCGCGGCGATGGCGTTGACCGCCGCCCAGGAGAAGGCCATCGCGGGGCCGATGGTGGCGCCCGGGCCGGGGTAGGTCTCCCCCATCGCCGCCGCCGCGCAGTTGCCGGAGGCGTACAGGCCCTCGATCGGGGTGGAGTCCTCGCGCAGCACCCGGCCGTCCCCGTCGGTGACCAGGCCGCCCTTGGTGCCGATGTCGCCGGGGTGCACGGGGACCGCGTGGAAGGGGCCCTTGTCGAGCGGCGCCAGGTTGGGGTTGGGGAGCGTCGGGTCGCCGTAGTAGCGGTCGTAGACGCTGTCCCCCCGGCCGAAGTCCTCGTCCGTGCCCCGCTCGGCGAAGCCGTTGAAGCGGCGGACCGCGGCGGGCAGGCCCGGCGCGGAGATCTCCCGGGCCAGCTCCTCCACGGTCGCGGCCTGCTTCAGGAAGCCGCTCTCGCGCCAGGCCTTCGGGAAGGGCTGCCCGGGCAGCAGGCCCGCGAAGAGGTAGCGGGCCTTGGAGCGGGCGTCGAGGACCAGCCAGGACGGCACGGTCCGCGCCCCGGGCCGGTCGGCGGCGTACATGCGGTCGACGAACGCGTGGTACGGCAGCGCCTCGTTGGCGTAGCGCTCCCCCGCCCCGTTCACGATGAGCATGCCGGGAATGCCCCGGTCGGCGACGAGGAAGAAGGGCCTGCCGCCCGGCGGGCACAGCGAGGGCGCGCCCCACACCCGGTCCATCAGGTCGGTGGCGGCTCCCAGTTCCCCGGCCAGGCGCAGCGCGTCGCCGGTCTGCCCCTCGGAGGCGTGGGTCCAGGCGGTGGAGGTCGGCGCGGGCAGGTGCTTCTCGCGCAGTTCCCGGTCGTGCGAGAAGCCGCCCGAGGCCAGCACCACACCGCCCCGGGCCGCCACCGCGACCTCGCGGCCCGCCCGGGTCACGCGTACGCCGCCCACCCGGCCGGAGGCGTCCGTGACCAGGCCGGTCAGCGGCGCCGACAGCCACAGGTCCCCGCCGAGCCGGTCCAGGGAGAGCCGCAGCCGGGCGACGAGGGCCTCGCCGAGGGAGAGCAGCCTGCGCCCGGTGGCCAGCGCCCCCAGGGCCCGCAGGCCGACCTTCACGGAGGTGCGGCGGCCCGCCCAGGTGCGGCCGGCCATGTTCAGGAAGCGGAAGTCGTACGAGGTCATGGTCAGCCCGTACGTGGGCAGGCCCGCCCGGCGCATGTCGCGGCCCAGCTCGCCCAGCCGCCGGAAGTCGACGATGCACGGCTCCACGGAACGCCCCTGCGCCATGCCGCCCTGCGCCTCGGGGAAGTAGTCCGGGTAGCCCGGGGTGTACATGAAGCGGACCTCGGTCCGGTCGTGGAACTCCCGCAGCATGCGCGGCCCGTGGGTGAGGTAGGCGTCCGTGCGGGAGCGCGGGACCCGGTCGCCGACGGTGGCGTCGAGGTAGGCGCGCGCCTTCTCGCGGGTGTCGGCGGTGCCGGCCCGGTCGAGGTGGAAGTTGCCGGGGACCCAGACGGCTCCGCCGGACAGGGCGGTGGAGCCGCCGTACCTGTCGGTCTTCTCGACCACGAGGACGGTCAGGCCGCGCAGCCGGGCGGTGATCGCGGCGGCCAGTCCGGCCGCGCCGGAGCCGACCACCACCACGTCGTACTCGTACTCGAACGGGTCGGTCGGCTCGGTCATCCGAAGGCTCCGGTGGCGTAGTCGCTGCGGAAGTACAGCAGGGGCGATCCGCCCTCGCGGGCGGTGAGTTCGAGGATCCGGGCGGTGACCAGGTAGTGGTCGCCGGCCTCGTGCACGGTGTCGAGGGCGCAGTCGACGGTGGCCAGGGCGCCGGTGACGCGGACGGCTCCGTGCGCGGACTCCTCCCAGGCCACTCCGGCGAACTTGTCGCCGCCCCGGCGCCCGAGGGCCTCGCAGACGGCGCGCTGCTCCTCGGCGAGGATGCTCACCCCGAACCGGCCGGCCGCCCGGACGGCGGGCCAGCTGGAGGAGCCCTTGCCGACGCAGAGCAGCACCAGCGGCGGGTCCAGGGAGAGGGAGGCGAAGGACTGGCAGGCCAGCCCGGCCGGGCGGCCGTCGTCCCCGAGGGCCGCGACGACGGTGATGCCGGAGGCGAAGGTGCCCAGGACCCGGCGCAGCAGGGCGGGGTCGGTGGCGGGGGCGGCGTCCGTCAGCCGTTCCACTGGTGGCCCCAGAAGCTGTCGGCGGTGATCTCCTTCGCGGTCCAGGTGGCGGGGTCGACGAGGAGGCCGTCCCAGCCGTACTCGACCTGGAAGCCGCCGGGGGCCTGGGCGTAGAAGGAGACCATGTGGTCGTTGGAGTGGCGGCCGAGGGTGGAGGCGATGGGGACGCCCGCGCGGTTCATCCGGTCCAGGCAGAAGCCGACGTCGTCGAGCTTCTCCAGCTCGACCATGAAGTGGACGATGCCGGGCGGCAGGGCGCCGGGGTAGAGGCCGAGGCTGTGGTGGCGGCGGCCCGGGCTGAGGAAGTGCATCCAGTGGAAGTCGCGGCCGGGCGCGCCGGTGGGGACGGCCACGGGCGGCAGCCGCATGGAGTCGCGCAGCTGGAAGCCGAGGAGGTCCTCGTAGAAGGCGAGGGTGGTCTCGGTCTCGGGGGCGGGGAGGACGACGTGGCCCAGGCCGAGTTCGCCGGTGACGAAGCGGTTGCCGTACGGGGAGGCGAGCGGGGTGTGGTCCTGGGCCTGGCCCCAGTAGAGCTCCAGGGGGTTGCCGCTGGGGTCCTCGCAGTGGATCAGGCCCTGGACGCGGCGGTCGGCGAGGGTGGCGGCGTCGGCCTGCTTGACGGGGAAGCCCGCGCCCTCCAGTTCGGCGGCGGCCTCCTCCAGGGCGCGGGCGTTGGCGACCTCGAACCCGGCGGCGAGGAGGCGGTCCTGCTCTCCGGCGACGAACTGGAAGCGGTGGACGCGGTCGTCGATGCGGACGTGGAGGCTCCCGGGGGTGCTGCCGGGGGCCTCGGTCATGCCGAGGAGGTCGAGGACGTAGGTGCGCCAGGCGGGCAGGTCGGTGGTCTCGATGCGCAGGTAGCCGAGTGCGCGAATGTCCATGGTGGGCCCCTTCAGTGGGAGAAGAAGTCGGTGGCGAGGCGGTTGAACTCGTCGGCGGCCTCGGTCTGGGCCCAGTGGCCGCAGTGGGGGAAGACGTGGAGGCGGGCGTCGGGGATGGCCTTGAGGGCGAGGAAGGCGCCGTCCACGGGGTTGACGCGGTCCTCGCGGCCCCAGGTGAGCAGGACGGGGCAGGTGATGCGGTGGGCTTCGCGCCAGAGCATGGTGTCCTCGGGCCGACGGGCGAAGGAGGCGGCCATGCGGGCGTTGCCGAGCCGGGCCGCGGGGTCGGTGGCCTGGGTGTAGCGCTCCTCGACGAGGGCGTCGGTGACGAGCGCCGGGTCGTGGACGAGGGTGGTGAGGAAGGTGCGCATCCGCTCGCGGGTGGGCTCCGGGTCGGTGCTGAACTCGAAGAGCCGCTTGATGCCTTCGGTGGGGTCGGCGGAGAAGAGGTTCAGGGAGATCCCGCCGGGGCCCATCAGGAGGAGTTTCGCGACCCGGCCGGGGTGGTCGAGGGCGAGCCGGGTCGCGGTGCCGCCGCCGAGCGAGTTGCCGATGAAATGGGCGCGTTCGATGCCGAGTGCGTCCATGAGGGCGACGACGGCGAGGGCGCTGAAGCTGAAGTAGTCGCGGTCGGGTTCGGGCTTGTCGGAGCGGCCGTAGCAGGGCTGGTCGACGAGGAGGGTGCGGAAGCGGGCGGCGAAGTGGGGCAGGTTCCGGCCGAAGTTGGACCAGCCGGAGGCGCCGGGGCCGCCGCCGTGCAGCATGATCACGACGGATCCGTCGGCGGGCCCGGCCTCGTGGAAGTGCAGCGCGATCCCGGCGGCCTCGACGGTGCGGGAGGTGCTCTCGTAGGTGAGGTTCGCGTGGGCGGGGTTCTCCTGGGCGGGGTTCTCCTGGGCGGGGTTCTCCTGGGCGGGGTTCTCCTGGGCGGGGTTCTCCTGGGCGGGGCTCACAGCATCGTGTCCTGGATGTCGAGGCCGAGGGCGCCTTGGCCGAAGAGGACGAGGGCGCGTTCGGGGTCGTTGGCGGCGTGGCCGCGGCCGGTGTGGATGTCGCGCCAGGCCCGCTGGACGGGGTTGGGGCCGGTGCGCAGGGCGCTGCCGCCGGCGTTCTCCATGAGGAGGTCGACGGCGCGGACGCAGCGTTCGGTGGCGAGGACCTGGTCGCGGCGGGCCCGGGTGCGCAGGGCGGTGGGCAGGGTCTCGCCGCGTTCGGCGAGGGCGTACAGGTCGGCGATGTTGCGCTGGAGCTGGATCCAGGAGGCGTCGATGTCGCTCGCGGCGCGGGCGATGCGGACCTGGGCGAAGGGGTCCTCGGCGACCTGCTGGCCGTAGGAGACGCGGAAGCGTTCGCGGGTCTGGGCGACGTGGTCCTCGTAGGCGCCCTCGGCGATGCCGACGATCGGGGTGGAGATGGTGGTGGTGAAGACGGCCGCGTACGGGAGCCGGTAGACGGGCTCCGGGTTGGCCTCGTGGCCGGGCACGCTCAGGGCGGTGACGGGGCCGAAGCCGAGGGCGCGGTGCTCGGGTACGAAGACCTCCTCGACGGTGATGTCGTTGGAGCCGGAGCCGCGCAGGCCGACGGTGTCCCAGACGTCGTCGATCCGGTACTGGGTACGGGGGACCAGGAAGGTCCGCATGTCGACGGGCCGGCCGTCGTCGTCGGTGACCAGGCCTCCGAGCAGGGCCCAGTCGGCGTGGTCGCAGCCGGAGGAGAAGTGCCAGCGCCCGCTGAGGGTGAAGCCGCCCGCGACGGGGGTGACCTTGCCGGTGGGGGCGTAGGAGGAGCAGATGCGGGCGTCCCGGTCGGGGCCCCAGACCTCCTTCTGGGCGCGGGGGTCGTAAAGGGCCACGTGCCAGGGGTGGACCCCGACGACGGAGGAGACCCAGCCGGTGGAGCCGCAGGCCTTGGCGATCTCCTTGACGGCGGCGTAGAAGACGCCGGGGTGCGCGGCGCGGCCGCCGTGGGCGCGGGGCTGGAGGAGGCGGAAGAAGCCGGTGTCCGCCAGTTCCTTGACGCTGGCGTCGGGGACCTTGCGCTGGGCCTCCGCCTCGGCGGCGCGGGCGCGCAGGGCCGGGGCGAGGGCGCGGACTGCGTCGAGGACGTCTTCGTCGCTCATGGTGTCCCTTCTCGGGTCTACGGCTTCGGGGTGCGGTGAACGTACGCCGGGGGGTGCGGGGGCGGAACGCGTCGTTCCCACTGAATGGGAAGCCCGCACGGAAGCCCGCACGGAACACTCCACAGGACGATCAGAAGTATTACTGAATGAAATACATGTGTCCGGGTCCTTCCCTGGGCCCGGAGCCGCGTGGCAGGGTCGCCCCAACGCCTCACGCAGGGGGTTTTCCCGTGTCGGACCAGGTCATGGACACCGAGCCCGCACCGCTGTCGCTGCTGGAGAAGGCCGCGCACGTGCTGGGCGCCTTCGAGGGCCCGGAGCCGCGGCTCTCGCTGACCGAGGTGGTGCGCCGCTCCGGGATCCCGCGCTCCTCCGCCCACCGGATCCTGGACCAGCTGGTGCGGTTGCGCTGGCTGGACCGGGAGGGGCGGGACTACCGGATGGGCATGCGGATGCTGGAGCTGGGCGCGCTCGCCTCGCACCACAACCGGCTGCGCCGGGCGGCCCTGCCGCTGCTGCACGCCCTGCACGAGCAGACCGGACAGCTGGTGCACCTGTCGGTGCTGGACGGGGCGGAGGTGGTGTGCCTGGAGCGGATCGGCGGCTCGGAGGCCACCACCGTGCCCTCCCGGGTCGGCGGCCGGATGCCCGCGTACTCCACGGCCGCGGGGAAGGCGATCCTCGCCTTCGGCAGCCCGGACGGCGTCGAGCACGTCCTCGCGCAGGGCCTGCGCCCGCGCACGGCCCGGACCCTGGTGCGGCCGTACGCCCTGCGCGCGGAGCTGGCCGCCACCCGCGAGCGCGGGATCGCCTTCGACCGGGAGGAGAGCTTCCGCGGGGTCTCCTGCGCGGCGGCCCCGCTGCGCGGCTCGGGGCGGGCGATCGCCGCCGTCTCGGTGTCCACCTGCCGGGGCGGCGAACGGGAACTGGCCCGGCTGGCCCCCGCGGTGGCGGCCTGCGCGCGGGCCGTGTGGCGGGAGCTCTACGGGGCCGGACGGGCCGCCCGCAGGCCCTCCGCGCCCCCGCGGGACCCCGGACCGGCGGTGCCGGCGCGGGCGATGGACAACATGTTGGGCTGGCTGCGGTTCAGCGAGTGGATGTAGCGGGTAGTCATATCCCAGCGCACGAGAGGGGCTCCGGACCCGACCTCCCCGCCAGGGGGCCGGACCCGGAGCCTCGCTCACTTGCGGGCCTACGCGTAGCCGATGCGCACCCGGTCGGTGAGCGGCAGCGCCTGGCAAGCCAGGACGTAGCCGTCGGCCAGGTCGGCGTCGTCCAGGACCTCGTTGCGCGCCATCGTGACCCCGCCCTCCAGCACCCGGCAGCAGCAGGCGCTGCAGGCGCCCTCGCGGCAGGAGTACGGGGCCGGGGCGCCCGCCGCGAGGAGCACGTCGAGCAGCGGGGTCCCCCGCCGCCAGGGCAGCCGGTACGTCCGCCCGTCCAGCTCCACCTCGGCCTCGGCCGCCGGCTCCGCCCCGGCCTCCACCCCGGCCTCCGCCGGCGGCTCCGGGGCGGCCGGCTGCGCGAAGACGTCGGCGCCGAGCGAGAAGTAGCGCTCGCGGTGGATCCGGCCGGCCTCGGCCCCCGCCGCGCGCAGGGCCGTCCCGGCGGCGTCCATCAGCGGGCCGGGCCCGCACAGCCAGGCCTCCCGCCCGGCGTACGGGGCGAGCGGGGCCCCGAGTCCGGCGGCGGTCGGCAGTCCCTGGAGGGACTCCAGCCAGTGCAGGACGGTGAACCGCCCGGGGTGCTCTCCGGCCAGCTCCCGCAGTTCCTCCCGGAAGATCACCGAGTCGGGGTCGCGGTTGGCGTACAACAGCGCGACCCGCCCCCGCCCGGCCGCCAGCGCCGACTTCGCGAGGGAGAGCACGGGGGTGATCCCGCTGCCGCCCGCCACCAGCAGCAGGTCCCGGTCGAGCCCGCCGGGGCCGGGCGTGAAGGCCCCGGCGGGCGGCAGCACCTCCAGGACGTCCCCCGGGGCCACCGCGTCGCAGACCCAGCCGGAGCCGAGCCCGCCGGGGACCCGCTTGACGGTGATGCGCATCGGCTCGCCGGTGTGCGGGGAGCTGGCCAGGGAGTAGCAGCGGGCCCCGCCGCCGGGGATCCGGACCGTGAGGAACTGCCCCGGGGCGTAGGGAAGTTCCGCGTCCAGGACGAGGGAGACGGCCTCGGCGGTCTCCTGGATCCGTTCCCGGACGCGGACCAGCAGCCTGCCGGGGGCTCCGCCCCGGCCCGCAGCCGGGGCCGCCGCCCCGGGCGCCGCCGGGCGGGGCGTCGTGGCGGACCGGTGTTCAGGCATCGGCGGGCACCTCCAGGCGGCCCTCGCGGACGGCCGCCTCGATGCCCGCACGCAGCGCCGGGCAGGAGCGGACGCGGGCGCTGGGCCGTCCGCCGGCCGTGGCGGCGGCGATCCGCGGGCAGACGGCGGCGGCCTCGGCCGTCCACTGCACCTGGGTGTGGGCGGGGCTGAACTTCTCGCACAGCACCCGGTTGCCGCACTCCCCGCACTCAACGGGCGTCATCCGCCGGCCCCGGCGGCCCGGCGGGCCAGGTTCCCGGCGACCTCGGCCTCCCAGGCGGCGGTGGCGCGGGTGGTGTCTATCTCGAACTCGAAGCGGCGCACCATCTCCTCGCGGACGTCGGCGGCGTCCACGTAGAACTGTTCGTACCAGCGGCGGAGCTGGTAGACGGGGCCGTCCTCCTCGGTGAGGAGGGGGTTGTCGATGCGGGTCTTGTTCTTCCAGATCTCGACGTCCTGCTCGAAGCCGACGGCGAGGCCCTCGGCGGTCAGCCGGGCGGCGTCGGCGGCCTGGTCGTCGCTCATGCCGGGGAGCTTCTTGACGATCGCCCCGTACATGAGGACGAAGGAGTTCTCGTCGACGGGGTAGTGGCAGTTGATCAGGACGGACTCCATCTCCAGGCCGCCGCCGACATCGCTCCACAGCCGGTCGATCATGTACGAGGGGCCGAAGTAGGAGGCGTCGGAGCGCAGGCCGCCGCCGGTGGAGAGGGTGCCGAGGTCCACGTCGGGGCGCGGGGTGGACTCCATGTACTGGGTGGCGACGTGTCCGTCGAAGACGTTCTTGAAGTAGCGCGGGAAGGCGTAGTGCACGTAGTAGAAGTGCGCCATGTCCACGACGTTGTCGACGATCTCGCGGCAGTGGGAGTTCTCCACGCGCAGCGCGTTCCAGCTCCAGTCGCTCCACTCGGCGCTGCCGGAGCCCTCGATCTCGGGGATGGTGACGCCGGGGGGCGGCGGGTTGCCCTCGGGGTCGTGCCAGACGTAGAGCTGGCCGTTGCGTTCCAGGGTGGTCCAGGCGCGGGTGCGGGCGCGCAGGGGGACGCGGCGGGCGTAGGGGACGGAGGCGCAGCGGCCGTCGCCGGACCAGCGCCAGTCGTGGAAGGGGCAGGCGACGGTGTCGCCCTTGACGGTGCCGTGGGCGAGGTTGCCGCCCATGTGGGGGCAGTAGGCGTTCAGGACGCGCAGGGCGGGGTCGTCGGCGCCATGGAAGACGACCAGCCGGGTGCCGAAGGCCTCCACCTCGTGGGGCTTGCCGTCCCTGAAGGCGCGGGCGAGCCCGAGGCAGTGCCAGCCGCGGGCGAAGCGGGCCGGGACGGCGGCCGCCTCGATGACGCGGGGGCCGTCCTGCGCCGAGGTCGTTGGGGTCATGGGTGGCCCTCCTCTTCTCTGGGGGTGGTGCGGGGTGCGGGGAAGCGCGTACGGGGCCTACGCGGTGCGGTGTTCGGCGGCGAGTTCGAGCGCGATGTCGATGAGCTGGTCCTCCTGGCCGCCGACCAGCCGGCGTTCGCCCGCGCGCAGCAGGATCCGGGCTCCGGAGACCCCGTAGCGATCGGCCTGGCGGTAGGCGTGCCTGAGGAAGCTGGAGTAGACGCCGGCGTGGCCCATGAGCAGGGCCATGCGGTCCAGGCGGCACTCCTCGTCCATGACGGGCCGGACCGCGTCCTCGGCGGCGTCGATGACGGCGAGGACGTCGATGCCGGTGCGGATGCCCATCTTCTGGCAGACGGCGGCGAACGCCTCGACGGGCGTGTTGCCCGCTCCGGCGCCGAGCCGTCGGGTGGAGCCGTCGATCTGGAGGGCTCCGGCGCGTACGGCGGCGACCGAGTTGCCGACGCCGAGGCCGAGGTTCTCGTGGCCGTGGAAGCCGACCTGCGCGTCGTCGCCCAGCTCGGCGACGAGGGCCGCGACCCGGTCGGTGACCTGGTCCATCACCATGGCCCCGGCGGAGTCGACGACGTAGACGCACTGGCAGCCGGCGTCGGCCATGATCCGGGCCTGGCGGGCGAGGGTCTCGGGGCTGGTGGAGTGGGCCATCATCAGGAAGCCGACGGTCTCCAGGCCCATCTCGCGGGCCAGGCCGAAGTGCTGGACGGAGATGTCGGCCTCGGTGCAGTGCGTGGCGATCCGGCAGATCGTCCCGCCGTTTCCGTGGGCGGCGCGGATGTCGTCCTTGACGCCCAGGCCCGGCAGCATCAGGAAGGCGATCTTCGCGTGGCGGGCCGTGTCGGCGGCGGCCTTGATGAGTTCCTGCTCCGGGGTGGCGGAGAAGCCGTAGTTGAAGGAGGAGCCGCCGAGTCCGTCGCCGTGGGTGACCTCGATGACGGGGACTCCCGCGGCGTCGAGGGCGGCGACGACCGACCGTACGTCCTCGGCGGTGAAGCGGTGGCCCTTGGCGTGCGAGCCGTCGCGCAGGGAGGAGTCGGTGATCCGGATGTCCAGGGTGTCGGAGTACGTCTTCACAGGTGGAGGCCCTTCGCGAACTCCTCGCCGACCTTGGTGGCGGCGGCGGTCATGATGTCGAGGTTCCCGGCGTAGGGCGGCAGGTAGTCGCCCGCGCCCTCCACCTCCAGGAAGACCGCCACCCGCGCGTGTCCGCCGGTCGCGGGCGAGGGGTCGTCGAACTGCGGCTCGGCGCGCAGCCGGTAGCCGGGCACGTACGCGGCGACGTCCTCGGCGACCTGCTTGACGGACGCGCTGACGGCCTCGCGGTCGGCGTCCTCGGGGATGGCGCAGAAGACGGTGTCGCGCATGATGACGGGCGGTTCGGCCGGGTTGAGGATGATGATCGCCTTGCCGCGGGCGGCGCCGCCGATCTCCTCGATGCCCCGGGAGGTGGTACGGGTGAACTCGTCGATGTTGGCGCGGGTGCCGGGGCCGGCCGACGCGGAGGCCACCGAGGCGACGATCTCCGCGTAGGCCACGGGGACCACGCGGGAGACGGCGTGGACGACGGGGATGGTGGCCTGGCCGCCGCAGGTGATCATGTTGACGTTGTCCGCGTCGAGGTGGGCCGTCAGGTTCGCGGGCGGGACGACGGCCGGGCCGACGGCGGCGGGGGTCAGGTCGACGGCCTTGATGCCGAGTGCGGCGTAGCGCGGGGCGTTGGCCCGGTGCACGTACGCCGAGGTGGCCTCGAAGACCAGGTCGGGGAGTTCCGCCCGCTCCAGGAGCCGGTCGACGCCCTCGTGGGTGACGTCGAGTCCGGCCCGGCGGGCCCGGGCGAGGCCCTCGCTGTCCGGGTCGACGCCGACCATCCAGCGGGGTTCGATGTGCGGGGAGCGCAGCAGCTTGTGGAGCAGGTCGGTGCCGATGTTGCCGGAGCCGACGATGGCCGCGGTTGCTTTCTTCACGTGCGGGTTCACCTCAGGAGAAGGAGAGGGAGACCGGGCCGAGCCCGGTGAAGTCGGCGGTGTAGGTCCGCCCGGCGGTCACGTCCACGGCGCGGGTGCAGGACCCGGGCAGGATCAGGTGCCCCTTGCGCAGCGGTACGCCGAAGCGGGCGACGGTACGGGCCAGCCAGGCGACGGCCCGGACGGGATCGCCCAGGACGGCGTCGGAGCGGCCGGTGGCGAGGACCTCGGAACCGGTGGTGAGGCGGGCCTCGACGGCCCTCAGGTCGAGCTCGCGGGGGTCGCGGCCCTCGCCGATGACGTAGCCGGCCGAGGAGGCGTTGTCGGCGACGGTGTCCGCGATGGTGATCCGCCAGTCCGCGATCCGGCTGTCGATCAGTTCGAGGGCGGGGACGACGCGTTCGGTGGCGGCGAGCACGTCGGCCCCGGTACAGCCCTCCCCCGGCAGGTCGGCGCCGAGCACGAAGCCGACCTCGACCTCGATGCGGGGCGCGCAGTAGGCGGCGGCCGGGACGGGGGTGTCCGGGCACAGCTCCATGGTGTCGAGGAGGTGCCCGTAGTCGGGCTCGTCGACGCCCATCATGGCCTGCATGACCGGGGACGACAGTCCGACCTTGTGGCCGGTGACGCGGGCGCCGTCGGCCAGGGACCGTTCGATGTTGATCAGCTGGATCCCGTACGCGTCCTCGGCGTCGATCCCCGCGAACAGCTCGGTCAGCGGCCTTACGGGGACCCGCTCGCGCTCCGCCGCGCGCAGCAGTGCGGCGGCCTCGCGCCGGAGCCGGTCGTCGAGCATGGGGGCCTCCCGGCTGCGGTGGTGTGTGGTGCCGCAGACGGTAGGCGGGGGCCGGGCGGGGGCGGGAGGCCGTTGTCCCGCTGAGCGGGAAAGCGGTGGGGGGCGGGGCCGGGGTACGCACCGGAATCCGCCCCGCCGCCGCACCGTCTCGGTCATTTCCCCCGGCGGGCGGCGAACCCGCCTTGCGGTCGTCGCCCGGACGTGAGGAAATCACCGCGATTCCATCGACTCCCGGACAAGGAGCACGAACATGGTTTCTCGGATGGGCGTGTTACGGCACGCAGTGATGCGGCGAGGTGCGGTGGCCCTGGCCGCCGCCGGACTCGCCCTGGCCGGTACGGCCGTCGCCGCCCCCGCCCAGGCGGCCGCCCCGGTCTGTGAGGGGACCAAGGTCGACACCCTGGACTACGCGACCGGCTACACCTACCTCTACTACAGCGCGGCGACGGGCCGGAACTGCGCCTACACCGTCCCCAAGAGCGGCAGCGGAACCGCCCAGCTGATGTTCGTCGGCCTGACCCGCGCGAGCGACAACACGGTCGTCTCCGACGTCGGCGACTACAAGTACCACGCCGGACCCGTCTACCTGGACGCCCGTGGCACCTGCGTACAGTTCAACGGGCAGGTCCGCTCGGTGTCCGCGAACTCGGGCTGGGGCCACTGCGGCAACCTGAGCGCGGGCGTACGGTGAGCGCGGTCCGACGGCGCCGGATCGCCTCGGCGGCGGGCGCGCTCGCACTGACCGCCGCCGCGACCCTCGCCGCCACGGGAACGGCCCACGCGGCCGGGTACAACGGCAAGTGCGGCACGGGGTACGTGCTCGTCGAGTCCGCCAACATCGGCTCGGTGGGCACGGTCCACCTCACGTGGAACGCCTCGACCGGCAAGAACTGCGTGGTGACGGTCCGCAACAGCGCCGGCCCGGCCGTGTGGATGGAGGCGTGGGTGACCCGCCTGGCCACCGGGGGCGGCGACGTCGACAACGGCTCCTACACCTCGTACGCGGGCCCGGTGTACATCGACGGCCGCAACACCTGCATCGCCTTCGGCGGCACGATCGGCACCGAGAGCGTCACGCGGGGCCCCGGCCACTGCAGTTGAGCAACCGTGGGGTGGGCGGGGCGCCCCCGCCCACCCCACGTACTACAGGGCCCCGACGAAGGCGGCGAAGGCGTCCCGGCCGACGGTGAAGACGGGACCCCCGGGGTTCTTTGAGTCCCGCACGGCGACGAGGCAGGGCTGGGGGGAGACTTCGACGCAGTCGCCGCCGGTGCCTCCGCTGCGGCTGGCCTTGACCCAGGTGGCGCTGCCGAGGGGGGCGCACTCGACGCAGTCACCACCGCCGGAGCCGCTATACGAAGCCTTACGCCACTGCGCATCCGTCAGGGCCTGGTTGATATCCATAGCGCTCCTCCACTACGCGGGCAATCAGTGCCGCCGAGTCCTCAACCGAGAGCGCGTCGGCCTGCAAGCGAGCGTAGCCGACCGAACGCTCCTTGATCACTTGCGGGTTGGCGGTCATGTGCCCGATGTCGTAGCTCTCGGCGTAGAAAAGATCCGGATCGCTGTCGAAGCGCAGGAGATTGAACGAACCCCGCGTGGCGCTGTGTTCACCGGCCAGGAAGGGGAGTACTTGGACCTCCACCCACTGCCGGTCGCGGAAGCTCAATAGATGCAGGAGCTGATCCCGCATGACGTCCGGGCCACCCACCTGCCGCAGCAACACAGCCTCGTCCAGAACGACCCAGAGAGCCGGAGGGCTGCTCCGCGCCAGAATGCGCTGGCGCTCCAGCCGAGCCGCAACCAGTTCGTCCAGGTTGGCTGGGCGGTCGGCAGCCAGCACAGCACGTGCGTACGCCTCCGTCTGCAGCAACCCATAGACCACCTGGGCCTGGTACGTGGAGAGATACGCCGCCTTGGCTTCCATGTCCGCGTACGCCTGGAACCACGAGGGCAACTGACTTCTCAGGACCAGCCCCACCAGCCGGCTGAACATCCCACCGGTCCCCAGCGCAGCATCAATCCGCTCCGAAAAGTCCCTGGTCGGGACCTTCCTCGCCGTCTCGATCTGCCCGATCAGGGACCCCGTACAGAAGACGATGCCGCCCAGGTCCTCCTGCTTCAGCTTCGCCTCCTCGCGCAGGCGCCTCAGTTCGGAGCCGTAGTAGTCCAGCGGCGAGGCGCTGGGGTCGAGGTCGCGGATGTTGACCACGAGGCGGTCACCCCCAAGTTCGGTCGGTCTGTAGCCGAGCGTAACCAAGCGACCGCGCACCGGTACCCGGAATCGGGCAATCCGCACGGCGGAGGGAGCGGGACCCGTCGCACGTCGGTCCCGTCCCCTCCGCCGCGGGGGCTACGCCTTCGGCGTCGGGCAGGTCGCCCAGGCGAGGTGGTACAGGGTGTTCACGCTGGCGTCGGTGGAGTCCATCGCCATGAAGCTGGTGGCGTTGGGGCTGGAGGTGCCCGGGTTGACCCGGAGCTCGGTGTTGATGTTGAAGTTCCGCTTCTCTCCGCACGGGGCCCAGACGAGGTCCGCGTACTCCGTCTTGTCGGTGGACTGCCAGTTGTCGTTGAACGGGCCGCTGAACGTGTGGGTGCGCTGGGCCGTCTGCGGCATGCCCTGGAAGTAGTAGTTGGCCCGTTCCACGCCGGTCGCGCCGGGCTGGAGGTAGCCGAAGCCGCGGTAGTCGGCCTGGACGATGGCGTAGGTGAAGCCGTTCGGCACGTGGACGCGCAGGTTGAGCTGACAGTTCTTGCGGAAGGCGGTCGGCGGGGCGCCGGGCCCGATCTGGGCCGTGTACTCGCTGTAGGTGACGGTGAAGGCCGTGTTGTCGGGGGCGACGGCGACCTGGGCGGTGCCCTCGCGGCAGCCGGAGCCGTTGACGGTGGCGAGTTCGATCACGATCTTGTCGGGCGGGACGGTGATGGAGGCCTGGGCCTGGGCCGGGGCACCGGTGGCGATCAGGGCGGCGGCCGCGCCGCCGACGAACAGGGTGCGGGACAGGGAATGCGACATCGTTGTCACTCCTTCTGCTTACGCGCAGCGCGCTGTCAGGCGGCGGGACATTCCTTCCACTCGAAGTGGTAGACGGTGTTCACGCTCCCGTCCGTGGAGTCCATGCTCATGAAGTTCAGGGCCTGGGGGCTGGACGAGCCCGCGTACACGCGCAGTTCGGTGTTGACGTTGAGGTTGCGGGTCTCGCCGCAGGGGGCCCAGACCAGGTCGGTGTAGCCGGTCTGGTCGCTGGCCTGCCAGTTGTCCCCGTAGGGGCCGTTGAACTGGTGGGTGGTGCGGGCGGTCTGCGAGGCGCCCTGGAAGTAGTAGCCTGCGCGCTCCTGGCCGAAGGCCCCGCGCTGGAGGCTGGCGAAGCCGCGGTAGTCGGCGCGGGCGATGGCGTACGTGTAGCCCTGGGGTACGTGGACCCGCAGGGCGAGCTGGCAGTTCTTGCGGAAGTCGGTGCCGCCGGAGCCGGCTCCGGTCTGGGCGAGGTAGTCGCTGTAGGTGACGGTGAAGGCGGTGTTGTCGGGGGCGGCGGCGACGCTGGCGGTTCCGGCGGGGCAGCCGGAGCCGTTGGCCCCGACGACCTCCACGGTGACGTGTCCGGGCGGCACCGCAGGGGTGTCGGCCTGGGCGGGGGCGGGTGCGGCGACGGCCGCCAGGGCGATGGCGGCGGCCCCGAAGGTGAGTCTGCGAAGGCGCATGTCTGCTTCTCCGTCCGTAGGAGCGGGATTGAGCGTGGACATGCCATCACAGCGGGAGGGGTTCGGTAGGGGCGCGTACCGGACAAGCGGCCGGGGGCCGGGCCCGGCCGCGGCCCCCTGGCCGGAAGCCGCGAGTCCGCAACGCGCGTGGACGGCGGCCATCAGCGCGGTCGCCCCGCCCCCGCGGTGCGGGGACGGGGCGACGGGCGGCTCAGATGTCCAGAACCCGCGACCGGGCCGGCCGGATCACTCTCCGGAATCGATGGCGGGCTGGCGCAGCTGCACCTCGGCGCCCGTCTGCTTGAACGATTCCGCGGACACCGGCACGAGCACCGCGTCGCGGTGGAAGTCCGGCAGGCTGGTCGACCCGCAGCTGATCATCGTCGAGATGAGCTTCGTCCGGGTCCGCTCGACGTTGTCGTACAGGCTGCCGGCGTAGGGGACGTAGCCGTCGACGCCTTCTTCGAAGACCATGGTGCCGCGCTGGCCGTACCGGGCCGCGTTCTGCGCGCGCCGCGAGCCCTCGCCCCAGTACTCCTTGTACCACTGGCTGCCGATCTGCAGCTTCCGCGTCGGGCTCTCGTCGAGCCGGGCGAAGTAGCGGCCGAGCATGATGAAGTCCGCCCCCATCGCCAGCGCCATCGCCATGTGCGAGTCGTTGAGCAGGCCGCCGTCGCAGCACAGCGGCACGTACACGCCGGTCTCCTGGGCGTAGGCGTCGCGCGCCTGGACCACGTCGAGCAGCGCGGAGGCCTGTCCGCGGCCGATGCCCTTCTGCGCCCGGGTGGTGCAGATGGCGCCGCCGCCGATGCCGACCTTCACGAACGCCGCGCCCGCATCGGCCAGGTAGCGGAAGGCCCTGCCGTCGACGACGTTGCCCGCGCCGACGAAGACGTCGTCCCCGTAGGTCTCCCGGGCGAATTCGAGGGTCCTCGCCTGGTAGACGGAGTAGCCGTCGGAGGAGTCGAGACAGAGCACGTCCGCGCCTGCCTCCGTGAGGGCGGGGATGCGGTCCTTGAAGTCACGGGAGTTGATGCCGGCGCCCACGCGCAGCCGCTTTCCGCCGTCGACCGTCGCGCGGTGGTACGTCTTGTGGGCCTGGTAGTCCTTCTTGAGGACCAGGGAGACGACCCGGCCGTCGTCGAGCACCGGCAGGACGTCGAGGTGGTGCTGCCAGATCAGCTCGTTCGCCTCGGACAGGGAGACCGAGGCCGGCGCGGTGACCAGGCCGGCGCGGTCCCGCATCCGGTTGCCTGCGGTCTCGGAGTCCCCGTGGCGCTCCAGATGGAAGTCGTCGAGGCTGATGATCCCCAGGAACTCGCCGTCCGCGTCCCCGCGCCGCGTGACCACCGCGACGCCCTGTTCGGCCTCGGACAGCTGCCGGGCGACCTCACCGAGCGGTGTCTGCGGCGCCACGGTGATCTCGCTGGTCCGGAAGCCGGCCTTGTGCCGCTTCACCGCCAGCACGTCCGCGGCCTGGTCCTCGATCCGCTGGTTCTGGTGGATGAACGACAGCCCGCCGACCTGCGCCAGCGCCACCGCCAGCGTCGGGGACGACACTGCCTGCATGATGGCGCTCACCATGGGGGTGGCGACCCGGATCCCCGGCTCCTCGCCGACCCGGTGGCGCACCAGCGGCGCCCCGAGATCCACGTTGTCCGGTGTGCAGTCTTCCGTGGTCAGGCCCGGGATGAGGAGGTATTCGCTCAGCGTACGAGAAATCTCGGGGAGGATTTTCACATTGTCTCCAGCAGGGAGCCTGCGCACCGGTCGACGGCGGATCGGCGGGGCTCGTACGGGCAGTGCGGAACGGCACCGGCCGGTGGCGCGCTGTCGGAAGAATGCGCTCTGGAGATCCTCAGAGCGGGCGCACCCGGCGGAGCAGTGCTCGCACGCGCGGCCGGATCGGCGGCGAAGGCACGGCAGACCCGGATCCTCCGCGCGGTGCTGCACAGGCGCTGACTTCCATCGCGCCATGCGTGATCTTAACCCACTGCCCCTGTTCACCTCGTCCCGCCGGTGCGCGGGGCGTCGAGAGCGGCCGGCTTCAAGTCGACTTCGTCCCCTGGCACTTGATCGTGACGACAATCCCGCCGGTAGAGTCGCCTTGAGGACGGTGCCACCTGGGGAGACCGATGACAGCAGCGGATGCAGTGCCCATAGTCTTCGTTCACGGGACGCGCTTCAGCGCGGGACAGTGGAGCATGCAGCTCGCCGCGCTCCGGGAAGAGTTCCCGGTGGTCGCCATTGACCTGCCCGGCCATGGGAAGCGCTCGACCCAGCCCTGGAGCCTGAGCGCCGCGACGGAGATCATCGCTTCCGCGGTGGACTCGCTCGATCGCGGGCCGGCTCTGGTCGTCGGGCACTCGCTCGGCGGATATGCCTCCCTGGAGTTCGCGCGGTGCTGTCCGGAACGACTGCGCGGGATGGTCCTCGCGGGCGCCAGTGCTTCCACCCGCGGGTTGTGGGCAACGCCCTATCGGTGGGTCGCCAGGCTGGTCCCTCGTCTGCCGGCGGATCGCCTGGCCCGGTGGAACGACCGGTTCCTGCGGCGGCTCTACCCACAGGAGGTGGTGGAGGCGACCATCCGTTCCGGCTACGCCTTCCACACCTTGCCGGCAGCCTGGGCCGAAGTACTCGGACGCTTCGACGCGGATGCGATGCGTCATGTGAAGGTTCCGGTCCTCATCCTGAACGGCGAGAGGGACCCCGTCTTCCGCGCCGGGGAGGCGGACTTCGCCCGCGCGCATCCGCACGCTCGCGTCGAATTGATCCCGCGGGCACGGCACCTCGCGAACTTCGACGACCCGGATGCCTTCACCGATGCCGTCCGCCGCTTCGCCCGCCGGCTCCCTGCCGTCGGCTGAGCTCATCGCAGCGGGATGACCCGGCCCCCTGCACACCATGACAGCGACCGCGCACACAGCTGTGACGCTCCGCCACGAGACACCCCTGGGAATTGATCGTCTAGCGCGGGTACCAGACGCCCCCGGCGAAGGCTCCGCCGAGGGTGGTGACGAGGGTGAGCAGGCGGTACGGGACGCGGTCGACGGTCAGGTGGAGTCCCCCGATCCGGATCTCCAGGAACGGGCGCGGCCGGGTGTTCGCAGTGGCTAGGGTGCGCGACATGAGGTGGTTCTCCTTGTCCTCGGGCCCGTTGGCGGGCCGTTGGGACAAGAGAACGTTCCTGGCGCCGTGTTGGCGACGCCGCAAGCCCGTATTGCGCGACGGCGCGCAAGTTGCGCGCCTCGCAAGAGGGGAAAGTGCATGTCAGAGCAGCCTTCGAGCCCGCACGGGGCGCAGTCGTTGCAGAGGTTGGGTTCCCTGAAGGGGCTCAATCCCGAGGAGGCGGCGTTCGCGCAGCACCTGCGCGATCTGCGCGAGGACCTGGGAATGTCCTCCACGGAGATCGTGACGTGGCTCAAGAAGAACGAGCCCGAAGCCGCCGTGGACGCGACCCGGCTCTCCCGCTTCCTGAGCGGTGCGAACCTGCCGCAGCCGCCGTTGCTGCCGGCCCTGCACCGGCTGCTGGCCGAGCGCGGGGCCGCGGATCCCGAGCGGGTCCGGGAGGGGTGGAACCGTCTGTACGCGGCCGCCCAGACCAAGGGGCCGCTGTTCGCGCGGGAGTACAAGGAGCAGGCCCTGCGGATCGCGCTGGAGGAGGAGCGCGTGCGGACGGCGCAGGAGCTGGCCGGGCTCCGCGAGGAGATCGCCCGGGAGCGGGAGCACCGGGAACGGCTCGAAGGGGGCCTCGCCGACGTCTTCGACCAGCCGTCGGGAACCCCCGAGCAGGTGCGGGACCTGGAGGAGGAACTGGAGGGCGTCACGCTCCGGATCGAGGAGCTGGAGGACCTGGTGCGCCAGCACGAGGCCCTGCTCCGGCTCCAGAGGTCCGACGCGGAGCGCGCCGGGCAGGCCCTGCGGGAGACCTCGGCCGAGATCGATGTGTGGCGGGGTACCGCGACCCCCTGGACGGACGGCCCCGAGGCGATCGCGCGCGCGGTGGCCGCGTTCCGCGACGAGGGGGAGGACGAACAGGCGGACGGCCTGCTCAGCCTCGCGGCGCGGGACCTGCCGGTCGCTGCCCTGCCGGAGCTGTACGACGCGTTCACGACGATCGGCCGCCCCCTCGAACCGAACCGGTTGAGCCACGCCATCAGTACGCAGCGCAGGGCCAAGGACCTCCTCGAACTCACCAGGCCCAAGGTTCCCGTATCCGTCGACCCCGGTGTCGAACCGGTCATGGTGTTCACCTCTTGGGCACCTGAGGTCCTCAACGCGGCGGGCCGGTGGGCTCCGGCCGGGGAACTGATCCTCCTGACGCGGCTCCTCGCGGAAACCGGCCGAGTCAACCACAGACAGCACCTGGTCGCAGGCCTGAAACAACGTACGGCGGATCTGGACGAGATCGCCTCGTCCGGCGCGTTCCACCCCAGCAACCTGCCCGAGACCACAACCTCGTTCTCTGAGACCGGGCGCGGGCCGGACCCGGCCGGCTCCAAACGCCGCTGGTTCCGTACCTGACCCGGTCGGCCCGTGCCGTAAATCCCGCTGCTCCAGGGCCGGTCGGCCCCTAGCATGGCGCACCATGTCCACCAACGAACGAATGATCGAGCTGGCTCTGGACCGGATCAGCGCGGGCTACGTCTTCCCGGAGAAGGCCGCGCTCATCGCGACCGCGATCCGCAGCCGGCTCGCGGCGGGTGCGTACGAGGGGCTGGACGGCCCGGAGCTGTGCGAGACGGTGACGGCGCACCTCCAGGAGGCCTGTCCGGACAGGCACCTGCGGCTGCTGTGGACGGACGTTCCGCAGTCGCTGGAACCGGCGGACGACGACGGCGGGCAGGCCGCCTTCCTCGCGCTGCTCCGGACGGAGAACCACGGGATCGCGCGCGTCGAGCACCTGGAGGGGAACGTCGGGCTCATCGACCTCCGGCGCATCACGACCGCCGCCGAGGGCGCGGCCATGATCGGAGCGGCGATGCAGCTGGTCGCGCACAGCTCCGCGCTCGTCCTGGACCTGCGGGCGTGCAGCGGCGGGTCGGCCGAGGGGGCGGCGATGTGGTGCAGCTACTTCTTCCCCGACGATCAGGTCCACCTGAACGACATCTACGACCGGCGCACCGATGCGACCCGCCAGTTCTGGACGACCGCGCACCTGCCCGCGCCGCGCTACGCGGGCCGCCCGGTGTACGTGCTGACGAGCGCGGCCACGTTCTCCGGGGGCGAGGACGTGGCGTACACCCTCCAGGCGCACGGACGGGCCACCGTCGTCGGCGGGACGACGCGGGGCGGCGCCCATCCGACGGAGCGGCACCCGGTGGCCGAGCACGTCCTCGTGACCGTGCCGACGAGCCGCGCGATCAGCACCGTCACCGGCACCAACTGGGAGGGCGTCGGGGTGGTTCCCGACGTCGAGGTCCCGGCGGAGCAGGCCCTCGACGTGGCGCTCAAGGCCGCACTGCGGCGGGCGGAGGCGGAGGCGGACGCCGGGCCCCGCTGAGCCGACCCGGGCCGCGCGGCGGCGCGGCCCGGCCGTCCCGTCGGCTACCGCGCCCCGTACACCGCCCCCGGGGGTTCCGACGCCGCGAGGAGCTTCAGGGCGGCCTCGCCCGCCTCGGCCGGGGTCCGGCGGGCGGCCCGGTCGGCGGTGGGGCCGGGGCGCCAGCCCTCCATGACCGTGATGCGGCCGCCCTCCGCCTCGAAGACGCGGCCCGTGACCCCGGCCGAGGCGTCCGAGCCGAGCCAGACCACCAGCGGGGAGACGTTCTCCGGGGCCATCGCGTCGAAGGCGCCTTCCGCCGGGGCCGCCATGGTCCCGGCGAAGGTCTGCTCCGTCATCCGGGTCCGGGCCGCCGGGGCGATGGCGTTGACCTGGACCCCGTAGCGGCCCATCTCGGCGGCGGCGACCAGGGTCAGGCCGAGGATCCCGGCCTTGGCGGCGCTGTAGTTGCCCTGGCCGACCGAGCCGAGCAGGCCCGCGCCCGAGGAGGTGTTGACCACCCGGGCGGAGACCCGGCGGCCCGCCTTCGCCTCGGCGCGCCACCAGGCGGCGGCGTGCTTCAGCGGCAGGAAGTGGCCCTTGAGGTGGACCCGCATCACGGCGTCCCAGTCGTCCTCGTCGAGGTTGACGAGCATCCGGTCGCGCAGGAACCCGGCGTTGTTGACCAGGGTGTCCAGGCGGCCGAAGGCGGAGACCGCGCACTCCACCAGGGAGGCCGCGCCCGCGCCGGTGGCGATGTCCCCGCCGTGGGCCACGGCCTCGCCGCCCGCCGTCCTGATCTCCTCGGCCACCAGGGCGGCCGGGCTGTCGGGGCCGGGCTGCCCGTCGAGCCCGACGCCGAGGTCGTTGACGACGACCCGGGCACCCTCGGCCGCGAAGGCCAGGGCGTGCGCCCGGCCCAGGCCGCGGCCCGCGCCCGTCACGACGACCACCCGTCCGTCCGCCATGCCCGCGGGACCCGCCGCATCCGCCCTGCCCGCCATCCCCGCCGTGCCCGTCGTACGCGTCATCTCAGTTCTCCTTGTTGACAGTTGCCGCATCCAAGAACGCCGGGCGCTCCCCGCCGCCGTGCACCAGCAGGCTCGCCCCGCTGACGTATCCCGCCCGGTCGGAGGCGAGGAACACCGCGGCCTCCCCCACGTCCGAGGGCTCGGCGAGCCGCCCCAGGGGGACGGTCGCGCCGACCGCCGCGACGCCCGCCTCGTCGCCGTAGTGCAGGTGGGCGAGCTCGGTCCGCACCATGCCCAGGACCAGGGAGTTGACCCGCACCTCGGGCGCCCACTCGACGGCCATGGAGCGGGCCAGGTTCTCCAGCCCCGCCTTGGCGGCCCCGTAGGCGGCGGTGCCGGGCGAGGGGCGGGTGCCGCTGACGCTGCCGATCATCAGGACCGAGCCCCGCGAGGCCCGCAGCCACGGGTGGGCGGCGAGCGAGGCGGTCATCGGGGCGATCAGGTTCAGCTCCAGGACGCGGGCGTGCCGCTCGGCGCCGCCCTCGCCGAGGAGCCGGTACGGGGTGCCGCCGGCGTTGTTCACCAGGCAGTCGAGCCGCCCGTGGCGGTCGGCGACCCCGGCGAAGAACTCCGCCACGGCGCCGGGATCGCGCAGGTCGACGGCGGTGAAGACGGCCTCCCGCCCGCCCGCCGCGACCGGTTCCGCCGGTGGTCTGCGGGCGCAGACCACCACCTGCGCGCCCGCCGCGAGGAATGCCCGCGCGATGCCCGCGCCGACGCCCCTGGTTCCGCCGGTGACGACGACGACCCTCCCCTTGAGCTCCATCGGCTGCTACCTTCCTCACCTAACAAATGTTTGGTGGAAAGGTAGCTGATCCGCTCATGGGTGTCTCCACCTCCGGCCCCGGCAAGGGCATATCGCTCGTCACGGTCAACTTCCCGCCCGTCAACGCCCTTCCCGTGAAGGGCTGGTACGACCTCGCCGACGCGCTGCGCGCCGCCGGCCGCGACCCCGAGGTCCGCTGCGTGGTGCTGGCCGCCGAGGGCCGCGGCTTCAACGCGGGCGTCGACATCAAGGAGGTGCAGCGCGACACCGGGCACGGCGCCCTCATCGGCGCCAACCGCGGCTGCTACGAGGCCTTTGCCGCCGTCTACGAGTGCGAGGTGCCGGTCGTCGCGGCCGTGAACGGGTTCTGCCTGGGCGGCGGGATCGGCCTGGTCGGCAACGCCGACGCGATCGTCGCCTCCGAGGACGCCGTCTTCGGCCTGCCGGAGCTCGACCGCGGCGCCCTCGGCGCGGCCACCCACCTCGCCCGGCTCGTCCCGCAGCACCTGATGCGCGCCCTCTACTACACCTCGCGCACCGCCACCGCCGCCGAACTGCACGCGCACGGCTCGGTCTGGAAGGTGGTCCCGCCCGCGGAGCTGCGGGCCGCCGCCCTGGAACTGGCCGCCGAGATCGCCCGGAAGGACGGCTACCTGATCCGGCTGGCCAAGGCCGCCATCAACGGCATCGACCCCGTCGACGTCCGGCGCAGCTACCGCTTCGAGCAGGGCTTCACCTTCGAGGCCAACCTCAGCGGGGTCGCCGACCGGGTCCGCGACACCTTCGGGAAAGACGCCTCCGGAAAGGACGGGAGCACCCCGTGACCGACAAGACCATGACCCCCGACGAGGTGGTCGGCCGGCTGCGCAGCGGCATGACCCTGGGCATCGGCGGCTGGGGCTCGCGGCGCAAGCCGATGGCCCTGGTCAGAGCGCTGCTCCGGTCCGAGATCACCGATCTGACCGTGATCTCGTACGGCGGCCCCGACGTCGGCCTCCTCGCCGCCGCGGGCCGTATCCGCAGGCTCGTCGCCCCCTTCGCCACCCTGGACTCGATCCCGCTGGAGCCGCACTTCCGGGCCGCCCGCGAGAGCGGCGCGTTCGCCCTCACCGAGTACGACGAGGCCATGTTCATGTGGGGCCTGCACGCCGCCGCGAACCGGCTCCCCTTCCTGCCCGTCCGGGCCGGCCTGGGCTCCGACGTGATGCGGGTCAACCCGGAGCTGCGCACCGTCACCTCCCCCTACGCCGACGGCGAGGAGTTCGTCGCCGTCCCCGCCCTGCGGATGGACGCGGCGCTGGTCCACCTCAACCGCGCCGACCGCCTGGGCAACGGCCAGTACCTCGGCCCGGACCCCTACTTCGACGACCTGTTCTGCGAGGCCGCCGACACCGCGTACCTGTCCTGCGAACAGATCGTGGAGAGCGCCGAGCTCACCAAGTCCGGCCCCCCGCAGTCCCTCCTGGTCAGCCGGCACTCCGTCACCGGGGTCGTGGAGAGCCCGAACGGCGCGCACTTCACCTCCTGCGTCCCCGACTACGACCGCGACGAGGCCTTCCAGAAGCTCTACGCCACCACCCCCTGGCCCGAGTTCGCCGCCCGCTTCCTGTCCGGGGCGGGCGAGCACGACTACCAGACCGCCGTCCGCACCTGGCACGAGGAGCAGCAGTGACCAGCCCGATCAGCCGTTCGGAATACTGCGTGGTCGCCTGCGCCGAGGCCTGGCGCGACAACGGGGAGGTGCTCGCCAGCCCCATGGGCCTGGTCCCCTCCTTCGGGGCCCGGCTCGCCAAGCGCACCTTCTCCCCCGACCTGCTGCTCACCGACGGCGAGGCGATGCTGGTCGGTCTGGACGGCACGCCCGAGGGCTGGCTCCCGTACCGCAGGCACCTGACGATGGTCACCGGCGGGCGGCGGCACGTGATGATGGGCGCCAGCCAGATCGACCGGTACGGGAACCAGAACATCTCCTGCATCGGCGGCTGGGAGCGGCCCTCCCGCCAGCTGCTGGGGGTGCGCGGGGCTCCGGTGAACACCCTGAACAACCCGGTGAGCTACTGGGTCCCCCGGCACTCCCCGCGGGTCTTCGTCGAGCGCGTCGACATGGTCAGCGGCGTCGGCTACGACCGTGCCGAGGCCGCCGGGGTCACTCGTTTCCACCGGCTGCCCCGGGTGGTCAGCGACCTCGGCGTCTTCGACTTCTCCGGCCCCGGCCACACGATGCGCCTGGCCTCCCTCCACCCGGGGGTCACCCTCGACCGGGTCAGGGAGGCGACCGGCTTCGAGCTGGCGGTGGCCGACGAGGTCCCGTACACCCGGGAACCGACGGAGCGGGAGCTGCGGCTGATCCGCGAGGTCATCGACCCCAAGGGGCTGCGCGACCGGGAAGTGCGGGTCTGACATGGGCGAAGGCACCGGCGGGGCCGACGTGCCCGCCCTGGAGACGGCGTTCACCAAGCTGGTCGGCGTCCGCCACCCGCTCGTCCAGACCGGCATGGGCTGGGTGGCCGGCCCGCGGCTGGTGTCGGGTGCGGCGAACGCGGGGGCCCTCGGCATCCTGGCGTCGGCGACGATGACCCTGGAGCAGCTGCGGGCGGCCGTCCACGAGGTCAAGTCCCGTACGGACGCCCCCTTCGGGGTCAACCTGCGCGCGGACGCCGGGGACGCGGCCGAGCGCGCGCAGCTGATCATCGACGAGGGCGTGCGGGTGGCCTCCTTCGCGCTGGCCCCGTCGAAGGAGCTGATCGCCCGCCTCAAGGACGCGGGCGTGGTGGTGATCCCCTCCATCGGGGCGCGCCGGCACGCCGAGAAGGTCGTGGCGTGGGGCGCGGACGCGGTGATCGTGCAGGGCGGGGAGGGCGGCGGGCACACCGGGGACGTGGCCACGACGGTGCTGCTGCCGCAGGTGGTCGACGCCGTGGACGTCCCGGTGGTCGCGGCGGGCGGCTTCCACGACGGCCGCGGCCTGGTGGCGGCCCTCGCGTACGGGGCGGCGGGCGTCGCCATGGGCACCCGGTTCCTGCTGACCTCCGACTCGACCGTCCCGGACGCCGTCAAGGCGGAGTACCTGAAGGCGACCGTCAAGGACGTCACCGTCACCACCGCCGTGGACGGGCTCCCGCACCGGATGCTGCGCACCGAGCTGGTCGACGCGCTGGAACGGGCCGGGCGCACGAGGGCGCTGGCGCGGGCCGTGCGGCACGCGGCGGGCTTCCGGAAGCTGTCGGGCCTGTCTTGGTCGCGGATGGTGCGCGACGGGCTGGCCATGAAGCACGGCAAGGACCTGTCCTGGAGCCAGGTCCTGCTCGCCGCCAACACCCCCATGCTCCTCAAGGCGTCCATGGTCGAGGGCCGTACGGACCTCGGTGTCATGGCATCCGGCCAGGTCGCGGGGGTGATCGAGGATCTGCCGTCCTGTGCGGAGCTCGTCGGCCGCGTCATGGCCGAGGCACACGCGGTACTGCACACGCTCCGCGCCCTGCCACCGGCAGGGTGATCCCCCTTCTCCTCCACAGGAGTCGTCCCCATGAGCCGTGCCCGAATCCGTCTGGCGTCGACGGCGGCCGCCGCCGCACTCACCGCCGTCGTCACCCTTCCCGCCGCCGCGCCCGCCGTCGCGGCACCCGGAGCGGGGGCCGCTGCCCTCCACCCCCTCCGGCAGGAGACCACGGCGATCCGCCGGATACCCCTCCAGGGCGCCGTCAACGTCCGTGACGTCGGCGGCTACCGCACGTACACCGGCGGCCAGGTCCGCCAAGGGCTGGTCTACCGCTCCGACGCGCTGAGCAAGCTGACCCCGGCGGACATCACCGCCGTCGCGGGTCTGGGCCTCACCAGGGCCGTCGACTTCCGCATCCCCATGGAGGTCCAGTACGACGGCGCCGATCGGCTGCCGTCCGGGCTCTCCGCCACCTCCCGCCCGGTCAGCGACCTGGGCCTGTACGCCACCCTGGTCGGCGCGATCGGCAGCGGCGATCCCGTCAAGCAGGAACAGATGCTGGGCGGCGGCCGGGCCGAGGCCTACATGCGGGACATCTACCGCACCTTCGTGAGCAGCCCCGAGAACCGGGCGCAGTTCGCGGCGACGCTCCGGGAGATCGCGGACTCCGGCCAGGGGCCGATCCTGTACCACTGCACGTCCGGCAAGGACCGCACGGGCTGGATGAGCTACGTGCTGCTGCGCGCGCTGGGCGTGCCGGAGGCGACGGCCGGCAGTGACTACCTGGCCTCGAACACCTTCCGGGGAGCCTACGACGCCCAGGTCCGGGCGGCCCTGAAGCAGTCGGGCCGGATGCAGAACCCGGACCTGCTGATCCCGCTCCAGGAGGTCCGCCAGGACTACCTGGACGCGGCGACCGCTCAGCTCCGGGCGGACTACGGCGACTTCTACGGCTACCTGACGGACGGCCTGGGCCTGGACCTGCGGACGCTGGCGAAGCTCCAGGCCAAGATGGTCCGCTAGCGGCCCGTCACCGGTACGGCCCGGACGACCGGCCCGGACGACGCGAAGGAGCCGGGCGGTGCGCGACGCACCGCCCGGCTCCTTCTCGTGTCGCTTCGGGTCAGACCGCCCGGCGGCGGCCCTGGCCACCGGTGCCGACGCGGCTGCGCGCGGAGGCCGCGGCAGCGCCGCCGGAGGAGGCGCCGCCGGAGGAACGGCGGCCCTGGCCGGCGGAACCGGCGGCCGAGCCGGAGCCCTGACCGCCCTGGCCGCGGCGGGACCGGTCGGAACCGGCGGCGGAGGAGGCCTGTCCGGACGCGCCGGAACCGGTGCGGCGGCCGCGGCCGCCGGACGCCGGGGCGCCGCCCGTGGCGGAGCCGGTGCGCGGGCCGCCCGAGCGGCGGCGCGCGGAGCCCGAGCCGGAGCCGGAGCGCTGCTTCGGCGGGGTCGCGACCGGCACCTCCAGCACCACCGGGATGCCCGAGGGCTCCCGGGCGCCGGTCAGGCGGGACAGCTCCTCGTCGGAGGACTTGATCTGCGCGGTGCGCGGGGTGATCCCGGCGTCCGACATCAGGCGGGTCATGTCGCGCTTCTGGTCGGGCAGGACCAGGGTGACCACGCTGCCGGACTCGCCGGCGCGGGCGGTGCGGCCGCCGCGGTGCAGGTAGTCCTTGTGGTCGGTGGGCGGGTCCACGTTGACGACGAGGTCGAGGTCGTCGATGTGGATGCCGCGCGCGGCCACGTTGGTGGCGACCAGTGCGGTGACCTCGCCGGTCTTGAACCAGTCGAGGGTGCGGTTGCGCTGCGGCTGCGAGCGCCCGCCGTGCAGGCCGGAGGCGCGGACGCCGTCGGCCAGCAGCTTCTTGACCATGCGGTCCACGCCGCGCTTGGTGTCGACGAACATGATCACCCGGCCGTCGCGAGCGGCTATGCGCGTGGCCACGGCCTTCTTGTCGGTCTCGTCCATGACGTACAGGACGTGGTGCTCCATCGTGCTGACCGCACCGGCGGACGGGTCGACGGAGAAGGCGACCGGGTCGGTGAGGAACATCTTGACGAGCTTGTCGATGTTCTTGTCGAGGGTCGCCGAGAACAGCATGGTCTGGCCGCCGGGCTGGACCTGCTTGAGCAGGGCGGTGACCTGCGGCATGAAGCCCATGTCGGTCATCTGGTCGGCCTCGTCGAGGACGGTGACGGCGACCTGGGAGAGGTCGGCGTCACCGCGGTCGATGAGGTCCTTCAGGCGGCCGGGGGTGGCGACGAGCACCTCGGCGCCGCGGCGCAGGGCGCCGGACTGCCGGTTGATCGACATGCCGCCGACGACGGTGGCGATGCGCAGGTTGACGGCCGTGGCGTAGGGGGCCAGGGCGTCGGTGACCTGCTGCGCCAGCTCACGGGTCGGTACGAGGACCAGCGCGAGCGGCGCCTTCGGCTGCGCGCGGCGGCCGGAGGTGCGGGCGAGCAGGGCCAGGCCGAAGGCCAGCGTCTTGCCGGAGCCGGTGCGGCCGCGGCCGAGCAGGTCACGGCCGACGAGGGAGTTCGGCAGCGTGGCGGCCTGGATGGGGAACGGCTCGGTCACGCCCTGGGCGGCGAGGGTCTTCAGCAGCGCCTCGGGCATGTCCATGTCCTCGAACGCGGCCACCGGCGGGAGGGCCGGGGTCAGCGGTTCGGGCATGGTGAATTCTTGCGGCCGGGCAACGGGGGCGGACTTCTGCCGTCCCGCGCCAGCCTTCGGACGTCCCTGGGCCGCACCTCGGCCCCGGGTGGGGCGGCGGCTGGGTCGTGCGGAGCTGGAGCTGGTCATGCGGAAAAAGCCCTCCTGAAACCGGCAGTGCGGGTCGAGACAGCAGACAAGCCGGGGCCCGCACCTCGCGGCGCGGACCCCGGCATGCTGAGAAAATTAGGCGGGGAGGATGTTCTCCGCCTGGGGGCCCTTCTGGCCCTGCGTGACGTCGAAGGTCACGCGCTGACCCTCGGTCAGCTCACGGAAGCCCTGGGTGGCGATGTTCGAGTAGTGGGCGAAGACGTCCGGGCCGCCACCGTCCTGCTCGATGAAGCCGAAGCCCTTTTCCGAGTTGAACCACTTCACGGTACCGTTAGCCATTTTGAATCTCCTGAATAGGCGGCAAGGGCCCCATCCGGAGATTCCGGGAAAAACAATAAAAGCGCCTGCGGAGCATTCCCGTCAGGCGCACATAAAGTTCATGGGTACCACAACTGCAACAGCTCCAAAGCTAGCACACCTCACCCGGGGGGCGCCTCCGCCCGTACGTAACCCTCTGGCCACGGCGGACGGATCTTGGTTCACTGCGCGCATGACAGCGATCAGAGAGCCCTGGGGGCTGAGTGTGCTGGGCGCGGGCAGTGTGGCCGCGGAGCCCCGTTTCGCCGAGATCGACCTGGCCGTGGACGTCCTCGCGGCGACGCCGAAGGAGTCCTACGCCGAGGCGGGCCGGGTGGTGACGGGGCTGCGCGCCGTCCTGCGCGAGCACGGCGTGCCGGACGCCGACGTCTCCGGTTCCCGGCTGAGCCTGGCGTCGCAGTACGCGGGCTACGGCGCGGACAAGACCTTCAAGGGGTACGGCTGCGAGGCGCGGTACACGGTGCGCACGCCCGCGCTCGACCGGCTCGAAGAGCTGGTCGACGACCTGGTCACGGCGGGCGTGAACCGGGTCGACGACGTGCGCTTCGAGGTGGACGACAAGCCCGCGATGCGCGACGAGGCGCGGCGGCTGGCCGTCGCGGCCGCCCGGCGCAAGGCCGGGGTCTACGCCGAGGCCTGCGGGGTCCGGCTGGGGGCCGTGATCCACATCCAGGACGTGGACCCGGAGTCGATGACCGGCCACGGCCACGGCCGGCGCTCGGGCGGGGACCCGGAGCACGACGGGGCCCTGACCCCGGGATCGGTCCGGGTCGAGGCGGCCGTCCTGCTCGGCTTCGCGCTGCTGCCGTAGGGCGGACGGGCCGGGGCCGTACGGCCACGACCCCGACCCCGGACCCGGACCCGGACCCGGACCCGGACCCCCCAGGGGGTCAGAGGCGTTCGATGATGGTGACGTTGGCCTGGCCGCCGCCCTCGCACATGGTCTGGAGGCCGTAGCGGCCGCCCGTGCGCTCCAGTTCGTGCAGGAGGGTGGTCATCAGCTTGACGCCCGTCGCGCCCAGCGGGTGGCCCAGGGCGATGGCGCCGCCGTTGACGTTCACCCGGTCGGGGTCGGCGCCCGTCTCCTTCAGCCAGGCCAGGACCACCGGGGCGAAGGCCTCGTTGATCTCCACCAGGTCGATGTCGGAGAGGGTCAGGCCGGTCTTCTTCAGGGCGTGCGCGGTCGCGGGGATCGGGGCCGACAGCATCCGGATCGGGTCCTCGCCGCGGACGGACAGGTGGTGGACGCGGGCCCGGGGGGTGAGGCCGTGTTCGGCGACCGCCCGCCCGGAGGCGATCAGCATCGCCGCCGCCCCGTCCGAGACCTGGGAGGAGACGGCCGCGGTGATGGTGCCGCCCTCCACCACCGGCTTGAGGCCGGCCATCTTCTCCAGGCTGGTGTCCCGGCGCGGCCCCTCGTCCACGCGCACGTCCCCGTAGGCGACGGTCTCGCGCTCGAAACGGCCCTCGTCGACGGCCCGCAGGGCCCGCCGGTGGGAGCGCAGGGCGAACTCCTCCATGTCGCGCCGGGAGATCCCCCACTTCTCGGCGATCAGCTGCGCGCCGTGGAACTGGTTGACCGGGGCGTCCCCGTAGCGGGCGCGCCAGCCCGCCGATCCCGCGTAGGGGCCCTCGGTGAGGCCCAGGGGCTCGGCGGCCTGCCGGGAGGCGAAGGCGATGGGGATCATCGACATGTTCTGGGTGCCGCCCGCGACCACCAGGTCCTGGGTGCCGGACAGGACTCCCTGCGCCGCGAAGTGGACCGCCTGCTGGGAGGAGCCGCACTGGCGGTCGACGGTGACTCCGGGTACCTCCTCGGGCAGTCCGGCCGCCAGCCAGGCCGTGCGCGCGATGTCCCCGGCCTGCGGGCCGACGGTGTCGAGGCAGCCGAAGACCACGTCCTCGACGGCGGCCGGGTCGATCCCGGTCCGCTCGACCAGTGCCTTCAGTACGTGGGCGCCGAGGTCGGCGGGGTGCACGGCGGACAGGCCGCCGCCCCGCCGGCCCACGGGGGTGCGTACGGCGTCGACTATGTAGGCCTCGGGCATCGGGACTCCTGTCGGTGGTTACGTGCGTACGGCGATCCCGTCCAGCACCATCGACAGGTACTGGCGGGCGATCTCCTCGGGGCTGTGCTGTCCGCCGGGCCGGTACCAGGAGGCGGCGACCCACACCGTGTCGCGGACGAAGCGGTAGGTGAGGCGGATGTCGAGGTCGGCCCGGAAGACCCGGGCGGCGACCCCGCGCTCCAGCGTGCCGAGCCACGCCTTCTCGAACTTGACCTGCGAGTCGGAGAGGTAGTGGAAGCGGGGCTGGGCGGACAGGGTCCGCGCTTCCTTCTGGTAGATGGCGACGGCGGCGCGGTGCCGGTCGATCTCGCGGAAGGACTCGGTGACGAGGGCCTCGATGGTCTCCCTGGGGCCGAGGCCGGCGGCCAGGACGGTGTCGTAGCCCGCCCACAGCTCGTTCAGGAAGGCCGAGAGGATCTCGTCGAGCATCGATTCCTTGGAATCGAAGTGGTAGTAGAGGCTGCCGGCGAGCATCCCGGCGGCGTCGGCGATCTTGCGGACGGTGGTGGCGTTGTAGCCCTGGGCCGCGAAGACCTCGGCTGCGGTGTCGAGGAGTTCGCGTCGGCGCTCGGGTGAGGCCGTCACCTGCGGCTTCTTCTTGTTCGTTGGCACGGGCCCATTCTGCGGCTACGCGTGCTGGCTGCTGACCGAGACCGTCTCGCCCGTCATGTAGGACGAGTATCCGCAGGCCAGGAAGACGATGACGTTGGCGATCTCCCAGGGCTCGGCGTACCGGCCGAAGGCCTCGCGGGCGGTGAGTTCGGTGAGCAGCTCCTCGCTGGTGACCTTCACCAGGTGCGGGTGCATGGCCAGGCTGGGGGCGACCGCGTTGACCCGTACGCCGAAGTCCGCGGCCTCCAGCGCGGCGCAGCGGGTCAGGGCCATCACCCCGGCCTTGGCGGCGGCGTAGTGGGCCTGGCCCCTCTGGGCGCGCCAGCCGATGACGGAGGCGTTGTTGACGACGACCCCGCCGCGGCCGGCGGCCTCGAAGGAGCGCAGGGCGGCGCGGGTGCAGCGGAAGGTGCCGTTCAGGGTGACGTCGAGGACCCGGGACCACTGTGCGTCGGTCATGTCGACGAGGTCGGCGGTGCCGCCGAGCCCGGCGTTGTTGACGACGACGTCGAGGCCGCCGTGGAGCTCCTCGGCGCGGTCGAAGAGGGCCTGGACCTGGTCCTCGTCGGTGACGTCGCAGGGCAGGGAGGCGACGCGGTCCGCGCCGAACTCGGCGGCGAGGGCCTGCTCGGTCTCCTTCAGCCGGCGGGCGTGGGCGTCGCCGATGAGGATGCGGGCGCCCTCCTCCAGGAAGCGGCGGGCGGTGGCGCCGCCGATGCCGGCCCCGGCGGCGGCGGTGATGACGGCGGTCCGGCCCGCGAGCAGGTCGTGGGCGGGGACGTACGCGGGCGCGGTCATGCCCGCACCTCCTTGGGAAGGCCGAGGATCCGCTCGGCGACGATGGTGCGCTGGATCTCGTCGGAGCCCGCGTAGATCGTGTCGGCGCGGGAGAAGAGGAAGAGCCTCTGCCAGTCGTCGAGGTCGTACGGGTCCCCGTGCTCGCCGGCCGCGAGGAGGGAGGCGGCGCCGCGGACGTCCATGGCGAGTTCGCCGAGGTCGCGGTGCCAGCGGGCCCAGTACAGCTTGGCGAGGGAGGGTGCGGTGGCCGGGTCGAGGGCGGTGGCGCGCATGGTCTCCAGGCCGATCCAGGCCCGGACGAGGCGGTCGCGCAGCAGCGGGTCGGCGAGTGCGCCGTTGCGGGCGGCCAGGGCGGCGAGGGCTTCCAGTTCGCGGCGGAAGCCGACCTGCTGGCCGAGGGTGGAGACGCCGCGCTCGTAGCCGAGGGTGGCCATGGCGACGGCCCAGCCGTCGCCGGGGGCGCCGACGACGTGGGCGGCGTCGGTGCGGGCGCCGTCGAAGAAGACCTCGTTGAACTCGGAGGTGCCGGTGAGCTGGACGATGGGCCGGACCTCGACCCCGGGCTGGTCCAGGGGGACCAGGAGGTAGGACAGGCCCGCGTGGCGCCGGGATCCGGGGGTGGTGCGGGCGAGGACGAAGCACCACTGGGATTCGTGGGCGAGGGAGGTCCAGATCTTCTGGCCGTCCACCACCCACTCCCCCTCGTCCAGCCGGGCGCGGGTGCGGACGCCGGCGAGGTCGGAGCCGGCGTCGGGCTCGCTGTAGCCCTGGCACCACAGCTCGCGCACGGCCCGGATGGGCGGGAGGAAGCGGGCCTTCTGCTCCTCGGTGCCGTGGTCGATGAGGGTGGGGCCGAGGAGCTGCTCGCCGATGTGGCCGACGCGGGCGGGGGCGTCGGCGAGGGCGTACTCCTCGTGGAAGGCGATCTGCTCCGCGGTGCTCGCGCCGCGGCCGCCGTGGCGCTCGGGCCAGCCGATGCAGGTCCAGCCGTGGGCGGCCATGTGGCGTTCCCAGGCGAGGCGTCCCTCGAACTCCTCGTGCTCCCGGCCCGGTCCGCCGCGGCCCTTGAGGGCGGCGAACTCACCGGTGAGGTGGGTCCGTAGCCAGCTCCGGACCTCGGTGCGGAACTCCTCGACGCTGCTCATGGCCGTACGTTAACCTACCAAACACTTGTTAGGGAAGGATGTCCGCATGCCCGACCCCACCGACGCCCCACCGGTGCTGTACGAACGGCGCGGCCCCGTCGCGTACGTGACGATGAACCGCCCCCGCTACCGCAACGCGCAGAACAGCGCGATGACCTACGCCCTGGACGACGCCTTCTACCGGGCCTCCGACGACCCGGAGGTGAAGGTGGTCGTGCTGGCCGGGGCCGGCGGGCACTTCTCCGCGGGCCATGACATCGGCACCCCGCAGCGCGACGCGCACCTGCCCTTCGCACGGCGGGCCGGACTGTGGTGGGACCACTCCGCCCGGCCGGGCGCCGAGTCCCGCTTCGCCCGGGAGTCGGAGGTCTACCTGGGGATGTGCCGGCGCTGGCGGGAACTGCCCAAGCCGGTGATCGCCTCCGTCCGGGGGGCCTGCGTGGCGGGCGGGCTGATGCTGGCCTGGGTGTGCGACCTGATCGTGGCGGGCGAGGACGCCTTCTTCGCGGACCCTGTGGTGCGGATGGGCATCCCCGGGGTCGAGTACTTCGCGCACCCGTGGGTGATGCCCCCGCGGATCGCGAAGGAGTTCCTCTACACCGGCGACCGGATGCCCGCCCGGCGGGCGTACGAGGTCGGCATGGTCAACCGGGTCGTGGCCACGGAGGAACTGGCCGCCGAGACCGAGCGGCTGGCCCTGCGGATCGCCGGGATGCCCTCCTTCGGGCTGGCCCTGACCAAACGGGCCGTCAACCAGGCCGAGGACCTCCAGGGGATGCACGGCGGCATGGACTCGGTCTTCGGACTGCACCACCTGGCGCACGCCCACAACGCCGAGACGGCGGCGGACTCGCTCGGCGGCATGGACGTGGCCGCCATGAAGGAGGCGAACGGCTGATGGAGCTCACCGAGAGCGCGCAGGTGGCGTCCTTCCGGGCCGAGGCGCGGGCCTGGCTGGCCGCGCACGTGCCGCGGCGGCCCCTGCCCTCGCTGGAGACCGCGGAGGGCTTCGAGGCCCACCGGGAGTGGGAAGCGCTGCTGGCCGCCGACCGCTGGTCGGTGGTGTCCTGGCCCGAGGAGTACGGCGGCCGGGGCGTGGACCTCGAACGGTGGCTGGTCTTCGAGGAGGAGTACTGGGCGGCGGGCGCGCCCGGCCGGGTCTCGCAGAACGGCATCAACCTCCTCGCCCCGACCCTCTTCGACCACGCGAGCCCCGCCCAGCGGGCCCGGGTGCTGCCCTCCATGGCGAGCGGGGAGGTGATCTGGGCGCAGGCGTGGTCCGAGCCGGAGTCGGGTTCCGACCTGGCCTCGCTGAAGTCCCGGGCCGAGCGCACGGAGGGGGGCTGGCTGCTGTCGGGGCAGAAGACCTGGTCCTCGCGGGCCGCGTTCGCGGACCGGGCCTTCGGCATCTTCCGCACGGACCCCGGGGCGGACCGGCCCCACCGGGGGCTCACCTACCTGATGTTCGGCCTGCGGGAGCCGGGGGTGACGGTGCGGCCCATCGGCCGGCTCGACGGCAAGCCCGCCTTCGCCGAACTCTTCCTCGACCGGGTCTTCGTGCCCGACGACGACGTGATCGGGGAGCCGGGCCAGGGCTGGCGGATCGCGATGGCGACGACGGGCAACGAGCGCGGGCTGACCCTGCGCTCCCCCGGCCGGTTCCTGGCCGCCGCCGACCGGCTCCTGGCCCTGTGGCGGGAGCGGGGCGACCCGGCGGACACCGCCCTGCGCGACCGGGTCGCGGACGCGCTGGTCGGGGCGCGCGCCTACGAGCTGTTCACCCGGGCCGGCGCCTCCCGCCTCGCGGCGGGCACCCCGGTCGGCGCCGAGTCCAGCCTGAACAAGGTGTTCTGGTCCGAGTACGACATCGCCCTGCACGAGACGGCCCTGGACCTGCTGGGCCCGGACGCCGAGCTGGCGGCGGGCGAGTGGGCCGAGCCGTGGGTCTTCTCCCTGGCCGGGCCGATCTACGCCGGCACCAACGAGATCCAGCGCGACATCATCGCCGAGCGGCTGCTCGGCCTCCCGAAGGGCCGCCGCTGATGCGCTTCCTGCCGACCGAGGAACAGCTCGACTTCACCCGTACGCTGCGCTCCCTGCTCGGCGCCGCCGAGGTGCCCGCGGCCGTACGGGCCTGGGCCGCCGGGGACCACGGGCCGGGGCTCGCCGTGTGGTCGCGGCTCGCGGACACGGGGCTGTTCGCGCTGGCCGTGCCGGAGGCGTACGAGGGGATGGGCCCGCTCCCGGTGGAACTGGCCCTCGGCTTCGTGGAGCTGGGCCGGGCCGGCGTCCCCGGGCCGGCCGTGGAGAGCGCGGCGGCGGCGGTGCTGCTGGCCCGGCTGGGCGAGGAGGCGCCGGCGAAACGCTTCCTCCCGGGGCTGGCGGCGGGTACGGCCACGGCCACGCTGACCCTGCCGGGCGGCTCCCCGTACGCCCTGGACGCGGACGCGGCCACCTGGCACTTCACCGTCTCGGCGGCGGGGGAACTGCGCCTCGCCCCGGCCGGGACCGCCGTCGCCCCGCTGGCCTCCCTCGACCCGGCCCGCAGGCTCGGCGCCCCGGCGGACGGCGGGGAACTCCTCGCCGCGGGCCCGGCCGTCACCGCCGCCGCGGAGGAGGCCCTGTGGTGGGCCCGGCTGCTGACGGCGGCCCAGTGCCTGGGGGTCGGCGAGGCGCTGCTCGGGCGGACCGTCGAGTACGTGAAGCAGCGCACCCAGTTCGGGACGCCGATCGGCGGCTTCCAGGCGGTCAAGCACCGGCTGGCGGACACCCTGCTGGGCCTGGAGTTCGCCCGGCCGCTGCTGTGGGCGGCGGCACTGTCCCTGGAGCCGGGCGAGATCGCGGCGGCGAAGCTCGGCGCGGGCGGGGCGGCGTACGCGGCCGCGCTGACCGCGCTGCAGCTGCACGGGGCCGTCGGCTACACCGAGGAGCTGGACCTGTCGCTGTGGCTGCGCAAGGCCCGGCCGCTGCGGGACGCGTGGGGCACGCCCGCGCAGTGCCGGGCGCAGGTGCTTCAGTCCCGGGAGCGGTAGTAGGTCACCAGCACGGTGTTCACCAGGACCAGGCCGGCGAACCACAGGGCCTGGGTCCGCATCCCCAGCCCGGCGAGGGCCAGGGCCGCGGACCCGAACACGAGGGCCTTCACCGCGAGTACGGCCGGCAGCGGGACCGGGTAGCGGGCGCGCGGCGCGGCGAAGGCCCCCCACAGGACGGCCGCGGCGCCCGCCACCACCGCCCCGAGCACCGCGCCGACGACGAGGTGGCCGCCCCACTCGTAGCCCCAGACGGCGAGCGCGAGGAGGGCGGCGACCTCCAGGAGGAACGCGAGGAGGTCGTTGGCCAGCCGGAACGCGCGGTGGGGGGCGGAGGCCGGCGCCATCAGGGGTTCCGGGCGACGTGCAGGGCGACGGTGTAGGGCTCCTCGACCGTCCCGTCCGGGAAGAGCCCCTCCAGCCGGGCGCGTTCGGCGTCCATGAACGCGCGGGTGCCCTCCTCGCCGAGGAGCAGGAAGGCCGAGTGGCTGGAGAGGTTGGCCAGGTGGGCGTCGAGGGGGATCCGGCGCGACCAGGCGACGGTGCGGGAGGCGAAGCCGGAGTCGATGCCCTGCGGGAGGGTGCGGAACCCGGTCCCCTCGCCCACCTCGAAGAACGCGCGGATCCGCGCGCCCTGTTCGGCGACCCACGGGACGGACTCGTCTATGTCGTTCCACCAGATCGCGAGCGCGCCGCCGGGGCGCAGGACCCGGCGGGCCTCCGGGACGGAGCGGGCGGGGTCGGTCCAGTGCCAGGCCTGGGCGTACGTGACGAGGTCGAAGGCGCCGGTGGCCAGCGGCAGTCGGTCCCCGTCGCCTCGGACGACCGGGATGTCCGGGTGCGCCCGCCGGAACTCGGCGGCCATCCCGTCCCCGGGCTCGACGGCGACCACCTCGGCCCCGCGCCGGCGCAGCGGTCCGGTCCCGAGGCCGGTCCCGGCCCCCACGTCGGCCACCCGGGCGCCGGCGAGCGGCCGGCCGGCCAGCTCCTCGACGGCGTCGTACAGCGCTTCGGGATAGCCGGGGCGGTGGGCCGCGTAGAGGGCGGCCGCCGCGTCGAAGGAACGGGCGCGTGTCGTCATGTGCCCATTGTTTTCGATCGCCCGCACCCTGACCAGCCCTTTCCTTGCGCCCGCACGCCGCCGGGCCCGGTCTTTGCCCGATGCGTCGGGTGATGCGCGATTTTCCCGACTTTGTAATCACATTGCCCGTCGTTTACGGTGTCGGAGGCGCGGGACGAACCGCGTCCGGATTCGCGGGAGGTGATCAGCGTGCCTATTGGCAGTAGTCCCAGGGCGTATACGCCACCGATCCCGCTCGACGCGCTCCGCTAGTCGCGCCTCTTTATCTCCATCCGACTTATCCGGATCCGACTTATCCGGGTCCGACTTACCCGGATGCGACGTATCAGGATCCGACACCGCATCGGCATGCCCCGGCATGTCCGCCGGTGTCCGGGGTGCGCACCCTCCCCTTTCCCGGCGAATTCATTCGCCACACGTCTACCGCCGCATCATGTCCGAGATCCGCGGAAGGAATGCCATGACCAACATGACCCCGACGACGCACGACAACACCCTCATGCCGGCCGAAACGGTGGAGGAGCACGCCCAGAAGGTGGAGCTGCTCCGTGAGATCAACCGGGAGATCCGCGGGCTGAACCAGGAAATGGAAGACATCCGGGAAATCACCGAGGACCAGCTGAAGGTCACCGTGGAAACCCGGAAGGTGAGCGCCTGGACGGCGATAGCCGTCGTACCCGGCGCCCTGGCGTCGCTCTACGGCTCCAATTTCGAGCACATGCCCGAGCTGCAGTTCAAGTACGGCTGGCCGGTGTTCCTCGCCGCCCTGGCGTCCACCGCGTTGGTCACCTACTTCGCGGTCAAGCGCAAGGGCTGGCTGTAGGCGGCCCGCCGCCGACCAGAGGAAGGGCAATCGAATGTCGGACAATTCCATGCGCTCCGGCCCGGCCGGGCTCACCCCGAAAGACCTCGACGCGTACTCGAACGACGAACTGCGCGCATTCCTCCAGGGAGTCCGCCGGTACCGGAGGGAAATGGTGCTGCTCCACCGGAAGTCGGTGGAGCTCTACGAGGGGAGCCGGGTCGCCCGGCGGGTGACCGCGTGGCTCGTGGTGTTCATGGTCCCCACGCTGCTGGGCGGTATCTACTCGGCGAACTTCCACCAGCCCGAGACCGCGCTGGTCTGGGCCTGGCCCGCCTTCCTCGTCCTGGTGGCCGGTTCGGGGGTCGCCATGTTCGCGCACCTGCGGCGCAGGGGCTGCATCTAGCGAAATCGAGGATCCATGACCCGCAGCACCCGGCGGGGCGGTCCGGGGGGCCGCCCCCGCCGCACCGCACGCATCGCCGTCCCCTCGCTCCTCCTCGCCGCGGCCCTGCTCTTCCCGCGGCTCCTGCCCAACAGACCGGGCAACCTCGGCAGTCTGGCCGAGACCGCCCTCCCGTGGTCCGCCGTCGCGATAGCGGTGCTCCTCCTGTGGGCGGCGGCACGCGGCACGCGGCCGGCGATGGCCGCGGCCCTGGTGCCCCTCGTGGCCTGGTGCGCCCTGTTCGTGCCCGCCCTGGCGGCGCCGGCCCGTGCGGGGCTCGGTGACTTCAAGGCGCTGTCCTTCAACGTCGGCGGGGCCCGCACCACCCCCGAGGCCGTCGCCCGGGAAGTGATCGCCACCGGCGCCGATCTCGTCGCCCTGGAGAAGGTCCCCGTGGGGGCCGTCCCCGCGTACGAGAAGGCACTCGCCGCGGCGTACCCCCACCACACCACCCGCAACACCCTCGGCCTGTGGTCGCGCCATCCGCTGCGCGAGGTCGAGGCGATGGACCTGGGCGGCCCCTGGCCGCACGCGATCCGGGCCGTCGCCGGGACCCCCGGTGGTGACACCGCCGTCTACGCGGTGCGGCTGCCCTCCGTACGGGTCCGGGCGACCGAGGGCTTCGCCATCGGGCCCCGCGACGCGGCGGCGGCCCGGCTGGCCGACCGCGTCGCGAGGGATCCGGCCCCCCGCATGATGCTGCTCGGCGACCTCAACGGCAGCCTGGACGACCGGGGGCTGGCCCCCCTCGCCCGGCAGCTGGAGCCCGCGCAGGAACACGCGGGCCGGGGCTTCGGGTTCACCTGGCCCGCCCCCTTCCCCGTGGTCCGGATCGACCACGTACTGCTGCGCGGCCTGGAGGCCACCAGCACCCGCGTCCTGCCGGACCTGGGCAGCGACCACCGGCCCGTCCTCACCGAGGTGAGACGCACGGTGTGACGGGGGTGGGCCGGGGCCCGTCCGGCGGATCCCGCCGGACGGGCCCCGGTCCCGGGGAGGGCTCAGCGCTTGAGCGTGAAGGTGAAGTCGCCGGAGAGCTTTCCGCTCAGCCGGACCGCCGAGGCGAGCCGGCCCTCCGTGATCAGTCTCTCGGCCTCGGCCCGCGAAAGACCGCACCCTTCGGCGATCAGTCGCACCGGCCGGACGGGGATCCGCGCCGCGAAGCGGACCGAGACGTCGATCACCTCGCGGTCCAGGTGGCCCGATCCGCCCGTGTCGAGGCGCCAGGCGCCGTCCCAGTCGAGGGCGATGCGATTGCGGCGCCGCAGGGCCGGATCCCGGAGCAGCTCGGCCGCCAGGCCGGGGTCGTTGTCGTGCATCCGGTCCAGCAGTTCGGGTCGTATGGAGCGCACGTGCGTCCGCTCCAGGACCGTGAGCTTCGCCGTGTCCCCGCAAGCGGTGCAGAGCACGAGGAGCCAGGCGTCGAGGAGCTTGTGGTTCGCGTTGACGCGGAATTTGCCGTTCGCCCGGAAACGGTCGCCCGCACACGCGGGGCAACGGCGGAGAACGGTCGGCAGACAGGTGGGCATGACCACCCAGTCGTTGAGCACAGGAGTACACCGGTTTCAGTGAGAAGTCCGCAGCAAAAAGCAGCGCGGCGCACAGGCGCGACGCGCGACAGATCAGCAATCGGGGGGTCTCACAGGGTGTACAACGGCATGTCCTTGCCTGGGCGACGTGGCTCGGCAGCACGGTAACGGCGCACGATGGCGCCGATCCACCGGTTTTCGGGCGCCTCAGCGCCGGGTTCTGCGGGACAGACGCATGAGGGTGGCGGTCTGGAAGAGGAGGAGGACGGCGGTGGCGGACTGGGCGGCCCACCCGTCGGGCCCGGCCTCCGGCCGGTCGTACGCCGCCCAGGCCGCCGCGCCCGCGAGGGCCGCGCCCACCGCGACGGCGGCGACGAGGAAGCGGCCCGCGAACTCCGCCGACGTGCCCTGGGGGACGGCGGAGCCGAGGACGAACACCCCGAGCAGGACCGGGATCCAGGGTGCTCCGGGGTCGCGCAGCAGGAAGGCGGCGCCCGCCTCCACGGCGAGGAGCAGGCAGGCGCGCAGGAGGAAGCCAGGCATGGACACATCATGCCGGGGAATCAGGTGTGCGCACCCGCCCCCGGCCCGCATAGGATCCACCGCAAGGGCGGGGTCGTAGTACAGAGGTCGTTGCGCCCCCCTGCAAGGGGGAAGACGCCGGTTCGAATCCGGCCGCCCCGCCCCCCTTCTCCACGGTGTCGCCGTCACCTCTTCACGGTGTCGCCGCCAGCCAGGCCGCCGCCCCCGCGAGCGCCGCCCGGCCGGCCGGCAGCGGCAGGCCCAGGAAGCCGTGGAAGACCCCCGGGTGGAGCCGGACCTCGCAGTCGACCCCCGCCTCCCCCAGCCGGCGCGCGTACGCCATCCCCTCGTCCCGCAGCAGGTCGCAGTCGGCGAGGACGAGCAGCGTGCGCGGCAGTGCGGCCAGCGCCTCCCGGCCGGCCCGCAGCGGCGAGACGTGCGGGTGGGCGGGGTCGCCGCCGTACTGGTCCCAGTACCAGGCCATGTGCGCGGCGGTGTGGAAGTGGTCGCGGCCGTACGTGGTCACCGACCCGGAGCCCATCGAGGCGTCCAGCGGCGGGTACGCCAGCAGTTGCCCGGCGGCCAGTCCGGGTGCGCGCAGCGCGGCGACGGCGGCCAGGTTGCCGCCGCTGGAGTCCCCCGCGAGCACCACCCGCCCCGGGTCGCAGCCCAGGGTCCCCGCCTCGGCCCGCGCCCACAGCAGGACGGTGAGGGCGTCGTCGGTGGCGACAGGCCAGGGGTGTTCGGGGGCCAGCCGGTAGTCGGCGGAGACGACCACCGCCCCGGAGGCGGCGGCCAGCTTCCGGCACAGGGCGTCGTGTGTGTCCAGCCCGCACATCACCCAGCCGCCGCCGTGGAAGTACACGGCGAGCGGGCGGCCGGCGGCTCCCGGCGCGGGGTCGTAGATCCGTACCGGGACCCCGCCCGCGTCGGCGTCGCGCACCGAGGCCACCTCGGGTCCGGGCGGGCCGGGCACGGCCGCCGCCCGCAGGGCGGCCACGTCCCCGGGTCCGGGGAAGACCGCCGCCATCGCGTCGCACAGGCCCCGCGCGGCGGGGGAGAGTCGTCCGCTCATCCGGCCGTCATCCCCCCGTCGACCGCGAACTCGGCGCCCGTCACGTACGAGGAGGCGTCCGAGCAGAGGAACAGCACCAGTTCCCCGACCTCCCGGGGCCGTCCCATCCGGCCCAGCGGCACGTGCGACCAGTCCCGTCCGGCGACCGCGTCGGCCACCATCGGGGTGTCGACGGCCCCCGGGTGCACGGAGTTGACCCGGATCCCGTCCCCGGCCAGGTCGAGGGCGGCGGAGCGGGTCAGGCCGCGCAGGGCGAACTTGGTGGACCCGTAGGCCGCGTGACCGGGTATGCCGACCAGGCCCGCCGTGGAGGAGATGTTGACGACCGAGCCACCGCCGGCCGCCCGCAGCACGGGCGCGACGGCCCGGATGCCGAGGAAGGGGCCCAACAGGTTGACCCGCAGCAGCTCCTCGAAGCCCTCCCGGCTCTGCTCCTCCACGTGCGCGGTGCGCCACAGGGCGGCGTTGTTGACGAGCGCCGAGACGGTCCCGAAGGCGGCCACGGCCTCCCGCACCACCTCCGCCCAGCCGTCCGCGTCGGCCACGTCGTGGCGTACGAAGCGCGCGCTGTCCCCGAGCGCGGCGGCGACGGCCCGGCCCTCCTCCTCGCGGACGTCGGTGACGACGACCCGCGCCCCGGCCTCCGCGCACAGTCGGGCCTCCTCGGCGCCCTGGCCGCGTCCGGCGCCGGTGATCACGACGACCTTCCCGTCGAGGGAGATCACGGCTCAGCCCTCCTGTTCCAGGGCGCGGAAGTGCGGGATGACCTTCTCGCCCCACTGGCGGATGGTCTCCATGCAGGCCTCCTGCGGGACGGTGCCCATCTGGATCAGGCACATCACCTCGTCGACGCCGATCTCGCGCAGCTGCTCGACGTAGGCGATGGCCGTCCCGGCGCTGCCGTAGGCGTGGTCGGCGTTGTAGGTGCCGGTGTCGACCGGCCGGGCGGGGATGTTCGCCTCGTGCAGCCGGGCGACGAGCTCCTCGCGGCCCCGGTCGAGGGCGCCCACGTGGTCCTCGTCCTCGGCGTAGCCCGTCGGGGCGGGCGCGTTGCCGTACCAGTGGGCGATGGACTCGGCGAAGAAGCGCTGCCCGCGCGTGCCCAGGCGCAGCGCGCGCTCGGCGTCGTCGAGGACGATCGTGGGGCAGAGGGCGGAGAGGTGGTCGTTGACCCGGTCCGAGACCAGGCGCTCGCCGGTGCGGGTGGCGATGGCCTCGTCGTAGACCTTGCGCATGGCGCGGACGTCGTCGGCGCCGGCGAAGCCCATCACCAGGGCCCCGATGCCCAGTTCGGCGGCGAGCTTGAGGGTGTCGTGCTTGGAGCAGGCCATGAACAGGGGCGGGTGCGGGTCCTGCACCGGGCGGGGCAGGATCGCGCCGGGTCCGATGTCGAGCGAGCCGTGCCACTCGAACTCCGGCTCCCGCCAGGCGGCGGAGAAGATCCGCAGCGCCTCCTCCATCTGCGGGTAGGTGTCCTCGGGGTTCACCCCGTACATGGACATCTCCTGGCGGGTCGCCCCGCGCCCGGCGCCGATGTCGACGCGGCCGCCGGAGAGCACGTCGAGCATGGCGGCCCGCTCGGCGACGCGCACCGGGTGCTGGTAGGCGAAGGGCATGGTGACCACGCCGTGGCCGATACGGATCTTCCACGTCCGGGCGGCGACCCAGGTCAGGAAGATCTCGGAGGCGCTCATGTGGGCGTACTGGGTCAGGGAGTGGTGTTCCACGGCCCAGATCCGGTCGAAGCCCATCTCCTCGGCGAACACGGCCTGTTCGACGCAGTCGTGGATGACCTGGCGTTCGCGTTCGGGGGTGGGGTCGACGAGCTGCGCCTCGAAGATCATCGAGAACTTCACGGTGCGGTCCCTCCATCCAGCTGTGGGGCAGGTATTTCGATTAGGAATACTTCTAGCAGTCATGCCGTGCGGGGGGAAGGGCACCACAGGGACCGGTCGTAGACTGCGCTGCGTGGCAGACGAGACGAACACGCGCACGCTCCCGGCGACCAGCTGGGCGGTGCTCGGCCTGCTCTCCTTCGGTGAGGAGCTGTCGGGCTACGACCTGAAGAAGTGGTCGGACTGGTCGCTGCGCTTCTTCTACTGGAGCCCGTCCTTCAGCCAGATCTACAGCGAGCTCAAGCGGCTGGAGAAGGCCGGCTACGCCTCCTCGCGGATGGTCGCCCAGGACACCGGCACCCGCGACAAGCGCGTGTACCGGATCACCGACGAGGGCATGGCCGCCGTACGGGAATGGGCGCGCGAGGCCCCGGTGGACCCCCCGGTCCTCAAGCACGGGCCGATGCTGCGGCTGTGGCTGGGCCACCTGCTGGAGCCGGAGCAGATGCGCGAAGTACTGGTCCAGCACCGGGAGTTCTCGGAACGGATGCGCCTGCGCGCCGAGGCGGACGCGGAGGGCGCCCAGGACGAGGCCGCATGGGCGTACCCCACGCTCACCCTCAAGTGGGCGGAGCGGTACTACGCCTCCGAGCGGGACCTGGCCGCCGCCATGCTCGCGGACATCGAGGCGCTCGCCCCGGCCCCGGAGTCCGGCACCCGCCCGTAGGCGCGCCGGAAGTAGAGCAGCGGCGCGCCGTCGCGGTGCACCTCGGCTGCGGTGACGCGGCCGAGCGCGATGGCGTGGTCACCGCCGTCCAGCACGTCCTCCAGGACGCACTCGACGGTGGCCAGCGCCCCGTCGAGCAGCGGCGCCCCGGCGGCGCCCGCCCGCCAGGCGACCCCGGCGAACTTGTCCCCGCCGGCGACGGCGAACCGGCGGCACAGCTCCAGCTGATCGGCCGCCAGGACGTTGACGGCGAAGGCGCCCGCGGCCCGGATCCCCGGCCAGGTGGTGGAGGTGCGGGCCGGGCAGAAGCAGACCAGCGGCGGGTCGAGGGAGACGGACGAGAACGACTGCACGGCCATCCCGACGGGACGGCCGTCGCTCCCGCACGCCGTGATGACGGCGATGCCGGTGCAGAAGCCCGACAGGACCGACTTCATGTCGGCGGCGGCAGGGGTGTGGGTCGACACAGGGAACCTCCGGGGACGTTATTCCTACTAGGTATATGCCTAACCGAAACAGCTGTGATTGGATACCGCCCACGCTCGCTCGTCAAGTAGGGAGGGTTCGTGACCAGCCCCCGCCAGACCCCGCAAGTGCCCCCGCCCCGGTCGCCGTCGGCTCCCCCGCCGGCGCCGCCCGCCACCCTCGCCCTCCTCCCCGCGCACGCCGCCGCCGCGTACGGCGACCGTGAGGCGCTCGCCGACGGAGAGGTCCGCCGGACCTTCGCCGAACTGGCCGCCGACATCGCCGCCTCCGCCCGCGCCGCCATCGCCCACGGCATCCGCCCCGGCGACCGGGTGGCCGTCTGGGCCCCGAACGGCCACCGGTGGATCACGGCCGCCCTCGGCGCGGTCGGCGCGGGCGCCGTGCTGGTCCCGGTCAACACCCGCTACAAGCCCGCCGAGGCCGCCGACGTCATCCGCCGCAGCGGAGCCCGCGTGCTGTTCACCGAGCGCGGCTTCCTCGGCACCGACTACGCCCGCGACCTGCACGCCTCCGGAGAGGACCTCGGGGCCCTGGCCTCCACCGTGATCCTGCGCGGCGGACGCGGACCGGAGTCCTGGCAGGCGTACCTCGCCGCCGGACGGTCCGTACCGGAGGCGGAGCGCGCCGACCGGGCCGCCCGCGTCCGCCCCGACGACGTCTGCGACGTCCTCTACACCTCCGGCACCACCGGCCGCTCCAAGGGGGTCACCAGCACCCACGCCCAGACCCTGCGGCTCTACGCCTCCTGGTCCGAGCTGGTCACCCTGCGCCCCGGCGACCGGTACCTGCTGGTCAACCCGTTCTTCCACACCTTCGGCTACAAGGCCGGCGTACTGGCCTGCCTGCTGCGCGGGGTCACGATGCTCCCCGAGGCCCGCTACGACACGGACCGCATCCTGCGGCGCATGGCCGAGGAGCGCGTCACCTGCCTGATGGGCCCGCCGACCGTCTTCCACGGCCTGCTGCGCCACCCCGACCGCGCCGCCCACGACCTCTCCGCGCTGCGGCTGGCCGGCACCGGCGCCGCCCGCGTGCCCGCCTCCCTCGTCGAGGAGATCCGCGCCGGACTGGGCGCGCCCGACGTGTTCACCGCCTACGGGCTGACCGAGTGCGGCGGGGTCGTCTCCGTCTGCCCCACCGACGCCGACGCCGACACGCTCGCCCGCACCGTCGGCCCGCCCCTGCCCGGCACCGAGGTGCGGATCACCGGCCCGCTCGGCGCCGTACTGCCCCCCGGGGAACCCGGAGAGGTGCAGGTCCGCGGCTACCACGTCACCCCCGGCTACCTGGACGACCCCGCGGCCACCGCCGAGGCGGTCCTGCCCGGCGGCTGGCTGCGCACCGGCGACGTCGGCGTGCTGGACGGCCGCGGCTACCTCTCCATCACCGACCGGCTCAAGGACATGTACGTGGTCGGCGGCTTCAACGCCTACCCGGCGGAGGTCGAGAACGTGCTGGTGACCCACCCCGCGGTGACGGACGCCGCCGTGGTCGGGGCCCCCGACGAACGCCTCGGCGAGGTGGGCGTCGCCTACCTGGTCACCAGCGCCCCGGTCACCGCCGAGGAGCTGACCGCCTGGACCCGGGAGCGGCTGGCCAACTTCAAGGTGCCCCGGCGGTTCACGGTGGTCGGGGAACTCCCGCGCAACGCGGGCGGCAAGCTGCTGAAGGAAGGGCTGCGGCGCGCGGCCCGGGGGGAGTCGGCATGAGCGGCGGCCCGGACCCGGTGGGCACCCCGGAGCAGGACGAACTGCGCGACGCCGTCAGGGCGGTCCTCGCCCGCCACCCCGGCCACGCGGCCTGGGGCCCGCTGACGGAGCAGGTGGGCGTGGCCGCGCTGGCGGTCCCGCCGGAGTACGGCGGGCTGGGCTGCGGGCCCGCCGAGACCGGGGTGGTGATGGCGGAGCTGGGCCGCGCGCTGAGCCCCGTACCGTACCTGGGCTCGGCGGTGCTGACCGTGCAGGCGCTGCTCGCGTCCGGGGACCGGGCGGCCTGCGCCCGGCACCTGCCGGGGCTGGCGGACGGATCGGCGGTGGGGGCTCTGGCCTGGGCGGAGGGCCCGGACGACTCCGGGAGCGGGTCCGGGAGCGGGTCCGGGAGCGGGCGGGGCGGCTGGGAGGAGGAGCACCTCCTCACCCGGGCCGAGCCCGCCGGATCCGGCTGGCTGCTCACCGGCACCAAGCGCTACGTCCTGGCCGGCCCCGGGCGGCCCGGACCGCTGCTGGCCTTCGCCCGGGCCGGGGACACCGGCCGCCTCGGCCTGTTCGAACTCGACGGCCCGCCGGACGGGTTCACCGTACGGTCCACCATGGACCCGACCCGCCCGCTCGCCGCCCTCACCCTCGACCGGACCCCGGCCCGGCTGCTCTCCCCCGACGGCGAGGCCGTCCTCGCCCGGGTCCGCGACCTGGCCTGCACCGCGCTCGCCGCCGAACAGGCGGGGGCCGCCGGGCGGGCCCTGGAGCTGACGGTCCGCCACGCCAAGGACCGTACCCAGTTCGGCCGCCCCATCGGCTCCTTCCAGGCCGTCAAGCACCGGCTCGCCGACCTGTACACCGCCGTGGAGACGGCCCGCGCGCTCGCCCGCGCCGCGGCCGCCTCCGACGCCGCGCCGCAGCTGGCCGCCGCCGCCAAATCGGCTTGCTCCGAGGCGTACGCGTACGTCGCGGGCGAGATGATCCAGCTGCACGGCGGGATCGGCATCACCTGGGAGCACGAGGCGCACCTCTTCTTCAAGCGAGCCCACGGCTCGGCCCGGCTCTTCGGCCCGCCCGGCGCCCACCGCGAGCGGCTGGCCGCACACCTGGGTTACGTCCCGGCCCGCTGACGTACCCTCGGGCCCATGACGGGCAGCGCCATGGACCTCCACGCGGTGGAAGCAGCCGCTCCGGCACTCGTGAGCCTCTACAAGAGCGCCGGAGTGTCGCTGCGCGCGCACGGACTGGACGGCGGCCGGGCCGCCGTCTACCTGGTGCTGGACTACTCCGGGTCGATGCGCCCCTACTACGCTGACGGCACCGTGCAGGCCCTCGCCGACCGGGTGCTGGGCCTGTCCGCGCACCTCGACGCCGACGGCCGGATCCCGGTCGTGTTCTTCTCCACCGAGGTGCACGCGGTGGAGGAGGTCCGCCTCGGCGGCCACGAGGGGCGGGTCACCGCCATCGCCTCCGGGCTCGGCCACATGGGGAAGACCTCGTACGACGCGGCCATGGACGCGGTCATCGACCACTACCTGGACTCGGGTACGCGGGAACCGGCACTGGTCGTCTTCCAGACCGACGGCGGCCCCCTCAGCAAGCCCGCCGCGGAGCGCTACCTGTGCAAGGCGGCCCGGCTGCCGCTGTTCTGGCAGTTCGTCGGCTTCGGGAACACCCGCAGCAGCCAGTTCGACTTCCTGCGCCGGCTGGACGAACTGCCCGTCCCGGCCGCGCGGGCGGTGGACAACGCCGGCTACTTCCATGCGGGCCCCGACCCGAGGACCGTACCGGACGCCGTGCTCTACGACCGCCTCCTCGGGGAGTTCCCGGCGTGGCTGCGGGCGGCCCGTGCGGCGGGGATCGTGCGCGCCTGAGCGGCGGGCGCCGGGGGCCGCGCTTTGATGGGGCTATGACGACGAACAACTGGGCAGCGTTCGAGAAGGCGGAACCCGAGTTCGCGGCGGCCGTGCGGGCCCGCTTCGCGCAGTACCCGCACCACGTCCTGGGCACCCTGCGCAAGGACGGCTCGCCCCGCCTGAGCGGGCTGAACGTCGACTTCCGCGGCGGGGAACTGTGGCTCGGCATGATGCCGGGCTCGCTCAAGGCCCTCGACCTCCAGCGCGATCCGCGGTTCGCCCTGCACACCAACCCGGGCGCGGGCGAGGACATGCCCGACGGGGACGTGCGGATCTCCGGGCGGGCGGTGGAGATCGTGGACCCGCCGGAACTGCACCGCTACGCCGAGGAGACGGAGTCCCCGCACCCCTTCCACCTCTTCCACGCCGACCTGACGGAGGTCGTGCGGACCGGGGTGCAGGGCGAGGAACTGGTGGTGCGGACGTGGACCCCGGCGCACGGGCTGCGCACCCTGCGCCGGGGCAACGACGACGAACCCGCCCGGGAGGACCCGCTCAGCTGAACGGCAGCCCCGCGAGCGGGCCGCCGAGCGGGCCGCGGACCGGACCGCCCGCCGGCAGACCTCCCCCGACCGGGCCGAGGGCGGCCGGATCCACGTCCACCCAGCTGCGGTCGATGTTGATCGTCACCCCGCCGTACGAGGCGTCGTGGTCCCCGCGGAACTGGTGGGCCCGGCGCGGCCCCGCCCACTGCGCGGTGCGCTCGGGCAGGCCCATGTCGGCGTCGGTGACGGAGGCCGCAAGGTTCCAGCGGGCCACCCACAGCACGTCCGGCATGGCCTGCGGGGCCTGCTGGTAGTGGTCGCTCAGCGCCTTGGCCCCGGAGCTGGCGGAGACGTACGCCGCCGCGCGGAAGCCCAGCTCGTGCAGGCGCACCGTCCAGGCGGTGAGGTAGGCCACGACCGGGGCGTCCCAGGTGGCCCGGTCGGTGTAGTTCTCCAGGTCGTTGTAGAGCACCGTGCCCGCGTCCAGGCCCAGCGAGCGGGCCGCGTCGGCGGCCCCGTCCGCGGCCTCCCGGCCCTGGTCGTTGGCCCGGGACGGGTCGGTGGACAGGCCGGTGCTGGAACTGTTCCAGGGCTGCGGGCCCACCCAGATCGGCATCAGGTGCCAGCCGGCCGCGGCCTGCTTGCGGACCCAGCCCGCCGTCAGCTGCGGCTGGGCGCAGGCGCGGGCCCGGCCGCCGATGTAGATGCCGACCGCGCCGAAGGGGGAGTCGGTCCGCCAGGCGTCCATCGCCCGCTGGGTCGGGGCGGTGCAGGCGTCGAAACCGGTGCCGGTGAAGGCCTGCTGGGTGGCGGGGGGCGGCGCCGCCGGGCCCGCGGCGGTGATGACCGGCGCGGTGGCGGGAGCCGGTGCGCCCCCGGCCGAGGCGGCCCGGGCCAGCAGGCCCCGTACGGCTGCCGGGTCCTCCCCGTAGGACAGGGTGGCCATCACCCCGCTCCCGCGCAGGGCGTAGCGCAGCTCGCGGCTGTCCGCGTCGGCGGGCGGCAGCGCGGTCCCGGCGTCGACGGGGAAGGTGGGGATGTCGGCGCGGGGCGGGGCGCCGTCGAGGGGCTCCAGGTGCAGGGTGTCGGCGCGGTGGGCGACGGCCCGGCCGGAGGCGCATTCGGCCTGGGTTCCGGCGTGCCCGAGGTAGAGCGCGGGGCGGTCCAGGCGCAGGCAGGCGTCGGGGTGGCGGTCGAGGTCGACGACGTGCCAGCCGGCGGGGAGGGTGAGGTGCAGCCCCTGGTAGTCGACGGTCCGCCCGCCGTCGGCGCCCGCGGCGGCGACGGCGGGCGACAGGGGGGCGACGGGCAGCAGCAGGGCGGCGCCGAGCAGGCACCGCAGCAGCGTTCGGGAGGGCATGGCGCCCACAGTTACCAGACCCCGGACCCCTCAACTGCGGCTCGGGGCGGGCCGGATGCTCCGTCCGGCCTACCGCGCCCGGCCGCCGCCCGGCCACCGCCGCCCCCGGACGGGCCGCACCGACTGACCCCCACGCAGCCGGTGCGGCCCCCTTCCCGGGGGCTCCCCCTCGCGCCGGGGGCCACCCCAACGAGTGGTCCCCCGCTCCCGCCTCCCCGGGCGCGGCACCCCCCGGCGGGTTCACGCCGGCGGGTTCACGCCGACGGGCTCAGGCCGCCGGGCAGTGGGTGGTCGAGGTCGGCGGGATGAACACGGCGTACACGACCCGGTCCCCCGAGACCTTCACCTCCGTCCCCGTGGACCCGTAGACCGAGTCCTCGAAGTTCAGCTGCCCCGGCAGGGCCTTCTCCTCCACCGGCTCCCCGAGGTGCAGGACGGTGATCGTCCCCTTGCACGCGCCCACGCCCGGGGGCCGGCTCCCCTCGACGACGCCGTTGTCCGGGCCGACCGTGAACTCCCGTTCCTCGATCGGCTCGTAGTGGTACGAGAGGCCGAAGTACCGGCCGGTCACCGGGTCCTTGCTCACCTCGTTCGTCATCACCACCCAGAACCGGGCCAGGGACACCTTCTGCGCCTCGCACGGCCGGTGCAGGTAGTCCGGGCTGAAGTGCACGCCGTAGGAGTCGGCGACCAGGCCGTGCTTCATTCCGTAGGTATCGCCCTCCAGTTCCCTGAGGTAGGTGGCCCGGGCGGCGTCGTCCATGTCGGCGGTCGCCTTGCAGGTGGGCGTGGGAGTCGGGGTCGGGGTCGGCGTGGGGCTCGGGGTCGGCGTGGGACTCGGGGACGGGGTCGCGGACGGGCTCGCCGTCCCCGTCCGCGTGGTCCCCGACGGGCCGGGCGCCGCGTCCGCCGACCGGCCGGAGCAGCCGACGGCGGCGGTGAGCAGGCAGGCGGCCAGGGCAGGCACGGCGAACCCTCGTGATCGGTGCATGGGGCATCCCCCCGGACGCGTGAGAACGGGTCGCTCCCGAGCGTGACAGGGCGGGGCCGCGCGCACATCCGTAGGACCACCTACGCACGTGCGTATCCGCGCCGCGCGCCGACTCGCTACGCTTCTTCTCCTCGCGGCCACAGGGGGGCTCATCGTGACCAGGACCGGGCCGGTGGGCCGGGAGGCCGAACTGCGGCTCCTCGACGAGGTCCTCGCCGGGCGGGGCACGGACGGCCCCCGCGTGGTGGACCTGACCGGCGCGGCGGGCATCGGCAAGAGCCGGCTGCTGACGGAGCTGTGCTTACGGGCCCGGTCGCGCGGCATGGGCGTCCTGCGCGGCCGGGCCACCGAGTACGAACGCCACACGCCCTACGGCCTGTTCACGGACGCCTTCGCCGACCTCGACCCGGACCTCCTCCGCCCCGGCACAGGCCCCGCCTCCACCCTCGCCACGGCGGCCTCCCCGGTACTCCGGGGCATCGGGGAGGGGGCCCTCGGGGGCGGGGCCGCCGGGGACGGGGACACCGGGCACGGCTCCGGGCACGGGCAGGGCCAGGGGGGCCGTCGTGACGGGTTCGGCGGGGGTGGGGCCGGGCCCCGGGAGGGCGGCGCCGGGCGGGCCGGCGGTGAGGCCGCCGCCCCGTACACCGACCGGTTCGCCGTGCACCGGGCCACCGCCCGCCTGCTCGCCGCCCTCAGCCGTACCGGATCCGGGCTGCTCATCGCCCTGGACGACCTCCACTGGGCGGATCCCGCCTCCCTGGAACTCCTCGACCACCTGGTCCGGCACCCCCCGCACGCCCCCGTCCTCATCGCCGTCGCCCGGCGCGACCGTCAGACCTCGGCCTCGCTCGCCGCCGCCCTGACCCGCGGGGTGGACACCGGCGCGGTGCTCCGCCTCGGCCTGGGCCCGCTGCCCGAGCGGGACTGCGTGGAACGGCTCGCCCCCGGGCTGCGGCCGGCGCGGGCCGCCCGGCTCTACGCGGCCAGCGGGGGCAACCCGCTGTACTTCCTGACCCTGCTCCAGCAGGACGGCACCGGAGCCCGCTCCCCGCTCGGCGGCCTCGGCTCGCTGCTGCTGGACGAACTGACCCCGCTGACCCCGGCGCAGCGCCGCACCGTCGAGGCCGTGGCCGTGCTCGGCGACCACGCCACCCCCGAGCTGCTGGCGGAACTCGCCCCCGGGCCCGCCGGGGAACTCGACGCCACCCTGCGCGCGCTGGCCCTGCGCGACCTGACCCGGCCCGGCCCCGCCGGGAGCTGGACCCTGCGCCACCCGGTGCTGCGCACGGTCGTCCACGAGAACGCCGACCACCGCAGCCGCATCCTCATGCACCGCACCGCCGCCGAGGCGCTCGCCCGCTCCGGGGCCCCGGCGCCCGTCCGGGCCCACCACGTGGAGCAGGCGCTCACCGGCTGGGACCCGGCGGGTGCCGCCGTACTGCTGGAGGCGGCCGCACTCGCCTCGGCCACGGCCCCCGCCAGCTCCGCGCACTGGCTCGCGGCCGTCCTGCGGGTGCTGCCGGAGGGGCCCCGGTACGCCGGGCAGCGGCTCGCGCTGATGCTGGACCGGGCCCGCGCCCTGAGCGTCTGCGGTGAACTGCAGGCCGGGCGGGACCTGCTGGCCGAAGTCATCGACACGGTGCCGCCGCACGACGACAGCGGGCTGCGCCCGGCCGCGGTCACCCTGTGCGCCTCGCTGGAGCGCCACCTCGGCCGGTACGCGCGGGCCGAGGCGCTGCTGCGCCGGGAACTGTCGCGCAGCCCCGCCCCGCCGCCTTCCGACCTGCTGGCCCTCGGCATCGAACTCGGTTCCTCCGCCCCGCACTCCACCCCGTACCCCACGGTCCGCGCCGACGTCCTGCGCACCCGGGAGCTGGCCCGGCGGCTGGGCGACGGGGCCGCCGAAGCGGACGCGCTGGCCCTGATGGCGCTCGGCGAGGCCTACGAGGGCGGGCTCGACGCCGCCGCCCGGTACGCCGACCGGGCCGACGCCCTGCTGGAGACCCTCTCCGACCGCGACCTGGCGCTGCGGGGCGAGTCCCGGGCACGGCTCAGCGCCGCCTCGTTCTACCTGGAGCGCTACGGGGAGGCCGAGCGGCACGCCGACCGGGGACTGGCGCTCGCCCGCCGGGTGGGCCCCCCGCACATCCTGTCCCACCTGCTCCAGTGCAAGGCCAACGTGCTGATGAGCACCTGCCGGCTGCACCCGGCGCTGGAGCTCGTCGAGGAGGCCGAGACCATCGCGCGCGGGATCGGCAGCCCGGACCTGCTGGCCCTCGCGCTCGCCAACAAGGCCCAGGTGCTGCTCGCCTCGCTGCCGCCGGGGAACCCGGAGTCGCTCGCCGTCGCCGAGGAGGCGGCGGCCGTAGCGGGCCCGCGCACCAGCTGGTGGGCCTCGCTGGCCTGGTGCGTACTCGGCTTCGCGGCCCTGTTCGCCGGGAAGCCCGAGCGGGCCCGTACGGCGATGCTCCGGGCGGCCCGCCCCGACCTGTCGGGACTCCAGCCGTCGATGCGCCCGCTGTTCCTGGAGGCCCTGGTCACGGCCACCGTCGCGGGCGGTGACCTCGGCTCCGCCGACGGCTGGGCCGCCCTGGCCACCGCGGACGCGCAGCGGCTCGGCCTGCCCACGCAGCGGGCCTCGGCCCTGCGCAGCACCGCGCAGCTCCTGGCGGCCCGGGGCCGGACCGCCGAGGCGGCCGAGGCGTACGCGCGCGCGGCAGGGGAGGCGGCCCGCTCGGGGGCCACCCTGTGGGAGGCCCAGTCCCTGCTGCTCGGTGCCTCCCTGGCGGCGGACGGGCCGGCGGAGGCGATGTGGCACCGGGGCCGCGGGCTGGCGGAGTCGGGCGGCGCCCACCTCCTGACGGGCTTCGCGGACCTGATCCGCCCGACGGCACCCGCCCCGTCCCCGCCCCCACCCCCGCTGCCCGGCCTCACTCCCCGGGAGCGGGAGATCTCCGCCCTGGTCGCCGAGGGCCTCACGACGGCGGCCATCGCGGCCCGCCTGCACCTGAGCCCCCGTACGGTGGACACCCACCTCTCCCACATCTACCGCAAGACCGGCGTCACCACCCGCTCCGCCCTGGCCGCCCTCACGGCCCGCGCGACCCCGGCTCCGTGACGCCCGCTACCGCACGGCGGCCCGCACCATACGCACGTCGACCTCGTCCTCGGCCTCCACGGTGAACCCGTAGCGCTCGTACAGCCGCCGTGCGGCGCTCCCCCGCAGCACGGTCAGCCGCACCGCCACCCGCTCGGCGTCGGCCCGCGCCAGCACCTCCTCCAGCACCCGGGTCCCGATCCCCCGCCCCTGGTGCGCGGCGGCCAGGTAGAAGTGCTCCAGCACCAGCCCGCCCTCCCCCGGCCGCGCCGTGAAGCTCCCCACCGCCTCCCCGTCGGCCTCTATGACCCGGGAGTGCTCACCACCGAAGGAGTCCCGCACCAACTGCCGCGCCCGGTGGTGCTCGTACCGCCCGAGCCGCTCCAGATCCCCCCGCATCACGGCCGCCTTCAACTCGGCGACCCACTCCACGTCCCCGCCCCGCACACCCCTCACCACAAGATCCATCCCGCCAGTATCACCAGCCCCACCCAAGGCCGTTTGTCAGTGCCGCCCCCTACCGTGAACACAGCGACTCACGATCACCATCTCCGGGGGGAACCATGAAGGACACACCCACCCGCAAGGCCGTAGCGCTCGCCGCGGCCGCCGCGGCGGTGGCCCTGACGGCAGGCACGGGCCAGGCGTCCGCGACGGAGGCACTCCTCCCCCACCCGGGCCCCGACGGCCTGATCTGGATCCCCGAGATCACCGGATCCAGCGGCTTCGTCTCGGGCGGCCTCAACTCCGGCCTGGACACCTTCACCACCTTCGCCTGCGAGGGCGGCGGCACCGTCGAGGTGTCGTTCCGCCTCGACAACCACCCGGACCGCGACCCGTCCCCCTTCACCCTGGCCTGCCCGACGGGCACCCCGGCCACCATCACCGTCCCCCTCGGCCCCGGCCTCTCGGGCGGCTTCGGCGCCACGGTAACGGCCTCCTCCCCGTCCATACGCTGGGGCGCCGTGGTGGTCCAGCCCGAGTGACCACCCCCCTGGCCGGCGCCCGCCCCTCCCCACGGGAACGGGCGGGCGCCCCAGGGGGCCCTTGGGTCCGGTGCGGCTCGACTCAGTCCCCCGTCAACTTGAATCCCACACAAGCGGACTTGCCCACCCGGTCGCCGCGAATCTCGAACTCGTCCGCGAGGGCTGCTGCCGGGACAAGGGCACGGCCCCACTGCCTTCACTCTGTGCTTCCTGGACCCACCGAACGTTATCGCTATTCGCGAATAGCAGTAAGGTTTGGCAGGATGGGTTCACTCCTTGGCGTCTCATACCGTGGGGGTCAACGGAGCACGCAGAACGTCCGGGAGGCAGCGTGAGCGGCAGTGAGTGGACCAGCGTGTCAATGCCGTACCTGACCCCACGCGCGTCCGGCGCCACCGATGCATGGACCGAAGAGGCCCGGGCCGCAGGCCGGCGGGGAAGCCAGCGCATCGTCCACGCCGGGGAGGTCCCGGCGCCACCTGCCGTCGCGGCTCTCCTCGGCATCGGATACGGGGACACCGTCGTCGTACGCCGCCGAATCATCGAACTCGACGGCGAACCGACCGAACTGACGGACACCTACTACCCCGCGGCCATCGCGTCGGGCACCCCCCTGTCCGCCACGGGAAAGATCCGCGGCGGCGCCGTGACCCTGCTCGCTGCCCTCGGGCACACCGGCGTACGGGTCGTCGAGAACGTGACGGCCAGGATGCCGGGCGACGAGGAACGCGATCACCTGCGCCTCGGACCTGGCGAACCGGTACTCCAGCTCTCCCGCACCACCTACGACGCGGAGGACCGGCCGATCCAGGCAGACGTGATGGTCATGCCCGCCAACCGCCAGCAGCTGCGCTACGAGATCAGGATCGGATGACCGTGCCCAACGCCGAGACCGAGGGGCTCGATCCGCGACCGCTCCACGCCCGCATCGCCGCCGACCTCCGCGACGAGATCATGAGCGGCAGTCTCGCACCGGGGGCGAAGCTCCCCTCGACCACGCAACTGAAGGCCCGCTTCGACGCGTCCAACGCCACGATCCAGAAAGCCGTTCAACTCCTGAAGGACGAAGGCCTGGCAGTCGGCCGTGCCGGAGCCGCGGTCACCGTACGGGAGAACCGGCAGCGAACCGTCCGGCCCGCGAGATCCCTCGCAGGGACGGAGGACGGAGGGGCGTACCCCTGGCTCGCCGAAGTCGCAGAGCGAGGGGCGGCCGCACGCAGCACGCTGCTCGCGGTCGAAACCGTGGTGGTCGCCGGCGATGTCGCGGAAGCGCTGGGGTGCCCGGAGGGCAGTCGGGCGGTATGCCGCCGACAGCTGATCAGCATCAACGATGAACCTGCGGAGCTGGTGAGCTCCTACTACCCGCCGGACATCGCCGACGGCACACCGCTGGCCGAACCGCGCAGGATCAGAGGGGGCACCCCGACGCTTCTCGCCGGACTGGGATTCCCTCCCCGCCGAAGCGTCGACCGGGTCTCCGCCACGGTCGCGACGCAGAAGCAGTACACATCGCTGCGGCTGCCGGGTGATCTTCCGGTCCTGCGCACCCTCCGCACGGTGTACGGGGACGGAGGCCGCCCCGTGGAGGTCACCGTCATGGTGAAGGCCGGACACCTCTACGAGCTCCGGTACGAGTTCACCCCCGAGTAGCCGCCCCCGAACGCCACCGCGCCCGCCATCCCTGGTCGGGGACATGGCGGGCGCGGTGTCAGAATTCCGCACGTCGTTGTACGGACCGTATGAGGGGTCCCGTCCCGGAAGGGCGGGGGTGTGGCGGGGGGTCAGACCGTCAGGGAGCGGTCCGTCGGCTTGACCGGGTACGGGAGGGCGCTGCTGCCGGTCAGGAAGCGGTCCACGCCGCGGGCGGCCGAGCGGCCCTCCGCGATGGCCCAGACGATCAGCGACTGGCCGCGGCCCGCGTCACCGGCGACGAAGACGCCGTCGACGTTGGTCGCGTAGGCGGCGTCGCGGTCGATGTTGCCGCGCGCGTCCAGCTCCAGCCCGAACTGCTCGACCAGGCCGTTCGCCTGGTCGGTGCCCGTGAAGCCCATCGCCAGGGTGACCAGCTGCGCGGGGAGGACGCGCTCGGTGCCCGGCTTCTGGACGAGCTTGCCGTCCTCGAAGGCGACCTCGACCAGGTGGAGGGACTGGACGTTGCCGTCCTCGTCGCCCTCGAAGTGGGTGGTGGAGACGGAGTAGACCCGCTCGCCGCCCTCCTCGTGCGCCGAGGTGACCTTGTACAGCATGGGGAACGTCGGCCAGGGCTGGTTGGCGTTACGGTCCTCGCCCGGCTTCGGCATGATCTCCAGCTGGGTGACCGAGGCCGCGCCCTGGCGGTGGGCGGTGCCGACGCAGTCCGCGCCGGTGTCGCCGCCGCCGATGACGACCACGTGCTTGCCCTCGGCGGTGATCGGCGGGGCCAGGAAGTCGCCCTCCTGGACCTTGTTCGCGAGGGGGAGGTACTCCATCGCGAGGTGGATGCCGTTCAGTTCCCGGCCCGGGACCGGCAGGTCGCGGGAGACGGTGGCGCCCGCCGCGATCACGACCGCGTCGAACCGCTTGCGCAGGTCGGTGGCGGTGATGTCGCGGCCGACCTCGATGCCCGTGCGGAACTTGGTGCCCTCCGCGCGCATCTGCTCGATGCGGCGGTTGATGTGCACCTTCTCCATCTTGAACTCGGGGATGCCGTAGCGCAGCAGCCCGCCGATGCGGTCGGCGCGCTCGTACACCACCACGGTGTGGCCGGCCCGGGTCAGCTGCTGGGCGGCGGCCAGACCGGCGGGGCCGGAGCCGATGACGGCGGCCGTCTTGCCGGACAGGCGCTCGGGCGCCTGCGGGGTGACGTCGCCGTTGTCCCAGGCCTTGTCGATGATCGAGACTTCGACGTTCTTGATGGTGACGGCCGGCTGGTTGATGCCGAGCACGCACGCGGACTCACAGGGAGCCGGGCACAGGCGGCCCGTGAACTCCGGGAAGTTGTTCGTCGCGTGCAGCCGCTCCGACGCCGCCGCCCAGTCCTCGCGGTACGCGTAGTCGTTCCACTCGGGGATCAGGTTCCCGAGCGGGCAGCCGTTGTGGCAGAACGGGATGCCGCAGTCCATGCAGCGTCCGGCCTGCTTGCTGATGATCGGGAGCAGCGAGCCCGGGACGTAGACCTCGTTCCAGTCCTTCAGCCGGTCGGCGACGGGACGGGAACAGGCGGTCTCGCGGGGGGTGGTGAGGAAGCCCTTCGGGTCAGCCATGGGTCGCCGCCTCCATCATCTTCTCCGTGGTCTCGGACTCCGAGAGTCCGGCCAGCTCGGCGGCGTCCTTGGCGGCGAGCACTGCCTTGTACGTGGTGGGGATGATCTTGCTGAAGCGGTCCACCGCGGCGTCCCAGTCAGCCAGGAGCTTCGCGGCCACGGTCGAGCCGGTCTCCTCCTCGTGGCGGCGCACCACATCGTGCAGCCACTGCTTGTCGGCCTCGGAGAGGTCGGTCTCGACCGCCTCCGTGTTGCCGACGTTGACGTTGTTCCGGTCGAGGTCGATGACGTACGCGACGCCGCCCGACATGCCCGCCGCGAAGTTGCGGCCGGTCTCGCCCAGGACGACGGCCCGGCCGCCGGTCATGTACTCGCAGCCGTGGTCGCCCACGCCCTCCGAGACGACCAGGGCGCCGGAGTTGCGGACGCAGAAGCGTTCGCCGGTGCGGCCGCGCAGGAACATCTCGCCGCCGGTGGCCCCGTAGCCGATGGTGTTGCCGGCGATGGTGGAGTACTCGGCGAGGTGGTCGGCGCCGCGGTCCGGGCGGACCACGATCCGGCCGCCGGAGAGGCCCTTGCCGACGTAGTCGTTGGCGTCGCCCTCCAGGCGGAGGGTGATGCCCTTCGGCAGGAAGGCGCCGAAGGACTGGCCGGCGCTGCCGGTGAAGGTGAGGTCGATGGTGTTGTCGGGCAGGCCCGCACCGCCGAACTTCTTCGTGACCTCGTGGCCGAGCATGGTGCCGACGGTCCGGTTGATGTTGCGGATCGCGACCTGGGCGCGGACCGGCTGGGCCGCCTCCGCGGTCTCGGCGTTCAGCGCGTCGGCCGCGAGCTTGATCAGCTCGTTGTCGAGGGCCTTCTCCAGACCGTGGTCCTGCTCGATCAGGGCGTGGCGGACCGCGCCCTCGGGCAGCTCCGGCACGTAGAAGAGGGGTTCGAGGTCGAGCCCCTGCGCCTTCCAGTGCGTGACGGCCTTGCTGGTGTCGAGGAACTCGGCGTGGCCGACGGCCTCCTCGATCGTGCGGAAGCCCAGCTCGGCGAGGATCTCGCGCACCTCCTCCGCGATGAACTCGAAGAAGTTGACGACGAACTCGGGCTTGCCGGAGAAGCGCTCGCGCAGGACCGGGTTCTGGGTGGCGATGCCGACCGGGCAGGTGTCCAGGTGGCAGACGCGCATCATGACGCAGCCGGAGACGACGAGCGGCGCGGTCGCGAAACCGAACTCCTCGGCGCCGAGCAGCGCGGCGATGACCACGTCGCGGCCGGTCTTGAGCTGGCCGTCCGTCTGGACCACGATGCGGTCGCGCAGCCCGTTGAGCAGCAGGGTCTGCTGGGTCTCGGCGAGGCCGAGCTCCCAGGGGCCGCCCGCGTGCTTGAGCGAGGTGAGCGGGGAGGCGCCCGTTCCGCCGTCGTGGCCGGAGATGAGGACGACGTCCGCGTGGGCCTTGGAGACACCGGCGGCCACGGTCCCGACGCCGACCTCGGACACGAGCTTCACGTGGATGCGCGCGGCCGGGTTGGCGTTCTTGAGGTCGTGGATCAGCTGGGCCAGGTCCTCGATGGAGTAGATGTCGTGGTGCGGCGGCGGGGAGATGAGTCCCACGCCCGGCGTCGAGTGACGCGTCTTGGCGACCCACGGGTAGACCTTGTGGCCGGGCAGCTGGCCGCCCTCGCCGGGCTTGGCGCCCTGCGCCATCTTGATCTGGATGTCGTCCGCGTTGACCAGGTACTCGGAGGTGACGCCGAAGCGGCCGGAGGCGACCTGCTTGATCGACGAACGCCGGGCCGGGTCGTACAGGCGGTCCGGGTCCTCGCCGCCCTCACCGGTGTTGGACTTGGCGCCCAGCTGGTTCATGGCGATGGCGAGGGTCTCGTGCGCCTCCTTGGAGATGGAGCCGTACGACATGGCGCCGGTGGAGAAGCGCTTGACGATCTCGGAGACCGGCTCGACCTCGTCGAGGGGGACCGAGGGGCGGTCCGAGGCGAAGCCGAACAGGCCGCGCAGCGTCATCAGGCGCTCGGACTGCTCGTTCACCCGGTCGGTGTACTGCCGGAAGATGTCGTACCGGCGGTTGCGGGTGGCGTGCTGGAGGCGGAAGACCGTCTCCGGGTCGAACAGGTGCGGCTCGCCCTCGCGGCGCCACTGGTACTCGCCGCCGATCTCCAGCGCGCGGTGCGTGGCGGCGATGCCGGAGACCGGGTACGCCTTGGCGTGCCGGGCGGCGACCTCCTTGGCGACGACGTCCAGGCCGGCGCCGCCGATCTTGGTGGCGGTGCCGCTGAAGTACGTGCCGACGAACTCCTCGTCGAGGCCGACGGCCTCGAACACCTGGGCGCCGCGGTAGGAGGCGACCGTGGAGATGCCCATCTTGGACATGACCTTCAGGACGCCCTTGCCGAGGGCGTAGATCAGGTTCTTGATGGCCTGCTCCGGCTCCAGGCCGGACAGGAAGGTGCCCGCGCGCAGCAGGTCCTCGACGGACTCCATCGCCAGGTACGGGTTGACCGCGGCCGCGCCGTAGCCGATGAGCAGCGCGACGTGGTGGACCTCGCGGACGTCACCGGCCTCGACCAGCAGACCCACCTGGGTGCGCTGCTTGGTGGCGATGAGGTGGTGGTGCACCGCGGAGGTGAGGAGCAGCGACGGGATCGGCGCGTGCTCGGCGTCCGAGTGGCGGTCCGACAGGACGATCAGGCGGGCGCCGGCCTCGATGGCCGCGTCGGCCTCGGCACGGATCTCCTCGATCCGCGCGGCGAGCGCCTGGCCGCCGCCCGAGACCCGGTACAGGCCCGAGAGGGTGGCCGCCTTCATGCCCGGCATGTCGCCGTCGGCGTTGACGTGTATGAGCTTGGCCAGCTCGTCGTTGTCGATCACCGGGAAGGGCAGGGTGACGCTGCGACAGGACGCGGCGGTCGGCTCCAGCAGGTTGCCCTGGGGGCCCAGCGAGGACAGCAGCGAGGTGACGAGCTCCTCGCGGATGGCGTCCAGCGGCGGGTTGGTGACCTGCGCGAAGAGCTGGGCGAAGTAGTCGAAGAGCAGCCGGGGGCGCTCGGACAGGGCCGCGATCGGCGAGTCCGTGCCCATGGAGCCGAGCGGCTCGCCGCCCGTGCGGGCCATGGGCGCGAGGATGACGCGCAGCTCTTCCTCGGTGTAGCCGAAGGTCTGCTGGCGGCGGGTGACCGAGGCGTGGGTGTGGACGATGTGCTCGCGCTCGGGCAGGTCCGTCAGCTCGATCTCGCCGGTCTCCAGCCATTCGGCGTACGGGGCGGCGGCGGCCAGCTCGTTCTTGATCTCGTCGTCCTCGATGATCCGCTTCTGGGCGGTGTCGACGAGGAACATCTTGCCGGGCTGCAGGCGGCCCTTGCGGACGACCTTGGCCGGGTCGATGTCGAGGACGCCGACCTCGGAGCCGAGGACGACGAGGCCGTCGTCGGTGACCCAGTAGCGGCCGGGGCGCAGACCGTTGCGGTCGAGGACCGCGCCGACCTGGGTGCCGTCGGTGAAGGTGACGCAGGCCGGGCCGTCCCAGGGCTCCATCATCGTGGAGTGGTACTGGTAGAACGCGCGGCGGGCCGGGTCCATGGAGGTGTGGTTCTCCCACGCCTCCGGGATCATCATCAGCACGCTGTGCGGCAGCGACCGGCCGCCGAGGTGGAGCAGCTCCAGGACCTCGTCGAAGGAGGCCGAGTCGGAGGCGTCCGGGGTGCAGATGGGGAAGATGCGGTCCAGGGCGCCGTCGCCGAAGGCGCCGGAGGCCAGCTGGGACTCGCGGGCCTTCATCCAGTTCCGGTTGCCCTTGACCGTGTTGATCTCGCCGTTGTGCGCGACGAAGCGGTACGGGTGGGCGAGCGGCCAGGACGGGAAGGTGTTCGTCGAGAACCGGGAGTGGACCAGGGCGAGCGTCGACGCGAAGCGGCGGTCGGAGAGGTCCGGGAAGAAGGGCTCCAGCTGGCCGGTGGTCAGCATGCCCTTGTAGACGATGGTCCGGGCGGAGAGCGACGGGAAGTAGACCCCGGCCTCGCGCTCGGCGCGCTTGCGCAGCACGAAGGCCTTGCGGTCCAGCTCGATGCCGGTGCTGCCGTTGCTGACGAAGAGCTGCGAGAAGGCGGGCATGGTGGCGCGGGCGCCGTTGCCGAGCAGGTCGGGGGTGACCGGGACCTCGCGCCAGCCGAGGACCGTGAGGTTCTCCTCGGCGGCGATGGCCTCGATCCGCTCCACGGCGACGGCCTGTGCGGTGCCGTCGGCGGGGAGGAAGGCGATGCCGACGGCGTACGCGCCGGCCTCGGGGAGCTCGAAGCCCGCGACCTCGCGCAGGAACGCGTCCGGCACCTGGGACAGGATCCCGGCGCCGTCGCCCGAGTCCGGTTCGGATCCGGTGGCGCCCCGGTGCTCCAGGTTCCGCAGTACGGTCAGCGCCTGCTCGACGAGGGTGTGGGTCGCCTCGCCGGTGAGGTTCGCCACGAATCCGACGCCACAGGCGTCCTTCTCGTTGCGCGGGTCGTACATGCCCTGCTGGGCGGGGCGACCGTCCATGGGCGACCAGGCGGTGGTGCTGGGGCCGGTCGCGGAGTGCGTGGATGCGGAACGCATCGGCTCTCCCGTCGTCGTCGTGGCATATGTGCATAGCCGAGGGACGACGTTGGCCCTCTGCGAAATTTCGTGCAGGTTACATGATGACGGCAATCCCGAGAAGCGGATATGGCGTTCCAGCATGCGGACTCGGCACGAGGCGGGAAAGAAGGACCTTCGCTGGGCTGCGGGGGCTCCCACAAGGACTTCTGCGGCCGCAGCACGGGGCGGAGGTCCCGGCGCGATGCGGGCATCGTTGCCCGGGCGCCCTGGTCTGATGCCCCGCGGTCACAGAATCGAAACCACCGGGTAACGGACTACTTATGTTGCGTACTGCATAGTGTCTCACTCTCGCGGCGGTTAGCCTACGACGCCACCGATCCAGGTTCCCAGGATGTACGTCACACCGGCGGCCGCACCACCCAGGAGCAGCTGACGTGCGCCGCTGTACCACCAGGACCGGGCGGTGACCCGGGCGACGACCGCGCCGCAGGCGAAGAGTCCGGCGAGCGCGAGCAGCACGGCCGGCCACAGGGCGGTCGCCCCGAGCAGGTACGGCAGCAGGGGCAGCAGCGCGCCCAGTGCGAAGGACCCGAAGGACGAGACGGCGGCGACGAGCGGCGAGGGCAGGTCGTCCGGGTCTATCCCGAGCTCCTCGCGGGCGTGGATCTCCAGCGCCTGCTCCGGGTCGCGGGAGAGCTGCATGGCGACCTCGCGGGCGAGGGCGGGCTCGACGCCGCGCGAGACGTAGAGCTCGGCGAGCTCCTCCATCTCGTCGACGGGGTGCTTGCGCAGCTGCTGGCGTTCCACGTCCAGCTCGGCGAGGACCAGCTCGCGCTGCGAGGCGACGGAGGTGTACTCCCCGGCCGCCATCGAGAAGGCGCCGGCCGCGAGGCCCGCCAGACCGGTGATCACGATGGTCTGCGTGGCGACGGCGCCGCCGGCCACGCCGGTCATCAGCGCGAGGTTGGAGACGAGGCCGTCCATGGCGCCGAACACGGCGGGCCGCAGCCATCCGCCGTTGACGTCCCGGTGGGTGTGGTTGTCGCGGTGGGCGGTGTGCAGCGGTGCTTCGATGTCGATGATGGACATGCGACGAATCTCCCCTTTTCGTACGAGTGGGTACGCGAAGGCAACGCGCAGCCGTGCCCACCATCCGGGCACCCCCTGAACACCTCGAAACTACGCACGATTTCTGCCGCCCGCCAGCAAGGAAGGCCGTACTTACCTGGGGTTTCGCGGGTCGGCGACCGGGTGACGGCGAGGTTCCCGGGGTGTTTCGCGGCGAGCGACAAACCTCATGCCGTGGCACAAATCCCCCAAGGGCTCATCATGAGTCCCATCAAGTGGAGAGGCGCGCCATGGAGCTGATCGCATCCCTTCCGCAGGCCCATCCGCAGGTCGTCCTCGAAAGGGCCAGGGGCGCTCTTCTCGGCCTCGCGGTGGGCGATGCGCTGGGCGCTCCCGCGGAGAACATGAAGCCGTCGGAGATCCGGGCGAAGTGGGGCCGGATCGAGGGCTTCGTCTCGGACGACCCGGCGGGCACGGACGACACGGAGTACGCCATCTTCTCGGGCCTGCTGCTGGCCCGGCACGGCTCGGCGCTCACCGTCGCCCACGTCGAACGGGCCTGGCACCACTGGATCGCGGACCTGGACGAGGGCCCCTTCCGCGGGGCCGGCTTCTCGGAGCGCGGCACCCTGGAGAACCTCCGGCGGGGCCTGGCCGCGCCCATCTCGGCGCAGCACCGCCACGCCTGGAGCGACGGCCTCGCCATGCGGGCGGCCCCGTTCGGGGTGTTCGCGGCGGGCCGGCCGGCGGAGGCCGCCCGGCTCGTCGCCATCGACGGCTCGGTGAGCCACGACGGCGAGGGCATCTACGGGGGCCAGGCCGTGGCCGCCGGGGTCGCGGCGGCGATGGCGGGCGGCTCCCCCGCCTCCGTGGTCTCGGCGGCCCTGTCGGTCATCCCGTCCGACTCCTGGACCGCCCGCTCCCTGCGGCGCGCCGTCACCGCCGCGCCGCGGGGGGAGCGGGCGGTGCGGTCGGCGGTGGTCATCGGGGGCTACCCGTGGACGGACCTCGCGCCGGAGGCGGTGGGCCTGGCGTTCGGGGCGTTCGCCGCGTGCGGGGGCGACTTCGCCGCCTCCGTCCTGACCGCCGTCAACATGGGCCGGGACGCCGACACCACCGCGGCCGTGGCGGGCTCCCTGGCCGGGGCCCTGTCCGGCGCCGCCGCGATCCCCGCCGCCTGGGCCTCGGCCATCGGCCCGGTCCGGGGCAGCTGCCTCCCCTCGATGCGGGGCTACCACGTCCTGGACATCGCGGACCTCCTCACCCCGGAAACCGAGCCCCCCCGATGACCCCACCCCTGCGCCCGAACACGGGCGCGACCTCCGCCACGCCCCCGGCTCCGGCTCCGACCCCGGCTCCGACCCCGGCTCCGACCCCGGACACGGGCACGGCTCCGGCCCCGGCCCCGGCTTCTGGCCTGGGCGTGGGCGGCGCTGCGACCCCGAAGCCGAGCCCAGCCACGGCTGTGGCTCCGGGCGCGGCCCCGGATCCGGCTCCGGGCCCGGGCGCGGGCGCGACCCCGACTCCGGGCCCGACCCCGACTTCGGGCCCGACCCCGGGCGCGGGCACGAGCCCAGGCGCGGGCACGACCCCGGCTTCGGCTCCGACCCCGGGTGCGGGCACGGTTCCGGATCCGGCAGTGGGGAGTGGTGGAAGGGGTGGGGTGGCCGTTCCGGGCGGGGTCTGGGGGCCGGCCCCGGGGTTCGTACGGGTCCGGGCGTGGGGAGCCGCCGGCCCGAGCACGGCGCAGCCGCCCGCGCCGGCCGGACACCCGGATTCCGCCCGCGTCCGCCCGTACGAAGCCCCCGCCCCGGCGACCGACGGAGTCCGGGGAACCACCGCCCCGGCCCGTACCCCGGCCACGCCCCGCGACGCCCCCGCCCCGGGGGCCGGTGGGGTGCGGGGGGTCTCCGGCCCGGCCCGTACCCCGTGCGCGCCCGGTGGCCTCCCGGGCCCGGAGCCCCGTACCCCGGACCCGAAGCCGTCGGCAGGCGCGTCGCGGCGGATCGAGGGGCTGTTGCTCGGGCTCGCCGCGGGGGACGCCGCCGGGTGGCCCGCCGCTCGGCACCGGGCGAGCCGGATGCCCGAGTGGACCCGCCGCCTCACCCGCGAGCTCGACACCTTCGCCGAGCAGAACGCCACCACCACCCTCCCCGTCCCCATCGCCCTCAACCAGCCCCCCGAACCGCTCCGCCTCGGCCCCTCCGACGACGCCGAATGGGCCGCCTTCGCCGCCGAGTCCGTCCTCACCGCCGCCGGCGCCCTGCTCAGCGACCTCTCCCGGTCCCGCCGCATGCGCGCCGCCATCGACCTCGCCTGGAACGCCCTGGCCAGCGAGGTCGCCGCGGCGGCGGAACGGGCCCCCGAGGTCGAGTCCGCCGTGCTGCCGATGCGCGCCCGCATCTCCGTCCGGGCCGGCCTCGGCAACCTCGCCGCCGGCCTGCGCCCGCCCGCCACCGGCCACGACAACCCGCACTACTTCGACGACGCCGCCTGCGTCCGCGCCTGCGTGCTCGCCGTCGTCCACCCCGGCGACCCCCGCGCCGCCGCGGACCTCGCCGAGTTCGACGCCCGCTACACCCAGGACGGCGACGGCGTCCACGGCGCCCGCGCCATGGCCGCCGCCCTCGCCACCGCCCTCGCGGGCGCCGGCACCGACACCGCCGTCGACGCCGCCCTCGCACAGCTGCCCGCCGCCACCGAGATCGGCCGCAACGCCCGGCACGCCGTGAAACTCGCCCGCGCCGACGGCGGGGCCGGCGCGTTCGCCCTCGTCCCCCTCCTGGAACACCAGATCGTGGACCACGTCTACAGCTACGGCATCGCCGCCGCCGAGACCGTCCCCGTCGCCCTCGCCCTCGCCACCGCCGCCCGCGGCCGCGTGTCCGAGGCGGTCCCGGCCGCCGCCTGCCTCTCCCGCGTCGCGGACTCCGCCCCGGCCCTCGCGGGCGCCCTCACCGGAGCCCTCGGCGGCGGCGACTCCCTCCCCGCCGCCTGGCGCGAGGCCTGCCGCACCCTCTCCGGCTGCGCCCTGCCCCGCCTCGCCGGCACCGACCTCGTCGAACTGGCCGCCCTGCTCACCCGTACGGAACTCACCTCACCCAAGGGATGATTCGGACATGACGCTCACACTGGAGGACCGGGTCGCCGGAGCCCTCGTCGGAGCCGCCGTCGGCGACGCGCTCGGCGGCCCCGTGGAGGGCTGGTCCCCCGACCGGATCGTGGAACGGCACGGCGGCCGCGTGCACGGCATCGTCGGCCCCTGGTACGAGGACTGGCGCACCGCCCGCCCCATCGCGCCGTACTACAAGGGCGACGGCCACGTCACCGACGACACCCTGATGACCCACGCCCTGGTCCGGGTGTACGCGACCGTCCGGGACCACCTGGACGCGTACGCGGTCGCCGACCACCTGGTCCCCGACCTGATGACGGTCCCCCGCTGGATCCCCGAACTGGAGGCGGAGGCCCTGCCCCTCCAGCGGGTGTTCCTCGCCGAGAAGTGGATCGTGACCCGGCTGCACTACGCGCACGCCGACCCCCGCGAGGCCGGTACCGGCAACATCGTCAACTGCGGTGCGGCGATGTACATGGCGCCGGTCGGACTGGTCAACGCGGGCAACCCGGCCGCCGCGTACGCCGAGGCCGTGGACGTCGCCGGTGCGCACCAGTCCTCGTACGGGCGGGAGGCGGCGGGCGTCTTCGCCGCGGCGGTGGCGGCGGCCTGCGTACCGGGGGCGAGCGCCGCCTCGGTGGTGGACACCGCCCTGGCCCTGGCCAAGGACGGCACCCGCGCCGCCATCGCCGCCGTACGCGAAGTCGCCGCGCGGCACCGGGACTTCGAGTCGGCGCTGGCGCCGCTGCGGGAGGCGGTGGCTCCGTACGACTCGGTCGGGCCGGACTACCGCGCGCCCTCCCTCGGCGCCCGGCGGCCGTCGCGCCTGCACTCCATCGAGGAGCTCCCGGTCGCCCTCGGCATGCTGCTCGTCGCGGACGGCGGCTACGAGGACGCCGTGCTCGGCGCCGTCAACTACGGCCGCGACTGCGACTCCACCGCCACCATGGCGGGCGCGATCGCGGGTGCGCTGGGCGGTGCGGGGGTCGTGCCCGAGGGGTGGGCCAAGCAGGTCGCCGAGGCCAGCCGCCTCGACCTGCACGCACCGGCCGCGGAGCTGGCGGCGGTGGCCCGGGAGGTCTTCGCCCGCGACCGGGAGCGCCGCCGCGCCCACGAGACGGCCTTCACGGCCATCGCGTCCCCGCGGTGACGGGGGACCCGGCCGGGGCGGCCCCCGTACGGCTGACCTGGGCGCAGCCCGAGGACCTGATCGGGCACGAGCTGCGGCAGGCCGCGGAGGACGGCCGGGACGCGGGGCCGGTGCTGCGCGCCTGGACGGCGGCGGGCGGCCGGCCGGCCCCCGCCCGGGCCGGCGCCTCCCCCGCCCCGGCCCCGCCGGAACTCCGCGCCCTGGCCTCCCGCCTCCTGGACGAACTCGCCGCCCTCCCGGCCCCGACGACCGCTACGGAACCCACCACCTGGCCCTCCATCCACGCCACCTGGCCCCCACACCCCGGCACCCGACCCTCAGAACCCCCCGCCCCGCCCCCGACCCGGGGCCCGGACGGCGCGCGACCGCAGACGGACGGCCCTCAACAGCCGGAACCCCCGGTCGACCCCGCGTTGCGCCGCAGGCTGGAGGCCGGATGGGTGGGGCGGGCCGTGGGGTGTGCGCTCGGGAAGCCCGTCGAGAAGCTGCCCCTCGACGGGATCCGCGCCCTCGCCCGCGCCACCGGCAACTGGCCGCTGGCCGACTGGTTCACCGCCCGCGGCGTCCCCGCGGAGCTCCTCGCCGCCCACCCCTGGAACCGCCGCTCCGCCGCCACCTGCCTCGCCGAGAACATCGACGGCGCCCCCGAGGACGACGACCTCGACCACCCCCTCCTCGGCCTCCTCCTGCTCCGGCGCCACGGAAAGGCCTTCGCCACCGCCGACCTCGCCCGCCTCTGGCTCGACGAGCTCCCGGCCGGCCGCGTCTTCACCGCCGAACGCGTCGCCTACCGCAACCTCCTCCTCGGCCTGGAGCCCCCCGGCACCGCCACCCACCACAACCCCTTCCGCGAGTGGATCGGGGCCCTGATCCGCGCCGACGTCCACGGCTGGACCAACCCCGGCGACCCGGCCGCCGCCGCCGAACAGGCCTACCGGGACGCCACCCTCACCCACACCGCCAACGGCGTCTACGCCGCCCTCTTCGCCGCCGCCACCATCGCCGAGGCCGCCGGGGGCCGGGCCGACGTGCACGGCGCGCTCCGGGCCGGGCTGGCCGTCGTACCGCCCCGCTCGCGCCTCGCCGACGCCGTCCGCTTCGGTATCCGTACCGCCCGGGACGAGGCGGACTTCGACCGGGTCGTGGACCGGCTGCACGCCTGCTACGGGCACTACCACTGGGTGCACGCCCTCCCCAACACCGCCCTGATCGCCGCCGCCCTGACCCACGCCGACGGGGACTTCACCCACTCGGTGTGCCGGGCCGTGTCCGGCGGCTGGGACACCGACTCCAACGGCGCCACGGCCGGCTCGGTCGCCGGGATCCTGGCGGGGTCCCCCGACCGCATCCCGGAGCGCTGGACGGCGCCCCTCAAGAACCGCCTCGCCACCACCGTCGCCGGCTTCGACGGCATCGGCTTCGACACCCTCGCCCACCTCACCGCCCAGGAGGCAGCCCGATCATGACGGCCATCGCCGTGCTCGGCAGTACGAACATGGACCTCGTCGCCTACGTGCCCAAGGCACCCCGCCTCGGGGAGACCGTCACCGGACGGGAGTTCCGCACGGTCCCCGGCGGCAAGGGCGCCAACCAGGCGGTGGCCGCCGCCCGCCTCGGCGGGGAGGTGGTGATGATCGGCGCGGTCGGAGCGGACGACTTCGGCGTACGGCTGCGCTCCGCGCTCACCGCGGCCGGGGTCGAGACGGCCGCGCTGCGCACCGTCGAGGGGGCCAGCGGCACCGCGCACATCACCGTCGACGACGAGGGCGCCAACAGCATCGTGGTCATCCCCGGCGCGAACGGCACCGTCACCGGCCTGGAGGCGGGCGACGCCTCCCGCATCGGAGCCGCCGACTGCCTGCTGCTCCAGCTCGAACTCCCCCTGGAGGCCGTGCTCGCGGGCGCCGCGGCCGCCCGCGCGCACGGGGTCCGTACGGTCCTCACCCCGGCCCCCGCGCGCCCGCTGCCGCGGGAACTGCTGGAGCTGATCGACCTCCTGGTGCCGAACGAGCACGAGGCGGCGGCCCTCACCGGCTCCACCGATCCCCTGGCAGCGGCGGAGGCGCTGCTCCACGAGGTGCCGGAGGTGGTGGTGACCCTGGGCGCGGCCGGCGCACTGTACGCGGCGCGCGGGCGGGAGCCGGTGACCGTGCCGGCGCCCCGGGTACGGGCGGTGGACACCACCGGCGCCGGGGACACCTTCGTGGGGGCCCTCGCGGTGGCCCTCGGGGAGGGCCGTCCGATGCCGCAGGCCCTGGCCTGGGCGGCCCGCGCGGCTTCGGTCTCGGTCCAGCGCCCCGGCGCCCAGGACTCGATGCCGACCCGCGCCGAAGTCGACCCCGGGGGCGTGCTGTGACGGACCCCGGGCCGGGGTCCCGCTCCCCGGGACCGCTGGAGGGGCTGCGGGTGCTCGACCTCGCCACCCTCTTCGCCGGGCCGCTCGCCGCCACCCTGCTCGGGGACTTCGGAGCCGAGGTGGTCAAGGTCGAACACCCCGACCGCCCCGACCCCTCCCGCGGCCACGGCCCCGCCAAGGACGGCGTCGGGCTGTGGTGGAAGCTGCTCGGGCGGAACAAGCGGACGATCACCCTCGACCTGTCCACCCCCGGCGGCCGGGACACCCTGTTGCGGCTGGCCGCCACCGCCGACGTGGTCGTCGAGAACTTCCGCCCCGGCACCCTGGAGAAGTGGGGCCTGGGCTGGCCGGAACTGTCAGCCGCCAATCCGCGCCTGGTGCTGGCCCGCGTCACGGCGTTCGGCCAGCGGGGCCCCTACGCCCACCGGCCCGGCTTCGGCACCCTCGCCGAGGCCATGAGCGGATTCGCCGCGATCACCGGCGAGCCGGACGGCCCGCCCACCCTGCCGCCCTTCGGCCTCGCCGACTCGATCGCCGCGCTCACCACCGCGTACGCCGTGATGACGGCGCTCGCCGGCCGGGACCGCACCGGATGCGGGCAGGTCGTGGACCTGGCGATCATCGAGCCGATCCTCACCGTGCTGGGCCCCCACCCGCTCTGGTACGACCAGCTCGGCTACGTCCAGCCGCGCACCGGCAACCGTTCCACCAACAACGCGCCCCGCAACACCTACCGCAGCGCGGACGGCCGCTGGCTGGCGGTGTCCACCTCGGCGCAGTCCGTCGCCGAGCGGGTGCTGCGCCTGGTCGGCCGGCCGGAGCTGATCGCCGAGCCCTGGTTCGCCACCGGCTCCGGCCGGGCCGCGCACGCGCACGTCCTCGACGAGGCGGTCGGCGGCTGGATCGGCCGCCACAAGGCCGACGAGGTGGTCGCCGCCTTCGAGGAGGCCGAGGCGGCGGTGGCCCCGGTGTACGACATCCGGGACGTGATGGCCGATCCGCAGTTCGCCGCACTGGACACGGTCACCGAGGTCGAGGACCCCGAACTGGGCCCGGTCCGCATGCAGAACGTCCTCTTCCGGCTTTCGGGAACCCCCGGCGGGATCCGCTGGGCGGGCCGCCCGCACGGCGCCGACACCGATGCCGTCCTGACCGAACTCGGCCTGACCGGGGCCGAGATCGCCGCCCTCCGAACGGAGCGTGCCCTGTGATCCTGACCTGGCTCTACGCCCCCGGGGACCGCCCCGAGGTGGTGGCCAAGGCCCTGCGGTGCGGGGCCGACGCCGTCATCGTCGACCTGGAGGACTCGGTGTCGGCCTCCCGCAAGGAATACGCCCGCGCGGCCACCGCCGAGCTGCTCACCGAGCGGCCCCCGGTCCCCGTCCACGTCCGCGTCAACGCGCTCGGCTCCCCCTGGGCGGGCGCCGACCTCACCGCCCTGGTCCGGCTGCACGGGCTCGCCGGACTGCGGCTGCCGAAGATCGACTCCGCCGAGCAGATCGGCCGGGTCGCCGACCGGGCCGGCGGGGTGGCCCTGTACGCGCTGCTGGAGTCCGCGCTGGGCGTGGAGCGGGCCTACGACATCGCCCGCGCCCACCCGTCCCTGCACGGGCTGACCCTCGGCGAGGCCGACCTCAGGGCCGACCTGGGCGTCACCGCGGAGGCCGGGCTGGACTGGCCGCGCTCGCGGGTGGTGGTCGCCGCCCGCGCGGCCGGGCTGGCGCCGCCGGCCCAGTCGGTGTTCCCGGACATCCGGGACCTGGAGGCACTGGCCGCCTCCTGCGCGCGGGGCCGGGCGCTGGGCTTCCTCGGCCGGGCGGCGATCCACCCCCGCCAGCTCCCGGTGATCGAGGGGGCCTACCTGCCCCGGCCCGAGGAGGTCACCGCCGCCGAGGAGATCGTCACCGCCGCCCGGGCCGCCCCCGGAGCCCTGGCCCTGCCCGACGGCCGCTTCGTGGACCCGGCCGTGGTGGCCGCCGCCCACCGCACCCTGACCCTCTCCCGCCGGGCGGACGCGCACTGACCCCGGGTACGCGGGAGGGGGCGCCGCGACCTGCGCGGCGCCCCCTCCGGTACGACCCGTTCAGCTCTTGTCGGCCCCGTTGGCCGCGCCCTCCGCGGCCTTGGTCAGATCCGCCTTCGCAGCGCCCTCGGCACCCTTCCCGTCCGCCGGGGCGGCCTTGGTGAGGTCGGGCTTCGCGTCGGCCTTCGCGTCGGCTTCGCCCGCCTCGGGCTTGTCGGCAGCGGCCACATCGCCCGGACCACCGGAGGTGTCGGGCTCGACGACCTCCTCGCGGCCCGGCCGCAGCTTCGCCGAGAGCACGAAGTAGACCACCGCGGCGATGAAGACCACGATCGCGGTCCAGACGTTCAGCCGCACCCCGAAGATGTGGTGCGCCTCGTCGACCCGCATGTACTCGATCCAGCCGCGGCCCAGGCAGTACGCGGCCACGTACAGGGCGAAGGCCCGGCCGTGACCGAGCCTGAACCGGCGGTCGGCCCAGATCACCAGCGCGGCGACGCCGAGGCACCACAGCGATTCGTAGAGGAAGGTCGGGTGGTAGGTGCCGGCGACCCGGTTGGGCCCTTCGCTGATCTTCAGCGCCCACGGCAGGTCGGTGGCGCGCCCGTACAGCTCCTGGTTGAACCAGTTGCCCCAGCGACCGAAGGCCTGGGCGATGGCGATGCCGGGGGCCAGGGCGTCGGCCCAGGCGGGCAGCGGGATGCCGCGCAGCCTGCAGCCGATCCAGGCTCCGACCGCGCCGAGCGCGATCGCGCCCCAGATGCCCAGGCCGCCTTCCCAGATCTTGAAGGCGTCGACCCAGTCGCGGCCCTCGCCGAAGTAGAGCTGGTAGTCGGTGATCACGTGGTAGAGGCGGCCGCCGACAAGGCCGAACGGCACCGCCCACACGGCGATGTCCGCGACCGTGCCCGGCTTTCCGCCGCGCGCGATCCACCGCTTGTTGCCGAGCCAGACGGCGACGAAGACGCCGATGATGATGCAGAACGCGTAGCCGCGGAGCGGGATCGGTCCGAGATGGATCACGCCGGTCGACGGACTGGGGATATAGGCAAGGGTCATGGCAGACATGACGCTACCCTGCCGGGCGGTACCGACCGCAACCCGCCCGGCAAGCTGAAACCAAAACCACACACGGCGAAGGCCGCGCGGTCACCCCTGGGGCGCCCCCTTGGACAGGGACTTCGAGCCGCCCGACCCGGACGCCTTGCCCGAGGCCGACGCCGAGGGCGACGCGGCACCCGACGGGGACGCCGATCCGGACGGCTTGTCCTTCGGGACCCCGGCGGCGGCCTCCACCTTCGCCTTCAGCTTCTGCGGGGTGAGCGGATCGGCCTGGTCGGCGAAGATGTCCTTGCCGTCGAGCAGGACGGTGGGGGTGCCCCGGAACTTTCCGGCCGCGAAGGCCTCGTGCGACTTGCCGACCCAGCTGTTGTGCGTGCCGTCCTCCACACAGGAGCGGAACGCGGCGGTGTCCAGCCCGTCCACCTTCCCGGCCAGCTCCAGCAGCTTGGCGTTCTTGCCGTAGGCGTCGTCGGTCTCCTCGGGCTGGTTCTGGAAGAGGAGGTCGTGGTAGGCGGCGAACTTCCCGGCGTCCTGGGCGCAGGCCGCGGCGTTGGCGCCCTTGAGGGAGCCGCTGCCGCCCATGTTCCCGTCGATCAGGGTGACGAGGTGGTACTCGACGTTGAGCAGCCCCCTGGATTCGAGGTCGTGGATGGTGTCCCGGTAGTTGGTCTCGAAGGCCTTGCAGGCGGGGCAGCGGAAGTCCTCCCAGACGGTCAGCCGGGACTTGGCCCCGGCCGGACCGGTCTGGATGGCGAGCGCGTCCTTGCCGGTGGCCCCCGACGGCGCGGCCACCGGACCGGCCTTGGCGGACTTGTCCCCGGACCCGGCGTTGGCGGCGATCAGGCCGACCACGGCCGCGAGGCCGAGCACGCCGACCACCGCCGCGGAGACGATGAGGGTCCGCCGGCGCTTGTCCCGGGTCTTCTGCCGCTCGCGCTCCTGCTGGAGTCGCTCCCGGGCCGATCGTTTCGTCGTCGCATCGCGGTTCGCACCGTCGTTCTTCTCGCTCACGTTCGGCCAAACGAAGCGGGGAGGCACTCGCGTGCCTCCCCGCTCCCGTTTCCACCCGATCGGGCTACAGAACCCCCGTCGGGGCCCGCCCGGCGTCAGGACCTGCGTACGCCTTCCGCAAGCTCGCCCGCCAGGGCCCGTACGGCGGCCAGCCCGGCCTGCTCGTCCGGCGCGTCCAGCAGCAGCTTCACGAAGGCCGAACCGACGATCACGCCGTCGGCGAAGCCCGCCACCTGCTTGGCCTGGACGGCGTTGGAGACGCCCAGCCCCACGCAGACCGGCAGCTCGGTGGTGGTGCGGGTGCGGCGCACCAGCTCCTGGGCCTCGTTGCCGACGGACTCGCGGGTGCCGGTGACCCCCATGAGGGAGGCGGCGTAGACGAAGCCGGAACCGGCGGCCGTGATGGTCGCCAGGCGCTCGTCACGGCTGCTGGGGGCCACGACGAACACGGTCGCCAGACCGTGCTCCGCCGCGTGCTCGCGCCACAGCGCGGACTCCTGGACCGGCAGGTCGGGCAGGATGCAGCCCGCGCCGCCCGCCGCCGCCAGCTCGGCGGTGAACCGCTCGACGCCGTAGCGGTCGATGGGGTTCCAGTAGGTCATGACGAGGATCGGGACGCCGGTGGCCTCGAAGGTCTCGCGTACGGTCCGCAGCACGTCGGCGATCTTGACGCCGCCGCGCAGGGCGATGTCGTCGGCCGTCTGGATGACCGCGCCGTCCAGGACGGGGTCGCTGTGCGGCAGGCCGATCTCCACGACGTCCGCGCCGCCCGCGATGATCGCCTTGGCGGCCTCGATGGCGCCGTCGACGGTCGGGAACCCGGCCGGGAGGTAGGCCACGAGGGCCGCGCGGTCCTCGGACTTCGCCTTCGCGAGGGTCGCGCTCAGCAGTTCGATGTTGCCCTGGTTGCTCACTTGTTCTCCCCCTCGGTCCCGTTCTCGTCCGTGCCGTCGTACAGGCCGAAGTAGCGGGCCGCCGTGTCCATGTCCTTGTCGCCGCGGCCGGACAGGTTGACCACGATCAGGCCGTCCTTGCCCAGCTCCTTGCCCAGGTCGAGGGCTCCGGCGAGGGCGTGCGCCGACTCGATGGCCGGGATGATGCCCTCGGTGCGCGAGAGCAGGCGCAGGGCCTGCATGGCGGCGTCATCGGTGACCGCGCGGTACTCGCCGCGGCCGGTGTCCTTGAGGTAGGAGTGCTCGGGGCCGATGCCCGGGTAGTCCAGGCCTGCGGAGATCGAGTAGGGCTCGGTGATCTGGCCCTCCTCGTCCTGGAGGACGTAGGAGCGGGAGCCGTGCAGGATGCCGGGCTCGCCCGCGGTCAGGGTGGCCGCGTGCTCGCCGGTCTCCACACCGTGTCCGGCGGGCTCGAAGCCGACCAGGCGGACGTCGGCGTCCGGGATGAAGGCGTGGAAGAGGCCGATGGCGTTGGAGCCGCCGCCGACGCAGGCCGCGACGGCGTCGGGCAGGCGGCCCGCGCGCTCCAGGATCTGGCGGCGGGCCTCGACGCCGATGACGCGGTGGAAGTCGCGGACCATGGCCGGGAAGGGGTGCGGTCCGGCGACGGTGCCGAAGAGGTAGTGGGTCTCCTCGACGTTGGCGACCCAGTCGCGGAAGGCCTCGTTGATGGCGTCCTTGAGGGTGCGCGAGCCCGACTTCACGGCGATGACCTCGGCGCCGAGCATGCGCATGCGGGCCACGTTCAGGGCCTGGCGCTGGGTGTCGATCTCGCCCATGTAGATGGTGCAGTCTAGGCCGAAGAGGGCGCAGGCGGTGGCGGTGGCCACGCCGTGCTGGCCGGCGCCGGTCTCGGCGATGACGCGGGTCTTGCCCATGCGCTTGGTGAGCAGCGCCTGGCCCAGCACGTTGTTGATCTTGTGCGAGCCGGTGTGGTTGAGGTCCTCGCGCTTGAGGAAGATCCGGGCGCCGCCCGCGTGCTCGGCGAAGCGGGGCACCTCGGTGAGGGCGCTGGGCCGGCCGGTGTAGTTGACCATGAGCTCGTTGAGCTCGGCCGCGAAGGCCGGGTCGCCCTTGGCCTTCTCGTACTCGACGGCGACCTCGTCCACGGCGGCGACGAGGGCCTCCGGGATGAACTTGCCGCCGAAGTCACCGAAGTAGCCCTCGGTGTTGGGGACGTGACCCTCCGGGTCCGGGATGAAGAACGAGCTGGTGGACATGGCCACTACTCCTGTGTGTACGGAAAACGCGCGACGGGGGCTGGTTGCACCGTATTGCGCCGTCGGTCCGCGGCCCGCGCACCCCGCTGGGGGTGCGCCGCCGTGCGGAGGCCGCGGCCCGAGCCGGGAGCCGGGGGCTCGGGCGGGGACCGTGCGGGACCTCCCGGCCGGTACGCCATCGCGTACCGGGCCGGGGCGGCCGTCGTCTACAGCGCGGCTCCGCCGCGCCATCGCATTCCGTTGACCTGACCGGGCTCGGAGCCGATCACGTACCGCACCCGCCGGCCGTGCACGCGCCGGGCCGGGGCGCGGCAGCCGCGGGGGCGGCAGCCGCGCGCCAGGGGCGCGTGCGCCGTCGGCACGGCGGCCGGGCCGTGGCCCGGTCGGGTGCGGACGGAAGGGCGGGAAGGAGGCATGGGAAGGGTCAGCTCCGGCCGTGGCGCAGGGCGGGGTGGGCCCCGGCGGCGACGAGGTCGGCGACGGCCGCCTTCGGGTCGCGGCCGGTGACCAGGGACTCTCCGACGAGGACGGCGTCTGCGCCCTCGTTGGCGTACGCGATGAGGTCGTGCGGTCCGCGGATGCCGGACTCGGCGACCTTCACGATGTGGGGCGGGATCTCGCCGACGACCCGCTCGAAGGTGGAGCGGTCGACCTTGAGGTCCTTGAGGTTGCGCGCGTTGACGCCGATGATCTTGGCGCCGGCGGCGACGGCCCGCTCGATCTCCTCCTCGTCGTGGACCTCCACGAGCGGGGTGAGGCCGATGGACTCGGCCCGCTCGATGAGGGAGACGAGGGCCTCCTGCTCCAGGGCCGCGACGATCAGCAGCACGAGGTCGGCGCCGTAGGCGCGGGCCTCCCACAGCTGGTACGCCGTGACGATGAAGTCCTTGCGCAGGATCGGGATGTCCACGCGGGCGCGGACGGCCTCCAGGTCGGCCAGCGAGCCGCCGAAGCGACGCTGTTCGGTGAGGACGGAGATGACCGCCGCACCGCCAGCCTCGTAGTCGGCGGCGAGCCCGGCCGGATCGGCGATCGCGGCCAGCGCGCCCTTGGAGGGGCTGGAGCGCTTGACCTCGCAGATCACCTTGACGCTGTCGCCGCGCAGGGCGGCGACACCGTCCTTGGCCTGGGGCGCCTTGGCGGCACGCTCCTTGAGCTCGTCGAGGCTCACGCGGGCCTGCCGTTCGGCAAGGTCTTCGCGGACCCCTTCGATGATCTCGTCGAGCACACTCACGCGAGCGGCCCCCTTCCGGGTTGATGACGGTCGGCCGCCTTGCAGACACGTTCCACTGCAAGGTCAGCACTCAAATGGTATCCGCAGGTCTCTACGCACTCTGCACTGACTTCGCGGTTTCCCATTGACTGGACAGTCGGAATATGGCATTCCCGTAGGCCCCCGCAAGGGCCCCGGCGCTTCACGGGGCGAGTGCGGAACCGAACGGGAGATTTCGGACGATCGAGAACAGCAGCACCAGGGTGCCGATCCCCCACCAGTACGCCGGCCGAAGCGCGAACCGCGGCACCGGACGCCCGCGGAAGGCCCGCACCAGCCACAGGGCCAGGAAACCGGCGAAGACGAAGTAGCCGGCGACGGCCACCGCATTGGCGCCGAGGGCCGAGGCCAGGTCCCCGTGGGCGAAGGCGTGCGCGCTGCGCAGCCCGCCGCAGCCCGGACACAGGATCCCGGTCAGCCGCAGCAGCGGGCACACCGGGTAGTGGCCGGGCTGGTTCGGGTCCACGGCGCCCACGTACGCGAAGGCTGCCACGGCCCCGGCCAGGGTGAGCACCGGCGCGGCGGCCCGCCGGACCCGCGACACCGCCGCGGGCGCCTGCCCGGGCGGTACGGGCGGCCGGTGCAGCCCCGGCCCGCCGGGCGGGGCGGCGGGAGCGGGGGCGGCGGGGGTGCGAGAGGCGTCCACCCGCTGATTCTCTCCGGTCATGACAAAAGGCGCAGCCCGACCGGGCCGCGCCTTTCGAACCGCGGGAACCGCGGGAACCGCGCTCAGACCTTGGCGGGAACGCGGTTGGCGGCGATGACCTCGGCGAGGTCGCGGTGGGCGGCCTTCGGCGCACCCATGCCCGCGGCACGCATCGCGAGTCCGACGACTCCGCCGAGCGCGACGATGACGAGACCCGCCCAGAACCCGAGCGGGTTCGCCAGCACCATGAAGGCGCCGGAGACGCAGAAACCGATGAAGGCGATGATGACACCGGTCCAGGCGGCCGGGGTGTGTCCGTGGCTCGAGCCCGCCATGAGTTGCTCCTCGTTGCTCTGTCGCGCGTGCGGTGCCGCACGCTCACTGTCATTGTCCCGCACGGCGCGTGCGGATTCTCCACTGGGTGGGGCTTAGCGGGTGGGATCCTCGCCCCGGTCCAGAGCCTTCCACAGGTCCTCCGGCCGGTCCGGGTCCACCGCCGCGGGCGCCTTGCGCCGCGGGCTGCCGTCGCGCTCGTAGCGGCCGCCCATGGCGGGCCAGGCACGGCCGAAACGGACCGCGAGGAGACCGGCGAGCAGGATCAGGACGGCGCCGGAGGCCGTGATGTACGGCCAGGCCGTATGGGTCAGTTCCGCCGCCCGGGCGGCGGTGTCGGCCGTCGCGGTGACGGCCCGCTCGTCGAGCGCCCGGTGGTCGTCGGCGGCGGCCACCGCGGACAGCGCCCCGCCGAGGCCGCTCAGCGCGAGCAGGACGGACACCAGCAGCCGCCCCCGGCCCCGTACGGCGAACACCGCCACCAGGGCCGCGAGGCCGACGATGGCCAGCGCCGCCGGCAGGCCCGTGACGGCCCTGCCGTCCGCCGTCAGCGGGAGCGAGCCGCCTCCCACGGCGGCGCTGCCCCGGGCCCAGACGCGGCCGGAGGCGAGCAGGACGACGGTGGCGCCGAGCGCGCCGAGCAGCAGGGCGACGGCCACGCTGCGACGGGCGCTCCCGGCCTCGGGGGCCTCGGCGCCGGCGGTGGGGGCGGGGGATGGGGGTACGGCACTCACGTACCCCACTATCCCCTACGCCCTCAGCCGTGGTGGAGGCGGTTCGCCGCTCCCACGGCGCGGAGCACGGCGGCCGCCTTGTTGCGGCACTCCAGGTCCTCCAGTTCCGGCACGGAATCCGCGACCACACCCGCTCCGGCCTGCACGTACGCCGTCCCGTCGCGCAGCAGCGCGGTGCGGATGGCGATCGCCGTGTCGGAGTCGCCCGCGAAGTCGAGGTAGCCGACGCACCCGCCGTAGAGGCCCCGGCGGGAGGGCTCCAGCTCCTCGATGATCTGCATGGCGCGCGGCTTGGGGGCGCCCGAGAGGGTGCCGGCCGGGAAGCAGGCGGTGAGCACGTCGAAGGCGGTCTTGCCCTCCGCGACCCGCCCGGTGACGGTGGAGACGATGTGCATGACGTGCGAGTAGCGCTCGATGCTCATGAAGTCCACGACCTCGACCGAGCCGGGCTCGCAGACCCGGCCCAGGTCGTTGCGGCCGAGGTCGACGAGCATCAGGTGCTCGGCGCGCTCCTTGGGGTCGGCCAGCAGCTCCTCGGCGAGCTCGTTGTCCCGCTGCGGGGTCGCGCCACGGTGGCGGGTGCCGGCGATGGGGTGGACCATGGCCCGCCCGTCCTCGACCTTGACCAGCGCCTCGGGGCTGGACCCGACCACGTCGAAGCCGTTCTCGAAGCGGAAGAGGTACATGTACGGGGACGGGTTCGTGGCCCGCAGCACCCGGTACACGTCCAGCGCGGAGGCCCGGCAGGGGGTCTCGAACCGCTGGGAGGGCACCACCTGGAAGGCCTCGCCGGCCCGGATGCGCTCCTTGACGTCCTCGACGGCGGCCTGGAACTGCTCGCCGCCCCAGAGCGCCTCGAAGGCGGGCAGCTCGGACTCCGGGAGCGGGGCCGGTACGTAGGGCGCCGGGCGGGCCAGGTCGGCCTCCATGGCGTCGAGGCGGGCCACGGCGTCGGCCCAGGCCTCGTCGGCGCCGGTGTCGAGCGCGTTGTGGTTGATCGCGTTGGCGATCAGCAGGACCGTGCCGTCCCAGTGGTCGAGGACCGCCAGGTCGGAGGTGAGCAGCATGGTGAGCTCGGGGAGCCGGAGGTCGTCGGAGGTGTGCTCGCCGATGCGCTCCAGGCGGCGGACGATGTCGTAGCCCAGGTAGCCGACCATGCCGCCGGTGAAGGGGGGCATCCCGCCCGCGAGGTCGCGGGGGGTGTGCAGGGCCTCGACGGTGGCGCGCAGCGCCTGCAGCGGGTCGCCGTCCGTGGGGACGCCGACGGGCGGGGTGCCGATCCAGTGCGCCCGGCCGTCCTTGACGGTCAGGGTGGAGGCGCTGCGGACGCCGACGAAGGAGTAGCGGGACCAGGAGCGGCCGTTCTCGGCGGATTCCAGGAGGAAGGTGCCCGGGCGTTCGGCTGCCAGCTTCCGGTAGAGCCCGACGGGGGTGTCCCCGTCGGCCAGGAGTCGGCGGCTCACGGGGATGACGCGGCGGTCGGCCGCGAGCTTGCGAAACGTCTCAAGATCCATGGCGGGGGTACCTACCTGTTTATTCGGCGGCCAGCGGAAGGACATCGGCGTCGAAACACGTGCGGGCGCCGGTGTGGCAGGCGGCGCCGACCTGGTCGACCTTGACGAGGAGGGTGTCCGCGTCGCAGTCGAGGGCCACCGACTTCACGTGCTGGACGTGGCCGGAGGTGTCCCCCTTGACCCAGTACTCCTGGCGGCTGCGCGACCAGTACGTGCAGCGGCCGGTGGTCAGGGTCCGGTGCAGGGCCTCGTCGTCCATCCAGCCGAGCATGAGCACCTCGCCGGTGTCGTACTGCTGGGCGATGGCCGGTACCAGACCGTCCGCGGAGCGCTTGAGGCGGGCGGCGATGGCGGGATCGAGGGAGGACGTACTCATGCGGGACATTGTGCCGCGTGATCGGGGCCGGAACGGATCACTGTCCGCCTGATGGGCACGCGCGGGGCGGTGTCCGGCCGTAGGCTGTCGCGCATGTCTACCCATGCGAAGCGTGAACGCCTGCTGCTGGCGGACCTGTTGGAGGCGGCCGGGCCGGAGGCGCCGACACTGTGCGAAGGCTGGCGGGCGCGGGAGCTGGCGGCGCACGTGGTGGTCCGGGAGCGGCGCCCGGACGCGGCGGGCGGCCTGCTGCTGAACGTGCTCAAGGCGCGGCTGGACCGGGCGATGGCGGAGTACACGGCCAAGCCGTACGAGGAGCTCATCCAGCTGATCCGGACGGGGCCGCCGAAGATGTCGGTGTACTCGCTGAAGCAGATCGACGAGGCCGCCAACGCGGTGGAGTTCTACGTCCACGCCGAGGACGTGCGGCGGGCGCAGCCGGACTGGTCGCCGCGGACGCTGGACCCGGTGTTCTCGGACGCGCTCTGGTCCCGCCTGGAGAAGCTGGCCCGCCTCACCGGCCGGCGCTCCCCGGTCGGCCTGGTCCTGCGGCGCCCGGACGGGCGGACGGCGGTGGCGCACAAGGGGGTGCCGGTGGTGACGGTCACCGGGGAGCCGGGGGAACTGACGCTGTTCTGCTTCGGGCGCCAGGACGCGGCGGCGGTGGAACTGGAGGGCGAGAAGGAAGCGGTGTCCCGCCTGACCCGGGCCCAGCTCGGCATCTGACCGGGCCGGGGCCCGCGGATCCGGCCCCGCCGTCGGTGCGGCGGGGCCGGAGGGGTCAGCGGACGGGGTGGCCCGCTTCGCGGAGGGTGGATTTGACCTCGGAGATCCGCAGGTCCCCGAAGTGGAACACCGAGGCCGCGAGGACGGCGTCGGCACCCGCCTCGATGGCAGGCGGGAAGTGCTCCAGCTTCCCGGCGCCGCCGGAGGCGATCACCGGGATGGTGACGTGCTTGCGGACCGCCGCGATCATCTCGGTGTCGTAGCCGTCCTTCGTGCCGTCGGCGTCCATCGAGTTGAGGAGGATCTCCCCGGCGCCGAGTTCGGCGGCCCGGTGGGCCCACTCGACGGCGTCGATGCCGGTGCCCTGACGGCCGCCGTGGGTGGTGACCTCGAAGGAGCCGGAGGCCGTGCGGCGGGCGTCGACGGACAGCACCAGGACCTGGCGGCCGAAGCGTTCCGCGATCTCCTGGATCAGCTCCGGGCGGGCGATGGCGGCCGTGTTCACGCCCACCTTGTCCGCGCCGGCCCGCAGGAGCCTGTCGACGTCGTCCGCCGTGCGGACGCCGCCTCCCACCGTGAGGGGGATGAAGACCTGCTCGGCGGTGCGGCGGACCACGTCGTAGGTGGTCTCGCGGTTGCCGGAGGAGGCGGTGATGTCCAGGAAGGTCAGCTCGTCGGCGCCCTCGGCGTCGTACAGCTTGGCCATCTCCACCGGGTCGCCGGCGTCGCGCAGGTTCTGGAAGTTGACGCCCTTGACGACCCGGCCGTTGTCCACGTCCAGGCAGGGGATCACGCGTACGGCGAGGCTCATCCGGCCACCGCCTTGTACGCCTCGACCTCCACCTCGACGACCATCGACGGGTCGACGAAGCCGGAGACGATGATCATCGAGGCGGCGGGGCGGACGGCGTCGAAGAGGGCCTTGTGGGCGCGGCCCACCTCCTCCACGTCCCGGGCGTGCGTGAGGTACATCCGGGTGCGGACGACGTCCCCGGCACCGAGCCCGGCCTCGGCGAGCGCCTTGAAGGCGACCTCGAAGGCCTTGACGGTCTGGTCGTACGGGCCGCCCCCGTCGGCCGCGGTGCAGCCGGAGACGAGGACCAGGCCGTTGGGGAGGGCGACGGCGCGCGAGTAGCCGATGACGTCCTCGTAGGGGCCGCCGGAGGAGATGCGGCGTACGTCTGCGGAGCTCATGCGGAGACCACCTTCAGGGCTTCTTCCAGGGTGAAGGCCTTGGCGTACAGGGCCTTGCCGACGATCGCGCCCTCGACGCCCTCGGGGACCAGCGCGGACAGCGCGCGCAGGTCGTCCAGGCTGGAGATGCCGCCGGAGGCGACGACGGGACGGTCGGTGGCGGCGCAGACGTTCTTCAGCAGCTCCAGGTTGGGGCCGGTGAGGGTGCCGTCCTTGCCGATGTCGGTGACGACGTAGCGGGCGCAGCCCTCGGAGTCCAGGCGGGCGAGGGTCTCGTAGAGGTCGCCGCCCTCGCTGGTCCAGCCGCGGCCCTTGAGGGTGGTGCCGCGCACGTCCAGTCCGATGGCGATCCTGTCGCCGTGCTCGGCGATGGCCTTGGCGGCCCACTCGGGGGTCTCCAGGGCGGCGGTGCCGAGGTTCACGCGGGTGCAGCCGGTGGCCAGGGCCGCGGCGAGCGTGGCGTCGTCGCGGATGCCGCCGGACAGCTCGACCTTGATGTCCATGGCGCGGGTGATCTCGGCGACCAGGGCGCGGTTGTCGCCGGTGCCGAAGGCGGCGTCCAGGTCGACCAGGTGCAGCCATTCGGCGCCGGAGCGCTGCCAGGCGAGGGCCGCCTCCAGCGGGGAGCCGTAGGAGGTCTCGCTGCCGGAGACACCGTGGACGAGGCGGACGGCCTGGCCGTCGCGGACGTCGACCGCGGGGAGGAGCTCAAGCGTCTTCATCAGAGGGTCTCGATCCAGTTGGTGAGCAGCTGGGCGCCGGTGTCGCCGGACTTCTCGGGGTGGAACTGGGTGGCCCACAGGGCTCCGTTCTCCACGGCCGCGACGAAGGGGCGGCCGTGGGTGGCCCAGGTGACCCGGGGCGCGCGGATGGCCGGGTTGGTGACCTCCAGGCTCCATTCGTGCGCCGCGTAGGAGTGGACGAAGTAGAAGCGGGCGTCGGCGTCGAGCCCGGCGAAGGCCTGGCTGTCGGCGGGTGCGTCCACGGTGTTCCAGCCCATGTGGGGGACGACGGGGGCCTTGAGCGGGCCGACCGTGCCGGGCCACTCGTCGAGGCCCTCGGTCTCCACCCCGTGCTCGATGCCGCGTTCGAAGAGGATCTGCATGCCGACGCAGATGCCCATGACCGGGCGGCCGCCGGACAGGCGGCGGCCGATGATCCAGTCGCCGCGGGCGTCCTTGAGGCCCTGCATGCAGGCCGAGAAGGCGCCCACGCCGGGGACCAGGAGGCCGTCGGCGTCCATCGCCTTGTCGTAGTCGCGGGTGATCTCGACGTCGGCGCCGACGCGGGCGAGGGCCCGCTCGGCGGAGCGGACGTTGCCGAAGCCGTAGTCGAAGACGACGACGTTCTTTGCTGCGCTCATTCCCAGATTCCTTGGATTCGCAGGACTCCGGCCGCCAGACACATCACGGAGCCGAGGGCGAGCAGAACGATCACCGACTTGGGCATCTTCTGCTTCTGGAAGGAGTAGACGCCCCCGGCCAGGAACAGGCCGAGGACGATCAGGATGGTGTTCAGGCCGTTCACGGCTAGAGGGCGCCCTTCGTGGAGGGCAGGATCCCGGCGGCGCGCGGGTCGAACTCCGCGGCGTAGCGCAGGGCCCGGGCGAGGGCCTTGAACTGGCACTCCACGATGTGGTGGGCGTTGCGGCCGTACGGGACGTGGATGTGCAGGGCGATCTGGGCCTGCGCGACGAAGGACTCGAAGATGTGCCGGGTCATCGTCGTGTCGTACTCGCCGATCATCGGCGCCATGTTCTCGGGCTCGGTGTGCACGAGGTAGGGGCGGCCGGAGAGGTCGACGGTCACCTGGGCGAGGGACTCGTCCAGCGGGACGGTGCAGTTGCCGAAGCGGTAGATGCCGACCTTGTCGCCGAGGGCCTGCTTGAAGGCGGCGCCGAGCGCGAGGGCGGTGTCCTCGATGGTGTGGTGGCTGTCGATGTGCAGGTCGCCGTCGGTCTTGACGGTGAGGTCGAAGAGTCCGTGGCGGCCGAGCTGGTCGAGCATGTGGTCGTAGAAGCCCACGCCGGTCGAGACGTCGACCTTGCCGGTGCCGTCGAGGTTTATCTCGACGAGGACCGAGGTCTCCTTCGTGGTCCGTTCGACCCGTCCGATGCGGCTCATGCCTGCTGCTCCTTCTTCAGTGCGCGAACCGCTTCCAGGAACGCGTCGTTCTCGGCCGGGGTGCCGGCGGTGACCCGCAGCCAGCCCGGTACGCCGTTGTCCCGGACCAGGACGCCCTGGTCGAGGATCTTCTGCCAGGCGGTGTGCGAGTCCTCGAACTTCCCGAACTGGATGAAGTTCGCGTCGGACTCGGTGACCTCGTAGCCGATGGCCCGCAGCTCGGTGACGAGGCGGTCCCGTTCGGCCTTGAGCTGCTCGACGTAGCCGAGCAGGGTGTCGGTGTGCTCCAGGGCGGCCAGCGCGGTCGCCTGGGTGACGGCCGACAGGTGGTACGGCAGGCGCACCAGCTGGACGGCGTCGACCACGGCGGGGTGCGCGGCCAGGTAGCCCAGGCGCAGGCCGGCGGCGCCGAAGGCCTTGGACATGGTCCGGGAGACCACCAGGTTCGGCCGGCCCTCGATGAGGGGCAGCAGCGAGTCCCGGTGGCTGAACTCCACGTACGCCTCGTCCACGACGACCAGGGAGGGCTTGGCCGCCTGCGCGGCCTCGTAGAGGGCGAGGACCGTCTCGGCCTCGACCGCGGTGCCGGTGGGGTTGTTGGGCGAGGTGATGAAGACGACGTCGGGGGCGTTCTCGGCGATGGCCTGCTCGGCGGCGGCCACGTCGATGGTGAAGTCGTCCCGGCGCGGGCCGGAGATCCAGCCGGTGCCCGTGCCGCGGGCGATCAGCGCGTGCATCGAGTACGAGGGCTCGAAGCCGATCGCGGTGCGCCCCGGGCCGCCGAAGGTCTGGAGCAGCTGCTGGAGGACCTCGTTGGAGCCGTTGGCGGCCCAGACGTTCTCCTTGGCGACGGGGTGCTTGCCGGTACGGGTGAGGTATGCGGCAAGCTCCGTGCGCAGCTCGACCGCGTCCCGGTCGGGGTAGCGGTTGAGGGTGCGGGCGGCGTCGGCCACGCGCTCGGCGATGCGCCGGACCAGCTCCTCGGGGAGCTCGTACGGGTTCTCGTTGGTGTTCAGCTGGACGGGTACGTCGAGCTGGGGGGCGCCGTACGGGGTCTTGCCGCGCAGTTCGTCCCGGATGGGGAGGTCGTCGATCCCGAAACTCACTGCGTGGGCACCTTCCATCCGAAACGGGCCTTGAGGGCCGCGCCGTGGGCGGGCAGGTCCTCGGCCTCGGCGAGGGTGACCACGTGGTGGGTGACCTCGGCGAGGGCGTCCCGCGTGTAGTCGACGATGTGGATGCCGCGCAGGAAGGACTGCACGGACAGGCCGGAGGAGTGGCAGGCGCAGCCGCCGGTGGGCAGCACGTGGTTCGAGCCGGCGCAGTAGTCGCCGAGGGAGACCGGGGCCCAGGGACCGACGAAGATCGCGCCGGCGTTGCGGACGCGGGCGGCCCACGCGGCGGCGTCGGCGGTCTGGATCTCCAGGTGCTCGGCGCCGTAGGCGTCGACGACCTTGAGGCCGTCCTCCAGGCTGTCGACCAGGACGATCGCGGACTGCTTGCCCGCGAGGGCGGGCTTGATCCGGTCCTCGACGTGCTTGGTGGCCGCGACCTGCGGCTCCAGCTCCCGCTCGACGGCCGCGGCGAGCTCGGCGGAGTCCGTGACGAGCACGGCGGCGGCCAGCGGGTCGTGCTCGGCCTGGCTGATCAGGTCGGCGGCGACGTGGACCGGGTCGGCCGTGGAGTCCGCGAGGACCGCGATCTCGGTGGGGCCGGCCTCGGTGTCGATGCCGATCTTCCCGGTGAAGTAGCGCTTGGCGGCGGCGACCCAGATGTTGCCGGGGCCGGTCACCATGTTGACCGGCAGGCAGTCCTCCGTGCCGTACGCGAACATCGCGACGGCGACGGCGCCGCCGGCCGCGTACACCTCGTCCACACCGAGCAGGGCGCAGGCGGCGAGGATCGTCGGGTGCGGCAGGCCCCCGAACTCCTTCTGCGGCGGGGACGCGAGCGCGATCGACTCGACGCCCGCCTCCTGGGCCGGCACCACGTTCATCACGACGGAGGACGGGTACACGGAGCGGCCGCCCGGGGCGTACAGCCCCACGCGCTCGACCGGAACCCACTTCTCGGTCACGGTGCCGCCGGGGACCACCTGGGTGGTGTGCTCGCTGCGGCGCTGGTTGCGGTGCACGATCCGGGCGCGCCGGATGGACTCCTCCAGGGCGGCGCGGACCGCGGGGTCCAGCGCTTCGAGGGCGGCCTTGAGCGCCTCGGCGGGCACCCTGACCTGCTCCAGCTCCACCCCGTCGAACTTCCGCGCGTACTCGATCAGCGCCGCCGTGCCACGATGATGGACGTCCTCGCAGATGGGCCGCACTTTCTCCAGTGCGGCTTCCACGTCGAACTCGGCACGGGGCAGCAGATCGCGCAGGGCGCCGCCCTCGGGGAGGGCGTCACCGCGCAGGTCGATACGAGAGATCACGTCCCAATTCTCTCAGACCGGCTCCCGCCACCGTTCGCCCGTATCACTGGCTGATACGCGTCCCGGATGTCACGGCCGCCCCTTAGCGTTTCCCGTACACGCACGTGACAGCGGGGGGCTGCCATGACCGAAACGCAGGTGGACGGGCCACCGGCCGACCTGACCGATGTCGAACGCCACATGTGGCAGACCTTCCGGGCGGGCACGGTCTGTGACCTCGGCACCCGTGTGGCCGAGCAGGACGACCCGCACGGCGACGCGGAGTGGGGTCCCGAGCGCCGGGTCCGGGCGGAGGTCGTCGCCCTGCTCCTGCTCGCCGGGCCCGAGCCCGTCCCGGGCCGCGTCGGATGCCTGAAGCTGCGCGGCGCGCAGATCACCGGACGGCTCGACCTGTCCGGCGGCACGGTGCCCCCGTACGTCGAGATCCGGTCGTGCCGCTTCGACGGCGAGATCCAGCTCTCGGAGACCCGCTTCGGCACCCTGCGGCTGGACAACTGCGCCGTCCCCCGCATCGAGGCGGCCCGGCTGCACACCGAGGGGGACCTGCACCTGGCGCGCTGCCGGGTGGCGCGCGGGATCCGGCTGACCGACGCGCAGATCGGCACCGACCTGCTGATCAGCCACGCCGTCTTCCAGCGGGACAACCGGGGGCGGGCGATCGCCGCCGATGGGATGGCGGTCGCGCAGGACGTCCAGGCCGACATGGTGGAGACGTACGGCGAGGTGAGCCTGCGCGGGGCGAAGGTGGGCGCCTCGATGAGCCTGCGCGGGGCGCGGCTGCGCAACCCCTACGGCCGGCGCGCGCTGAACGCCCCGACCCTGACCGTCGAGCGGACCCTGTACCTGACCTCGGTCGGCCTGCCCCTGCAGGCGCCCGATCCGGCCCGCCCGTACGACTGGAGCCAGACGCCGACGCAGGGCGGGCCGCAGCGGCACTTCGAGTGCCGGGGCGGGCTGCGGCTGGACGACGGCCGGTTCGGGGACTCCGTCGACTTCTACGGGGCCCGGTTCGAGCTCCAGCCCGGCCAGGAGGTCTCGCTCCGGCGGATCCAGACCCCGGAGTTCCGCTTCGTCGGCGAGGCCCCGGAGCAGGGCCGGGTGGTGGTGTCGGGGGCGAAGGTGGTCAAGCTGGTCGACCGCTCCACGAGCTGGCCCGGCCCCGGCCGGCTGTCCATGGAGGGCTTCGTCTACGAGAACCTCGCCCCGCGGGGCCACTTCCCGCTCGCCCGCCGCCTCGACTGGGTGGCGGCGGCCACCCCCGAGTACTCCCCGGAGCCCTACGAGCGGCTGGCGTCCGTACTGCGGGACGGCGGGGAGGACGCGGACGCCCGCGAGGTGCTGATCGCCAAGCACCGGCGGCGCCGCAGCACCCTGCCGCCCGCGGCCAGGGCCTGGGGGTACCTCCAGGACTGGACGGTGGTGTACGGCTACCGGCCGGGGCGGGCGGCGCTGTGGATGGCGGTGCTGTGGGCGGCGGGCGCCCTGCTGTTCTCCGGCCACCGGCCGGAGCCGCTCAAGGCGGACGAGCACCCGCAGTGGAACGCCGCCCTGTACGCGCTCGATCTGCTGCTGCCGGTGATCGATCTCGGGCAGGAGGGCCAGTGGAAGGTGGAGGGCGGCTGGCAGTGGGCCGCGGCGGCCCTGGTCCTGCTGGGCTGGATCCTGGCCACGACGGTCGCTGCGGGCGCGTCCCGGCTGCTGCGGCGGGGGTGACGGCCCGGGGCGTGCGGCCACTACCCTGTGCCTCGTGACCACCGTTCGCCTGCCCCTCTTCCCGCTGAACCAGGTTCTGTTCCCGGGCCTCGTGCTGCCGCTCAACGTGTTCGAGGAGCGGTATCGCGCCATGATGCGCGAGCTGCTGAAGACCGGGGAGGACGAGCCGCGCCGGTTCGCCGTCGTCGCGATCCGCGACGGCCGGGAGGTGGCCCCCACCGCGCCCGGTCTGCCCGACCCGACGGCGCTGCCCGCGCGGGGTCCGGCGGCGGGCTTCGGCGCGGACCCGATCCAGGCGTTCCACCGGGTGGGCTGCATCGCGGACGCGGCGACGATCCGGGAGCGGGAGGACGGCACGTTCGAGGTGCTGGCCACCGGCACCACGCGGGTGCGGCTGCTGTCGGTCGACGCGTCGGGGCCGTTCCTGGTCGCCGAGCTGGAGGAGCTCGCGGAGGACGCGGGCGACGGTGCGGGCGCCCTCTCGGAGGGGGTCCTGCGGGCCTTCCGCAGCTACCAGAAGCGCCTGGCCGGGGCCCGGGAGCGGACCCTGGCCTCGACGCCGGACCTGCCGGACGAGCCCTCGGTGGTGTCCTACCTGGTGGCGGCCGCGGCCGTACTGGACATCCCGGCCAAGCAGCGTCTGCTGCAGGCTCCGGACACCGCGACGCGGCTGGCGGAGGAGCTGAAGCTGCTGCGCGCCGAGACCGCGGTGATCCGGCACCTGCCGTCCCTTCCCGCGGTGGACCTGACCCGCACCCCGACGAGCCCGAACTGAAGGCATGGCGAAGAAGCAGAAGCAGCAGACGGCGGGCACTCCGGCGATCGTCGCCCTGACGGCGGCCGGGGCGGAGTTCACCACGCACGCCTACGAGCACGACCCGGCCCACCCCTCCTACGGGGAGGAGGCCGCCGAGGCCATGGGCGTCTCCCCGGACCGGGTCTTCAAGACGCTCGTCGCGGACGTCGACGGGGTCCTCACGGTGGCGGTGGTCCCGGTCTCGGGCTCACTGGACCTGAAGGCCCTGGCGGGCGCGGTGGGCGGGAAGCGGGCGGCGATGGCCGACCCCGCGCTGGCGGAACGCACCACGGGCTACGTCCGGGGCGGCATCTCCCCGCTGGGGCAGCGCAAGCGGCTGCGGACGGTGCTGGACGCCTCCGCGTCCGCGCACCCCACGATCTGCGTGTCGGCGGGCCGCCGGGGCCTGGAGGTCGAACTCTCCCCCGCCACCCTGACCACCCTCACGGGGGCCACGGTGGCCCCCGTCGCCCGCCCTTAGCCTGCCCGGCTGATCACAGGATCGGTGGAGCCGCCGTCCGTGCCGGTGCGGCCCACTGCACGGCGCTCCGCGCCCGCGCCTCAATCGCCGGCGTCCGAGGCGCGGGGGTCCCGGGGAAGCCGGCCCCCGGCAGCGGACCCGCACCCGGACGGGGTCAGGACGTGGCGCGCGGGGGTTCCGACGGGGTCGGGTCGGCGTGGACGTGGGGCGGCGGGTAGGCCCCGTACCACTCGGCGGACGGCGACGGGTCCCGCGGACCCCAGACGGCGGTCAGCCCGAGGTGGACGGCGACGGCCGTCATCGGCCACACCAGCAGCGCCCCGTGCGCCAGCAACTGCAGCGGCGCGTCGAACGGCACCCCCTTGCCCGCCTTCGCGGCTGACGCCGCCACGTCGGAGCCCGGTCCGAGCCACAGCCCCAGCCGCCACCCCACCAGCGCGGCGAAGCACGCCCCGAGGGCCAGGCCGATCACCAGGGGTACGCCCCCGCGCCGCCGCCACAGGAACACGCCGAGCCCGCTCAGCACCCCGAACCCCAGCGCCAGCAGGAAGAACGTCCCGTCGGCCCCGATCCGCGCCTCGCTCTCGGTGTCGCGCAGGAAGACGTTCTCGCCGTTGGAGACGTACTGGACGCGCGGCGCGAGCCACATCCACAGCAGCCCGAGGAGCACCCCGGCCACGCCCACCACCAGGGCGACGGCGGCCCCGTCACGGATGTCCGCCGGGGTGACGGCGGCCTCCGGCTTCGGGAGCTCGGGGAGGTCGGAGGGGGATGACGGCGGGGTCACGGCTTCGGTCACCCCCACATCGTGCCAGGTACGCCCGGCGGCGGCGTCAGCGGACCGCCGCCCGCCGGTAGGCCCAGGTGGCGACGGCCAGGGACAGCACCCCGACGGCCCCGCACACCCCGAGGTCCAGGACGACGGCGGACCAGTGCGGGTGCGGGGCGAAGGTCTCCGCGAAGGCCTGCACCCCGTAGGTGGACGGCAGGAGGTCCCGCGCCCACACGATCACGTCCGGCATCCGCTCCGGCGGCAGCACCCCCAGCAGCAGCGCCGCCGACATGCCCAGCTGCCCGGCCAGCGTGGCCAGCTCCTGGCGCGGGGCGAGCAGCCCCAGCGCGGCGCCGAGCCCGGCGAGGGCGGCCCCGGCGAGCGGCACCACGGCCGCCAGGATCCACAGCCCGCCCATCGGCAGCCCGAACAGCACGCAGCCGAAGACGGCCGTGACCAGGGTCCCCGGCAGGGTGAAGGAGGCGTACGCGGCGGCCGCGCCCAGCACCACCGAGGCGGGCGGCACCGGCAGGGTGGCGTAGTGGTCCAGCCCGCCGCTGGCCCGGAGCTGCCCGAAGTACTGCGCGAGCAGGTTCAGCGCGACGAAGGCGACCACCAGCACGGAGGAACCCGCGACGACGGCCCGCGCCTCGGAGCCGCCGCCCCCGTCGACCACGCCCCGCATCAGGATCATGATCCCGACGGACTGGAAGGTGGCCACGAACAGCAGCGGGATCCGCGCCACGCGCGCCCGGGACAGCTGGGCCCGGTAGACGGCGGCGAGCGCGGGGAAGAAGCGGGCGCGGGGTGCGAGCACCCCGGGCACCGCGGCAGCGACGTCGGTCACGACTTGACCAGACCCTTCATCCGTCCACCCAGCGCGAGGTAGACGTCCTCCAGGCTCGGCGTGGCCAACGTGAAATCGTCGAGGGCGGCGAAGGCCGGGCCGCCGGTGACGGCGGCCACGGCGGCGCGGGCCTCGTCCTGGCCCAGCCGCAGCACCCAGCGCCGCCCGGACTCGGCCGCCCGCGGGGCGAGCTCCGCGACCGCGGGGACCTCCAGCGGCGGGGCGGTGCGCCACACCAGTTCCAGGCGGACCTCGTCGGAGACGCGGGCCTTGAGCCCGGCGGGGGTGTCGCAGGCGATGACCTTGCCCTGGTCGATGACGGCGACCCGGTCGAGGACGGTCTCGGCCTCGATGACGTTGTGGGTGACCAGCAGGACGGTGGCGCCGTGGCGCTCGCGGCGCCGGTCCACGGCGGCCCACACGGCCCGCCGGGCGACGGGGTCCATGCCGGTGGTGGGCTCGTCGAGGACGAGCACGGGCCGTTCGCCGACCAGGGCCGAGGCGAAGCAGGCGAGGCGGCGCTGGCCGCCGGAGAGCTTCTTCAGGGGGCGTCCGGCGATCGCGGTCAGCCCCAGTTCCTCCAGCACCTCGTCCCGCGCGGTCCGCGCTTCGCGCGCGCCGAGTCCGCGGAGCCGGCCGGTGGTCTCGGCGGCGAGGGCGACGGTGAGCTCGTCGAGGGCGGTGGACTCCTGCCCGAGGTAGGCGAGGAGGCGGGCGGCGCGCTCGGGGTGGCGCACGAGGTCGTGGCCGAGCAGGGTGACGGTGCCCTCGTCGGGCCGCATCAGCCCGGTCAGCTGGCGGACCAGGGTGGACTTGCCGGCGCCGTTGGGGCCGAGCAGGCCGAAGACCTCGCCGCGCCGGACCTCCAGGGAGATGCCGTCGTTGGCCCGGGTCTCGGGCAGGGCGGGGGCCCCGCGCCGGCCGCGTACCGCCGGGTACGTCTTGACCAGGTCACGCACCGCGCAGACCACGTCGGAAGCCGCTCCGGCGGCCGCTGCCGTGGGGTGCCCTGCCTGTGCTGTGCCCGTACTCACGAGGGAGCAGCCTACGCGGCTTCCGCCCCTACTCGGCCGCCGGGGTCGACGGCCCGGAGGGCACCGGGGCGCCCGCCGGGCCCGGTGCGGCGCTGACGTGCTCGGCCGCCGCGCGGACGTCGATCTCGCGCCAGAACCCGGCGCGGATGGCGTAGCGGTCGTGTTCGTCGATCTGGTCGTCCTTGTGCGCGAGGAGTCCGAAGCGGGCGGCGTAGCGGAGCAGCTCCCCGTCGATCCGGTGCGGGACGCGCGGGTACATGGTGGCCAGTTTCTGCAGGTGGACGGTCTCCGGGAGCCGTTCCATCCAGCGGCGGGCGAACACCTGGCCGACCTCGAACGGGTCGCCGCCGACGGTGGTGATGTCCTCCTCGCGGTCCGCCCAGCGCTGTTCGGCGCTGGTGAGCTGGGCGAGGGTGGGCAGCGAGGCGGTCTCCGCCGGTTCGCCGAGGGGTCCGGCCCGGTCGATCCAGCCCCGGTCGGAGGACCAGCGCAGGGCGCTGCCGGCGGGGGCCGGGGCGGGGCGGTCCTGCCGGTCGGCCGGGGCCGGACCGGGGGCGCGCAGCGAGGCGAGGTCCTTGGGGGTGGGGACCGGCTTGGCGCCTTCGGTGGCGGGCGCCGGTACGGGTGCTCCGTTCGGGTGGCTGCCGGGGGCTTCGCGGTCGGCGGTGTCCGGGGCTGCGCCGTTGCCGTTGCGGGCGGCTTCGGCGAGGGCCGCCTCGGGCAGGGGCGCGGAGAGGATCGCGGCGATCTCGGGGCGCGGGGCGGGCGGCGGGGGGCAGAGCCCGGCCAGGTCGCGGGCGCGGACGGCCCGGGTGATCCAGGCCCGGTCCAGGACGCGGCGTTCGTCGGCTTCGGCGACGAGGTCCTCGGACTGGTTGTAGTCCCCGTCGGCGGCCTGCACGGCCCACAGGTGGACGGCGACCCCGTGTTCCTTGGCGGACATCAGCCCGGGGAGCAGGTCGCCGTCGCCGGTCACCAGGACCACGTCGGAGCAGGCCCGGTTGCGGGCGAGTTCGGTGAGTTCGGCGTGCATGGCGGCGTCCACGCCCTTCTGCGCCCAGCGGCCGTCGCTGCGGGTCAGGGCGCCGAGGCGGACGGTGACCCGGGGCATGACGCGCAGCCGGCGGTGTTCGGGCTGCGGCACCCGGTCGGGGGCTCCGTCGAACCAGTAGATCCGCAGGAGGGGCTGCTCGGTGTCGGCCTCGGCCCGCTCGCGCAGGCCCTGGATGAGGGCGGTGTGGTCGACGGTGATGCGGGAGCGGGAGGGCTCTCCGGCGAGGAGGCTCGCGGCGGCGCCGAGCAGGTATCCGGCGTCCACCAGGACGACGCATCGGTCCACGCGTTCCACCCTCTTCCGTGGGGTTCCCAGGGGGTCCTCGTTAGGTTTTCCCCGAGTCTGCCCGACCGCAAGGGTGTTGACGGCCGGAACTCGATCATCGGCGTGGCGGATCTCCCGGCGGGCCGGAAGAGGGGCTCCACTACGCGCAGTAATGATCCAAAATGCGTGGTTTGTGGGGGTGTGTGAGTGTGAAGGCGGCCCTGGCCCCTACACCCCCCACGGAGGCATCCCATGGCCAAGAACAAGAACCAGAAGCAGCCGGCCAAGCAGCAGCCCCGCTCGGCGCAGGATCCGTCGAAGGCGTCGATGGAGTCCGCGCCTGACGAGCGCTCCTCCCAGTCGCCGAGCCCGCTGGACATGGCCCACAAGGGCAAGCAGAAGCGCTTCGGCCACAACTGACGCGGCCGCCCAGGTACGCGCGAGGGCGCGCCCGGAATGTCCGGGCGCGCCCTCGCTCGCGCATGGGTGGGGGTCCGCGCGTACGGCCGCGGGCCCCTCGGGGCTAGCCGGCCAGGCAGGAGGGGCCGAGCAGCACCTTGAGGTCGCCGAAGAGCGCCGGGTCGGGCTGGACCCGGTGCCGGTCCAGGCGCAGCACGGTGGTGGTCCGCGGTCCCTGGAGCTTGATCCGCACCTCGGTGTTGCCCTTGTGGTGGCGCAGGATCTCGCCCAGACGGGTCACCATCGGCGGGGTGACCTTGACGGTGGGGATGGTGAGGACGACGGGGGCGTTGGTCCCGGCGGAGGAGAGGTCGGGGACCATCATCTCCATGGCGACCAGCCGGGGGACGTCCTCGCGCTTGTCGAGGCGGCCCTTGACGAAGACGACGGTGTCCTCGACCAGCTGGGTGGAGACGAGCTGGTAGGTCGCGGGGAAGAACATGCACTCGATGGATCCGGCGAGGTCCTCGACGGTGGCGATGGCCCAGGCGTTGCCCTGCTTGGTCATCTTGCGCTGGAGGCCGGAGATGATGCCGCCGATGGTGACGACGGCGCCGTCGGAGTGCTCGCCGCCGGTCAGCTGGGAGATCCCGGCGTCGGTCTTGTCGGAGAGGACGTGCTCCAGGCCGAAGAGCGGGTGGTCGGAGACGTACAGGCCGAGCATCTCGCGCTCCTGGGCGAGCAGGTAGGACTTCTCCCACTCCACGTCGGAGAACTCCACGTCGAGGCCGAAGCCGGGCTCGTCGCTCGCGCCCTCGTCACCCATTCCGCCGAAGAGGTCGAACTGTCCCTCGGCCTCCTTGCGCTTGACGGCGACCACGTTGTCGATCATCGACTCGTGGTGGGCGACCAGACCCTTGCGGGTGTGGCCCATCTCGTCGAAGGCTCCGGCCTTGATCAGGGACTCGACGGTGCGCTTGTTGCAGACGACGGCCTCGACCTTGTCCAGGAAGTCGGGGAAGGTGGAGTACTTCCCCTTGCTCTTCCTGGTCTTGATGATCGACTCGACGACGTTCTGGCCGACGTTGCGCACCGCGGTGAGGCCGAAGAGGATCACGTCGTCGCCCTGGGCGGCGAAGTTCGGCTCGGACTCGTTGACGTTCGGCGGGAGCACCTTGATGCCCATGCGCCGGCACTCGTTCAGGTAGATCGCGGACTTGTCCTTGTCGTCCTTGACCGAGGTGAGGAGCCCCGCCATGTACTCGGCCGGGTAGTTCGCCTTGAGGTAGGCGGTCCAGTAGGAGACGAGGCCGTACGCGGCGGAGTGGGCCTTGTTGAAGGCGTAGCCGGCGAAGGGCACCAGGACGTCCCACAGGGCCTGGATGGCCTGGTCGGTGTAGCCGTTCTTCCGGGCGCCCTCCTGGAAGATCGTGAAGTTCTTCGCCAGCTCCTCGGGCTTCTTCTTGCCCATCACGCGGCGCAGGATGTCGGCCTCGCCGAGCGAGTAGCCGGCGATGATCTGGGCGGCCTTCTGCACCTGCTCCTGGTAGACGATCAGGCCGTAGGTGACCGCGAGCACCTCTTCGAGGGGCTTCTCCAGGTCCGGGTGGATCGGGGTGATCTCCTGCTGCTTGTTCTTGCGCAGGGCGTAGTTCGTGTGCGAGTTCATGCCCATCGGGCCCGGCCGGTACAGGGCCGAGACGGCGGAGATGTCCTCGAAGTTGTCGGGCTTCATCAGGCGCAGCAGGGAGCGCATGGGCCCGCCGTCGAACTGGAAGACGCCGAGGGTGTCACCGCGGCCGAGGAGCTCGAAGGTCTTGGGGTCGTCGAGCGGGAGGGCCAGGAGGTCGATGTCGATCCCCTTGTTGGCCTTCACCATCTTGACGGCGTCGTCCATGATCGTGAGGTTGCGCAGGCCGAGGAAGTCCATCTTCAGCAGGCCGAGCGATTCGCAGCTCGGGTAGTCCCACTGGGTGATGGTGACGCCGTCGGTGTGCCGCACCCAGACGGGCACGTGGTCGGTGATCGTCTCGCTGGACATGATCACGCCGGCGGCGTGCACGCCCATCTGGCGGACCAGGCCCTCCACACCGCGCGCGGTGTCGATGACCTTCTTCACGTCCGGCTCGTTCTCGTACATCCCGCGGATCTCGCCGGCCTCGCCGTAGCGGGGGTGCGAGGGGTCGAGGATGCCGGAGAGCGGGATGCCCTTGCCGAGGACGTCGGCGGGCATGGCCTTGGTGAGCCGGTCGCCCATGGCGTACGGGTAGCCCAGCACGCGGGCCGAGTCCTTGATCGCGTTCTTGGCCTTGATGGTGCCGTAGGTGCCGATCATGGCGACCTTGTCCTGGCCGTACTTCTCCGTCACGTACCGGATCACCTCGACGCGCCGACGCTCGTCGAAGTCGATGTCGACGTCGGGCATGGAGACGCGCTCGGGGTTCAGGAAGCGCTCGAAGATCAGGCCGTGGGTGAGCGGGTCGAGGTCGGTGATGCCCATGGCGTACGCGACGATCGAGCCGGCCGCGGAGCCTCGGCCCGGGCCGACCGCGATGCCCTGGTTCTTGGCCCACATGATGAAGTCGGCGACCACGAGGAAGTAGCCGGGGAAGCCCATCGAGATGATCGTGTCCATCTCGTACTCGGCCTGCTTCATCCGGTCGTCCGGGATGCCCCCGGGGTAGCGGCGGTGCATGCCGCGCATGGTCTCCTCGCGGAACCAGCTGACCTCGGTGTGGCCCTCCGGGATGTCGAACTTCGGCATCAGGTTCCGGAACTTGAACATGCCCTCGGTGTCGATCTGGTCCGCGACCAGCTTCGTGTTGGCGCAGCCCTCCTGCCAGGCGTCCGAGGAGTCGATGGCGTACATCTCGTCGGTCGACTTCAGGTAGTAGCCGGAGCCGTCGAAGCGGAAGCGGTCGGGGTCCGAGAGGTTCTTGCCGGTCTGGATGCACAGCAGGGCGTCGTGGGCCCCGGCCTCGCTCGCGTAGGTGTAGTGGGAGTCGTTCGTCACCAGCGGCGGGATGCCGAGCTTCTTGCCGATCTCCAGGAGCCCGTCGCGGACCCGGCGCTCGATCTCGATGCCGTGGTCCATCAGCTCCAGGAAGTAGCGGTCCTTGCCGAAGATGTCCTGGTATTCGGAGGCCGACTTCAGGGCCTCGTCGAACTGGCCGAGGCGAAGGCGCGTCTGGAGCTCGCCCGAGGGGCAGCCGGTGGAGGCGATCAGCCCCTCCGACCACTTGGAGATCGTCTCCTTGTCCATGCGGGGCCACTTCGTGAGCCAGCCCTCGGCGTAGGCGTCGGAGGACAGCCGGAAGAGGTTGTGCAGGCCGGTGGCGTTCGCCGCCCAGATCGTCTTGTGGGTGTAGCCACCGGAACCGGACACGTCGTCGCGCTTCTGGTGGGGCTGGCCCCACTGGATGCGCCGCTTGTTGCGCCGGGACTCGGGTGCGACGTACGCCTCGATGCCGATGATCGGGGTGACCCCGGCCTTCTGGGCGGTGTGGAAGAAGTCGTACGCCCCGTGGAGGTTGCCGTGGTCGGACATCGCGATGTGCGTCATGCCCATCTCGTTGCACGCGTTGAACATGTCCTTCAGCCGCGCGGCACCGTCCAGCAGCGAGTACTGGGTGTGGACGTGCAGGTGCGTGAACGGCGTCTTGGTCACGGTGGGAGCCTCCGGGGGGAGAGAGGGGCGGCAGCTTTGAATCCTACGTCTCCCGGCTGACACGAACGGGGCACCGACCGGTACCTTCATCCGTTGCAGACCCAAGGACACCTGTCCGAAATGCGATCCCGTACGTGATCGACCAGCGCCATCAGGAGGATCCGCCATGGCGGTACCCGAGACGACCGACGAGCAGCGCGCCGAGCAGATACTCGACGTGTTCGACACCGCGTTCGGAGAGCTGCTCGCGGCCGACCCCGCCGCCTTCCAGGTCAAGTTCCGGAAGATGGCGGCCTCGGCCTTCGCCTTCTACCGGGGCACCGCCTGCCTCTTCTACGCCGACCTGGAGCGCGACCGGCACGGCGGCCCGTACCTGGACGAGCAGACGGGCCGGGTGTGGATCCACGGCGACCTGCACGCCGAGAACTTCGGCACGTACATGGACTCCAACGGCCGGCTCGTCTTCAACGTCAACGACTTCGACGAGGCCTACGTCGGCCCCTTCACCTGGGACCTCAAGCGCTTCGCCGCCTCCGTGGCCCTGATCGGCTACACCAAGGCCCTCAGCGACGCGCAGATCAGCGAGCTGGTGCGGATCTACGCGGGCGCCTACCGGGAGCGGATCCACCACCTGGCCACGGGGGCCAAGCACGAGGAGGTCCCCTCCTTCACCCTGGACACCGCCGAGGGCGCGCTGCTCTCCGCCCTGCGCTCGGCCCGCTCCCGCACCCGTTTCTCCCTGCTGGACTCGATGACGGAGATCCGCGACCACGAGCGCCGCTTCAGCGACGGCGGGGGTGCGATCGAGCTGGACGCGGCCACCCGGTACAAGGTGCTGGCCGCCTTCGACGGGTACCTGGAGACCCTGCCCGAGGAGTCCCTGGTCCGCCCGGACTCCTACCGGGTCAAGGACGTCGTGGGCCGCCGGGGCGTGGGCATCGGCTCGGCCGGCCTGCCCTCGTACAACATCCTGCTGGAGGGCCACAGCGACGCCCTGGAGAACGACGTCGTGATCTACCTCAAGCAGGCGCAGACCCCGGCCGTGTCCCGGCACATCACCGACCGGGCGGTGCGCGAGTACTTCGAGCACGAGGGCCACCGCACGGTGATCTCGCAGCGCGCCCTCCAGGCGCACGCCGACCCGTGGCTGGGCTGGACGGAGCTGGACGGGGCCGGACAGCTGGTCGCGGAGGTCTCCCCGTACGCGGTGGACCTGGACTGGTCGGACCTGGACGACCCGGAGGAGATCGCGGTGGTGGTCGCGGACCTGGGCCGGGCCACGGCCACCATGCACGCGGCGGCCGACGCCGCGGAGAGCGGCCAGTCCCTGGTCCCCTTCTCCACCGAGCGGGCCATCGACGCGGCGATCGCCGCCGACGAGGAGGGTTTCGCGACGCTCCTGGTGGACTTCGCGCACGCCTACGGGGCCCGGGCGCGCGCCGACCACCAGATCTTCGTGGACCTGTTCCGCAACGGCCGGATCATGCCGTAGTTCCGCTGCCGCGGCGGCCCGGGGCCCTGGATTCACAGGGAGGCATGAAAGACTCGCGACGATGGACATATCAGGGGCAGGACCGAGGGCACTGCGTGCCGCGCTGTTCAGCGCGCTCGTCGTGCTGCTCTCGGCGGGCTCCCACGTGCTCCTGTCCCGGGTCCCGCTGCCGCCCCTGCTGGCCGCCGGGGCCTTCGCGGGGGTCTTCGCGATCGCGTTCGCGCTGGCGGGCCGCGAGCGGGGCTTCGGACCGATCGCCGGGCTGCTGGTCCCGCTGGAACTGGCCGCCGACACGGTCTTCACCGCCGGGCAGCGCGTCTGCTACGGCCCCGCGGGCGGGCCGGTCTCCGGCCCGCTGCACGCGCTGGGCCTGGACGAGCTGTGCGGCGGGACCCCGGTGGGCGGCCCGCTGACCTCGGTGGCCGGACCCGTCGGCGATCCCGCCGCCCTGCTCGCCGCCCCCGGGCCGTGGACGCCCTGGCTGCTGCTGGGCGGGCACGTCGGCGTCGGGCTGCTGGCCGCCGCGTGGCTGCGGCACGGCGAGCGGGCCCTGGCCCGGCTGCTGCGGGCGGTGGCCGCCCTGGCGTTCCGGCCGCTGCTGCTGGCGGTCGCCTCGGTGACGGCGGGCGCCGGGCCCGCCGGGCGGGCGCTGCGCCCGCGGTTCCCGGGCACGGCCGCCCGTACCCGCTTCCCGGCACATTCCGTGGGACGGAGGGGACCTCCCGCACGTGCGGCGCTCGCGAGCGCCTGACGTACGTACGGCAGTCCCCCTCCCCAGCCCTTCCACGCCCCACGGAGATCATCATGAGTGCACGCAACAGCCAGCAGAACAAGGCCGCCGCCCGCGAGAAGCTGCGCATCGAGCGCGAGAAGCAGGCCAAGAAGGACAAGGTGCGCCGCCAGGCGCTGGTGGCCGGCGGGCTCGTCGCCCTGCTGGCCCTGGCGGGGGGCGTCGGCTACCTGGTCGTCAAGGGCAACGAGCCCGGCTACTGGGAGAAGGCCGCCGACGCCACCCTGGTCAAGCCGAAGAACACCGAGGGCGCGGACGGCCTGACCGTCGTCGTCGGCAAGCCCGAGGCCAAGAAGACCCTGGAGATCTACGAGGACTCCCGCTGCCCGGCGTGCGCCGCCTTCGAGCAGTCCTCCGGCGAGCAGGTCAAGAAGGACGTCGACGCCGGCAAGTACAAGCTCCGGTACTTCGGTGCCACCTTCATCGACAACGCCGCCAAGGGCGAGGGCTCGAAGAACGCGCTGAGCGCGCTGGGCGCGGCGCTGAACGTCAGCCCGCAGGCCTTCCTCGACTACAAGGCCGCCCTGTACTCCAAGGACCTGCACCCCGACGAGAGCGTCGACAGCTTCGCCAAGGACGACTACCTGATCAAGGTCGCGGACACGGTTCCGGCGCTCAAGGGCAACGCCGAGTTCAAGAAGGCCGTCGAGGACGGTACGTACGACCGGTGGGCGATGGACATGTCCAAGGCCTTCAACAAGTCCGGGGTGACCGGCACCCCGACGCTGAAGATGGACGGCAAGAAGATCGACACCCCGGCCACGCCGGAGGCGTTCACGGCCGCGATCGACAAGGCCCTGGCCGGCTGATCCGTCCGCATCCGGCCGCAATTGGGCGGACAACGGGTGGGTGAACTCCCAGAGTTCGCCCACCCGTTGCCTTTTCGAGACTGTTCCTGGCTGAATACCGATCAGTAATATGATCGCCCGTGACCAGTCATCTCACCCCCTCCGCCGACGGCGCCCCCATGGCCGCCCGCCCGGCACACCCGCGCCGCCGTTCGGTCGTCCTGGCCGCCGCCGCCACGGCCGCGCTCGCACCGATCGCCGGGCTCGGCGCCGCGGCCGCCCACGCGGCCGGATCCGCGCCCGCGTTCCTGCACGGCGTCGCCTCGGGCGACCCGCTGCCCGACGGGATCCTGCTGTGGACCCGCGTCACCCCGACCGCGGAGTCCGTCCCCGGCTCCGGCGTCGGCCCGGACACCGCGGTGGGCTGGGAGGTGGCCGAGGACAAGGCCTTCTCCCGGATCGTCGCGAGCGGTTCCGTCACCGCCCGCGCCGCCACCGACCACACCGTCAAGGCCGACGTGCGCGGACTGCGCCCGCAGACCCCGTACTGGTACCGGTTCACCGCCGGCGACGCCGTCTCCCCGGCCGGACGGACCCTGACCGCCCCGGCCGCCGACACCCGCACCCCCGGCGTGCGCTTCGGCGTGGTGTCCTGCGCCAACTGGGAGTCCGGCTACTTCTCGGCGTACCGGCACCTGGCCGCCCGCGCCGACCTGCACGCGGTGCTGCACCTGGGCGACTACATCTACGAGTACGCCACCGGGACCTACCCGGAGGCCAAGTACGTCGTGCGCCCGCACGAGCCCCGCAACGAGATCGTCTCGCTGGCCGACTACCGCACCCGGCACGGCAAGTACAAGACGGACGCCGACCTCCAGGCCCTGCACGCGGCGCACCCGATCGTCGCCATCTGGGACGACCACGAGTTCGCCAACGACTCCTGGTCCGGCGGCGCGGAGAACCACACCCCCGGCGCCGAGGGCGACTGGGCGGCCCGGGCGGCCGCCGCCAAGCAGGCCTACTTCGAGTGGATGCCCGTCCGCCCCTCCATCGCGGGTACCGTCTACCGGCGGCTGCGCTTCGGCACCCTCGCCGACCTGCACCTGCTGGACCTGCGCAGCTTCCGTTCGCAGCAGGCCAAGGTCGGCAGCGGCTCGGTGGACGACCCCGAGCGCACCATCACCGGACGGGCCCAGCTGGACTGGCTCAAGGCCGGGCTGGCGTCCTCGAACGCGGCCTGGCAGCTGGTGGGCACCTCGGTGATGATCTCGCCGCTGGCCTTCGGCGCGCTGCCCGCGCACCTGCTGAAGCCGCTCACCAAGCTGCTCGGCCTGCCCGAGGGTGGAATAGCGATCAATGTGGATCAGTGGGACGGCTACACGGACGACCGCAAGGAACTCCTGGGCCACTTGAAGGAAAAGAACATCAAGAACACGGTGTTCCTGACCGGCGACATCCACATGTCGTTCGCGAACGAGCTGCCGGTGGAGAAGGCAACGTACCCGGGCTCCGGGACGGCGGCGACCGAGTTCGTGGTGACCTCGGTGACCTCCGACAACCTCGACGACACGCTGCACGTCCTGCCGGACACGCTCTCGCTGGTCGCGGAAGGGGCCGTCAAGGCCGCGAACTGGCACGTCAAGTGGGTGGACATGGACTCCCACGGCTACGGGGTCCTGGACGTGACGGCCGAGCGCTCGCAGATGGACTACTACGTGGTCTCGGACAAGCGGCGGCAGGACGCGACCTCCTCGTGGGAGCGCTCGTACCGCACGCCGAGCGGCACGCAGAAGGTGGAGCGGGCCGACCGTCCGGTTTTCTGACATACCGTCAAATCTGCTGTCGACAGGGGCTCCTGACGCAAGACCAGGAGCCCCTACCGCATCATCGGCAACAAATCTTTAACCTCCGGGTACTTGCCAAATGAATGACATGCACACGTAAGCTTCCGGCCAGCGTGAGGAAATACCTCACCCCCCACCACGCTTCGCGAGGAGTCAACGTGCGCGCCGTTGCCCGCATATCCCCCCTTCTTCGCCGCCGCCTCATGGGCACGGCCGTCCTGGCCTCGACCCTGGCCTTCGCCCCGCTGACGGCCCCGACCACGGTCGCCGCCGCCGCGGCGAAGACCCCCGCCGAGGTCTGTGCCGAGCAGGGCTCCGCCCCTGCCAACGCCCGCGTGGCCCGGCCCAAGGACCACCACGCGGCCGACCCCAACGAGATCAGCGCCGACCAGGTCAAGTCCATGGACGCCGACCTGAAGAAGAAGCTCGCCCAGCTCCAGCTCTCCCCCCAGCAGAGCGAGGGCATGCGCGCCGGCGCCGCGGCCGCCGTCACGACCATCCCGGTCTACGTGCACGTCATCACCTCCGGCACCACCGGCAAGCTGACGGCCGCCCAGATCAACAACCAGATCGCGGTCCTCAACGCGGCCTACGCGGGCCAGGGCACCGGCAACGTCAACTCCGGCTTCCAGTTCAGCCTGGCCGGGACCGACTACACCGACAACTCGACCTGGTACAACGTCTCGGACGGCACCAAGGCCGAGAAGGACATGAAGAACGCCCTGCGCAAGGGCGGCAAGAACGCGCTCAACCTCTACACCGCCAACCTCGGCGGCGGGCTCCTGGGCTGGGCGACCTTCCCCAGCTCCTACGCCTCGGCGCCCAAGATGGACGGCGTCGTCATCCTCAACTCCTCGCTGCCCGGCGGCTCCGCCACCAACTACAACGAGGGCGACACCGCCACCCACGAGGTCGGCCACTGGATGGGTCTGTACCACACCTTCCAGGGCGGCTGCACGGGCAGCGGCGACTCCGTCCCCGACACCCCGGCCGAGTCCAGCGCGGCCTTCGAGTGCCCGACCGGGCGCGACACCTGCACCGCGCCGGGCGCCGACCCGATCCACAACTTCATGGACTACACGTACGACTCCTGCATGTACCAGTTCACGGCCGGCCAGGTGTCGCGCATGAAGAGCATGTGGACGGCCTACCGCGCCTGACCGGCGGCAGGTCCTTCCCGCTCCGTCCGCTCCACCGCGCCTCCCCGCGCACCGGCAGGGCCCCCGGCGTCACCGCCGGGGGCCCTGCCCCGTCCGTACGGCCGGCCCGCGCCCCTACAGGCTGTCGAGGAAGCCGAGCGCGACCTTCCAGGTCTCCTCCGCCGCCTCGGCGTCGTAGTCGTCCAGGTCCGGGTCCGTGAAGAGGTGACCGGCCCCCGGATAAGTGTGGACCTCCACGTCCGCCCCGGCCCGCCGCATCCGCAGGTACCAGGCGGTCAGCCAGTCGTGCGGCTCGAAGGGGTCCGGGTCGGCGACGTGCAGCTGCACCGGCAGCTCGTCGGCCGACGCGTCCTCGTCCAGGTCCGCCGTGCCGTGCAGGAGCAGCAGGCCGCGCGCCTTGTCGTCGGCCAGCGCCAGGTGCTGGGCGACCGAGCCGCCGTAGGAGAAACCGGCGTACACCAGACCCTGGTCGGAGTACGGCGCCACGGCCAGGACCGCCCGCTTGAGCAGCTCGTCGCGGCCGACCTCGTCCTGGTGGGCCATCCCCTCCTCGACCGTCGCGAACGTACGCCCCTCGAAGAGGTCGGGCACCTGGACCTGGTGACCGGCCGCGCGCAGCCGGTCGGCCGCCGCGTGCACCGCGGGCCGCAGCCCGTACGTCGAATGGAAGAGCACGATGTTCATGCCTCCCATCGTGCCATTCACCGCGAAGGCAGGAGTCGCGGGACCCGTCGCGGTTAGGTTCAGGGTATGGAGATGGAGAACGTCCTGCGTCCCGTCGTGGCCCTCGCCGCCGTACTGGTCCTCACCCTGCTCGCCGGGTGGCTGCTCGACCTGCTGCTGCGCAAGGCCGACGCCCGGCACACCGAGACTCCGCTGTGGGGGCTGCTGCGCCGTTGCGTCCCGCCCTTCCGGCTGGTCCTGGCCACGGGCCTGCTCCAGGCCTCGTACCGGCGGGCGGGCGTCTTCCCCGCCCACCGGGCCGCCGTCGGGCACGTCCTGGCCCTGCTGATGATCGCCTCGACCGCCTGGCTCCTCGTCCGGATCGCCACGGCGGTCGTGGACTCCGTCTACTCCCGCTACGCCGCCTCCCACCCGAACGAAGCCCGGGTCCGCCGCGTCCGCACCCAGGTCACCCTGATCCAGCGGGTGGTCGTCGCCGTGGCGGTGGTGGTCTCCGTCGCCGCGATGCTGCTGACCTTCCCCGCCATGAGGGTGGCCGGCGCCTCGATGCTGGCCTCGGCCGGTGTCCTCGGCATCGTGGCCGGCATCGCCGCCCAGTCCACCCTCGGCAACCTCTTCGCCGGACTCCAGATCGCCTTCGGCGACACCGTGCGCATCGGGGACACCGTCGTCGTGGACAAGGAGTGGGGCACGGTCGAGGAGATCACCCTGACCTTCCTCGTGGTCCGCACCTGGGACGAACGCCGCATCACGATGCCGGTCTCCTACTTCACGAGCAAGCCCTACGAGAACTGGTCGCGCGGCGGCGCCGAGATCACCGGCACCGTCTTCTTCCACCTCGACCACGCGGCGCCGGTCGCCCTGATGCGGGACAAGCTGGCGGAGCTCCTCAAGGACATCCCCGAATGGGACGGCCGCACCGGTTCCCTGGCCGTGACCGACACCACACCGAACACCATCGTGGTGCGCGCCGTCGTCACGGCCAGGAACGCCGACGAGGTGTGGACCCTGCGCTGCGCGGTGCGCGAGCAGCTGGTCACCTGGCTGTCCGCCCAGCACCCGTACGCCTTCCCCCGGGTCACGACCTCGGAGACCGACCCCCGCCCCTAGGCCCTGTCGGGGTGCGCGGGGGTCGGAACGTCAGGCGCAGCAGCGCGCCGCCGCCGGGTGCGGGCTGCGCCGTCAGCTCCGCCGCGTGCGCCCGCGCGATCTGCCGGGCCATCGCCAGCCCCAGCCCCGAGCCCGGCAGGGCGCGGGCGGTCCCGGCCCGGTAGAAGCGGTCGAAGACGTACGGCAGGTCCTCCGGGGCGATGCCCGGGCCGTGGTCGCGGACCGTCAGCTCGGGGGCCCCGCCCTCGCGCGCCGTCAGCTCCACCTCCACCGGCAGCCCCGGCGGGCTGAACTTCGCCGCGTTGTCCAGCAGGTTCCCCACCAGCCGGCTCAGCCGCGCCGGCACCCCCGGCACCACCGCCTCGGCCGTCTCCACCCGGAACTCCACCGCGGGCCAGTGCGCCCGGGCCGCCTCCGCGCAGTGCCGCACGAGCAGGTCCAGCCGCACCTGCTCCACCAACGGCGTCGGCTCCTCGTCCCGCGCCAGCTCGATCAGGTCGTTCACCAGCCCCGTCACCTCCCGCAGCTGGCGCCCCAGCGCGGCCGCCGCCCGCTCGCGCTGCGCGGTGGTCAGCCGGTCGGCCCGGGCCAGCAGTTCCGCGTTGGTCCGCAGCGCCGTCAGCGGGGTCCGCAGCTCGTGCGAGGCGTCCGCGACCAGCCGCCGCTGCGCGGTGACGGACTGCTCCAGTTCACCGAGCATCGTGTTGAAGCTCCCGGCCAGCCGGGTGATCTCGTCCTCCCGCCCCGGCGGCGGCAGCTCGATCCGGTGCCGCGGATCCCGGGTCGCGGCGATCCGCTCGGCCATCGCGGTCAGCCGGGTCACGGGGGCGAGGCCGGTCCGGGAGACCCAGCGGCCGAGTACGGCGGCCAGCAGCACTCCCGCCACCGCCGTCAGGACGAGCCACCAGGTGGCCTCCCGCGTCCCGCCCTCGACGCTGTCGGACCGCAGCGCCACCTGGAGGGCCCGCCCCTGGGCGTAGTCGGTGGTGAGCATCCGCGCGGGGTGCCCGTCCACCGTGATGTTCGAGAAGTACGGGGCCCGCGTGCCCGCGGCGACCTGCCGCGCGGCCGGGGCCACGGGCAGCAGTCCCGGCGCGGGCGGGTCCCGGTCCGGGTCGGCCGGCACCACCTCCGCGCACGCGGGGGCGGCCAGGAAGCGGCACTCCCCCGCCAGCGTGCCGGGCACCTCGTCGGGGTGGCGCTGCGCGGCGAGCCGGGCGGACTGGGTCAGGTTGAGATCGAGCTGCCAGTACAGCGCGTCCCGTACGACGAAGAACGCGGTCACGCACACCACGACGGCCACCAGGGCCACGGCCGCGGTGACGGACAGCGCGAGCCGGGTCCGCAGCGGCCCCCGCCTGCGCCAGGACGGGGCGCGTCGCCGCCGGTCGGCGCGTTTCACGCCGTGTCCAGCCGGTAGCCGACCCCGTGCACGGTGTGGACCAGCCGGGGCTCGCCGCCGGCCTCCAGTTTCCGGCGCAGGTAGCCGACGTAGACGGCCAGCGAGTTGGAGTCCGGCCCGAAGTCCTGGCCCCACACCAGTTCGAGGATCAGCTCGCGCGGGAGCACCTGACCGGGGTGGCGCAGCAGCAGTTCCAGCAGCGCGGCCTCGGTCCGGCTGAACTCCAGCGGCCGCCCGCCCCGCCGGCCGGTCCGGGTGCCCGGATCCAGGACGAGGTCGTCGAAGCCCAGCGGGGCGGCGCCCGGGGGCTCGGGGGCGGCCCGCCGCAGCAGGGCCCGCACCCGCGCGACCAGCTCGTCCAGCGCGAACGGTTTGACGAGGTAGTCGTCGGCCCCGGCCTCCAGCCCGTCGACGCGTTCGCTGACGGAGTCCAGCGCGGTCAGGACGAGCACGGGCGTACGGTCGCCCATCGCCCGCAGCTGCCGGCACACCCCCAGCCCGTCGAGCACCGGCATCAGCACGTCCAGGACGACCGCGTCCGGCTCCCAGCGCGCCACCTCGGACAGCGCGGCCAGCCCGTCCGCCGCCCCGCGCACCTCGAACCCCTCGATGGCCAGGCCGTCCTCCACGGCGGCCCGCACCTCGGGCTCGTCGTCGACCACCAGAATCCGCTGCCTCATGGGACAAAGCCTGCCAAAGGCAGCGACGAGAACCTCTTAGAACCTTCTTAGGACGCACCGCGAGTGTGCGTCCATGACCACTCGACACACACCGGCGGCACTCTCCGTCGTGATCGGTGCGGGCGGCACCGGCGGCCACATCTATCCGGGGCTCGCCCTCGCCGAGGCGCTGCGCGCCGCGGTCCCGGGGGCCGTGATCTCGTTCGTCGGGACCGAGCGGGGCCTGGAGACCGAGCTGATACCGGGCGCCGGCTACCGCCTGCACACCGTTGACATGATCCCCTTCGACCCGGCGCTGGGCGCGAAGCGCTACCTGCTGCCCGCCGCGCTGCTGCGCTCGGCGCACCAGGCCCGTGCGGTGATCCGGGCACAGGGCGCGCACGCGGTCGTCGGCATGGGCGGTTATCCCAGCGCGCCGGTGGTGCTCGGCGCCCGGCTGGCCGGGCTGCCCGCCGTGATCCACGAGTCGAACGCGGTGCCCGGCCGGGCCAACCGGTTCGCGGCCCGGCTCACCCCGCACGTCGCGGTGGCCTTCGACCGCAGCCGCGCCCGGCTGGCGGGCGGGGCGGGGGCGCTGACCACCGGCATGCCGATCTCCGCGGCGCTGGCGGGGCTCGCGGAGCTCCCCGGCCCGCGGCGCGCGGAGCTGCGCGCCGAGGCCCGGGGCGCGCTGGGGGTCCCCGCGGGGCGCCGGCTGGTGGTCTTCAACGGCGGCAGCCTGGGCGCCGTACGCCTCACCGGGGCGGCCGCCGGGCTGGCCGGGCTCTGGCAGGGGCGCGACGACGTACAGCTGCTGATCAAGACGGGCCCGGCGGCGCTGCCCGACACGGAGACGGACCTCACCGTGACCGGCGGGCGGCGGATCGCCCGGGCCGTGCCGTACCTGGACCGCATGGACCTCGTCTACGCGGCCGCCGACCTGGTGGTGTGCCGGGCGGGCTCCGCGACGGTGGCCGAGCTCGCGGCGACCGGGGTCCCGGCCGTGCTCGTGCCCTACCCGCACGCCCCGGGCGACCACCAGACGCACAACGCCCGGGTGCTGTCCGACGCGGGCGCGGGGCTGCTGCTGTCCGACGCGGAGGCCACCGCCGAACGTCTCGCCGAGCTCATCGGCCCGCTGCTGGCCGACCCGGCCCGGCTGGCGTCGATGGCGGGCGCCGCCGACCCCGGCCCGCACGCGCGGGCCGCCGAACTGCTGGCCGCGGAGGTCCTCCGCGTGGCCGGCCTCCCCCTCACCGCTTTGGAGCACGCATGACCACGAACTGGACCGGCCGTACCGTCCTCGTCACCGGGGCCGAGGGGTTCATCGGCTCGACACTGGTGGACCTGCTGGTGGCGCGGGGCGCCCGGGTCCGCGCCTTCGTGCACTACAAGCCGTACGCCGAGAAGGGCCACCTGGCCCGCTACCTCGCCGACCCCGGCGGCCCGGTGGAGATGTGGGCGGGCGACGTCCGCGACGCGGGCCGGGTCAGCGACGCGGTGGCCGGCTGCGACACCGTCTTCCACCTCGCGGCACTGATCGGGATCCCGTACAGCTACGCCTCGCCGGGCGCGTACGTGCAGACGAACGTCACCGGTACGGAGAACATGGCGGAGGCCTGCCGCCGGCACGGCGTGCGCCGCCTGGTCCACACCTCCACCAGCGAGGTCTACGGCACGGCCCGCACGGCGCCCATCGCGGAGGACCACCCGCTCCAGCCGCAGTCCCCGTACTCCGCCTCGAAGATCGGTGCGGACATGATGGCGCTCTCCTTCCACCACGCCTTCGAACTGCCGGTGACGGTGGTGCGCCCCTTCAACACCTACGGCCCGCGCCAGTCGGCGCGTGCGGTGATCCCGACGATCCTGGCCCAGCTGCACTCGGGCGCCCGTGAGGTCCGCCTCGGCTCCCTGGCCCCCACCCGGGACTTCACGTACGTGACGGACACGGCCGAGGGGTTCCTCGCGGTGGCGGAGTGCGAGCGGGCGCTGGGCCAGGTGGTCAACCTCGGCTCCGGCCAGGAGATATCCGTCGGCGACCTGGCGCAGGCGCTGATCGCGGCCTCGGGCCGGGACGCCGAGGTGGTCGTGGACCCGTCCCGGCTGCGCCCCTCGGGCAGCGAGGTCCAGCGCCTCCTCTCGGACAACTCCCGCGCCCGCGCCTGGGCCGGCTGGAAGCCCGAGGTCTCCCTGACGGAGGGCCTGCGCCGCACCTCCGACTGGATCGAGGCGAACCTGCACCTCTTCGCCCCGGACCGCTACCAGGTCTAGGCCGGCTCCCGCGGAGCCTGCCCGCCCCGGCCCCCGGCCATCGCCGGCCGGGCCGGGGGGGCGGGCGGGCCCGGTCCTACGGACTGCGCAGGCTGCGCACGTCCAGGTGCCGCAGCACCCGGTCCACGATCTCCGGGTCCGCCCCCGGCTCGCTCCGCGCGGCCAGTACCTCGTGCCGGGCGGCGGACATCATCTCCCGCTGGATCCGCTGCACGTCCCGGATCCGCTCCACCCGCTTCCCGTAGGCCTCCCGCCGCTCCTCGTCCACCAGGTCGGGGCTGATCCTGGCCCCGACGTCGTACGCGCGCCGGTACAGGGTCTCCACGAGGTCCTCGGGCAGGTCCTCGACCTCCTCGATCTCCCTCAGCCGCCGCTTCGCCGCCTTCGCCGCGCGCAGCGCCAGCCGCCGCCGGCCCTCGCGCTCGGCATCCGCGTCGGCCTCCACCCCCAGCCGCCGCACCAGCCAGGGCAGCGTCAGGCCCTGGCACACCAGGGTCACCATGATCACCGCGAAGGCGATGAACACGATCTCGTCCCGGGCGGGGAACGGATCCCCGGCGTCCGTGCGCAGGGGGATGGCCAGGGCCAGCGCCACCGAGGCCACCCCGCGCATCCCGGCCCACCACATCACCACGCTCTCCCGCCAGCTCAGCGGGATCTCCTCGTCGTAGTCGCGCCGGCCGTGCAGCTTCTTCGCCAGCCAGGCCGCCGGGAGCAGCCACACCAGCCGTACGCCGACGACCACGACGATCACGATCGCGGCCCAGCCCGCCATCTCCCCGGCCCGGCCCTTCGCGACGCCGAAGACGTTGTGCAGCTCCAGCCCGATCAGCCCGAAGGCCACGCCGGTGACCAGGGTGTCGACGATCTCCCAGAAGGTGTGGCCTGCCAGCCGCCCCAGCACGTCGTCGGCGTCCGAGGCGTACTCGGCGAGGAACAGGGCGGTGGTCAGCACGGCCAGCACCCCGGAGCCCTGGAGCTCCTCCGCCACCACGTACGCGACGAACGGCACGAGCAGCGTCAGCCCGATCTGGAGGGTGGCGTCCCCGAGCCGGCCCATCATCCACCGCGTCACCCAGCCGAGCCCGAGCCCCACGGCCACCGCGACGACCGCGGACAGGACGAACTCCCCGAGCGCGTCGGGCCACGAGAAGCTTCCGCTGACGACGGCGGCGACGGCGACGTGGTAGAGCACGATGGCGGTGACGTCGTTGAACAGCCCCTCCCCCTCCAGGATCGACACCATCCTGCGGGGCAGCCCGAGCGATCCGGCGACGGCGGTGGCCGCGACGGGGTCGGGCGGGGCGATGAGCGCCCCGAGCGCGACGGCGGCGGCGACGGGCAGCCCCGGCACGACGGCGTGCGCGACGGCGGCGACGGCGGCGGTGGTCACGAAGACCAGGGCCACGGCCAGCAGCAGGATGGGCCGTACGTTGGCCGCGAACTGGCGCCAGGAGGTGCGCTGTGCGGAGGCGTACAGCAGCGGGGGCAGCACGAGCGGCAGGATGTACTCGGGCGGGATGTCGACGTTCGGCACGGCGGGCACCAGGGCCAGCACCACCCCGGTGATGGTCATCAGCACGGGCGCGGGCAGCCCCAGCCGGTCCCCGAGCGGAACGCTGACGACGGCCCCGAGCAGCAGCACGAACAGCAGAGCAAGCTGATCCACTCCCCCACCCTGCCAGGCCGCTGCCGCTGGGCTACGGGGGTCGGCCACCACCCCACCGGCGTGTCGGCCCCGGCCCACCCCCGGCCCCGTACGGGTCCGGCCCCCCGCGGCCGCTCGCGCGCCGGGTCCCGCGGGTGCGGGTCACGACACGGCGCTCCGCGCCCGCGCCTCAAACGCCGGCACAACCCAGCCCCGCCGGCGCTTGAGGCGCGGGGGTCCGGGGGCTGGCCCCCGGCAGCGGGCCCGCACCCGCCCACGCGCCCCCGGGGCTACGCCAGAGGACGCCGCATCGAGCGGTGCGGGATGCCCGCGTCCTGGAACTCCGGGCCGTAGGCCACGTAGCCGAGCCGCTCGTAGAACCCCAGCGCATGCGTCTGCGCACCGAGGTCGACCGCCGTCAGGCCCAGACCGGCCGCCTCCGCCTCGATCGCCCGGACCAGCGCGACCCCGACTCCCAGCCCGCGCGCGGACTTCCGTACGGCGAGGCGCCCCAGCGAGCCGACCTCCGGCGAGCCGGTCTTGGCGAGGGCCTCGGGGCCGTGCAGCAGGCGTCCGGTACCCAGGGCCTCGCCGTCCGGGCCCACGGCCAGCACGTGCACGGCGACCGCGTCGTACGTGTCGTACTCGATCGACTCCGGCACGGACTGCTCGACCACGAACACGTCGGTCCGCACCGCGTAGCAGGCGGCCAGGTCGGCCTCCGAGGAGGCCACCCGCACCGAGACGGACGTCACTGGCTCTCGGCCCGGATCACATCCAGCGCGTGCTGGAGGTCGGCCGGGTAGCCGCTCTCGAACTCGACCCACTGCCCGTCGGACGGGTGTTCGAAGCCGAGCCGCACGGCGTGCAGCCACTGCCGGGTCAGCCCGAGCCGCTTGGCGACGGTCGGGTCGGCGCCGTAGGTCAGGTCGCCGACGCAGGGGTGGCGGTGGGCGGACATGTGCACGCGGATCTGGTGCGTGCGGCCCGTCTCCAGCTTGATGTCCAGCAGCGACGCGGCGCGGAACGCCTCGATCAGGTCGTAGTGGGTGACGGAGGCCTTGCCGTCCTGGGTCACCGCCCACTTGTAGTCGGCGCTGGGGTGGCGCCCGATCGGCGCGTCGATGGTGCCGCTCATCGGGTCCGGGTGCCCCTGCACCAGCGCGTGGTAGCGCTTGTCGACGACCCGCTCGCGGAACTGGTTCTTCAGCGAGGTGTACGCGCGCTCGGACTTGGCGACGGCCATCAGGCCGGAGGTGCCGACGTCGAGGCGGTGGACGATGCCCTGCCGCTCGGACGCGCCGGAGGTGGAGATCCGGTAGCCGGCGGCGGCGAGGCCGCCGATGACGGTGGTGCCGGTCCAGCCGGGGCTCGGGTGCGCGGCGACGCCGACCGGCTTCATGATCACGACGATGTCGTCGTCGTCGTGGACGATCTCCATGCCGGGCACGGGTTCGGCGACGAGCTCGACCGGGCGCGGCGGGGCGGGCATCTCGACTTCGAGCCAGGCGCCGCCGTGCACGCGCTCGGACTTGCCGACGACGCTGCCGTCGACCGAGACCTTCCCCTCCGACGCCAGCTCGGCCGCCTTCGTCCGGGAGAAACCGAACATACGGGCGATGGCGGCGTCGACGCGCTCGCCTTCGAGGCCATCGGGAACGGGCAGGGTGCGGATCTCGGGAATCGTACTCACCTGTCGAGTATGCAGGACTCGGCAGAGGACCATTCCCGCGATCGGCCCGGGACCAGCGCGCGATCGGCCCGCGACGGGCCCGCGGATCAGTCCTTGTGCACGGTGCCGTCCGGGTCCAGGCCCTTGAAGGACAGCAGGACGATCAGGATGCCGCCGCACACGATCGCCGAGTCCGCGAGGTTGAAGACGGCGAAGTGGGCGGGGGCGATGAAGTCGACGACCGCGCCGCGGAACACGCCCGGCGAACGGAAGATCCGGTCGGTGAGGTTGCCCAGCGCGCCGCCCAGCAGCAGACCGAGGGCGATCGCCCACGGCAGGCTGTACAGCTTGCGGGCCAGCCGGACGATCACCACGATCACGGTCGCCGCGATGCAGGTGAAGATGATCGTGAACGCCTCGCCGAAGCCGAAGGCGGCGCCGGGGTTGCGGATCGCGTTGAACTGCAGCAGGTCGCCGAGGACCCGGATCGGGGGCTGGTGCTCCAGCCGGGCCACGACCAGCATCTTGCTGCCGAGGTCGACCAGGTACGCGAGCACCGCGACGACGAGCAGCGCCGTGATCCGCCGGCGCCCCCTGGGCGCGTCCGGACCCGGCTGCGGCTCGGCGTCGTCCCCGACCTCCGGCGTACCGATGATGCGCTCCGCCTCTGCCACGTGAGTCCCTCGACTAGCTCGATCCCGACGAGACACGAGAGTACGTCAGGGGACGCACCTCGTGCCTAGTGCCTCCGCTCCTGCTTCTGCTTGCAGTCCACGCACAGGGTGGCCCGCGGGAAGGCCTGCATCCGCGCCTTGCCGATGGGCTGCCCGCAGTTCTCGCAGAGCCCGTACGTGCCCGCCTCCAGGCGTTCCAGGGCCCGCTCGGTCTGCTCCAGCATCGAGGTGGCGTTCGCGGCGAGGGCCAGCTCGGACTCCCGGGTGATGTTCTTGGTCCCGGTGTCGGCCTGGTCGTCGCCCGCGCCGTCCCCCGAGTCCCGCATCAGGCCCGTGATGGCCACCTCGGAGGCGTCGAGCTCGGTGCGCAGCCGCAGGATCTCCGAGACCAGCTCCGTACGGGCCTCCTCGACCTCCTGCTCGGTCCAGGGGTCCTCGCCGGGGCGTACGGCGAGCTCGCCGGGCGTGGTGGCCGCCGTGGCCCGCGCCTTGGGGAGCCCGCTGGTGGCCGCAGCGGCCGTCTTCCTGGCCGTACCCGCAGTCTTCTTGGCAACCACTTTCCGAGCTCCCGTCTTCCGCGCGGCCGGGGCCGCCCCCTCGGCTGCGGCCGGGGTGGCCGCCGCCTTGCCCGTGGTGCTCTTCGCGGCCGCCTTCTGCGCCGTGGCGTCGGCCGTCTTCGCCGGGGCCTTCTTCGCCGCCGCGGTCTTCTTCGCGGCGGCCTTCTTCACGGCGGTCTTCGCCGCCGCCGTCTTCTTCGCCACCATGGCCGCGGCCCCTTTTCACATACTGTGATCTTGTTCGCGGATCGTGCCGGAACGATAAATCGGCGCCGGCCGCACGGCAACGGGGCACGCGTCCATCGAGGTCAACCTGCATCCGTTGTGCCCAGCGGGAAGCCCGGTAATCCGCCCCGCCCGCCCCGCCGGATCCCGTACCGGCCGATCAGCCCGTCCGGGTCACGCCGCGGGCTCGGCGATAACCGGTCTGCCGACCCGGGCCCCGGCCCTTACACTGGGCGCAGCGAGAGGCATGGATGGGGACGAGTAGCGTCGGACGCAGCCAGGAGCGACCCGGGGACGGTGAGAGCCCGGGGGCGAGCGCGATGCGAAGGATCACCCCGGAGCCGCCGGAAGAAAGCCCGTACGGATCCCCGTGGGGCGAGTAGAACCGGCTTCGCACCCCAATGAGGGGGCCGCCGGACCTGTCCGGGGGCCAAGGAGGGTGGTACCGCGGGAGCACCAGTGCTCTCGTCCCTCCGGACGGAATTGACACCCCGCCGGAGGAAGAGTTCAGCCTCATGACCACACCGCCGCAGTACCGCCCGGTACCCGCCCAGGTCGACCTGCCTGCCCTTGAGCACGCCGTCCTCGACTTCTGGCGCGAGAGCAAGACCTTCGCCAAGACCCTGGAGCAGTCCGAGGGACGCCCCGAGTGGGTCTTCTACGAGGGCCCGCCGACCGCGAACGGCATGCCCGGCGCACACCACATCGAGGCCCGCGTCTTCAAGGACGTCTTCCCCCGGTTCCGCACCATGCGCGGCTACCACGTGGCCCGCAAGGCCGGCTGGGACTGCCACGGGCTGCCCGTCGAGCTCGCCGTCGAGAAGGAACTCGGCTTCAACGGCAAGCAGGACATCGAGGCCTACGGCATCGCCGAGTTCAACGCCAAGTGCCGCGAGTCCGTGACCCGCCACACCGACGCGTTCGCCGAGCTCACGACCCGGATGGGCTACTGGGTCGACCTGGACGACGCCTACCGGACCATGGACCCCGAGTACGTCGAGTCCGTGTGGTGGTCGCTGAAGGAGATCTTCAACAAGGGCCTGCTCACCCAGGACCACCGCGTCGCCCCCTGGTGCCCGCGCTGCGGCACCGGCCTCTCCGACCACGAGCTGGCGCAGGGCTACGAGACGGTCGTGGACCCCTCGGTCTACGTCCGCTTCCCGCTGACCTCCGGCCCGCTCGCGGGCGAGGCGGCGCTGCTGGTCTGGACGACGACCCCCTGGACCCTGGTCTCCAACACCGCGGTCGCCGCCCACCCCGAGGTCACGTACGTGGTCGCCACGGACGGCACCGAGAAGCTGGTCGTCGCCCAGCCGCTGCTGGAGAAGTCCCTCGGCGAGGGCTGGGAGGCCACCGGCCAGACCTTCACCGGCAAGGAGATGGAGCGCTGGACGTACCAGCGCCCCTTCGAGCTCGTCGACTTCCCGGAGCCCGCCCACTACGTCGTGAACGCCGAGTACGTCACGACCGAGGACGGCACCGGTCTGGTCCACCAGTCCCCCGCCTTCGGCGCCGACGACCTCGCGGTCTGCCGCGCGTACGGCCTGCCGGTCGTGAACCCGGTCCGCCCCGACGGCACCTTCGAGGAGGAGGTCCCGCTGGTCGGCGGCGTCTTCTTCAAGAAGGCCGACGAGAAGCTCACCGCCGACCTCGACGCGCGCGGCCTGCTCTTCAAGCACATCGCCTACGAGCACAGCTACCCGCACTGCTGGCGCTGCCACACGGCCCTGCTCTACTACGCGCAGCCGTCCTGGTACATCCGCACCACCGCCGTCAAGGACGCGATGCTGCGGGAGAACGAGAAGACGAACTGGTTCCCGGACTCGGTCAAGCAGGGCCGCTTCGGCGACTGGCTGAACAACAACATCGACTGGGCGCTGTCCCGCAACCGCTACTGGGGCACCCCGCTGCCGATCTGGCGCTGCGAGGAGAACCACCTCACCTGCGTCGGCTCCCGCGCCGAGCTGTCCGAGCTGTCCGGGCAGGACCACTCGGCCCTGGACCCGCACCGCCCGTACATCGACGACGTCACCTTCACCTGCACGGCCGAGGGCTGCTCCCTGGAGGCCGTCCGCGTCCCCGAGGTCATCGACGCCTGGTACGACTCGGGCTCGATGCCGTTCGCGCAGTGGGGCTACCCGTACAAGAACAAGGAGATCTTCGAGAAGCGCTACCCGGCGCAGTTCATCTCGGAGGCCATCGACCAGACCCGCGGCTGGTTCTACACGCTGATGGCGGTCGGCACCCTCGTCTTCGACAAGTCCTCCTACGAGAACGTGGTCTGCCTGGGCCACATCCTCGCCGAGGACGGCCGCAAGATGTCCAAGCACCTGGGCAACATCCTCCAGCCGATCCCGCTCATGGACCAGCACGGCGCCGACGCGGTGCGCTGGTTCATGGCGGCCGGCGGCTCCCCGTGGGCGGCGCGGCGCGTCGGCCACGGCACGATCCAGGAGGTCGTCCGCAAGACCCTGCTCACGTACTGGAACACGGTCGCCTTCCAGGCGCTGTACGCCCGTACGTCGAACTGGGCGCCCTCGGCCGCGGACCCGGCCCCGGCCGACCGCACGGTCCTGGACCGCTGGCTGCTCTCCGAGCTCCACACCCTGGTCACCGACGTCACCGAGGCGATGGAGGCGTACGACACCCAGCGCGCCGGCAAGCTCCTCTCCGCCTTCGTCGACGACCTCTCGAACTGGTACGTGCGCCGCTCGCGCCGCCGCTTCTGGCAGGGCGACAAGGGTGCCCTGCGCACCCTGCACGAGGTCGTCGAGACGGTGACCCGCCTGATGGCCCCGCTGACCCCCTTCATCACGGAGCGGGTCTGGCAGGACATGATCGTCCCGGTCACCCCGGAGGCCCCGGAGTCGGTGCACCTGTCCGGCTGGCCGGCCGCGGACGCCTCGGCGATCGACCCGGTCCTGTCCCAGCAGATGCTGCTGGTCCGCCGTCTGGTGGAGCTGGGCCGGGCCACGCGCGCCGAGTCGGGCGTCAAGACCCGCCAGCCGCTGTCGCGGGCGCTGGTCGGCGCGGTGGGCTTCGACGCGCTGTCGCCGGAGCTCCAGGCCCAGATCACGGAGGAGCTGAACGTCTCCTCCCTGGCCTCCCTCTCGGAGGTCGGCGGGTCCCTGGTGGACACCACGGCGAAGGCGAACTTCCGGGCGCTGGGCAAGCGCTTCGGCAAGGGCGTGCAGGACGTGGCGAAGGCGGTGGCCGCGGCCGACGCGGCGGCGCTGTCGCTGGCCCTGCGGGCCGGCTCCGCCGAGGTCGAGGTGAACGGCGAGTCCGTCGCCCTCACCCCGGAGGAGGTCATCATCACGGAGACCCCGCGCGAGGGCTGGTCGGTGGCCTCCGACTCCGGCGCGACGGTCGCCCTGGACCTGGAGATCACGCCGGAGCTGAAGCTGGCGGGCCTGGCCCGTGACGCGATCCGCCTGATCCAGGAGGCCCGCAAGAACTCCGGCCTCGACGTGGCGGACCGGATCGCCCTGCGGTGGTCGGCCACCGAGCCGGAGGTCGTCACGGCCCTGACGGACCACGCGGCCCTGATCGCGGACGAGGTCCTCGCCACGGACTTCGCCTCCGGCGAGGGGGACGCGGCGTACGGCGAGCCCTTCACGGACGAGCCCCTGTCCCTGACGTTCCGCCTCCGCAAGGCGTAACCGGACCCGACGGCCCGCACCCTTCCCCTCCGGGGGGGGTGCGGGCCGTTTCGTTTTCCGTTACCCGCCTCGATCGCGGGGCGCGGCCCACTACACGGCGCTCCGCGCCCGCGCCTCAATCGCCGGCGGGGCTGGAGCATCCAGCCCCGCCGGCGACTGAGGCGGGAACGGTGGAAGGGTGGGGCGGGGAGGAAGCCCGCGCAGCGGCAGCGGCAGCGGCGCCGGGACGCGGAACGGGCCGGGCCCGGGTTCCGATGGGAACCCGGGCCCGGCCCGTAAGGCTGCCGACGACGAACGGCGGCGCCTAGTTGTCGTCCTCGTCGATCAGGAAGCCCCGCATGGGAGACGGCGCCTGCTGCATCGGCTGCGGCGCAGCCGGCCGCACCGGAGCCATCGGCTGCGTCATCGCCGGGGACATCTGCTGCTGGCCGCCGTAGGACGGGCCACCACCCATCGGGGAGGGACCGCCCATGGGGGACGGAGCACCCATGGACGGGTTGCCCATGGAGTGGCCCATCGCACCGGCCGGAGCCATCGACGGCGAAGGCGACGGCGGCAGCGCCGGACCGGCCGGGGTGCGCGGCGGGGCCAGGGAGTCGTCGGCCTGGGTCTCCAGCTGGCGCAGCTGCGACTCAAGGTAGGACTTCAGACGCGTACGGTACTCGCGCTCGAAGCCCCGCAGGTCCTCGACCTTGCGCTCCAGGGTGGCGCGGGCGGACTCCAGGGAACCCATCGCGACGCGGTGCTTCTCCTGCGCGTCCCGCTCCAGCGCGTCGGCCTTGGCGCGGGCGTCCCGCTCCAGGCCCTCGGCGCGCGAACGGGCCTCGCCGACGATCTTGTTGGCTTCGGAGCGGGCCTCCGCGATCGCCTGGTCGGCGGTCTGCTGCGCGAGCGACAGGACGCGGGCGGCGCTGTCGCCACCGGGGCCCTGCTGCGGGAGCTGCGGCGGCTGCTGCATCTGCTGCATCTGCTGACCCATGGGCTGCATCTGCTGCCCCATCGGCTGCATCTGCTGGCCCATCGGCTGGCCGAGCGGGTTCTGGCCACCCATGGACTGCTGCTGCATGGGGGGCTGGCCCATCTGCTGCTGCGGCGCCATGGGGTGCTGGCCACCCATGGACTGCTGCTGCATGGGGTTGCCCATCGGGCCCGGACCCTGCGGTCCGTGTCCACCGGGACCGGCCGGCAGCTGCGGCTGGCCGCCGGGAAGCTGCGGCGGGCCCATCTGCGGCTGCTGCTGCTGCGGCGGGCCGGATATGGCCGCGGGCACGGGGGCGCCCGGGCCTCGCTGGTCCTGGGGCTCCGGCTTGCGCATGTTCTGCTGCTGCTGGTTCTGCGCGGCGGCACGCGTCGCGGCGGCCAGCTTGGCGCGCAGGTCCTCGTTCTCGCGCAGCAGGCGCGTCAGTTCGGACTCGACCTCGTCGAGGAAGGCATCGACCTCGTCCTCGTCATAGCCTTCTCGGAGGCGGACGGTCGTGAACTGCTTGTTCCGCACGTCCTCGGGGGTCAGCGGCATGTCTTCTTCACCTCTACGTAGTCGTCGGCAGTCGGCAAGACCGTATCGGGACTGTCCCCGCGCCCGCGGGGAAGCACATCGTTCACACGCTTCTCGCAGCGGTGCTCACGAAACTGATGAGGATGTAAACGATGATCATCAGAACGAAGAAGGACAGGTCGAGTGCCACGCCCCCGAGACGCAACGGCGGGATGAATCGCCGGAGAAGCTTGAGCGGTGGATCGGTGACAGTGTAGGTGGCCTCCAGAACGACCACCATCGCCTTGCCGGGTGTCCATGAACGTGCGAACTGGAACACGTAGTCCATGACCAGTCGGAAGATCAGCACGATGAGGAAGCACATCAGCGCGATGTAGACCACTTGCAGTGCGACGCCCATCCCGCGCTTCCCTCTCCCCGTTCTCGCTCTGTTCCCGGTCCCGTGTCTGACGGATCGGTCTAGCTTTGGTTGAAGAACCCGCCCTCCGCGATGCGGGCCTTGTCCTCCGCCGTGACATCGACGTTAGCAGGCGACAGCAGGAACACCTTCTGTGTCACGCGTTCAATACTGCCGTGCAGACCGAAGACGAGGCCGGCGGCGAAGTCGACGAGACGCTTCGCGTCCGTGTCGTCCATCTCCGTGAGATTCATGATCACCGGAGTGCCCTCACGGAAGTGTTCCCCGATGGTACGGGCCTCGTTGTAGGTCCGGGGGTGCAGCGTCGTGATGCGGTACGGCTCCCGCTCGGAGACGACCTTGGGCATGATCACGGGGGCGTTCTTCTCCAGGTTGGTGCGGTCAGGTGTGATGGATGCCACGGGGGCAATTCGCGCGGGACGTCCGTTTTCTGACGGAATTGGGAGGGGTTCCCGCGGCGCCGGAGGCTGTACGACTCGTACCGGTTCGTCCGGTACGGGCGATTGGTGCACGGGCTGCTGTCGGCGATCCCGGTCCCGCGCGCGCTCCGGCTCCGGCTCGGGCTCGAACTCGTCATCGGGGTCGTACCCCGGGTTGTCGTACCGGTCGTCCTCCACGAGGCCGAGGTAGACCGCCATCTTGCGCATCGCGCCGGCCATTCTCCGAGTCCTCCGCTCTGTGGTGGATCGCCCTGTCGCAGGTGTCGCTGTGTCCGTCAGCAAAGTAGCTGTGTCACCAAAGTCACCAACTGCCCGCGATCCACTTGGTCTGTCCGCTCATCTGCGGAAATGACCATATTTTCTGCTGTGGTCCGACTTTCTTCGCGACGTTACCCGAGCCGGGGTCTCGCGCCGAGTACCGCAGTGCCGACGCGTACATGTGTCGCACCCGCCAGCACGGCCTGTTCCAGGTCGGCGCTCATTCCGGCCGACACCATCGTGGCAGCCGGATGGTCCGCGCGCAGGCCGGATGACAATTCCACCAGCCGCTCGAAGGCCGCCCGTTCGCGCCCCGCGTAAGGGCCGGCCAGCGGGGCCACGGTCATCAGACCGTCGATCCGCAGTCCCGGCGCGGCGGCCACGAGGTCCGCCAACTCCGGGAGCAGGTCCGGCGCCGCGCCTCCGCGGGCGCCGCGCTCCCCCGACTCGGCGTCGAGCGCGATCTGCACCAGACAGCCGAGTTCGCGTCCCTGCGCCTGCGCGGCCGCCGACAGTGCCGTGACGAGCTTCGGCCGGTCGACCGACTGCACGACATGCGCGTATCCCGCCACGGAACGGACTTTGTTCGTCTGCAACTGACCCACGAAATGCCAGTTCAGCGGCAGATCCGCGCAGGCCGCGGCCTTGGGCGCGGCGTCCTGGTCCCGGTTTTCCGCAACATGACGGACACCCAGCTCCGTCAGCAGTCGTACGTCGCTCGCCGGGTACGTCTTGGTGACCACGATGAGGGTCACCTCGTCCCGCCCCCGGCCCGCGGCCGCGCAGGCGGACGCGATGCGCTCCTCCACCCGCGCGAGGTTCTCCGCGAGTTCCGACTTACGGTCTGTCATCAATCCGTTCCAACCACACATATCCGGCAAGCCGCCCGGTCACCCGGTCGCGGCGGTACGAGAAGTGGTCCCGCGACTCCAGTGTGCAGACCGCGGAACGGTGGCGGTACGCCACCCCCGCCTCCGCCAGCTGCGCGTGCACCCCGGCGACCACGTCCACCGCCGGAGTCCCCCAGCTGGTCTCGGCCCACGCGGCCGGAACCACGGCGGCGACCGCCTCCCGCATCTCGGCGGGCACTTCGTAGCACCGCCCGCAGACGGCCGGTCCGGTACGGGCGACCATGCGCGCGGGGTCCGCGCCCAGGGCCGTCATCGCCTCGACCGCGGCCGGCACCACCCCGGCGACCAGCCCGGGCCGCCCCGCGTGGGCGGCGCCGACGACCCCGGCGACGGGGTCGGCCAGCAGCACGGGGGTGCAGTCGGCGGTGAGCACGGCGAGGGCGAGCCCCCGACGGGCGGTCACCACCGCGTCCACCGAGGGGACCGGCTCGCCGTCCGGCCAGGGGCCGTCCACCACCGCCACGTCCCGCCCGTGCACCTGGTTCATCCACACGACGCGGGCCGCATCGATGCCCAGCTCCGTCGCCGCGGCGGCCCGGTTCGCGCGAACGGCGGCCGGGTCGTCTCCGACCGCGCCGCCGAGATTGAGCTCCTCGTACGGAACGGCGCTCACCCCGCCCCACCGGTCGGTGAAGGCGAAGTGGGCGCCGCTCTCGTGATGCTGCCCCAGTGTCACTTCAAGAAGTCCGGAACATCCAGCTCTTCGGCCGGGCTGTCCTGGTACGGCCGGGCCGTCGGCACCTGCGGCGCGGGCGCCGGCTCGACGGGGATCTCCACCGGTGCCGGGGGCTCCTCGCGCGGGGTGACCGTGCCGAGTCCGCCGAAGGCCGGGCGGACCGGCTCCGGGGCGCGCACCGGCGCGGGGGCCGGCTCCTCGCGCTTGGTGGACGCGGCGCCGATGACGTTGTCGCGGCGGGCCGGGGGCTGTCCGCCGTCGAACCCGGCCGCGATGACGGTGACCCGTACCTCGTCGCCCAGAGCGTCGTCGATGACGGCGCCGAAGATGATGTTCGCCTCGGGGTGCGCGGCCTCGCTCACCAGCTGCGCGGCCTCGTTGATCTCGAAGAGACCCAGGTCCGAGCCGCCGGAGATGGAGAGCAGGACGCCCCGCGCCCCGTCGATGGAGGCCTCCAGCAGCGGCGAGGAGATCGCCATCTCGGCGGCGGCCACGGCGCGGTCGTCGCCGCGGGCCGAGCCGATGCCCATCAGCGCGGAGCCGGCCTCGGACATCACGGACTTGACGTCCGCGAAGTCCAGGTTGATCAGGCCCGGGGTGGTGATGAGGTCGGTGATGCCCTGGACGCCGGAGAGCAGGACCTGGTCGGCCGACTTGAAGGCGTCCAGGACGCTGACCTGGCGGTCCGAGATGGACAGCAGGCGGTCGTTGGGGATGACGATGAGGGTGTCGACCTCTTCGCGGAGCTCGGCGATGCCGTCCTCCGCCTGGTTCGCGCGGCGCCGGCCCTCGAAGGTGAACGGCCGGGTGACCACACCGATCGTCAGGGCGCCCAGCGAGCGCGCGATGTTGGCCACGACGGGTGCGCCGCCGGTGCCGGTGCCGCCGCCCTCGCCGGCGGTGACGAAGACCATGTCGGCCCCCTTGAGGACCTCCTCGATCTCCTCACGGTGGTCCTCTGCCGCCTTGCGGCCGACGGCCGGGTTGGCTCCGGCGCCGAGGCCTCGGGTGAGTTCACGGCCGACGTCGAGCTTGACGTCGGCGTCGCTCATCAACAGCGCCTGGGCGTCCGTGTTGATGGCGATGAACTCGACACCCTTGAGACCGACCTCGATCATTCGGTTGATGGCATTGACACCACCGCCGCCGACACCGATGACCTTGATGACTGCGAGGTAGTTCTGCGGTGCTGCCACGTCGAAGGCCTCTCGCCTCGATTACGTGTCGCCGCTTCGCGGGTCTGCGGTGCGACGACTGATGCCGAAATTGGGACGGTTCGTACGCGCCGACCCGAACCCTAACCCTGAAGTTTAGGGTTAGGGGTGTGTCTGTTCTCTGGACTCTTCCGAACAGGACACTAAGTCGACAAGTAGCGCGGGTTCAACGAACACGCCGAACCTCCCGTTTTTCTTTTCACCCTATGTGATCACCCGTATCGGTGGCCAACCAGGGTGCTTCGCTGTTCGACCGGACGTCAACTCCCGGACACCGCAGGTGCGGTGGGGACGCTCACGTCGAAGTGGTCGGCCTTGGGCGCGGCTTTCAGCAGAGCGGTCAGCGCGCGGCCCTTCGCCTCGCCCAGTTCCCCGCTCCCCCACACGACCGTGCGCCCCTTGGTCAGCTGGAGCAGCACCGAATCGTACGACCGCACCTTGACCTGCAAAGTCTCTTTCGCGATCGCGGCGGGCAGGCTCCCGGCGATGCCCACCGCCTCCCGCAGGAGCCGCTGCTCGTCGAAGCGGCGGGCGCTCGGCGAGTGCTCCGCGGCCAATTCCAGCACCGGAACACCTGCGGGCGCGCGTCCGACCGTGTCGAATCGCACACCGGTCGCGTCCACTTCGACGAACTCCGCTTCCTTCTTGATGAGCAGGACGGGTTTGCGTTCCGTCACTTTCAGCCCGATTCCGTGCGGCCAGGACCGCACCACGTCGACCGAATCGATACGGGGCAGCCGCCCGCGCAGACGGCTCGCGATCTCGTCCGTGTCCACGCTGACGAGGGGCGCGCCGACGGGCACGGCCGCGGCCGTGAGGACCTGTTCGGGGGTGAGCACCTCGGTGCCGGAGGCCGTGACCCGCTCGACGCGGAGCCAGGAGGAGCCGTAGAGCGCCCAGGTGCCGCCCCCGGCGAGGAGCGCGGCGGCGGCGAGGGAGGCCAGGACGGGGACCCGGCGCGCTCGCGCGCCACCGGGTCCCCGGGGGCCGGACCCCTTCGACGACTTGGGCGGCTTGGGCGGCTTGGACGGACCCGGGCGCTTTTTCCCGCCCCGGCCCGACCGGTCGGACGTGCCGCGCTGTGCCGTCGTCGCTCCGGCCACTCCTGTGCCTCCTGGGTCTGGCTTCCCGCCTCAGCGGGCCCTGTTGGCCGCGACCGCCTCGTAGACCAGGCCGACGAGCAGCTCGTCGGCGTCCCGGCGGCCGAACTCGGCGGCGGCCCGGGACATCTCGTAGAGGCGGTGCGGATCGGACAGCACCGGGAGGACCTGGCCGAGCACCCAGTCGGGCGTCAGTTCCGCGTCGTCCACGAGCAGGCCGCCGCCGGCCTTGACCACCGGCTGGGCGTTGAGCCGCTGTTCGCCGTTGCCGATGGGCAGCGGTACGTAGGCGGCCGGCAGTCCGACGGCGGAGAGTTCGGCGACGGTCATCGCACCCGCGCGGCACAGCATCATGTCGGCGGCGGCGTACGCGAGGTCCATCCGGTCCACGTACGGTACCGGGACGTACGGCGGCATCCCGGGCATGTTGTCGACACGCGGCAGTTCGTTCTTCGGGCCGACCGCGTGCAGGATCTGGATCCCGGAGCGCTGGAGGGTCGGAGCGACCTGCTGGATCACCTCGTTGAGGCGGCGGGCGCCCTGCGAGCCGCCGGAGACCAGCAGCGTCGGCAGGTTGGGGTCCAGCCCGAAGGCGGCGCGGGCCTCGGGGCGGACGGCGGCCCGGTCGAGGGTGGAGATGGACCGGCGCAGCGGGATGCCCACGTAGCGGGCGCCGCGCAGCTTGCTGTCCGGGGTGGACACCGCGACGGCGTGCGCGTAGCGCGAGCCGATCTTGTTGGCCAGTCCGGGCCGGGCGTTGGCCTCGTGGACGATGATCGGCACCCCGAGCCGCTTGGCGGCCAGGTAGCCGGGCAGGGCCACGTAGCCGCCGAAGCCGACGACGCAGTCCGCCTTGGTCCGGGTCAGGATCTCCTCGGCGGCCTTGATGGTGCCGCGGAGCCGCCCGGGGACGGTGATCAGCTCGGGGGTGGGCTTGCGGGGCAGCGGTACGGCGGGGATCAGGCCCAGCTCGTAGCCCCGCTCCGGGACCAGCCGCGTTTCAAGGCCGCGTTCGGTACCGAGGGCGGTGATGCCCACGGTCGGGTCCTGCCTGCGCAGGGCGTCCGCGAGGGCGAGCGCCGGCTCGATGTGGCCGGCGGTCCCCCCACCGGCGAGTACGACATGCACCGAAATTCACCGCTCTCCGGACGGACGCCTCTTGACGCGCCGTCTCATCGACTTCCATATCGGCCCGCTCCGCTGCCGGCCGAACCTCGGCTGGCGCATCGCGAGCGCCGCTCGCGCCGCCGGCTCCTCCCGCGCGAAGGCGATGAGCAGTCCGACCGCGAACATGGTCGGCAGCAGGGCCGACCCTCCGTAGGAGAACAGCGGGAGGGGCACACCGGCGATCGGCAGCAGGCCGAGCACCGCACCGATGTTGATCACGGCCTGGGCCGTGATCCACGTGGTGACGCCTCCCGCGGCATACCGTACGAAGGAGTCCTCCGTGCGTCCGGCCACGCGGATACCCGCATAGCCTAGAGCCGCGAACAGGGCGAGCACCGACAGCGTCCCCGCCAGCCCCAGTTCCTCACCCGTGATGGCAAAGATGAAGTCGGTGTGGGCTTCGGGCAGTTGCCCCCATTTTTCCACACTCGCCCCCAGACCGGAACCGAACCATCCTCCGGATGCCAGGGCGTAGATCCCGTGCACGGCCTGCCAGCAAAGGTCGTTCTTGCCCGGATCCGTCGCCCCGAGGCAGGCGAGCCGGTCCATGCGGTGCGGGCTGGTCTTGATGAGCAGTGCGACGATCACACCCGCGAAGAGCAGGACCCCGGCGAACATCCGGGTCGGCGCCCCGGCGAGCCAGAGCAGCCCGAACAGGACGGCGCCCAGGATCATCGCGGTGCCCATGTCGCCGCCCAGCATGATCAGCCCGAGCAGCAGGAAGGCCACCGGGACCAGCGGCACCAGCAGGTGCTTCCACTGGCTCAGCAGCCCCTTGTCCCCCTTGCGGGCCAGCAGGTCGGCGCCCCACAGGATCAGGGACAGCTTGCCGAACTCACTGGGCTGGAGCATGAACGGACCGCCAAGGGAGATCCAATTCTGGTTGCCGTTGATCGAGACCCCTATCCCGGGGACCTGGACCAGGACCATCAGGAACAGGGTGCCGGCGAGCACCGGGTAGGACAGGGCCCGGTGCAGCTTGACCGGCATCCGGGAGGCGGCGAAGAGCAGGACCGCGCCGATCAGGGCGGCCAGGAACTGCTTCTTGAAGAAGTAGGCGTCCCCCAGGCCCAGCTGGAGGGCCTTGATCATGGAGGCCGAGTAGACCATCACCAGGCCGAGCCCGGTGAGGAGCAGCGAGCTGCCGAAAATCAGGTAATACGCGGTGAGCGGCCGGTCCCAGGCCTTGCTCAACTGCCGCTGTGCGCGCCGCAGCCGCTGCAGCGGCCCGCGGGCGGGCCGCCGGGCGGTGACCGCGGGGCGTTTGCGGCCCTGCGCCTTCACGGCGGCGGGCCGCCGCCCCGGCAGCATCTGCTTGGCCGGCATCTGTGATCTTCCCCTCCACTCGTACGAGGCGAGCAGCCGGGTCGGGCAGGATCCCTGCCCCGGATCGACCTAGGCGCTCTCGGCGGCCAGTTCGCGCACGGCGTCGGCGAACGCGTCCCCGCGCTTGTTGTAGTTCGCGAACATGTCCATCGAGGCACACGCGGGAGCGAGCAGGACCGTGTCGCCGGACTTCGCGAGCCGGGCCGCCTCCCGGACAGCTGCGAGCATCGCCCCAGTGTCGGTCCGTTCGAGGTCGACGACCGGGACCTCGGGGGCGTGTCGCGCCAGCGCCTCGGCGATCAGCGCCCGGTCGGCGCCGATCAGCACCACCGCGCGCAGCCGGTCGGCGGACTTCTGGACGAGCTCGTCGAAGGTCGCGCCCTTGGCGAGGCCCCCGGCGATCCAGACGACCGGTTCGAAGGCCGCGAGGGAGGCCTCCGCGGCGTGCGTGTTGGTGGCCTTGGAGTCGTCGATGTACGTGACCCCGCCGACCTCGTCCACGTACGAGACGCGGTGGGCGTCGGGACGGAAGTCGCGCAGGCCGTCGCGGACCGCGCGCGGTTCCACGCCGAAGGCGCGGGCGAGGGCCGCCGCCGCGAGGGCGTTGGCGATGTTGTGCGGGGCGGGCGGGTTGACGTCCTTGACCTCGGCGAGCTCCTGCGCGTTCTTCTGCCGGTTCTCGACGAAGGCGCGGTCCACGAGGATCCCGTCGACCACGCCGAGCATGGAGGGGCCGGGGGCGCCGAGGGTGAAGCCGATGGCGCGGCAGCCCTCCTCGACGTCGGCCTCGACGACCAGGGCCTCGGTGGCGGGGTCGGCGACGTTGTAGACGCAGGCGACCGTGTTGCCCTCGTAGATGCGGCCCTTGTCGGCGGCGTAGGCGTCCATCGAGCCGTGCCAGTCGAGGTGGTCCGGGGCCAGGTTGAGGACGGCCGCCGAGTGGGCGCGCACGGAGGGCGCCCAGTGCAGCTGGTAGCTGGAGAGCTCGACGGCGAGGACGTCGTAGGTCTCGTCGCCGGTCACCACGTCGATGATCGGGGTGCCGATGTTGCCGACGGCCGCGGTCTTCAGACCGGCCGCGCGCAGGATCGACGCGAGCATCTGGGTGGTGGTGGTCTTGCCGTTGGTGCCGGTGATCGCGAGCCAGGGGGCGGCGTTCTCGCCCCGCAGCAGCCAGGCGATCTCGACGTCGCCCACGACGTCCACCCCGGCCTTGCCGGCGGCCTCGAAGAGCGGGCTGCCGGGCTTCCAGCCGGGCGAGGTGACCACGAGGTCGGTGCCCTCGGGGAGCGTGTCGGCGTCGCCCAGGCGCACGGAGATGCCCGCCGCCTCCAGCTCCGCGGCCCGCGCCCGGTGGCCCTCGCTGTCGCCGCCGTCGACGACGGTCACCGAAGCGCCGAGGCCGGCCAGGGCGCGGGCGGCGCTGACGCCGCTCACGCCGAGGCCGGCGACGGTGATGTTCCTGTCCTGCCAGGAGGTCACTTGTCTGCTGCCCATCCCGCGTAGAAGAGACCGAGACCGACGATCACGCACATGCCCTGGATGATCCAGAAGCGGACCACGACGAGGACTTCGGACCAGCCCTTGAGTTCGAAGTGGTGCTGGAGCGGGGCCATGCGGAAGACGCGCTTTCCGGTCAGCTTGAAGGAGCCGACCTGGATGACGACCGACATCGTGATGAGCACGAAGAGGCCGCCGAGGAGCGCCATCAGGAACTCCGTGCGGGAGCAGATGGCGAGGCCCGCGAGTGCGCCGCCGAGGGCGAGCGAGCCGGTGTCACCCATGAAGATCTTGGCGGGCGAGGTGTTCCACCACAGGAAGCCGAAGCAGGCTCCCATCAGGGCGGAGGCGACGACCGCGAGGTCCAGCGGGTCGCGCACCTCGAAACAGGCGTTCGGGTTGGTCAGGGTCTGCGCGTTGACGCAGGACTCCTGGAACTGCCAGACGCCGATGAAGGTGTAGGCGCCGAAGACCATCACGGCGGCGCCGGTGGCCAGGCCGTCCAGACCGTCGGTGAGGTTCACGCCGTTGGACATGGCCAGGATCATGAACAGCGCCCAGACCACGAACAGCACGGGGCCGATCGACCAGCCGAAGTCCGTGACGAACGACAGCTTCGTGGAGGCCGGGGTGAGTCCGCGCGAGTCCGAGAACTGCAGCGCGAGGACCGCGAAGGCGATGCCGACGATCAGCTGGCCGGCCATCTTGGCCTTGGCCCGCAGACCGAGCGAACGGCGCTTGACGATCTTGATGTAGTCGTCGAGGTAGCCGACCAGGCCCATGCCCGCCATCAGGAAGAGCACGAGCAGACCGGACATGCTCGGCGATTCGCCCGTGATGGCCTTCGTGGCCGCGTACGCGATGAGCGTCGCCAGGATGAAGGAGATGCCGCCCATGGTGGGCGTGCCCTTCTTCCCGGCGTGGCCGCGGGGGCCGTCGTCGCGGATGAACTGGCCGTAGCCCTTGCGGGCCAGCAGCTTGATCAGGAGGGGGGTGCCGATGACGGTGAGGAACATACCGATGACACCCGCGAACAGGATCTGCCTCATCGGCCGGCGACCTCGCCCTCGCTGTCGAGCAGCGCCTGCGCGACCCGTTCCAGGCCGATCGACCTGGAAGCCTTCACCAGCACGACGTCCCCCGGGCGCAGTTCACTGCGCAACAGGTCCACCGCCGCCTGCGCGTCGGACACGAGCACCGACTCCTCACCCCACGAACCCTCGTTATATGCGCCCAGTTGCAGCCAGGACGCTTCCCTGCCCCCGACTGCCACGAGCTTGCTCACGTTGAGCCGGACGGCGAGCCGTCCCACCGCGTCGTGTTCGGCCAGCGCAGCGTCGCCGAGCTCGGCCATGGGGCCGAGCACCGCCCACGTACGTCCCCCCCTCGCCCTGGCGGAGTCGCCCATCGCGGCAAGTGCGCGCAGGGCGGCCCGCATGGACTCGGGATTCGCGTTGTAGGCGTCGTTGACGATCGTCACGCCGTCCGCGCGCTCGGTGACCTCCATCCGCCACCGAGACAGCGTGCCCGCCGCGGAGAGCGCCGTGGCGATCTCTTCGACGGACATGCCCAGGACATGGGCGACGGCGGCCGCGGCGAGCGCGTTCGACACGTGGTGCTCACCGTACAGCCGCAAGGTCACATCGCTGCACCCGGTCGGGGTGTGGAGTGTGAAGGAGGGCTGTCCGGCGGGTGTCATCCGCACCTCGGTGGCCCGTACGTCGGCGTCCTCGGCCTCCCCGAACAGGACGGTACGGGCCTTGGTGCGGGCGGACATGGCCCGCACCAGCAGGTCGTCGGCGTTGAGGACGGCCACCCCGCCGTCGGCTTCCGCCGGCAGGGCCTCGACCAGCTCTCCCTTGGCCTGGGCGATGGCCTCGCGACCGCCGAACTCGCCGATGTGGGCGGTCCCGACGTTCAGGACGAGGCCGATCCGCGGCGGGGTCAGACCGGTCAGGTAGGCGATGTGGCCGATGCCGCGGGCGCCCATCTCCAGGACCAGGTGCCGGGTTTCGGCGGTGGCCTTCAGGGCCGTGAGCGGAAGGCCGATCTCGTTGTTGAGGGATCCGGGCGTCCACACCGTGGGCGCGTGGTGCTGGAGCACCTGCGCGATGAGGTCCTTGGTGGACGTCTTGCCGGCCGAACCGGTCAGCGCCACCACGTCGGTGCCGAGGCGTTCGACGACGGTGCGGGCGAGGGCGCCGAGGGCCTTCTCCACGTCGGGGACCACGATCGCCGGAACGCCGACCGGGCGGGCGGCGAGGACGGCCGCGGCGCCGGCCGCGACCGCGCGCTCGGCGTAGTCGTGGCCGTCGACGTGCTCGCCCTCGAAGGCGGCGAACAGGCTCCCGGGCTCCACCTGGCGGGAGTCGATGACGACGGGGCCGCCGATCCGCACCGAGGGATCCGGTATGTCGTGGGGCCGCCCGCCGGTGATGTCGGCGATCTCGGCGAGGGAAAGGGCGATCACTGGTTCACCTCGGCCTGTCGGGCGCTGCGCTGCTGGGTCTCGATGGCCGCGCGGAGCACGGCGCGGTCGTCGAAGGGGCGTACGACGCCCGCCGTGTCCTGGCCCTGCTCGTGGCCCTTGCCCGCGACGAGGACCGTGTCCCCGGCCCCGGCGCGCGCGACGGCGGTGGCGATGGCCGCGGCCCGGTCGGCGTCGACGAGGACGGTGGCGCGCTCCTCGGCGGGGACGGAGACGGCGCCCTCGAACATCGCGGCGAGGATCGCGAGGGGGTCCTCGGAGCGCGGGTTGTCGGAGGTCAGGACGGCGGTGTCGGCGTACCGGGCCGCCGCGGCGCCCATCGGGGCGCGCTTGGTGGTGTCGCGGTCGCCGCCGCAGCCGAGGACGATGTGCAGCTTGCCGGTGGTGACCTCGCGCAGGGCGCGCAGCACCGACTCGACGGCGTCCGTCTTGTGGGCGTAGTCGACGACGGCCAGGTACGGCTGTCCCGCGTCGACCCGCTCCAGGCGGCCGGGGACGCCGGGGACCGCGGCGACGCCGTCGGCGGCGGTCTGGGGGTCCAGCCCGGCGGCGGCGAGCGTGACGATCGCGGCGACGGTGTTCGCGACGTTGAACGGGCCGGCCAGCGGGGCGGTGGCCCGTACGCGCTGTCCTTCGGGCCCGACCAGGGTCAGGGTGGAGTCCATGGGGCCGCTGACCACGTCCTCGGCGCGCCAGTCGGCGGCCGGGTCGCCGGCGGCGGAGAAGGTGACGACCGGGATCGGTGCCTCCTTCGCGAGGCGGCGGCCGTACTCGTCGTCGACGTTGACCACGCCGAGGCGGGCGCGGCGCTCGGTGAAGAGCTGCGCCTTGGCCTGGAAGTAGTCCTCCATGTCGGAGTGGAACTCCATGTGTTCCGGGCTCAGGTTGTTGAAGACGGCGACGTCGAAGACGCATCCGTCGACCCGGCCCAGCACCAGGGCGTGGCTGGAGACCTCCATGGCCACGGCCTCGACGCCGCGTTCGCGCATGACGGCGAACAGGGCCTGGAGGTCGGTGGCCTCGGGGGTGGTGCGCTCGGACTTGATGCGCTCGTCGCCGATGCGCATCTCGACGGTGCCGACCAGTCCGGTCGTGCGTCCGGCGGCGCGCAGTCCGCCCTCGACGAGGTACGCGGTGGTGGTCTTGCCCGAGGTGCCGGTGATGCCGAGCTGGAGCAGGCCCTCACCGGGGCGGCCGTAGATCTCGGCGGCGAGCTCGCCCATCCGGGCGCGCGGGTCGGCGACGGTGAGCACCGGCAGGCCGGTCGCGGCGGCGCGGTCGGCGCCGGCCGGATCGGTCAGCACGGCGGCCGCGCCGAGGGCGGCGGCCTGCGTCGCGAAGTCCGCGCCGTGGAGCCGGGCACCGGGCAGGGCGGCGTACAGATCGCCGGGGCGCACGGCACGGGAGTCGTGCGTGATGCCGGTGACCGGTGTCGCGCCCGGATCGGGCAGACCCAGCAGGGTGGCCAGCTCGCCCAGAGGGGTCGGGCGGGCGGACACGGGCCGGGGCGCTCCCGGCGGCGCTGCCGGGGCGTCTTTCGGGGCGGTTCTGGGCTGATCAGCGTGGGGCACGGCGGTGAGCGTACCGGGCGCGGCGGGCCGCTCGCGAAGCGAGGGCCCGCCCTGGGCGCCGTCGGCCGATTGGTTCCCGGGTTTCGGGGTGATGGTTGTCACTGATGGTGCCTCACGCGTCTCTGGCCGGGCGGCCGGTTCACTGCCCGGGCTGCGGGCCGGTCTGCGGGCCGGTCTGGGTGGTGTTCGGGGTGGCGGGCGGCGGGGCGCCGTCGAAGGTCACCGGGAGTCCCGCGGGGGCGGTTCCGGTGGGTGCGACCTGGAGGGTCTTGAGCGCGAACTCCATCACCGTCTTGTAGATCGGGCCGCAGATCTGGCCGCCGAAGTAACTGCCCTTGGTGGGGTTCTGGATGGCGCAGTAGACGGTGATCCGCGGGTTGTCGGCGGGGGCGAACCCGGCGAAGGAGGCGGTGTACCCCTTGTAGCGGCCGGTGGCCGGATCCACCCGGTTGGAGGTGCCGGTCTTGCCGCCGACCCGGTAGCCGGGGATGCGGGCCTTGGTGCCGGTGCCCTCCTGGTCGTCGACGACGGATTCGAGCATCTCCGCGAGGGTCTTGGCGGTCCCCTGGCTGATCACGCGCGTCTGTTCGGGTGCCGGGGCCGGGGTGAAGCGGCCGTCGGGGCCCTTGGTGCCGCGCACCAGGGTCGGGGTGATCCGGACCCCGCCGTTGGCGATGGTGGAGTAGACGGAGGCGGCCTGCATGGCGTTGAGGGACAGGCCCTGGCCGAAGGGGATCGTGTACTGCTGCGAGGTGGACCAGGCCTCCGGCCTGGCGAGGATGCCGCGGGTCTCGCCGGGGTAGTTGAGGCCGGTGGGGCGTCCGATGCCGAACTTGTCGAGGTAGGAGTACAGGACCCGGTTGGCCTCGGGCTGGGTGGCGCCGAGCTGGCCGGTGGCCAGGATGGTGCCGATGTTCGAGGACTTGGCGAGGACCCCGTTGAGGGTCAGGTACCAGGTCGGGTGGTCGACGTCGTCCTTGAAGAGCCGGTCGCCGCGGTGCAGCCGGTTGGGGACCTCGACGTGGGTGTCGGGGGCGGCCTTCTTCTCCTCCAGGACGGCGGCCATCGAGATCACCTTGGCGGTGGATCCGGGCTCGTACACGTCCTGGAGGGCGGCGTTGCCCATGGCGGCGGAGCGGGCCCGGGTCAGGTCGTTGGGGTCGAAGCCGGGGGCGTTGGCCATGGCCAGGACCTCGCCGGTGCGGGTGTCCTGGACGACGACGTAGCCGCGGTCGGCGCCGGACTTCTCGACCTGCTCGGCGATCGCGGACTGCGCGGCCCACTGGATGTCGCGGTCGATGGTCAGCTCGATGTCGTCGCCGGGTACGGCGGGCTTCTCGCTGGATCCCGCGGTGGGGACGCGGCGGCCCCCGGACTGGGCGTAGGTGAGCCGGCCGTCCTTGCCGGCCAGCTTCTTGTCGAGGGAGGACTCCAGGCCGCCGCCGCCCTTGCCCTCGGCGTTGACGTAACCCAGTATCCCGGCGGCGAGGTCGCCGTTCGGGTACACGCGCTTGCTGCTGACCTCGTTGAAGACGCCCGCGATGACGTTGGCGCCGGGGCCGTTGCCCTTCTTGTCGGCGGCGGCCTTGTCGGCGAAGAGCTTCTTGAGGTCCTTGATCTGGTTCCAGACCTGGGGGGTCTGGCGGCGGGCCAGGATCACGTAGCGGGTGTTCTTGGTCTTCAGGCGCGCGGTGAGTTCCTTGGCGTCCTTGCCGAGGATCGGCGCGAGGAGGGCCGCGGCCTGCTCGGGGGCGTCCGGGGCCTTGCTCTCCTGCGGGGTGAACATCTTGGGGTCGGCGGTGATGTCGTACGCGTCGACGCTGGTGGCCAGGGCCACGCCCTTGCGGTCGGTGATCTCCCCGCGCTCGGCGGCCAGGGTGTAGCTGGCGAAGCGGTTCTCGGTGGCCTTGGCGGAGTACGCGGAGGCGTCGACGGCCTGCACCTGCAGGAGCCGGACGACGAAGGCCAGCATGACCAGGGTCAGGCCCACGCCGACCAGGCGCAGCCGGGGCCTCGGGCTGCCGAGGCGGATGGTGTGCGGGGTGCGTCGCACGGCGGGGCGCCGGGTCGCGGGGCGGGACGCCGGGCGGGCCGTGGCCCGCGCCCGCTCCCCGGGCCGCGGCCGCGGCGGCCCGGGCACCCGGCGGCGCGGAGGCTCCTTGGGACTCACCGGGGCCCCCTCCGTCCCCCGGCCACCACGGGACCGCGGGCGCCCGGCCGGACGGCACCGCCAGGGACCCGCCCAGCCCCGCGGGCGTTCGATGCGCGGGGCCGGGTGGGGGCCGGGGAACGGTGGAAGGGCGGGGCGGGGAGATGCCCCGCAGGGGTCCGCGTCACGACGTCACCTTCCAGGGGTCTGGCTCGGCTGTGGCTGGGCTTGAGGGGGTGCGGGCTGGCCCGTGGCGGGCGCGGGGCCACCCGAGGGCGGGGCCGCCGCGCCGGACGCGGGCGGCTGCGCACTCGGGGAGACCGCCGGGGGCGAGGGCGCGGGCGGCGCCTCCGCCTGGGCGGGGGTGCCGGCGACCTTGCCGTCGGAGCCGATGAAGACGGGGCTGCCGCCCGGCACCAGCCCCAGCTCGTGCGCCCGCCGCTGGAGCGCGTCCGGGGCGGAGTAGGCGTCGACGTCCCGCTGGAGCGCCTGCTGCTCGTCCGTCAGGGCGGTGGTCTCCTTCTTCAGCTTCGTCAGCTGGAAGGAGCCCTGGTTGAGCGCGGAGTTCAGCAGCAGCAGGCTGATCAGCCCGCCGCCGAGCAGTGCCACCACCAGCAGGACGAACGGCATCCGGGCCGCCTGCCCCGCCGTGGCGGCGGCGGGCCGCACCCGGACGAGGCGGGCCGCCTTGCCGGCCTTGCCGCCCGGGGAGCGGCCCGCCGGGGTCACAGCCGCGCCTCGCGGATGCGCTCGACGCCGCGGAACCGGGCCGGGGCGGCCCGCCGGTTCTCGGCGATCTCCTCCTCGGTGGGCAGTTCCGCCCCGCGCGTCAGGAGCTTCAGCTTCGGCTGGTACTTCTCCGGTACGACCGGCAGTCCGGGCGGGGCCGTGGAGGTGGCGCCCGCCGCGAAGACCTGCTTGACCAGCCGGTCCTCCAGCGAGTGGTACGAGAGCACGGCGATCCGCCCGCCGACCGCGATCCGGTCGACCGCCGCCGGAATGGCCTTCTCCAGCCCGGAGAGCTCACCGTTGACCTCGATGCGCAGGGCCTGGAAGGTCCGCTTGGCGGGGTTGCCGCCCGTGCGCTTGGCGGCCTGCGGCAGCGCGTCGCGGATCAGCTCCACCAGCCGCGCGCTGTTGCTGAAAGGCTCCTTCTCCCGCTCGCGCACGATCGCCGACACGATCCGCTTCGCCTGCTTCTCCTCGCCGTACTGGCGCAGGATGCGCACCAGCTCGCCGGGGGCGTAGGTGTTGAGGACCTCGGCGGCGCTGATGCCGGTCGTCTGGTCCATGCGCATGTCCAGCGGGGCGTCCTGCGCGTACGCGAACCCGCGGTCGGCCTCGTCGAGCTGCATGGAGGAGACGCCCAGGTCGAAGAGGATGCCCTGGACGGCCGGGATCCCCAGGCTGTCGAGCACCTCGGCGAGGTCGGCGTAGATCGCGTGGACGAGGGTGGCCCGGTCGCCGTACGGCGCGAGGCGCTCGCCGGAGAGCCGCAGGGCTTCCTTGTCGCGGTCAAGGCCGATCAGGTGGGCCTCGGGGAACCGGGTCAGCAGGGCCTCGCTGTGGCCGCCGAGGCCGAGGGTGCAGTCGACGACCACGGCCCCCGGCCTCTCCAGCGCCGGGGCCAACAGGTCCAGGCACCGCTGGAGCATCACCGGGACATGTCGGGACTCGCTAGTCAAAGCGCCCTCTCAGATAACGGCGCGGCAGGCGTACGCCGCGCCGCGCACGCGGAGTTTTACCAGGGGGCCGGGCGGCCGGGTGAGGGCCGGGCTCCGGCCGGTTCGCGTCACTTTAGTGCAACGGTCGCCACGGTCAACGAACCGCCCCGCGCCCGGTGCGCCCCACGCGGAGGGAACACGCAAAAGCCCCGAATCACCCGGACGGCGGCCCCCGCCTCACCCCTGTGGGTTAGCTCACAACAAGGCTCGTTGACCTTCTTTGTCCACCCTCACTCAATGCCGCACCGCCGTGTGACCACTAACGTCGTAACCATGACGACTTCCGCATCCCTGCCCGCCGGCCCCGTCACCGAGGGATCCGGCGGCGAAACCGTCACCGACCGCCTCGTCGAGGCGAACCGCCGGTACGCCGCGCAGTTCACCGACCCCGGCATGGACGCCCGCCCGGTCCTCCACGTGGCCGTCGTGGCCTGTATGGACGCCCGCCTCGACCTCCACAAGGCCCTCGGCCTGGAGCTCGGCGACTGCCACACCATCCGCAACGCCGGCGGCGTCGTCACCGACGACACCATCCGCTCGCTCACCATCAGCCAGCGCGCCCTGGGCACCCGCACGGTGATACTCATCCACCACACCGGCTGCGGCCTCGAAAGCCTGACCGAGGACTTCCGGCACGAGCTGGAGGACGAGGTCGGCCAGCGCCCCGCCTGGGCCGTCGAGGCCTTCCGCGACGTGGACCAGGACGTCCGCCAGTCCATGCAGCGCGTGCGCACCAACCCCTTCCTGCCCCACAAGGACGATGTGCGAGGCTTCGTCTTCGACGTGCACACGGGCCTCCTGCGGGAGATCGATCCGGCCTCGTGAGTGACACCGGGCCGTGACGGCGTCAAGAATGCGGGGGGACGCCCCCCGGAATCCCTCCGGAACGGCGTCCGTGTTTCGGGGTGGGCCGGTTCATGCGCCAAGAGCGTCGGCCCTGGAAAAGGGCCGAGGAGAACCAGGTGACCACGTACGACGACCGAGCGAGCCTCGCTGATCTGACCAGCACGGCCGAGCGGATCCGCCAGTCGGTCGAGGGCGTGATCGAGGGGAAGCCGGAGGTCGTCCGGCTCGCCCTGACCGTGCTCCTCGCCGAGGGCCACCTGCTGATCGAGGACGTTCCCGGCGTCGGCAAGACCATGCTGGCCAAGACGCTCGCCAAGTCCATCGACTGCTCGGTCCAGCGCATCCAGTTCACCCCAGACCTGCTGCCCTCCGACATCACCGGCGTCAGCATCTACGACCAGCAGCGCCGCGAGTTCGAGTTCAAGCCGGGCGCGATCTTCGCGCAGATCGTCATCGGCGACGAGATCAACCGCGCCTCCCCCAAGACCCAGTCCGCGCTGCTGGAGTCGATGGAGGAGCGCCAGGTCACGATAGACGGCACCACCTACACCCTGCCCAGCCCCTTCATGGTGGTCGCCACCCAGAACCCGGTCGAGATGGAGGGCACCTACCCCCTCCCCGAGGCCCAGCGCGACCGGTTCATGGCCCGCGTCTCCGTCGGCTACCCCAGCCCCGACGCCGAGCTCCAGATGCTCGACGTGCACGGCGGGGTCTCCCCCCTCGACGACCTCACCGCCGTCGCGCACGCCCACGACGTCGTCAAGCTCATCGAGGCCGTCCGCGAGGTGTACGTCGCCCCGCCCGTCCGCCGCTACGTCGTCGACCTGGTCTCCGCCACCCGCAGCCACCCGGACCTGCGCCTCGGCGCCTCGCCCCGCGCCACCCTGCACCTGCTGCGCGCCGTGAAGGCCTCCGCCGCCCTGGCCGGCCGGGACTACGTACTGCCCGACGACGTCCAGCAGCTGGCCGCGCCCGTCCTCGCGCACCGGCTGCTGCCCACCGCGCAGGCACAGCTGAACCGGCGCACCGCCGAGCAGGTCGTCCAGGACATCCTCCAGCGCACCCCCGTCCCCGCCGCGCACGCCCGCGGCGAGATGCCGCCCGGCGCGGGCATCCGGGGCTTCTGATGGGTGCCGGTGCCCCGTACGGCGCCGGCGGGCAGGTGAGGGACCCGGGCGGACTGCGCGCCTCGCTGGCGGGGCTGACCACCCGGGGCCGCTCGTTCCTGGCCGCCGGGACCGCCGCGGCCGGGTGCGCGTACGTACTCGGCCAGGGCCAGCTGCTCCGCGTCGGCCTGCTGCTCGTCGTCCTGCCTCTGATCTGCGTCCTGACCCTGCACCGCACCCGCCACCGGGTCACCGCCGACCGGCGGCTGACCCCGCCGCGGGTGCCCGCCGGCGGCGAGGCCCGCGTCCAGCTCCGGCTGGAGAACGTCTCCCGGATCCCCACGGGACTGCTGATGCTCCAGGACCGGGTGCCCTACGTCCTGGGACCCCGGCCCCGCTTCGTCCTGGACCGGGTCGAGGCCGGCGGCAGGCGCGAGGTCTCCTACCGGGTCCGCTCCGACCTGCGCGGCCGCTACCCGCTGGGCCCGCTCCAGCTCCGGCTGACCGACCCCTTCGGGCTGGTCGAGCTCACCCGTTCCTTCAGCGCCTACGACACCCTCACCGTCGTCCCCCGCACCGAGCCCCTGCCCCCGGTCCGGATGACCGGCGAGGCCAACGGCTACGGCGAGGGCACCCGCCGCTCCCTCGCGCTGGCCGGCGACGACGACGTCATCCCCCGTACCTACCGGCGCGGCGACGACCTGCGCCGGGTGCACTGGCGCTCCACCGCCCGCTACGGCGAGCTGATGGTGCGCCGCGAGGAGACCCCGCAGCGCAGCAAGGCCACCGTCCTGCTCGACACCCGGGGCGGCGCCTACGAGGGCGCGGGCCCCGACTCCGCCTTCGAATGGGCGGTCTCCGCCGCCGCCTCCACCGTGCTGCACGTCCTGGAGCAGGGGTTCTCGGTGCGGCTGCTGACCGACACCGGCGACTCGGTGCCCGGTGAGGGCGCCGGCGGGTTCTCCTCGGGCGGGCAGGAGTCCGCCGAGGCGGCCGGGCTGATGATGGACACCCTCGCGGTGGTCGGCCACTCCCAGGGCTCCGGACTCGCCCGCGCCTGCGAAGCCGTGCGCGGGGCGGGGGCCGGGCTCGGCTCCGGCGGGGACGGCCTGCTCGTCGCGTTCTTCGGCGACCTGGACGACGTACAGACGGAAATGGCGGCCCGGATGCGGCAGCGCAGCGCGGGAGCGGTGGCGTTCGTACTGGACTCCGCGACCTGGGCCGGTGAGCCCTCGCGGGTGGAAGAGCGGCTGCGCAGGCTGCGCGACGCCGGCTGGACGGCGCTGGCCGTCCCGCCCGGCGCGGCCTTCGCCGATCTGTGGCGGCAGGCCGGGAACGCCCCCGTAAGCACGGGAACGACCCCCGGAGGCCTGGTATGAGCGGGCGGGCGCGCGTGACGCTCTTCGCCGCGCTGGCGACGCTGCTGACCTCCTGGTCACTGGCCCCGCTGGTGGAGACCTCCGGCTGGCTGCTCCAGGCCGCCGCGCTGCTGGCCGTGCAGGCCGCGGTGGGCGCCGGGGGCCGGCGGATCCCGCTGGCCCGGCCGCTGACCGTGGGCGCGCAGCTGCTGGTGTCGCTGCTGCTGCTCGCGCTCCTGTTCGCGGGCAAGACCGAATCCACCGGGAGCGGGCCGATGGCCTTCCTGGTCACCGACTTCGGCGGGCTGTTCCAGCAGGGCGTGCGGGACGTCGGCGAGTTCGCGATACCGGCCCCCCTGACGGACGGCATCCGGCTGCTGCTGCTCTGCGGCGTGCTGCTGATCGGCCTGCTCGTCGACGCCCTGGCGGTCACGCTGCGCTCGGCGGCGGCGGCCGGACTGCCGCTGCTGGCGCTGTACTCGGTGGCGGCCGGACTGTCGGCGGAGCGGGGCGGCTCCTGGTTCGCCTTCCTGCTGGCCGGCGCGGGCTACCTGATGCTGCTGCTGTCCGAGGGCCGTGACCGGCTCGCCCAGTGGGGACGGGTCTTCGGCGCGGCCCCGAGCGCGCGGGTGTCCGCCGCCTCCGGCTACGGCGGCGGCCCGGGCGGCGGCGGACGGGCCCTGGCGCCCGTGCGCACCGGCCGCCGGATCGGCGTGGCCGCGCTGGGACTGGCACTGGCGGTGCCGGCCGCGCTGCCCGCGCTCGGCGGCGGGGTGCTCGGCCGTCCCGGTGAGGACTCCGCCAGGGCGGGCGGCGGGGGCACGATCTCCGCGGTGAACCCGCTGGTGTCGCTCCAGAGCAGCCTGAACGCGCAGGACAACCGGGTGGTGCTCAAGTACCGCACGGACAGCCCGCAGCTGGGCGAGCAGTACCTGCGGATCCTGGCGCTGGACGAGTTCAACGGGGTCAAGTGGGAAGCCTCCGGGCGCCCCCTGACCGACGTGCCGGAGCGGCTGCCGAACCCCGCGGGGCTGAGCGAACGGGTCCGCGAGGGCTCGGCCGAGATCCGCACCACCGTCTCGGCGGCGGAGACGTACGCCCAGCGCTACCTGCCGATGCCCTACCCGGCGACGCAGGTGGACATCGCCGGCAAGTGGCGGTACGAGCCGGTCGGCCGGACCCTGGTCGGCGACCAGCTGGGCAAGGACCGCTTCCAGAACGTGCAGGGCGCGCAGTACACCGTACGGAGCCTTGTGCTGCGGCCGACGGCGGCGCAGCTGCAGTCCGCCCCGGGCCCGAACCCCTTCGTGCAGGCCGAGTACACCAAGGTGCCGGACAACCTGCCGCCGGTGGTGGCGGACACGGCCCGGCGGGTGACCCAGGGCGCGCAGGACGACTACACCCGGGCCGTCCGGCTCCAGGACTTCTTCGCGGTGAACGGCGGCTTCCGCTACGACACGAAGGTGTCCTCGGGGACGGGTTCGCAGGCCATCGCCCGGTTCCTCCAGGACAAGGAGGGCTTCTGCGTCCACTTCGCCTTCTCGATGGCGGCGATGTCGCGCACGCTGGGCATCCCGGCGCGCGTGGCGGTCGGCTTCACCCCGGGCGAGAAGCAGTCCGACGGCAGCGTGAACGTCTCGATGCGGGACGCGCACGCGTGGCCCGAGCTGTACTTCGAGGGCGTGGGGTGGACCCGGTTCGAGCCGACGCCCCGCTCGGGGATCTCGGTGCCGGACTACAGCCGCGCCGCCACCCCGCTCCCGCAGCCGTCCGCGCCGTCCGCGCTGCCCTCGCAGTCGGCGGCGGCGCCCTCGGCGGCCCCCTCGCAGAACGACGCCTGCCCGCCCGAGCTGAAGAAGCTCGGCGAGTGCGGGGGCGCGGCGCCGAAGCAGTCCGCCGCTCCCGGCTCCGGCGGCCTGCCCGTGGGCGCGGTCATCGGCTGGGGCGCGGCCGTACTGGCCGTGCTGGGGCTGCCGTTGCTGCCGGTGCTGTGGCGCCGCCGGGTCCGCGGCCGGCGGCTGGCCGGCGGGGACGTCCTGGCCGCGTGGCGGGAGCTCGGTGACGCCGCCTGGGACGTGGGCATCCCGCCCGACGAGGCGCTCTCCCCGCGCCGGGCGGCGGCGCGCGTGGTGGTCCTGGGCCGGCTGGACGGGGAGGCCGCGCAGGCCGTGCACCGGGTCGCGGGTGCGGTGGAGCGGGCGCTGTACGCCCCGCCCGGCGCGGAGGTCTCCGCTCCGGGGCTGTCCGAGGACGTCCTCCTGGCCCGGAGCGCGCTGCTGGCGTCCGCGACCCGGCCGGGCAGGCTGCGGGCGCTGCTGCTCCCCCGGTCGGCGGCCCGCGTCTCCTGGGCCCTGTCGGCCCGGCTGGCCGCGGTCTCGGCCCGGACGACGGCCCTCAGCGCCCGCTTCCGCCTCCCCCTGCGCAACCGCGGCTGAAGTCCGCCGCGGCGGCACGACGGCGAAACGCCGGTGTGGTCGGGCTCGTTCCCCCCGAGCCCGACCACACCGGCGTTTCCCGTTGCCGGGTCCCCCCACTCACTCCCGGCCGGGGCCCCGGTCCGCTCCGCGGCCCCGTGTCCGCGGTGCGGGCCGTGTGCCCCGCCCGATGCCCCCAGTCTGCTGTCCGCGCAGGTGGGAGCCATCCGTACGCGTACTCATCTGTGCACCTAGGTACGGATACTCAGTTCTACGCCGCCCGGCTCCCCGGAGGGCACCGCCGACCGGGGGTCCCTCAGCGGCTCCCGCTGACCCGGCCCCGCAGCAGCAGCGACAGCGCCGAGTGGACGTCGTCCAGCGACCGCTCGCTCTGGAAGGCCTGCCAGTCCAGCGCGGCCACCAGCACCATGCCGACCAGGGCGGCGGCCGTCAGCGGCACGTCGATCTCGGTGCTGAGCTCCCCCCGCTCGACGCCCTCGCGCAGCACCGTCTCCACCACGGCCACGGCCTCCTGGCGGACCACCATCAGGGTGGACTGCCAGGCCCGGTTGGTGCGCCACAGCTCGGCGACGTAGAGCTGGGTGAAGGCCGGGTAGCGGTCGATGAAGACCAGTCCCGCCCGGATCATGGCGTCGAGGGCCTCGATCCGGGTGCCGCCGCGCGCCTCGGTCTCCTGGGCCGCGGTGCGCAGCGAGGCGGTCAGCAGACCGACCCCGTGCCGCAGCAGCTCCTCGAAGAGCTCGGTCTTGCTGGCGAAGTTGTAGTAGACGGTGCCCTTGGCGACGCCGGCCCGCTCGGCGATCTCGTCGACCGTGGTCGCGGAGAAACCCTGTTCGGCGATGAGCGTGACGGCGGCTTCGTAGAGCTTCTGCCGGGTGGCCTGGCGGCGTGCGCCGCCGGTGCCCGTACCGGTGCTGCTGCTTTCCATGGCGCTGATTCTCACAGGTCACCCACCCCCTACAGGCTCAGTTCCGGGTGCAGCCGGTCCATCGTCCACACCTGCTTGCCGCGGGCGGCGAGGGCGGTGAGCGCCAGGGCCCCGGCGGTGAAGGCCACCAGGACCCCGCAGCCCTGCCACACCGGGGCGAGGTCGCCGCCGGTGATGAGGCGGCGCAGGCTCTCGACGATGTACGACATCGGCAGGTACGGGTGGATGGCGTTGAAGAAGCCCGGACTGGTCTGGACGGGGTAGGTGCCGCCGGCCGAGGTCAGCTGGAGCATCAGGACGGCCAGCACCAGGATCCGGCCGGCCGCGCCGAACTTGGCGTTGAGCCACTGGACGATCGCCGCGAAGCAGCCGGTGACCAGGAACAGGAAGCCGATGGTGAGGGCCGGGCGGGCCATCTCCAGGCCGAGGCCCCAGTGGAGCACGGACATCAGCGCGCCCACCTGGGCGGCGCCGAGGCCCGCCACGGGCAGCCAGCCCGCGAGGGCGATCCGCCAGGGCGAGGCGCCCGCGGCCAGGGCCCGCTTGTTCAGCGGGGCGATCAGCATGTAGGCGACCATCGCGCCGACCCAGAGGGACAGCGGGATGAAGTACGGGGCGAAGCCGGTGCCGTAGTTGGGCGCCTTGTGCAGGGACTGGTTGGCGAGCTTCACCGGGTCGGCCATGACCTGGGTGCGGGCGTCGCGCTGCTGCTGGTCGTAGTCGGGGATCTTGCCGGCGCCGTCGTGCAGGCCGCCGGCGAGTTCGCCGGTGCCGTCGACGAGCTTGAACATGCCGCCGTCGAGGCTGTGCGCGCCGTCGCCCAGCTTGCCGACGCCCTCGCCGAGGGCTCCGGAGCCGCCGGCGGCGGTGCCGATGCCGGTGTGCAGCTGGGCCATGGCGTCGGCGGCCTTGTGGGCGCCGGTGTTGAGGGCGTTGACCTTGGCGACGGCCCCTTCGAGGTCGGAGGAGAGGCCGGGGGCCTTGGCGACGAGCTCGCGGGCCTTGGACTCCAGGTCGCTCAGCTGGCCGCGGAGCCTGCCGAGGTCGCCGTTGCTGTTGCCGACGAGGGTGTTGACGTCACCGGAGAGCAGGGCGGCCTGGGCGGCGTCGTCCCTGATCCTCTTCTGCTGCTCGCAGAAGCCCGCGGGGATCTTGGGGTCGGGGGCGGCGCAGTACTTGGTGTAGGTGCCGTCGGCGAGGGCGGCGAGCTGCTTGGTGACCGAGGCGGCGGCCGGGGCCTTCTCGGCGAACTTGTCGAGGTGCTTGTTCGTGACCGCGGCGGTGTCGGCGACCAGCTTGGCGGTGTCCGCGAGGTTCTTGGGGTCCTTGACGAAGGGACGGGCCTTGTCGGCGGCGCCGTTGACCTTGTCGGCGAGGGTCTGGGTGCCGGCGGCGATGTCCTTCGTGCCGGTCTCCAGCTGGCCGGCGGCCGAGTTGAGCTTCTTCAGCCCGGCGGTGAGCTCGCCGTTCTTCTCCTTGGCCGTGTCGAGGCCGTCGGCGAGTTCCTTCGCGCCCTGCTGGGCCTTGCCCGCGCCGTCCTTGAGCTTGTCGGCGCCGTCGGCGGCCTCGGCGGTCTTGTCGTGCAGGTCGGAGAACGAGACGAAGATCTTGTCCAGGAACCCGCGGGAGGCGTTGGCGGAGGCCGCCGAGCGGACCTCGGCGAAGACGGTGCGGGAGATCGAGCCGACGATGTAGTTGTTGGCGTCGTTCGTGCGGACCTGGAGGGCGCTGGTGGTGGGGTCGGCGCCGCCGCTGGAGGCGATCTTCGCGCTGAAGTCGGCGGGCATGGTGAGGGAGAGGTAGTACTTCCCGTTCTCCAGGCCCTTGGCCGCCTCGGCCTGGCTGACCTCGTGCCAGTCGAAGGTCTTGCTGCCGTGCAGCTTCTTGGTGATCTCATCGCCGGCGTCGAGGCGCTTGCCGTCCACGGTGGTGCCCTGGTCGGCGTTGACCAGGGCGACGGGCACCTTGTCGAGACGGCTGTACGGGTCCCAGAACGACCAGAGGTACAGGGCTCCGTACAGCAGCGGCAGGAGGAGCAGCGCGACGAGGGCGGCGCGGGGCAGCTTCCCCCGCCCGAACCGCTTCAGCTCAAGCGCGGCCAGTTTCGGCGAGCGCATCGTCCGCCCCCTTCGGGTCTTCGTCGGTGGTGTTGGTGGTGGGCTCGGTGGTTTTGGCGGTGGGCGCGGTGGTGGGCTTCTCGCCGTCCGGCTTGCCGTCCGTGTTGCCGTCCGTGTTGCCGCCCGGCTTGCCGTCCGTCTTGCCGTCCGTCTTGCCGTCCGTGTCGTTGTCCGGGGCCGGGCCGGTGGCGGCGTCCGCGTCCGTGGGGGAGGCGGGAGCGGCGGGCCGGCCCCAGGTGATCTTCGGACCGGCGTCGCGGGCGACGGCCGGGCGGGCGGGGGCGGCGGGGGCACCGGTCGTGGCGGGCTCCCCGGCGGCGACCGTACGGAGCACCGTGACGCCCTCCGGGGCCTCGCTGCACACCGCGAGGACGGTGGTCCCCCGGTCGGCGAGGGAGCGCAGCAGGGCCCAGGCCTCGGCCCGTTCGGCGCCGGAGAGCTTGAGGTCGAGGTCGTCGACGGCCAGCAGCCGGGGGTTGCCGAGCAGGGCCACGGCGAGCGAGAGCCGTACGCTCTCCAGCCGCTCCAGGTCGCGCACGGAGGTCCGCGGCCCCTTGGGCAGGGTGGCCGGGTCCAGTCCGACGGCGGCCAGGGCTGCGGCGATACGGGCCTCGGCCGAGGCGCGGCGCTCGCCGCGCGGGCGCAGCAGGGCCCGCACGGGACCGTCGTAGCGGCGCTGGAGCAGGGCTCCCTCGCGCAGTTGCTCGGCGACGGTGAGGGCCTGGTCGAGGTCGTTGACACCGGGGACCGGGCCGAGGGCGGAGATCCGGCGGACCGCGGCCATCTTCTTCGGCAGCCGGTGGCGGCCGATCTCGGCGTGGCCCTCGGTGGGCTTCATCCGCCCGGTGAGGGCGAGGAGCAGGCAGGTCCGGCCGCTGCCGGAGGGGCCTTCGAGCGCGATCAGCGCACCGGCTGCCGCGTCGAGGTCCACGCCCCGGAAGACCCAGCCGCGCGGGCCCTTGAGTCCGAAGCCCTCGGCCTTGACGGCCGCGCCGTGCGGGCTGTCCACGCCGTCCTCCCTTCTGTCGAAGCTCTTGTCGCAGCTCTTGTCGAGGCCCTGACGGACCTTTTGAACTGACCGGTCAGTTCAAAAACTACCAGGTACGGGGCCAAGGGCCCCACCCGAGGGGGGCTTTGGGAGTGAATGCGCAGGTCAGCGCGATTGTCAGTGGGGCCCGTCACGATGGATCCACGGCCACGCGCACGCGTGCGGCCGACCGCACCACCGCCGAGCACCACGCAACGACAGGAGGTTCGTCATGGCCACACCGTCCCCGTCCCCTGTCCACCCCGTCCCGCGCAGGTCGGCCGCACCACCGGCCGCCCTGGACCTGCTCGCCAAGGCCCACGGCGGCCTGGCCGAGGCGGCCCTGCTGCCCCGGCCCAACGAGCGGTACGCCACCGCCCACCTGGCCGCGCTGCGCGCCGCCGCGGCCGTACTGGCCGCGCGCGGGCGGCCGGAGCCGACCGGACCGAGGCGGCGGCCCAGGATCCGCAGCGCGTGGGAGGTGCTCCCGGAGATAGCGCCGGAACTGACCGAGTGGAGCGCCCTGTTCGCCTCCGGCGCGGCCCGCCGGGCCCGGGCCGAGGCGGGGATAGCGGACGCGGCGAGCTGCCGGGACGCGGACGACCTCGTACGGGAGGTCGGGATGTTCCTGCGGCTGGTGGAGCGGATGCTCGCGCTCCAGCCCCTGGCGCAGCCCCTCCCGCAGCCCCGGCCGGAGCGTCCCCACGCGGGATGACCTGCCCGGTCGGCCGAGGCAATAGGGTGGGGCACGCACCGCTCACCCACCCTTACGCGCCGAGGAGCCATCAGCCGTGTCGGACACTTCCCGCCCCCGCGCCTCCCTCCGCACCGCCGTGGTGTGGGAGGTCCTCAAGGAGGCCCTCGACCGCCGGGCGAAGGCGACCGGGCGGGACGTCCTGGACGTGCTGGACACCGGCGGCGGCACCGGGAAGTTCGCCGTGCCGCTGGCGCACCTCGGCCACCGGGTGACCGTGGTCGACCCCAGCCCGAACGCCCTGTTCGGGCTGGAGCGCCGGGTCGCCGAGGCCGGCGTGGCCGACCTGGTGCGCGGGGTCCAGGGCGACGCCCAGGGCCTCCTGGACGTGGTCGAGCGCGAGGCGTACGACGTGGTGGTCTGCCACGGGGTGCTGGAGTACGTGGACGACCCGGCCGAGGGCGTGGCCAACACGGTCGCCGCCCTGCGCCCCGGCGGCATCCTCAGCCTCCTCGGCGCCGGACTCGGCGGGGCCGTCCTCGCCCGCGCCCTGGCCGGCCACTTCACCGAGGCCCGCACCGCCCTGACCGACCCGGCCGGACGCTGGGGTTCCGGCGACCCCGTCCCGCGCCGCTTCACCGCCGAGCAGCTCAGCGAGCTGGTCAGCGCGGTCGGCCTGGAGGTCGGCTCGGTCCACGGCGTAAGGATCTTCGCCGACCTCGTGCCCGGCGTCCTGGTCGACACCGAGCCCGGAGCGGTGGAGGCGCTGCTGCGACTGGAGGAGGCCGCCGCCGAACTGCCGGCCTTCCACGCGGTGGCCACCCAACTGCACGTCCTGGGCGAGAAGCCCGCCTGATCTGCGGCCTTGCGCCGACGGGCTCGGCCGCTCACCCTCCGAACCGACGCTCCGCCCCGTATGATCGGAGACACCGTTCGGCATGGCGGAGAACTCATTGGGGAATAAGCGCCTCAGTGACCGCGCTGGCGACGGTACGTTTGACGCATCGCTTCACCGCCACCGCGGTTTCGTTGGCTCAGCGGTTTGCAGAATGTGGCGTAGAGGGCGGGTATCACGGGGGCGATTCCCCGCCTATCCTGAAGGGGACCCCTGGTCGCTACCCCCCGCGACCGACGGATGAGGAGGACTCCCGTGCCGCTCTCGGAGCACGAGCAGCGAATGCTCGAGCAGATGGAGCGAGCGCTGTACGCCGAAGACCCCAAGTTCGCGACAGCGCTTGAGGGCAGTGGACTGCGCACGTACACCCGGCGACGGGTCTACCAGGCAGTCGCAGGCATTGTGGTGGGTATCGCGCTCCTCATGACCGGTGTGATCTGGCAGGAAGTGCTCTGGATCAGCGTGGTGGGATTCCTCGTCATGCTGGCCTGTACGGTCCTCGTGGTCACCGGTTGGCGCAAGGCACCCAAGCCCGGCGAGCAGCCCGTCTCCGGCAGTACCGGCGGATCGGCCCGAGGCCAGAACCGCCAGCGTCGGTCGATGATGCACCGCATCGAGGAACGGTGGCAGCGCCGCCGCGACGAACAGGGGCAGTAGCCCCGCACGGACACCACCGGTGAGGGGACGGCCGCCCTGGGGCGGCCGTCCCCTCACCCCTTTCGCCCACCGGGCCGCCCGTCCTGCGGCATGATGCCCGTGTGAGTGTGCTCCCCCTGGTCTTCACCAGCGGCTGGGCCAGCGGGATCAACGCCTATGCCGTGGTCCTGCTGCTCGGCGTCTTCGGCGCGACCGGCCTGACCGACGAGGTCCCGGCCTCGCTCCAGCGCACCGACGTCCTGATCGTCGCGGGCGTGCTCTTCCTCTGCGAGGTGGTGGCCGACAAGATCCCGTACGTGGACTCCCTCTGGGACACCGCCCACACCGTGATCCGGCCGCTCGCCGGTGCCGTGGTCGGCGCCCTGCTGGCCGGGCAGAGCGGCTCCCTCACCGACATCGCGGCCGGGGCGATCGGCGGTTCCACCGCCCTGGCCAGCCATTTCGTCAAGGCCGGGACCCGGATGGCGGTCAACACCTCGCCGGAACCCTTCAGCAACATCGCGGTCAGCACCGCCGAGGACCTCGGGGTGGCCGGCCTGGTCACCTTCGCCATGTTCAACCCGCAGGCCGCCGCGGTCATCGCCGCCGTCCTGCTCGCCCTCGGCCTGGCCCTCGTGGTCTACCTGTGGAGCCGCATCCGCCGCTTCCGCCGCCGCCGGGCCCGGCGGCGGGAGGAGAAGCGCCTGGGGGCCGAGGTCCGCGCCGCCGCCGGCCCCCACCCGCCCGATGCCGGGGGCACCACCGGTCCGATGCCCTGACCTCGCTCGATAGGCTCAGCCGCATGGCGAGAATTGCGGTGATCGGCGCCGGCATGGGCGCGATGGCGACGGCGGCCCGGCTGGCCGTGGCGGGCCACCAGGTGACGGTGTACGAGCGGGGGGACTCCTACGGCGGATCGGTGGGCCGCTACGAGCAGGACGGCTTCTCCTTCGACACCGGCCCCGGGCTGCTGCACCTGCCCGCCGTCTACCGCGACCTGTTCGTGAAGACCGGCAAGCGGCCCCTGGAGGACCTGGTCGACATGGTCCAGCTGGACCCGGCCGTCCGCCACGTCCTGGGCGACACCACCGTCACCCTGCCGGGCGCCTCGCGCGGCGGGGTCGCGGCCGCCCTCGACGGGGCCTTCGGCAACGGCGCGGGCGAACGCTGGAACGCCGTCCTGGGGCGCGCCCGCGACACCTGGGACGCCACCCGGCGCCCCCTGCTGGAGGAACCGCTGCGCCCCGACTGGCAGGTCCTGGGCCGCGACCCCTACCCGGCGCTCCGCGGGAGCGGCCTGCTGCGCCGCCGCTCGCCCTCGCTGGCGGAGGTGGCCGCGCGCGAGCTGGGCGGCCACCTCGGGGAGCTGCTGGCCGGCCGGGTGCGGGCGTACGGACTGGACCCGGACGCCGCCCCCGCCTCGGCGGCCGCGCTGCCGTACATGGAGCAGACCTTCGGCAGCTGGTACGTCCGGGGCGGCATGCGGGAGCTGGCCACCGCCGTGTACGAACGCTGCCTGGAGCGGAAGGTCACCTTCGCCTTCGCCACCCCGGTGCGGGAGGTCCTGGCGCGGGGCGGCCGAGCGGCCGGGGTGCTGCTGGGCGACGGCACCGAGGCGCCCGCCGACTCCGTCGTCTGCGGGATCGACCCGAGGCGGCTGCCGGCCAAGTCCGTGTCCTGGCCGCACGGCGGCGCTCCGGCCCGCGGGGACGGGGTGCCCGCGCGGCTGACCCTGCTGCTGGCCCTGCGCGGCGCCCGCCCGGCCGACGCCGTCCACCGCACCCTGGTGCACTCCCCCGGGCTCGACGTGACCGTGCTGCGCCCGGACGACCCGGCCACCCGGCCCGACGCCGACCACGAGGCGGTCACCGTGACCGCGGTGTGCGGCCCCGCGGGCGGGGCGCCGGTCCCGGACCCCGAGGAGCTGCTGGACCTCGCCGCGCGGGCCGTCCCGGGGCTGCGCTCGCGGATGCTGTGGATGCGGGTGCGCACCCCGAAGGACGTGGAGGCGGCCACCGGCGCGCTCGGCGGTTCGGTGCCCCCGCCCGCCCTCGCCGGGGCCGGCGGGCGGCTGCTGTACCCCGCGAACACGACGGCCCTGCCCGGGCTGTACCTGGCGGGCGGCTGGGCCCACCCCGGCGGCGGGCTGGCGCACGCCGGGATGACCGGGGCCCTGGTGGCCGGGCTGATCGTGGAGGGGGACGGCTTCCGGGGCTCCCAGTGAGCCCCGGAGCCCCGCGTCAGTAGCGGTACTGCCCCTGGTCGCCGTTGCCGTGGGCGTTGCCGTTGTTCTGGTACGGGTAGCCCTGCGGGTCCTGCTCCGGGTAGGACTGCGGGTTGTCCGTGCCGCGCTGCTGCGGCACCCAGACCCCGCCGGGCGGGGTGTCCGTGGAGTACTGCTGGGCGGGGTCGGAGTACGCCGGGTAGGCGGTGTAGGCCGAGTAGTCGGGGTAGTTGTCGGGGGCCGACGGGGTGACCGCGCCGCCGGTGCCGATGTACGGGTCCGAGTAGGCGGCGTAGACCTGCTGTTCGCCCGCCGGGTAGCCGGTGTAGTCGTAGCCGCCCTGGCCCTGGCCGGGGTCGTAGGAGGCCGCGTACTGGTGGGCGTCCTGTTCGGCGGTGGTGAAGGGCGAGGCGAACGGGGCTGTGGCGTCCGGCCGGTCCGGGGCGAAACTCTGTATCCCGTACGAGCCCGTCTCCTCGGGCACCGGCTGCGGGGTGAACACCTCGTCGCCGGAACCGGGACCGGAGCCGGGGCTCGCGTCCGCGGGCGTGCCGTCCGGGCCCTGGGAGCCGTACTCCAGGTCGCTGACCTTGAGCTGCGGTGCCGGGCGCGGCGCTCCGCCGGACCGGCGCCGGCCGCGCTCCTTCCGTACGGGCTCACCGCCGCGGCGCAGCGCCCAGCCGGCCACGAAGCCCTTGCGGAAGGACAGCGTCACCAGGGTCTGGCCGACGGCGAAGGCGGTCGCGCCCGCGGCGATCACGAGGACGGAGGGCAGCACCACTCCGGCCACCACGCCGAGGAATCCGGCGAACGCGAGCAGGCGCCAGCGGAGCCGGGCCTTGTACTGCATCAGGACCTCGGCTAGCAGCCACAACGCGACGATGCCGAACGCGATGTAGAGGACCGTCATTCCCATGCAAGGCCCCTCTCGGTACGGCCGTCGGCGCGGGAACGGGGACGGCCGCTCAGGCCCGCTGGTGCAGGCCCAGGTTCTCGTAGATTTCGAGGGTCGCCGTGGAGTTGTTCAGCGTGATGAAGTGCAGCCCCGGGACACCCTCGGACAGCAGCCGCGCGCAGAACTCCGTGGCGAACTCGATGCCAATGGAGCGTACAGCGGCCGGATCGTCCTTGACGGCGAGCATGCGCTCTTTCACATCCGCGGGGAAGACCGCGGTGCTCAGTTGCGGCAGCCGGTCGAGCTGCTTGATGCCCACAACGGGCATGACCTCGGGGATGATCGGGGTCTCGCAGCCCGCCTCGGCGACGCTGTCGCGCAGCCGCAGATAATTCTCGGGATCGAAGAACATCTGGGTGATGGCGTAGTCGGCGCCCGCGCGGCACTTGTCCACGAAGTGCCGGATGTCCGTGTCCCAGTCCTCCGAACGGGGGTGCATCTCGGGGAAGGCCGCCACGCCCACGCAGAAGTCGCCGGACTCCTTGAGCAGGCGCACCAGGTCGGCGGCGTAGTCCACGCCCTCGGGGTGCTTGACCCAGGGGCCCATGGGGTCGCCCGGCGGGTCGCCGCGCAGGGCGAGCATGTTGCGGATGCCGGCGTCCGCGAACTGGCCGATGACGTGGCGCAGCTCGGCGACGGAGTGGTCGACGGCGGTCAGGTGCGCGACGGGGGTCAGGGTGGTGTCGGCGGCGATCTGCTCGGTGGCGCGGACGGTGCCGCCCCGGGTGGAGCCGCCGGCCCCGTAGGTGACCGAGACGAAGCTCGGGGAGACCGCCTCGATGCGGCGCAGGGCGTTCCAGAGGTTGCGCTCGCCCTTCTCGGTCTTCGGAGCCCAGAACTCGAAGGAGTACGAGCGCCCGGACGCGAGGAGGTCGCGGACCGTGTGCGCACGGTCCGACCAGGTGGAAGCGGTACCAGAGGCCATACCGGCAGGTTAGACGGGCGTTCGCGCACTCCGAAGCGCTGTCCATCCATTGGACACGTTTTTGGACACTAACCCAGCCGGGCGCGGATCCGCTTGGAGAGTTCGTGGGCGGCGGCGTGGGGATCGGCCGCCTCGGTGATGGCGCGGACGACCACGACGCGGGTGGCCCCGGCGTCCAGCACCTCGTCCAGATTCGTGCCGTCGATGCCGCCGATGGCGAACCACGGGCGGTCCTGGCCGAGGGAGGCCGCGTACCGGACGAGGTCGAGGCCGGGGGCGTGGCGGCCGGGCTTGGTGGGGGTGGGCCAGCAGGGGCCGGTGCAGAAGTAGTCCACGCCCGGCTCGGCGACGGCGGCGTCGACCTCGGACTCGGCGTGGCAGGAGCGGCCGATCAGGACCCGGTCGCCGAGGATGGCGCGGGCGGCGGGGACGGGGATGTCCCCCTGGCCGAGGTGCAGGACGTCGGAGCCGATGGCGTGGGCGACGTCGGCGCGGTCGTTGACGGCGAGGAGCTTGCCGTGACGGCGGGCGGCCTCGGCGAAGACCCGCAGGTGTTCGAGCTCCTCGCCCGCCTCCATGCCCTTGTCGCGGAGCTGGACGATGTCGACGCCCCCGGACAGGGCCGCGTCGAGGAACTCGGGGAGGTCCCCCTGCCGCTTGCGGGCGTCCGTGCACAGGTAGAGCCGGGCGTCGGACAGCTGCTGCATGGGTGGTACCCCCGTGTGGTGGCGGTGTACGGGCCCGGGCGCGGGCCCGTACACCTGTGGATCAGCCGGTCAGAGGGCGAGCGCCTGGGCGCGTCGCTTCACCTCCGTGCCGCGATTCTCGCTCAGCGCCTGAGCGGGGGTGCCCGGCAGGGTGGGGTCCGCGGTGAACATCCACTCCAGGATCTCCTCGTCGGAGAAGCCGTCGTCGCGCAGGACGGTCAGCAGGCCGACGAGGCCCTTGACGATCTTGTCGCCGTCGATGAAGGGGGCGGGCACCTGGAGGGAACGGTTCTCACCGCGGCGCACGGCGAGCAGCTGACCTTCCTTGACCAGCTGGCGGACCCGGGTCACTTCGATGTCGAGCATCTCCGCGATGTCGGGGAGGTACAGCCAGGCGGGGACAAGGGCGTCGATCTTTGCGTCAATCTCGGTCACGGGGACAAGCCTGCCATCTCGGACCGACGGCCGGTACCCGAGCCGCCCCGTCCGGGGAGGGGGCGGGCCGGGCACGGCCTCCGCGTCAGGCGGTGGCGGACTTCAACGGGACGTCCGGGTCGGCCACCCTGGCCGGGTCGACGGGGACGGCCGACTCGATCAGGCGGCGCCCCTGGGCGAGGTCGCGGGGGCGGCCCACGGTCAGGAGGGCGACCAGCGCGCCCTCCCGCAGCCAGCACACCGACCAGGTGGCGGCGTCCGGGTCGCCCCGCCAGAGCAGGGTGTCGGCGCCGCCGTGGTGGCCCGCGTACTGCACGAAACGGCCGAACTGCTCGGACCAGAAGTACGGGACGGGGTCGTAGGCCTGGACGGGCTCCCCCGCGACGATGTTCGCCGCGACCGCCCGGGGGCCCTGCAGGGCGTTGTCCCAGTGGTGGACCAGCAGCCGGGCCCCGTAGCGGGCGGAGGGGAAGGAGGAGCAGTCGCCCACCGCGTAGACCCCGGGCAGCGAGGTGCGCAGGTACGCGTCGGCGGTGATCGAGCCGTCGGGGCCGCGTTCGATCCCGGTGCCGTCCAGCCAGCCCGTGGCGGGGCGGGCGCCGATGCCGACGACCACCGCCCCCGCCGCGAGCTCCCGGCCGTCGGCGAGCCGGACCCGGCCCTCCTCGATCCCGGCCACGGCGGCCCCGGTGATCAGGGTGGCCCCGGCCTCGGCGTACCACCGGGCCATCGGGGCGGCCACCTCGGCGGGCAGGGCCCCGACCAGGACCCGGTCCGCGGCTTCGACCACCGTGACGGCGCAGCCGGCCCCGCGGGCCGCGGTGGCGAACTCGGCGCCGATCCAGCCGGCCCCGACGACCACGAGGTCGGGGGCCGTCGCCAGGACGGGGCGCAGCCGGGCGGCGTCGTCGAGGGTGCGCAGCAGGTGCACGCCCGGGACGCCGCCGGTGCCGGGCAGGGTCAGCGGTTCGGCTCCGGTGGCCAGGACCAGGACCTCGTAGGGGACGGGTCCGGCGGGGGTGTCGAGCTCGTGCGCGTCGGGCCGTACGCCGGTGACCTCGGTGCCCAGGCGCAGGTCGATGCGGAGTTCCTCGAAGTCCACGTCGAAGGCCACGTCGAAGGCGGCCTCCTCGGCCTTGCCGAGCAGCACCGCCTTGGACAGCGGGGGCCGGTCGTAGGGCTGGTGGGGTTCGGCTCCCAGGAGGGTCACGGGACCGGCGAAACCCTGCTCCCGCAGGGCCACGGCGGTCTGCACACCGGCCATTCCGGCGCCGACGATCACGACTCCGGGCTTCGTCTGTTGCGTCTGCTCGCTCACCCGCCCCAGCCTAGTGAACTGACGGCCCGTCAGGAACAGGGGGCGGGGAAGTACGGGCGGACGCCGGGGAGGCAGCCTTACCCGCCACCCCCGCCGGGGTTAGTCTGGCCACCGTACCTATCGCGGGAGTCCGGGCGCACCGGGCTGAGAGGGAGGCTGGCCGGCCTCCGACCGTACGAACCTGATCCGGGTCATGCCGGCGAAGGGAGGGGCTGGACGCCCATGCACTCATCTCGGAAGGGATCCGACGTCCTCGTCATCGGGGGCGGGATCATCGGCCTGGTCACCGCCTGGCGGGCGGCCCGGCGCGGACTGCGCACCGTACTGGCCGATCCCGACCCCGGCGGGGGCGCCGCCCGGGTCGCGGCGGGCATGCTCGCCGCCGTCACCGAACTGCACTACGGCGAGGAGACCCTGCTCGGGCTCAACGTGGCCTCCGCCGCCCGCTACCCGCAGTTCGCCGCCGAGCTCGCCGAAGCCAGCGGCGGCCTGGACATCGGCTACCGGGCCTGCGGCACCCTCGCCGTCGCCCTCGACGCCGACGACCGCCTCCACCTGCGGGAACTCCACGCCCTGCAGCGCCGCTGCGGCCTGGAGTCGCAGTGGCTCACCGGCCGCGAGTGCCGCCGCCTGGAACCGATGCTGGCCCCCGGGGTACGCGGGGGGCTGCGCGTCGACGGGGACCACCAGGTGGATCCGCGCCGGCTGGCGGCCGCACTGCTGGCCGCCTGCGAGCGCGCCGGGGTCGGCGTCCACCGGACGGCCGCGACCCGGCTGCTGACCGGGGCCGACCGGGCGCTGGGCGCCGTACTGGAGGACGGTACGGAGCTGCGCGCCGACCAGGTCGTGCTCGCGGCGGGCTCCCTGAGCGGGCGACTGGAGGGCGTGCCGCCGGAGGTGGCGGTGCCGGTGCGGCCGGTGAAGGGGCAGGTGCTGCGGCTGTCGGTACCGCCGGCGTACGCGCCGTTCCTGTCCCGGACCGTACGGGCCGTCGTGCGCGGCAGCCACGTCTACCTGGTGCCCCGCGAGAACGGCGAGCTGGTCGTCGGGGCCACCAGCGAGGAACTCGGCTGGGACACCACCGTCACCGCGGGCGGGGTCTATGAGCTGCTGCGCGACGCCCACGAGCTGGTCCCCGGGATCACCGAGCTCCCCCTGGTCGAGACCCGGGCGGGGCTGCGCCCCGGCTCCCCGGACAACGCGCCGCTGCTGGGCCCGACCGACCTGCCCGGACTGCACCTGGCCACCGGGCACTACCGCAACGGGGTGCTGCTGACCCCGCTCACCGGCGACGTGATGGCGGAGCTGCTGGCCACCGGCACCGTGCCGGAGGTGGCCCGCCCCTTCAGCCCCCGCCGCTTCTCCACCACGCGTCAGGAGACCTACGCATGACCATCTCCGTCAACGGCGAGCCGCGCGAGGTCGCGGCCGGCACCACCCTCGACGCGGTGGTGGCCACGCTGACCCGGGCGCCCAAGGGCGTCGCCGCCGCCCTCAACGAGACCGTTGTCCCGCGCGGCCAGTGGCCGCACACCCCGGTGGGCGACGGCGACCGCGTCGAGGTCCTCACCGCCGTGCAGGGGGGCTGACCACCATGGCCGACGACCTCTTCACCCTCGGCGGACGGACCTTCTCCTCCCGCCTGATCATGGGCACGGGCGGGGCCCCGAGCCTGGACGTCCTCGAACGCTCCCTGGTCGCCTCCGGCACCGAGCTGACCACGGTGGCCATGCGCCGCCTGGACCCGACGGTGCAGGGCTCGGTCCTGTCCGTCCTCGACCGGCTCGGCATCGCGGTCCTGCCGAACACGGCGGGCTGCTTCACCGCCGGCGAGGCCGTGCTCACCGCCCGGCTGGCGCGGGAGGCCCTGGGCACCGACTGGATCAAGCTGGAGGTCGTCGCCGACGAGCGGACCCTCCTGCCCGACGGCGTCGAGCTGCTGGACGCCGCCGAGGTCCTGGTCGACGAGGGCTTCACCGTCCTGCCGTACACCAACGACGACCCGGTCCTCGCGCGGAAGCTGGAGGACGTGGGCTGCGCGGCGATCATGCCGCTGGGCTCCCCCATCGGTTCGGGCCTCGGCATCCGCAACCCGCACAACTTCGAGCTGATCGCGGAGCGGGCCGGGGTTCCGGTGATCCTGGACGCCGGCGCCGGGACGGCCTCCGACGCCGCCCTGGCGATGGAGCTCGGCTGCGCGGCGGTGATGCTGGCCTCGGCGGTCACCCGCGCGCAGGCGCCCGTCCTGATGGCGGCGGCCATGCGGGACGCCGTCACGGCGGGCCGCCTCGCCTTCCGCGCCGGCCGCATCCCCCAGCGCCGCTTCGCCGAAGCCTCCTCCCCCACGGAAGGCCGCGCCACCCTCGACCCGGAACGCCCGGCGTTCTGAGGGGGTGGGGGGTACGGGCGCGGGCGGGCCGTCTCCCCCTCGGCCTCCCGGGCCCGGGCGGCGGCTGCCCACCCGCCCCCTGGCCTGCGGGCCAGGGCCGGCGGGGAGGGCGTCCCCCCTGGACGGTCTCAGGGAAGGCTTGGGGGTTTCCCGTCAGTCCCATCGTCCTTCCGGTTCGCGCCGGCCCGTCAAGGGCGCTCCTTCGTCGCGTCGCTACGCGATGGCCTTCGGCCACCCTTGACAGACCGACCCGCCCCGGAAAGACAAGGACTGCCGGGAAACCCCCAAAAGAACGGCACGGTCCAGAACACGAGGGACGGGCACCCAGATACGCCAGAGGCACCGGGCACCATCCCGCCGGGCACCCGCACCTCCAGAGGCCCGCTTCAGGGCCCGGGGCACAGCACCCCGCACGAAACGACGACCAGACCGCCCCGCGGAGCACGCAAGCGCGACAGATCGCTACGCGCTCCTCGGATCTCAGCGACTGACCGCCGTCCGGGGCCGATGGGTGAGCAATCGGCGTCCGTCGTGGCTACGCACATGGGGGCTGTCGCCGTCGAGGGCGTCCAGGAGCCGGACGGCGTAGACCTCCGACATCCGCTCGGTCACCTCGTCCGGTGTGAGCCACTGGACTGCTGTGCTTTCGCCTGAGGGGCGTTCCGTTCCGCCGGAGGGCTTGCAGCGGAAGACCAGGGCCACCACTCCAGCCGCGATGTTCTTGTACACGCCGGTGAGCTCGTCCACCTCGACGTGAATGCCGGTTTCCTCCAGCACTTCCCGCCGCACGCCGTCCTCGGGGGTTTCCGCCAACTCCAGCACTCCGCCGGGCAGCTCCCAGGTCCCGTTGTCAGCTCGGCGGATGGCCAGCAGCCGACCGTCATCACGCACCACCACCCCGGCAACCGACACGGAATGGCGTGGCGTTGACTTGTCCGACGCGACGCTGTTACTCATGCACAAGAGCATAGGAGGAAGCGAAGGACCATGGGAGCAGCTATAGGAGCGGGTAAGGCCGTTCCTCGGTACCTGCAGATCGCCGAGGACATCATCCAGCAGGTACGTGCCGGCGTCTTGAAGCCGGGAGACCAGGTGCCCAGCGAAGCCGAGATGGCCGAACGTTACGGAGTCTCGGGCGGGACCGTTCGCAAGGCAATGCTGGAGATCCGCGCCAGCGGTCTTGTGGACACCCGGCACGGCAAGGGCTCGTACGTAAGGGACCGACCGCCGGTCCGCCACCGTTCATCAGATCGTTTCCGTCGCTCGCTTCGGCAGGGCGGCAAAGCCGCCTACCTTGCCGAATCAGAGCAGTCGGGCGCTACGGCGAAGGTCAGCGTCATCTACGGCGAAGGTCAGCGTCATCTACATCGGGCCGATCGAGGCCCCGGAAGCGATTGCTCAGCGACTTGGCGTCGAGCCAGGAACCCAAGTACTCGCACGCCGTCGTTTGTACTTCCGCAACGGCGCTCCTGTGGAAACGGCGACGTCGTACCTGCCGTGGGACGTGGTGCGCGACATCCCGGAACTCTTCGCCGAGAACCCAGGCGACGGCGGCATCTACGCCCGACTCGAAGAGCACGGCCACACTTTCGCCGAGTTCGTGGAGACCCTGCGGGCGCGACCTGCAGCGAAGGCGGAGGCATCGGAGCTGGCGCTGAGCCCTGGCGCCACCGTGGTTCACCTGCTGAGGAACGCGGTCACGGATGCCGGCCGCGTCGTGGAGGTGTGCGACACCCTCATGGCGGCCGACCAGTTCGTTTTCGAGTTCCGCATCCCCGCATCCGACTGATTGCGTCGCCACCCACGACCCGCTGTGATTTCACCTTCACAGCGGGTTGACTCATGCACAGGAGTAGAGGCACTCTCTTCCCGTAGCACTCATGTACATGAGTGCAGGAGTTCAGCCTCTTTAGAGGAGTGCCGCATGGGTCAGACTCCCATCCGCTCGGAACTACTCGCCCGCGCCCGCGTCGGCTGGGAGCGCTTCATCAACTCCTCCGAGGAGTCGACCGATGGCTGAGCAGTACGAATACGTGCAGCATCGGCTCCTGGGTCGTCGAGTGCGTGACATCGCGTCCGGAACCGAGGGCGAGCTGATGGCCGTGATCAACGAGAACGTCTCGGACAGCGGGGCCGAGCGATGGATGCAGCTCGCCTACATCCGGGACGCAACCGGCCTCGAATTCACCACGGCACTCCGCAACATCGTGCCCACCGAGTACCTCGAAGCCTTGGAGGGTCATCTGAGCCGACGGTGGCCGCCGAGTTAGCTCATGCGCATCCGGGCAGGCACCGGCGATCGGCCCCGGACGGCGGTCAGTCGCTGAGATCCGAGGAGCGCGTAGCGATCTGTCGCGCTTGCGTGCTCCGCGGGGCGGTCTGGTCGTCGTTTCGTGCGGGGTGCTGTGCCCCGGGCCCTGAAGCGGGCCTCTGGAGGTGCGGGTGCCCGGCGGGATGGTGCCCGGTGCCTCTGGCGTATCTGGGTGCCCGTCCCTCGTGTTCTGGACCGTGCCGTTCTTTTGGGGGTTTCCCGGCAGTCCTTGTCTTTCCGGGGCGGGTCGGTCTGTCAAGGGTGGCCGAAGGCCATCGCGTAGCGACGCGACGAAGGAGCGCCCTTGACGGGCCGGCGCGAACCGGAAGGACGATGGGACTGACGGGAAACCCCCAAGCCTTCCCTGAGACCGTCCAGGGGGGACGCCCTCCCCGCCGGCCCTGGCCCGCAGGCCAGGGGGCGGGTGGGCAGCCGCCGCCCGGGCCCGGGGGGGGCGAGGGGGAGACGGCCCGCCCGCGCCCCGCGCCCCGAGCCCCGTACGGACACGCGCCCGCGGCGGAGCCCCCATGTCACGGCTGCGCTGCAAGCGTGGGTACCCCGGACGGCTCAAACGCGTCGCCTCGTAGAATCGCCGGGTGGATACGACCCTGGAAGACCCTCTCGTCGGGCGCGTGCTCGACGGCCGCTATCGCATCGACGCCCGCATCGCGGCCGGCGGCATGGCCACGGTCTACCGGGCCGTCGACACCCGCCTGGACCGTGTGCTCGCGCTGAAGGTGATGCATCCGGCCCTGGCCGCCGACGGCGCCTTCGTCGACCGGTTCATCCGCGAGGCGAAGTCCGTGGCCCGCCTCGCCCACCCCAACGTGGTCGCCGTCTTCGACCAGGGCACGGACGGCCCGTACACGTACCTCGCCATGGAGTACGTGTCCGGCTGCACCCTGCGCGACGTGCTGCGCGAGCGCGGTGCGCTCCAGCCGCGGGCCGCCCTCGACATCTTCGAGCCGGTGCTCGCCGCCCTCGGCACCGCGCACCGGGCCGGTTTCGTCCACCGGGACATGAAGCCCGAGAACGTCCTGATCGGCGACGACGGCCGCGTCAAGGTCGCCGACTTCGGTCTGGTCCGCTCCGTGGACGCCGCGACGAACACCACCGGGTCGATCCTCGGCACCGTCTCCTACCTGGCGCCCGAGCAGATCGAGAACGGCGTCACCGACACCCGGGTGGACGTCTACGCCTGCGGCGTCGTCCTGTACGAGATGCTCACCGGCTCCAAGCCGCACACCGGCGGCACCCCCGCCCAGGTGCTCTACCAGCACCTCCACGAGGACGTCCCGCCCCCGTCGGCCGCCGTCCCCGGGCTGCCCGCCGCCCTGGACTCGCTGGTCGCGGACGCCACCGCCCGTGCCCCCGAGCTGCGGCCCACCGACGCCGCGGCCCTGCTGGGGCTGGCCCGGGAGGCGCGGGAGCAGCTGAGCGACGCCGAGCTGGACGCCGTACCGCCGCAGGCCCTGGACGGGGAGCGGGCGGCCACCGAGGACCGCACCAGCGTGATCCCGCGCCCGGTGGAGGCCCCGCAGTCGGTGCACCACACCTCCCGCCTGGAGCGCCCGCAGCCGGCCGCGGCCCAGGCGGCGGCGCCCGCGCGGCCCCGCGCCCGCCGCGGGATGCTCCTGGTCGTCGCCGGGGTGCTGCTGGCGCTCGGGCTGGGCGCCGGCGTCTGGTACATCAACTCCGGCCAGTTCACCAAGGTCCCCAACCTCCTGGGCAAGACGGAGGCGCAGGCCCGCTCCCAGCTGTCGGCGGCCGGGCTGGGCGTGAAGCGGGTGGACCGGAAGTTCAGCGACGCCTTCGACCGCGGGACGGTCATGAACAGCACTCCCGAGGGCGGCAAGCAGATCCGCGGCAACGGGGCGGTCGTGCTCACCGTGTCCCGCGGCCCCGAGCTGGTCAGCGTCCCCGACCTGAAGGGCCGGCCGCTGGAGGAGGCCAAGGCCGAGCTGACGAAGACGGGCCTGGCGCCCGGGATCGTCACCCAGGCCTTCAGCCAGGACGTCGCCCAGGGCTCGGTGATCGAGACCAACCCGCTGGGCGGCAACAAGCGGGCGCCGGACACCGCGATCGCGCTCGTCGTCAGCAAGGGCCGCCCGATCCCGGTCCCGGCCGTCACCGGGAAGCCCCTCGACCAGGCACGGGCCGCGCTGGAGGCCGTCGGGCTGACGGCTCAGGCGGCGCCCGAGCAGGTCAACTCCCCGTCCCCGGCCGGCACGGTCGTGGGCCAGTCGGTCGGCGCGGGCGCCTCGGCGGCGGCAGGTGACGCCGTCACGCTGACCGTGTCCAAGGGACCCCGGCAGGTCCTGGTGCCGGACGTGACCAACCAGGACGTGGACCCGGCGCGCAAGACCCTGGAGGCCCTGGGCTTCAAGGTGAAGGTGGACCGGCCGTTCCTCTCCTTCAGCAACACCGTGGAGTCCCAGTCGGTGCCCGCCGGCCAGGGCGCCCCCGAGGGCAGCACGATCACCCTCAAGACCAAGGGGCTGTGACGGAACGTGACGCGCAATCCCGTGGGCGGGCACGTGCCCGTCGCCGGCGGCCTCGCCTCGGTCGGCCTCCCGTACGCCCGTGAGATGGGCGCCGAGGCCCTCCAGGTCTTCGTCGCCAATCCGCGCGGCTGGGCCACGCCGACCGGCAACCCGGCACAGGACGAGCTGTTCCGGACGCAGTGCGCCGAGGAGTCCCTCCCGGTGTACGTCCACGCCCCGTACCTGATCAACTTCGGCTCGCACAACGCGGCGACGGTGGAGAAGTCGGTGGAGTCGCTGCGCCACTCGCTGCGCCGAGGCCGGGAGATCGGCGCGCTCGGCGTGGTCGTGCACACCGGCTCGGCGACCGGGGGCCGCCCGCGCGAGGAGGCGTACGCGCAGGTCAGGGAGCACATGCTGCCGCTGCTGGACGAGCTGACGCACGAGGACGACCCGTTCCTGCTGCTGGAGTCCACCGCCGGTCAGGGCTTCTCGCTCTGCTCCCGGACCTGGGACTTCGGGCCCTACTTCGAGGCGCTCGACCACCACCCCCGGCTCGGCATCTGCCTGGACACCTGCCACATCTTCGCGGCGGGCCACGACCTGGCCGAGCCGGGCGGCACCAAGCAGACGCTGGACCTGCTGGTGGACACGGTGGGGCCGGGCCGGCTGAAGCTGATCCACGCCAACGACTCCAAGGAGGGCGTCGGCGCGCACAAGGACCGGCACGCCAACATCGGCCAGGGCCACATCGGCCGGGAGGCCTTCGCGGAGCTGTGCTCGCACCCCGAGACGGAGGGGGTGCCGCTGATCATCGAGACGCCCGGCGGCAAGGAGGGGCACGCCGCCGACGTGGCCCTGCTGAAGGAGCTGCGCGGCGTCCACTGAGTGGAAGATCCCTTGAGGGAATACCCCAGGGGGGTATACGGTTCCGCCCATCGGCAGAACCGCATACCCGGCTGTTCCCACCAGGGGGTCGTCATGGATCAGACACACGCCCACCACGGACACGAGCACCACGAGCACGGGCACGGGCAGGGGCACGGGCACGGGCACGGGCACCACCAGCACGGCCACGACGGCCACCACGCCACCGCCGGCTGGGGCATGGCGGCCCGCGCCACCCTGCACTGCCTCACCGGGTGCGCCATCGGCGAGGTGCTCGGCATGATCATCGGAACCGCGCTGGGCTGGGGGAACGCCCCGACGATGGTCCTGGCGATCGTCCTCGCGTTCTTCTTCGGCTACGCGCTCACCCTGCGCGGCGTCCTCGCCGCCGGAGTGGACCTCCGTTCGGCCGTCCGGGTCGCGCTGGCCGCGGACACCCTCTCGATCGCCGTCATGGAGCTGATCGACAACGGGGTGATCGCCCTGTGGCCCGGCGCCATGGACGCGCAGCTCTCCGACGTGCTGTTCTGGGCGGCGCTCGCGATCTCCCTCGCGCTGGCCTTCGTCGTGACCACCCCGGTCAACAAGTGGATGATCGGCCGCGGCAAGGGCCACGCGGTCGTCCACCGGTACCACTGAGGCCGGGCGGCCTAGAGCTCGGGGCCGTCGCCCGGCTCCTCCTGGTACGAGAAGCGCTGCTCGCGCCAGGGGTCGCCGATGTTGTGGTAGCCCCGCTCCTCCCAGAAGCCCCGGCGGTCCGCGGTCATGTACTCGATGCCGCGGACCCACTTGGGGCCCTTCCAGGCGTAGAGGTGCGGTACCACGAGCCGCAGCGGGAAACCGTGCTCGGCCGTCAGCAGTTCGCCGCCCATGTGGGTGGCGAAGACGGTCCGCTCGGAGGCGAAATCGGCCAGTCTCAGGTTGGAGCTGAAGCCGTACTCGGCCCACACCATCACGTGCGTGACCTGCGGCGCCGGCGGGGCCAGCGCCAGCACGGTGCGTGCCATGACACCGCCCCATTCGGCGCCCGTCATGCTGAACTTGGTGACGCAGTGCAGGTCGGCGACGACCGAGTCGAACGGCAGGGCCGCGAACTCCTCGTGGTTCCAGCAGTGCTTGTCACCGTCGGCCGTGGCGCCGAAGACACGGAACTCCCAGCGCTCCGGCTTGAACTTGGGCACGGGACCGTAGTGGGTGACCGGCCAGCCCCTCTGCAACCGCTGCCCCGGAGGGAGCTGGAACTGCTCTGCTCCCGGAGATTCCCGGCTTTCCGGCTGACCCATGTCTCCATGGTGACAGACGCGGCGGGGTGGTCACGACCAGGTCCGGCCCTATACGGGCAAGTCGTAGCAACTCCCACTAAGGAGGCACTTACTGGACGCTCCCGGGCGGCGGTGCAAAGATGCGCGCACCTGCCCAGTCACCTAGCTGACATTGCTTGGAAGGAGCCTCTGCGATGCAGGGCGACCCCGAGGTCCTTGAGTTTCTCAACGAGCAGCTGACCGGCGAGCTCACGGCCATCAACCAGTACTGGCTGCACTACCGCATCCAGGACAACAAGGGCTGGACGAAGCTCGCCCACTACACGCGCGCCGAGTCCATCGACGAGATGAAGCACGCGGACAAGATCACCGAGCGCATCCTGATGCTCGACGGTCTGCCGAACTACCAGCGCCTCTTCCACGTGCGCGTCGGCCAGACGCTCACGGAGATGTTCCAGGCCGACCGGCAGGTCGAGGTCGAGGCCATCGACCGCCTCAAGCGGGGCATCGAGGTCATGCGCGGGAAGGGCGACATCACGTCCGCCCGGCTCTTCGAGGAGATCCTGGAGGACGAGGAGCACCACATCGACTACCTCGACACCCAGCTGGAGCTCATCGAGAGCATCGGCGAGCCGCTCTACATCGCCCAGCTGATCGAGCAGCCGGAGAGCTAGGCCGCTTCGGCGAGCGCGGGCCCGGAGCCCGGCCCGGCGGTGACCACAGCCGCGGCGGCAGCAGCGGCCGTGACCGCGGGGACGAGGCGGGAGTCGGCCGCCAGGACCGCGGCCCCGTCGCCCTTCTCCAGCAGTTCCCGGCGCGGGCACGCCCCGCGGCCGAGGAGGCCCTGGATGGTGCGCACGCAGGAGCCGCAGTCGGTGCCGGCCTTGGTGGCCGAGGCGATCTGGCGGGGGGTGCAGGCCCCGGCGGCCGCGTGCTCCTTGACCTGCTTGTCGGTGATCCCGAAGCAAGAGCAGACGTACACGCGGTTCACCTCCCTGGTGCGGAACGGTTCTGCGAGCCATCCCCATTCGGTGAGGCTTACCTAACCGTACCCAAACCTGAGGTCCCCCAAAAGACCCGGATACGACGATGGGGCACGGATCACATCGATCCGTGCCCCATCGTCGTAGGAAGCTACTTACTGATCGCGGTACATCTCGGCGACCAGGAACGCCAGGTCCAGGGACTGGCTGCGGTTGAGGCGCGGGTCGCAGGCCGTCTCGTAGCGCTGGTGCAGGTCGTCGACGAAGATCTCGTCGCCGCCGCCCACGCACTCGGTGACGTCGTCACCGGTGAGCTCGACGTGGATGCCGCCCGGGTGGGTACCGAGGGCCTTGTGGACCTCGAAGAAGCCCTTGACCTCGTCGAGCACGTCGTCGAAGCGGCGCGTCTTGTGGCCGGAGGCCGCCTCGAAGGTGTTGCCGTGCATCGGGTCGGTGACCCAGGCGACGGTCGCACCGGACGCGGTGACCTTCTCGACCAGCTCCGGGAGCTTGTCGCGGACCTTGTCGGCGCCCATGCGGACGACGAAGGTCAGCCGGCCGGGCTCGCGCTCGGGGTCCAGGCGGTCGATGTACGTCAGCGCCTCGTCCACCGTGGTGGTGGGGCCGAGCTTGATGCCGATCGGGTTGGCGATCTGCGAGCAGAACTCGATGTGCGCGTGGTCCAGCTGGCGGGTGCGCTCACCGATCCAGACCATGTGGCCGGAGGTGTCGTACAGCTTGCCGGTGCGCGAGTCCGTACGGGTGAGGGCGCCCTCGTAGTCGAGGAGCAGCGCCTCGTGGGAGGCGTAGAACTCCACCGCCTTGAACTCGGCCGGGTCGGTGCCACAGGCCTTCATGAAGTTCAGCGCGTTGTCGATCTCCCGCGCGAGCTGCTCGTAGCGCTGCCCGGACGGGGAGGACTTCACGAAGTCCTGGTTCCAGGCGTGCACCTGGCGCAGGTCGGCGTAACCACCGGTGGTGAAGGCGCGCACCAGGTTCAGCGTCGAGGCCGAGGCGTGGTACATGCGCTTGAGCCGCTCGGGGTCCGGAACGCGGGCCTCTTCGGTGAAGGCGAAGCCGTTGACGGAGTCGCCGCGGTAGGTCGGCAGGGTGACGCCGTCGCGGGTCTCGGTGTCCTTGGAGCGCGGCTTGGAGTACTGGCCGGCGATGCGGCCGACCTTGACGACGGGCACGGAGGCCGCGTACGTCAGGACGGCACTCATCTGGAGCAGCGTCTTCAGCTTGGCGCGGATGTGGTCGGCGGACACGGCGTCGAAGGCCTCGGCGCAGTCGCCGCCCTGGAGCAGGAACGCCTCGCCCTTGGCGACGGCTCCCAGACGGGCGCGCAGCTGATCGCACTCACCCGCGAAAACGAGGGGAGGATACGACTCGAGGTCCGCGACGACAGCGCGCAGTGCCTCGGCATCGGGGTACGAAGGCTGCTGCGCCGCGGGAAGGTCTCGCCAGGTCGCCTGATGGGCGGGGGCTTGGGTTTCAGCGTTCACGGTCACCTCGTACACATTACGGCGTCACGCGTCCCGTCCGGCCCGGCGCCCACCTGGTGAGACGGTGTCGCTCGAAGGTACGAGCCGCGAAAATGAACGGAATCCATGGTTCACATGTCGGTATAGAACGGATGCAGCGGGATCCCGTCCGCTTGGGCTAGGGTGCCTCGCATGTACGCACACTCCGACCAGAACTGGTGGTGGCCCGCTCCCGGCGGCCCACCCCTCGTGCGTACCCACTGACACGAGCGACGCGAAGGCCGCCCCGAGGGGCGGCCTTCCGCGTTCGCGCGACGGGTCGTCCCTCCCTCCGACAAGATCCACCGGAAGGACGCCCACACCATGCCCCAGTCCCAGGATTCACCGCTCCGGGCCCCCCGCTCCCAGGATGGCCCCTTCGACCCGAGTCGGCTCCTCGACGAGTCCTGCCCGCCGTTCGCCCTGCTCCGCCGACGCACCCCGGGCCGCGCCCACGACACCGTCGAGGTGCTGATCGGGCCGGTGCACGAGGCCGCGCGGCTGGCCGACCTGCCGGTCCGGGAGCTGCCCACCCTCGCCCTGGTGCCCTTCCGGCAGATCCGCGAGCGCGGCTTCGACGTGCGCGACGACGGCACCCCGCTGAGCGTGCTGACCGCCGAGGAGGCCTACGAGATCCCCCTCGCGGCGGCGCTGGAGGCGCTGCCCGGCCACGCCGTGCGGGTCGAGGACGGCGGCTTCGACGTCACCGACGAGGACTACGCGGCCACCGTCGAGCGCGTGATCCGCGACGAGATCGGGCGCGGCGAGGGCGCGAACTTCGTGATCCGGCGGACCTACGGGGGCCGGATCGACGGTTTCGGCCGGGCCGACGCGCTCGCCCTGTTCCGGCGGCTGCTGGAGGGCGAGCGGGGCGCGTACTGGACGTACGTCGTGCACACCGGGGAGCGGACCCTGGTCGGGGCGAGCCCGGAGGTGCACGTGCGGATGTCCGGCCGCACGGTCGTGATGAACCCGATCAGCGGCACCTACCGCTATCCCGCCGGGGGCCCGACCGCCGAGTCGCTCCTCGCCTTCCTCGGGGACCGCAAGGAGACCGAGGAGCTGTCGATGGTGGTCGACGAGGAGCTCAAGATGATGTGCACCGTCGGCGACATGGGCGGGGCCGTCGTCGGACCGCGGCTGAAGGAGATGTCCCACCTCGCGCACACCGAGTACGAGCTGCGCGGACGCTCCTCGCTGGACGTCCGGGAGGTGCTGCGGGAGACCATGTTCGCGGCGACCGTGACGGGCTCGCCCGTGCAGAACGCCTGCCGGGTGATCGAGCGCTACGAGAGCGGCGGCCGCGGCTACTACGCGGGCGCGCTGGCCCTCCTGGGCCTGGACCCCGCCGGTGGCCAGACCCTGGACTCCCCCATCCTGATCCGCACCGCCGACATCGCCCCGGACGGGACCCTGCGGGTGCCGGTCGGCGCGACCCTGGTGCGCCACTCCGACCCGCACGGCGAGGTGGCGGAGACCCACGCCAAGGCCGCCGGGGTGCTGGCGGCGCTCGGGGTGCGGGAGGCCGCGCCGCGTCCGGCCTTCGAGGGGGTCCGGCTGGCCGACGACCCCCGGGTCCAGGCCGCGCTGGCGGCCCGGCGGGCCGATCTCGCGCCGTTCTGGCTGCGGATGCAGGAGCAGCCCGCGTCGCTGACCGGCCACGCGCTGGTGATCGACGGGGAGGACACCTTCACCGCGATGCTGGCCCACCTGCTGCGGGTCACCGGGCTGGAGGTGACCGTACGCCGCTACGACGACCCCGGTCTGCGGGCGGCGGCCCTGGCCTGGGAGGGCCCGATCGTCCTCGGCCCGGGTCCGGGCAACCCGGCGGAGTCCGGCGACCCGAAGATGCGGATGCTGCGTTCCCTGGCCGGGGAGCTGCTGGCCTCGCACCGGGGCGGGATCCTGGGCGTCTGCCTGGGCCACGAGCTGCTGGCCGCCGAACTCGGGCTGCCGCTGGTCCGCAAGGCGGAGCCGGCGCAGGGGGCGCAGACGCGGATCTCCCTGTTCGGGGCCGAGGAGGTGGTGGGCTTCTACAACACGTACACCGCGCACTGCTCCGACGGGCTGGCCGCACGCCTGGCCGCCGAGGGCGTCGAGGTCGCCCGGGACCCGGGGACCGGCGAGGTGCACGCCCTGCGGTCGGCCGCGGGCGGGGTCGCGGGCGTGCAGTTCCACCCGGAGTCGGTGCTCACCCTGCGCGGCGCGGACCTGGTCCGGGAACTGCTGACGGGGGTCATGGCCCCGGCCTAGCCGGGCCCGGTCAGGGGGAGGGCACCAGGGTGTTCTCGGAGCGGCGGCCGGCCAGGTAGTCGGCGACGTTGCGGACGGTGGTCTCGATGATCTGCCCGACGGCGTCGGCCGTGTAGTAGGCCTGGTGGCTGGTCATCACGACGTGCGGGAAGGTGACCAGCCGGGCCAGGGTGTCGTCCTCGACGGCTTCGAGGGACTTGTCGAGGAAGAACACCCCGGCCTCCGCCTCGTACACGTCGAGGCCGATGCCGGTGAAGCGGCCCGCCCGGAGCTCGTCGACCAGGGCGGCGGTGTCGATCAGGCCTCCCCGGCTGGAGTTCACGAGGATCGCGTCGTCGCGCATGGCCTTCAGGGCGGCCGCGTCGATCAGGTGGTGGGTGGACTCCAGCAGGGGCACGTGCAGGCTGATCAGGTCGGACCGGGCGAGGAGCTCCTCCTTGTCCACGTAGGTCATGCCCAGCTCCAGGCAGGCCGGGTTCGGGGCGAGGTCCCAGCCCAGGAGGCCCATGCCGAAGCCGTGGGCGATCCGGGCGAAGGCCTCGCCGATCTTGCCGGTGCCGAGGATGCCCGCCGTGCGGCCGTGGAAGTCGCGGCCCATCAGCCCGTTCAGCCGGAAGTCGAAGTCGCGGGTGCGGATGGCGGCCCGGACGACCTTGCGGTTGACGGCCATCGCCAGGGTCCAGGCGAACTCGGCCACGGCGTAGGGCGAGTAGTACGAGACGCGGCCGACGGTCATGTTGAGCCTGCGGGCCACGTCCAGGTCGATGTTGTTGAAGCCGGTCGACCTCTGGGCGATCATCTTCGTCCCGCCGGCGGACAGCGTGTTCAGGACCCTGGCGCCGAGGTCCGCGTTGACGCTGGAGGAGACGATCTCGTAGCCGGCGGCGATGGGCGCGGTGTCCTCGCTCAGGAAGACGTCGAGACAGCGGACCTCGTGCTCTCCGGCGAAGGCCCGCTCCAGGAGCGGCTTCTCGTCGGCGGTCACTCCGAAGGCCAGGATCTCCACGCGCGCTCCCGTACGTCGAATACGTCGAACCATGGGTCGTTCGTCACGATACGACCCATGGTCCGGCGCTGTCCGAAGGCTCGGCAGCCCTCAGCCGAAGAAGACCCCGACCTCCTCGTACAGCGCGGGGTCGACCGTCTTGAGCTTCGCGGTGGCCTCCGCGATCGGCACGCGGACGATGTCCGTCCCCTTCAGCGCGACCATCTTGCCGAAGTCCCCGTCGCGCACCGCGTCGATCGCGTGCAGCCCGAAGCGGGTGGCCAGCCAGCGGTCGAAGGCGCTCGGGGTGCCGCCGCGCTGGATGTGCCCGAGGACCGTCGTACGGGCCTCCTTGCCGGTGCGCGACTCGATCTCCTTGGCCAGCCACTCGCCCACGCCCGACAGCCGGACGTGCCCGAAGGAGTCCCGGGAGACGGCGTCCTTGAGGACCAGGTCCCCGTCCTTGGGCATGGCGCCCTCCGCGACCACCACGATCGGCGCGTAGCTCGCCTTGAAGCGGGAGGTCACCCAGGAGCAGACCTGGTCCACGTCGAAGCGCTGCTCGGGGATGAGGATGACGTTGGCGCCGCCCGCCAGGCCCGAGTGCAGGGCGATCCAGCCGGCGTGCCGCCCCATCACCTCGACGACGAGGACCCGCATGTGGGACTCGGCGGTGGTGTGCAGGCGGTCGATGGCCTCGGTCGCGATGCCGACGGCCGTGTCGAAGCCGAAGGTGTAGTCGGTGGCCGAGAGGTCGTTGTCGATGGTCTTGGGCACGCCCACGCAGGGGATGCCGTACTCCTCGTAGAGGCGGGCGGCCACGCCCAGGGTGTCCTCGCCGCCGATCGCGACGAGCGCGTCGACCTCGGACTTGGCGAGGTTCTCCTTGATGTCCCGGACGCCGTTCTCCGTCTTGAACGGGTTGGTGCGCGAGGAGCCGAGGATGGTGCCGCCGCGGGGCAGGATCCCGCGGACGGCGGGGATGCCGAGCGGGACGGCGTCCCCCTCGACCGGTCCCCGCCAGCCGTCCTTGAAGCCGACGAACCCGTATCCGTACTCCTGCGTGCCCTTGCGGACGACGGCCCTGATCACCGCGTTGAGCCCGGGGCAGTCGCCGCCGCCCGTGAGCACTCCGACCTTCATGGAATCTCCCTTCGCCATGACGGTCACGCTAGTGGTGACTCAGGTCACAGCAAGGGTCCCGGAGAGGGCAATTCCGGGGGAATCACGGGGCGTTGCGTACGCGTGTTCACTCGAACGGGGAAGTACGCACGGCCCGTGTCACCCGTTACGCGTCGGCGTCGTCGAGCCCGCGCTCGATCGCGTACCGGACGAGCTCCACCCGGTTGTGCAGCTGGAGCTTGCCCAGGGTGTTCTGCACGTGGTTCTGCACCGTGCGGTGGGAGATCACCAGCCGCTCCGCGATCTGCTTGTACGAGAGCCCCTTGGCCACCAGCCGCAGCACCTCGGTCTCCCGGTCGGTCAGCTGCGGGGCCTTGGGCTCGTCGGCGGCGGCGGGCGCCGGGACGGTGGCCAGGCGCCGGTACTCGCCGAGGACCAGGCCCGCGAGGCCCGGCGTGAACACCGGGTCGCCGGCCGCGGTGCGGCGCACGGCGTCGATCAGCTCCTGCGCCCCGGCGGACTTCAGCAGGTAGCCGGTGGCCCCGGACTTGACCGCCTCCAGCACGTCCGCGTGCTCCCCGCTGGCCGACAGGACGAGCACGCGCAGCGCGGGATCGGCGCCGACGAGCTCCTTGCAGACCTGTACGCCCGGCATGCCCGGCAGGTTGAGGTCGAGGACCAGCACCCGCGGGACGGCGGCGCGGGCCCGGCGCACGGCCTCCGGTCCGTCCCCGGCGGTGGCCACGACGTCGAACCCGGCGGCGGACAGGTCGCGGGCGACCGCGTCCCGCCACATCGGATGGTCGTCGACGACCATCACCTTGATCTCGTGGAGGTCGTTCGGCTCGGTCACTGGGTGGTCCCCCTCGGTACTTTCAGTTCCACTTCGGTGCCCTGTCCGGGGACGGACACCAGCTCGGCGCTGCCGCCGAGGTCGCGCAGCCGTCCGCGGATGGACAGGGCCACGCCCATCCGCCCCTCGCCGGCCGCCTGGTCGAGCCGGCCGGCCGGGATGCCCGGACCGTCGTCCCGGACGGTCACGATCACCTCGTCCCCCCAGTCCTCGACCAGGATCCAGGCGCGGGCGCCCTCACCGGCGTGCTTGCGGACGTTGTCCAGGGCCGCCCCGACCGCCGCGGCCAGCTCCCGCGCGGCGGGCACCGGCAGCGGCACCGGGGCGCCCGGCTCGGCGAAGCTGACCCGGGAGCCGGCGCGCGGGGCGAGCAGGGAGCGCAGGTCCAGCTCGCCCTCGTCGGAGCCGGGCTCCTCCACCTCGTACGTGTCCACCAGCGCGCCCAGCGACTCGTCGCGCGAGACCCGCGAGGGGTGCACCAGCCCGCTGGAGACCAGGGTGCGCAGCGCCACCTCCTGCTCGCCCGCCATCCGGCCGAGCTCGGCCGCCTCACCGCCCAGCTCGGTGCCGCGCCGCTGGACCATGGCGAGGACCTGGAGGACCCCGTCGTGGATGTCGCGGGCGAGGCGTTCGCGCTCGCGGGTGGCGGCCTCGATCTCCAGGGCGCGGGCGAGGGTCGCCTCGCTGGCGCGGGCGACCTCGATGACGTAGCCGAGGGCTATGGAGGCCACCCAGACCAGCAGGACGTTGTGCAGGGTGTCCCGGGTGGGGTCGCCGCCGTGGATGACGATGTTGGCGACGGCCACGAAGGTGGAGGCGACCCCGGCCCAGCGCCAGCCGCCCTTGAGGGAGAAGGCGAGGACCGCACCGGCCGTCCAGATGCTGGGGAGGGTCGGGCCGCCCGCCGCGATCCGGGCGTGGGTGTCGGCGAGCGGGGTGAGCAGGATGCCCACCAGGGCGACGGTGAGGTCGGCGACGAGGAACCGGCGGGTGCAGGACGCGGCGCCGGCCACCTTGCGCCAGGTGGCCAGGGTCCAGACGGCGAGGACGGCGAGGTAGCCGGCCGCTGTCCAGGGCTGGTCGAACTTCCGGTACGCGGAGGCGAACAGCAGCACCGCGTAGACCATGGTGAGCAGCCGGTAGGCCGTCAGGGCCCGCCACAGCGGCTGCTCGACCGACATGCGCACGACGCGCTCGCGCTTCGCCATCTCCCCCACCCCCGTGCGGGCGGCACCGCCGCCCGCCCGTCCTTCCTACTGCCCGGCCTTGTCGCCCTTCTCGGCCTTGGCGGCCTTCTCCGCGTCGGCGATCTGGCGCTTGGCGGCGGTGGCGTAGATGTCCACGTACTCCTGGCCGGAAAGCTTCATGATCTCGTACATGACCTCGTCGGTCACCGAGCGGAGGATGAAGCGGTCCCCGTCCATCCCCTGGTAGCGGCTGAAGTCCAGCGGCTTGCCGATCCGGATGCCCGGGCGCATCAGCTTCGGGACGACCTTGCCGGGCGGCTGGATCTTCTCGGTGTCGATCATCGCGACCGGGATCACGGGGGCGCCGGTGGCGAGCGCCACCCGGGCCAGACCGCCGGGCTTGCCCCGGTAGAGGCGGCCGTCGGGTGAACGGGTCCCCTCGGGGTAGATACCGAACAGCTCCCCGCGCTCGATGACCTCGATGCCGCTCTTGATGGCGGCCTCGCCCGCACCGCGCGCGCCGGAGCGGTCCACCGGGAGCTGGCCGACGCCCTTGAAGAAGGCCGCCGTCAGCTTGCCCTTGACCCCCGGGGAGGTGAAGTACTCCGCCTTCGCGATGAAGGTCACCTTCCGGTCCAGCACCGCGGGCAGGAAGAAGGAGTCGGAGAAGGACAGGTGGTTGCTCGCGAGGATCGCCGGCCCCTCCGCGGGAATGTTTTCGAGGCCCTCCACCCACGGCCTGAAGGCGAGCTTCAGGGACCCGCCGATGGAGAACTTCATTGCGCCGTAGATCAACTCGAAAGCCTTCCTGTGTCTGTCGAACAGACCTTAACCCCTGGCTCCGCCGGGAGCGGCCCGACGACCCTGGTCGGTACCACCCCGGTCGCGTACGGTGAAGTCACACAGAGCAACGCACCCGCCAACCCCTCATGACCAAGGAGACCCTGGTGCCCGTCCTCCCTGGAGCCGAGCCGTTCCGCCACGAGGGCGGAGAGGTCGGCGTCCTCCTCTGCCACGGTTTCACCGGCTCCCCCCAGTCCCTGCGCCCGTGGGCCGACTACCTGGCCGCGCGCGGACTGACGGTCTCCCTGCCGCTGCTGCCGGGACACGGTACGCGCTGGCAGGACATGCAGCTCACCGGCTGGCAGGACTGGTACGCCGAGGTCGACCGCGCGCTGCGGGAGCTGCTGGACCGGTGCGAGCAGGTCTTCGTCTTCGGGCTGTCCATGGGCGGTGCGCTGACCCTGCGGCTGGCCGCCAAGCACGGGGACTCGATCAGCGGGATCGTCCTCGTCAACCCGGCGAACAAGGTCCACGACCCGCTCGCCGTCGCCCTTCCGGTGGTCAAGCACGTGATCCGGTCGACGCCGGGCATCGCCAGCGACATCGCGAAGCCGGGCTCGGAGGAGGTCGGCTACGACCGGGTCCCGACCCGGGCCGCCGACTCGCTGCGCAAGCTCTTCCGGCTGGTGGACGCCGAGCTGCCGCAGGTGACGCAGCCGGTGCTGCTGCTGCACAGCCCGCAGGACCACGTCGTACCGCCGGTGGACTCGGCGCGGATCCTGTCGCGGATCTCCTCGACGGACGTCACCGAGACCCTGCTGGAACAGAGCTACCACGTCGCGACGTTGGACTTCGATGCGGAGCGGATCTTCGCGGACAGCTATGCGTTCGTCGGGCGGCTCGCGGAGAGCGTCGGCAGGGAGGGGGCGGCCAGCGGTGGCTGAGCACGAGGAGTCCTCCGGGGGTGTCCCCCCGCTGGACGAGGAAGCGGCGTGGGCCGCGATCGTCGCCGGGTACGGGCAGGAGCCGCCGGACCCGCCGGGGGCGAGGCCGTTCCGGCCGATCGAGAACCTGATGCTGCCGGAGGAGGACGTCAAGGCGGTGCCTCCGGTGGCGGAGCGGGACCCGAAGGCGGACCCCGAGCCGGAGCCGGAGCCTCCGGCGCTCGGCAGCTCGGTGAGCTTCGCTCCGGGCGTGGGGACGGGCGCCCTCGGCGGCGCCGTCGCCGCACCGGGGCCGCGGGACCACACTCCGGCGGAGCCGAAGGACGACGAGGGCCACTTCGTCCCCCCGGAGCCGGAGCTGCCGCCCGCGGACACGACGGCGAAGTTCGCGTGGCTCGCGGTGGTGGGCGGGCCGGTGCTGCTGCTGCTCGCGGTGCTGCTGCAGTGGGACATGACCTGGTGGCTGACCACCCTGGGCATCGGCGGCTTCCTGGGCGGCTTCGCCACCCTGGTGGCCCGGATGTCCCAGGACGACGACGAGGACGACGATCCGGGGCGCGGCGCGGTGGTGTGACCCTGCGACGCGGCGGGGCCGGGGGCCGCTGCCCGCGGGCCTGCCCCTCCCCATCCCCCAGACTCCGTCCGGGGGGACCCCCAGTCCACCGTTCCCGCCTCAGTCGCCGGCGGGGCTGAAAGATCCAGCCTCGCCGGCGACTGAGGCGCGGGGTCCGGGGCGGAGCCCCAGGAGTGTGGGTTACGGGGTCGCCGGGAGGCGGAGGGTGGCCAGGACCGGGAGGTGGTCCGTTGCCGTGTGGAGGTCGCGGGGGGTGATCCCCGTGAGCCCCGCAGGGACACCGCAGGCCAGCACCTCCACCCCCGCCGAGGCGAAGACGGCGTCGATGCGGCGGTCCGGCGCCACCGCCGGGAAGGTGTCGCCGCCGCCCCACGGGGCGACCGTCCAGCAGTCGCGCAGGGTTTCCGTGAGGCGCCCGAAGGCCGGTCCCCCGGGGGCTTCGTTCACGTCGGCGGCCACGATCGCGTGCGGTGCCCCCAGCGCGGCGGCCCGCTCGGCCAGCATCCCCGCCTGCGCGGACCGTTCCGCACGGTCCAGGGACAGGTGCGCGCTGACGACCCCGACCCGCGCCGCCCCGAAGCGGACCACGGCCGTCGCGAAGCCCCGCCGGTGCAGTCCGGGGGTCAGGGGCAGCAGGATGTCCTCGGTCCGCTCCACGAAGGCCCGTAGCGAGCACATCAGCAGCGGCCCGGCGGCCGTCGCTCCGCCGCTCAGCACCACGAGGTCGGACTTGGCGGCCAGCCGGGCGGCGTGCTTGCGCCACCGGAAGAACCGCGGGGCTTCCTGGACGAAGACCAGGTCGGGCGCGCAGGCCCGGATGACCCGGGCCAGCGCCTCCTCGTCGTCGCGCATCGAGCGGATGTTGTAGCTGAGTGCCCGGATCACGGCAGAACCGTCGGGCTCCGTAACAGACTTCGGCAACATGCCCGGCAACTTACGCAGTTGCCCGCCGCTCCCCCAAGGGCGCGACGGGCGGTCATGCGAAAGGGTCAGCCCTGGCGGGCCAGGTCGGCGGCGCCGACGAGCCCGGCCTCGCCGCCGAGCTGTGCGGCCAGCACCTGCGCGTGCGGACGCCAGGCGCCGCCGATCAGCCAGCGCTTGAAGGACTTGCGGATCGGGTCGAGGACGAGGTCGCCCTCGTCGGAGACGCCGCCGCCGACGATGAAGGCCGACGGGTCGAAGAGGGAGGCCAGGTCGGCGAGGCCCGCGCCGGCCCAGCGGGCCAGCTCGCGGAAGGAGTCGACGGCGACGAGGTCGCCCTGCCGGGCGGCCTGGCTGATGTGCTTGCCCTCGATGCCCTCGGGGGTGCCGTCGCCGAGGCCGAGCAGGATCGCCGCGTTCTCGGGGGTGGCGTTGGCGCGCTGCTTGGCGTAGCGGACGAGCGCGCGCCCGGAGGCGTACTGCTCCCAGCAGCCCTGGCTGCCGCAGCCGCACAGCAGGCCGTCGGGGACGACGCGGATGTGCCCGAACTCGGCGGCGACGCCGAAGCGGCCGCGGCGCAGCTTGTTGCCGATGATGATGCCGCCGCCCAGACCGGTGCCGAGCGTGATGCAGATGACGTCTTCGTGGCCCTGGCCGGCGCCGAAGCGGTACTCGCCCCAGGCCGCGCAGTTCGCGTCGTTCTCGACGACGACCGGCAGGCCGATGCGCTGCTCGACCTTGTCCTTCAGCGGCTCGTGGCGCCAGTTGATGTTCGGCGCGAAGAGCACGGTGGCGCGCTTGTCGTCCACGTATCCGGCGGCGCCGATGCCGACGGCGTCGATGGTGTGGTTGCTGCTGACCTCGGACACGGCGGCGCAGATCGCCTCCGTCACTCCGTCCGCCGTCGGCGGGGTGGGCACCTTGTACGTCTCAAGGATGGTGCCCTCTTCGTCGACCACGCCGGCCGCGATCTTCGTGCCGCCGATGTCGACGCCGATGGTGAGTCCCATTAGTCCCTCGGTTTCCGGTCAAACCCCGCCACGGTCAACCGTACACGGGGCCGGCGGAGGATCAGTCGAGATCGATCCGCTCGGCCGGGCCCTCATCGGGGCCCTCGTCGTCGCCCCGGACGTCGCCCCCGGCGTCCCCCGCGGCGGGCCTGCGCTGGGCGGGCGGCTGGTCGCGGGTCCAGCGGCGCTCGTGGCCCTCGACCGCCGAGCGGTAGGCGGCGAGCAGCTCGGACCCGGCCGCGGCGAGGTGGCCGAACACCTCGGGGTTGCGCTCGACGACGGGCTTGGCGGCGGTCTTCGCCTGGTTGACGAACTGGCGTACGGCGCCCTGGGCGGCGGCGCCGAGGAGCGGGTTGTCCAGGGAGGAGACCTTGTCGGCGACGGCCTCGAACAGCTTGAACAGCTCCTCGGCGGCCGTCCCGGTGCCGCTCCCCCGCCCGGCGTCCGCGCGCTCCCGCTCCGCGCGCCGGCGCTCCTGCTCGGCGGCGAGGTCCTCGGCACAGGCCTGCGCCCAGGCGTCTTCGTCGGTGGGGCGGTCGGTGGCCTCGCTCATGGCGGACTCTCCTGCGGCGGCGGAACGTGCGGTACTGGCTACTTCCGACGGTACCCGAACGGTGGTACGGGCCTCAGCGCGCGCGGGGCCACAGCTGCGGGTCGGGGGTGAAGCGGACGCGCAGGACGCCGTCGTCGAGGGCGGCGCCGGAGACGGTGCAGCGGCGCAGCGCCGAGGGCAGCGGAACGATCCTGCGGTACGGGCCCACCGCGAGCAGCAGCTCGTCCCCGCGCCGGACCAGGTCCAGTTCGTCCTTGCGGGCGCGGGGCAGCGGAACCGCCCAGACGAGGATCCCGTCGGCGGCGAGCCGGTCCTCGACGCTCCAGGCCGTCCCGTCGCCGCCGCCGGGGGCCGGGTCCATGCCGTCGGCGCGGACGAGGGGGTCCAGGTCGTCGGGGCCCCACGGGTCGCGGCCCAGGTGCGCCGCCCCGACGACGGGCACCGCCCGCTCCCGGTCGTCCAGGAAGGCCCGCTGCGCCGCCGCGATCCCGGCCACCCAGGGGTCGGCGGAGTCCCGCGGCACGAGCCGGTTGGCGACGAGGTCGTGGACGCGCAGTTCGTGCAGGGCGAGGCCGAGCAGCCCGGTGCGCAGGGCGGCGTCGGCGGCGGGACCGGGTTCGGCGACCAGCCGGACGGCGGTGCTGGGGGCCTCGACGACGGCCTGGACGGCGGCCAGCTCCTCGTCCCAGCGGGCGGCGGCCTCGTAGAGCCACTGCGCGGGCTGCGGGACCCCGGCCAGCTGGGCCAGTACGGGGCGCAGCGCGCGGGCCGCCTGCCGTTCGGCGGGGAGCAGCCGGGAGAGGTAGCGGCGCAGCTGGGCGGGGAGGGCGAGGGTGGTCAGCGCCTGGTGCAGCGGGGGCATGTCCACGACGACGAGGTCGGTGCCGGGGGCGGTGGCCTCCCGGCGCAGGGCGCGGAGCAGGGAGAACTGCTCGGCGCCGGGCAGTTCGGTGATCTCCTCGGCGCCGAGCGGGCGGCCGCCGAGCATGCCGATGAAGGCGGCGCCGCGGTCCTGGAGGGCGGCCAGCTCGGTGCGGAACTCCTCGCCGGAGTCGATCCGCGCGAGGCGGAGCCCCGCGGGGGCGGGGGCCCCGCGCAGGGGGTCCTCGGCGGACAGCAGCGACACCCGCCGTCCGCCGCGCGCCGCGGCGAGCGCGGTGGCGGCGGCGACGATGGTCCGCCCGGCCCCACCGGGCCCGGTGATCAGCAGGGTCTGCGGCATGTGGTGCGGGGCCTTCCTCGTTCGTGACGCGTCCGGGTCCGGACGCGCCGTGCGCGACGCGTCCGGGGCGGGGTCCGTCAGGAGGAGGTGGCCTCGACCCGCTTCTTCAGACCGGCCAGCGCCCGGTCGATGATGACCTTCTCGGCCTTGCGCTTGATCATGCCGAGCATCGGGATCTTGACGTCCACCGTGAGCTGGTACGTGACCTCGGTGCGCCCGCCCGCCAGGGCCGCCAGCCGGTACGAGCCGTCCAGCTGGCGCAGCATCTGGGACTTGTCCAGGGTCCAGCTGACCTCGTCCGAGCCCTTCCAGCTGTAGGCGAGGGTGTGGTCGTCCTTGATCGCGCCCGCGTCGAGCAGCAGCCGCACCTTGGCGGCGCGGCCCTCGGCGTCGGTGGCCAGTACCTCGGCCTCCTTCACCTCGCCGGTCCACTCGGGGTAGCGGGCGAAGTCGGCGATCACGGCCATGACGTCGGCCGGCGCGGCCTCGATCGTGATGCTAGAGCTGGTGTGTTCCGCCATCGCGGTCGCTCCTCCGGGGAGTGTTCGACAAGTGTGCGGGCGGCCCCCGGCCGCCGCGTGAAGGCTACCGCGCGTGCGGGGGCCGCCACTCCAGCACCTCTCACCACTCCAGGGCCCACGGCCTGCCGGTGGCCGCGAAGTGGCCGACGTTGACGCATTCGGTGCCGCCGATCCGGGCCCGCCGGGCCAGCGGCTGGTGGACGTGGCCGAAGAGGGCGTACCGCGGCCGGGTCTTCCTGATGGCGGCCAACAGGGCCTCGCTGCCCCGCTCGAAGCGGCGCGCGACGGTGTCGTAGCAGAGCTCGGGCACCTCCGGCGGGATGTGGGAGCACAGCACGTCCACCTCGCCGAGGGCCTCCACCTTGGCGGCGTACTCCTCCTCGTCGATCTCGTAGGGCGTGCGCATCGGCGTGGGCAGGCCGCCGCCGACGAAGCCGAAGACGCGGCCGCCGATCTCCACGCGCTGCCCGTCGAGCACCGTGGTGCCGGGTCCGGCGTATTCGGGCCACAGACCCGGCATGTCGACATTGCCGTAGGTGGCGTACGTGGGACTGGGGAAGGCGGCGAACATCCGCGCGTACTGGCGGCGTACCGCTTCCTCGATCAGCCGCTCCCTGTCCAGCCCGTCCCACAGCCTGCGGCCGAATTCCCTCGCCTCCGCGAACCGCTTGGCGGTGCGCAGCGCGACGATCCGGTGGGCGTTCTCGATGCCGAACAGGTCGGGGAAGATGCCGCGCGAGTGGTCGGCGTAGTCGAGGAAGAGCACCAGGTCACCGAGGCAGATGAGGGCGTCCGCGCCCTCGCCGGCCCGGGCCAGTGCCTCGGTGTTGCCGTGGACGTCGCTGACGACGTGGACCCGCGTACGACTCTTCGTGCCACCCATGCCGCCACCCTAGGGGCGGCGGGCGCGGCCCGGTAGAGGGGGCCTCGCAGGCGGCCGGACCTGCGGTTACTTCCGAGTCTCGAACCGCGTCGACTAGTGTCGGCAGGGCGGTTCCGGGCCCGGCGGTGTCTGGGCAATGTATGCCGATGTACAGAATGTGACGCACGGAACATCTGGCCGGTTCCCTCTATCCGGAACCCACTACCGGTGGGTAACGTCCGGTCGGTCCACACGGTGGCGATGGCGCCCAGAGGAGCAGCAGTCTTGCGCGAGTTCAGCCTTCCGGCCCTGTACGAGGTCCCTTCGGACGGGAACCTGACGGATCTCATCCGCCGCAATGCCGCCCAGCATCCCGACACCGCCGTCATGAGCCGCAAGGTCGACGGCCGGTGGCAGGACGTCACCGCGACGGAGTTCCTGGCCGAGGTGCGGGCCACCGCCAAGGGCCTGATCGCCTCGGGCATCGAGCCCGGCGACCGGGTCGCCCTGATCTCCCGCACCCGTTACGAGTGGGTGCTGTTCGACTTCGCGATCTGGAGCACGGGCGCCGTCACCGTCCCCGTGTATGAGACCAGCTCCGCCGAGCAGATCCAGTGGATCCTCGGCGACTCCGGCGCCGTCGCCGTCGTCGTGGAGAGCCCGGCGCACAGCGCGAGCGTGGCCGCCCTGCGCGACCGGCTGCCGGACCTGCGCGAGGTCTGGGAGATCGACCAGGACGCCCCGGCCGTGCTGAAGGCCGCCGGCGCCGGGGTCACCGACGCCGAGGTGGACGCGCGCAGCGCCCTCGCCAACGCCGACGACCCGGCCACGATCGTCTACACCTCGGGCACCACCGGCCGCCCCAAGGGCTGCGTGCTGACCCACCGCAACTTCTTCGCCGAGTGCGGGAACGTGGTGGAGCGGCTGAGCCCACTCTTCCGCACCGGCGAGTGCTCCGTGCTGCTCTTCCTGCCGGCCGCGCACGTCTTCGGGCGCCTGGTGGAGGTGGCGGCCGTGCTGGCGCCGATCCGGCTGGGCTGCGTACCGGACATCAAGAACCTCACCGACGAGCTCCAGTCCTTCCGGCCGACCCTGATCCTCGGTGTGCCGCGCGTCTTCGAGAAGGTCTACAACTCGGCGCGCGCCAAGGCCCAGGCCGACGGCAAGGGCAAGATCTTCGACGCGGCCGCCGAGACGGCGATCGCGTACAGCCGCGCGCTGGACGCGCCCGGCGGCCCGTCCTTCGGGCTGCGGCTCAAGCACAAGATCTTCTCCAAGCTGGTCTACAGCAAGCTGCACGCGGTCCTCGGCGGGCGCGGCGAGTACGCGATCTCCGGCGGCGCCCCGCTGGGCGAGCGTCTCGGCCACTTCTTCCGCGGCATCGGCTTCACGGTGCTGGAGGGCTACGGCCTGACCGAGTCCTGCGCGGCCACGGCCTTCAACCCGTGGGACAAGACGAAGATCGGTACGGTCGGCCAGCCGCTGCCCGGCTCCGTGGTGCGCATCGCGGACGACGGCGAGGTGCTCCTGCACGGCGAGCACGTCTTCAAGGAGTACTGGAAGAACGAGACGGCCACCGCCGAGGCGCTGACCGACGGCTGGTTCCACACCGGCGACGTCGGCACCCTCGACGAGGACGGCTACCTCGCGATCACCGGCCGCAAGAAGGAACTCATCGTCACGGCGGGCGGCAAGAACGTCGCCCCCGCGGTGATCGAGGACCGGATCCGCGCGCACGCGCTGGTCGCGGAGTGCATGGTGGTCGGCGACGGGCGGCCGTTCGTGGCCGCGCTGGTCACCATCGACGAGGAGTTCCTGGGCCGCTGGGCCGCGGAGAACGGCAAGCCGGCCGGGGTGACGGCGGCGGAGCTGCGCGAGGACGCGGAGCTGATCGCCGCCGTCCAGAAGGCCGTCGACGACGGCAACGCGGCGGTCTCCAAGGCGGAATCGGTGCGGAAATTCCGCATTCTGCCCTCCCAGTTCACGGAGGAGTCGGGCCACATCACGCCCTCGCTGAAGCTCAAGCGGAACGTGGTGGCGAAGGACTTCGCGGACGAGATCGACGCCCTCTACCGGGGCTAGGCGCGGCCGCCGGCCGGGACGTGGTCAGCGCGGGTCCTCGGCGAGGATCCGCTCCACGTTCCGTTCGGCGAGCGCGGTGATCGTCACGAACGGGTTCACGCCCAGCGAGCCGGGCACCAGCGAGCCGTCGACCACGTACAGGCCCCGGTAGCCCCTGGCCCGGCCGTAGGCGTCCGTGGCCTCGCCGAGGACGCAGCCGCCCAGCGGGTGGTACGTGAAGTCGTCGGCGAAGGGCCGGTTGCCGCCGAAGAGGTCGTAGCGGTAGATCGTGACGTTCCTGCGGTTGATGCGGTCGAAGAGGGTGCGGGCGGCGTCGACGGACGGGGTGTTCTGGTCCCGGGTCCACTGGAGCCGCGCCGAGTCGGTGGCGGCGTCGTAGGTGAAGTGGCCGCGCTCCGGGTTCTTGGTGATGGCCAGGTACATCGAGATCCAGTGCTCGATGCCCATCGGGAGCGGGGCGATCTCCGCGAAGACGGGGTTGGCCGCGTTGTCCCAGTCGTCGATGCCCATCGCGGGCATGGTGGCCTGGTTCGCACCCACCGTGTCCCAGAGGTGGTTGGCGCGGGCGGTCATCACGTTGCCGTTGTGGCCCCAGCCGAGGCCGACCTTCTCGCTGAGGGCGGGCAGGGTGCCCTTCTCGCGGGCGCGCAGCAGGATCTCGGTGGTGCCGAGGCTGCCGGCGCCGAGGAAGAGCTGCTTGCAGCCCAGTTCCCGGAGCTGGGTGATCTTGCCGGTGACGTCGCTGGTCAGCACGGTGAGGACGTAGCCCCCGGCCGGGTCGGTGCGTACGCCGACCACCCGCTGCATCGTCTCGATGGTGACGTTGCCGGTGCCGAGGGCGGCGGCCAGGTAGGTCTTGTCGACGCTCTTCTTGCCGTGGTTGTTGCCGTAGATGACCTCGCCCGCGAGGGCCGACTTCGTGGCGGTGCCCGCGGCCTCGCGCTTCATGTACGCGAAGTCGTAGACGTTGGGCACGAAGACGGTCTTCAGGCCGGTGTTCTGGGCGTGCTTGCGCGAGACGCGGGCGAAGCGGTACCACTCCGTGGACTCGAACCAGGCAGGGTCGATGTCGTTGACGCCGAGCATGGCGCGGGCGCGGGGGTAGTAGGTCCCGTACATCTCGTCGGCGTCGACGCCGGGCAGCACCTCGGTGAAGTACGAGCGCTTCGGGGTGGGCGACATGCCGCCGTTGACCAGGGAGCCGCCGCCGACGCCGCGGCCGACGTAGACCGACATGTCCCCGTAGTTCACGCGGTCGAGGACACCGGGGTACGGGCTGATGTCCCGGTTGACGACGTCGAGCCAGAGGAACTGCGCGAGCGGGGCCTCGGTGCGGGTGCGGAACCACATGGAGCGCTGGTCGGGCGCGGAGGTGGAGGGGAAGACCTTGCCGTCGGGCCCGGGGGTGTCCCACAGCCGCCCCATTTCGAGGACGACGGTGCGCACCCCGGCCTGCCCCAGGCGCAGCGCGGCGACGGCGGATCCGTAGCCGGAGCCGACGACGATGGCGGGGGCGTACTGCGCGGCGGCGGGTTCGACGGCGGCCGCGGAGGAGAGCCCGATGCGGGTGAACCCGAGGGCGGCGGCCGTCTGGAGGGCGGCGAGGCCGAATTGACGGCGCGTCAGCTTTGGTGTCATGGGCGCATGATGAGCGGATCCGGCCGAACCGGCCATAACCCGTGCTGCCACGCATGTGAGTGACAGTCGGGCATGGCGGGGCCGCGGCGGGTCCCGCCGCGGCCCGCGCGGACGGCTACAGCAGCTCGCGCAGGCGGTCGGCGAGCAGGTCCCAGCGCCACTTCTCCTCGACCCAGGCCCGCCCGCGCTCTCCCATCCGGCGCCGCAGCTCCGGGTCCTGGAGGAGGGCGACGATCCGGTCGGCCGCCTCCTCGGGGGCGCCGCCGCGCACCACCCAGCCGGTCTCCCCGTCGAGCACCGCGTCCGGCGCCCCGCCCGAGTCGCCCGCGACCACCGGCAGGCCCGTCGCCGAGGCCTCCAAGTACACGATCCCGAGCCCCTCCACGTCCAGCCCGCCCCGCCGGGTCCGGCAGGGCATCGCGAAGACGTCCCCGGCGCCGTAGTGGGCCGGCAGCTCCGCCCAGGGGACGGCCCCGGTGAAGACCACCGAGTCCGCGACCCCGGTCCGCGCGGCCAGCGCGCGCAGGTCCGCCTCGTACGGGCCTCCGCCCACGATCAGCAGCACCGCGTCCGGCACGGCCGCCAGGATCCGCGGCATCGACTCGATCAGCGTGTCCTGCCCCTTGCGCGGGACCAGCCGCGAGACGCACACGACCACCGGCCGGTCGCTCAGGCCGAGGCGGGCCCGGACATCGGCGCCGCCCGACCCGGGGTGGAAGGTCTTCTCGTCGACGCCCGGCGGGAGCTGGACCATCCGGTCGGCCGCCCGCTGCGTGAGCGCCGAGGCGATCCGCGAACGCGTGTACTCCCCCAGGTAGGTCAGGGTGTCCGTGCCCTCGCCGATCCGCCGCAGCAGCTGCCGCGCGGCCGGGAGCTGCGCCCAGCCCGCCTCGTGCCCGTGGGTGGTGGCCACCAGCCGCCGGGCGCCCGCCCGGCGCAGCGCCGGGCCCATCAGGCCCAGCGGGGCCGCCGCCCCGAACCACACGGACTCGCAGCCGTGCTCGCGCAGCAGGGAGACCGCCCGGCGGGTCACCCGGGGGGTCGGCAGCAGCATGGTGGTGCGGTCCCGCACCACGGTGAAGGGCTGCTCGGCGTCGAAGGCGGCGGTGGCCTCGCGGCCCTCGGCCCCGTGCTTCCAGGTGGAGGCGTAGACCACGACCCGCTCGGGGTCGAGTCGCAGCGCCATGTTGTGCAGGAAGGCCTGGATGCCGCCCGGGCGCGGCGGGAAGTCGTTGGTCACGATCAGCGTCTTGTGCATCGTGGCCAACGTACCGGACGGCGTCAGCCGAGCTCGTGGCGCAGGGCCTCCTGCCAGGCCCGCGTCAGCGCGGGCAGGTCCGTCCCCAGCGCCCCCTCCAGGGCGGCGGGCAGGGGTTCGCGGCCCGCGTCCCGGTAGAGCCGTACGAGCGCCTCGGCGCCCCACCGGTCGGCGACGAGCCGGCAGGCCAGCCAGGCGCCCTCGTAGGCCCGCGCCATGGCCTCCGCGTCCCCGCCGAAGGCGAACGCGGCGTCGGCCGGGAGCGCGGGCGGCGGCCCGCCCGCCCGTACGGCCCGGCCCAGCGCGGGCGCGGCCTCGGCCGGGGTGGCGGGGGTGCCCCGGTACGCGGCCCAGTCGGCGAAGCCCTCGGAGAGCCACTGCGGGGTCGAGGCGGAGGTGGCGGAACGGGTCGCGACATGGGTGACCTCGTGGGTCAGGACCACGCTCCGGCCGGCGGCGCTGAGCTCCGCGTACCCGGCGGGGTTGATCACGACCCGGTCGGCGGGGGCCGGCGCGGCGCCCACCCGGCCGGTGGTGACGGCGCCCATGCCCCGGTACGCGTCGGCCGGCCGGCCCAGCAGCGCGGCCATCGCGTCCAGGGAGGCGGGGACCAGCACCACGACCCGCCGGGCCCAGTCGCCGGGCCAGGCGGCGCTCACGGCGGGTACCGCCCGGTCGGCCTCCCCGGCGATCCCGGTCAGCGTCCCCCGGTCCTGGCCCACGCCGAGCACCAGGGAGTGCTCGCCCCGGACCACCGTCACCGGGCCCTGGTCCCACAGCTGGGGCGGGGCCCCGGGGGCGGGCCGGTCGGCGGTGACCCGCCAGGCGGCGCCCTCCCGCGCCAGCTCCACCTCGCGGGCCGACCCGGCGGGGGCGGCGTCGTAGCCGGTGAGCCGGTAGCGCAGCTCGGCCCGCACCAGGGCCCGGGCGCCGTCCGGCCGGACCGAGGTGACCTCGTAGGACCAGCCCTCCAGCGGGATCCCGGCGAGCCGCTCGGGCGGCCGGCGCGACCAGGCGGCGACGGCCTCGCGGATCCCGGCCTCCGCCGTGGTCCCGGCCGCCGCGGGGGTGCGGGCGGCCGGGTGCGCGCACCCGGCCACCGGCAGGCAGAGCAGCAGCGGGCACAGCAGGAGCGGCAGCGCGCGCGGCAGCACGCGCGGGGATCGGCGGACCGGAATCATCAGCCGATCGTACGCACGGCCCGCCTCAGGGGCGGGTGACCGAGGACACCGGCATCATCCCGACGGGGTCGTAGCGCACCCGCGCACCCGGATAGGGGGCATGCACCACCTGGCCGTTGCCGACGTACATGGCGACGTGGCTGGCGTCGGAGCGGTAGGTCACCAGGTCCCCGGGCCGGGCCTGCGAGAGCGGCACCCGCCGGCCCGCGTACCGCTGCGCCTGGGAGGTGCGGGGCAGCGCGACGCCCGCCTGGCGGTAGGACCACACCATCAGCCCGGAGCAGTCGAAGCCGGAGGGGCCGGTGGAGCCCCACACGTAGGGCTTGCCGACCGCCGCGCGGGCCGCCATCACCGCGGTCATCGCCCGGCCGGAGGACCGGCCGCCGTCGTCGGAGGGGAGGTCCGGCAGCGCGTCGGCGCGGCCGCCGGAGCGCGAGGCCCGCTCGAAGTCGGCCCGCTCCCCCGAGGGCATCGCGTCGAGCAGCTGCCGGGCGGCGGCGAGCTTGGCCGTGACGGACCGCTTCTGGGTGGCCACCTCGGCGCGCAGGGCCTCCAGTTCGGCGAGCTTGCGGGAGGCCTCCTGGCGCTGCTGGCCGATCCGGCGCTGTTCCTCGCGCAGTTCGTCGAGCTGCCGGGCCTGGCGGCCGCTCAGCCGGTTGAGGACGGCGGACCGGTCGAGGTAGTCGCCGGGGTCGTCGGACAGCATCAGCTCGACGGTGGGGTCGAGGCCGCCGGAGCGGTACTGGGCCCCGGCGAAAGCGCCGAGGACCCCGCGCATGGTGTTGATGCGGTCCTGGCCGCGGGCCACCGCGTCCTGGGCCCGGCTGATCTCGGCGCGCAGGCCGTCGGCCTTCTCACCGGCCGAGTTGAACTTCTCGGTGGCCCGCTCGGCCTCCTCGAAGAGCCGGTCGACCTGGGCGCGGGACCCGGTGGAGGGGTCGTGCGGGAGCCCGGGGGCCGCCTGCGCGGAGGCTCCCGTCAGGGCCACGGCGGCGGTGGCCGCGACGGCGGTGAGGACGGTGACCTTGGTGCTCCGGTCGAGGCCGCTGGGCCCGGACCGGCGATGGGACGCCACGTGGAACCGCTCCCTTGCGCTGCGCGGGGCCCGGGTCCGCCCCCCGTGGACGGCCGAGTGCCGGGTTCCGCGCTGGCAGACAGTAGCGGCGCCATCACACGCCGGCCAACGACCGCCGGCGGGCACGCACGGTGACGCCCCGCCGGAGACGCAGGTCACCGGCGGGGCGTGAGGTCAGGGCGGGTCCGCGCAATTCGCCCGGATGGGCGGTGTGCGGCGCGTCCCCCCGGAGCCGGGGAGGGCGCGGAGCGCGGGGTCAGCCGACGCGGACACCGAACTGGAAGGGCATGTTCTTCATGGCCTCGTACCTGACGCCGCTGCGGGGGTTGGCGGCGTGGAAGACCTGGCCGTTGCCCGCGTAGAGGCCGACGTGGTGCAGGTCGTCGTAGAAGAAGACCAGGTCCCCGGGCTGGAGCTCGCTCATGCCGATGCGCGTGCCGTCGTTGATCTGGGTGAAGGTGGTGCGGCTGATCTGGACGCCGGCCTGCCCGTAGGCCCACTGCGCCAGGCTGGAGCAGTCCCAGTACGCCATGCCGGTGGAGCCCAGGTTGTAGCCCTTGCCCTCCTGGGTCACGGCGGCGGCGAGGGCGGCCGCGGCCCGCCCGGAGCCCTTGACCGCACCGGGCTTGGCGCCGGAGCCCCCGCCGGCGGCCTTGGCGGCCTCCTCGCCCGCCTTGGCCTCCTCGTTCTTCAGCTGACCGCGTTCCTCGGCGGTGAGCGAGTTGAGCTGGGCCTGGGCGGCGGCGAGCTTCTCCTGGGCGGTCTTCTTCTTCTCGGCCAGCTCCTTGCGGACGGCGTCGAGGTCGGCCAGCTTGCCCGCGGCCTCCTGCCGCTGCTGCGCGAGGCTGCGCTGCTTGGCCTGGATCTTCGATATCGCCTCGACCTGCTTGCCGCTCAACTGCTGGAGCGTGGAGGCCTTGTCGAGGTAGGTCTCCGGGTCGCCGGACAGCAGCAGCTCCACGGACTGGTCGAGGCCGCCGCCGCGGTACTGGGCGGTCGCCATCGAACCGAGGACGTTGCGCAGGCCGTTGAGCTCGTCCTGGCCGCGGGCGACCTGGTCCTGGAGCTGGGCGATCTCCTTCTCCAGCTTGTCCTGGCGGTCCTTGGCGGCGTTGGCGTTCTCGCCCGCCTGCTCGGACTCCTCGTAGAGGGCGTCGACCTTGGACTTGACCTCGTCCTTGTTCGGCTTGTCCGGGGCGGCCATGGCCGACTGGGAGGAGAGGGCGACGGCCGCGGTGGCCAGTGCCGTGAGGACGCTCACGCGGGTGCGGGTCGGCGGCTTGGGTCGACGGTGGGACGCCACGAACGCGAGCTCCTTCATCCTGGAGCCACCGAAGGGAAGGTCGGACTCGGCAGCGCACCTCCGCCCGCACCCCGAATGGATGAACGACCGCACGAAGGTTTGAAGCAGACCCTAGTGACCCGCCCGCGATGAGTTCAAATCCCCGTACGCAAAATTCCGCTTCCCCACCGGCTTCTTTACCCGCGGCGCACGCTGCGTGCCGACGAGTTGACGGTGCGTCCCCCGCACGCACCACCAATTCCGGCATTGCGCCCAGCAGTTACGAAAGGCACCAAAGGGCCATCGGCTACGAAACCCTCGACAGCCGCTTCAGCAGCAGCGCCGAGGTCACCGGCCGGGCCCCCGCCTTCGCGACCCCGTCGGCCACCTCGCGGTCCGTGGAGACCACGACCACAGGCCGGCCGGGCGGCTCGGCCCGCACCAGCTGGCGGATCAGCTCGTCGGCCGTCACCCCGGCCTTGGAGAACAGCACCCGCACCCCGCGCGGCGGCGCGAGCAGCACCGGGGCCGCCAGCTCCGCCCCGTCGAAGACACAGGTCATCTCGGCGCCGGTCTGCGCGGCCAGCATCGACAGCCCGCCCAGCAGCCGCAGCCGCTGCTTCTCCAGCGGCATCGTCGGATAGCCGGTCTTGGTCACGTTGTAGCCGTCGACCACCAGATGCGCCTGGGGCAGCGCCAACAGCTGGTCCAGCAGCGCCGGATCGGTCTCCGACAGGGCCCGCGCCGCGATGTCCTTCGGGGTCATCCGGCCCGGCTCCACCGCGTCCACGGTGTCGGCCGGACGCGTCGAGACCGGCGGCAGCGCCAGCTCACGGCGCAGGCCCGCCGCCGCGTCCAGCACGGTGTCCAGCAGCAGCCGCAGCCGCATGTCCTCGATGCTGCGCCCCTCACGGGTGGCCCGCCGCGAGGTCTCCAGCGAGGACTCCACCTCGGCGAGCCGGGACTTCAGGCGCCGGGACTCGCTCTCGGCGGCGGCCACCTGCGCGGCCGCCTCGGCACGGATCCCGTCGACCTCGGCGGTGACCTTGCGCAGGGCCGCCTCGCCCCTCTTCACGTCGCTGAGGGCACTGCGCAGCTTGCGCTGAAGCGATTCCGCTTCCTTGCGCGCGGAGTCCAGCTCGGCCCGCACCTGGTCGCCCCCGGCGCGCTGGTTCTCCCGCGCCTGGGCCAGCTCCGAGCGCAGCCGCTCCAGCTCCCGGCGGGTCTCGTCACCGACCCGCTCGGCGTCGGCGCGCTGGGCCTCCTCGCCTGCGGCGGCCACCAGCTTGACCCAGCCGGCCGGACGCAGCACGTACGCGGCGGCCGCCACGTCCAGCGGGTCCGCGGCCGCGGGCGGCGCCCCGCCGTCCAGCGCCCCGGCCAGCTCCGGCTGCGCCTCGCGCAGCTTCTCCGCGACCCGGCCGCGGAAGACCCCGTCCGTCTCCACGGCGGCGGCCATGGCGTTGCCCGCGAACTTGGCGCGGCGAGTCGGGGTGAACCGGGCGTACTGCCGCAGCTGCGCCGGGAGGTCGGCGACCGTCAGTCCGCCGAAGGCGTCCGAGACGAGCGCGACGACCCGGCGCCGCACGCCCTCCGGCAGCGGGCGGTCGAGCACCTCGGCGGCGTCGCCGGCCACGTCGGCCGGCTCAGCGCCGCTTGCTGGCTCCACAATCCGTCACCCCTACCGTGATCTACTGTGGGCCCGGCTCCCTCAGGAGTCCGCGCCCGGCCTGTCCACGAGCTCGATCTGGTCCACCGCGTTGCACCAGCGACAGCGGACCGAGTCGATGGTCTCACTGACCACCTCGCGCTCCTCGACCTTGGGCTCCCCGGCGAGGTCCAGGTGGACGTACTCGACGACCTTCGACGAACGGGTGACGTCGAACCGCGTGAGGTTGCCGCACAGCGTGCAGCGCCACCGGGTGGTCTCGGTCGGCAGGGGAACCGTCATCAGGTCGCTCGCTCCTTCGTAGCTCATTCAATTAAAGCCGTCCGCGGCAGTGCACGGACCGCGCACGTAACCCTACGGCCTGGCACCGCCCTCGGGCGGGGTCCGTCTGCGTCATGCTCTGTCGCATGATCGTAAAGTGGCTGACGTTACGCGAGGCCGCCCGGGGCCCGGTGGTCACGTACGCACTGATCGCCGGCTGCTGCCTGGCCTTCCTGCTCGGTCCCGCCTCCGGCCTGAATCCCTCCTACGGCACCGGCGACCGGCTGCTCACCACGGGGACGGCGTACTTCCGGCACTGGGGGGTGGTGCCCGACGAACTCTTCTCGGGGGCCGCGCGCCCGCTGCTGACCCCGCTGACCGCGCTGTTCGTCCACGGCAGCTGGCTCCACCTGCTCGGGAACATGCTCTTCCTGCACGTCTTCGGCGCGATGACGCAGGAACGGATGGGCCGGGCGCCCTTCCTCGTCTTCTACGTGTGCACGGGCTACCTGGCGCTGGCGGCGTACGCGGCGGCCAACGCCTCCTCGGACCAGACGCTGGTCGGCGCGTCCGGGGCGATCTCGGCGGTCCTGGGGGCCTTCCTCTGCCTCTTCCCGAGGGCCCGGGTGACGAGCCTGTTCCCGTTCCTGCTCTTCCTGCCCCTGCGCTTCCCCGCCTGGATCGTCCTGGTGTTCTGGTTCGCCCTCCAGTGGCTGGCCGCGCAGCGCGCGGAGAGCGGGCCGGGGGTGGCCTACCTGGCGCACGTGGTGGGCTTCTCCCTGGGGTTCCTCTACGCATGGGCGCGCTATCGCCGTACGACTAGAGTGGGTCGACCAGTGACTGCCGGCGAGGGAGACAGCCAACCGTGATCACCGCGATCGTGCTCATCAAGACCAGCGTGGACCGCATCCCCGAGATCGCCGAGTCCATCGCCCAGCTGGACAGCGTCAGCGAGGTCTACTCCGTCACCGGTACCTACGACCTGATCGCCCTGGTCCGCGTCGCCCGTCACGAGAACCTCGCCGACATCATCCCCGGCCGGATCAGCAAGATCCCGGGCGTCGAGGCGACCGACACGCACGTGGCGTTCCGCACGTACTCCCAGCACGACCTGGAAGCGGCCTTCGCCATCGGCCTCGACGCGTAGCGCTCCGCCGGTTCACAGCCCCGGCGGGGCCTCCCCTAGGTCATGATCGAGAGCGTCTCACACGGCCGGGACGCAGCGGCCCTCTTCCGTGCGGTACTGCCACTTGGCGCCGTCCGCGACGAGCTCCTTGACGGCCCGCAGGAACCGCTCGACGTGCTCGTCGGGGGTGCCCGCGCCGAAGGAGACCCGGATCGCGTTGAGCGAGCGCTCGCCCGGGGCGGCCTCCGGGGCACCGCACTCGCCCGGCTCCTGGGGCTCGCTGCCGAGCAGGGTGCGGACCAGCGGGTGGGCGCAGAAGAGGCCGTCGCGCACGCCGATCCCGTACTCCGCCGACAGCGCGGCGGCGAAGTGGGAGCTGTTCCAGCCGTCCACCACGAAGGAGATGACGCCGACACGCGGGGCGTCGTCCCCGAAGAGGGAGAGCACGCGCACGGCGGGGACGTCCGCCAGGCCCTCGCGGACCCTGGCGATGAGGCGGTTCTCGCGGGCGACCAGGTTCTCGAACCCGGCCTCCTTCAGGGCGCGGCAGGCCGAGGCGATGGAGTAGACGCCGATGACGTTCGGGGAGCCGGCCTCGTGGCGGGCCGCGGTGGTGTGCCACTCGATGTCGACGCCGCCGTCCTCGCGGCGGGCCACCTTGCGGGAGGCGCCGCCGCCGGCCAGGTACGGCTCGGCCTCCTGGAGCCAGTCGGCGCGGCCGGCGAGGACGCCCGAGCCGAAGGGGGCGTAGAGCTTGTGGCCGGAGAAGGCGACCCAGTCCACGCCCAGGTCCCGGACGGACAGGGGGTGGTGCGGGGCCAGCTGGGCGGCGTCGAGGACGATCCGGGCACCGTGGGCGTGCGCGGCGGCGGCCAGCTCCTTGACCGGCCACAGCTCGCCGGTGACGTTGGAGGCACCGGTGACGCAGACCAGGGCGGGGCCGTAGGGGTCGCGGTCGGCCAGCGCCCGCTCCAGGGTGGCGACGGCCTGGGCCGGGGTGCGCGGCGCGTTGAGGTAGGTGACCTGGGCGTTGGTCCACGGCAGCAGCGAGGCGTGGTGCTCGGTCTCGAAGACGAACACCTGGCAGCCGGCCGGGAGGGCGGCGGCGAGCAGGTTCAGGGAGTCGGTGGTCGACCGGGTGAACACCACCTGGTCGCCGGGGCGGCAGTCCAGGAACTCCGCGACCGTGGCGCGGCTCTGCTCGAACAGGTCGGTGGAGAGCTGCGAGAGGTACCCGGCCCCGCGGTGGACGCTGCCGTAGTACGGGGCGTACGCGGCCACGTCGTCCCAGACCCGCTGGAGCGCGGGGGCGCTGGCCGCGTAGTCGAGGGCGGCGTAGGTGACCTCGCCACCGGTGACGAGCGGGACGGTGACGTCACGGCCGAGCACGGGCAGCGGCTCGGCACAGGCGGGGTCGACGGCGGTGGCGGCGGTGACGGTGGCGGAGTTCAGGAATGCGGACATGGCGGTGTCTCCCGGCAGGCAGGGCTGAATGGCTTCGGTGTGCCCGTACGCGGGTACGGCAGGACGCGACGGCGCCGGCCGGCCACAGGGGTACGGGAAGGACCTCGGAATGTCGTGGGGGTACGCCTGAGCGGCCCTATCCGAGGGGTGAAGAAGGGGCGGAGTCGCCCTATCGCATTCGCTTGCTCACGGAAAAAGCTCCTCGAAGACCCAGGACCCCTGGTATCGAGGGATCCGCGCTTGCCGTAGACCTCGCTGCCTACGACCTGGTCATCACCCGGGGCACCCCGCCACGGAAGGAGGGTTGCCGGACAGCAAGCCGGGGCCTAAACGCTGTCACTCGTGACCTGGACAGCATCCTGCCACAAGATCCTCCACACACAAGACCCCGGTCCACCATGTGGACCGGGGTCTGCTTCTGAACGCCGCGCTCGCGCCGCTCGGCCGCGGGCGGCCTCCCGGGCTTCGCCCGGCTGCGCCGGCCTCCGGCCGTCGGGGGGCGCCGCGCGGCGGGCGGCTACGCGTTGCTGGCGGCCGCCCAGCGTTCCAGGGCCGCGCGGGCCGCGCCCGAGTCGATCGACTCGGCCGCGCGGACGACGCCCGCCGCCAGCTGCTCCTCCAGGGACCCGCTGCCCGGGTCCAGCGCCACCAGGGCCGCCGCCGAGTTCAGCAGGACCGCTTCGCGCACGGGGCCCGTCTCCCCGGCCAGCAGCCGGTGGGCGACGTCCGCGTTGTAGGAGGCGTCCTCGCCGCGGAGGGCGGAGACGTCCACGATGGGGATCCCGATGTCACGCGGGTCGAACGTCTGCTCGGTGACCGCGCCGTCGCGGACCCACCACACCCGGGAGGTGGCCGTCGTGGTGAGTTCGTCCATGCCGTCGTCGCCCCGGAAGACCAGCGCCGAGGAGCCGCGCTCCGCGAGCACCCCGGCCACGATGGGGGCGACCCGGGCGTCCGCCACGCCGGTGGCCTGCGCGCGCACCTTCGCCGGGTTCGTCAGCGGGCCGAGGAAGTTGAAGGTGGTCCGGATGCCCAGCTCCTTGCGGGCCGCCGCCACGTGCCGCAGCGCGGGGTGGAACTTCACCGCGAAGCAGAAGGTGATGCCGGCCTCCTCGGCGACCTCCACCACCCGGGCGGGGGTGAGGTTCAGGTTGACGCCGAGCTTCTCCAGCACGTCCGAGGAGCCGCTCGCGGAGGACGCGGCCCGGTTGCCGTGCTTGACCACCTTCGCGCCGGTACCGGCCACCACGAGCGCCGACATCGTGGAGATGTTCACGGTCTTGGCGCCATCCCCGCCCGTGCCGACGATGTCCACCGTCCGGCCCGGTACCTCGATCAGATTGGCGTGATCGTACATGGCACGCACCATGCCGTTGATCTCCGCGACGGTCTCCCCCTTGGCCCGCAGGGCCACCATGAAACCGGCGATCTGCGCGTCCGTCGCCTCGCCCCGCATGATCCGGTCCATCGCCCAGGCGGTGTCGTCCGCACCGAGGTCCCGGCCGGTCAGCAGGGTGTCGAGGAGGCCCGGCCAGCCACGGGCCGCCACGCTGTCGCCGCCTGCCGGGGTCACAACGTTCATGGTCCGCTCCTGCTGCTCGGAAAAGTTTCACGTCGAATGAGGAAGGATCTCAGCCTATCCAGCCCCGGAGACGGCGAAGAGCCCCGTCCAGACACTGGACGGGGCTCTCACCGTGGCGACACCAGGATTGGCCGAAACCGATCCCTCAAGCGGTCATACCGAGATCAGTGGTGGCCGTGGCCGCTCTGGATCTCCTTGTACTCCTCCGCCGTGGGCTTCGGAATGTGGGTGTTCTCCCCGTAGAAGCCCTTGCTGAGCTTCGCACGCAGCTTCTCGCCGGCCTTCACCTTGCGCTCGACACCGTTCTCGTCGACCGTCGGGCCGACCTCGATCGGCGCGTACTGCGTGTGCGAGGTGAGGGTGTGCAGCTTGCCCTGCGGGAGCGGCTCGTGGACCTCGACGAACTCACCGTGCGGCAGGCGCTTGATGATGCCGGTCTCGCGACCGTGCAGCACCTTGTCGTGGTCCCGGCGCTGGAGGCCGAGGCAGATCCGCTTGGTGATGACGAAGGCGATGACCGGGCCCACGAAGAAGCCGATCCGCGCGAACCAGGTGATCGAGTTGATCGACAGGTGGAAGTACTGCGCGAACATGTCGTTGCCACCGGCGATCAGCAGGATCACGTACCAGGTGAGCCAGGCGACACCGAACGCCGTACGGGTCGGGACGTTGCGCGGGCGGTCCAGGATGTGGTGCTCGCTGTTGTCCTTGGTGACCCAGGCCTCGATGAACGGGTACACCGCGATCGTGGCGAGGACCAGCGGGAAGATCACCAGCGGGATGAACACGCCCAGGACCAGCGTGTGGCCCCAGAGGTTGATCTCCCAGCCCGGCATGGCACGGATGAGGCCCTCGGAGAAGCCCATGTACCAGTCGGGCTGCGCACCGGTGGACACGTGGTCCGGGCGGTACGGGCCGAGCGCCCAGATCGGGTTGATCGACGCGAGCGCCGCGATGGCCGCGATGACACCGAAGACCAGGAAGAAGAAGCCTCCGGCCTTGGCCATGTAGACCGGCAGCAGCGGCATGCCGACGACGTTGTTGTTCGTCTTGCCGGGACCCGCGAACTGGGTGTGCTTGTGGTAGAAGACCAGGATCAGGTGGGCCACCAGCAGGCCCATCATGATGCCGGGCAGCAGCAGGATGTGGATCGAGTAGAACCGGGCGACGAAGTCGCCGCCGGGGAACTCGCCGCCGAAGAGGAAGAACGACAGGTACGTGCCGACGACCGGCACGGACAGGATCGCGCCCTCCATGAAGCGGACACCGGTGCCCGAGAGCAGGTCGTCCGGCAGGGAGTAACCGGTGAAACCGGTGAACATGCCGAGGACCAGCAGCAGGAAGCCGAAGACCCAGTTGACCTCGCGCGGCTTGCGGAAGGCACCCGTGAAGAACACGCGCATCATGTGCACGAGCATGGCCGCGACGAAGATCAGGGCCGCCCAGTGGTGGATCTGCCGGATGAGCAGACCGCCGCGGACGTCGAAGCTGATGTCCAGGGTCGAGGCGAAGGCCTCGGACATCTGGACGCCCTGCATCGGCACGTACGAGCCGTGGTACACGACCTCGTTCATGCTCGGGTGGAAGAACAGCGTCAGGTACACACCCGTGAGGATGATGATGATGAAGCTGTAGAGGCAGATCTCACCCAGCATGAAGGACCAGTGGTCCGGGAAGATCTTGCGCATGTTGGACTTGGCCAGGCTGTAGATGCCCAGGCGGCCGTCCGCCCAGTCGGCTACGCGCTCGCCGGCCGGCGCCTTGCGCGCCGTGTTGCCCGGCGCTCCAGCGGCTGATGAATTGGTGGCAGTGCTCATCCGCGCTCCCAGAAAGCAGGACCGACGGGCTCTTCGAAGTCGCCGTGCGCTTCGAGGAAGCCTTCGTCATTCACGCCGATCCGCAGCTGCGGAAGCGCGTGACCGGCCGGGCCGAAGATGACTCGCGCGCCGTCGGAAAGGTCGAAGGTGGACTGGTGGCACGGGCAGAGCACGTGGTGCGTCTGCTGCTCGTACAGGCTGATCGGGCAGCCGACGTGGGTGCAGATCTTGGAGTAGGCCACGATGCCCTCGTGGGACCACTCCAGCTCCTGCTTGTCCTTGATGTCCTCCGGCTTGATGCGGACGATCATCAGGGCGGCCTTGGCGATCTGCGTCTGGAAGTCGTGCTGCTCCTCCTCCAGGCCTTCCGGCCGGGCGAAGGTCAGCGAACCGACGAGCACGTCCTCGGGACGCAGCGGCTCGTTGGTGTTGTCGTTGATCAGCAGCTTGCCCTTGGCCCACACGGTCTTGCGCAGCTTGACCTCGGGCAGCGGGCCCAGGTCGCGCAGCAGCATGACGCCGGCGAGCGGCACCATGGCCATCGCGCCGATCAGGGTGTTGCGGATCAGCGGGCGGCGGGCGATGCCGGACTCGTTCGCACCGTCGGCGAAGTCCTGCAGGACCTTCGCCTTGACCTCGGCCGGGGCCGCGATCTCGTGGCGGTCGTCGGCGACCTCGACGTCGGACATCAGGGTGCGGGCCCAGTGGACCGCGCCCGCGCCGATGCAGAAGAGGGCCGTGCCCAGCGTCAGACCGAGCGCGAAGTTCAGCGCGCTCACCTTCCCGATCGGGAAGATGAAGACGATCTTGTCGACCGGGAGGGTCACGTACGAGACGATGAAGCCGATCGTGGCCAGCATCGACAGCGTGAACAGCATCGCGACCGTGCGCTCGGACCGCTTCGCGGCCCGCTCGTCGATGTCCTGGATGCGCGGCTTGTGGACCGGAAGGCCCGGGTCGGCGAACGGGTCGTCCGCGACCGCTACGCCACCGTGGTGCGCGTCGCCCTGCTCACTCGGCAGGTGCTTCTCTTCGGGAATGTCTTGGCTACTCATGACTTCTTGGCCTTAGCGGTGTGGGCCGCGACCCAGACGGCGACAGCGATCAGCGCACCCAGACCGAAGATCCAGCCGAACAGACCCTCGGAGACGGGGCCGAGGCCACCGAGCTTGAGGCCACCGGGGCTGGTCGACTTCTCGCCGTTGACGTTCTGGAGGTACGCGATGATGTCCTTCTTCTGCTTCTCCGGCATGGTGCTGTCGGGGAAGGAGGGCATGTTCTGCGGGCCGGTGAGCATGGCCTCGTAGATGTGCTTCGGCGAGACGTCCTCAAGGTTCGGGGCGTACTTGCCGAGCGTGAGAGCGCCGCCCTCGCCGGTGAAGTTGTGGCACTGCGCGCAGTTGTTGCGGAAGAGCACACCACCGTTGGCGATGTCGGCACCGGCCGGGTCGTACTGCTTCTCGGTGGGCGCGATGGGGCCGGCACCGAGGGACGCGACGTACGCGGCGAGCTGGTCGATCTGGGCCTGGGAGTAGATGACCGGCTTCCTCGGCACCTGGGCGCCGGGCTGCTGGGCCGGCATGCGGCCCGTGCTCACCTGGAAGTCGACGGCCGCGGAGCCGACGCCTACCAGGCTGGGGCCGTCAGTGGAACCCTGACCGCCGGTTCCGTGGCAGCTTGCGCAGCCCACGGCGTAGAGCTTCTTGCCCTCCTCGATGGCGAGGGACTGGGCGGTTTCATCGGCCTGCGCCTTGCCAGCGGGCGCGAAGGCGGCGTACAGCCCCCCAGTGACCGCCAGCGCGAAGAGTAGAACGACGACCGCCGCCAGCGGATGGCGTCGTCGTGCGGAGAGCTTTTTCACGGATTACCCCGGTGTCAGGATCTTCTGCGTCGGTGTGTCTGGATGGAGTGCCGGGCGGTGCCCGGCGACGTGTTCGCTACTTGATCAGGTAGATCGTGGCGAAGAGGCCGATCCAGACGACGTCGACGAAGTGCCAGTAGTAGGACACGACGATGGCCGACGTGGCCTGTTCGTGGGTGAACCTCTTGGCCGCGTACGTCCGGCCGAGGACCAGCAGGAAGGCGATGAGACCGCCCGTCACGTGCAGACCGTGGAAGCCGGTGGTCAGGTAGAAGACCGAGCCGTACGGGCCTGACGAGAGAGACAAGCCCTCGTGCTTGACCAGCTCGGTGTACTCGAACACCTGGCCGCCAATGAAGATCGCACCCATGACGAACGTGATGATGAACCACGTCCGGAGCTTCTTCACGTCACCGCGCTCGGCGGCGAATACGCCGAGCTGGCAGGTGAGCGAGGAAAGCACCAGGATCGTTGTGTTCGTCGCCGAGAAGGGCAGATTCAAGGCCGAAGCCTGTTCTGTCCAGTACTCGGCGCCCGTCACGGATCGCAGGGTGAAGTACATCGCGAAGAGGGCCGCGAAGAACATCAGCTCGGAACTCAACCAGATGATGGTTCCGACGCTGACGAGGTTCGGCCGGTTGACCGTCGGGTGCGCGTGCCCGGTATCTACTGTCGTTGCTGTCGCCACGACCGACATTATGTCGGTCGCTTATCCCGCCCTCACCCCGGGGGGTGCCGTTCGGAGTGTCAGGGGCGTGTGCAAGGCCCGAACGGCCCATCAGATCCCCCTCCCGGCGTCTTGCGCGAGGCTGCCGGAACCGATGTTGACGACCGGTCGGACGGAGTAGCATCCCGCGCAACATCAACGTGATTCACGTGACACGTGGAGGAACGAAATGCGGGCGACTGCGCGGGTTCTGGTCTACAGCGACGACGCGGGCACCCGGGAGCAGGTGCGGCTGGCGGCCGGGCGCAGGCCGGCCGCCGACCTGCCGCCGGTGGAGTTCCTGGAGTGCGCGACGCTTCCGGCGGTCCTCAAGGAGCTGGACGCGGGCGGCATCGACGCCTGCGTGCTGGACGGGGAGGCCGTTCCCGCCGGGGGCATGGGCGTGTGCCGGCAGATCAAGGACGAGATCTTCCGGTGTCCCCCGGTGCTGCTGCTGATGGGGCGCCCCCAGGACGCATGGCTGGCCACCTGGAGCCGCGCGGACGCCGCCGTCACCCTTCCGGTGGACCCTGTCGAGTTCCCGGAGGCCCTCGCGCGTGTCCTGCGGGCCCGCCTGTCCTCCAGCGCCGCCTGAGCGGCCTTCTTTTGGGCCGGATTCGCCTCCGGGGCCGCCGATGTCGGCTCCAGGCGGGCGTGGGTCCTCAGGATTCGCTCGTTCCTCGCGATTCCCTCCGGGCGCTCACCCGTCTTCGCCGACGCGGCCCCTTCGGCTCAGCCGACCGTGGGGGCCGCGGAGGGGCGTCTGCAGGCCTTCTAGACCTGGGGCCTCAGGCGGGCCTGGTCCATGGGGTGGCGGCCTTCCTGGGTGCCCTTGAGGAGGGCGCTGCCCTCGCGCCAGTCCTTCCAGTCCATGTTCCAGTCGCCGTAGCCGTTCCCGAAGGTGTCCATGTCGTCGCCGATGCTGTTGATCACACGGACGATGTCGCCCTCGGTGATGTTCTCGTAGAACCAGGCGGCGTTGCCGGTGCTCATGCCGGTGCACCCGTGGCTGACGTTCTCGTAGCCCTGTGAGCCGACCGACCACGGCGCGGCGTGGACGTACTCGCCGCTCCACGTCACGCGGGTGGCGTAGTAGACGGGCAGGTTGTAGTACTCGCTGCCGCCGATGCCGACGGTGTCTCCGCGCATCTGGACGAAGTACTGCTTGCCCAGGACCACCTTGACCCCGTTGCGGGTGGAGAAGCCGGGCTTTCCGGTGGTCACCGGAATGGTGTTGATCACTTCTCCGTTCCGCTTGAACGTGAGGTAGTGCGAGGAGGCGTCCGTGGTGACCTCCACCCGGTCCCCGATCTCCAGCTTCAGGGGCTTGGAGGCGGCTCCGTGGAGCTCGTCGGAGATCTTGACGCCCTCCAGGTTGCTCTTCACGGAGACGGTGGAGTTGGCGGGCCAGTACTCCTTCGGGCGGTAGTGCAGGTTCTTGTCGTCCACCCAGTACCAGGCGCCCTCGACGTTGTCCGGGGTGTCCACGACCAGGGCCCGTTCGATGATGGCGCGGGCCGCCTTGTCCTTGACCGGCTCGTTGAGTTCGGCCGTGATGGGCTGTCCGACGCCGTACTTGCCCTCGTCCGGGCCGAATTCGACCTTGAGGACCTTCTTGGCCGGGGTGGTGTCGAAAGCCAGCGTGCGCTGCCCTGGAGCGCCGCGTTCGTCCTCCGTGCTCACGGTGACGGTGTAGCGCACGCCCGCGGCCATGGGGGCGGTGCTGTGCCAGCGGTCGCCCTTGGCGGAGAGTTCGCCCGCCAGGCGGCGTCCGTGGGTGTCCACGGCCATGACGTCGGTGATGCGCGCCGTCGTGCCCTTGACGGTGACTTCGAGCGGCTTGTCGGGGTCGGCGGGGCGTCCGCCGGTGGCCTGGTTGAAGGCGACGTGCTCGCCCGCGTCGTACGGGCGGACAGACAGCGGGTTCTTCTCGCCGGACCCGCATGCGGTGGCGCCGGCCCCGAGGGACGCGACCAGCAGGGAGCAGCTGAGTACCGTCCAAAGACGCGGTGAGTGCTTCATGGGGCCAACGCTATGAAGATATGACAATTACGGCGCGCGGGGTGACTGCAAACGAGGGGCCCGGACTCCTCCGAAAAGGTGTCCGGGCCCCTCAGGTCCTGCTGTACGGCCGCGACCTACTGGTTCGCGTTCTCACCGCGGTAGTACTCGTACACCCAGCCCCACAGACCGATCAGGATCAGCGGCGCCGAGAAGTACATCAGCCACCAGCCGAAGATGACGCCCATGAAGGCGAAGGCGCCACCGACGGCCAGCGAGAGCGGCTGCCAGCTGTGCGGGGAGAAGAACCCCAGCTCGCCCGCCTCGTCGGCGACCTCGGCCTCCAGGTTGTCCTGGGCCATCTCGTCCACGCGCTTGGCCGTGAAGGCCAGGTAGTAGCCGATCATGGCGCTCAGGCCGAAGGCCAGCGCGAGAGCGGTGGTTCCGACCGGCTCCTTCGACCAGACGCCGTACACGACGGTCATGATCAGGATGAAGGCGGCGAGCCAGAGGAACATCTTGCCCTGGATCTTCACTTGCCGGCCTCCTTGCCACCGGTGACGGCCTTGGTGCCGGCGCTGTGGTCCTCAAGGTGGTCGAGGGCCGCGATCTCCGGGTGGTGCAGGTCGAACGCCGGGGATTCGGAACGGATCCGCGGCAGGGTGAGGAAGTTGTGCCGCGGCGGCGGGCAGGAGGTCGCCCACTCCAGCGAACGGCCGTAGCCCCACGGGTCGTCGACCTCGATCTTCTTGCCGTACTTCGCCGTCTTCCAGACGTTGTACATGAAGGGCAGCATCGACAGGCCGAGCAGGAACGAGCTGATCGTGGAGATCGTGTTCAGCGTGGTGAAGCCGTCGGCCGCGAGGTAGTCCGCGTAGCGACGCGGCATGCCCTCGACACCCAGCCAGTGCTGGACCAGGAAGGTGCCGTGGAAGCCGACGAACAGCGTCCAGAAGGTGATCTTGCCGAGGCGCTCGTCCAGCATCTTGCCCGTGAACTTCGGCCACCAGAAGTGGAAGCCGGAGAACATCGCGAAGACCACGGTGCCGAAGATGACGTAGTGGAAGTGCGCGACGACGAAGTACGAGTCGGAGACGTGGAAGTCCATCGGGGGCGAGGCCAGGATGACACCGGTCAGACCACCGAAGGTGAAGGTGATCAGGAAGCCGATGGCCCAGAGCATCGGGGTCTCGAAGGACAGCGAGCCCTTCCACATGGTGCCGATCCAGTTGAAGAACTTCACACCGGTCGGTACCGCGATCAGGAAGGTCATGAACGAGAAGAACGGCAGGAGCACGCCGCCGGTCACGTACATGTGGTGCGCCCACACGGTCACCGAGAGGCCGGCGATCGAGATCGTCGCCGCGATCAGACCGATGTAACCGAACATCGGCTTGCGGGAGAAGACCGGGATGACCTCGGAAATGATGCCGAAGAACGGTAGCGCGATGATGTACACCTCTGGGTGTCCGAAGAACCAGAAGAGGTGTTGCCACAGCAAGGCGCCGCCGTTGGCCGCGTCGAAGACGTGCGCACCGAACTTGCGGTCGGCCTCCAGCGCGAACAGCGCGGCGGCCAGGACCGGGAAGGCGAGCAGGACCAGGACACCGGTCAGCAGCACGTTCCAGGTGAAGATCGGCATGCGGAACATCGTCATGCCGGGAGCGCGCATGCAGATGATCGTGGTGATGAAGTTGACCGAGCCGAGGATCGTGCCGAAGCCCGAGAAGGCCAGACCCATGATCCACATGTCGGCGCCGATGCCCGGCGAGCGGACGGCGTCCGACAGCGGGGAGTAGGCGAACCAGCCGAAGTCGGCAGCACCCGAGGGGGTGACGAAGCCGGCCACCGCGATGGACGAGCCGAAGAGGTACAGCCAGTACGCGAACATGTTCAGCCGCGGGAACGCCACGTCGGGCGCGCCGATCTGCAGCGGCATGATCCAGTTCGCGAAGCCGGCGAACAGCGGGGTGGCGAACATCAGCAGCATGATCGTGCCATGCATGGTGAAGGCCTGGTTGAACTGTTCGTTCGACATGATCTGCGTGCCCGGACGGGCCAGCTCGGCGCGCATGAAGAGCGCCATGATCCCGCCGATGATGAAGAACACGAACGACGTGACCAGGTACATCGTGCCGATGGTCTTGTGGTCGGTCGTGGTCAGCCACTTCACGACCACGTTGCCCGGCTGCTTGCGCCGCACCGGCAGCTCGTTCTCATACGAGTCGGCGGCGGCACCCTGGGATTCGTTGAGGATGCTCACAGTTTGTTCACTTCCGCATTCCGGGCCGGGTCAGTCTGCTTGATGCCGGCCGGGAGGAAGCCGGTCTGCCCCTTCTCCGCCAGCAGCTTCAGGTGCGCCCGGTACTCCTCCGGCGAGACGACCTTCACGTTGAAGAGCATCCGGGAGTGGTCGACACCGCAGAGCTCGGCGCACTTGCCCATGAAGATGCCCTCCTGCGAAGGAGTCACCTCGAAGACGTTGGTGTGGCCGGGGATGACGTCCTGCTTGAACAGGAAGGGCACCACCCAGAAGGAGTGGATGACGTCGTTCGACGACAGGATGAAGCGGACCTTCTCGCCCTTGGGGAGGTAGAGGGTCGGTCCCGGGTTGTTGGTTTCCGGGTTCCGGTCGCCGGGGACGCCCTTCTCGTAGACGCCTTCGGCGCCCGCGGGGAAGTCCTTGGTGAAGCGGTCCGGAATGGTGGCGATCTCCTTGGGGACCTCGCCCGCCTTCGGCGTGGCCGCATCGCCGTCGACGTTCTCGACGTAGTTGAAGCCCCAGCTCCACTGGAAGCCGACCACGTTGATCGTGTGGGCCGGCTTGGTGAGGGCGAGCAGCTTCGACTCGTCACGCGCGGTGAAGTAGAAGAGCACCGAGACGATGATGAGCGGGACCACGGTGTACAGCGCCTCGATGGGCATGTTGTACCGGGTCTGCGCAGGGACCTCGATCTTCGTCCGGCTGCGCCGGTGGAAGATGACGCTCCAGATGATCAGGCCCCACACCAGGATGCCCGTGATGAGAGCAGCTGCCCACGACCCCTGCCACAGGGACAGGATGCGAGGCGCCTCCTCCGTGACCGGATAGGGCATTCCGAGGCGGGGGAAGTCTTGCCAGTTGTACGAGCAACCAGTGGCGGTCGCCAGGACCACGCCCGCAGTCAGCGCCTGCAGCAGCTTCCGCCGCATCGGGCGCCGCGGCGAGCGGTCGGAGCCGTAGGGACTCACGTAGCGCCTTCCCGAGAGTCTCGGCCCGCGCGGCCGGCCGCGGCCGTGTTCGGGTCGGTCGCCGGCCCTGACGCAGGCAGGGGTTTGGATGTTTATGCGGACCAAACCCTACTGGACGCTATTTGGGGTCGCGCGGGGAGGGTGCCCAACGCGCCGCTACTGCCCCCGAAGGGATGGATCCGCCGTACGGGGGACGGGCCATCCGGCCCTGAATGGCGGGCTCCGGACGACATCTGACGGCCCCTGACCCCGGCCGTCCACGGGCTCCGGTTAGCGTGGCCGGATGCCCTACTTCGACACCGCCTCCGCCGCCCCGCTGCACCCCGTGGCCCGTCAGGCGCTGCAGGCCGCCCTCGACGAGGGCTGGGCGGACCCGGCCCGACTGTACCGGGAGGGGCGGCGCGCCCGGCTGCTGCTGGACGCGGCGCGCGAGGCGGCGGCCGAGGCGGTGGGATGCCGGGCCGACGAGCTCGTCTTCACTCCTTCGGGGACGCACGCGGTTCACACGGGGGTCGCGGGTGCCCTCGCGGGCCGCCGGCGCGTCGGCGGGCAGCTGGTCGTCTCGGCGGTCGAGCACAGTTCCGTCCTGCACGCGGCGGACGCGCACGCGGCGGCCGGGGGCACCGTGACGGAGGTTCCGGTCGACCGGCTGGGCGCCGTCTCGCCCGACGGGTACGCGGCCGCCCTCGGCTCCGGCACCGCTCTGGCCTGCCTCCAGTCGGCCAACCACGAGGTGGGCACCGTCCAGCCGGTGGCGGAGGTCGCCGAGGTCTGCGCGGCGGCCGGGGTGCCGCTGCTCGTGGACGCGGCGCAGTCCCTGGGGTGGGGCCGGGTTGACGCCCCCTGGTCCCTGCTGACGGCGAGCGCCCACAAGTGGGGCGGGCCGCCCGGGATCGGACTGCTCGCGGTCCGCAAGGGGGTCCGCTTCGCACCGCAAGGCCCCGCCGACGAAAGGGAGTCGGGCCGCTCCCCCGGCTTCGCCAACCTCCCCGCGATCGTCGCGGCGGCCGCCTCCCTGCGGGCGGTACGGGCCGAGGCCGAAGCGGAGTCGGCGCGGCTGCGGGTGCTGGTCGACCGGATCCGGCGGCGGGTGGCCCGGCTGGTGCCGGACGTGGAGGTGGTGGGCGACGCCGAGCGCCGGCTCCCGCACCTGGTGACCTTCTCCTGCCTGTACGTGGACGGCGAGACCCTGCTCCACGAGCTGGACCGCGCCGGCTACTCGGTCTCCTCCGGGTCCTCCTGCACCAGCTCCACCCTGACCCCCAGTCACGTGCTGCGGGCGATGGGGGTGCTGTCGGAGGGAAACGTACGGGTATCCCTGCCGAGGGGGACCTCGGCGGACGAGGTCAACGGCTTCCTGGAGGTGTTGCCGGGGGCGGTGGCCGGGGTCCGCGAGAAGCTGGGCGTCGGCGAACCGGTGACCGTCGCCCCGGTGGCGGAGAGCCTGGAGCTCGACGCCCTCGGGCTGCGCTGCCCGCAGCCGGTGATCGAGCTCGCCCGGGCCATCGGGCGGGTTCCGGTGGGGGGCACCGTCACCGTCCTGTCGGACGACGAGGTGGCCCGGCTGGACATCCCGGCGTGGTGCGCGATGCGGGGGCACGACTACCTGGGCGAATCCCCCCGCCCCGGCGGGACCGCCTACACGGTCCGCCGCACCGCCTGACGCACGCCGGCCCCGCGGGGCGGCGGCGGGGAGGCCCCCTGCCGCCGCCCCGTGCGGGATCCGGGTCAGGCGGGAAGGTGGGCGCGGACCTCGGCGGCCGCCGCCTCGCCGTAGGCCTTGGTGAAGCGCTCCATGAAGTGCGCACGCGCCAGCGTGTACTCCTGGGTGCCCAGGGTCTCGATGACCAGCGTCGCGAGCATGCAGCCCAGCTGCGCCGCGCGCTCCAGGCCGACGCCCCAGCCGAGGCCGGTCAGGAAGCCCGCGCGGAACGCGTCGCCGACACCCGTGGGGTCCACCTTCGCGGTCTCCTCCGGGCAGCCGACGACGACCGGCTCCTGCCCGGTCCGCTCGATCCGCACGCCCTGCGCGCCCAGCGTGGTGACGCGGGTGCCGACCTTGGCGAGGATCTCCTCGTCGGTCCAGCCGGACTTCGACTCGATGAGCCCCTTCTCGTACTCGTTCGAGAAGAGGTACGTCGCGCCCTCCATCAGGGTGCGGATGTTCTCGCCGTCCATCCGCGCGATCTGCTGCGAGAAGTCGGCGGCGAAGGGGATCCCCCGCGTCCGGCACTCCTCCGTGTGGCGGAGCATCGCCTCGGGGTCGTCGGCGCCGATGAGGACGAGGTCCAGCCCGCCCACCCGGTCGGCGACGGCCTTCAGCTCGATCTGGCGGGCCTCGCTCATCGCGCCCGTGTAGAAGGAGCCGATCTGGTTGTGGTCGGCGTCCGTGGTGCACACGAAGCGCGCGGTGTGCAGCACCTCGGAGATCCGCACCGACTCGGTGTCGACCCCGTGGCGGTCCAGCCAGGCGCGGTACTCGTCGAAGTCCGAGCCGGCCGCGCCGACCAGGATCGGGCGGCTTCCCAGCTGCCCCATGCCGAAGCAGATGTTCGGGCCGACACCGCCCCGCCGCACGTCGAGGTTGTCGACGAGGAAGGAGAGGGAGACCGTGTGGAGCTGGTCGGCGACGAGCTGGTCGGCGAAGCGGCCCGGGAAGGTCATGAGGTGGTCGGTGGCGATGGAGCCGGTGACTGCGATGCGCACGGCGTGGATGCTCCTGCGGAGGACGGCAAGGGGACAGTCAAAACTACCCGGTCCACGGCGGTGGGCCGACCCGTCGAAACTACCCCGTAGTAGGACTTCCTTCGCCCCTGCCGTCGTGCCTACCGTGCCCCATGACCTCTACCGACGGCTTCCGTCACGCCGAGCCCACCGCCGGCGCCCGCCCCGGCTTCGCCCGGCTGCTGGGCGACTGTGCCCGGATGGCACCGCACTGGCCGGTCCCGCACGAGCCGCGCCCGGCCCGCGTCACGCCCTCGCAGATCCACGGCATCAGCGTCCCGCCCGCATCGGCCCGGCTGATCGCCTCCACCGCCGCCTACGGGGACTGAGCGACACCGGGAGGGAACCGGTTTCGCGGCCGCCGCGTCACACCCGCATCACGTACGGCGGGACACGCGAAGGAGCGATGCGGTGACCAGCGAACAACCCGAAACATCACGCGCCACACGACGGCGGCCGGCCTGGGCCATCGGCTCGATCGCGGCCGCCGTCCTGCTGGCCGGCGGTGGCACGGCGTACTGGGCGTCCACGGCCTACGGAGACGCCTCGGGCAGTCGAACCCGTACGAGTGACAGCGCGGCCGTCGCGCCCCGCCCCGCGGGGTCCCCGTCGGGGCCGGGCATCGCGCCCGGGGAGCCGGATCCGTCCGGCGCCGGGGTCACCTACCGCGCCGAGGGGCCGCTGCCGCAGGCCCCGGCGGGCGGGGCGCCGTCCTTCGCGGCGTCCGGCGAGGTCTCCTCCGACGAGGTGGCCCGGCTCGCCCGGGCCCTCGGGATCTCCGGCGCCCCGCGCCTGAGCGGCGAGCAGTGGCAGGCCGGGGAGGCCGCCGACGGTTCGGGACCCCGGCTCACGGTGTCCCTCAAGGCCCCCGGGACGTGGAGCTTCTCCCGGTTCCAGGGCGGGGCCCCGAACGGCGGCGGCGCCGGGGACGACTGTGTGCGCGGCAAGGACACCTGCGGCCCGGCCACCCTGCCCCAGGGTCCCGCCGAGGGGGCCGCGGCCGCCGGGTCCGGCGCGGGCGGCGGGCCGGTGTCGGAGGAGGCGGCCAAGGCGGCCGCGGCCCCGGTGCTGGCGGCCGCCGGTCAGGGCGACGCCCGGCAGGACGCCCGCCTGGTGCAGGGTTCCGTACGGGTGGTCGGCGCCGACCCGGTGGTGGGCGGGCTGCCCACCACGGGCTGGTCCACGCGCGTGAGCGTGGGCTCCGACGCCCAGGTGGTGGCGGGCAGCGGGGAGCTCAAGGCCCCGGTCCGCACGGGCGAGCAGCCGGTGGTCGGCGCCGACGAGGCGCTGGCCCGGCTCAACGCGGCCGGCAAGGGCGGTGACGGGACGGGCCCGGGACCGAGCGGCTGCGCGACCTCCGTACCGCTGACCCCGGACACCCCGACGGGCGCGACGGACACCCTGCCCTGCAACCCGGAGCCGCGTCCGATGAAGCCCCCGCGGACCGAGACCGTACGGGGAGCCGTGCTCGGGCTGGCCCCGGGGACGGTCGACGGCGGTCGGGGCCTGGTGCCCGCATGGCTGTTCGAGGTGGCCGGAAAGGACGGCGCCCCGGGCCGGACGGTGGCCTCCCCGGCGGGCAAGGACGGCGCGGGCGCCCCGGTGCCCCCGAAGGACAGGACCGCGCCCGCGTTCTCGTACGCGCAGGACGACCGGAAGCTGACGGTGAACTTCTGGGGCAGCGTGTGCAGCACGTACGCCCTGGAGGCGCGGGAGGAGGCCGGGTCGGTGCTGGTGAAGGTCACGGACACGCCGAAGCAGCCTGGACAGGCCTGCATCATGCTGGCGCAGGAGATGACCGCCTCGACCACGCTCCGCGAGCCGCTCGGCGACCGGAAGGTGGTCGACGCGACGACGGGCAAGACGCTCCCCCGCCAGTGAGACGGTAGCGGGAACGCCCGAGGGCCCGGGCGCCGGTCGCTGTGACCGGTGCCCGGGCCCTCGTCGTACTCGTCGTACGGGGTCAGCCGGGTTTAGCTGAACGAGTCGCCGCAGGCGCAGGAGCCGGTGGCGTTCGGGTTGTCGATCGTGAAGCCCTGCTTCTCGATGGTGTCGACGAAGTCGATCGAGGCACCGTGCAGGTACGGGGAGCTCATCCGGTCGGTGACGACCTTGACGCCGTCGAAGTCCTTGACGACGTCGCCGTCGAGGGACCGCTCGTCGAAGAAGAGCTGGTAGCGCAGGCCGGAGCAGCCACCGGGCTGGACGGCGACGCGGAGCGCCAGGTCATCGCGGCCTTCCTGCTCCAGCAGGGTCCTGACCTTCTCGGCGGCGGCGTCGGACAGGAGGATGCCGTCGCTCACGGTGGTCTTGTCGTCCTGTACGGACATCTGCATTCACTCCCGAAGTGGGCGGCTCCCCGCCGGGGGCGGCTGGGGAAACGTCGGACTCTTGCCGTGGGTGGCAACCAGCGGGACCGCGGATTCATTCCGGGGCCGACGCCTTGTTTCAGATATTCATGCTCGCACACCCGGGCGGAGCGGTGGACCCCGCGAAGAGGACCGGTGGAGCGGACCGCACCCGGCCGGGCGAATGCGTCACATCGACACTATCGGCATCGTCAAAGTGACGTGAAGCGGTTATGATAGATAGCGTCAAATAGACGAGAAGTCGCAAAGATGGCTCTCCCGCAGTCCCAGAATTCCCTTGTCGCAGAACAGAAAGGGTGCGTGTCGTGACCACCGCCCAGCCTTTGGACGTCCAGCCGACGCCCCTTGCCCTGCTGCTGCTCGGCCGTGAGGCCGACCCCAAGAGCGAGCGCGGGGTGGAATGCCCCGGCGACCTGCCCTCTCCGTCCGACCCGGACCTGGTGGCCCGCGCCCGCGCGGCCAAGGAGAAGCTCGGGGACAAGGTCTTCATCCTCGGCCACCACTACCAGCGCGACGAGGTCATCGAGTTCGCCGACGTCACCGGCGACTCCTTCAAGCTGGCCAAGGACGCCGCGGCGAAGCCGGAGGCCGAGTACATCGTCTTCTGCGGCGTGCACTTCATGGCCGAGTCCGCGGACATCCTGACCTCGGACGACCAGAAGGTCGTGCTGCCCGACCTCGCGGCCGGCTGCTCGATGGCCGACATGGCCACCGCCGAGCAGGTCGCCGAGTGCTGGGACGTGCTGACCGAGGCCGGGATCGCCGGTACGACCGTCCCCGTCTCGTACATGAACTCCTCCGCCGACATCAAGGCCTTCACCGGCAAGCACGGCGGCACGATCTGCACCTCGTCCAACGCGAAGAAGGCCCTGGAGTGGGCCTTCGAGCAGGGCGAGAAGGTGCTGTTCCTCCCCGACCAGCACCTGGGCCGCAACACCGCCGTCCGCGACATGGGCATGTCCCTGGACGACTGCGTGCTCTACAACCCGCACAAGCCGAACGGCGGCCTGACGGCCGAGCAGCTGCGGAACGCGAAGATGATCCTGTGGCGCGGGCACTGCTCGGTGCACGGCCGGTTCTCGGTCGACTCCGTCAACGACGTGCGCGCCCGCATCCCCGGCGTGAACGTCCTGGTCCACCCCGAGTGCAAGCACGAGGTCGTGGCGGCCGCGGACTACGTCGGCTCGACGGAGTACATCATCAAGGCGCTGGAGGCGGCCCCGGCCGGCTCCAAGTGGGCCATCGGCACCGAGCTGAACCTGGTCCGCCGTCTGGCGAATCGTTTCGCGGCGGAGGACAAGGAGGTCGTCTTCCTCGACAAGACGGTCTGCTTCTGCTCGACGATGAACCGCATCGACCTCCCGCACCTGGTGTGGACCCTGGAGTCCCTGGCCGAGGGGAACCTCGTCAACCAGATCCAGGTCGACAAGGAGACGGAGAGCTTCGCGAAGCTCGCCCTGGAACGGATGCTGGCACTGCCGTAGCGGTGACCCACGCGAAGGGGCGCCCGGCCACGGCCGGGCGCCCCTTCGCGTGCGCTGCGCCATGCGGCGCAGGCGGACGGGCGGGAGCCCGTGGTCCGGATCACCCTGGAAACCATGGTCGATCTCGTGAAGAAGGAGCTCCGCGGGGTGCACTCCTGGGTCACTACGGTCGCGGCGCTGGTCGCCCTGGGCTTCTCGTGCTACAACTTCGCGCACCAGCTTGAGGACGACCCCCGTCCCGACGCCACCCTGCCCGTGATGCTGAAGATGACCCGGGATGGGGGAGGGGTCTCGGTCTTCGTCCAGCCGACGGTGTTCACCCGCTTCAACACCCCGGAGGCGGAGTTGTTCACGGACGTTCGACTGCGCCTGCGGCATGGCACCGGGGCGGTCCCCGAGCCGAACTTCTACTGGCTGCGGAACGTCAAATGGTTCGTCGATCACGGCAACCCGACCAAGGACATCCGGTTCGACGTCACGTGGGAATTCGAATCGGATCCCGGTCCGTTCACCATCACCCAGGCGCTGCCCCGCCAGCCCTACATCCAGTTCAGGACGAACGACTGGAAACTCGCCCCGGGCCCCTACCAGGGCGCCCTGACCTTCATGCGCCAGAGCGCGGCCACGCCGATCGAGCGTCCGTTCTGTCTCGTCCTGAGCGCGACGGACGTCACCGACCTCTCGGCGGACCCGGGCTGGTACGAGTTCCGCACCGACGTCCCAGGCAAGAAGCAGGGCGGCTGCTACAGCCGGTACGGGTAGGGCCCCGGCCCCCGCCTGGTGCGGGGGCCGGGGCCCTTGTGGTGGGTGGGGTCAGACCTTGACCGGGGTCTCGTCCGCCGCCTGGGGCCGGACGACCGTCAGGCGGGCCCGCTTCTTCGCGCGGCGGCGTTCCTTGCGGAGTTCGACCATCGTGTAGAGGGTCGGCACCAGCAGCAGGGTCAGCAGCGTCGAGCTGACCAGGCCGCCGATCACCACGACCGCGAGCGGCTGCGAGATGAAGCCGCCCTCGCCGGTGACGCCCAGCGCCATCGGGAGCAGGGCGAAGATCGTCGCCAGGGCCGTCATCAGGATCGGCCGCAGGCGGTGGCGCCCGCCCTCGACGACCGCCTCGACGACGCCCATGCCCTGGGCCCGGTACTGGTTGACCAGGTCGATCAGGACGATCGCGTTGGTCACCACGATGCCGATCAGCATCAGCATGCCGATCATCGCCGGGACGCCCATCGGGGTGCCGGTGGCGATCAGCAGGCCCAGCGCGCCCGTGGCGGCGAAGGGGATGGAGACCAGCAGGATCAGCGGCTGGACCAGCGAGCGGAAGGTCGCCACCAGCAGCATGAACACGATCGCGATGGCGGCGAACATGGCCAGGCCCAGCGAACCGAAGGCCTTGTCCTGGTCCTGGGAGACCCCGCCGATGGCGGCGGTGGCGCCGGCGGGCAGGTCCAGGGCCTTGATCTTGCTCTGGAGCGCGGCGCTGACCGCGCCGGTGTTGTCGCCGACCGGCTTCGCGGTGATGGTGGCGGCGCGGGCGCCGTCGATCCGGGTCATCGCGACCGGGCCGGGGACCTCCTTGACCTCGGCGATGTCACCGAGCCTGGCCGGGCCGACCGGCAGGGCCCGCAGTTCGGCCAGGGTGGTGGCCGGGTGGGCGGAGCGGACGACGATGTCCCGCTCGGTGTCGTCCAGTACGGCCTTGGCCACCGGGTTGCCCCGGACGGACTGGGCGACGAGCGCGCCCAGCGCGGTCTGGTTCAGGCCCGCCTCGGCGGTCTTGGGGGTGGCGGTGACCGAGATCCGGGGCACCGACTGGGCGAGGTCGCTCTGGACGTCGGTGACGTCCTTGAGGGTGGCCACCTCGGCGCGGACCTGCTCGGCGGCCTTGGCCAGGACGCCCGCGTCACCGGCCTTGACGACCACGCTCAGGTTCTGGCTGCCGAAGCCGCCGCCCGCCGAGATGGAGGTGTCGCCGATGCCGTCCAGCTTCGCCAGCGCGTCCTGGATGCGGCCCTTGACGGCCTCGGAGTCGCCGGAGTCCTCCAGGGTGACCTGGTAGGAGGCCTGGTTGGTGCCCGTACCGCCGCCGAAGGCCGCGAGGAAGCCGGAGGAGCCGACGGTGACCTGGTAGTCCTTGACGCCGTCCACGGAGCCGAGGGCCTTCTCCACCTTGCGGGCGGCCTCGTCGGAGGCGGCCAGCGAGGTGCCGGGGGCGAGTTCCTGCTTGACCGTCAGGACGTCCTGCTCGCCCTGGTCGAAGAAGTTGGTCTTCAGCAGCGGGGTCATGCCGAAGGTGGCGACCAGGACGACGACCGCGATGGCCACACTGGTCAGGCGACGCCGGGTGGCGAAGCCCAGGACCCTGACGTAGAAGCGCTGGAGGCGGCTGCGCGCCTCCTTCTCCTCGGCCTCGCGGCGGGCCTTCGCGGCGCTCTCGGCGTCCGCCGCCGAGACGCCCTTGGGGGCGCGCAGGAACCAGTGGGACAGCACCGGGACGACCGTCAGCGACACCAGCAGCGAGGCCAGCAGGGCGGCGGTCACGGTGAGCGAGAAGGAGCCGAACAGCTCACCGATCATGCCGCCGACCAGGCCGATCGGCAGGAAGACGGCGACGGTGGTCAGCGTGGACGAGGTCACCGCGCCCGCCACCTCGCGCACCGCGGTGATGATCGCGGTCTCGCGCTCCTCGCCGTAGCCGAGGTGGCGCTTGATGTTCTCCAGGACCACGATCGAGTCGTCGACGACGCGGCCGATGGCGATGGTGAGCGCGCCCAGCGTCAGCATGTTGAGCGACAGGTCGCGGGTCCACAGCACGATCAGGGCGAGGACCACGGACAGCGGGATGGAGACCGCGGTGACCAGGGTCGAGCGGATCGAGGCCAGGAAGACCAGGATCACGATGACCGCGAAGGCCAGGCCGAGCAGGCCCTCGGTGGTCAGGCCGGAGATGGACCGGGCCACCGCCGGGCCCTGGTCGCTGACGACGGTCAGCGCGGCGCCGGAGCCGAGGGTGGAGCGCAGCTCCGGGAGCTTGTCCTTGACGGCGTCCGAGATGGCGACGGCGCTGCCGTCCTTGTCCATCGTGAGGACGAGGGCGAGGCTGGGCTTGCCGTTGGTGCGGGTGATCGAGTCGCCCGCGGCGGGCTCCTGCCTGACCGCGGCCACGTCACCGAGGCGGACGGCCGGCTTGCCGGGGCCGGGGGTCAGCCGGAGGTCCTCCAGCTGGGCGAGGGAGGTGTACCCGGAGCCGACGCGGACGGTGCGGTTCTTGCCGCCCTCGTCGAAGGAGCCGGCCGGGACGGTCGCGCCGCCGGCCTTGAGCCCCTCGGCGAGCTTCGTCCCGTCCAGACCGGCCGCGGCGAGCTTCGCCTCGTCGGGGGTGACCGTCACCTGGAGGTCGCGGACGCCGTCCACGCTGACCTGGCCGACGCCGTCGATGTCCTCCAGGGCGGGGACGACGGACTTGTTCAGCTGGTCGGCGAGGGCCTGCTGGTCCTTGTCCGAGGTGACGGCGAGGACGACGGTGGGGATGTCGTCGGTGGAGCCGGCGACCACCTGCGGGTCCACCTCGGAGGGCAGCCGGACGCGGGCCCGGTTGACGGCCTGCTGGACGTCGGCGACGAGCTGCTTGGTGCCGCTGTCGCCGTAGTCGAAGGTGGCCCGGATGAGGGCGTTGCCCTCGCTGGCGGTGGAGGTGATGCCGGTGATGCCGTCGACGCCCTTGAGGGTGGCCTCGATCGGCTCGATGACCTGCTTCTCCACCACGTCGGGCGAGGCGCCCTGGTACGGCGCGAGCACGGAGACCATCGGCAGTTCGATGGAGGGCAGCAACTGCTGCTTGAGCTGCGGGATGGCTATGACGCCGAAGAGCAGCGCGACGATCGACACGAGGCCGATCAGCGCTCTCTGGGCAAGGCTGAAGCGGGACAGCCAGGACATGGGTGTGGGATCTCTCTGCCGGACGCGGGTGGGGGCGTCCCAGCCTGACCCACGGCGCGGCGCCGGTGCGTCGCCCCCAGGTGCCGTCCTTATGCGCGGCATACCGCGTCCGCAGTACTCCGGGGTGCTCCGTCCTCCTGCGGACCGCCGCCGCGGACCGCTGCCGCGGGCCCTGTCGCGGGCCGCGTCCGGTCAGTCGGCGCGCGGCCGGACCAGGCCCGATTCGTACGCGATGACCACCAATTGCGCCCGGTCGCGGGCGCCGAGCTTCGCCATGGCCCGGTTGACGTGGGTCTTGACCGTGAGCGGGCTGACCTCCAGCCGTCCGGCGATGCCGTCGTTGGACAGGCCCGCGGCGACGAGCACGAGGACCTCGCGCTCGCGGACGGTCAGCGCGGCGAGCCGTTCGGCGTGGGCGGAGCCGGCGGCGGGGGCCTCGGAGTGGCCGCCCTGCGCGAGGAAGCTGGCGATCAGGCCCTTGGTCGCGGCCGGGGAGAGCAGCGCCTCGCCGGCCGCCGCGACGCGGATGGCGTTGAGCAGCTCGTCGGGCTCGGCACCCTTGCCGAGGAAGCCCGAGGCCCCGGCGCGCAGCGCCTGGACCACGTACTCGTCCACCTCGAAGGTCGTCAGCATGACGACGCGGACCGCGGAGAGTCCGGGGTCCGCGCTGATCATCCGGGTGGCGGCGAGACCGTCGGTGCCGGGCATCCGGATGTCCATGAGGACGACGTCGGCCCGCCGTTCGCGCGCGAGGGCGTAGGCCTGCGCCCCGTCGGCGGCCTCGCCGACCACCTCCATGTCCGCCTCGGAGTCGACCAGCACCTTGAACGCGCTGCGCAGCAGCGCCTGGTCGTCGGCGAGCAGCACCCTGATGGGCGCGGCGGTCTGCGTCTGGGTCCCCGTCTCGGCCATGCCCCGAGGGTACGCGGGCGGGCGCGCGGGCTCAGCCGAGGGAGAGGGTCACCAGGGCGGTGGTCGCCGCCACTTCGCACAGGGCGCCGAAGACGTCCCCGGTGACCCCGCCGAAGCGGCGGACGCAGCGGCGCAGGAGGAGGTCGGCGGCGAGCAGCCCCGCTCCGACGGCCGCGGCGTGCTGGAGGGCGGCGGGCAGCCCCTGCGGGAGCGCGGCCAGCGCGGCGGCGGCCGTGACGGCGGCGGCGGCCGCGGTGGCGGCGCCGTGCGGGACGACGCCGGCGACGGCCGCGCCCAGGCCCTCGGGCCGGGCCGCGGGGACGCCCTCGCGGGAGGCCAGGGTCATGGCGAGCCGGGCGGTGACGGCGGCGAGCACGGCGGCGAGGGCGCCCCGGGCCCAGCCGTCGGCGTAGACGTTCGCCAGCGCGGCGACCTGCACCAGGAACACGATGAGCAGGGAGATGACGCCGAAGGGGCCGATGTCGGACTGCTTCATGATCCGCAGGGCGTCCTCGGCGGGCTTGGCACTGCCCAGGCCGTCGGCCGTGTCGGCGAGGCCGTCGAGGTGGAGCCCTCGGGTCAGGGCGGCCGGTACGGCGACGGTGACGGCCGCGGCGAGCAGCGGCCCGCCCCCGAGGAGCAGCAGCAGGCTCCCGGGCACGGCGGCGAGCAGGCCGACGACGAGGCCGACCAGCGGCGCGCAGGCCATGCCGCTGCGGGCGGCGGGCCGGTCCCAGCGGGTGATCCGCGCGGGCAGCACGGTCAGCGTCCCGAACGCGAAGCGGAGCCCGTCCGGGAAGGAGGCGCGCTCGGAGGGCGGCGCCGGTGGTGGATCATCGAACGAATCTGTCATCGGCGCGAACGCTACCCCTTCGGAGGCGGCGGTAAATTGCTCATTACACGCCAAAAGGGAAGCGGGTGTCGTGGGTCACTGGTGGTACCGGAACATCGTCGAGCCGGGCAAGCTGCCGCTCCTGCTCGCCCTGCTGTCGTTCGTGCTGTCGTTCCTGGTCACCCGGGTGATCACGCGGCTGATCCGGGCCGGCCGGGGGCCCTTCAAGAACATCACCCCGGGCGGCCTGCACGTCCACCACGTGGTCCCGGGGGTGGTCCTCGTGATCATCGGCGGGTTCGGCGCGGTCGGCAGCGGCCAGCACAGTTTCGGCGCGGGCCTCTCGGCCGTGCTCTTCGGGCTGGGGGCCGGCCTGGTGCTGGACGAGTTCGCGCTGATCCTGCACCTCGACGACGTCTACTGGAGCGAGCAGGGCCGCAAGAGCGTGGAGGTCGTGGTACTGACGGCCGCGGTGGTCGCGCTGGTGCTGGGCGGCTTCCTGCCCTTCGGGGTCAACGAGCTGACCCCCGACGAGCGGCACAGCCGGGGCCTCGTGGTCATGAACACCGCCATGAACTTCTTCCTGGCCCTGGTCGCCCTGTGGAAGGGGAAGCCGCGCACGGCGGTGTTCGGGACGGTGATCCCCTTCGTGGCGCTGATCGGGGCGGTGCGCCTGGCCCGGCCCGGGTCCCCGTACGCGAAACGGTTCTACGCGAACCGCCCGCGCGCGCGGGCCAGGGCGGGACTGCGGGCCTTCCACCACGACCGGCGCTGGGCCCGGCCGCGCCGCAGGTTCGAGGAGTTCATCGGCGGCACCCCGGACTGAACGCGCGGGGCCGCACCCCGGACTGAACGCGCGGGGCCCGCGCCCGGTCGTACGGGAGCGGGCCCTGCGGCCGTCGGTGTCCCGCGCCCGCCGGGTGACCTGGGTACGGCGGGCGGCGGGGGCTGGTGTCAGCCCGGGATCAGGCCGTCGTCGCCGAGCATCTGCCGGACCTCGTCCAGCGAGGCGTCGGGCGCGGGCAGGATCAGCTCGGACGGCTCCAGCGCGTCGTCGGGCAGCGGCGTTCCCAGCCGGCGCACGGCGTCGAGCAGCGATCCCAGCGTGCGCCGGAAGCCCTCCTCGTCGCCCGCTTCCATTTCCGCGAGCAGCTCGTCGTCCAGTGCGTTGAGCTCGGCGAAGTGGCTGTCGGCCAGCTTTGCCTGCCCCTCCCCCATGATTCGGACGATCATGACGGGCCCCTGTCCTACTGCTTGTCGAACCGGTGCGGGGTCTGCGACGGCGCGCCGGTACCGGGGGCGCCGCCCTCGATGGCCTGCTGGTGCGCCGACGGGCCGCCCGCCAGCTCGGCCTTCATCCGCTGGAGCTCCAGCTCCACGTCCGTACCGCCGGAGAGACGGTCCAGCTCGGCCTGGATGTCGTCCTTGGAACCGAGACCGCTCTGGTCGTCGAGGGCACCGGAGGCCAGCAGCTCGTCGATCGCGCCGGCCCGGGCCTGGAGCTGGGCGGTCTTGTCCTCGGCCCGCTGGATGGCCAGACCGACGTCGCTCATCTCCTCCGAGATGCCGGAGAAGGACTCCGCGATGCGGGTCTGCGCCTGCGCGGCCGTGTAGGTGGCCTTGATGGTCTCCTTCTTCGTCCGGAAGGCGTCCACCTTGGCCTGGAGGCGCTGGGCGGCGAGCGTCAGCTTCTCCTCCTCGCCCTGCAGCGTCTGGTGCTGCACCTCCAGGTCGCTGACCTGCTGCTGGAGCGAGGCGCGGCGGGACAGGGCCTCGCGCGCCAGGTCCTCGCGGCCCAGGGCGAGGGCCTTGCGGCCCTGGTCCTCCAGCTTGGCGGACTGGCCCTGGAGCTGGTTGAGCTGCAGCTCCAGGCGCTTGCGGGAGGTCGCCACGTCGGCGACCCCGCGGCGCACCTTCTGCAGCAGCTCCAGCTGCTTCTGGTACGAGTAGTCGAGGGTCTCGCGCGGGTCCTCGGCCCGGTCAAGGGCCTTGTTCGCCTTCGCGCGGAAGATCATCCCCATACGCTTCATGACACCGCTCATGGGCTTCGCGCGCCCCCTTCTAGACGGACTGTGCTCCAGGTCACCGACAGGACCCACAGTACGGGCCCTGTCTCCATTACCGCACTGTTCGAGTACGGATGCGCTCCTCCTCCAGGACGAGTACCCCGGCGCCGTATCAGGCGTAAGGAGTAGGTGATCCCCGAGACCGGAGGAACCCCCGCACTGGGAAGACGCCCGCCGTTGCCGGATCGTTCCCCGCGGAGGTGGGGCCCGTGCCCCCGACCACGTAGGCTTGGGTTTTGTGTTTGGTAGCCGCTCCTCCAAGGAAGAGAAGGCCGCCGCCGCCGACAAGGCGAGCGCCGACCTCTCGCAGCCCCGTGACCCGCAGGCCCCGAAGGGCCGCCCGACGCCGAAGCGTGCTGTGGCCCAGTCGCAGCGCAAGGCCGTGGTGGCCTCGACCGGCAACCGCAAGGAGGACGCCAAGCGAGCCCGTGAACGCCGCCGGGAAGAGATGGCCAGGCAGCGCGAGGCGCTGGCCAACGGCGACGAGCGTTACCTGCCCGCCCGTGACAAGGGCCCGGTCCGCCGGTTCGTCCGCGACTTCGTGGACTCCCGCTTCTCCGTCGCCGAGATGTTCCTGCCGCTGGCCGTGATCATCCTGGTGCTGAGCATGGTCCGGGTGAACCAGATCCAGAACATCGCACTGATGCTGTGGCTCGGCGTGATCGTCCTGATCATCCTCGACTCCATCGGCCTCGCGTTCCGCCTCCGCAAGGCGCTGAACGAGCGCTTCGCGAACGAGCCGCGCCGCGGCGCGGTCGCGTACGGCCTGATGCGCACCCTCCAGATGCGTCGGCTGCGCCTGCCCAAGCCGCAGGTCAAGCGCGGGGAACGGCCCTGAGCGAGGACTTCGCGCAAGGGGCCCGGCTCTGGCTCGAAGGCCTCGGCGGACTGCGCAACGCGGTCCGGCAGGAACTCGTGGGCCGGCAGGTCGAGGAACAGATCACGCACCGCTTCCCGGTCGGGCAGCGGCTGCGCGTCCTCGACGTGGGCATGGGCCAGGGCACGCAGGCCCTGCGCCTCGCCCGCGCCGGCCACAAGGTCACCGGCCTGGAGCAGGACCCCGACATGCTGGCCGTCGCGCACGCGGCGCTGGCCGCCGAACCGGCCGGGATCCAGGACCGCGTCCAGCTGTTAGAGGGCGACGGCCGGGAGACGGGCGCCCACTTCGTACCGGGCAGCTTCGACGTGGTGCTGTGCCACGGGGTGCTGATGTACGTCCCCGAGGCCGACGCCATGCTCGCCGGGCTGGCCCGCATGCTGGCGCCGGGCGGCCTGCTGTCCCTGCTGGTGCGCAACGGTGACGCGCTCGCGCTGCGGCCGGGGCTGGCCGGGGACTGGGCCGGGGCGCTCGCGGCCTTCGACACCGTCGACTACACGAACCGGCTCGGTCTGGACGTGCGCGCCGACCGGCTGGCCGATCTGACGGCCACCCTGTCCGGCATCGGCGCACCGCTCTCCACCTGGTACGGCGTACGGGTCTTCACCGACGGCACCGAGGCCGGCGCGGAACTCCCGCCGGACGAGGAACTCGAAGCACTGCTCGCCGCCGAGGAACGCGCCGGACGGACCGACCCCTACCGCTCGGTGGCGGCGCTCCTGCACCTGTGCGGGGTCCGGGGCTAGCCCGGCCCTGCGGTACGGGGCCGCCGGCGCGCGGCCGGCCCCGTACCGGCCGGGGACTACGCCTCGGCGGCCGCGCTGAGGCTCATCTTGTAGATCAGGGTGTCGTCCTCGAAGAGGGTGACCTGCTCGGCGCCCCCGTCGAGGAGCTCCTTCCAGACCTCGCCGATCCAGGACTCGGCGTCCCCCTGGGTGGTGAACTCCTCCGGTTCCACCGCCGGGGTCGTCTCGGCGCCGTCGGCCTTCTCGAACCGCCACGTCCACACCATGTCCGCCTCCGTTGTTCGCACGCGATCTCACACTTCTCGGCATGAGTGTGCCCGCAGAGTAACCGGACGCGCACCAGTACCGGCGACGCGGGAGGATCTCTGTGTGGAACTCACCTTGCTCGGCACCGGTACCCCTGAAGGACTGCCCCGCCCCGGCTGTCCCTGCGCCGCCTGCGCGGTCTCCGTGGGCCCGCTCGCCCGCGCCGCGACCGCCGTCCTCGTGGACGGCGCGCTGCTGCTGGACCTGACGCCCGGGGCGGTGCTGGCCGGGGCCCGCGCGGGGCATTCGCTGGCCGGCGTACGGCAGGTGCTGCTGACGCACCCGCACGACGGGCCGCCCGTCGAGCTGCCGCCCGGGCTGCCCGCCGCGGGCCGGGTCCCGGACGGGCGGGAGCTCTCGGTGATCAGCGGGCACCGGGTGCGGGCGGTGCCGATGGACGCGCCCGGCACCGGGTACGAGGTCACCGGCCCGGACGGGAGCCGGCTGCTGTACCTGCCGCCGGGCGGGGCGCCGTCGGGTACCAACGGAACCACGGCGCGGCGCGCGTACGACGTGGTCCTCGCGGACGTGCTCGGCCGCCCCGAGGCCCTGGCCCGGCTGCGCGCGAGCGGCGCCGTCGGCCCGGCCACCGACGTGATCGCCGTGCACGTGGACCACGACACCCCGCCGGGCCGGGAACTGGAACGCCGGTGCGCGGCCGCCGGGGCCCGCGCGGTGCCCGACGGCACCACGGTGACGGCGGGCGACTACCACGAGGTGCCGGACGTGCCCCGCCGCACCCTGGTGCTGGGCGGCGCCCGCTCGGGCAAGTCCTTCGAGGCGGAGCGCCGGCTGGAGTCCTTCCCCGAGGTGGTCTACGTCGCCACCGGCGGCACCCGCGACGGCGACGCGGAGTGGGCCCAGCGCGTCGGCCTGCACCGCGAGCGGCGTCCGGCCGGCTGGCGGACGGTGGAGACCTGCGAACTGGTGCCGCTGCTGGAGCAGGCCGGGCCCCCGCTGCTGATCGACTGCCTCGCGCTGTGGCTCACCGACGCCATGGACCGGGCCGGCGCCTGGGACGACTCCGTCTGGGCGGCCGGCGGCCAGAAGGAGCTGCGCCGACGGATGGCCGACCTCGTGGCGGCGGTCCGCGCGACGCGCCGCCGCACGGTGCTCGTCAGCAACGAGGTGGGCGCCGGCGTGGTCCCCGCGACGGCCGCGGGACGGCGGTTCCGCGACGAGCTGGGCCGCCTCAACAACGCGGTGGCGGGCGAGTGCGAGCACGTCCTGCTGGTGGTGGCGGGCCAGCCGCTCGCCCTCAAGGAGCAGCCCCGGTGAGGGCCCGCCAGAGGATCCGCGGGAGCGCCCCTGAGAGAGGGCCTGACCGGCTGTAGTCTCTGGCAAATGACCACGCTGAATCTCGACGACTTCTCCGATCTGATCGAACGCCCCGACGGGGGCGTCCGGCGTGACGCCGAGGATCGCCGTGAGCGGCTGGCCGTGCCGCCCGGCGCGCTGGGACGGCTCGACGACCTCGCCGAATGGCTGGCCGCCGCACAGGGGCAGGTCCCGGTGAAGCCGATCGAGCGGCCGCGCGTCGTGCTGTTCGCCGCCGACCACGGGATCGCCGCCCAGGGCGTCTCGGCACGGGCCGCGGGCAGCGCCCACGAACTGGTCCGTTCCGTCCTGGAGGGAACCAGCCCGGTGTCCATCCTGGCCGGGCGGCTCGGCGCGGGCGTCCGCGTCGTGGACGCGGGCCTGGACTGCGACCCCGGGCTGCTGCCCGAGGACGTGACCCGGCACCGCGTACGGCGCGGCAGCGGCCGGATCGACGTGGAGGACGCGCTGACGGCGCAGGAGGCCGAGGCCGCACTGCGCCTGGGCATCCGGATCGCCGACGAGGAGGCCGACTCCGGTACGGACCTGGTCGTCCTCGGCGACCTCAGCGTGGGCGGCACCACCGTGGCGGCCGTCCTGGTCGCCGCGCTCTGCGGAACGGACGCGTCCGTGGTCACCGGCCGCGGCGGGGTGCCGATCGACGACCTGGCCTGGATGCGCAAGTGCGCCGCCGTCAGGGACTCGCTGCGCCGCGCCCGCCCGGTCCTCGGCGACCAGATGGCCCTGCTGGCGGCGGTCGGCGGCGCGGACGTCGCCGCGATCACCGGCTTCCTCCTCCAGTGCGCGGTGCGCCGTACACCGGTCATCCTCGACGGGGTCGTCTCGGCGGCCTGCGGACTGGTGGCCCAGCGGGCCGCCTTCCGCGCCCCGGACTGGTGGCTGGCCGGACAGACCAGCGGGGAGCCGGGCCAGGCGAAAGCCCTGGACCGGATGGCACTCAACCCCGTGCTCGACCACGGCGTCACAGTGGGAGAAGGAACCGGGGCCTTGCTGGCACTCCCCCTGGTCCAGGCGGCCGCCGCACTCGCGGCGGAACTGCCGGAGCGGGCGGCTGTGGAACAGCCGACGGACTGAAACACCGGGCACTACGGGCCTGACCAGTCCGCAGTGCTCGCACTGCCTGTGGACGGTGACGCCCCATATCATCGCTTTTCATGGGAGAGGTCCGCTTGACCAGCGTAGACACCGACCGGAGCCTGGATCAGGCATCCGGCAAGGGTTCCAACAAGAAGAAGGAGTCCGGCGGCGAGCCCGCCGCGAAGGCCGAGACCCGCAGGGGGAGCGCCTCGTCGAGACGAAGCGCCGCCTTCGCGGTCTGGTACCTGCGGGCCGTCACCTTCGTGAACTTCCTCAGCGCGGTGTGGCTTTCGCTCGGGCAGGACCTGCGCAGGCACAACACCGCCGACTTCTACACCCCGTACCTGCTGACGGCCGGTTTCGCGTCCGGCCTGTTCTCGATGCTGCTCGCGGTGACCATGGGCCGCCGCAAGCGGGCCGCGTGGATCCTGAACCTGGTGGTCAGCGGCATGCTGCTGCTGGCCTTCGCGGTCGCCGCGTTCGCCCCGTGCACGAGCGGCGAGTTCAACCTGTGCTACCCGGAGTTCCGCGACCACGCGCAGAACTGGGTCTCGCTCGCCCTGACCGCCGCCTTCGTCGGCGCGCTGCTGGTGGGCCGCCACGAGTTCTACGCCAAGGGCGACCGCTCGAACCCGAAGCTGGCCACCGCCGTCGCCGCCGTCGGCCTGCTGCTGACCTCGCTGGTCGCCGCCCTGCTGGTGGGCGCCACCAACACGGACCCGGACCGCGCCGACGCGACGTTCCTGGCCCGCTGGCGGTACGGCGTGATGCGGCTGATCACGCTCGCGCCCGACGACAAGGCGTACAACGCGATCACCACGCCCGCCTGGGTGGACGTCTTCATCAACGTGATGTCGATGCTGCTGCTCCTCGCCGTGCTGTTCGCGGCCTTCCGCTCGCGCCGCGCCGTCGACCCGCTCACCCCCGAGGACGAGGAGCGGCTGCGGGCGCTGCTCGCCAAGCAGGGCGACCGCGACTCGCTCGGCTACTTCGCGCTGCGCCGCGAGAAGTCCGTCATCTGGTCCCCCACCGGCAAGGCCGCCGTCACCTACCGCGTCGTCGGCGGGGTCTCGCTGGCCTCCGGCGACCCCATCGGCGACCCCGAGGCCTGGCCCGGCGCGATCGAGCCGTGGCTGGCCGAGGCCCGCGAGCACGGCTGGGTACCGGCCGTGATGGGCGCCAGCGAGGAGGCCGGGCAGATCTACGCCCGGCACGGACTGGACGCCCTGGAGCTCGGCGACGAGGCCATCGTGGAGACCGACGAGTTCACGCTGGAGGGCCGCGCGATGCGGACCGTCCGGCAGGCCTTCAACCGCGTCAAGCGGGCCGGGTACACGGTCCGCATCCGCCGCCACGCCGACATCCCGGCCGAGGAGATGGACGTCCTCCTCAAGAAGGCCGACGACTGGCGCGACGGCGCGACCGAGCGCGGCTTCTCCATGGCCCTGGGCCGCCTCGGCGACCCGGACGACGGGCAGTGCGTGATGCTGGAGTGCACCGACGGCAACGGCGACCTGCGGGCCGTGCTGTCCTTCGTGCCGTGGGGCCCCAAGGGCCTCTCCCTCGACCTGATGCGCCGTGACCGGGACTCCGAGAACGGCCTGATGGAGTTCATGGTCATCGAACTCCTGGAACGCTCGAAGGAGATCGGCGTCACACAGGTCTCACTGAACTTCGCGATGTTCCGCTCCGTCTTCGAGCGGGGGTCCAAGCTCGGCGCGGGACCGGTGCTGCGCATGTGGCGCTCCCTGCTGAGCTTCTTCTCCCGTTGGTGGCAGATCGAGTCCCTCTACCGGGCCAACGCCAAATACCGGCCGATCTGGGAGCCGCGGTTCATGCTCTTCGAGAAGAGTTCCGACCTGCTGCGCATCGGTGTCGCGGCGGGCCGGGCCGAGGGCTTCCTGGAGGCACCCGGCCTGCCGAAGTGGCTGCACCGCAGACATCTGGAGACGATTCGTTGACGTCGTGGCCGACGGCCCCACTACGGCGGTTCGCCCGCCGTGAGTGGGGCCCCATGTTCTGGACCATCCGGGACGCGCTCGTCCGCGACAAGTGGCGCGCCATCCCGATGACCATCGGCGCGGTCTGCCTGACCTCCCTCTTCCAGGTCGTGCAGAACACGTCGTGGGGCTTCCAGCCCGTCCAGAACCTGGGGTCCGTCAAGGCCGTCGACCCCCTGTGGCTCGCCGTGCTGCGCACTCCGCTGTCACTGTTCGTCCCCGCCCTCGACCTGCCGGTGTGGGGGGCGCTCGCCCAGATCCTGCTGGTGTTCGGGATCTCGGAGATCTGCATCGGCTGGTGGCGCACCCTGCTGATCGGCTACGTCGCCACCCTCGCCGGCACCACCTACGCCCGCATCGGGCTCTCCCTGGGCCACGACCACCCCTTCGGCCTGCCGGTGTCCGACCGGATCGTCAACGACACCGGCCCCTCCGCCGCCGTGGTGGGCCTCGCGATCTACGTCTGCTGGCGCTACCGGGCCTACTTCACCGGGGCGCTGGTGATCCTCGTGATGATCGGCGAGGTGCTGTTCAAGGACAACCTGGCCGGCAAGGAACACCTGGCGGCCATCGCCGCCGTGATGGCCGTCTGCACGGTCCGCGCGAAGTGGGGACCGGCCCGCTCCCGCGCCCCGATCGTCCGCCGGCCCCCGCCCCTCCTGTAGGGGAGCCCTCCGGCCGCAAGGCCGTACCGTATCGGGGTGACGACAGACCTCGGGCCCTTCGCCCCCACCCGGCAGTGGATGCGGGCGCACCCGCTCGCCACCGACGCCGTGCTCGCGCTCGGGGCGTTCGTCTCCATGGTCGTCGGATCCTTCGCCGATCCCCACGGACCGCACGGGCCCACCTTCGGCACCCGCACCCCCGAACCGTTCTCCCTGCTGCTGATGCTGATCGGCTCGGCGGCACTGGTGCTGCGTCGCCGCAGGCCGTGGACCGTACTGGCCATCACCTGCGGGGTCTCCATGCTGGAGCTGTCCACCGGGGAGCCGCGGGCGCCCGTCGCGATGTCCGCGGTGATCGCCCTGTACACGGTGGCCTCCCGCACCGACCGGCCGACCACCTGGCGGATCGGGCTCGTGACGATGGCCGGGCTGACCGGGGTGGCGATGCTCGCCGGGCCGCTGCCCTGGTACGCGCAGGAGAACATCGGCATCTTCGCCTGGACCGGGATGGCCGCGGCCGCCGGGGACGCGGTGCGCAGCCGGCGGGCGTTCATCGACGCCATACGGGAGCGGGCCGAACGGGCCGAACGGACCCGTGAGGAGGAGGCCCGGCGGCGGGTCGCCGAGGAGCGGCTGCGCATCGCCCGGGACCTGCACGACGTGGTGGCCCACCACATCGCCCTGGTCAACGTGCAGGCGGGGGTGGCCGCGCACGTCATGGACAAGCGGCCCGACCAGGCGAAGGAGGCCCTGGCCCACGTCCGGGACGCGAGCCGCTCGGCCCTGAACGAGCTGCGCGCCACGGTGGGGCTGCTGCGGCAGTCGGGCGATCCGGAGGCGCCGACGGAACCGGCGCCGGGGCTGGCCCTGCTGGACGAACTGCTGGACACCTTCCGGCACGCCGGACTGCCGGTACGGGTGCTCATGCAGGTGGGGGCGGACGCCGAACCGCTCCCGGCCGCCGTGGACCTGGCGGCGTACCGGGTGATCCAGGAGGCGCTGACCAACGTCCGCAAGCACGCCGGACCCGGAGCGAAGGCCGAGGTCAGCGTGGTGCGGGTGGGCGCCTCGGTGGAGGTGACCGTACTGGACGACGGCGGGGACTCCGCCGACTCCGCCCCCGCCGCGACGGACCCGGGCGGCGGGCACGGCCTGCTCGGCATGCGGGAGCGGGCGGGCGCCCTGGGCGGCTCCTGCTTCACCGGCCCCCGATACGGGGGCGGTTACCGGGTGCACGCGATCCTGCCGGTGGCCTGACCCGGCGCCGGCCGCCCGGCGCCCGCCGCTAACAGGACTTCCGCCAGGGGCCCAGTTCGAGCTTCTTCTCCAGCGAGCTGAGCTTCAACTCCTTCGAGCGCGCACAGAACTTGTCCGTGGACAGTTCGTACTCGACGTGGAAGACGGCCTTGCCCGCCCGGATGAACGGGGTCAGCTCGTCGCACTCCCGGTACTGGGCGCACTGCTCGTTGACCGCGAAGTCGTAGTCGCCGACCAGCTGCGGGATCTGGTCGAGGTCGTTCTTGAGCCCGACGGCCAGCCCCCGGTCGTGGGCGAGCTTCGCGATCATCCGGTTGAACTTCAGCTGGTCCTCGGCGCTCACCGGGAAGCCGGAGTCGTTGCGGTAGGCGTCCATGTTGTCCGGTTCGACGGCGTCGAAGCCCTTGTCCCGGCACATGTCGAAGCGCTTGGCCATCAGCCGCTCGACGTCGGCCAGCCGCCGGACGTCGATCCAGCGCTCGCCCTTCCAGCCGTTGCCCTCGCCGAGCATGTCCTTCGGGAAGTCCCCGGAGTCGGGGCGGAAGTCCTCCCAGGCGCCGGTGGAGATGTAGCAGATGGTGCGGCGGCCGGCCTTCTTCAGACCGTCGACCTCCTCCTTCGAGGTGAGGAACCCGTCGATGTCGTACACAGGCACGTCCACGGAGGAGTCGAGCTTCCCGCTGAGCTGCCACTGCCAGGCCGTGCCCGGCTGCGGCTGCCAGCGCTGCCCCGGAGGCGTGGAAGGGGCCGGGGTGAGACCCGCGGAAGGGGTGGGTCCCGGTTCCGGGGTCTCCTCGTCGTCGTCGGGCTCGGAGGAGCATCCGGTGAGCACGAGCAGGGCGCCGGCGGCGATGACCGCGAGCCCGGTGGTGAAACGCTTCATCCGGCGGCCTCCAGGGCGTTCGGGAGGGTCCCCCACGGATGCGCGCCCGTGCCCGGTACCGCACAGTGCACTCCCGCCCGGCGCACCGCCGCGAGCTCCGCGGCGGGCGCGCCCGGCGGGACCGCGTACACGAGGTGGCAGAACGTCCGGGCGGGGTGGTCGGCGGTCCAGGCGGGCGGCGCAGCCGCCGCGTCGCGGTAGGCGTCCCAGGGTCCCTCGAAGGTGACGAGCAGATCGGCGAGTCCGACGTATCCGGGGTGCGGGTGGACGCCGTGGTTCAGGACGAGCGTACGGGCCCCCGCCGCACGGGCCGAGACCGCGAGCCGCCCGTAGTGGGGCAGCAGTTCGGGATCGGCGGCGGCCTGGTCGAGGAAGGCCCCGTCGGTGGCGTACCAGTCCCGGTGGCGCAGCAGGTCCCGGACCACCTCCCCGTGCGGGCGCCGCCCGTAGTCCGTGTCCACGTACCCGAGCACGGTCACCCCGGCGTCCCGCAGCCGGGCGCAGACGTCGGCGAAGCCCTCGTCGGGGGCCCGGCCCGGACCGCTGTCGGGGTTGAGCACCACGGAGTGGAGCCGGCCCGCGGAGCGGATGAGCAGCTCCCAGTCCTCGGGCCGGTCGGCGGGGTGCTCGTAGAGCGGCACCAGCAGCATGGGGTCCTTCTCCTCGTACGCGGACACGTGATCGGCGCTCACCGGTGGGCCGTGGCCCGGCCGAGGAGCAGGCACACCAGGACGGCCAGGGCCGCCGAGGCGCCGGCCGCCACGACGAGCTGCACCAGCCGGGGCTGCCCCACCCCGAAGAGCAGGGCCAGGCTCTGGGCGACGGCGGCACAGGCGCAGACCACGGCCGCGGGCCGCACGGCGCCGAAGGACTGCAGGAGCAGTCCCGTCCACATCACGGTGCCCAGGAGCAGCAGGGTCGTGACGCGGACCCAGGTCAGGCCGGGGGCGTGCGGCCACAGCAGGGTTCCCGTGACGCCGAGGGCGAGCAGCACCACCAGGTAGACGGCCAGGCAGCCGGTCAGGGTGGTGAGCATCCGGCGCCGGAACGCCCGCGGCGACCGGGCCGCCCGCAGCCCGGCGAGGCTGCCGCTGCGGAAGCGGTGCAGCAGCCACTCGGCGGGGCCCATGCTGAGGGTGAGGGCCACCGCGGAGGGCGCGGCGACCGCCTCGGCGGGGCCGCCGGAGAGCACCTCCCCGAGCGCGGCGTACAGCACGAGCAGGCCGGTGCCGAGGCCGAAGACCCCGTAGGGCACCGAGTCCCCGATCCGGGGGCCGCGCCGGGCCGGGTCCTCCTCGGCGCCGCGCAGCATCCGCCAGCGCACCGGGCCCCGTTCGCCGGACCGGCTCCCGAGCCGGTCGCGGATCCGGCGCACGGCGGCCCGTACGCCCCGTCGGACGGGCAGTTCCCGCAGGGCGAGCGCGCAGGCGGCCAGCAGGGACGCGACGAGCAGGGCCACCCGCAGCGGCACCGGCAGGTCGGTGACGAGGGAGAGCACCGCCCCGGCGGCCATCGGGGCGAGCGCGGCGAGCAGCGCCCGCTCGCGGCCGAGCACCAGGAGGACGGTGGCGGCCCCGACGTACAGGGCCTGGCCGGCGGCGAAGCCGTACGAGAACGGCGGGCCGCCGGGGACGGCGAGCGCGGCGGCGGTGCCCAGCAGCGCTCCCGCGGGGGCTCCGGCGAGCAGGGTCCGCCGGGCGGCGGCCCGGTCGCCGAGGCCGAGCCAGGAGTAGGCGCGGTGGGACAGGGTCTGGTCCCAGACCCAGCCGATCAGGGCCCCGGCGAGCAGGGTCAGGGTGCCGGCGGGCAGCCCGAGCCGGTCCGGGGGGCCTTCGAGGAGGGGGGCGCCCAGGACGTAGGCGAGTCCGGGCAGGACGAAGATCACCCCGCGGAGCAGGCAGGCGGTGAGGGAGACCTTCCAGGGGTCGGTGACCTCGTCCGGTTCCGGGAAGGAGCGCGGGACGCGGGCGTAGAGCTCCTCGGCGAGGGCGAAGGAGTCGCGGCGGCCGTAGGTGAGGCGGATGTACTCGTCGTTCATGCCGTCGGATTCGAGGACGGCGGCGATCTCGTCGGGGTGCACGGCGGCGGCGATGAACGCGCCGAGCCGGTCGGCGAGTTCGTCCATGGGGTCGGCGGCGGCCGCCGCCCCCTCCGGCGCGGCGCGCCGGGGCCGGGGGACGGCGGGCAGGGTGTCGGTGCGGCCGGCACCCGGGCCGGGGCCGCCCGCCCCGCGGCCCGTGGCGGCGGCGTGGCCGACGTGGACCCAGCCGCCCTCCGGTCCGGGGGGCCTGAGCCAAAGGGATCCGCTCACCACAGGCTCCCGTCCGCGGCGAGTTCGCGGTACCAGGGGTCCGCGAGCCGCTGGGTCCAGTCGTCGCCCGCACGGACGGGCAGGACGGGCTGCCCGGCGAGCTCCCGGTAGATGTGCCGGAAGCCGTCGACGGACTGGTGGAGGGTGAACTTCTCCACGACCCGCTTGCGGGACATCCGGCCGAGCTCGGCCCGGCGTTCGTCGTCGCGCAGCAGGGCCAGGGTGGCGCGGGCCATGGTCTCGGGTTCGCGGGGCGGGACGACGAGCCCGGTGTCCCCGACGGCCTCGCGGACGCCCCCGACGTCCGTGGAGACGGTGGTGCGCCCGCAGGACATGGCCTCGATGATGCTGAAGGGGAAGCCCTCGCTGATGGAGGAGAGCATCACGACGCTGCCGGCCGCGTACGCCTTGGCGACCTCGTCGATGCGGCCCTCGTAGCTGATCCCGTCACCGACGCCGAGTTCGGCGGCGAGCTTCTCCAGGCGGAGCCGGTACTCCTCGCAGCCCGCCGGGACCGGCCCGAAGAGGCGCAGGCGCAGGGCGGGCAGTTCGCGTCGCATGAACGCGTAGGCGCGGATGAGGGTTTCGAGGTCCTTGATCGGGTCGATGCGGCCGCACCAGCTGAGGGTGGGGACCTCAGGTTCGGGCCCGGCCTCGGGGAAGGCGTGCGGATCGACCCCGTTGTAGACGGTACGGATCCGCTCGGCGTCGGCGCCCCCGCGCTCCTCCCAGCGGCGGTTGTACTGGTTGACGGGGGTGATCAGGTCGGCCTGCCGGTACCCCTCGGAGTTCAGCTCCCGGTAGAAGCCCAGCATCAGGGCCTTGACGGGCCAGCGCTGGGCGGCGGTGCGGTAGCCGAGGTAGCGCTCGCGCAGGTAGATGCCGTGCTCGGTGAGGAGGAACGGCACCTGGTCGAGGCGTTTGGCGGCGAGGGCCGGGAGGGTGGCGAGGCCGCTGCTCACGGCGTGGGCGACGCTGTCGGGCGGGATCCGCACGGACAGCGGGCGCAGGGCGTGTTCCAGCAGGTCGGTGGCGGTGAGCGCGTCGTGGATGGTGGGTTCGGCCGGGGCGGTGGCCAGGCCGGGCCGGGTCCAGACGTCCATCAGGAGGCGGAGCACCGACTCGGAGCGCAGGGCCGGGGTGAGCCGGCCGGCGCGGGCCAGGCGGGCGAACTCGCCGAGGGCCTCGGAGAAACCGTCGTGCGCGGGGTCGAGCAGCGAGAGCAGGAAGGTCTCGTAGAGGTCGGCGAAACGGCGGTGGGCCTTGCCCCGCAACGCGGACCGGCGGGTCCGGGAGGGCGGCGGGCCCCAGAGCGGGAAGGAGGTGTGCCGGTAGACGTTGCGCGGCAGTTCCCAGGTGACCGGCTCGCGTCCGGAGCCGGTCAGGGCTATGACGTTGAAGTCGACCTCCGGCATACCGCGGACGAGCTGGTCGCACCAGGTGCTGACGCCCCCGTGGACGTGTGGATAGGTGCCTTCTGTGAGCATGGTGACATGACGCCCATGGCTCATGCGGTGTGTCCCCCCAGGACGGAAAAGGGGCCGGCGCCCGTGGGTTGGAGCGCCGGCGCTAGGTGGTACGCGTGACGGCCGGCAGGCGTTCCGGCCGTCGGGTCAGGCGAGCTTCAGGGTGACCGCCGACTGGAGCAGGTCGGGAGCCGTCCAGGCGGAGCGGGTGCCGGCGTAGGCGGTGCCGAAGTCGGTCGTGCCGAGCAGGAGCTGCTTCTTGGTCCCGTTGGGCGCGGTGACCGGGGCGACCACCCCCGAGGGCGCCTTGACGGTGACGTCCTTGCCGATGCGGTAGGCGGTGACCTGGTTGTTGGCGATCGCCTTGTCCCAGGCGGCGCGGCGGCTCAGCTCGACGCCGGTGTCCTTCATGCTCTGGTTGACGATCGGCGCGCTGGTGGCGTAGAGCGCGCGGTAGGTGTCGAGTACCTGGTTGAGCACGGGGTACAGGGTGCGGTCCTCGGCCAGGTTGGACTGGTGGACGTAGTGCGGCTTCGGGTCGTTGGCGAGCACGTGACGCAGGGCGGTCCGCGCCTCGGCCGGGACGATGTAGTCCTGGAAGCCGGTGTTGACGTCGAGCGGGGCCGGCAGGCAGGTGGAGGTCGCCGGGTTGTCCTCGCAGAGGCCGCTGCCGCCGTCGGCCCGGCTGGTGTAGATCCAGTTGTACTCGTCGGCCATCTCGGCGTTGGTGCCCGTGTTGTAGAACACGTTCATCGGGTAGCGGGGGACGGTCAGGGCGGCGCCGACGGCCCGCTGCGCGGGTTCGCGGGAGTTGTCGCTGCCCGCCCACTTGACACCGTTGTCGGCGAAGGCGCCGGCCAGGTTGGGGTTGTCCGTGGGCTGCTGGGGGAGGGTCTTGAGACCGGAGTGCTCGCCGGTGACGATCTCGGACCGGTCGGTGGTGAGGCCGTGCGAGGCGGCCCAGTTGTTGTTGTCGCGGATCTGCGCGGAGATGTCGGCCCGGCTCATCCAGTTCGTCGCGCCCTGGGCGTTCTTGGTGCAGGTCCAGGGGCTGACGGAGACGTCCTGGGTGCACCCGAGGAAGAGGTGGGTGTAGGTGTGGTTCATCCAGCGGTACTTGGCCTTGTCCGCGAGGAGCTGCGCGGTCAGGGCGTCGGTGCCGCCGTTCTCGGTCTTCCACTCCTCCCCGGCGCCGGCGTTGAAGAGCATGTCGAGCTTGAAGTTCTTGCTCGTCTGCCACTGCGCCGCGTACTGGGCGTCGGCGGCGGTCATGCGGATGGTGCTCTCCTTGCCCTCGCCGCCCGCGCAGGCGTAGTCGCCGGGCGTGCAGTCGAGGGTCTTGTCCCAGCGGGCGTCCGGGGCGAAGACGTCGTCGACGTGGACCGCGAAGTAGTTGCGCTCCTGGCCGAGGTGGACGCCCTGGGTGAGCCACTCGACGATGCCCCGGGCCAGCAGCCGGAACTGCTGCTGGTACTGGTTGTAGGCGAAGGTGGCGACCAGTTCGCTGCGCCCGTCGTGGGTGTACTCGCCGAGCAGCGAGGCCCGCTCGGTGCCGCCGGGGACGGGGGCGTCCAGGTAACTGGTGTAGCCCGCGCGCGGCTTCGCCATGAACCCGTAGCTCTCCATGATCAGCGGAGAGTTGTCCTCGAAGGCGACCTGACCCTGCAGGTAACCGAAGGGCCCCGTCTTCCCGGCGGCGGTGACGGCGGCCTGGGTGCCGTCGAGGCTGCCGCCGTAACCGCCGTTGTCGGTGTACTCCAGGCCGACCTCGGGGTGCGCCCAGGTGTAGGCGTCGAACTGGCGGATCCCGTACGTCGTCTCGTACGCGGTGAGCGCGGCGAGCTCGGCCGAGCCCGCGCCGAACGGGTTCTCGTTCGGCAGGACGACCCCCTGGAACTTCGCTCGCGGACGGCCGGAGACCGTGTCGCTCAGGAACGCCGCGTCGATCACCGGGCGGCTCGCGCTGCCCAGGTCGACGCGGGTGTACGGGACTCCGGTGTCGCGGAGCTCGGCGGTGATCGCCTGGACCGCGCCGCCGCCGTCGTCGACGACCAGCACCCTCAGGTCGATCCGCGGTGCGACGGTCGCCGCCTGGGCGGTCGCCGCGGGTACGGCGATCGCCATCAGGGTGGCTGCGGCCATTGCCGCGGCCACCCTGTTCATCCGGTTCTTGTTGACCATTTCGGCCTTCCCCCCGCAGGCGTCCCTCGGCGGCGGCCCAAGGCGGAAGGCCGGGCCGGGGAGGCTCTGTGGAAATCATGCAAAGGGACCCCGCGTCCCCTTGCGAGAGTGGGTCGAGTCTCTCGGACCTCGTCAGGTCTAAAGAGCAAACCTGGAGCAGAGTCCACAGATGGGTGAACCTGATGGCCCTTTGATCGAACAACTTGACAAACCTTCGAGTGACGTACGGACGAGTACGTGCGCGTAGGCTCGTTTCCGGCGGCCGCCGGGCCCGAATACGATCGCTGCGGAGCGGCCGGAGATCCCGACGTGTCCGCAGCGCCCACACACACAAACGGAAGCGAGACTTCACCACCGTGACTGCTCTGACTCTCAGCACTGCCGGCGCGGCGACGCTGCGCGCCGACGCCCTCGTCGTCGGCGTGGCCAAGGGCCCGAAGGGGCTCGTCGTGGCGGCCGGCGCCGAGGCCGTGGACAAGGCGTTCGACGGAAAGCTCGCGGCCGTGCTCGACGCCCTCGGCGCCTCGGGCGGCGAAGGCGAGACCACCAAGCTGCCCGCGCCGGCCGGCCTCAAGGTCCCGGTCGTGCTGGCGGTCGGCCTGGGCACGGCCCCCGAGCAGGACGAGTCCTTCGACGAGGAGGCCCTGCGCCGCGCCGCCGGCGCCGCCGCCCGCGCCCTGCACGGCGCCAAGAAGGCCGCCTTCGCACTCCCCCTGGACGACGCCTCCGCCGTCACCGCCGTGGCCGAGGGCGCGCTGCTCGGCGCGTACGCCTTCACCGCCTACCAGGGCGGCGAGAAGAAGGCCGCCAAGGGCTCCGGCCCCAAGCAGCCGCTGGCCGAGGTCGCCCTGCTGGGCGCCAAGCCGCGTGACAAGGAGCACAAGGCCGCGGCCGAGCGCGCCACCGTGGTCGCCACCGAGGTCAACATCGCCCGCGACCTGGTCAACACCCCGCCGAACGACCTCACCCCCGAGGCCTTCGCCGCCGTCGCGTCCGCGACCGCGAAGGAGAACGGCGTCAAGGTCCAGGTCCTGGACGAGAAGGCCCTGGTCAAGGGCGGCTACGGCGGCATCATGGGCGTCGGCAAGGGTTCCGAGAACCTGCCGCGCCTGGTGAAGCTCTCCTACACCCACCCCAAGGCGGAGAAGACCCTCGCCTTCGTCGGCAAGGGCATCACCTACGACTCGGGCGGCATCTCCCTGAAGCCGGCCGGTCACAACGAGACGATGAAGTGCGACATGGCCGGCGCCGCCGCCGTCTTCGCCTCCGTCGTGGCCGTCGCCAAGCTGGGCCTCCAGGTCAACGTCACCGGCTGGCTCGCGCTCGCCGAGAACATGCCGTCCGGCTCCGCCACCAAGCCCGGCGACGTCCTGCGCATGTACAGCGGCAAGACCGTCGAGGTCCTCAACACGGACGCCGAGGGCCGTCTGGTCCTGGGCGACGCCCTGACCAAGGCCTCCGAGGAGAACCCGGACGCGATCGTCGACGTCGCCACCCTGACCGGCGCCATGGTGCTGGCCCTGGGCGACCGGACCTTCGGGATCATGGCCAACGACGACGCCTTCCGCACCTCGATCCACGAGATCGCGGAAGAGGTCGGCGAGTCCTCCTGGCCGATGCCGCTCCCCGAGGACCTGCGCAAGACCATGGACTCCCCCACCGCCGACATCGCCAACATGGGTGTCCGCATGGGCGGCGGTCTGGTGGCCGGCCTCTTCCTCCAGGAGTTCGTCGGCGAGGGCATCACCTGGGCCCACCTCGACATCGCCGGTCCCGCCTTCCACGAGGGCGCCCCGTACGGCTACACCCCCAAGGGCGGCACCGGCTCGGCCGTGCGCACCCTGGTGCGGCTGGCCGAGCGCACCGCCACGGGCGACCTGGGCTGACGCACCACCCCGTGAGACACGTCCTGTGAGACGCGGCGCGCCCCGGAACCCGGTCACGGGTCCGGGGCGCGTTCGCTCTGGAAGAAACCTTGAGGATCAGTAGGTTTCTACGCCGCGGTAACCCCTACTTCGGGCGGAACGACCGTGCACACCCGGGGCCCGGCGTCCCGCGTTCCCCCGACAAATGCGAAGATGGGTTCTCGGCAGGACAGGGCCCCCACCACAGGGCCGAAGAAACAAGCGGCCGATTACCAGCCGCCGCCCGGTCACAGAGGACCGGTGCTCGGCGCACATGCATGGAGGACGTGACGTGGCGAACGACGCCAGCACCGTTTTCGACCTAGTGATCCTCGGCGGTGGCAGTGGCGGTTACGCCGCGGCTCTGCGCGCATCCCAGCTGGGTCTCGACGTTGCGCTGATCGAGAAGAACAAGCTCGGCGGCACCTGCCTGCACAACGGCTGCATCCCCACGAAGGCTCTGCTCCACGCCGGCGAGGTCGCGGACCAGGCGCGCGAAGCCGGACAGTTCGGTGTCAAGACCTCTTTCGAGGGCATCGACATCGCCGGTGTGCACAAGTACAAGGACGAGGTCATCTCCGGCCTCTACAAGGGCCTGCAGGGGCTGGTCGCCTCCCGCAAGGTCACCTACATCGAGGGTGAGGGGCGTCTCTCCTCCCCGACCTCCGTCGACGTGAACGGCCAGCGCATCCAGGCCCGCCACGTCCTGCTGGCGACCGGCTCCGTGCCGAAGTCGCTGCCGGGCCTGGACATCGACGGCAACCGGATCATCTCCTCGGACCACGCGCTGGTCCTGGACCGCGTGCCCGAGTCCGCGATCATCCTGGGCGGCGGCGTCATCGGCGTCGAGTTCGCCTCGGCGTGGAAGTCCTTCGGCACCGACGTCACCGTCATCGAGGGCCTCAAGCACCTCGTCCCGGTCGAGGACGAGAACAGCTCGAAGATCCTGGAGCGCGCCTTCCGCAAGCGCGGCATCAAGTTCAACCTGGGCACCTTCTTCGAGAAGGCGGAGTACACCGAGAACGGTGTGCGCGTGACCCTCGCGGACGGCAAGACCTTCGAGGCCGAGGTGCTGCTGGTCGCCATCGGCCGCGGCCCGGTCTCGCAGGGCCTGGGCTACGAGGAGCAGGGCGTCGCGATGGACCGCGGCTACGTCCTGGTCGACGAGTACATGCAGACCAACGTGCCGACGATCTCGGCCGTGGGTGACCTCGTCCCCACCCTCCAGCTCGCGCACGTCGGCTTCGCCGAGGGCATCCTGGTAGCGGAGCGTCTGGCCGGCCTCAAGCCGGTTCCGATCGACTACGACGGTGTCCCGCGCGTCACCTACTGCCACCCCGAGGTCGCCTCCGTCGGCATCACCGAGGCCAAGGCCAAGGAGATCTACGGGGCGGACAAGGTCGTGGCCCTCAAGTACAACCTGGCGGGCAACGGCAAGAGCAAGATCCTGAAGACCGCGGGCGAGATCAAGCTCGTCCAGGTCAAGGACGGTGCCGTGGTCGGCGTCCACATGGTCGGTGACCGCATGGGCGAGCAGGTCGGCGAAGCCCAGCTGATCTACAACTGGGAGGCCCTGCCCGCCGAGGTCGCGCAGCTCATCCACGCGCACCCGACCCAGAACGAGGCCCTCGGCGAGGCCCACCTGGCCCTGGCCGGCAAGCCGCTTCACGCACACGACTAATCCACAGTCACGGGCGCGACGACCACTTCCGCACTTTCGTTAGGAGCAACAGAAACCATGTCGGTTTCCGTAACCCTTCCGGCGCTCGGTGAGAGCGTCACCGAGGGCACTGTCACCCGCTGGCTGAAGGCCGAGGGCGAGCGCGTCGAGGCCGACGAGCCGCTGCTCGAGGTCTCGACCGACAAGGTCGACACCGAGATCCCGTCGCCCGTCTCCGGCATCCTGGCCTCCATCAAGGTCGCCGAGGACGAGACCGTCGAGGTCGGCGCCGAGCTGGCCGTCATCGACGACGGCTCCGGCGCCCCGGCCCCGGCCGCCGCTCCGGCCGCCGAGACGGTCGTCGCCGAGACCCCGGCGGCTCCGGCCCCGGTGGCCGAGGCCCCGGCCGCCCCCGCACCGGCCGAGACCCCCGCCGCCGCTGCCCCGGCCGCCTCCGGCACCGATGTCGTGCTGCCCGCCCTGGGCGAGTCCGTCACCGAGGGCACCGTCACCCGCTGGCTGAAGGCCGTCGGCGAGTCGGTCGAGGCCGACGAGCCGCTGCTGGAGGTGTCGACCGACAAGGTCGACACCGAGATCCCCGCCCCGGTCTCCGGCACCCTGCTGGAGATCCTGGTCGGCGAGGACGAGACCGCCGAGGTCGGCGCCCGTCTGGCCGTCATCGGCGTCGCGGGTGCGGCTCCGGCCGCCGCCCCGGCCGCCGCTGCCCCGGCCCCGGTCGCCGCTCCGGCTCCGGCCGCTCCGGCCGCTCCGGCCCCCGTGGCCGCCCCGGCTCCGGTCGCCGCCCCGGCTCCGGCCGCCCCGGCCGCCCCGGTCGCCGCTCCGGCCCCCGTGGCCGCTCCGGCCCCGGTCGCCGCTCCGGCTCCGGTCGCCGCCGCTCCCGTCACCCCGGTCTCCGCCGGTGACGAGGGCGCGTACGTGACCCCGCTGGTGCGCAAGCTCGCCTCGGAGTCCGGCGTCAACCTGTCCACGGTTTCGGGCACCGGTGTCGGTGGCCGCATCCGCAAGCAGGACGTCCTGGCCGCCGCCGAGGCCGCCAAGGCCGCCGCTGCCGCCCCGGCTCCGGCCGCCGCTCCGGCCGCGAAGGCTCCGGCCGCCGCGGTGTCCGAGCTGCGCGGTCAGACCGTCAAGATGACCCGCATGCGCAAGGTCATCGGCGACAACATGATGAAGGCCCTGCACTCGCAGGCGCAGCTCAGCTCCGTGGTCGAGGTGGACATCACCAAGATCATGAAGCTGCGCGAGCAGGCCAAGGCCGGCTTCCTCGCCCGCGAGGGCGTCAAGCTGTCCCCGATGCCGTTCTTCGTCAAGGCCGCCGCCCAGGCGCTGAAGGCCCACGCGGTCGTCAACGCCCGGATCAACGACGACGAGGGCACCATCACCTACTTCGACTCGGAGAACATCGGCATCGCCGTGGACTCCGAGAAGGGCCTGATGACCCCGGTCATCAAGGGTGCCGGTGACCTCAACCTGGCGGGCATCTCCAAGGCGACCGCCGACCTGGCCGCCAAGGTCCGCGGCAACAAGATCACGCCGGACGAGCTGTCGGGCGCGACCTTCACCATCAGCAACACCGGCTCGCGCGGTGCGCTGTTCGACACCGTCATCGTGCCCCCGAACCAGGTCGCCATCCTGGGCATCGGCGCGACGGTCAAGCGCCCCATGGTCATCGAGACCCCCGAGGGCACCGTCATCGGCGTCCGCGACATGACGTACCTGACCCTGTCCTACGACCACCGCCTGGTGGACGGCGCGGACGCGGCCCGGTACCTCTCGGCCGTCAAGGCGATCCTCGAAGCCGGCGAGTTCGAGGTCGAGCTCGGCCTGTAAGGCCCCGCGCGCAGCCCCGGCTGCCGCTGGCGGCGCCCCCGTCCGGATCCGTCCGGGCGGGGGCGCCGTCGTTGTAACGAGCCTCACCCGGCGTCCCTGACCGGGAACGCATCGCAGCAGGCCACGACCGCCGTATTGTCTACGCATCAGGCCCTGCGTGCCCCCACAGGAGTTGAAACGCCGATGATCACCCCACCCGTCGTGCACTCGCTGCGCGAGCAGATCCGCGAGCACATCGTGGAGGGGATCGTCAGCGGGCGCTGGAAGCCCGGCGAGCGGATCGTCGAGCGGCGGATCGCGGTCGAGCTGGAGGTCAGCCAGACGCCCGTACGGGAGGCCCTGCGCGAGCTGGAGACGCTGCGCCTGATCGAGTCGGCGCCGAACAAGGGCGTGCGCGTACGGAACCTCTCCGCGGCCGACCTGGAGGAGATCTACCCGGTCCGGGCCGGTCTGGAGCAGATCGCGGCCGAGCTCGCCGCCCCGCGTCTGGCGGCCGACTGCACGGCCCTGGAGCCGCACGTGGCCGCCCTGTGGGAGGCGGACCGCAGCGAGGACGGCACGGCGCAGGTGCGGCACACCGTGGGCTTCCACCGCGAGATGGTGCGGGCGGCCGGGAACAGCGTGCTGCTGCACACCTGGGAGAGCCTGGGCATCGAGGTGTTCACGGCCCTGTCCATCCGCTGGCTGGGCACGGTCCAGAAGTCCTACGCGGAGGAGCACGAGGCCCTCGTGGCCGCCTTCCGCAGTCAGGATCCGGACATCGGGCTGCTCGTGAAGCGGCACGTCCTGGGCTGCGCGCCGCGCGCCTGAGCCCTGTCCGCGAGGGGCGGACGGCCCGCCCCCGGCTCCCCGGGGCGCGCGCTTCCCGTACCCTCGGAAACACGCTTTGACCTGCGTCTTTTAGTGGATCGCCAGAGAGCCTCCAGGGCCCGCTCGTGTACTCGTCCCATGGGCACCGGGTGCCTGTATTCATGGCACCGGGTGCCGACTTTTGGCGCAGGGACGTTTATTCGTCACTTTTATTTGATCGATCATCGATCAGCGCTTTACAGTCGACGCGGGCCCCACCCGGGTCCACCGACCCTGTCCTGCCCGTCAGGGTTCTCTTCACCACCACCTCTCCTTGTCCGGAAGGCGGCGCACACCGATGTCCGACCCCGTAGGAAAGCTTCCGAGCGAGCTCGACCAGCTCCCGGACCGCGACACCGAGGAGACCGCCGAATGGGCGGCCTCCCTCGACGCCGTCGCCCAGGCCGCCGGTACGCGCCGCGCCGAATACCTGCTCCGCCGCACGCTCCAGCACGCCGAGGCCGCAGGCCTGGCCCTGCCGAAGCTGCTGGAGACGGACTACGTCAACACCATCCCCACCGCCGCGGAGCCGGAGTTCCCCGGTGACGAGGCGATGGAAGCCAAGATCACCGCCTGGAACCGCTGGAACGCGGCCGCCATGGTCACCCGCGGCTCCAAGTACGGCGTCGGCGGCCACATCGCCACCTTCGCCTCCGCCGCGTGGCTGTACGAGACCGGCTTCCAGCACTTCTTCCGCGGGAAGGAGGCCGACGGATCGGGCGACCAGCTCTACATCCAGGGCCACGCCTCCCCCGGCATCTACGCCCGCGCCTTCCTCGACGGCCGGATCTCCGAGCAGCAGCTCGACAACTTCCGCCAGGAGTCCGGCGGCAACGGCCTGCCGTCCTACCCGCACCCGCGGCGCCTGCCGTGGCTGTGGGAGTTCCCCACGGTCTCCATGGGCCTCGGCCCGCTCTCCGCGATCTACCAGGCGCGCTTCAACCGCTACCTGCAGAACCGGAACATCAAGGACACCGCCAACTCGCACGTCTGGGCCTTCCTCGGCGACGGCGAGATGGACGAGCCCGAGTCGACGGCCGCCCTCGCCCTCGCCTCCCGCGAGCAGCTCGACAACCTGACCTTCGTCATCAACTGCAACCTGCAGCGCCTCGACGGTCCGGTCCGCGCGAACTTCCGCGTCGTCCAGGAGCTGGAAGCCCAGTTCCGCGGCGCCGGCTGGAACGTCATCAAGTCCCTGTGGGGCTCCGCCTGGGACGAGCTCTTCCAGCTCGACACCACGGGCGCCCTCGTACGCCGCCTGCGCGAGGTACCGGACGCGCAGTTCCAGACGTACGCGACCCGCGACGTGGCCTACATCCGCCAGCACTTCTTCGGCGCCAACGCCGAGCTCGTCGCCCTGGGCGGCCTGCTGTCCGACGCGAAGATCGCCGAGTGCTTCCACAGCTCCCGCGGCGGCCACGAGCCCCGCAAGGTCTACGCCGCGTACAAGGCAGCCCTGGAGCACAAGGGCGCGCCGACGGTCATCCTCGCGCAGACCGTCAAGGGCTACACGCTGGGCGCCGGGTTCGAGTCGAAGAACGCGAACCACCAGATGAAGAAGCTGACCATCGACGAGTTCAAGGACATGCGTGACCTCCTTGGCCTCCCGATCCCGGACAGCGCCTTCGCCGACGGCAAGGTCCCGTACGGCCACCCGGGCGCGAACAGCCCCGAGGTGCAGTACCTGAACGAGCGCCGTGCGGCCCTCGGCGGCCCCGCCCCGGCCCGCAAGGTCCACCACGTGGCCCTGCCCGCACCGGCCGACCGTTCCTTCGCCCCGCTGATCAAGGGCTCCGGCAAGCAGGAGATGGCCACCACCATGGCCTTCGTCCGCCTCGTCAAGGACCTGATGCGGGACAAGGAGACCGGCAAGCGCTGGGTGCCGATCGTCCCCGACGAGGCCCGCACCTTCGGTATGGAGTCCCTCTTCCCGTCCGCCGGCATCTACTCGCCGCTGGGCCAGACGTACGAGCCGGTCGACCGCGACCAGCTGATGTACTACAAGGAAGCCAAGGACGGCCAGATCCTCAACGAGGGGATCACCGAGGCCGGCGCCATGGCCGACTTCATCGCCGCCTGCACGTCGTACGCGACGCACGGCGAGCCGATGATCCCGTTCTACATCTTCTACTCGATGTTCGGCTGGCAGCGCACCGCCGACCAGATGTGGCAGCTCGCCGACCAGCTCGGCAAGGGCTTCATCGTCGGCGCCACCGCCGGCCGCACCACGCTGACCGGTGAGGGCCTGCAGCACGCGGACGGCCACTCGCACCTGATCGCGTCCACGAACCCGGCGTCGCTCAACTACGACCCGGCCTTCGCGTACGAGATCGCGGTGATCGTCAAGGACGGTCTGCGCCGGATGTACGGCGAGAAGCCGGAAGACGTCTTCTACTACCTGACGGTCTACAACGAGCCGAAGGTGCAGCCGGCCATGCCCGAGGGCGTGGAGGAGGGCATCCTCAAGGGTCTGTACCGCTTCAACACCGCGGCCGACCTGGCGGAGGCGGCCCCGGCCGCCGACGCTCCCAAGATCCAGCTGATGGCCTCCGGCACGGCGATCCACTGGGTCCTGGAGGCGCAGAAGCTGCTCGCCGCCGACTGGAACGTGGCCGCCGACGTCTGGTCCGCCACCTCCTGGGGCGAGCTGCGCCGCGAGGCGCTGGAGTGCGACGAGGCGCTGCTGCGCGGCGAGGAGCGCACCCCGTACGTCACCCGCGTGCTCGACGGCGCGCCCGGCCCGGTCCTGGCCGTCTCCGACTGGATGCGCCAGGTCCCGGACCAGATCAGCCAGTGGGTCCCGCAGGACTACACCTCGCTGGGCACGGACGGCTTCGGCCTGTCCGACACCCGTGAGGGCGCCCGCCGCCACTTCGGCGTCGACGCCCAGTCGATCGTGGTGGCCTCGCTGGCCCAGCTCGCCCGCCGCGGCGAGGTCCCGGCGTCCGCCATCAAGGAGGCCCGGGAGCGCTACGGCCTGTAGGCCCGAGCCCGTCCGACCGTGAGGCGGCCCTCCCCTTCGGGGGCGGGCCGCCTCACGTCATTTCTGCTGCGGGATCACCTGCTGCTGCGCCTCCACGGCCGCCGCCGCACCGGTCAGCTCCGCCAGCCTTCCCCTGACGTTGGTCAGCTGCGCGTCGATGGAGTCGCGGCGGGTGGTGAGCGCCGCCAGCTCGCGCTCGGACTCGCTGCGGATCCGGTCGGCCTTCGCGTTCGCGTCGGCGACGATGTTCTCGGCCTGGCGCTGCGCGGTCTCCACGGTCTGGAGGGCCCGGCGCTCGCAGTCCGTACGGAGCTTCTCGGCCTCCAGGCGCAGTTGCTCGGCGCGGTGCTCGATCTCCGCGAGGCGCTCCTCGGCCCTCGCCCGACGGACGGCCATCTCGCGCTCGGACTGCTCGCGCCGCTTGGCCAGGTTGGTCTCGAAGTCCGCGGCGGCCTGGGCGGCCCTGGCGCGGGTCTCCTCGAAGAGGGCGTCGGCCTCCTCGCGCTTGGCGGCCGCGTCCTTCTGGGCGGCGGCGCGGACGGCCATCACGTCACGTGTGACCCGCTCCCGCAGCTCCGTGATCTCCCGCTCGGCCTCGGCGCGCATCCGGGCCACCTCCGCGGCGCCGTCCCCGCCGCCCGGTACGGCGGGTGGCCGGGCCGGGGGCTGCCGGTAGGCGGCCAGGAGGCGGTCCAGCTCGCGTACGACGGTGGCCGCGTCGGGCGGGCGGTGTGCCGGGTCCTTGGCCAGGAGGTGCATCACCAGGTCCGTGAGGGCGGCGGGGGCCCTGCCCGCGGGGAGCGGGCGGGGCTGCTCGTGCACCTGCTGGTAGAGCAGCGCGTAGGGCTCCGCGCCCGTGAAGGGCGGGCGCCCGGCGAGGCCCTCGTAGAGCAGGCAGCCCAGGCTGTAGAGGTCCGCGCGGTGGTCGATGGCGGAATCGCCCCGGCACTGTTCGGGGGACATGTACGCGAAGGTGCCCATGGCGGTGCCGGTGACGGTGAGGGCCGAGACCTCCAGGCTCTCGGCGAGGATCTTCGCGAGCCCGAAGTCCAGGACCTTGATCACACCGTTCCCGGTGAGCATCACGTTGCCCGGCTTGACGTCCCGGTGGACGATGCCGCGAGCGTGCGCCGCGGACAGGGCGGCGGCGATCTGGCCGGCCCAGTTCGCGATGTCGTACCAGGGCACGGGCCGCGGATCGCGGAAGAGCTGCGCCAGCGTGCTGCCGTCGAGGCGTTCCATCACCAGGTAGAGCAGCCTGCGGCCCGCGAGGAAGGTCTCGCCGCAGTCGTGGACGGTCACCGTGTGGCGGTGCGGGAGGTTGGCCGCGGAGCGGACCTCGTGCGTGAAGCGCCGTTCGACCTCGGCCGGGTCCATCCCCGGCACGGTCCGCACCAGTTTGGCGGCGACCGGCCGCATCATCCGGACGTCCAGGGCGCTCCACACCTCGCCCATGCCGCCTTCGCCCAGTTGTTCCTCCAGCCGGTAGCGCCCCTCGATCAGTTCCCCCCGCATACCGCGCCCCTCTCGCCGTCGCGCCCGCCCTTCGCTCCGAGTATGCGGCCGCCCGGGGGGCGGGCACCGGCCTTTGGCCGTATGAGCGGTGGCGGCGCGGGGGTGGAGCCGTGATGCTGGAGCGGTGATGGACGAGACGGAGTTCTGGGAGATCGTCGACCGTACCCGCGAGGCCGCCGAGGGCGACCCCGAGGAGCACGCCGAACTGCTCGTGGAGCGGCTCGCGCAGCTCGATCCCGACTCCGTGCTGGACTTCGCGCGGCACTTCGAGTCCCGCTACAACCGGGCGTACACCTGGGACCTGTGGGGCGCGGCGTGGGTGCTGCTCGACGGGGCGAGCGACGACGCGTTCGACTACTTCCGGTGCTGGCTGATCGGGCAGGGCCGGGAGGTCTTCGAGGGGGCGCTGCACGAGCCGGACCAGCTGGCGGAGCTGCTGGTCGAGTTCGACGAGGAGATCGACGGGGACGGCGAGGAGCTCGGGTACGCGGCCGACGAGGCGTACGAGCAGCTGACGGGCTCGGTGGCGCCGGACCTGGGGATCGCGCTCCAGGCGGCCGAGCCGGAGGGCGCTCCGCTGGACTTCGAGGACGAAGCCGTGCTGGCGGAGCGCTTCCCCCGGCTGTGGGACCGCTTCAGGGCCTGAGGCGGCCCGGCACGGCCTAGTAGTGCGTGCCGCCGTCGATCCGGATCTCGGTGCCGGTGATGAAGGAGCCGTCCTCGGACCCGAGCATGGCGACGACTCCGGCGACGGCCTCCGGGCCGGCGAAGCCCTGGCCGAGGGCGGGGGCGAGCTTGGTGAACAGGCTCCAGTCGGTGTCCTCGGGCAGGCCCGGCCCGGTGCCGGTGGTCATGCCGGACTCGATGGAGCCGGGGGCCACGGAGACGAAGCGCAGGCCCTGCTTGCTGTACTCGGCGGCCAGCGCGTGGGTCATGGACTGGATGCCGCCCTTGCTGGCCGCGTAGGCGGACATGTAGGGGTGGGCGAAGGTCGCCGAGGTGGAGCTGAAGTTCACGACGACGGGCTGCTCGCCCGCGAGCAGCGCGGGGAGCGCCTCGCGGATCATCAGGAAGGTGCCGGTCAGGTTGACGGCGATGATCTTGTTCCAGAAGTCGAGCGTGGTCTGGTGGGTGTGCGAGGAACGCAGGATGCCCGCCGCGTTGACCAGGACGTCGATGCCGGTGAGGACGTCGACCGCGGCGGCCACGCCCGCCCGGACCGCGGCCTCGTCGGATATGTCCAGGACCGCGGTGGTCAGCCGGTCGTCACGGCCGTCGGCGGCGGCCCGCTCGGCGGTGGCCTTGAGGCCGGCTTCGCTGACGTCCACGGCGTGGACGCGGCCGCCCTCGGCGAGAATGCGGTGGACGGTGGCCTGGCCGATGCCGGATCCGCCGCCGGTGATGAGGACGCGACGTCCTTCGTAACGGTTCATGGGGGTGAGCGTACCGATCGAATGGCACGTTTTGCCACCCTGTCACAAAATGCAATTGCCGACATGCCGAACGGTACGCTTCACCCGTGAGATCTCCCCGTCCGTACTCCCCCCAGAGCGGCCCCGGAACCCCGTCGCTGACCGAGCGCCGCAAGGCCGCCACCCAGCTCGACATCGCCCGCGCCGCCTGCGAGCTCTTCGCCGAACACGGTCCCGACGGCACCACCGCCGAGGACATCGCCCACCGCGCCGGCGTGGCACTGCGTACGTTCTACCGCTACTTCCGCAACAAGCAGGAGGCCGTGGCCCCGCTGCTCGCGGGCGGCGGTGACGCCTGGCGCGCACTGCTCGCCGAGGAGGACCCCGGCACCCCCCTCGCGCAGTCCCTGGAGCGCGCGGTGCGCCGCGCGCTGAGCGACTCCCAGGCGGTGGAGGAGGGCCTGGAGGTCACCCGCGGCCTGCTGCGGGCCGCGGCCACCGACGAGGCCCTGCGGGCCGTCTGGTACCGCGTGAACCAGGAGTCGGAGGAGCGCCTGGTCCCGGTGGTGGCCCGGCTGGCCGGCCCGGGGGCGGACGCGATGTCGGTACGCCTGCTCGCCGCGGCCTCGACGGACGCAATCCGCGTCGCCCTGGAAGTCTGGTCCACCTCGGACGCCCCCGTGTCGGGCCCCGGCTCCCCCGCCGACCTGGCGGTGCGCTGCCTGACGGAGCTCACCAGCGCGATGCCCCTGCTCCGCTGAGGTTCGCGGGGCAGGGGCATCGAGGCAGATCCGGCAGCAGGTCAGCGCCAGCCTCCCCAGTCACCGTCGTGGTTCCAGCCGGAGTCGTACCGGCTGCCCCAGTCGTTGTCGTTCCAGTGACCGTTCCCGCCGCAGTCGTCGTCGTTCCAGTTCCCGTTGCCCCAGTCGTTGTGGTTCCAGCGGGCGTGGCTGCCGCGCGAGTCCCAGCCACCACTGTGGTCGTGGGCGGACGCACTGGTGAGCGGCAGCAGACCGAGGGTCAGGCCCGCGGCCCCGGCGACGACGACTCCGATGATCCTACGGCGCATTTCCATGCACCTCCGAACATGTCTCGCTTATCGGGCTTTTAGGTACCGTTCCACCGTCGCCCCGGCCGCTCGGGCTGTCAAAAGCAGAAGGCCCCCCGCCGCTCTCCGGGAGAGCGGCGGGGGGCCTTCCATCAGGCACGATCCCGGGATTCGAAAAGATCCCGGCGGTGTCCCGGCTTAGAGGTCGAAGTAGAGCTCGAACTCGTGCGGGTGCGGGCGCTGCGCGATCGGGGCGATCTCGTGCGTGCGCTTGTAGTCGATCCAGGTCTCGATCAGGTCGGGGGTGAAGACACCGCCGGCCAGGAGGTACTCGTGGTCCGCCTCCAGGGCCTTGAGAACGTCCTCAAGGCTGGTCGGGACCTGCGGGACGCTCGCGTGCTCGTCGGGCGAGAGCTCGTAGAGGTCCTTGTCGATCGGCTCCATCGGCTCGATCTTGTTCTTGACACCGTCGAGGCCCGCGAGCAGCAGCGCCGCGAAGGCGAGGTACGGGTTCGAGGACGGGTCCGGGGCGCGGAACTCGACGCGCTTGGCCTTCGGGTTCGAGCCCGTGATCGGGATGCGCATGGCGGCGGAGCGGTTGCGCTGCGAGTACACCATGTTGACCGGCGCCTCGAAGCCCGGCACCAGGCGGTGGTACGAGTTCACCGTCGGGTTGGTGAAGGCGAGCAGCGACGGGGCGTGCTTGAGGATGCCGCCGATGTAGTAGCGCGCGGTGTCCGACAGGCCCGCGTAGCCGGCCTCGTCGTAGAACAGCGGCTCGCCGTTCGCCCACAGCGACTGGTGCACGTGCATGCCCGAGCCGTTGTCACCGAAGATCGGCTTCGGCATGAAGGTCGCGGTCTTGCCGTTGCGCCAGGCGACGTTCTTCACGATGTACTTGAAGAGCATCAGGTCGTCGGCCGCGGCGAGCAGCGTGTTGAACTTGTAGTTGATCTCGGCCTGGCCACCGGTGCCGACCTCGTGGTGCTGGCGCTCGACCTGGAGGCCCTGGGCGTCCAGTTCGAGGGAGATCTCGGCGCGCAGGTCGGCGAAGTGGTCGACCGGGGCTACGGGGAAGTAACCACCCTTGTAGCGGACCTTGTAACCACGGTTGTTCTCCTCGGAGCCCGTGTTCCAGGCACCGGCCTCGGAGTCGATGTGGTAGAAGCCCTCGTTGGCGGAGGTCGCGAAGCGCACGCTGTCGAACACGTAGAACTCGGCCTCGGGGCCGAAGAACGCGGTGTCGGCGATGCCGGTGGAGGCGAGGTAGGCCTCGGCCTTCTTGGCGATGTTGCGCGGGTCGCGGCTGTACGCCTCACCCGTGATCGGGTCGTGGATGAAGAAGTTGATGTTGAGCGTCTTGTCCTTGCGGAACGGGTCCAGGCGCGCGGTGGTGATGTCGGCCCGCAGAGCCATGTCGGACTCGTGGATCGCCTGGAAGCCGCGGATCGAGGATCCGTCGAAGGCGAGCTCCTCCGCCGGGTCGAACGCTCGCGCCGGGATGGTGAAGTGCTGCATCACACCGGGCAGGTCGCAGAAGCGGACGTCAACGAACTTGACGTCGTTCTCCTCGATGTACTGCTTCACTTCGTCGGCGTTCTGGAACATCCAACTCCTCCTACTCCCGGTCCCCGGGGCAGGGACGGGCTTTTATAGCTCGTGGTGCGTCAGTGCGGTGCCGCACGCTGACCCGACCATAAGCAGACGGGATTTCCCAAGCATGACCCATTTGTTTCGCACAAGTTAACCAGGGTCCCGTCCAGGGCCCGTCGAACGCCACCGGTACCGTGGTGGAGTGGACAACAGGCAAGCAATTGGATCCTGGCTCTCCGGCCCCCGCGCGACCGCCGAGGAGATGGGCGTCGACTTCGGCCATCCGGGCGAGCGACTGGGCCTGCCCCGGTCCGGGCCCGGCTCCGTGGCCCGCTTCGGGCGCCGGCTGGGCGCAGTCGCGATCGACTGGCTCGGCTGCCTGCTCATCGCATACGGACTGATCACGCACGGGAACACGCACGCCACGGGCAACTGGACGCTGGGGATCTTCGTGGCCCTGTCGATCCTGACCGTGGGCACCGTGGGATTCACCCCCGGCAAGCGGATCCTCGGCCTCCGGGTCATCGCGCAGGACGGCGGGCGCCTCGGCATCGTCCGCGTGGTGGTCCGCACCCTGCTCCTGGCCCTCGTCATCCCGGCGCTGGTCTGGGACCGGGACGGGCGCGGACTCCACGACCGGCTGGCCGGCGCGGTCCAGGTCCGGATCTGACGGTCCGGGCCGCACGGCACCGCGTACGGGACACGCGGGGCCGCACGGCACGGCGTACACGGCACGCACACGACACAGGGGCGCCCCCGGCCTGACGGCTTCGGGGGCGCCCCTGTGTGATGTATACGAAAAGTACGACGAGCGGGTCGGTGCGGGTCAGCGCATCTTTCCGCCGCGCGGCATCCGCATGCCCTTGGGCATCGGACCCTTCGGCACGGGCATGTTGCTCATGAGGTCGCCCATGGCCCGGAGCTTGTCGTTGACCTGGGTGATCTGCGGGCCGGTCAGGACGCGCGGCAGCTTCAGCAGCGTCGTGCGGACCTTCTTGAGCGGCACCTCGCCCTCGCCGGTGCCGACGATGAAGTCGTGGACCGGGATGTCGGGCATGATCCGGGCCAGCTTCTTCTTCTCGGCCGCGAGCAGGGTCTTCACCCGGTTCGGGTTGCCCTCGGCGATCAGGACCACGCCCGCCTTGCCGACCGCCCGGTGGACGATGTCCTGGTTACGGTTCATCGCGACGGCCGGGGTCGTGGTCCAGCCACGGCCCACGTTGTCCAGTACGGCCGCGGCGGCGCCCGGCTGGCCCTCCATCTGCCCGAAGGCAGCCCGCTCGGCCCGTCGCCCGAAGACGATCGCCATCGCGAGGAACGCCACCAGGAAGCCCAGGATGCCCAGGTAGACCGGGTGGCCGATCAGGAAGCCGATCGCAAGGAAGACACCGAAGGTGACGATTCCCACGCCCGCGACGATCAGACCGACCTTCGGGTCGGCCTTGCGCGTCATCTTGTACGTCAGGGCGATCTGCTTCAGTCGCCCGGGGTTCGCAGCAGTCTCTGCGTTTGACTTCCTCGCCATAAAGCGAAGTTTACGTGGCCTGCGGGGTCCGGGTCGCCGCGGCCTCAAGTACGTGTTCGGTTTCGACCCTGTCCTTGGCCCTGCGGCGGTCCTCCAGGACGGCCGTCCAGGCGTTGCGGCGGGCCCCGCTCATGAGCAGCGACTCGATGCCGCGGAAGGCCTCGGTGAAGGAAGGGATGGCAATGGCGCGTACTGGCGCGGCCTGCATGATGTCGGACCCTCTCTCGGTGCTCACGTCGATGGGGTGGCGGGCGGTGTGTGCGGTGCGTGGATCCAGCGTCACTGACTGGTGTTACCAGGGCATGACCGGTCGGTCAAATGTGATCGACACGTTGCAAACGCGGACGCGGCCCCCAGGCTTCTCCGAAAAGAGCCTAGGGGCCGCGTCACTGCGGTGTTACCCGTTGGTAAGTAATTGTGCGTGACCTCACACGCACACGGGGTCAGTTTTCAGACCGCCGCGCGCTTCTCCATCGCCTGGCCGTACAGGCGGCCCGCACGGTAGGAGGACCGGACCAGCGGGCCGGACATCACGCCGGAGAAACCGATCTCCTCGGCCTCCTTCGCCAGCTCGACGAACTCGGCCGGCTTCACCCAGCGCTCCACGGGGTGGTGCCGGGGCGAGGGGCGCAGGTACTGGGTGATGGTGATGAGCTCGCAGCCGGCCTCGTGCAGCTCCTTCAGCGCCTCCGAGACCTCCTCGCGCTCCTCGCCCATGCCCAGGATCAGGTTGGACTTGGTGACGAGGCCGTAGGCGCGGGCCTGCCGGATCACGTCGAGCGAGCGCTCGTAGCGGAAGCCGGGGCGGATCCGCTTGAAGATCCGCGGCACCGTCTCCACGTTGTGCGCGAAGACCTCGGGGCGGGAGGCGAAGACCTCCTCCAGCAGCTCCGGGACCGCGTTGAAGTCGGGGGCCAGCAGCTCGACCTTGGTGTGGCCGCCCTCGCGGCCCGCCGTCTGCTGGTGGATCTGGCGCACGGTCTCCGCGTAGAGCCAGGCACCGCCGTCCGCCAGGTCGTCGCGGGCGACGCCGGTGATGGTGGCGTAGTTCAGGTCCATCGTGACGACGGACTCGCCGACGCGGCGCGGCTCGTCCCGGTCCAGGGCCTCGGGCTTGCCCGTGTCGATCTGGCAGAAGTCACAGCGCCGGGTGCACTGGTCGCCACCGATGAGGAAGGTGGCCTCGCGGTCCTCCCAGCACTCGTAGATGTTCGGACAGCCGGCTTCCTGGCACACCGTGTGCAGTCCTTCGCCCTTCACCAGGGCCTGCATCTTCGTGTACTCGGGACCCATCTTCGCCCGGGTCTTGATCCACTCGGGCTTGCGCTCGATGGGGGTCTGGCTGTTACGGACCTCCAGGCGCAGCATCTTGCGTCCGTCGGGTGCGACTGCGGACACGACCGGCTCCCTGTGACTTCGATTCTTCGGCGCCCACCAGGGTACGCCCGTAATTTCGTACGCTCTTACGTCGGCCAACCGGGTGCCGGCCGGACGCATTCCCCCCTGAGGTCAGCCGGCGGCAGGCTCGATCTCGCGCGGCTTCAGCTCGGCCTGCTCCAGCACGTCCTTCAGGTGCCGTTCGACGACCGGCAGCACCTCGGCGATGGTGATCTCGCGGCCCAGCTCGTAGGAGAGCGAGGTCACACCGGCGTCCCGGATCCCGCAGGGGATGATCCGGTCGAACCAGGTGGCGTCCGGGTTCACGTTCAGGGAGAAGCCGTGCATCGTGACGCCCTTGGCGACGCGGATGCCGATGGCGGCGAGCTTGCGGTCCTCGCGGCGCTGTCCGGCGTTGGACGGGGCGTACTCGGGGCCGTTGAGGCGGGCGTCGAACTCGTCGTCGCCGATCCGGGGGTCGAAGTCGAGGGAGAGCCCGGCTATCGCGGGGCGCTCCTCCACGGGGTCGCCGAGCACCCAGACGCCCGAACGGCCTTCCACCCGCGTGGTCTCCAGGCCGAACTCGGCGGCGGTGCGGATCAGGGCGTCCTCCAGGCGGCGCACGTGCGCGACCACGTCGACCGGGCGGGGCAGCTTCATGATCGGGTAGCCGACCAGCTGGCCCGGACCGTGCCAGGTGATCTTGCCGCCGCGGTCCACGTCGATGACCGGGGTGCCGTCCAGCGGCCGCTCGCTCGGGTCGGTGCGCCGGCCGGCCGTGTACACCGGCAGGTGCTCCACGAGCAGGCAGGTGTCCTCGACCTCGTCCGCGAAGCGGGCGGCGTGGACGCGCCGCTGCTCGTCCCAGGCCTCGGTGTACTCGACGGATTCCGGCCCGAAGCCCAGATGGACAAACCGAAGCTCAGTCACCGCAGCGCCTCCTCGTTGAACCTGCTGTGTGCACGCGATCGCACCAGGCCAAGAGTACGGCGACCCGCGCGCGCTCCTTCAGGCCCCCGGGTCCCCGGCCTCGGGCGGCGGTCCCGGCAGCTGCCGGGGGCGCCTGCGCCCGGCGGGCGGCCGGTCCGGGTCCTCGTCCGCCCTCGGCAGCCGGCGGTGGCCCTCGGAGTGGTCGTTGACCCAGCCGCACACCCCGCACGCGTACCGGCCGTCCAGTCCCGCGATGTACGTACCGCACCGGCGGCACTCCGCCTCGGTGAGTTCGGGGGCGGGGAGCGGGGCGGTGGAATCCGCGTACGTGTCGGGGGCATGTGCCCCGTGGGGCCGGCGGGTCATGGGGCGCAGCGTACGCGGGCCGCGGGGGCCGACCCGTAAAGGCCCCTCCTCATTCGGCACACGATCGGATGAATGTGGGACAGAGAGGGCGGCAAGAGCGGACTTGGCCGCTACATTCACGCCGTTCAGGGGCCGGGACTCCGGTCCGTCACGTCAGGAAACCGTGGAGCCGATGACGGAACGACCTGCCCAGCGAGTCCCCAACCGGCAGCTCGCGGCGCTGATCGCGGAAGCCGGGTTCTCCAACGCCGGGCTTGCCCGCCGCGTCGACCAGCTGGGCCTGGAGCACGGTCTGGACCTTCGCTACGACAAGACCTCCGTGACCCGCTGGCTGCGCGGCCAGCAGCCCCGCGGCACCACACCGGCGCTGATCGCCGAGGTCTTCACCCGGCGCCTGGGGCGCCGGCTGTCGGCGCAGGACCTGGGACTGGACGCCTGCGCGCCCGTGTACGCGGGGCTGGAGTTCGCGGCCACCCCCGAGGAGGCCGTCGACATCGCGAGCGGGCTCTGGCGCAAGGACTCCGGCTCGCACGCCGAGCTCCGCAAGATCGCCTTCACCCCGGCCGGACTCGTGGTGCCCAGCCGCGACTGGCTCATCGGCCGCGCCGACGAACGGGTGGGACGGGGCCCCGACCCCGCCGCGGGCCGGGTCCCGGCCCAGGGCGGCCGCCCCTCCGTCCCCCGCCAGCGGCAGATCGACCGCGGCCCCGGCCAGCGCGTGACCGGCGGGGACATCGCCGCGCTGCGGTCGGTGGGCGAACTGTTCCGGACCCTGGACCACGCCTACGGCGGCGGCCACGCCCGGCAGGCCCTCGTGCGGTACCTGGAGCACGAGGCCGAGCCGATGCTGCGCGGCACCTACGGCGAGACCACCGGGCGGCGGCTGTTCGCGGCCGCCGCCGACCTGACCCGGCTCGCGGGCTGGACCTCGTACGACATCGCCGCGCACGGACTGGCCCAGCGCTACTTCGTGCAGGCGCTGCGCCTGGCCCAGGCCGCCGGGGACCGGCCGTACGGGGCCTACGTGCTGGTGACCATGAGCCGGCAGGCCGTCTACCTCGGGCACGGGCGGGAGGCGGTACAGCTGGCAAGGGTCGCCCAGCAGGGCGTGGGGTCGGGCCCGGCGCCGGTCGTGCAGGCCCTGCTGCACGCGGCCGAGGCGCGCGGGCACGCCGTCCTCGGCGAGGTGCGGGCGGCCACGGCCTCGCTGGTGCGGGCCGAGCGGGCGCTGGGCGCGGGCCGGCCGGGCGACGACGTACCGCACTGGGCGCGGGCCTTCGACGAGGCGCAGCTCGCGGACGAGTTCGGGCACTGCCACCGGGACCTGCAGCAGTACCGCGCCTCGGCGCAGCACGCGGAGCGCTCGCTCCAGCTGCGGGCGCCCGGGTTCGCGCGCTCGCGGCTGTTCTGCCGGGTGGTGCTGGCGACGGCACGGCTGGGGCTGGGCGAGCTGGACCAGGCGTGCGCGCTGGGGGCGGAGGCGGCGCAGCAGGCCGGTGAGATGCGTTCGGTGCGCGCGGTGGAGTACGTACGGGACTTCGAGCGGCGGCTCGAACCGTACCGGGACGCCTCGGCGGTGCGGAACTACCGGGACCGGGTGGCGGCGCTGTCCTGACCCCGCGGACCGGAGGCCGGGCGGGCCTGAGCGGCCCGCCCGGCCTCCGTTCAGGCCGCCGCCGGGACCGCCGGTTCGGGGCGGACCGGGAGCGGGATGCCGAAGTCGCGGAGCAGGGCGGTGGCGGCGCGCCGGGCGGAGTGCAGGGCGCCGTCGACGGTGTTGGAGTCGCGGTGGTCACCGCACACGTAGAGCCCGGCCAGCACCCGGACCGGGCGCCGCAGGTCGTACGGCGGGGGCATGGCCGGGACGGCCTCCGGGGTGTGGTGAACGGCCAGGAGCTCCCAGTCCCGGGTGGAGGTGTCGTAGAGCCGGGCCAGCCGGGAGGCGACCGTCCGGGCGGGTGGCGGCGGGCCGTGCACGGTGGTGGTGACCAGGCTCCGGCCGGCCGGGGCCCGGGAGGGGTCGACCGCGCTCATCACGGTGGTGTGGGCGAGCGGCCACTTGGGGTCGGCGTCCAGGAGCAGCGAGCCGTCCCAGGGCAGGGGGGCGGGGGTCGCGTGGTGGATGACGGTGACCTCGTGGAAGGCGGGCACCCGCAGTCCGGGCAGCAGGTCCGCGGCGGCCCGTGCTCCGGTGGCCAGGAGGACGGAACGACAGCCGAAGTCGCCGTGCTCCTCGGTGGTGACGAGGTTGGTCGCCACCGACCGCACCCGGACCCCGGTGCGTACGGTGCCGGGCGGCAGGGCGGCGGCCAGCAGGTCGGGCAGGGCGGCCGCGCCGCCCTCCGGAACGGCGAGCCGGCCGCGGGCGAAGGTGCGCAGGGCCAGGTCGGCGACCCGGCTGGAGGTGGTGAGCGCCGGGTCGCGCAGCAGCGCGGCGAGCAGCGGCCGCAGGACTGCGTTCACGGTGCGCGGGGGCAGGCCGCGGGAGCCGAGGGCGGCGAGCGCGGTGCGCTCGGGCCGGGCGAGCAGCCGTTCCACGGGCAGGGCGGCGAGCCGGCCGAGGGCGGCGCTGAGCCGGGCCTGGTCGAGGGAGCCGCTGGCCAGTGCGCGGGCGGGGGTCAGGGCCGCCGCCCGCTGCTGGCGGCCGTCGGCGCCGTGCACCAGGACCCCGGGGGCGAAGGGGCGCAGGACGAGCCCCTCCAGGCCGGGGGTGCGGGCCGGTTCGGTGTACGAGGTGTTGAGGAGCTGGCCGACCCGGTCGAGCCGGAAGCCGTCCGCCGAGGCGGTGGCCATCCGGCCGCCGGGATCGTCGGCGCTCTCCAGGACGCTGACCGTGACCCCCGCCGCGATCAGGTGGTGTGCGGCCGCGAGTCCTGAGACTCCGGCTCCTACGATGACGACGTCCGCATGGTGTGCGGCGTGGTGTGCGACGTGGTGTGCGCTGCTGAGCACGTGCCCCTCCCCGAGGTCGGCGCGGCTGTGTGGGGTCCTCCTTCCCCCAACGGGCTCCAGGAGAACCCGAGTCCGGCGGGGTATTGCGCACAACTCCGGTCGCATGACGGTCGCATCCGGGTCACGAACGGTCGCACATGGTCGTGCGGTGCGCCTACGCCAGCGCTGCCCTGATCGACTCCTCGATCCCCGGGTGCCGGAAGGCGAACCCCGACTCCAACAGCCGCGCGGGCAGCACGCGCTGACTGCCCAGCACGTCCCCGGCGAACTCCCCGAGCGCGAGGCGCATCACGGGCGCGGGCACGGCGCACACCGTCGGGCGGTGCAGGATCCGGCCCATGGCGGCGGTGACCTCACGGTTGGTCAGGGGGTGGGGGGCGGTGAGGTTCACGGGGCCGGAGAGGGCGGGGGTGTCGACGATGTGCCGCAGCGCGGCGATCTCGTCGTCCAGGGAGATGTACGACCAGTACTGACGGCCGTTGCCGAGCCGGCCGCCGACGCCGGCCCGGAAGAGGGGGAACAGCTTGCCCCAGGCCCCGCCGCCGGCCGCGACCACCAGCCCGGTGCGGGCGAACACCGTCCGGATCCCGGCGGCGCGGGCGGGGGCGGCGGCGGCCTCCCAGTCCACGCAGACGGAGGGCAGGAAGCCGGTCCCGGCGGGGGCGCCCTCGTCGACGGGGCGGTCGCCGGTGTCGCCGTAGTAGCCGATGGCGGAGCCGCAGACCAGGACGGCGGGCGGACTGTCGAGAGCGGCCACCGCCCGGGCGATCGCGGCCGTACCGAGGACCCGGCTGTCGCGGATCTCCTTCTTGTACGCGGCCGTCCAGCGGTGGTCCCCGACCCCGGCCCCGGCCAGGTGCACGACGGCGTCGACCCCTTCGAGCCCGGCGGGGTCGACGTACCCGGCGCGGGGGTCCCAGCGCGCCTCACCGGGGCCGGCGGGCGCACGGCGCACGAAGCGGACGGTGTCGTGGCCGTCGGCGTGCAGGGAGCGCACGAGGGCCTTGCCGATGAGTCCGGAGGATCCGGTGAGAGCGATACGCATACCGCCAGTCTGCCGGTGCCCTGACCGGGCGGGGGCGGGGCACGACCTGCCGCAGGCAAACCCGGCCCCGCCGGCGTTCGAGGCGCGGGGTCCGGGGCGGAGCCCCAGGGTTTGTCGGCCCCGCCGGCGATTGAGGCGGCGGGGTCCCGGGGGGATCAGGTCGTGCCGAGCCAGGTGCCCACCGCGTAGGTGACGGCCATGGCGAGCGCACCGCCCAGGACGTTCCGCAGGACCGCCCGCGGCACCGGCGCCCCGCCCAGCCGCGCACTGACCACCCCGCACAGCGTGAGCGCCGCCAGCACCGCCGTCACCGTGACCGGCACCCGCCCGGAGGGCCCCGGCAGGACGATCGCCAGCAGCGGCAGCACCGCCCCCACCGTAAAGGCCACCAGGCTCGCGAACGCCGCGTGCCACGGGTTCGCCAGCTCGTCCGGCTCGATGCCGAGCTCCACCCGCGCGTGCGCCCGCAGCGCGTCCCGCTCCGTCAGCTGCTGCGCCGCCTCCCGGGCCACCGCGCGGTCCAGGCCCCGGTCCATCAGCAGCCCGGTGAGTTCGTCGAGCTCCGCCTCCGGCTCCTCCGCCAGCTCCCGCCGCTCCACCTCCAGCGCCGCCCGCTCGGAGTCCCGCTGCGAGCTCACCGACACGTACTCCCCCGCCGCCATCGACAGCGCCCCGGCGAGCAGGCCCGCCACCCCCGCCGTCAGGATCGCCGTGCGCGAGGTCGTCGCGCCGGCCACGCCCACCACCAGGCCGGCCGTCGAGATGATCCCGTCGTTGGCTCCCAGCACCCCGGCCCGCAGCCAGTTCAGCCGGGTGCTGATGGCGGCACTCTGCGTATCCGTCACGGGACCACTGTCGCGGCCCGCGCCCGCCGGGGCCACCCGGCGTGCGCGCCCCCGGCGCCGGTACCAGGGTGGAGGGGTGAGACGCGGACGGGAGGACCTGGGCAGCCTGCACGGAACGCCGCCACCGCGCTGGGCCCGGTGGGCGCCCGTGGTGGCCCTGCTGGTGCTGTGCTTCATCCAGTGGCTGACGCCCGGAACCGCCGAACTGGGCTACTTCCTGGCCGCCCTGCCCGCCGTCGCCGCCTTCTCCTACGGGGCCGTCGGCACCGCCGTCTTCGCCGCCGTGGTGCTGATCCTCCTCGGGGTGCCCCAGCTCGGCGTCGGACACGCCCACAGCTCGGACCTGGCGACCGTGGCCACCGTCGGGCTGCTCAGCGTGGTCATCGCCCTGGTGCGCCGGCGCCGGGACGCCCAGCTGGTGACCGTCCGCACGGTCGCCGAGGCCGCCCAGATGGCGGTGCTGCCACCGGTTCCCGAGCAGGTCGGCACCGTGCGCTGCGCCGCGCTCTACCGGGCGGCCCAGCGCGGCACGCTGGTCGGCGGCGACCTGTACGACGTACGGGTGGGGCCGTACGGGGTCCGGGCAGTGGTGGCCGACGTGCAGGGGCACGGGCTGACGGCGGTCGGGACGGTCGTCGCGCTGCTCGGCGCCTTCCGGGAGGCGGTGCTGGACGATCCGGAGCTGACCGGGGTGGCGGCCCGGCTGGACCGGCGGCTGACCGCGGACGCCGCGTCGGACTCCACCCCGCACCCGGAGCTGTTCGCCACGGCGGTGCTGCTGGAGTTCCCGCCCGGACTGGACCTCGTGCGCATCGTGTCCTGCGGGCATCCCCCGGTGCTGCTCCTCAGGGAGTTCGAGGTCTCGGAGGTGAAGGCGGAGCCAGGACCTCCGCTGGGCCTGGGGCTGACCGGGCCGACCCTGCCGCCGGTGACCGAACTCCCCCTGCTGCCCGGCGACCGGCTCCTCGCGCACACGGACGGGGTCACCGAGGCCCGCGACGCGGCCGGGTACTTCTACCCGCTGGCCACCCGCCTGCCGGTGCTGGCCGCCGACCCCGCGGGCCTGGTCCCGGCGGTGTGGCAGGACCTGGAGGCCTTCACCCGGGGCGGCCCGGGCGACGACGTGGCCCTGCTCATGCTGTCGCCCGAAAGGCGGTTGCCCGGCGGTCCGCCGGGTCCCTAGATTCACCGGACATGCACTGTGCGTAGTCGACCGCTACGTTCGGTAGCGACCCGTCCCGACGTCCGTGGGAGTCGCCATGTCCATGTTGCTCATCAAGGGAACCTTCCGCGCCATGGGCTCCAAGCCGGACGGCGACACGATCCCCTTCACCCCGGACGACGTGTCCGACTGGAAGCGCGTACCGGGGAACCACCCGGTCCTGCCCAAGGCCGACGGCCGCGCCTCCATCCGGCTGGAGGCCATCGACGCACTGGAGACCCACTACGGCAGCGAGGACTCGGGGGGTGTGCAGCACCAGCCCCTGGACCTGGCGCACCAGGCCGCCGACGAGCTGCTGACCTGGCTCGGCTTCACCCAGATCGTCCGCGACCCCGACGAAACCATCTCCAGCACCACCCCCGAGACGGTGCCCGGCTTCATCCTCACCAGCGGCGCCGACATCTTCGGCCGGTGCGTGGCCCTGGTCGGCCGCAGGATCCCGCCCGCCTTCAACGGCTACGAGATCGAGGTCGACGAGAGGCAGCTGAAGAAGACTGCCAACCACCACCTGGTCAGCCTCGGCCTCGCCTACCCGACCTTCTACACCGGCTTCCCCGAGCCCCTGCGCGCCTCCCTCACCCTCGCGGCGCAGGCCGCGAGGAACTCCATCCCCAAGAAGGGCGTGTGGTCCCGGGACCTGACGACCGAGGGGGCCGAGGTCACCGGCATGTCCTCCCTCACCGCCGACAACGGGGCGGTGATCCTCCCGAAGCTGTTCCGCCGACTGAAGGACTACCTGGACCTCGCCCCGGCCGCCCCCGCCCTCTCCTGCTTCCGCGCCTTCCTCGGCGGGGCCGCGGACAGGTTCTACCTCCAGGGGCAGCCGGAACCGCTCACCGGCCTGCACCACATCGTCGAGATCGACGCCGCAGGACAGACCCTGAAGATGACCCGCCCCGTCGAGGACATCACCTTCGACGAGAAGTGACGAGAGACGACGAGAGACGACGAGAGGCGAGCGGCCGGCTCCGGCCGGGCCGCCGGGGCCCTCCGCCCCGACGGCCCGGCCGGCCGGCCCCTCAGCTGTGGGCGGTGATGAAGGCCCGGACCATCCGGCAGGTGAGGTTGGACGGCCGGTGGATACCCACCCGCACCGCCATCGTCCGTATCTTGCGGTTGGTGGCGCGCTTGGCGTCGTACGTCCCCGTGTCGAGCAGGGAAATCGCCAGCCGCATCGCCTTCAGGCGGCGGTTGTGGCTCTCGTACCACTCGCGGGGCAGGCCCGCCGGCAGCGGCTTCTTCTTGGGCATCACAATGATCGCGGCAGCGGCCATCTACAGCCTCCCAAACAGTAGTTGGCTTCCTGTCGGCTTCCTGTCTTGCTCCCTCGATTTTACTGGGGGGCACTGACAAAAGCCCCTGGCCAGACGGAGTCTGACTACGCTGGTGCGCATGGAGATCTGGATCAATCCCGCCTGCTCGAAGTGCCGCGGCGCACTGACCCTGCTGGACGCGGAGGGCGCCGAGTACACCGTGCGCCGCTACCTGGAGGACGTACCGTCCGAGGCCGAGATCCGCGAGGTGCTGGGGCGCCTCGGGCTGGAGCCGTGGGACATCACGCGCACCTCCGACCCCCTCGCGAAGGAGACCGGCGTACGGGACCTGCCGCGCGAGGCGACGGAACCGGCCCGGCAGGCCTGGATCTCCCACCTGGCGGCCCACCCGAAGCTCATCCAGCGCCCGATCATCACCGCCGAGGACGGCACGGCCCTGATCGCCCGCACGGACGAGGCGGTCCGGGAGGCGCTGTCGCGTAGGGGGTGACGGCGGGGGCGGGGTCGGGGATGGCGGGACTCGACTCGGTCCGTGTCAGGGAGGGTTTGGGGGTTTCCCGCCAGTCCACTGTCCTTCCGTGTCGGGCCGGGCTGTCAAGGGCGCTCCTTCGTCGCGTCGCTTCGCGATGGCCTTCGGCCACCCTTGACAGCCCGTCCCGCCACGGAATGCCAAAGACTGCCGGGAAACCCCCAAAAGAACGGTCACGGGGGAAGTGAGGGAGGGGCGGGTGGCTCAGTGATGCGAGACCCGTCTCCGCCCGGTCCCGCATTTCCGGCCCCGAATGGGCATCGGTCCGAGGCCAGGGCCGGCCCAGACCACCCGACAGGACGACCAGGGCGTCCTGCGGGCCCCAGGGCGCGTCGGATCGCTACGCGCTTCTCTCGGCATGGCGTCCGGCGGCCGTCTGGGGCTGGACATAAGCCGCCCACGGCCGGGAGTCTCTGTCCCTCACGCGGGCGCGGGTCGTTTGTCCTTTTTGGGGTGCTGGATGGGCCCCGAAGGGGCTCTGGTCGCGCCTCTCGGACTCTGAGGACGACTTTGTCGTCCGCAGAGTCCGACAAGAGCCCTCCAGGGAACAGGAAAGGCCCCAGGCGGCCGTCAGCCGCCCGACAAGCGGGCCAATTGCTCGCCCTGGGCGGCTTATGTCCAGCCACAGGCGGACGGCAGACGCTATGCCGAGTGAAGCGCGTAGCGATCCGATGCGCAGGGCGCGGGCAGGGAGCGGTTGGTCGATCTGGTCGCCGTTTGGGGTGGTCTGGCGGCCCCCGGCCCGGAATCTGATGGAAGTGGGGCCGCATCTCGGGTCCACCCAGGCGGGGAGGGGCCGGGCATCCCTGAGGCGCCCCCATCCGCTCGGTTTCCTCCCGGCCGTTTCCCTGGGGGCTTCCCGACAGTCTTTGGCATTCCGGGGCGGGACGGTCGGTCAAGGGTGGCCGAAGGCCATCGCGAAGCGACGCGACGAAGGAGCGCCCTTGAGGGACCGGCCCGACACGGAAGGACAGTGGACTGGCGGGACGCCCCCAGCCCTTCCCTGATCCGGGCCAAGGGTGCGCCGCCGCCCCCCGACCCCGCCCAGCCCCCATCCCCCGTAGGCTGGCATTAGTACCCAAAAGGAACAAACAGCACCGAACGCTGAACCGCGAAACCAAGGGATCACCCGTGAACGAGCAGCAGCAGCCGTCCGCCGCCGCGCCCTCCGGCGCCGCGTCGCCCGTCGCGCCGCACGGCGCCGGCGGGCTTCCGGTGCCGCCGCCCCGGCGGGGGGCCGACTGGATGTTCGGCGGGGTGTACGGGACGGTGCTCGCCAGTGCGCTGCTGGCCGCGCTGGACCAGAAGGGCGGGGAGGTCACCCCCTTCTACGACGCCAGCTGGGTGCTGGTCACCGCCGCCACCGGTGCGCTCGCGCACGGGTACTCGCACCACATGAGCACCCACCAGACCGGCTCCCTCTGGCGCCGCTGGCGGGTGCTCTCCCGGGTCCTGTGGAACGAGTGGCCCATGATCGCGGCCACCCTCCCCACCGTGCTCCTGCTGCTGTTCACCGGGCTCGCGCACTGGGAGTCGTACGGGGTCACGGCCATCGGGCTCGGCATGAACACCGCGCTGCTCTTCGCCTGGGGCGCCTTCGTGGCGGTCCGGGTCGGCTACCGGCTCCGGTCGGCCCTGCTCATGGGCCTGGGGGACACCACGATCGGCCTGGCCATCATCGTGGCCAACGCCCTGATCAAGTAGCGGCCGGGCGGCGTCAGCCGCAGTCCCACAGGAAGCGGCCTTCGAGATGGTCGGGGCTGAGGAAGAGGAAGCCGCTTCCGTAGCCGAAGTTGAGGAAGAACGGGTCCTCCTCCCCCTCGCCCCGGTCCTCGAACTGGCAGAGGAACCGCCAGGAGGAGTCGATGCCGGAGGCGTGGTTGTTGGGGTAGACGGCCTCGCCCCCGAGGAAGTCCCGGGGCCAGTCCTCCTCGGGGTATTCGACGTCCGGGCCGTCGCCCCGCAGGTACCGGGAGAAGGCGGCCGCCCGGTTCGCCGCCTCGTCGAGTTCCGGCGGCAGGGGACTCAGCTCCGTCAGCCATTCGACGGGAACCTCCGTGTAGTCCGGGCCCCACCGCCACAGGGTCCGCCCCTGCGTGCCGGGGGAGCCGATCGACGCGAAGGCCGGTCTTCGCCCGCCCGGCTGGACCAGGACGACGGCCTCGCCGTCCTCCGGGGTGTCGCCGCCCATGACCACGCCCTCCTCGTGCAGGAACAGGTACGCGAGGCGCACCTCCTCCCCCGGCACCCGGAACTGGCCGATGAACACGAGGGGCTCGCCCGAACGCGGGTGCACCGGCCAGGCCGGTGCGGCCAGCCAGACCGGCTGGCCGCCGAACTTCGACACCGGTTCCGTGACCGGCTCGCGCGTGGCCCGGAAGGTCATGCGCAGTCGCGGCAGGAAGGCGGCGTCGTAGGGGCCCGCGGCGCGGCCCGTCGGCTCGGAGGTCACGCTTGCGACGCTACGGCACCCCGCCGACAGCCCCGGCACGGGCGGCTCAGCGCAGCTGGTCCTCCGCCTCCGCCAGGATCTCCGTCAGGCGGGCGCCGAACCGCGCGTCGCGGGGGTCCGGGGTGCCGGTGCGGGCCGCGGTGAGGAGGGCGTCGAGGGCACGGCCGTAGGCGCCGGGTACGTCGCTCCAGTCGGGCAGGGCGAAGACGCCCTCGGCCCCGCGCAGTTCCAGCCCCACCCCGGCGGCGGCGCGCGGCGCGCCCAGGCTGAGGACGGCGGTGCTGGCGGCGCCCGAGGCGTGCCGCAGGGACAGCTGGACCAGGTCGGAGGGGCCCCGGGCGGCGGTGACGGAGGTGACCTCGCCCAGGACCGGGATCAGTACGGACAGCGCGTGCGGGCCGACGTCCCACAGGCCGCCCTTGGCCTTGCGCCAGGGCGAGTCGGCGTAGGCGCTGGGCGCGCCGTCGGGCGGGAAGACCGCGCCGAGCCAGTGCGCGGAGGCGGTGAACCAGCCGGTCCGGCCCGCCTGTTCGGTGACCCATCCGGCGGTGGGTTCGGCGAAGCGGAGGGTGAGGAAGACGACGGAGGCGACGCCGTGCCGGGTGGCGGCCGCGGCCACGGCGCGGGCTTCCTCGACGGTGGTGGCGACGGGCTTGTCGAGCAGCAGGTGGCAGCCGGCGGCGGCCGCGCGGACGGCGAGCGGGGCCTGGACGTCCGGGGGCAGGGCGAAGGCCACGACGTCACAGTCCGCGAACAGCGCGTCGGGGTCTTCGTACACCTTCACGCCGTACTCCCGCGCCAGCTCGGCCGCCGCCTCGGGGCGGCGGCCCCACACCCCGGCGAACTCGGAGTCCGCGTGGGCGGCGAGGGCGGGGGCGTGGGTGCGGTGGGCCCAGGGGCCGGTGCCCAGCAGGCCGACCCGGGGGCGGGGTCGGCCGGAAACGTCCTCGGGCCGCTCACCGGCAGGGTTCACATCGTATGAAATGCTCACCCGCTCAGTCTGCCGGACTCGGACGGACGTACGGCTGCCGACCCGCACAACCCTCCCCACCTGGGGGGTAAACCCCGGTAACACGGGGTTCACACACGGGCAACGGATGAGAAATCGCCACGGGGGACGCTGCCGTCAACACCATGGCGATCCGCAGCACCTCAGAGTCAGGATGGGGCCCGTGAGCTACAAGGCTGAGTACATCTGGATCGACGGCACCGAGCCGACGGCGAAGCTTCGCTCCAAGACCAGGATCCTGGCGGACGGCGAGGCCCTGCCGATCTGGGGCTTCGACGGGTCGAGCACCAACCAGGCCGAGGGCCACGCCTCCGACCGCGTGCTCCAGCCGGTGTTCTCCTGCCCGGACCCGATCCGCGGCGGTGCCCACGTCCTCGTCCTGTGCGAGGTGCTGAACATCGACATGACCCCGCACGAGTCGAACATGCGGGCGCTGCTGCGCCCCGTCGCCGAGAAGTTCGCCGCGCAGGCGCCGGTCTTCGGCATCGAGCAGGAGTACACCTTCTTCGACGGGGCCCGCCCGCTCGGCTTCCCCGTCAACGGCTTCCCGGCGGCACAGGGCGGCTACTACTGCGGCGTCGGCTCGGACGAGATCTTCGGCCGGGACATCGTCGAGAAGCACCTGGACCACTGCCTGGCCGCGGGCCTGAGCATCTCCGGCATCAACGCCGAGGTCATGCCCGGCCAGTGGGAGTTCCAGGTCGGCCCGGTCGGCCCGCTGGAGGTCTCCGACCAGCTGTGGATCGCGCGCTGGCTGCTGTACCGCACCGCCGAGGACTTCAACGTGTCGGCGACGCTCAACCCGAAGCCGGTCAAGGGCGACTGGAACGGGGCGGGCGCCCACACCAACTTCTCGACGAAGGCGATGCGCGAGGACTACCGCGCGATCATCTCCGCGTGCGAGGCGCTGGGCGAGGGCAGCAAGCCGCTGGACCACGTCAAGAACTACGGCGCGGGCATCGACGAGCGCCTGACGGGTCTGCACGAGACGGCCCCGTGGAACGAGTTCAGCTACGGCGTCTCCGACCGCGGCGCATCGGTGCGCATCCCGTGGCAGGTGGAGAAGGACGGCAAGGGCTACATCGAGGACCGCCGCCCGAACGCCAACGTGGACCCGTACGTGGTGACCCGCCTGATCACGGACACCTGCTGCACCGGCCTGGAGAAGGACGGCCTGGTCTAGGACCGGCCGCTCCCCCCGACCACGCTCCCGCCGCCACCGGCACCGCCACCGGCACCGCCACCGGCACCGGCACCGATGTCGATGTCGATGTCGGTGCCGTCTGGCACGGTGTCCCCCATGTTGGCGATCAGAGTCCAGACCGAGCCCGGCCCTTCCCACGAGCGCCCCGCCCTGCGTCTGCTGTCCGAGCTGGTGGGGCGCCTCGGCGGGGCCGGGGACCGGTTCCTCGTCCTCGAACGGATCCCGAGCGATCCGGACGTCTACTTCCAGGTCTGGTACGACGGCGGGGACGACTACCAGGTGGAGCACCGCTCGGGCGCCCCCGAGCTGCACTTCCAGGCGTACGTCGCGTCGGCGGACGAGGTCGTGGAGCTGATGGCCCGCTGGGCCCGCCGGGAGGACGGCTGGGACCACGGTCCGGCCTGGGAGCGGCTCGACTTCCCCGCCGACGAGCCGGCGCCGCCACTGCCGCCCGAGGTGGAGCGGGAGCTGGAGGAGGCCGTACGGAGCTGGTTGCGCGCGGGCTACGCCGACCGGGCCGCCCTCACCGAGCGGGCCGAGGAGCACTTGGTCGACGGTGACGTCCGGCCGGTCTCCCGGGAGCAGGCCGGACAGCTGGTGGTCCGGCTCTGGCGGGAGCGGGTCGCCGAACAGGCCGACTGGGCGGGCGAGACGGACCCGGAGCGCATCGCCCGGGCCTTCGCCGCGCTGGACGACGCCGGGATCACCGCGCGGGAGGACTTCACCTGCTGTCGCGGCTGCGGGCTGGCGGAGATCCGGGGCGAGGGCCGGCCGGACGCACGCGGGTTCGTCTTCTTCCACACCCAGTGCACGCAGGGCGCGGCCGACGGCGGGGACCTGTACCTCCTCTACGGCGGCTTCGCGACGGGTGACGACGCGGCCGACGAGGCGCGGACCGCCGCCGTGGGGCACGAGGTGACCGCCGCCCTGGACGCGGTGGGGCTGACGTGGGCGTGGGACGGATCCGCCCACGATGCGATACGGGTGACCGGACTGGACTGGCGGAAGCGACTGACGGGCTGACGGTATGTCGGGAATATGACGTCCTGACGAAACCTTGATTGCTGAATATGAGATTCCGCTCCACGAGGTGAGACGGGGCCTGCCCTGGGCCCCGTACATCTGCTTGAATGACGTCCATGGCCAGCCACCCGCACTCCTCGACAACAGGTCGCAGCGACCTGGAGCCGTTCTGGCCGTCCCGTCAGGATCACGATTTCGACCGGGTGTGTTGCCGCGCGAAGAACGCGCCGGCCCTCTAAAGCCTCCCGGGACCTTCCAGCAGACCTTCCCCGAGGCCTTCGGTCTGCGCGGTACGACAACGACGACGACTTGCGTACGTCTCCTGCCGACTACTCCGCGTGAAAGAGCTGACCACTCATGGCGAACACCCGCTCCCTCTCTTCTGCCGCTTCCGCTGCGACCTCCGTCCCCCCGGCCTTCCCTCCCAGTCCGCGCCACCGGCTGCGCTCGGTGGACCGGGACGAGGTGGCCCGGGTCGTGGACCTGCTCCCGCCGGGCGCCACCTGGCTGCCCGCGCCCCAGCACACCCTGCCGGCGCTGCCGGGCCAGCCCCCGATGGTCGGCTACCTGGTCCTCGTACCGGCCGACCAGCACCCGATCGCCTTCGCCCCGCAGTCCGTTCCCGCCCCGGCCGCTCCGGCCGGATCCCCCGGGTCCGCGTCCTCGGCGCCCGCCGGTGACGCGCTCGTGCGCATCGACCCGGCGCAGCGCACCGCCGAGGTGGACGGCGAGGTGCTGGACCTGACGTACCTGGAGTTCGAGCTGCTGGCCCACCTGGTCGCGCACCCGCACCGGGTGCACAGCCGGGACCAGCTGGTGACCACCGTCTGGGGCTACGGCCACGTCGGCGACGGCCGGACGGTCGACGTCCACATCGCCCGGCTGCGCCGCAAGCTGGGCGCCGCCCACCGCGGCGCGATCCAGACCGTGCGCCGGGTGGGCTACAAGTACGCGCCCTGACCGGCGCGGCGGCCACGGCCCGACACGACGGTGGGCCCGTACTCGCGAGGGGGAGTACGGGCCCACCGGGCGTTGCCGGGCCGTCAGCCCGGCGGGGCGGTCAGCCCTGCGGGGCGGTCAGCCCTGCGGGGCCGCGGCCGGGCGGCGGCGCGCCGCCACGAACCCGAGGACCACGTCCACGGCGAGGAACGCCACCAGGCTGATCCCGAGCAGCGGGACGAACCAGCCGACGGCCGCCGTCACGCAGGCGAACGGCAGCAACGTGGTCACCGGCAGCTTCCGCCAGGCACCGCGCGGCTGCGCGCGGCCCGCGGAGAGCCTGCGCTCCTTGGTGGGCCGGCGCATCCACCACATCCGGTAGCCCCACACCACGAGGAACATCACCGCGACGGCGAGCGCGGCCAGGGCGATCTGGTTGGCGATCCCGAAGGTGAGGCCCATGTGGAGGTCGATGCCGAAGCGGGTCAGCTGGGCGAGCAGCGGGTAGTCGGCGAAGCGCAGCTCGTCCATGATCCGGCCGTCGGCGGGGTCCACCGCGACCGAGTCCAGGTGCACCGGCAGGGTCTTGTCGTTCTCCTTGACGATGTATCCCTTGCCCTTGGCCGGCAGGGTCACGCGCAGGCTCTCGGTGACTCCGGCGGCCCGGGCGGCGGCCACCGCGCGGTCGATGCCGATGTCGGCGGTGGGCGGCGGCGGGGGCATCTCCATGCCCTCGGTCATGACGTGTCCGGCGTGCTCGTCGGAGCCGCCCGCGGCGCCCCCGGCGAGGGTGGCGGCCACGGAGGGGGTGGCCCCGCCGAGCCGGTCCTGGAGCTGCCCGATGTTCTCGCCCGCGTACTTCGACCAGGTCAGGCCGGTGGCGGAAAGGCCCACGAGGCCGATGGCGGCCCACAGTCCGACGGTGCCGTGCCAGGACAGGGTCTTGCGGCGGCCGGTGGCCTTGCGGTCGGGCAGGACGAGGTCGGCCCTGCGGGAGCGGCGGCGGCCGATCCACAGCGCGAGTCCGCCGAGGGCGACCACCCACAGCCAGCTCGCGGCGAGCTCGCTGTAGTTACGGCCGAACTCGCCGAGCTGCAGGCTGGCGTGGAACTCGCTCAGCCAGGCGCGCAGCGGAAGCGCGTCACCGGCGGTGGTGAGCTGTCCGCGCACCTCGGCGGTGTACGGGTCGACGAAGACCGTGAGGGTCTCGCCCTCGTCCAGCCCCGGGCGCTCCATGATCACCCGGGTGGTCGCGTCGGCCTCGGGCGCGGGCCAGACCCCGAGCACCTTGCCCTCGGGAACGGCACCGCGGGCGGCCTTGACCTGGGTGCTGAGCGGTACGGCGGCCTCGCCGACGTGGGGCACCGTCAGCTCGTGGGAGTAGAGGATCTTCTCGGCCTGCCAGGAACCGGCGTACAGCAGGCCGGTGGTGGCGGCGAGGAACAGCAGCGGGGCTATGAGCAGGCCCGCGTAGAAGTGCATGCGCAGGAGCAGCGGCCGCAGCGCGGCCCAACCGCCGGCGCCCGCACGGCGCACCACCGGGCCCGAGGCGTCGGCCACGGCTTCGGCATCGGCTTCGGCTTCGGCCGCGGCGTCAGTCTTGGCGTCGGCCGGGGATCCGGACGTGGCGTCGGCCGGGGATTCGGTCGGCGCGTCAGCCTTGGCGGCGGCCCGGGATTCGGTCGGCGCGTCAGCCTTGGCGGTGGCCGCGGCACCGGCCTTGGCGGTGGCCGGGGGTTCGGTCGGGGCTTCGGGGTCCCGGGCTGGGGTGCCCTGGAGCTCGTCGAGGGACATGGCGGTCCTAAGGGGTTGGCGAAGACATGGGTGGGAGGCCCCGGGTCTCGCCCCCCTCGCCGAAGGAGGGTGCGCCGGTCAGGCGCGGGCAGGACGACCGGGGGCCGTGGTGGGGGTGCTTCGCCACCCGGGCGGGCCCCGGCGGACCGCGGTGTGGGCGTGGACGGCTCCGCGCAGACGGCGCGGCCGTTCGTACGGGGGACAGTGCGCGGGCGGCGCCGGTACGAGGGCCACCCGGGTCCGGACCAGCGCGAGCGCGCGGGCGAGCGGCCGGGCGGCGTGCAGCGCGGCCGCGCCGAGGGCCCCGGCCAGCCGAAAGACGGCGGCCTCGCCCCGGGCCAGCCAGGCGGCGCAGAAGAGTCCGGCGAGCACGTGCGCGGCGATCATCCCGAGGCCGCCGTGACCGGCCATCGCGGCCAGGTGCGCCAGACCGGCCGTCCCGGCGGCGCCGTGGCCCGCCATCCCCGCCATGTCCGCCATCCCCGCCATGTCGGCCATGCCGGCCATCGCGCCGGCGGCCTGGCCGCCGGTCGCCGGGGCGGCCGTCGCAAGGCCGTCCGCAACGCCCCCGGCCAGGTCGGCCGCGGCGGTGGAGGCGTGCGTTCCCATGCCGGGCATGTGGTGGTGCCCCGGCATCGGCTCCGGCCCCGTCACGGCCATCGGCATCCGCATCCGCATCCGCGATGCCGCGTCGCCCGCGGAGAACGCGAGGTGCAGCGCCCCCTGGACGCCGAGCAGCGCGGCGCTGATCCCGACCGGCCCGCAGCGCCGCCCGGTGGCCGGCCAGGCGAGCAGGGCGGTCACCACGAAGGCACCCAGAAGCCATCCGGACGGGATGCCCCCCGCAGACATGGACGAATGCCCCAAAGCACCCAATGCGACGCACACCGCCGCGAACATCGCGGCCCGCGTGGCGCGCAGGGGGGCGCCGGATCGGGAGGGAGACATGTCCCGGTCATGCTCCCACGGGGCCCGGTGGGCCGCGCAACGGGGCCGTATCCGATCATGGTCGGGTGAAGCCACTGCCACTGCCACGGTCATGGTCATCGCCGCTGGGCGCGCTCTACACGGGCGGGGTACAGCTCGGTTCGCACGCCCTGGAACGCCTGGGCCCGCAGGAGCGCGAGCGGGTGCTGCGCGCCTGCTCGACGAACGTCGACAACCTCGACGCGGGCCGCTGGGAGACCCTGCTGACCAGCGCCTGCGTGGTCGAGGAGCCGATGCCGCTGCCCTACGCCCTGCTGCTGCTCGCGGTACTGGGCTACGCGGAGTACGCGTACGGCGCCTGGTGGACGGCCGCCGTGTTCCTCTTCGGCCACACCACCGCCACCCTCCTCGTCTACGGGGCCCTGCGGCGCACCGCCGACCACGAGACCCGCCGCGCCCTGGACGTGGGCGCGAGCTACGGGCTCAATGCCGTGCTCGGCGCACTGACCTCGGCCCTGCCGCACGGGACCGTGCGCAACGCGGCGCGGGCCGGCCTGCTGGCGCTCGCCGCGCGGCCGGTGCTGCGGCGGGAGCGGACCTTCACCGACGCGGGGCACCTGGTGGCCCTGGGCATCGGGATCGGGGTCTCGGTGGCCGCCGATTGTCTTTCCGGATCGCATCGTCGGAAAATCGCCCTAACGTGAGCCGTGTGCGGCGATGGCCGTGAGCCGCATCGGCTGACACGAGTCAGCCCTTCCCGATCCACCTCCCCGGCCATCGCCGCCCGACGCGGGCCGAGGACCGCACGACCCGTACCCCCGCACACCGCTGGAGCCGCCACGATGACCGCCACCCCCTCCACCACCGTCGCCAACCTCCGCGACCTCGGTGGCACCCCGCTCGCCGGCGGCCGCAGCGTCCGCCCGGGGCTGGTGCTGCGTTCGGGCGCCCTCGACCGGCTCGACCCCGTCGCCGACCCGGTGGTGGCCGCCCTCGGGCTGCGCACGGTCATCGACCTCCGCAGCGACGCCGAGCGCGCCGACCACCCCGACCGGATACCGGAAGGGGCCCGGCTGCTGGTGCGCGACGTGCTCGCCGACAAGATGAACGAGGGCCGGATGCCCGCCGCCACCCAGCTCAAGGACCTCCTCTCCGACCCGGCGGTCGCCGAGGAGCACCTGGGCGGCGGCAGGGCGCAGGCCCTGTTCGGCTCGGTGTACCGCTCGTTCGTCTCCACCTCCTCCGCGCACGCCGCGTACCGCACGCTGCTCACGGAGGCCGCCGACCCGCAGGCCGGTCCCCTGCTGTTCCACTGCACGGCCGGCAAGGACCGCACGGGCTGGGGCGCGACGGTGCTCCTCGCGCTCCTCGGCGCCGACGAGGACACCCTGATGGCCGAATACCTGTCGGTGAACCCGGCGGTGAAGCAGGCCTTCGCCCCGATGATCGAAGGATTCACGGCGGCGGGCGGGGACCCGGACATCGCCCTGGCCCTGATCGGGGTGTTCCCCTCCTACCTGGAGGCGGGGCTGGACGAGGTGCGCGTCCGGTACGGCTCGATGGAGAAGTACGTGCGCGAGGGCCTGGGCGTCCCGGACGAGACGGTCGAGGCGCTGCGCGCCGGGCTGATCGTCTGACGGGTCACCCCGCGGCCGCCCCGGTTCGTCCGAACGTGTGAGCTGGGGGCGGGTGACCATCCGACGATTCGCTCGTTCTGCTGAACGTGACTGCGCCGGATACCGCCACCCGCCCCCTGCCTCCCGACGTCGAGCAGGCCGAGGCCGCCATCGTCGAGCACTACCCACGGCTGGTGCGGCTCGCCTATCTGGTGCTGCCGCCCTCCCTCGGCCGCAACCGCCGGGTGCTCACCGCCCACGCCCTGACCCAGCGGGCCCTGCCGCGCGGGCGGCGCGGCGCCGGATCCGGCGAGGTGCGGGGCGGCGTCCCGGCCCCGCGGGGCGGGCCGGGCGGCGCCGAGTCGGGGTACGCGTACGTACGGCTGCGCGTGCTGCGCTCCGCCCTGGAGGCGGGGATCCCGCTGACGTTCCGGGCGCTCCCGCTGCGCGGGCAGCTGCCCTCGCCGCTCCCCCGCGTATGGGGGCTGCGCCTCTTCCCGCGCGCCGGCGGCGCCGAGGAGCTGGCCCTGGACCAGTGGCTGGCCACGCTCAACGGCCCGGGGCGTGCGGCCTGCGTGCTGCGGGCGCTGGAGGGGCTCGCGGAGGCGGAGGTGCTCCGGGTGCTCGCCGAGGCCGGGGTCGCCGATCCGGCGGCGGCCGTCGCGGAGTCCGGGGATCCGGCGCACGACGCCCTGTTCGCCTCCCCCGAGTTCGACCCCTGCGTGCTCCAGGCCCGGCCCACCGACCTGCTGCGCCGGCGGCGGTTCGCGCGGGCCTCGCTGGCCGGCGCGGCCGCCCTCGTGGTGTGCGGGGCGCTGCTCGCGCTGCCGGGCGGCGGCTGGGGCTCCGACGGGCCCGCCGCCCCGCCGTACGCGCTCAACGCGGCGGCGGAACAGGCCCTGGACCCGGGGCGGCTGGTGCGGGTCGCGCCCACGGTGTGGCGCACGTCCTCCCGTACGGACTACTCCGCCTGGCCCGCGCGCGGCAACCGCGCCGACGACACGGAGCTGCTGCGCCGGGCACTGGCGGTGTGGGCCCGGCCGGGCAAGGCGGTGGTGGTCTCGGCCACCCCGGGCACCCCGTCGGGGCCGCCGATGGGCCCGCCGCAGCTGCTGTTCGCGGGCGTCGTCGACCAGGCGGTGGTGGTCCTGCTGTACGACGGGCTGCGCGTGGTCCGCTACGCCGAGCCGCGCTCCGGGACGGCGGGCGCGGCCCTGGACTTCGCCCGGACCGACGGGGCGTCGGCGGACACGGCGACGGGTCTGGTGCTCAGCCGGGTCGACAACAACGTCCGCTACCTGACGGCCCCCTGGGTCACCGGGGCCGCCGTGCGCGACCTCCTGAAGCCCGCCGAGGCCCCGACGGCGCTGAAGCTCACCCCGGAGGGGGTCACCCCGCCGGTGCTCGGTCCCGCGCCGGGCGGGAGCTGTACGAGCTGGAACGCGCTGTCGCTGACCGGGGACGGGGCGACCCGGCTGGTGACGGACCTGGGCGAGCTGACCCCGGCCCGGCTGACCTCGGGCGCCCCGGGTGCGGCGCGCGACGTCACGGAGGCCGCGGAGCTGGGCGACTGGTCGCGGATCGCGTGCCTGCTGCCCTCGGTGCGCTCGCACGGGGTGCGCACCGTCAACTCCTGGACGTACGCGAAGCAGCCGCTGCCGGAGGGCGATGGGGCGGCCGCCTGGCTGTGCACCCGGGCGGAGACCTGGCAGGGCACGGCCGACCGGGTGCAGGCGCAGTTCCTGGCGCCGGGCGCGCCGCTCGCGGCCCAGGCGGCCAAGGCGGAGGGCTCGGCGGCGTGCGGGCCGCGGGAGCCGCGGGTGCTGGCCGGGGTGCTGTGGAAGTCGCGCGCGGGCCAGTGGTACGTCCTGGCGGCGGGCAGCGCGCAGTTCGCCTCGCTGTCGGTGTCCGGTGGCGGGGTGAGCGGGTCGGCGAACGGCAACCGGCTGGCCGTGAAGGCGCAGGAGGGCGCGCAGGTGGACCTGTCGGGGAAGCTGACGGACGGCACGAAGGCCGGGGTGCTTCGCTAGGTTCCAGGGCCGGGGGGCGGGGGTTCCAGGGCCGGGGGGCGGGGCTGTCCGTCGGCCGCGGGCCGGCTGTGGCTGGGCGCACGGTTCCCCGCGCCCCTGGGCGTCCGGCGCTCGTCGCCGGCGGTTGCTCTGATTCGCGGCTTCCGAGGGGTTTCCCTCTCACGTACCCATCAGTACATTGACGCCATGTCTAATAGGCCGCTCGCGCCCGCCCCCGTGACGACGGAACACACGGACCTCCACGCGCGGAACGTGTCCTTCTCCTGGGAGGACACCCCGCTGCACTGGCTGCCCGGCGACCCCTTCGCCGGGCACACCATCAACGTGCTGCACCTGCTGCTGCCCGCCGGTGAACGCTGGTTCGTGCACGTCTACAAGCAGGTGCTCCCGTACATCAGGGACGAGCGGCTGCGCGCGGACGTCATCGGTTTCATCGGGCAGGAGGCCATGCACGCCACCGCGCACGACGACGTGCTCCCGCACCTGAGGCGCCTCGGCCTGGACCCCACCCCGTACACCGCCCAGGTGGACTGGCTGTTCGAGAAGCTGCTCGGCGACCGGACCCTGCCGCCCGGCAGGGCCCGCCGGTGGTGGCTGATGGAGCGGGTCGCGATGATCGCCGCGATCGAGCACTACACGGCCTTCCTCGGCGACTGGGTCCTCAACGCCGAGGAACTCGACCGCCGGGGCGCGGACCCGATGATGCTGGACCTGCTGCGCTGGCACGGCGCGGAGGAGGTCGAGCACCGTTCGGTGGCCTTCGACCTCTTCATGCACGTGGACGGCAACTACCGCCGCCGGGCCCGGACCTGGGCCACCGCCTTCACCGCCCTGGTCTTCCTCTGGCAGCGCGGCGCCCGCTTCTTCATGGAGAACGACCCCTCGCTGCCCGCCGCGAAGGCATCCCTCGGCCAGTTCTTCCGGGCCGGACAGCAGGGGGTGCTGCCCTCCGCGGGAGCGATGGTGAAGTCGATCCCCACCTACCTCTCCCGCACCTACCACCCCTCGCAGGAGGGCTCCACGGCCCAGGCCGTGGCCTACCTGGCCGCCTCCCCCGGCGCGAACGGCGGGGTGCGGCCGTGAAGCGGACCCTCGCCGTGACGGCGCTGGCGGGTGCCGTCGTACTGACCCGGCGGGCGCTGCGCGCCCGGATAGGCCGCTCCCCGCTGTGGCCGCTCCCCGCCCTGGAGACCCCGGTGTCGGGCCACTCCCCGCGCCGGCTGCTGCGGGCCCGCGTCACCGACCGCGGCGAACCGGCCGACGGGGTGGTGCGGCTGGTGCTGGAGGCGGCCTCGGCGACGGACGGGCTGCCGCCGTGGACCCCGGGCGCCCACGTCGACCTCGTCCTGCCCTCGGGGCTCGTGCGCCAGTACTCGCTGTGCGGGGATCCGGCCGACGCCGGGCGGTACACCGTCGCGGTCCGGCTCGTCGAGGACGGCCGCGGGGGCTCGCGCGAGGCGCACGCCGCGCTGGTGGAGGGGACGGTGCTGGAACTGCGGCCCCCGCGCAACCGGTTCACGCTGCTGCCCGCCCCGTCCTACGCGTTCGTCGCGGGCGGCATCGGGATCACCCCGATCCTGCCCATGCTCCGCGCGGCCACCGCGGCGGGCGCCGACTGGACCCTGCTCTACGGAGGGCGTTCGCGCGCCTCGATGCCGTTCCTGCCCGAACTCGCCGCCTACGGGGACCGGGTCACGATCGCACCGCAGGACGAGACGGGCCTGCCCGACCTGGGCGCGCTCGCCCGGACCGCACCGGGCACCCTGGTCTACTGCTGCGGCCCCGAACCCCTGATGCGGGCCGTCACGGAGGCCGCCGCCGACCCCTCGGCGGTGCACCTGGAGCGGTTCGCCCCCGCGGCGGCCGGCCCGGCGCGGCCCTTCACCGTCGAACTGCGCCGCTCGGGCGCCACCGTCGAGGTCGCGGCCGGCGAATCCGCCCTGACGGCGGTGCGCCGGGTCCTGCCCGCCACCCCGTACTCCTGTGAGCAGGGCTTCTGCGGCACCTGCCAACACCGGGTCCTGGAGGGCGAGGTGGAGCACCGCGACGAACTGCTCACCGACGCGGAGCGCGCGGACTCGATGCTGCTGTGCGTCTCGCGGGCGGCGGGCGGGCGGCTGGCCCTGGACCTGTAGCGACGGGCACCGGGGGCTCCCCGCCCGCGGGGAGAAGTAGGGTGTCGGCATGACAACCGGGGTGCGACGCAGGATGGGTGTCGAGGAGCGGCGGCAGCAGCTGATCGGGGTCGCCCTGGAGCTGTTCAGCAACCGGTCCCCCGACGATGTGTCGATCGACGAGATCGCGGCGGCCGCCGGGATATCGCGGCCGCTCGTCTACCACTACTTCCCCGGCAAGCTGAGCCTGTACGAGGCCGCGCTGCGGCGGGCCGCCGACGAGCTGGCCGACCGGTTCCGCGAGCCCCACGAGGGCCCGCTGGGGGCGCGGCTGCTGCGGGTGATGGGCCGGTTCTTCGCGTTCGTCGACGACCACGGGCCCGGTTTCTCGGCGCTGATGCGCGGGGGTCCCGCGGTCGGCAGCAGCCGTACGAACGCGATGATCGACGAGGTGCGGCAGGCGGCGTACGAGCAGATCGTCAGCCACCTCGGTATCGCGGCGCCGCCCGCGCGGCTGGAGCTCGTGGTGCGCTCCTGGGTGTCGCTGGCCGAGTCGACGGCGCTGATCTGGCTGGACGGCCGCCGGATCCCGCGGGCCGAGCTGGAGCTGCAGCTGGTGCACGACTTCGCGGCGCTGGCCGCCGTGAGCGCCGCGTACGACGCGGAGATGGCGGGCATCCTCGTACGGATCCTGGCCGACGAGCCGTCCGACGGGCCCTTCGGGGAGCTGGTGGGGCGGCTGGCCGGGCTGGTGCCGGGGCCTCCCGCGGGAGGGTGAGGGCCGGGCCCCGGAGGCGATAATGCCCGCGTGATCATTGACGACGGGATCTTGTTCCGGCAGGCCGGGGAGAAGGACGCCGGCACGCTGGTGAAGCTGTACGACCAGGCCGCCCGGTGGATGCGCAAGCAGGGGATCGACCAGTGGAAGCCGGGTGACAAGGACACCGCGCACTTCCGTGCCGTGATGCGCGACGGCGAGGTGTGGCTCGCCGAGGACGCCGACGGCCGGGTCGTGGGTGCGTACGAGCTGTGGTGGTCCGACGAGGAGGCCTGGGGGGTCCAGCCGCCCGTGGCGGGCTACGTGCACCGGCTGATGGTGGAGCGGGAGGCCGCTCCCCCGGGGACCGGGCTGCGGATCCTCGATCACGCGGAGCGGCGGATCGCCCGGACCGGGCGGGAGCGGGCGCGCCTGGACTGCGTGTCCAGCAACCCGCGGCTGCTGGCGTACTACCGGGACGCGGGCTACCGGGTCGTCGGTGAGTTCCCCACGAAGCAGGGCAAGGACGGACGGGTGTACGGGGTGGTCCTGCTGGAGCTCCGGCTCGACGTCTGAGGCACAGCCGGTCCCGCGCGCGCAACCGTCCGGCGTGCGCCATGCTCCGTCCCCTCTCGGCCGCAGGGCCCGCAACCGGTGTCGGCGGGCTCCGGGGCCCCGGTAGAGATGGTGGCGACCAGTCGGTACCAGGAGGGGAACACCATGAGGAATTCCATGAGCAGGGCCGCCGGGGTCCTACTGGGCGTCACGCTGGCGGGGGTGCTGGGGGCCACGGGGGTGGCCACCGCGCAGGCACAGCCGTCCGCGCCCGCCCCGGCTCCTTCGGCCGCGGCTCCGGCGCGGGCCGTCGAGGCTCCCGCGTCGGTGATCGCGGACGTGCAGGCGGCGGCCGCCCGGCAGAAGTCGCTGGCCCCGGCCGCCCGGACGGTCTGTTACGCCGCCCACGTCGAGGGGATCGGCTGGCAGGGCGCCGTGTGCGACGGCGCGGTCGCCGGGACCACCGGGCAGAGCCGCCGGATGGAGGCGGCGGTGATCGCGACCAGTGGCACGGGCGGGGTCTGTGCCAACGCCCACCTGGCGGACATCGGCTGGCAGGGCTGGGCGTGCGCCGCCGACGGCAAGGCGGTGACGGTCGGCACCACGGGCCAGTCGCGGCGCATGGAGGCGCTGGGCCTCCAGGTCGGCAACGGCAGCGTGGCCGCGCAGGCGCACGTGGCGGACTACGGCTGGCTGAACGCGGCCGGCGGGAACCCGGTCTACGTGGGCACCACCGGCCAGTCGCGGCGCATGGAGGCCGTCCGCATCTGGGTCTGATCCCGAGGGGGGCGGGCGGGACGGTGCCGGACCGCGGCCGGCACCGTCCCGTCCCGCCCGGCGGTCAGGACCTCTTGAAGACGGCGACCGTCCGCGCCGGGGCGGTGAACGATCCCGTCCCCGCGTCGTAGCCGGACCGCTTCACCACCGGGTCCGAGCCCGCCGCCTGGATCGGGTGCAGCGCGTAGCGGGTGCCGGCGAGGGCCGGGACGCGCTGGGTCTGCGCGTCCGGGGTGGCGTTGAAGACCACGACGAGGTCGCCGAGGGTCATGGTGACCACGCCCGGGGTCTCCTCGGGGCCCGACAGCGGGAAGCCCAGCCGCTCCTGGACGGCGGCGGCCGTGGTCAGGGCGAAGGCGGGTTCCGTCGTGCGTACGCGCAGCAGGTCGCGGTAGGCGGCCGAGGCCCCGTCGATGTCGGCGCAGCCGGGGACGGCGCCGGTGAGCAGGGGTTTCGCGTAGGGCCACTTGGCGCGGTTGTCGGCGGCGGGCGGCAGGCCGCGGCCGAAGCCGTTGCCGGTGCGGCAGTCCCAGTGGATGGCGTTGAACCAGTCCCCGCTGTCGAAGGAGTTGCGGTCCAGGGACTTCGAGCGGAGCAGGTCGCTGCCGGCCTGGGAGAGGGCCGGGCCCTGGGAGAGGGCGGCCGTGGCCAGGGCGAGGACCTGGGCGCGGGCCCGGTCGGCGGTGGAGGTCCCCGCGGGGAGCTTGTAGGCCAGGGCGTCGTACAGGGATTCGTTGTCGTGGGCGTCCGCGTAGGCCATCGCGTCGCCGGGGGCGGCCGCGTAGCCGGCGGGGGCGCCGTTGTAGTCCACGTCGGAGCCCTTGACGCGGCGGCCGGTGGAGTCGGTGAAGACGTACGGGGCCAGGTTCCCGGAGAGCCCGACCTTGATCAGGTCCTGGTCGTGCAGGAGGCGGGCGCGCTGCTCGGCCGGGGTGCCGTTGGCCGGGGACCCGTTGGGGGCGGTGAACAGTCCGGAGGCGAAGCCCTGGACGCGCGGGTCCTCGTCGAAGGGGCCGCCGCCGCGCACGGCGTCGCGGGCGCGGTCGGAGAAGGTGGCGATGCCGGTGCCGGCCATGTTCTTCTGCGTGGCCTGGACGAAGCGGGCGTCGTCGGCGACCTCCCCGAAGTTCCAGCCCTCCCCGTAGAGGACGATCTTCTTGCCGTCGACCCCGTCCTTGGCGGGGGTGAGCTCGTCGAGGGCCTTGCGGACGGCGAGGATGTTCGCCTTCGGGTGGTGGCCCATCAGGTCGAAGCGGAAGCCGTCGACCTTGTACTCCTTGGCCCAGGTGACGACGGAGTCGACGACGAGGCGGCCCATCATGGCGTTCTCGGGGGCGGTGTTGGAGCAGCAGGTGGAGGTGGCGACGCTGCCGTCGGCGAGGAGGCGCTGGTAGTAGCCGGGCACGATGCGGTCGAGGACGGACGTGGTGGACTGCCCGGAGGCGACGGTGTGGTTGTAGACCACGTCCATCACGGTGCGCAGCCCCGCCCCGCCCAGGGCCTGGACCATCCTGCGGAACTCGACGGTGCGGGCGGTGCCGTTGGGGTCGCTGGCGTACGAGCCCTCGGGGACGGTGTAGTGCAGCGGGTCGTAGCCCCAGTTGAAGCCGTCCTTCGTGGCGGCGGCGGCCACGCAGGCCTGCTGGGACTCGGAGTCGGGGGCGTAGACCTTGAGGTCGCAGGCGGGTGCGGTGCGGTTCTTGGGGTCCTCGGGGACGCTGGCGAAGTCGAACGCCGGGAGCAGGTGGACGTACGAGGTGCCGGAGGCGGCCAGTTCGCGCAGGTGGCGCATGCCGGCGGAGTCGGTGTCGGTGAAGGCCAGGTACTGGCCGGGGTGCTTGCTGGTGGCGTCCGCGACGGAGAAGTCGCGGATGTGGAGTTCCTGGATCTGCGCGTTGCCGAAGGGCACCGGGGCGGGCTTGCGCAGGTCGCGCCAGCCGGGCGGGGCGAGCTTGGGGTCGGCCAGGTCGACGGCCAGGCTGTACGTGGAGTCGGTGGTCAGGGCGGTGGAGTAGGGGTCGGTGACCAGGTTGCGCACGATCTGTCGGGTGCTGGGCGCCCAGACGGTGACGGCGTAGCGGTAGGGCTTGCCGGTCCAGGAGCGTTCGCCGCGCACCGACCAGACGCCGGTGGTGTCGTCGCGGCGCATGGGGACGGTGCGGCCGTCGAGTTCGAGGGAGACCTGCCGGGCGGTGGGGGCCCAGACGGAGAGGGTGGGGCGGCCGTCCTTGAAGACGGGGCCGAGGGGGGCACCGGTGCTGTAGAGGTCGTCGAGCACGCCGGCGAGCTGGACGCCGGTGGCGGCGAGGACGGCTCCGTTCGCGGCGCGGGCGCTCGCGACGAGCTGGCCGCGCAGGGCGTCGCGGACCCGGCCGCGGTCGCGGGGGTCGACGGTGAAGGCGCTGTACGAGGCCAGGTGCGGGAACTTCTGCTTCTGGGCGGGGGTGAGGGCGGCCCGCTCCAGCCGCAGCCACGCGGCGCCGCCCTCGTGGAGGACGCCGCCGTCCGTGGTGATGCGGCCCTCCGGGGAGGCGAGGAGCTGGGTGGAGGCGGCGGCCGCGGGGGCGTTCCAGGCGAGGGTGTCACGGTCGATCCAGACGGCTTCGGCCTTGGTGAGGTCGAGGGCGGCGGCCGATCCGGCGGGCTGCGGGAGCAGGTAGGGGGCGCGGCCGCCGAGCATCCACACCTCGTGGCCGGTGGCCTTGAGGTCGAGGGACTGGTCGGTGGGGAGGTCCTTCTCGTCGCCCTTGTGGAGGATGTAGCTCAGGCTGGTGGCGCCGGGGGCGAGGGGGACCTCGTAGACCGCGCCGTAGGAGTCGGTGTGGGTCGGGAGCAGCGGCTTGGACCAGTCGGTGGGGGTGGCGGCGCCGGTCCACACGTGCAGGCCCCAGCCGTCGTACGCGCCGTCGGGGCGCTGGTAGTGCAGGACGGCCTTGGTCCGGTCCTGCGGCGGGTAGGCGGGGCGGTCGGTGCGGACGGCCTCCTTGCCCTGTTCGAGCCAGATCTCCCCGGTCCTGGTCAGGTCGACCGTCCGGTCGGCGGCGACGTCCTTGGTGCCGTCCTTGTCGATGACGAGGTAGCCGACGGAGGAGGCGCCGGGCTTGAGCCGGACGTACGCGAAGGCGCCGTAGGCGTCGCGGCCGGTGAAGGCGTGGCCTTCCGGCCAGGTCGTGGCCTCGCCGTCGGCGAGGTCGCCCCACGCGTACAGCCGCCAGTTCGTGTAGTCGCCGTCGGGGCGGTTGTAGTGGACGACGGCGTAGTCGCGCTGGGTGGCGGTGGGGACCGGGACGGGCGGGACCTGGCCGGAGACGGATCCGGCGAGGGCGCTCGCGGTGCGGCCGGAGGCGTCGACGACGACGGCCTTGTAGCGCAGGGCGGTACCCGCCGGGGCCATGACCTGCTGCGTGACCTTGTACGGGGCGTGGTCGGCGGAGCCGAGGACCTGCCAGGGGCCGGTGCCGGTCTGGGCGGCGAACACGACCCGGTTCAGGCCGCCGCCGGTGACGTCGGCGGACAGTTCGACGGTGCCGGCGGCGCCGGCGGCCGGGGCCTTGAGGGTCAGGGCGGGCTTGGTGGCGGGGGGTGCGAGGGGGGCGGTGCCCTGGAGGACCACCGAGCCGAGGGCGGGCACGGTGACGGTGAGCTTCCCGGCGGCCGAGGAGCGAATCACGGCGGTGGCGCCGCCGTACAGGGTGCGGTACTCGGCACCGGCCGGGGCGTCGAGCTCGACGGTCCGGGCCTGGGCGCCGTTGTTGGCGGCGACGAGGTACTCGGTGCGGGTGCGGGGGTCGGTGCGGGCGAAGGCGTAGACGGAACCATCGGCGAGACGTTCGCTCTGGATGCCGTCGCGCAGGGCCGGGTGGTCCTTCGTCAGCTTCGAGAGAGCACTGATCTGCCGGTAGAGCGGGTGTCCCGGATCGTAGGCGTCGCTCGCGTGCGTGCGCGCCGTTCCGAGCTGGTCGTCGTCCAGGTAGTCGGCGATCCGGGTGGCGAACAGCGGCTGGCGGGCGTCCTTGTCTCCGCCGGAGCCGGTGAAGCCCTGCTCGTCGCCGGAGTAGACCACCGGGTTGCCCCGGGAGAGGAACATCAGCTCGTTGGCGAGCCGGTAGCGGTCCAGCAGCTCCTGCTCCGGCGCGCCCGGCCGGTCCTGCTCCAGGAAGGTGCCGAAGCGGCCCATGTCGTGGTTGCCGAGGAAGGTGACCTGCTCGTAGGCGTTGGCCTTGTCCGTCGTGTACCGGTAGTCGGCGGCCAGTACGGAGCCCAGCCGGCCGGCGTCCGCGCCCTGGGAGGCGTAGGCGCGGATGGCGTCCTGGAGCGGGAAGTCGAGGGTGGCGTCGAGGCGCCCCCGGGTCACGTAGGGGGAGGTGACGGCGGGGTCGGCGGAGTAGACCTCGCCGAACATGAAGAAGTTCTTCCGGCCGTGCCGGGCCGCGTACGCGTCGAGGGCGGTGGCCCACTTCGTCCAGAAGGGGGTGTCGACGTGTTTGACGGTGTCGATGCGGAAGCCGTCGACGGCGAAGTCCTTCACCCACTTCTCGTAGATCTTCTCCATCCCCTCGACGACCTCGGGGCGTTCGGTCCACAGGTCGTCGAGGCCGGAGAAGTCGCCCTGCTCGGAGGACTCCCCGGCGAAGGTGGAGTCGCCCCGGTTGTGGTACATCGCCGGGTCGTTGAGCCAGCCGGGCACCTTGAGGTTCTTCTTCGCGTCGGGCACGAAGGGGGTGCGGGGGAAGGAGGCGGGACCGGTCTTGGGAAAGCCCTTTCCGTAGTCGTTGTCGTCGAAGGGCACCCCGTCCTTGGTCAGGTAGGGGAAGGCCCCCTTCGACAGGTAGTCGTGGGAGCCCTCCCGGTAGTCGACGACGTCGGCGGTGTGGTTGGTGATGACGTCGAAGAAGACCTTCATCCCCTTGCGGTGCGCCGTGTCGATGAGCCGCGTCAGATCGGCGTTGGTGCCGAAGTGCGGGTCGACCTGCGTGAAGTCGGTGATCCAGTAGCCGTGGTAGCCGGCCGACTCGTCCTTCCCGGTGCCCTGGACGGGCTGGTTCTTGAAGATCGGCGCCATCCAGATCGCGGTGGTGCCGAGCCCCTTGATGTAGTCGAGCCGGTCGGTCAGCCCCTTGAGGTCCCCGCCCTGGTAGAAGCCCTTGTCCGTGGGGTCCAGGCCGGTCTGCGAACGGCTGCCGGTCAGACCGCCCCGGTCGTTGCGCGGGTCGCCGTTCGCGAAGCGGTCCGGGAGCACGAAGTAGAACTGCTCGCGGGTGAGGTCGTGCCGGGCCGGCTCGGCGGCCAGTTTCGCGTCCGGGGGCGGGGCCGGCGCCCGGTCGGCGGCGACCGCCGTCGCGGGGAGGGCGGGCAGGAGCGTCACGGCCAGCGCGGCGGCGAGCGCTCCTGCGGCGGGGCGTATCAAGGCGGGTCTCCTCGGGTACGGGGCGGGGCGGGTCGGGTGGCGGGTCAGTTGCGCCAGGTGTCGGTCAGGGTGACCGTGCCGTTGGCCGGGACGGTGGCGGCGCGGTTGGCGCCGCTCTCCCAGGTGACGTTCCCGGCGGCGTCCTTGCGGACGTACTTGTAGGCGAAGGAGGTCCCGGCGGGGAGGGACGCGTCGAGCTTCCAGACCGGGTAGGCGGCGGAGGAGAGCTTGAGGGCGGCGCCGGTGTTCCAGCTGCCGAGCTCGGGGCGGTCGCCGGTGACGTAGACGTCCTGGCCGGGCACGGTGGTGGCGTTGACGGCGAACGAGGCGCCGGCGGCCGGGGCGGCCGCGCAGGTACGGGCGTCCACGTGCAGGGCGAGGGCGGTGCCCGCGCCGAGGGTGGCGGTGAACCGGCCGCCGGAGTCCACGCTCACCGGGCGGCCGCTCTGCACGTCGCAGTAGGAGCCGGCCGGGAGGGAGGTCTGGAAGGTGCGGGTGAGGGGGGAGGTCTCGTGGTTGATCGCCACGTAGGCCTTGGTGCCGCGCCCGAAGGCGATCCGGTCGCCCCCGTCGTCCCACCAGTCGGTGACGGCCTGCCCGCGGGCGGCGTTCCTGAAGCCGACCATGGAGGAGATCTCCCGCCAGGCGTGCTGGCACTTCCAGCCGTCGGCATAACAGGAGTTCACGGTGCCGCCGTTGGGGGGCCCGGCGTCCCTGTCGGTCCACTCGTACCCGGAGTGCACGTCGGGCGAGCCGTAGGGCCAGGCCAGCATGAAGACGTTGGCCAGGGTGTAGGCGGACCCGTCCTTGTAGTTGAGGGTGTCGCCGCCGCGCTCGGTGTCGTGGTTGTCGACGAAGACCCCGGCCCGCCCGCCCGGCATGTAGCCCCAGGCCTCCCCGAAGTTCTTCAGGTAGGCGAGGTTCTCGCTCTGGAACACCCGCTTGAGGTCGCGGGCGTAGCGGAACTCCTGGACGTCCCCGTTGCCCAGGTACTCGGTGGGCTGGACGGCCTCCCCGGCCCCGTATATCGCCTCCTGCTTCCAGTAGGCGCCCGGATCGGTCAGCCGGGACTTGATGGCGGCGAGGTCGGCGGCGGGCATGTGCTTGGCCGCGTCGATCCGGAAGCCGTCCACGCCCAGGGAGAGCAGGTCGTTGAGGTACCCGGCGATCCGTCCGCGCACGTACTCCTCGCCGGTGTCGAGGTCCGCGAGCTGGACCAGCTCGCAGTTCTGGACGTTGGCGCGGTCCCGGTAGTCGGAGATCGCCGCCCGGCAGTCGTCCATGTCGGCGCCGGAGTAGAGGCCGGGGTAGTCGTACTTCGTATACGGGGAACCGCCCGTGCCCACGCCGTCGTTGGCGGCCATGTGGTTGATGACGGAGTCCGCGACCACCTTCACGCCGGCGGCGTGGCAGGCGCCGACCATCCGCTGGAAGGCGGCCCGGTCCCCGAGCCGTCCGGCGATCCGGTAGCTGACGGGCTGGTACGAGGTCCACCACTGGGGCCCCTGGATGTGCTCCTGCGGCGGCGACACCTGGACGTACCCGTACCCGGCGGGCCCGAGGGTACTGGTACAGGCGGCGGCGACGGAGTCGAACCGCCACTCGAACAGCACGGCGGTCACATCCTTCCCGCCGGGCGGCACCGCCTGCGCCTGCGGCGCCTGAACGGCGAGCGTGGCGCCGACAAGGGCGACGACGGCGGCAAGACTTCTGCCGACCGTGGGAACTCTGCGGCCTCTGCGGCCTCTTGCGGTGCGGGACATGGGGGCCTCCTGGCGGAGAGGTGGGGGATTGCCGCTGACCGTAGGGGCCACCCAGTCGTGTTGCAAGAGCTTGCGCAAGAGATTGCAGATTTGTTTCCGGCTCGGGGTGAGGGCTGGGCGGGGTCGGGGGGGGGCGGGGTCGGGGGGCGGCGGCGCACCCTTGGCCCGGATCAGGGAAGGGCTGGGGGCGTCCCGCCAGTCCACTGTCCTTCCGTGTCGGGCCGGTCCCTCAAGGGCGCTCCTTCGTCGCGTCGCTTCGCGATGGCCTTCGGCCACCCTTGACCGACCGTCCCGCCCCGGAATGCCAAAGACTGTCGGGAAGCCCCCAGGGAAACGGCCGGGAGGAAACCGAGCGGATGGGGGCGCCTCAGGGATGCCCGGCCCCTCCCCGCCTGGGTGGACCCGAGATGCGGCCCCACTTCCATCAGATTCCGGGCCGGGGGCCGCCAGACCACCCCAAACGGCGACCAGATCGACCAACCGCTCCCTGCCCGCGCCCTGCGCATCGGATCGCTACGCGCTTCACTCGGCATAGCGTCTGCCGTCCGCCTGTGGCTGGACATAAGCCGCCCAGGGCGAGCAATTGGCCCGCTTGTCGGGCGGCTGACGGCCGCCTGGGGCCTTTCCTGTTCCCTGGAGGGCTCTTGTCGGACTCTGCGGACGACAAAGTCGTCCTCAGAGTCCGAGAGGCGCGACCAGAGCCCCTTCGGGGCCCATCCAGCACCCCAAAAAGGACAAACGACCCGCGCCCGCGTGAGGGACAGAGGCTCCCGGCCGTGGGCGGCTTATGTCCAGCCCCAGACGGCCGCCGGACGCTATGCCGAGTGAAGCGCGTAGCGATCTGACGCGCCTGGGGCCCGCTGGACGCTCTGGTCGTCCTGTCGGGTGGTCTGGGCCGGCCCTGGCCTCGGACCGATGCCCATTCGGGGCCGGAATCCGGGACCGGGCGGAGACGGGTCTCGCATCGCTGCGATGCCCGTCCCTCGCTCATGAACCCGTGGACCGTTCTTTTGGGGGTTTCCCGGCAGTCTTTGGCATTCCGTGGCGGGACGGGCTGTCAAGGGTGGCCGAAGGCCATCGCGAAGCGACGCGACGAAGGAGCGCCCTTGACAGCCCGGCCCGACGCGGAAGGACGATGAGACTGACGGGAAACCCCCAAACCCTCCCTGACACGGACCAGGTCAAGTCCCGCCGCCCCTCGACCCCGCCGCCCCTCACCCCGCCCCGCACCCGGGGGCGGGTGGGCAGGCGCCGACCGGTCCCAGGGGGTCGAGGGGGCGATGGCGGGCCCGCGCCGGAAGCCCCCCCCCAGCCCCCCTCAGCCCCCCTCCGGCCCCGGCCCCGTCGACCCCCGTACGACCAGTTCCGGCTGGAAGACGTACTCCGTGCGCTGGACCGGGGTGCCGGCCACCGCCTCCAGGAGGGCGCCGACCGCCGCCGTGGCCATCGCGCGGACCGGCTGGCGGACCGTGGTCAGGGGCGGGTCCGTGAAGGCGATGAGCGGGGAGTCGTCGAAGCCGACCACCGAGACGTCCTGCGGGACCCGCAGCCCCCGCTCGCGGGCCGCGCGGATGACGCCGAGGGCCATCATGTCGCTCGCGCAGACCACCCCCGTACAGCCCCGGTCCAGCAGGGCGCCGCCCGCCGCGTGGCCGCCCTCGACCGTGAACAGGGTGCGCTGGACCAGCCCCTCGGCCGCCGCCCCCGGCAGCGCCGCGAGGAAGCCCTGCTCCTTGCGGGCGGAGGGGACGTAGCGCGTCGGCCCGATCGCGAGGCCGATGCGGCGGTGGCCCAGCTCCTCCAGGTGCCGTACCGCCATGTCGGCCGCCGCCCGGTCGTCCGGGGAGACGAAGGGGGCGCTGATCGCCTCGTTGAAGCCGTTGACCAGCACGAACGGGACCCCGCGCGCCGCCAGCCGCTGGTAGCGCGCCGGGTCGGCCGACGCGTCGGCGTGCAGGCCGGACAGGAACACGATGCCGGTGACCCCGCGTTCCTCCAGCTGTTCCACCAGCTCGTCCTCGGTGGCCCCGCCCGGGGTCTGCGTGCAGAGCACCGGCGTGTAGCCGTGCCCGGCCAGCGCCTGCTCTATGACCTGGGCGAACGCCGGGAAGATCGGGTTGGTCAGCTCGGGGATGAGCAGGCCCACCAGCCCGTTGCTGCGCCGCTTCAGCCGTACGGGCCGCTCGTAGCCGAGCAGGTCGAGCGCGGCCAGCACCCGGTGCCGGGTGCCGGCCGCCACGCCCGCCTTGCCGTTGAGCACACGGCTGACCGTCGCCTCGCTGACCTGGGCCTGCGCGGCGATGTCCGTCAGCCGGAGCGGGGAGGTCACCCCAGCCACCACACCGCGCTGTCGGCCGGGAGCAGGTCCGGGTCCGGGTCCCCGGCCGGGGCCGTGCTGGCGAGCAGCACCGTCCCGGGCGCGGGCATCCGTACGGGCTCGCCCGTGGTGTTGACGGTGCAGACGAAGCCGCCGCGCCGGAAGGCGAGCACCCCGGCGGGGGCGGGCAGCCACTCCACGGCGTCGCCCGCGCCGAGTTCCGGCCGCTCGCGGCGGATGCGCAGCGCCGTCCGGTAGAGCTCCAGCGTCGACTCCGGGTCGCCGGTCTGCGCCTCGACGCTCAGCCCCGCCCACGCGGCGGGCTGGGGCAGCCAGCTGCCGCCCTCGCCGAAGCCGTACGGCGCCTCGGTCCCCGACCACGGGATCGGTACGCGGCAGCCGTCGCGCAGGCCCTCCTGGCCGTTCTCCTTGAAGAAGGAGGGGTCCTGGCGGACCTCGTCGGGCAGATCGGTGACCTCGGGCAGGCCGAGCTCCTCGCCCTGGTAGACGTACGCGGACCCGGGCAGGGCCAGCATCAGCAGCGCGGCCGCCCGTGCGCGGGCGAGGCCCTGGTCGCCGCCGCCGTAGCGGGTCACGTGCCGCACGACGTCGTGGTTGGAGAGCACCCACGTCGTGGGGGCGCCGACGGGTCGCATGGCGTCGAGGGAGTCGTCGATGGCGGCGCGCAGCGCGTCCGCGTCCCAGCCGGTGTTCAGGTAGTGGAAGTTGAAGGCCTGGTGGAGCTCGTCGGGGCGCAGGTAGAGCGCGGTGCGTTCGGCGCTGGGGGTCCAGGCTTCGGCGACGCCGATGCGGTCCCCGGCGTATTCGTCGAGGACGGTCCGCCAGGAGCGGTAGATCTCGTGGACGCCGTCCTGGTCGAAGAAGGGCAGGACCTGGTTGCCGAGGAGCTTGAGCTGTTCGCTGCGGCCGAGGTCGGGCAGGCCGGGGGCCTTGACGAGGCCGTGGGCGACGTCGATGCGGAAGCCGTCGGTGCCGAGGTCGAGCCAGAACCGCAGGATGGAGCGGAACTCGTCCTGGACGGCGGGGTGTTCCCAGTTGAAGTCGGGCTGCTCGGAGGCGAAGAGGTGCAGGTACCACTCGCCGTCGGGGACGCGGGTCCAGGAGGGGCCGCCGAAGAGGGATTCCCAGTCGTTGGGCGGGAGCTCGCCGTTCTCGCCCTGTCCGGGGCGGAAGTGGAAGCGTTCGCGCAGCGGGCTGCCGGGGCCTTCGCGGAGTGCCTGCTTGAACCATTCGTGCTGGTCGGAGCAGTGGTTGGGGACGAGGTCGACGATGATGCGCAGCCCGAGCGCGTGGGCCTCGCGGATCACGGCGTCGGCGTCGTGCAGGTTGCCGAACATGGGGTCGATGGCCCGGTAGTCGGCGACGTCGTAGCCGGCGTCGGCCTGCGGGGAGGCGTAGAAGGGGCTCAGCCAGACGGCGTCGACGCCGAGCTCCTTGAGGTAGGGCAGTCGGCTGCGGATGCCTTCGAGGTCCCCCATGCCGTCCCCGTTGGAGTCGGCGAAGCTGCGCGGATAGACCTGGTAGATCACCGCTTCTCTCCACCAGCCGGGCAGGGTGCCGCTGGAGGTGGAGAGCGTTTCGGCGAGGTGCTGGGTCATGTCGTCCTTGAAGAGATCGGGCCGGTGAGGAGATCGGGCCGGTGATGCGGGGGCGGGCGCGGGTGGTCAGCCCGTGGTCAGCCCTTGGTCGCGCCCGCGGTCATCCCGGCGACGAGGTGGCGCTGGGCGAAGAGGAAGAAGATCGCCGCCGGGATGGCGATGAGCACGGAGGCCGCGCTCATGGCACCCCAGTTGGAGGTGTACTGGGTGACGAAGGTCTGCAGCCCGCCCGCGAGGGTGAGGTTCTCCTCGCCGACCATGAAGGCGGAGGCGTACGCGACCTCGCCCCAGGCGGTGATGAAGGCGTAGAAGCCGGTGACGGCGAGGCCCGGCTTGGCGAGCGGCAGGATCAGGCGCCAGAAGGTGCCGAAGGGGTTGAGTCCGTCGACCCGGCCGGATTCGTCGATCTCGACGGGGATGGTGTCGAAGAAGCCCTTCATCATCCACGCGCAGAACGGCACGGCGATGGTGAGGTACGTGATGATCAGGCCGAGGGGCTGGTTGAGCAGCCCGAGGTCGCCCATGAGGTTGTAGAGCGGGACGATGAGGATGGCCATCGGGAACATCTGCGTGATGAGCAGGGTCCACATCAGGGGCTTCATGCCGGGGAACTTGAAGCGGCTGACGGCGTACCCGGTGGTGGCGGCGATGAACACGCCGAGGACGGTGGTGACGCCGGCGACCAGGACGGAGTTGCCGAACCAGGCGAGGAAGTGGCTGTCCTCCAGCAGGTAGCGGTAGTTGCCGAGGTTGGGTTCCTTCACGAAGTCCGTGGTGATCGCGTACTTCGCGGGCTTGAGCGAGGTCAGCAGGATCCACAGCACCGGGAACACGGCGACGACGGACGCGACGAGGAGCGTGGCGTGCAGGCCGACGGAGGCGAGCGGGGAGCGGCTGCCGCGGGCGCGGGGGGCGCGGGCGGTCTTGTCGGGGGTGGTCACGGTCACCACACCTCTCCCTGCTTGCGCAGCGAGCGCCGGTAGACCAGCGCGAAGATCATGAGCAGGGCGAGGATGAGGACGCCCCAGGTCGCGGAGCCGGCGAAGTCGCGGGGGCTCGCGATGAAGGCCTCGCGGAAGGCCTGGGTCACCAGGATCTCGGTGGAGTCGCCGGGGCCGCCCCGCGTCAGCAGGAAGATCACCGGGAACATGTTGAAGGTCCAGATGGTGGAGAGCAGGATCACGGTCATGCTGACGGCGCGCAGTCCGGGCAGCGTGATGTGCCGGAACCGCTGCCAGGGCCGGGCGCCGTCCATCTCGGCGGCCTCGTAGAGCTCGCCGGGGATCGACTGCAGGCCGCCGAGCAGGGCGACCATCATGAAGGGGATGCCGAGCCAGACGTTGACGGCGATGACGGAGAACTTGGCCCAGGTGGGGTCGTCGAGCCACGGCACGGCGGAGATGCCGCCGCCGTCGAGGACCTTGTTGAGGATGCCGTTGTCGCGGTTGAAGAGGAACCGCCAGGCGAAGACGGACACGAAGCCGGGGACGGCCCAGGGCAGGATGAGGGCCATCCGGTAGGCGGCCCGGCCGCGGAACTGCCGGTTGAGCATGGTGGCCAGGGCGAGGCCCAGGACGAAGGTGATGGAGACGCAGGCGACGGTCCACAGCACCGTCCACACCAGCCGCTGCCAGAAGACCGGGTCGCCGAGCACGGCCGTGTAGTTGTCGAGCCCGACGAACTCGTACGTCGCCTCGATGTGGCGGACGCCGATGGTGCGGGAGACGTTGCGCTCGTTGGCGTCGGTGAGCGACAGGTAGACGCCGCGGACGAGCGGCCACCCGATGATCACGCCGAGGACGAGCACCACCGGGGCGACCATGGCCCAGGCATACCAGTGCGTGGCGAGGGCGCGGCCGAGGCCGCGGCCGGGCCGGGGATTTCCGTTGGCAGTCGCGCGGCGGGGGCCGCGGGCGGCGCCGGAGTTCTTCCCGGCGTCCTCGCCCGCGGCCTTCGCCACCGACTGGCTGGTGTCGGCAGCCATCGTCCTCGTTACTTCCAGCCCTTGAGGATCTTGCGGAACTCGACGCCGGCCGCCTTGGCCGCGTCCTCGGGGCTGGAGGCCCCGGTGACCGCCTTGGTGTACTCGACCTTCAGCGGCTCGAAGAGGGAGCCGTTCTCCGGGATCCAGGCGCGCTCGACGGCCTTGTCCACGGCGGGCTTGAAGAACTGGACCATCTCGCTGGCCTTGACGTCGGGCTGCTCGTAGGCGGCGGTGCGCGTCGGCAGCAGGCTCAGGTCCTTGGCGGACTGCACCTGCACCTCCTGCGAGGTCATGTACTCGACGAAGGCGTGCGCGGCGGCGGTGTTCTTGGAGCCGGCGTAGACGGCGAGGTCGTGGCCGCCCTGCGGGGCGCCGGCCTTGGCGGAGCCCGCGGGGACGGGGGCGACGCCGAGGTTGGCCTTGTCCTTGAACTGGTCTCCGGCGTAGCTGTCGGCGACGGCCCAGGGGCCGTTGATCATCATGGCGACCTCCCCGGACTTGAAGGCGGTCTGCATGTTGGTCCAGCCGTCGGTGGCGTTGGTGACCGCCGCGCCCGAGGAGACCAGGTCGCGGGCGGCCTTGAAGGCCTTGACGCCCGCGGCGTTGTCGACGGTGACCGTCTTGGACTTGGCGTCGACCAGGTCGCCGCCCTCGCCGTAGATGAAGGGCAGGAACCAGTAGGAGTCGTCGCCGCGCAGGTAGAGGCCGGTCTTGCCGCTCTTGGCCTTGATCGCGGCGGCGGCGGTCTTCAGCTCCTCCAGGGTCTTGGGGGGCTGGACGCCGGCGTCGGCGAGCATCTTCTTGTTGTAGAAGAGGCCGAGGGTGTCGATGACCTGCGGGACGGCGTAGGTCTTGCCCTCGTACTTGCCGCTGGCGGCGGCCTGCGGCAGGAACTCGGCGTCGACCTTCTTCGCGGTGTCGGCCGGGACCTCGTCGAGGTAGCCGAGCGAGGCGAAGTCGGCGACCCAGCCGACGTCGGCGCGGATCACGTCAGGGGCTTCGGAGCCGCTGCTGAAGGCGTTCTTGACCTTGTTCTGGGCGTCGCCGTAGGGCACGTTGACGTACTTGACGGTCACCTTGGGGTGCTTCGCCGTGAAGGCTTCGGCGATCTTCTGGAAGCTCGCCTTCTCGGCGTCGTTCGAGGTGTCCCACCAGGTGACGGTGCCGGAGAGCTCGCCGCCGGCCTTCGTCTCGCCACCGTCGCCCTTGGTGTCACCGCCGCAAGCCGTCGCCGCGAGCGCCAGGGTCGCGACCAGCGCGGTGGCCGCTATGCCACGCCGCATATGAACTCCTTCGATGATCCCGGCCGCGCCCTCGCGGTCCCGAGTTGCCGAGAACGTAACAAGCCTGAAAGCTGACCGAAAGACCTTGCGGCAAATTTCTGCAAGACGAGCTGATCGTTACATCCGTGTGTCCCTACGGTTGCCGCAGCTTGCTGTCCGTTCGAACGTTCTTCGAGTCCACGGGCCCGCAACCAGGGGGCGTGTACCCGCGTTGACCCCGATATGACCCATGAGTTGACGGCCCTCCCGCTTGCAAGCTCTTCCAGCAACCCGACCGCTAGCCGCGGCTGGTGGCGCGATGCCGTCATCTACCAGGTGTACGTGCGCTCCTTCGCCGACAGCGACGGGGACGGCGTCGGGGACCTGCGCGGGGTGCGCGAGCGGCTGCCGCACCTGGCCCGGCTCGGCGTCGACGCCCTGTGGCTGACCCCCTTCTACGTCTCCCCGCAGGCGGACGGCGGCTACGACGTCGCCGACTACCGGGCCGTCGACCCCCTCTTCGGGGACCTCGCCGACGCCGACGACCTCGTACGGGCCGCGCACGAGCTGGGCCTGCGGGTCATCGTCGACGTGGTCCCGAACCACACCTCCGAGCGCCATCCCTGGTTCCGCGACGCCCTCGCCGACGAGCCGGGCGCCCGCGCCCGCTACCTCTTCCGTCCCGGCCGGGGCGCCGACGGCGCGCTGCCGCCCAACGACTGGGAGTCCGTCTTCGGGGGCCCCGCCTGGACCCGCGTCCCGGACGGCTCCTGGTACCTGCACCTGTTCGCCCCCCAGCAGCCCGACCTCGACTGGGAGCATCCCGAGGTGGCGGCGGAGTTCGCCTCCGTCCTGCGGTTCTGGCTGGACCTGGGGGTGGACGGCTTCCGCGTCGACGTCGCCCACGGCATGGTCAAGGCCCCGGGGCTGCCCGACATCGGCCGCGGCGCGCAGGCCACCCTGATCGGCACCGAGCCCCTCCCCTTCTTCGACCAGGACGGCGTCCACACCATCCACCGCTCCTGGCGGCGCCTGCTCGACTCCTACGGGGGCGAGCGGATCGGCGTCGCCGAGGCCTGGGCGCCCACCTCGGAGCGGCTCGCCCTCTACGTCCGCCCCGACGAGCTGCACCAGGCCTTCAACTTCCGCTTCCTCAACTGCCCCTGGGACCCGGAGCGGATGCGCGTCGTCATCGACGAGTCCCTCGCCGCCACCGCCTCGGTCGGGGCGACGACGACCTGGGTGCTGTCCAACCACGACGTGGTGCGGCACGTGACCCGCTACGGCGGCGGCGCCCGGGGCCTGGCGCGGGCGCGGGCGGCGGCGCTGCTGATGCTGGCCCTGCCCGGGTCGGCGTACGTCTACCAGGGCGAGGAGCTGGGCCTGCCCGAGGTGACCGACCTGCCCGACGAGGTCCGCCGGGACCCGGCCTTCCACCGCTCGGCCGGGCAGGAGGGCCTGCGCGACGGCTGCCGGATCCCGCTGCCCTGGTCCGGGCCCCAGCCCCCGTACGACTTCGGGCCGGGCGGCAGCTGGCTCCCGCAGCCGGCCGACTGGGCGGAACTGAGCGTGGCCGCGCAGACCGGCGACCCGCACTCCACGCTGGAGCTGTACCGGGCCGCGCTGGAGCTGCGCCGGGCCCTGCCCGGCCTCGGCTCCCCGGACGCGGGCCCCCTGACCTGGCTCCCTTCCCCCGAGGGCGTCCTCCTCTTCACCCGCCCCGGCTTCGCCTGCACCCTCAACACCCGCGCGGGCTCCCTGGAGATCCCCTCCCCCGGCCGGCCCGTCCTGTCCAGCTCACCGGTGGAGACGGACGGCCGCACCGTTGTGCTCCCGACGGATTCCTGCACGTGGTGGGCGTTGTGAGCCGGGGACCGGTACAGTCCAATCCCGTGACCGCACGGCTAGCCGACATCGCAGCCCAGGCGGGGGTCAGCGAAGCCACAGTCAGCCGCGTGCTCAACGGCAAGCCCGGTGTGGCCGCAGGCACCCGCGAGTCCGTGCTTGCCGCGCTCGACGTGCTCGGCTACGAGCGGCCCGTCCGGCTGCGCCAGCGCAGCGCGGGTCTGGTCGGGCTGATAACCCCCGAGCTGGACAACCCCATCTTCCCGGCGCTCGCCCAGGTCATCGGACAGGCGCTGACCCGGCAGGGGTACACGCCGGTGCTGGCCACGCAGACGCCCGGCGGGTCCACCGAGGACGAACTGACCGAGATGCTGGTGGACCGCGGGGTCTCCGGCATCATCTTCGTCTCCGGTCTGCACGCCGACACCACCGCCGACATGGGCCGCTACGACCAACTCCGCGGCCAGGGCGTCCCCTACGTCCTCATCAACGGCTTCTCCGACAAGGTGCGGGCGCCCTTCGTCTCCCCCGACGACCGGGCCGCGATGCAGCTCGCCGTGACCCACCTGACCGCGCTCGGGCACACCCGGATCGGCCTGGCCGTCGGGCCCAAGCGGTTCGTGCCGGTGCTGCGCAAGATCGAGGGCTTCCGGATCGGCATGCGCGAGCGGCTCGGGCTCGACGAGGCCGAGGTCGAGGAGCTGATCCAGCATTCCCTGTACACACTGGAGGGCGGGCAGGCCGCCGCGTCCGCGCTCATCGCGCGGGGCTGCACGGCCGTCGTCTGCGCCAGCGACATGATGGCCCTCGGGGCGATCCGGGCCGCCCGGCAGCAGGGCCTCGCGGTCCCGCGGGACGTGTCGGTGGTCGGCTTCGACGACTCCCCCCTCATAGCGTTCACGGATCCGCCGCTGACCACGATCCGCCAGCCGGTGCTGGCCATGGGGCAGGCCGCCGTGCGCACGCTGCTGGAGGAGATCGGCGGTACGCCGGCCCCGCACAGCGAGTTCGTCTTTCTGCCGGAACTGGTGGTCCGCGGTTCCACGGCCTCCGGGCCGGGGCAGCGCCGAAGGCCCTAGGGGCCCCGGGTCCGCGGGTACTCCGCAGGGCTGAGCACGGGCGCCGAAGACCGTCCGGAGGGATGATCGGAGGCGAGAACGCATCTGGCAGACTCTCTCCCCATGGGTGAAGCGAGCGTGAAGACACTGGAAACCCGGACGGACGTCTCGTCGCCCATCGTGAGCGAGGGCGAGGTCCGCCGGGAGTCCGAGCGCACCCTGCTCGCACGGCTGCGCCTGCCGCGGCGGCCGCGCATCTGGTTCGAGGTCCTGCTGATCGCGGTCAGCTACTGGACCTACTCGCTGATCCGCAACGCCGTACCGGAGCAGAAGGCAGCCGCCCTCGCGAACGCCGACTGGATCTGGAGCGTCGAGCACGGTCTGGGGATCGCCGTCGAGCAGTCGATCAACCACGCGGTCAACTCCGTGACGTGGCTGATCGTGGGGATGAACTACTACTACGCCACGCTCCACTTCGTCGTGACCATCGGCGTGCTGGTGTGGATCTACCGCTTCCATCCCGGGCGTTACGCGGCCACCCGGCTCGTGCTGTTCGCCACCACGGGCGTCGCCCTGGTCGGCTACTACTTCTACCCGCTCGCGCCGCCCCGGCTGATGAACGGGCAGCAGTTCGTGGACACCGTGCTGGTCCACCACACCTGGGGTTCGATGGCCTCGGGGAACCTCAAGCACATGTCCAACCAGTACGCCGCGATGCCGTCCATGCACATAGGGTGGTCGCTCTGGTGCGGGCTGACGATCTTCGCGGTCGCGTCCGCGCCGTGGGCCCGGATCCTGGGCCTGCTGTACCCGGCCGCCACCCTCGTCGTCATCGTGGCCACCGCCAACCACTTCTGGCTGGACGCCGTCGGCGGGATGACCTGCCTGGCCTTCGGGTTCGCCGTCACGCGGATCTGGTACGGCTCGCTGCCGCACCGGCTGCCGCGGCAGCCGGTGCACACCGACCCGCACCCCGCCTCGGCGGCGCTGCTGAACCGCTTCCGCCGCTAGGTCCGGTCCGTCCGCTCCGCTCCGGATCACCGCGCTAGGGCTCGCCGTGGGTGATCCGGCCGCCCGACACGGTCAGCCGGACCGGGGCCTGCGCCAGCTCGTCCGGGCCCGCCGTGACCGGGTCGACGGTGAAGGCCGTCAGGTCCGCGCGCAGGCCGGGCGCGATCCGGCCCGCCACCGCCTCCTCGCCCGCCGCGAGGGCCGCGTGCGAGGTCATCCCCTCCAGGGCCATCAGCCCGGTCAGGGCCCGCCCGCCGGAAGCCGCGCCGCGGGGGCGCAGGGCCGTCGCGAGGACCTGGCGGGCGTCGTGGTGGGCGATGGGCCAGTCCGAGCCGAGGGCCAGGACGGCTCCCGCGTCGCGCAGGTCCCGGCAGCGCCAGGCCCGTCCGGCGCGTGCGTCACCGAGCCGCTTGGACCATTCGTCGGTGTGGTCGGCCCGGGTGTAGGCGGTGTGCGGGGGCTGCATGGAGGCGATCACGCCGATCTCGGCGAACCGCGCCAGCTGGTCGTCGGGGACCGTCTCGATGTGCTCGATCCGGTGCCGCATGCGCGCCCGGGGTCCCAGGGAGGCGACCGTGTCCAGGACGTGGCGGACGGCCGCGTCGCCGATGGCGTGGGTGGCGGTGCGCACCCCGGCCGCGTCGAGGAGCCGTACGGCCCGGGAGTAGGCCTCGGGGTCGGGCCAGAAGGCCTCGGTGCCCTGGCCGTGGCAGTCGGCGTGCTGGAGCCAGGCGGTGCCGCCCTCGACGCTGCCGTCCATGAAGAGCTTGACCCCGCCGACCTGCCAGTGGCGTCCGCGCTGTCCCTGGAGCCCGATCAGTTCCGCGAGGGTGTCCTCGTCCGCGCCGGGCATGCACCAGGGGGCCAGGCGCAGCCTCAGCGGGAGGTGGCCCTCGTACTCGACGGTGGAGAGCAGGGCCGGTACGTCCCCGTCGCCGAGGTCCATGACGTGGGCGCCGGTGAGGCCGGTGGCGGCCATCGCGGAGAGCAGTTCCACGAGGCGGGCGCGGCGCTCGGCGGGCGGGGGTGTGGGGGCGAGGGCTCCGACCAGGGCCATCGCGGCGTGCTCGACGAGGTGTCCGGTGGGTGCTCCGTCGGCGTCGCAGACGATCTCGGAGCGCTGGGCGAAGGCGCGGGCGCCGGTGATGCCGGCGGCCGCGAGGGCCGGGCCACTGGCGAGGGCGGAGTGGCCGTCGTAGAGGCGCAGGAAGGCGGGGGCTCCGCCGAGGGAGTCCTCGATCAGGTCCCGGTGGACGGGCCGGCCGCCGAAGGCGTTGTGGTCGAGGCCCCAGCCGAGGACCCAGCCGCCGGTGCGCGGGGCGGCGCGCAGGGCGGCGCGGAGCTGGTCGAGGTCGCGGACGGCGGTGAGGTCGGCACCGGTGGACATCTCGATGCCCCAGACGGGGTGGCTGTGGGCGTCGGTGAGGCCGGGGGTGAGGGTGGCGCCGCCGAGGTCGATCACCCGGGTGCCGGGGCCGCGCCAGTCGCGTACGTCGCTCTCGTGGCCGACGGCGACGACGAGTCCGCCGGCGAGGGCGACCGCTCCGGCCTCGGGGCGGGCGGGGTCGAGGGTGCGGACGCGGGCTCCGGTCAGGACGGTGTCGGCTGCGGGCACGGCTGGGCTCCTTCGGGGTCTTCGGCAGGGTCCTGGGCGGTGTCTTGGACGGGGTCTTCGGCGAAGCGGGCGTAGACGTCGGGGCGGCGGGTGCGCAGGCGCCCGGCGAGGGCGGTCCCGGCGAGGAAGACGGCGGGGACGAGGGCCACCAGGACGGTGTTGACGGTGGTGGAGGCCATGGTGAAGAGGCCGACCCGGGAGATGACGAGGCAGAGCGCGACGGCCAGCAGGACGGCGGCGGTGACGGGCGCGACCACGGTCCGCCAGCGGCCCTCGGAGTGGACGGTGCGGCGGAAGTAGACGGGGACGGCGAGGGCGGCCAGCAGCATCAGCGCCATGAGTCCGATCATGCCCGGGGTGTTCACCCACAGCAGGAGCTGCTGGTACGGGTCGGCCCCGGCGAGGGCGAATCCGAGGACGACGACGGCGCCGAGGAGGGTCTGGGCGGCTCCGGCGAGGTACGGGGAGCGGTGGCGGGGGTGGACGCGGCCGAGGGCGGCGGGCAGGACGCCTTCCTCGGCGAGGGAGAGCACGTAGCGGTTGATGGCGTTGTGGAAGGCGAGGAGGGAGGCGATGACGCTGGTGACGATGAAGAGGTGCATCAGGTCGGCCGCCCACGGGCCGACGTAGGTGGTGATGGCGGTGAAGAAGAGGCCGCCGGGGTCCTGGGTGGCGGCGCCCACGACCTCCTCGGCGCCGTAGGCCTGGATGACGGTCCAGACGACGAAGGCGTAGAAGAGGCCGAGGAAGGCGACGGCGATGTAGGTGGCGCGGGGGACGGTGCGGTCGGGGTCGCGGGCCTCGCGGCGGTAGATGACGGTGGACTCGAAGCCGGTGAAGGCGGCGAAGGCGAAGGCCAGGACGGCGGCGGTGCCGGGGACGAGGACGGCACCGGGGGCGAAGGAGCCGAGGGAGAGGCCGTGGGCGCCGCCCTTGAGGAGGACGCCCGCCGCGAGGAGGACGAGTATCCCGGTCTCGGCGACGAGGAGGACGCCGAGGAGCTTGGCGCCGAAGTCGATGGAGCGGAAGCCGCCGTACCAGACGAGGAGCAGGCCGGCGAGGGAGACGGGCAGCCAGGGGACGTCGGCTCCGGCGAGGGCGTGGACGGTGTCGGCGGTGGTGGTGCCGAGGAGGCCGTAGACGCCGATCTCCATGCCGTTGTAGCCGACGAGGGCGAGCAGGGCGGCGCCGATGCCGACGCGCTTGCCGAGGCCGCGGGCGATGTAGGCGTAGAAGGCGCCGCCGCTGGTGACGTGGCGGCTCATGGTGGTGAAGCCGACGGCGAAGACGGCGAGGGTGAGGCCGGCGAGGAGGTAGCCGGCGGGGGCGCCGATGCCGCCGAGGAGGATGGCGACGGGGGCGACGCCGGCCATGACGGTGAGGGGGGCGGCGGCCGAGACGACGAAGAAGGAGATGTCGGCGGTACCGAGCGCGGCGCCGCGGAGGGCGGGGGCGGCCGGTGGCTCTGGCGTTTCGGGCATGCGGGGGCACCCTTCTGCGAACGGCAGGCGGCGGGGGAACCGGAAACCTAAAGGCTTTCGGTTCGCGGCAATGTAGCCTCCGTTTTCGGCGTACGGGAAGACCTCACGGTGGGAGAGAACCGATGGCACGGCCGCGCACCCCCCTGCTCGACCGGGAGCGGATCGCTGCTGCCGCACTCCGACTGCTCGCGGAACAGGGCGAGTTCAGCGTCCCGCAGGTGGCACGCGCGCTGGGGGTGCAGACGGCTTCGCTGTATCACCACGTGGACGGCCGGGCCGGGGTGGTGGAGCTGGTACGGGAGCGGGTGTGCGCCGCGATCGACGACGCGGCACTGGAGCTGGAGCCGTGGGACCGGGCCCTGGAGCGGTGGGCCCGCTCGTACCGGGCCGCCTTCGCCGCCTATCCGCGGGCGATCCCGCTGCTGATGACCACGCCGGTGCGGGCCCCGAAGGTGCTCGCGCAGTACGAGCGGGCCGTGGCGCTGCTGCGGGCGGCCGGGTTCCCCGAGGAGCGGGTGATGCCGCTGCTGACGGGCCTGGAGAACCTGATCCTGGGCTCCGCACTGGACCTGGCGGCCCCCGAGGCCATGTGGGAGCCGTCCCCGCGGACCCCCCTGCTGGCCGCCGCCCTGACGGCGGGCGGCCCCCACCGCGCGGACGCCGCCTTCGACCTGGCCCTGACGGCCCTGCTGGCGCACGCCGCGACCTTGCGGGTGGAGTAACCCCGGGTGCGCCCCCGGGGCGGGACCGCGAGCCTGGGGGCATGAGCGGGCGCAGGGTGGTCGTGCAGGCGCCGGACGAGCGCGGCCTGCGTGCGGTCACCGTCGACGGGGCACCGGCGGGCAGCGCCTGGTCCCTGCGCGACCTGCGCAGACAGCTGCGCCGCGCGGGGCTGCCGCCCGACACGGACCTGGCGGACCGGGCCTCGGTCACCTGGCGCGGGGCGGACGGCACCCTGTGGCCGGACCGCACGCTGCGGCGGCGCGCCACGATCGCGCTGCTGGTGGCCGGGCTGCTCGTGTCCGCCCTCCTGCTCGCCGACATCGGCATGGTGGACGCGCTGGGGGCACTGACCTTCTCGGGGCGCCTGACCGGGATGCTCCTCGTGCTCGCCGGAGCGGTGCAGGCGGTCGCGGCCGCCGCGGTGTTCGACTTCTGGGGAAAACGGACGCTGCGGTACTCGGGTGCCCTGGTACTGCTGGGCGTGCTCATCGCGGTGGGGACGGAGGCCCTGCTGATGGCCGTCTGGTTCCAGGAGCGGGAGTGGACGCCGTACCTGCCGGTGTTCCTCGCGCTGTCGCTCTGGTCGGTGTGGGCCGCGTGGACGGTCTGGCGGGCACGGGCCTGGAAGGGGATCCCCTATCCCCGGAGCTTCACGGCGGGCGTGGCGGCGACGGCCGTGCTGGCCTCCGCCAACTTCGCCTATTCGGCCGTTTACCAGCCGCACGCCGCGCTCTTCCACTTCAAGGTGCAGGCGACGTTCGGAACGCCGAAGCGGGATCCCGAACGCCCCGTCATCTACCTTCCGGTGAAGCTCCACGTGGCGAACGACGGGGCCGTTCCGGCCTACGTCCTCAATAGTGCCTACCTGGTATACGGCCGGGAATCCGTCTTCGACGGGAAGAAGACCGTGGTGGAGCAGAAGAAATGGCGTGCCGATACGGAGGGCCGGGCGGACGTGGAGCTCCACGTGCAGCCCACCGGGTACCAGGTGATCAACAGCGGTCCGGTCGTCCCGGTGGATTCCTGGGTCGCGCCGGGAGCCGACTACAGCACGGAGCGAGTGGTCCAGATCCCCACGGACGCACCGTACGACCTCGTCATGGCCACCGTGTCGGTCACCTTCATGAGGGGGGACCGCGGAAAGGTCGACGACGAACTCAGATATCCGGTCTTCTCCTGGAAACAGAAGACGGACAGGTTCTTCGACTGCGCCGCCGTCAAATGCCTCGACTACGTCCTGTACCACGCGAGGGTGCGCCACAACAACAACATCATCAACGTGACGCGCAGGCCCCGGTACATCAATACGTACCGGTCGTTCGGCGCACCGAACAGTGGCATCGCCGTTCTGATTTCCCCGCGCGATTCCAAGGGTCACGTGTCGGCCGACGCCGAGTCCTCGGAGAGGTACGGCGTCGACCAATACGACTCCGCGGTCACGGAGATCCCCTTCGCCACCCTGCTGGACCCGGGCCGCTCCCCCGCCCCGTAGGCCCCGCCCCCCCCTAAGACCCGTAGAACAGCTCGTCCACCACCGCGCGGGCGCGCCGCGTGGTGCGGCGGTAGTCGTCGAGCATCTCGCCGACCCTGCCCTCCGGGTAGCCGAGGTAGCGGCCGACGGCCGCCAGTTCGCGGGCGTCGGCGGGGAAGGTGTCCCCGGCCCGGCCGCGGACCAGCATGACGGCGTTGCGGACCCGGGTGGCGAGTACCCAGGCCTCGTCGAGGACCTGTGCCTCCTCGGTCGGGATCAGCCCGGCGGCGTGGGCGGCGGCCAGGGCCTGGCGGGTGCGGGTGGTGCGCAGGCCGGGTTCGGCCCAGGCGTGCCGCATCTGGATCAGCTGGACGGTCCACTCGACGTCGCTGAGGCCGCCGCGGCCGAGTTTGGTGTGCAGGGTCGGGTCGGCGCCGCGCGGCAGCCGTTCCGATTCCATCCGGGCCTTGAGCCGGCGGATCTCGCGCACGGCGTCCTCGCCGAGTCCCTCGACGGGATAGCGCAGGGGGTCGATGAGCTCGATGAAGCGGCGGCCGAGGTCGTCGTCGCCGGCGACCGGCTCGGCGCGCAGCAGGGCCTGGCTCTCCCAGGTCAGGGACCAGCGGCGGTAGTAGGCCGCGTACGAGGACAGGGTGCGCACGAGGGGTCCCGAGCGGCCCTCGGGGCGCAGGTCGGCGTCGATGAGCAGCGGCGGGTCGGCGGTGGGGAGCTGTAGGAGGCGGCGCATCTCGGCGATGACGGTCTGGGCGGCCTTGGCGGCTTCCTGTTCATCGACGCCCTCGCGGGGTTCGTGGACGAACAGGACGTCGGCGTCGGAGCCGTAGCCGAGTTCGTGTCCGCCGAAGCGGCCGACGCCGATGACGGCGAAGCGGGTGGGGAGGGTCTCGCCCCAGTGGTCGCGGACGGCGGCGCGCAGGGCGCCGGCGACGGTGGCGGCGGTGAGGTCGGAGACGGCGTCGCCGACCCGGTCGACGAGGGCTCCGGGGTCCTCTTCGGCGGGGCTGTCCTCGGTGCCGTAGGAGGCGATGATGTCGGCGGCGGTGGTGCGGAAGAGTTCGCGGCGGCGGACCCCGCGGGCGGCGGTGACGGCGGCCTCGCCGCTCTCGGCGCGGCCGACGGCGGCGAGCACCTCCTGTGCGAGGGCCTCGTGGGTCCGCGGTTCCAGGCCTCCGGCGTCGCCGAGCAGGGCGACGGCCTCGGGGGCGCGCATGAGGAGGTCGGGGGCGAGGCGTCCGGCGGACAGGACGCGGGCGAGGTTCTCGGCGGCGGCGCCCTCGTCGCGCAGCAGGCGCAGGTACCAGGGGGTCTTGCCGAGGGCGTCGGAGACCTTGCGGAAGTTGAGCAGCCCGGCGTCCGGGTCGGCGGAGTCGGCGAACCAGCCGAGCATGACGGGCAGCAGGGTGCGCTGGATCGCGGCCTTGCGGCTGACGCCGGAGGCGAGGGCTTCGAGGTGGCGCAGGGCGGAGGCCGGGTCGGCGTAGCCGAGGGCTTCGAGGCGCTGGCCGGCGGCGCGGGGGGAGAGCCTGGTCTCGCCGGGGGCGAGCTGGGCAACGGCGTCGAGCAGGGGCCGGTAGAAGAGCTTCTCGTGGAGGCGGCGGACGGCGGAGGCGTGCCGGCGCCAGGCCTTGTTGAGTTCGGCGACGGGTTCGGTGCGCAGGCCGAGGGAGCGGCCGAGGCGGCGCAGGTCGGCCTCGTCCTCGGGGACGAGGTGGGTGCGGCGCAGCCGGTAGAGCTGGATGCGGTGCTCCATGGAGCGCAGGAACCGGTACGCGTCGTTGAGCTGGGCGGCGTCGGCGCGGCCGACGTAGCCCCCGGCGGCCAGGGCGTGCAGGGCGTCGAGGGTGGTGCCGGAGTGCAGGGTGGCGTCGCTGCGGCCGTGGACGAGCTGGAGCAGCTGGACGGCGAACTCGACGTCGCGCAGGCCGCCGGGGCCGAGTTTGAGCTCGCGCTCGATCTGGGCGGCCGGGATGTTGTCGACGACGCGGCGGCGCATCTTCTGGACGTCGGCGACGAAGTTCTCGCGTTCGGCGGCCTGCCAGACCAGGGGGGTTATGGCCGCGATGTACTCGGCGCCGAGACCCTCGTCGCCGGCGACCGCGCGGGCCTTGAGCAGGGCCTGGAACTCCCAGGTCTTGGCCCAGCGCTGGTAGTAGGCGAGGTGGGAGGAGAGGGTGCGGACCAGGGGGCCGTTGCGGCCCTCGGGGCGGAGGTTGGCGTCGACGGGCCAGATGGTGCCCTCGACGGTGGTCTCGGAGCAGATCCGCATCAGGTGGGAGGCGAGGCGGGTGGCGGCCTGGACGCCCTTGCCCTCGTCGGTGCCGTTGGCGGCTTCACCGACGAAGATCACGTCCACGTCGGAGACGTAGTTGAGTTCGTTGCCGCCGCACTTGCCCATGGCGATGACGGCGAGCCGGCACTGGCGCGCGTCCTCGGGGGCGGCGGCCGTGGCGATGCGCAGGGCGGCGCGGAGGGTGGCGGTGGCGAGGTCGGCGAGTTCGGCGGCGGCCTGGGCGACGTCGGTGGTGCCGCAGACGTCGCGGGCGGCGATGGACAGGAGGCAGCGGCGGTAGGCGACGCGCAGCGCGACGGGGTCGTGGGCGTCGGCGAGGCCCTGCTCGAACTCGGCGAGGCCGGGGTGCAGGTCGGCGGCCTCGTAGGTGACCAGGGCCTGCCAGTCGCGGGGGTGGCGGGCGAGGTGGTCTCCGAGGGCCTCGGAGGCGCCGAGGACGCCGAGGAGGCGGTCGCGCAGGGGTTTGGCGCTGACCAGGGTGTCGAGGAGCAGGGGCAGCTCCTCGGCCGGCTGGGCCTCGGCGAGCCGGACGAGGCCGAGGAGGGCGAGGTCGGGGTCGGCGGTGGCGCCGAGGGCGTCGAGGAGCACCGGGTCGGCGCGTACGGCGGCCAGCGCGTCGGCGTCGAGGAGCCGGGCCGCGGCGGACGGGTCGGTGAACCCGCTGCGCAGCAGTCGGATGAAGGTGCTGCTCCTGCGTCCCGGGACTGTCATCCCGCCGCCTCCCGAGTGCGTCGCCGCCGGTGGTCCGCCGGCGCTGCCGGTGGTGGTGGCCGGCCTGGGGCGAGCCTAGCCGGAGCAGGCGTTCGACTCACCGGCGTGTCGTGGCGAATATCATGAGGCGGATTATCAGATTTTCTGGTTACTTTTAGATCTATGCGTCAGGGGCCCGGTCCCCGTCCGACCGGTTGCGAGGAGCCCCATGTCCGAAGGACGTCCGTTCTCCGCCCCGACGCCGCCCTCCGTCCCGCCCCCGCGCCGGCCCGCCGCGCACCAGCCGGCCTCCAGCGGGGCGACACCGCGGCCCGAGCCGGAGGCGACCGACGCCGTGGACGACGCGAACGGACCCCGCGGCGGTTCCGGCGGCCCCCGGGTTCCCCGCCAGGCCACCGGTCCGGCCCCGGCCGCGTACCCCTCCGGCCGGCCCGCCCACCACCGGCCCGCGCACCCCGCGCTGCACCGGGCCCGGATCGTCAAGGCCGTCGCCGCCTGCGCGGCCGCCACGGCCGCCGGGATGCTCGTGCTCCGCGGCAACGAGGCCTACGCCGCGCTCGACGCGCCCACCGGCGCCGACTCCCGGCTGACCACCGCCACCGCGGCCGGCACCCCCGACCCCGGGCGGGTACTGCAGATCGTCGCGCACCCCGACGACGACCTGTACTTCATGAACCCGGACCTGCGATACTCCATAGCCGCCGGCCACCCCGTGACCTCCGTCTACCTCACCTCCGGCGAGGCCGACGGCATCAACGCCGGCGCCGCCAAGCAGGCCACCACCGCGCCCAACAAGCCCGCCTACGCCGAGGCCCGGCAGAACGGCATCCGCGCCGCCTACGCCAAGATGGCCACCGGCGACCGCAGCAGCCCCTGGAAGCGCACCGTCGTGGCCACCAAGGGCGGCGGGCACGCCGAGGTCGACGTCCTGGAGGCCAAGCCCGAGGTCAGCCTCGTCTGGCTGCAGATGCGCGAGGCGGGCAACGTCTACGGCGACGCCCCCGACAGCCTCCACGGCCTGTGGGACGGCCGGGTCCCGCACCTGGAGTCGATGCTCGCCTCCGGCACCCCGGTCAAGCAGCGGTTCACGTACACCAAGGAGCAGGTCGTCCGCACGATCGAGGGCGTCCTGGAGACCTACCGCCCGACGACGATCCGGATGCAGGACCCGACCCCCGGCCGCTTCCCGGACACCAAGCGGTACACCGACCACCAGGACCACTTCTACGGCGCCCGGTTCGTGCAGATGGCCGCCGAGGCCTACGCCCGGGAGGTCAAGGACCGCCCGCACTTCGCCGTGCAGAACTACGTCGGCTACTTCAACAGCTCCCTCCCCCTCGCCCTGGACCCCGGCGAGGCCAAGGAGAAGCTGGACATCCTGGACACCTACGCCTGGCTCGACCGGCAGAACCACTGCGGCAGCGAGGCCGGGTGCGGTGACCTCAAGGTCGCCGACCACCCCTCCGGCAACCGCTGGACGGACTCCATCAACTACGCCCGCGACACCAGCACCTCCTGGCTGACCTCCGACCGGGACCACGGCCTGTGGGCGTTCAAGGTGCTCGACGGCCAGGTCGCCGTCTGGCACCGCGCCGGCCTGATCGGCAGCTGGAGCGGCCCCCGCCTGCTCCCGGGCACCGGCATGGACCAGGGGATCTCCACGGTCACCCTGCCGGACGGCCGGATAGCCGCCTTCGGCACCCGCACCACCTTCGGCGCCCGGCCCGCCGACTACCGCCGCGAGGTGGTCTACGCCGTCCAACGCGACCCCGGCTCCGAGGAGTTCGGGGAGTGGCAGTCCCTCGGCACCCCCGAGGCCGCCGACGACACCTGGACCTCCGACATCAGCGCCCCGGCCGTGTCCGTCGACGGCAGCGGACTGGCGGCCGTCTACGTCCGCGACGGCGCCTCCGGCCTGCGGGGCCGCGCCCAGCGGGCCGACGGGAGCTGGGGCCCCTGGGAGAACCACGGCGGGAGCGACCTGCACGGCACCCCGGCCACCGCGACCGACGGGGCCGGGCGCCGGATGGTGTTCGCCGCCACCACCAAGACGGTGATCGGCTGGGCGCAGCCGGAACCGGGCGCACCGCTGGGCCCGGCCACCCACACCGGGCTGCCCGAGACCACGCTCCCGCTGACGGCCGAGGCCCGCGAGGGCGGGGTGCGGCTGTGGTTCCGCAAGCCCGGCTCCGGCAACGTCCGCACCGCCCTGATGACGGGCGAAGGCGGCCTGAAGGTCAACAACCTCACCGACCTCGGCGGGCTCCAGGGCTTCGGTTCGGTGACGGCGAGCGGACACGTGCTGGCGGGCCGCACGGCGGGCGGGCGGCTCGGCTCGGACGTGGGCATCGGGCAGCCCTGGCAGCGCTCGCCGCTGATGTTCGCCGGCGCGCCGTCCAGCACGATGACCGGGAAGAACATGGTCAGCCTGGCGGTGGTCGGGCTCGACGCGCGCCTCTACGTGACCTCGTCGGCGGACGAGGCCGACGCGTACCTGGCGCCGTGGCAGCCGGTGGGCCCGCGCAGCACGGCCCCGTAGCGAAACACCCGCAGGCTCTCGTAACGTCCCATAAACGCACTCAAGCCACATACCGCCCTCAACACCCCTCCTCGGGGTGTTGTTTGCGTTCCGGGCCCGCCAACCAGGTCCACCATCCGGTCACTTGTGCACGCCCGCGCCCCACCGGGCACCATCACAACCGGTCATTTCCGGAAAGCACGCGTCATCGGCGAAATCGGTGAACCAACTCCCCCGATTTGGCCTCTCACTGACTGCACAGCGGTTCTTCCTGCCCGTCCGGAACGACCTCAAGGCGTGACCGATGCCCGTATCCCGCCGCCGCTTCCTCCTCGCGGCCGTGGTGCCCATGCTCACCGTGGGCGCCTCCGGCGCGCTCTCCATCGCCACCGGCCGGCAGACCTCGGCCGAGGCCACCCAGACCGACCGGCCCGGCCGGGGCCCGGCCCTCCCCGCAAGCACCACCTCCGGCACGGTGGTCCAGATCGTCGCGCACCCCGACGACGACCTGTTCTTCATGAACCCCGACCTCAGCAGGTCCCTCGCCGCCGGCCTCCCCCTCACCACCGTCTACCTCACCTCCGGCGAGGCCGACGGCCGCAACGAGGCGCACGGCGGGGAGGCCAGGGACCCCGAGCAGCCCGCCGACCGCGCGCGCTACGCGGAGGCCCGGCAGAACGGCATCCGCTCGGCCTACGCCCAGATGGCCACCGGCGACCGCACGAGCGCGTGGACCCGTACGGTCATACCCACCGCGGGCGGCGGACAGGCGGAACTCGACGTCCTCACCGCCCGGCCCCGCGTCCACCTCGTCTGGCTGCAGCTGCGCGAGGCCCGCAGCCCGGCCGGCGACAACCCCGACAGCCTGCGCGGCCTGTGGAACGGCCGGATACCGGCGCTCGGCGCCCAGCTCACCACCGGCACCCCGGTGCGGCAGTCGTTCGCGTACACCAAGGACCAGGTCGTCGAGTCGATAGCCGGGATCCTGGAGCGGTACCGGCCGACGACGATACGCATGCAGGACCCGACGCCGAACCGGTACGCGGACACCGGCAAGTTCACCGACCACCAGGACCACATGTACGGCGCCCGCTTCGTGCAGGCGGGCACCGCCGCCTACGCCGAGCGGGTCACGGACCGGCCGCGCTTTACCGTCCAGAACTACCTCGGCTACCACAACGGCACCCTCCCCCACGCGCTGGACCCGCAGACCGCCGAAACCAAGATCGGCTTCCTGAAGACGTACGCCTGGCAGGACCGCACCGACTACTGCGGCAGCCCCTCCGGCTGCGGCGACCGCAAGGTGGCGGGCAGCCCCACCGGCCGCAACTGGGCCCAGTCCCTGCGCTACGCCCGCGCCGACACCACCTCCTGGCTCGTCGAGGGCACCCCGGGCCGCCTGTGGGCCTTCGCCGCGCTCGACGGGCGGATGGCGCTCTGGTCCCGGGACCCGGCCGGGACCTGGACCGGACCCGCGCTGCTGCCGGGCACCGGCATCGACCCCGGCGCCGGCACCGCCCGCCTCCCCGACGGCCGCGTCGCCGTCCTCGCCACCCGCACCACCCTCGGACCCCGGCCGGCCGACTACCGGCGCGAGGTCGTCTACGCCGTCCAGTCCGCGCCCGACGGCCCCTTCGGCCCCTGGCAGTCCCTCGGCACCCCCGAGCCGGGCGACGAACCCGGCACCTCCGCCATCAGCGCCCCCGCGGCCGTCGCCGACGCCCGGGGCCTGCTCACCGTCTACCTCCGCGACACCCGCCGCACCCTGCGCGCCCGGGTCCAGCAGCCGTCGGGGGCCTTCGGCGACTGGGAGCAGCTGGGCGGGGAAGACCTGCAGAGCGACCCCGTGACCCTCACCGACGCGGCCGGGCGGCGCCACGTCTACGCCACCACCACCAAGTCGGTCATCGCCTGGACCCAGCCCTCCCCCGGAGCCCCGCTCACCGGGCCCCATCCCACCGCCCTGCCCGCCACCACCGTGCCCCTGTCGGCGGCCCGCGACGGCGCGGGCGTCCGCCTCTACTTCCGCCGCCCCGACTCCGGGGTGGTGCGCACCGCCCTGGTCACGGCGGGTCCGGGCGCCCCGCAGGTCACCGGCCTCGGGGAGTCCGGGGGCCGGGCCGGCTACGGGGCGGTCGCCGCCGCGGGCCGCGTGCTGACGGGCCGCGCCGACACCGGTGCGGTCGCCACCGCGGCCCTCGGCGGGCCGCCCGCCTGGACCGAGTCCCGGATGCTGTACGCGGGCGCCCCCGCGGCGGTCCTCGGCCCCGCGGGCACCACCACGACCGCCGTCCTGGGCCTGGACGCCCTGCTCCACACCGCGACGACCCGGCCGGCCGCGCCCCCCGCCACCTGGCATCCGGCCGTCGCCCCGGCCGCACCGTCCTGACCTCCCGGCGGGCAGGCCCCTCCGCCGACCTGACGGCCCGCAGCGACCAGGTCACCTTCACCTGCACCACACCCTGACCCACCCACCCCGGACACACCTCCGGGCCGCCGGTCGACGACCGGCGGCCCGGAGGGGGGTGAAACGGGGCCCTACAGAACGGGCAGGTTCTTGCGGAGTTCGAAGGCCGTGACCTCGCTCCGGTACTCCTCCCACTCCTGCTTCTTGTTGCGGAGGAAGAAGTCGAAGACGTGTTCGCCGAGGGTTTCGGCGACCAGTTCGCTGCGTTCCATCAGGGAGATGGCCTCGCCGAGGTTCTGCGGGAGGGGTTCGATGCCCATGGCGCGGCGTTCGGCGTCGGAGAGGGCCCAGACGTCGTCGTCGGCGCCCGCCGGGAGTTCGTAGCCCTCCTCGATGCCCTTGAGGCCCGCCGCGAGGAGGACCGCGTAGGTGAGGTACGGGTTGGCGCCCGAGTCGATCGAGCGGACCTCGACCCGGGAGGAACCCGTCTTGCCCGGCTTGTACATCGGGACTCGGATCAGCGCCGAGCGGTTGTTGTGGCCCCAGCAGATGTACGAAGGGGCCTCGCCGCCGGAGCCGGCCGTGCGGGAGGAGCCGCCCCAGATGCGCTTGTAGGAGTTGACCCACTGGTTGGTGACCGCCGCCGTCTCCGCGGCGTGCCTGAGGAGGCCCGCGATGAAGGAGCGGCCGACCTTGGAGAGCTGGTACTCGGCGCCCGACTCGTAGAAGGCGTTGCGGTCGCCCTCGAAGAGGGACAGGTGGGTGTGCATGCCCGAGCCCGGGTACTCCGAGAAGGGCTTGGGCATGAAGGTGGCCTGGACCCCCTGTTCCAGGGCGACCTGCTTCATGACCAGGCGGAACGTCATGATGTTGTCGGCCGTCGAGAGGGCGTCGGCGTAGCGGAGGTCGATCTCCTGCTGGCCCGGGGCCCCCTCGTGGTGGCTGAACTCCACCGAGATGCCCATGGATTCGAGCATGGTGATCGCCTGGCGGCGGAAGTCCATGCCGACGTTCTGCGGAGTGTGGTCGAAGTAGCCGGAGTTGTCCGCCGGCACCGGGCGGGAGCCGTCCAGCGGCTTGTCCTTCAGCAGGAAGAACTCGATCTCCGGGTGGGTGTAGAAGGTGAAGCCCAGGTCGGAGGTCTTGGCCAGGATGCGCTTGAGGACGTAGCGCGGGTCCGCGAAGGACGGGGAGCCGTCCGGCATCAGGATGTCGCAGAACATCCGGGCGGTCCCGGGGGCCTCGGCGCGCCACGGCAGTATCTGGAAGGTGCTCGGGTCCGGCTTGGCGATCATGTCGGACTCGTAGACCCGGGCGAAGCCCTCGATGGCCGAGCCGTCGAAGCCGATGCCCTCGTCGAAGGCCTGCTCCAGCTCGGCCGGGGCGACCGCGACGGACTTGAGGAAGCCGAGCACGTCGGTGAACCACAGGCGCACGAAGCGGATGTCCCGCTCCTCCAGCGTCCGGAGGACGAATTCCTGCTGCTTGTCCATGCCTTCATCCTCGCAGTTCAGACGATCCGTGCACCACCGACCCGAGGGACCGGGGGCGCACGGTCGGGCCCGCCCAGTATCGCCATTGGTGGTTTCCGCCACATTACGCACCCCCGAAAGCCGATGACACCCCCGCTCTGACCACCGGGCCGTCATGAGCATTACCATCTGCGCCCATGGGGGGCTGGGAGCACACGCGGAGCGGGAGCCACGGGCGACCCGTGCGCCGCGCCGCCCTCCTGCTGCTGATCTCCTTCGGCGTGGCCGCCTGCGTCGCCTTCCTGTGCGCGCGGCCCGCCGCCGCGCACGCGCCGCACCCGGGCGGCTCCGGGGCGCATTCCGCGCACGTCGCGCACGCCGCCTGCGTGTCCCCGTACGACCTGCCGGGCTGCTCCCCGCTGGCCCACGTGACCCCGGCCGTGCTGCCCGCCCCGCCGCCCGCCGTGGCGCTGCCGCAGGACCGGGTGGCGGCCGCCGTCCGCCCGGCCGCCGCGGCCGGGCCGGTACGGCCGGACGGGACCCTGGCGCGCGCACCCGGCCGGTACGCCCTGCAAGTGCTGCGGACGTGAGCGCCGCGGCGCCCCGAACGCATCCACGGCTCCACCACGACACCCCCCTCAGCAGAAGGAACCAGGGCACATGGCCAGCAGGACGTCAGACAACAACTCCCGCCAGCAGCGCATAGCCGAGATGCGGCGCGCCGAGAAGGCACGGGACCGGCGCAACAAGTTCCTCGCCATCGGCATCTCCACGGTGATCGTCGCCGGACTCGTCGGCTTCGGTTCGTGGCTGCTGATCGAGCAGAAGCAGAAGGACAAGGACACGGCCGCCGCCCGCAAGGCGCCGGTGAGCGGCGAGCGCGAGTGGGACGTCAAGAAGCTCGGCCGCAACCACGTCGAGACCCCGGTCAAGTACGAGATGAACCCGCCGGTCGGCGGCGACCACAACCCCCGCTGGATGAACTGCAACGGCGACGTCTACAAGAACCCGATCCCCGAGGTCAACGCGGTGCACTCGCTGGAGCACGGCGCGGTGTGGGTGACGTACAACGAGAAGGCCGCCCCGGGCGACGTCGAGGCGCTCGCCGGGAAGGTGGGCAAGACCCCGTACACGCTGATGAGCCCGGACAAGGAGCAGGCCGGGACGATCATGCTGAGCGCGTGGGGCAAGCAGCTGACGGTGGACAAGGCCGACGATCCCCGCGTGGCGCAGTTCTTCACCAAGTACGTGCAGGGCCCGCAGACGCCCGAGCCGGGCGCCGCCTGCACCAACGGTCTGGCCGACAAGTGACCCGTACGTACTGGGCCGCGGGCGCGGCCGTGGTCCTCGCGGTGCTGTTCGCGGTGGGGGCCACGGTCGCCACCGCGAACGGCGGCGCGGGCGGTTCGGCCGCCCCCTCCGCCTCCGCGCCGGCGCTCTATTCCCCGGACGCCGGCTTCGCCCGGGACATGGCGGTGCACCACCAGCAGGCGGTGGAGATGTCCTTCATCGTCCGCGACCGCACCCAGGACGAGCCGGTGCGCAGCCTCGCCTACGACATCGCCAACACCCAGGCCAACCAGCGCGGCATGCTGCTGGGCTGGCTGGACCTGTGGGGGCTGCCGAAGGTGCTGGCCGACGAGCCGCCGATGTCGTGGATGTCCGCCTCCGAGGGGGGCGGCGAGCACGCGGCGCACATGGGGCACGCGGCCAAGCCGGGGGCGCTGATGCCCGGCATGGCGACCAAGGAGGAGCTGGACCGGCTCGGCACGGTGAACGGGCGGGACGCGGAGGTGCTGTACCTCCAGCTGATGACCGACCACCACAAGGGGGGCGTCGCGATGGCCCAGGGCTGCGCGGCGCAGTGCCGGACGCCGGCGGAGCGGGCGCTGGCCCAGGGCATGGTCGAGGCGCAGCAGTCGGAACTCACCCTGATGGCGGACATGCTCAAGCAGCGCGGGGCGGCCCCGCGCGGGTGAAGGGCGACCGCACGGATCAGCCCGCCGGGTCCGTCCCGTCCGCCGGGTCCGCCGGGTCCGCCGCGTGCAGGATCGCCCGGGTCACGTGGTCCGGGCGGTCCAGCATGACGAGGTGGCCGGACGGCTGCGCCACCTCGAAGCGGGCGCCGATCCGGTCGGCGAGGTCCGCCTGGCGGGCCAGCCAGCGCAGGGCCGCGCGCCCGGTGCCGCCGTCGTGGCCGGCCAGGACGGTGGCGGGCGCGGCCAGCGGGTGCTCCGCGCGCAGGGCGAGCAGCTCGGCGGCGGTGTCGGGGTAGCGGGCGTTCTCCAGCAGCGCGCCGCGCCAGACGCGGCCGGTGCGGTAGCAACGGCGTACGAGGTCCCGCGCGGCCGGGTCCGCGGCCCCGCCCGTCCGGCCGGCCCGTACGACGCCGCGCCGGGCCGCGGGGCCCAGCGCGGCCGGGATCCCGGCCGCGGTGACGGCCCGGCCGAGGGCGCGGGCGGCGCCGGTGCGCCAGGCGGCGGGCAGCCTCGTACGGGGGGCCTCCTCCACGCTGGAGTCGACGAGGACCAGCGCGGCGGTGCGGCCGGGGTGCAGACGGGCGAAGGCCTCGGCGTGGAACCCGGCGAGGGAGTGCCCGGCGACGGTGACGGGGCCGGTCAGACCGAGCACGTCCAGCAGGGCGGCGATCCGGTGCGCCTCGTCGGCGGCTCCCGCCGGGCCGGGCGCGGGGGCGCTGAGCCCGTGTCCGGGGCGGTCGAAGCGGACCACGGTGCGGCCCCGGGCGGCGAGCGGCGCGGCGACGGGGTCCCAGTCGAACCAGGCCAGGGCGAGCCCGGCGCTGAGTACCACGACGGGGCCGCGGCCCTCGACGACCACGTGCAGGGGGACCCCGTCGACCCGGACGAAGGTGCCGGTGGCCGGCCCGGTCACGTGCGGCCCTCACGGTGCACGGAACGGGCCAGCACCCCGAGCCAGATCGCCACCAGCAGCACCTGGAGCCGCTGGCCGGCCCCGAGCGCCCACGTGCCGTGCCCGGCGGTGAACAGGGCGATGGCGGTCAGGGTCCAGACGGTCGCGAGGAGTTCCAGGGCGACGAGGGCGGGGCCGAAGCGGGCGAGCGGCGCGAGGCGGCCGTAGCGGCGGGCGGCGACGGTGAGGGCCACTATCCCGACGAGGGCGCCGGTCATGGCGAGGCTGCTGCTGACGGCGTGCGCCTGGTGGGTGGCCGGGACGAGGCCCGCGGTCTCGCGGGCGGCGCACACGGGGTCGACGGTCGGCTGGCAGCTCAGCGGCAGCCAGGCGTCGGCGGCGGTGGCGGCGCCGAAGAGGGTGATGCCCGCCCACCCGGCGACGGCCCAGGGGCGGCGGGATTCGGGGTGGCGCGGCAGGCGCGCCAGGGCGAGCAGGCCGCCGAGGAAGGCGAGCAGCCCGGCGGTGAAGTCGGTGGCCCGGAAGAGGCCGCCGAGCGGCTGGTCCTGGGCGGCGAGCTCGCTGACGTACGTCTCGATGGGGTTGACGCCGGTGGAGAGGACGACTTCGAGCACCCAGGCGGTGTAGGCGGCGGCGCCGAGCCCGATGAGGGCGGCGACGGCCCGGGCACTGCCCTTGCCGGTGCCCTTGCCTCGGCCGGTGCTTCCTGCGCCTTCGGCGGCGTTCTTGCGCATGGTGTGAGTGGTCCTCAGCAGATCCGGGGTGGACGCGGGGGCTCCCCGCGGGACCGCCGGACTCCCCGCCCGGAAAACGTGCCGGGGTACGGGAGCGTTCCCCGGGGGCCGGGCCCGCTCGCGGCAGTTCGGTCGAATTCCCCCGGGTGCCGGGGCCGGACGGGGTATCCGGTTGGAGGCGGGCGGGGCGCGTGGCAGGCTGGCGCAGGCCCCTGTACGCCGTACACCGCACTTCCGAGGGACTCCGCCAGGCATGAGCACGCCCCCGAACCCGCCCGACAGCCCGACCGAGCCCGAGGGAACCCCGATACCCCCGCCGGGCCCGTCCCTGCCGAAGCCCCCGACGCCTCCGACAGCTCCAGAGGAAACCCCGGCCCCCGAGGCGCCCCGGGCGGAACCCCCGGCCACCGCGCAGACCCCCGAGGCGCCCCCGGCCGCCCCTGCGGCCCCGAAGCCGTCCCTGGACAAGGCCCCGGCCACCCCGGAGACCGCCAAGCCGTCCCTGCAGAAGGCGCGGCCCGCCCCCGAGGCCGGCAGGCCCTCTCCGTACCAGGCCCCCGCCGCCGCAGGGACCCCCGCGCAGTCTCCGGAGGAAACCCCGGCCGCCGCCGAGGCCCCGAAGCCCTCCCTGGACAAGGTGGCGCCCGCCCCCGAGGCCGGCAGGCCCTCTCCGTACCAGGCCCCCGCCGCCGCAGGGACCCCCGCGCAGTCTCCGGAGGAAACCCCGGCCGCCGCCGAGGCCCCGAAGCCCTCCCTGGACAAGGTGGCGCCCGCCCCCGAGGCCGGCAGGCCCTCCCCGGAGGACACCCCCTCCGCGGCAACCCCCGCGCCCTCCCTGGAGAAGGCCCCCTCCGCCGAGGCCGCCAAGCCCTCCCTGGAAAAGGCCCCCTCCGCCCCCGAGGCCACCCGGCCCTCCCCGGAGCAGGCCCCCGCCGCCCCCGGGGCGGCCCCCGTGTTCGGGGCGCCCGCCGCCGCGGCGCAGGGGTTCGGTCACGCCGCGCCCCCGGCCGGGCCCGCCGGGACTGCGGATCCGTGGGCGACTCCGGTGCCCGGTGCCCCGGGGCCCGCTCCCGCCCCGGCGGGGTTCGCGCCGGTCGGTCCCGCCCCGGCCGCGCCCGGCGCAGGGGCGTACGGGGCTCCGGCCAACGCCTGGGCCCCGCCGCCCCCCGGTGGCCACCCCGGCTACGGGGCGCCCGGCTACGGAGGGCCGGGCCTGCCCGGATTCCCCGGCTACGGGGCGCCCGGCTATCCCCTCGCACCCCCCGCGCCCTCCAACGGCCAGGCCGTGGCGGGCCTCGTCCTCTCCGTCCTCGCCATCGGCATCGGCCTCATCCCCTTCGTGTTCTGGGTCGGCGGCGCCCTCGCCCTCACCGGCATCGGCCTCTCCATCGCCGGTCTGGTGCGCGCCAACCGCGGCGCCCCGCGCAAGGTGATGTCCGTCGTCGGCATCGCCCTCGGCCTGCTGGGTCTCGCTGCCACCGCCGGCGGGTTCCTCTTCACCATGGCCGTCGTCGACAAGTTCCCGGACCGCGTCGACCAGCACCGGGGCACGGACTGGTACGACGACCCCGAGTACGACGACCCCGACTACGACCCCGACGTCCTGCCCTCGCCGTCCGGCTTCACGCTGCCGCCCGACATGCCGTCCACCGGCCCCGGCATCAGCACGCCGCTCCCGTTCGGCCAGACGTTCACGTACCCGAACGGGATCCAGGTGAGCCTCTCCACCCCGAAGCGGTACACCAGCTCCAACAAGTACCTGCCGGTCGGCAACGCGGTGGAGGTGTCGTTCACCATCACCAACACCTCGAAGCGGCCCCACGACGTCATCTACGCCATGCCCAAACTCGCGGACGACAAGGGCGCCGAGGGCAAGCTCGTCTTCGACGGCCGGCTGCCCAAGCGGATCCAGGGCACGATCCGGCCCGGCGAGTCCGCCACCGGCACCGCCGCCTTCGAGGTCCCCGAGGGCACGCGCAGCGTCTCCGCCACGCTCTCCCCCGGCCTCCTGATGCCCGACGCGACGTTCGCCGGGCCCGTCGGGTGACGCATCCGACCTCGTGAAAGCACGGGGGCCCAGGACATCGCGTCAGAAAGACGATTACACTGGGCCCCGTGCCTCAACTACGCCTCGCTCTGAATCAGATCGACTCGCACGTCGGCAACATCGCCGCGAACGCCGACTCGGTCGTCCACTGGACCCGGCACTCCGCCGAGCAGGGCGCCCATCTGGTGGCGTTCCCGGAGATGGTGCTGACCGGGTACCCCGTCGAGGACCTCGCCCTGCGCGGCTCCTTCGTCGAGGCCTCCCGCGCCGCGCTGCGCGACCTCGCGCGGCGGCTCGCCGAGGAGGGCCTCGGCGAGCTGCCGGTCGTCGTCGGCTACCTCGACCGCACCGAGAAGGCCGCGCCCCGACTGGGCCGGCCCGCCGGCTCCCCCGAGAACGCCGCCGCCGTGCTGCACCGGGGCGAGGTGGTCCTGCGCTTCGCCAAGCACCACCTGCCCAACTACGGGGTCTTCGACGAGTTCCGCTACTTCGTGCCGGGCGACACCCAGCCGGTCATCCGGGTGCACGGCGTCGACGTGGCGCTGGCCATCTGCGAGGACCTCTGGCAGGAGGGCGGCCGGGTGCCGGCCACCCGCTCCGCCGGGGCCGGACTGCTGGTCTCGATCAACGCCTCCCCGTACGAGCGCAACAAGGACGACCTGCGCCTCGAACTGGTGCGCAAGCGCGCCCAGGAGGCCGGCTGCACCCTGGCGTACCTGGCGATGATCGGCGGCCAGGACGAGCTCGTCTTCGACGGCGACTCGATCGTCGTGGACGCCGACGGCGAGGTCATCGCCCGCGCCCCGCAGTTCTCCGAGGGCTGCGTCCTCGTCGACCTCGACCTGCCGGCCGCCCGGCCCGACGCCCCCGAGGGCGTCGTCGACGACGGCCTGCGGATCGACCGCGTGATCCTCTCCGAGGAACCGGCGGCCCCGTTCGAGGCGGTGGTGGCCGGCGGCTACGCCGACCGCCTGGATGACGACGAGGAGATCTACGACGCGCTCGTCGTGGGCCTGCGCGCGTACGTGAAGAAGAACGGTTTCCGCTCCGTCCTGATCGGCCTCTCCGGCGGCATCGACTCGGCCCTCGTCGCGGCCATCGCCTGCGACGCGATCGGCGCGCAGAACGTGTACGGCATCTCGATGCCCTCGAAGTACTCCTCGGACCATTCCAAGGGCGATGCGGCCGACCTGGCCGAGCGGACCGGCCTGAACTTCCGGACCGTGCCGATCGAGCCGATGTTCGACGCGTACATGGGCTCGCTGGGCCTCACCGGCCTCGCCGAGGAGAACCTCCAGTCCCGGCTGCGCGGCACCATGCTGATGGCGGTCTCCAACCAGGAGGGCCACATCGTGCTGGCCCCGGGCAACAAGTCCGAGCTGGCCGTCGGCTACTCCACCCTCTACGGGGACTCGGTCGGCGCCTACGGCCCGATCAAGGACGTCTACAAGACGGACATCTTCCGGCTCGCCGAGTACCGCAACCGGGCGGCCGCCGAACGCGGCGAGACCCCGCCGATCCCGGAGAACTCGATCGTGAAGCCGCCGAGCGCCGAGCTGCGCCCGGGACAGGTCGACACGGACTCGCTGCCGGACTACCCGGTGCTCGACGCGATCCTGGAGCTGTACGTGGACCGCGACCAGGGCCTGGAGGCGATCGTCGCGGCCGGCTTCGACCGCGAGCTGGTCGCGAAGACCCTGCGCATGGTGGACACGGCGGAGTACAAGCGCCGCCAGTACCCGCCGGGCACCAAGATCTCGGCGAAGGGCTTCGGCAAGGACCGCCGCCTGCCCATCACCAACGGCTGGCGCGAGCACGCGTAGCTCCCCCGCCCGCCGTACGCCACGCCGAAGGCCCCGGACGCTCCTCGCGGGAGCGTCCGGGGGCCTTCGGCGTGGACGGGGGCGTTACGGCCGGACGGTGAGCCGGGCCGCCACCGGGAGGTGGTCGCTGCCGGTGCGGGGCAGGGTCCAGGAGGCCTCCGGCTTGATGCCGCGCACCATGATCTGGTCGATCCGGGCCATCGGGAACTGCGCGGGCCAGCTGAAGCCGAAGCCGTGGCCGGCTGCGCCCTGGGTGGAGCGCATCTGGGAGGTGACCTCGGACAGGGAGCGGTCGTTCATGGTGCCGTTGAGGTCGCCGAGGAGGACGACCTTCTTCAGCCCCTCGGAGGCGAGGGCCGCGCCCAGCGCGTCGGCGCTGTTGTCGCGCTGGTTGGCCGTGAACCCGGCGTTGAGCTTGACGCGCACCGACGGCAGGTGGGCCACGTAGACCCCGATCTCGCCGAAGGGGGTGGCGGCGGTGGTGCGCATGGCGCGGGTCCAGCCGAGGCGGATGTCGACGGGCTTGCTGGAGGTCAGCGGGTACTTGCTCCACACGCCGACGGTGCCCTCGACCGCGTGGTACTTGTACGTGTCCGCCAGGGCCTTCTCGTAGACCGGGACGGCGTCGCCTGCGAGCTCGGTCAGGGCCAGCACGTCGGCCCCGGACTTGGCGACGGAGGCCGCGGTGCCGCGCGGGTCGGGGTTGTCGGCGTCCACGTTGTGGGTGGCGACCATCAGGTTGCCGCCGCCGGCGGACTTGTCGGTGATCAGCCCGCCGAAGAGGTTCACCCACACCGCCGTGGTCAGCAGTATCGCGATCAGCGCGGTGGCGGACTTGCGGACCACGGCGGCGACCAGCAGCAGCGGCACGGACAGGCCCAGCCAGGGCAGGAAGGTCTCGGTGAGGCTGCCGAGGTTCCCGATGTCGTTCGGCAGCTCCGCGTGGAAGATCATGACGAGGGAGACCAGCGCGGCGAGGGCCGCGGTGACGATCCCGCGCCGCCAGATGCCCCGGTCGTGGCGCAGTTCGGCCAGTCGGCGTCGGAGACCGGATCCGGAGGGCCCGGGCTCTGCGCCGCCGTTCCCCGTCTCCGTCATGTACGCCTGTGCCATGCCATGTCCTCGCTGCCGTGCTCGCGCTCCGTCTCCGCCCCTTGACCCTAGGCGATGTACGGGGCCTTCCGTGCCGTCCTCGCGGCCGTACGACCGGGAGGACGAACGGCCGTGCGGCAAGGGTTCCGCTTGTCACGAAACGCGCACATTGGCTCGGGCGCGCCCGGAGGCGGGCCAGGAGTGTGACGTACGGGTCAGCGCGTCGGAACCCGGCCACTTCCGCGCACGGCGGTGGGGGTGCCACCATGGTGGGTGAGTCCGGGGACGCCGTGAGGGCGCCTCGAGATGACACAAGGAGCAGTTGCAATGACGCACGCCGTTTCGCCTGCCCGCGAAGCCGCCTCCCCCACCCTGTACGGAGGTGCGGGCACCCGGCGCATCACCGTCCGCGACCTCGCCCTCGCCAAGGAACGCGGCGAGAAGTGGCCCATGCTCACCGCCTACGACGCCATGACGGCGTCCGTCTTCGACGAGGCCGGCATCCCGGTGATGCTCGTCGGTGACTCGATGGGCAACTGTCACCTCGGCTACGAGACCACCGTCCCCGTGACGATGGACGAGATGACCCTGCTGTCGGCGGCCGTCGTACGGGGCACCAGCCGGGCCCTGATCGTCGGCGACCTGCCCTTCGGCTCCTACCAGGAAGGCGCCGTGCAGGCGCTGCGCAGCGCGACCCGGCTGGTCAAGGAGGCCGGGGTCGGCGCGGTCAAGCTGGAGGGCGGCGAGCGGTCGCTGGCGCAGACCGAGCTGATCGTGCAGTCCGGCATCCCGGTCATGTCCCACCTGGGCCTGACCCCGCAGTCCGTGAACGCCATGGGCTACCGGGTGCAGGGCCGCAGCGACGAGGCCGCGCACCAGCTGCTGCGCGACGCCAAGGCCGCGCAGGACGCGGGCGCCTTCGCGGTGGTCCTGGAATTGGTCCCGGCCGAGCTCGCCGCCGAGGTCACCCGGTCCCTGCACATCCCGACCGTCGGCATCGGCGCCGGGTCGGAGTGCGACGCGCAGGTGCTGGTGTGGACCGACATGATGGGCCTGACCGGCGGGAAGATGCCGAAGTTCGTGAAGCAGTACGCGAACCTGCGGAGCACGATGACGGACGCGGCGAAGGCCTTCGCCGAGGACGTGGTCGGCGGAACGTTCCCCCAGCCGGAGCACGCCTTCCACTGATCGGGCCGGGGCCGCACGGCCCCGCCGGGAGTGGGCGACGGCCCGCCGACACGACGTCGGCGGGCCGCCGCCTTCCCGTCGTCTTTCCGTCGGTGGCCCGTCGGCCGGCTGTCGGCCGGCTGTCGGAGCTTTGTCAGCGGCGGATGGTCCCATGGTGGACATGACGCGAAACGACAACTCTCCCCACGCCGTGGAGGTCCGGGGACTGGTCAAGCACTACGGCGAGACCAAGGCCCTCGACGGGGTCGACCTGGACGTGCGCGAAGGCACCGTCCTCGGTGTCCTCGGCCCCAACGGGGCGGGCAAGACCACCCTGGTCCGCTGCCTGTCCACCCTGATCGTCCCGGACTCCGGCACCGCCCGGGTCGCGGGCTACGACGTGGTCCGCCAGCCCCGGCAGCTGCGCCGCACCATAGGCCTGACCGGCCAGTACGCCTCGGTCGACGAGAAGCTCTCCGGCTGGGAGAACCTCTACATGATCGGCCGGCTGCTGGACCTGTCCCGCAAGGACGCCCGGAAGCGGGCGGACGAGATGCTGGAGCGGTTCTCCCTGACCGAGGCCGCGAAGAAGGCCGTGATGAACTACTCCGGCGGCATGCGCCGGCGTCTCGACCTGGCCGCCTCGCTGATCGGCAACCCGGCCGTGCTCTACCTGGACGAGCCGACCACCGGTCTGGACCCCCGTACCCGCAACGAGGTGTGGGACGAGGTGCAGCGGCTGGTCGCCGAGGGCGCCACCGTGCTGCTCACCACCCAGTACATGGAGGAGGCCGAGCAGCTCGCGAGCGAGCTGACGGTCATCGACCGCGGCAAGGTCATCGCCAACGGCAAGGTCGACGAGCTGAAGGCGCGCGTCGGCGGCCGCACCCTGCGCATCCGGCCGGCCGACCCGGCCGACCTGCCGGGCATGGCCCGCGCCCTCGCCGAGACCGGGCTGGACGGCGTCGCCGGATCCCAGGCCGTCCCGGACGAGGGGACGCTGCTGGTGCCGATCCTGGCCGACGAGCAGCTGACGGCCGTCGTCGGGCTGCTGGCGGCCCGCGGGTACGCCATCTCCGACATCGGCACCTACCTGCCCAGCCTCGACGAGGTCTTCCTGGCCATCACCGGCCAGAAGCCCGCCGCCGAGGACTCCGTTCCCACCGAGCAGACCGAGGAGGTCGCGGCATGAGCACCGTAACCACGACGAAGCCCAGCACCCCGGCGGCCTCCCCGGCCGCCGGTCCGCGGCCCCCGGCCGAGGACCGGATCGGGCTGCGGGCCAACCTGCGGCACATCGGCGCCCTGGCCCGCCGCAACGCCCTGCAGATCAAGCAGGACCCCGAGTCGATGTTCGACGTCCTGTTCATGCCGATCATCTTCACGCTGCTGTTCGTGTTCGTCTTCGGCGGTGCGATCTCCGGCAAGGGCAACCAGGGCGAGTACGTCAACTACGTGGTCCCGGGCCTGATGGCGATGATGGGCATGAACATCGCGATGGGCGTCGGGACCGGGGTCAACGACGACTTCAAGAAGGGTGTGATGGACCGGTTCCGGTCCATGCCGATCGCCCGCTCCTCCGTGCTCATCGCCAAGATCGTGGTCGAGCTCGGCCGGATGATGGTCGCCATCTCGATCCTGCTCGGGATGGGCTTCCTGCTCGGCCTGTCGATCAAGTCCTCGGTGCTGGACCTGTTCCTCGCCATCGGGCTGTCGGCCGTCTTCGGCGCCTCCCTGATGTGGATCTTCATCCTGCTGGGTCTCACCATGAAGACCGCGCAGGCCGTGCAGGGCATGGCGATGCTGGTGCTGATGCCGCTCCAGTTCGGCAGCTCGATCTTCGCCCCGCCGACGACGATGCCGGGCTGGCTGCAGAGCTTCACGGACGTCAACCCGCTGTCGAACCTGGCCGACGCGGCCCGCGGGCTGATCAACGGGACCCCCCTCGGGAACTCCGTGTGGATCACCCTGGCCTGGTCGGTGGGCCTCACCGCCGTGACCATGCCGCTGGCGGTCCGCAAGTTCCGTCAGAAGACCTGATCCTGTCCCGGCCGGTCCGTCCGGATCGCGTCCCGGACGGACCCCACGGGGGACGGCGGGGGATCAGATGAGGGCGGTGGCCTCCTCCAGGGTGAGGCCGCCGCCTTCGGCGTACGCGGCCTCGTACCCGGCGTCCCCCAGCTCCGCCCGCGCCAGCTCCTCGACGCGGGCGGCGTCCTCGCGTTCGGTGGAGACGCTGAAGTGCTCGGGCGGCAGCAGCGCCCGGTAGGCCCCGGTCAGCCGCGCGGCGTCGTACGCGCCCGCGGGGCCGCCGAGCGCGGCCCGGGCGAGGGCGGCCGTCAGCAGGTACACGGCCGGCATCTGCGGGGCCATCAGGCGGGCCATCGGGTCCACCACCGTCTCCATGGCCCGGCGTAGCCGTACGAGGGCCTCCTCGTGCTGGCCCTCCTGGTTGTCGAGCCAGGCCATGGTGCCGAGCAGGAACCCGTCGAAGACGGCGAAGGCCCCGAAGGCGAACTCCTCCCGCAGGAACTGCAGCTGTGCCCGCGCCTCGGGGATCCGGCCCGTGCGGCCGAGGATGCCGGCGAGGAACATCCGGGCGGCGGGCATGGCCTCGTTGCCGTAGGTCTGCGCCGTGGCGAGGATCCCGCCGAGGATCTCCTCGGCCTCCTCGGTCCGGCCGCCCTCGGCGAGCACGCCGGCCATCCGCACCCGCAGGACCGTCACCTGCGCCTTGGCGCCGAGGCGTTCGGCGTAGGCGACCGCCTCCCGGTAGCACTGCCCGGCCGGGGCGTACGCGCCGCGCTTCTCCAGGGCCTCGGCCCGCGCGGAGAGCGCCTCGGCGCAGCCCCAGGCGTCGCCGAGTTCCCGGAAGAGGACCAGGCTCTCCTCGGCGTCGCGGGTGGCGTCGCCCGCCCAGTCGGCGCGGTTGGCGAGGATGTTGGCGCGGAGCTGGAGGGCGGTGGCCAGTTCCCAGCGGTAGCCGAGCGCGCGGGCGGTGGCGACGGTCTCGTCGATGACGCGCTGGAGCAGCGCCGGGTCTCCCGCGATCATGACGGCGTAGATCCACAGGGAGCCGGGGGTGCGGCAGGTCTGCGGGAGTCCGGGCCGGTAGGCGGCGAGTACCCCGTCGACCTGGGCGCGGGTCTCGGGGGTGTCCCAGCCCGCGCTGGTCTGGTCCCAGGAGGCCAGCCGCAACAGGTGCAGGGCCCGCCAGGCCTCGGCGAGCAGCTCGCCGGAGTAGGGCGGGGGCGAGGCGACGAGCTGCTCGTAGACGGGCTCGGCGGGGGTCACGGGCGCCGTGAAGGGGTCGGGGCCCAGGGCGGCGGCGGCCTCGGCCCAGTGGCGGGACTCGGCGCGCAGGTCGTGCATGTGCCAGTACCAGCTCAGGGAGTGGACGAGGCAGAGCACCTCGTCGGCGTCGCGGGCGGCGACGGCGCAACGCAGGGCGGTACGGATGTTCTCGTACTCGGTGCCGATCCGCTCGGTGGCGGCGCGCTGGCCGTGGCCGCGGAGCAGGGGCTCGGCGGCGCGGGCGAGTTCGCGGTAGTGGACGAGGTGACGGCGCTCGGTGGCGGGGCGGTCGTCGTCGGACGCGTCGAGGCGTTCGGTGGCGTACTCGGCGACGGTCTCCAGGAGGCGGTAGCGCATTCCGCCGGCCCCCTCGTCGGGTTCGGCGACGACGAGGGACTTGTCGACGAGGGAACCGAGGACGTCGGCGACGTCGAGGGGGTCCTGCGGCTCGACGCAGACGGCTTCGGCGGCGGCCAGGTCGCAGCCGCCGGCGAAGACCGACAGGCGGGCGAGGACGGCCCGTTCGGAGGCGTCGAGGAGGTCCCAGGACCAGTCGACGACCGCGCGCAGGGTCTGCTGGCGGGGCAGGACGGTGCGGGCTCCGCCGGTGAGGAGGCGGAAGCGGTCGTCGAGCCGGTCGGCGATCTGGCGCGGGGTGAGCAGCCGCAGCCGGGCCGCGGCCAGTTCGATGGCCAGCGGCAGGCCGTCGAGGCGCCGGCAGATCTCGGCCGCGGCCTCCGGGTCCTCGGCGACGCTGAACCCCGGCCGTACGGCGGCGCCGCGGTCGTCGAGGAGCGAGAGGGCGACGGGGTCGGGCAGTGGTTCGACGGGGCGCAGGAACTCGCCGGGCACGCCGAGGGGTTCGCGGCTGGTGGCGAGGATCTGCACGCCGGGGCAGTGGGTCAGCAGGCGTTCCGCGAGTTCGGCGGCGGCGCCGACGACGTGCTCGCAGTTGTCCAGGAGCAGCAGGAGCCGGCGGCGGGAGCAGTGTTCGGCGAGCCGGTCGAGCGGGGCGTCCCCGGTGCGGTCGGTGAGCGCGCGCAGTTCCTCGGCGGCGGCGCCGCGCAGCTTCGTCTCGCGTGCACCGAGCGCGGCGAGGGCGGCTTCGGCGACGTCCTCGGGGTCGTCCACGGGCGCCAGTTCGACGAGCCACACCCCGTCGGGCCAGGCCCCGGAGCGGGGGGCGTGCCATTCGGCGGCCTCCTGCGACAGCCGCGTCTTGCCGGCCCCGCCGGGCCCGAGGAGCGTGACGAGCCGGGCCCGCCCGAGATCCTCCCCGAGCACCCGGATGTCCCCCTCCCGCCCGACGAAGGAGGTGAGCCGCACCCGCAGGTTCCCGACGGGGGCCGGGGCCCCGGTGGTCTCGGCGGCCGCGGCCGGAGCTGCGGCCTGCGGCACCCGGACCGGGGCGGGAGCGCCCGCGGTCGGGGGCGCGACCTGGTCCGGCGCGCGGGCGGGGTCCGGGGCCGGGTGGTCCCAGGCCGGGGTGCCTGCCGCGGGGGGTGCGGGGGCTGGGGTGAGGAGTTCCGCGTGGAGGGCGCGGAGCTGGGGGCCCGGGTCGGTGCCCAGGCGGGCCGACAGGTCCCGGCGGACGGCCTCGTAGGCGGCCAGTGCCTGCGCGGGCCGGCCCACCGCCCGCAGGGCCCTGATCCGCAGCACCTGCAACGGCTCGTCCAGGGGCTGCCGGGCGCACAGTTCGGCCAGCTCCGGCAGGGCCGCCTCCGCCTCGCCCAGCGCCAGGGCCGCGCCGAGGCGGCCCCGGCGCGCGTCCATCCGTACGGCTTCCCAGCGCGCGGCCTCCGCCGCCGCCTCGGGCAGCGAGGCCAGCGCCGGGCCCCGCCACAGTGCGAGGGCCTCGTCGTACAGGGCCGCCGCCCCGGCCGGGTCCGGGGCCTCGGCGGCGGCCCGGACGAGCCGTTCGAAGCGGAAGGCGTCGACGTCCTCGCGCTGCGCGTCCAGCAGGTAGCCGCCGGGGCCCGAGCGCACGGCGGCGTGCCCCAGCGTCCGCCGCAGCCGGCCCACCAGCGCCTGGAGCGCGGGCACCGGCTCGGCCGGGGGGTCGGCGTCCCAGACCTCGCCGACGAGCAGCGCGGCCGGTACCGCCCGCCCCGGGCGCAGGGCGAGCGCGGTCAGGAGCGCCCGCAGGCGCGCGCCGCCGACGGCGACGGTGGTCCCGTCGTCGTGGGAGGCCTGGGTGGTACCGAGGATCGCGTAGCGCACCGGCCCATTGTCCCCGGCCCCGCGGCCCGGGCCGTCCGGTCGCCGGGATAGGTTTCGCCGCATGGGTCACCAGGGGAGCCGCGGCGAGCGGCAGATCAGTTCCGTATTCCTCGGCATCGCCGCCGTCATGGCGGTCACCGGCTGGGCGGTGTGGACCGGGTACGCCGCCAGCCCGGGGCTGGCGGTGTTCCTGTTCGTGACGTCGGCGTGGGTCGTCTCGCTGTGCCTGCACGAGTACGCGCACGCCCGCACCGCCCTGCACGGCGGGGACATCACGGTCGGCGCGAAGGGCTACCTGACGCTGAACCCCCTGAAGTACACGCACGCGATGCTCAGCATCGTGCTGCCGGTGGTGTTCGTGATCCTGGGCGGGCTGGGCCTGCCCGGCGGGGCGGTGTACATCGAGCGGGACCGGATCCGGGGCCGCTGGAACCACAGCCTGGTCTCGGCCGCGGGGCCGCTGACGAACGTGCTGTTCGCGGCCGTCTGCACGGCGCCGTTCTGGCTGGACGCCCTCGACGGGGTCCCGTTCACGTTCCGCTTCGCGCTGGCGTTCCTGGCGCTGCTCCAGGTCTCGGCGGCGATCCTGAACTTCCTGCCGGTCCCGGGGCTGGACGGCTACGGGGTGATCGAGCCCTGGCTCTCGCACCGGGCCCGCCGCGAACTGGCGCCGCTGGCGCCCTTCGCGCTGATCGGGGTGTTCGCGCTGCTGTGGATCCCGGAGGTGAACGCCTTCTTCTTCGGCGCGGTGGACGGGATCCTGCGCGGTCTGGGCGTCTCGGAGCTGGAGACGTACTGCGGCCACGACCTGTACCGCTTCTGGCAGGACCCGAACGGCCTCTGCACGGTCGACGGCGCGCAGTAGCGGGAGCCGGTGGCGGCTCCCGCCACGGCCCGCCGGTGTCAGGCCACGATGAGGCGCAGGCCCAACTCGGCGGTGTCGAGGGCGACGAGGTCGCGGTTGCGCTCGGCCCAGCGGCCGGAGGCGAGGTCCTCGCGGAGCCCGTTCACCGCCCGCTCCTCGGCCTCCGGCCCGACTCTGGTCCACACCGATACGGCGCGGCGCACGTGTTCCTCCAGGTACGCCTCGGGCCGGCGCCAGTGGGCCTCGAAGAAGCCGTCGGCGCAGTCCCACGGGATGAGGACCGGCTCCGCGCGGCCGCCGATCGCGCGGGTCATGTCGGCGAGCGAGGGCCAGCCGGCGAGGAGGTCGCCGAATTCGGGCAGGTAGTCGCGGGTCAGCCAGAACCGCTCCAGCCAGCCGGGCGAACCGGCGTCGTATGTGAACACCACCACGCGGTCGGCGACGCGCTTCATCTCGCGCAGCCCGGCGACCGGGTCCGGCCAGTGGTGGACGGTGCTGACGGCCATGGCGGCGTCGAAGGACCGGTCCGCGAAGGGGAGCCGCTCCGCGGTGGCGGCCACGCACGGCGCCGCGCCCGCGGGACGCTGTGCCCGCATGACCGCCGACGGTTCCACCGCCGTGACCTCGCGGTCGGTGGGTTCGTAGGAGCCGGTACCGGCCCCGACGTTCAGGACCGTCCGGGCGTCCCCGAGCGCTTCCCAGATCTTCTCGGCGATCCGCGGCTCGGTGCGCCGCGTCGCCGGGTACGCGGACCCGATCGTCTCGTACAGCTGTGCGCCGAACACCTTGAGCTGTTCCTCCGGCGTCGTCCGGATCCCCATCGCCCGTGCCTCCAGTTCCCCGTCTATGGCGGTCACCATGGCGGCGGCGCGGTCGCGCTGTTCCCGCAGCAGGCCTCGCAGCCGGTGCAGGTGCGCGACGGCGTCGGTGGTCGGGTCGTCGACGAGATCCGCGATCTCGCGCAGCCCGAAGCCCAGCCGCCGGTAGGCGAGCACCTCCCGCAGCCGCTCCACGTCGCCCGCCGAGTAGGCCCGGTATCCGGCCGCGGTCCGCGCGGACGACGGCACGAGGCCGATCTCGTCGTAGTGATGAAGCGTGCGGACGCTCACGTCGGCCAGCTCGGCGACACGTCCCACGGTCAGATGCTCTTCCACGCCCCCGACGATGCGGCATCACGCCACGTGAGGGTCAAGCCCGCCGGACGGCGGGGGCCTAGGCGGCCTGCTGTGCCCGGCGCTGCTTGTCCGCCCTGTCCTTGCGCACGTAGTACCAGGCCATGTTGGACGTCAGCCCGGCCAGCAGCACCCAGACGATCCCGAGGAAGCTGCCCTCCATGAAGGCGACCACGGCCGCGGCCACGGCGAGGAGGCAGACGACAACGGCGAACACGGCAAGGCGGGGCATCCGGAACAGCTCCTCGGCGACAGGGAAGGGGGTCGAACCCCTCCAGTGTCCCCCATCCCCGTCGGGGTCCCGCTCCGGCGGGGCGGGACGACGACGGGGCAGGGGCCGCGGCCACGGGTACGGGGATCAGACGTCCGTGAGGCGCAGGCCCGCGTGGGCCTTGTAGCGGCGGTTGGTGGAGATCAGGTTGGCGACCATGGCCTCGACCTGGTGGGCGTTGCGCAGCCGGCCCGCGAAGACGCCGCGCATGCCCGGGATGCGGGCCGCGAGGGCCTGGACGATGTCGGTGTCGGCGCGGGACTCGCCGAGGACCATGACGTCGGTGTCGATCTCCTCCACCGAGGCGTCCTGGAGGAGGACCGCGGAGAGGTGGTGGAAGGCTGCGGTGACGCGGGAGTCCGGGAGCAGGGCGGCGGCCTGCTGGGCGGCGCTGCCCTCCTCGACCCGGAGGGCGTAGGCGCCCTGCTTGTCGAAGCCGAGCGGGTTGACGCAGTCGACGACGAGCTTGCCCGCGAGGTCCTCGCGGAGGGCTTCGAGGGTCTTGGCGTGGCCCTCCCACGGCACCGCGATGATCACGATGTCGCTGCGGCGGGCGCACTCGGCGTTGTCGGCGCCCTCCACGCCGAGTCCGAGCTCGTCGGCGGCGGCCCGTGCGCGGTCGGCGGCGCGGGAGCCGATGATCACCTTCTGGCCGGCCCGCGCGAGGCGGTAGGCGAGGCCGCGGCCCTGGTCGCCGGTGCCGCCGAGGACGCCGACGACCAGGCCGGAGACGTCCGGCAGGTCCCAGGGGTCCTTGGCCGGCGGCTTCTGCGTGCTGTCTGAGGAAGTCATGGGGGCGAGGGTACTGCCGAGTACCCCAGGTCCGAAGGGGTGGGAAGTGCCCGTACGCCCCCCGTGTCCGCCCGGGTGGTGCAGGATGCCGCCATGGATGCCGTGAGGGTCGCGCTGCTGCGCGAGGTGCTCGCCGGGACGCACTGGCCCGGCGAGGCGCGGCGGTTCGCCGGTTCGCTGCGGCGGTCCGTGGTGCCGTCGGGCGGGCCGCTGCTGCTCGTGGGCACCGAGCAGTACGAGCCCTGGCACCTTGCGGCGCACCTGGTGGACGAGGCCGCCTGGTCGGGGCTGCCGGAGCTGGCGCCGACGCTGGTGCGCCACCACGTGCGGCCGGACGCGCCGCCGCACCTGTCGGTGGGGCTGGGCCGGCTGGAGGCGGCCCGGCGCGGGCACACGCTGCTGGTGGTGGCGCCGGAGCGGCCGGGCGCCGGGCTGCTGGAGCGGGTCCACGACGCCCGCCGGGCGGGGGCGACCGTACTGTCCCTGGACGGCGGGGATCCGGATCTGGGCACGCTGGCGCACGACGCGCTGTCGGTGCCCGCCGCCACCGCGGAGCTGGACCTGGACACGGTGCAGCACCTGGTCAGCGCCGCGGCCGGGGAGAACGGCCTGCCGGTGCGGCGCGGCCCGCAGCGGCTGCGGGACCGGCTGGCGCGGCTGGCCGACCAGCTGACCGCGCCGCCGCCCAGCCGCTGGTGAGGGGACGAACGGGCCGCGGCTAGGGGGCCGTGCCCTCTTCCTCTTCGCGGGTCCTGTCGTTCCACTTGGGGTCGTTCTGCCATTCGAGGTTGCGCTCCTGCGCCGTCTCCATGGCGTGCGTCGCCTCCTCGGGCGTGGCGTACGGGCCGAAGCGGTCCTTGGCCGGACATTCCGGGCCCTCTTCGACCTTCTTGTGGACCAGGCAGTAGTACCACTCGCCGGGCTTTCCCACCTGGCGCTTCTTGAACAGGGCCATCGTCGGCTCCTTCCTCTGTCCGCCATGCTGCCCCATACCCGCTGGATACACTCGCTTGCATGTCTGGCCAGTCGCTGCTCGTACCAGGCGAGCTCTCTCCCGTCCGTTCCGTTCCCGGTAACATCCGCCGGCCCGAGTACGTGGGCAAGCCGATGCCCACTCCGTACACCGGACCGGAGGTGCAGTCGGCCGAGACCATCGAGGCGATGCGCATCGCCGGCCGGATCGCCGCCAGGGCGATGGAGGAGGCCGCCAAGCACATCGCCCCGGGGGTGACCACCGACGAGCTGGACCGGGTCGCGCACGAGTTCATGTGCGACCACGGCGCCTACCCGTCGACGCTGGGGTACCGGGGCTTCCCGAAGTCCCTGTGTTCCTCGCTCAACGAGGTCATCTGCCACGGGATCCCCGACTCGACCGTCCTGAAGGACGGCGACATCGTGAACCTCGACGTGACCGCGTACATCGGCGGGGTGCACGGCGACAACAACGCCACCTACCTGTGCGGCGAGGTGGACGAGGAGTCCCGGCTGCTGGTGGAGCGCACCCGCGAGGCCCTGAACCGGGCGATCAAGGCGGTCAAGCCGGGCCGCCAGATCAACGTCATCGGCCGGGTCATCGAGTCGTACGCGAAGCGCTTCGGGTACGGCGTGGTCCGCGACTTCACCGGGCACGGGATCAACTCGTCGTTCCACTCCGGCCTGATCGTCCCGCACTACGACAGCCCGCACGCGACCACCGTCATCGAGCCCGGCATGACCTTCACGATCGAGCCGATGCTGACGCTGGGCACCCACGAGTACGACATGTGGGAGGACGGCTGGACGGTCGTCACGAAGGACCGCAAGCGCACCGCGCAGTTCGAGCACACGCTCGTGGTGACGGACTCGGGGGCGGAGATCCTGACCCTTCCCTAGCGCGGGGACGGTCCGAGGCCGGGCCGTTTTTTACCGACAAGGCGTCGGGAACACATTGACTTAGGCAAACCTAAGTAGGAAGATCGGGCGTGGCGGCACCGTGCCGTCGCGCCCGATTCCTCTTTCCGGAGGTCCGCCTTGGACGCCTTCTCCACGGTCATCCGTGTCGCCTCGCACGAGCAGCACACCGAAGCCGAGACCTCGACGTTCATGAGCGACCTGCTCGGCGGTCGGCTCGGCGTGGACGCGTACACCCGCTACACCGAGCAGCTGTGGTTCGTGTACCGGGCGCTGGAGGACGCGGCCGGAGCGCTCCGCGAGGACCCGGTGGCCGGGCCCTTCATCCGGCCCGAGCTGATGCGCGTCGCCGAGATCGAGCGGGACCTGGCGCACCTGCTGGGCCCCGGCTGGCGCGAGTCGGTCGTGGCGCTGCCCGCGACCCTGGCCTACGCGGCCCGCGTGGCCGAGTGCGCGGCCTCCTGGCCGGGCGGGTACGTCGCCCACCACTACACCCGCTACCTGGGCGACCTCTCGGGCGGCCAGATCATCCGGGACAAGGCGGAGCGCACCTGGGGCTTCGAGCGCAAGGGCGACGGCGTGCGGTTCTACGTCTTCGCGGACATCGCGAACCCGGCCGCCTTCAAGCGGACCTACCGCGAGCTGCTCGACGCGATCGCCGCGGACGACCTGGAGAAGCAGCGGATCATCGACGAGTGCAAGCGCGCCTTCGACTTCAACGGCGCGGTCTTCCGGGAGCTGGGCGAGCAGTTCCGGCTGAGCGCCTGACCCGCACCCCGGCGGGTGCCCGGCGGGTGCCCGGCGCACCCGCCGGGCACCGCGTCAGGCGGAGGGCCGCCGGGGCTCCGCGAAGCGGACGCGGCCGCCGATCTCGACGGTGCCGTCGGGGCCCGGCGCGGTGAGGATCTGGGAGCCCGCGCCCTGGGTGATGTTCAGGGCGCGGTTGAGCTGGGCCGTCAGCAGGATCGCCGCCGAGCCGGTGGCCTCGTCCTCGGTGATGGCCCCGTCGGGGCGGCGCGGGAAGCCCCGGGCCCGGATGCGGCCGGCGGCCTCGTCCTCCCAGGCCCACGCGTACAGCCAGCCCTCGCCGGGCGGCGGTGCGGGCAGCGCGTCGACCTCGGCGGGGTCCGCGTACTGCTCGGTGCGCTTGCCCGTGACCCATTCGGGGCGGGCCGTGATCCAGGTGAACTCCCCGTCGTCGCGGGCCCATACGGAGCCGGCGGGCGGCTGGAGTTCCTCGATGTCCAGCAGCCAGGCGACGCCGACCAGCGGGTGGCCCGCGAAGGACATGCGGGTGCCGGGCGTGCGGATGTCGACGACCCCGCGCTCGGGGTCGTCGACGAACACCGTCTCGCTGTAGCCCAGTTCGGCCGCGAGGGCCTGCCGGTCCGCGTCCTCGGGGCAGGTCCGGCCGTCGCGCACGACTCCGAGCAGGTTGCCGAACCGGCCGTCACCCGCGCAGAAGACCTTGATCACATCCAGATCGTTCACGCGGGCATTCAAGCACGGGTCAGTGACCGGCCGTTCGGCGGCGGCGCGCGACGTACACGGCACCGGCGCCGGCGGCGATGACCGCGCCGGAGGCACCGAGGAGGGCGCCGGCCGGGACCTCGGCCCCGGTGGAGGCGAGCTTCCCGCCCACGGAACCGCCGGAGGAGCCGGTGGTTCCGGTGGAACCGCCGGTGCCGGAGGAGCCGCCGACCGTGCCGCCGGTGGTGGTGCCGCCGGTCGTGGTGCCCGTGCTGCCTCCCGTGGTGCCCGACCCCCCGGTGGTGTTCGAGCCGCCCGTGGTTCCGGTGCCGCCGGTGGAGGGAAGGGGGACGTCCTTGTCCAGGCCCACCGACAGGTTGACGTCGTCGATGCGCACGCCGGTCTTGTACATGGGCTCGCCCTTGTACGTGAAGGCGGCCGCGCCCTCGGCGGTGAGGGCGGCGCGGACGCCGTTCAGGGCCAGCACCTTGTTCTGCGTCGTGTAGTCCGCCTTCGGCAGGCTGAGGGTGGCGAAGGGGACGTTCGTCTTCGCGCCCTCGGGGGTGATGACGTCGAGGACCAGGGTGCCCTTGTCGCCCTCGGTGTCGACGCGCACGTTGGCGAAGGTCATGTCGATGCCGTGGTCGGCGTGCCGGAAGCGCAGGCTGCCCTCGAAGGAGGCGCTCAGCTTGTGCTTCTTGGTGTCCAGCTCGCCCTTGCCGAAGGCGAAGGAGAAGCTCTCGCCGTCCTTCACGGCCCCGGCCGCCGGGGTCACGCTGGTCACGTACGAGCGCAAGCTCTCCTTCACGCCCCAGCGCAGCCGGCCCGCGAGGAGCTTCTGCACCCCGTCGGCGGGGGGCGTGCCGCCGGTGGTGGAGGGCTTCGGAGAGGTGCTGGGGGAGGTGCCGGGGCTGGGGCTCTCGAACTGGACCTTGACGGTGAGCGGGTCTCCGTCCAGCTTGTTGTACCGGGTCGCACCCAGCGCGTCGGCCGTCTCCTTGGTGAGGACGGTCGCCAGCCTGTCCATCGGCGGCCGGCCGAAGGCGACGTCCGCGAGCGGGACGTCCTGGGTGGTGCTGCCGCCCTTGGTGACGTCGGCGGTGACCTTCTTGGTGCCCGTGTCGATGCGGAAGTCCGAGAGCTTGATCTCGAAGCCGTGGCCGACGGGCGGGGCGGGCGAGGAGAAGGTGACGCTGCCCTTGAAGGCGGCCTTCAGCACGTTCCCGGCGGCCTCGTCGTAGGCGCCGGTGGCTTCGCCGAACTGCAGGCTGCCGTCCGCGTTGGTCTTGGCGCCGTCGGCCACGGTGATGGTGCCCTTGGCCATGCCCGTCACGTACGCGCGGTAGTCGGCGAGCAGGCCCCAGTCGAGGGTGCCGCCGATGACCTTGACCGGCGCGGCGGCGGCCGGCGCCCCGGCGGCCGGCACGGCGTCCGCCGCCGTGGCGGGTATGACGAAGGCGGCGGCGGTGAGGGTGGCGGCGGTGAGGACGGCGGCCGCGAGGAAGGCGGGGCGGCGGTGGGACGACATGGGTGGGAACTCCCTGGAGGCATGGAGGGAAAGGAAGGGCTGGGAGGGCTGGGAGGGCTGGGAGGGCTGGGAGGGGCATTACGGGGTGTCGGCGGGCCCCGCGCCGGCCGCTGCCGCGCGGCGCCTGCGCAGCACCAGGAACGTTCCGGCGCCGGCCAGGACCAGGACCGCGGCGGCGGCGAGGCCGAGGTAGGCACCGGCCGACGAGGACCGCTCGGCCGCGGCGGCCGGACCCGGGGAGGCGGGGGCGGAGGCCGAAGCGGCCGGCGGTGCGGGCGAGGGGGCGGCCGTGGAGCCCAGGTCGGGCAGGGCGGGCAGGGTGGCGCCCGCGTCGAGCGCGACGGACAGCGAGACGGGGTCCATCTCGGTGCCCGGCCGGTACATGGAGTTGAAGGCCTGGGCGCCGCCCTCGGTGAGGGTGGCCGGGGCTTCGGTCAAGGTGGCGAGCTTCCCCTCGGTCTTCAGGCCCTTGGCGTCGAACGCGACGAGCGCCACGGCACCCTTCGTCTCCCCGCCGGTGGTCACGTCGGCGGTCAGGACGCCCTTGCCGTTCTCGACCTTGACGCCGACCTTGCCGAGCGTGAGGTCGAGATGGGCGCCCGTGAAGTGGACCGTACCGGCGAACGCCGCGTCGAGGGACCCCTTCTGGCCGTCGTACGACCCCTTGCCCCGCGGGAAGCGGAACAGCGCGCCGCCGTCCTGGGCGCCGTCGGCGAGCGTCCACTTGCCCTGGCCGATCGAGCCGGTCACGTACTCGCGGAAGGTGCGGCGCACGCCCCAGTCCACGGCGGCGTCGGCGAACGCGCCCTGCCCCTGCGGGGCTTCGGACGGCGCGCCCGGTGTCTGCGGGGACGCCGGGGCCTGGGCGGGCGGGGCGCCCTGCGGGGCGGTGACGACGTCGGCGGAGAGCGATACGGGGTCGAGCGGGGCGCCGGCCTGGTAGTAGCCGGCGAAGGCCTTGGCGCCCTGGGCCGTGAGGGTCGTGGGCACGTTGGCCAGGGCTATCGGGGAGCCGCCGCCCTTCATGCCGATGCCGCCGAGGGCGAGCGTGGCGAAGGGCACCTGGAACTCCTCGGTGACCACGCCGGTGTCCTTGGCCTTGCTGGACACGTCGAGGTAGAGGGTGCCGGTACCGCCGGAAATCCGGACGGTCGGCCGGCTGACGGTCATGTCGAGCTCGTACGCGCCGTCGGGCTTCTGGTGCCCCTGGAAGCTCACCCCGCCGGAGAAGGAGGCGTTGAACTCACCGGAGTCGGGGTCGTAGGAGCCGGCCGCCGAGTGGAAGCGGAACAGGCTGCCGCCCACGGTCGCGGCTCCGCCCTTCAGCTTGAAACCGCCTTTCGCGACCGGCCCCGTGACATAACTCTGGAAGGAGGATTTGACGCCCCAGTCGAGTCGGCCCCCCTGCACGGTGCGGCTCGCCGCGTGGGCGGCGGAGGCCGGGAGCAGGGCCCCGAGCAGGGCCGCCAGCAGGGCCGCCAGCAGGGCCGCCAGCAGGGCCGCGGTGAACGCGCGGGTGGGTCGTGCGGACATGGACGTCCCCCTCCAGGGTCTAGCAAGTGAGGTTAGGCTAACCTAAGCTATCCCGGTCGAGCGGGGAACCCCGATGTCGACGCGACCTCGCTCCCCGCCCCCACCCGCACGATCAGGACGGTGCCTTCGTGCCCACGCCCGCCACGCCACCGCGCTTCCCCCGCCTCGCCGCCGTCGTCGTGGCCCTGGCACTGGCCGTGACCGGCTGCGCGGGAACGGACGCCCCCGCGGGCTCCTCCCCCGCCCGGCCCGGCGCCGCCGTCCTCCCGGACCGGGTGGAACCGCTGGCCGGCACCGCGCGCCCCGCGCTGCCGGTGACGGTCCCCTCGGCCGACGGGACGCAGGTCACCGTCACCTCCGCTGACCGGATCATCCCGCTGACCGGCAGCCTCAACGAGATCGTCCAGACCCTCGGCCTGGGCGGGCAGGTCGTCGCCCGGGACATCACCGCCACCTTCGAACAGGCCGCGTCCCTGCCCGTGGTGACACGCGGTCACGACGTCTCCGCCGAGAGCGTCCTGTCGCTGCGTCCGACACTGGTGCTCGCCGAGACCACCACCGGACCCGCCGAAGCGGTCCGGCAGATCCGCGACGCCGGCATCCCGGTCCTGGTGCTCGCTGCCGCCACATCGCTGGAGGACGTGCCGAAGCGGATCGGCGCGGTGGCCGCCGCGCTCGGCGTGCGGGAGGCGGGCACGCAGCTCAGCGGCCGCACCGCCGACCGGATCGCCGCCGCCCGCAAGGGCGTTCCCGCCGGAACGGCGAAGAAGCCCCGGGTGGCCTTCCTCTACCTGCGCGGCACCGCGTCCGTCTACCTGCTCGGCGGCTCCGACTCCGGCGCGGCCTCGCTGCTGGAGGCGGCGGGCGCGGTGGACACCGGCAAGGAGTCCGGGCTCGGCAAGGACTTCACCCCGCTCACCAGCGAGGCGCTGGCCGCCGCCGCGCCCGACGCGATCCTCGTCATGACCAAGGGCCTCGAATCCGTCGGCGGCGTCGACGGCCTGGTCAAGATCCCGGGCGTGGCCCAGACGCCGGCCGGGATGGACCGCCGCGTGCTCACCGTCGACGACGGGGTTCTCCTCAACTACGGCCCCCGCACCGACCAGGTGCTCTCCTCCCTGGTCGCCCAGCTCTACGGCAAGGGCGCCTGACGTGACCCTCCCCTGCGATCCCCCGCGCGGCGGCGCAGCCGCGCGGGACACCGGGACCGCGCCCCCGCCCTCCCCGCGAGCCCCCGGCGGGGCCGCCGGGCCGGGCCGGCCCCGCCGGGCCCTGTGGCTCGCCGCCGCGCTGGTGACCGTGCTGCTGGTGCTCGCCCTGGTCTCCGCCGGAGTCGGCGCGTACCGCATCCCCACCGCCGACGTGCTCGCCTCCGTCCAGCACCGCCTGGGCCTCGGCGGTGCCCCCCTCGACCGGGTCGGGGAGAGCGTCCTGTGGAACGTACGCCTCCCCCGCGTCGTGCTCGCGGTGCTCGTCGGCGCCAGTCTCGGCTGCGCGGGCGCCCTGATGCAGGGGGTGTTCGGCAATCCGCTCGCCGAACCCGGCGTGATCGGCATCTCGGCGGGCTCCGCCGTGGGCGCGGTCGCCGCGATCGGACTGGGCCTCGGCTTCCTCGGGAACTGGACCGTCACCGCCTGCGCCTTCGTCGCGGGCCTGTTCACGGTCGGCGCCGTCTACCTGCTCTCGCGCAACGGCGGCCGCACCGAAGTCGTCACCCTGATCCTCACCGGCATCGCCGTCAACGCCTTCGCGGGCGCCCTGATCGGCCTGTTCGTCTTCTTCGCCGACAGCGGCCAGGTCAACCAGATCACCTTCTGGCAGCTCGGCTCCCTCGCCCAGGCCACCTGGCCCAAGGTGCTCGCCGTCCTGCCCTGCGCCCTCGCCGGACTGATCGCCGCCCCCCTGTACGCCCGCCGCCTCGACCTCCTCGCGCTCGGCGAACGCCCGGCCCGTCACCTGGGGATCGACGTGGAGCGGCTGCGCCTGGCCCTGATCCTGGTCGTGGCCCTGCTGACGGCGGCCGCCGTCGCCGTGGCCGGGGTCATCACCTTCGTGGGCCTGCTCGTCCCGCACCTGCTGCGGATGGCGAACGGCCCCGGACACCGCTTCCTGGTACCCGGCAGCGCGCTCGCCGGCGCCGTGGTCCTGGCCGGCGGCGACCTGGCCGCCCGTACCGTCGCCGCGCCCGCCGAGCTGCCCCTCGGCGTGCTCACCGCCCTGATCGGCAGTCCGTTCTTCTTCTGGCTGCTGCGCCGCACCCGGCGCAGGCAAGGAGGCTGGGCATGAGCGCCCTCCGCCGCGGCCGGGCCGCCCTCTTCGGCCGCCGCCCGCGCACCGTGCCCGCCCGCCCCGCCCCCGGCGAGGTCCTGGTCCGGGCGGAGGACCTGCACGTGCGGCTCGGGGAGCGCGAGGTGCTCGCCGGGATCGGGCTGAGCGCGTACGCGGGCGAGGTGCTGGCCCTGGTCGGCCCCAACGGCGCCGGGAAGTCGACCCTGTTGGGGGCGCTGGCCGCCGATCTGCCCGCGGACTCCGGGACCGTGTACGTCGACGGGCGCCCGGTGTCCGGGTGGACGGCGCCCGAACTGGCCCTGCGCCGCTCGGTGCTGCCCCAGTCGGCCGCGCTGTCCTTCCCGTTCCCGGTGGCGGACGTGGTCCGGATGGGCCGCGCCCCCTGGGCGGGCACCGCCCTGGCCGACGCCGACGAGGAGTCGGTGGCCGCCGCGATGGCCGCCGCCGAGGTGACCGGTTTCGCCGGACGCCCCTTCTCGGCCCTCTCCGGCGGCGAACGGGCCCGGGTCGCGCTGGCCCGCGTACTGGCCCAGCGGGCTCCGCTGATGCTGCTCGACGAGCCCACGGCCGCCCTGGACCTGCGCCACCAGGAGCTGGTGCTGCGGGTCTGCCGGGAGCGGGCCGCGGCCGGGGACGCGGTGGTCGTCGTCCTGCACGACCTCGGGCTGGCGGCCGCGTACGCGGACCGGGTCGCCGTGCTGCACGACGGGCGGATCGCCGCCGCCGGACCCCCCTCGGAGGTCTTCGGGGACGGGCTGCTGAGCCGGGTCTACCGGCAGCCGGTGGAGGTCTTCCCGCACCCCCGCACCGGGGCCCCGCTGGTGGTCCCCGTACGGGCGGAGGCCAAGGGAGAACCGGCCGGTAACCCTTGCGGCCCGCGGAACGCCGACGGGGACTTGACCAGCGCTTGACCTCCGCTTGAGTCAGTCATGGAGGGGCCGTGACGGGGTCGTGTCCGGGGCCGGAAGGTGAGAGCTGAATCACTGGACGAGCGGGCATCGGTCAGGTAAGCCTCGGTTAAGTTAGGTCCGCCTCACCAAGCCCCACCGAGCCTCACCCAGCCTCCACCCCCGCCAGGAGCCCGCATGCGCCCCGCCCGTCTCACCGTCCTCTCCGCGGCCGCCGTCGTCGTCGCGCTCACCGCCGTCACCGGCTGCGCGGACAAGGGCGACGACAGCGGCTCGGGCGCCATCAAGGTCAACGCGACGGACAGCGGCTGCGAGGTCTCCAAGACCGAGTTCCCGGCCGGCAAGGTCTCCATCGAGGTCGAGAACAAGGGCTCCAAGGTCACCGAGCTCTACGTGCTCTTCCCGGACGACCGCATCGTCGCCGAGCGCGAGAACATCGGCCCCGGCACCAAGGCCACCATCACCGCCGAGATCAAGGCGGGCGACTACGCGTTCGCCTGCAAGCCCGGCATGAAGGGCGACGGCATCCGCACCAAGGTCAAGGCCACCGGCCAGGGCAGCGGCGAGAAGCGCAGCCCCGAGCTGGACGCCGCGGTCGCCTCGTACCGCAAGTACGTCGTCGAGCAGGCCGAGGCCTCCCTCCCCACGACCAAGACCTTCGTGGACGCGGTCAAGGCGGGCGACGTCGAGGCCGCGAAGAAGGCGTACGCGCCCTCGCGCCTGGGCTGGGAGCGCACCGAGCCGGTCGCCGAGTCCTTCGGTGACATCGACCCGAAGGTCGACGTCCGCGAGGACGGCCTGGAGGCCGGTCAGACGTGGACCGGCTGGCACCGCCTGGAGAAGGCCCTGTGGGCCGACAACAAGATCGGCGACGACGAGAAGAAGCTCGCCGACACCCTGATGACCGACGTGACCGAATGGCACAAGAAGATCGGCACGGCGGAGATCACCCCGACCTCGATGGCCAACGGCGCCAAGGAACTGCTCGACGAGGTCGCCACCGGCAAGGTGACGGGTGAGGAGGAGCGCTACTCCCACACCGACCTGATCGACTTCAAGGGCAACGTCGAGGGCGCGGAGAAGGCGTACGAGCTGCTCAAGCCGACCGCCCAGAAGAACGACGCCGAGCTCGTCAAGCAGCTCGACACCCAGTTCGCGGCCCTGAACACCCTGCTGGACAAGTACCGCGCCGACAAGAACGGCTACGAGTTCACCTCCTACGACAAGGTCGGGGACGCGGAGCGCAAGGAGCTCTCGGACGGGGTCAACTCCCTCGCCGAGCCGCTCTCCAAGCTCGCCGCAGCGGTCGCCAAGTAGTACCGGGATCAAGGCAGAGGCGGGAGAAACAGCATGACCGACCAGGTGTCGCAGGAGTCCTCCACCGGCGCGGGTGCCCCCTCGCGGCGTTCGGTGCTCGGCTGGGGCGGAGCCGGTCTCGCGATCGGCGCCGCCGCCGCCGGCGGCACGGTCGCCGCGCTGGGCGGCGGCTCGGACATGGCTCCGGCGGCCTCCGCCGGGGCGGCGGTGCCGTTCCACGGCGAGCACCAGTCCGGGATCGCCAGCGCCGTCCAGGACCGGCTGCACTTCGCGGCCTTCGACGTGAAGACCAAGAACCGCGACGAGCTGGTCCGGCTCCTCAAGGAGTGGACCGCCGCGGCCCGTCTGATGACGGCCGGCCTGCCGGTCGGCGACGCGTACGAGGGCCTGCCCGAGGCCCCGCCGACCGACACCGGCGAGGCCCTCGGCCTCAAGCCCTCCCGCCTCACCCTGACCATCGGCTTCGGTCCGGGCCTGTTCGCCAAGGACCGCTTCGGCCTGGAGGGCAAGCGCCCGGAGGCCCTGGTGGACCTGGAGGCCTTCCCCGGCGACAACCTGGACCAGGCCCGCTCCGGCGGCGACCTGTGCGTCCAGGCCTGCGCGGACGACCCGCAGGTCGCCGTGCACGCCATCCGCCAGCTCGCCCGCATCGGCTTCGGCAAGGTCGCCGTCCGCTGGTCGCAGCTCGGCTTCGGCAAGACCTCCTCGACCACCCCGGACGCGCAGACCCCGCGCAACATGATGGGCTTCAAGGACGGCACCCGTAACGTCTCGGGCACCGACACCGCGGCCCTCGACAAGCACGTGTGGGTCGGCGCGAACGACGGCAGCGCCTGGCTGACCGGTGGCTCGTACCTGGTCGCCCGCCGCATCCGGATGCACATCGAGACCTGGGACCGGACCTCCCTGCAGGAGCAGGAGGACGTCTTCGGCCGCGACAAGGGCGAGGGCGCGCCGGTCGGCAAGTCCAAGGAGCGCGACGAGCCGTTCCTGAAGGCGATGAAGCCGCAGGCGCACGTGCGCCTGGCGCACCCGGACTCCAACGACGGGGCGACGATCCTGCGCCGCGGCTACTCCTTCACCGACGGCACGGACGGACTGGGCCGCCTCGACGCGGGCCTGTTCTTCCTCGCCTACCAGCGCGACGTCCGCAAGGGCTTCATCCCGATCCAGCGGCAGCTGGCGAAGAACGACGCGCTCAACGAATACATCCAGCACGTGGGTTCGGCCGTCTTCGCCGTCCCGCCGGGCGTCCGCGACAAGGACGACTGGTGGGGCCGGACGCTGTTCGCGTAGTCCCCGCCGGAGAGGAAACGCCGTGTTCGGCAACTATCTGATCGGCCTGCGCGAAGGCCTTGAGGCCAGCCTGGTCGTCTGCATCCTGGTCGCCTACCTGGTGAAGACGGAGAACCGGGGCGCGCTGCGTCCGGTGTGGCTCGGCATCGGGATCGCCTGCACGATCTCGCTGGCGTTCGGCGCTCTGCTGACCTTCGGCACCCAGGAACTCACCTTCGAGGCCCAGGAGCTCCTGGGCGGCAGCCTCTCGATCATCTCGGTGGGCCTGGTCACGTGGATGGTCTTCTGGATGAAGAAGACCGCGCGGCACCTGAAGGGCGAACTGGAGGGCAAGCTGGACGCCGCCCTCGCGATGGGCACGGGCGCCCTGGTGGCCACCGCCTTCCTGGCGGTGGGCCGCGAGGGCCTGGAGACGGCGCTGTTCGTGTGGGCCTCGGTCCGCGCGAGCGGCGAGGGCTCCTCGGCCCCGCTGATCGGCGTGCTGCTGGGCATCGCGACGGCGATCTTCCTGGGCTGGCTGTTCTACCGGGGCGCGCTGAAGATCAACCTGGCGAAGTTCTTCAAGTGGACCGGCGGCATGCTGGTGATCGTGGCCGCGGGCGTCCTCGCGTACGGCGTCCACGACCTCCAGGAGGCCGGCTTCCTGGACGGCCTGCACGACAAGGCCTTCGACATCAGCTCGGCGATCCCGCCGGACAGCTGGTACGGGGTCCTGCTCAAGGGCGTCTTCAACTTCCAGCCGGACCCGACGGCTTACCAGCTGGCGGTGTGGTCCCTGTACCTGGTCGTCGTCCTGGCGCTGTTCCTCCTCCCGGCCCGCCCCAAGGCGGCCCCGGCCCCGAAGGAACCGACCCCCGCCCGCGGCTGACCCCCGCCCGGCACCCCGCCCGACGCCCGGCCCCCGGCCGGGCGTCCCGCGTTTCCCGGCGCTACCAGAGCCGGTCGACGGTGCCCGGGTGGAGCGCCACCCTGCTCCCGCTCAGGGCGGCCCGGTCCGCTCCCCCGTCCGCCCCGGCGGCGAAGAAGGCGCCGAGCACCTCCTTGTCGAAGCCCGGCGCGTCGGTGGCCAGCGGCTCGTCGGGGGTCCCGCCGACGAGGACGGTCCCGGGCAGCCGCTCGAAGCCGGCCCTCTCGTAGAACGCCGCGAGCGGCCGGTCACAGCTGAACAGGGCCAGGTCCACGGCCGGATCGGCCTCCAGCACCGCCCGCGCCCCGGCCACCAGCCGGCCCCCGAGCCCCCGCCCGCACCACTCGGGCCGGGTCACCACACCGCTCAGCCCGGCGGCCCGCCGCACCCGCCCGCCGCACGGAACCTCCTTGTACAGCAGGGTCAGGGAAGCCCCGACCACCCCGTCCCCGTCGAGCAGCACCAGCACCCGCGGCCTCAGCAGCGGGTCGTGCCCGAAGCGGCTCCCGGGCCACACCCGGGCCTCGATCCCGGCCACCTGCCGCGCCAGCTCCCCGGGCAGCTCCGCCTCCGGGTACGCGGCCAGCCGCAGTACGGAACCGGGCGGCCCGCCACCCCGTGCGTCCCTGTTTTCAGTCGTCATGAGGGTCCCAACCGGAATATCTCCCTACGCATTTCCCGCGAGAACGGCCCGCCGTTCCGGGCGGATCGGTGGGTCGTCCGTTGAAGGCTGATCTATATTGGTCCGGGCCCTCTGTCCTTTCGACCACAAAAAGAGGCAGTTGGAGCCGCGCCGAGGGGGGTAACGATGCGTGGTCACACGGGGTAGAACCGTTATCCCCGCGAAAAAACATGGCCGAATTCGATTCGCCCGTCCGTAACTGCCGTCGCACAAGGTGTTCTCGGACCGGGTCTCCGAGTCTTTCCCCGCCGCCTCTCCCCCGCGGACGCTTCCGCGGCGGTGACGAGGCCGGGCCGGCCGTTCGTTCGCGGTGCGTCTCCCGGCCGGACCGGACAACTCGACGAATGGCTTGTACGTGCAGAACGGCATACTCAGGTCCCGCGGTGCCACCGCCACGGGCGAACCCGCCGACCAGGGACCGGGGGCCGTAGGCCTGTCCGTGGTCATCCCCGCCTACCGGGAGGAAGACCGCCTCGGGCCCACCCTGGACGTCGTCCGGTCCTACCTGGACTCCCACGTCGGCACCGGTACGGAGGACTGGGAGGTCATCGTCGTCGACGACGGCTCCCCCGACCGGACCGCCGCCGTCGCCCTGAAGGCCGGTGTCGACGAACACCGGATCCGGCTGGTGCAGTCCGAGCAGAACCGCGGCAAGGGCAGCGCGCTGCGGCTCGGCGTCGCGGCCTCGCTGGGGCGGCGCGTGCTCATCATGGACGCGGACCTGGCGACCCCCATGGAGGAGCTGGCCCGGCTGGAGAAGGCCCTGGCCGACGACCCGACCCTGGACGCCGCCATCGGCTCGCGCGCCCACCGCGACTCCGCCGTGGAACGCCAGCAGAGCGCGCTGCGCGAGGTGCTCGGCTGGGTCGGCAACCGGGTCATCCGGCTGGTCGCCGTCCGCGGGATCCGCGACACCCAGTGCGGGTTCAAGCTGTTCGACGGGGATCAGGCCCGCGCGGCCTTCGGGGCCGCCAGGCTCGACGGCTGGGCCATCGACGTGGAGATCCTCCAGTACTTCCGGCGCAAGGGGTGGCCGGTCGCCGAGGTTCCGGTCCGCTGGGCGCACCAGGACGGCTCCAAGGTCCAGCTCCTGGACTACCTGCGCACGCTCGGCGAACTGATGCGCCTGAACGCCGGCGGCATCGCCGTGGCCGCGCTGTACCTGCTGGCCTCCCTCTACCTCTACAAGGGGTGGTGGGGGGACCTGGACGGATCGATCCTCGCCCATTCCCTCCAGGACCAGAACCAGTGGGAATGGTTCTTCGGGGTCACCGCCGACAACGTCGCGCACCTGCGGAACCCACTGTTCACCGACTTCCAGAACATGCCGGACGGCGTGAATCTGATGGGGAACACGGTGATGCTCGGGCTTTCGGTCCCCTTCACCCCGGTCACCCTGCTCTTCGGCCCGACCGTCACGCTGGCCCTGGTGTTCACCCTCGGCATCGCCGCGACCGCCTGGTCCTGGTACTGGCTGATCCACCGCCGGTTCACCGAGAGCCGGTGGGCGGCCGCCGCGGGCGGGGCCCTGGCCGCCTTCGCGCCGCCGATGGTCTCGCACGCCAACGCCCACCCGAACTTCGTCGTGCTCTTCATGATCCCGGTCATCATCGACCGGGCCCTGCGGCTGTGCGAGGGCAGGAACGTCGTCCGCGACGGCGTGCTGCTGGGGCTGTTCTCCGCCTACCAGATCTTCCTCGGCGAAGAGCCGTTCCTGCTGGCCGCGATGGGCATGCTGATCTTCGCCCTCGTCCACGCGTACGTCGACCGCGAGACCGCCCGCGCGGCGGTGCGGCCGCTGGCCAAGGGCCTGGCGATCACGGCGGCCGTCTCCCTGCCGCTGGTCGCCTTCCCCCTGTACTGGCAGTTCTTCGGCCCGCAGAGCTACCACTCGGTGCTCCACGGCGAGGGCGGCGCCGGCAACCCGCTGCGCGCCCTGACCGAGTACTCGGCCCGCTCGCTGTTCGGCAACGCCGAGACCGCGGGCAGGCTCTCGCTGAACACCACCGAGCAGAACGCCTTCTACGGCTGGCCCCTGCTCGCCCTGGCCACCGGCATCACCCTGTGGCTGTGGCGGCGGCCCGTGGTGCGCGCCCTCGGCATCACCGCGCTGGCCACCGCCGTGCTCTCCCTGGGACCCCGGGTGGAGATCGACAAGTTCGGCATCACGGTTCCCGCGCCCTGGCGGGTCCTGCGGCACCTGCCGCTGCTCGAATCGGTCATCGAGAGCCGGGTCGCCATGGTGTGCGCGCCCGTCTTCGGCATCCTGCTGGCCCTCGCGCTCGACCGGATCGTGGGCTTCCGCGCCCGCGAGCACCGCTTCGTGGGGTACCTGGCCGTGGCCGCCGCGCTGGTGCCGATCCTGCCGCTGCCGCTGGTCGTCGAGGAGCGCGAACCCGTACCGGCCTTCATCGCCCGGGGCCTGTACGAGGACTACCTCAAGGACGGCCGGTCCCTGGTCCCGGTGCCGCTGCCCGACCCCCGGTACGCGGCCTCCCTGCGCTGGCAGAGCAACACCGGCTTCGGGTTCAAGCTGGCCGGCGGCTACTTCAACGGGCCCGACGGGCCCGACCGCGTCGGGATCTACGGCGCCAAGCCCCGGATGCTGTCCGACCTGCTGCGCGACATGCGCTGGGGTACCGTCCCGCCGCCGGACGTCACCCCGGAGATGCGCGAGGAGGCCCGTGGGGACCTCGCCCACTGGAAGGCCGGTCTGATCGTCCTGCCCGTGGCGCAGGAGCGCACCCCCGAGCTGCGCGGCACCCTCACCTCGCTGCTCGGCAAGGAGCCGCAGAAGGCGGCCGACTGCTTCATCTGGCAGGTCGACCCCGTCTGATCCCGCAAGGGCGCGGGCGGGAGGCGCGGGGTCACGGCCGTCACCGGCCGTGGCCCCGCCGCCGTTCCCGGCCGTCAGCCGCGGCCGATGTACGGCATCGCCGTCGCCATCACCGTCGCGAACTGGACGTTGGCCTCCAGCGGCAGCTCCGCCATGTGCAGGACCGTGCGGGCCACGTCGGCGGCGTCCATCACCGGTTCCACGGCCAGCCGGCCGTCCGCCTGGAGGATGCCGGTCTGCATGCGCTCGGTCATCTCGGTGGCCGCGTTGCCGATGTCGATCTGGCCGCAGGCGATCCGGTACGGGCGCCCGTCCAGGGACAGGGACTTGGTCAGGCCCGTCATGGCGTGCTTGGTCGCGGTGTAGGCGACGGAGTTCGGGCGGGGCACGTGGGCGGAGATGGAGCCGTTGTTGATGATCCGGCCGCCCTGCGGGTCCTGCTCCTTCATCGCCCGGAAGGCGGCCTGGGCGCAGAGGAAGGAGCCGGTGAGGTTGACGTCGACGACCTGCCGCCAGGCCTCGTAGGAGATGTCCTCCAGCGCGACCCCGGCCGGGCCGAAGGTGCCGGCGTTGTTGAAGAGCAGGTCGAGGCGCCCGTAGTGCTCGCGGACGGTGGCGAAGAGCGCGGCCACGTCGGCCGGATCGCTCACGTCCGCCCGTACGGGCAGGACGTCCGCGTCCGGCCCGGCGGCCGCGGCCGTCTCCTCCAGGGGTCCGGTCCGGCGTCCGGCCACGGCCACCGACCAGCCCGCCCCGGCCAGGGCGAGGGCGACGGAGCGGCCGATCCCGGTACCGGCACCCGTCACGACGGCGATCTTCTTCAGCGGTGGGTTCATGGGGCCGCAGGGTACGTCACACCGCACGTCCGGCTCGGGACGTTCCGACAGCTGAGAGCATGGGTCGGTCAGGGGTGCGTACATCGGATGAGAAGACTGGAGTTCGGCATGTCGGAGAGAGGCCCGTCGGCGGCCCCCGCGCAGGGCGGCACGCCCGGATCCCCGTCCCCCTCGCCCGCCGCGGCCGTCCCCCTGGCGGCCGCGCGCCGCACCGGTCTGCTGGTGACCTTCGTGCTGGGCGGGCTCACCGCGCTCCCCCCGCTGTCCATGGACATGTACCTGCCGGCGCTGCCGGAGGTGACCGACGCCCTGCACAGCCCGGCCGCGACCGTCCAGCTCACCCTCACCGCCTGCCTCGCGGGGATGGCGCTGGGCCAGCTGGTCATCGGCCCGATGAGCGACAAGTGGGGCCGCCGCCGGCCGCTGCTCGCGGGCATGGTCCTCTACGTCCTCGCCACCGCGGTCTGCGCCCTCGCCCCGACCGCCGAGCTGCTGATCGGCTTCCGCCTGGTCCAGGGCCTGGCCGGCGCCGCCGGGGTCGTCATCGCCCGCGCCGTCGTGCGCGACCTGTACGACGGCGTCGAGATGGCCCGCTTCTTCTCCACCCTGATGCTCATATCCGGGGCCGCCCCGATCGTCGCGCCGCTCATCGGCGGCCAGGTGCTGCGGCTCGCCGACTGGCGCGGGGTCTTCGTCGTCCTCGCCGTCGTCGGTCTCGCCCTCACCGTGGTGGTCTGGCGCAGCCTCGGGGAGACGCTCCCGCCCGAGCGCCGCCAGACCGGCGGCGTGGGTTCCGCGCTGCGGACCATGCGCGGGCTGCTCGGCGACCGGGTCTTCGCCGGGTACACCCTGACGGGCGGCTTCGCCTTCGCGGTGCTCTTCTCCTACATATCCGCCTCGCCCTTCGTGGTACAGGAGATCTACGGGGCCTCCCCGCAGGCCTTCAGCCTGCTGTTCGGCCTCAACTCCGTCGGGCTGATCGTCGTCGGCCAGATCAACGGCAAGCTGCTGGTCGGCCGGGTCAGCCTGGACAAGGCCCTGGGTGCCGGGATCGCGACCATCACCGTGGCCTCGGTGGCGCTTCTGCTCATGTCCACGGGAGCGTTCGGGGAGGTCGGGCTGGTGCCCGTCGCCGCCGCGCTGTTCGTGCTGATGTCGGCGATGGGCCTGGTGCTGCCGAACACCAACGCGCAGGCGCTGATGCGCACCCCGCACGCCGCCGGCTCGGCGTCCGCGCTGCTGGGCACCTCCTCCTTCCTCGTCGGCGCGGTCGCCTCCCCGCTGGTCGGGATCGCGGGCGAGCACACGGCGGTGCCGATGGCGCTGGTCCAGCTGAGCTGCTCGCTGCTGGCGGTGGGCTGCTTCCTCGGCATGTGCCGCCCCTGGCGGCCGCGGGAGCCGCTGGCCGCGTGACGGCGGCCGCTGCCCGCGTCACCGGGCGCCCGGCCCGGCGCCGTAAACTTCGCTGGTGAACGCCTCCGCCCCCACCACCGCCGAGACCCTCCGCAGCGCCCTCGCCGGGCTGCTCGACGGGCTCCCGCCGAAGCAGGCCGCGGCCGCCGTCGAGCGGCTGATCGCCAACTACCGGGGCACCACCCCCACCGACGCGCCCGTCCTGCGCGACCGCTCCGACGTGGCGGCGTACGCGGCCTACCGGATGCCGGCCACCTTCGAGGCCGTACGGGCCGCCCTGGACGGGCTGGCCGAGGCCGCGCCCGAGTGGGTCCCGGGCTCGCACGTGGACGTCGGCGGCGGCACGGGCGCCGCGGCCTGGGCGGTCGACGCCACCTGGGACGGTCCCCGCACCACCGCGGTGCTGGACTGGGCGGAGCCCGCGCTCGCCCTCGGCCGGGAGCTGGCCGGCCGCTCCTCCTCCGAGGCGCTGCGCGGTGCCGAGTGGCGCCGGGCCGTCATCGGCAGCGGCATCGCGCTGCCCGACGCGGACCTGGTGACGGTGTCGTACGTGCTCGGCGAACTCACCCCGCAGGCCCGCCGGGCGGTCGTCGCCGAGGCGGCCCGCGCGGGGCGGGCCGTGGTGCTGATCGAGCCGGGCACCCCCGAGGGTTACCTGCGCATCCGCGAGGCCCGCGAGCAGCTGATCGAGGCCGGGCTGAAGGTCGCCGCGCCCTGCCCGCACGACGGGGCCTGCCCGATCGAGGTGGGCCAGGACTGGTGCCACTTCTCGGCGCGGGTCAGCCGCTCCTCCCTGCACCGCAAGATCAAGGGCGGCTCCCTCCCGTACGAGGACGAGAAGTTCAGCTACGTCGCCGCGACCCGCTTCCCGGTGGCGCCGGTCCCCTTCCGGATCACGCGGAGGCCGCAGATCAGGAAGGGGCTCGTCCTGCTGGAGCTGTGCGGCCCGCAGAGCGGCGAGGGGGCCGGCCTGAGCCGGGCCACCGTCACCAAGCGCCACGGCGACCTCTACAAGGCGGCGCGCGACGCCGACTGGGGCCAGGAGTGGCCGCCGCCCGCCGACGCGTAGGCCGCCGGGGCCCCGGCCGGTGGAGCCGGGGCCGCCGGGGTCACTGCTCCCGGGGCCTCAGCTCCTGGGTGCAGCACTTCACGCTGCCGCCGCCCTTGAGCAGCTCGCCCAGGTCCATCGGCACCGGCTCGAAGCCGCGCTCGCGCAGCGGCGCGAGCAGCCCGGTCGCGGCCTGCGGGAGCAGCACGTGGCGCCCGTCGGAGACCGAGTTCAGGCCGAAGGCCGCCGCGTCCTCGGAGTCCACGATCAGGGCGTCCGGGAAGAGGCGCCGCAGGACGGCCCGGCTGCCCGGGGAGAACGCCGGCGGGTGGTACATGATCTCGTCGCCGTCGAGGACGCAGAGCGCGGTGTCCAGGTGGTAGTAGCGCGGGTCCACCAGGTCGAGTCCGATGACGGGGCGGCCGAAGAACTCCTGGGCCTCGTCGTGCGAGAGCGGGCTGGAGCGGAAGCCGCGGCCCGCCAGGATGTACGTGGCGGTGACGGCGAAGTCGCCCTCGCCCTCGTTGACGTGGGACGGCTCGTGGACGTCGGTGAATCCGTTCGCCCGGAACCAGTCGAGGTGGATCTCCGCCTCGGCGGCGCGCTCGGGGTAGGCGAACCGGGCGCCGAGCACCCGGCCGTCGACGACGAGGGCGCCGTTCGCGGCGTAGACCATGTCGGGCAGGCCGGGCTGCGGTTCGAGGATCTCGACGGTGTGGCCGAGGGAGCGGTAGCGGTCCCTCAGGTCTTCCCACTGGGCGTGTGCGAGGGGCAGGTCCACCGGTTTCGTGGGGTCCATCCACGGGTTGATGGAGTACGTGACCTTGAAGTGTGCGGGTGGGCACATCAGGTAGCGCCGGGGTGTGGCGTCTCTGCGCAAAGAAGGCTCCTCACGACTGCGGACTCACGTGCGTGCGTCTGTGGAAAGAATCGTCTCTCCTCAAGGGGGACCGCGCAGTGAACTGATTGGGTGGTTTACGGAATGGATGAAAGACGAGACGTCTCGCATTGATACGTTGGGCGTCATGAGCAAGTCCCCCGACGCCACCCGCCGCAGCGAGCGCTCGCGGCGCGCCATCCTCGACGCCGCACTCACGCTGGTGGGCGAGGTCGGCTACAACAAGCTGACCATCGAGGCCATCGCCGCCCGGGCGGGCGTCGGCAAGCAGACCATCTACCGCTGGTGGCCCTCGAAGGCCGCCGTCCTGCTGGACGCCTCGCTGTCGCTGTCCGGGGAGGCGGTGGAGGAGGGCGGCTGGACCGGCTTCCCCGACACCGGGGACCTGGCGGCCGACCTCAAGACGGTCCTGCGGATCACGGTGGACCAGTTCCTCGACGAGCGGTACGACGCCCCCACCCGCGCCCTCACCGCCGCCGGGGCGACCGACCCCGACCTGGGGACCCGTTTCACCGAACAGCTCCTCGAACCCCAGCTCGCCCTCTACGAGGCGCGGTTGCGCACGGCCGTGGACGCGGGGCAGCTTCCTGCGGACACCGACCTGCGCCTGATGGTGGAGATGCTGGTGGGACCGCTGACGTACCGGTGGCTGATGCGGACCGCGCCGCTCGCCCACGCGCACACGGACGCGCTGGTGGACGTGGTGCTGCGCGGGGTGGGATACGTCACCACCCGCCCGGCCGCCGCCGGGGCCTGACCCGGCGGCCGAGAACATATGGCCGAATTCTATGGTTATGGGAGGGCCCCGATCGGGGGGTGCGGTCACCCGGGACTCAGGATGGTGGGACCATGGGACGGTCTTCCGGGGCAACGTTGAGGTGAGGGGATAGATGGGGTCCGAGTCCGGCCGCGTCAAACGCGGCGAGCAGAGCAGGATGTCCCAGTGGCTGCGCCGGCGCCGCAAACCCGCCCCTCCCGAAGACCCCGCAGCCGCCCGCGAGGCCCTCCTCCTGGCCGTCGCCGCCGCCGGACTGCCGCTCGCCCCGGCCGCGCATCCCGCCGGCTACCGATGTTCGTGCGACCGCATCGGCTGCCCCACCCCCGCGCGGCACCCGGTCTCCTTCGCCTGGCAGACCCAGTCGACCACCGACCGCGCGCAGATCGAACGCTGGGCCCGCAACCAGCCGCAGGCCAACTTCATCACCGCCACCGGCATGGTCCACGACGTCCTCGACGTCCCGCTGGAAGCCGGACGTGACGCGCTGGAACGCCTGCTGGCCGCGGGCATCGAGGTCGGACCGGTCGCCGAATCGGGCGGCACGGGGGACCAGGCCCGGATGCTCTTCTTCACGGCGACCCGCGGGACGCCGGAGGACGAGGACGAATGGTGGCCCTGCGAACTGGACTGCCACCCCGAGACGATGGACGAACACCCCGGCCTGCGCTGGCACTGCCGCGGCAGCTACGTCCTCCTCCCCCCGGCCACCCTCCCCGGGGACTTCTCGGTGAGCTGGCTGCGCGACATGCGCCACCCGCTCCCGGACCCCCTGACGCTGCTGGAAACCCTCACGGACGCCTGCGCCCAGTACGCGGGCACCGCCGCCCAGACCCCCGCCACCGTCGCCTGGCCCCTGGGGCGCTGACCCCGGACGGCCCGGCGCCGGCCCCGTTCGCCGCACGCCCGGCCGGCCGACGGGGCCGGGCTCGGGCCGGCGGCCTGGCCCCGGCCCCCGGCCCCCGGGCTCAGTGGATCTGGCTCACGACCACGTCGAGGGACCACGGCTTCAGCGGCTTCGCCGGAGCCTGCGCCTCGACCGTGTACCCCAGGTCCCGCAGGGCGGTGACGAGTTCCGCCGGGGACGCGGGGACGGCCCCGGTCAGCAGCAGGTCCCGTACCAGGCGCCCCTTGGTGGCCTTGTTGAAGTGGCTCACCACCGACCGCTTCTCCACCCCGTCCACGACCTGCGCGTGCAGCACCCGTACGGTGGCCGTGCGCCCCGCCGTCTCCCCCTTCGGCTTCCACGCCGCCCCGTAGGCCGAGGACCGCAGGTCCAGCACCAGCCCGTCGCCCGCCGCCTCCGGCATCACCGAGGCCATCGGGGTGCGCCAGTACGCCCCCAGCGCGCCCAGCGCGGGCAGCTTGACCCCCATCGAGCAGCGGTAGGAGGGGATCCGGTCGGTCACCCGCACGGCGCCCCACAGCCCGGAGAACACCAGCAGCGACCGCTCCGCGAGCTCCCGGGCGGGCGCGGGCAGGGCGGCCAGGCCGAGCGCGTCGTAGAGCACCCCGGTGTAGATCTCCCCGGCCGGCCGGGCCGGGGCGTCGAGCAGCCCGGCATTCTTCGCCACCTCGCCGCGCAGCCCCTCGCTCAGCCCCAGCACCTCGCGCGCCTTGAGCTCGTCCCCGCAGCACAGTCCGACGAGCTCCTCCAGGACGGCCGCGCGCGCCTCCGCGAGCCCCGGCAGCGACAGGGAGCCCGGCTCCAGCGGTGCGCCGGAGCCGCCGGCGGCCTTTCCCTCGGAGGGCGGCAGCAGCACGAGCACGGTGGTTCTCCTTCGACAAGACGCGGCGCAGGGGATGCGGCCCCCGAGCCAGGGTAGACCGCTCACCGCGCCGCCCCGGCCCGTCGGCCCTACGCTCGACCCATGCCACGCCGTCACCTGCACATGACCGGCGCAGAGGGTGCTGCCCTGCGGGCCGCGCTGCGCGACCTGCGCACGCGGCTGGGCGTGCCCGCCGCCTTCCCGGACGGGGTGCTCGCCGAGGCCGAACGGGCCGCCGCCGCCCCGCGGCTGCCGTCCGAGGACGCCACCGACCTGCCGCTGTTCACCATCGACCCCCCGGGCTCGGTCGACCTCGACCAGGCCATGCACCTGGCCCTGCGGCCGGCCGGCGGCTACCGCGTGCACTACGCCATCGCGGACGTGGCCGCCTTCGTCACCCCGGGCGGCGCCCTCGACGCCGAGGCCCACCGCCGGGTCACCACCCTCTACTTCCCCGACGAGCGGATCCCGCTGCACCCGGCCGTCCTCTCGGAGGACGCGGCCAGTCTGCTGCCCGGCCGGACCCGCCCGGCCCTGCTGTGGCGCCTCGACCTGGACGCCGACGGCCGCGTCGAGACCACCGGGGTGCGCCGGGCCCTGGTCCGCAGCCGGGCCCGGCTCGACTACGAGGGCGTCCAGAAGGCCGTCGACTCCGGCACCGCGGAACCCGCCCTGGCCCTGCTGAAGGTCGTCGGAACGCTGCGGGAGGCCCTGGAGACGGAGCGCGGCGGGATCTCCCTGAACGTCCCCGAGCAGGAGGTCACCGAACGGCCCGACGGCTCGTACGCCCTGTCCTACCGCGCCCCGCTGCCCGCCGACGGCTGGAACGCGCAGATCTCCCTGATGACCGGCATGGCCGCGGCCGACCTGATGCTCGCCACCGGCACCGGCATCCTGCGCACCCTCCCCGCCGCCCCCGACGGCGCGGTCGGCCGGCTGCGGCGGGCGGCGAAGGCCCTGCGGATCGACTGGCCGCACCACGTCCCGTACGCGGCGCTCGTCCGCTCCCTCGACCCGCACCTGCCCGCGCACGCCGCCTTCCTCCAGGAGTGCACGGCCCTGCTGCGCGGCGCCGGGTACACGGTGTTCACCGGCGGGCGGACCCCGGACCCGGCCCTGCACTCCGCGGTCGCGGCCCCGTACGCGCACTGCACCGCCCCGCTGCGCCGCCTGGTCGACCGGTACACCGGCGAGCTGTGCCTGGCCGCGTCGGCCGGGACCGACCCGGCGGGGTGGGCCGTCGAGGCGCTGGAGGCGCTGCCGCACGAGATGGCGGAGGGCGGCCGGCTGGCGAACTCCGTGGAGCGGGAGTCCGTGGACCTGGTGGAGGCGGCCCTGCTCAAGGACCGGGTCGGGGAGACCTTCGAGGCGACGGTGATCGACGTCAAGGAGCAGGAGCCGCGGGTGGGCACCGTCCACCTGGAGGACCCGGCGGTGGTGGGCCGCGTCGAGTCCCCGACGGCACAGCTGCCCCTCGGCGACCGCATCCGCGTCCGCCTCACCCGGGCCGACCCGGGCACCGCCAAGATCCTCTTCACCCCGGCGCGGTGAGCGCCCTTCACGGGGGTGCGGGCAGCCGCCGCAGCGCGCCGACCAGGGCCCGCGGGTCGTCCGCGTGGAAGCGGATCGTACGGGCCGACGCGCGGGCACCGAGCGGCCTGCGGAACTCCAGCGGCCGGTTCAGCTCCAGGGTCACCGTGGTCTGGCTGCCCACGATCAGGTCGAGCACCCCGTCCTCGGAGAGGGTGACGAGCCGGCCCTCGGGGTAGCGCCGCTCCACCCGTACCGAGGCCACCGCGTCCGGCGGGACGGCCAGGTCGAACAGGGCTCCGTAGCGGATCCGCAGGGACCCGTCGGGCCGCACCCGTGCGGCCGGGTCACGCAGGCGGCGTGCAGGGCGAGCACCAGCAGCACCCCGTACACGTCGAGGACGAGCAGCACCCGGTGGACGGCGGGCCAGGGGATCAGCACGGCCAGCCCCACGGTCTCGATCACCGACACGAAGAGCAGTCCGTACATCATCGCCGTCTGCGGTCCGGTGTACGCGGCGGCGAGGTCCCCGGGGCGCACCCCGTGGGTGCGGCGCACCGTCCAGCGGCCGAGGGAGGCGATGGCCCGCAGCTCGTGCAGCAGCAGGCGGCGCACGGACTCGGGGACCGCGGCGCGGACCGCGTCCCGGCGGGCCTCGCGGGGGGTCAGGCCCCGCGCGCGGGCGGCCGCGTACAGCGACCGCAGCACCCACGCCTGGAGCAGCAGTACGGCGCACACCAGCAGCTCGGCGGCGGGCGGGAGCCCGCCGGGGAGCCGCACCCCGGCGGCCGGGCAGACGGCGAGGAGCAGCTCGCCCGGGATCACGGCGGCGGCCGCGATCCGGGCCGCGCGCAGGGCGCTCACGTGCGGCCCCCTTCCACGAACGCCGCCATCACGCGGCGGACGACCTCCGCCTGGGCGGGCGCGTACTCGGCGAGCAGGGCCTCCTGGAAGCCGGGCGCGACCGGCCCGTCGGCCGGGACCGCGTCCAGCAGCCCGGCGGGGACGGCCGCGACGAGCGCGTCGGCGAGGGGGCCGATGCGGGGGTCGTCGACGGGGGCCCCGGCCAGCTCGTCGAGCCGCTCGTAGAGGGCGAGGACGCCCGGGTCGGTGACCAGCGGGGCGAGCGCGGCGTACATCTGCTCGCCGGCCGCTCCGGTGGCGTCGAGCAGGGTGAGGTGCTCGCGGTCCTTGGCGGCGGACGGGGAGGTGGTGACCGGGGCCCGTGCGAGCAGTGCGGCGAGGCCGGGCGAGACGGGCTCCCCCTCTGCGGGCCCGGCCGCGAGCAGCTCCGCGAGCCTGCGGCGGCGGGCGCCGAGTTCGGCCTGCTGGCGGGCGAGGTCGGCGTCGAGTTCGGCGAGCACCTCGGCCAGCTCGCGCCCCGCGTCGTCGGCGAGCACGTCGCGCACCTCGTCGAGGCCGAGGCCGAGCTCGGTGAGCCGGCGCACCCGTGCGAGCAGGACGGCGTCGCGCACGGTGTAGGTCCGGTATCCGTTGGGGCGCCGCTCCGGTTCCGGGAGCAGCCCGACATGGTGGTAGTGCCGGATCGCCCGGGTGGTGAGCCCGACGAGCGCGGCGATCTCTCCGATCCGCATGGGGTCCAGTAGAAACCCTGCCGTTGCGTCAAGGTCAAGCGGTGACGGCACAGCCGGTAACATGGTGGCCACGACAGACGAGTCGGCCGGGCGGCCGCGTCGGGGTCCCCGGATCCCGCCGAGGAACGTCCGGGCTCCACAGGGCAGGGTGGTGGGTAACGCCCACCCGGGGTGACCCGCGGGACAGTGCCACAGAAAACAGACCGCCGGGGACTTCGGTCCCCGGTAAGGGTGAAACGGTGGTGTAAGAGACCACCAGCGCCTGAGGTGACTCAGGCGGCTAGGTAAACCCCACCTGGAGCAAGGTCAAGAGGATCCGTCCCCGGACGGGTCTGCGCGAACGCTTGAGGGCTGCCCGCCCGATGTTCGCGGGTAGACCGCACGAGACCGGCGGCAACGCCGGTCCTAGATGGATGGCCGTCTCCCCGGCGACCGCGAGGTCTCCGGGCGACAGAACCCGGCGTACAGGCCGGCTCGTCTGCCGTACCCCTCCCCGGCTTCCGGGGCAGGGCCGCGGCTACTTCACCGAGGTGCTGTAGCTCTTCCCGAGCAGCCCGTTCTTGAAGTAGACCGTCTTCGCGGTGATCTTCCCCTTGACGGTGACGGCCCCGGTGACCTTCTCGCCCTTGGCGAGCGTGACCGTGTCGATCTGGTCTCCGGCGGCCCCGAGTTCGGCCGTCTTGCGCGTGCCGTCCGCGGCCGTGACCTCGAAGTAGAGGATGTTGACGCTGACCTCCTTGTCGCCGTTGTTGACGACGGTCACCTGCACCGAGGTGTAGTCGTCGCCCTGGGCGAGCACGCTGGCGTTGAACTCGGCCGGGGTCGCGGTCAGCTCCACGTCCTGCTTCGCCACGGGCTTCGACGCGGGCGTCCCGGACGCCGCGGGGGCGGATCCCGGCGGGGCCGCGGCGGGCGCCGAGACAGCGGGCATCGAGACCGACTTCGCGCCGTCCTTGGCACCCTTCTTGAACGCGTCGTTGCCTCCGATGATCGCCCCGCAGGCCGCGAGGAGCAGCGACAGCCCGATCAGTCCGCCGCAGCCGATCCCGATGATCTTGCCGACGTTGTTCTTCTTCGGGGGCTGCGGCGGGACCGGGTAGCCGTAGGGCGGGGGCGGCGTCTGGCCGGGGTAGGGGTTGCTCATGGTGACTTCCTGTTCGGTGACCGACGGCGGACTCGAAGCCGTGAGCGGGCATGCCGCGTTCTCTCGGAGAGGGGGAGTGCGTGCTTGGCTCTCGCTCCGCACTGTGCGCAGTCCATGGTGGTGTGCGCGGGGTGGACCAGGTGCACGGTCCGGCCGTGCTTGTGGGCCATCTCGATCAGGGCCGTCTTGGTGGCGCCGATCGCGGCGTCGGCCGCCTTGCGGGCCATGGTCGTCTTCGCGAGGAAGCGCGGCCGGAAGTCCTCCACGGCGAGGTGGTCGAAGTCCCGGACGACGGCTTTGGCCCACTTGCGGCCGGTGTCCTGCCGCTGCCGGGCGATCTTCTTGTGCGTCTTCGCCGCAGCCCGGCGGGCCTTGCGGTAGCCGGCGGTGTCGGGACGGTTCTTCGGGGTCTTCCGCCGGGCCATCATCCGCTGATAGCGGGCCAGGCGCTGCGCGGCTGTCTTCCCGTGTTCGGCATGCGGCAGGTCGTGGGCTCCGGACGTGGTGGTCGCGGTCTCCTTCACACCCCAGTCAATACCGATCACGGCCCCGGCCGGGGGAAGCGGCTGGTGCTCGGTGGCGACGACGAACGAGGCGTACCAGTGGCCGAGGCCGTCCCGGTACACGCGCACGCTCGACGGGCCTGTGGGGAGGTCCCGAGACCACACCACACTCAGCACGATCCCGCCGGCCAGGTGCAGGCGGCCGTCCCGCAGGCGGAAGCCGCGCCGGGTGTAGTTCAGCGACGGCGCCGCCTCCCGCTTCCGTTTGACGCGGGGCATCCCGGCCCGCTGCCGCATCGGCAGCTTCGCCTTGATGTCCCCCAGCGCCTTCGAACGCGACTTCGCGAAGTCCCGGATGACCTGCTGCTGCGGCACCGAGCTGCCCTCACGCAGCCACGCCATGCCCCGCCGGGCCCCGGTCAGCATCCTGTCCAACTGCGCCGGACCACACGTCGTCTTCTGTCTGGCGTTCTTGTTCAGGCCGTGGACCTTGCGGGACATCGCCACGCACTCGTTCCACACCCACCGGCACCGCGCCCACTCGCCTTCCAGACGTGCCAGGGCGGTGGACGACACGCGCAGACGGTACGTGTACCGGGCATGCACGGCGCCGTCGGCTGCCGCTGCGATCATCACGATCCGAACCTAACAGCCCCCACTGACAACGTAAGAGAGCACAGTTCAGAACAGACGCGCAGGGAACTTCGCCGCTACGCGACTCCGAGCCAAGGACCCATTCCTCCCCGCCCTGAAGGGCGGAGTCTCCTGGGAGAAATCAGGTGAGCACCCATGGCCCCGGCGGGCGGGTCGCCCCCGCCCATCCCGGTGATCCGGCGACGATCGGCCCCTACCGGATCATCGGCCGTCTCGGCACGGGCGGCATGGGCACCGTCCACGCCGGTCTCGACCCCCGGGGCGTACGGGTCGCGGTCAAGGCCGTGCATCGGGCGCAGGCCCAGGACCCGGAGTTCCTGGCCCGGTTCCGCCGCGAGGTCGCCCTGTCCTCGCGCGTCCAGGGGCCCTGCCCTGTCCGCCGCGGCGGCGGAAACGGCGAACTGGCCCTACGCCGACTACGCGGTCCTCGTCGAGGACCCCACCGGCGGCAACGAGTTCCTGCGGTGGGGGTCCTCCGGCTCCTGCGGGACCTGACCGGCGCGGCGCGGCCGGCCGCTACCGCAGGTGCGAGGTGTCGTTCAGGAGGCGGACCGAGGCGTTGCCGTCGGCGTAGTAGGCCACCGCCGACAAGGAGGCCGCGGACAGCTCCATCTTGAACAGGGACTCCGGCGGCGCGCCCAGCGCGAGCCGGACCAGGGTCTTGACCGGGGTCACGTGGGTCACCAGCAGCACGGTGCGGCCCGCGTGGGCGGACAGCAGCCGGTCGCGGGCCGCCGAGACCCGGCGGGTGACGGCCGTGAAGCTCTCGCCGCCGCCCGTCGGGGCCGCCTTCGGGGAGTCCAGCCAGGCCTGGAGGTCGTCGGGGAAGCGCTCGCGCACCTCGGCGAAGGTCAGGCCCTCCCAGGCGCCGAAGTCCGTCTCGCGCAGGCCCTCCTCGACCGCGACCGGCAGCCCGAGGCGGTCGGCGACGGCCTGGGCGGTCTCCCGGCAGCGGCGCAGCGGGGAGCTGACGACGGCCTGTACGGTGCCCCGCGCGGCCAGCGCCTCGGCGACGGCGGCGGCCTGGCGGCGGCCGGCCGGGGACAGCTCCGGGTCGGTGCCGCCGCTGCCGGAGAAGCGCTTCTGCGGGGTGAGGGCGGTCTCGCCGTGCCGCAGCAGCACGAAGGTGGCGGGCGCGCCCAGGTCGGGCCCCCATCCGGTGCCGGTGCCCGCGGCGGTCCGGGTGGCGTGGCCGCCGTCGGAACCGGCCGCGGGGCGCGGGCCGGCGCCGTCGGCTCCCGCGGGGGCTTCGGCGGGGGCTTCGGCGGCGCCGAAGAGCGTGTCGGTGTCGCGCGCCACCGCGGAGGCGGCGCGGACGGCCGCGGCCTCCGCCGCGCGGGCCTGCGCGTCCCCGGAGGGGGCGTCGGTGGCGTCGGTGGCGCCGAACAGGGTGTCGGCGCCGGTCCCCGCGGCTGCGGCCGCGCGGGTTCCCGTACCGCCGCCGGAGGCCATCGCGGCGCGGACGGCCGCCGCGCCCTTCGCCGCGTCACCGGGCGGACCCGCGGGCGGGGCGGCGGCGAAGGCCGTGGAGCGGGACGGCTCCCACTGCTCGCCGCGCTTGCCCGCGTCCATCGCCTCGTTGGCGAGCCGGTCGGCGTGCTTGTTGCGCTCGCGCGGGATCCACTCGTAGGTGACCTGCGCGCGCGGGAGGATCTTCGCGGCCTGGGCCGCGAGCGGCTTCATGTCGGGGTGCTTGATCTTCCAGCGGCCCGACATCTGCTCGACGACGAGCTTGGAGTCCATCCGGACCAGGACCGTCGCGTCCGGTGCCAGCTCACGGGCCGCCGTCAGGCCCGCGATCAGGCCCTTGTACTCGGCGACGTTGTTCGTCGCGACGCCGATGAACTCGGCGCGTTCGGCCAGGGTCTCCCCCGTCGCCGGGTCGAGGACGACCGCGCCGTAGCCGGCGGGGCCCGGGTTGCCCCGGGAACCGCCGTCCGCCTCCACGACGAAACGCGGCATCAGATGCCCGAGTCCGCCGCACGGACCAGGATGCGGCCGCAGTTCTCGTGCCGGACGACCTGGTTGCGGGCCGCGGCCTTGATCTCGTTGACCTCGGCCATGTCCAGCTCCAGGCGGCAGCCCTCGCAGCGGCGCTGGTACAGGCGGGCCGCGCCGACGCCGCCCTGCTTGACGCGGATCTTCTCGTACAGGGCCATCAGGTCGGCCGGCATGGAGCCGACGATGACCTCGCGGTCCTTGTCGATCTTCGCGACCTCGGTGTCGATCTCGCCGGTGGCGGCGTCACGGCGCGCGGTGGCGTCGACGAGCTTGGCCTCCAGGGCGGAGACCCGCTCCTTCAGCCCGGTGACGCGCTCCTGCGCGGCCTCCAGACGCTCCATGACCTCCAGGACCACGTCCTCCAGGTCGCCCTGGCGCTTGGCGAGGGAGACGACCTCGCTCTGGAGGTTCGCCAGGTCCCGGGCCGAGATGCCGACGCCGGAGTCGAGCCGCTGCTGGTCGCGGACCGCGCGCTGACGGACCTGGTCGACGTCCTGCTCCGCCTTGGTCTGCTCGCGGGCGGCGTCACTGGCCTGGGTCTGCGCGGCGACGAGGAGGTCGCGCTGCTGGCTGAGGTCCTTGGTCAGGGAGTCGACCTCGGTGTGCTCCGGGAGCGACTTGCGCTTGTGCGCGAGCTGAGACAGCCGGACGTCCAGGGCCTGGACGTCGAGAAGTCGGATCTGGTCGGCGGGCTCGGCGTTCAGTTGGGGGCTCCAGAGGTAGAGGGGGAGGTGACGGACGGCGCGTGCGCCGTCCACGGGTCGGTGACCGTGCGCGAGACGTGGGTCCGCAGACCCCAGCCCCGGCGCTCGGAGATCGCGTCGAGCTGCGCGGCGGCCTGCTCGCACCAGGGCCACTCGGTGGCCCAGTGGGCGGCGTCGACGAGGGCGAGCGGGCTGCGCTCGCGGGCCTCGGACGCCGGGTGGTGGCGCAGGTCGGCGGTGAGGAAGGCGTCCACGCCGGCGGCGCGGACCTGCTCGAAGAGGCTGTCGCCGGAGCCTCCGCTGACGGCGACGGTACGGATCAGCGCGTCCGGGTCGCCCGCGGCGCGGATGCCCTGCGCGGTCGACGGCAGCCGGGACGCGGCGCGGGCCGCGAACTCGCGGAGGGTCTCGGGGTGGTCCAGCTCGCAGATCCGGCCGAGGCCCCGGCGCCCGGCCGGGTCGGTGGGGTCGGGCACGAGCGGGCCGGTGACGCGCAGGTCGAGGGCGCCGGCGAGGGCGTCGGAGACACCGGGGTCGGCGGTGTCGGCGTTGGTGTGGGCGACGTGCAGCGCGATGTCGTTCTTGATCAGCGTGTGCACGACGCGGCCCTTGAAGGTGCCGGCCTCGACGGTGGTGGTGCCGCGCAGGTAGAGGGGGTGGTGGGTGACGAGCAGGTCGGCGCCCAGCTCCACCGCCTCGTCGACGATCTCCTGTACGGGGTCGACGGCGAACAGCACCCGGGTGACCTCGGCATCGGGTTCGCCGCAGACGGTGCCGACGGCGTCCCACTGCTCGGCCCGCGAGGGGGGCCAGAGAGCGTCCAGCGCGGCGATGACTTCAGAGAGACGAGGCACAGGCCAAGGTTACCGTCTCCATCTTTACGGGCTCCCGCGCCTCCGGGGCGCTGGATGCCGGGCTCACAGCGCCGTGCGTCCTCGAAAACCACTCGTTCCTCGCGGTTTCCTGCGGGCGCTCGGCGCTGTTCCCCCGGGGCGTTCGGGAGGGGTGGGCCCCTCTGGTCCCAAACGCCCCGGTATGGAACAGCACAGCCGTACCCTCCGCCACCGGCGAATCGGTCCGCGGCCACCCGTACGTGTGAAGCCCGCCGAGTCGTGCGCGACCCCGGGGGCCTCGAAAACTAGCTTCCTCATCCGGAGGTGACGGCCCGGATGACTGTCTGTGCCATCGAGATCACGACGACCGCCCCGTTCACGATCGCCGCCGACGGGGCGTATGCCGCCCGGCTGGCCGGGGAGGGGCAGGCGCGCTACCCGGAGCGGTGGACGCTGGGGGGACCCGAGCCGTACGCGGTGCCGTTGCCGCTCGCGCAGCCGGAGGAGGCCGACAGCGAGGTGCTGGCGCTGGCCGACGGGCGCGTGCTGATCCACCGCCGGGTCGCCGACCGGCACGCGTTCGCGCTGCTCTACCCGTCGGGCGCCGCGGCCGGGCCGCGCACCGGGGAGCTCCAGCTCGGCGCGGTCTCCGCCGAGGAGGGCGTACGGGTCCGCCTGCTGCCGCCCTCCCCCGACGGACACGGGGCCTACGCGCTGGCGGTGGGGCCCGCGGAGAGCACCGTCTGGCAGGTCGCCGGCGCCGCCGGCGGGCCGCGCCGGGTCGCCGTCCTGCCGGGGCGCTGCTCCGGCGGGGTGTGGCTGGACCGGGTCGGCCGCCTGCTGTCCCTGGACCGGGAACTGGACGGCCGCACCAAGGCCGTCGCCGTGGACCTGGAGCGGGGCGGCGAGGTCAGCCCGCTGCTCCAGATCGCCGAGGACAGCGACGACCGGCTGCTGCTCGCCGCCCCCGACAGCGGGCTGCTGCTGATCCGCTCCGACGCCCCGGGCGAACCCCGGCTCGGCTGGGGGGTGCTGGGCAGTGCCCGCCCGGTCCGCTTCCCGGAGTGCCTGCGCATCGCGGACGCGCACCCCTTCGCCGTGCAGCCGGGCCAGGCCCTGATGCCGGAGACCTGCGGGGTCGCGCTGCGGGTCGGCGAGGCGGAGCTCGCGCTGTGGCGGCCGGCCGACCGGTGCGTCTTCCGCCTCGCGGCGCCGGTGGGCTGGCTCGGGACCGGCCTGTGGACCCCGCAGGGCCGGCTGCACCTCCCGTACGCCACCCGTGAGGTCCCCTGCGGGATCGTCGGCATCGGCCAGCCCGCGCCCCCGCCACCGCCGGTCCGCCTGGACCCCCCGCCGGCCCCGCCCCTACGCCCGGTCCCCCTTCAACAGGCCCCTCTGGGCTGAGCCCGGGCCGCGGGTGATAGGCAGGTCCGGTGACCACCTCCCTCGCCCCCGGCCCGACCCGCCCCTTCGACGCGGTCCTGTGTGACGTGGACAACGTCATCCGCTTCTACGACTCCACCCGGCTCGGCGCCCTCGAACGCGCCGCCGGGCTCCCGGAGGGGACCACGGCCGGGGTGGGCTTCACCCCGGCCCTCGACGGCCCCTTGCTGCTGGGGCGCGTCACCCTGCGGCAGTGGGCGGGGCTGGTAGCCGATGCGCTGGGCGCCGAGGCCGGCGTGACCGCCGGGCAGGCGCGGGAGCTGGCCGACGCGCTGGCCGGGTCCCCCTTCTCGGCGGACGCGGAGGTGGTCTCCCTGCTGCGGCGGGCCCGCGCGGCCGGTCTGACGCTGGTCCTGGTCACCAATGCCACCGTGGACCTGGAGTCGGACCTGGCACGGATGGGGCTGGCGGAGCTGGCGGACCACGTGGTCAGCAGCGCCCGGGTGGGTGTCGCGAAGCCGGACCGGGAGATCTACGAGATCGCCCTCGACCGGGCGGGGGCCGCGCCGGAGCGCTGCCTGTTCGTGGACGACCTGCGGGAGAACGTCGAGGCCGCTCGGGCCCTCGGGATGACCGGGTTGCACTACCGCGGGCCCGCCGACCTGCGCGAGGCCCTCGGCCTGCCGGCCTGAAACGGGGGGCGCCGGCCCGGGGGTCCCCTCCCCGGGCCGGCGCCCCCGTCCCGTCCACCGGCGCCGCGCGTCAGCCGTGCTTGAGGCCCAGGACCTCCGGCGCCGCGAAGGTTTCGTTCGGGGGGCGGGAGTCGTAGTGCGGGGTGAGGACCCCGTCGAGTTCCTCGTAGGAGAAGGACTCCTTGGTGGTGTCGAACTTGGCCGCCACCCTGGGGCGTTCCATCACGACCACGATCCCGCCGTGGACCACGAACAGCTGCCCGTTGGCCTTCGCCGAGGCCGGTGAGGCCAGGTAGCCGACCAGCGGGGCGACGTGCTCGGGGGCGAGGGCGTCGAGCCTGCCCTCCTCGGGCTCCTGGAAGCCCGCGAAGACGTCCTCGGTCATCCGGGTGCGGGCGCGCGGGCAGATGGCGTTGGCCGTCACCCCGTACTTGGCCAGGGCCAGGGCGGTCGAGGTGGTCAGGCCCACGATGCCGCCCTTGGCGGCCGCGTAGTTGGGCTGGCCCGCCGAGCCGCCGAGGAAGGCCTCGGAGGAGGTGTTGACGATCCGGCCGTAGACCGGGCCGCCCGCCGCCTTGGAGCGTTCCCGCCAGTGCGCCGAGGCGAAGTGGGTGGTGTTGAAGTGGCCCTTGAGGTGGACCCGGATCACCGAGTCCCACTCCTCCTCCGACATGGAGAAGATCATCCGGTCCCGCAGGATGCCCGCGTTGTTGACGAGGACGTCCAGCTTCCCGAACCGGGAGACGGCCAGTTCCACCAGGTCCCGGGCCTGCTCGAAGTCGGCCACGTCACCGAGGTGCGCCACCGCCGATCCGCCCGCCGCGCGGATCTCGGCGGCCACCTCCTCGGCCGGGGCGGCGGACGCCTCCCCCGAGCCGTCCCGGCCGCTCTGGCCGAAGTCGTTGACGACCACGCTCGCGCCGAGGCGGGCCAGTTCGATCGCCTCGGCCCGGCCGAGCCCGCGGCCGGCGCCGGTGACGACGGCGCTGAGCCCCTCAAGTGGCAGTGACATCTACCGGTTTCCTCTCAGAGCGGGTCAGAGTTCGATGCAGGTGCGCAGCGCGACGCCGGTGCGCATCTGGTCGAGGGCGTCGTTGATCTCGGTGAGGTGGACCCGGTGGGTGATCAGGCCCTCCAGGTCGACCCGGCCGGCCCGCCACAGGGCGATGGTGCGCTCGTAGGAGCGCAGTACGTCCCCGCCCCCGTACATCGACGGCAGGATCTTCTTCTCGTCGAAGAACAGCGAGAACATGTCGACCTGGAAGGTGTCGTCGAGGGCGCCCGCGCCGACGATGACGACGCTGCCGCCGCGCCGGGTCGCCTTGTAGGCGGTCTGCGCGGTGGCGGACTTGCCGACGACCTCGAAGACGTAGTCGAAGCCCTCGCCGGAGGTGATCCGGTTCTTGGCGTCGTCGAGGGCGTCGGGGGCCACGGCCTCCGTCGCGCCGAACCGCAGGGCGGCCTCGCGCCGGGAGGCGACGGGGTCGACGGCGATGATCTGGGCGGCGCCCTGGAGCCTGGCGCCCTGGATGACGGAGATGCCGACGCCGCCGCAGCCGATGACGGCGACCGAGGAACCGGCCTCCACCTTGGCGGTGTTGATGGCCGCGCCCAGCCCGGTGGTGACCCCGCAGCCGATGAGGGCGGCGATGTCGAAGGGCACGTCGTCGGGGATCGGCACGGCGCACTTGGCGTCGACGACGAGCTCCTCGGCGAAGGTGCCGGTGGCGGCGAAGCCGAAGACGTCCCCGCCCGCGCGCCGGAAGTTGGGGGTGCCCGCGTTGACGAGGCTCTCCAGGCAGAGGTGGCCCTGGCCGCGCTTGCAGGCCGCGCAGTGCCCGCAGGGCGGCAGCCAGCAGACCAGGACCCGGTCGCCCTGCTTGAGGTGGGCGACCCCGTCGCCGACGTCGGCGATCACCCCGGAGCCCTCGTGGCCGGGGATGAAGGGGGCCGGCTGCGGCAGTACGCCGTTCATCGCGGAGAGGTCGGAGTGGCACAGGCCGGTGGCCCTGATGCGGATCTTCACCTTGCCGGGGCCCAGGCCCACGGCCTCCATGTCGTCGACGACCTCCAGCTTGTCCTGGCCTATCTCGCTCTGCAGTGCTGCGCGCACGGTGCGGCTCCTTCTGTGGTCGCAGGTCGGACTGTCTTACGCGTGTTCGACGACGGTGTCGGCGAGGACCGGGGCGTCGTCCCGGTCGACGGCGGTCACCGAGACCAGGACGCGGCCCGTCTCCTGCCACATCCGGATGCGCAGCGTCTCGCCGGGGAAGACGATCCCGGCGAAGCGCGTGCGGTAGGCGCGGACCCGGGAGACGTCGCCGCCGAGGACGGTGTCGACGACGGCCTTGAGGGTCATCCCGTACGAGCACAGGCCGTGCAGGATCGGCCGGTCGAAGCCGGCCAGCTTGGCGAACTCCGGGTCGGCGTGCAGCGGGTTCCAGTCCCCGGAGAGCCGGTAGAGCAGGGCCTGCTCCTCGCGGATGGTGCGCTCCTCGGTGCGGTCGGGGGCCCGCTCGGGCTGCTCGGCCCTGACGGAGGGCCCGCGCTCGCCGCCGAAGCCGCCTTCTCCCCGGACGAAGAGCTGCGCGTCGCTGGTCCACAGCGGCCCGTCGGCGTCCGCGACCTCGGAGCGCAGCACGATCACGGCCGCCTTGCCCTTGTCGTGGATGGCGGCGACCTTGGAGGTGGAGGTGGCCCGCCCCTTGACGGGGATCGGGCGGTGCAGCTCGATGGAGTGCCCGCCGTGCAGGACGGCGGCGAGGTTCACGTCGATGCCGGGGGCCGCGAGGCCGCCGAGCATGGCCATGCCGGCGCCCGCGACGGTCGCGAAGCTGGGCAGCACGTGGAGCCTGGACTCCAGGGTGTAGCGCAGCTCGTCGGGGTCGGTGGCCGGGATCCCGGCGCCGAGGCCGAGGTGGTAGAGCTGGATGTCCTTGTGGTCCCAGCCGATTTCCCCCTGGCGGGGTTCGGCGGCGAGGGCCTTGGCGGCATCGATCGGCATGGGGATGCTGCTCCCTGGGTCGGGGCGCCGCGGCCTGCGCGAGCACCGCTGCCTTGGAAGACCTCGGTGCGGCCGTCCGCACCGTCAGCCGCACCGAGGTCGTACGCGGAACCGTTCTAGAACGCGTTCTAGCGCCGGTTGAAGGAATGTATAACGCACGCCCGATCACTTGGGAAGACTCCTGACTTGACGTCAGATCAGGTGGTGGGGTGGCGTGTTGCCCCCTGCCCCAGGTGGGGGGCGCTACGCTGCGCCGGTGGACGAAATGCCCGTGACGCACCGGCCCGCCCGCTCCCTGCGCGTCCTGCTCGACCCGCCGAACCCGGCCCTCGCGGTCCATCTGGGCCTCCAGCCGGACATCGAGGTGGTCACCTCCGCGACGGCCCGGCCGGAGGTGGCGCTGGTGGAGGACCTCGCCTCGGTGACGGCCCTGCTGGAGGACCATCCGGAGTGCCGGGTCCTGGTCGCCACCGGCTCGGCGCACCCCGGGCTGCGGGAGGCGGCCCTGGCGGCGGGCGCCGCGGGGCTGGTGCTGCGGGACGGGCCGGTCGGGGAGCTGGCGGAGTGCATGCGCCGCGCGGCCACGGGCGAGACGGTGGTGGACCCGGCCCTCGCGGGCCCGTAGCCGGGCGCGTAGCCGGGCACGTAGCCGGGCACGCGGAAGCCCTCCGCCGGCGGCGCGGAGGGCTTCGTACGGGGGTCACCGCGCGAGGGGCGTCGCTAGCGCGCCGGGGCGGTCCAGTCGTCGACCGTCCGCGAGGGGTCCAGCGCCACGGGCAGCTTCTCCAGCCCCCGGAAGGCCGGGAACGGCCCCTTGAGCCAGTCCCCGGCGTCGGAGTCCGGCAGCGCCAGGACCATGTCGGGGAAGCGGTCGAGCAGCGCGGTGAGGCAGATCTCCAGCTCCAGCCGGGCCAGCGGGGCGCCCAGGCAGAAGTGGGGGCCGAAGCCGAAGCCGAGGTGTTCGCGCTGCAGGTGTTCGCGCGTGATGTCCAGGGTGTCCGGCGCGGGGAACTTCTCCGGGTCGCGGTTGGCTCCGGTCAGGGCGATCTGCACGATCGCACCCTGCGGAATGACCGTTCCGCCGATTTCCACGTCCTCCAGCGCGTACCGGAAAGTGGAGGTCTCCACGGACCCTTCGTACCGCAGGAGTTCCTCGATGGCCTGCGGCATGAGTTCGCGGTCCTCCTGCAACGCCCTCAGCTGTTCCGGGTGCGTGAGCAGGTTGAAGACGGAATTGCCGATCTGCAGGGTGGTGGTCTTGTGCCCGGCGAAGAGCAGCACCCAGATCATCGAGACGAGTTCGTCGTCGGTCAGCGCTTCTTCCTCGTGCCGCGTCTGCACCAGGACCGTCAGGAAGTCGTCCGTGGGATTCGCGCGGGTGCACCGGATGTGTTCGGTGAAGTAGTCCCGCAGCCAGTGCTCGGCCTCGACGAGGTCGTCCTTCATGTCCTTGCTGAACCGGGAGCGCGTCACGACCGAGAACCACTTCAGGACCTCGGTGCGCTCGACCCCGACGATGCCGAGCAGCTCGCAGATGACCATGACGGGCAGCGGCAGCGCGAAGGCCTTCATCAGGTCGACGGGCTCGTCCGTCGGGCACCGGTCCAGCAGCTCGTTCGCGAGCTCCTCGATGTGCGGGCGCAGGTCCTTGACGTGGCGCGGGGTGAACGCGGTCTTCGCGATGTGGCGCAGCCGGGTGTGCCGGGGCGGGTCCGCGAAGAGGAGGTTGTCGTCGAGGGTCTCGCAGGCGTCCCCGAAGAGCGCGTGGTAGAGGTCGATGCCCTCGTGCATGTCCTTGCCGATGCGCGGATCGGCGAGGGCCGCGTGGGCCTCCTCGTAGCGGGTGATGAGGTAGGTGTCCACGCCGTGGCGGGGGGTGAGCCGGACGACGGGGGCCTGTTCGCGCAGGACCTTGTAGTACGGATGGGGGCACTGCCGGTATTCCGGCGTGCTCAGGGTCGCCGCCTTCACCGCTTCGTCCAGCCCGAGGCCGTCGTTCACCGCCGCGGTCGGTTCAGTCGTCACGCGCACAGACCTTTCGCATTTCCCGGAACGGACAGACGGCTCCTTTCCCCGGGCGCGTCGGGGACGAAACAGCATTGACCCGTTCGGAGCCTAAAGCTCCTTCCGGGGAAGCCCGATGAATCCGGTGAACCCGATGAAAGGGAATGCGCGCATGCCGGAATACGGAGCGATCGGCATCACCGCCGGCGGAACGGCACGGCCTGACGTGGCGGATCCGGCGGGCGGGGAGGACGACGGCAGCCGGGCCGTGATCGACGTCCACCACCATTTCTGCGCCCCCGCCTGGCGCGAGTGGGCCGAGCGGCAGGGGCTGGTGAACCCGAAGGCGCTGCCGCCGTGGGCGCGCTGGGACGCGCAGACCGCACTGGAGCTGATGGACCGGGCGGGAATCGCCACCGCCGTGCTCAAGCCGATGCTGCCCGCCCGCTACGAGAGCTCCGCGCAGCTGCGCGAGGCGACGACGGTGACGCTGCGGGCGGCGGTGGAGGTCGTCGAGGCGCATCCGGGGCGGTTCGTCTTCCACACCCCGCTGTTCCTGGAGGACCCGCAGGTGTCCTCGTGGGCGCTGCGGCACGGCCTGGACGAGCTGGGCGCGGTCGGGGTGAACGTGACCGCCAACCACGGCGGCGTCTACCTCGGCGACCCCTCCTACGACGGGATCTTCGCCGAGCTCGACGAGCGGTCGGCGGTCGTCGACACCCACCCGCACAACCTGCCCGGCGGCCCGGCCGGCGGCCCGCCCGGCGGCCCGCCCGGCGGACCGCCCGGCGCGGCGACCGTGCCGGGGCTGCCGAACTTCCTGTGCGACTTCCTCCTCGACACCACCCGCGCCGCCGCGAACATGATCCGCAACCGGACGCTGGACCGCTTCCCGAACCTGTCGGTGATCCTGCCGCACGGCGGCGGGTTCCTCCCGCACATCGCGGCCCGGCTGGAGGCCTTCGCGCACTCCTTCGACCCGCCGGTGGAACCCGCCGCCGTACGGGACCACCTGCACCGCTTCTACTACGACACGGCCGGCCCGCTGTCCCCGGCGGGCACCCTGCTGGCCACGGTGTCCCCGGACCGGCTCCTCTTCGGCAGCGACTGGCCCGCCTGCCCGGCCGCCGTGGTCACGGGCGTCGCGGTGCCCGCGCTGGCCGCCGACCCGGCGTTCACCCCGGCACTGCGCCGGGCCGTGAACCGGGAGAACGCGCTGCGCCTGATGCCGGCCCTGGTGCCCGCCTGACGCCGGGCCGGTCCCGTCAGCGGCGCAGCAGGGTGACCACCGCCGCGCCGCCCAGCCCGATGTTGTGCGCCAGCCCGACCCCGGCTCCGGGGACCTGCCGGGCTCCGGCCTCGCCGCGCAGCTGCCAGACCAGTTCGGCGGCCTGCGCCAGGCCCGTGGCGCCCAGCGGGTGTCCCTTGGAGATCAGGCCGCCCGACGGGTTGACGACCCAGCGGCCGCCGTAGGTGGTGGCGCCGCTCTCGACGAGCGCGCCCGAGGCCCCGTCGGCGCACATGCCGAGCGCCTCGTAGGTGAGGAGTTCGTTGACGGAGAAGCAGTCGTGCAGCTCGATGACGTCGACGTCCTCGATGCCCAGGCCGGAGGCCTCGTAGACCTGCCGGGCCGCGGCGGCCGTCATGGGCTTGCCGACGACGTCGATGCAGGAGCCGCCGAAGCTGTCCGCGGTGTCGGTGGTCATGGCCTGGGCGACGATCTCCACCGCCTTGTCGTGCAGCCCGTGCCGGACGACGAACCGCTCCGAGACGACCAGGGCGGCCGCCGCGCCGTCCGAGGTGGGCGAGCACTGGAGTTTGGTCAGCGGGTCGTGGATGGTCTTCGCGGCGAGGATCTCCTCCACCGTGTACACGTCCTGGAACTGGGCGTTCGGGTTGTCCGCGGAGTGCCGGTGGTTCTTGGCGCCCACCATCGCGAGCTGGGCTGCCGTGGTCCCGTAGCGCTCCATGTGCTCGCGGGCGGCGTTCCCGAAGATCTGCGCGGTGGGCGGGGACATCTCGAAGCCGTGGCCGGCGGCCATGATCCCGTAGTGCCGGGCGACCGGGCTCGTCTTGAAGTCGCCGCCGTCGGCGCCGCCGCCCAGCGCTCCGCGCTTCATCTTCTCGAAGCCGAGTGCGAGGACGCAGTCGCTGATCCCGCCCTGCACGAACTGGCGGGCCATCATCAGGGCCGTGGAGCCGGTGGCGCAGTTGTTGTTGACGTTGTAGACGGGCACTCCGGTCAGGCCCAGTTCGTACGCGGCCCGCTGGCCCGCGGCGGAGGCCTGGAAGCAGTAGCCGACGGGCACCTGCTCGACGAGCCCGTAGTCCACGCCCGCGTCGGCCAGCGCCGCCGCGCCCGCCTCCCGCACCATGTCCCAGTACTGCCAGTCGCGCGATTCCGGCTTCTCGAACTTCGTCATGCCGACGCCGACGATGTAAGCCTTCATGTGGTGCCTTCCCTTCCCCTTCAGTCCCGCGGGAGGCCGAGGATGCGCTCGGCGACGACGTTGAGCTGGACCTGTGTGGTGCCCCCGGCGATGGTCAGGCAGCGGGACATGAGCACGCCGTGCACGGCCCGCTCCCCCGCCCCCTCCCGCACCGCGCCCGCCGGGCCCAGCAGTTCGAGCGCGAGCTCGGCGGTCCGCTGCTGGTGGGGGGTCTGGACGAGTTTGCGTACGGAGGCGCCCGCGCCGGGCTCCAGCCCGGACACCTGCTGGAGGGTGGTGCGCAGGCCGATGCAGGCGAGGGCGTGCGCCTCGGCGGCCAGGGCTCCGATCCGGGCCCGGTAGGAGCCGTCGAGGCCGGCGGCGCGGGCGAGGAGCGCCTCCAGGCCGGTGTCGAAGGTCATCTGGTCGGCCATGTGGACGCGTTCGTTGCCGAGGGTGTTGCGGGCGACCTTCCAGCCGCCGTCGGCCGCGCCGACCAGCGCGTCGGCGGGCAGCTCGACGTCGTCGAAATACACCTCGTTGAAGAGGGCCTCGCCGGTGATCTCCTTGAGCGGGCGCACGTCGATCCCGCGCGCCCGCTTCATGTCGACGACGAAGTACCCGAGCCCCTTGTGCTTGGGCGCCCGCGGGTCGGTCCGGGCGAGCAGGATCCCGAAGTCGGCGGTGTGCGCGGAACTCGTCCACACCTTCTGTCCGTTGACCTTCCAGGTGCCGTCCTCGCCTCGCTCCGCCTTCGTCCGCAGCGAGGCGAGGTCGGAGCCGGCGCCCGGCTCGGAGAAGAGCTGGCACCAGGTGACGTCCCCGCGCAGGGTCGGCAGCAGGTACCGCTCGCGCTGCTCGGGCGTCCCGTAGGCCAGCAGCGAGGGCACCACCCAGGTGGCGATCCCGAGGTCGGCGACCTTGACCCCGGCCTCCTTCAGCTCCTGCTGGACGACGAGCTGCTCGACCGGGCCCGCCCCGAGCCCGTAGGGCGGGGGCAGGTAGGGGGCCGCGTAGCCGGTGGGGGCCAGTACCCGGCGGGCGGCGGCCGGGTCGAGGCCGCGCGCCTCCGCGATGGCGGTGCGGGCCCGCTCCCGGTGGGTCTCGGCCTCCGCCGGGAGTTCCAGGCGCAGTTCGCGCCGCGCGCCGTCGGCCGCGAGCCGCACGGCCCGCACCCGGTGGCCGTCGCCCGAGCCGAGGAGCTGGCGGGCGACCAGCGCGCGGCGCAGGTAGACGTGGGCGTCGTGCTCCCAGGTGAAGCCGATCCCGCCGAGGACCTGGATGCAGTCCTTGGCGCAGGAGTAGGCCGCGTCCAGGGCCGTCCCGGCGGCCAGCGCCGCGGCGAGCGAGCGTACGTCGGGGTCCTCGTCCAGCGCCTGGGCCGCGTCCCAGGCCAGCGCGCGGGCCTGCTCCAGGCGCACCAGCATGTCGGCGCACAGGTGCTTGATCCCCTGGAACCGTCCGATGGGCCGGCCGAACTGCTCGCGCACCTTGGCGTACTCGGCTGCGGTGTGCAGCGCCCAGGCGGCGGTGCCGCAGGCATCGGCGGCGAAGAGCGCGCAGGCCGCGTCCCGCACCAGGGCCGCGTCCAGCGCCAGCAGCCGCCCGGGCGGTACGGCGACCCCGCGCGCCCGCACCTCGGCGGTGGGCCGGGTCGGGTCGGCGCTCTCGTGGGTGCGGACGTCCAGCGCGGCGGCGTCCACCGCGAACCACAGCGTGCCGTGCGCCGCTTCGGCGGCCAGCACCACCAGGTCGGCCTCGCCCGCCCCGAGCACCGGCGGCGCGGTCCCGTCGAGCAGGTGACCGCCGCCCTCGACGGCCGCGGCGGTCAGCGTGCCGGGCCCCAGCGCCACGGCCCCGACCCGCCCCTCCAGCGGCTCGGCCCCGGCCCGCCGCAGGAGTACGGACGCCAGCGCGCTCGGCAGGAACGGCCCGGGCAGCGCCCCGCGCGCGGCCTCCTCGATCACGACGGCGAGGTCGAGGAGGGTGCCGCCGTCCAGGTGCGGTGCGTGCAGCCCGGATGCGACGAGCGCGTCCCAGTAGCCGGGCCGCTCACCGGCCCGCGGGGCGGTGTCGAGCAGCTTGCGCACTTCCTCGGGCGGCACCGCGCGCGCCACCCAGCCGCGCATCGCGTCGGCCAACTCCCGCTGTTCCTGTGTGATTCCGATGCCCATGCGCGGCAGAGTAGAACACGTTCCATTCTGACGGAAGGTCAGAAATGAAACGTGTTCTCACATCCCGGGCGTCGCGCGGGACCGGGATCAGGAGCGCCCGTAGTAGTACCCGTCCCCGTGCGCGGGGCCCACGTTGTGCTGGATGCCGCTCGGGTCGCTGCGGGTGAAGAAGGACGGGTCCAGGTTCCCGCAGAACTGGTTGTCGGACCGGCCCTGGTCCACCGTCGCCGTGCTGACGTTGATCCGGGCGCCGCCGTTGCCCGCCGAGGACACCCTGGCCGTGTACTCGCAGTGCCCCATCTGGGTGTCGGCGATCATCCGCACCGCCCCGGACTTCGCCACGGTCACCGTGTCCGGCTGCCCGATGTTGAAGCCGGCCCCGTAGCGCCAGGACCCCACGAAGTACGCGGGCACCGGCCCGTCGTCGGAGGAGCCCCCGCCGCTCGGCGACCCGGAGCCGCCCGGCTGCGAGCCCGAGGCGCCGCCCTGGGCACCACCCGCGGCGCCGCCGCCGGCCGCCGCACCGGAACCCTTGGTCGGATCGGCGCCCGTACCCCCGGCCCCGCCCGGGTTCCCCGCGCCGCCACCCGGCGCGGCACCACCCTGCGCCGCGCCACCCTGCGCCGCACCGCCCTGCGCGGCCGCGCCACCCTGCGCGCCGCCCGGGACGGCCCCGCCGACCTGCCCCGGTGTCTGCCCCGGCGGCTGTCCCGGGACGGAGGGCCCCGCGGACCCGGACGCACCCGGCGTCGGCGACCCGCTCGCCCCGGCCGGGGACCCGGCCACCCCGCCGGGATCCGCGGGAGCGCTCGCGGCCGGCGGCGACGCCTTCGCGGCGTCCCCACCGTCACTGCCGAAGGGCTGGATCAGTGCCACCGTGCCGCCGCCCACCGCGAACACGAGGACGACCGGCACCGCGACCGTCCACCGCCGCCGCTCCCGCCGCCGCTCCCCCTCGGGAGCCGTGCCCCCGGCCACCGGCCCCACCACCGGCCCCACCGGAGGCCCGTCGGCCGCGTCCTTCTTCCGCAGGTCGACCGTCGCCCGGTCGATGGGCACGGCCTCCTCCCTCGCCGGCGGCGCCGCCTCCGCGTCCAGCAGTTGCGCCGCCTGCTGCGCGAGCCGCGCCACCACCTTGGGCGGCAGGCACGCCCCGCCCCGCTTCGCCGGACGGACCCGCTCCGGATCCGCCAGCAGCTCGTCCACCCCGGGCCGCTCGTCCACGCCCTTGACCAGGCAGCGCCCGATGAAGGCGCGCAGCGCCTCGTCCTCGACCGCCTCCAGCGCGGGCTCGCCCTCCACGATCTGGAACATCACGGCGTGCTGGTTGCTGGCCCCGTGCCCGAAGGGCAGCCTGCCCGTGGCCGCGTACAGCAGCACGCAGCCGAGGGTGAAGACGTCGCTCTTGGCCCCGGCCCGCTGCCCCCGGACCTGCTCGGGCGACATGAATCCGGGCGAACCGATGGCCATGCCGGTACTGGTCAGCAGCGACTCGACGGAGGTTTCCAGGGCGCGCGAGATGCCGAAGTCGATGACGCGGGTGCCCTCGACGGTCAGCATCACGTTCGACGGCTTGAGGTCGCGGTGCACGATCCCCGCCGAGTGGATGTCCTCCAGCGCCCGCAGCAGCCCGTCGGCGAGGGCGTGCACGGAGTCCACGGGCAGCGGCCCGTAACGCCGCACGATCTGCTCCAGCGAGAGCCCCGGCACGTACCCCGTGGCCACCCAGGGCCGCTCCGCGTCCGGGTCCGCCTCCAGGACGGGCGCGGTGTACCGCTCGCCGACCCGCCGGGCCGCGTCGATCTCCCGCCGGAAGCGGGCCCGGAACTGCGCGTTCGAGACGTGCTCCTCGTGCACCACCTTCACCGCGACCGTACGCCCGCCCTCGGACCGGGCCAGGTACACCCGCCCCATGCCCCCGGCGCCGAGGCGCCCGAGCAGCAGGTACGGCCCGATCCGGCTCGGGTCCCCGGCCGCGAGCGGCTTGATGCCCCCGTCGACGTTGTCGTCGTCACTTAACGCACTGCTCATCGCGACCGCCCCCCGGTGATCCCCTGTGATCGCCCGACCCGGCCGTCCGGCCGGTCGAACACGCCACAGGATAGAGGCGGTTGATTGCAGGATGAAGGCAAGGGCGGTCGAGGGTGGGGGCCGGGCCTGACAGAATCCGGGGAAGGCCAGGAACACGGAGGTGGGGAACATGACCGTACCGGTACTGCTCGTCGTACTGGCACTCGCTCTCGGCGGCTGCGCCTGCGTGGTGTGGGCCCAGCGAGGCGGCCCGCGCTGGGCCCGCGCCGTGGCGGCCGTGACCCTGGGCGCGGGCGAGCTGCTGCGCCGCTCCGCGAAGCGCCGCCGCCGGCTCGGCGGGGGCGGGAACAACGGCGGCGACGACGGCTAGCCCGGCCGCCCGGAGACTTCCCCCATGGAGAACACGAGGCCGCCGCACTGGCGCAGGATCGGGACCCCGAAGACGCTCGTCCTGTACCGCACGCCGGAGCGGTGGCGGTTCGCCGTGGATCACCGCGAGCAGGGCAGGTCGCCCCTGAGCGTCCGGGGCGGGAGACGGCCCCCGGGCCCCGGCGCTGTCCGCCGCGACCGGCCCGGCCGCCCCATCCGGATCCCCGGCGGCGGCCTCGTCACCGGGGGATCGCCTCCATGGCGTTCTTGCCGAACTTCCTGGTGAGGGCCTCGCACCGGCCCGGGGGATAGTCGGCGCCGCTCACCGACACGGACACCACCTGGTTGACGTCCCGCGCGGTCAGGACGCAGTTCTCGCCGGCGCCCCTCCCCTTCTGCCGCCACAGCCCCTCCTCGGCGAAGCCGAGGGAGCCGTCGCGTCGGGTCTCGCCGCGCCGGTAGCCGTCCTCGTACGCGCTCTTCGCCTGCTCGGCGCCGGTCTTCCCGCCGGACCGGGAGACGAAGACCCGCCAGGAGACGAGGACCTCGTCACCGCCACCGGTCCGCCAGACGCAGACGTTGCCCGGGCCCGCCCAACCGCCGTTGTGCTCCGCCAGGCCCTGGCCCGTCGGCTTCCCGAGCACGGCCGGTACGGTCATCCCGGACCAGAGCTGCTCGCAGGTCATCCGCTGCGGCCGGTACTTGTCGGCCACCTGCCCGAGCGGGGTCCCGCCGGGCGTCGGCACGCTCTCCGGCACGGCGGAGCTGTACGCGAGCCAGACGAAGTGCCGCCCGGCGGCGGTCAGTCCGGTGGCGGCGGCCACGACGACCGCGACGACCGCCGCGACCAGGTACGGGTTCCACCGGCGCCGAGCCACGGGCGGCGGATCGACCGGCGGATCGGGATCCGGCGCGGGAACGGGAGGCGGGACCGGTACGGTCACCAGCCCGGCGATCTCCGCCCGCTGCTCGGCGATCAGCCGCAACACCGGCTCGGGCCAGGCCGCCCCCGCCGACGGGACCCGCCCGAGCAGATCGAGCAGTTCCCACGGCGCGGGCCGCGCGGCGGGGTCCTTCGCGAGGCACCGCTCCACGATCCCGCGCAGGGCCGCCGGCACCCCGTCCAGGTCGGGCTCCGCATGCACCACGTCGAGCAGCACCTTGGGCACCGCGCCCCCGCCGCCGAACGGCACCCTCCCGGTGCAGGCCGCGACGAGGGTGGCGCCGAGCGAGAACACGTCGCTGGCCGGGGTGAGTTCCTGCCCCAGGGCCTGCTCCGGCGACATGAACGAGGGCGAGCCGATCAGCATGCCGGTGTGCGTGATGCGGGTCTGGTCCCCGACGGCCCGCACGATGCCGAAGTCGATGACCCGGACGCCGTCCTCGGCGAGCAGCACGTTCGACGGTTTGAGGTCGCGGTGGATCAGGCCGGCCCCGTGGACGTCGGCCAGCGCGTGCGCCAGCCCGACCGCCAGCCGCCGCACCGCGGGCTCCGGCAGTGGCCCGCCGACGTCCAGGGCCCGGCTCAGGGCGGGCCCGGCAACGAAGCGGGAGGCCAGCCAGGGCGTCTCCGCTTCCGGGTCCGCGTCGATCACCGGGGCGGTGTGGGTCCCGGAGACCTTGCCGGAGGCCTCGACCTCACGCCGGAAACGGGCCCGGAACCCTTCGTCCCGGGCGAGCTCGGCGTGCACCTGCTTGACCGCCGCGAACTGCCCGTCGGGCCCCACGGCCAGCAGCACCCGGCCCATCCCGCCCCGCCCGAGCACCCCGACGACCCGGAACGGCCCCACGTGCGTGGGCCCGGCCCCATCCCATGCCTGCATGCGCGCCGGACCCGGTCCTTTCAGAGCCCGCGCACGAACACCGCGAACGCGGAGGGGCTGACGGTGAAGGCGGGGCCTTCGGGGTTCTTGGAATCCCGGACAGCGACGAGACGGGGCTGGGCGGCAATCTCGACGCACTCGCCGCCGGTGTCGCCGCTGTACGAGGACTTACGCCAAGCAGCCGTGCCGAGCGGGGCGCACTCAACACACTGGCCGCCGGTGTCACCGCTGTACGAGGACTTACGCCACTGTGCGCCCGTCAGGTTCTGGCTGGTGTCCATAGCGTTCCTCCATTACGCGGGCGATCCGTGCCGCCGAGTCCTCCACAGAGAGGGCGGCGGCCTGAAGGTGATCGTAACGGAGACAACCCTCCCTGAGAGCTTGCGGATTGGCCGTCATGTGGCCCTGAATGAAGTCCTCCGTATAGGCAATGTCCGGGTCGTCGTCGAACCGCAGGATGTTGAACGACCCCAACTGCCCGGCGTGGGATCCCGCCTCGAACGGCAGGATCTGCACCTTGACCCACTCCCGCCTCCGTAGGGCCAACAAGTGGGCGAGTTGATTCCGCATGACCTCTTCCCCGCCGACCTCTTGATGCAGCACGGTCTCGCTCATCACCACCCACATCAGTGGCGGGTTCTCTCGGTCCAGGATCCGCTGCCGCTCGATTCGGGCGGCCACCTTGGCGTCCAAGCCCTCCTCGGTCCGCACTCCCAGCACCGCCCGCGCGTACCCTTCCGTCTGCAGCAGCCCGTCCACCAGTTGCGCCTGGAAGGACGAGATGTAGGAGGCCTTCGCCTCCATCTCCGCGTACGCCTGGAACCACGTCGGCAGCTGGCTCCTCAACACCAGCCCCACCAGCCGCGAGAACAGCCCGTCCGTCCCCAGCGCCGCGTCGATCCGCTCCGAGAAGTCCCGCGTCGGAACCTTCCGGGCCGTCTCGATCTGCCCGATCAGGGATCCCGTGCAGAAGATGATGCCGCCCAGGTCCTCCTGCGTCAGATCGACCTCCTCGCGCAGGCGGCGCAGTTCGGAGCCGTAGTAGTCCAGCGGCGAGGCGCTGGGGTCGAGATTGCGGATGTTGACCATGAGGCGGTCACCCCCAAGTTCACGCCGTGCGGCGTTCAGTTCGGTCTGTAGCCGAGCGTAACCACACGACTCCAACCTGATGGCATGAATCACGCAACTGGGTACCCCAGCACGGAAATTGGCGGTACCTACCGCATGGGCTTCACCGTCAGTGAGCATTCCGCCGGGCACATGCGGCGGATCCTCCGGTGGTTCCTCGTCCGCTGGGGCCTCGACAAGGTGGCCGACGGCGCCGAGCTCGCGCTGACGGAGCTGGTCGCCAACGTCGTGCGGCACGTGCCCGACCGGGGCTGCTCGGTGCTGATCCAGCGCAGGCCGGGCGGGCTGCGGGTGGAGGTCACCGACAACTGCCCCGCGGCCCCGCGCCTCACGCCGGGCGGCGATCCGCTCGACGAGGGCGGGCGGGGGCTGCGGCTGGTGCAGGCGGTCACCGACCGCTGGGGCGTGCTGCCCCGGTCGGCCGGGAAGACGGTGTGGTTCGAGTGCGACGGGTGACCTCGCCCCGCCCGGAGATAATGCCCCTGCGAGTGGACGATCAAGGGGCGACGGGGGCCGAGGGGCGTGCGGGAGATCATCGAAGGGCGTTACGAGCTCGACGAACTGCTCGGCCGGGGCGGCTTCGGCGAGGTCTGGCGGGCCAAGGACTCCCGGGTGGGCCGCTGGGTCGCGGTGAAGATCGGATATCCGCAGACCCCGGAGGAGACGCGCCGGTTCGAGCGTGAGGCGAGCCTCGCCGGAAACCTGGCGCACCCCAACATCGCCACCATCCACGACTTCGGCCGCACCGAACGGGCCGGGCGCGACGCCGTGTTCCTCGTGATGGAGCTGCTCCAGGGCCGCAGCCTCGCCGAGGTCCTGGAGAGCGGGGTGCCGGACCTGGCGGACGCCCTGGAGTGGGCCGCGCGGATCGCGGACGCGCTCGGGGCCGCCCATGGCGCCGGGATCGTCCACCGGGACGTCAAGCCGGCCAACGTCATGGTCACCGAGAGCGGGGTCGTCAAGGTCCTCGACTTCGGGATCGCCAAGTCCTCCAGCGCCCCCGGGACGGAGCTGACGGCCACCGGGATGATCATCGGTTCCTTCCCGTACATGGCGCCGGAACGCTGGACGGGCGGCGCGAACGGGGTGCCCGTCGACGGGCGGGCCGATCTGTACGCCCTCGGCTGCGTGCTGACGGAGCTGCTGACCGGCCGGCGGCCGTTCCCCGCCCGCGAGATGCACGAGCTGCTCGCGCAGCACCTGACGACCGCGCCGCCCGCGCCCGGTTCGCTGCGCGAGGGGATCCCGGCCGCGCTGGACGCCCTGGTGCTGGCCCTGCTCGCGAAGGACCCGCACGAGCGGCCGGCCGACGCCCGGGAGGTGAGCGGCAGGCTCGCGGAGATCGCCCGGGGCGCCGCCCCGGCCGCCCCTGCCGCGCCTCCCGCCCCGGCCGTCCCCGTCGCGTCCTTCCCGCCCCCGCCCTCGTACTCCCCGACGGTGCACACGGCCGCCGGAGACCCCGTCCGGTCGATGTTCGAGCGGCGGCTGACGCAGGTGCTCGACGACGCCCCGGCCGACCGGGTCGTCCGGCTGGACATGCTGGTCGCCGACCTGACGGAGGAGCTGGGCGCGCAGGACGCGCTGACGGTGCGGGCCTCCTACCACCGGGCGATGACCGTACGCGGGCACTCCCCCACCGATCTGGAGCGCATCCTGCCGCGGATGGTGCGGGTCCTCGGCCTGGAGCACCCCGACACCATCGCGGCGCGGGCCGCGCACGTCGGCGAGGCCGCGGCCTACGGGCCGGGCGACGGCCGCCGCCACGAGGCCGAGCTGCGCGAGATCATCGAGCAGGCGGGCCGGGTACTGGGCGCCGACGACCCCGTCACGCTGTCCGCCCGCTACCACCTGGCCGGGGCGCTCCAGCGCGGTGACGCGGCCCGCGACGGACGGTGGGGCTCCGAGACCGCCGCGCAGGCGCACGCCGAGCGCGGCTGGCTGGCGCCGCTCCTGCCCGACCTGGAGCGGCGGCTGCCCGCCGACAGCCCGGTGCTGCTCGACGTACGGCGGCGGCTGGCGCACGACGCCTGGCTGCTCGGCGACTTCGTCACCGCCGTACCCCTGTACCTGCGGCTGTACCCCGACCTCGCGGCGATGGCGGAGCGGGGCGACGCGGAGACCGCGTACCGGGTGCTGCGCAGCGTCGGTGAGGCGGGGGAGCCGGGGCGTGCGCTCCCCCATCTGAAGGCGCTGCTGCACCGGCTCCACCTGACGGCCGGCAACACCCACTGGCTGACGCGCGAGGTGACGGAGGTCCGCGACGACTTCCGGCGGGCGCTGCGCGAGGACCGGTTCTCGGACCTGGGCGGCGGCCTGTCCCGGCTCTTCGGCCGCTGAGGCGGCTGACGCGACCGAGACGGCCCCGCCCGTAGCGCCCTACCCGCCGGTAAGGCAGCATGGCCCGGCATTCACTCGCAGCTCAGCAGGAGGAACGACATGGCCACCCCCAAGCCGCAGACCCTGGCCGCCTTCGAGGCCGCCAAGGGGTTCATGCCCGTGGGCGAGGGCCTCGCGCTGTACGCGGCGGCCACCGACGCGGCCGGGCTCGGGCTGCCGCTGCTGGAGGTCGGCACGTACTGCGGGCGCTCGACGATCCTGCTGGCCGACGCCGCGCGCGAGGCGGGCGTGCCCGCGCTCACCGTGGACCACCACCGGGGCAGCGAGGAGCAGCAGCCGGGCTGGGAGTACCACGACCCGACGGTGGTGGACCCGGAGGTCGGTCTGATGGACACCCTCCCGGCCTTCCGCCGCACCCTGCACCGGGCGGGGCTGGAGGAGCACGTCATCGCCCTGGTGGGCCGCTCGCCGCAGGTCGCGGCGGCCTGGGGCGGTCCGCTCGGGTTCGTGTTCATCGACGGCGGCCACACCGACGAGCACGCGACGGGCGACTACGAGGGCTGGGTCCCGCACCTGGCGGTGGGCGGGACGCTGGTGATCCACGACGTGTTCCCCGACCCGGCCGACGGCGGGCAGGCCCCGTACCGGATCTACCTGCGGGCGCTGGCCTCGGGGGCCTTCGAGGAGGTGTCCGTCACGGACTCCCTGCGTGTCCTGCGCCGCACCGGCGACGGCATCTAGCTGTATTGACCCGCAGGGTTGTTTACGCGGCTGATGGGCGGGTGTCCGCCCAGGGCGGTGTGGCAGCGGTGGTGGTTGTAGGTGTGGAGGAAGTCTGCCAGGGCTGCTGTCCGCTCGTCGTTTGAGGTGTAGGGCCGCAGGTAGGCCCATTCGTCGAGCAGGGTGCGGTTGAAGCGTTCGACTTTGCCGTTGGTCTGGGGCCGGTAGGCGCGGGTGAGTTTGCCGCTTGCGCCGAGGTGGGCCAGGACGGTCTTCCAGGCCAGGCCCTTGCGGTAGGCCCAGGCGTTGTCGGTCAGGACCCGTTCGATGCGGGTGATGCCGTGGTGGTGGAAGAACGCGGCCGCGCGGGTGAGGAACCCCGCGCAGGTCGCGACCTTCTCGTCGGGGTGGATCTCGCTGTAGGCCAGGCGGGAGTGGTCGTCGACCGCGGAATGGACGTAGTCGAAGCCCATCCCGTTGCGGGTGGCACGGCCGGCCTGCCGGCCCAGGGCCTTGTGGCCGCCGCCGTCGGGGATCCGGCCGAGCTTCTTCACATCGACATGGATCAGCTCGCCGGGCTTCTCGCGTTCGTAGCGGCGGATCAGGGTGCCGGTGGGACGGTCCATGAACGAGAGCCGGTTCAGACCGTGCCGGGTCAGGATTCGGTGGACGGTCGAGGCGGGCAGGCCAAGGACCGGGCCGATCCGGGCGGGGCCCAGCTTGCGGGCCCGCCGCAGGTCGCAGACCCTCGCTTCGACCTCGGCCGAGGTCCGGTGCGGGGTCGTGCGAGGTCGGCTGGAGCGGTCGTGCAACCCGGCCGGGCCGTCGTCCCGCCACCGGCGCACCCACTTGTGTGCGGTGGCCCGAGATATGCCCATCTCGGCGGCCACGTGCGCGACCGGGCGGCCCGAAGCGACCCGCTCGACCAGCAGGCGCCTACCGAAGACGGTCAGCCGGGCATTACGGTGGGACACGAAGACCTCCGTTGTGCAATGGGTTCCTAGACAGCTCCCACCACACCGGAGGTCTTCGTCATGTTCAAGACCCACCGAGTGTCAACAACGCTCGTGATCAATACATCTAGCGGGCGGGGACGCCCGCCCGGGCGAGGACGGACAGGCCGAACGGGCGGAGCGCGTCGGTGCGCTCCCGCCCCGCCGGGTCCATGATCTCGTGCTGCCGGACGTACTCGACCGGGTTCAGCCGGTGCTCGCGCAGGAGGGCGTCCATCTCCTCGACGCCCAGGAACGTCCGCCAGGGCTCGCCCTGTTCGGCCGCCGCCGCCATGACCGCCTCCGCGTACGACTGCCCCGCCTCGTCGCGCAGCCCGGCCGGCAGGAGGTGCTCCACGATGAGTTCGGTTCCGGGCGGGAAGCAGCCGATGGCGGCCAGCGTCTGCCCGACCGCCTCCCGGGTGAGGTACATCGTCACCCCGAGCCAGCTGACCAGGGCGGGCCGGCCCGGGTCGAAGCCGGCCCTCACGAGGTGACCGGCCAGCGCGTGCGCGGGCTCCTGCTCGAAGTCGAAGGGGACCAAGGCCGCGGACGGGGGCACCTCGGTCCCCGTCGCGGCCAGCAGTTCCCGCTTCCACTCCTGGGTGGCGGGCAGGTCGACCTCGAACACCGCGACACGGGCGGCGAGTTCCGACCGGTAGGCGAAGGAGTCCAGCCCGGCGCCGAGGATCACGTACTGGTCCACGCCCCGGTCGGCGAGCTCGGCCAGCCGGTCCTCCGTGTAGCGGTCGCGGGTGACGGCGGTCGTCCGTGCGCCGGCCAGAACGGGATGACCGCCGTAGGACCGGTGGTACCCGAGGAGTTCCTCGGCGTCCTGACCCAGGAAGGTGTGCGCCAGAGTGTCGGCGAAGATCGAGGGGCCGTCGTCGACGAGGAGGTGCGCCGCGCGCGCCGCGGCCGCCATGAGTGCCGTCCGGCTCGGCTGTCCACTGTTTGTCATGCACAGAGACACTACCGGCAATTTTCGAGATAATATCACATATATGTCAATAACGGAAGCGCCCCGGGGTTGTGGTTCGGTAACGAACCGGTCCGGCGGCTCACGGGCCGGTCCGGGAGCGCCCCGGCGGTCCCGGCGGCCTCGGCATACAAAAGGCTGATCGCACCACGCCCCCGGATGGAGCACGGTCCGTACGGGTGCCGGTCGGGCGTTCTAGCATCGCGAGGTGCGCTACGACGACAGCTCCCCGGCCCCCGAGTCCCACGACTCCATCAGCCCCGACCAGCGCTGGTACACGCGCCGCTCCACCCTCGCGGTGGCGGTCGCGGTACTCGCCCCGACCGTCCTCGCGGGCTGGGTCCTGACCCAGACCCTGACCGGGACCGAAGGGCAGCGGCCCGGCCCCGCCCCGCACCCGGCCTCGCACGCGGCGGCGGCCGACGCGAAGTCCAGCGCGTCCCCGGGCGCGCAGGCGGGGGCCTCCGCGTCGGCGTCCGCGTCGGCCTCCGGCCCGGCGGCGGCGCCCGCTCCGGCCAAGGGGCCCCTCACCGGCAAGACGGTCGTGATCGACCCCGGGCACAACACCGGGAACTTCCAGCACACCGACGAGATCGACCGCCAGGTGGACATCGGCACCAACCGCAAGGAATGCGACACCACCGGCACCACCACCAACTCGGGTTACATGGAAGCCGAGTTCAGCATGGACGTGTCCCGGCGGCTGCGCACCATCCTGGAGGGCCGCGGGCTGAAGGTGGTGCTCACGCACGAGGCGGGCACCGCCCGCCCCTGGGGCCCCTGCATCGACGAGCGCGCGCGGATCGGCAACGAGGCCCGCGCCGACGCCGTCGTGTCCGTCCACGCGGACGGGGTCTCCCAGGGCAACCGCGGCTACCACGTCATCCTCCCGGCGAAGGTCAAGGCGGGCGGCGCCGACACCGCGGCGATCGTCGGCCCCTCCCGGCAGCTGGGCGAACGCATCGGCAGCAACTTCTCCCGGACCACCGGCTCGGCCCCCGCCAACTACCTCGGTTCCGGAACCGGATTGGTCGTCCGCGACGATCTCGGCGGTCTCAATCTGTCGACCCGGCCCAAGGTGTTCATCGAATGCGGCAACATGCGTGACAGCAAGGACGCGGCGCAGCTGACGAGTCCGGAGTGGCGGCAGAAGGCGGCACAGGGCATCGCGGACGGCATCGTCGGATTCCTCGGGGGGTAGACCCACGGAGGGAAGTCCCTGACGGGGCGTCCCTCCGCCCCGATCCTCTCGGCCGCGGGAGACTCCGTACGATGGTGCCGCCGCCCCCGCTCCAGCCCCGGTCCACCCACGCGACCGCGGCGCCGCGAGACGACCGAGACCGAGAAGGACATCAGAGACGTGAACATCCGCTCCCTCACACGAGGCGACGGCGTGGTGATCGGAGCAGCGGTGCTGCTGTTCATCGCCTCGCTCCTCGACTTCTACTCCGCCACCAACGTGGACATGCCGAGCGCGTGGGACACGGACTTCTACGGGCTGGCCCTCCCGACGATCTTCCTGACCGGGTTCGTCGCCGCGGGCCTGCTGCTCGGTGCGCGCTTCCAGCCCGAGGGCCGCAAGCTGGGCGGTCTGCCGCTGACCGCCTGGGGCACGGTGCTGGCCGTGGCCGCCGCCTGGAACTCCCTGTGGTCGCTGATCACCACCCCGAGCCGGGTCGACCTGGGGGCCGGCTGCATCATCGCCTTCCTGGCCACGCTGGCCCTGGCGGGCGTGTCCGTCGCCGGTTCGAAGGTCCCCGCGCTCGCGGGGCCGCTCGTCCCGGAGGCCAGGCCCGTCGCCCCCGCGCCCTACGGCGGCCACCCGCAGCAGCCGGGCAGCGGGTACGGCTACCCGGGCGGCCCGCAGCAGCAGAGCCCGTACGGGTCCACCCCGCAGCCCGTCCCGCCCTACGGCGGCGGCCCCGCGGCGCCCGCGCCCGGCCCGCAGGACGCGGGGCAGCAGCCGCCGGCGCAGCAGCAGCCGCAGCCGGCCGCGGCGTCGTTCGCGCCGTTCTGGTTCGCGGTGCCGGAGGCCCGTCCGCTCTTCGGCGAGGACGGCTCCCCCGCCCCGATCGCGGAGCTCGCGCCGGGCACCTGGTACCTGGCCGTCGACCAGCGGGGCCCGTCGTCCCTGATCGCCCAGACCCAGGACGGCCGCCGCGGCGTCCTGAACGACACCTCGAACATCCAGCGGGGCTGACCCCGCCCGGCCGAAGGCCCCCGCCCCCACGGGCGGGGGCCTTCGGGCTTCCCGGCGGGGGCCGCGTGCCCTACAGTCACCTGACGTAGCGTCAGATACGGGCGACGGCTTCTCGGAGGGGACCCCCCATGCGCCTCGGACTCGCACTCGGCTACTGGGGCCGCGGGCCCAGCCCGGCCCACCTCGACCTCGCCACCGAGGCGGAACGCCTCGGCTACGACTCGGTGTGGACCGCCGAGGCCTGGGGCTCCGACGCCTTCACCCCCCTCACCTGGATCGCCGCGCACACCTCGCGGATCCGCCTCGGCACCGCCATCGTCCAGATGGCCGCCCGCACCCCCACCGCCACCGCCATGCACGCCCTCACCCTCGACCACCTCTCCGGCGGCCGGATGATGCTGGGCCTGGGCCTGTCCGGACCGCAGGTGGTGGAGGGCTGGTACGGGCGCCCCTTCCCCGCGAGCCCGCTCACCGCGACCCGGGAGTACGTCGACGTCGTCCGGCAGGTGCTGCGCCGCGAGGCCCCCGTCGCCCTCGACGGCCGCTTCCACCGCCACCCGTACCGCGGCGAGGACGGCACCGGCCTCGGCAAACCCCTCAAGCCCATCACCCACCCGCTGCGCGCGGACCTGCCGCTGCTGCTGGGGGCGGAGGGGCCGAAGAACATCGCCCAGACCACCCGGATCGCGGACGGCTGGCTGCCCCTGTACTGGTCACCCATCCGCACCGACGCCTACCGGGCCTCGCTGACCGACCTGCCCGAGGGGTTCATGATCGCCCCGATGGCCCGCGCCGCGGTCTGCGAGGACGTCGCCGCCGGGCTGCTCCCCGTCAAAGCGATGCTCGGCTTCTACATCGGGGGCATGGGCCACGCCGCCCGCAACTTCCACGCCGACCTCATGGCCCGCATGGGCTACGAGGAGGAGGCCCGCCGCATCCAGGAGCTGTTCCTCGCGGGGCGGCGCGAGGAGGCGGTGCTCGCCGTCCCGGACGCCTTCGCCGACGAGATCTCGCTGGTCGGCCCGCGCGAACGGATCGCGGAACGGCTGGAACTGTGGCGCAAGGGACCCGTCACCGACCTCCTGGTGACCGCCCCCGACCCGCACACCCTGCGGGTGCTGGCGGAGCTGAACTCCTAGGGCGGCGTCGCCGACCCCGGCATCCCCGACGTCGGCTACGGCTACCCCAACCCCGGCCGGTCGGTCGGTCGGTCCAGTGCGTCCAGTTCTTCGTGAACGCCTACACCAACCTGCACCTCCTGAAGGACGGCAAGTTCGGCCCCCAGACCGAGCTCGGCGTCAGGAAGCTCCAGGAGCTCTCCCACCGCACCTGGGCCACCCGTGAGCTGCAGATCGACGGCGTCTTCGGCCAGGACACCGGCCAGGTCGTGCTCGAACACGTCAAGCGCAACCCCTGGACCACCGGCGACTTCACGAAGGCCACCCGCTGCGGCCACTCCGTGCCCTCGCACACCGTCGTCCTCGACTGACCCCTACCGCGGCAGCGCGTCCAGCAGTTCGCGCAGGTCCAGCGCCATCACCGCGATCTCCACGTCCGGGCCGCCGTCCGCGGCGGCGCAGGCCACGATCCGCGAGCCGGGGTTGATGGAGAGCCCCTCCCGTACGGAAGGCGCCCGGACGGCGGCGGCGCGGGCGCCGGCCAGCGGGACGGCCGGGCCCCGGGCGGGCTCCCAGCGGGGGCCCGCCCCGTCCGCGTGCACCCGGCCGGGCCGCCAGCGGCCCTCGCCCGCGGGGCGGCGGGCCATGCAGGGGATCCCGGCGGGCGGGCCGGCCGCCTGCCTCTGGCGGTGCTTGCGGCGCAGCAGCAGGCCCGCGGCGGCGGCCACGAGGCCGAACATCAGGAACTCGATCACACCGCCCATTGAAACAGGCCACCACGGCCGGAACCCGCCCACCGGAGTCCGGTGGGCGGGTGCCCGGTCGCCTGCGGAGCGGCTATCCGCCCAGCTGGGAGAGGCTCGGGACCTGGTCGGTCACCGTGGCGCCCGCGCTCTGGCCCGCCGACTTCACCCCGTTGATGACGTCCTGGAAGGAGCTGATGTCCGCATCGCCGGCCTGGCCCTTGCGGAGCTTTCCGGCAAGCCCCTTGAGGGACTCGATGCCCGCCGTCAGCGGCACCATGGCCTTCGACAGCAGCGGGTCGCCCTTGGCGTTGTCGGACGCCGCCTTGAGCCGGTTGTAGGCGAAGGCACCGGCGAGACCCGCCTTGATCAGCGCGAAGGTACGGCCCTTGGCGCCCTTCTTGAACTTGCCCGCCTGGTACGGCTTGATGATCCATTGGTACGTCGCACCGGCCGCCAGACCGGCATTGGCCACGAAGCGGGTCTTCGCGAACTTCTGCCGCTCGGCGGAGGTACTGGGCGAGGGGGTGGCCGCGGCCAGTTCGTCCTGCTCGGCGGCCGCCGGTTCGGCGGCCACGAGGACGGCCAGCTCCGTGGCGGCGGCCGCGGAGATCTCCTCCCCCCGGGCCTGGTCGCTGCCGCCGCCGCAGGCGGTGGCACCGGCCAGCAGCGCGGTGGACAGGACCACCGCGGTGACGGCTCGGCGGAATCGGACGGGCGTGGGTACGCGCACGGTTGCCTCCGGGGACTGAGGTGTCCCCCGCAGCCTCACCCCGCCCCGGCCGCCGCACCACTCGGGCGGCCCGTTCGGGTTTGGCCGGCGCCCGCGCGGCAACACGCGGGGCATGTCCCCATACACCCGAGCACACGCCCGCTCGACCGCCCGAGGCGGCCATCCGGTGGCCAGGGCGATCGTCCTGGTGGCGGACGCCGCCGCCCTGCTGATCCTGCTGTGGATCGCGCTGTGGCTGCTGGACGCCAACCAGGGCAACACCCTGGTCTCCTTCGTCCACGACGCCGCCGACTGGCTCGCGGGCTGGTCCTACGACCTGTTCACCTTCGACCGCGCCTGGGTGCAGGTGGTCGTCGGCTACGGGCTGGCCGCACTCGTCTACGGATGCGTCGGCCACGCCGTGGCCGGCCGCCTCGCCCGGCGCTGACCCGCACGCCCGCCCCGGACCGCCGTCTCGCGCGGCCCGGGGCGGGCGGCGGTCAGCGGCAGCAGTCCGGTTCCAGGCCGCGCGGCAGCGCCAGACCCCCGAACACCTCTCCCGTGGCCTCGTCCCCGCCCAGCGCCGCCACCGCGAGCAGCAGCGAGCCCGCCGTCCAGGTCGTCTGCTCCACCGGCCACACCGCACGGTCGTCGAAGACGTAGCCCGTCCAGTACATGCCGTTCCCGTCGCGCAGGTGCCCGATCGAGCGCAGGATCTCCAGCGCCCGGTCCGACTCGCCCATCACCCAGAGCGTGAGCGCCAGCTCGCAGGACTCCCCGCCCGTCACCCACGGGTTCGGCAGCACGCACCGCACCCCCAGGTCCGGGACGACGAACTCCTCCCAGCGCTCCTCGATCCGCGCCTTCGCCCCCGCCCCCGACAGCGCGCCGCCGAGCACCGGGTAGTACCAGTCCATCGAGTAGTGCGACTTGTCCAGGAACCGCTCCGGATGGTGGCGCACCGCGTGCGCGAGCGCGCCCGTCGCCAGCTCCCAGTCGGGCTGCGGATCACCGCGGTGGTCGGCGATGGCCAGGGCGCAGCGCAGGGCCTGGTGGATGGAGGAGGAGCCGGTGAGCAAGGCGTCGGTGACGGCGCTGCCGTCGGACTCCCGCTTCCAGCCGATCTCGCCGCCCGGCTGCTGGAGGCCCAGGACGAACTCGACGGCCGCGTAGACCGCCGGCCACATCCGGTCCAGGAAGGGGTCGTCGCCGGTGGCGAGGTAGTGGTGCCACACGCCGACGGCTATGTACGCCACGAAGTTGGACTCGCGGCTCGCGTCCTGCGGCGCGGCGGTGTCCACCCCGTCGGGGCGGTCCGCGTAGGCGGCGTACCAGGAGCCGTCCTCGTTCTGGTGGCGCGCCAGCCAGTCGTAGGCGCGCTCCGCGGCTTCGTGCTCGCCCGCCGCGTCCAGGGCCATCGCGGCCTCGGTGTGGTCCCACGGGTCGAGGTGGTGGCCCCGGAACCAGGGGATCGCCCCGTCGGCGCGCTGCGCCTCCAGGATCCCGGCGACGGTGGCCGCGGCCTCCTCGGCCGTCAGGACCCCGTCGAGGACCAGGTGGTGGGGCACCTCGGGCACGGTACGGCCGGGTGAGGTCACTGGGCCGCGTCCACGGGGAGGTGCGGCTTCGTCGCGTACGCCACGAAGCTCTTGCCTATGACCGGGTTGAGCGCCTGCTCCGCGAGGCGGGTCGCCAGGGGCTTCTTCATGATGTCCCAGACCAGCAGCTTGTGGTACGCCTTGACCGGCAGCGCCTTGTCGTTGTCCACGCCGAAGGCGCACTTGAGCCACCAGTACGGGGAGTGCAGGCCGTGCGCGTGGTGGGTGCCGTACGGCTTGAGGCCGGCGGCCTCCATCTTGCCGAGCAGCTCGTCCGCCTTGTAGATGCGGATGTGGCCGCCCTCGACCTCGTGGTAGGCGTCGGACAGCGCCCAGCAGATCTTCTCCGGGCCGTAGCGCGGCACGGTGATGGCGATGCGGCCGCCGGGCTTGAGCACGCGCACCATCTCGGCGAGGACGCCCTTGTCGTCGGGGATGTGCTCCATCACCTCGGAGATGATGACGACGTCGAAGGAGTCGTCGGGGAAGGGCAGCGCGAGGGCGTCGCCCTCCATGGCGGTGGCGGTGGCCCCGGCCGGGGCCTCACCGGCCTCCTTCATGGCGGCGAACCACTTGGCGACCTCGCGGATCTCCTCGCCGTTGCGGTCGACGGCGACCACCTGGGCGCCGCGCCGGTAGCACTCGAAGGCGTGCCGGCCTGCGCCGCAGCCCAGGTCGAGTACGCGGTCGCCTGCGGCGAGCGGGAACCGGGAGAAATCGACGGTCAGCACGGGGTCCTGCCTTCGCGGTCGCGGGGGTGAGAGGTGGTGCGGATGGGAGGGGGGAAGCGGTGGGGGCGGCAGGTCACCGCGCCGCGCGGCCCGCGCGGACGGCCTCGGCCTGCTCGATCGCGGCTCTGTAGTACCGGACCGTACCCTCGGCGGCCTTGGCCCAGGTGAACCGGGCCAGGACCCGCTCCCGCCCGGCCGCCCCGAGGCGGGCGCGCAGGTCCGCGTCGCCCAGGAGCCGGCCCAGCGCGGCGGACAGCGCCCCCGCGTCGCCGGGCGGCACGGCCAGGCAGGTCTCGCCGTCCGGCCCCGCCACCTCGGGGATGGCCCCGCCGGTGGTCGCGACCAGGGGCGTACCGGTGGCCATGGCCTCGGCCGCCGGGAGCGAGAAGCCTTCGTAGAGGGAGGGCACGCAGGCGACCTGGGCGCTGCGCACGAGGTCGACGAGCTCGGCGTCGGTGATGCCCTTGACGAACCGGACCGCGTCCTGGAGGTCGTACTTCTCGATCGCGCGGGCGACCGGGCCGCTCTCGGCGCGCTTGCCGACGACGACGAGGTGGGCGTCGGGGCGCTCGGTGCGGAGCTTGGCGAGCGCCTCGACGAGGTGGACGAGGCCCTTGAGCGGGACGTCGGCGCTGGAGGTGGTGACGATCCGTCCGGGCACCTCGGCGACGGAGGCGTCCGGCGACCAGAGGTCGGTGTCGGCGCCGATGTGCACGACGTGGATGCGGTCGTCGCGCACACCGAGGTGCTCGGCGATCTCCTGCCGGGAGGAGCCGGAGACGGTCAGCACGGAGGGCAGCCGGCGGGCGACGCGGCCCTGCATGCGCGTGAAGGCGTACCAACGACGCACGGAGACGCGCTTCTTGCGGCCCTTGGCGGCGGCGAGGTCGAGCCCCCGGTCGACGGTGATGGGGTGGTGGACGGTCGTCACCAGGGGCGCGCCGATGTCCCCCAACAGGCCGTAGCCCAGGGTCTGGTTGTCGTGGATGACGTCGAACTCGGCCCGGCGGGCGCGCAGGTGGCGGCGGGCGCGGAGTGAGAAGGTCAGCGGCTCGGGGAAGCCGCCGGTCCACATGGTGGCGACCTCCAGCGCGTCGATCCAGTCCCGGTACTCGTCGCGCTTCGGGGTGCGGAAGGGATCGGGGCTGCGGTACAGGTCCAGGCTCGGCAGCTCGGTGAGCGTGGCGCCGGTGTCGAGCACCGGGTAGGGCTGCGAGCCGATCACCTCGACGGAGTGGCCCAGCTTCACGAGCTCGCGCGAGAGGTGGCGGACGTAGACGCCCTGGCCGCCGCAGAACGGGTTCCCCTTATAGGTGAGGAGTGCGATGCGCAACGGGCGGTCGCCGTCGGTGGCGGAACCCGCGAAAGGGCTTGTCACCATGGCCTCTGCGGTCACTCTCGGCCCCCTTCTCCCTGCACTTTCGCCGGAGCGTAACCGCTCGGATAATGTAGAACAAGTTTCAGACTTGATCCGTTGAAGACCATTGAATCTACCGGCCGGAAACCACACCGTAAGAGGCGGAGCAGGTGATTCGCGCCACGGCTCGGACGCCTGAGATGCTGGGCCCGGACCATCCCGGAAGCAGCTCCCCCGCAACGACACGGAACGCCAGGAACGGGACACATGACAGCGGAAGCGAAGGCGGTCGCGGCAGCCGCGACCACACCGGCGACCACGCCGGCGTCCCCTCCCCTGACGGAGCGCCAGGAGGCCCGCCGCCGCCGCATCCTGCACGCCAGCGCGCAGCTGGCCAGCCGGGGCGGCTTCGACGCCGTGCAGATGCGCGAGGTCGCGGAGTCCTCCAGCGTCGCCCTCGGCACGCTGTACCGGTACTTCCCGTCCAAGGTGCACCTCCTGGTGGCCACCATGCAGGACCAGCTCCAGCACATGCACACGACACTGCGCAAACGCCCCCCGGCGGGCGACGAACCGGCCGCGCGGGTGGCGGAGACCCTCATGCGCGCCTTCCGCGCCCTCCAGCGCGAACCCCACCTCGCCGACGCCATGGTCCGCGCCCTGACCTTCGCCGACCGCAGCGTGAGCCCCGAGGTCGACACGGTCTCCCGGCTGACCACGGCCATCATCCTGGACGCGATGGGCCTGGACGCCCCGCCGACGGCGGAACAGCTCTCGGCGGTCCGCGTCATCGAGCACACCTGGCACTCGGCCCTGATCACCTGGCTCTCGGGCCGCGCCTCGATCGCCCAGGTCAAGATAGACATCGAAACGGTCTGCCGCCTGATCGACCTGACGGCACCGGAAAAGGCTTGATCGGGGCGTAGGGGGGAGCGGCCGGGCGGGGTCGGCGGACGGCGGGACTCGACTCGGCCCGCGTCAGGGAGGGTTCGGGGGCGTCCCCTGGTCCCGGCCGAGGGTGCACCGCCCACCCCCGACCCCGCCCAGCCCCCGCACCGCCCCCTACCCCCGGGGCCCCCGTGTCTCCGCGTCGCGCCGGAAGGCCGCTTCGCAGGGTGGGGTGCTGCTCAGGGCCACGAGGGAGAGGGTGTCCAGGAGGCCGCCGTTGGTGACCACCAGGCCCCAGGGGCCGTTCTTCAGGGAGGTCGCGGGGGCCGGGCCGCCGCGTCGGGACGTGACCTGCCAGCCGCGTTCCGTCAGGGCCGCTTCGAGCGACCGCCACCGGCCCGGGTCGGCGGGGCCCGAGCCGGTCCAGTCGGCGACGCAGTCGGCCAGGGCCCCCTCCTGCGCGGGGGAGGGGGTGCCGGGGGTCAGGCCCGCCGCGGCGGCGGCGTCGGTCAACCCGGCCTGCGCTTCGGCGCGCGAGGGCCCTCCCCCCGCGGCGGCCGGGCCGAGCTCGCGGACCCGGAACCAGCCGTGGTCGGTGTCGTCCCCGGCCGTGGACCACAGGAGTCCGCCCACCACGGCGACGCCCGCTCCGGCCAACCCGACCGCCCCGGCGGCCACCCCGGCCGCCCGCTTCGTTCTGCCCATGGCGGCGATCATCCCCCGCGCCCCGGGCGGCCCGGCCCTCGGCCCCCCTTACGACGTCCTCAGTCCTCCGGCGGGAACACCGGTTCGCCCGTCGCCGAGAGGGTGATCAGGATCGCTTCCACCGGGCAGCCCTCGGCGGCCGTCAGGGCGGGTTCGTTGGCGTCGGTCTCCGGGGAGCGGGGGTGGGACTGCCGGGCCGAGTCGAGGGCGAAGGCCTCCGGGGCGTGGTTCACGCACATGCCCGAGCCGATGCAGACCCCCCGGTCCACCTCGATCTGCCAGCGGTCCCCCATCACGCACCGGCCGGGAGGTGGATCATCTTGTGCTCCAGGTACTCGCTCAGCCCCTCCGGCCCGAACTCCCGCCCCAGGCCGCTGTTCTTGTAGCCGCCGAACGGGCCCAGCATGTCCAGGCTGAAGGTGTTCACGTTGAAGGTGCCCGTGCGCACCCGGCGCGCGAAGTCGACGCCGTGCTCGACGTCGGCGGTCCAGACGCTGCCGCTGAGGCCGAACTCCGAGTCGTTGGCCACCCGTACGGCCTCCTCCTCGTCCCCGTACGGGATCAGGCAGACGACCGGGCCGAAGATCTCCTCGCGGGCGATCCGCATCGAGTTGTCGACGTCGCCGAAGAGGGTGGGCTCGACGTACCAACCGCGCTCCAGGCCGGCCGGGCGGCCGCCGCCGGTGAGGACCTTCGCGCCCTCCTCCTGGCCGATCCGGATGTAGTCCAGGGACCGCTGCTGCTGGCGCTGCGCGACGAGCGGGCCGAGCTGGGTCGCCGGGTCCAGCGGGTCGCCCACGACGAGGGCCCCGGCGGCCGCCGCGAAGGCGTCGGCGTACTCCTCGTAGCGGCTGCGCGGGGCGAGGATGCGGGTCTGGGCCACGCAGGCCTGCCCGTTGTTCATCCAGGCGGCGGGCACGATCCCGGCGACGGTGGCGGCCGGGTCGGCGTCGGGCAGGATCACGGCGGCGGACTTGCCGCCGAGTTCGAGGGTGACCCGGGTCAGGTTGCGGGAGGCGACCTCCATGACCCGCCGGCCGGCCGCGACGGATCCGGTGAAGGAGACCTTGTCGACCCCGGGGTGGCCGACCAGGTACTCGCTGACCTCGCGGTCGGCGGGCAGGACGGAGAGCACGCCCTGCGGCAGCCCGGCCTCCCGGGCGATGTCGGCCAGGATGTACGAGTCGAGCGGGGCCTCCGGCGACGGCTTGAGGATCACCGCGCAGCCGGCGAGCAGCGCCGGTGCGAGCTTGGCGGCGGCCACGAACTGCGGGACGTTCCAGGGGATGACGGCGGCGACGACCCCGACCGGCTCGCGGCGCACCAGGATCGGCCCGAGCGCGCCCTGGCGGCGTTCCTCGTAGGGATATGCGGCGGCGACCTTGATGGCGGAGTCGTAGACCATCATCGCGCCGAGGGCCTGGGCGAGGACGCTCCAGGAGTACGGGGAGCCGTTCTGGGAGCTGATGGAACGGGCGAGTTCCTCGTGCCGGACGGCGATGGCGTCCTTGATCCGGGTGACGACGGCGATCCGTTCGTCCAGGGAGAGCCGGGGCCAGGGGCCCTCGTCGAAGGCCTTGCGCGCGACGGCGACGGCCCGGTCCACATCGGCGCGGGAGGCGTGCGGGACGCTGCCGATGACCTGCTCGGTGTGGGGGGAGACGACGCGGATGGTGTCGGTGCCCAGCGGCTCGGTCCATTCCCCGCCGATGAACAGGTGTCCGTGTTCCACGAGCTCGGTCATCGCTGATGCCTCCTGAGGCTGCGCGCGGTGTCGCAGAACTGATACCAGTTCTAGTTCCAGGAGTCCACGGCCGGGACGGGGCCGCCCCGAAGATCCGAGGACTGGTCAGGAGGGCGGGGAGATGGTCGACTTGGGCGACTACTGCAACACGTTCTCGCTCGACGGCCCGATCGATCCGCAGTGAGCCAGGGAGTCCCCATGTCAGAGGCCACAGAGGCCACAGAGGCCGCGCAAGCCACACCGGAGCCCACACCGGAGGCCGCGCCGCACGTCACCGACCACGGCGGGGGCGTCTGGGGCGTCAAGGTCCCCATCCCCGACAACCCGCTCGGGCACACCCTCGTCCACGTCCTCGACACCGACCGAGGCCCCGTCCTGATCGACACCGGCTGGGACGACCCAGCCTCCTGGGACGCCCTCGCCGCCGGGCTCGGCGTGATCGGACTCGCCGTCGCCGACGTGCACGGGGTGGTCATCACCCACCACCACCCCGACCACCACGGGCTCTCCGGGCAGGTGCGGGAGGCCTCCGGGGCGTGGATCGCCATGCACGCCGCCGACACGGAGGTGGTCGTACGGACCCGCTCCGCCGAGCCCGGCGTCTGGTTCGACTACATGAGCGGGAAGCTGACCGCCGCCGGAGCCCCCGAGGAGCACGTCGCCCCGCTGCGCGCGGCCCGCGCGAGCGGCCGTCTGCGGACCCTGCCCGGGCTGCGGGCCGCCGTCCCCGACCGGGAGATCGTCCCCGGCGAGCTGCTGCCGCTCGCCGGGCGCCGGCTCCGCGCGATCTGGACCCCCGGCCACACCCCCGGCCACGTCTGCCTCCACCTGGAGGAGGAGCACCCCGCCCGCCTGCCCGGCAATGGCCGGCTCTTCTCCGGCGACCACCTGCTGCCCGGGATCTCCCCGCACATCGGCCTCTACGAGGCCCCGGAGGACACCCGCGTCACCGATCCCCTCGGCGACTACCTCGACTCCCTCGAACGCATCGGCCGCCTGGAGCCCGCCGAGGTGCTCCCGGCCCACCAGCACGCCTTCACCGACGCACCCGCCCGCGTACGGGAACTCCTGGAGCACCACGAGGAGCGGCTGACCGGGCTGTGGCGGCTGCTGGCCGAGCCGCTGACCCCGTGGGAGCTCGCGGAGCGGATGGAGTGGAACCGCCCGTGGGAGCGGATCCCGTACGGGTCCCGGAACATCGCCGTCTCGGAAGCCGAGGCGCATCTGCGGCGCCTGGTGAAGCAGGGCCGCGCGGAAGCGGTACCGGGTACCGAGCCCGTGGCGTACCGGGCGCTGTGAGGGGCGCGGGGCACCTCCGGGTAAGGGGCGCCGGGGCCCGCCGCCCCCGGACCGGTGGGCTACGGGCCGGTAGAGTGGGCCCGTCGTCCACACCTCAGTACGGGGGGAAGCCGGTGCGAATCCGGCGCTGACCCGCAACCGTGACCCGGCCCGCGCTCCGCGCGGCGGGGAGCCGGGATGCCCCGTACCGGAGGTGCGCGGCTCGTGCCGCCGGGGCCTCCGGCGGCCGGCACCGTCGAGGTAAACGGAGCCGGAGCCCGGTGCCCGCGTGTGCCTGCCTCCGGTCCCCCTGCACGAGAGGCACCCGCCCCGCCATGAACGTCCGCCGCAGCGCCGCCGCGCTCGCCGCCTCCGCCGTGCTCTGCGTGGGCGCCGCCCCCGCAGCCCTCGCCGACACCGCGCCGCCCTCCCCGTCCGCGCCGCCGGTCGTCCCCTCGGGCCTGTTCGGCAAGGCCGACCCGACGTACGACGGCGTGTGGCGCCAGTCGATCGCGCTGCTCGCCCAGCGGACGGCCGGCGAGAAGCCCGCCGCGCAGGCCGTGGCCTGGCTCACCGGCCAGCAGTGTGCGAGCGGCGGCTTCGCCTCCTTCCGCGCGGACGCCTCCAAGGCCTGCGACACGACGACGGTGTTCGACACCAACGCCACCGCCATCGCCGTGCAGGCGCTGAAGGCGCTCGGCGGGCAGGACGCGGCGGTCAAGAAGGGCGTGGACTGGCTGAAGTCCGTCCAGAACGAGGACGGCGGCTGGGCGTACGTCCCGGGCTCCCCCAGCGAGGGCAGCTCCACCTCGATCGTGACCAGCGCCCTCGCGGTGGCCGGCGAGAAGCCCGCCGAGGTCAGGTCGAAGGCGGGCAAGTCCGCCTACGACGGCCTGCTCGCCTTCCAGCTGGGCTGCTCCGCCGAGCCGGCCGCCGACCGCGGCGCCTTCGGCTACCAGGCCGCCGACGGCAAGCTCCCCGCCAACGCCGACGCCACGGCCGCCGCCGTGCTGGCCGGTCTCGGCAAGGGCGCGGTCGTCGACCCCGCCACCACGGACACCCCGGCCGCCGCGCTGCCCTGCCCGGCCGGCGCCGCCGACCCGGCCGGCGCCGCCCAGGGCGCGGCCGGCTACCTCGCCGAGGCCCTGAAGAAGGACGGCCACCTCACGGCCGTCACCCCGGGCGCCGACCAGCCCACCGCCGACACCGGCAACACCGCCGACGCCGTGATCGCCCTGGCCGCGGCCGGCCACCGGCAGGCGGCGGCGGGCGCGCTGGAGTGGCTCAAGAACAACTCCGCCGACTGGTCCAAGGGCAACCCGGCGGCGCTGGGCACCCTGGTCCTCGTCGCGCACGCCACCGGCGCCGACCCCAAGGCCTTCGGCTCCACCGACCTGGTCGGCGCGCTGAACGCCACCGGCCCCGCCCCGCAGGCGGCCGACACCGAGCCGAAGAAGGTCGAGAGCGACGGCGACGGCGGTTCCGGCGGCCAGAACGTCTGGTGGATCATCGGCGCGGGCGCCGCGGCCGGCATGGGCATCGGCATCCTGCTGAGCGGCCGCCGGAAGAAGAACCAGCTGTGATCCGCCGCCGTCCGCGCACTACGGCCGCCGTGCTCCTGGGCCTGCTGCTGACCCTGATCGCCGCCTCCCCGGCCCTCGCGGCGGGCTACCGCTACTGGTCGTTCTGGGACGGCGCGGGCGGCACCTGGGCGTACGCCACCCAGGGCCCGTCGACGGCCCGGCCCGCGGACGGCACGGTCTTCGGCTTCCGCTTCTCGGTCAGCAAGGACGCGGCGGCCGAGGCGGCCCGGCCGCGCGCCGCCGCCGACTTCGAGGCCGTCTGCGCGGGCACCGCGGCCGCCGACGGCAAGAAGCGGGTGGCCCTGGTCCTCGACTTCGGGGTGCCCGAGGACGCGCCCGGCGGTGAGCGGCCGCCGCAGGACGCCCCCCGTACCGCCTGTGCCCAGGTCGCCCCGGAGGCCACCGCCGCCGAGGCGCTGGCGTCGGTGGCGAAGCCGCTGCGCTACAACGGCGCCGCCCTGCTGTGCGGGATCTCCGGCTATCCGCGGACGGGCTGCGGCGAGCCGATCGCCGACCCGGAGCCCGGGGCCGCGGCCCCATCGGCTTCGGGTTCGGCTCCGGGTTCGGCTTCGGGTTCCGCTTCCGCCCCCGCCGGCTCGGGCGGCCCCTCCGCGGGCCTGGTCGCGGGCATTGCGGCCGTGGTCGCCGTCGCCGCGGCCGGTGTCTGGCAGTCCCGCCGCCGCGGGCGATGACGCACGGCGCGGCAGGTACGCACGCACCCCCGGCCGGGCCCGGCCCGGCCGGTGCCGGTCGGGGGACGCGCGGGGCGACGTACAAGAGGAGCGGGGCCTGGCGGGCTCCCGAGGCGCGGCGCGGCAACGCCCTGCACGCGGGGGCCTGGTGGCTGTGGGCCCTCGGGCTCGCCACCGCCGCCTCCCGGACCACCAATCCGCTGCTCCTCGGCCTGATCGTCGGCGTCGCCGGGTACGTGGTCGCCGCCCGGCGCACCTCCGCGCCCTGGGCCCGGTCCTACGGCGCGTTCGTCCGCCTCGGCCTCTTCGTCGTCGGGCTGCGGCTGCTGTTCTCCCTGCTGCTCGGCTCCCCCCTCCCCGGCACGCACGTCCTGTTCACGCTGCCCGAGCTCCCGCTGCCCGGCTGGGCGCAGGGCATCCGCCTCGGCGGCCGGGTCACCGCCGAACAGCTGGTCTTCGCCTTCTACGACGGCGCGAAGCTGGCCGCCCTGCTCATCTGCGTCGGCGCCGCCAACGCCCTGGCCAATCCGGCGCGGCTGCTGAAGTCGCTGCCCGCCGCCCTGTACGAGGCGGGGGTGGCGGTGGTCGTGGCCATGACGTTCGCGCCGAACATGGTCGCGGACGTGGCCCGGCTGCGGACCGCGCGCCGGCTGCGCGGCCGGCCCACCGGCGGGGTGAAGGCCGTCCTCCAGATCGGGCTGCCGGTGCTGGAGGGGGCCCTGGAGCGTTCGGTGGCCGTCGCCGCCTCCATGGACGCGCGCGGCTACGGCCGTACGGCGCAGGTCCCGCCCGCCGTACGGCACACCACCAACGCGCTCACCCTGGGCGGCCTCCTCGGCATGTGCGCCGGCACGTACGGGCTGCTCGCGGCCGAGGGCGCCGCGTACGGGTTGCCCGTGCTCGGCATCGGCCTGGTCCTGGCCCTGGCCGGGCTGCGCCTGGGCGGGCGGCGCAGCGTCCGGACCCGGTACCGGCCCGACCGGTGGGGGGTGCGGGCATGGCTGGTCTCCGGGTCGGGGGCGGCGGTCGCGGCCCTGCTGGTCCGGGCCGCGTCGGTGGACCCGGAGGGGCTGCGGCCGGGCGTGGTCCCGCTGGTCGCGCCGACGCTGCCGCTGTGGCCCGCGGCGGCGATCCTGATCGGCCTGCTTCCCGCCTTCGTGGCACCCGTACCGTCCGAGGAGTCCGCGCAGTGATCCGCTTCGAGCAGGTGTCGGTGACCTACGACGGCGCCGCGCACCCCTCCCTCCGGGACGCCGACTTCACCCTCCCCGAGGGGGAGCTCACCCTCCTCGTCGGCCCGTCCGGGGTGGGCAAGTCCACCCTGCTCGGGGCGGTGTCCGGGCTGGTCCCGCACTTCACGGGCGGCACCCTGCGGGGGCGGGTGACGGTCGCGGGCCGCGACACGCGCACCCACCGGCCGCGGGAGCTGGCGGACGTGGTGGGCACGGTGGGCCAGGACCCGCCGGCGCACTTCGTGACGGACGTGGTGGAGGACGAACTGGCCTACGGCATGGAGTCGCTGGGCCTGCCGCCCGCGGTGATGCGCCGCCGGGTGGAGGAGACCCTCGACCTGCTGGGCCTGAACGAACTCCGCGACCGCCCCATCGCCACCCTGTCCGGCGGCCAGCAGCAGCGGGTCGCGATCGGCTCCGTGCTGACCCCGCACCCGAAGGTCCTGGTGCTGGACGAGCCGACGTCCGCCCTGGACCCGGCGGCTGCGGAGGAGGTCCTCGCGGTGCTGCAGCGGCTCGTGCACGACCTGGGCACGACGGTGCTGATGGCGGAGCACCGGCTGGAGCGGGTCGTGCAGTACGCCGACCGGGTCCTGCTGCTCCCCGCCCCCGGCGCGGCCCCCGTGCTCGGCACCCCGGCCGAGGTCATGGCCGTCTCCCCCGTCCATCCCCCGGTGGTCGCCCTCGGGCGGCTGGCGGGCTGGTCCCCCCTGCCGCTGTCCGTCCGCGACGCCCGCCGCACGGCCGCCCCCCTGCGCACCCGCCTGACCGGCCGCACCCCCGCCCCCCTCACCGCCGGGGGCGCCGACTCCGCCCCGGCTCCCGCACCGGGCACGGCGGCGCAGCCGGAGGCGGCCGGGGTCCGGCTCCCGGTGCAGGGTGGTGGGGCCGGCCGGGCCGTCGCGGCGCCGGCGGGCGGAGGCCCGCGGTCCGGCCGCGGGCTGTTCGCCCGGCTGCGCGGGCGCCGCCCCGTCCCCGTGACCCGCGCGGCGGCCCCGGCCGCCCCGGTGGCCGTCGTCCGCGACCTGTACGTGCGGCGCGGGCCCCGCGCCGAGGTGCTCCGGGACGTCAGCCTCTCGGTCGCCCCCGGCGAGGTCGTCGCCCTGATGGGCCGCAACGGCGCCGGCAAGTCCACCCTCCTCGCCTCCCTGATCGGCACCCTGGCTCCCACGGCGGGCGAGGTGAGCGTCGGCGGCCGCGCCCCCCACCGCACCCCGCCCCGGGAGATGGTGCGCCGGGTGGGCCTGGTCCCCCAGGAGCCCCGCGACCTGCTCTACGCCGACACCGTCTCCGCGGAGTGCGCCGCGGCCGACGCCGACGCCGGCGCCACCCCCGGGACCTGCCGTGACCTGGTCTCCGCCCTGCTGCCCGGGGTACCGGACGACACCCACCCCCGGGACCTGTCCGAGGGCCAGCGGCTGACCCTGGCCCTCGCCCTGGTCCTGACCGGCCGGCCGGCCCTGCTCCTCCTCGACGAACCCACCCGCGGCCTGGACTACGCCGCCAAGGCACGGCTGGTCGGGCTGCTGCGCGGGCTCGCCGCCGACGGGCACGCCATCGTGCTGGCCACGCACGACGTGGAGCTGGCGGCCGAGCTGGCCCACCGGGTGGTGATCCTGGCGGGCGGCGAGGTCGTCGCGGACGGCCCGACGGCCGAGGTCGTCGTCTCCTCCCCCGCCTTCGCCCCGCAGGTGGCCAAGATCCTGGCCCCGGGGCACTGGCTCACGGTGTCCCAGGTGGCCGCGGCCCTCGGAGGAACCCCGTGAGCCGCCCCGGTCGGCCCGGCCGGCCCGTGCGCGTCGGTCCCCGTGCCGCCGCGGCCCTGGTCCTCGTCACCCTGATCGGCATCGCCGCCTTCGGCTGGCCCCTGCTGGCCGACCGCCAGTCGGGCCTGGCCCACTCCCAGGACGCCCCGTGGCTGTTCGCGGCGTTGCTGCCGCTGCTGGTGGCGGTGGTCGTGGCGACCATCGCGGACCAGGGGATGGACGCCAAGGCGGTGGCGATGCTGGGCGTACTCGCCGCCGTGGGGGCGGCCCTGAGACCACTGGGCGCGGGCACGGCCGGCCTGGAGCCCATGTTTTTCCTGATGGTGCTCAGCGGCCGGGTCCTCGGTCCGGGCTTCGGCTTCGTCCTGGGCTCCGTCACGATGTTCGCGTCGGCCCTGCTGACCGGCGGGGTCGGGCCGTGGATGCCGTTCCAGATGCTGGCCCTGGGCTGGTTCTCCCTCGGCGCCGGGCTGCTGCCCGGCCCGGAGAGGATCCGGGGGCGGGCCGAGCTGGCGATGCTGGCGGCGTACGGGTTCCTGGGCTCGTTCGCGTACGGCACGGTCATGAACCTCCAGGGCTGGGTGCTCCTGCAGGGCATGGGACAGGGGATCTCCTTCCACCCGGGCGACCCGGTGGCGCAGAACCTGGCGCGTTTCCTCGCCTACTGCCTGGCGACCTCGCTGGGCTGGGACCTGGGGCGGGCGGCGCTGACCGTGGTCCTGACCCTCTCCCTCGGGGCCACCCTGCTCAAGGCGCTGCGGCGGGCCACCCGCAGGGCCGCCTTCGACGCCCCCGTCGCCTTCGGGCCGCAGGGCACTTCCGCCCCGGATCGCCTCCCCGAGGGGGACACGGCCGGTCACGTTCGGTGAGATCCGGGGGGTCCGGCGGTGAGCCGTCCCATAGGACCCAGGTCACATACGAACCGGCGTCGTAGGCCCCGGAGGCCCCGTGGGCACCCGCTCGGAGGGGGGCCGGCGGGCCGCCGCTGCGAGGGTGGCTAGTAGGCGGGGTCTTTGCCAGGCGGTCGGGGCGTCGGTAGAACTGGATGAGTCGCCGGGCGGCACGGGTGCTTCACCCGCCGCCCTGGATCCCCTCTCCTTTGCGTGAGTGGTTCACGCACGTCTTCGGCGTGCCCGCGACGGTCCTTGTCCCCTTCGGAAGGTTCCCTCCGTGTCCAACGCCGTCATCCGCCGCATCGCCGCTTCGAAGAAGACCCTCGCGGGTACCGTCCTCGCCCTGGGTGTCGCCGGCTCGATGCTGGCCACCGTTCCCGCGCAGGCCGCCCCGATGAGCGCCAAGGCGATCGCCCAGCAGATGATCAAGGACCCGGCGCAGTTCGCGGCCTTCGACAAGATCGTCTCCCACGAGAGCGGCTGGGACTTCACCGCCACCAACGCCTCCTCGGGCGCCTACGGCCTGGTCCAGGCCCTGCCGGCCTCGAAGATGGCCTCCGCGGGCTCGGACTGGAAGTCCAACCCGGCCACCCAGATCAAGTGGGGCCTGGACTACATGAACTCCCGCTACGGCAGCCCCGTCGGCGCCTGGAACTTCTGGCAGAACAACCACTGGTACTAAACCACCCGTGGACCGCGCACAGCGCACCGAAGACACACGAAGGCCCCGGTGGCCGGCCTCCCCAGGTCCGGCCGGACGGGGCCTTTCGCGTCCCATCCCACGGGGTCGGTGGGCGCCCGCGGGACTCACAGGCGCTGGATGATCGTTCCGGTCGCCAGCGCCCCTCCCGCGCACATGGTGATCAGGGCGAACTCCTTGTCGCGCCGCTCCAGCTCGTGCAGCGCGGTGGTGATCAGCCGGGCGCCCGTGGCGCCGACGGGGTGGCCGAGCGCGATGCCGCCGCCGTTGACGTTGACCTTCTCCAGGTCCTGGTCGAAGACCTGGGCCCAGCTGAGGACGACGGAGGCGAACGCCTCGTTGATCTCGACGAGGTCGATGTCGCGCAGGGACATCCCGGCCTTGCCCAGCACGGCCCGCGTCGCGTCGATCGGCCCGTCCAGGTGGTAGTGCGGATCGGCGCCGACCAGGGTCTGGGCGACGATCCGGGCGCGCGGCTTGAGCTTGAGGGCGCGGGCCATCTTGCGGGAGGCCCACATCACGGCGGCGGCCCCGTCGGAGATCTGTGAGGAGTTCCCGGCGGTGTGCACGGCGGTCGGCATGACCGGCTTGAGCCGGGCCAGACCCTCCATGCTGGTGTCGCGCAGCCCCTCGTCCCGGTCGACCAGCCGCCACATGCCCTGCCCGGCCGCCTGCTCGGCCTCGGTGGTCGGCACCTGGACGGCGAAGGTCTCGCGCTTGAAGCGCTCCTCGGCCCAGGCGGTGGCGGCCCGCTCCTGGGAGAGGACGCCGAGGCGGTCGACGTCCTCGCGGGTCAGCCCGCGCCGTCGGGCGATCCGCTCGGCGGCCTCGAACTGGTTCGGGAGGTCGACGTTCCACTCGTCGGGGAAGGGCTTGCCCGGACCGTGCTTGGATCCGGAGCCCAGCGGGACCCGGCTCATGGCCTCGACCCCGCAGGCTATGCCGATGTCCATGACCCCGCCGGAGATCATGTTGGCGACCATGTGGTTGGCCTGCTGGGAGCTGCCGCACTGGCAGTCCACCGTCGTCGCGGCGGTCTCGTAGGGCAGCCCCATGGCGAGCCAGGCGTTGCGGGCCGGGTTCATCGACTGCTCGCCGGCGTGGGTGACGGTGCCGCCGACGATCTGCTCGACGCAGTCGGGCTGGATCGCGGTACGGGCGAGGAGCTCGCGGTAGGTCTCGCCGAGGAGGTAGGCGGGATGGAGGTTGGCCAGGGCGCCCCCGCGTTTCCCGATGGGGGTGCGTACGGCTTCGACGATGACGGGTTCCGCGGCCATGAGCTCGTCCTCTCCTGCACATCCTGTACAGCGCCAGCGCGGCGGGCCGTCCCGGCGCCCCGCCTGAACTAGTACGCGTTCTAGTTCTCCCCCGCAGTCTTATGACCCGAACCCCCGGCACGCAAGGGTCGTGCACGCGGCTTACACGGATTCCACACGCAACAGGTGGCGCGAGAGGCCTTGTTACTTCTAGAACTCGTTACTACCTTCGAGCCAACTTCTGATGGGCCGTCAGACCCTCGTCAGACCTTGGAGTCGCCCGATGCCCTGCCCCGCGCTTCCCGACGGCTTCGACGCCACCGACCCCGACCTCCTCCACGACCGCGTCCCCCTGCCGGAGTTCGCGCAGCTGCGGCGGACCGCTCCGGTGTGGTGGTGCCCGCAACGGCGGGGCGTCACCGGCTTCGACGACGAGGGCTACTGGGCCGTCACCCGGCACGCGGACGTCAAGTACGTCTCCACGCACCCGGAGCTGTTCTCCTCCACCACCAATACGGCGATCATCCGCTTCAACGAGCACATCCAGCGCGAGCAGATAGATGCCCAGCGCCTGATCATGCTGAACATGGACCCGCCGGAACACACCCGCGTACGCCAGATCGTGCAGCGGGGCTTCACCCCCCGGGCCATCCGCGGCCTGGAGACGGCCCTGCGCGACCGGGCCCGGAAGATCGCCGAGGAGGCCGTGGCCGCCTCCGCCGACGGCAGCTTCGACTTCGTCACCCAAGTGGCCTGCGAACTCCCGCTCCAGGCGATCGCCGAACTGATCGGCGTCCCGCAGGAGGACCGGGCCCGGATCTTCGACTGGTCGAACAAGATGGTCGCCTACGACGACCCCGAGTACGCGATCACCGAGGAGGTCGGCGCCAACGCCGCCGTCGAGCTGATCGGCTACGCGATGAACCTGGCCGCCGCGCGCAAGGAGTGCCCGGCCAAGGACATCGTCAGCCAGCTCGTGGCGGCCGAGGGCGAGGGCAACCTGCGCTCCGACGAGTTCGGCTTCTTCGTGCTGCTGCTGGCGGTCGCCGGGAACGAGACCACCCGCAACGCCATCAGCCACGGCATGCACGCCTTCCTCACCCACCCCGAACAGTGGGAGCTGTACAAGGCCACCCGGCCGGCGACGGCCGCGGAGGAGATCGTGCGCTGGGCCACCCCCGTCGTCTCCTTCCAGCGCACCGCCACCCGGGACACCGAGCTGGGCGGCCAGAAGATCAAGGCGGGCGACCGGGTGGGGATGTTCTACTCCTCCGCCAACCACGACCCCGAGGTCTTCGAGGACCCCGACGTCTTCGACATCACCCGCGACCCGAACCCCCACCTCGGCTTCGGCGGCGGCGGCCCGCACTTCTGCCTCGGCAAGTCCCTCGCCGTCATGGAGATCGACCTGATCTTCAACGCCCTGGCCGACGCCCTCCCCGACCTGCGCCTGGCCGCCGACGGCCCGCGGCGGCTGCGCGCGGCCTGGCTCAACGGCATCAAGGAGCTCCGGGTCAGCTCCCGTTGACCCGTGATCCAGGGCGGCAGGGACCGTCCACCTTCCACGCCCCGGCCCCTGCCGTCCGCCGGTCGCCGTGCGGGACACCGCGCCCGAGTGGCGGGATCCCCGCGGCTGCCCGATCCTGAAGGACGCGGCGATCCACCGAAGGGGCGCCGGGGCACCACTGCCCCGGCGCCCCTTCGGCCCGTTGCGGGCACGGCTCCGGGCCGTTGCGGGCACGGCTCCGGGCCGTTGCGGGCGCGGCTCCGGCCCGTTGCGGGCGCCGCTTCGGGCCGTTGCGGGCGCCGCTCGCCGGCAGGGCGGGGGCGGGGGCCGGGTCGGGTGCGGTACCCGCCGGGGCCTTTCCGGGGGCCGGGGTCAGGTCGTGCGCAGGATCGCGCAGGTCGTCGTACCGTGCGCGTAGAGCTTGCCGTCGAGGGTGCCCACGACGCGCGCCTCCGCGGTGGCCGTCGTCCGGCCGACGTGCAGGGCGGTCCCCTCGCAGCGCAGCGGCGGGGTGTCCGCCAGCACCGGGCGGATCATGTGCACGCCCAGCTGGACCGTGGTGTAGGCGGTACCGGCCGGGAGCCGCGTCATCACCGCGGAGCCGAGCGCCGAGTCCAGCAGGGTGGCGAGGAACCCGCCGTGGACCGTGCCCATCGGGTTCAGCAGGTGGTCGCCCGGGTCGCCCTCGAAGACGGCGAAGCCCTCCCCCACGTCGGTCAGGCGGAAACCCAGCGTGCTCATCATCGAGGCCGCGGGCAGCGTGCCCTTCAGGGCCGCCGTCAGGACGTCCAGACCGCTCATGCCCAGGATCTCCGGGGTGGGTTCGGGCCGCGGCCGCCAGGTGTGGGTCCGGGTGCGCCCGCCCTCGGCGGTGGCGTTCTCGTACGTGGTCATGGCACCGACCCTAGGCACCCCCGCGGCGCGCGCACGAGTGACGGATCCGGCAGCATCCGCATCACTTCCGACAGCACCCGTCCGGGCCCGGCGACCGTAGGCTGACCCCCGTGAAAATCGCCGTACTGGCCCTCGACGGGGTCTTCGACTCCGGGATCTCGGCCGTCCTGGACGTACTGCACTGCGCGAACGCCCTGCGCGGGCAACTCGCCGGAGCCGCGCCCCCGGCGTTCGAGATCCACACCGTCGGCGTGCGCCGGCGGGTCCGTACGGGGCTCGGGCACCGGATCGACACCGAACCCGCCTCCACCGCGCTCGACGCCGGTCTCCTCGTGCTGCCCGCCCTCATGGAGCGCCGCCCCGCGGCCCTGCTGGAAACGGTGGCCTCGCCCGCGCACCGCTCCGCGCGCCGGCTGCTCGCCGGGGCCCGCGAGCGCCGCACCCCGCTCGCCTCCTCCTGTACGGGAACGTTCCTGCTCGCGGAGTCCGGAGTGCTGGACGGGCTGCGGGCCACGACGAGCTGGTGGCTCGCTCCCGTCTTCCGCGACCGCTACCGCCGGGTGACGCTGGAGGAGGCCCGGATGGTCACGACCTCGGACGGGGTCACCACGGCGGGCGCCGCGTTCAGCCACCTCGACCTGGCGCTGTCCGTCGTCGGGATGCGCAGCCCGGCCCTGGCCGACCTCGTGCGGCACTACCTGGTGGTGGACGACCGGGCCTCGCAGGCCGCGTACGCGATCCCCGGCGCGATGGCCCGTCACGACCCGCTGGTCGCCGCCTTCGAGCAGTGGGCGCGGGCCCGGATCGCCGAACCCCTGTCCATCGCCGAAGCCGCCCGCGACCTGGGCGTCAGCGAGCGCACCCTCCAGCGCACGATGGCCCGCACCCTCGGCTGCTCCCCGATCCGCCTGGTCCAGGACCTGCGCGTGGAACAGGCCGAACACCTGCTGCGCACCACCGCGCTGCCGCTCGCGGCGGTGGCCCGGCGGGTCGGGTACGAGAGCCCGGGCCCGCTGCGCGCGCTGCTGCGCCGCCGCTCGGGGGGCGGGCCGGGGCGGCGCCCGGTCTCAGGCGCGCCCCGAGCGGGCGGGTGCGCGTAGCGGCCGCCCGGCCTCCGCCTCGGCCTCCGCGCGCTGTCCCGGCAGGGGCAGGCTGACCTGGACCCCGCGCGGCCCGGACAGCAGGTGGACCAGCCCGAACCCGGCGCCGACGACCAGCGCGCCGCCGACCGCGTCCAGGACCCAGTGGTTCGCGGTGGCCACGATCGCGCAGACCGTGATCAGCGGGTGGAGCGCGCCGAGCAGCTTCTGCCAACCCCTGGGCGCGAGCACCACGATCACCGTCCCGCACCACAGCGACCAGCCGAAGTGCAGCGAGGGCATCGCCGCGTACTGGTTGGAGATCGCGGTCATCGCCCCGTACGAGGGGTTCGCGAGGTCCTGGACGCCGTGCACGGTGTCGACGAAACCGAGGTCCGGCATGAGCCGCGGCGGGGCCAGCGGGTACAGCCAGAAGCCGGCCAGGGCGATCACGGTGGCGAGCCCCAGCGAGGCCCGCGCCCAGCGGTAGTCCCCCGGGCTGCGCCGGTACAGGACGGCGAGGACGGCCAGCGGCACCACGAAGTGGAAGGAGGTGTAGTAGAAGTTGAAGAACGCCTCCAGCCAGGGCGTGTCCACCACGGCCCGGTTGACGGCGCGTTCGATGTCGATGCCGAGTGCCTGCTCGATCGCGTGGATCCGGCCGCCGTTGGCCTCGGCGACGGACCGGCTCGCGGGGGCGGCGGCCCGGATGTGCGAGTAGAGCGAGTAGCCGACCCGTATCAGCAGCAGCTCCAGCAGCAGGTTGGGGCGGGAGAGCGCCTTGCGCCAGAACGGCAACAGCGGGACGCGCGGGAACCGCGTGGCGGCGGGCCGCCCGTAGAGCGTGGGCACGGGCTCGCGCCAGTACGGGGACGAGCGCGGCAGGAACGGCACGGCGCAGGCCGCCGCGAGGGCCGCGAGGAGCGGCACGTTGTCCCGTACGGGGGCCAGCGCGGCCATGTTGGGCAGCAGCACGGCGCTCGGCAGGGTCATCGCGAGCACCACGGCCACCGGCCACACCCGCCGGTCGGCGGCCCGCTCGCCCACCCGGCCGGCCACGGCGAGCAGCACCCACAGCATCTGGTGGCGCCACCCGTCCGGGGACACGGCGACGGCGACGCAGCCGGTGACGGCGACGGCGAGCAGCAGCTGGCCGTCGCGGGCGTAGCGGGCCGCGCGGCGCAGGCCGACGCAGGCGACCGCGGCGGCGAGGGCGGCGTAGAGGACGATCTCGGTGGGGCCGCTGAGGCCGAGGCGCAGCAGGGCGCCGTGGAGGGACTGGTTGGCGGGCCCGTCGGGGGCGCCGCCGAGGCCGGAGCCGGCGAGGTGCTCGACCCAGTACGTCCACGAGTCGCGCGGCAGTGACGCCCAGGACAGCGCGGTGGCTCCGGCGAAGGTCAGGGCGGCTGCCTGGGCGGTGGGGCGGCGTCCGGTCAGCCACAGCAGCGGGGCGAACAGCAGCAGGGCCGGCTGGAGGGCCGCGGCGAGCCCGACGAGGAACCCGGCGGGGCGCTCCCCGGGCACCCGGAAGAACGCGAGCAGCACCAGCAGCACGGGCAGCACGGCGGCCTGACCGGGCGAGGCGGCCTCGCGGACGGGCAGCGAGACCATCATCAGCGCGACCAGCACGGGCGCGGCGAGCAGGGCGGTGCGCCGGGGGACGGGGTCGGGCAGGCCGCGTGCGGCGACGAGCCCGATCGCGGCGACGGACAGCAGGGTCACGCAGGTCCAGGCCACTTCCAGGGAGGGCGTGGCCAGGCCGACCAGCGGTTTGAGGACGAGTCCGGCGAAGGGGGTGCCGGTGAACCGGCCGGCGTCGTAGAGCGTGCCGGGCAGGCCGCCGGGGGCGCCGGGGAGGTGCAGGCCGCTGAGCCACTCGCCGGGCGGCACGCTCAGTACGGCGGCGGCCTGCCTGACGCCGAGCACGGCCGCCAGCGCCCACAGCAGGAGGCGCGCGGCCCCGAGTCTGCCGCTGTCGGCGCCGCTACCGCCTATGACCCCGGCATGTCCGTCGGCCCCGCCGTGCTCCGCCGCGTCAGCCACGCCTCGCCGTCCTCCCGCCCCTGTCGACCGCAACCTCGACTTCACCCGACCGCCGCGCCCGATGCACCGGATCCCTGCCGGGCACGACGATATCCCCCGCGGGTTCTCCGGGGCGGCGTGCCCGGGCATCGCGAAGGGAGAGCGGCTTCCGGAGCGGGATTGATGCTCCCCACCCATTGGGCGAATGGCCGAACGATTTTCCTTGCCGCGTTCGAGTGAAGGGGATATCGAGACGAGAACTGACGTGTGAACGTGGAGCCGCCCGAACACCACCCATCAGGAACGGATTCAATTTATGCATATCCGCCACGCGCTCTCACGCCTCGCCAGGATCGGTCTCACCGTCGGCGCGGCGGCCGTGCTCGCCACGGGCCTGGCCACCAACGCGCAGGCCGCCACGGGCTCGATCCGGTATTTCGACGTCAACCAGAACGAATTCCGGATCGTCAACCCACCGGACAACGTCTGTCTCGCCCTCCAGGTCCGGGCGGATCTGATCGTCGACGAGACGGACAAGAGGATGACCATCTACCTCGGCACGGCCTGCCAGACCCGCGTCACCACGATCGGCCCCGGGGAGGGCCGGTCGCATATCGGTGGCCCCCAGTCGGTCCGGATCATCGGCTGAACCGGCGGATGTAGGAGACTGCTCGCACGTGGTCAAGGCCAGGCGCGGTGCCCGGCCCGTGTTCCCTGAGAGGTGTCTTGTGCCCAGCGTGGTAAAGATCAACGCACTGACCGTCCCCGCCGACCAGCGGGAAGTCCTGGAGCAGCGCTTCGCCTCGCGGGCGGGGGCCGTGGAGGGTTCGGACGGCTTCGAGTGGTTCGAGCTGCTCCGGCCGATCGAGGGCACCGACCAGTACCTCGTGTACACGCGCTGGCGCTCCGAGGAGGACTTCCAGGCGTGGATGGAGGGGCCGATGAAGGCCGCGCACCAGGGTGGCGCGGGTGCCGGGGCCGGCGGCGGCGAGCGGCCGAAGCCCGCGGCCTCCGGGTCCCAGGTGTGGTCGTTCGAGGTCGTGCAGCAGGCGGCTCCGAAGCAGGCGTGATGCTGTGATCCGCCGCTGACGTGCGTGGGACCCGGGGCGGCGTGCCTCCTCGGGCCCCACGGGGATCCGCCCTTGCGGGACAAGGGGCTCAGCTCCAGAAGGCGTCGCTCTCGTCGATGTCCTGGGTGCACTGGTCGATGTCGGTGATCTTGCCGCCGACGATGGTGAAGAAGAGGCCCTCGTGGATCTCGATGCCCCGGTCGCCGCGGTCGCCCTGGGCCATGTGGAAGGCCATCGCATGGCCCCGGCCGTCGACCAGGACCCTCTCCAGGCGGACCCGGAAGGTGCCGTTGGTCTCCTCGCCGAGGCGCCGGTAGAGGTCGAGGACGGCCTCGCGGCCCTTGTGGTGCCCTGCCAGGGGGCTGCTGCCGGGCATGTGGTGGATGACGTCGGCCGTCATCAGGGTGCCCAGGGTGTCCATGTCGCCCTTGCCGAAGGCCTCGTAGCCGCGGCGGATCAGGGCACAGTCCGGATGCTCCGACATACCGTTCACATCCTCCGTCGACGCGGTCCCCCGCCACCCGCCAGTCCTATTTACACCTTTCCTCATCATCGGCCCGTGGCTGTGGATATTCCACGCGGGGAGGGCGGGAGACGCTCCACACTGACGCCATGGACAAGAACCTGATCATCGAAGCGCCGGCCACCACCGGGTGGGAGGTCACGGCGGAGCCCTTCGGCACGCCGGATGCCACCGCCCTGCGCCGCGCCTACTACGCGGAGGTCGCCGGACGGTACTGGGACCGGCCTGCCACCGAGGCCGAGGTCGACGAGGGGCTGGCGGACGATCCGGCCGACGCCCTCGTCCCGCCCACGGGGCAGTTCGTGGTCGGCCGGCTCGACGGGCGGCCCCTGGCCTGCGGCGGCATACGCCTGCTCGACCCGGCCACCGCCGAGCTCACGCGGGTCTACGTCGACCCGAGGGCCCGCGGCACCGGCGGCGGGGCGGCCCTGCTCGGCGCGCTGGAGGAGGAGGCCCGTGCGCTGGGCGCGGGGCGGGTGCGCCTGGACACCCGCAGTGACCTGGTGGAGGCCCGCGCCCTGTACGCGCGTCACGGGTACCGCGAGATACCGGCGTACAACTCCGGGCCGTACGCCCAGCACTGGTTCGAGAAGCCCCTGGGCTGAGCCGCCGCGGCACCGGCCCGGGGACGCGTACGGGCCCGTCAGGGGGCGGCGTGGTCCCGGCGCGGAAGGGTGTCGTAGGGCTCCTCGGCGTCGGAGCCGCACAGCTCCCGGTTGATCTCCTCGACGAGTTCGGTCAGGTCGGTGGGGCGCTCGGGGCCCCACCAGTCGCCCAGCAGCTCGGCGAGGGACTCCTGCCGGGCGGCGGCGAGCCGGGCCGCGGCCTCCCGTCCCCGGTCGGTCAGGACCAGCGAGACGCCCTCGCGGACCGCGAGGCGGCGTTCCTCGGTCTGGCGGCCGGCGTCGGTGATGGCCTTGAGGGGTATGCCGGTGCGTTCCGCGAGTTCGGCCGGGTCGGCGGAGCCGTACTTGTTGATCCGCAGCAGCAGCCAGCTGGCGGCGGGGAGCAGGTCGTAGCCCGCCTTGTCGGTGATCTTCTCGTAGACGTGGCGGCGGCCCTCACGGCTGCCCAGCACGCACAGCGCGCGGGCGACCTCGTCGCGTGAGGAGCGCTCGACGGGGTTGGAGGCGAGGGTCTCCGTCACGTCGGGCGCGGTGACGGAGCCGCGGAGCTTGTCCTCCTTCAGGAACCAGGAGATCACGAAGGCGACCAGCACCACGGGTACGGCGTAGAGGAAGACGTCGGTGATGGCCGTGGAGTAGGCGTCGAGCACGGTGGGCCGCAGGTTCGCCGGGAGCGCGCCGATGGCCCGCGGGTCCGCCTCCAGTTGCTGCACGCTCGCCCCGGAGGGCAGGGGGACCCCGGCGAGGGCGGCGGTGAGCTGGTCGCCGAGCCGGTTGGTGAAGATCGTGCCGAAGATGGCGACGCCGAAGGAAGCGCCGATGGAGCGGAAGAAGGTGGCACCGGAGGTGGCGACGCCGAGGTCCTCGTAGCCGACCGAGTTCTGCACGACGAGGACGAGGACCTGCATGACCAGACCGAGGCCCGCGCCGAAGACGAAGAAGGAGGCGCCCATCTGCCAGTCGGAGCTGGTGCGTTCCAGCTGGTGCAGGAGCAGCAGTCCGATCGCGGTGACACCGGTGCCGGCAATCGGGAAGACCTTCCACCGCCCGGTGCGGCTGACGATCTGACCGGAGACGGTGGAGGCGATCAGGAGGCCGAAGACCATCGGCAGCATGTGGACGCCCGACATGGTCGGCGAGACGCCCCGCACGATCTGGAGGAAGGTCGGCAGGTAGACCATCGCGCCGAACATCGCGAAACCGACGATGAAACTGATCACCGAGCAGAGGGTGAAGGTGCGGATGCGGAACAGCTTCAGCGGCAGCACGGGTTCGGCGGCCCGCCGCTCGACGAGGACGAAGGCGACGAGGAGCACCGCGCCGAGGACGGCGAGTCCGATGATCTGGCTCGACGCCCAGGCCCAGGTGGTGCCGCCGAGGGAGGCGACCAGCACGAGGCAGGTCGCGACGGAGGCGATGAGCGCGGTGCCGAGGTAGTCGATGGTGTGCTTCGAGGAACGGGCCGGGATCCGCAGGACCGCGGCGATGACGACGAGGGCGACAAGCCCGATGGGGAGGTTGATGTAGAAGACCCACCGCCAGGTCAGGTGGTCCACGAACAGGCCGCCCAGCAGCGGCCCCAGGACGCTGGTCGCACCGAAGACGGCGCCGAAGAGACCCTGGTACTTGCCGCGTTCGCGCGGCGGGACGATGTCACCGACGATCGCCATCGAGAGCACCATCAGCCCGCCTCCGCCGAGTCCCTGGAGGGCGCGGAACCCGATGAGCTGGGGCATGTTCTGGGCGAGGCCGCAGAGCGCGGAGCCGATCAGGAAGAGCACGATGGCGTACTGGAAGAGCTTCTTGCGCCCGTACTGGTCGCCGAGCTTGCCCCACAGTGGGGTGGCCGCGGTGGAGGCCAGCATGTAGGCGGTGACCACCCAGGACAGGTGCTCCATGCCGCCCAGCTCGCTGACGATGGTGGGCAGCGCGGTGGAGACGATGGTCTGGTCGAGGGCGGCGATCAGCAGGCCCAGCAGGAGGGCTCCGATCGATACGAGCACCTCCCGGGAGGCGTGCTCGGCACCGGGACCGGGTTCCACGGTCGAAGCGGTGACATCCTGGGCCATCGGGTCCTCCTCAGGCAGGATCGGCACCATCCATCCTGAGCGGTGTGTCCGGTTATGGCCTGTCGGGCGGGTTGGGGCGGACCGGCGGGGTCTGCATAATCGCTGGCAGTGGCCACGGGAGGGGTAGCAGTGAGCGCTGAGCGCTGTCCGAATTGCGGCGCCGTACGCGCCGAATGCACATGCATGCCGAACGGATCCTTCGACCCGCTCCGCATCCGCCCCTACGCCCCCCGGCCGACTCCGGCCCCGGCCCCGGCCCCCTCGGATTGGGGTGGACCGGGAGCGGTGGGCCCGTACGCGTCGACGCCGGAAGGTGCCGCGGGTGCCGGTTTCGGGGGCGGGTCGACCCCGGAGGCGGCGACCGAGCTCATGGCCGCGGTACCGGCGGCCCAGGCGGGCCCGCCCACCGCTCCGGAGCCGAACACACCCGCCTACGGCATACCCGTACCACCGCCGGCCGAGCAGACGGTGCAGCTGAGCCCCGTCGTCCCGCACCCGCGCCGCACGGGCTCCACCCGGCGCAACCGGCTGCGGATACCGCTGATCGCGGGCGGTGGCGTACTGGCCGCCGGCGCGGTGGCGCTGTCACTCGGAGTGCTCACGGGCTCCGGGAAGGGCGACGCCGTCCTGCTGGACCCCGGTCCGTCGGCGCCCGCCGTCAGCGTCGCCCCGGTGGGGCCGTCGGACGGGCCGACCGGGGCGACACCGTCCCCCTCCGCGTCGGCGTCGCCCAGCGCGAGCGCCACCGCGTCGCGCTCCGCGTCCCCGTCCGCCTCGGCCAGCCCGAGTCCCACCGCGTCCCGCTCGTCGGCCGCGGCGCCGGCCCCGTCGGCGACCACCAGCCGCCCCGCCACTCCCGCTCCCCCGCCGCCGCCGGCCAAGCCCGCGACCCTGCGCTCCGGGGACTCCGGCCCCGAGGTGGAGAAACTCCAGCGCCTCCTCGCGGCCCAGGGCCTGTACCGGGGCCGCTTCGACGGCCGCTACGGGCACTCCGTGGAGCGGGCCGTGGACGACTTCCAGTTCTACAACGACATCAACGAGGACCCGCCGGGCGTCTACGGTCCGGCGACCCGGCGGGCCCTGGAGGGATAAGTCACTCCGCGCGCGGTGGCGCGCACCCTCCCCCGTTTTGTATCGTGTAGGAACAAAGTGGTTCCGTCCTCAATCCCTGACCGGTGGACGGAACCACTTGTTCTCTTTTCCCGCCCCGTCTGGAGTCCTCCGATGCCGGCCAGCACGACCACCACCCCCGTCGTCCTCACCACCCGGGCCCTGCTCCTGGACATGGACGGCACCATCGTCAACTCGGACGCGGTGGTCGAGCGCTGCTGGCGGGAGTGGGCGGTGTCCCACGGGCTGGATCCACAGGAGGCCCTCAAGGTGGTCCACGGCCGCCAGGGCTACGCCACGATGGCCGTCCTGCTGCCCGAGCGCCCGATGGAGCTCAACCACGCCGAGAACAAGGTGATGCTCGCCCGCGAGACGGCCGACACCGACGGCGTGGTCCCCGTCGGGGGCGCCGAGGAGTTCATGGCGTCGATCGCCGGGCTCCCGCACGCCCTCGTCACCTCGGCCGACGCCGCCCTGGCGGCGGCCCGGATGACGGCGGCCGCGCTGCCGATGCCGGCCGTCCGCGTCACCGCCGAATCCGTCGGGGCCAGCAAGCCCGACCCCGAGGGGTTCCTCAAGGGCGCGGCCGAGCTGGGCGCGGACCCGGCCGACTGCGTGGTCTTCGAGGACTCCGGCGCCGGCATCGCCGCGGGCCTGGCGGCCGGCATGCGCGTGATCGGCGTCGGCCCGCGCGCGGCGGCGTACGGCCCGACGGCCCACGTCCCCGACCTGACCTCGGTCCGCGTCGAGGCGGACGAGGACGGCACGATCCGCCTCACCCTCACCCCGACCACCTGACCCGCGGCCCGACCACCTGACCCGGGACCGGGGCACCTCACCCGAGACCGGGTCGGGCGACCCGGCCCGGGCACCCGAAGCCGAGGCGCCCCGACGCGATGGCGCCCGGCGCCCGGCGCCGGAGCAGAAACCAAGGCGCCCGACGCAGGGGCGCCCCACACACGGGGACGCGGCGCAGAGCGCCCACCGCGAGCCGGCGGCAAACCGGCGCCACGACGACTCCGCGCTACTGGCCGACGCGCCCGTCGATCCGCTCCCGCAGCAGGTCCGCGTGGCCGTTGTGGCGGGCGTACTCCTCGATCATGTGCACCAGCACCTCACGCAGTTCGGTCGGCTCGCCACCGTCGTCACCGGTGACGCCCAGGTCGGGGGCCTCCGCTACGAGCCGCTCCGCGAAGGCGACCTCCGCCCGCCAGGTGGCCCAGGCCTCCGCCACCACCGCCTGGTCGCCACGGCACCCGTGAACTCCCCGTCCGGCTCCTGCTCCGAGCGGTAGTGGCGGCGGATCCCCTCGCCGGCCATGACCCCCTGAACCACCTCTGTTCCACGCCCGCGAGGTGGCGTACGAGGCCCAGCAGCGACAGGTCCGAGGGCTCCACCGCCCGGCGGGCCATCGCCCCGGCGTCGAGCCCGGAGCACTTCAGCTCCAGGGTGATCCGCCGGTCGCGCAGGTAACCGGCCAGGAGGGCCCGCTCGCCCCGGAACCCGCCGTCGGACCGGGTGTCCTCGTCGGGACTCACGAACATGTTGGACCACCCGAAACCCGGGCCGGCCGAGGACGGGGGCGCGGACACGGGCACGGGCGGGGAAGCCGGCGCGGGCGCGGGCGCGGTGGAGGTCACGCCCGCAAGCGTGCCCGCGGCCCCGGGCCCCCACAAGCGGGTTTCCCGGGCCGCGAGGGGACTCCGCTCAGCCCGCGACCGCCTCGTACAGCGAGAACACCGCCAGCGCCGCCATGACGGCAGCCGCGATCTTGGTGATGAGCCGCAGCGGCACGTACTTCATCAGGGTGCGCCCCCCGAGGATGCCGATGCCCGCGACCGCCCACAGCGCCAGCACCGCGCCGAGGCCGACGGAGACCGGGTTGTCGTACCGGGCCGCGAGGTTGGCGGTCATGATCTGGGTCAGGTCACCGAACTCGGCCACCAGGATCAGCATGAAGCCGGCCCCCGAGACCTTCCAGAAGGACTGGTCTGCGGGCGCCTTGACCTCCTCGTCCCCGTCGTCCTTCTTCAGGAGCAGCATGGCCGCGCCGGCGAGGAAGAGGACACCCACCACGGCCTGCACCAGCCGGTGCGGCAGCAGCGTGAGCACGCTGCCCGCGGCGATGGCGAGCGCCACGTGCACGGCGAAGGCTGCGGCGACGCCCGCGAAGACGTAGGAGGCGCGGTAGCGGGTGCCGAGCATCAGACCGGCGAGGGCCGTCTTGTCCGGGAGCTCGGCGAGGAAGACGACGCCGAAGGCGATCGCCATGACGGTGAAGCTGAACACGGGGTGAGACCTCTATCGGACGGGCAGGACGCCATCGGGACCGAGAGACCTGGGGTGTTTCAGGGGTCGCTTCGGCTCGGCGGCGCCCTGGGGTGCGTAAACGCTGACAGGACACTGCGGCCGAAGGTCTCGCTGGCCGACCGCTGACGCGGCCCGCCTCCGGGCGCCGGCTGGGACGACCCAGCAGTATGTCGACGGTCCGGCGAAGAGCTACTCCCCTTCTGCTCCGTCCAGGGTACGCGACGGCCACCACCGGCCACCCCTGCCCGGAATGTGAGCTTGGACCCACTCCACCCCGCTCCACACCCCACGCTTGGCCGGATTTCCAACTCCCCTTTGGCCGGGGATCGTTGCCGCCCTTGATGTGACGTGCTCATGTCGGCAACCTGTCACCTGGCGCCCGTCCCCGCGACACCTGGCGCCGCCAGCATGGCCGCGCCCCACCGGGGCGGAACGGCCACCACCCCCCGCACCCAGGGAGCCCCCATGGCCCTCGCTTCTCTTCGCATGCCCTCTTTCTACGCGCGTCGCATAGGCCGCGCGGGGATCCTCGCGTCCGCCGTCGCCCTCGCCTCGCTCACCTCGCTCGTGAACGCCCCGGCCGCCCTTGCCTCCCCGCCCACCCCGATCAGCGCGGCCGCGGCCCGGAGCTACCTGGCCACGGTGACCCCCGCTCCGGAGGGCTCCCTCAGCGGCTACAGCCGCGCCCAGTTCCCGCACTGGAGCACGGTCTCCGGAACCTGTAACACCCGCGAGACGGTCCTCAAGCGCGACGGCGTCAACGTCGTCACCGACTCCGCCTGCGCCGCCGTCAGCGGCAGCTGGTACTCGGAGTACGACGGCGCCACCTGGACCGCCGCGTCCGACGTGGACATCGACCACATGGTGCCGCTCGCCGAGGCCTGGCGTTCGGGCGCCAACTCCTGGACCACCGAACGCCGTCAGCAGTTCGCCAACGACCTCACCCGCCCGCAGCTCATCGCCGTCACGGACAACGTCAACCAGGCCAAGGGCGACCTCGACCCCGGCAAGTGGCTGCCCCCGCGCACCGCGTACCGCTGCACCTACGCCCGGATGTGGGTGCAGGTGAAGCAGTACTGGGGTCTGAGCATGGACAGCGGGGAGAAGACGGCCCTGGTGAACCTCCTGAACGGCTGCTGACCCGGGTTTCACCCCCGCTCTCCCCCGCCAGGGGGAGGCCAGGCGCACCCTCCGCCCCGTACCGTGATCGAAAGGGGTATGGAGGAGGGGGAGTTCCATGGCCGGACTGCGTCTTGGGCCACTGCTGCGCCACGTCGACTGGGACACGGGCGGCGCCGCCACGATATGGGTCGAGGCGGACCGCCCGTGCACGGCCGTGGTGCGGTGCGCCGACGGGTCCGGCGGCAGCGCCCGGACCTTCCAGATCTGCGGCCACCACTACGCGCTGGTCCCGGTCACCGGCCTGACCCCGGGCACGACCACGGCCTACGAGGTGCTCCTCGACGGAGCCCTCGTCTGGCCGGCGACCGGGAGCGGCTTCCCCGCGAGCACGATCGCCACCCCGGCGGTGGGCGGCCGGACCGGACGGCCCTCACCGGGGCTCCGGGTCACCTTCGGCTCCTGCCGGCAGGCCGCCCCGCCCGCCGGCCGGCGCGGACCGCACGGCGCCGACGCCCTCGACACCCTCGCGGCCCGGCTCGCCGCCGACCCCGGAGCGCCCAGACCCGATCTCCTCCTGCTGCTGGGCGACCAGGTCTACGCCGACCAGCTGTCGCGGGAGACCCGGCGGTGGCTCGCGGCCCGCCGGGACCTGCGCGAGGCGCCGGGCGCACAGGTCGCGGACTACGAGGAGTACACCCGGCTCTACTACGAGTCCTGGCTCGACCCCGAGATCCGCTGGCTGCTGTCGACGGTCCCGAGCCTGCACGTGTTCGACGACCACGACGTCATAGACGACTGGAACACCAGCGAGTCCTGGCTGGCGGAGATGCGGGCGACCCCGTGGTGGCAGGAGCGGGTGCTCAGCGGGCTCATGTCGTACTGGGTGCACCAGCACCTGGGCAACCTCTCCCCCGCCGAACTCGCGGCGGACCCCCTGTACGCGGCGGTGCGCGCCAGCCCGGACGGCACCGACGCCCTGCGCTCCTTCGCGGCCGGGGCGGACGCCGATCCGGCTTCGGTGCGCTGGAGTTACCGGCGGGACTTCGGCCGGACCCGGCTGCTGATGGTGGACACCCGGGCGGCCCGGGTGCTCGCCGAGGACGGGCGGGCCATGCTCGACCCGGCCGAACAGGCCTGGCTGCGGGAGAACGCCCTCGCCGGGCACGGGGAGTACGACCACCTGCTGATCGGCTCCTCGCTGCCGTGGCTGATGCCCCCGCTGATACACGACGCGGAAGTGTGGAACGCCGCGCTGTGCCGGGGAGAGCGCGGGGCGCGGTGGGCACGGATCGGCGAGGACCTGCGGCGGCGCGCCGATCTGGAGCACTGGGCGGCGTTCCCCGCGTCGTTCGCGGCGCTGAGCGACCTCGTCGAGGAGGTGGGGACGGGACCGAAGGCCCCGGCGACGGTGTGCGTCCTGTCCGGGGACGTCCATCACGCGTACGTGGCCGAGCCCCGAATACCCAGTACGGCCCGCGTGTTCCAGCTGACCTGCTCGCCGGTGCACAACTCCATCCACACGCTGATCAAGTGGGGGTTCCGGCTGGGCTGGTCGCGAGCCGGCCGGTGGCTGGGGCGCGGCTTCTCCCGGCACGGGCGGACGGGCCGGCCGCCGCTGAGCTGGCGGCGTACGGGCGGCCCGTGGTTCGGCAACCAGCTGATGACGCTGGCCCTCTCGGGCCGCAGCGCCCGGCTGCGCCTGGAGCAGGCCCGCCCGGGGCGAGGGAATGCGGCCGGGGCGGCCCGGCTGGTGACGGTCCTGGACCGGCAGCTCACCGAACCGGGCTGGGCGGACCCGGCGACGGAGGGTTCCGGCTGACCCTGCCGTGCGGCGGCGGACGTGACGGACGCGGCGGCCCCCGGGCTCGTCCGGCCCCCCGCCGGGCGTACGCTGTATGGCTGTCAAGCCGCCCCTGCCGCTCCCCGCGACGACGCGGCGCTTCGGACTGGGGAGTCCCGCTGTGCTCGAAACGCTGGGGTCGTTGACCTCAAGCCCATGGATCTACGTCGTGGTCGCGGTGTCCATCGTGCTCGACGTGTTCCTGCCGGTGCTGCCGAGCGGGATGCTGGTGATCACGGCCGCGGCAGCGGCGGCGGCCGCCGGTCCTCCGCCGCGGGTGCCCGACATCACGGCCCTGCTGGTCATCGCGGCGACGGCCTCGGTCCTGGGCGACCTGGCGGCGTACCGGCTGGCCCGGCTGGGCGGGGCCCGCCTGGACCGGGCCATCGCCCGCTCCCGCAGGCTGACCCGGGCTCACGAACGCCTGGGTACGGCCCTGTCCCGGGGCGGCGGCGCCTTGGTGGTGATCGCCCGTTTCGCACCCGCCGGCCGCTCGGTGGTCTCGCTGGGCGCGGGCCGGACCCAGCGCAAGGTGACGGAGTTCCTGCCCTGGTCGGTGCTGGCGGGCATCACCTGGGCGGGCTACAGCGTGTCGCTGGGCTACTTCGGCACCCAGTGGCTGGGCACCGCCTGGCTCGGTACGGCGGTCTCCCTGATCGCCCTGTTCGCGGCGGGCTCCCTGGCCGCCTTCCTCGTCCGCCGCCCACCCGAGGCCACGGCGCCCGCCACGTAGGAGACGCACATGACGGACCCGGACGCTCCCGGAACCGGCACCCCGCCGGGCCGCGAGGCGGTGACGGCCCGGATCGAAGGGCACCGGCGGGAACTGACGGGCTACTGCTACCGGATGCTGGGTTCGGCGTTCGAGGCGGAGGACGCCGTGCAGGAGACCATGGTCCGCGCCTGGCGCGGCGCCGGCCGGTTCGACGGCCGTGCCTCGCTGCGGACGTGGCTCTACCGCATCGCCACGAACGTCTGCCTGGACGCACTGGCCGGCCGCGAACGCCGGGCCCGTCCGATGGACCTCTGTGCCCCGGCCGTCGGCGCCACCTCGCCGGGCGGCGCGCTGGACGCCTCCGTGTGGATCGAGCCCTTCCCCGGGGGCCCCGCGGCCGCGGCCGTCGACCCGGCGGAGGCGGCCGTGACCGGCGAGTCCGTCCGGTTGGCCTTCGTAGCGGCGTTGCAGCACCTGGCGCCCCGGCAGCGCGCCGTCCTGCTCCTGCGCGAGGTCCTCGGCTTCTCGGCGCGCGAGGTCGCCGACGTCCAGGGCTCGACCGTCGCCTCCGTGAACAGCGCGCTGCAACGCGCCCGGGCCGTGCTCGCCGCCCGGCACTGCGAGGGCGTGGACGGCGCCCCGTCCGCACCCGTTCCCGAAGCCACCCGGCGGGCCCTCGCCGACCGGTACGCCGCGGCGTTCTCCGGCTTCGACATGGAGGCCCTCTCCATGCTGCTGCACGTGGACGCCACCCTGTCCCTGGCCCCCCACACCCTGTGGATGCGGGGCTCCGAGGAGATCCGGGCGTGGCTGGCCGGCCCCGCCGTCGGCTGCCGGGGCTCCCGGCTGGTCCCGACCACGGCGAACGGTTCGCCCGCCTTCGGCCAGTACCGCCGCCGGGCCGACGGCACGGGCTTCGACCCCTGGGCGCTCCAGGTCGTCGAGGTGTCGGGGGACGCGGTCACCGACATCAGCGTCTTCCGTGACACCGAGCGGCTGTTCCCCCTCTTCGGTCTGCCCCCTCACCTCGACGCGTAGGCCGGGTGGGGCAGCCGGTCACCCGTTCACCCTGCAGCGATCGCCGCGTCCCGGCGGGGCTTCTAGCGTCCAGAGCACGGCGCGCATCCGATTCCGCGTCACGTCCGTGCCCTGGCCGCGCCGTTTCGAGGAGCCCGAGGAGTTCTCTCCATGTCCCCCACACGCATCCGGTACCGCCTGGCGGGCGTCGCTGTCGCGACACTCGCCGTCGCTGCCGTCACACCCGTCGTTCCCGTCTCCGCCGCCCCCTCCGCCACCGTCTCCCCCGGGACCGTCGCCCCGGGCGGGCGCGTCAGCCTCAACGTCGAGGGCTGCGGCACCAAGACCGGCCGGGCCACCTCCCGGGCGTTCGGCAACGTCACGCTGACCCCGGGCAACCTGGAGGCGACCAACCTCTTCGGCGCCGCCACCGTCTACCGCGACGCCCCCACCGGTTCCCACCCCGTCACCTTCGAGTGCGGTGGCACGGGCGGCCGCCGCATCACCGTCACCCTGCAGGTCGCCCCCGGGGCCGCGCGCGGCGGGCTCGGCGGCAGCGTCGAGTCGATGAGCACCGGGCAGGTGGCCCTGGGCGGCACCCTCGCGGCGAGCGCGCTCTGCGCCGGCATCTGGATCCTGCGCCGGCGCACGGCACGGACCGGCTGACCGGCGCGGCGCGCCCCCCGGCCCCTACACCGCGGCGGACTGCCCGCGCACCCGCACCCCGTCGAGCAGCAGCCTGGTCGCCTCCGCGACGGCGTCCACGGCCGCCTCGAACACCTCCCGGTTGTGCGCGGCGGGCGCCCGGAACCCGGACACCTTCCGTACGTACTGGAGCGCGGCGGCGCGGATCTCCTCCTCGGTGGCCTTCTCGGGGATGGCGGGCGGGCGCAGGGTCTTAATGGAGCGGCACATACCTCCACTATGGCGCGGAGGGCGGCAGCTCGGCCCCGGAAAGCTTCATGATCAGCCCGGCCTGGAGCCGGCCCCGCAGCCCCGGGTCGGCGACCTCCTCCAGCAGGCCGATCGCCTGCTGCGTGCTCTCGGCGGCCCTGCGGTCCTCGCGCAGGGCCGCGCTCTGCGCGGTCATGTGCCGCAGCGCGAGGTCGGCCCGCCGGTGGAACAGCTGGCCGACGAGGGTGACGACCAGCCCGACGGAGCTGGTCACCACCCCGATGTACGCGTCCCCGGCGCTCTCCGCCTTCCACACCGCGAGCCCGACCCCGAACAGCAGCACCGCCGCACCGATCCCCGCGAACCGCTGGCTGGTCACGAAGCTGCTGCGGGCCTGCGCCAGCCCGTAGGCGTAGTACTCGACGAGGATCGGGGTGAAGTCGTCGCGCCGGTCCCCCGGCTCGGCCGTCCCGCCCCGCCCGGCGTCCACGAGCCGGGGATCCGCCTCACCGTCCCCGGGTCCGGCGGCGCCGAGCCCCGCGAGCAGCCGCGCCCGCTCCGCGTCCCGCCGCGCCTCGAACCCACGGGCCCTGCGCCACTCGCCCCACCCGGCCCCGATGCCCACCATCACGATCCCGGCCCCCCAGACCCACGCCCCGTCCACGGCCACGCCCATCACCCCCGCGATGAGATCCCCGCCCCGTCGTGCGGGAAACCCACCCGGGACCTAGACTGACGAACGCCCGAAATGTCCGTACCGGGGGATGAGGGAGAGACCATGGCCAAGCGAGGAAACAAGCGCCGCGCCCGCAAGAAGAAGAAGGCCAACCACGGCAAGCGCCCCAACGCCTGACCCGACTCCCCCGCCCGGACCCCACAACGGGCGGCCACCCAAAAAGCCCCCCACCCCACACGGCGGGGGGCTTCTCCACACCCCCGGCCCCACCCTGAGTACCGGCATCCTGCCCCCCCCAACCCACCCGGTCCGGAACAGTAGGCACATGCGCAAAGGCCCGCGGATACCCGCTCCCCACCTACTGTCGATCCCGTTGCAGGCCGCAGCCGCGGTCGCGGCCTGGGCCGCCTGGCTGGGCTGGGACCAGCACCGCGACGTACACCCCGACGGCTCGGAAACCGGCCCGTACGCGGCGTGGCAGGTGATCGGACTCGGACTGACCCTGCTGGCCCTGACGTACTGGGCAGCCTCCCGGGGACACTCGACGGCGGCCGTACTCGGCACCACCACCGGCCTGACCGCCGCCGCCTCCTACGACTGGTCGGACGACGCGAGCGGCCTCTACATGATCGGAGTCTCCCTCCTCACCCTCACCACCCTGACCACCACCACCGCCCTCACCCTCGCCCTCACCACCTCAAGACGCAGGCCCCCACCCCCAGAGGGGACTGACCCACCGCCCAACGCGCTCACCAGCGCCAGGGCCACTACAGAGCCGCCGCCTACGCCCTCCCGGGCGCAGTGGCCCTCAGCTCGCGCGGGGATCTACGAGGCATCCGCCTGATGTGACGTCACCGGCCGATCACAGCGCCCACGCCACACCGACCCGCCCCGGAAAACCGCGTACCCGCATCGCCCGCGCACCGACGCCGAAGGCCCCCAACCATGATCGGTTGGGGGCCTTCGCACTGGTGGGCGCGGACGGTTTCGAACCGCCGACATCTGCTTTGTAAGAGCAGCGCTCTACCCCTGAGCTACGCACCCGTGGACGAGTGGACAGCCTACATGGAGGGCGCACCCCCCACGCAAACCCGTTCCCGTGGGAGAGAATGGACCGGGGCATGGCGGACGCGGTACGGGAGAGGGATTGTGACGACGGCATCCCGGCGGTGGTTCGGCGGGCGGGACGAGAGTCGGCGGGCGGATGCGCAGGCGGCGAAGGATGCCGCCGCGGCCGCGTTCTACGAGTTGGACACCGCGCAGCGGGATCTGCGGATCTCCATGGAGACCATCGCCGCTGCGGACGGGTCGCCCGAGGCCCGGCGGGCCGCCGAGGGGTTCGTGGCGCTGGGGCAGCGCATCGACCAGGTGAGCCACGTGTACATCGAGGCAGTCGACGCGCACGACCTGGACCGGGTCGATCTGGAGGGCTCGGTCGCCTCGCAGGCGCGGGAGCAGCTGACCCGGGCCCGTGAGGAGCTGGTGCGGGTCCAGGGGGAGCTGGAGCGGTTCGCCCAGGGGCTGCAGCCGCTGCTGGACAAGGCGGAGACGCAGTTGGCGAGGGTCGCGCCGGCCCGGGAGCGGGCGAAGGCCGCGCTGCTGGCGGCGAGTGACGCGCTGGACTCGGCGCGGGCGCAGGGGATACGGGCCGACGAGCCGGCGGCTCGGCTGGCGGCGCTGGGGCCGGAGCTGACCAAGCTGAACCAGGGCGCGGCCCTCCACGGGGTCCAGGCGACCGTGCAGCGCGCCGACCGGATCCTGCGGGACGCGGAAGCGGTACGGGCCGAGGTGGCGCGGCTGCCGGAGCGGGCCGCGGAGATCGACCGGCGGCTGGTGAGCCTGCGGACCCGGGCGCAGGCGCTGCGCAACAGGGCGGACCGGGTGGATCCGGTGCTCAGCGAGCTGAGGCGCCGGTTCAGTGCGGCGTGCTGGCAGGACCTCCAGCACGTTCCCGAGCAGGCGGTACGGGACGTCGCGCGGGCGGAGGACCGGCTCGGGGAGGCCGGCCGGGCGCGGGAGGAACAGCGCTGGGCCGACGTAGGGACGCATCTGGAGGCAGTGCGGGCCTCGCTGGACGCTACCGACGAGGCGGTGTCGGCCGCGCAGGACCGGCTCACGCGGCTGGAGGCGGTGGCGCGGGATCCGAAGGCCGAGGTGGAGCGGACCCGGTTCGCGATCCGGGACGCGCAGCGGCTGGCGATGGCGGGCCGGAGCGTGCCGGATCCGCGGCACGCTCGTCCGCTGGACGAGTCGGTGGCCCGGGTGGAGCGGGCCGTGGCAGGGCTGGAGGGGCGGCACCCGGACTACTGGGCGTTCCTGCTGGAGATGGAGGACGTACGGGGGTCCGTGGCACGGGTGGTCAGCGGGATCCGGACGGAGCGCGGACAGGTCTGAGGCACCGCAGGGCTGAGGCCCCCGGACACCTTTTGGGGCGGCTGGATCGGCCGGGGCGACCCAAAGGTCCGCGGGACCGGCAGGCCCCGGCGAGCCCGCAGGTCGGGCCGGCCCGGAAGCGCCGCAGCCCTGCGGACCCGACGGGACCGCGGGCCCAGCAGGCGCATGCAGTTCCGGCAGGCGCATGCAGGTCCCGCAGGCGCATGCAGGTCCCGCAGGCCCAACAGACCCGCACGCCGCCCTACAGGCCCGCACGCCCGGCAGGCCCGACAGGCCCGACAGGCCCCGCACGCCGACACGTCCGCAGACCGGTACGCCCCACCAGGTCCGCCGGCCCCGCCCTCCCCCCGACCTTCCCGCCGCTTGTCCGGGGGCCCTTCGCGGCGGATGCTGGAGGGGTGGGGGGTGGAGTAGAGGAGGGTGAGATGGCTGCTCATGCTTCCCAGCGGTCCCGTGTGGCGCAGGAGTCCTCGGCGTCCTATGAGTCGTACCGGCCTCACGCGGTCTACGGGTGTCACGAGGCTCATGAGAACTACGCGCCCTACGTGCCCCATGAGCCGTACGAGACATCCCACCCGCCACAGCACTCCCACCTGATGCACCGCCTCCTGCACCCGGTCAACGCCAAGCTCGACGACCACCTGCCCGCCGACCACAAGCTCAGCCAGATCTACCGGGTCGGCGCCGGTCTGACGGGACTGCTGCTGGTCGCCTTCGGGATCCTCGGGCTCACCCACCACATCGGGTTCTTCGACATCGGCGGCGACACGGTGCTCGCCCTCAACACCAACGGCGCGCTGAGCATCCTGTCGATCTGCATCGGGGGGCTGCTGTTCGTCGGCATGGTGATCGGCGGGACCTTCGCCTCCACCCTGAACATCGGGCTCGGGCTGGCGTTCATCGCGAGCGGCTTCGTGAACCTGGCCCTGCTCGACACGAAGCTGAACTTCCTCGCCTTCCGGATCCCGAACGTGTTGTTCAGCTTCGTCGTCGGCGTGATGCTGATGTGGTTCGGGATGTACGGACGGGTGGGCAGCGCCCTTCCACACGACAACCCCTACTGGCGGGCCCGTCACCCGGAGGCCGCCGCCCGGGAGGGCAGGGGCGCGGCGGTGCCGCTTCACGGGGAGCGCCGCGCTGCGTAGCCTGTGCGCATGCCTCATTACGAATTCCGCTGCCGGACCTGCGACGACACCTTTGAGGTCAGCCGGCCGATGGCCGAGTCCTCCGCTCCCGCCGACTGCCCGGCCGGACACGCCGACACCGTCAAGCTGCTCTCCGCCGTCGCGGTCGGCGGGACCAGCTCCGCCGCTGCCGCCCCCGCCCCCGCGCGGGCCATGGGTGGCGGTGGCGGTTGCTGCGGTGGCGGGGGCTGCGGCTGATACCGCCAGGCGGTAGCGGTCGCGGTAGCGGTAGCGCTAGCGCTTGCGCGACAGGGTCAGGCCGTCCGAGATCGCCAGCAGGACGGACTCCATGCGGGTGTCCGCCGCGACGTGTTCGTTGAACGCGCGGACGCTCGCGCCCCTGCCGTCCGGCGAGGTGTCCAGGACCGTCCCGTGGAAGAGCGTGTTGTCCGTGACGATCAGCCCGCCCGGGCGCAGCCGCGGTACGAGCTCCTCCCAGTAGAGGATCTGGTTCTGCTTGTCCGCGTCCACGTACGCCAGGTCGATGTGCGGTTCCGCGGGCATCGCGCGCAGGGTGTCCAGGGCCGGGGCGATGCGCAGGTCGATGCGGTCGGCGACGCCGGCCGCCTCCCAGGCCTCCCGGCCGTACGCCGTCCACTCCTCCGAGACGTCGCAGGCGATCAGGCGGCCGTCGGCCGGCAGGGCCTGGGCCATGGACAGGGCGGAGAAGCCGGTGAAGGTGCCGACCTCCACGACGTGGCGGGCGCCGGTGAGCCTGACCAGGAAGGCCAGCAGCGGCCCCTGTTCCTCCGCCGACTGCATGCCGGCCGAGTCCGGGAACTTCTCCCAGGTGGTCGCGACCAGCCCCCGCTGGACCGCGTCCAGCGGGGGGTTGTGCGCGAGGACGTACGCGTAGAGCTCGTCGGTGATCTTGGTGCTGTTGCCCTTGGTCATGCGGTCAGTGTCGCAACCGCCCGGCCGAATTCGCGGACGATCTCCTCACCGGCGAGTACCCCCGCCGTGCCCAGGGCCGCCACCGAGGGCGCCGTCCACCCGGCGTCGGCGAGTTCCCCGTGCCCGGGCCGCCAGGCCCGGTCCGCGGCGAGCAGCAGGTCGGCGTCGAGCAGGGAGTCGCCGGCGGCGAGCGTGGTGTCGGCGCCGGTGCGCCGGGCCACCTCCGCCATGGCCGCGCTCTTGGTCAGCGGCCGCGGGACGGCGTAGATCTTGCGGCCCTGGAGGGAGACCGTCCAGCCGCGCGCGCCCGCCCATTCCTCCAGCGCCTTGAGCCATTCGTCGGGGACCAGCGCGCGCTCGACGACCAGGTACGCGAAGAGGTCCTCCGCCACCCGCGCCTTGCGCAGCCACTGCGGGTCGGACACGGCCAGCAGGTGGGCGTGCACCTCGTCCAGGGGGGCGCACTCCCGCGCGAGCCGCGTCGCGACCGCGCGCCGCCAGTCCCGGTCCGCCACCCCGTCCACCAGCAGCTGGCCGCCGTTGGCGCAGATCGCGTACGGGGCCGGGCGGCCGGGGAAGCTGATGCGCTGGTACTGCTTGCGGGTCCGGGTGGTGGTGGGCACGAAGGCCACCGCCGGGTCGGCGGTGAGCTGCGCCAGCAGCCCGGCCGCCGTCTCCGTCATGTACGACAGCGGCTTGCTCTCGTGCACCTCGACGCACAGCAGCCGCGGGGCCTGGTGGTCGGGCATGGTCAGGCCGAGGGCGGCCGCCGAGTAGATGAGGGTGCGGTCGAGGTCACTGGCTACGAGGACGGTCACGGGGCGGCCACTGCCTTTCCGTCGGCGCCGGTGGCGCCGCGCGTGTATCGGGGGTGGATGAGTCCCACGCACGTGTAGGGCAGCCCGTCGACCTCCTCGACCGGCACCCCACGCTGCGCGGCGAGCAGGCGTACGTGGTCCAGGTCGGCCCCCGCCCCGCGCCGGGCCAGGATCTTCCACGGCACCCGGCGCAGCAGCACCCGCGTCGTCTCGCCGACGCCGGGCTTGACCAGGTTCACGTCGTGGATGCCGTACTCCTCGCTGATCCGCTCCACCGCCGCCCAGCCCACCCAGGTGGGGGTCCGGTCGGCGGCGAGGAGCTCCTTGACCTCGTCGTCCACGGCCTCGGCCACGGCGTCGAAGTGCGCGGCGACGGTGTCGACGAAGCCGGTGGAGACGTCGGCTCCGGCGAGCTCCCGGTAGAACTTCGCGCCGTGGAAGTCGTCGGGGCCGACCAGGTCGGCCCTGAGCACCGTACGCGAGACCAGTCCGGAAACGGTGGAGTTCAGGCAGGCGGAGGGGATCAGGAAGTCCTCGCGGGTTCCGTACGTCTCCACGCAGGAACCGGGGTCGGCGAGGACGACGATCTCCGGGTTGAAGCCCTCGAAGGCGGCGAGGGCCTCGCGCAGCTCGCGCGTGATGGCCCCCTTGCCCGTCCAGCCGTCGACGAAGACCACGTCGGAGGGGTCGTGGTGGGCGGCCAGCCAGCGCAGCGCGTTGGCGTCGATGCCCCGGCCGCGCACGATCGAGACGGCGTAGTGCGGCAGGTCGAGGCCGTGCCGGGCCTGCGCCCAGCGGCGCATCAGCACTCCGACGGGCGTCCCGGCGCGGGCCAGGGAGACCAGTACGGGGGACGGGGAGCGCTCGGCGAGCACCGTCTCGGTGACGGTGCCGACCGCGCGCGCGATCCGGGCGGCGGAGGCGTCGAGGGCGCTGCGGTACAGCTCCTGGTAGGCCTCGGAGGGCTGGTACTCCACCGGCAGGGATTCGGCGTAGTGGGCGCCGCCGGCCTGGATGGCCTCCTCGCGCTCCTCGGTCGGGGCCTCCAGCTCGCACCCGGAGAGGTCCTGGAGCAGCCAGCCGACGTCCTCGGGGGCGTACGAGGAGAAGGCCGGCCCGCGCAGCGGATCGGCCAGGGCGGGCTCGGACATGATCGGCTCCTGCCGGTCGGGGGCGGGGACGGGGGGCGCGTACGCCGGTACGACGGCCAGCAGGACCCGCCCGGTGTGCGGGGCGAGGGCCGCGAGGAGGCCGCTGCCCAGCTCGGGGGTGTCCCCGGCGGAGTCCACGACGGCGACGACGGCGTCGAAGCCCGCTCCCTTGACGTTGTAGGCGTACCGGTCGCCCGGTCCGTCGGCCGGGGCGTCGTGGGCGGGGAAGACGAGCCGGGTGCGGATGGCGTAGCCGGGGTCGTCGACGGCGAGCACGGGTGAGCGGGTCGTGGTCGAGAACCGCACCTCGGCGGCGGCACCGGACTCCTCCAGGGCCAGCGCGAGCCGCAGCGGCGCGTACATCAGCTCCTCGTTGCCGAGTACGAGGACCCGCCCGGGGGCCTCGCCCAGCGCGTCCGCGAGCTGCCGGGCGAGGTGCGGCAGCGCCGCCTCCAGCGCGCCGCGGTGGGCGGGGGTGAAGCCGTGGCGGCCGCCGTCGGGGACGCCGGCCGGCCAGTCGAGCGCGAGGCGGGTGACCGGCCGCGCGGGGAGCGCCGGGGCCCGCGTGCCCCGGCCGGCGCGTCCCGGGCCCGTCCGGCGCCGGACCCCTCCGCACATCCGGAAGGACGCCGCCTCCTGCTGCTCCACGAGGGCCTGCCCCTTGGCCAGCACCCCGTCGGGGAGGTCGACCGTGCCGGAGGCGAGGGCGATCAGGTCCACCCGGGCGCCCAGCCCGTCGGCGAAGGCGGTCAGCCGGTCGCGGTCGGCCGCCGAGCGCATGTCGACGAGGGCGACGACCACGTAGTGGCCGCGCGGATGGCGGGCGTGCAGGTCGTGGATGGTGTTGAGGACGGTGTTGCCGGTGGAGAACTCGTCGTCGACGAGGACCAGCGGCCCGGTGCCCGCCAGCAGCCGCGGGTCCTCGGGCAGGAGGAGGTGGGAGGTGGCGTGCGAGTGCGCCTCCTCGAAGCCGCCCGCGGGCTCCACGCCCGGTACGGGCCGGCGGGTGGAGTGCAGGTAGGGGGCCGTGCCCAGGCCGTCGGCGACGCAGTGGCCGAGTCCGGTCGCGGTCTCGGCGTACCCGAGGACCACCGCGGAGGCGGCCGCCTCCTCGCGGAGCAGGGCCCGTACCCGCAGCCCGAGGCCGAAGCCGGCGGCGTGCACGACCGCCGGGGACTGGGGGACGTGCTTGCCGAGCACCTGGGAGACCAGCAGGTGGGCCCGCTTGGGGTTGCGGCGCAGGGCGAGCCCGAGGAGGGAGTCCAGCGGGGGCGCGGCCGGGTCGCCGCCGTCCTCCAGGCGCACGCCCAGCCGGTCCGCGACCCAGCTTCCCGACCAGACCCCGTCGATCGTCTTCCCCTTCTCCACGAACCGTTCCACGAGCCGTTCCGCGGACTGCTCCGCAGACTCCTCCGCGGACTCCTCCGAGCGCTGCTCCACGGGCTGCTCCACGGGCTGCTCCACAGGCTGCTCCACAGGCCTCTCCGCCGCCCTCTCCACCGGCCGGCTCACACCTGGAGCCCGGCCGTGAGCAGGTCGACGAAGCCGACCTCTTCCTTCGCCACACCGAAGACCTCGGCGCGCAGCATGGTCCGCTCCGCCCAGGCCCGGTGGGGCTTCACCTCGTTCATCTTGTTCGTGTAGACGGAGCGCATGACCCCGCCGCCGCCGCGCTCGGGGCGCAGGATGTCCTGGGCGTCGCTGAACTCCTCGTGGGAGACCACCGACAGCGCGTGGACGGGCGTGACGTGCGCGGGGTGGATGCAGGTCTTGCCGAGCAGCCCGTTGGCCCGGTCGAGTTCGATCTCGCGCAGCAGCCCGTCCAGGTCGTGTTCGATCAGGGCGGTGCGCAGTTCCTCCACCCCCTCCTCCAGGAAGGGACTGCGGCGCAGCTGCGGCTTGAAGAGGCGCTGCTGGCTGCGGAAGTACTCCCAGACCGGGCCGGTGACGGTGAAGCCGGTGCCGTCGGCCCGGCTGAGGACGTTGACCACGTCGGCGATCACCCCGGCCACGATCTGGACGTCGTAGGCGGTCATGTCGGGGGTGCGGCGCAGTCCGTACACGGAGCAGAAGTCGGTGACGCCGAGCCGCAGGGCCAGGACGCGCTCGCGGTAGCGGTTGACCGTGCGCGAGATGCCGGCGAGCGCCTCGACCCGGGTCTCCAGGTGGAGGAGGTCGGGGGTCTCCAGGACGGGCATGGCGTAGAGCCGGGGCAGGCCGGAGGCGGACTCGGCGACGGCGACGGCGTCGAGGAAGGCCGTTCCGCGGCTTTCGGTGAATTTGGGCAGTACGAATCCGGCCAGGTGGCGCACCGGGCCGCCGAGGCGGCGCACGAGGTCGGGTATCTGCTCGGGGGTGCGGACCCGGATGAACAGGAGCGGGAGCCCCTCGGTGCCCGCCGGGTCGGCGTCGAGGTCCGCGAACTGCCGGACGAGGTTCTCCTCGCCGCCCAGGACGTCGGAGTCGCTGATGGAATCCTCCAGGCAGAGGACCATGGAGACGACTCCGCGGCCCGCCTGCTTACGGATGTCGGCGGCCAGGTGCGGCCTGGTCGCGGGGCTGTAGAGGGTCGCCCCGAGGGCGGCCGCCAGGGTGTGGGCGGGAGAGGCGACGGAGAACTCGGCCGGCTCCTGGTGGAAGAGGTCCTTGCGGACGGTGGGCGATATGTGCCCGAAGTGACGCATGCGCTTCCCCCGTACTGCCTCGGCGGCCCAACTGGCGTGGCCGGTAATAGTACGTACGAACACGAGTCAAGAGTTCCTCAAGCACATGAAGTTCCGGTAACCCTCTTGCACCATGCCCAGCTCTCGCGATCGGGACAAGGCCCTACGGGGGGCCGCATTGTCCCGGTCCCGTCCGGGAGGGCAGGATGACGGGCATGACGCACGCGATGCAGAAGGGCTCGAACATTCCGGTGACCGCCGTGGCGGTCCGGGCGGTGCTGCGCTGGACCACCGGGACCGAGGTGCCGGACGTGGACGCCTCCGCGCTGCTCGTGGGAGCGGACGGGCGCGTGCGCTCGGACGAGGACTTCGTGTTCTACAACCAGCCCCGGCACCCCTCGGGCGCGGTCTGGCGGCTGGGCAAGAAGCAGCTGGGCGACGGGGTGACGGACGCGGTCCAGGCGGACCTGCGCGCGGTCACCCCGGCGGTGGACCGGATCCTGGTGGTGGCCTCCGCCGAGGACGTCCCCTTCCGGCGGGTCCGGGACCTGCGGATCCTCCTCTACGACGCCACCCCCGGCGGCGGCCCCGAGCCCCTGGCCTTCTTCGACGTCCGGCCCGAGACCGGCGCCGAGACGGCGCTGATCTGCGGGGAGCTGTACCGCAGGGGCGAGGGGTGGAAGTTCCGCGCCCTGGGCGAGGGCTACTCCGACGGGCTCGTGGGGCTGGCCACCGACCACGGGATCTCCGTCGACGAGAACGCCGCCGAGCCCGGCGCCGACCGGGCGGCGGAGTCCGCGGGCGCCGCCGGTGCGCCGGGAGGCGGCTCCGGCGATGACCGGACCGCCGCCATGCGGCCGCCGGTCCCCGTGCCGCCCGCCCCGCCCACGCAGGCCCCGCCGGCCGTCCAGCCCGCCTACGGGTACCCGCAGCCGGTGTCCCCGGCGCCCGTGCCCGCTCCGGTGCCGGCCCCGGGCGGGGACCCGTCCTTCCGGCTGCCGGTGCAGGGCCCGCAGTTCATCCGACGCTGAGCGGCCCGCCGCGGACGGGCGGGGCCGGTGGAGCGGGGCCGGTGGAGCGGAGCCGGTAGGGGCGGGGCCGGTAGGCGCGGTACGGCCGGTCAGGCCTTGGTGCTCTTGTAGCCCCGCCCCCACTGCAGGCCCCACCCGTACAGCCGGTCCAGCTCCGCCTGGAACCCGTAGACGAACTTGACCTCGCGGCGGACGATCAGCTCTCCCTTGACGTTCGCCAGGGAGACCACCGCGCAGGAGCGGGCCTGCGGGTGCCGTTCGTCCAGCGGGATCTCTATCCGCGGCCCGGCGGTCGGGTAGAGGGTGACCAGGGCGTGGGTCCGGTCGAAGGCCGGCGTCTGGTCGTAGATGTAGACGAAGACGAGCAGCCGTTTGATCTCCTCGGCGTGGTCGAGGTTGACGTACAGCGTCTCCCCGGAGCCCGAGCCGAAGCGGTCGTCGCCGCTGAGCTTGACGAACGGCGGGTCGTTGAGGTCGCCCAGCAGGTTGCCCAGGGGCTGCACCGCGCCCCGGGTGCCGTCGGTCAGCTCGTAGAGGCAGCCCATGTCCAGGTCGACGTTGACCATGCCCTGGGTGTGCGCCTGCACCATGTCGGGCTTGAACAGCTTGAACGGGTGCCGCAGCAGCTGCCCGCTCTGCCCGGAGCGGCCTCCGATGTCGGAGGTGCGCATCCGCCAGGAGAGGTTCACGCGGAGGTTGCCGTGGACCGCCTGCTGTTTGGTGAGCGAGACCGTCGGATGCCGCCTGGTCAGCTCGATGGCGTTCGACGACGCCTGGCCCGAGTCGAACCCCATGGCGCGCGCGCCCCTGATCCCGTCGAAGAACCCCATGTCCCAACCCCCCAGGTCGGTCCGTACGTGCGCCGGATGCCGTGGATGTGCGGCGGGGCGGCCACGCGGTCCGATGGATCCGCGCGGCCGCCCCGTCGAAACCGAAACGGTTCTGTGGAAAGCGTTCCGCAATCAGGGCCGGGTCACACCCCGGCCCCGACCTCCGCCTGCGCGCCGTCGCCGCCCTCGGCGGCCAGGCGGTTGTTGCGGCGCACCGAGGACCAGAAGGACCAGGCGATGAGCACGACGCCGACGAGACCGGTGATGATCTCGTTGATCTCGTACTGGATGGTGACGAGGAGGATCACGGCGAGGGCGCCGATCGCGTAGTGCGCGCCGTGCTCCAGGTAGACGTAGTCGTCGAGGGTGCCCTGGCGGACCAGGTAGACCGTCAGCGAGCGGACGTACATGGCACCGATGCCGAGGCCGAGGGCCATGAGCACGATGTCGTTGGTGATGGCGAAGGCGCCGATGACCCCGTCGAAGGAGAAGGAGGCGTCGAGGACTTCGAGGTAGAGGAACATGAAGAACGCGGCCTTGCCGGCCATGACCACGGCCGAGACGGGCTTGCCGCTCTTCTTGGCCTCTTCCTCGGCCTCGTGTTCGGCTTCCTCCTCTTCCTCCAGCTTGTTCTCGAAGTAGCCGGAGAGACCGCCGACGATCATGTAGGTGATCAGGCCGAGGACACCGGAGACCAGGACGGTCTGGGCCTTGTCCACATGGGCGCCGCCGTGCTGGTGGGCGTGGGTGGCGAAGGTCATCGAGGTGATGACCAGGATGATCAGCGCGATGCACGCGGACAGCATGTCGATCTTGCCGAGCTTGGCGAGCGGACGCTCCAGCCAGGCGAGCCACTTGATGTCACGGTCCTCGAAAATGAAGTCGAGGAAGATCATCAGGAGGAACATGCCGCCGAAGGCCGCGATGGACGGGTGAGCGTCCGTGACCAGCTGCTGGTACATGTCCTTGTCGTTCATCGCGAGATCGACGGCCTCGATGGGCCCGATCTTCGCACTGATGGCCACGATGACCACGGGGAAGACCAGGCGCATGCCGAAGACGGCGATGAGGACACCGACGGTGAGGAAGATCTTCTGCCAGAAGGCATTCATCTTCTTCAGGATTCCGGCGTTGACCACCGCATTGTCGAAGGAGAGCGAGATCTCCAGGATCGACAGGATCGCCACGATCCCAAAAGCGGGCCATCCCCCGTAGAACACCGCAGCGGCCAGACCGAGCGCAGTGACTGCGAACGACCAGCCGAAGGTTTTGAGAACCACTGGCACCCCATCGTCTTGTACGGCTTTACGAAACGTTGACCCCGAAGTCTAGAGCGATGCCCCGCAGGCCCGACGCGTACCCCTGGCCTACCGCACGGAACTTCCATTCCCCGCCGTACCGGTAGACCTCGCCGAAGATCATCGCCGTTTCGCTGGAGGCGTCCTCGGTCAGGTCGTAACGGGCGAGTTCCTGGTCGTCCGCCATGTTCACCACACGGATGAAGGCGTTGCTCACCTGGCCGAAGCTCTGCCGGCGGGTGTCCGCCTCGTGGATCGAGACCGGAAAGACGATCTTGTCGACCTGGGCCGGGACCTTGGTGAGATCGATGATGATCGACTCGTCGTCGCCTTCACCCTCGCCGGTGAGGTTGTCCCCGGTGTGTTCGACGGAGCCCTCGGGGCTCTTGAGGTTGTTGTAGAAGACGAAGTACTCGTCCCCGAGCACCCGGCCGCTGTTGCACAGCAGCGCGCTCGCGTCGAGGTCGAAGTCCGCCCCCGTGGTCGAGCGCGCGTCCCATCCGAGACCGACCAGGACCCGGGTGAGGTTGGGTGCGGCCTTGGACAGGGAGACGTTGCCCCCCTTGGCGAGTGTGACGCCCATGATGTGGTCCTCCCCGGACGACGTGGTGGTGTGGCACGGCCACCTGCACATGGTGGCAAAGCCGGACCGGCGCCGTACACACGGGTGCACGGCGCCGGACGGACGGACTTGCTCCGGGCTCGGGCCCGGAATCGGCTCAGACGTTGACGCCGAAGTCCTGCGCGATGCCGCGCAGGCCCGAGGCGTAGCCCTGGCCGATGGCACGGAACTTCCACTCCGCGCCGTTGCGGTACAGCTCGCCGAAGACCATGGCGGTCTCGGTCGAGGCGTCCTCGGAGAGGTCGTAGCGGGCCAGCTCGCTGTTGTCGGCCTGGTTCACGACGCGGATGTAGGCGTTGCGGACCTGGCCGAAGCTCTGCTGGCGGCTCTCGGCCTCGTAGATCGAGACGGGGAAGACGATCTTGGCGACATCGGCCGGGACGCCGGCGAGGTTGACCTTGATGGCCTCGTCGTCGCCCTCGCCCTCACCGGTGGTGTTGTCACCGGTGTGCTCCACCGAGCCGTCCGGGCTCTTCAGGTTGTTGAAGAACACGAAGTTCGAGTCGTTGGCGACCTTGCCCTGGTCGTTGGTCAGGATCGCGCTGGCGTCGAGGTCGAAGTCGACACCGGTGGTGGTGCGAGCGTCCCAGCCCAGACCGACGATGACCGCCGTCAGGTTAGGCGCGGCCTTGGTCAGCGAGACGTTGCCGCCCTTGCTGAGGCTGACTCCCACGGGTCCTCCATTGGTATGTGTGTGGGGCGGAGCCCCGTCGTGCGGTTGCTACCTGGATCAACGCTTCGATCCTAGTGACGGGTTCCCGCCCGCAGGCTGTTTTCCCGCGACGGGCCCGCCGCGGGAACGTCGCGGGCCTCAGAGGCTGTCGAGGGCCTTGATGTACTCGTTCAGGTCACGCGCGTCGGGCAGCCCGTTGACGACGCTCCAGCGCACGACACCCTCCTTGTCGATGACGAAGGTGCCGCGGACCGCGCAGCCCTTGTCCTCGTCGAAGACGCCGTAGGCGCGGGAGGTCTCGCCGTGCGGCCAGAAGTCGGACAGCAGCGGGTAGTCCAGGCCCTCCTGCTCGCCGAAGACCCGCAGGGTCGGCACGGAGTCGTTGGACACGGCCAGGAGCTGCACGTCGTCGTTCTGGAAGCGGGGCAGCTGGTCGCGCAGCTCGCACAGCTCGCCGGTGCACACGCCGGTGAAGGCGAACGGGTAGAAGAGCAGCACCACGGCCTTCTCCCCCCGGAAGTCGGAGAGCCGCACGGTGGCGCCGTGGTTGTCCTTGAGCTCGAAGTCCGGGGCCTTGTTTCCGACCTCGATCGCCATGTTTCGCATCCCTTCGTTCCTGCGTTCCAGCAGGGGGCTGTTCGGGTGAGACCCAGCCTAGGCGGGCACCGGTGCGCGGAACGCGCACACCCCGCCGACACCGGGTGATCCGGGTCGGCGGGGTGTGCGTCCGCTGGGGTGCGGAGTACGGCTCAGCGCTTGGCCTTGGCGGCCTTCGGCGTCACCAGCTTGGTGGAGGTCCACTCCTTGCCGACGGGCAGGCCCTTGGCAAGCGAGAGGCCGGCCGTCTCGGCGGCCTCGCTGATGTCACTGGCCTCGACGTAGCCGTCGCGGCCCGTCTTGGGGGTCAGCAGCAGGATCAGTGCGCCGTCCTCGACCAGCTCGGTCGCATCGACCAGGGCGTCCGTCAGATCGCCGTCCTCGTCGCGGAACCACAACAGCACCGCGTCGGCGACGTCGTCGTAGTCCTCGTCGGCGAGCTCGCTGACGAGCTTCTCGACGGCGTCACGGAATTCCTGATCGACGTCGTCGTCGTAGCCGATCTCCTGGACCACCTGTTCGGACTGGAAACCCAGCCGGGCGGCCAGGCTCTCCGCGTGGTCCGCGGTCGCGCTCACGGGGTGCCTCCTGCTCATGTTCGGTGAATGTCTTTCGGCGGCGCGCGTACGCGCAGCATTGGGCGTAGTCCACACGGGAGCGGCGGATCGCGCAAGTACCCGGCCGCCGAGACCGTCGAAACGGTGACGATTGCGGCCGTCTCGCCGCAACTTTCAGGGTTCCCCGGTGCACCACTCGTGATTCATCCCACACCATTCCAGCTCATTCGGCATCGCATGAGGACTTTCCTACCTGTTTGAGGGACGAACGGCCTTACGAACCCGGTGATCGTCCTGGGCGTAAGGTTGCGATTCGGCTGGACCCCCGGCCGGGCCGGGCGGCCGCTCCTTCCCCGCTCCAGGTGTTACCCAGTGGTAGAGGTGAAGATTTCGGCCGGGCGTAAGACCATGGGAGGCGGCGACCCAAGGCACGACTCCCCCGACAGCGAAGGAACAGCGTGGCTTCCGCATCCGATCGCAATCCGATCATCATTGGCGGCCTGCCGAGCCAGGTCCCGGACTTCGATCCGGAGGAGACGCAGGAGTGGCTCGACTCCCTGGACGCCGCCATCGACGAGCGGGGCCGTGAACGGGCCCGTTACCTGATGCTGAGGCTGATCGAGCGGGCCCGCGAGAAGCGCGTGGCCGTGCCCGAGATGCGCAGCTCGGACTACGTCAACACGATCGCCACCAAGGACGAGCCCTTCTTCCCCGGCAACGAGGAGATCGAGCGCAAGGTCCTCAACGCCACCCGCTGGAACGCCGCCGTCATGGTCTCGCGCGCCCAGCGTCCCGGCATCGGTGTCGGCGGCCACATCGCGACCTTCGCCTCCTCCGCCTCCCTCTACGACGTGGGCTTCAACCACTTCTTCCGGGGCAAGGACGAGGGCGACGGCGGCGACCAGATCTTCTTCCAGGGCCACGCCTCCCCCGGCATCTACGCCCGCGCCTACCTCCTGGACCGGCTCACCGAGCAGCAGCTCGACGCGTTCCGGCAGGAGAAGTCGAAGGCCCCGTACGGGCTGTCCAGCTACCCGCACCCGCGGCTGATGCCGGACTTCTGGGAGTTCCCGACCGTCTCGATGGGCCTCGGCCCCCTCGGCGCGATCTACCAGGCCCGGATGAACCGGTACATGGAGGCGCGCGGGATCGCCGACACCTCCAAGTCACACGTCTGGGCGTACCTCGGCGACGGCGAGATGGACGAGCCGGAGTCGCTGGGCCAGCTGTCCATCGCCGCGCGCGAGGGCCTGGACAACCTGACCTTCGTGGTGAACTGCAACCTCCAGCGCCTCGACGGCCCGGTGCGCGGCAACGGGAAGATCATCCAGGAGCTGGAGTCGATCTTCCGCGGCGCCGGCTGGAACGTCATCAAGCTGATCTGGGACCGCTCCTGGGACCCGCTGCTGGCCCAGGACCGCGACGGCATCCTGGTCAACAAGATGAACTCCACCCCGGACGGGCAGTTCCAGACGTACGCCACCGAGTCCGGCGCCTACGTCCGCGAGCACTTCTTCGGCGGCGACCACCGGCTGCGCGCGATGGTCGAGAACATGACGGACCAGCAGATCCAGCACCTGGGCCGCGGCGGTCACGACCACAAGAAGGTCTACGCGGCCTACGCGGCGGCCAAGGCCCACAAGGGCCAGCCGACGGTGATCCTGGCGCAGACGGTCAAGGGCTGGACGCTGGGCCCGAACTTCGAGGGCCGCAACGCCACGCACCAGATGAAGAAGCTGACGGTCGACGACCTCAAGCGCTTCCGCGACCGCCTGCACATCCCCATCCCCGACGCGCAGCTGGAGAACGGCGCACCGCCGTACTACCACCCGGGCCGCAACTCGCCCGAGATCCAGTACATGCACGACCGCCGCAGCGCGCTGGGCGGCTACGTGCCCACCCGCGTGGTGCGCGCCAAGCCGCTGCAGCTGCCGGGCGAGGCGACGTACGCGGCGGCCAGGAAGGGCTCGGGGCACCAGTCGATCGCCACCACCATGGCGTTCGTGCGCATCCTGAAGGACCTGATGCGCGACAAGGAGATCGGCAAGCGCTTCGTGCTGATCGCCCCCGACGAGTACCGCACCTTCGGCATGGACGCGTTCTTCCCGAGCGCCAAGATCTACAACCCGCTGGGCCAGCAGTACGAGGCGGTCGACCGCGACCTGCTGCTCGCGTACAAGGAGTCGCCGACCGGCCAGATGCTGCACGACGGCATCTCGGAGGCGGGCTGCACGGCCTCGCTGATCGCCGCCGGTTCGGCGTACGCGACGCACGGCGAGCCGCTGATCCCGGTCTACGTCTTCTACTCGATGTTCGGTTTCCAGCGCACGGGTGACCAGTTCTGGCAGATGGCCGACCAGCTGGCGCGCGGTTTCGTCCTCGGCGCGACCGCCGGCCGGACCACCCTCACGGGTGAGGGCCTCCAGCACGCCGACGGTCACTCCCAGCTGCTGGCGTCGACCAACCCGGGCTGCGTGGCGTACGACCCGGCCTACGGCTACGAGATCGCGCACATCGTCAAGGACGGTCTGCGGCGGATGTACGGCCCCGACGCCGAGGACGTCTTCTATTACCTGACGGTCTACAACGAGCCGATCCAGCACCCGGCCGAGCCGGCCGACGTGGACGTCGACGGCATCCTCAAGGGCATCCACCGGGTCTCGACGGGCACGGCCGGCACGATCGGGGCGCAGATCCTGGCCTCGGGCGTGGCGGTGCCGTGGGCGCTGGAGGCGCAGCGGATCCTGGCGGCCGACTGGAACGTGCGGGCGGACGTCTGGTCGGCGACCTCCTGGAACGAGCTGCGCCGCGAGGCCGTCGAGGTGGACGAGCACAACCTGCTCCACCCGGAGGAGGAGCAGCGCGTCCCGTACGTGACGCGGAAGCTGTCGGGTGCGGAGGGGCCGTTCGTGGCGGTCTCGGACTGGATGCGCTCGGTGCCGGACCAGATCGCGCGCTGGATCCCGGGGACGTACACCTCGCTGGGCGCGGACGGCTTCGGTTTCGCCGACACGCGCGGCGCGGCGCGGCGCTTCTTCCACATCGACGCCCAGTCGGTGGTCCTGGCGACGCTCACCGAGCTGGCCCGTGAGGGCAGGATCGACCGCTCGGTGCTGAAGCAGGCGATCGACCGGTACCAGCTGCTGGACGTCACGGCGGCCGACCCGGGCGCGGCGGGCGGCGACGCCTAACCGCCACCGGGGCGGGGCCTCACCCTTTCCGAGGGGGCGTCGGGACACCTGTCCCGGCGCCCCTTACTCGTTCTTTACCATGCTGGGCATGAAGCAACCCTCCCGCCAGGCGCGGTGGGAGCGCCGTACGCAGGTCCCGCTGCTGGTGCTCGCCGTGGCCTTCGCCGTCGCCTACGCCGTGCCGATCGTGGCCCCCGACGCGGGCCCGGGGGTGCACCGGGCCTGTACGCACGCGGAGTGGGCGGTGTGGGCGGCCTTCGCGGTGGACTACCTGGTGCGGCTGGGACTGTCGGCGGACCGGCGGGTGTTCGTGCGGACGCACTGGCTGGACCTGGCCGCGGTGGTGCTGCCGCTGGTGCAGCCGCTGCGGCTGCTGCGGCTGGTCGCGACGCTGATGCTGGTGGGCCGGCGGGCCCGGATGGCTCCGCAGGTGCGGCTGACGACGTACGTGGCCGGGGCCGTGGTGGGGCTGCTGATGTTCGGCTCGCTGGCGGTGCTGAGCGTGGAGCGGGACGCCCCGCGGGGGAACATCAAGAACCTGGGCGACGCGGTGTGGTGGTCCTTCACCACCATGACGACGGTCGGGTACGGGGACCACTCCCCCACCACGGGTCTGGGCCGGCTGATCGCGGTGGGGCTGATGCTGTCCGGGATCGCCCTGCTCGGTGTGGTGACGGCGAACATCGCCGCCTGGTTCATCGCCCGTTTCGAGCGGGACGACCAGGTGGAGCGGCTGCAGCTGGCGGTGCTGCGCGAGCTGCAGGACGAGGTACGGGCGCTGCGGGGCGAGGTCGCCCGGCTGGGCGGCGGCGACGGGGGCGGGGACAGGGGCGACGGGGGCGGGGACGGGAGCGGCGTCGGCGGCGGCAGTGGCCCGGGCCCGATGCCCGCCCAGGCCGCCGCCGGCGCTCCCCCGTCCTGCGCCGACCAGGCGGGGGTTACGTCTCCCACACCTTGAACGCCCTGACCTGGTACGGGGACTGGGGCAGCAGGACCCCGTCGCCCGGGTAGGTCTGGAACTCGCCGGTCTCCGCGCACACGTCCGACTGGTACGTGGTCACCGGGCGCCCGGTCCGGTTGATGAGCGACTGGTAGTTCCCGGCGGGCAGCGCGGTGCAGCTGTTGATGGAGAGGGTGCTGAGGTCGTAGGTCTGCTTGGTGCCCTTGAAGTCCGGCTTGGACCACAGGCACAGCTCGCCCGTGGCGCAGAGCGGTGCGCCCGCCGCGTGGGCGCCGGTGGCGGTGCCGGGGACGAAGGCGGTGGCGGCCAGGAGGGCGGCGGCGAGGGTGGTGGCGCGAGCGGTGGTCCACGTACGCATGACGGAATCGTCTCCTTGTTGACGGCCGGACCCCGGACGGTTTCCGAAGGCTCCGTGGCACCACGCTGACCTGCGGCGACGGTCGAGCGGAAGGGGCTGGGGAGCGGTCCACCCTGATAGGCGACAGCCCCGCCGGAACCGTCCGGCGGGGCTGTGGGGCGAGCGGGGTTGACCCGGCGGTAACGGCCGGGCGGGCGGCTCAGATGTGGGCCGCTCCCGCTCCGGCGGCGGCGTTCGCCCCGCGCTTGGTGAAGCAGGCCACGACCGCGGCGAGGACCGCGACCACGCCCGCCACGGTGAAGGCGGTGCTCATGCCGGACACGAAGGTGTCGTGGGCGACCGAGGCGATGGCCCGGGCGACCGGCTCGGGGGCGCCGGGCGGCACCGGGGCGATGCCGACCTGGACCCCCTTCCCGGCGAGGTCGAGCTGCTCCGGGGTGAGCGGGGGCAGCTGCGCCCGCGTCCAGTTGTCCCCGAACGTGTCACTGACCTTGGCCGCCATGACCGCTCCGAGGACGGCGGTGCCGAGGCTTCCGCCGACCTGCATGGCGGCCTGCTGGAGGCCGCCGGCCACGCCCGAGAGCTCCAGCGGGGCGTTGCCGACGATGACCTCGGTGGCGCCGACCATGACGGGCGCGAGGCCGAGGCCGAGGAGGGCGAACCAGAGCGACATGGTGAGGGTGGCGGTGTCCGGGGTGAGCCGGGCCATCCCGAAACAGGCGACGGCGGTGGCGACCATGCCCGCGACGAGCGGGACGCGCGGGCCGACCTTGGTGATGGCGGCGCCGGCCAGCGGCGAGCCGATGATCATCATGCCGGTGAGCGGCAGCAGGTGCAGACCGCTGTCGACGGGGCTCATGCCGTGGACGTTCTGCAGGTAGAAGGTGACGAAGAAGAGCCCGCCCATGAAGGCGAAGGCCATCAGGACCATCAGCACGGTGCCCGCGGACAGCGGCAGCGAACGGAACATCCCGAGCGGGATCAGCGGCTCGGCGACCTTGGACTCCCAGACGGCGAAGAGCACGAAGCAGAGGGCCGACCCGGCGAGGAACAGTAGGGTCCGGGTGTCGCCCCAGCCCCACTCGGCGGCCTTGATCAGCGCCCAGATCAGGGAGAACATCGCCGCCGACAGCAGCACGATGCCGACGACGTCGAAGGAGCGCGGGGCGTTCTCGGCCCGGTGGTCGAGCAGGATGACCAGGCCGAAGATCAGGGCCACGACGCCTACGGGCACGTTGATGAAGAAGACGGACTGCCAGCTGACGTGCTCGACGAGCAGGCCCCCGACGATGGGCCCGGCGGCCGTCGAGGCGCCGATGACCATGCCCCAGATACCGATGGCCATGTTGAGCTTCTCGGCGGGGAAGGTGGCGCGCAGCAGGCCGAGGGCCGCGGGCATCAGCAGGGCCCCGAAGACGCCCTGGGCGACGCGGAAGGCGATGACCAGACCGACGCCGGTGGAGAGGCCGATCGCGGCCGAGGAGAGCGCGAAGCCGGCGACGCCTATGAGGAAGGTCTGGCGGTGTCCGAAGCGGTCGCCGAGCTTGCCGGCGGTGATCAGCGAGACCGCGAGGGCCAGCAGGTAGCCGTTGGTGATCCACTGCACCTCGGCGAGGGTGGCGCCGAGGTCCTTCTGGATGGCCGGGTTGGCGACGGCGACGATCGTGCCGTCGAGCGCGACCATCATGACCCCGATCGCCACGGCGAACAGGGTGAGCCACGGGTGGCCGCGCCATCCGGTGCGGACGGGCGCGGGGTCCGATTCCTTGGCGAGGGTGATCTGACTCGTCATGCAAACAGGCTAGTGACAGCGACTGACACTTCACAAACGGCTCAACGAGACAGTCGCTGTCAGGTCGGTCACAGGTACCCTGACCGCTCACTCAGCGTCAGAAAGGACCCCTCGGTGATGACCGACCTGCGGCCGGCACCGGACGCCCCGGCGACCGGTCTGCGCGAACGCAAGAAGCGGCGCACCCGGGACGCACTGCTGCGCGCCGCCCTGCTCCTGTTCGTCTCCCAGGGCTACGACCGGACCACGGTGGACGAGATCACCGACGCCGTGGAGGTCTCCCAGCGCACCTTCTTCCGCTACTTCGCGAACAAGGAGGAGGTCGCCTTCGCCGTCCAGGACCTGGTCGAGTCGCACTTCGTCGCCGCGCTGCGGGCCAGGCCGGCCTCCGAGGGCCCTGTGGAGGCCATGCGGGGCGCCGTGCTCGCCGCCTGGGACACGGTCGAGGAGGCCATCTCCGAGGTGGTCCCCGTGGACCTCTACATGCGGGGATACCAGCTGATCGAGTCCACTCCGGCCCTGCTCGCCGTGCACCTGCGGCGCTCCACCGAGCTGGAGGAGGAGATCGCCCGGCTGATCGCCGACCGCGAGGGGCTGGACCTCGACGCCGACCCGCGGCCCCGGGTGGCGGTGGCCGCCTTCTGCGGCGTGATGCGCGTCACCGGGCGGCTGTGGGGGCAGGGCGAGGACACCAGCGTCGAGGCGATCCGGCGGATGACGGAGGCCTACCTGGACCAGATCCGTCCGGCCCTCGCGGCCCACTGGCACAGGCCTCCGGCGGCGCCCGGGCCCGCCCCGGCCGCCTCCGCCACCGGGGTCTGAGGCACCGCCGCGGCGAGGGTCCGGACGGCAACTCACCGTAACCGGACGGGCGGTGCGTCCCACGGCCGGCCGTGAGACCTGTCACCCGGAGCACCGTCGGCTCCAGCGGTCTCCTACGCTGGCTCCAGTGAACCTGCCCGGCCGCCACGCCCCTCCCGCCGTCGAAGCCGACGACAACGCCGACGCCCTCGCGCGTCCGGCCGCCCTGCGCATGATGCTCGCGCTCGCCGTCGTCTTCCTCATGCTGGCGACCACCGGCTGGACCGCGGTCCACCCGCCCGAGGCGGGCACCGCCCCCCGGGCGGCCGCGCTCGCGGCGTGGTCCGCGGCCCGGATCGACGGCCGGGCCGTACCGGCCGCCGACGCCCCCGTACGGACGGTGGCCCGCTTCTTCGCCGACCTCGACACCGCCCAGCGCGCCCGCCTCGCCGACGGCTTCCCGCTCGTGGTCGGGAACCTCGACGGGGTACCCGCCGAGACCCGCTACCGGGCCAACCGCAACTCCCTGGTGCAGGCCGCGCGGGTCGAGGAGGCCCGCGGCCGGGACGTGGCCCTGACCCCGGCCGACCGCTCGACGGCCGTCCGCCGGGCCCACCGCTTCGAATCGCTGGCCGAGCCCGGCCGGCAGATCTTCGTCTTCGACCCCACCGGCGCCGGTCTCGCCGCCGAGGTCTTCGGGGACCTGCGGACCGCCCGCCGGGTCTCTGTGATCGTCCCCGGCGTCGACACCGACGCGGTGACCTTCGAGCGCTCCACGCGCCGCCTCACCGCCCCCGTCGGAATGGCCCAGTCCCTCTACGAGGCCGAGCGCGCGGCCCGGCCCGGCGAGCAGAACGCCGTCATCGCCTGGGCCGGCTACACCGCGCCCACCGGGCTCGGCGTGGACGCCGCGACCGGCCGGCTCGCCGTCCAGGGCGCCACGCGGCTGGAGGCGCTCACGGCGGCCCTGCCCGGGAACGCCAGCGTGGCCCTGTTCTGCCACAGCTACGGATCGGTGGTGTGCGGCGTGGCCGCGCACCGGCTGCCGGACCGGGTGACCGACCTGGTGGTGGCGGGCAGCCCCGGCATGCGGGCCGAGAACGCCGCCGACCTGCACACCTCCGCGCGGGTCTGGGCGATGCGCGACGAGGGCGACTGGATCGCCGACGTACCGCACCTGGAGGTAGGCGGTCTGGGCCACGGGGCCGACCCGGTTTCCCCGACCTTCGGCGCCCGGCTGCTGTCCTCGGCCGGGGCCAGGAGCCACACGGGCTATTTCGAGCCAGGGACGTCCTCTCTGGACAATTTCGCCAAGATCGGAACCGGCACCTTCGGTTCCGTCGCATGTGCGAGCGGCGCGGACGACTGCCGACGAGGAATTTCCGCCCCGGAAGGGTCCTGAGGACCCCCTCTCCGCCCGGCGGGCGTAGCGAACGGGAAAATCGTCCCTGCCGACCGGGGGGACGCACGGGGGCGCCTCCCTTTACGATGTGCCGCATGGGTGACGTACTGGCCGGAAATCATGCCGTCTGGGAGTTCGACTCGGACTCGGTGCTCATCCGCTTCGCACGGGGGATGCGAACTCCACGGCTCTGGAACGCGCTGGGTGAGCGCAGGATCCCCCTGGAAGCGTTGACCGGGGTGGGCGTCGAGGTGTCCGCGGGCGGCAGGCGCGACGCGGTGGTACTGCGCGCCGTACCGCGTCCGGGGGCCGATCCGCTGATGGAGGCTGCCGCCGGGCAGCTCAAGGAGGCCTGCGACCCGTACCGGCTCACGCTCCCTGCGGACCGGGCGGACGCGGCCGAGGCCTTCGCCGACGCGCTGCGCGGCCGGATCGGGCCCGGGGCCGACGAACCCGCCGACCGGTTCCTGGTCGAGGTCCCGCAGCCACCCCTCCAGCTGAAGGCGTACGACGCCCGCGTGGGCTTCGACGGCTCGGCGGTCACCTTCCACTGGTCGCGCACCGGCGCCTCCAGCACCAAGTGGCGCTCCGGCGACCAGCGCTTCGCCCTGACCTCCCTGTCCGGGGTCGAATGGGTCTCCCCGGAACGCCCCGGGGCCGGGTACCTGCGCCTGCTGCCCCGCGAGGGCGCCCCCGGGGTCGGGGACCCCCGCGCCGACCACGACCTGGCCGCCGCCGTGTTCGGGGTCGGGTACGGGGCCGTGCACGAGTCCCTGCCCTTCGCCGCCGCCGTCCTCGCGGCCCTGCGCGCCCGCACCCCCGTGGCCTCCCTGCCGCGCGCCCGCTCCGGCGAGGACGGCCGCCTCCAGCACCTGGGCGAGCTCTACGGGGCGGGGCTGCTGACCGACTCCGAGTACGCCGCCCTGCGCGACCGCCTCGCCGCGGAGGCCTAGCCCGCGGGCGGCGGGCCCCGGCGGCGGGCGGCGGGCGGCGGGCGGCGGCCCGGTCCTACTCCTCGCGCGCCGCCGAGCTGAAGGTCATGTCCGGGTAGCGGTCCCCCGCGACCCGGCCGGCGATCGGCTCCAGCAGGGCGAGCTCCGGCCCCGTCAGCGTGATCCGGGTCGCCGCGGTGTTCTCCGCGACCCGCTCCGGCTTGCGGGTGCCCGGGATCGGGACCACCGTCAGGCCGTGCACCGCCGCCCGCTGCTGCACCCAGGCCAGCGCGATCTGCGCCGGGGAGGCCCCGTGCGCGGCGGCGATCTCCCGGACCGGGTCCAGCAGCGCCGCGTTGGTCTTCGCGTTGTCCCCGGTGAAGCGGGGCTGGTGCTGCCGGTAGTCCCCGGCCGACAGGTCCGCCGCGGCGTCCGCGAAGGCGCCCGTCAGGAAGCCCCGTCCGAGCGGGGAGTACGGCACGAAGGCCACGCCCAGTTCCGCCGCCGCGCCCACCGCGCTGCGCTCCACGTCCCGGCTGAACAGGGACCACTCCGACTGCAGCGCCGCGATGGGGTGCACCGCGCAGGCCTCCCGCAGCTCGGCCCCCGTGACCTCGCTGAGCCCGAGGTGGCGCACCTTCCCCTCCCGCACCAGCTCGGCCATGGCGCCCACCGACTCGGCGAACGGCACGGCCGGGTCGCGGCGGTGCATGTAGTAGAGGTCGATCACGTCCACCCCGAGCCGCCGCAGGCTGTCCTCGACGGCCCGGCGGATGTACGCGCGGTCGTTGCGGATGCCCCGGTACGCCGGGTCGTCGGCGCGGCGCTCCAGGGCGAACTTGGTGGCGAGGGTGATCTCGTCCCGGTGCGCGGCCACGAAGGGCGCCAGGAACTCCTCGTTCGCCCCGCTCCCGTAGGCGTCCGCCGTGTCGAAGAGGGTGACCCCGGCGGCCAGTGCCGCCTCCAGGGTCGCGCGGGCGGCCGCCTCGTCGGTGTCCCCGTAGAACTCGCTCATGCCCATGCAGCCGAGGCCCTGGACGCCGACGACCGGTCCGCCCCTGCCCAGTTCGGCCCGCTCGATGGTGGTGCGCTCCGTCATGACTGTGCCTTCCCCGTGTTCGTGTTCATCGCGTACATCTCGATCTTGCGGTCCAGCACGCCGAGCGCGTCGGTCAGTTCCGCGAGGCGTGCCCGCACCTCGCGGCGCGTGTGCTCCAGCAGGGCCCGGCGCTCGTCGACCGTGTGCTCGCCCTCCCGGACGAGTTCGGCGTAGCGGACCATGTCCGCCACCGACATCCCGGTCGCGCGCAGCTTGCCCACGAAGGCGAGCCAGCCGAGGTCCTTGTCGGTGAACCGCCGCTGTCCCGAATGGGAGCGGTCCACGTGCGGCATCAGCCCGATGCGCTCGTACCAGCGCAGCGTGTGCTGGGTCAGCCCGGTCCGGGCCTCGACCTCGCTGATCGTGTACCGCGTCTGCGTCAGGCTCTGGCTCATGGCGCCCACGCTAAAACCCTGGAGTGCACTCCAAGCAAGTAGGCTCGGCCGCATGGAGAGCCTGGATCCCGTCAACACCCTGGACAGCCTGCGGGCCGTCGAGACCTGGCCGGTGCCGACCGCCGCGGCCGCCGTCGTACGCGCCGACGGGAGCCTGGCCGGCTCCCACGGGCCGCTGGACCACCGTTTCCCGCTGGCCTCGGTCACCAAGCCGCTCGCCGCGTACGCCGCCCTCGTCGCGTACGAGGAGGGGGCCGTCGAGCTGGACGAACCGGCGGGCCCCGAGGGTTCGACGATCCGTCACCTGCTCGCGCACACCAGCGGCCTGGCCTTCGACGAGCACCGCGCGATGGCCCCGCCCGGGGAGCGGCGACTGTACTCGAACGCCGGTTTCGAGGTGCTCGGCGACCACCTGACGAAGGCCACCGGGATCCCCTTCGCGGAGTACCTGCACCAGGCGGTCTTCGAGCCGCTGGGCATGACCTCGACCACCCTGGAGGGCTCGCCCGCCAAGGACGGCGTCTCCACCGTGTCCGACCTGGCGCGCTTCGCCGCCGAGCTGCAGGCGCCCCGCCTGCTGGACGTCCGCACGGTCGCCGAGGCCACCTCCGTGGTGCACCCGGGCCTCAAGGGCGTCCTGCCGGGCTACGGACACCAGTCCCCCAACGACTGGGGCCTCGGCCTGGAGATCCGCGACGGCAAGTCCCCGCACTGGACGGGCACCACGTCCTCCCCGCGCACCTTCGGCCACTTCGGCCAGTCCGGCACCTTCCTGTGGGTGGACCCGGACGCCCGCGCCGCCTGCGTGGCCCTGACCGACCGGCCCTTCGGCCCCTGGGCGGTGGAGGCGTGGACCCCCTTCACCGATGCGGTCCTCGCCGAGCTGCGGGCGGCCCGCTAGAGCGGGAGTTCCCAGATCAGCAGCTCCCCCGGGGACCCGGCGGTGATCTCCAGGCCCTTCTCGCCGGTGATCCGCGCCGAGTCCCCGGGACCCAGCTCGGCCCCGTCGAGCCGCAGGTCCCCGCGCACCACGTGCAGGTAGACCCGCTCGGCCGCCGGTACGGGGACCCGCTCGCCCGCGCCCGGCCGCCGCACGTGCAGCACCGCCCCGGCCGCCGGGACCTCGTACGGGGTGCCGTCCGCGAGACCGCGCACGACCTCGTACGCGGGCTCCCCGCCCGCCGTCAGCGGCGCGAGCCACATCTGGACGAACCGCAGCGGAGCCGGGCCGTCGTTGCGCTCGACGTGCCGGGCCCCGGCGCCGGCACCCAGCCGCTGGACGTCGCCGGGGCGGACCACGCCGGTGTCGCCGGTGGTGCTGTCGCGGTGGGTGAGCTCGCCCTCCACCACCCAGGTGACGATCTCGGTGTGGCTGTGCGGGTGCTCGTCGAAGCCCGATCCGGGCGCGAGGCGCTCCTCGTTGCAGGCCAGCACCGGGCCGAAGCGGATGTTGTCCGGGTCGTAGAAGGACCCGAAGGAGAAGGCGTGGCGGGTGCTGATCCCGGCGCCCCCGTCCCCTCCCTCGTACCGGTCCGCAGCGCGGCGTACATCAATCATGGGGGCCACCGTAGCCCCCCGCCGGAGGACCGGCCGTGGACCCGCGTCGGCGCCGGGGCGCCGATAGGGCAGTCTTGTCCCGTGCCCCAACCCGAACGTGAGCAGTCCCCCGAGACCCGTCCCGCGCATCCGGCCCACCCCCACAGCGCGACGCTGCGCCGGCTGGAGAAGTCCTCCGGCCGGCTCGCCGCCAACGCCATCGCCCGGATGGACGAGACCCTGCCGTGGTACCGGGCGATGCCGCCGGAGAACCGGTCGTGGATCGGCCTGGTGGCGCAGGCCGGCATCGCCGCGTTCACGGAGTGGTTCCGGCACCCGGAGACCCCGCAGGCCATTTCCACCGACGTCTTCGGGACGGCTCCGCGCGAGCTGACCCGGGCGATCACCCTGCGCCAGACCGTCGAGATGGTCCGTACCACGATCGAGGTCATGGAGGCCGCGATCGACGAGGTCGCGGCCCCGGGTGACGAGTCGATCCTGCGCGAGGCGCTGCTGGTGTACGCCCGGGAGATCGCCTTCGCGACCGCCCAGGTGTACGCCCAGGCAGCCGAGGCCCGGGGGGCGTGGGACGCCCGGCTGGAGTCCCTGGTCGTCAACGCCGTGCTGTCGGGCGAGGCCGACGAGGGCGCGCTGTCGCGGGCGGCGGCCCTTGGCTGGAATTCGCCGGAGCACGTGTGCGTGGTGCTGGGCACCGCGCCCGACGGCGACAGCGAGCTGACGGTCGAGGCGATCCGGCGCGCGGCCCGCCACCACAAGCTCCAGGTGCTCACCGGCGTGCTCGGCGACCGGCTCGTGGTGATCGCGGGCGGCAGCGACAACCCGATGCAGGTGGCGAAGTCCCTGATCGGCCCGTTCGCGGCCGGCCCCGTGGTGGCCGGGCCGGTGGTGCCCGACCTGCTGAACGCGACGAAGTCGGCGCAGGCGGCGGCGGCCGGCCTCAAGGCCTGCACCGCCTGGCAGGACGCGCCGCGCCCGGTGCTGGCGGACGATCTGCTGCCGGAGCGCGCGATCGCCTCCGATCCCTCGGCCAGGGAGCAGCTGGTGGAGGAGATCTACAGACCGCTGGAGGAGGCGGGCTCGGCGCTGCTGGAGACGCTGAGTGTCTACCTGGAGCAGGCGAGCAGCCTGGAGGGGGCCGCGCGGATGCTGTTCGTGCATCCCAACACGGTGCGCTACCGGCTCCGACGTGTGACCGACGTCACCGGATGGTCACCCTCCGACGTTCGTTCGGCGTTCACGCTGCGGATCGCCCTGATCCTCGGACGTCTGGCCGACGGAGATCCGCAGTCCTAGACTTTTGTCGGACATCAACAATTAGCCCGACGGTTCTTCGTCCCTGTCCCCACGGGCGGCGGGGACCGTCCACAAGAGAGAGTGTGAGGGTGCTCGTACTCGTCGCTCCCGGCCAAGGCGCTCAGACGCCCGGCTTCCTGACTCCCTGGCTCGAACTCCCCGGCGCCGCCGAACGCGTCGCCGGGTGGTCGGACGCCATCGGGCTCGACCTTGCCCACTACGGCACGAACGCCGACGCGGACGAGATCCGCGACACGGCCGTGGCCCAGCCGCTGCTGGTCGCGGCGGGCCTGCTGTCCGCTTCCGCCCTCGGATCCCCCTCGGCCTTCGGCGCCGTCGCCGGGCACAGCGTCGGTGAGATCACCGCCGCGGCCCACGCCGGCGTGCTGACCGAGTCCGAGGCGCTCTCCTTCGTCCGCACCCGCGGTCTGGCCATGGCCGAGGCCGCCGCCGTCACCGAGACCGGCATGGCCGCGGTCCTGGGCGGCGACCGGGACGTGGTCGTCGCGCACCTGGAGAAGCTGGGGCTGACCCCGGCCAACATCAACGGCGCGGGCCAGATCGTGGCCGCCGGCACCATGGAGCAGATCGCCGCTCTGGAGGCCGAGAAGCCCGAAGGCTCCATGAAGGTCGTCGCCCTCAAGGTCGCGGGCGCCTTCCACACGCACCACATGACGCCCGCGGTGGCCGCGCTGCAGAAGGCCACCGAGGCCCTCGCGCCCGCGGACCCGACGGTGAAGTACGTCTCGAACCGCGACGGCCTCGTCGTCGACAAGGGCGCCGACGTCGTCGCCCGCCTGGTCGGCCAGGTCGCGAACCCGGTCCGCTGGGACCTGTGCATGGAGACGTTCGCCGAGCTTGGCGTCACCGGGATCATCGAGCTCTCGCCCGGCGGCACCCTGACGGGTCTCGCCAAGCGCGCCCTGAAGGGCGTTCCGAGCGTGGCTCTGAAGACCCCGGACGATCTCGACAAGGCCGCCGCGCTCATCGCAGCGCAGGCGGCCTGAGAGAAGGAGCCCACAAGCATGTCCAAGATCAAGCCGGCCAAGGGCTCCCCTTACGCCCGCATTCTCGGTGTCGGCGGCTACCGCCCGGTCCGGGTGGTGCCCAACGAGGTCATCCTGGAGACGATCGACTCGTCCGACGAGTGGATCCGCTCCCGCTCCGGCATCGCGACCCGGCACTGGGCCTCGGACCAGGAGACGGTCGCCGCGATGTCCGTGGAGGCCTCCGGCAAGGCGCTCGCCGACGCCGGGATCTCCCCGGAGCAGATCGGTGCGGTGATCGTCTCCACGGTCTCGCACTTCAAGCAGACCCCCGCCGTCGCGACGGAGATCGCGCACCGGATCGGCGCGGGCAAGCCCGCGGCGTTCGACATCTCGGCGGGCTGTGCCGGTTTCGGCTACGGCCTGACGCTGGCCAAGGGCCTGGTGGTCGAGGGGTCGGCGCAGTACGTCCTCGTCATCGGTGTCGAGCGGCTCTCGGACCTGACCGACCTGGAGGACCGCGCGACGGCCTTCCTGTTCGGCGACGGTGCCGGCGCCGTGGTCGTCGGCCCTTCGGACGAGCCGGCCATCGGCCCCACGGTGTGGGGTTCGGAGGGCGACAAGTCCGAGACGATCAAGCAGACCGTGCCGTGGGACGAGTACCTCGGCAAGGACGGCGGAGAGAAGTTCCCGGCCATCACGCAGGAGGGTCAGGCGGTCTTCCGCTGGGCCGTCTTCGAGATGGCGAAGGTGGCCCAGCAGGCGCTCGACGCGGCCGGGATCACCGCGGAGGACCTGGACGTCTTCATCCCGCACCAGGCGAACATGCGGATCATCGACTCGATGGTGAAGACTCTGAAGCTGCCGGACCACGTCACGGTCGCCCGTGACGTGGAAACCACCGGCAACACGTCGGCCGCCTCGATCCCGCTCGCCATGGAGCGGCTCCTCGCGACCGGAGCGGCGAAGAGCGGCGACACCGCGCTCGTCATCGGCTTCGGGGCGGGGCTCGTCTACGCCGCGACGGTCGTTACCCTCCCCTAGGGCCCGGGATCCACTTCCCGCCCTGATCAACCCACTCAGCTACAGAAGGAGCGCCACATGGCCGCCACGCAGGAAGAGATCGTCGAGGGTCTCGCGGAGATCGTCAACGAGATCGCCGGCATCCCCGTCGAGGACGTCGAGATCGGCAAGTCCTTCACCGACGACCTGGACGTCGACTCGCTGTCCATGGTCGAGGTCGTCGTCGCCGCCGAAGAGCGCTTCGACGTGAAGATCCCGGACGAGGACGTCAAGAACCTCAAGACGGTCGGCGACGCCGCGGACTACATCCTGAAGCACCAGGCCTGAGCCTGACGAGCGTTTGTCGCCACCTGGCGGTGGCGCCGTGACAATTCAGCACCCCCTTAGACGTGGAGAAAGAATTCCTGTGAGCCCGACCAATCGCACCGTGGTCGTCACCGGTATCGGCGCAACCACTCCGCTGGGTGGCGACAGCGCTTCGACCTGGGAAGGTCTGCTCGCCGGCCGGTCCGGCGTCTCGCCCCTGGAGGGCGAGCGCTTCGCCGAACTGCCGGTTCAGATCGCCGCCCGGGCCGCCGTGGACCCGAGCGAGGTACTCCCCCGCCCGCTGGCCCGCAAGCTCGACCGCTCGGCGCAGTTCGCCGTCATCGCGGCCCGCGAGGCCTGGGCCGACGCGGGGTACACCGCCCCGGCCGGCGAGGACGAGTCCATCACCCCCGAGCGCCTGGGCACCGTGATCGCCTCCGGCATCGGCGGTGTCACGACCCTGCTCGACCAGTACGACGTACTGAAGGAAAAGGGTGTGCGCCGGGTCTCCCCGCACACCGTCCCCATGCTCATGCCGAACGGCCCGTCCGCCAACGTGGGCCTGGAGGTCAACGCCCAGGCGGGCGTGCACACCCCGGTCAGCGCCTGCGCGTCCGGCGCCGAGGCCATCGGCTACGCCGTCGAGATGATCCGTACCGGCCGCGCCGACGTGGTCGTCGCCGGCGGTACCGAGGCGGCCATCCACCCGCTGCCGATCGCGGCGTTCGCCAACATGATGGCGATGTCCAAGAACAACGAGAACCCGACGAAGGCCTCCCGCCCCTACGACAAGGGCCGTGACGGCTTCGTCCTCGGCGAGGGCGCGGGCGTCGTGGTGCTGGAGTCCGCCGAGCACGCCGCCGCGCGCGGTGCCCGGGTCTACTGCGAGGTGCTGGGCCAGGGCCTGTCCGCGGACAGCCACCACATCGCGCAGCCGGAGCCGACGGGCCGCGGTGTCGCGGCCGCCGTGCAGAACCTGCTCGACAACACGGGCCTGGACCCGGCCGAGCTGGTCCACCTGAACGCGCACGCCACGTCCACCCCGCAGGGTGACACGGCCGAGCTGAAGGCCCTGCGCAAGGTCCTGGGCGACGACCTCGACCACATCGCGATCTCCGCGACCAAGTCGATGACCGGTCACCTCCTGGGCGGCGCCGGCGGTATCGAGACCGTCGCGACCGTGCTGGCGCTGTACCACCGGATCGCCCCGCCGACGATCAACGTCGACGAGCTGGACGACGACATCGACGCGGACATCGTGCGCGGCGAGCCCCGCAAGCTGCCGGTCGACGGTCCGATCTCCGCGATCAACAACTCCTTCGGCTTCGGCGGCCACAACGTGACGCTGGCGTTCCGCAGCGTCCAGTAGCCACGGACGACACGCGAAAGGCCCACCCGGGCGACCGGGTGGGCCTTTCGCGTGTGTCCGGGCTCGGACGATGTGCGCGGCCGGGCTCAGACGACCTGGTGGAGCCAGCGGACCGGGGCGCCCTCGCCCGCGTAGCGGAAGGGCTCCAGCTCGTCGTCCCAGGGTTTGCCGAGCAGTTTGGCGATCTCCGCCTCCAGGTCGGTCTCGCCGCGTGCCGACCGGGCGAGCGCGGCCCGCAGCCGGTCCTCGGGGATCAGGATGTCGCCGTGCATGCCGGTGACGGCGTGGAAGATGCCGAGTTCCGGGGTGGAGCTGTAGCGCTCGCCCTCGGCGGTCGGACAGGGTTCGGCGGTCACTTCGAAGCGGAGCAGGTGCCAGCCGCGCAGGGCGGAGGCGAGTTTCGAGGCGGTGCCCGCCTCTGCCTGCCAGGAGAACTCGGCTCTCCAGGTGCCGGGGGAGGCGGGCTGCCGGATCCAGTCGAGGTTCACCCGCACCCCGAGCACGCCCGCAACAGCCCATTCCACGTGCGGGCAGAGCGCGCGCGGCGCGGAATGCACGTACAGAACTCCACGTGTCGTCACCGGGACCTCCAGTGTGGGACGAGGTCGGGAATAAACTCCAGAAAACGGACAGTATGTGACGTGATGTAATGTAACGGAAATTATTTGACATTGCGCTGCGGCACCTGCGGCCGAAACGCCACGGGAAAAAGCTACCGTGCGCCGGGGGTCATGGTGTGACGTACGGTCGCTCCGAGACCCGTAAACACAGAGCATTCACTCAGCAGGACGCCCCCGGAAGGACATGGGGCGACGAGGGAGGGACCAGGCGATGCGCACCACCGCTCCGCGCCGCAGCGTGCGCCGGACCGTGGCGGCGGCGGGCGTGGCGGCGGCCGTCCTGGCCTCGGCGGTCACCGGCTGTGACTCCGGCGGCGCGAAGCCGGCGGGCGACCGGGGCGCGGGGGCGGCGGGGCCGCGCTGGAACACCGCGCCCACGTCGATCGCGGCCGTCGGGGACTCCATCACCCGAGGGTTCGACGCCTGTTCGGTGCTGGCCGACTGCCCGGAGGTGTCCTGGGCCACGGGCGACGACCCCGCGGTGCAGTCGCTCGCCACGCGGCTGCTCGGTGCGGCCGCGGTGCCCGCGCGCAGCTGGAACCTGGCGGTGACCGGAGCGCGGATGGCGGACCTGCCCGGGCAGCTCGCGTCGGCCGCGGAACACAAGCCCGACCTGGTCACGGTGATGGTGGGCTCGAACGACGCCTGCCGGCCCACGGCTTCGTCGATGACCTCGGTGGCGGACTTCCGGGCCGGTTTCGAGCAGGCCCTGAGCGGGCTGCGGGCCGCCTCGCCGACCTCGCAGGTCTACGTCTCCTCCGTGCCGGACCTCCAGCGGCTGTGGGAGCAGGGCAAGGACAGCCCGATGGTGCGGCAGGTCTGGAAGCTGGGGATCTGTCAGTCCATGCTCGCCGAACCGCTGTCGGGGGCGGAGGGTGCGACGGCCCGCCGGGAGAAGGTGCGGGCGCGGGTCGTCGAGTACAACGAGGTGCTGCGCGAGGTCTGCGCGAAGGACCGGCTGTGCCGCTACGACGGCGGCACGGTGTTCCAGTACCCCTTCTCCGCGGAACAGCTCAGCCGCTGGGACTGGTTCCACCCGGGCCGGGACGGGCAGGCGCGGCTCGCGGAACTGGCCCACCGCCAGGTGACGGCGGCGCAGCCCCCGCGTTGACGCGGAAGGACCGGGGGCGGGTGTCAGGGCCCGCCCCCGGTCCGGTCCATCGGCCGGATTCATGGTTGTTTTCCGGCCATTTCGACCCTACGGCGTGTCGCGCCGTTCGGGGCGGGGTTCAGCGGCTCACAGGTCGAGGGTGACGGTCAGCCGCGTGTCGGCGTGCGAGTGGCTCGCGCGCACCTCGTACGTCCCGCCGATCCGCCGCCAGCCGTGCGCGGCCTCGTCCCAGATCTCGAAGGCGCGGGCGGGCAGCGGGATCTCCACCTCGACGCTCTCGCCGGGGGCCGCCGCGGCCCCCGCGAAGGCGGCCAGCCAGCTGGCGGGGCGCTCCACCGCGTCGTTGACGGGGGCCAGGTAGACCTGGACCACCTCGCGGCCCGGCCGGGGGCCGGTGTTGGTCAGGCGGACCCGGACCCGGTCGGCGGTGGCCTCCAGGGACTCGTAGGCCCAGTCGGTGTAGCCGAGTCCGTGCCCGAAGGGGTAGGCGGGCCGCACGCCGTGCTTCTCGTACGCCCGGTAGCCGATGTCGAGCCCCTCGCGGTACTCCAGGCGCCCGTCGACGGGGAACACGTCGGTGACGGGGGCTTCGGCGAGGGTGGCGGGCCAGGTGGTGGGCAGGCGCCCGCCGGGCTCGGCGTGTCCGAGCAGGACGTCGGCCACCGCGGCCCCGCCCTCCTGCCCGGGGAACCAGGTCAGCAGGACGGCGGCGACCTCCTCGCGCCACGGGAGTTCCACCGGGGAACCGGCGTTGACGACGACCACGGTGTTCGGGTTGGCGGCGGCCACGGCCCGTACGAGGTCGTCCTGACGGCCCGGCAGGACCAGGTCCCGGCGGTCGAACCCCTCGGACTCCACGCGCTCGGTGGTGGCGACGACCACGACGGCGGTGTCGGCGGCCCGCGCGGCCCGGACGGCCTCCGCGATCAGCTCGTCGGGGTCGCGCCGGGGGCCGAGGTGGAGCAGGGAGAACATGACCGCCTTGAGCGGCAGCGCGCTCATGTCGGGGACCCGGTAGGTGAGCGAGACCTCCACGGGCTCCCCCGCGGCGAGGGTCAGCCGGGCGCGTTCGCTGGGCGCCCCGAAGAACGCCTCGAAGGGGTCGGCCTCGTCGCCCGGCTCCTGGCCCCCCTCCCACAGGGTCCGTCCGCCGACGGCGAGGGCGAAGGCGCCCAGTCCCCGGGTGCCGAAGGCGTGCTCGCCGCTCTCGCGCGGCACGAAGGTGCCGGTGACCTCGATGCCGGCCATGGTCTCGTACGCGGCGTCGCCGGGCAGGTCGTCGCCGATCCACTGGACCTGGCCGCTGGGCAGGGCGCCCTCGCCGAGCACGGCCCCGGAGGCGTCGCGGCAGACGGCGCGCAGCGTGAACCCCTGGTCGGCGGGGACGAGTTCCTCGCTCGGGTCGGCGCCGACGCAGTAGGTCAGGGCTCCTTCGGGGAGCGCGGCCGTGAGCCCGTCGAGCGGGGAGAGCACCCGCTCGGGGAAGACGGTGGCGGACCCGCCGCCGAGGACCCGGGCGTCGCGGGCGGCGGCGCCGCTGAGGGCGACGGTGCGGCCCGGGCCCGCGTCCAGCGGCAGGGCTCCGGCCTCGTTGCGGACGAGGACGAACCCGCGTACGGCCAGCTCGCGGGCCAGGGCCTGTCCGTCGAGGGGGGCCGGGGGCTCGGCGACCACGGCGGGGGCGCCCTCCAGGAGGCCGACGCGGGCGGCGAGGCGCAGTACGTTGCGCACGGCCGCGTCGACGGCGGACTCGGGGACCTCCCCGGCCCGGACGGCGGCGGCGAGGGCGGGCCCGTAGACGGTCTGCGGGCCGGGCATGGCCACGTCCATGCCGCCGAGGACGTCCCCGGTGGTGGAGCGGGCGGCCATCCAGTCCGAGACGTTGCAGCCGTCGAAGCCCCACTGGGCGCGCAGGACCTCGTTCACCAGGTACCGGTGCTCGGTCATGGTGGTGCCGTTGACCCGGTTGTAGGCGGTCATGATGCCCCAGGGGTGGGCGTTGGTGACGATGGCCTCGAAGGGCGCCAGGTACAGCTCGTGCAACACGCGCGGGGCGATGACGCAGTCGACGGTGAAGCGTTCCGTCTCGGCGTCGTTTCCGACGAAGTGCTTGACGGTGGTTCCGACGCCGCCGTCCTGGACGCCGCTGACGTAGCCGCTGCCGATGGCGCCGGTCAGACGGGGGTCCTCGGAGTAGCACTCGAAGTGGCGTCCGCCGAGCGGGGAGCGGTGCAGGTTGACGGTGGGGGCCAGGAGGACGTGGACGCCCTTGCGGCGGGCCTCCTGGGCGAGGAGCCGGCCGGCCCGGCGGGCGAGGGCGGGGTCCCAGGCGGCGGCGAGCGCGGTCGGGGAGGGCAGGGCGACGGACGGGTCGTCGGCGGTCCAGCGCACGCCCCGCACGCCGACGGGCCCGTCGGACATGACCAGGGAGCGGAGCCCGATCTCGGGGAGGGCGGGCAGGGACCACATGTCCTGGCCGGCCAGGAGGCGGGCCTTGGTGTCGAGATCCAGCTTGCCCAGCGCCGTTTCCACGGCGTCTTCGCGGATGCGGTCGCGGGCCTGATCGGCATCGGTCACGGCCGTGCCTCCTCGTGAGTGCGGTGCGTGTGGTGCCCCCATCGTGGACCCGATACCTGTAGACTGGTAGGGCTTGTAATCTTTTCGTGATATCCCTATGTCGTACGGTCCTTCTTGCGGGTACGAACGGAAGGGGTGCCGGGCGATGGCCAGGGCGAAGAGCGAGGAGCGGCGCGGCGAGATCGTCCGCGCGGCCGTCGAGGTGATCGCGGAGCGCGGCTACCGGGGGGCCTCCCTGGGCTCCGTCGCCGAACGCGTGGGCCTGACCCAGCAGGGCCTGCTGCACTACTTCCCCACCAAGGAGGCCCTGCTCGTGGCCGTCCTGGAGGAGCGCGACCGCTGGGACACGGGCGGGGGCTCGCGCGCCGCCGCGGACACCTGGCGCCTGGACCTGCTGGCCTCGCTGGTGGAGTACAACGCCATGCGGCCGGGCATCGTGCAGACCTTCTCGGCGCTGCTCGGCGAGAGCGTCACCGACGGACACCCGGCCCGGGAGTTCTTCACCGAGCGCTACGCCCAGGTGCGCGGGGAGATGACCGCCGTGCTGCGCGCCGAGTTCGGCGAGCGCCTCCCCTCGGGCCTCACCCCGGAACAGGCCGCTCCGCTGCTGACGGCGGTGATGGACGGCCTCCAGTACCAGTGGCTGCTCGCCCCGGAATCGGTGGACATGCCCGCCGCGTTCCGCTCCTTCCTCACCCTCCTGCGCGGCCCCGCCGTCTAGGCCGCCCGGCCCGCCGGGCATCCTGTCCCCCGACACCGACCGGGGGAACTGGGGGGACACGCCGTGGCGTTGGAGGAACAGGGGCGGGAACGGGAGCTGCCGCAGAGCGCCGAGGACGGGCCGCCGGAGAAGAAGGTGGCCTGGTCGGAGCTGTTCTTCGACCTGGTGCTGGTGTTCGCGGTGACCCAGGTCTCCGCGCTGCTCCACCACGACCACGGCTGGGCCGGCACCGGCCGGGCCCTGATCGTCTTCGTGCCCGTCTACTGGGTGTGGGTCGGCAATACCGTCCACGCCAACACCCACGACGCCGACCTGCCGCTGAACCGGCTCGGGCTCTTCGCCGCCGGACTGTGCGGCCTGATGATGGCCCTGGCCCTGCCCGGCGCCTTCGGGGACCGCGGGGTGCTCTTCGCCGGCGCCTACTTCTGCGCCCGCGTGGTCCTCGCCGCCCTGGCACACGGCCGCTCCCGGCGGCTGACCCCCACCCCGGTGACCCTCTCGGTGCTGATCAGCGGGCCCCTGTTGCTGACCGGGGCCTTCCTCGACGGCGGGACCCGGACCTGCCTGTGGGCGCTGGCCGCCGCCGTGGACCTGGCCGCGCCCCGGCTGACCCGCCGGGCCATGGTCCGGCTGGTCTTCGAGTCGGGGCACCTCGCCGAACGGTTCGGGCTGTTCGTGATGATCGCCCTGGGCGAGTCGATCGTGGCCGTCGGGGCGCCGGTGGCCACCTCCCCCGAACTGGGCGCGGGCTCCCTGACCGCCGTCGCCGTGGCGTTCACCCTGGTCTGCGGACTGTGGTGGGTGTACTTCCACCTGGCCGCGGACGCCGTCCGCCACGGCCTGGAGACCGCCGCCGTACGGGCGGACGTGGCCCGGCAGGTCCTCTCGTACGGGCACCTCTCGCTGATCGCCTCGGTCATCGCGGTGGCCGTCGGCATGGCCGAGGCGGTGGCCCGCCCCGGCGAACGGCTCCCGCTGGGCGTGGCCGCCCTGCTGTACGGGGGCTGCGCGCTCTTCCTGGCCACCTTCGGGTACACCCGCTGGCACCTGTTCCGCTCCTGGTCGGTGACCCGGCTGGGGGCCGCCGCAGCCGTCCTGGCCGTGCTCCCGGTGGCGGCCCTGCTGCCCTCCCTGGGGGCGCTGGCGCTGCTGTCCGTCCTGGTGACGGCCCTCAACCTCACGGAACTGGCCCTCCTGCGCGCCGACGGCAGCCTCCCGGGCGGCCCGGACCCGGGAGGGCGGCCCGGGGATCCGGGGGCCGACCCCTCTCCCTGAGCCGGTCCGGGCGGCTGGCATCCTGGGGCGCGTGAAGATCGCCGCCGCGCAGTTCTGCTGCGTCCCCGCCGATGTCCCCGCCAACGCCGCCCTGGCCGCCGCCCTGGCCGCGGCCGCCCGCGACGAGGGCGCCGGGCTGGTGGTCTTCCCGGAGTTCACGCTCACCGGGTACGAGCTGGAGGCGCTGGCCGGGGACCCGGGGCTGTGGGTGGACGGACCCGACGACCCCCGCCTCGACGCCCTGCGCTCGGCGCGGATCGCGACCGCCGTCAACGTCGCCCTGCGCACCGACGGGCCGCGGCCCGCCATCGCGACACTGGTCTACGACGCGGACGGCGCGCACGTGACGACGTACGCCAAACAGCACCTGTACCGCCACGAGCAGGGCGTCTTCGTCGCGGGCACGGCCGACGGGCGGTTCGAGCTCGGTGGCATCCGCTTCTCCCTCGGGATCTGCTTCGACAACCACTTCCCCGACCTGACCGGCCGCGCGGCCGCCGACGGCTGCCGGGTGCACCTGGCGAGCTCCCTGTACGGCACGGGCGACGGGATCGCCGAGCGGGCCACCGTCTATCCCGGGATCGCGCGGGAGACCGGCCTGTACACGGTCCTCGCCAACCACGTCGGGCAGGCGGGCCCGTGGACGGGCTGCGGCCGCTCGGCGGCATGGGCCCCGGGCGGGGAACTGCTCGCCGAGGCCGGCGCCGACGCCCCGGGCGTGGTGACGGTCGAGGTCACCGCCGGCTGACCCCGGTTCGGGCGGAGTCGGGGAGGAGGTGCTTGGCGCCCCACTGCCCCAGCGACTCCAGGGCGGTGTTCAGCTCCTGGCCGAGGAGGGTCAGGGAGTACTCCACGCGCGGCGGGACCTCGTCGTAGGCCTCGCGGTGGACGATGCCGTCCTCCTCCAGTTCGCGCAGCTGCGCGGTGAGCACCTTCTCCGACACCCCCGGAACCAGCCGGCGCAGCTCGCCGAAGCGGCGGCGCGGGGAACGCTCCAACTCCCACAGGACGGAGACCTTCCACTTCCCGTCGATCACGGACATCGCCGCCGCGATCCCGCAGTGGTCCGCCCCGGGCCTTCGCGCCACCGTCATCGCACCCCTCCCACCTGCTCGCTCACCCCGGGGTAACCACCCACCCCGAAGTGCGTACTTGAGCGCTGCGGCGCCCGCCACCAGGCTAAACGGCATGACCGACACACATGTGACGAAGCGTCCGCTCACCCTCCTCGGCCTCGGCGGCATGGGCACCGCCCTGGCCCGCGCCTGGCTCGCCGCCGGGCACCCCGTGACCGTCTGGAACCGCACCGCCGCCAAGGCCGGGGCCTTGGCCCCGCACGGCGCCCGGGTCGCCGCGGACCCCGCCGCGGCCGTCGCGGCGAACGGTCTCGTCGTGCTCTGCCTGCTGGACGACGCGAGCATCGCGGCGGTGCTGGACGGGGTCGACCTGACCGGCAAGGACCTGGTCAACCTCACCACCGGCACCCCCGCCGAGGGCCGGGCCCGGGCCCGCTGGGCCGAGGAGCGCGGCGCCCGCTTCGTGGACGCCGGGATCATGGGCACCCCGACGATGATCGACACCCCCGGATCCGGCGCCTACGTCTTCTACAGCGGCTCCCGCGCCCTCTTCGAGGCCCACCGGGAGGTTCTGGAGGTCCCTGCCGCGGCCCGCTTCGTCGGCGCGGACCCCGGCCACGCGGCCCTGCACGACGTGGCGCTGCTCAGCGCGATGACGGGACTCTTCGCGGGGATCTCGCACGCCTACGCGCTGATCGAGGGCGAGGACATCGCGCCGGGGGACCTGTCCCCGCTGCTGTCGGAGTGGCTGGGCACGATGGGCTTCTTCGTCGGGAACGCCGCCGAGCGGCTGACCTCGCGGGACTTCACCACCGGGGTGGTGTCCAACCTGGCCATGCAGGTCGCGGCGAGCGGCACCCTCCTGCGCACCGCCGCGGACCAGGGGGTCAGCACCGAGCTGATCTCCCCGTACCTGGACCTGATGCGGGAGCGGCTGGAGGCCGACCCGGCCCGTCACGGCGCGGAGGACACCGTCGGGGCGATCACCCTGCTGCGGCGCGGCGCCGCGTAGGTCCTACGGGTACGAGGGCGGAGGCGGCCCGAAACCGGGGGCCGGTGCCTGGGGGTGTGCGGGGGCCTGCGGGTACGCCTGGGGCTGCGGGTATGCCTGCGCTTGCGAGTAGCCCTGGGGCTGCGAGTACGCCTGCGGCTGCGGGTGTCCCGGGGCCTGCGGATAGCCCTGCGGCTGCGGGTAGCCCTGCGCCGACGGGTACGCCTGCGCCTGCGGGTACCCCTGCGCCTGAGGGTGTCCCGGAGCCGGGGTCCAGGCCGGGGCGGGGGGCTGCTCGGAGTGGGGCCGCTCACCCTCCTGCTCGCCGGACGGATCCCCGTCCTCGCCGGTCAGCTCGCGCGCCATCAGGGTCGCCCCCGCCACGGCACCCGGCATCAGGAAGACCGCGACCAGCGGGATCAGGAACACCAGCACCAGCGGCACCCCGAAGCCGAGCGCCAGCGCCCGCCGTCCGCGCAGCAGGGCCAGCTGCTCGTCGAGGTCGACGCGGCGCCGCTGGAGGGCGACGGAGGTGAGTTCCTGGGTGAGGAAGAAGCCGGAGACGAGGAAGCCGATCACCGGGACGACGGTCTGGCCGACGACCGGGATGAACCCGAGGGCGAACAGCAGGATCCCGTAGAGCAGCACCCGCACCAGCAGCCGCAGGCTGTCCCGGGCGGAGATCCACAGGTCCTCCCAGAACGAGCGCCCCGACTCGGGGACCTCCCCGCCCTCGCTGCGGTCGACCTGCTCCGAGAGGGACTCGTAGAAAGGCTGGCCGACGAGCAGGGTCACGGCGGTGAAGGTGATCACCGTGAGGAACAGCCCGAGGCCGATGAGCAGCGCGGTCAGGAACCCGCGGAAGAGCCCGAGCCAGGGCGAGGACCAGTCCGAGGCGAAGGGCGTGGCCCAGGTGGTGAAGTCGTCGGCGCCGTAGAAGAGCCCGGTCAGGGCCGCGGCGTAGAGCAGCAGCGAGACCAGGCCCGGCAGCAGGCCGAAGCCCAGCCACCGGCCGTTGCCGAACACCCATCTCTGTCCGGCCAGCAAGTACCGGAAGCCCCCCGCAAGATCACGCATGGAGGCAGTTTAGACGGCGAAGGCCGCACCCCCGAGGGGGTGCGGCCTTCACTCGCGTTCCGTCAGGACGCGGACGCGGCGTGCGGTCAGGCGACGTTCAGCTCGACCGAGATGTTGCCGCGGGTCGCCTTGGAGTACGGGCAGATCTGGTGGGCCTTCTCGACCAGGTCCTTGGCGACGGCGGCGTCCACGGTCGGGATCGAGGCCGTGATCTTGACGATGATGCCGAAGCCCTCGTCGTTCTTGCCGATGCCGACCTCGGCGGTGACGGTGGAGCCGGTGACGTCGACGTTCTCGTTGCGGGCCGCGACGCTGAGGGCGCCCTGGAAGCAGGCGCTGTAGCCGGCGGCGAACAGCTGCTCCGGGTTGGTGCCGGCGCCGCTGCCGCCGAGCTCCTTCGGCGGGTTCACGACGACGTCGAGCTGCCCGTCGTTGGTGGCGACGCGGCCGTCACGGCCGTTCTCGGCGGTGGCGACAGCGGTGTACGCGACGTCGGACTGCGTGATGGACATGAAGCGGATCCTCCAGATGAATCGCCGCGATGCGCGCCCACGATCGCGACGGTGTGGAGTGAGCCTAACCGGTGAAAGAAACGATCATCTTTCCGGTGTTCTCTCCGCGCAGCATTCCGAGGAAGGCGCCGGCGGCGTTCTCGACGCCCTCGACGACCGTCTCGTCGTAGCGCAGCTCACCGGAGGCCAGCCATCCGGCCACGTCCTTGACGAACTGCTGCTGCAGTCCGTAGTGGTCGCCGACGAGGATGCCCTGGAGGCGCAGGCGCTTGCCGATGACCATCATCAGGTTGCGCGGGCCCGGGGCGGGCTCGGTGTCGTTGTAGCCCGCGATGGCCCCGCACAGGGTGGCGCGGCCGTGCACGTTCAGGGAGGAGATGGCGGCTTCCAGGTGCTCCCCGCCGACGTTGTCGAAGTAGACGTCGATGCCGTCGGGCGCGGCGGCCGGCAGCTGCTCGGCGACGGGGCCGTTCTTGTAGTTGAAGGCGGCGTCGAAACCGTACTTCTCCGTGAGCAGCGTCACCTTCTCGTCCGAGCCGGCGGAGCCGATCACCCGGGAGGCGCCCTTGATCTTCGCGAACTGGCCGACGAGGCCGCCGACGGCACCGGCCGCGCCCGAGACGAAGACGGCGTCGCCCTCCTTGAAGGAGGCCACCTCGAAGAGACCGGCGTAGGCGGTCAGGCCCGGCATGCCGAGGACGCCGAGGTAGGCGGAGAGCGGGGCGAGGGAGGCGTCGACCTTGACGGCCTGCTTCGCGTCGAGGTCGGCGTACTCGCGCCAGCCCAGGCCGTGCAGGACGTGGTCGCCGACCGCGAAGCCCTCGGCGGCGGAGGCGACGACCTCGCCGACCGCGCCGCCCTCCATCGGCTCGTCGAGCCGGAAGGGCGGGATGTAGGACTTCGTGTCGTTCATCCGGCCGCGCATGTACGGGTCCACGGACATGTGGAGGTTGCGGACCAGGATCCGGCCGGGGGCGGGCTCGGCGGAGACGGGCGCCTCGCGCAGGGCGAAGTCCTCGGCGACCGGCCACCCCTGCGGACGGCGGACGAGGTGCCACTCACGGCTGACGGCGGGGATCTGAGACATGCGGAACTCCTGGGGGAAGCGGTGCTGGTGCGAAGGAATACTTCACAACGTGAAACAACCATGCTCCTGGATATTTCATGTTGTCAAGTAAATGGGTACGCTGGAGTCATGCCCAGTCGTCGCGCAGACCCAGTGACCGTCGAGGTCGTCGAGCTCATCGGCGACGTCGTGGCCCGCTACCACACGGAGTACGAGGACGCGGCCGCCAGCCACCAGCTCACCGGCGCCCAGGCCAGGGTGCTGACGCTGCTGTCGCTGGAGCCGCTCCCCATGCGCCGCATCGCACAGAAGCTGCGCTGCGAGCCCTCGAACGTGACCGGCATCGTCGACCGGCTGGAGACCCGCGGCCTGGTCGAACGGCGCCCGGACCCGGCCGACCGCCGGGTGAAGCTGGCCGCCCCCACCGATGAGGGGCTCCAGACCGCGGAGCGGCTGCGCGAGTCGCTGGACTTCGCGCGCGAACCGCTGGCCGGGCTCTCCGACGAGGAGCGCACGGCCCTGCGGGACCTGCTCAGGCGCATGCTGGCCTGAGCGGCCCCGGAGCACCGCTCAGGAACAGCCGAAGATCCAGAACACGCAGCTCTTGGTCGGCTTCGGCGTGGGCGTCGGCGCGGGCTTCGTCGCCGACGGCTCCGGGGGCTTCCCGGGCTGCTTCGCCGTCCCGGTGGGACCGGGCGCGGGCTGTCCGGAATTCGAGGGCCGTACGGATGCCCCGCCGCCGGGAGCGTTCTGCGACGGCCCCGCCGTCCCCGGTGCGGAGGCGCTCGCCCCCGAGGACGGCTGCGCGGACCCGCTCGGCCCACCCCCGGCCCCGGCCGCCTTCGCCCGCCCGGCGGCGGCCTTCGCCGAAGGCAGGGCCGACGGCGCGGCGGGCCCGCCGCCCAGGCTGGGCAGCGGATCCGGATCCTTCGGGGCGTCGTCCGTCAGCACCACCTCGGCGGCCCGGTCGACACCCCCGTCGTCCGTCACGATCCGGGCCACCGCCATGGAGCCCCCGGTCGCCAGCAGCAGCCCGAGGCCGACCGTCAGCACGGTCCGGCGGCGTCTGCGCTGGGTGACGGCCCTGCGGCGGGTGCCCGCGCGCCCCTCGCCCGGCACGGAGAGCACCACGAGGGAGTCGGCGAACACCTCCGCCAGGGCGGGCTGCGGAGCCGGCGGCACCGCGGGGCCGGGCGTCGGAGCGACCGTCAGGTACTCGGCCGGGGTTCCGCACCCGGCGCAGGCGAGCGCGCCGTTGAGGTGTCTGTGGCAGGCGGGGCAGTAGTTCATGGCGCCCGCAGGCTATGCCGTTCTCGGCAACAGCTGCATTCCGGGAACGTAAGGATCCTGTGTGGAATCGTTGCCTCCATGACCGCGACCCCCGGCTCCTTCGGCCCCGCCGCCTTCCAGCTGGTACTGCTACGCCGGATGGCCGACTTCCAGCCGGACCTCGCCGAGGAGGCCCGGCTGCGCCTCGGCGCCACGCTCGCCGAGCAGCGCGAGGCCAACCGGCGCTGGCAGGCGATGGTCCGCTCGCCGCGCTCCCGCGGGGCCCTGGCCCGCTACCGGTCGATGCTGGGGCCGCCGGAGTCCGCCGAGCGGCGCCGGATCGGTGACCTGGAGTGCGAGGCGCTGCTGTGGCCGGTGCCGCTCTGGCCGGGCCTGCGCTTCGAGGTGCTGGCCGCGCCGGACGGGGCGGTCTGGAACGAGTGGCTGGTCCGGGCCCCCGGGGCGCCGGGGCCCGTCCTCACGGCGGCCGGGGACCTGCGGCCCTGGTCGGCGACGGTGGACGAGGTGGCACGGGCCTTCCCCCCGGCCCGGCCGATGGAGGGCACCGCACCGACCCGCTGGCGCCTGGCGTTCACCGCGTCCGGGCGGCCTCTGGTGGCGGAGTTCACGTACGGCCTGCTCCAGCGGGTACAGCCCGGGGAGACGGCCGACAGGGCCTAGGAGGCGAGGAAGGCGCGGACACCGGCCGAGGTGGCCTCGTCGCCGAGCAGGTCGTTGTGCTTCAGGCAGCCGACCGGCGTGTTGAGGGCCCCGGCGAGCGGGACGCTGTCGTCCGGGTTGACCACCTCGTCGCACGCCGACCAGAACGTCGCGTACTTCACCACACCCGGGGTCTCGTCCCCGGAGGCCAGGTTCTTCACCACGTACGACCCGGGAGTCATGTCCCGGCACGCCTGGTCCCATCAGGTACCCCGTCGGGATATGCCTACATGGGCACGGTACACCGGTGGTCGGCGCGAAGGCTGAGAGTCCGCCCGGACAGCACGAAGCCCCGCCCGGCGGTTGCCAGACGGGGCAGGGGACGGGCGGTGCCTCACTCCGGCGGGCTGCTGTACCGCTCCAACGTCGCCTTGCTGGTGGACCGGTCGACTAGGCGCAGCTCCCACGGTCCTGTGTTCACGTCGAAGTCCTTCCCGAACCCGACCCACTTCCCGGCCATACGTCGGCCGGTCGGCTCTACGAGGAGCTGAACGGCCCCGTGGTACCGGGCGCCGTTGTAGTAGCCGTCCGAAGCGGTCTGCTCGACCCACGACCCGGTGACCACGTTGCGGTCAACGGTCAGATCCAGCGTGAGCGGGCTGTCCGGGTTGCTGCTGGCCCCGGGCAGGCTCTGAGCGGTCAGCCGGTTCCCGTGCTGGACGATCACGACGTAGTGCTTGCCCTCGTACGTCTCCGCACGGCTGGATGAGTAGAACTCGTAGCGACTGAGCCACACACCCGAGAACGTCTCGTCAGTCGTCTGTACGGCCTTCTGTGCACCTACAGAGGCGGAGGTGACCCCGCCTGCTCCTGCGTCCATGTCGTGCCCTCCTTTGCCGTCCGTGCGGACTCTTGCCATCGGTACCGGCAGCGTGAAGCCAAGAGCCTCCACCGGGCGACCGGTGACCCGCTCCAACGCCCTGGAGTACACACCCCGGGGTGTCTTGCTCGTTCCGGATTCCCAGCGCTGCACCAGCCGCTTCGAAGCCTCGTTGGGCTCTCCCAGTTCTTCGCCCGCTCGGCGGATGGCCTTGGCGAAGTCGTCCTGGCTTAAGCGCAGGCCGATACGCACGGCCCGCAGCACATCATTCGGCACCACGGCGGTCGTCGTCATGACGTCAAAGCTAGACCGAACTGACGCCCAATGACACCCAATTGACGCCCATAGGGGCGTCAATGACGCCCCTCCGAGTGACGCCCCGACGACGCCCGCTTCGCCGTCGATCCGACGCGCCCCCAAAAGGGAGTATCGGCGCAGACCAGGGAACGACATGGCGAGGGGACGGCAAGGCACTATGACGAGTCCGACCGACTACGAGACAGCGCCGGTAGAGCTGCCGATGCGGGTGACCCTCGAACCGGTACCCGTAGAGGGATGCGACGTGTGCGCCGAGCTGGACAAGCAGCGCTCGCACCACCGGTTGACGCGCGACGGGAGCGGCGTAACCGCCTGCAACGTCGAGATGCGCAGCCACCCCCACGCGGACGGGAAGCGCCCGTGAGTACGGTTCTTCGCTTCGTGACCCACCGGATCATCAGCCACCCCGCCGGAGAGGTCACCGTGTCCGCGCAGTGCCTCGACGCTGACTGCGGCTGGACTGCTGGCCCCGTGGCGGACGTGGCGAGGGTGGACGTCGACTGCATGAGCCACACGGGCCGTACCGGGCACCCCACCTTTGCTCGCAAGTACGAGGACGTGGCTCTTGTGTCCCCCGTCGGTCCCTGACCACAGACTCCACCTCGGAAACCTCCGTGGTGGCCCTCAGAACGATCACGCACCATCCGCAGGGACCGACCAGGGTCGTCCCTTGACCAGGAAGGCACAGACGTGACGATCACCCATCAGCGACCGACCGAGGTTCTCGAACTCATCAGCCGCGACCTTCGGGCGCTGCTCATCAAGGACGTGCGCAAGGACTGGCCCGACCTCACCGACGAGATGGGCGAGCGCGGTGTGAACCAGATGGCGGCCTTCCTCGCCGCCAGCACGGTCACCGACAGCCCGCTGACGCCCTCGCTCCGCGTGGACCTGTTCTGGCACCGGTTCCTTCAGCGGACGGTTCCCTACGTCGCGTTCTCCAGGTCCCTCGGGGTGGACTACATCCACCACGTTCCCGACGACGAGGCCGGCTCCGACCCCGAGGAGGGAAGGGCGGCGATGGCGGCGACAACGGCCGCGATCGTGGCGGCCGGGTTCGAAGTCGACGCCGAGTTCTGGCCCGGCATGGGTGCGGCCGACTGCTCGCAGTGCCACGCTGGGTGCACCGACAGCCCCGTGAACAAGTAGCCCTTTGAGCCAGCCGCCCGGCGTCGTGGCCGGGCGGCTGTGCCAGTGAACGAGAACGGAACCGAAGTGTCTGACACCCGTAGTGCTGCCTGGGACGAGTACGCGCAGACCAAGCCCCAGCGGCGCACGACGAACGCCCGTGGCGAGTCCACGTGGTTCAACTGGACTCAGTACGCGGACCACGGCCCGGGGGCCGACGTACTTGCCTTGAAGCCGGGCGAGACCGCGCTCGACCTTGGCTGTGGTGCGGGCGGGAACGCGGCTCACCTCGCGAGCCTCGGTGTGCGGGCTGTGGGCATCGACCTCTCTCCCAAGCAGCTCGCGAAGGCACGGGACAGGTGGTCCGACGTGGACGGGATGGAGCTGCACCAGGGCGACGCGCTCGCCTACCTGGGAGAGACCTATACGGTCTTCGATGCGATCTACAGCGTCTTCGGTGCGGGCTGGTTCTCGGACCCCGGCCTACTGCTGCCGATCGTTCACGCGAACCTCAAGCCCGGCGGAGTCTTCGCCTTCTCCCAGCGGCCCCCTGTCGAAGGCTGCTACGGCTGCCAGGCGTCGTACATCCCGCGCGGGCCTGATGAAGACCCTGCTGTCGTCAAGCGGTGGGACTACGAACCAGATGTGTGGGCGCTGATCCTCAAGGAGCACGGATACGTGGACGTGTCCGCCTCCGTGATCGCTCCGCCCCCGGGGACCCGGCGCACGGGCACGTTGTTCGTCCGGGGCGTCCAAGGAGGCTAGGAGTCGGTGGCATCGGCCTGAAACCGAAGAAGGCCCCCGACGGCCACCCAGTCAGGGAAGCCGCCGGGGGCGGTGGTCAGAAGTGTTCCGGGCAGTTGCAGACGACTCCCAGAGCTGCCGGGTCCGGGTCGGCGTCAGCCTCAGCGCGGAACAGCTCCACGAAGAGCGGCCACAGCAGATGCACGCCGATCTTTCGGGGCTCTTCATCGGCCAACACGCAAGCTAGTTCCGTGAGTTCATTACTCAAGAGCGGCAGGCTTTCGGCCCAGCGACGCTGACGGTCGTGCAGGGTCTCAGACACGGCGGGACTCCTCTACGGCAGCGCGGGCGGCTGCCCTCATGGCGGCAAGCGGGTCAGCGTCTCCGGCGTCGGTTGCCCGCTCGTGGGCCGATAGGGCGGCATCGAGTTGGGCCAGGAACCTGAGCCCCGGATGAGCGACCGGTGCCCCCGCGCTGCCGGGCACAAGCACCCCGTCCCTGGCGATCTGGGCCACCAGAGCACCCCACACGGCCCGAAGATCCTCGTACCGCTCCCCATCGCTCTCAGGCACCTCAGCGGGTTTTGCGATGGCCGTTCTGTCGGTAGCCTTCCGGGCGCGCGCTGCCGCCTTCCTGTGCGCGTCGCTGCAATAGCGGGTCCGCCGGTCGGCATCAATCGGCAGTTCCATGCCGCACGGGGCATGAGCGCATCGTCTCTTCAATTGTCTCCTTTGAAGTTGGCGGACACTTTGGTTTTGCGTGTCCGGGACGGACGTAAAAGGCGAGCTGTTGGCGGGGTCGCTGGGGAGGGCATCCCTTCTACTTTTGGCGCGCCCTCCCCTCCCCGCATCAGAGTTCGATCACCTGAACCGGCGAGTCATTTGGCACGATCCGCTGATGAATCCGCGCGCCGACCGGAACGGCGAGCCAGTCATTCCGGCCGGACTCAATCCAGCAGCCACGACACATCACCGCCAGGTTCTCCCGCCTGCGCTTCCCGCCCCGCTGGATGGGCGTACGCCACCCGATGCCCACTGCCGTGGCCGGACCGAATGCGTCGCACGGCTCACATCGCAGCGTGGACGTGGGCAGCCGGGCGAAGCGGGAGCACGCTTCCAGGATGGCCGGCTCACGCTCAGGAGCGCGACCACGCCACCGCGCATGACCAGCGACGACGGCACCCCACCGACTCATGGCAGTCACCGCTTCTCCCCCGCTCGCTGCCGCCGGGAGCGAATCCGCTGGGCTTCATCCTCCGTGAGGACCGGGGCGGTCACGGCGCTGGCCCGCCTTTCGGACCGGGGCAGCGCGCGGAACGCCTCAAGCTCAGCGGCGTGCTTCGCTTCCTGTTCGGCAAGGGCCTGAGGGGAGTTCAGCGCGGGCGTCTCCACGTCCCCGAACGCCGACAGATCCGGGTGGTTGTCCGGCAGGGTGCCGCTGATGATCTGTACCGAATTGGACTCCTGCACCCACACTCCAGCCACGCGGGCAAGCGCCCGGAACAGAACGCGGTCCTCCATGAACGCCCCGGGTGAGACCCGAGACGTCGTAATGGAAATCCCGCTGTGCAGCCCAACGAAGATGCGCGAAGCATCAGCAACAACAGCCGTGTTGGCAGGAAGGTGCTGAGAAACAATCGGCACCAGCCCATAGACCCCCTTCGGCCAATCCGTAGCGGAGACCTCGGCGCGCAGCGCCTTCGCCGCTACCGGGTCCACCCAAAGAACGGTTGCTGCCGCGCCGGTTGCCTCCATCCGCTCAACAGCCGAACTGATCTCAACGACGGACGGAGCAATGTGCTTCGTGTCGCCCTGGGCGAGTAGACCGACGATCCGGCGGGGGTCGTTCGGATCAGCCGGAGCGGCACCGTTGAAGAGTCCCTTGTCTATTCCGCGCGCCATACCGGCGGCAAGAGACTGGTTGATCCCCGCCACCAGGTCGGGGCGCGCATCCTCTAGAGATTCAGACGAAGCCCGCTCCATCGCAGCGAATTTCGCAGCATGGGCGGTACGGGAAGTGATCTCAGTGGACGGCTCCGGGAGCGGAGTATTCGCGTCAACGTAACTACCATCGCCGGTCCTGATAGCGGGAAGCATCAGCGACGCCTCATGCATCGGCAGCTTGTTGGATGCAGGAATGCTAGCCAGGAAGCGGGAGTTCGGACCGATCATGTTGACCCACAGTGCGGCCGGTTCGGTAGCCATCCACTCTGTCCCAACAGGAATGGCCCGATGGTTGACAGGCAGGAATCCGGCGCCGGTACGGATGGGAGTATTGGTCATGCGGGACTCGCTTTCCATCGGATAGAGGGAACTAAGGGAGCGCGCATTCGCGCTGGTGGTCGGGTAGGCCGGAGTGGTGACCGGCCCCAGTTCGTAAACACTCATCGACGTGATGACGCGAACCGGAAGGCCGCTTGCAGGATCGTTCTCGCCTGCCACTTCCTGACCACCGGGGTTCACCCGGAATGTGAATGAGCTACCGACGATGTCGCCGCGCCGGATTAGCTCCGCCACGTCTCGACCGGCAGACGTATTCGGCACGTCGATTTCATATCGAACCCCCTCCGCATCACCGAAGAGACGGAGAGTGCCGGCGCTCACGCGACCAAGCACGTTGTCATTGCTGTGGTTGAACGTGGCGATCACGTCAGTACGTGCGGCAGCGGGGTTCCAAGCGCCGGGGGCAATCCGTTCACGGAAACCACCCAGGTCGTGACTGAGTTCGTTGAACCTGATTGCATATCCGGTGATGGTGTTGACTCCCCCGGAACTTCGGAGCGACACAACAAGCGGAGCAGTCCGCCGCTGGATTTCTGTATGGGACATTCTTTGTTCCTTCTTCGTCCTGATTGACAGCGGGACAGGGCACGAAAGAGGGACACGAGGTGGTGCGCCGACCTGCGGTTTCCCCTCCATGTCCCTATGTCCCTGCATGTCCCGCCTACTGCCGGAAGAGCGATGCGGTTGCGTCTTCCGGCTCTTCGCTGTCGTCTTCGTCATCGGCGATGAGCGGCGGTAGCGCGCGGTCCCACGCATCCGCCAGGGCTGACCAGCGATAGCCGTACGAGCGACCGTGTGCGGTACGCACGCGAACCTGTTTCAGACCGTGCTCACGCAAGAGGGCGGCAACGTCTTCGGCTCGCAATTCGTCGGGGCCGTTGAATCGTTGGAAGGCCAACGGATCCAACTCAATTGCGGCAGAGGCGACATCGTCCTTCGTGACAGCTACCGGCCAGAGATGTGCCGGGCGGGCCGTGTAGTGCCTTCTGAGCACCGTAAGCAATCGCGCCGACGCCGATCCGTCCACGCGGTCCGCCGCATCCTCCTTGGCTGCCTGAATTGCCGCTAGACACCGTTCGGGCCAGACACCCCCTGCGAGGACGGCCACGAGGAAGAGACAGGACCAAATCTCGTGATCCCGACCGTCCGTGACACCGGTAATCCTTTCATCCAGCAACAGGGCCAGCATGTCTGACGGATCGGCTATCCGAAAAGCCGTCTCCGCTGCCCACTCAGAAAGGTCATCACGAACACTCTCCAATTCACCCCCGTGAGCCACGGGCAAGAAGGAGTCGGGACGCTCTTCACTGCGGGCGCGTTTCGTGTGAACCACAAACGTTCGGGTCAGCAGGGCGTCAGGAAGTCGTGCCGTGGCGAGTCCAGCGAAGGCCACCGGCCCGAAACACGGATAGCGGATCACTTCCTGTTGCTTGTCTTTGTGGGCACGCACGACCACGGCCCCGCGCTTGTAGCCCGCATTCAAGATAATGGTCAGGTCATCTTGAGATCCTGCGGAGTGCGCCGAATAAGTTCGGTCCAACTCATCCGGAAACAGCGTGACGGGGAAGGCGCCCGGTTGATCCGTCTGCGCCGACGCACCGATGATGCGGAGCATGGAGGCAGCCGAGAGCGAACCCACATCCTGGCCGTTCGCGGAAATGCGACTGAGGATTTCCAGTGCGCGCGTCTTCCCGCTGCCGGGAGATCCGGAGAAGAAGCCGAGTCGGGGAGCGATCGGAAGATCAGGGGACCGTGTGAGCAGATGCGTGTACGCCGTCCAGAGGGTCACGACGTCGAAGTGACGGGGCTCCGGGAACCAGACGAAGCGGCGTAGTGCCGCCTCAGCACGGGTCAGCGCCTCCGCGCCGCCGGGGCTCACCTTGGCCTGAGCCCTCAAGGTGTCAGTAAGGAAGTCGGTCACCTTCCCGCCACCCGCTTGAGCGCCTTACCGAATCGGTAGGCCACACCGCCGGTATGCGTACCGGACATGCTGATACGGCTTGCCGCGTAGCGCAGCTCAGCGGGGACCTGGCGGCCGTTCTCCGTGTACTCGACTACCAGTGCCAGCACCACGCCGCGAAGGTCCATCAGCCCCGCCGTGGCGTGCTTGCCTCCCAGGCCGAAGCGCGGAGACTTCCCCGGCTTCGTCTCGGCGGCCACCGTCAGGCCCGTGTCGGCCACGGCATCCAGGAGGGCAGCCACGGAGCGCTCAGCGCACCCGGGCACGTGCACGGCGTACGGGTCGGCAAGATCCTCGTAGTCCCGGCCGAAATCACCAGACCGCCCCTGCCGGGCAAGGTAGCTCGGCAGCGCGTCACGGTCGTGCCTGAAGAAGTCCGTAGACCACTTCTCTCCGTCCGGTCGTGGAGCGTCCAGCCGCTCGGTTACGCGCCGGAGCGCCTGAGCATGGGTAAGGGTCATGAGTCATCGCTCTTTCGTTGGTAGATGTGCGCCGGTCCGTGGACGGGACAGGCAGGGACAGGGGGACATCCAGTGCTGACCAGTGCGTTTGTGTCCTGCCACGCGTCCCGGTCCCGGCTACACAGGGGATCTGGGGAGCGGATTGCCTGCCTGGCCACCCCGTCACGTGACGCGTTGGTCAATCCCGCACGTGCGGTCTTGCCCCCGCCTCAGCAGGAGCGCGAGGGTTGCCCGCGATGAGCCGGCCCACGCCCCTCAGACGACGAAGCCCCGTCGCTCCACCAGGGGAGAACGGGGCTGCCTGCGTCGGGCGCGGGGTTATGCGGCTGTGGCGTAGTCACCGCCTTCGGGGTCCAGCGGCACGGCGTTCCACTCAATGACGATGCGCCCGCCTGGGTGGTCCTTCGGGTGCACGGTGATCCGGCATCCCTCGTTGGCGAGCATGTTGCGCCGTTGGTCCTCCGTGGCCTCGTCCCATGCCTCCCACAGCTTCTTGTCCGTGAGCGTCCACGTCTCCGTCACGTCCGGGGCGTGTTCGGCCTTCAGCCGGGCGTACGTCGCTTCAAGCTCCGTCAGCTTGGCCGTGAGGGTTTCGAGCGCCGGGCCGTCAACCTGTGCCACCGCCTTCGTGATCCGTCCACGCTGGGCGTCAAGGTCGGCAATCTCGCCGCTGTGGTCGATGCCGCCGGAGTAGGTCACCTCATACAGCGGCTGATCCCCGTGCTCGGCACGGAAGGTGGTGAACACCTCCGGCTCAAGGAAGTGAGCCATGATCGACCCGTGGCCCTTGCTGCACTTGTAGAGCGACCTCTTGTAGTCGTTCATCCCGCCGTTCATCTTGCACCCGTCGGCACAGAAGACCATGTCCGCCAGCCACGGGGCATTCCGGCGCGGGGCACGCTCCCCCGCCTCCAGCTCTCTGAGCCGATCCTTGACGCGCTTGTACGTCGCAGCGTCGATGACCTCAGGGCCGAACTGGACCGGGGTTACTCCATCCGACTCAGTGACAAGCTCACCCTTGTGCTCCCGCCAACCGCGAAGGACGACCCCGCGCAGCAGGTTGCGCCAATGGATTCGCCCGATGGGCAACGCTTCTGCCGTCGCTGACAGCGTGCCGTTCTTGCCACCCGCGAGGAGCGCCTCTATCTGTGCGCGCACCAGGGCGAACGCCTTGGGGTCCTCAGCGAGGTACGCCTTTCCGTCCCGGCGTTCCATCACGTACGGGAAGGGTGCGCGACCGGCGATCCATCGGCCCTGTTCCCGTCGCTCCGCGTGCGCCGCCGTGACACGGTCCTGGATCATCTCCCGCTCCCACTGGGCGAGAGCCGCCAGGATGGTGGCCACGAGGCGACCGCCGGGCGTGGACGTGTTCAGGGCCCCGTCAGCCGTCGCCAGGGCGACGCCGTGTTCTTCAGACCACGTGACCAGCTTCAGGAACTCCGACACGGAGCGTGCGAAGCGGTCGAGCTTCCACGCGATCACGACGCGCGGGCGGTCCACGAGGATGCGGGCCATGCCTTCGGTGCGGCTCTCAAGGGCGGACGCGCCGGATACGTCTTCGTCGATGTACTCAACGGCGGTGTCGGGGTCGAGTCCCAGGGCGACAGCCTGAGCGCGGCAAGCTCGACGCTGGACCGCGAGGGATGAGGACTCATCCGAGGAGATCGACAGACGGAGGCTGAAGGCAAGCTCAGGCCGGACGGGCGCGGGGTTCGTGTGGGCTGTCACATCAGCGCCGGAGCGGGTGACATGCCTCTTGATGTTCGCAGACGGCTTCGGGGTGGTCATGCCCGCCGTCTGGGGTGCCGATTGCTTAGGTGCGCTGAGCTGGGCGGATGTACGGGGTGCAGCGGTCTTCGTCGTCATGCGGGTGCTGGAGCGCAAGGGTGTCCCCTGGATGTCCTAGGGGGGTACCCATTCGTCCCACAGGGCGCACGCCCACGCGGTGGAGGTGCCGTGGTTGGGGCCGGCCAGGGAGACCCAGTGGTCCACGGCCGCCGCCCCGCCCCCGAACTTGACGTACCAGCGGCTGACGAGCGAGCCGAAGGAGTGGCCGACGATGTCCACCCGGGCGGCGCCGGTCTGCCGGCGGACCTGGTCGACGTAGGCGGCGAGCCGTCCGGAGAGCACCTCGTTGACCGACTGGTGGGTGTCGTACCCCCAGGAGAACAGCTCCGAGTCCGCGTACCCGTCGGCGCGCAGGTCCTCGCGCAGGGCGCCCCAGACGCCCGGATCGGCGTTGTAGCCGTGGACGAAGACCACCGGGACGCGCGGCGCGGCCCGGACGGCCGGGGCGTCCTGCGCGTGGGCCGGGAGGGGTGCGAGGAGGGCGAGGCAGAGGGTCGGAAGGGCCAGGATCGCCTGTCGGGTCGTCAGCATCGGCTTCCCTTTACCTTGTTACGCGTCGGTAGCGCGGGCGGTGCGCGCATGGTCGTGCCTGTCGGTACAGAAATCCACCCCTGTGCAGCACCCCGCGCCCCGTGCGACCCACCCCACCCGGAGCATTTCAACGGGCGGGTTGACCCATTTACCCGAGAAGATATGAAATGCGACCGGCAACCGCCGGTCTTCTTGCGTCAGCGCACTCGGGAGGATCTGCCGTGACCGTCAGTCTTGAGCAGTTGCGCCGCTGCCACGTCGCCGTCGACCTGGGAGCCGCCAGGACCCGCGTCTACGTCAAGGGAGCGGGACTGGTCGTCGACGAGCCCAGCGTCGCCGCGGTGAACACGCGGACCGGTGCGCTCATCGCCGTCGGCTCCTTCGCCGAGCGGATGACCGGCCGCACGCCCGACTACATCCGCGTGGTACGGCCCGTCTCCGGCGGCACCGTCGTCGACATCGAGATGGCCCAGCGGATGCTGCGTCACCTCCTGGGCGAGAAGCTGCGGCGCGCCCTGCGCCGCAAGCCCCGGCTGCGGGCCGCCGCCTGCACCCCGCACGACGCCGACCCCCTCGCCCAGCGGGCGACCGTCGAGACCCTCGTGGGGCTCGGCGCCCGCCGCGTCGAACTGGTCGACACCCTGATCGCGGCGGCCGTCGGCTGCGGCCTGCCCGTGGAGCAGCCGACCGCGACGATGATCATGGTGTGCGGGGCGGCGGCCACCCAGGTGGCGGTCCTCTCCCTCGGCTCGATCGTCACCGCCGAGCGGATCCCCGTCGGCGGCGAGGCCATCGACCACGCCGTGGTCCAGCACCTGCGGCACGCGCACGAGCTGATGCTGCCGAGCCAGGCGGTACGCCCCCTGCAACTGGCCCTGCACGGCAACGGCATCACCGCCGAGGGCCCGGCCTCCACCCTCATCCACGGCCGCGACGTGGCCACCGGACTCGCCCGCTCCGTCCACGTGGACACCGCGGCCGTCCGGGACGCCATCCACACTCCCCTGACCGCCGTCCTGGACGGCATCGGCAAGATCCTCCGGGACTGCCCGCCCGACCTGGTCGCGGACCTGACGGACCGGGGGATCATGATGGTGGGAGGCAGCGCCCTGCTGCCCGGCCTGGACCAGATGCTGCGGGACGCGACCGGAATGCCCGTGGCCATCGCGGAACGGCCCGACGTGTGCGCCGTGATGGGTCTCGGCGCGATGCTGGAAGGGAAGATCGCCCCCATGGTCCTCAACCCGCTGTCCGAATGACGCCGGAGCCACCGGATCCACCGGACGAGCCGTCCAGCCTGCCCGTGCTCCTGGAGGCGGTCCTCAACGTCGGCTCCGAACTGGAGCTGCGGACCACCCTCCAGCACATCGTGGAATCCGCCGCCGAGCTGTGCGCGGCACGGTACGGCGCGCTCGGGGTCGTCGACCCCGAGCGCGCCCGGCTGACCCGGCTGTTCACCGCGGGGATGAGCGAGGCCGAACGGGCGGCCGTCGCCCGCATGCCCGACGGGCGCACCGGCGTGCTCGGCGCGCTCGTGGACGACCCGCGGCCGCTGTTGCTGGACGACCTGACGAAGGACCCCCGCTCGGTGGGCTTCCCGGCCGGCCACCCGCCCATGCGCAGCTTCCTCGGCGTGCCCATCAGGGTGCACACCGAGGTGTTCGGCAACCTCTACCTCACCGAGAAGGCGGGCGGCGGCCCCTTCACCGAGGAGGACCTCGCGCTGGTCCGCGTCCTGGCCTCACAGGCGGGCATAGCGATCGGCAACGCCCGCCTCTACGAGACGGCCCGCCGCCGGGAGCGCTGGATCGAGGGCGCCGCGGCCGTGACCACCACCCTGCTGGCGGGGCGTCCGGCCGCCGACGCCCTGATGTGCGTGGCCGAACGCGCCCGGCTGCTCGCGGACGCCGCCGCCGGGGTGGTGCTCCAGCCGACCCCGGAGGGCGGCATGGAGATCGTCGCCGCCTCCACGCAGGGGGACCCCGGCGACCTGGTCGGCACGGCCATCGCCCCCGGCTCGGCGGTGCTGGAGCAGCTGCTGGGCGGGGAGCCGGTCTTCATCGAGGACTCCGCGACCGATCCCCGGATGACCACCCACGTGCGGGAACGTTTCGGCCCCAGCATGATGCTGCCGCTCCAGAGCGGCGGCCAGCTGATCGGCACGCTCGCCCTGCCGCGGGCCCGGGGCGGTCCGGCGTACGACGCGGTGGACCGGCTGCTGGCCTCGCAGTTCGCCTCCCAGGCGGCGCTGGCCCTGGTCCTGGCCGACGCCCAGCACGACCGCGAACGGCTCGCGGTGTACGAGGACCGGGACCGGATCGCCCGCGACCTGCACGACCTGGTGGTCCAGCGGCTGTTCGCCACGGAGATGATGCTGGAGAGCACCCGGCGACGCTCCTCGAACGCTCCCTCGGGGGACACGGTCGGGGAGGAGCTGAGCCGGGCCGTGGACGAGCTGGACTCCACCATCCAGGAGGTCCGCACGGCCATCTTCGCCCTCCAGCAGCCGCCGAGCGACGCCCCCGCGACCTTCCGGGGCCGGGTCCTGCGCGAGACCGGGGGGGCGGCGGTGCCGCTGGGGTTCCAGCCGTCGGTGCACTTCACGGGGGCGGTGGACGCGCTGGTCCCCGATCCGGTGGCGGGCGACCTGCTCTCCGCCCTGCGCGGCGCCCTGGCAGCGGCCCACCGCCGCTCGGGGGTCACCTCCATCGAGGTCCGGGTGGACGCGACCCGCAGCCGGGTCCGCCTGACGGTCACGGACGACGGCCGTACGGAGGCGGGGGCCCGGGGGACGACGCTGCGGTGGGAGTCGGCGCTCTAGGACCCTTCGCCGTCGGCGCGGCGCCCGGCCTGCAGCAGCCGGCGGCGCCGGCGGTCGGCGGTGTCGTCCGGCCCGCCTCCCCGGAGCTGGCGCCAGTGCGTGCGGTACAGCACGAAGTACATGGCCACGACCAGGGCGCACAGCTGCAGGCCGAGGCCGAGCGCCAGGAAGGCCTTCTCGCTCGCCATGAGGGTGCTCATGAAGCCGAAGTTCATGCCGAAGAAGCCGGTCAGGAACGACAGCGGCAGGAAGATCACGGAGACGATGGCGAGTCGGTTGATCACGAGGTTCTGCCGGTCGGCGACGAGGGAGGCGTAGCTGTCGGCGGCCCGCCGGGTCTCGTCCCGCAAGGACTCGATCTCCAGCACCACCAGCCGCACGGTGCTCTCGTGCAGGCGGTGCAACGCCCGCCGCTCCTCCGGGATCTCGCGGTGCGCCAGCCCGCGGCGCGCGAGGAACTCCTGCGCGACCGCGGCGTAGGGGCGGAACGCACGGTGCAGCTGGGCCGCGCGCCGCCGCAGCTGGGCCAGGCGCTGGACGTCCCGCGGCTCCCACTGCTCGAACATCGCCTGCTCGATGTCCTCGACCTCCAGCAGGGCCTGGGAGGCGGCCCGGCGGAACCCCTCCAGCGCGCCGTGCAGGAGGAGGAACACCGTGGCCGCCGGGTCGGCGGGCCTGTCCTGCGGCAGCCGTCCGACGAAGGTCTCGATCACCTCGACGGGCCCGTGGTGCACCATGACGAGCCGGTGCTCGCTCGCGAGCAGGTGGACGTGGACGACGCGGCTGCCGTCGAGCACCGGGACGACACATCCGACGGTGCCCTCGCGGTACTCCACCCGCACGGGTTCCCGCGGTCCGCCGAGCCACTTCCAGGCCTCGTCGTCCAGTCCGAGCCCGCGGAAGAGCGGCTCCTCTCCGGGCGCGCTCTCCCCGCCGGGCACGGGCGCTGGTTCCCCGCCGGGCTCCGGCTCCTCGCCGGGTTCGGGCTCCTCGCCCAGGTCGATGTCCACGATCACGAAGTCGGAGGCCGCGAGGCGCTCCCGGGCCCCGGGCAGGTCCGTGCGCGTGACGACGCCCTCCGGCATCGACACCACCGATACGATCATCGCCCCTCACCGAGGATGACAGTGCGCCGCCGGGCAGACGGGTACGCCCCGGCTCCCCGCTTGCCGTCCCCCCGCTCCCCGGACACGGGCGCGGGACTCCCCGGCCCCGGACGTCCGGCGTCCACCGGCACGCTACCGCCCGCCCCGCGCGGGGCGGCGGTCCTGGCCCCCGGGTCGCGGACATCCCGGCGACATCACCCGGCCGGGTGCCTCGTGGCGGCCCGCAACGCGATCCGGGTGCTGGACTGCGCCACCCCGGCCTCCCGCTTGAGCCGCCGCAGCAGCGCGTCGAGCGCGGCGGGGTCCGCGGCCCGCGCCCGCACGAGGTAGTCGTACTCCCCCGTCACGTGCACCACCTCGGTGATCCCGGGAAGGGTGGCGACCCGCTGCTCGAACTCCTCGTTGGTCGTGTCCTGCCGCAGGACGAGGTCGATGAAGACCACGAGCCCGCCCCGGGTGTCGGCCGCCGGGTCCACGATGACGGTGAACCCGCGGATCACCCCGTCCCGCCGCATCCGGCGCACCCGGTCGGCGGTGGCGTTCGCGCTGAGCCCGACGCGGACGCCGAGGTCGCGGTACGAGAGCCGCGCATCCTGCTGCAGGATGCCGAGGATTTCCCTGTCGAGGCGGTCCATACCGCGATTCTCGCAGTCCGAGCCGATATCGGCCGCCCATCGGGTGCCCCCGCACCCCACCCTCCCGTCCATGAGCGAACTCTTCTCCCCCGCCCTGTCGGGCGCGGTCGCGGGCCTGGGCGTGGCGATGCCGATGGGCGCGATGAGCGTGCTGCTGCTCCAGGAGGCGATGCGCCACCGCCGTACGGCGGTGGCCGCGGCGGCGGGCATCGCGGCGGTCGACCTGGGCTACGCCGCGCTGGCCACCGCGGTGGGTCCGTGGGTGGCCTCCCGGGTCTCCCCCGTCGAGGCCTGGATCCGCCTCTTCGCGGCCGCGGTCCTGCTGTCCATCGCCGCCCACGCCCTCCACCGCTCCGCCCGCCCCGCCTCCTCCACCCCACCGGCCCCGCCACCGCCCGGGGACCGGCCCCCGGGGGACGGCACCGGGAGCGGCGGCGGTGCCGGTGGGGCCGGTGCCGTCAGGGCGTTCGGCCGGTACGTCGGCCTCACCGCCGTGAACCCCACCACCGCCCTCTACTTCGCCGCCCTCACCACCGCCCAGGCCTCCGCCCTCACCACCCCCGCCACCGCCGGCGCCTTCCTCGTCGGCGTCGCCGCCGCCTCCCTCCTGTGGCAGCAGACCCTCGTCGCCCTCGGCGCCTTCGCCGGCCGCAGGATCTCCCCCGCCGCCCGCGCCTGGACCTTCCGCCTCGGCTACGGCCTCGTCGCGGCCTACGCCCTGAAGATCGCCTTCCCCCTGCCGGACCTGGCATGACCCCCTAGGGTGAATCCGTGACGACGACCCGCCTCTCCGCCCGCGCCGCCATCGCCGCCCTCGCCGACCCCGGCAGCTTCGCCGAACTCCCCGCGCCACAGCGGGAGTCCGCCGACGACGGCCCCCTCGGCTGGACCGGCTACGACGCCTCGCGCGCCCGTGCCACGGCCCGGACCGGGGAGCGGGAGTCCGTCGTCACCGGCACCGCCCGCATCGGGGGTCGCGAAGCCGCCCTGATCGCCTTCGAGTTCGGTTTCCTCGGCGGGTCGCTCGGCGAACGCACCGGGGACCGCCTCGAAGCCGCCTACGCCCATGCCCGCGCGCACCGCCTGCCCCTGGTGTCCCTGATCGCGACCGGCGGCTCCCGCATGCAGGAGGGCATGCTCGCGCTGACGCAGCTCCAGCGCGTGGCCCGGCAGTGCGTGCTGACCCGCGCCGCCGGCCTCCCGCAGATCGCCGTGCTGCGCGACCCCACCACCGGCGGCGGCTGGGCCACCCTCGGTGCGGGGGCCGACGTGGTGCTCGCGCTGCCCGGCGCCCAGGTCGGCTTCGCCGGGTCCCGGGTGCGGCCGGCGGACGCCGATCCGGCGGCCTACACCGCCGAGGGGCAGTACGCCGCCGGGCACGTGGACGCCGTCGTGCCGCCCGGGGAGCTCCCGGGCGTCCTCGGGGACTGGCTGCGGGTGCTGGCCGCGCCCCGCGCCACCGCGCCCGTCGAACCCCCGGCCGCGCTGGCCGCCGTAGTGCCCCCGGAGACCGGCTGGGACGCCGTCCGGCAGGCCCGGCACCCGGACCGGCCGCGCGCGCAGGCTTACCTGGAGGCGTACTTCGAGCTGCGCCTGCCCCTGCGCGGGGACCGCTCCGGCGGCGCCGACCCCGGCATGCTGTGCGGGATCGGGCTGCGCGGGGGCCGGGCCGTGGCGTACGCGGCCCAGTGCGGCACCGCCACCCGCCCGGCGGGCTACCGTACGGCGGCCCGCGTGATCCGCCTCGCGGACCGGCTCGGGATCCCGGTGCTCACCCTGGTGGACACCCCGGGAGCGGCCAACGACGCCGCCGCCGAGCAGGCGGGCGCCGGCCCGGCCATCGCCGACGCCTTCGCGGCGCTCGCGGCGGCGACGGTCCCGGTGACCACCCTGCTCATCGGCGAGGGCGGCTCGGGCGGGGCGCTCGCCCTGGCCGCCCCGGGAAACACCTGGGTCACCCCCGACAGCTACTTCTCCGTCATCGCCCCGGAGCTGGCGACGGCCATCCTCAAGCGCCCCCGCGCCGAGGCCCCCGCGACGGCGGACCAGCTGCGCATCCGCCCCCAGGACCTGGTCGCCCTGGGCGTGGCACGGGGCGTCGTCGGCCCGGCGGGCGGCGCGTAGGCCCGGCCGCGGCTCTGGGAGACTGACGCCATGGCACATGACGACACGGCCGTCCCGAAGATGGCCGCGCTCTTCGACGCCGGTCCCGACAAGTGGGGCCTGCGCGGGGATCCCCACGTCTGGCAGGCGCTCCGCGACACCCTGTCCGGTACGGACCTCCCGGCTTCGGCCGACGCGGTCGCCCGCCTCCTGCGGGCGACGTTCGAGGAGCTCGTCGAGGTGGACCTCTCCGCCGAACCGGCGCCGCACGTGTACCGGGAGCGGTACGCCCATGGCGGGATGTCCGGCGGGACGGTCCATCTCGACACGTGGCGCCGGACGTTGCTGCCGCTGCTCGTGGAGCGTGCCGAGCGGCTGCTGGAAACCCGGCCGGGGCCGGGACGCTGACGGTCCGGCGGGCGGCACCCGCCGCCCGCCGTCGGCAGGGCTATCCCCGGCGGTCCGGGAGCCGTACGTCGACCCGGTAGAGCCGGGTGATCTGCTGCGGGAACTCGTTGTCGTCGCTGGCCAGCAGCAGCCGCACCCGGCCGGATCCGTCCTCTTCCGTGGCGACCATGCCCTCGATGTTGTCGACGAGGGGGTGGTTCTGCGGCAGCTTCGACGGGGCGCCGAGGGTGGGGCAGTCGTTGAAGTCGCCGATCGGCGACTTGCGGGCGGGCCGCAGCCCCCGGCCCTCGGTCAGCGTCTCCACCTTCAAGGTGTCACCGGCGCCCAGCGGATCGGCCACGTACAGCCGCGCCGTGATCGCGAACTGCTGCGTGAAGCCCCGCTCCAGCACGATCAGCCGGCCGTCGCGGGTCGGCGCGAGCTCGACGAGGCCGTGGCCCGCGTCGACGGGGTAGGCGTACTGGCGGCCCAGGACGAACTCCCCGTTCCCGCGCCGCTCCCAGGTCTGGATCCGCTGCAGGGTGCGCCCCCGGGCGTCCTTGCCGTCCCCGGCGAGCTGCCCCTCCAGGCCCGCGACCAGGGTGTGTCCGCCGGGCAGCAGGGTGAGGGACTCGAAGGTCTGGTTGACCGTGGCGCGTCCCTGCGGGGCGATCCGGAAGGCGGGCGGGACCGGGAGGGTGGAGAGCACCCCGCCGGTGCGGTCGTAGCGGCGGATCGCGGGGGTGGTCTCGTCGGTGACCAGGTAGGTGCCGTCGCGGTCGACGACCACGCCCTCGGAGTCGACGACCGCTCCCGCGCCGTCGGTCAGGGGGAGCCTGCGGGTGGCGCGGGCGGTGGGGGTGTCCCCGCGGGCCACGTCCAGCGTGTAGAGGGCCGACCGGTCGGAGACGGCGGCGACCTTGCCGTCCCGGTCGAGGGAGAGAGCGGAGATGCCGCCGACGAGCTTGCCGTCGAGGAGGGTCTTGTCGAGGGAGTCGGAGAACCCGCGGACCGTCATGCGCGGCGAGCAGGCCCGGTCGCCGTCGCGGGGGGCCGCGAGGGCGGGGGGCGTGAGCGCCGCGGTGAGCGCGGCGGTGGCCACGGCGGTGGTGACGAGCGTACGAAGGCGCATGAAGGCCTTCCTCCTGGTTCGGCCGGATCGCCCGCGTCGGCACGGGCGAGGACTGCCGAACTGTCATATGCCTGATCGAAAGAAAGCGGAAGACCCGGCAACAGCACGGCAACGAACCCGCCAACTCTCCTTCACACCCCTGCCGTCGGCCCCGGCGCCGCGCCCGCCGCGGCAGCGGCCCCGCCGCCGGCTCAGGGCTGCGGGGAGCGGGCGTCGTAGCGGGCGAAGGCGCGCCAGCGCGCGGCGAGCAGGCCCAGCACCAGCACGCAGGCCAGGCCCCCGCCGGTGACGGCGACGGCCGGAGAGGTCAGGTCCGCGACGGTTCCGGCGAGGAAGTCCCCGAGCCGGGGCCCGCCCGCGACGACCACGATGAACACGCCCTGGAGCCGGCCCCGCATCCCGTCCGGGGTCGCGGTCTGCATCATCGTCGAGCGGAACACCATCGAGATGGTGTCGGCGCACCCGGCAAGCGCGAGGAAGAACAGCCCCAGCCAGAGGTTGCGGGTCAGCCCGAACACGGCGATGGCCAGCCCCCACATGGCGACGGACAGCAGGATCGCCAGCCCGTGCCGCTGGACCCGCCCCTGCCAGCCGGAGAACAGCCCGCCCAGCAGCGCCCCCACGGCGGGGGCGGCGACCAGCAGGCCGACGGTCTTGGCGTCGCCGCCGTACCAGAGGACGGCGATGGCCGGGAACAGCGCCTTCGGCTGAGCGAAGATCATCGCGGCCATGTCGGAGAAGAAGGTCATGCGGATGTTGGGCGTGGTCCCGAGGAAGCGCAGCCCGTCCATCACCGAGGCCCGCCCCTTGCGCCCCTCCGGCAGCATCGCGGGCAGGCGCCACATCGCGTACAGGGCGGCGACGAAGGTCACCACGTCGATCAGGTACGCCGCCTGGTAGCCCCACCAGCCGACGATCAGCCCGCCCAGCACCGGGCCGAGCATGGTGCCGGAGGTCATCGTGACGGAGCCCAGCGCGTTCGCGGCGGGGAGCTGCTCGGGCGGCAGCAGCTTCGGGATCATGGCCGAGCGGGCCGGCCCGTTCAGCGCCCCGCAGACGGCCTGGAGGGCGACGACGGTGTACAGCAGCCAGACCCGGTGGTAGTCGAGCAGGGCCGCGGCCGCCAGACCGGCGGACAGGACGGTGAGGCCGATCTGGCTGTGGAGGCCGAGCTTGCGCCGGTCCACGGTGTCGGCGATGGCCCCGCCGTAGAGGCCGAAGGCGACGAGCGGGACGAGCGAGAAGAGGCCGACCAGTCCGACCGAGAAGCTGGACCCGGTGATCTCGTAGACCTGGAGCGAGATGGCCAGGGCGGTCATCGCCTGGCCCATCCAGGAGATGGTGCCGCCGACCCACAGCCGCCGGTAGTGGGCGGAGGTGCGCAGCGGGGTCAGGTCGGCGAATATGCGCCGTCGGGGGCGGGGTGGCGAGGCGGTACCGGTCACAGCGGATGATAACCACCGCCGTGTCGGGCGGCCCTGGAGCGCGGGTGGTCCTTCACACACCCGCAACGTCCTCCCCACCCGGATCCGCGGCCCCAGGGCGGGGTCCGGCTTGCCGCTAACCCGCCACTATCACCAGACATTTGACCGAATCGACGTAGCCCTCCGGCCTCCCGGTCGGCTCATGATGAAAGACTCGTATGTCCAGGGAGGCGTAGTGATCGAACCTGGCAACAGCACCACGAGCACCAGTGACACCGACCGCACCGGCCTCACCGGCGCCACCGGCGCCCCGGGCTCCGCCGGCAGAAACCTGCGCGTCGCGAGCGGTGTCACCACCCCCCTCACCGTGGGGGTCGAGGAGGAGTTCCTGCTCGTCGACGCGCACACCCTGCGGGTGGTCCCCGCCGCACCGCTCGTCCTCGCCACCGCCGCCGGACTCCCCCAGCAGGTGCACGCCGAGGGGACCCGGTACCAGGTGGAGCTCGCCACCCCGGTCGCCCACTCGGCGGCCGCCCTGCGCGCGGATCTCGCCGGTCTGCGGCGCACCCTCGCCGCGGCGGCCCGCGCGCACGGCTGCCGGCTGCTGGCCGCACCCTCACCCGTCATGGCGGTGGAGGGACCGCTGCACCTGACCGACGACGAGCCGCGCCAGCGCGAGCAGCACCGCCGGTTCGGCGCCCTGACCGACACCCTGGTCAGCTGCGGCCGCCACATCCACATCGGCACCCTCGACGTGGACACGGCGGTGGCCGTGTCCAACCGGGTCAGACCATGGCTGCCCACGCTGATCGCGCTGGCCGCCAACTCCCCCTTCTGGGGCGGCCGCGACACCGGCCACTCCAGCTGGCGGGCGATGGCCTGGTCGGGCTGGCCCTCCGCGGGCCCGCCCCCGCACTTCACGTCCACGGCCCACTTCCGGCGCTCGGTGCAGACCCTGCTCGGCTCGGGGGCGGCCCTGGACACGAAGATGGTCTATTGGGACCTGCGCCCGTCCGGGAACTGGCCGACGCTCGAAATCCGGGCGCCCGACATGTCACCGGACATCGACACGGCCGTCCTCCAGGCCGAGTTGGGCCGTGCCCTGGTGGCGACGGCCCTGCGCGAGCTCGCGGAGCAGCGGCCCGATCCGCCCGTACGGGACGACGTACTGCGTCTCGCGCGCTGGCGGGCGGCGCACGACGGACTGGAGGGCTTCGGCCTGGACCCGTACACGGGCGCCGAGCTCCCGGCGGCCGATCTCGCGGAGGCCCTGCTCGACCTGGTCGCTCCGGAACTGGCCGCGGCCGGTGACCTCGACCACGCGGCGAAGACCCTCGGCGGTCTGCTGCGCGACGGCTCGGGCGCGGCCCGCCAGCGCGCGGCGTTCGCCCGCCGTCACGACCTGACGGACGTGCTGCGCCTCCTGGTGGAGGAGACGGAGAACTTCTAGGCCCCGGGCCCGGGGCACGCGGCCGCGGGTGCGCAGGACGGGCACCCGCGGCCGCGGCGCCCACGGGCGCGGGCCGGGGGCGTCGTCAGAGCCAGCCGCGCTGGGCGGCCCGGAGACCGGCCTCGAAGCGGCTCGTCGCGTCGAGCCGTTCCATCAGCCCCGACATCTGGCGGCGGACGGTGCGCAGGGAGACCCCCAGGCGCTTGCCCGCGGCCTCGTCGGTCATCCCGGAGGCAAGCAGCTTCAGCAGTTCCCGCTCGGCCGTGGTGATCCCGTCCTCCCCGGCCTGCTCGCGGGCGGCGCCGAGGGGTACGGCCGTCCCCCAGGTCTGCTCGAAGAGGGTGACGAGCGAGGCGACGATGCCGGGGGCCGTGGTGCACAGGGCACCGAGGCGGGAGTTCTCCGGGTCGATGGGGACCACGGCGGTGGCCCGGTCGAAGATCACCAGGCGGGGCGGCAGGACCGGACTGGTGCGCACCTGGCCACCCCGCTCGGTGGTCCACTGCGCGTAGGCGAGGGTGGCCGGGTCGTTGCGGGCGCTGTCCTGGTAGACCACCCGCATGGCGACCTTCCGGGCGAGGGCGTCCTCGTCCAGGGGCCGCGAAGCGTCCAGGCTCGCCTGGGACTGGGCGCCGCCCGGCATGATCGCGAGGCACTCCCGGCTGAGCCCCTTGGCGAGGACCTCCAGCCGGGACTGGATGGCGTCGAGCCCGACGAGCCGCTCGGCGCCGTCGGTCTCCGTGTTCGGACGCAGGGTCGCGAACTCCGCGACGGCGCGGGCCGCGGCGGCCTTGCTGAGCGCCAGCTCCTGCTGGCGGCGGATCAGGTCCTCCTCCTGGCGGCGCAGGATCTGCTCCAGCCCCGCCTCGGGGCTGACGGCGCGCAGTCCGCCGGCGTTCTCCCGGGAGGGGGTGAGCAGATCGAGGTCGACGAGCCGGTCGAGCCCGTCGCGCACCTGCCCCTCCGTCAGCCCGAGCCGGGCGCCGAGTTCGGCCACTCCGCCCGTCGGATCCGCGAGCATTTCGCGGTAGACGCGCTCCACGTGCGAGTCCAGTCCCAGCGCTTCGAGCATGCTTCAGCCCCCCGGCACGAATCCCCTGCCGACGGGCTGCGGCCCGCCGGTCTCATGATCCTAAAGGTGGCTTGATCAGACCTACGGACGGCACCAAGGTGACAGGGCACTTTGGTGCCACCCGCTTCCCCTTCTGCGCTCCCCCGACGGCCAGCAGGATGGTGTTCACCGGGACGGCGGGGCACGGAGCCCCACCCCAGGCCAGGGCCGAAAGGCCGGACCGGAGCAGCGCGCACCGCCTCGTCCGTCCGTGTTTCCAGGGGGATTCCATGTCTCGCACCGCTCGCCTGATCGCTGCCGCCGGCCTCACCACTGTGTTCTCCGTCACCGCCCTCACGGTCGCCGCCACCGCCGCCCCCCAGGTCATCGGCTGGGACTCGGTCCGCGCAGCGGCTCCGGCCGTCATCGGCTGGGACTCGGCTCCGGCCGGCAAGGCGGTCATCGGCTGGGACTCGGTGCGCGCCGCGGGCCCCGCCACCCCGCAGGTCATCGGCTGGGACTCGGCCCCCGCGGACAAGAAGGTCATCGGCTGGGACTGACCCCCTGCGGCCCCGGGCCGACCCCGTGCACGCGAAAGGCGGCCCCAAGGGGCCGCCTTATCGTTTCTGCATGCCGTGTGTGCAGAGGTGGGGCGGGTGGGACTCGAACCCACGGCCGACGGATTATGAGTCCGCTGCTCTAACCGGCTGAGCTACCGCCCCTTTACGGCGTGGCGCGTACATGTGTGCGCGCCGTCTGCCGCAGCATAGCCGCTCATACGATCTCCTGCTTCGGATGCCTCGCATGATCGGCTTCGCCTGCCCAGAGAGACCGCGCCGAGGGCTGCCCGGTTCCCCGTTCAGGGCAAAAAGAAAGAGGACCCACCCGGGGCCCTCTTCTTTCCTGCTCCCCCGACTGGACTCGAACCAGTAACCTGCCGGTTAACAGCCGGCTGCTCTGCCAATTGAGCTACAGGGGACCGCGCTCCCCCGACTGGACTCGAACCAGTAACCTGCCGGTTAACAGCCGGCTGCTCTGCCAATTGAGCTACAGGGGATTGCTGCGGTGCATCGAACAGCCCACCTCCGGCCTTGCCGGGGGGCGAGCGCCCGTTGCGAGTCATAGATTAGCGCAAGCAGGGGGGTGCTCCGCCAATCGGTATCGACGGCCGGCCGGGCACCACACGACGAAGGGTGACAGGCATGCGGTACAAGGTCACGTTCGTGGTCGGACTGGCCCTCGGGTACGTGCTCGGGACCCGGGCCGGACGGGAGCGCTACGAGGAGCTGAAGAAGTCGGTCCGGGGGTTCGTGCAGAACCCGGCGGTCCGCAACGCCGCCGAGACGGCCGGCCAGAGCGGGCGCGCCTTCGCGGGCAAGGCGTTCGCCGCCGTGGGCGAAAAGGTGGGCGACGCCGTACCGGACTCCCTCTCGGAGCGCGTCCGCGTCCTGCGCGGCCGGGGCGCCGCCGGCTCCGAGGACGAGTGGGGCACCAGCAACACCTAGGGCCGTTCCGGACGCGTCGAGTCCGGCCCGGCGTGCGGCAGAATTCTCCGCATGGGGATAGTCGCCGGGCTGGACAGCTCTTCCACCTTCACTCGCATCGTGGTCTGTGACACCGACACGGGCGCCGTGCTGCGCCAGGGCTACGCGCCCCATCCGCAGCCCGCCGGTGAAACGGTCCCCCACGAGACCGATCCACAGGCCTGGCTGCTCTCCCTCGGCGAAGCCGCCGGCGGCGGACTGCTGGAGGGCGTCCAGGCCATAGGGGTCTCCGCGCAGCAGCACGGCGTCCTGCCGCTGGACGCGCAGGGTGCCCTCGTCCGGCCCGCCCTGGTCGGCAACGACAAGCGCGGCCAGGTCGCCGCCGCCGACCTCGTCGAGGCGCTGGGCGGCCGACAGGCCTGGGTCGCGGCCGTCGGCTCCGTCCCGCACTCCGCCCAGCCGGTCACGAAGCTCGCCTGGCTGGCACGTACCGAGCCGGAGGCCGCGCGCCGGGTGGCGGTGGTGATGTCCCCGCACGACTGGCTCGTCTGGCAGCTGCTCGGCCGCCCCGCCCGCCGCACCACCGACCGGGCCGGGGCCTCCGGGACCGGGTACTGGTCGGCGGCCACCGGTTCCTACCGTCCCGACCTGGTCGAGCTCGCGCTCGGGCACCAGGCGCTGCTGCCCGAGGTGCTCGGGCCCGCCGACGCCGCCGGGACGACCCCCGAGGGACTGCTGATATCGGCCGGTACCGGGGAGACCACGGCCGCCGTGCTCGGCCTGGGCCTGGGGCCCGGCGACGCGGTGGTCTCGCTGGGCGCGTCGGGCTCGGTGATGGCGGTCCACCACGAGGCGCTGATGGAGCCGGGCGGGCTGATCACCTCCCTGGCCGATGCGGGTGGCATGCACCTGCCGGTGGTGAACACCTCCAACGCCGTACGGGCCCTGCGCGGCACCGCCGAACTGCTGGGCACCGACCTGGAGGGGCTCAGCGCGCTCGCGCTGAAGTCGACCCCCGGTGCACACGGACTCGTGCTCCTGCCCTACCTGGAGGGGGAGCGCACCCCCAACCTCCCGCACACCGCGGGCACCCTGTCCGGGCTGCGCCGGGACTCGATGAAGCCCGAACACCTCGCGCGCGCCGCCTTCGAGGGCATGCTCTGCGGACTGGTGGACGCCCTCGACGTGCTCCGCCACCGGGGCGTGCCGATCCGGCGGGTGTTCCTGCTGGGCGCGGCGGCCGAACTGCCCGCCGTACAGGCGGCGGCCCCGGGGCTGTTCGGCACGCAGGTCGTGGTCCCGGCCCCGGCGGACTACGCGGCACTCGGCGCCGCACGCCAGGCGGCCTGGGCGCTCGGGGTGCGGCAGGGCACGCTGGCCCCGCACACCCCGCCGGTCTGGCCGGCCGCGGCGGCGCAGGTCTTCGAGCCGGGCGAGGAGCTCCCGGCCTGGCAGGCGGTGCGGCAGCAGTACGTGACGACGCGCGAGCAGCTCCACCCGGGCGCCTTCCAGGGCTAGGCGCCGGCGTCGCGGCCGCGCCGGGGCCTTGCGCGGACCCGGCGCGGCGTAGGTCGCGGGATGCGCGGTGGCCTACTCCTTTTGACCGGGCTTTGCGAAAACGGGTGGGGATCACCCGTCCGGTTGGCACAAGATGGACCGAACCCCCTCGATCATGCCGACCGGAGCCTGCGCGTGCTCATACGACTTTTGCGGACCCATCTCGGTCCGTACCGGAAACCGATCACCGCACTGGTGCTGCTGCAACTGCTGCAGACCAGTGCGAGCCTCTACCTGCCCACCCTCAACGCGGACATCATCGACAACGGTGTCGTCAACGGCGACACCGGTTACATCCTGCGCTTCGGCGCGCTGATGCTCGGCGTCTCCCTCGTCCAGCTCGTGTGCAACGTCGGGGCCGTCTACTACGGCGCCCGCACCGCGGCCGCACTCGGCCGGGACGTCCGCGCCGCCGTCTTCGACCGGGTGCAGAGCTTCTCCGCCCGCGAACTGGGCCAGTTCGGCGCACCCTCACTGATCACCCGGACGACGAACGACGTCCAGCAGGTCCAGATGCTGACGCTGATGACCTTCACCCTGATGGTGTCGGCGCCGATCATGTGCGTCGGCGGCATCGCCATGGCGCTCTCCCTCGACGTGAAGCTGTCGGGCGTACTCCTCGCGGTGGTGCCCGTGCTCGGTCTGGCGGTCGGCGCGATCGTCTTCAGGACGCGTCCGCTGTTCCGCCAGATGCAGGACCGCCTCGACACCGTGAACCGGGTGCTGCGCGAGCAGATCACCGGCAACCGCGTGATCCGCGCCTTCGTCCGCGACGGCTATGAGGAGGAGCGGTTCCGCACCGCGAACTCCGATCTGACCGGCGTCTCGCTCGCCTCGGGCAAGCTGCTGGCGCTGATGTTCCCGACCGTCATCGTCGTCGTGAACATCTCCAGCGTGGCCGTCATCTGGTTCGGCGCGATGCGCGTGGACAGCAACGGCATGGAGATCGGCCAGCTGACGGCCTTCCTCGCCTATCTGATGCAGATCGTCATGTCCGTCATGATGGCCACCTTCATGTTCATGATGGTGCCGCGCGCCGAGGTCTGCGCCGAGCGCATCCAGGAGGTCCTGGACACCGAGTCCAGCGTGGTCCCGCCGGCCGAGCCGGTCCGCAAGCTCCTGCGGCGCGGGCAGCTGGAACTGCGCGGCGCCGACTTCCGCTACCCGGGCGCCGAGGCGCCGGTGCTGCGCGGGGTGGACCTGGTGGCCCGCCCCGGCGAGACCACCGCGGTGATCGGCTCCACCGGCAGCGGCAAGTCCACGCTGCTCGGCCTGGTCCCCCGGCTGTTCGACGCGACCGGCGGCGACGTGCTGGTCGACGGGGAGGACGTGCGCCGGCTCGACCCGGAACTGCTGGCCAAGACGGTCGGCATGGTTCCGCAGAAGCCGTACCTGTTCTCCGGGACGGTCGCCTCCAACCTGCGCTACGGGCGCCCGGACGCCACCGACGAAGAACTGTGGCACGCCCTGGAGGTGGCCCAGGCCAAGGAGTTCGTCTCCGAACTGCAGGGCGGGCTGGACGCGCCCATCAGCCAGGGCGGTACGAACGTCTCCGGCGGCCAGCGCCAGCGCCTGGCGATCGCCCGCACCCTGGTGCAGCAGCCCGAGATCTACCTCTTCGACGACTCCTTCTCCGCCCTGGACTACGCGACGGACGCGGCGCTGCGCTCGGCGCTCTCCCGAGAGACCGAGGAGGCGACGGTGGTCATCGTGGCGCAGCGGGTCTCCACGATCCGCGACGCCGACCGGATCATCGTCCTCGACGCGGGACAGGTGGTCGGCGAGGGCCGCCACCACGAGCTGATGGCCGGCAACGAGACCTACCGGGAGATCGTGCTCTCCCAGCTGACGGAGGCGGAGGCCGCATGAGCGGGCCCGGAGGACGGATGATGATGGGCCCGGCCCAGAGGTCCATGGACTTCAAGGGGTCGGGCAAGCGGCTGCTGCGGCAGCTGGCGCACGACCGGGCCAAGCTCTGGGGCATGGTCGCGGCCGTGTTCGCGAGCGTGGCCTGCGCGGTGGTCGGACCGAAGATCCTCGGCGAGGCCACCGACCTGGTGTTCGCGGGGATCGTCGGCCGGCAGATGCCGGCCGGGATAACCAAGGAGCAGGCCCTGGAGGGTCTGCGCGCCAAGGGGCAGGACGGCATGGCGGACATGCTGTCCGGCACCGACTTCACCCCGGGCGAGGGCATCGACTTCGGCGCCGTCGGGGTCGTGGCGATCTGGGCGCTGGTGGTGTTCACGCTGGCGGGGCTGCTCATGCTGGTCGCGACACGGCTCTCGAACCACGTCATGAACGGCACCGTGTACCGGATGCGCGAGGAGCTCCAGGCGAAGCTGTCGCGGCTGCCGCTGTCGTACTTCGACCAGCAGAAGCGCGGCGAGGTGCTCAGCCGGGCGACGAACGACATCGACAACATCGGGCAGACCCTGCAGCAGACGATGGGTCAGCTGCTGAACTCGCTGCTGACGATCGTCGGCGTGCTCACGATGATGTTCTGGATCTCGCCGCTGCTGGCGCTGGTCGCGCTGGTGACCGTACCGGTCTCGATCTTCGTCGCGGCGAAGATCGGCAAGAAGTCGCAGCCGCAGTTCGTGGCGCAGTGGAAGAGCACCGGCGCGCTGAACGCCCACATCGAGGAGATGTACTCCGGCCACAACCTGGTGAAGGTGTTCGGGCGGCAGAAGGAGTCGGCGGCGGTCTTCGCCGAGCAGAACGAGGAGCTCTACCGGGCCTCCTTCAAGGCGCAGCTGGTCAGCGGCATCATGCAGCCGGTGATGTTCTTCATCTCGAACATCAACTACGTGCTGATAGCCGTGGTCGGCGGTCTGCGGGTGGCCTCGGGCACCCTGTCGATCGGCGACGTGCAGGCCTTCATCCAGTACTCGCGCCAGTTCTCGATGCCGCTGACGCAGGTGGCCTCGATGGCGAACCTGGTGCAGTCGGGCGTGGCCTCGGCGGAGCGGGTGTACGAGCTGCTGGACGCGCAGGAGCAGGAGCCCGACGCGGAGGTTCCGGAGCGTCCGGAGCAGCTGCGCGGCCAGGTCACCCTCGACAAGGTGGCCTTCCGCTACGAGCTCGACAAGCCGCTCATCGAGAACCTCTCGCTGAGCGTGGAGCCGGGCCAGACGGTCGCGATCGTCGGACCGACGGGCGCCGGCAAGACCACCCTGGTCAACCTGCTGATGCGGTTCTACGAGGTCACGGGCGGGGAGATCGCCCTCGACGGGGTGGACATCGCGAAGATGACCCGCGAGGAGCTGCGCTCCGGGATCGGCATGGTGCTCCAGGACACCTGGCTGTTCGGCGGCACGATCGCGGAGAACATCGCCTACGGCGCCTCGCGCGAGGTCACCCGGGCGGAGATCGAGGAGGCCGCGCGGGCGGCGCACGCCGACCGCTTCGTGCGCACCCTGCCGGACGGCTACGACACCGTGCTGGACGACGAGGGCGCGGGCGTCAGCGCGGGCGAGAAGCAGCTGATCACGATCGCGCGGGCGTTCCTGTCGGACCCGGTGATCCTGGTGCTCGACGAGGCGACGAGCTCGGTGGACACCCGTACCGAGGTGCTGATCCAGAAGGCGATGGCGCGCCTGGCGCACGGCCGTACGTCCTTCGTGATCGCGCACCGGCTGTCCACGATCCGCGACGCGGACGTGATCCTCGTGATGGAGAACGGCTCGATCGTGGAGCAGGGCTCGCACGAGGAGCTGCTGGCCTCGGACGGCGCGTACGCGCGCCTGTACGCGGCGCAGTTCGCGCAGGCGGTGGCCGAGGTCGACTAGCCGCGGCGCGGCGGCCGTCGTGGCGGAAGGGGGCGTCCCTCGGGGCGCCCCCTTCCGCGCGTCCGGGCGGGCCGGTCAGTCCAGGTAGCCGCGCAGCTGGTCGGCGAAGGCGTGGTCGCGCAGTTTGTTGAGGGTCTTGGACTCGATCTGGCGGATCCGCTCACGGGTCACGCCGAAGATCCGCCCGATCTCCTCCAGGGTGCGCGGCCGCCCGTCGGCGAGCCCGTAGCGGAGCTGGACCACCTTGCGCTCGCGTTCCCCGAGGGTCGACAGCACGGCTTCCAGGTGCTCGCGCAGCAGGAAGAACGCGGCGGACTCCACCGGGGAGGCGGCGTCGCCGTCCTCGATGAGGTCGCCGAGGGCCACGTCGTCCTCCTCGCCGACCGGTGCGTGCAGGGAGACCGGCTCCTGCGCGAGGCGCAGCACCTCCAGCACCCGCTCGGGGGTCAGCTCCAGGTGGACGGCGACCTCTTCGGCGGTGGGCTCGTAGCCGCGCTCCTGGAGCATGCGGCGCTGGACGCGCACGACGCGGTTGATCAGCTCGACGACGTGGACGGGCACGCGGATGGTGCGAGCCTGGTCGGCCAGGGCCCGTGACATCGCCTGGCGGATCCACCAGGTGGCGTAGGTGGAGAACTTGTAGCCGCGGGCGTAGTCGAACTTCTCGACGGCCCGGATCAGTCCGAGGTTGCCCTCCTGGACCAGGTCGAGCATGGTGAGGCCGCGTCCGACGTAGCGCTTGGCGACGGAGACGACCAGACGCAGGTTCGATTCGATCAGCCGGCGTTTGGCCATCCGGCCCATGACGACGAGCCGGTCGAGGTCCACGGCGAGCTGGGAGTCGAGGTCGGCTGCCCCGCCGAGCTTCTCCTCGGCGAAGAGGCCGGCCTCCACCCGCCGTGCGAGGTCGACCTCCTCCGCGGCGGTGAGCAGCGGGATCCTGCCGATCTCGCGCAGGTACTGCCGGAAGAGGTCCGCGGAGGGTCCGGCTCCGCCGCTCTCCGCGCCGCGGGTCCGCGGCGGGGGCACGTGCTCGATCAGTTCCAGGACCTCGGGCCCCTCGTCGGGCCCCTCGTCCTCGGCCGTCTCGTCCCCGGCCGCCCGGGCCGCCGGATCCGCCGCTTCGTCCACGGCCTCGTCCACGGGCTCGTCCGTCCTTCGGGCCTCCGGAGCGGCGGCGGTCCGGGCCGTGCCGCTCGCTCCGGCGGTGTCGCTGACGGGCCGGCTCACGTTCACGGTCAGGGTCTGGGTCTGCACGGGGGCGACCTCCAGGGCTGGCGAGGACTCAAGCACCGCACCTCAGTGTGGGGTACGACACATCGCCGCCACGAGGGGCGTGCGAGCACTTTCTGAGTCCGGTGCGTGACCGGATGGTTACCCCCCGCCGGGAACCCCGATGCGGATCGGACGCATGTCCGAGATGATCGACATCATGTCTTCGTACGGAACCTACGAAACCCACGTGACGGTCCTGTGTCCGGACGCGGCGGAGCTGGCCCGGCTCGAATCATGGGCCGGGGCACGGGAGTTGAAGGTCACGCACATCACACCGGCCCGGGGCCGGGCGCGCTCCCGTTCGATGCTGACACTGCCCGACCGGACGGGTCACGAGAGGCTGGTGCCGCAGCTGCGGGCGGCGGGCTTCGACCCGGTACGGGTCAAGGTGGAGACGGTGCCCTGGAGCACGGAGCCGGCGGGCCCGGGCGGGGGCTACCACGAGCACCACCTGCGGCTGCTGCTGCCGCCGGGATACGACCACGGGGCACTGGAGGCGCTGGTGCTCCCCCACGGGGCCCGCCTGTCGTGGGCGGCCTGCGGCGGCCGGGAGCAGGAGCGGTACGTGACCCAGCGGGTGCGCGGCAGCGCGTCGCGGGCGGCGGCGGCCTGCGACACGCTGATCGCGGAACTGGTGGCGGCGGGGTACGAGATCGACTGCGAGCTGCGCGAACTCGTGCTGTACGACAGCGACTTGTCGGAAGACGACCGGAACGGGGAGGGGCTTTAGGCCATCCAGAAGAAGACGGCCGTCATCCGCTTGTCCTCCAGGGTCGTGCCCCAGTAACCCGTCGCGCTGTGGATCAGGTTGGCGGAGTAGAGCAGGAGCCGGTTGTAGCGGTGCGGGACGCGGACGTCCTCGGTGAAGGAGTCCTCGGGGACGAAGCGGGTGCCCAGGGCGTCGACCAGGTTGTTGTGCGGGGCGAGGACCTGGTTGCCGCCGAGGACCCCGCCGGGGAGGCTCTGGCGGTAGAAGCTGGTGCCGCAGTCCTTGGGCGTGCCGGGGCTGAGGTAGAGCACGGCTGCGTAGCGGCACAGGGTCCGGGAGTCGGTGTGCGGGCGGGGCTCGCACTCGTCCTTGCCGACGACCTGGACGCAGTTGTGGTTGAAGGTGCCCGCGCCCTCCGGGTCCTCGGGCCAGATCCGCCGGGCCCCGGTCGCCTGCCGCACCAGCCTTTCCACCCGGGCCAGTTCGGGCGGCTCCAGTCCGGGCATGGCCCGCAGTCCCGGCCAGGGCTCGGGCTTGTGCGGGGCGCCCTGGACCCAGTCCTCCTTGGCCAGGCAGCGGGCCCGGACGGCGTCCACGTCGGGCAGTACGTCGTCCAGGACCCAGTAGTCGCGGCCGCGGGTCGGCTTGCGGTACGGAAGCACCCGGAGGGCGCGGGACGCCGGAGGCTGCTGGGGGCGAAATACCATGGCGGGAACGGTAGTTCGGGCTCCGGGACCGCTCGCCAAAGCGCCGGCCAAGACTGCGGCAAGAGATGGTCTCGGCAGGGCCGGCGGACCGGCCGCGCGGACCTGGCCGTGCGGACCTGGCCGTGCGGGCTACGCCGGCTCGACCCGGACCGCGCACACCTTGAACTCCGGCATCCGGGAGACGGGGTCCAGGGCGGGGTTGGTGAGGGAGTTGGCGCGCCCCTCCCCGGGCCAGTGGAACGGCATGAACACCGTGTCGGCCCGGATGGTGTCGGTGACGCGGGCCGGGGCCACCGCCCGGCCCCGGCGGGAGGTCACCGCGAGCGGGGTGCCGTCGTCCACCCCGAGGCGGGCGGCCAGGCGCGGGTGGAGTTCCACGAAGGGGCCGGGGGCCGCGGCGTTGAGCTCGGGCACCCGGCGGGTCTGGGCGCCGGACTGGTACTGGGCGACGACCCGGCCGGTGGTGAGCAGCAGGGGGTAGTCGGCGTCGGGGGTCTCGGCGGCCTCCCGGTGGGAGACGGGCGCGAAACGGGCCCGGCCGTCGTCGGTGGCGAAGCGGTCCAGGAAGAGCCGGGGCTCTCCCGGTGAGCCCTCGGGACAGGGCCAGAAGACGCCCTGTTCGGCTTCGACGCGGGCGTAGGAGATGCCGGAGTAGTCGGCCGGGCCGCCGGCGGAGGCCCGGCGGAGTTCCTCGAAGACCTCCTCGGGGTCGGTGGGGAAGCCCTTCTCCACGCCGAGGCGGGCGGCGAGCCCGTGCAGCACCTCCAGGTCGCTGCGGACCCCGGACGGCGGGGTGAGGGCGCGGCGGCGCAGCAGGACGCGGCCCTCCAGGCTGGTGGTGGTGCCGGTCTCCTCCGCCCACTGGGTGACGGGCAGCACCACGTCCGCGAGCGCGGCCGTCTCGGAGAGGACGACATCGGCGACGGCGAGGAAGTCCAGCGCGCGGACGCGCTCCTCCACGTGGGCGGCGCGGGGTGCGGAGACCACCGGGTTGGAGCCCATCAGGAGCAGGGCCCGGACGTCGGTGCCGAGGGCGTCGAGGAGTTCGTAGGCGCTGCGTCCGGGGCCGGGCAGGGTCTCCGGGTCGACCCCCCAGACCCCCGCGACGTGCGCGCGGGCCGCCGGGTCGGTGAGCCTGCGGTACCCGGGGAGCTGGTCGGCCTTCTGGCCGTGCTCCCGGCCGCCCTGGCCGTTGCCCTGGCCGGTGAGGCAGCCGTAGCCGGACAGGGGGCGGCCGGCCCGGCCGGTGGCGAGGCAGAGGTTGATCCAGGCGCCGACGGTGTCGGTGCCCTTGGACTGCTGTTCCGGGCCGCGCGCGGTGAGGACCATGGCGGAGGGGGCGTCGCAGAACATCCCCACCGCCTCGCGCAGGCGGGGCACCGGTACGCCGGTGATCCGTTCCACCAGCTCCGGCCAGTGGGCCATGGCGGCGGCCCGCGCCTGCTCCCAGCCGGTGGTGCGCGCGGCGATGAACTCCTCGTCGGTGCGGCCCTCGGCGACCACCAGGTGCAGCAGTCCGAGGGCGAGGGCGAGGTCGGTGCCGGGGCGCGGCGCCAGGTGCAGGTCGGCCTGCTCGGCGGTGCGCGTGCGGCGCGGGTCCACGACGATCAGGGTGCCGCCGTTCGCCTTGAGCTCGGTGAGGTGGCGCAGGGCGGGCGGCATGGTCTCGGCCAGGTTGGAGCCGACGAGGATCAGGCAGCCGGTGCGCGGGACGTCCTCCAGCGGGAAGGGCAGGCCGCGGTCGAGTCCGAACGCCCGCTGGTGCGCGGCGGCGGCAGAGGACATGCAGAACCGGCCGTTGTAGTCGATCTGGGAGGTCCGCAGGGCGACGCGGGCGAACTTGCCGAGAGCGTACGCCTTCTCGTTGGTCAGCCCGCCGCCGCCGAAGACGCCGACCGCGTCGCGGCCGTGCGCGCGGGCCGTACGGGCGAGGCCCGCGGCGACGGCGTCGAGGGCCTCCTCCCAGGTGGCCGGGACGAGCCGCCCGGCGTGGGTGCGGACGAGCGGTTCGGTCAGGCGCACCCGGGAGGAGAGCACGGCGGGGGCGGTGCGGCCCTTGCCGCACAGCGCGCCCCGGTTGACGGGGAAGTCGGCCCGCTCCTCGACCGTCACCGCCGTGCCGTCCGGGGTGGGGCGCAGCAGCATCCCGCACTGGAGCGCGCAGTAGGGGCAGTGCGTGGCGGTGGCGGCGGTGGTGGCGGCGGGAGCGGCTTCCGGCGTGGGCATGCGGCCAGCCTGCGCCGGGGGTGTTACACGGGTCGCGCCCCCGCGTTACGGTCAGGCGTGCTCCCCCTCAGCGCCGTCCCGCGGGGACGGTGAGGGGTCCGGCAGGCGGTACTCGGGCCGGTCCAGGACCTCGACGTACTCGATCCGGCCGTGGAGGACGTCGAGGTTCAGCATGCCCCGCTCCGGAAGCAGGTGGACGCTGCGGACGCCGGGGCCGTAGGGCGTGCCCGGTACGTGCGTGCCGGTGCGGATGCTCTGGCAGAAGTCGTCCCCGCAGCCGCACACCGCGACCAGCCGGAGGTCGTGGGCGCAGACGGCGAGGTCGCGTTCGCCCTCCTCCTCCAGGAGACGGACGAGCTCGGCCGTCAGGGCGGGGAGGACTTCGCGCACGAGGGGTGCTTCCCGTTCCACGGCCCGGACGGTACCCCGGCGCCCCGGCGGGGGCACGTGCTTTTCCGCCGGGTGGCGCCGGGCCGCGGGGTCACTGGCCCGTCAGGTACTTCACCGTCAGGCCGGCCGTCCAGCCGCCGTCCACGGCCAGCTCGGCGCCGGTCACGTATCCGGCGGCGTCCGAGAGCAGGAAGACGACGGCGGCGGCGATCTCCTCGGGGACACCGACCCGGCCCAGGGGGGCGCCCGGGTAGTTGCCCTCGCCGGCCTGGATGCCGACCGGGGCCGTCATCGGGGTCAGCGTCATGCCCGGGTGCACCGAGTTCACCCGGATTCCGGCCTCGGCGAGCTCCACCGCGCCGATCTTCGACAGGCCGCGCACGCCCCACTTGGAGGCTCCGTACCCGGCGGTGAGCGCGAGTCCGGTGAGTCCGGCGGCGGAGGAGATGTTGACGACGGAGCCGCCGCCGTTCGCCCGGAGCAGCGGGATCGCCGTCTTGATGCCGATGAACACGCCGACCAGGTTGATCTCGACGACCCGGCGGAAGTGCTCGACGCTCTCGTGCTCCAGGAACTGGCCGGTGGAGATGCCGGCATTGTTGACGAGCCCGTCGAGGCGGCCGAACTCGGCCACCGCGTACTCCAGGGCCGCCTGCCAGTCGGCCTCGCTGGTCACGTCGTGCCGCAGGAAGCGGGCCGCGTCGCCGAGCTTCGCCGCGGTCTCGGCGCCCTCCGCCTCCAGCACATCGGTGATCAGTACCCGGCCGCCGCCGTCCACGACGGCCTGCGCTGCCGCCGCGCCGAGGCCCCGGGCCCCACCGGTGATGACGACGACCTTGCCGCTGAGATCCACAACAGCCACGGTTTCACACCCCTGCCAGACACTTAGCCATATGACTAATCGGTATATGCCGATAGTGGCGTCAGTCTGCCAGAGCCCCCAGGGCTCGCGACACCCCCTCCTCCTTGGGCCCGAGGAACGTGGGATCCGGCCGCAGGACCGCGTCCAGCGCCGCCTTGCCCGCCGCGAACACCTCGCGCGCCCCGCCGAAGTACCAGGTGGCGTCGTGGGCGTCGTCGACCCCGACCCCGTACGCGTCCACGCCCGCGGCCTGGCACAGGGCCACGGCCCGGTGTATGTGGAACCCCTGGCTGACCAGGACCGCCCGGCGCACCCCGAAGATCTCCCGGGCGCGCACGCAGGAGTCCCAGGTGTCGAAGCCGGCGTAGTCGCTGACCACCCGCCCGTCCGGGACCCCGTGGGCGGTGAGGTAGGTCCGCATCGCGTCGGGCTCGTCGTACTCCCGGCGGCTGTTGTCCCCGGTGACCAGGACCACCTTCACCTTGCCGGTGCGGTACAGCTCCACGGCCGCGTCGAGCCGGTTGGCCAGGTACGGGGTCGGGCGGCCGTTCCACAGGCCCGCTCCGAACACCACCGCCACCTCCGCCGCGGGCGCCCGGGCGGTGGTCCGCAGCCGGCCGGCCGCGCTCACGTGGGTCCACGTCGAGGGGAGCAGCGCCAGCACGCACAGCCCCATGACGACCCGCACCGCCCGCCGCCGCGCCCGCACCGTCCGCGGCCACCCCACGCGCGACCGCCCCGACCACCACCGCCCGGCCCCCGCGCCGCGCCCCGGCCCGACGACCGGCTCCGGGCCCTGCGCCTCGCCCTGCGTCTCGGCCTGCGTCGCCGCCTGCGTCTCGGCCTTCGCCACCCCCGCGACCGCGCCCGTCCCTGTCCCCGTCCTCACGCTGCCGCCCGCGGCGGCCTCCGCGCCGGCGTACCCACCCGCCTCCGCGCCCGCGCCCGTCCCCGCGTCCGCGCCCGTGACCTGCTCCGGCTTCCCCATGACCGCTCCCCCTCGCTCCACGCCTCGTTCGCACGGATTGACGAACCACCCCGGCCCGGCAGTTCCGCCCGCCCCGGCTTTCACCCGTACGAATGAGCGAGTGAGCGGGCCGAAACGACCCGTCACCGCGGCGCAACGCCCCCGCAACCTCCGGCGCGCAGTATCGGTTCATGACGGAGCCGGTGCACCCTCCCGAAGCCCTCGCCCTCCCCTTCGACAGCGCGGTCGAGCTGCTGTCCCGGATCACCGACCAGCTCGGCACCCAGCTCAGCGGACTGCGCCCGCCACGCGCCCGGCACCACGGAGCCCACCCATGCAGCCCACCCTCGTCGCCGTGGCCCACGGCAGCCGCGACCCGCGCGCCCCGCGCGCCGTCCTCGCCCTCCTCGAACGGGTCCGCGAGCTCCGCCCCCGCCTCGACGTCCGCCTCGGCCACATCGAGCTGAACCGGCCCCTGCTCGGCGACACCCTGAGCGCGCTGTCCGGCGAGGCGGTGCTCGTGCCGCTGCTGCTCGGGCGCGGCACCCACGTCAAACGGGACCTCCCCGCCTCCGCCGCCCGGGCCGCCCACCTGCGGGTCCGCGTCGCCGCGCCGCTCGGGCCGCACCCGCTGCTCGTCGAGGCCCTGTTCGAGCGGCTCCTGGAGGCCGGCTGGAACCCGGGGCGGCGCGGCGGCGCGGCCGTCGTGCTGGCCGCCGCCGGATCCCGCGACCCCGACTCCGCCGCCGACACCCGGCGCACCGCCGCCCAGCTGTCCGAGCGGCTCGGCGGGATACCCGTGGTGCCCGCCTACGCCTCCGCCAACACCGCCGCCGCACCGGACGTCCCCGAGGCCGTACGGGCACTGACCGCCCGGGGCCACCACCGGATCGCGGTGGCCTCCTACTTCGCCGCCCCGGGCCGCTTCGCCTCCGCGAGCGCCGCCGCCGCGCCCGGTCCGGCGTCCGCCCCGCTCGGCGCCCATCCGGCGCTCGCCCGGCTGGTCCTCCAGCGCTATGACGAGGCCCTCGCCCGCGAGACGGGCCGCCGCGAACTGGCCACCGCATAAAGGCGGTGTTCGTTCGGATTGCTCGGATTGTCGGTGACTCCGGTTAACGTCTGAGCATGGAAGGCACCCCGCACGCCCCCGCCTACGAGTCCTACGACACGGCCGCCACCGAGCGCTGGGCCCCCGAGCCGGACAAACGCCCCGGCCGCACCGCCTTCCAGCGCGACCGCGCGCGCGTGCTGCACTCGGCCGCCCTGCGCCGGCTCGCCGGGAAGACGCAGGTGGTCACCCCGGGCACCCGTTCCTACGAGTGGGACGCGAGCCCCCGTACCCGGCTGACCCACTCCCTGGAGTGCGCGCAGATCGGCCGGGAGCTCGGCGCGGCCCTGGGCTGCGACCCCGACCTCGTCGAAGCGGCCTGCCTCTCCCACGACATGGGCCACCCGCCCTTCGGGCACAACGGCGAGGAGGCGCTCAACGAGTTCGCCAAGGACTGCGGCGGCTTCGAGGGCAACGCCCAGTCGCTGCGCCTGCTGACCCGGCTGGAGCCCAAGCGGTTCGTGCCGGACCCGGCGGGCGGGCAGCCCGTCAGCGTCGGCCTCAACCTCACCCGCGCCTGCCTGGACGCCGCCACCAAGTACCCCTGGGCCCGCGGGGACCACCCCACCGACCCCGGCTCGGTGAAGTTCGGCGCCTACGAGGACGACCTGCCGGTCTTCGCGTGGCTGCGCCGCGGCGCGCCCGCCGACCGCAAGTGCTTCGAGGCCCAGGTCATGGACTGGGCGGACGACGTCGCCTACTCGGTGCACGACTTCGAGGACGGTCTGCACGCCGGGCACCTCGACCCCAACCTCCTGTTCGCCGAACCCGAGCGGGCCGCCATCTGGCGGGTCGCCATCGGCCGCTACGTACCGGCCGACACCGAGCCCGAGGAACTGCGCGAGGCCCTCGACCGTTTGATGGAGGAGGACTGGTGGCCCCACGGCTACGACGGCTCGGCCGTGGCCCAGGCCCGGCTGAAGGACGCCACCAGCCAGCTGGTCGGCCGCTTCTGCCTGGCCGCCGAGGGCGCCACCCGTGAGGCGTACGGCTCCGGGCGCCTCACCCGCTACGGCGCCGAGCTGGTGGTGCCGCGCGAGGCGCGCAACGAATGCGCCGTCCTCAAGGCCGTCGCCGACCTGTACGTGATGCAGCGCGACGAGCAGGAGCGGCTGCGCGCGGACCAGCGCATCGTCCTGGCCGAACTCGCCGAGGCGCTCAGCGCCCGCGCACCCGAGGGCCTCGACCCCCAGTTCCGGGCGATCTTCGACGCCGCCCCCGACGACAGGGCCCGCAAGCGCGCGGTGATCGACCAGATCGCGTGCCTGACCGACGCCGCCGCCCGCTCCCTGCACGCGCGCCTCACCAGACGCGGGCGGCACACCGGGGGGTGAGCCGATCGGGCCATTCCCCCTTCACGCGGCAGGCTCGGTGCGGGACGCTCGCATGTGGTCGCATGTGGCGAAGAGGTTATGAGGAGGCATCAGGTGGTCGACGCACACCAGACGTTCATCATCGTCGGCGGAGGGCTCGCCGGGGCGAAAGCCGCCGAGACGCTGAGGGCGGAGGGGTTCACGGGGCGGGTGATCCTGATCGGGGACGAGCGCGAGCATCCGTACGAGCGGCCACCGCTGTCGAAGGGCTACCTGGTGGGCAAGGAGGACCGCGACAGCGTCTTCGTCCACGAGCCGTCCTGGTACGCGAGCGCCGAGATCGAACTGCACCTGGGCCAGCCCGCCGTCCACCTGGACCGGGCCGCCAAGACGGTGCGCCTGGGCGACGGCACCCTGCTGCACTACGACAAACTGCTGCTGGCCACCGGCGCCGAACCGCGCCGCCTGGACGTCCCGGGAACGGGCCTGGCCGGCGTGCACCACCTGCGGCGCCTCGCGCACGCCGAGCGGCTGCGGGGCGTCCTGGCCTCCCTGGGCAGGGACAACGGCCACCTGCTGATCGCGGGCGCCGGGTGGATCGGCCTGGAGGTCGCGGCGGCGGCCCGCGAGTACGGGGCCGAGGTCACCGTGATCGAGCCGCTGGCCACCCCGCTGCACGCGGTGCTGGGCCCGGAGGTCGGCCGGCTCTTCACCGACCTGCACGCCGAGCACGGGGTCCGCTTCCACTTCGGGGCGCGGCTCACCGAGATCGTCGGCCAGGACGGCATGGTGCTGGCCGCGCGGACGGAGGACGGCGAGGAACACCCGGCCCACGCGGTGCTCGCGGCGATCGGCGCCGCGCCCCGGACCGCGCTCGCCGAGACCTCCGGCCTGGCCCTGGTCGACCGGGAGCACGGCGGCGGGATCGCGGTCGACGAGTCGCTGCGCACCTCCGATCCGGACATCTACGCGGCCGGGGACGTGGCCGCCGCCCACCACCCGTGGATCGGGTCCCGGCTGCGCGTGGAGCACTGGGCCAACGCCCTCAACGGCGGCCCCGCCGCCGCGCGGGCCATGCTGGGCCAGGAGGTCAGCTACGACCGGGTGCCGTACTTCTTCTCCGACCAGTACGACGTGGGCCTGGAGTACTCGGGGTACGCCCCGGCCGGGAGCTACGACCAGGTGCTGATCCGCGGGGACGTCGGCAAGCGGGAGTTCATCGCCTTCTGGCTCTCCGAGGGCCGGGTGCTGGCCGGCATGAACGTGAACGTGTGGGACGTCGCCGAGCAGATCCAGGCCCTGATCAGGTCGGGACGCCCGGTACAGGCCGACCGGCTCACGGACCCGGAGGTTCCGCTCACCTCGCTGCTGCCGGGGCAGGGGGCCTGACGGGTTTGTCCGCGCCCGGCCGTAGACTTCACGCGTGGCAGGACGGATCAACGACGACGACGTGAAGGCGGTACGGGACGCGGTCCCGATCGACGCCGTGGTCTCCGAGTACCTCCAGCTGCGCAACGCCGGCGGCGGCAACCTCAAGGGCCTCTGCCCCTTCCACGACGAGAAGTCCCCGTCCTTCCAGGTCAGCCCCAGCAAGGGCTTCTACCACTGCTTCGGCTGCCAGGCCGGCGGGGACACCCTCGACTTCATCATGAAGATCGACCACCTCTCCTTCTCGGAGGCGGTCGAACGGCTGGCCGGCCAGGCCGGGATCACACTGCGGTACGAGGAGGGCGGCTACACCGCCGGCACCAGCGGCCGTGGCGAGCGCATCCGCCTGGTCGAGGCACACAAGGCCGCCGCCCTCTTCTACGCGGAGCAGCTGGGCGGCGCCGAGGCCGAGATCGCCCGCCGGTTCCTGGCGGAGCGCGGCTTCGACCAGGCGGCGGCCGAGCACTTCGGCGTGGGCTACAGCCCGGCCGGCTGGGACCACCTGACCCGGTTCCTGCGCGGCAAGGGCTTCAGCGACAAGGAGCTGATCCTCTCCGGGCTGGCCCAGGACAGCCGCAGCGGCAAGCCCATCGACCGGTTCCGCGGCCGGCTCATGTGGCCGATCCGCGACATCAGCGGCGAGGTCGTCGGCTTCGGCGCCCGCAAGCTGCGCGACGACGACAACGGCCCGAAGTACCTGAACACCCCCGAGACGGCCATCTACAAGAAGTCCCAGGTGCTGTACGGCATCGACCTGGCCAAGAAGGAGATCGCCAAGACCTCCCGGGCCGTGGTCGTCGAGGGCTACACCGACGTCATGGCCTGCCACCTGGCCGGGGTCACCACCGCCATCGCCACCTGTGGCACGGCCTTCGGCGGGGACCACATCAAGATCCTGCGCCGGCTGCTGATGGACAACGCGACCGCCGAGGTGATCTTCACCTTCGACGGTGACGCGGCCGGGCAGAAGGCGGCCCTGCGGGCGTTCGAGGACGACCAGAAGTTCGCGGCGGAGACCTCCATCACCATCGCCCCGGGCGGGATGGACCCCTGTGACCTGCGGCTCGCGCAGGGCGACGCCGCCGTGTCCGGGCTGGTGGATGCCCGTACCCCGCTGTTCGAGTTCGCGCTGCGGCACATCGTTGCCCGGCACAACCTGGAGAACCCGGCGGGTCGCGCGGCCGCGCTGGCCGAGGCCGCTCCGGTCGTCGCGAGCATCAAGGACCTCTCGATCCAGCACGAGTCGGCCGTCCAGCTGGCGGGCATGCTGGGCATCCTCGACGAGCAGTTCGTCGTCAAGCGGGTCGCGCAGCTGGCGCGCTGGGCCCGCGAGCGCGGCAACCAGCCGCAGCAGGGCCGCGGTGGCGGGCGGGCGCCCCAGGAGGCCCCGCCCGCGCAGCCGCCCGCCGCGGACCGGGGCGGTCCCGCCCTGAACCTGCGCAGCCCCGCCCACCGCACCGAGCGCGAGCTGCTCAAGCTGGCGCTCCAGCGTCCCGCGCTGGTCTCCCCCGCCTTCGACGCGTACGGGATCGACGAGTTCACCGCCCCGCCCTACGCCGCGGTCCGCCAGGCCATCCAGGACGCCGGGGGCGCCGCCCAGGGCACGGAGGACTACCTGGTCCGGGTCCGCGAGGCCGCGCCGAACGACTCCGTCCGCGCGATGGTCACGGAGCTGGCGGTGGAGGCCATCCACGCCAAGACGGTGGACGAGGTCTACGCGGGGGTACAGCTGGTCCAGGTCCGGCTGCGCGCCGTGGACCGCCGCGTCCTGGAGATCCAGGGCGCCATGACCCGACTGAGCCCGCAGGCCCCGCCGGAGCAGCACGCGGCGATCCAGCAGGAACTGTGGGTCCTCCAGCAGTACGGGCAGCGCCTGCGCAACCGCGGGGCCGAAGGGCTCTGAGCGGGGCCGTCCCGGCGGCTAGACCCGGTCGCCGCGGCGGAGCCAGTCGCCGCCGGGGATCTCGGTGCCCGAGGCGGTGAGGCGCCGGGCCAGCGGGGCCGCCGCCAGGTAGACCCAGGCGCGGACGCGGCTGGCGTCGGGGCGGACGGCCTCGCGGGCGACCCGGTCGTAGACGTTCCCCGGGCGGCCCGGGCCCGCGTACTCCTCCAGCAGGTCCAGCGCGGCCAGCAGTTCCCGGTACGCGCCCGGCGCCGGGGTGATCAGCTCCCCGGTTATGGCGGAGCCCGCCCGCTCGACGGCGTACGGGTAGCCGGGGCCCTCGTAGAGCGCCGCGTCCGGCAGCCGGGCGGGTTCCTCGGCCGCCGTGCGCCCCCGCAGGAAGAGGGCGTGGTTGACCTCTCCCGGCCGTAGCGTCCCGTACACGAAGAACGGCAGTACGCCGGCTTCCGGCCGATCGACCGATGTCACAGGGCCCTCCCTCGACTGACACTGGGCAGTCCGCGGCGCGGGCCGAAGGTCCCGACCTGTGCGCGGACCACCACCGTACGCACCGCTGTTACACGATCTCCCGGCCCCCGTGACGGTCGCCGACTACGGTCGGAAACCGCCCCCCTCCCCACCTCCCGACGGTTCCCCCATGACGCGATCACCCCGCCGCTCCACCGCCGCCCTGCTGCTGTCCGCGACCGCGCTCGCCCTGGGCGGCTGCGCCGCACCCGGCGGACTGGCCGTCGGCGAACCCGTGGCCCCCGTCTCGCTCCAGCCGCTGCCGCGCGCGCTCTGGCCCGCCTGGGCCGACGACTCGCCCAAGGCCGCGGGGGTCGCGACGGGCACCCGGCAGCCGCCCCCGGCACCGCTGACCGGCGCGCCGGAGGTGGGTCCGCAGGGCCTCACGGCGGTGAACGAGCTGGACGTCGTACGGGCGGACAAGCGGATGAAGCCGTTCCTGGGCAAGGGGAGGATCGACGCTCCGGGGCGGGCCGGGGTCCGCCCGGCCGTCCACCTCGACGTGACCGGCGACGGGAAGCAGGACCTCCTCGTCGCCGCCGACACCGAGACCGGGCGGACCGCCCTCAGCGTGTACACCGCCCGGGGCAAGCAGATCGTCCCCATCCTCTTCACCGCCGGGCGGCGGATGGCCGTCGAGTCCCTGGGCCCGGACCTGCTGATCCGGATCGCCGCCGACGACGGCTCCGAACAGGCCGTCCGCTACCGCTGGGACGGCGAACGGATGACGGTGGTCAGCGACGAGCGGCGCTTCAACAAGTCCTGCCCGAGCCGCAGCCCCGGGGCCCCCGGGCCCTCGGAGCGCGCCGGCACGGACGGGCGGGCCCCGCGGTGAGGGCCCTGCCGGCCCGCGGCCGGCGGCTGCTGCGGGCCCTGGGACTGCGCTGGAAGATCGCCGTGCTGCTGGCCGTCGGCTGCTCGCTGGTCGCGGTCACCATCGGCGCCCTGATCCACCAGGCGCGGGTGCGCCAGGTGGCCGACGCGGCCCGCAAGAGCGCGACCGAGCAGCTGATCCGGGTACGGCAGGTCTACGAGCTGACCGGCCGGCTCGACTTCGACAAGGTCGGGGAGGCCGACGCCCGGATCGACTGCCCCGCCATGCCGGGGCCGCTGCGCGAGGCCGCCCTGGCCGGGCGGCGGACCACCTACCTCGACCTGTCCGGACCGCACCCGGCGGTGTGGGCGGCGCGGCCGGTGGGCGGCGGCCGGGTGCTGACGGTGCGGCAGGCGCTCACCGCCGAGCAGGCCGAACTGGCGGAGCTGGACGGGCAGCTGATCGCTTCCGGGACCGGGGTGGTGGCGCTCTCCGCGGTGGGCGGGGCGCTGCTGGCCAGCCGGCTCAGCAAGGACCTGCGGTCGGCCGCGGAGACGGCCCGGCGGATCAGCGCGGGCGACCTGGACGCGCGGATCGGGGCCTCGGGGGTCCCGGGGAGCCGGGACGAGGTCGCCGAGCTGTCCTCGGCGGTCGACACCATGGCGGCGAGCCTGCAGCGGCGGCTGGAGGCGGAGCAGCGGTTCACCGCGGACGTGGCGCACGAACTGCGCACCCCGCTGACGGGGCTGCACACGGCGGCCGAGCTGCTGCCGCCCGGACGGCCGACGGAGCTGGTGCGCGACCGGGTCGGGGCGCTGCGGACGCTGACGGAGGACCTGCTGGAGGTGGCCCGGCTCGACGCGAACCGGGAGGAGGCACGGCTGGAGGAGCACCTGCTGGGCCCCCTGGTCGCCTCGATCACCCACCGCTCGGGCGTACCGGCCCGCCTGTCCGGCGGGGAGGACGCCGGGCTGCACGACGGCCCCGACGGCCGGGTGCACGGCGGACTGCGCGGTGGCCATGACGGCGGACTGTGCGGCGGGCCGGGCGAGCGGCAGACCGGCCGCCCGGACGGCCGGACCGACCGGTGGCCGGACGGGTGCACGGAGGATCGCGCGGAAGGCCGTACGGGCGGCCACAAGGACGATGGGGCGGGCAGCCGAACGGTCGGCGGCGCGGGCAGCCGTACGGACGACGGTGCGGGCAGCCGCACGGGCGCCGGTGCGGTGGTGCGGACGGATGTCCGGCGGCTGGAGCGGATCCTGACGAACCTGCTGCTCAACGCCCGTCGGCACGGGGCCGGGCCGATCACCGTGACGGTGTCGGGGGCCTCGGTGACGGTGCGGGACCACGGGCCCGGCTTCCCGGAGAGCCTGCTGCGGGAGGGGCCGCAGCGGTTCAAAACGGGTGCGGCGGAGCGCGGCCAGGGCACCGGGCTCGGTCTGACCATCGCCTTCGGCCAGGCCCAGGTGATCGGAGCCACGGTGACCCTGTCGAACCCGGACCCCTCGGGCGCGGCGGCCACGGTGACCCTTCCGCGGGCCTGAGGCGGGGCCCCGTCACCCGGACGGGGTGGGGGCACCCTGATGCCCTTACACGGGCTCTGACGTGCGCGGATCCCGTCCCACCGGTCACGCCGCCGAGAATCTGACGGTCCTTCAGCAGGCGCGCGCCGGGGCCGCCGGTTTTGCTCGGAACACGACCCCGTGTCCCCAGGAGTACCCATGCGCCGCAGCACCGCCCACGTGCTCACCGCCACCGCGCTGACCGCCGTCGCCTTCGCCGGACCGGTCGCCGGGGCGGTGGCCGCCGCGGACCTCGGCATGGCCGCTTTCGCGCCGGGGGACTTCGCCGTACTGGAGGTCTGGCCGAAGTCCGCCACCCCGGGTGCCACGGTCACCGTGAACACCAAGGCCTGCGGCTCCGGCAGCCTCGCGGAGGGAGACGCCAGCACCGTGGGCGGAGGGCGCTTCAAGCTGGCCCCCGGCACGCACAAGGAAGTGGTCGAGGGCCAGTTCCGGGTCGACCACGGCCTCCGGCCGGGCACCTACGGCATCGGCGCGACCTGCGCGAACGGCAAGTTCGCCACCGGCGACCTGATCGTCACCGAGCGCGGCCCGCAGGGCCACGTCCACACCGGGGTGGGCGGTGGCACGACCACCACCACCGACCCCGCCAAGATCACGGCGGGAGTGGTCTCCCTGGCCGCGGCCGCCGTCGGCGGTACCTGGCTCCTGCGTCGCCGGGCGAGCGGCACGCGGAGCTGACGGGCGCCCACCGCGGCCCCGGCCGCGGTCCGACCGGTACCGCCCCCCCGTCGCCCGCCCCGCGAGGTCCCCCCCGTTCGCGGGGCCGGGCGACGGCCAGTCCTCCGAACGACAGCCCACGGAACGGAACGGCACGACAGGGGGTACGCATGCACGGCGGCTTCCGGCGCCCGCGCGGGCGCCCCGCGGCCGGGGCGGGCCCGACCGGGAGGCGCGGTCCCGCCGGGCTGGTCGCGATCGCCGCCTGCATCGGCATCTGGCTCGTGACCAGCGGTTCCCGCGAGCCCGTCGGCCCCCCGCTGCCCTCCCCCGCCGAGGCCCTGAGCGCCCAGGACCGCTACCCGGGGGCCATCGCCCCGCTCACCGGCTCCCCGCCCACCCGGATCCGGATCCCGTCCATCCGCGTGGACGCCCCGCTGACCGGGCTCGGCCTCGACCAGGACGGCGGTCTCGAAGTACCCCCGCCGACCCGCCGCGACCTCGCGGGCTGGTACCGGGACGGGACGACCCCCGGCGCGACGGGCACGGCCCTCATCGCGGGACACGTGGACGACGCCAGCGGCCCGGCCGTCTTCTACCACCTGGGCGCGCTGCGCCGGGGAGCCGTGATCGAGGTGGCGCGAGCGGACGGGCGCACGGCCGTCTTCACGGTCCACGCGGTCGAGGTCTACGACGCCAAGGCCTTCCCGGACGCGCGCGTCTACGGTCCCTCGCCGCGCGCGGAGCTGCGGGTGATCACCTGCGGCGGCGGTTTCTCGCCGCGCACGGGCTACCAGGGCAACGTGGTGGTCTTCGCGCACCTCACCGGGACGTACTGACCCCGCCGCTCACCCCCACTGCTCGAAGCCCAGCTTGATCACCAGCGCGCCCACCACCGTCAGCAGGACCCCGCGGACGAAACCGCTGCCCTTCTTGAGCGCCATCCCGGCGCCGATCATGCCCCCGGCGAGGTTGAAGACGGCCATCAGCGCGGCCAGCTGCCACAGCACCATCCCCTGGTACGCGAACATCGCGAGCGCCCCGGCGTTGGTGCACACGTTGACGATCTTGGCGGTGGCGGAGGCGGTGACCAGGTCGAGGTGGAGCAGGGCGGTGAGGGCCAGCACCAGGAAGGTGCCGGTGCCGGGCCCGATGAGGCCGTCGTAGAAGCCGATGCCCAGTCCGGCCAGGCCGATCGTGAGCAGCACCCGCTGCCGGGAGACGGGCGAGGCGGAGGGGGCGGCGCCGAAGCCGGGCTTGAAGATCACCACGGCGGCCACCACCACGAGCACCCCCATGATCAGCGGGCGCAGCGCGTCCTTGCTGATCCCGCCCGCGAGTGCGGCGCCCCCCATCGATCCGGCGAGGGCGGCCAGACCGATCCGGACGGCGAGCTTCACATCGACCGGGGCCTTGCGGACGTAGGTGACGGCCGCTCCGGTGGTGCCGACGATGGCCACCGCCTTGTTGGTGCCGAGCACGGTGGCGGGGTGGGCGTGCGGCAGCCCGAGCAGCAGGGCGGGCAGGAGCAGCAGTCCGCCGCCGCCCACCACCGCGTCGATCCAGCCGGCCGCGGCTGCGGCCACGCACAGCACGATGATCATGGTGATTGATATGTCAGGCACGGACCCGACCCTAGGGACAGGTTCGATGCACCTTCCATCAATCCCGGGAAACTTGCGCAAAGGTTGAGCTTCGCCCGGCCGGCACCCGGTCCGGGGCCACCGGAGCAGCAGGATCCACCCATGCCGTCAGCGCGGTGGCGACCAGTACGCCGGCCAGCCCCAGCCCGGCCGCGAGCCGCCGGGCGGGCGGTACGCGGACCAGCCCGGCCAGCGCGGCCCGCGGGACGGAGTCCGGGCGCGGCCTGCGGTGCCGGGCGGCGGCGCGCGGCACGCCACCGTCCGGCGGGGACACGGGCACGGTGATGTGCAGGGGGTGACGCATGACGCGGGGCGACCTTTCGCGGGCGGATCGGGAACGCGGGACCGGGCAGCCGGGGGCCGCCCGCGGCCGGGTCAGAAGCTGAAGCACTCGCTGTGGACGCGCCCGGCCGGCACCCCGGCCCGCAGCAGCGCGGCGCGCGTCGCCTCCGCCATCCCGGGCGGCCCGCACAGGTACACGTCGTGCTCCACCAGGTCCGGGACGAGCGCGGTCAGCGCCCGCGGTGCCAGGGGGTCGTAGGGGCCGTCGGACGGTCCGAGCAGGTAGTGCAGCCCGGCCCCCCGGAGGGCCGCGATGGCCTCCAGCTCGCCCCGCAGCACGAGCTGTTCCTCGGCCCCGGCCCGGTAGAGCAGGGTGATGTCGCCCGGCCCGCCGGGCAGCGTCTCGAACAGGGCCCGCATCGGGGTGATCCCGACCCCGCCCGCGATCAGCAGCACCTTGGACCGCGTCCGCCGGGCGGCGGTGAGCGCCCCGAACGGCCCCGTGGCGAGGACCCGCGTACCGGGGCGCAGCCGGCGGATCCGCCGCGAGTGCCCGCCGAGCCCCTTGACGGTGATCCGCAGGGCGGCGCCGCTCACCGGCGCGGAGAGCGAGAACGGCAGTGCCGTGTACCAGAGCCCCCGCCGCAGGAACCGCCAGCGCAGGAACTGTCCGGGCTCGGCCCGCAGTCCCGCGAGGTCGCGCCCGTGCATGACGACGGAGACCACCCCGGGGCCCTCCGCCCGCACCTCGGCGACGCGCAGCGCGTGCCGCAGGGCCTGCCGTACGGGCACCACGGCCCGGTACCAGACCAGCAGCACGCCGACGAGGGCGTGGGCGAGGGCCCAGAACCAGGCGGCCACCGCCAGATCGGGCCCGGCGAGCTGGTGCCCGAAGGCCAGGGCGGCGGCGAGGTACACGGCCAGGTGCACCCCGCGCCAGGTTTCGTGCGCGAGGCGGCGGCGTACGGCGCGGGCGGAGGTCACGCCGACCGCGGCCAGGAGACCCGTCCCGGCCGCGGCGGCCGCGAGCGCCGGGTAGCCGAGCAGCCCCCGGGCGGCGGAGAGCACGTCCGCGCCCTCGTGCACGGCGTAGCCGAACAGGGCCAGGAGCCCGTGCCCGAAGCAGAGCAGGAGCACGTGCCGGCCGCCCAGCGCGTGCCAGCGGGCGAGCCGGTCGCCTCCGATCCCGTGCTCCACGGCGGGCACCCGGGCCATCAGGAACAGCAGCACGAGGATCCCGTACCCGGCGAGCAGCCCGGTCAGGTGCGCGGCGGTGGCGAAGAGCGCGTCGAGCCGGGCCGAGGGCCGCACCTGGGCGGCCCAGAGCAGGACCACCAGCCCCGCGCCGCCCAGCATCCCGCCCTTGACCCGCACCGCCACATCTCGCATGGCGCCCACGCTAAGAGCCTCCCGAGGTCCTGCGGAGTCCTCCCGGTGATCCTTAAGGGCGCCTTGAGGAAGGCCTCACCAGCCCTTAATCCCGGCGCTGAGGTCGGCGTTCCGTCCGGGTAACAGGGGTGATGCGGCGGGGAAACAGCGGGCCCGCACGCTCGTTCCATGACCTCGCAACAGCGTGTGGTGGTGATCGGCGGCGGCCTGGCGGGCCTGCGGCTCGCCGCGCGGCTGGGCCCGGCCGCGCGGGTGCGCGTCCTCGGCGAGGAGAGCCACGCCCCCTACAACCGGGTCCTGCTCGCCGAGGTCCTGGCGGGCCGGTACGCCCCCGCGGTGACCGCCCTCCCGGACCCCGGTCCCGTGCTGCGCCGCGGGGTGCGGGCCGTGCGCGTCGACCGCGCCGAGCGGCGGGTGCACTGCGACGACGGCAGCGTGGAGACGTACGACACGCTGGTGCTGGCCACCGGCTCGAACCCGGTGCTGCCGCCGCTGCGCGGGCTGTTCACCCCCGGCGGCCGGGAACTCCCCGACGGGGTACACGCGTTCCGCACCATGGACGACTGCCTCACCCTGGCCGCCGCCGTACGACCGGACCTGCGCGCGGTGGTCATCGGCGGCGGGCTCCTGGGCGTCTCGGCCGCCCGCGCCCTGGCCGCCCGGGGCGCGCAGGTGGTCCTCGCCCAGCAGGCGGAGCGCCTGATGGAGCGCCAGCTGGACGCGGACGCGTCCGCGCTGCTGCACGCCCACCTGAACTCCCTCGGCGTGGAGATCCACACGCACTGCCGCGTCCGCGGCCTGACCACCACCGCCACCGCCACCGCCACCGCCACCCCCGCCGCCCGGCCGGGCCACGCCGCCCGCCGGGTCACCGGAGTCGAACTCGCCGACGGCTACCGCCTCGACGCCGGCCTCGTCGTCCTCGCCTGCGGCGTGCGCCCCCGTACCGGGCTCGCCCGCGCCGCCGGGCTGGACGTCCGCGAGGGCGTGGTGGTCGACGACCGGCTGCGCACCGGCGACCCCCGCGTCCACGCCATCGGCGACTGCGCCGAACACGCCGGCCGGGTGTACGGCCTGGCGGGCCCCGCCCTGGAACAGGCCGACGCCCTGGCGGCGGTCCTGACGGGCGCCGACGCCACCGACGGCGCCCGCGGGGCCGGCTACACCGGGACCCGCGCCCTCACCCGCCTCACCCTGAGCACCCCGGGCACCGGCCCCTTCGACCTCGCCGCCTTCGGCGAGCCGACCCCGCTCCCCGGCGACGACGTGGTCCGTCTCGCCGACGCCACCCGCCGCACCTACCGCAAGGTCGTCGTCCGCGGCGACCGCCTCGTCGGCGGGGTGCTGCTGGGCGAGCTCTCCACCGTGGGCGCCCTCGCCCGCGGCTGGGCGGGCGACGAACCACTGGGCGACCTGTTCCACCTGCTCACCGACGACGGAGGCCACTGACATGACCGAGCCCCTGCCCGCGATCGTGCTGATCGGCCACGGCATGGTCGGCCAGCGCTACCTGGAGGCCCTCGCCGAACGCGGCGCCACCGCCACGCACCGGATCACCGTGCTCTGCGAGGAGCCCCGGGCCGCCTACGACCGCGTGCACCTGACCTCGTACTTCTCCGGCAGCACCCCCGAGGACCTGTCCCTCGTCCCGGACGGGTTCATGGAGCGGCACGGCATCGCGCTGCACCTCGACGACCCCGCCGAGAGCATCGACCGGGAGGCGCGCACCGTCACCTCCCGGTCCGGGCGCGTGTTCCCGTACGACGTCCTGGTCCTGGCGACGGGCAGTTACCCCTTCGTGCCGCCCGTCCCCGGGAAGGACGCCCCGGGCTGCTTCGTGTACCGCACGGTCGAGGACCTCCTCGCGATCGAGGAGTACGCCAAAACGCGCACCGCCGGCGCCGTCGTCGGCGGCGGACTGCTCGGCCTGGAGGCGGCCGGGGCGCTCAAGGGCCTCGGACTCGCCACCCGCGTCGTGGAGTTCGCGCCCCGGCTGATGCCCGTCCAGGTGGACGAGGGCGGCGGCGCCGCCCTGCTGCGGACCGTCGAGTCCATGGGGCTGACCGTGCACACCGGCGTCGGCACCCAGGAGGTGCTGACGGGCGAGGACGGCGCGGTCACCGGCATGCGGCTCTCGGACGGCTCCACCGTCGACACCGGGCTCGTCGTCTTCTCCGCCGGGGTCCGCCCACGCGACGGGCTCGCCCGCGACTGCGGCCTGGACGTCGGCGAACGCGGCGGGATCGCCGTCGACTCCCGCTGCCGCACCTCCGACCCGCGGATCTACGCCGTCGGCGAGTGCGCCCTGGCCTGCGACGGCCGGGTGTACGGCCTGGTCGCGCCCGGCTACGAGATGGCCGAGACGGCCGCCGAGGACCTGCTGGGCCGCGAGCGGGAGTTCACCGGGGCCGACCTGTCCACCAAGCTGAAGCTGCTCGGTGTGGACGTGGCCTCCTTCGGCGACGCGCACGGAGCCTCCCCCGACAGCCTGGACGTGGTCTGGTCCGACTCGCGCAGCGGCGTCTACAGGAAGCTCGTCGTCTCCCCGGACGGGGTCCTGCTCGGCGGGGTGCTGGTCGGCGATGCCGACGCGTACGGGCTGCTGCGCCCGCTCACCGGCAGCGTCCCGCCCGTCGCCCCGGAGCAGCTGGTCCTGCCCGCCGGGCTCGGCCCCGCCACCCGGCTGGGCCCGGCCTCGCTCCCGGACACCGCGGTGATCTGCTCCTGCCACAACGTCACCAAGAAGGCGATCACCGCCTGCTCGACCCTGCCCGAGGTCAAGAAGTGCACCAAGGCCGGGACCGGCTGCGGGGGCTGCCTGAAGGTGATCGGCCGGCTGCTGCCGGCCGCCGCCGACAAGGGGCTGTGCGGCTGCTTCCCGTACACCCGCGCCGAGCTCTACGAGATCGTCCGCACCCGCCGCCTGACCTCGTACCGGGAGATCCTCGACGCCCACGGCCGCGAGGAGGCCCGGGGCGGCGAGGGCTGCGAGGTCTGCAAGCCTGCCGTCGGCTCGGTCATCGCCTCCCTCGCCCCCACGCTGGGCGCGAGCGGCTACGTCCTGGACGGGGAGCAGGCCGCCCTCCAGGACACCAACGACCACTTCCTCGCGAACCTGCAGCGCAACGGCTCCTACTCGGTCGTCCCGCGCATCCCGGGCGGGGAGATCACCCCCGACAAGCTGATCGTGATCGGCGAGGTGGCCCGCGATTTCGGCCTCTACACGAAGATCACCGGCGGCCAGCGCATCGACCTCTTCGGCGCGAGCGTGGACCAGCTCCCCCGCATCTGGGCGCGCCTGGTCGACGCCGGATTCGAATCCGGCCACGCCTACGGCAAGGCCCTGCGGACGGTGAAGTCCTGTGTCGGGCAGACCTGGTGCCGCTACGGGGTCCAGGACAGCGTCCGCATGGCCATCGACCTGGAGCTGCGCTACCGCGGCCTGCGCGCGCCCCACAAGCTGAAGTCGGCGGTCTCCGGCTGCACCCGCGAGTGCGCCGAGGCCCAGAGCAAGGACTTCGGGATCATCGCCACGGCGAACGGCTGGAACCTCTACGTCGGCGGCAACGGCGGGGCCGCCCCGCGCCACGCCGACCTCCTGGCCCAGGACCTGTCGGACGCCGAACTGGTCCGGCTCATCGACCGCTTCCTGATGTTCTACATCCGCACCGCGGACCGGCTGGAGCGCACGTCGACCTGGCTGGACCGGCTGGAGGGGGGCCTGGACCACCTGCGGGACGTGATCGTGCACGACTCGCTCGGACTGTGCGCGGAACTGGAGGCGCTGATGGCCGACCACGTCGCGCACTACCGCGACGAGTGGGCCGAAACCCTGCGGGACCCGGAGCGGATGCGCCGGTTCGTGTCCTTCGTCAACGCTCCCGGCACCCCCGACCCGAGCGTGCGGTTCGTGCCCGAACGCGACCAGGTCAAGCCCGACCTGGCCGCCTTGACCCTGGGAGGTACCGTCCGATGACCGTGGAACTGCGGGTGGCGGAAGGCTGGCTGACGGTGTGCGAGCTGTCCTCGCTCACCCCCGGGCGGGGGGTCGCCGCCCTGCTGCCCGACGGGAGCCAGGCCGCCGTGTTCCTCGACCGCGCCGGGCGCCCGTACGCGATCGGCAACCAGGACCCCTTCACTGGCGCGCACGTCCTGTCGCGCGGGCTCCTGGGGTGGGCGGCGGGCCGGCCGTTCGTGGCCTCGCCGCTGCTCAAGCAGCGCTTCGACCTGGAGTCGGGGCGCTGCCTGGACGACGAGGAGGTGGCGGTCCGGACGTACCCGGTGCGGACCGCCGCGGCCCCGTAGCTCCGGTCAGCCCTGGACCACCGAGGGGTCCATCCACATGATCTCCCAGGTGTGGCCGTCGAGGTCGTCGAAGGCCCGGCCGTACATGACGCCGTGGTCCTGGGCGGGCCGGGGCTCGGTGGCCCCGGCCGCCAGGGCCCCGTCCACCTGCGCGTCGACCGCGGCGCGGCTCTCGGCGCTCAGACACAGCAGCACCTCGGAGGTGGTGGTGGCGTCGGCGATGGCCTTGTGGGTGAAGTCCTTGTAGCGGGCCTCGGTGAGGAACATCGCGACGATGCTCTCGGTGATGGGCATGGCCGCGCAGTTCTCGTCGGTGAACTGCGCGTTGAAGGAGTAACCGAGCGCGCTCCAGAAGGCCTTGGTCGCCTCCAGGTCCTTGACGGGCAGGTTGACGAAGATCATGGTGGCCATCTCGGTCTCTCTCTTCTCTCGTGTGGTGCTTTCGAGAGGTAGACCGCGGCCCCCCGGCGAACTCATCGCTCTTCGGGAAACTTTTTCAAAGTTTCTCCGCAGCGCCACGAAACCGCAGGTCAGAGCCGTGCACGCCAGGTCAGGACACCACGGCGCCCCCCTTGAGGAGGGCCGCGCCCAGCGGGGTGACGGTGTGCAGGACGGCGTTGCCGTGCCGGAGGGTGGTCACCAGACCGGCTTCGCGCATCACGCAGGCGTGCTGGCTCGCCGAGGCCAGGGAGACCCCCGCCCGGCGGGCCAGTTCGCTGGTGGTGGCCCCGTCGCCGATGGCCCGCAGCACCACGGAGCGGGTGTGGCCCACCAGCTTGCCCAGGGTCCGCTGGCGCTGCTCCTCCGCGGGGCGGGCGGCCTCGCCGCCGGCCGTCGTGGAGGCCAGCTGGGCCGCGGCCGGGTAGACGAGCACGGGCGGCAGCTCCGGGTCGTGCAGGGTCACCGCGGTGCGCCGGCAGAAGAAGGAGGGCTGGAGCAGCAGCCCGCGCCCCCGCAGCCGTACGTCCCGGTCCACCGGGTACTCGCACTCCAGCACCGGGGCCCGCCAGCGCAGCATCGGCGGCAGGGAGGCGAGCAGCTCGTCCGCGCCGCCGTCCAGCAGCGCCCGGCCGCGCGCCGCCCGCTCCGCCTCGATCTGGGCCTGGATGTGGCTCCAGTACGGCTCCACGGCCGCGCGGTGGTAGCCCCGCAGCTCGCCCAGGAGCCGGGGCAGGTGTTTGGTGCCGCCGTCGATGAACTCCCGCAGCCGGGTCGGCGTCGGGGTCCCGAAGGCCGCCCCGAAGCCCGTCCCGGCGCCCGCGCCCACGAGCAGCAGCTCGCGCCGCAGCCGTTCGGGCCGTAGCCCGCGCAGGGCGTCGAGGCCGACGTCCCATCCGTACTGCCCCTCGGCCGGGGTCAGGAAATCCGGGAAATAGCCGCGCGCGGGTATGAGCGCGCCCAGCAGCCTTGTTTCACCATTCAACCGGCTACGGGTTTCCGTACGCCATTCACCGAACAACCGGACATCACGCCGGTCTCTTAAGCGGTGAAAACTCAGAATCGTTTCCCACAACGCATCGGGACGTCCTGCCATCCGTACGCGTGCCAGGTCCACTCCAGTGAAATGGATACGAAGCACCGAACCCCCAGCTGTGCAACCGCAATCCCCCCGCCCTATGAGTATGCATGCCGTCACACGTGGTCACCACGCCCTTTCGGCCACAGTTGAAACCCCTTTCGGCAGGGGCGTGACAAGCGAAATCCTGTACTCCGCCAGGCACACTCCGGTGCGACCGAAACGCTCCGTGAAGGCCGTGGGGGGCTTTGCGGGGCCTGGCGGTCGGTCGCACAGGGAAGCGCCGACGTGCCTGGCGGATAGGCGGCAGGCGGTGGACGGGTGGGGATCCGTCCACCGCCTGGCGCCGTAAAGACTTCGTTGAATATGCGGCGATACCCGCTCCGACGGCGCCTTCGAAATGAAGGCGCGCCTGCCCCCGGAGGTCAGGCAACCGGGGGCAGGCGCGGTCAGGGGGGAGCGGCAGCGGCCGCTCCCGGCGGGGCTCAGCGGCTGTCGGAGCCCTTCGCCTCGGCGGCCGCACGGCCGGCCTCCAGACGCGCCACCGGGATCCGGAAGGGCGAGCAGGAGACGTAGTCGAGGCCCACCTCGTGGAAGAAGTGCACCGACTCCGGGTCGCCGCCGTGCTCACCGCAGACGCCGAGCTTGAGGTCGGGGCGGGTGGCCCGGCCCTGCTCGACCGCGTGGCGCACGAGCGAGCCGACGCCGTCCTTGTCGATGGTCTCGAAGGGAGAGACCCCGAAGATGCCCTTCTCCAGGTACGCGGTGAAGAAGCTGGCCTCGACGTCGTCGCGGGAGAAGCCCCACACCGTCTGGGTCAGGTCGTTCGTGCCGAAGGAGAAGAACTGCGCGGCCTCGGCGATCTGGCCGGCGGTCAGGGCGGCGCGCGGCAGCTCGATCATCGTGCCGATCGACAGCTTGAGGCTGGTGCCGGTGGCGGCCTCGACCTCGGCGATGACCCCGTCGGCCTCGTCGCGGACGATCTCCAGCTCCTGGACGGTGCCCACGAGCGGGATCATGATCTCGACGCGCGGGTCGCCCTTGGCGTTCTTGCGCTCGGCCGCGGCCTCGGCGATCGCCCGGACCTGCATGGCGAACAGACCGGGGATGACCAGGCCGAGGCGGACACCGCGCAGACCCAGCATCGGGTTCTGCTCGTGCAGCTTGTGCACGGCCTGGAGCAGGCGCAGGTCGTTCTCGTTGGCGTCCTTGCGGGACTCGGCGAGGGCGACGCGCACCGACAGCTCGGTGATGTCGGGCAGGAACTCGTGCAGCGGCGGGTCGAGCAGGCGGACGGTGACGGGCAGGCCGTCCATCGCCTCGAACAGCTCGATGAAGTCCTTCTTCTGCAGCGGCAGCAGGGCCGACAGGGCGCCCTCGCGCTCCTCGTCGGTGTCCGCGAGGATCAGGCGCTCGACCATCTCGCGGCGCTCGCCGAGGAACATGTGCTCGGTGCGGCACAGGCCGATGCCCTGGGCGCCGAAGCGACGGGCGCGCAGCGCGTCCTCGGCGTTGTCGGCGTTGGCGCGCACCCGCAGGCGGCGCACGCGGTCCGCGTAGGCCATGATCCGGTGCACGGCGGCGACCAGCTCGTCGGCGTCGTCGGCGCCGGCGTGCATGCGGCCCTCGAAGTACTCGACGACCGGGGACGGTACGACGGGTACCTCACCGAGGTAGACCTTGCCGGTGGAGCCGTCGATGGAGACGACGTCGCCCTCTTCGATGACCGTCTCGCCGACCGTCATCCGGCGGCGCTTGGTGTCGACGTCGAGCTCCTCGGCGCCGCAGACACAGGTCTTGCCCATGCCGCGGGCGACGACGGCGGCGTGCGAGGTCTTGCCGCCGCGCGAGGTCAGGATGCCCTCGGAGGCGATCATGCCGTCGAGGTCGTCGGGGTTGGTCTCGCGGCGGATCAGGATGACCTTCTCACCGGACCGGGACCACTTGACGGCCGTGTACGAGTCGAAGACGGCCTTGCCGACCGCCGCGCCCGGGGAGGCGGCGATGCCGCGGCCCAGCAGGGTGGTCTTGGCGTCCTCGTCGAAGCGCGGGAACATCAGCTGGGCCAGCTGGTGGCCGGTGACGCGCTGGAGCGCCTCGGCCTCGTCGATCAGGCCCTGGTCCACGAGCTGCGTGGCGATGCGGAAGGCGGCACCGGCGGTGCGCTTGCCGACCCGGGTCTGGAGCATCCACAGCTGACCGCGCTCGATGGTGAACTCGATGTCGCAGAGGTCCTTGTAGTGGGTCTCCAGCGTCGTCATGATCGTCATGAGCTGGTCGTACGAGGCCTTGTCGATGGCCTCCAGGTCCGCGAGCGGGACGGTGTTGCGGATGCCCGCGACGACGTCCTCGCCCTGGGCGTTCTGCAGGTAGTCGCCGTAGACGCCCGCGTGGCCGCTGGCCGGGTCACGGGTGAAGGCGACACCGGTGCCGGAGTCGGGGCCGAGGTTGCCGAAGACCATCGAGCAGATGTTGACCGCGGTGCCCAGGTCGCTCGGGATGCGCTCCTGGCGGCGGTAGAGCTTGGCCCGGTCGGTGTTCCAGGAGTTGAAGACGGCCTCGACGGCGAGGTCGAGCTGCTCGCGGGCGTCCTGCGGGAACTCGCGGCCGGCCTCCTTCGAGACGATCTTCTTGAAGGCCTTGACCAGCTTCTTGAGGTCGGCGGCGTCGAGGTCGGTGTCGACGGCGACCTTCTTGGCGGCCTTGGCCTCGTCGAGGGCGTCCTCGAAGAGCTCGCCCTCGACGCCGAGGACGGTCTTGCCGAACATCTGGATCAGACGGCGGTAGGAGTCCCACGCGAAGCGCTCGTTGCCCGCCTGGGCGGCGAGGCCGACCACGGACTCGTCGGAGAGGCCGATGTTGAGGACCGTGTCCATCATGCCCGGCATGGAGAACTTGGCTCCGGAGCGGACGGAGACCAGCAGCGGGTCGTCCGACTGACCGAGCTTCTTGCCCATCTTCGCCTCAAGGGCGGCGAGGTGCGCGCCGACCTCGTCGCGCAGTGCGGCCGGGGCCGAGCCGCTCTCCAGGTAGACCTTGCAGGCCTCGGTGGTGATGGTGAAGCCGGGGGGCACGGGGAGACCAAGGTTGGTCATCTCGGCGAGGTTGGCTCCCTTGCCGCCGAGAAGGTCCTTGAGGTCCCGGTTGCCCTCGGTGAAGTCGTAGACGAACTTCTGATCTTTGTTTTCCGACACGGGTCTCGACTCCTCGAGGACTCGGGTGGCTGCCCTGACGGCCAGGAACATACCCAGATCGAAGGCTTCTGGGTACGTCCACTTGGCCGTCATGCGGCTGTAACCACCCGTGCGCCACCAGATCGAAAGTAACTCACGGGTAAGGAAATCCCCGTTGCAGCGTTCAGAACCCGAAGGCGGAGGGGGGCTTTGAGGCCTGATCACGCTCGGATGAGCGATCATCGATACATTTGCGTTCAAGTCTTGAACGCACAAAGGGTGGCACCCAGTGCCACCCTTTGAAAGTCTTACCCGTGACTTATGTGCTCATCTGAGCGAAACCCCTCCCATGCGTGGCGTATATCACGCCGCACGGAGGGCGATTTGTCAGCCTCCGGACGTGTCCAGCTCGGCGTCCTCGCTCACGCCCGCGCAGTCGTACGGATCGTTCAACCAGCCCTCGGGCAGGACAACCCGGTTGTTTCCGGACGTCCGGCCGCGCGGACCGTCCGCGCTCTCGGGCCACGGCTGGTCCAGGTCGAGCTCGCTCAGATGAGCGTCCAGTTCGGCCAGGGAGGACGTGACCGCCAGCTTCCCCCGCATCTCGGACCCCACCGCGAAGCCCTTGAGGTACCAGGCCACGTGCTTACGGAAGTCGATCACCCCGCGCGCCTCGTCTCCGATCCACTCCCCCAGCAGCTGTGCGTGCCGGACCATGGTGGCCGCGACCTCGCGCAGCACGGGCTTGTGGAAGTCCTCGGGCCGGCCCTCGAAGGCCGCGACCAGGTCGTTGAACAGCCACGGCCGCCCCAGGCAGCCGCGCCCCACGACCACGCCGTCGCAGCCGGTCTCGCGGACCATGCGCAGGGCGTCCTCCGCGCACCAGATGTCGCCGTTGCCGAGCACCGGGATCTCGGGCACGTGCTCCTTGAGGCGCGCGATGGCCTCCCAGTCGGCCGTCCCGCCGTAGTGCTGGGCCGTGGTGCGGCCGTGCAGGGCGATGGCGGTGATCCCCTCCTCGACGGCGATCCGGCCGGCGTCGAGGTAGGTGAGGTGCTCGTCGTTGATGCCCTTGCGCATCTTCATCGTCACCGGCAGGCCGCCCGCGCCCGCGACGGCCTCGCGCAGGATCGCGCGCAGCAGGTTGCGCTTGTAGGGCAGGGCCGAGCCGCCGCCCTTGCGGGTGACCTTGGGGACCGGGCAGCCGAAGTTGAGGTCGATGTGGTCGGCGCGGTCCTCTTCGACGATCATCCGGACGGCCTTGCCGACCGTCACCGGGTCCACCCCGTACAGCTGAATCGAGCGGGGCTTTTCCGTCGCGTCGAAGTGGATCAGCTGCATGGTCTTCTCGTTGCGCTCGACCAGGGCGCGGGTCGTGATCATCTCGCTCACGAACAGTCCCTTGCCGCCCGAGAACTCGCGGCAGAGGGTGCGGAACGGGGCATTGGTGATGCCGGCCATCGGCGCGAGCACCACCGGGGGCTGCACGGTGTGCGGGCCGATCGCGAGCGGCGGGGGGAGCGTGGTCATCCCCCCATTGTCGCGCATGCCCCTGTTGTTAGTTAGACGTACTATCGGCGGCATGCATCACATGAGTCATCGGCGGCGCGTGCTCGTCCTGGCGATCTGCTGCATGAGCCTGCTCATCGTCAGTCTCGACAACACCGTCCTGAACGTCGCGCTCCCCTCGATGCGCCACGAGCTGCACGCCTCGGTCTCGGGCATGCAGTGGACGATCGACGCCTACACGCTGGTCCTCGCCTCGCTGCTGATACTGGCCGGGTCCACGGCCGACCGGATCGGGCGCCGCAAGGTCTTCGCGGCGGGCCTGATCCTCTTCACGGCGGGCTCGGCGCTCTGCTCGCTGGCCCCCACCCTCGAATGGCTGATCGCCTTCCGGATGGTGCAGGCCGTCGGCGGCTCGATGCTCAACCCGGTCGCCATGTCGATCATCACCAATACCTTCACCGATCCCAGGGAACGCGCCCGCGCCATCGGCGTCTGGGGCGCGGTGGTGGGCATCTCCATGGCCGCCGGGCCGCTGATCGGCGGGCTGCTGGTGGACTCCGTCGGCTGGCGGTCGATCTTCTGGGTCAACCTGCCCGTCGGCCTCGTCGCCCTCGCCCTGACCCTGCGCTACCTGCCCGAGTCCCGGGCCGAGCACCCCCGCCGGCCCGATCCGGTGGGCCAGCTGCTGGTCATGGTCCTGCTCGGCGCGATGACGTACGGGATCATCGAGGGTCCGGCGGCCGGCTGGACCTCCCCGGTCATCGTCGGCTGCGCCCTGGCCGCCGTGGCCGCCCTGATCGCGCTGGTCGTCTACGAGCCCCGGCGCGCGGAGCCGCTGATCGACCCCCGGTTCTTCCGCAGCGCCCCGTTCAGCGGGGCGACGGTGATGGCGGTGAGCGCCTTCGCCGCGCTGTCCGGGTTCCTCTTCCTGAACACCCTCTACCTCCAGGACGTACGGGGGCTGGGCGCCCTGGACGCCGGGCTCTACATGCTGCCGATGGCCGTGCCGGCCTTCCTGTGCGCGCCGCTGGCGGGCCGGCTGGTCGCCACCCGGGGGCCGCGGCTCCCGCTGCTGATCGCGGGGGTGGCGATGGGCGCGAGCGGGCTGCTGTTCGCGGCGTTCTCCGCGGAGGGCTCCACTCCCCTGATGTTCGCCGGGTACGTGCTCTTCGGCATCGGCTTCGGCCTGGTCAACGCCCCGATCACCAATACGGCGATCTCCGGGATGCCCCGCGCCCAGGCGGGGGTCGCGGCCGCCGTGGCCTCCACCAGCCGGCAGACCGGCGGCGCGCTGGGCGTCGCGGTGATCGGAGCGGTGCTGGCGGCCGGGACGGCGGGCGGCGGGGACTTCGCGGCGGCCACCCGGCCCGCCTGGTGGATCATCACGGCCTGCGGGCTGCTGGTCCTGGCGGTGGGCGCGGCGACGACCGGCGCCTGGGCCGACGCGACGGCCCGGCGCACGGCCCGCGACCTCGAACCGGCCCTCAGCCCCGCGGCGGCGGCCGCTCCCCCCGCGGCCTGACGGGCCGCCGCTCCCGAGCGGGTACCGAGCGGGACACCGGCCGCTTCACGCCGACGGGTGACAGATATTGAAATCTGTCACCCGTCATGCCATGGTTGTTCCATGACGACCCACGAGAACACCACCCCCACCCCCCGCACGCTCGGCGCCACGGGACCCACCGTCTTCCCCCTGGGGCTGGGCTGCATGGGCATGTCCGCGCTCTACGGCGAGGCCGACCGCTCCGAGTCCCTCGCGACCGTCCACGCCTTCCTGGAGGCGGCCCCCGCCGGGATGAACACGCTGCTCGACACCGGCGACTTCTACGGCATGGGCCACAACGAGCTGCTGATCAACGAGGCCCTGCGCACCGCCCCGGCGGCCGCCCGCGAGGCGGCCCTGACCAGCGTCAAGTTCGGGGCCCTGCGCACCGTCGAGGGCGGCTTCGCCGGATACGACGGCCGGCCCGCGGCCGTGAAGAACTTCCTGGCCTACTCCCTGCAGCGGCTCGGCCGGGACCACATCGACATCTACCGGATCGCCCGCGTGGACCCGGACGTCCCGATCGAGGAGACCGTCGGGGCCATCGCCGAGGCCGTGCAGGCGGGCCACGTGCGGCACATCGGCCTCTCCGAGGTCGGCGCCGACACCCTGCGCCGGGCCGCCGCCGTGGCCCCGATCTCCGACCTCCAGATCGAGTACTCCCTGATCTCCCGCGGCATCGAGGCCGAGATCCTGCCGGCCGCCAGAGAGCTCGGCATCGGGATCACCGCGTACGGGGTGCTCTCGCGCGGCCTGATCAGCGGCCACTTCTCCCGTGACCGCGAGCTGGGCCCGGGCGACTTCCGCGGGATGAGCCCGCGCTTCCAGGGCGAGAACCTCCAGCGCAACCTCGACCTGGTCGAGGCGCTGCGCAAGGTGGCCGCGGAGAAGGGTGTGAGCGTCGCCCAGACCGCCATCGCCTGGGTGCTCGCGCAGGGCCCGCGCCACGGCGTCGACATCGTGCCGCTGGTCGGGGCCCGGCGCCGGGACCGGCTGACCGAGGCACTCGGTGCCATGCAGGTGGAGCTGACCGCGGCAGACCTGTCCGCCATCGAAGCGGCGGTCCCGGCGGGAGCCGCGGCCGGCGACCGCTACCCGGCGGCCCAGATGGCCCACCTGGACAGCGAGCACTGAGCGGGCGGTACGGTCGTACCCATGCCCCCCGCTGCCGCCGAGCCCCTGACCCCCGAGCGCATCCTCGAAACGACCGAGGAGGTGCTGCGGCGCTTCGGCCCGGGCAAGGCGACCGTGGTGGACGTGGCCCGCGCCCTCGGCGTCAGCCACGGCAGCGTGTACCGGCACTTCCCGTCGAAGGCGGCGCTGCGCGAGGCCGTCACGGACCGCTGGCTCGCCAAGAGCGTGGTCGTGCTGGAGCGCATCGCCTCGGCTCCGGCCGAGGCGGCCCCCTCCAAGCTGGAGGCGTGGCTCGGAGCGCTCTTCGAGGCCAAGCGGCAGAAGGCCGGGGCGGATCCCGAGCTGTTCGCCACCTACACCGTGCTGCTCGCCGAGAACAGCGGGGTGGTCGACGCCCACCTGACCCAGCTCATCGACCAGCTGGCGCGGATCATCGCCGAGGGCGTCGCGGCCGGAACCCTGGCCGCGCCCGATGTCCCGGCGGCCGCCCGCGCCGTCTTCGACGCCACCGGGCGCTTCCATGATCCGCAGTACGCGGCCGACTGGATCTCGCCGACGATCGTGCCCGAGTTCGAGGCCGTCACCTCGCTCATCATCCGGGGCCTGCGCGCCTGACCTGGGATTCCACTATCCGGAGCGAGGCCCTCCGGACGGCTTGGTGATCATTTTGGGTCAGTCGTGTTGTACATGCCCCTGTCATTTCTTTACGGTCCCCTTACCGCACACGTCACCAGGTACGTTCCAGGGGGAACCTTGTCCACCGACGTCTCACGTCCCGCACCTCCCGCGCGCTCCGGCGCGGCCGCCGCCGTCAGCTGGATCATGACGATCGGCCTCAATGTGGTCGCGCCGATCCTGACGTACAACACGCTCACCGACGACCACGGCTGGAGTGAGTTCGCGGCACTGCTGGTCAGTGGGGCCTGGCCGGTCCTCGACACCGCCATCGTCGTGGCCTGGCGGCGCAAGTTCGACGAATTCGCCCTGGTCACCATGGTGTTCCTGGTGATCACAGCCGTCGTTTCGCTCGTCGGCACCCATTCGGCGCGGGCCCTGCTGATCAAGGACTCGGGCGTGACGGGCCTGTTCGGGCTGCTCTGCCTGGTGACCCTGGCGACGGCCCGCCCGCTGATGTTCTACTTCGGCCGCAAGTTTGCCACGGACGGCACTCCCGAGAGCACCGCCTGGTGGAACGGCCTGTGGCAGTACGAGGGCTTCCGCACCACGATGCGTCGCATGACCCTGGTCTGGGGCGTGGCCTACATCGTCGAGGCCCTGGTCCGGGTGGCCCTGGCCTTCGTCCTGAGCACCTCGACCATGGTGACGATCAGCCCGTTCATGATCTACGGGACGCTGGGCGGCCTGGCGCTGTGGACGGCCCGCTACGGCAAGCGTTCCCAGGCGGAGGGGGAGCGCCGCGCCGCCGAGGCGGCCGCGCAGGAAGCCGCGCCGGAGGCCGAGCGGGCGGCCGGAGGAACCCCCGCGGCCTGACCCGCCGCGAAGCACACGAAAGCCGGTGGCCCGGTGCGCGGATCGCGCACCGGGCCACCGGCCTTTTCGCGTGGAGACCTAGCAGCCGAGCAGACGGCTGCCGAGGTAGCTCTGGATCTGGTCCAGGGAGACGCGCTCCTGCTTCATGGTGTCGCGCTCGCGCACGGTCACCGCGTTGTCGTCCAGGGTGTCGAAGTCGACGGTGACGCAGAACGGCGTACCGATCTCGTCCTGGCGGCGGTAGCGGCGGCCGATGGCGCCGGCGTCGTCGAACTCGATGTTCCAGAACTTGCGCAGGTCGGCGGCGAGGCCCTTGGCCTTCGGCGACAGCTGCGGGTTGCGGGACAGCGGGAGGACGGCGACCTTGATGGGCGCCAGGCGCGGGTCGAGGCGCATGACGGTGCGCTTCTCCATGACGCCCTTGGCGTTGGGGGCCTCGTCCTCGTTGTTGTACGCGTCGAGCATGAAGGCGAGCATGGCGCGGTTCACGCCGGCCGCCGGCTCGATGACATACGGGGTGTACTTCTCCTTCGACTCCTGGTCGAAGTAGACGAGGTCCTGGCCGGAGGCGGCGGAGTGCGCCTTCAGGTCGAAGTCGGTGCGGTTGGCCACGCCCTCCAGCTCGGAGAACTCGTTGCCACCGAAGTTGAAGCGGTACTCGATGTCGGCGGTGCGCTTCGAGTAGTGGGACAGCTTCTCCTTCGGGTGCTCGTACCAGCGGATGTTCTCCTCACGGATGCCGAGGTCGCGGTACCAGTTCCACCGCTCCTGCATCCAGTACTCCTGCCACTGCTCGTCCTCGCCCGGCTTGACGAAGAACTCCATCTCCATCTGCTCGAACTCGCGCGTGCGGAAGATGAAGTTGCCCGGCGTGATCTCGTTGCGGAAGGACTTGCCCATCTGCGCGATGCCGAACGGGGGCTTCTTGCGCGCGGTGGTCTGCACGTGGGCGAAGTTGGTGAAGATGCCCTGGGCCGTCTCCGGGCGCAGGTACGCCTTGGAGCCGGTGTCCTGGGTCGGGCCGAGGTGGGTCTCCAGCATGCCGGAGAACTGCTTCGGCTCGGTGAACTGGCCCTTCACACCACAGTTGGGGCAGTTGATGTCGGCAAGACCATTGGCGGGCAGGCGGCCGTGCTTGGCCTCGTACGCCTCTTCCAGGTGGTCGGCACGCTGGCGCTTGTGGCAGGAGGTGCACTCGGTGAGCGGGTCGGAGAAGGTCGCGACGTGGCCGGAGGCCACCCACACCTCGGGGGCCAGGATCACGGAAGAGTCGAGGCCGACGACGTCCTCGCGTCCGGTGACCATCGCCTTCCACCACTGGCGCTTGATGTTCTCCTTGAGCTCGACACCGAGCGGGCCGTAGTCCCAGGCAGCCCTGGAGCCGCCGTAGATGTCACTGCACGGGAAAACGAAGCCACGGCGCTTGCTCAGGCTGACGATGGTTTCGATCTTGTCGGCGGCCACGGTGCTCTCTTCATTACGAGGACGAACGGCGAAGTCTTTAGGTTACCGGCGCCCGCACCCCGCCTATCAAATCGGGGACCCCTTCTGCGGACCGCGACGGTCCGCCCACCTGGGTTTTTGACAATCGTTTCCATCTTTGATGAAAATGGATGTCATGAACGTACGACGCCTCATACCCAGCGCCGCCCTCGCCGGTGCCGTCGCCCTGGCCGCGACGGCCCTCACCGCCTGCTCCGGAGCCGGTGGTGGGGCCGGTGACGACAAGGGCGGCAGACTGGGCGTGACGGCGTCCTTCTACCCGCTGCAGTTCCTCGCCGAGCAGATCGGCAAGGACCACGTGAAGGTCACGGGCCTCACCAAGCCGGGCGTGGAACCGCACGACCTGGAGATCACGCCCCGGCAGACCTCGCAGCTGGGCGACGCCGACGTGGTGCTCTACCTCAAGACCCTCCAGCCCGCCGTCGACAAGGCCATCGAGCTGTCCGGCGTGAAGAACGTCGTCGACGCCGCCACCCTCACCAAGCTGGAGACCCACTCCGCCGCCGGGCACGAGGGCCACGACCACGCGGCCGAGGGCGAGGGCGACGGGCACGACCACGGCGAGGCCGGCACCGACCCCCACGTGTGGCTCGACCCCGTCAAGTACGCGGAGATCGCCAAGGGCGTCGGCGCGGCGCTGGAGAAGGCCGACCCCTCCCACGCGGCCGACTACCGCAAGAACGCCGGCGAACTCGTCGCCAAGCTGGGCGCGCTCGACACCGAGTTCAAGGACGGCCTGCAGAACACGGCCACCAAGACCTTCATCACGACGCACTCCGCCTTCGGCTACCTCGCCGAGCGCTACGGCCTGGACCAGGAGGGCATCGCCGGCGTCGACCCCGAGGCCGAGCCCAGCCCGGCCCGGATGAAGGAACTCCAGTCCGTCGCGAAGAAGGACAATGTGACGACCGTGTTCTTCGAGGCCCTGGCCAGCGACAAGACGGCCAAGGCCCTCGCCCGGGACACCGGCCTCAAGACCGATGTCCTGGACCCCCTCGAAGGCATCACCGACTCGTCCCAGGGCGCCGACTACTTCGAGGTCATGCGCTCCAACCTGAAGAACCTCCAGAAGGCACTCGGGAGCAAGTAATGGCAGTAACGGAGGCGCGCACCATGCAGTCCACGCCGCACGAGGACGAGGACCCGACCGTCATATCCCTGCGCGGGGCCACGGCCTCGCTCGGCTCGCGCCCCGTGCTGCGCGGGGTCGACCTCACCGTGCGCCGGGGCGAGGTCGTCGCCCTGCTCGGCGCCAACGGCTCCGGCAAGTCCACGGCCGTCCGCGCCGTCGTCGGCCAGGTCCCCCTGACCTCCGGCGAGCTGTCCCTCTTCGGCACCGACTTCAAGCGCTTCCGCCAGTGGTCGCGGATCGGCTACGTCCCCCAGCGCACCACCGCCGCCGGGGGCGTGCCCGCCACGGTCCGCGAGGTCGTCACCTCCGGCCGGCTGACCCGCACCCGCTTCGGGATCCTGCGCAGGGCCGACAAGGCCGCCGTCGAGCACGCCCTGTCCCTGGTGGACATGGAGGGCCACGCCGACGCCTCGGTCAACGCCCTCTCCGGCGGCCAGCACCAGCGCGTGCTCATCGCCCGCGCGCTCGCCGCCGAACCCGAACTCCTGATCATGGACGAGCCGATGGCCGGCGTGGACCTGGGCAACCAGGAGGTCCTGGCCAACGCCGTACGCCGCCAGGTCGAGGCCGGGACCACGGTCCTGCTGGTCCTGCACGAGCTGGGCCCCCTGGAACCCCTGATCGACCGGGCGGTCGTCCTGCGCGACGGCTGCGTCACGCACGACGGCCCGCCCCCCGAGGCCGTGGGGCAGCACGCCCTGCCGGGCCACGACCACGTACACCCCCACGCGGCGCACGACGCCGAACCCCTGCGGACGGGACTGCTGAGCTGATGGGCTTCCTCAACGACCCCTTCATGGTGCGCGCGCTGATCGCCGCCGCGCTGGTCGGCGTGACCGCGCCCGCCATCGGCACGTACCTGGTCCAGCGCCGCCAGGCGATCATGGGCGACGGCCTCGGCCACGTCGCGATGACCGGTGTCGCGCTCGGCCTCGTCACCAACACCAGCCCGGTGTGGATGGCCACCCTCGTGGCGGTCGTCGGCGCCGTCGCGATGGAGACGATCCGTTCCCGGGGCAGGACCAGCGGGGACGTCGCCCTGTCGCTGCTGTTCTACGGCGGCCTCGCGGGCGGCGTGATGATCGTGAACCTCGGCGGCAGCTCCACGTCCAAGCTCCTGGGCCCCATGTTCGGCTCGATCACCGCCGTCGCGCCCGAGGACGTCACCGCGATGGCGCTCCTCGCCGCCTTCGTCCTCGCCGTCGCCCTCGGCCTGCGCCGGCAGCTCTTCGCCGTCTGCCAGGACGAGGAGTTCGCCAAGGTCACCGGCCTGCCGGTGCGCCTGCTGAACCTGCTGATCGCGGTCACCGCCGCCGTCACCGTCACCGTCGCCATGCGCATCGTGGGACTGCTGCTGGTCAGCGCGATGATGGTGATCCCGGTCGCGGCCGCGCAGCGGATCACCCGGGGCTTCGCCGCCACGCTGGGGCTGGCCATCGGCATCAGCCTCACCGTGTCCCTCGTCGGCACGACCGCCACGTACTACCTCAACGCACCGTCCGGCGCCGCGATCGTGCTGCTCGCCATCGCGGTGTTCATGGCCCTCACGGCCGTCTCGGCGCCCCTGGCCCGGCGCCGCGCGGCGGCCTCCCGCGCGGCGGAGGAGGTCTGCACCCGGGATGACGTGACAGTCTGAAGGGGACGGCCGCCTGGCACAATGGGCCGAGGCCGAAACGAGGAGGAACCGGTGGCGACTGCGCCTGGCGAGACGAATACCGCGCCAGTACGAGGACGGTCCACCCGGCAGCGGGCCGCAGTGGCGGCGGCGCTGGACGAGGTGGACGAATTCCGCAGTGCCCAGGAGCTGCACGACATGCTCAAGCACCGCGGCGACTCCGTGGGCCTGACCACCGTGTACCGCACCCTGCAGTCCCTGGCCGACGCGGGCGAGGTCGACGTGCTGCGCACCAGCGACGGCGAGTCCGTGTACCGGCGCTGCTCCACCGGGGAGCACCACCACCACCTCGTCTGCCGCAAGTGCGGCAAGGCGGTGGAGGTCGAGGGACCCGCCGTGGAGAAGTGGGCGGACGCCATCGCGGCCGAACACGGCTATGTGAACGTGGCCCACACCGTCGAGATCTTCGGCACCTGCGCCGACTGCGCAGCGTCCGGCCAGTCGCGGTCCTAGCCCAGACGGGTCAGGTTCCGGTCGAAGAACGATCGGATCCGGTCGAGATCCTCGGGGGTCCGGGCGCAGCGCTTCGGTACCCAGCCCAGGTCCCCGTTGAAGAACACGAAGACGAACAGGCCCCGGGTCTCGGCCCAGCCCGTGTACTTGTCCCACCCGTACGACACCGCCGTCCCGTCGGGGCGGCGGTTCTGCGTGCCGTGCCCGGTGACCACCAGCGCGTACCCGGGGTGCTCGGCGGCCCAGCGGTACGTCCGGCGCGCCGTGCGCCACAGCTCCAGCCAGAGGCAGACGGCGCCGCACGCCACCCCCGCCCCGACCGTGCAGGCCAGGGCCACCGGGTCCACCTCCCGGCCGTGCTGGGCGGTGATCAGCGCGAGCGGCACCAGCGGGAGCACCACCAGCCACAGCAGCAGCTGCCTGCGGCCGCCCGGCGCCTTCAGGACGCGCCAGCGCAGCAGTTCCCACAGGTCGCGGCGGGCCGCCCCGTAGTACAGCTCCGCCGCCCGGTCAGTCGTGTCCATGGCGGCGGAGCCTAACGGAGGGGTCAGCTCCCGGAGCCCTCGGGCTGGTTCGGGACGGCGCCGCCGAAGCGGCGGTCGCGCTGGGCGTACTCCAGGCAGGCCGCCCAGAGGTTGCGGCGGTCGAAGTCCGGCCACAGCACGTCCTGGAAGACCATCTCGGCGTACGCGCTCTGCCAGAGCAGGTAGTTGGAGGTGCGCTGCTCGCCGCTGGGACGCAGGAACAGGTCCACGTCCGGCATGTCCGGGTAGTAGATGTACTTCGCGAAGGTCTTCTCGTTGACCTTCGACGGGTCCAGCCGGCCGGCGGCCACGTCACGGGCGATCGCCTGCGCCGCGTCGGCGATCTCCGCCCGGCCGCCGTAGTTCACGCAGAAGTACAGGGTCATCGCGTCGTTGTCGACGGTCTGCTCCTGGGCGATCTGGAGCTCCTGGACGACGGACTTCCACATCTTCGGCATGCGGCCGACCCAGCGGATCCGGATGCCGAGCTCGTTCATCTCGTCGCGGCGGCGGCGGATGACGTCGCGGTTGAAGTTCATCAGGAAGCGGACCTCGTCGGGCGAACGCTTCCAGTTCTCCGTCGAGAAGGCGTACAGGGAGAGGTTCTTGACGCCCATCTCCAGGCAGCCCTTGAGCACGTCGAGCACGACGCCCTCACCCACCTTGTGGCCCTCGGTGCGCGGCAGGCCGCGCTCCTTGGCCCAGCGGCCGTTGCCGTCCATGACGACGGCGACGTGGTTCGGGACCAGCTCACCGGGGATCTTCGGCGGGCGCGCACCGGACGGGTGCGGCTCGGGAACCTTGTACTCGCGGCGAGAGCGTCCCAGAATCCCGCGTCGTGCCATGTGCCCAGCTCCTATTTCTCGACGTATCGCAGGGAGCGTAGCCCGCGCTCCAGATGCCAGTGCAAATAGGCCGAGACCAGCCCGCTGCCCTCCCGCACGTGGCGCGCCTCGCAGGCGTCCGCGTGTTTCCAGTCTCCCGTCAGCAGCGCGCTGAGCAGGGCGATGGCCTCCGACGAGGGTACGACGGAGCCGGGGACGCGGCAGTCCGCGCATATGACCCCGCCCGCGGCGACGGAGAAGTGCCGGTTGGGGCCGTGGATCCCGCACTTCGCGCAGTCCTCGAAGCTGGGCGCGTAGCCGTTGACGGCGAGGGAGCGCAGCAGGAAGGCGTCGAGGATGAGGTGGGGTTCGTGTTCGCCGCGTGCGAGGGTGCGCAGGGCGCCGACCAGCAGCAGGTACTGCTGGACGGAGGGTTCGCCCTCGTTCTCGGTGAAGCGTTCGGCGGTCTCCAGCATCGCGGTGCCGGCGGTGTAGCGGGCGTAGTCGGTGACGATGCCGTTGCCGTAGGGGGCGATGATCTCGGTCTGGGTGCACAGCGGCAGGCTGCGGCCGATCAGCTCGCTGCCGCGGGCGAAGAACTGCACGTCGGCGTGGGAGAAAGGTTCCAGCCCGGCGCCGAACTTGGACTTCGTACGGCGCACCCCGCGGGCGACGGCCCGTACGCGGCCGTGACCGCGGGTGAGCAGCGTGATGATGCGGTCCGCCTCACCCAGCTTCTGGGTGCGCAGCACGATGCCGTCGTCGCGGAACAGACTCATGCGCCCATTGTCGCCTGTGCGCGACCCCGTCCGGGGACAGCGCTCGCCCCCGCCGGGACCGTGGTCCGGGCGGGGGCGGCACCCCTTGGGAGGATCAGGGGGCGGTGGTTCCGGCCCCGTCGGCCGTCACGGCCTTCTCGGCCTTCTCGGCCTTCTCGGCCTTCTCGGCCCCGGCCGGGGCCGCCACCGGCTGGGCGGGCAGCTCGACCGGCGGGGCGGCCGGCCCGGCCGGCGGGGCGGACCGGGCCTCGTCCTTGGCCAGGCCGTTGAAGACCAGGTTGAGGAGGATGGCGGCCGTGGCACCGAGGGTGACACCACTGTTGAGGAGCGAGGAGACGTCCGGGCCGACGTGCTTGTCGAAGTAGGCCGGAACCGTGGCGGGGAAGAGCGCGAAGGCCAGCGAGACGCCGACGATCAGGGCGTTCTTCTCCTCCTTGAGGTCCACCTTGGCGAGGGTCTGGATACCGGCCAGGGCGACCATGCCGAACATCACGGTGGCGGCGCCGCCCAGGACGCCCGGCGGGACGGAGGCGACGATCGCGGCGGCCTTGGGGATCAGGCCGAGCACGATCATGAAGGCGCCGGCGGCCACGACCACGAAGCGGCTCTTGACCTTGGTCATCCGCACCAGGCCGACGTTCTCGGCGAAGGCCACGTAGGGGAAGGAGTTCAGGATGCCGCCCAGGGCGGTGGCGGCGCCGTCGGCACGCAGGGCCCGGGCCACGGTCTCGCTGTCGACCTCCTTGCCGACGATGTCGCCGACCGCGTACGTGTCACCGGTGGTCTCGACCATGGTGATCAGCATGACGATCAGCATGAGGAGGACCGGGAACCATTCGAACTTCGGGGCGCCGAAGTGGAAGGGCGTGGTGACGCCGATCCAGTCGGACTGCCCGACGCTGGCGAACTTCGCGTCGCCGAGGAGGAAGGCCGCCGCGGTGCCGCCGACCAGGCCGAGCAGGATGCTGATGCTGCGCAGGAACGGTCCGCCGAACTTCATCAGGACGAGGATGAAGAGCATGGTGGCGCCGGCGTAGGCCAGCTGCGTGGGGACGCCGCCGTCGGCGATCGTCGGGGCGCCGCCGGCCGCGTCCTTGAGGCCGACCGGGATCAGGACGATGCCGAGGACCGTGATGACCGTGCCGGTGACCACCGGCGGGAAGAGCCGCATGACCGCGCGGAACGCCTTGGCGGGCAGCCAGGCGAAGGCGAAGGTGGCCAGACCCGCCGTGATGACGGCGCCGTAGATGACCAGCAGGGCGGCGGTGCCGCCGCCGGCGCCGAGGCCGATGGCGATCATCGGCGAGACCGCCGTGAAGGTCACGCCCTGGATCAGCGGGAGCCGCGCGCCGACCCGGCCGATGCCCCAGGCCTGGATGATCGAGGCGATGCCGCAGGTGAAGAGATCCGCGTTGATCAGGTAGACCAGCTGTTCCGGGCTCAGCTTCAGTGCGCTGCCGACGATGATCGGGACGATCACCGCGCCGGCGTAGAAGGCGAGTACGTGCTGGAAGCCGTACAGCGCGAGCTTGGGGAGGGGGAGCACCTCGTCGACCGGGTGCGAGCTCTGCTCTCCGTTGACGGAAAGCCGGGCGGCGACACGTGCCATCTCTGCCTTGCCCTTCAAAGGTAGGTAATTGAGAGGAAGCTGGTTGTCCCTGGTCGGAGTGGGTCGCTAACCCGTTGGTCCGCCGGGGTCGTCAGGGGGAACACGGAGATCGAAGCCCCGCTGTGTTTCCGGCGGCGTCTCGTCGTGTGACCGGAATTGAACGCCTGTGGAAGTGCTCACACATATCGTCGACTTCTACAAAGTGTTGACGTCCCGGGACGGCCGATCTGGAGGTTCCGCCAATGGTGCGAGCGTGGCGACGGAGGTAAGGCCCCGGGCTCCGCAAAGCCCCGCCGCGACCGTGCGGCAGCGAAGCGCACGGCCTCTGACGTGCCCGGACGTCGGCGAGGGGCTTCGGCGCGGCAAAGGGGAGCGCATGATTTCGGCCGTCCGCATGCTGGATGGCCGGATGAGGAGGGAGCACTTCCACCCCGTGGCACGGATCCCGTGGGGCCCCGGTTCACCGCCGTGAGGCCGGATCGTTACCTCCTCCGGGGCCGCCGGAGCCCGCCGTGGGGCCCTCCGCGGGCCCCGGAACGCACGGGGGCCCGGCCGGGGCAGCCCCGGCCGGGCCCTGGCCCTCGTACGCGCGTGCGCTACGGCGCCCGCACCGCCGACAGCAGCCGGGCCACCTCGTCCGCGTCCATGCGCAGCGCGGCGCCGACGGTGGCCAGCACCTCGCGCTCGGCCGGGATGTACGGCCCGTCCGCGAGGGCGATCCGGGCGCCCTGGAGCAGGACCGATGCGCGGCCCGGTCCGGCCAGGTGCGGGGCCAGCGGTTCCAGCGCCTCGTGGAGCTCTATCGACAGGGCGGCCCCGCAGCACTCGGGCCCGTCGTAGAGCCCGAGCCGGCCCTCGTCGGTGGCCAGGGCCTCCACCATGGACTCCAGCTGCTCCTCGGTGCAGTCCTGGAACCCGGCGGTCCGTACGGCCGTCACGGCGGCCTCCAGCGCGCTGCGCGAGGAGGTACCGCCGGCCGCCAGTACGGCGAGGGCCACCGTGTGCGCGGCGTCGCGCAGCAGGGCGGAGAAGCGGGTGGTGGTGAGGTGGTCGAGCACGTCGGTGTCGAAGCGGTCCCGGCAGGCCTGGCACTCGACGACGGGCCCCGCGTCCCCGCGCGGCAGCAGCGGCACTCCGAGCACGGTGAAGCGGCGGCGCCCGGTGCGCCGGCGGTAGTTGCGGTCACCGCCGCAGCCGGGGCAGAAGAACTCCCCGTCGCCCACGGTGCTCCAGGTGGTACGGATGCCCCAGGCCGTCAGCTTCCGGCCGTCCCCACCCCGAACTGGCAGCACGTCGCACCTCCGTCACCTTCCGGCAACATCGCCGGGTTGGCGTGATGTTAGCCACATCGGTGAGGATGCGTCAGTCGTGTGACAAGACAACATGGGACGGGGGCGCGCAGTTGGCCGAGTTGCGCCCCCGCCGCCGTGTGCGCCCCCGGGGCCTTCCCGCAGTCCCTACCCTCGGCGCCATGAACGAGAAGTCCTGTCTGGTCACCGGTGCCGCGAGCGGCATCGGCCGGGCCACGTCCCTGCTGCTGGCCCGCTCGGGGGCCCGGCTGACCGCCGCCGACGTCAACGCCGGCGGCCTGGAGTCCCTGCGCGCGGAACTGGCCGGTGAGGGCCGGGGCATCACGGTCGTCACCGGCGACGTGTCCGATCCCGCGGCCAACCGCGCGATGGTCGAGGCGGCGGTCGGCGCCTACGGCCGCCTCGACGTCGCCGTGGCGAACGCCGGGGTGCTCCCTCTCTCGGACGTACGGGAGACCAGTCCCGAGGACTGGGACCACGTGATGGCCGTCGACGGCCGGGGGATGTTCCTGACCTGCAAGTACGCCATCGAGGCGATGATCGCGCAGCCCCGTCCCGGCGGGGCGCTGGTGTGCGTGTCCTCGATCTCGGGAGTGGCCGGGCAGGCCCGCCAGGCGGCGTACGGGCCCGCGAAGTTCGTGGCCTCCGGGCTGACCAAGCACCTGGCGGTGGAGTGGGCGGCGCACGGGATCCGCGTCAACGCGGTGGCACCCGGAACCATCCGCACGGAGCGGGTGATCGCGCTGGCGGACGAGCCGGGCGGGCCGGAGTACCTGGCCGAGGTGACCGCCGCCCATCCGATGGGGCGGCTGGGCGAGCCGGAGGAGGTGGCCCGGGTCATCGCGTTCCTCGCCTCGGACGCGGCGTCCTTCGTGACCGGCGCGGTCCTCCCGGTCGACGGCGGCTACCTGGCCCGCTGAGGGTCCCCGCGGCTCCCGGAACGGCGGAACCCCGCCCCCGCGCTGCGGCGGGGGGCGGGGTTCTCGTACGAGGGTCGTACGGGGTGTCAGCGGCCCGCGCGGTTGACGGCGGAGATGACCGCCTTCAGGGAGGCGCGGGTGGTGTTGGCGTCGATGCCGATGCCCCACAGGACGCGGCCGTCGATCGCGCACTCGATGTACGAGGCGGCCACGGCGGAGGCGCCCTCGCTCATGGTGTGCTCGGTGTAGTCCAGCAGGCGGGCGTCGACGCCGATGCCGGCCAGCGCGTCGAAGAAGGCCGAGATCGGACCGTTGCCGGTGCCGTTCAGGACCGTCTCCACGCCGTCCACGACCGCCTCGACGGTCAGCGTGTCGGTGCCGTCCTTGTCGGTGGCGGTCGAGCCGGAGCGCAGCTGGATGCGGCCCCACGGGTTCTCGGGGTTGGGCAGGTACTCGTCGGAGAACACGTCCCAGATGGCCTTCGGCGTGACCTCGCCGCCCTCGGCGTCGGTCTTGGCCTGGATGATCCGGGAGAACTCGATCTGCATGCGGCGCGGCAGGTCCAGCTTGTGGTCGTTCTTCAGGACGTAGGCGATGCCGCCCTTGCCGGACTGCGAGTTGACGCGGATGACCGCCTCGTAGGAACGGCCGACGTCCTTCGGGTCGATGGGCAGGTACGGCACGGCCCACTCGATGTCGTCGACGGTCTTGCCCCGGGCGGCCGCGTCGGCCTCCATGGCGTCGAAGCCCTTCTTGATGGCGTCCTGGTGGGAGCCGGAGAAGGCGGTGTAGACCAGGTCGCCCGCGTAGGGGTGGCGCGGGTGGACCTCCATCTGGTTGCAGTACTCGCTGGTGCGACGGATCTCGTCGATCTGCGAGAAGTCGATCTGCGGGTCGATGCCCTGGGAGAACAGGTTCATGCCCAGCGTGATCAGGTCGACGTTGCCGGTGCGCTCGCCCTGCCCGAACAGGCAGCCCTCGATGCGGTCGGCGCCGGCCATCAGGGCCAGCTCGGCGGCGGCGACGGCGGTGCCGCGGTCGTTGTGGGGGTGCACGGAGATGCAGATGTGCTCGCGGCGGGTCAGGTTGCGGGCCATCCACTCGAAGCGGTCCGCGTGGGTGGACGGCGTCGAGCGCTCCACGGTGGCGGGCAGGTTCAGGATGATCTCGCGGCCCTCGGCCGGCTGCCAGACGTCGCAGACGGCCTCGCAGACCTCCAGGGCGAAGTCCAGCTCGGTGTCGGTGAAGATCTCCGGGCTGTACTGGTAGCCGAAGGTGGTCTCGGGGCCCAGCAGCTTCTCGGCGTACTCCATGACCAGGCGGGTGCCGTCGACGGCGATCTGCTTGATCTGCTCCTTCGAGCCGCGGAAGACCACGCGGCGGAAGGTGGGGGCGGTGGCGTTGTACAGGTGCACGGTGGCGCGCTTGGCGCCGACCAGCGACTCCACGGTCCGCTCGATCAGGTCCTCGCGGGCCTGGGTCAGTACGGAGATGGTGACGTCGTCCGGGATCGCGCCCTCTTCGATGATCGAGCGGACGAAGGCGAAGTCGGTCTCGCCGGAGGAGGGGAAGCCGACCTCGATCTCCTTGTAGCCCATGCGCACCAGCAGGTCGAACATCTCGCGCTTGCGGGCGGGGGTCATCGGGTCGATCAGCGACTGGTTGCCGTCGCGCAGGTCGGTGGAGAGCCAGCGGGGGGCCTTGGTGACGCGGGCGTCCGGCCAGGTGCGGTCGGGGATGTCCACCTGCTCGTACCGGCCGTACTTGTGGATCGGCATGCCGGAGGGCTTCTGGGAGTGGGTCGCGTTCGTGATGGGCGTGGGGCGACCGACAAAAGGCTGCTGGCTCATGGCGTTGGGCTCCTCGCGTGTCCGCGTGTAGTTCGCTGGGACGGCCGACGGCGGTAGTGAAAACCGCAACACCAAACTCCGCGGGGAGGGGGTCGGCCTACGACTACAGACCCTCGCCGCGGCAGCTAAGGAGAAGCAGCCCGAAACGCATGATGGGCCGAGCCTAGCCGAGCCGCGCCGTATCGCGAGGACCTGTTTCAGTATGCAAGACCCGCACGTCCGATTTGCACCCTTTGTGAGTTATACCTCGGTCTCTCCTGTGAGGTCCGGCGGATCCGTCAACGCGGCATGACGGCTTTCAGACAGTCGAATGAATCATGGTTGCGGCTAGTGACATCGGGGTGACCCACTGCCACATTTCCGGCATGGATGCCTCCCACACCCCTGACCACGCCCGCCTCCACCCCGTCTTCTGCACCGTCGTGCCGCCGCACCTGCTCGACCGGGCCGCCCGGTCCGCGGACTCCGCCCGCGCCGACGCCGCGCAGCGCACCCTGGAGCTGGACGCCTCCCTGCGGACCCGGCGCCGGATCAGCGCCGTCCGGGGGATCGCCCCGCCCGCGCCGGAGGCGCCCGCGGCCGACGGGCCCCGGCGGACGATCTACGACTCCCAGCACCGCACCCGGCTGCCCGGCAAGAAGGTCCGCGCGGAGGGGGCCGAGCCGAGCAAGGACGCCACCGTGAACCGCGCCTACTCCGGGCTGGGGGCGACGTACGACCTGTTCCTCAAGGGGTTCGGGCGGCGCTCGATCGACGGCTCGGGGCTCCCGCTGGACGCGAGCGTGCACTACGGCCAGGACTACAACAACGCCTTCTGGGACGGGCAGCAGATGGTCTTCGGCGACGGCGACGGCGATCTGTTCCTCGACTTCACCGTGTCGGTGGACGTGATCGGGCACGAGCTGACCCACGGGGTCACCCAGTACACGGCCAACCTCGACTACCACGGCCAGTCCGGGGCCCTCAACGAGTCGATGTCCGACGTGTTCGGCTCGCTGATCAAGCAGTACTCCCTCGGCCAGAACGCCGACGAGGCGGACTGGCTGATCGGCGCCGGGCTGCTCGGCCCGAACGTGACCGGGGTCGCGCTGCGCTCGATGAAGGCGCCCGGCACGGCGTACGACGACGACGAGCTCGGCAAGGACCCCCAGCCCGCCACGATGGACGGCTACGTCACCACCTCGCGCGACAACGGCGGGGTCCACATCAACTCCGGCATCCCCAACCACGCCTTCTACATCGTGGCGAGCGAGCTCGGCGGCAAGGCCTGGGAGCGGGCCGGGCAGATCTGGTACGACGCCCTCACGGGCGGACAGCTGGAGGCGCGGGCCGACTTCGCGGCCTTCGCGCGGCTGTCCACGGCGGCGGCCGTCGCCCGCTACGGGGAGGGCGGCGCCGAGCACCAGGCCCTCCAGAAGGCGTGGTCGGCCGTCGGTCTGGGGTAGCGGGCCCTCCTGGGGTAAGAAGGCCGCATGCGGATCGAAGTGGTGCGGACGGGCGGTTTCGCCGGGATCGAGCGCCGGGCCGAGGTGGACACCTCGGACCGGCCCGACGAGGAGGAACTGAAGGCGCTGGCCCTGCTGGCGCTGCGGCCCGACCCGGCCGCCGGGCGGGGTTCGGCGGGGGTGCGCGACGGGTTCTCGTACCGGATCACGGTGGACGGGCGGACGGTGTCCTGTCAGGACCCGCACCTCTCGGACGCCCAGCGGAGCCTGATCGTCCGGGTGCTGAAGGAGGGCGCCTGAGCGGGGCCGGCCGCGGCGGACGGCCGGGCGGGGCTCCGCAAAGCGGGTGACCCGACGGGGCGGTTTTGCTTGGATGGCCGGATGAGCGAAACGATCTTGGCCGCCCTGGAGCGGTACTACGACACCGTCCCCCGCGTGGGCGGCGCGCGCGGCGAGGACTTCGGTCCGCTGACCCTCTTCGTCCAGGAGGGCGAGGGCTGGCCCTACTACGCGCGGCCCGCGCTCGGCGGCCCCGCCGAGGTGGGCGCCGAGGACGTACGGAAGGTGCTGGAGAGACAGCGGGAGCTGGGGGTGCCCGAGGCCTTCGAATGGGTGGCCGAAACCAGCCCTTCCTTGCGGACCGCCGTGGAGGCGGCCGGGCTCCACGTCCACGCCCACCCTCTGATGGTGCTGGACGCGGGTGCGCAGCCCCTGCCCCCGCACCCCGACGTACGGCTGCTGGGCGCCGGCGACCCGCTGCTGCGGGCCGCGGTGACCGTGCCCGCGCTGGCCTTCGCCGCACCGGGGACGGCCCTGGGCGAGGCCGGGACCGCCGAGCTGGCGGCGGCCCTGGAGGACCCGGGGACCGAAGCCCGCCGGGCCCACGTCTCCGGCATGCTCGCGGACGGCCGTACCGGCATGGCCGCGGCGGTGCGCGACGGCGTGGTGCTCTGCTCCGGCCAGTACAACCCGGTCGGCGAGGTGGCGGAGATCGTCGGCGTCGGCACGCTGCCCGCCGCCCGCCGCCAGGGGCTGGCCCTCGCGGTGACGGCGGCCCTGGTGGCGCACGCGCTGGAGCGGGGCGCCCGGACCGTGTTCCTGTCGGCCGGCGACGAGGACGTGGCCCGGATCTACGGCCGGGCCGGCTTCCGCCGCGTGGGCACGGCCCTGATCGCGGAACCTGCCGCGCGGGAGGCCTGACGGTGCGCCCGGCGGGGCGGGACGGGCCGCGTGTTGCCGGAACGGCAACGATGTTTGCCGCCGCGCCCCGCCGGGCGCAGCATCGCCGGTGTCCCTGACGGCACCACCGAGGAGGCCCCGTGGCCGACCACCAGACGCACGAGCAGCAGCACGAGCAGCAGCGCGAACGGCAGCACACCCCCGACAGCGGCTCCGGCCGCGCGTACTGGGACGACCGCTACCGCGGGAGCGAGCGGATCTGGAGCGGGGCCGCCAACGCCGTCCTGGTCCGGGAGACCGCGGATCTGGCCCCGGGCCGGGCCCTGGACCTGGGCTGCGGCGAGGGCGGCGACGCGATCTGGCTGGCCCGGCGCGGCTGGCGGGTGACCGGGACCGACATCTCCGGCGTGGCCCTGGAGCGGGCGGCCGCGCACGCCGCCGGGGCCGGGGTCGCCGACCGGGTGCGGTGGGAGCGGCACGACCTGGCCGAGTCCTTCCCGGACGGGGAGTTCGACCTGGTCTGCGCCTGCTTCCTGCACACCGTCGGGGAGTTTCCGCGCGAGCGGGTCCTGCGGACGGCCGCCGCGGCCGTGGCCCCCGGCGGGGTGCTGCTGGTGGCCGGCCACGCGGGCTGGGCGCCCTGGCAGGACACCGCGGCCATGGACGAGCTCCGGCGCGCGGTGCGCTTCCCCACCCCCGAGCAGGTCGTGGCGGAGCTGGAGCTGCCCGAGGGGGCCTGGGAGGTGCTGCTGGCCGAGGAGCACGAACGGGCCCAGGACATGCCCGACGGCACGCCCGGGACCCGTACGGACAACGCGGTGAAGGTCCGGCGCCTGGTCTAGAAGCCGAGCTTGCGCAGCTGCTTGGGGTCGCGCTGCCAGTCCTTGGCGACCTTCACGTGCAGGTCGAGGAAGACCGGGGTGCCGAGCAGCGCCTCGATGTGCTTGCGCGACTTCATGCCGACCTCCTTCAGGCGCGAGCCCTTGGGGCCGATGATGATGCCCTTCTGGCTGGGGCGCTCGATGTAGACGTTGGCGTGGATGTCGAGCAGCGGCCGGTCCGCGGGCCGGTTCTCCCGCGGGATCATCTCCTCGACCACGACCGCGATGGAGTGCGGGAGCTCGTCGCGCACGCCTTCGAGGGCGGCCTCGCGGATCAGCTCCGCGACCATCACCATCTCGGGCTCGTCGGTGAGGTCGCCCTCCGGGTAGAGCGGGGGGCTCTCGGGCAGCAGCGGGGCGATCAGGTCGGCCAGCAGCTGGACCTGGTTGTCGCCGACCGCCGAGACGGGGACGATCTCGGCCCACTCGATGCCGAGTTCCGCGCCCAGCTGGTGGATGGCCAGGAGCTGCTCGGCCAGGGCCTTCGACTCGACCAGGTCGGTCTTGGTCACGATGGCGATCTTGGGGGTCTTCTTGATCGCCGCGAGTTCCTTGGCGATGAACTTGTCACCGGGACCGAGCTTCTGGTCGGCGGGCAGGCAGAAGCCGATGACGTCGACCTCGGCCCACGTGGTGCGCACGACGTCGTTCAGCCGCTCGCCGAGCAGGGTGCGCGGCTTGTGCAGCCCGGGGGTGTCCACCAGCACCAGCTGGGCGTCGGGGCGGTGCACGATGCCGCGGACGGTGTGGCGGGTGGTCTGCGGCCGGTTGGAGGTGATCGCGACCTTGGTGCCCACGAGCGCGTTGGTCAGGGTCGACTTGCCCGCGTTGGGACGGCCGACGAAACAGGCGAAGCCCGCGCGGTGCGGGGCGGTGGGCTCGGGGGAACGATCGCTCATACGGGCCATTCTCCCCGATGCCGCTCCCAGCGCCGACCAGGCCACCGCCGCGAGGGTCAGGGCGAGCGCCAGAGCGGGTACGAGCAGGGGGTGCGCGGCGTGGTCGGCGCCGCCGGCGGCGGTGACCCCGGAGGCTTCGGCGCGCACCGTCAGCCGGGTCCACTCCAGCGGCGGCGGCCCGTCCCAGCGGGTGCCGAGGCGGACCCGCTGACCGGGCAGCAGCTCGGGCGGCAGGCCCGTGAGCGCGCGGTGCAGCAGGGGCCGGCCGAGGGCGCCGGTGGCGGTGAGGGCGGCGCGGGGCCGCAGGGTGACGTTGCCGAGGTTGTGCAGGGTGTACGAGACCTCCGCGCCGGTTCCCGCGGCGGCGACGGCGGTGACGTCCTCGACCGCGAGGGCGGGCGCGGTGGGCCCGGCGACCCGCAGGTAGAGCCGGGCCCCGACGGCCTGCCGGATCCCGATGCCCGGGGCGGTGCCCGCGGCGGCGGCCGGGGCGTCCTCCAGGGCCACGAGGGCGCCCGGGTGGTCCCCCGGTTCGGCCCGGTCGGGGACGCTCAGCTCGAAGCCGACGTCCACCGTCCCCCGGGCCGGCACGGTGACCCGGTCCCGCTCCAGCCGCACCCACGCCGCGGGGGCGCCGCGCGGTTCGTCGGGGCCGCGCAGGGCGAACCCGCCGTCGCGGGCGGTGTTGTGGGCGTCGGCGGCGTAGAGCCGGAAGGTGCGCGGCCGGTCGGTGCGGTTGGCGACGGTGACGGTGTCCCGGACGGTCCCGCCCGGGGAGGCGGCGAGGTAGAAGTACGGGCGCTGCCCGGCGGCGGTGGCGACGGGCAGCACGGACCACTGCCCGTTGTCGGCGGCTGCCGCCGGGCGGGCGGGGGCCAGCAGCGCGGCCAGCGCGAGCGCCGCCGCGGCCAGGGCGGCGGCCGCGGTCCGGATCACGACAGGGTCAGGGTCAGCACCGCCGTGTACGCCCCCGGCGGGGTGTAGGCGGGGACCCGCAGGGCGACCGTGGCGTCGATGGTGAAGGTGCCCCCGGTCAGGGGGGCGTCGGCGGTGGAGGCCAGGACCGCGCCGTCCGGGCCGACCGGACCCGGGCTGCCCGGCGCGCAGGGGCTGGGGCTGCCCGGCGCGGCCGTGCAGGAGGGGGTCCAGGAGAGGGAGCCGCCCGGGATGCGCGTACCGCCGGGGCCCGCGAAGTCGCCGACCCGGCCGACCAGCGACCACCCCGCCGGCCCGCCGCGGGCGTCCTTGACGGTGACCGTGCCGATCCGGCCGGGGGCCGCGCCGCCGTCCCCGTACGGGACCGCGCCCAGGGTCACCGCGTCACCCGTCTGGGTCATGGCGAGGGCGCCCGGCTCGACGGTCGCCGTCAGCCGCTGGGTGCCGGGCGGCGTCACGGCCGGCTCGACCACCGTGTACGCGGCCGGGCCCGTGCCCCGCTGCGCCGACCAGGCCGGACCCTCGTACGCCACCACCGCCGTCGTCGCCCGGTCCGTGACGGGCAGCAGCGCGGTGACCTCCCCGTGCGCGTCCGCGGTGACCGCCACCCGGTCGGCGGTCTCGGCGGCGCCCGCGCGGCCCGTCACGGTCACGGCGGCGCCCGGGGCGAAGCCCGCCCCGGTGACGGTGACGCGGGCGCCGGGGGCCCCGTAGCCGGAGCCCGGCAGGACGCGGCGCAGGTTGGCGGTGGGCAGCGCGGTGGCGGTGAGGCGCTCCGAGACGGGTGCGCCGGTGACCGCGCAGACGGTGTCCAGGTCGAGGAGGTGGCCGGTGTGGAGGGTGTAGGGGCCGGGGGCGAGGGTGATGGCGCCCGGGGAGGTGACGGTGAAGGTGCCGGTCATGGTGACGTCGGGCAGGGCGGCCCCCGCCGGCACGGGCTCGTTGCGCTTGGCGCCGACCACGGTGACCTCGCCGCTCTGCGCGCCGCCGAGCACGACCGTCCCGGCCGGGGTCAGCACGTCGGCGGGCAGCGGGACGGACAGCGGGTTCACGGCGGGGGACCGGGCCACCCGGTAGGTGACGGTCACGGTGTCGCCGACGCGCGGTGCGGGGTCGTCGACGGTGATCCGGGCCGTGGCGGGGCCGTCGGCGGGCGGCAGCCCGGCCTCCTGGGGCGGCAGGCAGTGCGCGGGGAACTCCACCTGCCCCGGGGGTGTGTCCTCCACGGCGGCCGCCGGAGCGCCCAGCGCTCCCCCGCTCGCGGCCGCGAGCACGGCCATGCCGACGACCGCCCGCCATCCCCTGCTGCGTGCGCCTGTTCGCAACTGAGCCCCCCGCGTCCCGTCGCCCCGTTCCGCCGCCCGGACAGGGGGCCATTCACGAGCGGGCGGCGGGAGAAGTCAATGCACGGACCCGGCAGCAACTGATGGCCCATCAGGATATGGCACCGTGTCCGGCACCGCCGCCTTCCCGGGCGCCCGCGGGGCCGCCTCCGCCGCCCGGAAGGTGCGCCGGTAGGCCGTCGGGCTCACCCCCAGCGCCGCCTGGACGTGCTTGCGCAGCGACTGGGCCGTACCGAAGCCCGTCTCCCGCGCCACCTCCTCCATCGGCAGCTCGGTGCGCTCCAGCAGCCGCCGGGCCCGCTCCACCCGCTGGGCGGTGATCCACTCGCCCGGGCTGACCCCGGACTCCTCACGGAAACGGCGCGTGAAGGTCCGTACCGACATGGCCTCCTGCCGGGCGAGGTCGCCCAGCCGCAGCGGCTCGTGCAGCCGGTCCAGCACCCAGGCGCGCGCCGCCGAGGTACTGGCCTGCTGCGGCTCGGGCACCGGCCGGGCGACGAACTGCGCCTGTCCGCCCTCCCGGTGGGGCGGCACGACGGTCCGCCGGGCGGTGTCGTTGGCGACGGCCGCGCCGTGGTCGCGGCGCACGATGTGCAGGCACAGGTCGATGCCCGCGGCGACCCCGGCCGAGGTCAGCACGTCCCCGTCGTCGGTGTAGAGCACGCCCGCGTCCACCCGCACCCGGGGGAACGTCCGCTGGAAGTGCTCGGCCCAGGCCCAGTGGGTGGTGGCCGGGCGGCCGTCCAGGTAACCGGCGGCGGCCAGGACGTAGCCGCCGGTGCAGATGGACACCATCCGGGTGCCCGGCCGGACGTGCGCGAGGGCGGCGGCGAGCTCCTCGGTCAGCCGGCCCTCGGAGTGCACCGGCCCCAGCTCGTGCGAGGCGGGGACCACGACCGTGTCGGCCGTCGCCAGCAGCTCCGGGCCGTGTTCCACGTGGATGGCGAAATCGGCGTCCGTGCGCACCGGTCCGGGCGCGGTCCCGCAGGTCAGGACCGTGTACAGGGGCCGTCCTGCCGGGTCCCACGCACGGCCGAAGATCCGGTGCGGGATGCCGAGCTCGAAGGGCAGCAGCCCGGTGAGCGCGAGGACGACGACGCGGTGGGTCCGGGGGCTCGGTTCCATGGCCATGGCCCGATCGTAGCGAACCGTGTCGGTCAGGCCACTGTCGCCGGGACCCCGCAGGCCGGAAGCTGTCGGCGTGACGCAGACAGCACCCCCCTCCACGACCCGCGCGCCCGCCCCCCGGCGGGCCGGACGCATCCACCGCGCCTGGTCCGCCGCGGCCGTCGCCTTCGTGACGGTCATCGGCGCGGCCGCCTTCGCCTCCCTCCCCGGGCTGCTCATCGAGCCGTTGCACGCGGAGTTCGACTGGTCGCGGGGCACGATCGGCTTCGCGGTCTCCGTCAACCTCGCGCTCTACGGGCTCACCGCGCCCTTCGCCGCCGCCCTGATGGACCGTTTCGGCATCCGCCGGGTCGTCGCCCTCGCCCTGACCGTCATAGCCGGCGGCTCCCTGGCCACCGTGTGGATGACCGCGTCCTGGCAACTGGTGCTGTACTGGGGCGTGCTCGTGGGCCTGGGCAGCGGCTCGATGGCCCTCGCCTTCGCGGCGACCGTGACCAACCGCTGGTTCACCGCCCGGCGCGGCCTGGTCACCGGCATCCTGACCGCCGCGGGCGCCTCCGGCCAGCTGATCTTCCTGCCGCTGCTGTCCTGGCTGGTGGAGCACCACGGCTGGCGCCCGGCCGCCGTGACCGTGTCCCTCGCGGCCCTGTCCGTCGTCCCCTTCGTCTGGCTGCTGCTGCGCGACCACCCCGCCGACGTGGGCCTCGCCCCCTACGGCGGCACGTACACCGACAAGCCCGCGCCGGTCCCGGGCGCGGCGCGGCGGGCCCTCGCCGTGCTCTTCCGGGCGGCCCGCACGGGACCGTTCTGGCTGCTCGCGGGCACCTTCGCGATCTGCGGCGCCTCCACCAACGGCCTGGTCAAGACCCACTTCGTGCCCGCCGCCCACGACCACGGGATGCCGGTGACGGCGGCCGCCGGACTGCTGGCGGTGATCGGCGTGTTCGACGTGCTCGGGACCATCGCCTCCGGCTGGTTCACCGACCGCTTCGCGCCCCGCCGCCTGCTGGCCGTGTACTACGCCCTGCGCGGGGTGTCCCTGCTGTTCCTGCCGCTGCTGCTGGCGCCGTCCGTGCACCCGCCGATGGTCTTCTTCATCGTCTTCTACGGCCTGGACTGGGTCGCCACCGTCCCGCCCACCATCGCCCTGTGCCGCGAGCACTACGGGGAGGACAGCGCGATCGTCTTCGGCTGGGTGCTGGCCTCCCACCAGGTGGGCGCGGCGCTGGTGGCCTTCCTCGGCGGCCTGGCCCGCGACGCCTTCGGCTCCTACGACCTCGTCTGGTACGCGGCGGGCGGCCTGTGCGCCATGGCCGCCCTGATGGCGATGGTCATCCGGCGCCCCGCCCCGGCGGCTACAGCAGTGGCTCCGTGAGCAGTTCGCGCAGCCAGCGGGCGCTGTCGGCGGCCCCGGAGCCGGCCCCGGCCGCCGGGGCCTCGGGGAAGAGCCGGGCCCAGGCCCCGGCCCGGCCGATGGCCCCGAGCCGCAGGGCCAGGCTCGCCGCGCGGCGCAGGCCGGCGGCGTCGGCCCCCGCGCCGCCCCACGGCTCCAGGTAGGCGTCCCGCAGCCGGGGCAGCACCGTGGGCCCGTAGCGCGCCCGCGCCGCCCGCAGGGGGACGAGCAGCCCGCAGAACGGGTGGGTGACGGAGGCGTCGCCCCAGTCGAAGAAGGTGAACCGGTCCGGCGCCGGGGCGAAGAGCTGCCCCTCGTGCAGGTCCGCGTGGTCGAGGCAGTCCGCGACGCCCGCGTCCGCGAGCTCGGCGCACCAGTCGGCGAGCCGGGGCCGCAGGGCCCGCAGCGCCCGGCGGCCGTCCCCGTCCAGGGCGGTGTTCGCGGCGACCAGCCGGTCGAAGACCTCCGGAAGTCCGGCGGTCCGGGCGGCGGGCACGCCGAGGGCCTCGATCTCCGCGGTGCGCGGCGTCAGGTCCCGCTGGAGTTCGGCGTACCGGGCCAGCGGGACCTCCCAGGCCCGCGGGTCGGCGGGGCCGGCGTCCAGGACGTCCCGGAAGAGCGGTCCGCCGTCCGGCAGCAGCGACCAGCCCCGGGCGGGGTCCACGGCCAGGGGCCGCAGCCCGTGGGCGGGGGCCAGCGCGAGAGGGCCTCGGTCAGCCCGGCCTCGAAGGCGCTGGCGGGCGGGTTCGCCTTGAACCAGACGGGTTCGCCGTCCTCGACGGAGATCCGGGCCAGCACGGACCACGGCCGCAGCCGGACCCGCCGCTCCCCCGTCTCCCGCAGGCCGTGCGCGGCGAGCGCGCTCCCGGCCCACGCGAGGGCGGCGGCGCGCCACGGGGCCCGGTCCCAGGGGGTCACCCCCCGCGGGTCGTCGCGCCGGTCCACCGTTTCCCGTACGTCCTCACCCATCGGGCCATCACACACCGGCCGCGGACGCAGGGCCACCGGATTACCGGCGGGCGGTCAGGCCCCGGCGGGGGTGGTCGACTTCAGGGTGCCGTCCGGGCCGGCCAGCAGGACGGGGGTGGCCGGCCCGCCGAGGTCGCGGACCGCCGCACGGTCGGCTTCGGCGGGCGCGTCGGCCGCGCTCACCACGGCCGCCGCCTCCAGGGACCGGGCGCCGCTGGCCACCGCCATGGCGACCGCCGTCTGCAGGGCGCTCAGCTTCAGGGACTCCAGCTCCACGGTGCCGGCGACGTACGTACGGCCGGTCTCGTCGCGGACCGCCGCGCCCTCCGGGACCCCGTTGCGGGCCCGGGCGCTGCGCGCCAGCGTGATGATCTTGCTGTCCTCGGGGTCGATCCCGGTGTCCACGGTGCTCTCGCTCATGGTCGAAAGCATAGGGAGCGCCCCGGCGCGGCCGTACGACGACCCCGCCGGGACGCTCTCCCCTCCGCGCCCCGGTTCGTCCCCCGTCCCCCCGGGGCCAGGACAAACCTAAGCTGCAACTAAGCGTTTCCTGCGATCCAAAGGTCCCGGCTTCACATGACCTTGGACCCTTTGGATTCCCTTTCCGGAACCCTCCCGGCGCCCCGCTCAGGGCCGGTCGAGCCGCAGCCGCTCCGCCTTCGGCAGACCCGCCACGACCAGGTCGTACGAGTCCTCCACCAGCTCCCGCACCAGCGCGTCCGGCAGCTCCGCGACGGTCACCGTGTTCCAGTGCCGTTTGTTCATGTGCCAGCCCGGAGCGATCGCCGCGTGCTCCGCACGCTGGCGCAGGGCCTCCTCCGGATCGCACTTGAGGTTGACCTTCAGCGGCTCGGCGTCCAGCGCCGACAGCGCGAACATCTTCCCCATCACCTTGAACACCGAGGTCTCCGGAGTGAAGGGGAACTCCTCGACCGCCGCGTTGAAGTCCAGACAGAAGGCACGCAGCTCCGCCGGGGTCATCCGTCCTCCTCGCCGTCCGCCGCCGCCACCGGCGGCACGGGCTCCACCAGCACCGTCACGATCTTGTTGCGCCGGCCGGCCGGCGACTCCGCCGTCATCCGCAGCGGACGCCCGTCCGGCAGCTCCACCACCGACGACGCACCGGCGATCGGAACCCGCCCCAGCGCCTTCGCCAGCAGCCCGCCGACCGTCTCCACGTCCTCGTCGTCGAAGGCCTCCACCCCGAACAGCTCGCCGAGGTCGGTGATGTCGAGCCGGGCCGTGACCCGGTAGCGGTCGTCGCCCAGCTCCTCCACCGGCGGGATCTCCCGGTCGTACTCGTCGGTGATCTCCCCGACGATCTCCTCCAGGATGTCCTCGATGGTCACGATGCCGGCGGTACCGCCGTACTCGTCGATGACCACGGCCACGTGGTTGCGGACCGACTGCATCTCGCGCAGCAGGTCCCCCGCGTTCTTCGTGTCCGGCACGAACACCGCCGGCCGCATCGCCGTGGAGACCAGGTCGCTCTCCGCGTCGCGGCTGATGTGCGTCCGGCGGACGAGGTCCTTCAGGTACACGATGCCGACGATGTCGTCCTCGTTCTCCCCCGTGACCGGGATCCGCGAGAAGCCCGACCGCAGGGCGAGCGTGGTCGCCTGACGGATCGTCTTGTACCGCTCGATGCACACCAGATCGGTGCGCGGCACCATCACCTCGCGCACGAGGGTGTCCCCGAGCTCGAAGACCTGGTGCACCATCCGGCGCTCCTCGTCCTCGATCAGCGACTCCTTCTCCGCGAGGTCCACCATCGCGCGCAGCTCGGCCTCGGAGGCGAACGGCCCCTTGCGGAAGCCCTTCCCCGGCGTGAGCGCGTTGCCGATCAGGATCAGCAACTGCGGGACCGGACCCATCACCCGCGCCAGCGGCACCAGCACGTAGGCCGCGGCCGTCGCCGTGTTCAGCGGGTGCTGGCGGCCGATGGTGCGCGGGGACACCCCCACCGCCACGAAGGACACGAGGACCATGACCCCGATGGCCACGAGCAGCGCGGTCCAGTTCTCCCCGAACGCGTCGAGGCACACGTACGTGACGAGCACGCCCGCCGCCATCTCGCAGGTCACCCGGACCAGCAGCGCCACGTTCAGGTAGCGGGTCGGGTCCCCGGCCACCTGGGCAAGCTTGGCGCTCCCGCGCCGGCCTTCCCGTACGGCCTGCTCGGCGCGGAATCCGGAGATGCGGGCGATGCCGGACTCGGCGCACGCCGCGAACCAGGCCACCACGACCAGCAGGACCGCGCCGGTGATCAGCTGGGGGGCGGTCACGAGACGGTGGGCGCCGGCGAGGGACCGGTCATGCCGCGCTCACCGCGCCAGCCGTCGACGATGGCCGCCTGGAGGCCGAACATCTCGGCCTTCTCGTCCGGCTCCTCGTGGTCGTAGCCGAGCAGGTGCAGCACCCCGTGGACGGTCAGGAGCTGGAGCTCCTCGTCCATGGAGTGCTGCGTCGGGGCTTCCTCGCCCTGCTTCTTCGCGACCTCGGGGCACAGCACGATGTCGCCGAGGAGCCCCTGCGGGGGCTCCTCCTCGTCCTTCGACGGCGGACGGAGCTCGTCCATCGGGAAGGACATGACGTCGGTCGGACCGGGCAGGTCCATCCACTGGATGTGGAGCTGCTCCATGGCGTCCTCGTCGATGACGATGACGGAGAGCTCGGACAGCGGGTGGATCCGCATCCGGGTGAGCGCGTAGCGGGCGATGTCGAGGATCGCCTGCTCGTCGACCTCGGTTCCGGACTCGTTGTTGACGTCGATCGACATGGTGCGCTGAGCTCTACTTCCGCTGGTGGCCGTTCGGGGCCGGATGGGCGTCGTCGTACTTCTCGTACGCGTCGACGATACGGCCGACCAGCTTGTGGCGGACCACATCCTCCGACGTGAGCCGCGAGAAGTGGATGTCCGGCACCCCCTCCAGGATGTCCTGCACCTGCCGCAGCCCGCTGCGGGCCCCGCCGGGCAGGTCGACCTGGGTGATGTCACCCGTGATCACGATCTTGGAGTCGAACCCGAGCCGGGTGAGGAACATCTTCATCTGCTCGGTGGTCGTGTTCTGCGCCTCGTCGAGCACGACGAACGCCTCGTTGAGGGTGTTGTGCGTCAGCAGGTAGTCCTGCGTGACGTACAGCGAATCCTCGGCGGCCACCTGGATGCACACCGCCTCCTCGCGGCCCGCGGGTTCGATGGAGTCGATGAAGCGCATCGGTCGCCCGCCGCCCCCGGCCGCGTGGTAGGCGTCCTGCTTGCGGGGGAGACGGAAGGGCTCGATGCCCTCGGGGAGGCGGATGTCGACGACGTGCGAGTCGTGGCGGTGCACCCCCAGAGCGGTGCCCCGTTCACGCCCCTCGGCCTCCCGGCGCCGGGTGTGGGCCACACCGCCGAGGGACTGGACCAGGGCGATCACGTCGTCCCGCAGGACGATCGACGTGGTCGAGTACCGGATCCGGCAGGTGCGGTCACGCTGGGTGACCGGTCCTCCGTCGGAGTCGAGCAGGCCCTGGAGCACCGCGAGACGGACCTCGGCGGTGTTGAACAGGTAGTCGTCCGGCACGAACTTCGAGTGCGAACGGCTGCCGAGCAGGTCCAATTGCCGCATGACCCCGGTGACCGGGTTCTCCAGGGTGACGACGTCGCCGGGCGACTTCACACTGTTCAGGACGTAGTCGGGGCCGCCCCTGTGGCGCGCCACGATTCCCGGCACGGCCGCCTCCAGGAAGCGGACGAGCTCTTCGTCCTCCGTGGCGAAGGAGGGTGTGGTGGAGCCGATCAGGCAGCCGTCTCCCAGCAGCAGGCCCAGCGCGTACGGGTCCATGGGGACCTCACGCCCGGGGAACTCGACGGGGGCGGTGAGCATCGGCAGCTCGTACCGGCGGGCGTGCGCCGCACGGAGGTTGCCGATCATCTCCTGGGTCTCCAGGACCCGCCACGGCTTGTCGCGGCGCTTGTCGTCACGTGTCCTGACGGTCCACAGGTGCTCTGCGCAGCACAGCGTCCAGGACCCGTCCTGGGCCGTGACGCGGTAGATGTCCTTCTCGCCCTGCGGGTACACCCCCAGGACCGGGGTCGGCTCGCCGTTCGACCCGACGACCAGGTCACCCACCTGGAGATCGCCGATGGGCCGCCAGCCGTCCGGCGTCAGCACGTTCGTGAAGACCGGCTGGGCGCGGCCCCTCATGTACGCCAGGGGCGCCACCTCGATGGTGCCGGCGGCCATGAGACGGGGGATCGAGTCGGGGTCGATCATGTCGTGCAGGGCGTCGTAGAGCGGACGCAGGTACGGGTCGATCTTGTCGAAGAGGGTGCCCGGGAGGAAGCCGAGGCGCTCGCCGGCCTCGACGGCGGGGCGGGTCAGGATGATCCGGCTGACCTGCTTGGACTGCAGCGCCTGGACCGCCTTCGCCATGGCGAGGTAGGTCTTGCCGGTACCGGCGGGGCCGATGCCGAAGACGATCGTGTTCTTGTCGATCGCGTCGACGTACCGCTTCTGGTTGAGGGTCTTGGGACGGATGGTGCGCCCGCGGCTGGAGAGGATGTTCTGGGTGAGCACCTCGGCCGGGGTCTCCGCCTCGCCACCACCGGTGCCGTTCGCCTTGAGCATGGCGATCGAGCGTTCCACTGCGTCCTCCGTCATCGACTGCCCGGTGCGCAGCACGAGCATCATCTCGTCGAACAGGCGCTGGATCAGAGCGACTTCCACCGCCGGTCCGATCGCGCTGACCTGATTGCCCCGAACATGGATGTCGGCCTTCGGGAAAGCCTTTTCGATCACGCGCAGCAGGGCGTCGCCCGATCCGAGCACCGTCACCATCGGGTGCGTCGCCGGTACGGTGAAGTGGGCTCGCGCCTGGCCCGGCGCGGGGGTCTGGGCTGTCGGTGTCTGAGTCATGGGCCGGCACTGTGGCCTGCGCATACCTCCCGCTGAGGGGCCGCGCCGATCGTCGACCTCCGGAGTACCAAGGGTACGTCCACCCCCGGGCATCCCCGAGGGGTTTTCCGGCCCGGCCCCGGACGGCTACTGGACCGGGTGGCGGAAGCCGATGGTGGGCACGGCCCGGCGGCGCGGGGACGGGGCGGCTCCCGGCGGCACGAGGGCGTCGAGGAAGCCGTAGCGGCCGCGCAGGGCCTCCGGGGCGGTGCGCCACCAGTGGGCCACCTCGGGCCATCCCGGGGCCGAGAGGGAGCCGCCGAACTCCTGTACCGACAGGGCGGCGGTCAGACCGGCGAAGGCGAGCCGGTCCGCCAGCGGCCAACCCGCCAGGCTGCCGGTGACGAACCCGGCGACGTACACGTCCCCGGCGCCCGTCGGGTCCAGGGCGTCCACGGTGATCGCGGGGACCTCGGCCGTCTCCCCGGTGCGGCTGTCCACCGCGTACGAGCCCTCCGCCCCCATGGTCACCACCGCGACCGGCACCTTCTCCGCGAGGGCCCGGGCCGCGGCGCGCGGACACTCGGTGCGGGTGTAGCGCATCGCCTCGCCCGCGTTGGGCAGGAAGGCCTCGCAGTGGGACAGGTCGGGCAGGGTCCCCAGGTCCCAGCGGCCGGTGTCGTCCCAGCCCACGTCCGCGAAGATCCGCGAGCCGCGGCGGGCCGCCTCGGCGACCCACCCCTCGCCGGGGCCCGCCGCCAGCGAGGCCACCGCAGCTCGGGCCTTCGGGGGGCACCAGGGGAAGGGGCCCGGGCCGGTGGGGGGCGGGGCCTCGTGGCCGTGGGAGACCATCGTGCGCTCGCCCTCGTAGGCCATCGAGACGGTGACGGGGCTGTGCCAGCCGGGCACGGTCCGCGACATCGACAGGTCGATGCCCTCGCCCTGTTCGAGGGCGTCCCAGCAGTACTCGCCGTAGTGGTCGTCGCCGAACGCGGCGGCCAGCGAGGTCCGCAGGCCGAGCCGGGCCAGGGCGGTGGCCATGTTGGCGACGCCGCCGGGGCTGGAGCCCATGCCGCGCGCCCAGGACTCCGTACCGCGCACGGGGGCCGAGTCGAGTCCGGTGAAGATGATGTCGAGGAAGACCGTGCCGGTCAGGAAGACGTCGCAGCCCGGCTCTTGGGGGTCGCGCAAGGGCCCCAGAGGATCCAGTTTGCCCGGGCGGTTGGTGCGGCTGTCCCGACTGGTCACGGTGTGCTCCCCGTTGAGGTGTCTGAAGTGTCGTTTCTGCTTGCGGGTTCACGGGTGGAAAGCTGCCAGCCCTGCCCGTGACGGGCAGGACCGAAACCCAGTGTGACGCACCTCACTCACAGAACGCTCTTCCCGTCGCGCCGGAACCTCCCGCTCCGGCCGGGCACCGGCGACGGCCGCGGGACTACGGACGCTTCGGCACCGGGACCCGCACCAGGTCCGCCGCGATCGTCAGCTCACCCTCGAAGCCCGCCGCACGGGCCTCGCGTTCGAACTCCGACGGGTCGGAGTACCGCTGGGAGAAGTGCGTCAGCACCAGGTGCCGCACGCCCGCGTCCCGCGCCACCCCGGCCGCCTGGCCGGCGGTCAGGTGCCCGTGGTCGGTGGCCAGCCGGACGTCGGCGTCGAGGAAGGTCGACTCGATGACCAGCATGTCGCAGCCCTCCGCCAGCTCGTCCACCCCGGAGCACAGCCGGGTGTCCATGACGAAGGCGAACCGCTGCCCCGCCCGGTGCTCGCTGACCTGGTCGAGGGTGACCTCGCCGAGGCGTCCCTCGCGCTGGATCCGGCCCACGTCGGGCCCCTTGATTCCGTGCCGGGCGAGCAGCTCCGGCACCATCCGGCGCCCGTCGGGCTCGGTCACCCGGTAGCCGAAGGACTCCACCGGGTGCGAGAGCCGCCGGGCCTCCAGGACGTACGGGGGCCCGTCCGCCAGCGTCCCGTCCCGCTCGACCGGCTCCTCCCGGAGCCGGACGGTCTCCCGGTAGGCGGTCGCGTACCGGAGCCGGTCGAAGAACTTCTGCCCCGAGGCCGGGTAGTGCGCGGTCACGGGGTGCGGGACCTGGTCGAGGTTGATCCGCTGGATCACCCCGGCCAGGCCCAGGCTGTGGTCCCCGTGGAAGTGCGTGACGCAGATCCGGTTGATGTCGTGCGCGGCGACCCCGGCCCGCAGCATCTGGCGCTGCGTGCCCTCGCCCGGGTCGAAGAGGATGCCCTCGCCGTCCCAGCGCAGCAGGTAGCCGTTGTGGTTGCGCTGGCGCGTGGGGACCTGGCTGGCGGTGCCGAGGACCACGAACTCACGTACGGACACGGTCTATCCCGGGGGCCACTGGAGGCCGCGGCCGCCCAGGACGTGGGCGTGCGCGTGGAAGACGGTCTGCCCGGCACCGGCACCGGTGTTGAAGACGATCCGGTAGCCGTGGCCGTCGACCTTCTCGTCGGCGGCGATCCGGCCGGCCTCGCTCAGCACGTCGGCGGCGATTCCGGGCTCGGCGGCCGCGAGGGAGGCGGCGTCGGGGTAGTGGACCTTCGGGATGACCAGGACGTGCGTGGGCGCCTGCGGGTTGATGTCCCGGAAGGCGAAGGTCGTCTCGGTCTCGCGGACCACGGTCGCCGGGATGGTCCCCGCGACGATCTTGCAGAACAGGCAGTCCGCCTGCGGTTCCCCGGCCATGGCTGCGCCTCCCGTGAGGTTGATCGGTCGGGGCATCGTAACCGCCCGCCCCCCACCCCCGGATCGCCCGGCCCCCACCGCACACCGCCCCGGCGCAGGGCCCGGGCCGCCCGTCCCGCCCGGGCCGAGCTCTGCGGGGCACGCCGGGCGAGGCGGCAGGACCAGGGGTGCGAGACGGGCCGAGCGGGCCCGGAAGGCCCGGCAGGGCCCCCACGGCCCGACAGGGGCCCGCAGGCCCGGCGGGGGCGGGCTAGGCCCAGCGGCCCGTGCGGGCCAACAGGACTGCGGTGGCCGCCGTGCCCGCCGTGGACGTGCGCAGTACCGAGCGGCCCAGGCGGTACGGGCGGGCGCCGGCCTGTGCGAAGGCCGCGAGTTCCTCCGGGGAGACCCCGCCCTCGGGGCCGACCACCAGCACCACCGAGCCGGCCACGGGCAGCTCCGCGGTCGCCAGCGCCTCGGAGGCGGCCTCGCGGTCCTCGTGGAGCACCATCGCCAGGTCGGCCGCCGCCAGCAGCGCGGCCACCTGCTTGGTGGACAGCGCCTCGGCCACCTCCGGGAACCGCACCCGGCGCGACTGCTTGCCCGACTCCCGGGCGGTGGCCCGCCACTTGGCCAGGGACTTCGCCCCGCGCTCGCCCCGCCACTGGGTGATGCACCGCGAGGCCTGCCACGGCACGATGGCGTCGACGCCGGTCTCCGTCATCGTCTCGACGGCGACCTCGCCCCGGTCGCCCTTGGGCAGCGCCTGCACCACGGTGATCCGCACGGCGGGCTCGGGCTCCTCCCCGGCCCCCGACACGGAGACGACCAGCCGGTCCTTGCCCTCCGCCGTCTTCACCACGGCGTCGGCCCAGTGACCGCGGCCGTCCGTGAGGACGAGCGCCTCGCCCGGTTCGAGCCGCTTCACCGATACCGCGTGCCGCCCCTCGGGGCCGTCCAGCACGAACTCCGGCCCCGCGGGGACCTCTTCGACCACGAACACGGGGGCCGTCATGACGCTCTCCTCATCTGCAACACCTTCAACGCGCTCTGTGCCTCCGCCAGTTCCGCGGCCAGCACCTCCACCAGCTCCCCGGCCGGCAGCGCCCGCGCCAGCCGGTGTCCCTGCCCGGCCCACAGGGACATGCCCTGCGGGTCCCCGGCCGCGGCGGCGGCCTTGCGCAGCCCCGAGGTCATGTGGTGGATCTGGGGGTAGGCGGAAGGGGCGTACGGCCCGTGCTCCCGCATGAAGCGGTTGACCAGGCCCCGGGCGGGGCGGCCGGTAAAGGCCCGGGTCAGTTCCGTGTGGCCGAACAGCGGGTCCGTCAGCGCCTTCTTGTGCAGGGGGTGCGCCCCGGACTCCGGGCAGACCAGGAAGGCCGTGCCGAGCTGCGCCGCCTCCGCGCCCGCCGCGAGCACCGCCGCGATCTGCGCCCCGCGCATCAGCCCGCCCGAGGCGGTGATCGGCAGGGCCACGGCCTCGCGCACCTGCGCCACCAGGGTGAGCAGGCCGACGGCCGCCGTGCCGTCGGTCTGCGGGTCGTCGCGGAAGGTGCCCTGGTGTCCGCCGGCCTCGACCCCCTGGACGCACAGGGCGTCGGCGCCCGCCTCCTGGGCGGCGCGGGCCTCGTCGACGGAGGTCACGGTGATGACGGTGTGCGTACCGGCGGCGCGCAGGCGCGCGATCACGGTGGGCGCCGGGCAGCCGAAGGCGAAGGAGACGACCGGGACCGGGTCCTCCAGCAGGATCGCCAGCTTGGCCTCGTAGCCGTCGTCGCAGGTGCCGATGATGTCCTCCTCGGCGAGCGAGACCTCGTACCAGCTCGCCTCGCCGGCCAGCTGGCCGCGGTAGGCCTCGACGGCTGCCGGGTCGACGTATCCGGTCTGCGGCAGGAAGAGGTTCACTCCGAAGGGGCGCCGGGTGAGCCCGCGGAGCTGCTTGATCTCCTGGTACATGCCGTCGGCGGTCTTGTAGCCGCCGGCCAGGAAACCGAGCCCGCCGGCCTCGCACACGGCGGCGGCGAGCGGCGGACAGGAGGCGCCGCCCGCCATGGGAGCCTGCACGATCGGGTACCGGGGGAGACCGTTCGGTGCGGAGGACATGGACTGCATCGTGCCACGTCCGGAGCACCGCACCGAATCACGGCAATTCGCCTGGCATAGTCCACTTCCCTCCCGTCGCGGGAGAAACGCGGAGCCCGGTCCGGGGTGTCCCCGGACCGGGCTCGTACGTGCTCTCGCGGGCCGGTCAGCGGCCGTTGAACGCGTCCTTCAGGCGGCTGAACAGCCCCTGCTGGCCGGGGGCGAACTGGCCCATCGGGCGCTCCTCGCCGCGCAGCTTCGCGAGCTGGCGCAGCAGGTCCTCCTGCTGGGGGTCCAGCTTGCCGGGGGTGGTGACCTCGACGTGGACGATCAGGTCGCCGCGCCCGCCGCCGCGCAGGTGCGTGACGCCGCGCCCGTGCAGCGGGATCGCCTGGCCGGACTGGGTGCCGGGCCGGATGTCGATCTCCTCCATGCCGTCCAGCGTCTCCAGCGGGCACTTGGTGCCCAGGGCCGCCGCCGTCATGGGGATGGTGACCGTGCAGTGCAGGTCGTCCCCGCGCCGCTGGAAGGTCGGGTGCGGCAGCTCGTGGATCTCCACGTACAGGTCGCCGGCGGGGCCGCCGCCGGGGCCGACCTCGCCCTCGCCCGCGAGCTGGATCCGGGTGCCGTTCTCGACACCGGCGGGGATCTTGACCGTCAGGCTGCGGCGGGAGCGGACCCGGCCGTCGCCCGCGCACTCGGGGCACGGGGTCGGGACCACGGTGCCGAAGCCCTGGCACTGCGGGCAGGGGCGCGAGGTCATGACCTGGCCCAGGAAGGACCGGGTGACCTGCGAGACCTCACCGCGGCCGCGGCACATGTCACAGGTCTGCGCGGAGGTGCCGGGGGCGGCGCCCTCGCCGGAGCAGGTGGTGCAGACGACGGCCGTGTCGACCTGGATGTCCTTGGTCGTGCCGAAGGCGGCCTCGTCCAGTTCCAGGTCCAGACGGATCATGGCGTCCTGGCCTCGGCGGGTCCGTGAGCGCGGGCCGCGCTGCTGGGACTGGCCGAAGAAGGCGTCCATGATGTCCGAGAAGTTGCCGAAGCCGCCCGCGCCGAAGCCGCCCGCGCCGCCGCCGCCCGAGGAGGACAGCGGGTCGCCGCCGAGGTCGTAGACCTGCTTCTTCTGCGGGTCCGAGAGGACCTCGTAGGCGGCGTTGATCTCCTTGAAGCGCTCTTGCGTCTTCGGATCGGGATTGACGTCCGGGTGCAGCTCGCGCGCGAGCCGCCGGAAGGCCTTCTTGATCTCGTCCTGGGATGCGTCGCGGCGCACGCCGAGTACGGCGTAGTAGTCCGTGGCCACTTACGACTCCGCCAGGATCTGTCCGACGTAACGTGCCACTGCGCGTACCGCTCCCATCGTTCCGGGGTAGTCCATGCGGGTCGGTCCGACCACGCCGAGTTTGGCGACTGCTTCGCCGCCCGAACCGTAGCCGACGGACACGACCGACGTGGAGTTGAGCCCCTCGTAGGCGTTCTCGTGCCCGATCCGTACGGCCATCCCCGACTCCCCTGCCTCGCCCAGCAGCTTGAGGAGCACGACGTGCTCCTCAAGTGCTTCGAGCACCGGCCTGATCGTCAAGGGAAAATCATGTCCGAAGCGAGTGAGGTTGGCGGTGCCGCCGATCATCAGCCGCTCCTCCGCCTCCTCGGCCAGCGTTTCGAGAAGGGTCGCGAGGACGGCCTTGACGGTCGCCCGGTCGTCGATCTCGAACGACTCCGGAAGGTCCTGCACGAGCTGCGGCACGTCGGTGAACCGACGGCCGACGACCCGGCTGTTCAGCCGCGCCCGCAGGTCGGCGAGGGAGGTCTCGCCGAAGGGCGTCTGGGTGTCGACGAGCCGCTGCTCGACCCGCCCGGTGTCCGTGATCAGTACGAGCATCAGCCGGGCCGGGGCCAGCGACAGCAGCTCGACGTGCCGGACGGTGGAGCGGGTCAGCGAGGGGTACTGGACGACGGCGACCTGCCGGGTGAGCTGCGCGAGCAGCCGCACCGTGCGGCCGACCACGTCGTCGAGGTCCACGGCGCCGTCGAGGAAGTTCTGGATGGCCCGCCGCTCGGGCGTCGACAGGGGCTTGACCCCCGCCAGCTTGTCGACGAAGAGGCGGTAGCCCTTGTCGGTGGGGATCCGGCCGGCGCTGGTGTGGGGCTGCGCGATGTAGCCCTCCTCCTCCAGCACGGCCATGTCGTTGCGCACGGTCGCGGGCGAGACCCCGAGGCGGTGGCGCTCGGTGAGGGCCTTGGAGCCGACCGGCTCCTCCGTCCCGACGTAGTCCTGGACGATGGCGCGCAGTACTTCGAGTCTGCGTTCACTGAGCATCGCGCACACCTCCGGATGCGGTCGGTCGTCGGTCGGTCGTCTGTCGTCGGTCGGTCATGGGGTCCGGCCGGCCGGCCCGCCGGCGTCCGCCCCCGGGCCCTGGTTGGCACTCCGAGCGCCCGAGTGCCAGAGATCCCCCGGTCAGTGTACGGCCGGGTGGTACACCCCGGGCAAGGGCGGCCCGCCAGGGTAGCGTCGCCCCATGGACGTACGTTGGGAAGAGGCGGGCTGGGAACGGCTGACCGGGCGGACCGGCCGGCGGCGGCTCCCGGTGTGGGACTGCACGGTGGGACTGGTGGTGGGGGACGAGTCGGTGCTCCTGATCGACCCCGGTTCCTGTGTGCGCGAGGGCGCCCTGGTGCGGGCGGAGGCGGAGCGGCTGACGGGTCGGCGCGTGACCCATATCGCATTCACGCACGGACATTTCGACCATGTGCTGGGTGGCCCGGCCTTCCCGGGTGCCCGGTTCTACGGAGCCGTCGGCCTCGACCGGCTCCTGGCGACCCCCGGCGGCCGTGAGGCGCTGCGCGCGAGCGCGGTCCACCACGGCCTGGACGAGGCGGAGGCGGCCGAGGCGACGGGCCTGCTGCGGGCGCCGGAGCACCTGGTGTCGGGCGAGTGGACGCTGGAGCTGGGCGGCGTACAGGTGCTGCTGGCCAACGTCGGTCCCGCGCACTCGCAGCACGACCTGACGGTCCTGGTGCCGGGCGAGCGCGAGGTGGTGTTCTGCGGGGATCTGGTGGAGGAGTCGGGCGAGCCGCAGGCCGGCTCGGACGCGGTGCCCGGGCAGTGGCCCGCCGCCCTGGACCGCCTGCTCGCGCTGGGCGGGGACGACGCGCTGTACGTGCCGGGTCACGGAGCGGTGGTCGGCGCCGGGTTCGTGCGTGCCCAACGCGACACACTGGCCGACCTGTTCGGCGTGTCGCGGAGCTGACGGCGGCGGCTCTCCTAGTGTCGGCCGGATGCGCGAGTACTCCCCCGACCTGACCCCGCAGTGGAAGCGTGCCAAGGCCGTGCCGGAGGTGGCCGCGGACCCCGATCTGGTGGTCGAGGTGGCGGGCACCGACTTCTGCGGCGCGGTGGTGGCGTGCGAGGCGGGCACCGTGACGCTGGAGGACCGGTTCGGCAGGCGCCGGGTCTTCCCCCTGGAGCCGCGCGGCTTCGTGCTGGACGGCGCCGTGGTGACCCTGACCCGCCCGTCGCGGGCGCCCGCCGCGCCCGCCCGTACGGCATCGGGCTCGCTGGCCGTCCCGGGGGCGCGGGCCCGGGTGGCGCGGGCCGGGCGGATCTACGTGGAGGGCCGCCACGACGCCGAGCTGGTGGAGCGGGTCTGGGGTGACGACCTGCGCATCGAGGGCGTGGTGGTGGAGTACCTGGAGGGGATCGACGACCTCGTGGCCGTGGTGGAGGAGTTCGCCCCGGGGCCGGACGCCCGCCTCGGCGTCCTGGTGGACCATCTGGTGCCGGGGTCGAAGGAGTCCCGGATCGCGGCGTCGGTGACCTCCCCGGACGTGCTGGTGGTGGGTCACCCGTACGTGGACGTCTGGCAGGCGGTGAAGCCGTCCGCGCTGGGCATCCGGGCGTGGCCCGAGGTGCCGCGCGGCCAGGACTGGAAGACGGGCGTCTGCCGGGCCCTGGGCTGGCCGGAGAACACCGGGGCCGCCTGGCAGCACGTCCTGTCCCGCGTCACGTCCTACCGCGACCTGGAGCCGACCCTGCTGGGCCGCGTGGAGGAGCTGATCGACTTCGTCACGGCGCCCTGACCCGGTCTACGGCAGGGTGGCGAACTCCGTGGTGTCGAGCGTGACGCCGAGGACGTCGAGCGGGACCGGCTCACCGAACTTGCTGGTCCGCGCGCCCCGGTAGTCGGCTTCCTCTCCGGCACCGAAAGGCTCGGTGAGCACCACGCACGTGGCCTGGAAGGGGTCGATGATCAGATAGGCGGGAATGCCGCCAGCCGCGTAGATGGAGCGCTTCGTCACGTAGTCGCGCAGCTTGCTGGTCTTGGAGACGACCTCGACCACCATCGCCAGGGCGCCTGCGGGCAGGAGACGGCCCGACGCCGGCGCCGCCTCGCTCGGCAGGACGACGAGGTCCGGCTGCGGCTCCGACGAGTCCCCGGGAATGGCCACGTCCTGCGTCTGGAGCGGGTACCAGCGGTCCATGGGGATCTGCCGCTGCACGAACATGACGATCAGGTTGTGGACCACGTCAGGCCCCGCCATCATCACGATTTCCCCCCTGAGGAGCTCGACCTTGACCCCCTCGGGAGCCTCGAAGCTCTCGAAGTACTCGGTCATCCGGCGATCGTCCACAGCGGTCATCTCCGTGCCCTCCACTTCTGCCGCCGGGGTTGCGACAGAAAGCTACTCACAGGCTAGGCCGCTCCCGCCCGTATCCGCAGCGATTCACTCCGGGGAGTGATCAGTCCACCAGGTCCCGCACCACCGCGTCGGCCAGCAGCCGCCCGCGCAGGGTCAGCACCGCGCGCCCGGCCTCGTACGGGCCGGCTTCCAGCAGGCCGTCGGCCAGGGCCTTCGCGGCGGCCGCCAGGCCCGCCGGGGCCAGCAGTGACAGCGGGACGCCGTCGACGAGGCGCAGCTCCAGCAGGATCCGCTCCACGCGCCGGTCCTCCGCTGACAGCAGCTCGCGCCCCGCGCCGGGGGAACGGCCCTCCGCCAGGGCCGCCGCGTAGGCGCCGGGGTGCTTCACGTTCCACCAGCGCACCCCGCCGACGTGCGAGTGGGCGCCGGGGCCCGCGCCCCACCAGTCGGCCCCGCGCCAGTACAGCTCGTTGTGCAGGCAGCGGCCGGCCTCGGTCGTGGCCCAGTTCGACACCTCGTACCAGGAGTACCCGGCCTCCGCCATGACGGAGTCCGCGATCAGGTACCGGTCGGCGTGGACGTCGTCGTCGGTCATCGGGACCTCGCCGCGGCGGATCCGGCGGGCCAGCTGCGTGCCCTCCTCGACGATCAGGGCGTAGGCGCTGACGTGGTCGGGTCCGGCGCCGATGGCGGCGGCCAGGGAGTCGCGCCAGTCCTGGTCCGTCTCCCCCGGCGTGCCGTAGATCAGGTCCAGGTTGACGTGCTCGAAGCCCGCCGCGCGGGCCTCCGCGACGCAGGCCTCGGGGCGGCCTGGGGTGTGGGTGCGGTCGAGCACCTTCAGGACGTGCTGCTTCGCGCTCTGCATGCCGAAGGAGATCCGGTTGAAGCCGCCCTCGCGCAGCTCCGCGAGGTAGCGCGGGTCCACGGACTCCGGATTGGCCTCGGTGGTGATCTCGGCGTCCTCGGCGAGCCCGAATTCGTCGCGGATCGCCGCGAGCATGCGGACGAGGTCGCGGGCGGGCAGCAGCGTGGGCGTGCCGCCGCCGACGAAGACGGTCCGCACGGCCCGGGGGTCGTCCCCGAGCACCTTGCGGGCCAGGCGGACCTCGTCGATCAGGGTGTCGGCGTAGTTCTCCCGGGAGGCGAGCACCCCGCCGGTCCCCCGCAGCTCGGTGGCCGTGTAGGTGTTGAAGTCGCAGTACCCGCAGCGCGTGGCGCAGTACGGGACGTGCAGGTAGAACCCGAGGGGCCGGTCCCCGGCACCCGCCAGGGCGTGCGACGGCAGCGAGCCGTCTTCGGGCATGGGTTCACCGTCGGGCAGTGCGGAAGGCATGGGCCCATTGTCCCGCACTGCCCCAAGGTCGTTTCCCGCGCCGGTCCGGGCCCTGCTCAGGCCTCCCGGGAGCCCGCGTACATCTCGTCGATGAGGTGCTTGAACTCACGCTCGACCACGGGGCGCTTCAGCTTGAGGCTGGGCGTCAGGTCGCCGTGCTCGACGTCCAGGTCGCGCGGGAGGATCCGGAACTTCTTGATCGTCTGCCAGCGCTGGAGGCCCTCGTTCAGGGTCTGGACGTAGGTCTCGATCAGGCGGTCGGTCTCCGCTGCGGCCAGGACCTCGGCGTACGTCTTGCCCTCCAGGCCGTTCTCGGCGGCCCAGCCGAGGATCGCCGGCTCGTCGAGGGCGATCAGGGCCGAGCAGAAGTTCCGGTCGGCGCCGTGCACGACGATGGTCGACACGTACGGGCAGATCGCCTTGAACTGGCCCTCGATCTCGGCCGGGGCGACGTACTTGCCGCCCGAGGTCTTGATCAGGTCCTTCTTGCGGTCGGTGATGCGCAGGTAGCCGTCGGGCGACAGTTCGCCGATGTCGCCGGTGTGCAGCCAGCCGTCGCTCTCCAGCACCTCGGCGGTCTTGTCGGGCTGCCCGTGGTAGCCCTGCATGATGCCGGGGCCGCGCAGCAGGACCTCGCCGTCGTCGGCGATGCGGACCTCGGTGCCGGGCAGCGGCTTGCCGACGGTGCCGGTGCGGTAGGCCTCGCCGGGGTTGACGAAGGAGGCGGCGCTGGACTCCGTCAGGCCGTAGCCCTCCAGGATGTGGATGCCCGCGCCGGAGAAGAAGTAGCCGATCTCGGGGGCGAGGGCGGAGGCGCCGGAGACGGCGGCCCGCAGCTTGCCGCCGAAGGCCTCGCGGAGCTTGGAGTAGACGAGCGCGTCGGCGATCTTGTGCTTGGTGGCGAGCCCGAAGGGGGCGGTGGCCTGGCCCGTGCGGCGGAAGTTGTCCTGGGTGACCTTGGCGTACTCGCGGGCGACGCCGACCGACCACTGGAAGATCTTGTACTTGGCCCCGCCGCCGGCCCGCGCCTTGGCGGCCACGCCGTTGTAGACCTTCTCGAAGATGCGCGGGACGGCCGCCATGTACGTCGGCTGGACCACCGGCAGGTTCTCGATGATCTTGTCGATCCGGCCGTCGACCGCGGTGACGTGCCCGACCTCGATCTGCCCGGAGGTCAGCACCTTGCCGAACACGTGCGCCAGCGGCAGCCACAGGTACTGGACGTCGTCCGAGTGGATCATGCCCGTGGCCACGGTGGCCTTGGCCATGTACGACCAGTTGTCGTGCGGCAGGCGGACGCCCTTGGGGCGACCGGTGGTGCCGGAGGTGTAGATGAGGGTGGCGAGCTGGTCGGCGGTGATGGCCGCGATCCGCTCCCTGACCGCCTCGGGGTGCTTGGCCAGGTGCTCGTTGCCGCGCGCCTCCAGGTCGGCGAGGGACAGGACCCAGCCCTCGGGGTCGCCCTCGGCGCCGACCGCGTCGGCCGCGTCCAGGACCACCACGTGGGCGAGGTTCGGCAGGCCGGCGCGGCGCTCGCGGGCCTTCGCGAGCTGCTTGGCGTCCTCGGCGATCAGCACCCGGCTCTCGGAGTCCGCGAGGATGAACGAGGACTCCTCGGCGTTGGTGCTGGGGTAGATCGTGGTGACGGCGCCGCCCGCGCACATCACGCCGAGGTCGGACAGGATCCACTCGACCCGGGTGTTGGAGGCGAGCGCGACCCGCTCCTCCGGGCGCAGGCCCAGGGAGATCAGGCCCGCCGCGATGGCGAAGACCCGCTCGGCCGCCTGCCCCCAGCTCAGCGACTTCCAGTCGTCCGGACCGCCCTCGGGGCCGGCGGCGGGCACCGGGAAGCGGTAGGCCTCCGCGTTCGGTGTCGCGGCGACGCGGTCAAGGAAGAGGGCCGCCACGGTGGGCGGGCGGTTCTCGATCAAGGTCTGTGTGTCGCTCACGACATCCTCCGGACCGGTCCACGCGGCAGGGCGTGGGCGTGGGGGTGCTTTGGGACGGGCGGGTTGTGCTGGCACCTTTTTGAAACTGGCGAGTAACCATCGAGCAATGATCAGCGTAGAGGCCGTGCGCCCGGCGCGTAAGAGCCTCCGAGCGGCCGCTTCATAACGAAAAGGGCCCCCATGCGTGCGCATGTGGGCCCATTCGTCCGAGTTGGGGCGAGGGTGGTTCTTGACCCGCCCTTGGCGACCGCTTGACGCGGCCGCCCCCGACCGCTGTCGGTTACCGGCCGGTTACTTCTTCTTGCCGCCGGACTCGTCGCTGGAGAGGACGGCGATGAAGGCCTCCTGCGGGACCTCCACGGAGCCGACCATCTTCATCCGCTTCTTGCCTTCCTTCTGCTTCTCCAGCAGCTTCCGCTTACGGGAGATGTCACCGCCGTAGCACTTGGCGAGGACGTCCTTGCGGATGGCGCGGATGGTCTCGCGGGCGATGACGCGCGAGCCGATGGCCGCCTGGATCGGCACCTCGAACGCCTGCCGCGGGATGAGCTCGCGCAGCTTGGCGACGAGGCGCACGCCGTAGGCGTAGGCGGCGTCCTTGTGCGTGACGGCGGAGAAGGCGTCGACCTTGTCGCCGTGCAGCAGGATGTCGACCTTGACCAGGCTGGAGGACTGCTCGCCGGTGGGCTCGTAGTCCAGCGAGGCGTAGCCGCGCGTCTTGGACTTCAGCTGGTCGAAGAAGTCGAAGACGATCTCCGCGAGGGGGAGGGTGTAGCGGATCTCGACCCGGTCCTCGGAGAGGTAGTCCATGCCGAGCAGGGTGCCGCGGCGGGTCTGGCAGAGCTCCATGATCGCGCCGATGAACTCGCTGGGCGCGAGGATCGTGGCCCGCACGACCGGCTCGAACACGTCCGAGATCTTGCCCTCGGGGAACTCGCTCGGGTTGGTGACGGTGACTTCCTTGCCGTCCTCCAGGACCACCCGGTAGACCACGTTCGGCGCGGTCGCGATCAGGTCGAGGCCGAACTCGCGCTCCAGGCGCTCGCGGACCACGTCCAGGTGGAGCAGGCCGAGGAAGCCGACGCGGAAGCCGAAGCCGAGGGCCGCCGAGGTCTCGGGCTCGTAGACGAGCGCGGCGTCGTTGAGCTGGAGCTTGTCCAGCGCCTCGCGCAGGTCCGGGTAGTCCGAGCCGTCGAGCGGGTACAGGCCGGAGAAGACCATCGGCCGCGGGTCCTTGTAGCCGCCGAGGGCCTCGGTCGCGCCGTTGTGCAGGCTGGTGATGGTGTCACCGACCTTGGACTGACGGACGTCCTTCACGCCGGTGATGATGTAGCCCACCTCGCCGACGCCGAGGCCGTCGGAGGAGGTCATCTCCGGGGAGGAGACGCCGATCTCCAGCAGCTCGTGCGTGGCGCCGGTGGACATCATCCGGATGCGCTCGCGCTTGTTGAGCTGGCCGTCGACGACACGGACGTAGGTCACGACGCCGCGGTACGAGTCGTAGACCGAGTCGAAGATCATCGCGCGGGCCGGGGCGTCCTTGACGCCGACCGGGGCCGGGACGGTGGCGACGACCTTGTCGAGCAGGGCGTCGACGCCGAGACCGGTCTTCGCGGAGACCCGCAGCACGTCCTCGGGCTGGCAGCCGACCAGGTTCGCGAGCTCCTCGGCGAACTTCTCCGGCTGGGCGGCCGGCAGGTCGATCTTGTTGAGGACCGGGACGATCGCGAGGTCGTTCTCCATCGCCAGGTACAGGTTGGCGAGGGTCTGGGCCTCGATGCCCTGGGCGGCGTCCACCAGCAGGATCGTGCCCTCGCAGGCCGCCAGCGAGCGCGAGACCTCGTAGGTGAAGTCGACGTGGCCGGGGGTGTCGATCATGTTCAGGATGTGCGTGCTGCCCTTGCCCGCACCCTCGGTGGGGGCCCAGGGCAGACGGACCGCCTGCGACTTGATCGTGATGCCGCGCTCACGCTCGATGTCCATGCGGTCGAGGTACTGAGCGCGCATCTGCCGCTGGTCGACGACACCGGTGAGCTGGAGCATCCGGTCGGCGAGCGTCGACTTGCCGTGGTCGATGTGCGCGATGATGCAGAAGTTGCGGATCAGCGCCGGGTCGGTACGGCTCGGCTCGGGCACGTGGCTGGGGATCGCGGGCACGCAGTGTCCTGATTCTCGGGGCGCAGTCGGAAGCGGTCTCTTCAGCGAAGGTCGGATCTCGTCGCCTTCGGCTTCGTCGGCGCGATGTCGGATCTGTACGCAGGCTCCCATGGTCCCATGGACGGGGCAGTGCGCTCGGTTTGGGCCGGTCGGAGCGCGCCTGGTAGCCTGGGCAGCTGTGTCTCGTATGCCCTCTCAGCTGTCGGGACACAATCCGAAGATCAAACTCTGAACCTGAAAAGGCTCTTTCGTGGCGAACATCAAGTCCCAGATCAAGCGGAACAAGACCAACGAGAAGGCGCGCCTGCGCAACAAGGCCGTCAAGTCGTCGCTCAAGACCGCGATCCGCAAGGCCCGCGAGGCCGTCCTCGCCGGTGACGTCGAGAAGGCCACCGTGGCTTCCCGCGCCGCCGCGCGTGCGCTCGACAAGGCTGTCTCGAAGGGTGTCATCCACAAGAACGCCGCCGCCAACAAGAAGTCGGCGCTGGCCACCAAGGTTGCCTCCCTCCAGGGCTGAGCTCCTGATGTGAATCGCCGGTAGGGACCCAGCGGGCCCTCTCTTCCGCTCCTTCACCGGCACACCGCGCCGCACGCGGCCTGCGTTCGCCACGCGGGTGCGGCGCAAGCATCTTCACAGCATCACCCCCGGTCACCGACCGGGGTGACCTACGGCCCACCCGGCCCCACCGGGTGGGCCGTCGGCATTTCCGGCCGACCCCCTTCACCGCGCTCCGGCCCTCTGGGACACTGCTGGCGACGTGGCCCCCGGGAGAAGGGCGGACCTTGAACGCCGTGCTCATCGTGCTCGTGGTCCTGGGATTCGGAGCGTTCTGGGCGCTGCGGCGGCTGCGCCTGTACCCGTGCCGCGCGAGCGAATGGCGCTACGCCTTCGCCGCCGCGCACCGCGACCAGCGGGAGGCCCTGCACGGCGCCCGCGTGAACCGGCGGGCCGTGGAGGGCGAGCAGCGGCGGCACCTGGCACGGGCGCGGGAGCACGTCGAGGTGATCGAGCAGCGGGGCCGGCAGCGGGCCCGGACGCTGGAGGCGGAGCGCCGGCGGTTGCTGCGGCCGGGGCGGGGCGCTGCCGTGGGGCCCCGCGTGGGGCAGCTGCGGCTGCACGAGCACGTGCTGGTGTTCATGAAGGAGGCCCCCGAAGGGGAGGAGGCTTCCGCCGGGATCGACGAGGAGCTGCCGCTGGCCGACCTCGCCATCGGCTTCTCGGACGCCCGCGAGCACCTCTTCCTGCACGTCACCCGGCAGGACGGCACCCATCGCACCGCGACGTTCCCGCGGGCCGAACACCGCGAGACGGCGGTCCGGCACTTCCGCGACCGGATCCACAACCAGGTGCTGGCGGAGAGGGCCTTCCGGGAGTCGGCGCGGGAGCGCACCGCCGAGATCGACGCCGAGCTCCAGCAGTTGCAGTCCGACACGGCCGCGCAGCGGGAGCAGGCCCACCTGGAGGCAACGGCCCTCGGCGAGACCCAGCGGGCGGACCCCCGCCTGCTGCGGGCCCTCGCCGACTGGGAGGCGCAGTGCGACGTCTGGCAGAAGCTGACCGGCCGCCGCCCCCGAGACCCCTGACGGCCGGGTCGGATCGGCTCGGCCGGGCCGGGTCGGATCGGCTCGGCCGGGCCGGGTCGGATCGGCTCGGCCGGGCCGAATCGGTCGGCTCCGCCCGGCCCGGTCGGCCCGGTCGGACCGGCGTGGCTCGGTCGGACCGGCTCGGTCTAGCGGCGTTGGGGGCGGGCCGCGCGGGCCACGGCCACGACGGCCTTCTCCAGGGCGTACTCGGGGTCGTCCCCGCCGCCCTTGACCCCCGCGTCGGCCGCGGCCACGGCGCGCAGGGCGTCCGAAACGCCGTCCGCCGACCAGCCCCGCATCTGCTGGCGGACCCGGTCGATCTTCCACGGCGGCATCCCCAGGTCCCGCGCGAGGTCGCCGGGACGGGCACCTCGGGGGGCCGAGGCGAGCTTGCCGATCGCCCGGACCGCCTGGGCCAGCGCACTGGTGATCAGCACCGGCGCCACTCCCGTGGACAGCGACCAGCGCAGGGCCTCCAGGGCCTCGGCGGCCCGCCCCTCCACCGCACGGTCGGCGACCGTGAAGCTGGAGGCCTCGGCCCGGCCGGTGTAGTAGCGGCCGACCACCGCCTCGTCGATGGTGCCCTCGACGTCCGCGCACAGCTGCGCCGCCGCGCTCGCCAGCTCCCGCAGGTCGCTGCCGATCGCGTCGACCAGCGTCTGGCAGGCCTCCGGGGTCGCGGAGCGCCCGAGCGTGCGGAACTCGCCCCGCACGAACGACAGCCGGTCCGCGGCCTTCGTCATCTTCGGGCAGGCGATCTCCCGGGCTCCGGCCTTGCGGGCGGCGTCCAGCAGGCCCTTGCCCTTGACCCCGCCGGCGTGCAGGAGGACCAGGGTGATCTCCTCGTACGGCGCGGCGATGTAGGCCTTGACCTCCTTCACCGTGTCCGCGCCCAGGTCCTGCGCGTTGCGCACGATCAGTACCTTGCGCTCGGAGAACAGCGAGGGGCTCGTCAGCTCCGCCAGCGTGCCCGGCTGGAGCTGATCGGACGTGAGGTCCCGCACATCGGTGTCGGCGTCGGCCGCGCGGGCCGCCGTCACGACGTCCCGCACGGCGCGGTCGAGCAGCAGGTCCTCCTGCCCCACCGCGAGGGTGAGCGGGGCAAGCGGTTCGTCGGTGGAGTTCTTCCTGGTGGCCATCGCCCCCAGCATCCCACGCCGCACCGACAGTCCCCCGCGCCCGGTGCCCGAGAATGTTCGGGTGAACGAGCGACATGTACTGGTCCTGCCCGACCGCGACGCCGCCGAGGAGGTGGCCCGGGAGGTCGTCGACCGCTTCGGCCTGCCCGAGGAACCCCAGCTGGTCCGCGACGCCCTCGCCGGAGAGGACGACGCCGAGGACGCCCAGTGGCTGGTGGTCGTCGAGGACCCGCAGGAACGCCTGGAGGCCGCCTCCCTCGACGAACTCGCCGCCGAGTACGAGGGCTGGCTGGAAGCCCCGTAGGGCGGCCCCTACGCCTTGTGGACGATCTGCACGTCCAGCTCCACTTCCACGCTGGAGCCGATCGCCGCGATCCCCTGCGCCAGGATCGACTGCCAGTTCAGACCGAAGTCCTCGCGGTGCAGTTCGGCCGTGGCACGGCAGGCCGCGCGCGGTTCGCCCTCCAGACCCGTGCCGTTGCCCAGGTACTGGGTGTCGAGGGTCACGGAGCGGCTGACGCCGTGCAGCGTCAGGGCTCCCGCAACCGCCCAGCGGCTGCCGCTGCGGTGGATGAACCGCTCGCTGTAGAACTCGACCGTCGGGTGACGGGCGGCGTCGAGGAAGTCGGCGGAGCGCAGGTGGTCGTCCCGCATCCGCAGACCCGTGTCGATGCTCGCCGCGTCGATGATGACGTGCATGGAGGAGTCCTCCATGCGCTCGGCGATCCGCACCGCTCCGGCGAAGGTGGTGAACCGGCCGTGGATCCTCGCGAAGCCGATGTGCCGGGCCGTGAAACCGATCGAGGAGTGCGTCGGGTCGAGCTCCCAGTGGCCGGGCTGCGGCAGCAGCGGCGGCTCCACCGCGTCCAGGATGATCTCCGCGGTGCCGGGCTGCGCCGGGTCCCCCACCAGCGTCGCCCCGTGGAACGGCGCGTACCCCTCCGCGGTGACCGAGAGCCGGTACTCCCCCTCCGGCACGGCCGCCGCGAAACCGCCGTAGGGGTCGGTCTCCCCGCTGACGACCCGTCGCCCGATCGGGTCGGTGACCTCGAACTTGGCCTGGCGGATGGGCTGGTGGACCGTGTCGAGGACCCTGCAGCTCAACAACCTTGCCGTGGGCGGCAGTGAAAGGGTCGCGGATGTGTGTGAGCCGGCACTCCCGGCTGTCTCCATCCCCCGTCTGCGACCGAACATGGCTGATGCACCCCCGTGCTGTGTGGACTTGGACCGTTCTGGCGAAGACGCATTCGATCATGCTGTCGGGTTGTGGGCAAACAGAGTGGTCGCGCCCGGTATGACCACGCCGGTTCCGGCGCCGTCCGGCTGGAAATGCTCGCATCCCCGAGCCACTTCCGGCGACGGCCACGGAGCCGTCCCGATCCGTGCGCAGCACGGTCGTCCCACGGGCCCTCAGCTGCGCGAGCGTACCCGGTGCGGGGTGTCCGTAGCGGTTGCCCGCGCCGACGGGGACGATCGCGAGTCGTGGCCGGATCCGGTCCTGCAGAACGGGGTCCTGGTGCGCCGATCCGTGGTGGGCCACCTTGAGCACGTCGACCGGGCCCAGTTCCGGATGCGCCCTCAAGAGGGCTTGCTGGGCAGGCGGTTCGAGGTCTCCCGGCAGGAGCAGCGTCAGGCCCGCGGTCCGTACCAGCAGGACCACGCTCGCGTCGTTGGGGCCGTCCGGGGGCGGGCCGGAAGCCGACGGCCAGAGCACCTGCCATTCCAGCGGCCCGGCCCTGCGCCGCTCCCCCGCCGCCGTGGCGACGACGGGCACCCGGGCGGCCGCCGCGGTGCGCCGGACCACGGCCACCTGCGCGGCCGGCTCCTGCAGGGCGGTGGTCTGAATCACACCGACGGAACGGCCCCTCAGCACTCCGGAGAGCCCGCCCACGTGGTCGGCGTGAAAGTGCGTCAGCAGGAGCAGTGGGACGCGATTCACACCCAGGGCGCGCAGACAGGAGTCGACCGGACCGGGCTCCGGGCCGGTGTCCACGACGACGGCCGTACCCGGACCGGCGGAGAGGACGGCGGCGTCCCCCTGCCCCACGGCGCACTGCACGTACGTCCAGTCCGGCGGCGGCCAGCCGGTGAGCACGCGCAGCGGCAGCGGCGGTCGCACCACCGCGACCAGCAGCAGCACCGCCAGGGTGGCCCGGACCCCGCGGCGCCGGCCGTAGCGCGCTCCGAGCCCGACGACGGCGCAGGTGACGACGGCCAGGAGCAGACCCCCGCGGAGCCCGCCGGGCCAGGGCAGTTCCGCCCCCGGCAGCCGGGCCCCGGCCCGCGCCACGGCCGCGATCCACCCGGCCGGGACCCCCGCGCACCAGGCGAGCGCCTTCGCCGCCGGCAGGGACAGCGGGGCCACGGCGAGGACCGCGAAGCCGAGCACCGTGGCCGGCCCCGCCGCCAGCTCCGCCAACAGGTTGCAGGGCACCGCGACGAGGCTCACCCGGGCGGAGAGCACGACCACCACCGGCGCGCACACCGCCTGCGCGGCCGCCGCGGCCCCCAGGGCGTCGGCCGGCCCCGGCCGCATCCCCCGCCGCCGCAGGGCCTCGCCCCACCGGGGCCCGAGGGTGAGCAGCGCCCCGGTGGCCAGCACCGAGAGCAGGAAACCGTAGCTGCGTGCCAGCCACGGGTCGTACAGCACCAGCAGCACCACGGCCGCGGCCAGCGCGGGGATCAGGGACCTGCGCCGCCCGGTGGCCAGGGCGAGCAGGGTCACCGCCCCGCAGGCGGCGGCCCGCAGCACGCTCGGCTCGGGCCGGCACACCACCACGAACGCCAGCGTCAGCGCGGCCCCGCCCAGGGCCGTGGCCCGCAGCGGGAGCCCCAGCCGGGGCGCGAGCCCGCTCCGCTCGGCCTGCTGCGCGCGGGCCGGGGACCCGATGAGCAGGTACAGCACCACGGTCAGGTTGGACCCGGAGACGGCCAGCAGGTGCAGCAGATCGGTGGCCTCGAACGCGGCGTGCAGGTCGGGCGGCACCCGGGAGGTGTCGCCGACCACCAGCCCCGGCAGCAGGGCCCGCGCGTCGGCCGGGAGCCCCTCGGTGGCCTCCCGCAGCCCGGCCCGCAGCCTCCCTGCGAGGCGTTGCGCCGCACCGGGGCCGCCGCTCACCCCGGGCGGGGCGTCGACGGCCGGGCGCAGCAGCGCCACCGCCCGTTCCCCGTCCCGGGCCGGGGCCAGCCGGGCGGCCACCGTCACCCGGGTCGAGGGCTGCAGCGCGGCCCACCCCGGGTGCCCGGCCAGCACCCGCACCGGCGTACCGACCCGGGTCGTCACCCCGTCGGGCCCGGTCACCCGGGTCACCACCGCCTCCAGGGCCACCCCGGGCGGTCCGCTCCCGCCCCGGGTGACGCGGGGGTCCGAGCCGACGGTGAGCTCCACGAGGACCCGGGCGTGCTCCCGGGCCAGCCCGGCGACGGGCCCCGCCCGTGCCTCGGCCCGCTCCAGCCCGGCCACCCCCGCCCCGGCGGCCGCGCACAGCAGCGCGGCGGCCGCGGCCGTACCGACCTGCCACAGCGGCTGCGGCCGGCGGGAGGCCGCCAGCAGCAGCGCCCCCGCCACCGCCACCGCGAGCCCCGCCCCGGCGGCGGTCCATGCCCCGGGCAGCCCGAGCGCGAGGGCGGCCGCACCCCAGGCGGCCACCGCCGGCCCGGCCAGCCGCAGGTCCACCGCCGCGGCCCCGCCCTGTTCCGGGGTGCTCACGGCCGCACCAGCCCGCGCAGGTCGGCGAACCTGCGCTCGCCGATCCCGTCGACCTGCCGGAGGTCCTCGACGGTGCGGAAGCCGCCGCGGGCGGTGCGGAAGTCGACGATGTGCCGGGCGAGCACGGGGCCGACCCCGGGCAGCCCGTCCAACTGCTCGACGGTGGCACTGGCCAGGCTCAGGGGGCCGGGCCCCGGTGGTCCGGCGCCCCCCGGGCTGCCGGGGCCGCCCTGGACCGGTGGCGCGGTGACCCCCACCAGCACCTGCTCGCCGTCCACCAGGATCCGGGCGCGGTTGAGCCCGGTGGTGTCGGTGCCGGGCCGTACTCCCCCGGCGGCGGCCAGCGCGTCCTCCACCCGCGAGCCGCCGGGCAGCCGCCGCACCCCGGGTTCCCGGACCCCACCGCCGATGTCCACCACGATCCGGGCCCCTCCGCCGACGACCGGGGCGCCCGGAGCCGGGGACGGCGCGGACGGCGGGGCGACCACCGCGGGGGCCGTCACCGGCCGCGGCCGCCCGGACCAGTACTGCTGGGCGGCGAATCCGAGCGCCGCGACCAGTACGACGGCGACGGCGGCCACCGTCCGTGGCTCCATCCCGCACCGGGCCTGCACCCACACCGGCATCCGCTCCCGCACCGCCGACCACCGGGCCCCCGCGACGGCCCCCCTCGGCCCGTCCGGCGTACCGAGCCCGGCCACCGCCCCGACGGCCGGCTCCACGGGCCTGACCGGCCCTCCCGGCCTCCCCCGCCCGACGGGCGCCCCGGGCACCGACCGCCCCGCGGCCGCCAGAGGAACTCTTCGCACCCGAGGCACTCCGGGTACCCCGGCCAGGCCGGTCACCTCAGGCCCCACCGCCCCGACCACCGGCGCGACGGGCTCCACCGGCCGATCCGGCCCCTCCTGCCCCGCCACCTCGGGCCAGGCCCTGGGATAGGCGCCCAGCCACGGCTCCGCGTCCGGCGGCGGATCGGCCACCCGCCCCCGGGCCTCCACGCCGGACCCGCCCCCCGGAGGCGGCTCCAACCCCGGCTCCACCCCCAGCCGCAGCTCCGGCCCCCGGTCCAGCTCCGGATCCGGTTCCCGGTCCGGCTCCGGCTCCGGCTCCGGCTCCGGCTCCGGCTCCGGCTCCGGCTCCGGCAACACTCCGCCCCCGACCCCCGGCACCGACCCCCGCACCAGAGGCGGCTCCACCCCCCGCTCCACCCCAGTCCCCGGCCCCGGCCCCACCACCCCCGCGCCCCGCCCCGTCGTCGGCGGCGCGGCGCCCGCCAGTAAGGCCTGTGCCCGGCGCCGCACCACCGCGGGGTCCGGGCCGGGCCGCGACCGGACCCGGCGGCGGTCGCGGAACCGGCCGTCGGAGCCACGGCCCCGCCCGGGCTCCGCACCCGCACCACGAGCCCCGCCCGCACCGCCCCCGTCCCGCAGGGCAGCGGCGTCGTGACCGACCGCCACTTCAGAAGCCCCGGAAAGGCGCGGGGCACGCACACGAAGAGTCATGCCACGACGCTAGGCCCGATCCCCGATCCCCGTTCGGAAGCCCCAATTCCGGTGGACGGAGCGCCCGTTGTGGAAAACTCCGCCACCCGTTCCGGTGATCAGCGGGGCGACACGACCGCCGCCAGCAGCCCCGGCCCGGTGTGCGCGCCGATCACCGCGCCGACCTCGCTGACGTGCAGCTCGACCAGACCCGGGATCCGCTCGCGGAGCCGCTGGGCGAGCTTCTCGGCCCGCTCCGGGGCCGCGAGGTGGTGCACGGCGACGTCGACGCTGCGCGTCCCGGCCCGTTCCACCGCCAGCTCCTCCAGGCGCGCGATGGCCTTCGAGGCAGTCCGCACCTTCTCCAGCATCTCGATCCGCCCGCCGTCCAGCGTCAGCAGCGGCTTGACCGCCAGGGCCGACCCGAGGAGGGCCTGCGCGGCCCCGATCCGGCCGCCCCGGCGCAGGTAGTCGAGAGTGTCCACGTAGAAGTACGCCGCCATCTCCCCGGCCCGCTTCTCGGCCGCGGCCACGGCCTCGTCGACGGAACCTCCCGCGTCGGCCGCCTCCGCCGCGGCGAGGGCGCAGAAGCCGAGGGCCATCGCGACCATCCCGGTGTCGACGACGCGAACCGGGACGGGGGCCGTCTTGGCGGCGACCACGGCGGCGTCATAGGTGCCCGAGAACTCGGCGGACAGGTGCAGGCTCACGATCCCCGTCGCACCGGCCTCCGCGGCCGCCCGGTAGGCCCGGACGAACTCCTCGGGACCCGGACGGGAGGTGGTCACCGGCCGGCGCTTCTGGAGGGCCACGGCGAGGCTGCGGGCCGAGATCTCCGTACCCTCTTCGAGGGCCTCGTCCCCCAGGACCACGGTCAGGGGGACTGCGGTGATTCCGTGCCGCGCCATCGCCGGTGGGGGCAGATAGGCCGTGGAATCGGTGACGATCGCGACATGGCGGGACATGAGCCGGAGGTTACCGCCACAGCGGTGGATCCGGCAGCCCGGACCTCGCCCGCCCCTCCCTTCAGGTGGTGGCCTCCGGCCTGGGCGTCTTCTGCCAGGGGTGGTGCGCCGCCGGAGCGGACGGGTTCAGCGCGGCCGGGCGGGGCCCGGCGGCCGGAGCCCCGTCACCGGCGGCAGCCCCTCCGGTGGCCCCGGCGGCCTCCGCCGCGGCCGCGAGGTCGTCCACCGATTCCCGGGACCAGTCCCGCAGCGCCCCCGACTCCATCTCGATCTGCTCCGACAGGGCCGTGAGGTCGTCCTGCGCGAACCGGCGGGCCCGGTCCCGCGCGGCCCACCGCAGCGAGTCCGAGGCCTCCGTGATCTTCGCGGTGCGCTCGCGCAGCTCGGGCAGGCCGTCGGCGATCCGGCGCCGGTCCGGCTCCTGCTCCAGCCGCTTCAGCTCCTCGTCGAGCTCGTGGCCGTGCGCGCTCAGCCGCTCGAAGAGCCCGATCGACTCCTTCAGCGAGGCGTCCGTCTGCACCCCCTGGTACAGCGCCTGCTGCGTGGCCCGCATCGAGGTCCGCAGGTCCAGCCGCAACTGCGCCAGGGCCCCCGGGACCCCGACCTGACCGAGGCTCTTCGCCCTCAGGGCGGTGTCCTCGACGGTGCGGCGGGCCTGGGTGATCGTCCGGTCCACGCCGCGCTTCGCCGCGCCGACCACCTTCACGGCGGCCCACACGCCCAGCCCCAGAAAGGCGAACAGCACCAACAGGGCAAAGATGATCAAAGCGCCCGCCTCCATGAGGTTTCCTTCCTCCGCCGTCCGTCCCCTTCCACCGTAAACGCCACGGGCAGGTCGGGGGTTCCAAACGAACCCCCAACCTGCCCGTACGGGATCTCCCCCATGCCGGGGGTCACTCGGCTCAGATGACGATGTTCACCAGCTTCGGCGCACGCACGATCACCTTGCGGATCTCGGCGCCGCCCAGGGCCGCCACGACGCCCGCGTCCGTGACCGCCAGCTGCTCCAGGTCGGCGTCCGAGATGGCCGGCGGCACCTCCAGGCGCGCCTTGACCTTGCCCTTGACCTGCACCACGCAGGTGACGGTCTCGTCCACGACGTACGCCGGGTCCGCGACCGGGAAGTCCTGGTGGACCACCGAGTCGCTGTGGCCCAGCCGGTGCCACAGCTCCTCCGCGATGTGCGGCGCCAGCGGGGCGACCAGCAGCACCAGGCGCTCGGCGACCGAGCGCTCCAGCGGCCGGCCCGCCTTCGTCAGGGTGTTGTTCAGCTCGGTGATCTTGGCGATGGCGGTGTTGAACCGCAGGCCCGCCATGTCCCCGCCGACTCCGTCGATCGCCTTGTGCAGGGCGCGCAGGGTGTCCTCGCCCGGCTCGCCGTCCACGACGGTGACCGCGCCGCTCTCCTCGTCGACGACGTTGCGCCACAGGCGCTGCAGCAGCCGGTACTGGCCGACCACGGCGCGGGTGTCCCACGGACGCGAGACGTCCAGCGGCCCCATGGCCATCTCGTACAGGCGCAGGGTGTCCGCGCCGTACTCCTCGCAGATCTCGTCGGGCGTGACGGCGTTCTTCAGGGACTTGCCCATCTTGCCGTGCTCGCGCTTGACGGGCTCGCCCTTGTAGAAGTAGCCGCCGTCGCGCTCCTCGACCTCGGCCGCCGGCACGTACACGCCGCGCGCGTCCGTGTAGGCGTAGGCCTGGATCATGCCCTGGTTGAACAGCTTGTGGAACGGCTCGGCCGAGGAGACGTGGCCCAGGTCGAACAGGACCTTGGACCAGAACCGCGCGTACAGCAGGTGCAGCACCGCGTGCTCGGCACCGCCCACGTACAGGTCGACGCCACCGTGCGGCGCGCCCTCGCGCGGGCCCATCCAGTACTGCTCGATCTCCGGGTCCACCAGCGCCGAGGCGTTGTTCGGGTCCAGGTAGCGCAGCTCGTACCAGCAGGAGCCGGCCCAGTTCGGCATGGTGTTGGTCTCGCGGCGGTAGCGCCTGACGCCCGCGCCGTCGCCCAGGTCCAGGTCCACGTGGACCCACGCCTCGTTGCGCGACAGCGGGGTCTCCGGCTGGGACGCGGCGTCGTCGGGCTCGAAGGTGCGCGGCGAGTAGTCCTCGACCTCCGGCAGCTCCAGCGGCAGCATCGACTCGGGCAGCGGGTGCGCCACGCCGTCCTCGTCGTAGACGATCGGGAAGGGCTCGCCCCAGTAGCGCTGACGGCTGAACAGCCAGTCGCGCAGGCGGAAGTTGACGGTGCCCTCGCCGATGGCGCGCTCCGCCAGCCAGTCGGTGATCGCGGCCTTCGCCTCGACGACGCCCAGGCCGTCCAGGGAGATGCCCTCGCCGGCCGAGTTCACCAGCTTCGCGTCGTAGGAGACGAACGCCTCGTCCCACTCGGCCGGGTCGGTGCCCCGGCCGTCGGTGGGCTCGACGACGCAGCGGATCGGCAGCTCGAAGGCGCGGGCGAACTCGAAGTCGCGGGCGTCGTGCGCCGGAACGGCCATGATCGCGCCGGTGCCGTAGCCCATCAGCACGTAGTCGGCGATGAAGACCGGGACCTGCTCGCCGCTGACCGGGTTGGTCGCGTACGCGCCGGTGAAGACACCGGTCTTGTCCTTGGCGTCGGCCTGCCGCTCGACGTCGGACTTCGACGCCGCCTGCTTGCGGTACGCGTCCACGGCCGCGGCCGGGGTGGCGTGGCCGCCGGTCCACACGGGGTGGGTGCCCTCGGGCCAGGCCGCCGGGACGATCGAGGAGACCAGCTCGTGCTCGGGCGCCAGCACCATGTACGTCGCACCGAACAGCGTGTCGGGGCGGGTCGTGAACACGGTGATCGCGCCGGCGCCGCCGACGGAGAAGTCGACGCGCGCGCCCTCGCTGCGCCCGATCCAGTTGCGCTGCTGCAGCTTGATGGCCTCGGGCCAGTCCAGCGCGTCCAGGTCGTCCAGCAGGCGGTCCGCGTACGCGGTGATCCGCATGTTCCACTGGCTCAGCTTGGCCTTGAAGACCGGGAAGTTGCCGCGCTCGGACCGGCCGTCCGCGGTGACCTCCTCGTTGGCCAGTACGGTGCCCAGCCCCGGGCACCAGTTGACGGGCGCGTCGGAGGCGTAGGCCAGCCGGAAGCCGTTCAGGACGTCGGCGCGCTCGCCCGCGGTCAGCTCCGCCCAGGCGCGGCCGCCGGGGACCTCACGGGTGCCGTTCTGGAAGGCGGCGACCAGCTCGGAGATCGGCCGGGCCCGCTTCGCGTCGGTGTCGTAGTAGGAGTTGTAGATCTGCAGGAAGATCCACTGGGTCCACTTGTAGTACTCGGGGTCGATCGTCGCGAACGACCGGCGCTTGTCGTGGCCCAGGCCCAGCCGGCGCAGCTGGACCTTCATGTTCTCGATGTTCGCCTCGGTCGAGACCCGCGGGTGCGTGCCGGTCTGCACGGCGTACTGCTCGGCCGGCAGGCCGAAGGCGTCGAAGCCCAGGGTGTGCAGGACGTTGTGGCCGGACATCCGCTGGTGGCGCGCGAAGACGTCGGTGGCGATGTACCCGAGCGGGTGGCCGACGTGCAGGCCCGCACCGGACGGGTACGGGAACATGTCCATGATGAACTTCTTGGGGCGCGCGACGACCGCCGGGTCACCGGCCAGGTCGCCGGTCGGGTTCGGCGCCTCGTAGGTGCCCTCCGCGTCCCATACGTCCTGCCAGCGTGCCTCGATGTCGGCGGCCATGGCAGCCGTGTAGCGGTGCGCCTCGGCCGCCTCGGGGGCCGGGGTGTTCGTCTCGCTCATGATTTCTGAAGCTCCATCGATCGTCTCTGCCGTCTCTGCCCGCCCAAACGAAAAAACCCCTCGCACAGGAGGGGACGCCGCGCCGATGCCGACTCGCTCGAAGGGGTCGGTACTGATCAGCGCGGCTCGGTAAGCAGAAGGCGTACGGCACGCATGGCGTCAGGGTACCGCAGCGCCTCCCACGGGCGCTCTGCCGTTCCACGGGGCGGGCACAACGAGAAGCGGGCCACCCTATCCGGGTGGCCCGCTTCTTCACTGTGGAGCTAAGGAGAATTGAACTCCTGACCTCCTGCATGCCATGCAGGCGCTCTACCAACTGAGCTATAGCCCCTTGTCCTGCCTGCCGCCCGGCTTCCCGTTTCCGGTTCCCCTTGGCGACGTCCCAAACATTACACGGTCATGGCCCTGGTCCAAAAATCGGTTTCCGTGGAACCCGAGCCATGCCCGATTTGACCCGCATCATCCTGACTTACCGCGTCATGCGCGTGCGAACTGGTAGAACCGCTTCAGCGTGCAGTGCTCGTCGAGCAGCCGGCCGTAGATCGGCTCGCCCTCCAGCTCCCGGTACGTCTCGATCGGGTCGCCTTTTATGATCAGCGCCCGCGCGCATTCCTCGCACCAGTACTGGTAGTCGGGATTGACCGGGTCCATGTCCCGCACGATCGGCGTGCCGTTGTCGCACCAGTCGCACCGCCGCCGGTGTGCACCCATCCGTCAGCGACTCCCTCCCGCGTCGGGCCGTCGTGTCCCCCTCCGGCCGTCCGATTCTGCCATGCCCGTACCGGCCGGGTCAGCAAGCACAAAGGGAACAAACGCAAGGATCCCGCCCCCTGTTGGGGACGGGATCCTTCACTGTGGAGCTAAGGAGAATTGAACTCCTGACCTCCTGCATGCCATGCAGGCGCTCTACCAACTGAGCTATAGCCCCGCTCTCCGCTGCGCTTCCCCCGTTTCCGGTGTTCTTCGCTGCGAACAAGAAGAACTCTAGCCTGTGACCAGCCGGAAAGTGAAATCCGGGTCCGAGGCGCCCTGCGGCGGCCCTCAGTCGTCGTCGCCGAGGACCGGTTCCGGCAGCGTGCCGGCGTTGTGCTCCATCAGGCGCCAGCCGCGCGCGCCCTCGCCGAGGACGGACCAGCAGCAGTTGGAGAGCCCGCCGAGGCCCTCCCAGTAGTGCGCCTCCAGGCCCAGCAGCCGGCCGATCGTCGTACGGATGGTGCCGCCGTGGCTGACGACGACGAGCGTGCCGCCCTCCGGGAGTTGACCGGCGTGGCGCAGGACCACCGGGGCGGCGCGGTCGGCCACCTCGGTCTCCAGCTCGCCGCCGCCCCGGCGGACGGGCTCACCGCGCTTCCACGCGGCGTACTGCTCGCCGTACTTGCCGAGGATCTCCTCGTGGGTTAGCCCCTGCCATTCGCCGGCGTAGGTCTCGCGCAGCGCCTGGTCGTGCTCCACCGCCAAGCCCGTGACGGCGGCCAGCTCGGCCGCCGTGGCGGAGGCCCGGCGCAGGTCGGAGGCCACGATGGCGTCGGGCCGGAGGGAGGCGAGCAGCCGGGCGGCGCGGCGCGCCTGCGCCACACCGGTCTCGGTCAGCTCGATGTCCGTGGAGCCCTGGAAGCGGCGCTCCAGGTTCCACGAGGTCTGGCCGTGCCGCCAGAGGACGATCTTCCTGCCGGACTTGCCCGTTTCGGCCGTGCTCAGAACAGATCACCGTCCAGTTCGTCGTCGCCCGCCGCCTCGCGCAGCTTGGCGTGCTCCTCGGCCTTGCCGATGGTGAGCTTGGCGTCCTCGGGGAGCTCGATCTCGGGGCAGTCCTTCCACAGGCGCTCCAGCGCGTAGAAGACGCGCTCCTCGCTGTGCTGGACGTGCACGACGATGTCGACGTAGTCGAGCAGGATCCAGCGGGCGTCGCGGTCGCCTTCGCGGCGCACCGGCTTGGCGCCGAGCTCCTTGAGCAGCCGCTCCTCGATCTCGTCCACGATCGACTTGACCTGGCGGTCGTTGGGCGCGGAGGCGAGCAGGAAGGCATCGGTGATCGACAGCACGTCGCTGACGTCGTACGCGATGATGTCGTGCGCGAGCCGGTCGGCCGCGGCCTGGGCGGCGGCGGTGATGAGCTCGATGGAGCGGTCCGTGGCGGTCACTGGCCATGCTTTCGGGTTGGCGGGCAGATCCTTACAAGGGTCTCATGTACCGCCGACCCCGCCCGCGCGTCACGTTCCGCGCGGGCGGAGCCCCAGGTCAGGGCCGGGGCCGGGGTGGTGCCACGGCCGGGTCGGGCGGGCTCAGGACGGCTTGTAGTCCTTGCCCAGGGTCACCACGATGTCCGCGTTCACCACGTTCTCGGCCTTCTTCACGGACGTCTCCGCCAGTCCCAGCGTCTTGGCGACGCCGACGGCCCGGTCCCGCTGCGCGTCGTCCTGGTAGGTGACCTGCGAGGCGGGCGCCGTCCGGTCGGCCTTGCCGCCGTCCACGAAGGCGTAGCCGCCGTTGAGCAGCGCCGCCTTGGCCGCGGTCTGCGCCTTCTCGTCGCCGGTGGCGTCCTTGAGGCCCACCCGTGGGACGGCGCCGGGCTGGGCGGCCGTGAAGGAGCCGCCGAGGAGCTCCTTGACGACCCGCTTGCCGGCGTCCTCCGTGAGGCCGCCGTCCGGCTTCACCGAGAGCACCTCGGTGCGGTAGGCGCCCTCCTTGGCGTGCTCGCCGATGCGCGACAGCAGGGCGCCGAGGCTCTGCGCGTCCAGGCCCGGGTCCAGGATCTGGCCCATGCTCTCGACGGTCGTGGCCGCCGCCTTCGGATCGCCGGGGACCTTCCGCAGGACGGCGTAGAGCACCTTGCCGGTGCGCTCCAGCTGCTTGGCCTCCGGCTCGCCCTGGGCCCGGTGGGTGGCGTACGCGACGGCCATCGCGCCGGTCAGGGACTGTTTGGGGCCCTGGCCCACGGCGGGGGCCTTGGCCTGGTCGTCGGCCGGGACCGCCGTGTCCGTGTCCACCTCGATGCCGCCGACCAGGTCGACGAGGCGCTCCAGGAAGGGGGTGTCCAGGCGCCAGGTGCCGCCGATGTGGGTGCCGAGCACGGTGTCGAGGGCCTCGCGGGTACCGAGGCTGCCGTCCTCGACCGACTTGCCGAGGGAGGTTCCGGTGCCGTCCTCCTTGGCGACGCCGAGGGTGTTGGGGAGCAGGACGGTGGCGCCCTGCTTGGCGGTGACGTTGTCCACGAGGAGCATCGTCGAGCTGCCGCCCCGCTTGGTGTTGCGCAGGTGGACGACGATCATGTCGCGCTTCTGCGCCCCGGTGGCGGCCGCGGCGGCCTTCTTCTGCCCGGGGCCGTCGAGGAAGGGCAGCTTGCCCGCGTACCAGAGGTAGCCGAGGCCGCCGACGACGAAGAGGGCCAGCACGACGATCAGCGCGGCCACCCGGTTGCGGCCGCGGCGGCGGGCCTCCTCGCGCCGTTCGGTCCGGCTCTCGGTGAAGGCGAGCCAGTCGATGACGTCCTCGGACTCCTCGTCCTGCTGGTCGATGAACGCGAACTGCTCGGTGCGGTAGCCCGGGTCCGGCTCCGGGTCAGCGGCGGCCTCCCGGCGCGGCGCGGGCACGGGCTGCGGCGCGGGCACAGGCTGCGGCTCGGGCCGCGCCTCCGGCTGCCCTGGGGCCTGCGCGACCTGCGGGGCCTGCGCGGCCTGCGGAGCGGCCGGTGCGGCGTGCTGCTGCGGGATCCACTGCCGGTCCTGCCGGGTGTCGTACCCGTGGGCAGGGTCCCGGTGCTGGTCCGCCGGCGCGTAGTACTGCTGCTGCCCCGGCACCCCCTGGTCGTACGACTGCCCGTACGCGGGGTCGTACGTCTGCCCGTACGCCTGGTCGTACTGCTGCTCGTACGGCTGCTCGTACTGGGGCGGGGCGGGCTGGACGGACTGCGCGGGGACCTGGCCGTAGACCGGTCTGCCGTACGGGTCGTATCCGATGAGCTGCTGCCGGCCGGCGTACGGGTCGTACGGCTCCTGTGGGTCGTTCACCGCGGGGCCCCTCTCTCCGGAAGCTCAGGCTCCCCGGTACAGCTCACGCTTGTCGATGTAGCGCACCACGCCGTCCGGCACCAGGTACCAGACGGGGTCGCCCTGCGCGACGCGCGCGCGGCAGTCGGTGGAGGAGATCGCCAGCGCCGGTACCTCGACCAGCGAGACCCCGCCCTCGGGCAGGCCGTCGTCGGTGAGCACGTGCCCGGGCCGGGTCACTCCGATGAAGTGCGCGAGGGAGAACAGCTCGTCGGCGTTGCGCCAGGTCAGGATCTGCGCGAGGGCGTCGGCGCCGGTGATGAAGAAGAGGTCGGCATCGGCGTTGAGCGCGCTCAGGTCCCGCAGGGTGTCGATCGTGTACGTCGGACCGCCGCGGTCGATGTCGATGCGGCTCACCGAGAACTGCGGGTTCGAGGCCGTCGCGATGACCGTCATCAGGTAGCGGTCCTCCGCGGGGGACACGGCCCGCTGCGACTTCTGCCAGGGCTCGCCCGTCGGCACGAAGACCACCTCGTCGAGGTGGAAAAGGGCGGCCACTTCACTGGCGGCCACCAGGTGTCCGTGGTGGATCGGGTCGAACGTCCCGCCCATGACGCCGAGCCGGCGCTTGACCGGGCCCGTAGGCACTTCCTGCTCTCCCATGAGCGCAGAGCCTACTGGCCCGGTGGCACGTCCACGGCGGCCGGACCGGAACCGAGCCGGGTCTAGCGGTCGCGGTTGAGGCGGGTGGTCACCCACAGCATCAGCAGCAGGATGCAGAAGGCGCCGCCGCCGGTCAGGTAGGGGCTCAGGCTGTCGTGGTTGCCGCCGTGCTGCTCGCCGCCCTCCGCAGCGAGAACGACCAGGTTGTGGGCGGTGGTGGAGAGGCTCATCAGGCAGGTACCTATCGAGTCGGGAGCGGGCGGAGACTTCGCTCACATCGTATGCGGGGCCCCGGGGCACCCTCACGCCGACTCAGGCGTTGGAGAGGATGGACGTGAGGCGACGGAGCCGATCGAGGGGGAGAGCGCTATGACGGACATCGGATTCGACAAGGGACCGGCACGCAACCGCAGGAGGTTCCCGGGCATTTCCTCGCGGGCGTACGAGCACCCCGCGGACCGCTCGGCCCTGGTCGCGCTGCGCAAGCTGAGCGGTTTCGACACGGTGTTCAAGGCCCTGAGCGGACTCCTCCCGGAGCGCAGCCTGCGGCTGCTGTTCCTGTCGGACTCGGTGCGCGTGGGCGAGACCCAGTTCCCCCACCTGCACGAGATGCTGCGCGACGCCTGTTACATCCTGGACCTGGAGCAGGTCCCGCTGATGTACGTGCAGCAGGACCCGCGGCCCAACGCCATGTGCATCGGGCTGGACGAGCCGATCATCGTCGTGACGACGGCGCTCGTGGAACTGCTCGACGAGGAGGAGATGCGGGCGGTGATCGGCCACGAGGTGGGCCACGCGCTGTCCGGGCACGCCGTGTACCGCACGGTCCTGCTGTTCCTGACGAACCTGGCCCTGAAGGTGGCGTGGATCCCGCTCGGAACGGTCGCGATCTCGGCGATCGTGACCGCGCTGCGGGAGTGGTTCCGCAAGTCGGAGCTGTCGGCGGACCGGGCCGGGCTGCTGGTGGGACAGGACCTCAACGCCTCGATGCGGGGCCTGATGAAGCTCGCCGGCGGCAACCACCTGCACGAGATGAACGTGGACGCCTTCCTCGCCCAGGCGGAGGAGTACGAGGCGGGCGGGGACCTGCGCGACTCCGTCCTGAAGATCCTCAACATGCTGCCCCGGACGCACCCCTTCACCACGGTCCGGGCGGCCGAGCTGAAGAAGTGGTCCCAGAACCGGGACTACCAGCGGATCATGGACGGCCACTACCCGCGGCGCGAGGAGGACAAGGACACCTCGGTGACCGACTCCTTCCGCCAGTCCGCCTCCCACTACGCGGACTCCGTGCGCGGCAGCAAGGATCCGCTGATGAAGCTGGTCGGCGACATAGCGGGCGGTGCGGGCGACCTCGGCGGCAAGCTGCGCGACCGGTTCACCGGGGCCGCGGGGGGCGGCGGGTCCGCCGGGTCCGGCCGCTCCGAGGGCAAGGACGCCAAGGGCTCGGGCGGGGCTACCGACCAGGGCTGACCGAGGCCGCCTCCCCCGGCGGCGCCGGGTCCCGGGTCTCCGGTACGGGGCGCAACACGGCCGGGCCCGCCGGATCCTGGGCCGCCGGATCCTGGGGCGCCGGGGCCGGGTCGGCCGTGGGGTGGGCCATGACGCCGCAGAGGCCGGCGGTGCGCCTGGGGTGGCCGCTGGCGTACGGGTCGCTCGCGGGCGGGCCGACGGTGGTGGGACCGGCTCCGGCCGGCAGCGGGCGGAAGCCCTCCGCGGGCTCGGTGGCGCAGTCCTGGGGCCCGGCCATCACGTACGCCGACACCAGCTCGGTCCGGCCGGTCGTGAGGTCCTCCCGGTCGAAGCGCATCCGCAGCTCGCGGCGGACGGTGAACAGCGAGGCCCCGTCGGCGGCGGTCGGCGGGCCGGTGGCCGGGCGGACGGCGTACACGAAGGTGTGGTCGCTGGTGACCTCCAGCACCTCCGGGCTCGACTCCTCGTAGGCGAGGGTGCCGCTGACCCGGACGCGGGAGTCGGCCACGACGGCCGTGTGCGGTTCGAAGCGGACCAGCCAGCCGGTGATCGCGTGCCGGCCGTCGCCGGAGGGCGAGGCCATGCTCTCGTCGAACTGCGCGAGCTGGCCGGGGTCCAGCAGGACCCGCACCGGCCGGGAGGCGTTGCCGGCGAGCACGTCGGGGTCGAGCGAGGACTGCACCAGGTAGTCCTTGGCGATGGACAGCGCGGCGACGACCTGGCTCTCGGTGAAGTGCTGGGTGCGGCGCGCGGCCGGCATGGTGATCCCGGCCGCCCCGACCCGGTACTCGGCCGCGGGGCTGTCGGCGTAGAGGTCCGCGGGCCGGCCCCCCGGTACGGCGGCGGTCGGCGCCAGGGGGACGACGGTGCTGCTCAGCGGCTCGGTGCTGCCGCCCGCCGGGGGCACGTAGGGATTGCGCAGGCCCATGTAGACGGCGACCGCGAAGGCCGTGGCGATGAGCAGCACGAGCAGCATGCCCTGCCGGGCGCCACGGCCCGGGGTGCCGTTGCCGTGCCGGGGGCCGGCTCCGGACCAGATGGACCGGCTGCGGACGGCCCGGGCGTGCTCGCCCATGCGTTCCCGGGCGGAGAACTCCTGGAGCCGGGCAGCGCGGACGAAGTCCTCGTCGAACACCACCGACCGGTACTCGTCCGGGTGCAGCTCGTCGTCACCCCCGCCGATGCCCTCCGGGGTGCCGCCTGGTGGATCTCCTGGAACGGCCATCGCTTCTCCCCGCTGTCCCCGCTTCAGAGAAGCCCCCAGCTCCGGAACGGGCGAGTGGGGTCGTACCTTCAGGGTTGGCGGCCGACGGGGTACGTAAACGCGCCGACCCCGGTGACTTCCCCGAGCGGCGTACTGGCGGGCGCGGGTGCGGGGTCGGCCTCGCCGGCGGCACTGCGGTAGACGGCGCTGAAGGCCAGGGCGACCATGCCGAGCCCCATCACGACGGCGAGCACCCAGGCGACCGGGCGCAGCCAGGGCGAGCGGCCGCGGTAGGGGCGCAGGCTTCCGCCGTAGGCCCCGTACGGGCCTTCCGCGTAGCCGTAGCCGTAGTGGCCGGGCTCCCATCCGGGGTCGTCGATCCCGTACCCGTCGGGATGGCCGTAGTCGTCCTCGCCGGCCCAGCCTCCGGCGACGCGGGCGGCCTCCGCGTCGGCGCGCGCCCGGTCGGCGGCGAGCTGGCGCTCGGCCGCGCTCGGTTCATGGATCTCGGCGTTCCGGACGAAGGCCTCGTCGAACACCACGGAGGCGAATTCCTGATCCGCGCCTCCGCGGTCGTCGTCGGGCTCCCCGTCGTCCGGGAACGGCTTGCCCCCCACGTCGTCCGGCACGGGACCAGCGTAGACCTGGGGGGCTGCTTTGGGCAGGGTGTAAGCCGGAATCCGGCCACACCGCGTTCGGGTGCCGGTTACCGGACGTGACCGTCGCCGGTGACGATGTACTTGGTGGAGGTGAGCTCCGGGAGGCCCATCGGGCCCCGGGCGTGCAGCTTCTGGGTGGAGATGCCGATCTCGGCGCCGAAGCCGAACTGACCACCGTCGGTGAAGCGGGTGGAGGCGTTCACGGCGACCGTGGTGGAGTCGACCAGCTGGGTGAAGCGGCGGGCGGCGGCCTGCGAGGTGGTGACGATCGCCTCGGTGTGGCCGGAGGTCCAGCGGCGGATGTGGGCGACGGCGTCGTCGAGGGAGTCCACGACGGCGGCGGCGATGTCGTAGGACAGGTACTCGGCGGCCCAGTCCTCGTCGGTCGCGGGGAGGGCGGTGACCTTGGACTCCTCGGCGTACGAGAGCACCTCGGCATCTCCGTGCACGGTCACCCCGGCGTCCGCGAGGGCGTCCAGCGCGAGCGGGAGGAAGGCCGCGGCGATGTCGCGGTGCACGAGGAGGGTCTCGGCGGAGTTGCAGACGGAGGGCCGCTGGGCCTTGGAGTTGACGAGGATGTCCACGGCCATGGCGAGGTCGGCCTGGGCGTCGACGTAGACGTGGCAGTTTCCGGTACCGGTCTCGATGACCGGAACGGTGGACTCCTCGACGACGGTCTTGATGAGGGAGGCGCCGCCGCGCGGGATGAGCACGTCGACCAGGCCGCGGGCGCGCATCAGCTCGCGGACGGAGTCGCGGGACTCGCCGGGGACCAGCTGGATCGCGTCGGCGGGCAGGCCCGCGCTCTCGATCGCGTCGCGGAGGATGCCGACGAGGGCCACGTTGGAGGCGTAGGCGGAGGAACTGCCGCGCAGGAGCACGGCGTTGCCGGACTTGAGGCAGAGGGCGGCGGCGTCGACGGTGACGTTGGGGCGGGCCTCGTAGATGATGCCGACGACGCCGAGGGGAACGCGGATCTGGCGGAGGTCGATGCCGTTGGGGAGGGTCGAGCCGCGGACGACCTCGCCGACGGGGTCGGGGAGGGCCGCGACGTCGCGGACGTCGGAGGCGATCGCGGCGACGCGCTCGGGGGTGAGGGTGAGGCGGTCGATGACGGTCTCGCTGGTGCCGGCGGCGCGGGCCTTGTCGGTGTCGACGGCGTTGGCGGTGACGATCTCGGCCGTACGGGCCTCCAGCGCGTCCGCGATCGCCAGCAGGGCCGCGTCCTTGGCGGACCGCGGGAGTGGGGCGATCGCCGCGGCGGCGGTGCGGGCCGCTCGCGCGGTGGCGAGGACGGGGGAGGCGGTGGTCGCGGTGGCGGTGGCGTCGTCGAGCGAGGTCATGCGGCCAGGGTAGTCCCCGGGCGGGGGCGCGCGGCCGCGGTTCCATCCCCCGAGACGGGTCGCCCTGGCGGGCGTGGTGTGCCGGGGCGGGGCCGCTGCCCGTGGCCGGTGCCCGGCCGTCGCGTGCGGGTACGTGCCGCTGCGCGGTGCTGTCCCCTACCCGCCCTTCCTCCGTTCCCCGGGCTCCGCCCGGACCCCTTCGGGGGCTCCGCTCCCGGACGCCCGCGCCTCAAACGCCGGCGGGGCTGGAAGATCCAGCGGTAGCGCCCCCGAAGGGGTCGGGGTGGTCAGTACGGGTGGACGCCCACCGGATGGGCCGGGGGCGGGCCGTAGCCCTCTGCCACGCGTTGGTGGTAGGTGGCGCGGTCGATGACCTCCAGGCCGACGATCTCCCACGGCGGCAGCTGCGCCGTCGAGCGGTGTTCGCCCCAGAGCCGCAGCGCGACGGCGGCCGCGTCGTGGAGGTCGCGGGCCTCCTCCCAGTACCGGATCTCCGCGTGGTCGTCGGCGTACCGGCTGGTCAGCAGGAAGGGGTGGTCGTGCGCGAGCTGCTCCAGCCCGCGCCGGACCTCGGACAGCGGCGCCGGCTTGCCGGAGACGCTCAGGGTGATGTGCCACAGGCGGGAGGCGTCCGCGGCCGCGTCCCCGTCCCCGCCTTCGTGCCGGTCCCCCGTGCCGACGCTGGTCAGCGCTCGTCTCACCAGCCGCCTCCTGTCTGCGCTACGCGTGTCCGCCCCTCACAGTTGACCAGTCCCCGGCCCTCCGCGCGGCGGTTTTGCCGAACCTCAGCCCTGCAGCAGGACCAGATCGTCGCGGTGGACGACCTCCCGTTCGTACGCCGGTCCGAGCTCGCGGGCGAGGTCCCGAGTGGACCGGCCGAGCAGCTGCGGAAGTTCCTTCGCGTCGAAGTTGACGAGCCCGCGGGCGACGGCGCGGCCGTCGGCGGAGCGCAGTTCGACGGGGTCCCCGGCGACGAAGTCGCCCTCGACGGCCGCGATCCCGGCGGCCAGCAGCGAGCTGCCCCGTTCGGTGACGGCCCGCACGGCGCCGTCGTCCAGGACGAGGTGCCCCTGCGGGGTCGACGCGTGCTGGAGCCACAGCAGCCGGTCGGCGGAGCGGCGGCCGGTGGCGTGGAAGTGGGTGCCGGTCGGGCGTCCGGTCAGGGCGTCGGCGGCCTGGCTGGCGGAGGTGAGGACGACGGGAATCCCGGCGGCGGCGGCGATCCGGGCGGCCTCGACCTTGGTGACCATGCCGCCGGTGCCGACGCCGGCCTTGCCCGCGCTGCCGATGGAGACGTGCGCGATGTCCTCGGGGCCGTGCACCTCGTCGATGCGGGTGGTCCCGGGCAGGGAGGGGTCCCCGTCGTAGAGGCCGTCGACGTCGGAGAGGAGGACCAGGAGGTCGGCGCGTACGAGGTGGGCCACCAGGGCCGCCAGCCGGTCGTTGTCGCCGAAGCGGATCTCGTCCGTGGCGACGGTGTCGTTCTCGTTGACGACGGGCAGGGCGCCCATGGCCAGCAGCTGGTCCAGGGTCCGGTAGGCGTTGCGGTAGTGGGCGCGCCGGCTGGTGTCGTCGGTGGTGAGCAGGACCTGGCCGACGCGGATGCCGTAGCGGGCGAAGGAGGCGGTGTACCGGGCGACGAGGAGGCCCTGGCCGACGCTGGCGGCGGCCTGCTGGCGGGCGAGGTCCTTGGGGCGGCGGGCCAGGCCGAGTGGGGAGAGTCCGGCGGCGATGGCGCCGGAGGAGACCAGGACGATCTCCTTCTCCCCGCCGCTGCGGGCCTTGGCGAGTACGTCGACCAGCGCGTCCACCCGGTCGGCGTCGAGTCCGCCCGCCGCGGTGGTCAGGGAGGAGGAGCCGACCTTGACCACGATCCTGCGGGCGTCCACGACACCTTGCCTAGCCGTTGACACGTCTTTCCCCTCACCAACCGACCGATCCGTTCGACCGGCCCAATCTACGGGGTGGCGCGGCGGGGGCGCCCGCCGGTTTCAGACCGTGGACGAGGACCGCTCGGGCTCGGCTCCGGTCCGCCCCCCGTCCCCCGCGCCCGCGGCGGTCCCCGGGATGAGGATCTTGCGCGAGAGCAGGAAGGTGAACGGGATGGCCACGACGGCCGCGACCAGCGGCGCGATGCGGGTGTCCATCCCGGCCCAGGTGACGAGGGCGTAGAGGCCGACGGACTGGATCACGTAGTTCGTGACGTTGGTCAGCGGGAAGAGCAGGAACTTCTTCCAGGTGGGCCGGGTGCGGTAGGTGAAGTAGGTGTTCATGAAGAACGACCCGATCATCGACAGCACGAAGGCCAGCGTGTACGCCGCGAAGTACGGCATCCACGGGTGCAGCAGCAGGTAGAGCGCGAAGAAGGTGCCGGTGTTGACCCCGCCCACGAGGGCGAAGCGGAAGATCTGTCCGAGCTGTTCCCGGCGGCCGCGCGGCGGCGTGGCGGGGGACCCGGGCGAGGATGCGGAGGCGGACGCGGGCGGGGTGGGGGTCATCGGCTGCTGCGCTCCACGATCACGGCTTCGGAGGCCTCGGGCATCCGCTCGGTGGTCACGCCGTGGGCTTCCTTGACGAGGAAGTGCGGGCGGCGCTTGGTCTCGTAGTAGATGCGGCCGATGTACTCGCCGATCAGTCCCAGCATGATCATCTGAACGCCGCCGATACCGGCGATCATCGCGACGAGGGTGACGTAACCCGGCGAGTCGATGCCGTTCGTGATCGCCATCGCGGTGATCCACAGCGCGTACAGGACGGTCAGCCCGACCAGCGACACGCCCAGCCAGATCCCGATGCGCAGGGGCCGGTTGTTGAAGGAGATCAGCCCGTCCATGCCGTAGTTCAGCAGGGAGCCGAACTTCCACTTGGTCTCGCCGGCCTCGCGCTGGGCGTTCTGGTAGTCGAAGTGGACGGTGTCGAAGCCGATCCACGAGAAGAGGCCCTTGGAGAAGCGGTTGTACTCCGGGAGCGCCAGCAGGGCGTCGACGGCCGGGCGGGAGAGCAGCCGGAAGTCGCCGACCCCGTCGGTGAGCTCCACGTCGACCCAGCGGTTGACCCCGCGGTAGTAGAGGCGGCTGAGCGCCGAGCGGACCTTCTTGTCGCCCTCGCGGGTGCGCCGGGCGATGACCTGGTCGTGGCCCTGCCGGTAGTGCTCCAGCATGGTGGCGATCAGCTCCGGCGGGTGCTGGAGGTCGGCGTCCATGATGACCACCGCGTCGCCCGTGGCCTCCTTCAGCCCGGCGAGCATGCCCGCCTCCTTGCCGAAGTTCCGGCTGAAGGACACGTACCGGGTCTGCTCCCCGTACGCCGCGGCGATCGTGCGGAGCTTTCCGAGGGTCCCGTCACGACTGCCGTCGTCGACGTAGCAGACCTCGTACTCCACGGGCAGGGCGTCCAGGACCCTGCGGATCTCTGCGTCGAAGCTGTCGATCACGGCTTCTTCGTTGTAGCAAGGGACAACTACGGACAGCTTGGTCATGGACACTTCCTGCTGGCTCCGAACGGGTGATTGTCGGCGACCGGACCCGCCACTCACCTCTCCTTAGAAGTATGCACGCCGGACGTCGGCCTGCCCGAGTCGCGTGCGGCACACGGTAGCTTTGACTGGATAAGCGGAATGGAACGAAGGGATCGAGGTGCACGTGCCTGACGTCTCCGTGGTCGTCATCGTCTACAACGACGCAGAGCGTCTGCCGACAGCCGTCCAGTCGGTTTTGGACCAGACCCTGCGCGGGGTCGAAGTCGTGATCGTGGACGACTGCAGCAAGGACCGGTCGTACGAGGTCGCCCAGGAGCTGGCGGCGGCGCATCCGGAGCGGGTGCGCGCCTTCAGGCTGCCCGAGAACAGCGGCGGGTGCGGCGCGCCCCGCAACCACGGGATCCGGCAGACCGCCGGCCGGTACGTCATGTTCCTGGACAGCGACGACGTACTGGAACGCAACGCCTGCCGGAACATGCTGGCCGCGGCCGAGCGCACCGGGGCCGACCTGGTCTCGGGCATGTGCGTGCGCGTGCACCTCGACAACCGCTGGAACAAGACCACCGAGTGGTACCCGTGGATCTACGCGCGCACCCGCACGCTGGACTCCATCACCGAGTACCCGGACCTGCTGGTCTACGACACCCTCTCCACGAACAAGTGCTACCGGCGCGAGTTCCTGCTGGAGCAGGGCCTGGAGTTCCCGGTCGGCATCCACTACGAGGACCTGCTGTTCTCGGCGCAGGCGTACGTCGCCGCGCGCCGCATCACGCTGATCCCCAACCACGTGTACTTCTGGAACGTGGTCGAGAAGGCCTCCGCGCTGTCGATCAGCAACCGGCGCCACGAGATCGCGAACTTCGTCCACCGGATGGAGATCCACCGCCGCGTCGACGAGCTGCTGGCCGCCAAGGGGCACACGGCCATCAAGTCCGCGAAGGACGCCAAGTTCCTCAAGCACGACCTGGTGCTCCACCTGCGCGACCTGCCCCTGCTGGGCGACGCGTACCGCCAGGAGTTCGCCCGGCTCGCCAACGGCTACCTGGCGGGCATCGACCCGGCCGCGTACGAGAACGTCACGCACCTCCAGGCCATCTGCGCCTACCTGCTGGGCAAGGAGGACTGGGACAACCTCCTGCCGGCCGCCGACGCGATGACCAACAAGGGCCGGCTGTGCTCCCCGCTCGCCGAGCGCGACGGCCGCGTCTACTGGTGCGCACGGCACATCGACGACCCGGCCGACGACGAGGGCCGCCGCATACTGGACGTCACCGACCAGGGCTACCACACCGCCCCGCTGTCCTCGCTGGCCCTGGGCAACCGGCTGACCTCGTACGAGGACGACGGCCGCGGCACCGTCACCCTCGCGGGCCGGATCGTGAACCCGCTGGGCCGGATCAAGGCCGAGACTCCGCTGAAGGCCACCCTGGAGTTCCGGGCCCGGCGCCAGATCGGGGTGCGCTCGTTCACGTTCCCCGTGACGACCGTGCGCCACGCCGGTGACACGATCGAGTGGAGCACCACGGCCGACGTGGCCTCGACGGTCCGTCCGCTCGGCATCATCGACGCCGTCTGGGACGTCCGGCTGAAGCTGACGGCCGGCGGCGACCGGATGACCACGCGCGTCTCGGTCGGCGGCGTCGACCTGGAGTCCGCGGCCCGGCTGCGGGTCCGTCCGCGCCTGACCCGGCTGGTCTCCGACCGCTTCGAGCCGGAGATGACCAAGAAGGGCAACCTCTCCTACGTCCTGACCGCCGAGGGCCGCGCCGCCGTCCGCACCCAGGCGCTGCTCAACAACGCCATGCACGGCAAGGCCGCCGGCGTCGTCAAGCGCAGCCTGCGCCGGGCCCTGAAGGCCCGCCGCAACCTCGGTTCGGGCGAGCAGAAGGTCAAGCTCTACCACGAGGTCTTCTCGAAGCTGCCGGTCAAGAAGGGCACCGTCGTCTTCGAGAGCCACATGGGCAAGCAGTACAGCGACAGCCCGAAGGCGATCTACGAGGAGATGGTGCGCCAGGGCGCGCCCTTCGAGGCGATCTGGTCCTACGCGGGCGGCAAGCCCACCGGCTTCCCCAAGGAGGCCACCCTGGTGCGGCGCTGGAGCTGGCCGTACCTGCGGGCGCTGGCCCAGGCCGAGTACTGGGTCGACAACCAGGGCTTCCCGCTGGCCCTGGCCAAGCGCCCCGGGACCACGTACATCCAGACCTGGCACGGCTCCGCGCTCAAGCGGATGGGCTTCCACGAGCCCCGCACCAAGGCGCAGGGCAAGGCCGGTCAGGACCGCTTCCAGGCGGCCGTCGACCGTTTCGACCACTTCCTGATCCGCTCCGAGCACGACGTCCGCACCCTGGCCAAGGGCTTCCGGCTGCGCGACGAGGTGCTGCTGCGCACCGGCTACCCGCGCAACGACGCCCTGGTCGAGGCGCACCGCGCCGAGGTGCAGAGCGGGGAGCGGGTGCGCGGGCCGCTCGCCGCCGAGCTGGGCATCGACCCGGACAAGAAGGTGCTGCTGTACGCGCCGACGTTCCGGGCGAACGCGGACGGCACGGTGGAGGGCTTCGAGTTCCCCTTCGACGTGGAGGAGTTCGCGGACCGGCTAGGTGACCGCTTCACCCTGCTGGTGCGCACCCACTACCTCAACAGCGTCTCGCTGCCGCCGTCGGTGGCGGGCCGCGTCGTGGACGTGTCCCGGTACCACGACATCACCCCGCTGCTGGCGCTCGCCGACGGGCTGATCACGGACTACTCCTCCGTGATGTTCGACTACGCGGTGCTGGACCGGCCGATGCTGTTCTTCGCGTACGACTACGAGAAGTACGCGACGGACATCCGCGGCACCTACTTCGACCTCAAGGAGAAGGCGCCGGGCCCCGTGGTGGCCACGGCCGACGAGCTGATGCAGGCCGTCGGCGCCTTCGACGAGGCGGACGCCAAGTACGCGGAGGCCCGCCAGCGCTTCCTCAGCGAGTTCGGCGAGTACGACCGCGGGGACGCCGCCCGTCAGATCGTCGAGAAGTTCTTCACCAGGAGCGGCAAGTGAGCCAGCAGACCGCCACCGAGGGCGGCCGCGACGTCTTCCTCGTCTCCAACAGCGTGGACGAGCTCGGCGGTGTGACCACGTGGTCCCACCAGATGGCCCGGCTGCTGAGCGGGCGCGGCCACCGCGTGCACGTCGTCGGCATCGCGCCGGTCGCCGAGGAGATCCGGCAGAAGCTGCCCGCCGACCTCCCGTACGAGATGACGACGCTCTACGCCACCCACCCGCCCAAGGCCCGCCGGCTGCACGGCGTCAAGGGCCGCCTCAACGCCCCCGAACGGCGCCGCCAGGCGTCCCGGCGGGCGCAGATGCGGGCCAAGGCGGACGTGCTGACCGGGATGTTCCGGGCGGCGGCGCCGGGCGCCGTGGTGATCGTCACACAGGTCTGGGCGATGGAGTGGGTGTCCCTCGCCGACACCAAGGGGCTCTCGGTCATCGGCATGAGCCACGAGTCGTTCGAGGCCAGCAACAAGTCGACCCGGGGCGAGCGGGTGCGCCGCTTCTACTCCGAGGCCGACCGCCTCCTGGTGCTCACCCCCGAGGACGCGGACCTGTGGATCCGGGCGGGCATGGAGAACGTCGACAGCATGCCGAACCCGCTGCCGTTCATGCCCGACGAGCCCGCTCCGCGGACGGCGAAGGTGGTCGCGAGCGTCGGCCGCCTCTCCTTCGAGAAGGGCATGGACCTGCTGCTCGACGCGTGGGCGGACGCCGTGCCGCGCCACCCCGACTGGACCCTGCGGATCTACGGGGCGGGCTCGGAGGAGGCCACCTTGCGCAGGCACTGCACCGAGCTGGGGCTGGACGAGTCGGTGGAGTGGATGGGCAGCACCAGCGACGTGCTGGGCGCCCTGCGCGAGGCCTCCGTCTTCGCCCAGGCCTCCCGTGCGGAGGGGTTCCCGATCACCCTGCTGGAGGCCATGGCGGCGGGGCTGCCCGCGGCCGCGTTCGACTGCGCGCCGGGCGTCCGGGAGATCGTGCGGGACGGTGAGGACGGGCTGCTGGCCCGTCTCGGCAACACCATGGAGCTGGCCGCGCACCTGGACGCGCTGATGACGGACGGCGCCCTGCGCGACCGGCTCGGCGACGCGGGCTTCCGGCACGTGCGGCGCTACTCCAGCGAGGAGATCACCGACCGGTGGGAAGAGCTCTTCGCGTTCCTGGAGCGCTGATCCGCCCGGTCCGCCCGGTCCGCCAGGTGCGCCCGGTCCGCCAGGTGCGCCCGGTCCGCCAGGTGCGCCACTGATCACGCGAAGAAACCGCCCGCCCCGGACCGGATCCGGGGCGGGCGGTTTCGTCGTGGTGCGGGCCGGGTGGGCTCAGACCGTGTGGAGGTCCTTGTGCGCGGTGGCGGCGGCCGCGCGGTTGGCCTGCCAGCCCGCCCAGGCCGAGGTGACCATCTCGCGGACGTCGTGCCGGGCCTTCCAGCCCAGCTCGGCCGCGATCCGGTCGGCCGAGGCCACCACCTTCGCGGGGTCGCCGGGACGGCGCGGGGTGACGGTGGGGGCGTAGGTGTGGCCTGTGCCCTCGTTCAGCAGCTCGACCATCTCCTTGACGGAGACGCCCTCGCCGCGCCCGATGTTGACCGTCAGGTCCTTGTGGTCCCCGGCCGCGGCCCACTCGGCGAGGCGGCGGGCGGCCACGACGTGGGCGTCCGCCAGGTCCTCGACGTGGATGTAGTCGCGGATGCAGGTGCCGTCCGGGGTCGGGTAGTCGTCGCCGAAGATCCGGGCGCCCTCGCCGGCGTCGTAGCGTTCGAACACCATCGGGACGAGGTTGAAGACGCCGGTGTCCGCGAGCTCCGGGGTGGCCGCTCCCGCCACGTTGAAGTAGCGCAGGCAGGCGGTGGAGATCCCGTGCGCCTTGCCGGCGGCCCGCACGAGCCACTCACCGGCCAGCTTGGTCTCGCCGTACGGGCTGAGCGGGGCGCAGGGCGTTTCCTCGGTGACCAGGTCCACGTCGGGCATGCCGTAGACCGAGGCGGAGGAGGAGAAGAGGAAGTTGCGGATCCCGGCGGCGGCGACGGCCTGGAGCAGGACCGTGAGGCCCTGGACGTTCTCGTTGTAGTAGTACAGCGGCTTCTCGACGGACTCGCCGACCTGCTTCTTGCCCGCGAGGTGCACCACACCGGTGATCCGGTGGTCGGCGATGGCCCGGTCCAGGGCGAGACGGTCCAGCACCGAGGCGGTCACCAGCGGGACGCCCTCCGGGACACGGTGCTCGTTGCCGGTGGAGAGGTCGTCGAAGACCACGACCTTCTCGCCCGCGAGCAGCATCGCCCGGACGACGTGTGAGCCGATGTAGCCGGCCCCACCGGTGATGAGGAAAGTCATGCGTATCTCCCGAGCTCTAGCGTGACCTGCGCGTGCGGGCGCGGTCGAGGCGGTTGCGTACGAAGGTCAGCGCGCCCCCGGCACCGGGCGCGAGGCGCAGGGCCAGCGCTCCGGCGGCCGTGCGGTAGGGCTGCGCCAGCAGAACACCGTACCGGCTGCTGGGCAGCGCCCGGCGCCGGAGCAGTCCGCCGAGGGGGCGCAGCGAAGTGACGAGGGAGCTCCCGTCGCCGCACTCCACGCCCGCCCGGACGTCCCAGGCCTGCATCCCGCGCAGCCCGCGGCGGCGTCCCGTGGCGGCCAGGGCGGGCATCCGGAAGGGCACCTCGGCGCTCCAGCCGTCCCCGTCGGGGGCGGCCCGCAGCTCCACGGGGCGCGTGGCGACGGCGGCGCCGCCCGCGCGGGGCAGGAAGTCCAGCCGGACGGTGCGCGGACCGGCCGCGGCGAGGCGGCCGTACAGGTCGTGCACCCGGATCCGGACCGCCCCGCGCCCGGCGGGTTCGGCGTCGACGGTGACGGGGAGTTCCGCGAGGGGCAGGCCGTCGAGTCCGTCCAGCGGCACCGGCAGCTCCGTGCTCCACACCGGCCCGCCGCCGTCGCCGGTGGCGTACGGGGGCAGCAGCCGGGGCGGCTCGGCGGCGAAGCGGACCAGCCGCTCCAGGTCGGCGGGCGGGGTCTCGACCGCCAGCAGCACGCGCGCGGTCCAGCGGGCCCGGGCGGGGGCGGCCTCGATGTCGGCGTCCGCGAAGCCGGTCAGGTAGTCGCGGGTCAGGGTCCACCAGGCGGCCCGGTAGCCGGGGTCCTCGCCGAGCTCGCGCAGGTACATGCGCAGGTCGTAGTCGAGGAACTTGGCCTGGCAGGCGCGGCCCAGCTCCGGGGAGGCCTCGGCGAGGGTCCGGGAGGCGACGGTGTGCGCGGCGATCCGCGAGCGCCAGTTGCCGACGTCGGCGCGGGCCAGGGAGATCGACACCTGGGCGGCGCTGCGGCGCACGTGCCACACGTAGACCAGGTCGCCGACGACCGCGATCCGGGGGGCGGCCGCCAGGACGCGGGAGGTGAAGACGAAGTCCTCGTAGACGAAACGGCCGTCGGGGAAGCGGATCGCGTGCTTCTCCAGGAAGGCGCGCTCGTAGAGCTTGTTCACGCAGAGGGTGTCGCGCACCAGCTCGGGCCGGTCGGCGGGCCGCTCGACGACCTCACCGGGGGTGTACAGGCCGGGCATCCAGGGGACCTCGCGGCCCTCCGGCAGCTCGCGGCGCACGCACGCGCCGACCGTGACGGGGGCGCGGTGGGTGACGGCGGCCCGGACCAGGGCCTCGGCGGCGCCCGGCGGCAGGACGTCGTCGCTGTCCAGGAAGAGGACGTACGGCGCGCTCGCGGCCGCGATCCCGTCGTTGCGCGGGGTGCCGCAGCCCCCGCTGTTCTCCGTGCGGTGCACGACCTTCAGCCGGGGGTGCTCGGCGGCGAGGGCGTCGAGCACCCGCGCGGTCCCGTCCGAGGAGGCGTCGTCCACCGCGATGACCTCGGCGACCACCGGGCCCTGGGCGAGGGCCGAGGCCACGGCCTCGCCCACGAGCCCGGCGTCGTTGTACGCGATCACCACCACGGAGACGGCGGGGCCGCCCGTGGTGGCGTCACTGCTGGAATCGCTGCTGCTCACCCGGAGGATCCTAGGCGAACGGCGTAAAGCGGAGTTCAAACGTGTGCGCGTGCCCCTAGAAGGGACGGAACTCGTCGTACTCCTGCTGGGCGGAGTCGCCGCGCTTGGCTTCCTTCTCGCTGCGGCGCTGGGCGGCCGGACGCGGGGCCTCCATGCGGTGGTCCTCACCGCGGCGGCCCAGCATCTCGGCGCCGGCCATCATGGTCGGCTCCCAGTCGAAGACGACGGCGTTCTCGTCGGAGCCGATGGCCACGCCGTCGCCGGCGCGGGCGCCGGCCTTCTTCAGCGCGTCCTCGACGCCGAGGCGGTTGAGGCGGTCCGCGAGGTAGCCGACGGCCTCGTCGTTGTTGAAGTCGGTCTGGCGCACCCAGCGCTCCGGCTTCTCGCCGCGCACGTTGTAGACGTCCTCGACCTCGTCGTAGGTGACGGTGAAGCCGGCGTCGTCCACGGCCTTGGGCCGGATGACGATGCGGGTCGCCTCCTGCTTGGGCTTGCGGGCGCGGGCCTTGGCGACGACCTCGGCGAGGAAGTAGGAGAGCTCCTTGAGACCCGTACGGGCGACGGCGGAGACCTCGAACACCTTGTAGCCGCGGGCCTCCAGGTCCGGGCGGACCATCTCGGCGAGGTCCTGGCCGTCGGGGATGTCGACCTTGTTCAGGACGACGAGGCGCGGACGCTTCTCCAGGCCGCCGCCGTAGATCTTGAGCTCTTCCTCGATGACGTCGAGGTCGGCGACCGGGTCGCGGTCCGTCTCCAGGGTCGCGGTGTCCAGGACGTGCACGAGGACCGAGCAGCGCTCGACGTGGCGCAGGAACTCCAGGCCGAGGCCCTTGCCCTGGCTGGCGCCCGGGATCAGGCCGGGGACGTCGGCGATGGTGTAGACCGTCGAGCCGGCGGTGACCACGCCCAGGTTCGGGACGAGGGTGGTGAAGGGGTAGTCCGCGATCTTCGGCTTGGCCGCGGAGAGCACCGAGATCAGCGAGGACTTGCCGGCGCTGGGGAAGCCGACGAGCGCCACGTCGGCGACGGTCTTGAGCTCCAGGACGATGTCGCCGGTGGTGCCGGGGACGCCGAGGAGCGCGAAGCCGGGGGCCTTGCGGCGGGCGGAGGACAGCGCGGCGTTGCCGAGGCCGCCGCGGCCGCCCTCGGCGGCCACGTAGGTGGTGCCCTGGCCGACGAGGTCGGCGAGGACGTTGCCCTCCTTGTCGAGGACGACGGTGCCGTCCGGCACGGGCAGGACCAGGTCCTGGCCGTCCTTGCCGGAGCGGTTGCCGCCCTCGCCGGGCTTGCCGTTGGTGGCCTTGCGGTGGGGGCTGTGGTGGTAGTCCAGCAGGGTGGTGATCGCCTGCTCCACCACCAGGATGACGTCGCCGCCACGGCCGCCGTTGCCGCCGTCGGGGCCGCCGAGCGGCTTGAACTTCTCCCGGTGAACGGAGGCGCAGCCGTGGCCCCCGTTACCCGCGGCGACGTGCAGCTCGACGCGGTCCACGAAGGTGGTCATGGGTGTTCCTCCAGATACATACGGGAATGTCCCGGGCAGGCCTTGCTGCCCATTAAACGTGTCTATGTGACAACGCGCCGAGGGCGGACCTCTCTTCCCGGCATGCGCCGGGAAGAGACGAGATCCGCCCTCGGGGTGTTACGAACGCTTGAGATTCAGCAGGAGCTGGATCAGGCGGCCGGAACGATGTTGACGACCTTGCGGCCACGGTGCGTGCCGAACTCGACCGAACCGGCCTGCAGCGCGAACAGCGTGTCGTCGCCGCCACGGCCCACACCCGAACCCGGGTGGAAGTGGGTGCCGCGCTGGCGAACGAGGATCTCACCAGCGGAAACGACCTGACCGCCGAAGCGCTTCACGCCGAGCCGCTGAGCATTGGAATCGCGCCCGTTCCGGGTGGACGATGCGCCCTTCTTGTGTGCCATGTCTCAGTCCCTCTTACTTCGCAGCCGTGGGGATACCGGTGACCTTGATCGCCGTGTACTGCTGACGGTGACCCTGGCGACGGCGGTAGCCGGTCTTGTTCTTGTAGCGCAGGATGTCGATCTTGGCGCCCTTGTGGTGGTCCACGATCTCGGCCTGAACCTTGATCCCGGCCAGCACCCACGGGTCGCTGGTCACGGCGTCGCCGTCGACAACGAGCAGGGTCGAGAGCTCGACCGTGTCGCCAACCTTGGCAGTGGAAATCTTGTCAACCTCAACGATGTCGCCGACAGCAACCTTGTGCTGGCGACCACCGCTGCGCACGATGGCGTACACGCGGATCTCTCTCTCACTCGGGACGGATGCTCCTGAAGCCAGCCGCTCACGCGGGCCGGGGCCCACGGTGATCCGGAATTGGACGAGCGGCCTCTCCCGTGGCCCGTCCGCTTGCGCGGTCGATGCGGGAGGAAGGTGCTCAGGAGCGCGACGCACGCTGAACGGGTAATCGTTCAAGACACGCCGACGGTCTAGGTTACGGGGCCGGTTCCAGGGGGTCAAACCGGGCCCCGCGCGCCCGTGGACCCCGCCGCTCGGCGGGGCCCACGGGCGTCACGCGGATCAGGCTTCGGCGGGAGCCGAGACGGACGGCGGGGTCTGCTGCTCCGCCGCCGCGGTCTTCTTCGTCGCCCGCTTCGCCACGGTCTTCTTGGCCGTCGCCTTCTTCGCGACGGTCTTCTTCGCGGCCGCCGCCTTCTTGGCCGGGGCCTTCTTCGCCGTGGTGGTCGCCTTCTTGGCCGGAGCCTTGCGGGCGGCCTTCTTCGCCGGGGCCGCGGGCTCGGCCGCCGCCTCCGGCTCGGCCTCGGCGGCCGGCTCGGCGGCCACGACGGGCTCGGGCTCGGCGGCCGGGGCCTCGACGACCACGACGGCCGCCTGTGCCGCCCCTGCCGGGGAACCGGCGGGCGCGGTGGCCTTGCGGGTGGCACGGCGGCGCGGACGCGCCGGAGCGGCCTCCACGACCGGCTCGGCCACCGGCTCCGCCACCTCGGCCACAGCGGCCTCGGTCACGGCCTCGACGACCGGCTCGGGCTCGACGACGGGCTCGGGCGCGGCCTCGACGACCGGCGCGGGCTCCGCCTCGACGGGCGCCTCGGCGACCGGCTCCGGCGCGGTGGCCTTGCGGGTCGCACGGCGACGCGTACGGCCCTTCGGCGCGGCCTCGGCCGGCTCCGCAGCCACGGCGGTCTCCACGGCCTCGACGGCCGGCTGGAGCACCGTGTCGGCCGGCTCGGTGACCGGCTCGGCCTCGGCGACCGGGGTCACCGGAGCCTGCACCGGGGCCGCGGCCCGCTCCGCAGCCCGCGGGGCACCCGCCGGAGCGGTCGCCTTGCGGGTGGCACGGCGACGGTTGCGACGCCCGCTCACCCCCGCGGCGGCCTCGGCCTCGGCCGGGCTGCCGTACAGCTCCTCGCCCGGGACGAACTCCGGCTCCGGGAGCGCGCGCGGCGCGGCGACCTCGGCGGCCACCTCGGCCTCGGTCTCGGCCTCGAACACGTCGGTCTCGACGGTCTCGATCACATCGAGCTCGTGCTCGTGCTCGTGGTCCAGGGCCCGGCCACCGCGGCGCTTGGCGCGCTTGCCGTTGCCGCCGCCGCCGACCGCGGTCGGGGTCTCCATGTGCACGATGACACCGCGGCCGTTGCAGTGGACGCAGGTCTCGGAGAAGGACTCCAGCAGACCCTGGCCCACCCGCTTGCGGGTCATCTGCACCAGGCCCAGCGAGGTGACCTCGGCCACCTGGTGCTTGGTGCGGTCGCGGCCCAGGCACTCCAGCATGCGCCGCAGGACCAGGTCGCGGTTGGACTCCAGGACCATGTCGATGAAGTCGATGACGACGATGCCGCCCAGGTCGCGCAGCCGCAGCTGGCGCACGATCTCCTCGGCCGCCTCCAGGTTGTTCCGGGTGACGGTCTCTTCGAGGTTGCCGCCCTGACCGGTGAACTTGCCGGTGTTGACGTCGATGACGATCATCGCCTCGGTCTTGTCGATCACGAGGGAACCGCCCGAGGGCAGCCACACCTTGCGGTCGAGCGCCTTGGCGAGCTGCTCGTCGATCCGGTACGTCGCGAAGACGTCGACCTCGGAGGTCCAGCGCGACAGCCGGCCGGCCAGGTCCGGGGCCACGTGGTTCACGTAGCCGTGGATGGTCTCCCAGGCGGTGTCACCGCTGACGATGACCTTCGAGAAGTCCTCGTTGAAGATGTCGCGCACGACGCGGACGGTCATGTCCGGCTCGCCGTACAGCAGGCTCGGCGAAGAGGTCGAGATCTGCTTCGACTTCTTCTGGATGTCCTCCCACTGGGCCTGCAGGCGCTCGACGTCACGGCGCAGCTCGTCCTCGCTCGCGCCCTCGGCGGCGGTGCGCACGATGACGCCCGCGTCCTCGGGGACGATCTTCTTGAGGATGCTCTTCAGGCGCGCGCGCTCGGTGTCGGGCAGCTTGCGGCTGATGCCGGTCATCGAGCCCTCGGGCACGTAGACCAGGTAGCGGCCGGGCAGCGAGACCTGGCTGGTCAGGCGGGCACCCTTGTGGCCGATCGGGTCCTTGGTGACCTGCACCAGGACCGACTGGCCGGACTTGAGGGCGGACTCGATGCGGCGCGGGCCGTTGGCCATGCCGAGCGCCTCGAAGTTGACCTCACCGGCGTACAGGACCGCGTTGCGGCCCTTGCCGATGTCGATGAAGGCGGCCTCCATCGACGGCAGCACGTTCTGGACCTTGCCCAGGTAGACGTTGCCGACGTACGAGGTGGCCTCTTCCTTGTTGACGTAGTGCTCGACGAGCACGTTGTCCTCAAGGACGCCGATCTGGGTGCGCTCGCCGGACTGGCGCACGACCATCACGCGCTCGACGGCCTCGCGGCGGGCCAGGAACTCGGCCTCGGTGATGATCGGGACGCGGCGGCGGCCCTGCTCGCGGCCTTCGCGGCGGCGCTGCTTCTTGGCCTCCAGGCGGGTCGAGCCCTTGATGGACTGGACCTCGTCGGAGGAGGTGGACTCGCTGCGCTCGCGGGCCGGACGCGGCTCGCGGACCTTGACGACGGTACGGACACCGTCCTCGTCGCCCGCCTCGGTGTCGGCGGCGCCGTCACCACTGCGACGGCGACGGCGGCGGCGCCGGCGGCTGGAGCTGGAGCCGAGGGCCTCGTCGGACTCCTCTTCCTCTTCCTCCTCCTGCTCGGCGGCCTCGGCCTCGGCCTCGGCGTCCTCGTCGGCGGACTCGTCCAGGTCGGCGGACTCACCGCGACGGCGGCGACGGCCACCACGACGGCGGCGGCGCGAGGGGCGCTCGCCCGACTCGTCGGCCTCGTCCTCGTCGAGCTCGGCGGCCTCGGCCTCCTGCTCCTCGTCCACGAGCTCTACGTCGGCCAGCGAGACGGGGCCGGACGGCGCGGCCTGGGCCACGGGCTCGGCGGAGCCACGACGGCGGCGACGGCGGCCGGCGGGCTGCGCGGCGGCCGGAGCCTGGACCTCGGCGACGGTCTCTTCCTCGGTCTCTTCCTCCTCCTCGGCCTCCTCCGCCCGCTGCGCGGCGGCAGCGGCCGCGGCGGCCATGGCGGCGGTCTCCGGGGTCTGGAACATCGGCTCGGCGAAGACCGGGGCCTGGAAGACGGCCACGGCGGGACGGGCGGCGCGGCGGGCACGGGGCTCCGCCGGGGCGGCGGGCGCCTCGGTCTCGGCGGCGGCGGCCGGGGCGGCCGGGCCAGCCGGGGCGGAGGAGCGGGTGGCGCGACGGCGGCCGCCGCGCTTGGGGGAGTCCACGGCGTCGGCGACGGTCACGGCGCGGGGGGCGGCCTTGGGGGCCTCCTCCTCCACCGCGGCGGGCTCGACGGCCTCGGCAGCAGGAGCCGCCGGAGCGGCGACCGCGCGGGTGGCACGACGACGGGCACGCGGCGCGGGAGCGGCGGCCGGAGCCTCCTCCTCCACGACCGGCGCGGCCGGAGCCTCCACGACCACGGCCTCGACGGCCTCGGCAGCAGGAGCCGCCGGAGCGGCCACGGCACGGGTGGCACGACGACGGGCACGCGGCGCGGGAGCGGCGGCCGGAGCCTCCTCCTCCACGACCGGCGCGGCCGGAGCCTCCACGACCACGGCCTCGACGGCCTCGGCAGCAGGAGCCGCCGGAGCGGCCACGGCACGGGTGGCACGACGACGGGCACGCGGCGCGGGGGCCGCGGCCGGAGCCTCCTCCTCGACCGGAGCGGCCGGAGCGGCCTCGGCGGCGGGCGCCTCGGGGGCGGTGGCGGCGCGGGTGGCACGGCGGCGGGTACGCGGCGCGGGAGCGGCGGCCGGGGCCTCCTCCTCCACGACGGGCGCGGCCGGGGCCTCCACGACCACGGCCTCGGCAGCCTCGGCAGCAGGAGCCGCCACCGCGCGGGTGGCGCGACGACGGGCACGCGGCGCCGGAGCGGCGGCCGGAGCCTCCTCCTCGACCGGAGCGACCGCAGCGGCCTCGGCGGCGGGCGCCTCCGGGGCGGCGGCAGCGCCGCCGGGCGGGCCGGCCGGCCGGGAGGCGGCGCGGCGACGCCTGCGCGGGGGCAGGTTGTCGCTCGGGCTGCCGGTGTCGGCGGTGGGGGTGTTCTCGTTTTCGGTGTTGAGCATGCGGGCGGTTCTCCCGTCACGCTCCCGGGCGCCGCGGCTGACGTCCGGTCCGGCACGGCTCCGCGCGGATAGCGCGGAACCGGCCTCCGGGGCGCGTTCGCCACACGGGAGCTGTAGTCCATGGCCGCCGGTTCCGTACGTCTTGTCCGTACGGCCTGGCGGAAGTCTTCAGGTCAGTGCGCTGCCCGACCCAGGTGGCTCCCGAGTGCCAGGGCGGCGCGACGACGACGATCCCTACGCGGCGGGACCTTCCGGCGCCTTCGCGTCGGCGGGCACGGCGGCCGTGGGTGGGGCGGCCGTGACAGCCTCGCGGTCGGGCGCGAGCGGGTCGGTCACCGTGCCGGACTCCTCGTCGAAGAGCCCCTGCGCCAGCCTGGTCACCGCAGCGGGGACCGGCGGCGCCAGGTCGGCCACAGCTCGGAGACCGGACAGGACGTCGTCGGGTCGCACGGCAGGTGTCAAATGCCGAACAACCAGCCGCAGTATCGCACAGGCATTGTCCAGCGGCCTATCAGCCTGAACAGGAAGGGCTTCCAGGCTGACGACCGCGCCACGGGTGTCGAAGGTGCGCACGCCGTTCTTGGTGCGGCGCTGCACCTCCACGGTCTCGGCGGTGAGGAAGGTCTCCACCGCCCGCTCGGCGTCGGCGGGGTCCACGCCCTCCAGGCGCAGCTCCCACACGGAGGCGGTCAGCCGGTCCGCGAGCCCGGAGGTGCGGGCTTCGACGGCGTCGATGATGTCGAGCCCGACCGGCATCGACTCGTCGAGGAGCTCACGGAGCTTCTCGGGGTCGCGGGGCGCGGCGAGCCCGATCTCCAGGTACTCGGCCTCGCTGCCGGTGCCGGTGGGCGCGGCGTTCGCGTACGAGACCCGGGGGTGCGGGGTGAAGCCTGCCGAGTACGCCATGGGCACCTCGGCGCGGCGCAGGGCGCGCTCGAAGGCGCGCTGGAAGTCTCGGTGGCTGGTGAACCGGAGGCGGCCACGCTTGGTGTAGCGCAGTCGGATGCGCTGCACCACCGGTGCGGGAGGCGGGCCTTCGGGCTGTCGCTTGCCCAGTGGTTCTTCTCCTTGTGCGGGGCGTCGCGGCTCGCGCGTCGCCCTGAGTGTCCGTGGGGCCGGGCGGCGACGCCCTGCCCCCGGCTCACCCCTGCCGTTCGTGCAGGGAGATCTCGGGAGCGGGCACGCTGCCTACGGCTGTCGTACTACCCAGAGTACGCGCCCGTGACCTCACCGGTTCCCGGGGCGGGGCCCCGAACAGGGCGCGCCGCACCTCGGCGCGGGCTTCGCGGACGGCGGCGCGGGCGGTGCGCCAGATTTCGCGGACGAGGTGCCCGGCGGGGGTGGCCACCTGTCGGTAGGCCCAGGCGCAGGGCCGCGCGACGCACCCGCGCCACAGCCGGACCAGTCCGCGTCCCAGGGCCCGGCTGATCCGGCCGGCGAGGTGCCACGCGGCGACGAGCAGCCGGCCGAGGGGGGCGAGCAGGTACGTGTACGCCCCGCGGCCGAGCGGTGCCAGCACGTACCGGTACGCACCGACGGCGACGGGCACGAGCACGTACCGCCACAGCGCGGCCCAGGGCCACACGAACAGCGCCCTGCCCAGCCACGCCAGCGCGGTCCCCACCCCGTGCGCCGCCCAGGCGATACCCCGCCCGGCGGGCACGAGCACGTACCGCCACAGGGCGGTCCACGGCCAGACGAACAGTGCCATCCCCAGGGCCCACCCGGCCCAGGCGGCGCCCTTGCCGAGCGGCAGCAGCAGGTACCGGCCCACCGCGCTCAGGACCCTTCCGAGCCCCTGGCCGAGCGGCCGCAGCAGGTGCGTGAGCAGCGCGTCGCCGAGGGGGACCAGGACGTGGCGGCGGAGCATCGCCCACGGCCGGACGAGAACGGCCCACCCGGCGAAGGCGAGGCCCCGGCCCAGCGGCCGGAGCAGGTGGGTGGCCAGCCCGCGGCCCAGCCACGCCAGCCCGCGCCCGGCGGGGGCGAACACGTACCGCCACAGCCCCGTCCACGGCCAGACGAAGACCAGCATCAGCAGGATCCCGGCGGTCCGGCCGAGCCCCCGCAGTACGGGTCGCAGCGCGTGCGCGTGGAACCAGGCCAGCCCCTGCCCCGCCGGCGCGAGAACGTGCCGGTGCAGCAGCCGGGCGGAGGCGGCGAGCACGTCCCAGACCACCCGTACGGGCAGGACCACCAGGACGGCCACGATCTTGACCGGGACCCGCAGGACGCCGACGAGGCACCCTTCGGCGCCGGGGTCGGGCCGCCGCTTTTCCATTTCCATGCCGCTAAGGACACCAGAAGCGCCGGAGCCGTTGCGCCGGAGCCGTTGCGCCGGGGCCACATGCGAGTGCCCCCGCCGTTGACGGCGGGGGCACTCGGGGTCACGGGGCTACTTGACGACCGACAGCGGCAGCAGCTTCTGGCCGGTGGGGCCGATCTGGATGTGGGTGTCCATCTGGGGGCAGACGCCGCAGTCGAAGCACGGGGTCCAGCGGCAGTCCTCGACCTCGGTCTCGTCGAGGGCGTCCTGCCAGTCCTCCCAGAGCCAGTCCTTGTCGAGACCGGAGTCCAGGTGGTCCCAGGGCAGGACCTCCTCGTAGGTGCGCTCGCGGGTGGTGTACCAGGCGACGTCGACGCCGTAGGCGGGCAGCGTCTTCTCCGCGGCCTGCATCCAGCGGTCGTACGAGAAGTGCTCGCGCCAGCCGTCGAAGCGGCCGCCGGATTCGTACACGGCGCGGATGACGTCGCCGATGCGGCGGTCGCCGCGCGAGAGGAGGCCCTCGACGATGCCGGGCTTGCCGTCGTGGTAGCGGAAGCCGATGGAGCGGCCGTACTTCTTGTCGCCGCGGATCTTGTCGCGGAGCTTGCCGAGACGGGCGTCCGTCTCCTCGGCCGACAGCTGCGGCGCCCACTGGAAGGGGGTGTGCGGCTTCGGCACGAACCCGCCGATGGAGACCGTGCAGCGGATGTCGTTCTGGCCGGAGACCTCGCGGCCCTTGGCGATCACGTTGACCGCCATGTCACCGATCTGGAGGACGTCCTCGTCGGTCTCGGTGGGCAGGCCGCACATGAAGTACAGCTTCACCTGGCGCCAGCCGTTGCCGTAGGCGGTGGCGACGGTGCGGATCAGGTCCTCTTCGGAGACCATCTTGTTGATGACCTTGCGCATGCGCTCGGAGCCGCCCTCGGGGGCGAAGGTCAGGCCGGAGCGGCGGCCGTTGCGGGTCAGCTCGTTGGCCAGGTCCACGTTGAAGGCGTCGACGCGGGTCGACGGCAGGGACAGGCCCACCTTGTCGTCCGAGTAGCGGTCGGCGAGGCCCTTGGCGATGTCGGCGATCTCGGTGTGGTCCGCCGAGGAGAGGGAGAGCAGGCCGACCTCCTCGAAGCCGGTCGCCTTGAGGCCCTTCTCCACCATTTCGCCGATGCCGGTGATGCTTCGCTCCCGCACGGGGCGCGTGATCATGCCGGCCTGGCAGAAACGGCAGCCGCGGGTGCAGCCGCGGAAGATCTCCACGGACATGCGCTCGTGGACGGTCTCGGCGAGCGGGACCAGGGGCTGCTTGGGGTAGGGCCACTCGTCGAGGTCCATGACGGTGTGCTTGGACACGCGCCACGGCACGCCGGACCGGTTCGGCACGACCCGGCCGATGCGGCCGTCCTCCAGGTACTCCACGTCGTAGAAGCCCGGCACGTAGACGTTGCCGGTCTTCGCGAGGCGCAGCAGCACTTCCTCGCGTCCGCCCGGACGGCCTTCGGCCTTCCAGGTGCGGATGATCTCGGTCATGTCGAGGACGGCCTGCTCGCCGTCGCCGATGACGGCGCAGTCGATGAACTCCGCGATCGGCTCGGGGTTGAAGGCCGCGTGGCCGCCCGCGAGCACGATGGGGTGGTCGAGCGTACGGTTCCTGGACTCCAGCGGGATGCCCGCCAGGTCGAGGGCCGTGAGCATGTTGGTGTAGCCCAGCTCCGTGGAGAAGGACAGGCCGAACACGTCGAAGGCACCGACCGGGCGGTGGCTGTCGACGGTGAACTGCGGCACCTTGTGCTCGCGCATCAGCTCTTCGAGGTCGGGCCAGACCGAGTACGTGCGCTCGGCGAGGACGCCCTCGCGCTCGTTGAGCACCTCGTAGAGGATCATGACGCCCTGGTTGGGCAGCCCCACCTCGTACGCGTCGGGGTACATGAGCGCCCAGCGGACGTCGCACGACTCCCAGGGCTTCACCGTGGAATTGAGCTCACCACCGACGTACTGGATGGGCTTCTGCACATGCGGGAGCAGAGCTTCGAGCTGTGGGAAGACCGACTCGGACATCACGCGACTTTCGTGAAGCGGGCAGGGGGCGACTCTCAAGCGTACCCCGAGGGCCGGACCGCCCCCGCCCACATGATCACGTGAGGGCTGCCCGCAGCGCGGGGTCGTCGGCCTCGGCCCAGACGGCCGGGAGCTCGCGTTCGCAGCGTGCGGTCACCTCTTCCTCGCGGCCGTAGAGGACGCCCCAGGTGAAGGAGGACTCCCCCGCGCCGGCCGCCTGGAGGGCCAGCCGGTGCAGGGCCTCGCGGGTGACGACGCCGTCGCGGTGCTCGCCGAGCAGGGTCTGCACGTTCTTGGCGGCCCGGGCCAGGCGCCGGGCCGGTTTGCCGAGGGCGGGGGCGGCGGCCTCGGCCGCGTAGCGGGCGCGCTTGGCGGCCTTGCGGGCCTCGTGCAGGGCGAGGTCGCGTTCCTCACCCGGCTCCAGGTCGAGGGCCGCGCCGACCCGGTGGGCGAGGCGGTCCCAGTCGCGCAGTACGGCCTTGGGCAGGACCCGCCCGGCCGGGCGGGAGGCGGGGGCGCGCAGGGGCGGGTCGGCCAGGAGGGCGTCGAGGGCGTCGAGGAGGGCCAGGTGGCGCGGGCTGTCGAGGACCGCGACGGCGCGGCGGCGGGTGGCGGAGCGGCGGGCGGCGTTCCAGGTGCGCAGCCGGGACCGGACCGGGCCGTGGAGCAGGGTGCGCGGGAGTTCGCCGAGGCGGGTGCGCAGCCGTTCCAGCAGGACCTCGCGGTCGCGGTCGGCGCCGAGTTCGGCGGCGAGGTGGCGCAGTTCCTCGCGGAGCGGGTCGGTGGTGGCGCGGTCGATGATCCGGCGGTGGGTGGCGAGCGCGCTGCGCAGCCGGCGGGTGGCGACGCGCATCTGGTGGACGGAGTCGGGCAGGTCGAGGCGGACGGCGGGGTCGAGGGCGATCAGGGCGTCGCGCTGTTCGCGCAGGTACGCCAGCAGGTGCGCGCCCGCCGTGCCCTCGGGGGGTTCTTCTACGGCGGCCGCGGCGGGGGCCGGGGCGGCGCCGGTCTCGGCGAGGGCGCGGGCGAGCTTCGAGGGGGCGTCGCTGACCCGGAGTCCGGCCTTGCGGAAGCGCTTCTCGACGGCGTCGAGGAGGGCGGGGTCGACGCCGTCGCCGAGTTCCACCTCGACCTCGGTCCAGGTGGCGACGGCGGTGCCCCGCTCGGCGCGCACGGTGTCGGTGCTCAGCTCGGCGAGGAAGTCGCCCCGGGCGTCGAGGAGGTGGCTCACGACGCGTTCGGAGCCCAGCCTGACCTGCGGTTCGAGCCCGGAGCCGCGGACGCGGGAGCGGACGAGGGCGGTGAGGGCGCGGGGCGGGGTGTCGGCGAGGGGGGCCCGGATCTCGTCGCGGACGCCGGGGGCGACGGGCAGTTTCAGGTGCCAGCCGGCGTCGTGGCCGCCGGTGCGGCGCCGCAGGGTGAGCCCGGCGGCGGCGAGCCGCCGGTCGGGGGTGTCGTAGTAGACGGCGTCGAGGCGGACGGTGCCCTCGGCGCGTACCTCGGTGATCCCGGCGGTGCCGGTCAGGTCGGGGAGGCGTCCGCCGCGTCCGGGGCCCGCTCCGCCGCCTTCCGTGCCGTCGCCGTGCGTGAACTCGAATTTCCGCTCGATCTCGCGCTGGGTTTCCGCCATGAACCGAATCTAATGCGGAACGGGGTCCGGTGGGAGGCCGCCGTCCGCCGCGGCGGAAAGCGGCCCCCGCACGGCGGAGGTCAGGCCGAAAGGGGGCGTTGGACGCGGATGGACTGGAGTAGTCCGATCGCCACCCAGACGGCGAACATCGATGATCCTCCGTAGGAGACGAAGGGCAGCGGGAGTCCGGCCACCGGCATGATGCCGAGGGTCATCCCGATGTTCTCGAAGGCCTGGAAGGCGAACCAGGCGATGATCCCGGCGCACACGACGGTGCCGTAGAGCTCGGTGGTCTCGCGGGCGATGACGCAGGCCCGCCAGAGCACGACGCCGAGGAGGACCAGGATCAGTCCGGCGCCGAGGAAGCCGAGCTCCTCCCCCGCCACGGTGAAGACGAAGTCGGTCTGCTGCTCCGGGACGAACTGGCCGGTGGTCTGCGAGCCCTTGAAGAGCCCGGAGCCGGTCAGCCCGCCGGAGCCGATCGCGATGCGCGCCTGGTTGGTGTTGTAGCCGACGCCCGCGGGGTCGAGCTCGGGGTTGGCGAAGGCCGCGAAGCGGTTGATCTGGTACTCGTCGAGGACGCCGAGCTGCCAGATCAGGACGGCCCCGGCGGCGCCGGAGGCGAGCAGGCCGGCCACCCAGCGGTTGGAGGCGCCGGAGGCGAGCAGCACGCCGAGCACGATGACGACCATGACCATGACGGAACCGAGGTCGGGCATCAGCATGACGATGCCCATGGGGGCGGCGGCCAGGCAGAGCGCCTTCATGACGGTGCGGTGGTCGGGGTGGGCGAGGTCTCCCGCGTCCACCCGGGCGGCGAGCAGCATGGCCATGCCGAGGATGATCGTGATCTTCACGAACTCGGAGGGCTGGAGCGAGAAGCCGCCGCCGATCACGATCCACGCGTGGGCGCCGTTGATGGTGGCGCCGAGCGGGGTGAGCACGGCGATGATCAGCACCAGGGAGAGCCCGTAGAGGATGGGCACGACCCCGCGCAGGGTGCGGTGCCCGAGGGCGATGGTGCCGATCATCAGGACCAGGCCGATGCCGGTGTTCATGGCGTGGCGCAGGAGGAAGTAGTACGGGTCCCCCTGGTTCAGGGTGGTGCGGTTGCGGGTCGCGGACCACACCAGCAGGGAGCCGAGGGCGGACAGCGCGAACGCGGACAGCAGTATCGGCCAGTCGAGCCGGCGCAGGACGGAGTCCCGCGCGGTCAGCTTGGCGACGGGTCCGCGCTGGGGTGCGTACCGGGCGACGGAGAACTTGTTGGCGGTCTGCATCGGGGCCTCAGTCCTGCCGGTGGGCGGGCGGGGCCGGCGGTCCGGCGAGCGCGGGCGGGGCGGACTCCTCCGGGGACGGCGGCACGTACGGCCGGACCTCGGGGGCGTCGATGGAGCCGTCGGGCTGCACCTTGGGCAGCTCGGCCTCGGGCTTGGGCAGCAGGGCCTTCTTCGGGTCCTGCTTGCCGGCCATGTCGAGGCCGTAGAGGGCGTTGTAGACGTTGCGCACGGCGGGACCGGAGGCCCCGGAGCCGGTGCCGCCCTGGGAGATCGTCATCACGATCGTGTAGTCCTCGGTGTACGTGGCGAACCAGGAGGTCGTCTGCTTGCCGTAGACCTCGGCGGTGCCGGTCTTGGCGTGCATCGGGATCTCCTTCTGCGGCCAGCCGCCGAAGCGCCAGGCGGCGGTGCCGCGGGTGGCGACGCCCTCCAGCGCTTCTCCTATCTTCGACCGGGTCTCCTCGGTCATGGGCAGCTTGCCGTGGGACTTCGGCTTGATCTCCTCGACGTTCTTGCCGTCGGCGCTGATGATCGCCTTGCCGATGGTCGGGTTCCACAGGGTGCCGCCGTTGGAGATGGCGGCGTAGATGGTGGCCATCTGGATCGGTGTGACGAGCGTGTCGCCCTGTCCGATGGAGTAGTTGACGGCGTCACCGGCGCGCATGAGGTTGCCTTCGAGGCAGTTCTCGTAGGAGAGCAGCTCGACGTAGGTGCCGCCCTTCTTGCCGGTCTTGCACCACTGGTCCTTGTTGGCCTCCCAGAACTTCTGCTTCCACTCGCGGTCGGGGACCCGGCCCTTCTCCTCGCCCGGCAGGTCCACGCCGGTCTCCGCGCCGAGACCGAACTGGTGGGCGGTCTTGTAGAAGATCTGCGCCGGGTTCTTCACCGGGTGCAGCCCGCCGTCCTTGAGCCACTGCTGGTGGCCGAGGGCGTAGAAGACGGTGTCGCAGGAGACCTCCAGGGCCCGGCCGAGGGTGATGTTGCCGTGGCCCTGGGACTCGAAGTTCTTGAAGACCTGGCCGCCGATGGAGTACGAGCTGGGGCAGGGGTAGTCGCCGTCGAACTTGTACCCGGCGTTGACCGCGGCCGCGGTCGGGATGACCTTGAAGATGGAGCCCGGGGCGGCCTGGCCCTGGATCGCCCGGTTCATCAGCGGGACGTTGGACTCCTTGGCGGTGAGCTTGGCGTAGTCCTTGCCGGAGATGCCGCCGACCCACACGTTGGGGTCGTACGTCGGGTTGGAGGCCATCGCCACGACCCGGCCGGTCTTGGACTCCAGGACGACGATGGCGCCGGCGTCGGCCTTGTAGGGGACGCCGGTGTTGCGGTCGATCTGCTTGCGCGCCTCGATCATGGCCGCGTTGAGCTCGTACTCGGCGACCCCCTGGACGCGGGCGTCGATGCTGGTGACCAGGTTGGCGCCGGGGACGGCGGGGTCGTTGGCGGCCTGGCCGATGACCCGGCCGAGGTTGTCCACCTCGTAGCGGGTGACGCCGGACTTGCCGCGCAGGGCCTTGTCGTAGGTGCGCTCCAGGCCGAAGCGGCCGACCTGGTCCGAGCGCAGGAACGGCGAGTTGGTGTTCTTCGCCTTGACGATCTCGTCGTCGGTGACCGGGGAGAGGTAGCCGAGGACCTGTCCGGTGTTGGCGCCGCCGGGGGCCGGGTAGCGGCGTACGGCGGTGGGTTCGGCGGTGATGCCGGGGAAGTCCTCGGGGCGTTCGCGGATCTGGAGGGCCTGCTGGGTGGTGGCCTCCAGGGTCACCGGGATGGGCTGGTACGGCGAGCCGTTCCAGCAGGGCTGCGGGGTCTTGGAGTCGCAGAGGCGGACCTTGTCCATGACGTCCTGCGGCTTCATGTCGAGCACCCCGGCGAGGCGGGTCAGGACGCCCTTGCCCTTGTCCTTTATCTTCATCAGCTCGGTGCGGCTGGCGGAGACGACCAGACGGGTCTCGTTGTCGGCCAGCGGCACGCCGCGCGCGTCCAGGATGGAGCCGCGGACGGCGGGCTGCACCACCTGCTGGACGTGGTTGTTCTTGGCCTCGTCGGAGTACTCCTGGCCGTTGCGGATCTGGAGGTACCAGAGCCGGCCGCCCAGGGTGAGCAGCAGGGAGAAGACGAGCACCTGCAGGATGACGAGCCGGATCTGCACCCGATGGGTGCGGCCGGTCTCCGGAATGTTGGTCACGACTGCTCCCCCGTCACAGCTTCTTGACGCTCTTCACGCCCTTGACACCCTTTATGCGGCCGGCCCGGTTGGCGCGGCCGCGCGCGGTCTTCAGCCGCAGGCCGCCGCGCTGGCTGCCGATGCGCAGCCCCGTGCCGCCGGCCAGCCAGCCGGAGGCGACGTCCTTGCCCTGCGGCGGACCGCCGTTGGCCTCGACGGCCATCGGGTCGTTCTCGGCACGGCGGGCGAGCGCCATCAGGAACGGCACCGTGAAGGGCGCGAGCAGCAGGTCGTACAGGGTGGCGGTGAACAGCAGGCCGACCAGGCCCACGTGGCGGGCGGCGGTGTCGCCGACGAGGGCGCCGACGCCCGCGTAGAGCAGGGTGGAGGACATCGCGGCGGCGACGACGGTGAGCATCGGGCCCCAGGCGGAGCGGAACCGCCCGGTGTCGGGGCGGACGAGGCCCACGAGGTAGCCGATGAGGCACAGGACGAGCGCGTACCGTCCGGCGGCGTGGTCGGCGGGCGGGGCCAGGTCGGCGAGGAGTCCGGCGCCGAAGCCGATGAGGGCTCCGCCGACGGGCCCGTAGACCAGGGCGAGCGCAACCACGGTCAGCAGGACGAGGTCGGGGACGGCCCCGGGCAGCTGGAGCCGCCCCAGGACGCTGACCTGGATGACGAGGGCGACGGCGACGAGCGTGCCCGACAGCAGGATCCGGTTGAAGCGCATGGTGGTCGGCTCCTACTCGTCGGCCGGCTTGACGGACGCGCCGGCGGACGGGGTGACCGTGACCGTGACCGTCGGGGTGGGCTTGGGGGCCTCGGGCTTGGGGGGCAGGACGGCGTCGCGGGGGTCCTCGCGCGGGGGCATGACGACGACGCCGACGATGTCCAGGCGGGAGAAGCCGACGAACGGCCTCACCCACACGGTGCGGGTCAGGTCCCCGCGGGAGGGGTCGACCTTGACGACCTCTCCGATGGGGACGCCGGGTACGAAGGGCTTGTTGCCCCGGGAGCCGAAGGTGACGAGCCGGTCGCCCGGGTTCACCTTGGCCTTGCCATTGAGCATCTGGACGGAGAGGGCGCGGTCGCCCTGGCCGGTGGCGAAGCCGAGCTCTCCGGTCTTCTCCAGCCGGGTGCCGACGGTGAAGTCGGGGTCGTTGGCGAGCACCACGGTGGCGGTGTCGGGGCCGACGGTGGTGACGCGGCCGACGAGTCCGTCCCCGTTCAGGACGGTCATGTCGCGTTCGATGCCGTCCTTGCTGCCCGCGTCGATGGTGACGGTCCAGGAGAAGCCCTGGGCCGCTCCTATGGCGATGACCTCGGCGCCCTTGATGCCGTACTGTCCGGCGCCGGCCCGCTTGAGCATCTGGTCGAGCTCGTGGATGCGGCTGCGGGTCTGGTCGTCGCTGCCCAGCTTGGCCTTGAGCGCGGTGTTCTCGCGCTCCAGGGTGGCGATGCGGCTGTGGCGCTGGTCGGAGTCGCGTACGGCTCCTATGGCGTTGGCGACCGGATCCACCGCGGTCGCCATGCCCTTCTCCACGGGGCCGAAGACCGCTGCGGCGGCCTGCCGGGCCCCGTCCACCGGCGACTCCTCACCCGCTCTGATGTCCACCGTGATCAAAGCGAACGCGATGGCGATCAGCAGCACCAGGAGCAGCCGGCTCTCTCGTGTGTCCCTCACGTGTGGAGGCCGTGCCTTCCTCGTAGAAACCCATGCGGCGGAGCCGCTCCGGTGGAGCCGGGGCACGCACCGGACTGTGCCTGTATATCAACGATCCGCCGCACGGGCGCGGTAGCACCCGTACGGCGGATCCTTGTGTTCCGCATGCCCCGTTCGCGGGGATTCGATCACCGCCGGGGCTGGGCGTCCAGAACCTGCTGGAGGGCTTCGAACTCCTCGACGCACTTGCCGGAGCCCAGGGCCACGGAGTCGAGCGGGTCCTCGGCGATGTGGATCGGCATGCCCGTCTCGCGGCGCAGCCGCTCGTCGAGCCCGCGCAGCAGGGCGCCTCCGCCGGTGAGGACGATGCCGCGGTCCATGATGTCGCCGGACAGCTCCGGCGGGCACTTGTCGAGGGTGGTCTTGACGGCGTCGACGATGGCGTTGACGGGCTCCTCGATGGCCTTGCGGACCTCGGCGGCGGAGATGACCACCGTCTTCGGCAGGCCGGAGACGAGGTCGCGACCGCGGATCTCGGTGTGCTCGTCCTTGTCGAGGTCGTACGCCGACCCAATGGTGATCTTGATCTGCTCGGCGGTGCGCTCGCCGAGGAGGAGCGAGTACTCCTTCTTGATGTGCTGGATGATCGCGTTGTCCAGCTCGTCGCCGGCCACCCGGATGGACTGCGCGGTGACGATTCCGCCGAGGGAGATGACGGCGACCTCGGTGGTGCCGCCGCCGATGTCCACGACCATGTTGCCGGTGGCCTCGTGGACGGGCAGGCCCGAGCCGATGGCGGCGGCCATGGGCTCTTCGATGATGTGCACCTGGCGGGCGCCGGCCTGCGTGGACGCCTCGATGACGGCGCGGCGCTCCACTCCGGTGATGCCGGAGGGCACGCAGACCACCACGCGCGGACGGGCCAGGTACCGGCGCTTGTGGATCTTGAGGATGAAGTACCGGAGCATCCGCTCGGTGATCTCGAAGTCGGCGATCACGCCGTCCTTGAGGGGCCTTACGGCGACGATGTTGCCGGGCGTCCGGCCGATCATCTTCTTCGCCTCGGAGCCGACCGCCAGGATGCCACCGGTGTTCGTGTTGATGGCGACCACGGACGGCTCGTTCAGGACGATTCCCCGGCCCCTCACGTACACCAGCGTGTTGGCGGTCCCGAGGTCGATCGCCATGTCACGGCCGATGAACGACATGTTGTTCCCCTTGTTCCCCATGAGGAGCGTCTGGCCTTCCAGTTGATAGCGGCTGCTGTCAGGGTCGGCGAGGTGGGTGTGTGGGTGGAGGCCCCATCGTAGTGCCGCAAGCGCGGAGTCCGCGCGACGGGACTCCGGCAATCCCGCCGGAACGGATACCCGCCCCCTTAGTGGTGACGTCGTGTCCTGTCCAGGCGTTCCCGGTTGCCACCCGCAATACCGAAGGGCGACCGAAATTACTTCGGTCGCCCCAGGTCATGAGCGCTATTTGGCTGATGTCTCGTCAGGAAGGAGTGCCCCGAAAGGCCCCTTCGGCCCTCAGAGGGAGGGGAAGAAGAGCTTCAGCTCGCGCTCCGCGGACTCCTCGGAATCCGAGGCGTGGATCAGGTTCTCCCGGGTGACGGTGCCGAAGTCGCCCCGGATGGAACCGGGCGCCGCGGCGATCGGGTCGGTGGGCCCGGCCAGCTGGCGGACACCCTCGATCACGCGTTCCCCTTCGACCACGAGGACGACGACCGGGCCGCTCTCCATGAAGCCCATGAGGGGCTCGTAGAACGGGCGCCCCACGTGCTCGGCGTAGTGCGTCTCCAGCGTCTGACGGTCCAGCGTGCGCAGCTCCAGCGCGGGAACGGTCCAGCCGGCCTTCCGCTCGATCCGGCCGATGATCTCGCCGATCAGGCCGCGACGGACAGCGTCCGGCTTCAGGATGACGAGCGTGCGCTGGGTCATGTTCTAACTCCTTGCGGCATACGGGTGCGGTAGGGCGAATCTACAGGGCCGTTACGGTGACCCGTCACGCAGCGTCAGGGGCGGCGGCCTCGGCCTGCGCGGCCCAGCGTGCCTTGATCGTGTCGATCCGCCGGCCGTAGTGCACCGAGCACCACCACAGACCAGCGAAGACCGCGCCCAGGAAGAACATCGTGGGCACCACGAAACCGCTCGCGATCAGCCCGATCTGCAGCGCCCAGCCCAGCTGGACGGCGCCGGGACGGGACAGCATCCCGCACAGCAGCACCGACAGCAGCATGGTCACGCCGCAGACCGTCCACACCTGGGCCTGGGTCAGGTCCGGGTTCTTCATGGCCACCAGGCCCGCGAAGCCGACGACGAAGAATTCACCGATCAGCGTGCTCGCGCAGAGCGTGCGCATCGATCCCTCAGCCCCTCTTGAACAGCAGGCGGGCCTCGCCCACCGTGATCACGGAACCGGTCACCAGGACCCCGGCCCCACCGTATTCGGCCTCTTCCTCCGCCAGGGTGACGGCCGCCTCCAGGGCGTCGTCCAGCCTCGGCTCCACCTGCACCCGGTCGGCTCCGAAGACCTCGACCGCGATGGCCGCCAGCTCGTCCGCGCCCATCGCCCGGTGGCTGGTGTTCTCGGTGACGACGACCTCCGCGAAGATCGGCTCGAAGGCCTCGAAGACGCCCCTGACGTCCTTGCCCTCGCTCGCCGCCACCACACCGATCAGCCGGCTGAAGCCGAAGGCCTCGGTGACCGCCTCCGCGGTCACCTGGGCACCCGCCGGGTTGTGCGCGGCGTCCAGGATCACCGTGGGGCTGCGGCGCACGACCTCCATGCGGCCCGGCGAGGTCACCGAGGCGAAGGCGCGGCGCACCGTGTCGGCGTCCAGCTCCCGCGCGTGCTCCCCGCCGACCCCGAAGAAGGCCTCGACGGCGGCCAGCGCCACCGCCGCGTTGTGCGCCATGTGGGCGCCGTACAGCGGCAGGAAGATGCCGTCGTACTCGCCGCCCATCCCGCGCAGGGTCAGCATCTGGCCGCCGACCGCCACCTCGCGGGAGACGACCCCGAACTCCATGCCCTCGCGGGCCACCGTCGCGTCGACCTCGACGGACTTCTTCAGCAGCACCTGCGCGGCGTCCACCGGCTGCTGGGCCAGGATCACGGTGGCGTCCTGCTTGATGACGCCGCCCTTCTCCTGGGCGATCTCGCCGGGCGTGGAGCCGAGCCGGTCCGTGTGGTCGAGGCTGATCGGGGTGATCACGGCGACCGAGCCGTCGATCACGTTGGTGGCGTCCCAGCTGCCGCCCATCCCGACCTCGACGACGGCCACGTCCACGGGCGCGTCCGCGAAGGCCGCGTACGCCATGCCCGTGAGCACCTCGAAGAACGACAGCCGGTACTCCTCGGCCGCGTCGACCATCTCCACGTACGGCTTGATGTCGTGGTACGTCTCGACGAAGCGCTCGGCGTCGATCGGCGCCCCGTCCAGGCTGATCCGCTCCGTGATCGACTGTACGTGCGGGCTCGTGTAGCGGCCGGTGCGCAGGTCGAAGGCGTTCAGCAGGGCCTCGATCATCCGGGCCGTGCTGGTCTTGCCGTTCGTGCCGGTCACGTGGATCGACGGGTACGCGCGCTGCGGCTCGCCCAGGACGTCCATCAGCGCGGCGATCCGGCTGACCGACGGCTCCAGCTTGGTCTCGCCCCAGCGCGTGGCGAGCTCCTGCTCCACCTCCAGGAGCGCCTTCGCCACCTCCGGGTCCTCGGGGCGGGAGGGGACCGGATCGCCCGTGGGCGGCCCGGCCTGGGCGCGCAGGGTGCGGCTGCCGGCCTCGATCACCGCCAGGTCGGGGTCGCGGTCGGACTCTTCCGCCACTATCTGGTCGAACTCGTCGAAGGAGTCGTCGAGGTGGTCGACGCCGTCACGGTCGTGGCTCTCGGGCTGCTGCTCACTCACGCACCCAGTCTACGGACGAGGGCCCCCGGGACTTTCGGCCCGGCCGTTTCGGGACCTTCGGCGACGAAAGCGACCGGATCGTTATGCAAGCCTTGCGGACAGGAGATTGGGGAACAAATGCCGCAGGCCAGCGCCAACAAGACAGCTTCCAGCCGCGACATAGGGATGGACCTGGGGACCGCCAACACCCTCGTCTACGCGCGCGGGCACGGAATCGTCCTCAATGAGCCGTCCGTGGTGGCGGTCAAGGCGGGCACGACCACGGCCCTCGCCGTCGGCACCGAAGCCAAGGAGACGATCGGCCGCACCCCGGGCTCCATCACCGCGATCCGCCCCCTCAAGGACGGGGTGATCTGCGACTACGAGGCCGCCGAGGAGATGATCCGGCACTTCGTGCGCAAGGCCGTCCCCGGCCGCCGCCCCCGCACCCGGATGGTCATCTGCGTCCCGTCCGGGGTGACCCCCGTCGAGCGGCGGGCCATCATCCACGCCTCCACCCGGGCCGGCGCCCGCAAGGTGCACCTGATCGAGGAGCCGATGGCGGCCGCGATCGGCGCCGGACTGCCCGTCGCCGAGGCGCGCGGCTCGATGGTCGTGGACATCGGCGGCGGCACCTGCGAGGTCGCCGTCATCTCGCTCGGCGGCATCGTCACCTCGCGGTCCCTGCGCGTCGGCGGGGACCGGCTGGACACCGCGATCATCGACTACGTCCGCAAGGAGCACGCCCTGCTCATCGGTGAGCGCACCGCCGAGGACGTCAAGATCGGCATCGGCTCGGCCTGGCCCGTCCCGGAGCGGCCCGAGCTGGAGACCCGCACCTTCACCGTGCGGGGCCGCGAGAAGGTCGGTGGCATGCCCAAGACCCTGGAACTGGGCGCCGCGGACGTCCGCTCCGCCCTCGACGAGCCCATCGAGGCGATCATCGCCGCCGTCCGCAGCACCCTGGAGGAGTGCCCGCCCGAGCTCTCCGGGGACGTCATGCAGCACGGCATCGTCCTCACCGGCGGCGGCGCCCTCCTGCCCGGCCTCGACCTGCGCGTCGCCTCCGCCACGGGCATCCCGGTCTTCGTCGCGGACGCCCCGCTGGACTGCGTGGCCCTCGGCTCGGGCAAGTGCGTCGAGGACCTCGACACCCTCGGCAGCATCTTCGGCGCCTAGCGGCGCGACCGGGCGGCCGACAGGGCCTAGCCGCGCGGGAGGGTCGCGGTGACCTCGTACGCGTCCTCGGTGCGGGTCGCCGTCAGCGTGCCGCCCAGGCTGCGGACGCGCTCGGACATGCTCGCCGTGCCCGAGCCCGCCGAGACGGGTGCCCGGCCCGGGGTGCGGGCCGGGAGGCCGTTGCTGACCGCGATCCGCAGCTGCGGCCCGTCCACCCGGATCACCACCTCGATGGTCTCGCCGTGCGCGTGCTTGGCCGCGTTCGTCAGGCACTCCTGCACCACCCGGTAGACCGCCGCCTGCCGCAGCGGCGACAGCGCGTGCGCGTCCGGGTCCATGACCAGCCGCACCGGCGAACCGGCCCGGCTGCTCTCGCGCGCCAGCTCCTCCAGCCCGTCCACACCGGGGGTCGCGGCCCGTTCCCCGCGCTGCACGATGATCTCGTTGAGCACCAGGTGGGCCCGCCGCGCCGTGTCCGCCAGCTCCTCGAAGTCCTTCGCGTACGAGGTCTGGCGCGCCCGCACCGACAGCACCTCGGAGCGCACCGTGAGCAGGGTCAGCTCCCGGCCGACGAAGTCGTGGACGTCCCGGGCGACGGAGGTGCGCTCCTGCTGGACGGCGCCCTGCACCGCGGCCTCCGCCCGGCGGGCCTGGAGCTCGCTCACCAGGTCGTGCCGGTACGCGGCGATGCCCACGGCCGAGGCGAGGACCCCGATCGGCACCACCAGGCTGAGGAAGGCGCTGAGGGTCTCCGCCCTCGGCTCGGGCCAGCCCGGAAGGCTGAACACCGCGAGCGCGAAGGCCACGTAGCCGAGGGTGGCGAGGATCCCGGCCCGCCGTCCCCGGTAGCGGCCGACGGAGTAGAGCGCGAACTGGATCAGCGTCAGCTCGTGCAGCCAGCCGATGAACAGCAGCGCGGTGACGTACGAGGCCCACGGCAGCCGGCGCCGCACCAGCAGCGTCGCGCAGCCCGCGGTGAGCACGACGGCGGCCTGCGGCCCGCTGAGGGAGTTGTCGGCGGCGGCCAGACCCGGCAGGTCCAGCGCCATCAGGGCCAGACAGCCCAGGGCCGTCAGGACGTCCTGCGCCCGCGGTGAAGCACCCCAGCCCTCGGCGAGCCGGCGGCCGGAGGCCGCGACCCGGTGGAACGCCGAGGCGAGGGGCTTGACGTGCATGCCCCCCATCATCCGTGCTCCGCATACCGGATCGGATCCACGAGACGGACATATGAAGTGATATACGGCACTATGGACGCCCCGGGACAGGGCCGGACGGCCCGTCCACCCGTGACCTTCCGCCCGAACGCGGAAGGCCCCCGCACCGGTCGGTGCGGGGGCCTTCCGGCTCGGGAGCTACGCGGCGGGCAGCCCGTCCAGCTGCGCCTGGATCCGGGCGATGTCGGCCTCGGCCTTGGCCAGCCGGCCCTTGATCTTGTCCACGACGTTGTCCGGGGCCTTGGCCAGGAAGGCCTCGTTCCCGAGCTTCGCCTCGGCCTGCTGCTTCTCCTTCTCGGCGGCGCCCAGGTCCTTGCTCAGGCGCTTGCGCTCGGCCGCCACGTCGATGGTGCCGGACAGGTCCAGCGCGACGGTGGCACCGGCGACCGGGAGGGTCGCGGTGGCGTTGAACTCCTCGCCCTCCGGCTGGAGGCGCAGCAGCTGCCGGATCGCGGCCTCGTGCGCGGCCAGCTCCGTACCGGCCAGGTCCAGGCGGGCCGGGACCTTCTGGCCCGGCTGCAGGCCCTGGTCGGCGCGGAAGCGGCGGACCTCGGTGACGACGGCCTGGAGGTTCTCGATCTCCTTCTCGGCGGCCTCGTCGCGGAAGCCGCTGTCCTTCGGCCAGTCGGCGACGACGAGGGACTCGCCGCCGGTCAGCGTGGTCCACAGGGTCTCGGTGACGAAGGGGACCACCGGGTGCAGGAGCCGCAGGGTGGTGTCCAGGACCTCACCGAGCACGCGGCCGGAGACCTCGGCGCCCTCGCCGCCCGCGAAGAAGGTGGTCTTCGACAGCTCGACGTACCAGTCGAAGACCTCGTCCCACGCGAAGTGGTAGAGGGCCTCGCTGAGCTTCGAGAACTGGAAGTCCTCGTAGTACGCGTCGACCTGCGCGACCGTCTTGTTCAGACGGGACAGGATCCAGCGGTCGGTCGCCGACATCTTCTCGACCGGGGGCAGGTCGCCCTCGACCGTGGCGCCGTTCATGAGCGCGAAGCGGGTGGCGTTCCAGATCTTGTTGGCGAAGTTGCGGGAGGCCTGGACCCAGTCCTCGCCGATCGGGACGTCGGTGCCGGGGTTGGCGCCCTTGGCCAGGGTGAAGCGGACGGCGTCGGAGCCGTACTTGTCCATCCAGTCCAGCGGGTCGACGACGTTGCCGAAGGACTTCGACATCTTCTTGCCGCGCTCGTCGCGGACGAGGCCGGTCAGGGCGATCGTCTTGAAGGGGACCTCGCCGTCCATGGCGTAGAGGCCGAACATCATCATCCGGGCGACCCAGAAGAAGATGATGTCGTGGCCGGTGAGCAGGACGTCGGTGGAGTAGAACTTCTCCAGGTCCGGGGTCTTCTCCGGCCAGCCGAGCGTGGAGAACGGCCACAGGCCCGAGGAGAACCAGGTGTCCAGGACGTCGGTGTCCTGGGTCCAGCCCTCGCCGGTGGGCGTCTCGTCGTCGGGTCCGACGCAGACGACCTCGCCGTCCGGGCCGTACCAGACGGGGATGCGGTGGCCCCACCACAGCTGGCGCGAGATGCACCAGTCGTTGAGGTTGTCGACCCAGTCGAAGTAGCGCTTCTCCATCTCCTTCGGGTGGATCTTGACCCGGTCGTCGCGGACCGCGTCACCGGCGGCCTTGGCGAGGGTCTCGACCTTGACCCACCACTGGAGGGACAGGCGCGGCTCGACGGTGGTGGAGCAGCGCGAGCAGTGCCCGACGGAGTGCAGGTAGGGGCGCTTCTCGGCGACGATCCGGCCCTGCTCGCGCAGGGCGCCGACGACCGCGGAACGCGCCTCGAAACGGTCCAGGCCGAGGAAGGGGCCGTGGACGGTGATGACGCCGTGCTCGTCCATGATCGTCATGTTGGGCAGGCCGTGGCGCTGCCCGATGGCGAAGTCGTTCGGGTCGTGGGCGGGCGTCACCTTGACGCAGCCGGTGCCGAACTCCGGGTCGACGTGCGTGTCCGCGACGACCGGGATGGAGCGGTCGGTGAGCGGCAGCTTGATGAGCTTGCCGACCAGGTGCTTGTAGCGCTCGTCGTCCGGGTGGACGGCGATGGCCGTGTCCCCGAGCATCGTCTCGGCGCGGGTGGTGGCGACGACGAGGGTGTCCTCGCCCTCCCCGTACGTGATGGAGACGAGCTCGCCCGCGTCCTCCTGGTACTCCACCTCGATGTCGGAGATGGCCGTCAGGCAGCGGGGGCACCAGTTGATGATGCGCTCGGCGCGGTAGATCAGCCCGTCGTCGAAGAGCCGCTTGAAGATCGTCTGGACGGCCTTGGACAGGCCCTCGTCCATGGTGAACCGCTCGCGGGACCAGTCGACGCCGTCACCCAGGCGCCGCATCTGGCCGAGGATCTTGCCGCCGTACTCTTCCTTCCACTGCCAGACCCGCTCGACGAACTCCTCGCGGCCCAGGTCGTGGCGGGACTTGCCCTCCTCGGCGAGCTGCTGCTCGACCTTGTTCTGGGTGGCGATGCCGGCGTGGTCCATGCCGGGCAGCCACAGCGACTCGTAGCCCTGCATCCGCTTGCGGCGGGTGAGGGCGTCCATGAGCGTGTGCTGGAAGGCGTGGCCCAGGTGCAGGGAGCCGGTGACGTTCGGCGGCGGGATGACGATGGTGTACGCGGGCTTCTCGCTCGCGGCATCGGCGGTGAAGTAGCCACGCTCTACCCAGCGCTCGTAGAGCTTCCCCTCTACCTCGGCCGGCGCGTACTGGGTCGGCAGTTCGGAGTTGGGGGCACTGGGTGTCTGCGTGTTCTCGGTCACGGGGCACAGGATACGGCGGGTGCCGCCCGCGTCACGAATCCATTCCACCGCGGGCTCTTCCGTTGACCTCGATGGCAGCGGGCCCGTCTGATGCCCTCATGAACGAGATCATCCAGCCGCCCCTCCCCTGTCAGCCGGTACCGCAGGCACCGCGCAAGCGCAGGCTCGTCCTGCGGACGGTGGTGACCGTGCTCGCCGTCGGCGCGGGGGTGTTCTTCGGCAGGATGGCCGTGAACGCGGTCCTCGGCGCCCCCGACGACTCCGGCCGCTACCGGCTGACCCCGCCCGCCACCTTCCAGGGCCTGACCCTGCAGGACTCCGGGCCGCGGGTGGACGCCATCAAGGAGGGGCAGGGGGCCCGCAAGCCGGGCACCGAGCCGGTGGCCGTGGTCTACGCCGATCAGAGCGGCACCGCGCAGCTGGTGGTCAGCGGGGCGTCCGGCGCCTTCACGGACGAGGATCCCGGGGCCGAACTCACCAAGAGCCTCCACGCCATGGGCGTCAACGGGGCGACCACCCAGGATTCCGGCACGCCCGCGGGCGGGGCGATGCGCTGCGGCACCCTCACGACCGGGGCGGGACCGCTGACGCTGTGCATGTGGGCGGACCACAGTTCCCTGGTGACGGTCACCGTCCCGGTGGAGCACGAGCCGGTCACGTTCGAGGCACTGGCCGGGCAGACCCGCGCCCTGCGGGCGGCGATGGAGGTCCCGAAGGCGTAGTGGTTCCGTAACGGCCGGGACCCCGATGCCCTGGGCGGACGATCCTTCCGCAAGGATGTGTGAATCAGATAAGCACACCTCACAGGGGGACGCGGGATGAGTTACAACCAGCCAGGTCCGTACGGGCAGCAGCCGCAGCAGCCGGGCCCCTACGGGCAGCAGCCCCCGCCGCCGCCGGGCCCGTACGGCCAGCCCGCCCCCCAGCCGGGCTACGGATACCCCCAGCAGACCCCGCCCCCGCCGCCCCCGCCGGCCTTCCCCCAGCAGGGCGGCTACCAGCAGCAGCCCCCGCAGCCCGCGTACGGCTACCAGCAGCCCCCGCAGCAGGGCTACATGCCCCCGCCGCAGCCCCCGAAGAAGTCCAAGGCCGGCGCGGTCATCGCGGTGGTCCTGGTCGTGGCCGTCATCGGCGGCGCCGGCTGGTGGTTCCTGGGCGGCGGCTCGGGCGGCTCGGTCTCGGACGCCACGAAGGGCTACAAGCTGGTCGCCCCGGAGTCGGTGGGCGAGTTCCAGAAGAACCCGGAATACAAAGAGCAGCCCATTAGCGACAAGGACAAGCAGGAAGCCGAAGCCGCGGGCATCAAGAACCCCACCCAGGTGGGCATGAGCTACAGGATCGGCGACCCGAAGAACCCGCTGACCACCAAGACCCTCACGTTCAGCGGCCTCTACGGTGAGCTCGCCGACCCCGAGAAGTCGGTGGACTCCTACTTCGCCCTGTTCAAGATGAACGCCGCGCAGAAGAACGACAAGTCGACGGTCGAGCTCGTAGGCAGTCCCAAGTCGATGACCCCGGCGGGCTTCAAGGGCGCCGTGCTCAAGTGCCAGGAGATCAAGGCCACCCCGAAGGACCCGACGGCGACCAAGGGGATCAAGGAATTCACCGTGCCCGTCTGCATTTGGGGGGACTACAGCACCCTCGCCGCAGTGAGCGCGAGTGAAACCGCTTCCCTCCTCGCGGGCAAGCCCGGCTACACCCTTGAGCAGACCGCCGACCTCGCCGCGAAGCTCTACAACACCGCGCGCGTGAAGAAGTAACGGACGGCAGGACACACGCAGAAGGGGCGCTCCCGGTCGGGAGTGCCCCTTCTGCGTGCAACAGGTCAGCGGCTACGCCGACTTCTCGTGCGGGCCCTGGTCCTTCGGGACGATGCGGGGGACCAGCGTCGGGTTGACGTTGGAGCGGACCACGTCGGCGGTGATGACCACGCGGGCCACGTCCTTGCGGGACGGGACCTCGTACATCACCGACATCAGGACCTCCTCCATGATGGCGCGCAGGCCGCGCGCGCCCGTCTGGCGGAGGATCGCCTGGTCCGCGATGGCTTCGAGGGCCTCGCGCTCGAAGTCCAGTTCCACGCCGTCGAGTTCGAACAGGCGCTGGTACTGCTTCACCAGGGCGTTGCGCGGCTCCACCAGGATCTGGAGGAGCGCCTCGCGGTCCAGGTTGTGCACCGAGGTCAGGACGGGCAGGCGGCCGATGAACTCGGGGATCATCCCGAACTTCACCAGGTCCTCCGGCATGACCTCCTGGAACTGGTCGCTCGCCTCGATCTCCCGCTTCGAGCGGATCGTCGCCCCGAAGCCGATGCCCTTGGCGCCCGCGCGCGACTCGATGATCTTCTCCAGGCCGGCGAAGGCGCCGCCCACGATGAAGAGCACGTTCGTCGTGTCGATCTGGATGAACTCCTGGTGCGGGTGCTTGCGTCCGCCCTGCGGCGGGACGGAGGCCGTCGTGCCTTCCAGGATCTTCAGGAGGGCCTGCTGTACGCCCTCGCCGCTGACGTCGCGCGTGATCGACGGGTTCTCGCTCTTGCGGGCGACCTTGTCGATCTCGTCGATGTAGATGATCCCGGTCTCGGCCTTCTTGACGTCGTAGTCCGCCGCCTGGATCAGCTTCAGCAGGATGTTCTCGACGTCCTCGCCGACGTACCCCGCCTCCGTCAGCGCCGTCGCGTCCGCGATGGCGAACGGGACGTTGAGCATGCGGGCGAGCGTCTGCGCGAGCAGGGTCTTGCCGGAGCCGGTGGGGCCGAGCAGCAGGATGTTGGACTTCGCGAGTTCGATCGCGTCGTCACGGCCCTGCGCGCCGCCGTTCTCACCGGCCTGGACCCGCTTGTAGTGGTTGTAGACCGCTACCGAGAGCGCCTTCTTCGCCGGCTCTTGGCCGACGACGTAGCTCTCCAGGAACTCGTAGATCTCACGGGGCTTGGGGAGTTCCTCCCACCGGACCTCGGAGGTTTCCGCGAGTTCCTCTTCGATGATCTCGTTGCAGAGGTCGATGCACTCGTCGCAGATGTACACACCGGGTCCTGCGATGAGCTTCTTCACCTGCTTCTGGCTCTTTCCGCAGAACGAGCACTTGAGCAGATCGCCGCCGTCACCGATGCGTGCCACGAGGTGCTTCCCCTTCGCCTGGGAGACGCTTGGTTCAGCGACTCCTGGTGCCTCATATCCGACGGTACCTTGCCGGGGGCCCCGAGCGGGGCCCCCTTGACGTGGTTCACATCGCCCAATGCGACGACGCGGCCACGTCAACTGACGGCAAGGATCAGACCGCGCTGCTCTTGCGGGTGGAGACGATCTGGTCGATCAGGCCGTACGCGAGCGCGTCCTCGGCCGTCAGGATCTTGTCGCGCTCGATGTCCTCGCGGATCTTCTCGATCGGCGTGGTCGAGTGCTTGGCCAGCATGGTCTCCAGCTGGTCGCGCATGCGCAGGATCTCGTTGGCCGCGATCTCCAGGTCGGAGAGCTGCTCACGGCCGGTGCCGCCCGAGGGCTGGTGGATCAGCACGCGGGCGTTCGGCAGCGCCATGCGCTTGCCCGGGGTGCCGGCGGCCAGCAGGACGGCGGCGGCGGAGGCCGCCTGGCCCATGCAGACCGTCTGGATGTCCGGCTTCACGAACTGCATCGTGTCGTAGATCGCCGTCAGCGCGGTGAAGGAGCCACCGGGGCTGTTGATGTAGATCGAGATGTCGCGGTCCGGGTCCATCGACTCCAGGCACAGCAGCTGCGCCATGACGTCGTTGGCGGAGGCGTCGTCGATCTGCACGCCGAGGAAGATCACGCGCTCCTCGAAGAGCTTCGCGTACGGGTCGTACTCGCGCACGCCCTGCGAGGTGCGCTCGACGAAGCGCGGGATGACGTAGCGGTTGTCCACCTGCGGGCCGGAGTAGAGGCCGCTCGCGGAGAAGTTCGCGGAGAAGTTGTTCTGCATCTGGGTGTTCACCATCCTGGTGGCGTTCTGCGGGCTGAGGGTGCCTGTGCGGGCGGGCGGTACGGCGGGCCGTACGCCGGGGCCGGGATCAGGCCCCGGTGCCGCCGCCACCGGGAACCAGGGAGGCGGCCGAGATGATCTCGTCGATCAGGCCGTACGCCTTGGCCTCCTCCGCCGTGAACCAGCGGTCGCGGTCGCCGTCGCGGATGATCGCTTCCACGGTCTGGCCCGAGTGGTGCGCGGTGATCTCAGCCATGCGCTGCTTGGTGCGCAGCAGGTACTGGGCCTGGATCTTGATGTCCGAGGCGGTGCCACCGATGCCGGCGGAGCCCTGGTGCATCAGGATGTCGGTGTTCGGCAGGGAGAAGCGCTTGCCGGCGGTGCCGCCGGTGAGCAGGAACTGGCCCATGGAGGCCGCCATTCCCATGCCGATGGTGACGACGTCGTTCGGGATGTACTGCATGGTGTCGTAGACCGCCATGCCCGCCGTCACGGAGCCACCGGGGCTGTTGATGTACAGGTAGATGTCCTTCTCCGGCTCGGCGGCCAGGAGGAGGAGCTGCGCCGTGATCTTGTTCGCGATGTCGTCGTCGACCTGCTGGCCGAGGAAGATGATGCGCTCGCCGAGCAGCCGGTTGTAGACATGGTCGCCGAGGCCGCCACCGATGGACGGCTCACCCGCGGCGTAAGGCTTCAGATTCGTCACGTATCCACCTGCTCGTCTCCGACGGCCACATGCCGTCTCAGCGTCTCGTTCTGGGGCGCGGACCTACCGGTGGGGCGATGCCCGCCGGCGTCGGGTACTCCCGTGCCCTCGTATTCATGGACCCTAACGCGCAGGTAGGACAACGCCATCCCGCTTCCCGAACTGTTCGCTCGGAGCGCAAGGTGACCGGGTCCCGCGAAGAGGGTCACGAGGGGACGGCGAAGGGCCCGGACGCGACTGCGTCCGGACCCTTGCCACTACTGCTCCACGGGCTCGGCCCGGGGGGTGTTACTTGGCCTCTTCGGCCTTCACCTCGGTGTCACCGTCGACGGCGTCCTCGACGACCTCGGCGGCGGCCTCGGTCTCGTCCTCGTCGGAGAGGTCGATGACCTCACCGTTGGTGTCGACGACCTTGGCCTTCTCGACGACGACCGCGAGGGCCTTGCCGCGGGCGACCTCGCCGACGAGCATCGGGACCTGGCCACCCTCGACGACGGCCTGGGCGAACTGGTCCGGGGACATGCCCGAGGACTGCGCGCGGCGCATGAGGTGCTCGGTGAGCTCCTCCTGGTTGACGCCCAGCTTCTCCTTGTTGACCAGGGCGTCCAGCAGGAACTGGGTCTTGATGCCCTTGACGGCCTGCTCGGTGGTCTCGGCGTCGAACTCCTCGACCGTCTTGCCCTGGATCTCCAGGAACTTCTCCAGGTCCAGGCCCATCTGGCCGAGCTGGTGGTGCTCCAGGTTGTGCTTGCGGGTCTGGACCTCGTCCGCGAGCAGCTTCTCGGGGACGGGGATCTCCGCGAGCTCCAGGAACTTCTCCAGCACGCGCTCCTGGGCCTGGGTGGCCTGGTCGTACTGCTTCATGTTCTCAAGGCGCTTGCGGCTGTCCGCCTTGAGCTCGTCGAGGGTGTCGAACTCACTCGCCATCTGGGCGAACTCGTCGTCCAGCTCCGGCAGCTCACGGGCGGAGACCTTGGTGACCTTGACGGTGACCTCGGCGTCCTTGCCCTCGGCGGAGCCGCCCTTCAGCTGGGAGGTGAAGGTGGCCTCGCCACCGGCCTCCAGGCCCTTGACGGCCTCGTCGATGCCGTCGAGGAGCTCGCCCGAGCCGATGGTGTAGGAGACGTCGCTGGCGACACCGTCCTCCAGCACCTCTCCGTCGACCTTGGCCTCCAGGTCGATGGTGACGACGTCGCCGTCCTGGGCGGCGCGCTCGACGTCCTTGGTGGACGCGAAGCGGCCGCGCAGCTGCTCGACCGACTTCTCGACGTCCTCGTCGGAGACCTCGATCGCGTCGACCTCGACCTCGATGCCGGAGTAGTCCGGGATCTCGATCTCGGGACGCACGTCGACCTCGGCGGTGAAGGCGAGCAGCTCGCCGTCCTTCAGCTCCGTGATGTCGACCTCGGGCTGGCCCAGCGGGTTCAGGTCGGCCTCGTTGACCGCCTCGGTGTAGAACTTCGGGAGGGCGTCGTTGACGGCCTCCTCCAGCACCGCACCGCGGCCGAAGCGCTGGTCGATGACGCGCGCGGGGATCTTGCCCTTGCGGAAGCCCTTCACCGTGACCTGCTGGTTGATCTTCTTGTACGCCGCGTCGAGGCTGTCCTTGAGCTCCTCGAAGGGCACCTCAACAGTGAGCCGAACCCGAGTCGGGTTCAGGGTCTCCACGGCGCTCTTCACGGTTCGGTCTCCTTGTGGCTGACTGCTGGGGGTTCTGCCGCATCGCTGCGATTCAGCGGTTCGACGGATTCGGCCCGGTACATCAGACACACGGGCACGCAGCTTGCATAGTAACCGCAAGCGGCAATCAGCCCACAACGCGATCTTCGATACGTGATCTTGGTGCGGGCGGTACTGGTGGTCGGGGTGGCCGGATTCGAACCGACGACCTTCCGCTCCCAAAGCGGACGCGCTACCAAGCTGCGCCACACCCCGTCGGTGCGACACGTAGGGTACATGCCCGGAGACCCTCTGATGCGCGCGGTTTTCCGGCGGCCGCACGCGCGCGCGGCTCCGGCGCAGGACACGGCGGCGGGAAAGGGGTGTGCGGACCCCCTGTACGACCCGCTAGGATGCTGTCCGTGCCGTGGTCCCCGGACCTGTGGCGCGCGTACTGCGGGTGTAGCTCAATGGTAGAGCCCTAGTCTTCCAAACTAGCTACGCGGGTTCGATTCCCGTCACCCGCTCTGAAGTCGAAAGGGCCAGGTCGGAGGAGATCTCCTCGACCTGGCCCTTCGCCGTTCCCGGGGCGGCGGCCCGGGGGTGCTTTCGCGGTTGGCCTAGGGTTCTCGCCATGCGCAACGAGAGGCACGACGAGCCGCTGTCGGACGTCGAGTTGGAACTCTTCTTCCAGTACCTGCACCGCTACGCGATCCACGACCTCGACCAGTGGCTGCACCTGCGGGTGGGGAACGCGGACCACCCCGTCTACGTCACCCTCAGCGGGACGCCCGCCCCCGCGGCCGACCCGTCGGCCTACCTTCGGCCGTGAGGGACGTGCCCGCGCGGGGTCCCGGCGTGTCCCGCTAGAGCTTGATCCCCGCGATGGTGTCGGCGAGGGAGTTCAGGAACCGGTTGACGTCCGGGGCGATGGAGCTGGACGCGAGGAAGAAGCCGAAGAGGACCGCGACGATCGCGGGGCCTGCCTTCATGTGCTTGCCGCGGATCAGGATCACCAGGATGACCGCCAACAGAACCACCACTGACAGCGAAATGGCCACTACTGATCACACCTTCGGTCGTCCCCTGGCCGGCCCGGGGCGTGCGGCCGCGCACGCCCCCACATGCACCATCCTCCCACCAACCGGGCCCGCCTATCCGTCCCGTGACGAATCGCCATCGCCTCTTTCCCGCCAGGCGGACCCCCAGTCGGCATATTTCGGGCATGAGGTGCGGGTCACGGGGTGGTGATGCCGAGGAGGGAACGCACGTACGCGTACTTCGCGGTCAGCCGGTCCCGGGTGGGCGCGTCCAGTACGGAGAGGCGTACGGGGTCGGCGTTGTGCGCGAGGTCGGCCTCCTTGACGAGGGCCGCGCCGGGGGTGGCGAGGATGCGGGCGGCGTACTCCTCCAGCGGCTCCCCCGGGCGTTTGGTGAGGGCCAGCACCATGGCCTTGACCTCCTGCGGGAGGGGCGCGGCGGCGAGGTCGGCGGGGCTGAGCGCCTCGTCCTCGACGGCGTCGTGGAGCCAGGCCGCCGCCTGCTGCGCCGGGGTGCCGCCGCGCAGGCGGACGCCCTCCGCGACGGCCGCGAGGTGCTCGGCGTAGGGCCGGCCGGCCTTGTCGGTCTGGCCCTCGTGCGCCCCGCGGGCGAGGGCTTCGACCTCCAGGAGGGTCAGCGGTTGCTGCGTCATGCGATCCCCTTCGCTGCCGTTCGGAGGGCCTCGGCGGCCCGGCGCACATCCGCTTGCGTGGTACGCCAGTTGGAGAACGCGGCGCGCAGGGCGGGGGTTCCCCCGTACACCGTGGGGGTGACGAAGACCTCGGCGCCGGCGGCCTCGCGCAGGGCGGCCAGGCGTTCGGGGGTGGGGGCGGTGGCGAGGGTGAAGCAGACGACGTTGAGGCGGACCGGGGCGAGCAGGCGCAGGGCCGGTTCGCGTTCCAGTTCCCCGGCGAGGGCGCGGGCGCAGTCGACGTCGCGTTCGACGATCTCGCGGTGGCCCGCGCGGCCGTAGGCGCGGAGCGTGAACCAGGCGGCCAGCGCCCGCAGCCGGTGGGAGTTCTCGGGGGTGAGGTGGACGAGGTCGGGGTCGTCGCCGAGGGGGCCGAGGTAGGCGGCGGCGTTCTGGAAGACGCGGGTCTGCAGGTCGCGGCGGCGGGTGAACTGGACGGCGCTGTCGTAGGGGACGTTGAGCCACTTGTGCAGGTCGACGCAGACGGAGTCGGAGGCGTCGAGGCCGGCGGTGAGGTGGGCGTGGCGCGGGGAGAGGGCGGCGAAGGCGCCGAAGGCGGCGTCGGTGTGCAGCCAGAAGTCGTGGCGGCGGCGCAGGGCGTCGAGGGCCGGGAGGTCGTCGAAGTCGACGGTGTTGACGGTGCCGGCGTTGGCGACGACCACGGCGGGGCCGGGGGTGTCGGCGAGGGCGCGGTCGAGCGCGGCGGGGTCGACGGCCTCCCGGCCGGGGAGCGTGGGGACCCGTACGAGGCTCGCGCGGCCGAGGCCGAGGACGGCGAGGGCCTTGGCGATGGAGGAGTGCGGGGCCCCGGACAGGACGCGGACGGGCCCGAGAGCCGCCGCGCCGTCCTCGGCCGGGGAGACGCCGAGGCGTTCGCCGAGCCATTCGCGGGCGATGGCCAGGCCGACGGTGTTGGACATGGTGGCGCCGCTGACGAAGGTGCCGGTGTGGGCGTCGGAGAGGCCGAAGAGCTCGCGCAGCCAGCCGGTGGTCTCGCGTTCGAGGTGCTGGCCCGCGCCGTCGAAGGCGGAGTTGGAGTTCTGGTCGTGGGCGGCGGTCAGCCAGTCCCCGGCGAGGGCGGCGGGGGTGGCTCCGCCGGTGACGAAGCCGAGGTAGCGGGGGCCGGCGGAGGCCGAGAACCGGGGCTGCCAGCGGGACCGGAAGGCCTCCAGGGCCGCTTCGGTGCCGGTGCCGTGCTCGGGCAGCGGCTCGGGGGCGGGCGGGGCGGCGGCGCCGGCGTCCGGTACGACGGGCCGCGCGTCGAGCGCGGCGAGGGCCTCGGCGGCGGCGCGGCGGGTGGCGTCGAGGAGGTCGGGCAGACGGGCCAGATCGGCGGCGAGGGTGCGGTCCATCCCGGCACGGTAGGCCTCCGGCGCCCGCGGGGACCGGTCCAATCCCCACCCATTGGCCCACCCGGCCGCCCGCCCCCGCCCCCGTCCCCGCCCGGGGCCGGGAGCGGGGCCGGGGGCGTCAGGCGGGCCGGGGGCGCCCAGCAGGCCGGAGGGCGGCCGGTGGGGTCCGGGCCGGGGGCCGGTGGGTGGCCGGTGGGGTTGGGGGCGTGGAGATGGGCCTCTCGGGGCCCCCGGGGGTCAAGGGGAGCGGCGGATGAGGAGGAGGGCTCGGTCGTCGTTGACGTCCTTCGCGACCTTCTCGATCAGGTGCCAGGCCGCGCCCTCCCACCCCGCCGCGACGTAGCGGTCGGCCTCGCCGGTGAGGCGGTCCATGCCCTCGCTGATCTCCCGGTCCGCGGTCTCGACGAGCCCGTCGGTGAACAGCATCAGGACGTCGCCGCGCCGCAGGTTGCCCCGGGCCGGGGTGAACTCCGCGCCGTCGTAGACGCCGAGCAGCGGTCCCTCCCCGGTGACCTCCCGCCAGCGGCCCGTCCCGGCCGAGAGCTGGAGGGCGGGGAGGTGGCCGGCGGAGAGCAGTTCGTAGTCGCCGGTCTCCAGGTCCAGGACCAGGTGGATGGAGGTCGCGAAGCCCTCGTCCCAGTCCTGGCGCAGCAGGTAGCCGTTGGCGGCGGGGAGGAAGTCCCGGTGCGGGAGGGCGCCGAGGAGGCCGCCGAAGGCTCCGCTGAGCAGGAGGGCACGCGAGCCCGCCTCCATGCCCTTGCCGGAGACGTCGGTGAGGACGATCTCCAGGGTCCGGCCGCCGTTGGTGCGGGCGGCGACCACGAAGTCGCCGGAGAAGGACTGGCCCCCGGCCGGCCGCAGCGCCATCTCGCGGTGCCAGCCGCTCGGCAGGGCGGGCAGCTTGCTCTGGACCCGGATCCGTTCGCGCAGGTCGAAGAGCATGGTGCCGCCGCGCCGCCACGGCACGCCGACGCGGCTGCGGAACTGGGCGATGACCAGCCCGAAGAAGCCGCAGGCGGCGACGACGAGGACCGTTCCCGGGGTGACCCTGGCCGGCCCCTGGGTGTACGGGCCGAGCACCAGGGCCTCGACGATCAGGGCCGTCGCGGAGGCGGCGTAGAGGCCGAGCAGGCTCGCGGGCCGCAGCAGCAGGCCCCCGGCCACGATGGGCAGGACCAGGGCCGACGGGGAGAACCAGACGGGCAGCATCATGGTGCCGCAGGCGATGGCGGGGACGGTCAGCAGGAGCCCGGCGAAGGCGAGCCAGTCGGAGGCGTCGCCGCGGAAGTAGTCGACGGCGGATTTGCGCAGGGCGGTGCGAGCCCGGTGCCACAGCATGCGCGTCCGGGCCCTGAGCGTCTCCACACGTGCTCCGGCCATTGCATCGGGACCCTATCCATCCTGGCTGTGCCCGCGCAGGGGTACCCCCGGACCGCGGGCCCTCCGGCGGTCGAAAACACTTCGACCGGGATGGAATGCCCTGGTAAGGATGGCCACATGGCACTGGAGATGCGCGTTTTGTCAATGGATGACTGGGACGTCTGGTTCGATCATCTGGAACTGGCGTTCGGTGGCGTGCCGGAATCCCCGCAGCACCGGGAGACCTTCCGGTCCCTGACCGAGCCGGAACGTTCACTCGGCGTCTGGGACGGCGAGGACTGCGTCGGCTCGGCCTCGGCCTTCAGCTTCCGCCTCTCGGTGCCGGGCGGCGGCGCGCCGGTTCCGGCGGCCGGCGTGACGATGGTGGGCGTCGCCCCGACGCACCGCCGCCGCGGAGTGCTCACCTCGCTGATGCGGCGCCAATTGGACGACGTCCGTGCGGGTGGCGAGGCGATCGCCGTGCTGACGGCCTCGGATCCGGCGATCTACGGGCGCTTCGGCTACGGCACCGCCGCCTACGCCCTCTCCGTCGACGTCGACACGACCCGGGTGCGGCTCTCGGTGCCCCCGGGGACGGACGACGTACGGCTGCGCCTGGTCGACCCGGCCAAGGCGCTGCCCGACTGCGAGCGGGTCTACGCCCGGCTGGTCGCCCGGCGTCCCGGCATGCCGGCCCGGCAGCCCGGCTGGGACCTCAAGACGCTGCTCGACCCGGAGGGGCACCGGGGCGGGGCCTCGCCGCTGAAGTGCGTGGTGGCCGAGGGCGCGGACGGCGAGGTCGTCGGGTACGCCCGCTACCGGGTCGCGCCGGACTGGGAGCAGAGCGGCTCGGACGGCAAGGTCCAGGTCCAGGACGTGGACGCGCTGCACCCGGCGGCGTACGCGGCGCTGTGGCGCTACCTCTTCGGGATCGACCTGACCTGGAGCGTGCGCGCGTTCGGACGGCCGGTGGACGATCCGCTGCTGCACCTGGTCAGCGACGTCCGGCGGACCCGTACGCGCCAGCGCGACGCGCTGCACGTGCGCCTGGTGGACCTGCCGGCGGCGCTCGGCGCACGGGGCTACGCGGCCCCGCTGGACGTGGTCCTGGACGTCGAGGACGCCTTCTGTCCGTGGAACGCGGGCCGGTGGCGGCTGACGGCGGACGCGGACGGAGCGGCGCGGTGCGTGCGGACCGAGGCGGCGGCGGACCTGGCGCTGTCGGTACGGGAGCTGGGCTCGGCCTACCTCGGCGGGATCACCCTGGCCTCGCTGGCGGCGGCGGGCCTGGTGCGCGAGCTGCGCCCGGGCGCCCTGACGCGGGCGTCGCGCGCCTTCGCCGGGGACGTGGCGCCCTGGCTCCCGCACGGCTTCTAGCGCCGCAGGACGCCATGGGACGCCGCGGGATCCGGCGCCGCGGCCCTGCCGGAGCGCGGGCCGCGGGCCGCGGGCCGCGGGCCCGGGGCGGTCAGCGGGACTGGCAGCCGGGGCACCAGAAGAGGTTGCGGGCGGCGAGGCCGGCGGTGCGGATCTCGCTCCCGCAGACGTGGCAGGGCATGGCGGCGCGCCGGTAGACGTACACCTCGCCGCCGTGGTCGTCCACGCGCGGCGGGCGGCCCATCGCCTCGGGCAGGTGCTCGTCGCGGACGGTGTCGATCCGGTTGTTCCGCACGCCCTCGCGCATCAGCGCCACGAGGTCGCCCCAGATCGCGTCCCACTCGCGCCGGGTGAGGTCCTTGCCGGGCCGGTAGGGGTCGATGCCGTGCCGGAAGAGGACCTCGGCGCGGTAGACGTTGCCGACGCCCGCGACGACCTTCTGGTCCATGAGCAGGGCGGCGACGGTGGTGCGGGAGCGGGAGATCCGCTTCCAGGCGCGGTCGGGGTCGTCGGCCGGGCGCAGCGGGTCGGGGCCGAGCCGGTCGTGTATCGCCTTCTTCTCGCCCTCGTCGACGACGGCGCACGCGGTGGGGCCGCGCAGGTCGGCGTAGTGGTCCTCGTTGAGCAGCCGCAGCCGGACGGTGTCGGTGGCCGGCGGGGCCGGGGCGGGGCCGAAGCCGAGCTTGCCGAAGAGGCCGAGGTGGATGTGGATCCAGGCGTCGCCGAGTTCCAGGAAGAGGTGCTTGCCGTGGGCCTCGGCGCTCTCCAGCTCGCGCCCGTCGAGCAGGGCCGCGCTCTCGGCGAACCGGCCCTGGGGGCTGCTCACCCGTACCGGCCGGGCGGCGAAGCGCTCGGTGTGGTCCTGGGCGAGGCGGTGGATCGTATGCCCCTCGGGCACGGCGGTGCTCCTGCGTCCGGGCGGGTCACGCCGCCGGACGGGGTCCGGCGGCGCTGCCGCTCACCTGTGGGTCCTGCCTACCGGTCCTGCGGGTGGTGGGCCGGGATCGGGGGGAGCTCGCCGGTCTGCTCGTAGGCGGTGAGCATGTCGATGCGGCGGGTGTGGCGCTCCGCCCCGGAGTACGGGGTCTTCAGGAAGGCGTCGATGAAGGCGACGACCTCGTCCTGGGTGTGCATGCGGCCGCCGACGGAGATGACGTTGGCGTTGTTGTGCTCGCGGCCCAGCTCGGCCGTCTGGACGCTCCAGGCCAGGATGGCGCGGATGCCCTTGACCTTGTTGGCCGCGATCTGCTCGCCGTTGCCGGAGCCGCCGATCACGATGCCGAGGCTGTCCTCGTCCGCGGCGGTCCGCTCGGCGGCGCGGAGGCAGAAGGGCGGGTAGTCGTCCACCTCGTCGTAGATGTGGGGCCCGCAGTCGACGGGCTCGTGGCCGTTGTTCTTGAGCCAGTCCACCAGGTGGTTCTTGAGCTCAAAGCCGGCATGGTCGGATCCGAGATACACGCGCATGGATCGAGTGTGGCATGCGGGCGCCTGAAGATCGGCAGAGGGTGTCGTGTATGTCACTTCTAAACCTCAAGTAAACCCAAAGAACCCAGACGGGAGGGGTCGGGACCTTGATCCCGCCTTCTGAACCTCAGGCAACTATCGGAGGAAGGTCTTCCGCAATGGCCGGAAATCGGGTTTGAATGCCGCAACTCGAAACCCGAGAACCTAAGGAACCGTCCATGAGCACCACGACGACCCTTCAGAAGGCAGGCGACCCGACCGGTGAACCCGGATCCGCCAAGCCCTCCGACGGTCTGAAGGCCGGCCTCAAGAACCGCCACCTGTCCATGATCGCCATTGGCGGCGTCATCGGCGCCGGCCTCTTCGTCGGCTCCGGCGGAGGCATCGCCAAGGCCGGTCCGGCCATCCTCCTGTCCTACCTGCTCGTCGGCGCCATGGTCGTCTTCGTCATGCGGATGCTGGGCGAGATGGCCGCCGCGAGCCCGAACTCGGGCTCCTTCTCCGCCTACGCCGACCGGGCGCTGGGCCGCTGGGCCGGCTTCTCCATCGGCTGGCTCTACTGGTTCTTCTGGGTCGTCGTGCTGGCCGTCGAGGCCACCGCGGGCGCCAAGATCCTCGAAGGCTGGGTCCCGGCCGTCCCGCAGTGGGGCTGGGCCCTGATCGTCATGGCGGTCCTGACCGTCACGAACCTCGGCTCGGTCGCCTCCTACGGCGAGTTCGAGTTCTGGTTCGCGGGCATCAAGGTCGTCGCCATCGGCGCCTTCGTCATCGTCGGCATGCTCGCCGTCTTCGGCGTGCTGCCGGGCTCGGACAACCCGGGCGCGGGCTTCGCGCACCTGACGGACACCGGCGGGTTCATGCCGAACGGCTGGGGCTCGGTCCTCACCGGCGTGCTGATGGTCGTCTTCTCCTTCATGGGCAGCGAGATCGTCACCCTGGCCGCGGGCGAGTCCGAGGACCCGCGCCGCGCCGTCACGAAGGCCACCAACTCGGTGATCTGGCGCATCGGCGTCTTCTACCTGGGGTCGATCTTCATCGTCCTCACCCTGCTGCCGTGGAACGACAAGTCGATCGTCGACAAGGGCTCCTACGTCGCCGCCCTGGACTCGATCGGCATCGCGCACGCCGGCCAGATCATGAACGTGATCGTCCTGACGGCCGTGCTGTCCTGCCTGAACTCGGGCCTGTACACCGCCTCCCGCATGGCCTTCTCGCTCGGTGAGCGCGGCGACGCGCCCAAGGCCTTCGCGAAGGTCAGCAAGCGGGGCGTGCCGGTGACCGCGATCCTCGGCTCGGTCGTCTTCGGCTTCGCCGCGGTCTACTTCAACTACACCTCCCCCGACACGGTCTTCAGCTTCCTGCTGAACTCCTCGGGTGCGATCGCGCTCTTCGTGTGGCTGGTCATCTGCCTGACCCAGCTGCGGATGCGCGGGATCCTGATGCGCGAGGCGCCGGAGAAGGTGACGGTGAAGATGTGGCTCTTCCCGTACCTGACCTGGGCCACCGCCGCGATGATCACCTTCGTCCTGGGCTACATGGTCTACGACAAGGACAACCGCGAGACCGTCCTGCTCTCGCTGCTGGTCGCCGCCGTCGTCGTGGTGATCGGCGTGCTCCGCACGGCGCTGCGCCGCAAGGACGCCGTCGAGGCCGTCGCCGACGCCTCCGTCGACGCCTAGCCCTCCCGGCCCACGCACGGCAGCCCCGGACCGCACTCGCGGTCCGGGGCTGCCGTGCAGCGGAGCGGGTACGGGGCTCAGCCCCGGCGGCCCGCCAGCTTCCAGGCGGCCGGCAGGGCGCCCATGGCGAGCGCGGCCTTGAGGGCGTCGCCGATCAGGAACGGGACCAGGCCCGCCGCGACGGCGGCGCTCAGGGACATGCCGGTGGCGGCCATCAGGTACGGCACGCCGACCGCGTAGATGACGGCCGAGCCCAGCACCATGCTGCCCGCGGTCCGCAGGACCGAGCGGTCGGCGCCGCGCCGCGCGAGGGCGCCGACGACGGTGGCGGCGAGCAGCATGCCGAGCACGTAGCCGAAGGAGGCGCCGCCCGCGCCGGAGGTGCCGCCCGCGAACCACGGCACGCCGGCCATGCCGACGAGGGCGTACAGGGCCAGCGAGAGGAAGCCGCGGCGGGCGCCGAACGCGCTGCCGACGAGCAGGGCGGCGAAGGTCTGGCCGGTGACCGGGACGGGCGAGCCGGGAACGGGAACCGAGATCTGCGCGGCGAGGCCGGTGAGCGCGGCTCCGCCGACGACGAGCGCGATGTCGCGGACGCGGCTCGCGGGCAGCAGGTCGGCGAGGACGGCGCCGGGCCGGAAGGAGACGGAAGCAGTGCTCATCGGGGGGCTCCGCGAGGTGGTGATCGACAGGACACCGTGAGGCTACGGCGGGCCGCTGCGCCGCCCCACCGCCGGGCGGGACAAAGGCATACTCCCCGGTTTGGTGGAGACCGTACAAAGACCCGCCCTTACACCCGAGTCGGAGTGATCCTCGTCACGGGCCACATTCGACCACACGTCCTTTTTGCTCCTGCGGGTGTCCTCCGGCCAGACTGTAGGTTCCCGCCAATCCCCTGTGCAGCCGCCAGCGCCGCTTGGCCGACCGAGAGTACGAGCATCTCCTCATGCGCGACCATCTGCCCGACCCGAACGTCACCGCGGGCGACCTGCCCCCGGAACCCCTCAGCCACAGCCTCAAGCAGCGCCACCTGACCATGCTGGGCCTCGGCGGCGTGATCGGCGCCGGGCTCTTCGTCGGCTCCGGCGCCGGCATCGGCATCGCCGGACCGGCGATCATCTGCTCCTACCTGCTCGCGGGCGTCCTCGCGATGCTGGTGATGCGGGCGCTCGGCGAGATGTCGGCCGCGATGCCCGCCTCCGGCTCCTTCTCCGTGTACGCGGAGAAGGCCCTGGGGCGCTGGGCCGGTTTCTCGGCGGGCTGGCTCTACTGGTTCCTGCTGGTGGTCGTGCTCGCCGTGGAGGCCACCGGCGCCGCGAAGATCGCGAACGGCTGGCTGCCCTCGGTCGACCAGTGGGTGTGGGTGCTGGTCTTCATGGTGGTCTTCACCGTGAGCAACCTGGCGGCCGTGAAGAACTTCGGCGAGTTCGAGTTCTGGTTCGCGGCCCTGAAGGTCGGGGCCATCGTCCTGTTCCTGGTCCTGGGCACCCTCGCGATCTTCGGCGTGCTCCCCGACACGGACCCGGTGGGCGCGGCCAACCTGAGCGGCCACGGCGGCTTCTTCCCGGCCGGCTTCGGCGGGGTGGTCGCCGGCATGCTCGCGGTGGTCTTCGCCTTCGGCGGCCTGGAGGTCGTCACGATCGCGGCCGCCGAGTCGGACGACCCGGCCCGCTCGGTGGCCCGCGCGGTGCGCAGCGCGGTGTGGCGCATCCTCTTCTTCTACGTCGGCTCGATGCTGGTCATCGTGACCCTGCTGCCGTGGGACTCGCTGAAGCCGGGCGAGAGCCCCTACGTCGCGGTGCTGGACTCCATCGGGATCCCGGCCGCCGGGCAGATCATGAACATCGTGGTGTTCGTGGCGCTGCTGTCGGCGCTGAACGCCAACCTCTACGGCTCCTCGCGCATGGTGTTCTCCCTGGCCGAGCGCGGCGAGGCGCCCGGGGCCCTGCTGAAGGTGTCCGGCGGCGGGGTGCCGCGCCGGGCGGTGTTCGCCTCGGTGGCCTTCGGGTTCGTCTCCGTGGTGCTGAACCTGCTGTGGCCGGACACGGTGTTCCTCTACATGCTCAACGCGGTCGGCGCGGTGCTGCTGTTCGTGTGGGCGCTGATCGCGGTCTCGCAGCTGCGGCTGCGCCGGATCCTGGAGCGGGAGATGCCGGAGCGGCTGACGCTGCGGATGTGGCTGTTCCCGTACCTGACGTGGGCGGCGCTGCTGGGGATGGCGGCGGTGCTGGTGCTGATGCTCTTCGACGACTCGGCGCGACCGCAGTTGCTGTGGTCGTCGGGGGCGGCGGCCGTGGTGCTGCTGGTGGCGTGGGTGCGGGAGGTGCGCGAGCGGCGGTCCCGCGCGGTGGCGGCCGACGGGGCGTAGCCCGCACGCGTACGCGCGACGAGTGGACCGGAGGACCCCCGTGCCGTGGGCGCGGGGGTCCTCGCCGTCCTCAGGTGCGCAGGTAGGAGGCCCCGTTGACGTCGAGGACGGTGCCGGAGCTCCAGAGCGCCGCCGGGGAGGCCAGGTAGAGCACGGCGGAGGCGATCTCGGCGGGGTCCGCGACCCGGCCGAAGGGGCTCTGGGCGCGGATGGCCTCGCCCTCGGGGCCCTCCAGCCGGCCGGCGACCCGTTCGGTGGCGACGAACCCGGGGGCGACGGAGGCCACCGCGATGCCGTGCGGGGCCAGGGAGACGGCCAGGGACTGGCCCAGTGCGTGGAGCGCGGCCTTGGTGGCTCCGTAGGCGGGGTGGTCGGGTTCGCCGCGGAACGCGCCGCGGGAGCCGACGTTGACGATGCGGCCCTCGCGGCCGGCTCCGATCATGCGGTGGGCGACGCGGTGGCTCAGGTGGGCGGCGCCGAGGAGGTTCACGTCGACGGTGCGCCGCCAGGCCTCCTGCCAGTCCTCCCACGAGGTGTCCGCCAGGGGGTGACCGACCATCACGGCGGCGTTGTTGACCAGCACGTCCACCCCGCCCAGCGCGGCGTCGGCCGCGTCGGCCAGCTCCGCGACGCGGGCCGGGTCCGCGAGGTCCGCGGCGAGCAGCGCGTGCCCTTCGCCCTCCAGCGCGGCGAGGGTCTCCTCGGCGTCCGCCCCGCGCCCCGAGCAGTGCACGGCGACCCGGTCGCCCTGCCGGGCGAACGCGGCGGCGATCGCCCGGCCGATGCCCCGGGAGGCTCCGGTGACGAGGACGCCCCGGCCGGTGGCGGGCAGTGGTGTCGTGGTGCGGTCCATCGCGGGGCCCCTCTCGGCGCGGCGCCGGGCGCGGCCCGCCCGGTCCTGCCGCGAGCGTACGGACGTGATCACGATCCGTGAATCGCCCGTCCGCATATCGGACGCAGAACGTCCGGTGATCGGACAGTCGGCACACTGGGGCCCTTCGCACCAACCCCCGCACACGCCGCACACCGGACAGGCACACCCCTCATGAGCCAGAGCAGCAGCACCCTCGCGCCGCCCCCGGGGCGGCAGGCCCCCGCCGGATCCCCCCTGGGCAACGGCCTCAAGCAGCGCCACCTCTCGATGATCGCCCTCGGCGGGGTCATCGGCGCCGGGCTCTTCGTGGGCTCGGGCGCCGGGATCGCGGCGGCGGGGCCCTCGATCGTGCTCGCGTACGCCGCCTCCGGGCTGCTGGTGATGTTCGTGATGCGGATGCTCGGCGAGATGTCCGCCGCCAACCCCGCCTCCGGCTCCTTCTCCGTGCACGCCGACCGGGCGATCGGCCCGTGGGCCGGTTTCACAGCGGGCTGGATGTTCTGGATCCTGCTGTGCGTGGGCGTGGCCATCGAGGCGATCGGCGCGGCGCACATCATGACCGGCTGGTTCCCCGGCACCCCTTCGTGGATGTGGGTGCTCGTCTTCATGGCCGTCTTCTGCGGCAGCAACCTGGGGGCCGTCTCGCGGTTCGGCGAGTTCGAGTTCTGGTTCGCCGCCCTGAAGATCGGGGCCATCGCCCTCTTCCTGGGCCTGGGCACCCTCGCCGTCCTGGGCCTGCTGCCCGGCACCTCCTCGCCGGGCGCCGCCAACCTGGTCCACGACGGCGGCCTCCTGCCCAACGGGGTCGACGGCCTGCTGGTCGGCCTGCTCGCCTCGGTCGTCGCGTACGGCGGACTGGAGACGGTGACCATCGCCGCGGCCGAGTCCGACGACCCGGTCAAGGGCGTGGCCAAGGCCGTGAAGACCACCATGTGGCGGATCGCGGTCGTCTACGTCGGCTCGATGCTGATGATCGTGACCCTGCTGCCCTGGAACGACCCCGCGGTCACCGCGGTCGGCCCCTACGCCGCCACCCTGGACCACCTGGGCATCCCGGCCGCCGGCGAGATCATGAACGTGGTCATCCTGATCGCCCTGCTCTCCGCGATGAACGCCAACATCTACGGCTCCTCGCGCATGGCCCACTCCCTCGTCGCCCGGGGCCAGGGCCCCAGGGCGCTGGGCAAGGCGACCGGCGGGGTGCCGCGCCGCGCGGTGCTCGCCTCCTGCGGCTTCGGGTTCGTCACCGTCCTGCTCTCGTACTGGTACCCGGACACCCTGTTCGCCTGGCTGCTGAACATGGTCGGCGGGGTCATCCTCATCGTCTGGGGCTTCATCGCGGTCTCCCAGTTCGTGCTGCGCCGGCGCCTGGAGCGGGAGGCTCCCGAGCGGCTGGTCGTGAAGATGTGGGGCTTCCCGTACCTGACCTGGGTGGCACTGGCCGGGGTCGCCGGGGTGCTGGTACTGATGGCCCTGGGCGAGGACACCCGGGTGCAGGTCCTCTTCACCGGCGGGCTGACCGTGGCCCTGGCCGCGACCGGGTACGCCGTGCAGCGCCGGGCCGCCGCCCGCGCGGGCTCCCAGAGCTCCGTTCCGATGTAACACCCCCGTCGGACGGCACGTCAGAGGCCGGGCTCATGCGACCGCATGAGCCCGGCCTCCGGCGTTGTGGAGGTCCGCTCAAGAGAGGCGACCCTTACTCGAAGCATGGAATAGATACTGCTAGCGTGCAGTTGCGCATTAATTGCAATAAGCGATTGGCACGCCGAGGGGACCGGACACACGCATGGCCATCTACACGCTTCCTGAGCTTCCTTACGACTACGCGGCGCTGGAGCCGGTGATCAATCCGCAGATCATCGAACTGCACCACGACAAGCACCACGCGGCCTACGTCGCGGGCGCCAACACCACGCTGGAGCAGCTGGAGGAGGCGCGCGACAAGGAGAACTGGGGCGCCCTCAACGGCCTGGAGAAGAACCTCGCGTTCCACCTCTCCGGCCACATCCTGCACAGCATCTACTGGCACAACATGGCCAGCCCGAAGACCGGCGAGGGCGGCGGCGAGCCCACCGCCGCCGACGGCCTGGGCGACCTGGCGGACGCGATCACCGAGTCCTTCGGCTCCTTCGCCAAGTTCAAGAAGCAGCTGACCTTCGCGTCCTCCGCGACGCAGGGCTCCGGCTGGGGCGTGCTCGCGTACGAGCCCATCAGCGGCCGTCTGATCGTCGAGCAGATCTACGACCACCAGGGCAACGTCGGCCAGGCCTCCGTGCCGGTCCTCGTCTTCGACGCCTGGGAGCACGCCTTCTACCTGCAGTACAAGAACCAGAAGGTGGACTTCATCGAGGCCATGTGGAACGTCGTCAACTGGCAGGACGTGGCCAAGCGCTACGCCGACGCCAAGGCGAACACCCCGCTGCTGATCCCCGTCAAGGGCTGATCGCCGCTTCCCCGAACCCGTCCGCCTCGTGATCGTCTTCTCAGCCTTCACCGGCGGGCGTGTACAGCGGAGGACCCCCGTGAGGACGTGACTCACGGGGGTCCTTCGCGTCGGGCGGTCCGGGCGGCTACTCGAAGCTCGGGCCCTTGTCGCGGGTGCGCTTGATCTCGAAGAAGCCCGGGGTGGAGGCCACGAGCAGGGTGCCGTCCCAGAGCCGGGCGGCGGCCTCGCCGCGCGGGGCCGGGGTGACGACCGGCCCGAAGAAGGCGACGTCCTCGCCGTCGGCACCGGGCACGGAGATCACCGGGGTGCCCACCTCCTGGCCGACCCGGTCGATGCCGTCCTCGTGGGAGGCGCGCAGCTCGGCGTCGAAGGTGTCCTTCAGGCCGAACGCGGCGAGCTCCGCCGGCAGCCCGACCTCGGCCAGCGCCTCGGCGATCACCTCGGGGGTGTTGCCGCGGCCCTCGTTGTGGATGCGGGTACCGAGCGCGGTGTAGAGCTTGCCGGTGACCTCCTTGCCGAACTTCTGCTCGGCGGCGGTCACCACCCGCACCGGGATCCAGGCCTGGGGGCCGAGCATCTCGCGGTAGGCCTCGGGCAGCTCGTCGAGCTTGTTCTCGTTGAGCACGCCCAGGCTCATCACGTGCCAGCGGACCTCGATGTCGCGGAGCTTCTCGACCTCCAGGATCCAGCGGGACGTCATCCACGCCCAGGGGCACAGCGGGTCGAACCAGAAGTCGACGGGGGTCTTCTCCCGCACCTGCGTGTCGGCCATGTCTCTCCTCAAGTCAGCCAGAACGTCTCTCGGCAGCCATCCCCCAGGCCAACCGGGCCGGGCCCGCGCCCATTCCCCCGTGGGAGGATTCGAACCGAAGACCACGATCACGCACGAAGGAGTGCACGTGCCCGGAGAGAACCTGTCCCGAGACGAGGCCCGCGAGCGGGCCGGACTGCTGTCCGTCGACGGGTACGAGGTGGCCCTCGACCTGAGGTCCGCCGTGGACGAGGCCGAGCCGGCCGAAGGCCCCCGGACCTTCCGCTCGGTGACCACCATCCGCTTCCGGGCCGCGACGCCGGGCGCCTCCTCCTTCGCGGACCTGATCGCCCCCTCGGTCAACTCCGTCACGCTCAACGGGCGCGCCCTCGACCCGGCCGCCGTCTTCGACGGGGCCCGGATCGCCCTGGAGGGGCTCGCCTCCGAGAACGTCCTGGTCGTGGACGCGAACTGCGCCTACAGCCGGACCGGCGAGGGCATGCACCGCTTCGTGGACCCCGAGGACGGCGAGGTCTACCTCTACACCCAGTACGAGCCGGCGGACGCCCGCCGGGTCTACGCCAACTTCGAGCAGCCCGACCTCAAGGCCCCCTACCGCTTCGAGGTCACCGCGCCCGAGGGCTGGCGGGTGTGGAGCAACGGCGTGGAGGAATCCCACGAGGGGCAGGTCCGGCGCTTCGCCGAGACCGCGCCCATCTCCACGTACATCACCTGCGTGGTGGCCGGGCCGTACCACTACGTGACGGACACCTACACCCGCGGGGACCTGACGATCCCGCTCGGCGCCATGTGCCGCAAGGGGCTGGCGAAGCACTTCGACGCGGACGACGTCTTCCTCGTCACCAAGCAGGGCTTCGACCTCTTCCACGAGATCTTCGACTACCCGTACCCCTTCGGGAAGTACGACCAGGCCTTCGTCCCGGAGTACAACCTGGGCGCGATGGAGAACCCGGGGATGGTCACCTTCCGCGAGGAGTACATCTTCCGCGGGAAGGTCACCCAGGCGTCCTACGAGCGGCGCGCGAACGTCATCCTGCACGAGATGGCGCACATGTGGTTCGGCGACCTGGTCACCATGAAGTGGTGGGACGACCTGTGGCTGAAGGAGTCCTTCGCGGACTTCATGGGGTCCTTCGGACTCGTCGAGGCCACCCGCTTCGACCAGGCCTGGGTCACCTTCGCCAACAGCCGCAAGGCGTGGGCGTACCGCGCCGACCAGCTCCCCTCCACCCACCCGGTCACGGCCGACATCCGTGACCTGGAGGACGCCAAGCTGAACTTCGACGGGATCACGTACGCCAAGGGCGCAGCGGTCCTCAAGCAGCTCGTGGCGTACGTGGGCCGGGAGGCGTTCCTGGACGGCGCGCGGCGCTACTTCAAGGCGCACGCCTACGGCAACACCACCCTGGACGACCTGCTGTCGGTGCTCGGGGAGGTCTCCGGGCGGGACATGGCCGAGTGGTCGCGGGCCTGGCTCCAGACGGCCGGCGTGAACGCGCTCACCCCGGTGGTCACCACGGACGCGGACGGCCGGATCACCGAGCTGGCGGTCCTCCAGGAGGGTGACGAGCTGCGCCCGCACCGGGTCTGCGTGGGCCTGTACCGGACCGAGGCGGGCGCGCTGGTGCGCTACGCGCGGGCCGAGGCGGACGTGGCCGGGGCGCGGACGGCGGTCGCGGAACTGGCCGGGCTGGACCGTCCCGACCTGGTCCTGGTCAACGACGAGGACCTCACCTACTGCAAGATCCGCTTCGACGAGACCTCCCTGGAGACGCTCCGCGGCCACCTGGGCGACCTCACGGACCCGCTGGCCCGGGCCCTGTGCTGGTCGGCGCTGTGGAACCTGACGCGCGACGCGCTGATGCCGGCCCGGGACTTCCTCTCGCTGTTCCTCGCCCACGCCGGCCGGGAGACCGACGTCGGCGTGCTCCAGATGCTGCACGGGCAGGCGCTGAGCGCGGTCACCCACTACGCGGCGGCCGGGCGGCGCGAGCAGAGCGGCCGGGACCTGGCGGCGGGCGCCCTGCGCGAGCTGCGGCTGGCTGAGCCCGGGTCGGAGCACCAGCTGACCTGGGCCCGGTTCTTCGCGGCGAGCGCGGCCACCGAGGGCGACTTCCAGCTGCTGCTGGGCCTGCTCGACGGGACCGCCCGGATCGACGGGCTGGACGTCGACCAGGAGCTGCGCTGGGACTTCCTGCTGCCGCTGGCGGCGCACGGGTCGGTGGACGAGGGCGTGCTCGGCGCCGAACTCGCCCGCGACGACACGGCGTCGGGCAAGCGGCACCAGGTGCGGTGCCTGGCCGCGCGGCCGTCGGCGGCCGTCAAGGACCAGGCGTGGGCGGCGGTCGTCGAGTCGGACGCGCTGTCGAACGCGCTGGTCGAGGCCACCATCGACGGGATGCAGCAGCCCTCGCGGCGCGAGCTGCTCGCCCCGTACGCCGACCGGTACTTCGAGGTGATCGAGCGGATCTGGGCGCAGCGCTCGATCCAGATCGGGATCCACGTGGTGAAGGGGCTCTACCCCATGCTGCAGGACTCCCCGGCCACGGTCGAGGCGACCGACGCCTGGCTGGCCGCTCACCCCGAGGCGGCGCCCGCGCTGCGGCGGCTGGTCCTGGAGTCCCGCGACGACCTGGCCCGCGCCCTGCGCGCCCAGGCCCGCGACGGCGCCTGACCCCGGCCGTCGGGCGGGGCCGGATCTCCGGCCCCGCCCGACGGGACGAGCCGGCGGCGAGCGGGAACCGGCGACGGGCGAGGGCACGTCATCGGCAGTCGAACGCCCGTACTTTAGCCCCGTCTTGTCCGGATTTGTCGACGAACGTGTAACAGGCGTTAGCAAGGCCATGGCCTGAGGGAATCACCGCGTCATGAACCAGAACGCACCCCTCGCCCACCTCACCGCCAGCCGCCCCCGCGTGCTGACCCTCGCCCAGCTGCGGGAGCACGGAGTGAGCGCCGCCGAGGCCGCCGGGCGCCCCTGGCAGCAGGTCCTGCCCGGGGTGTTCCTCCTGCACTCCGGCCCGGCGACGAGCGAGGAGCGGCTGCACGCCGCCCTGCTGTACGCGGGCCGGCGCGGCGGCGAGGCCATGATCACCGGGCTGGCGGCGCTCGCGCTCTACCGGTTCTCCGCCGCCCCCGCCCTGCTCGGCCTCGCGCACATCGACGTCCTCGTGCCCGGCACCCGCCGGCTGCGCTCCACCGGCGACGTCCGGATCGTCCGCGCCCACACCCCGCCCCGGCCGCTGGAGGTGACGGGCCTGCCCGTGGCCCCGGTGGCGCGGGCCGTCGCCGACGCCGTCGCCCAGCTCTCCGACGCCGACACCGTACGCCGCCTGCTGAGCGAGGCCGTCCGCTCCGGCCACTGCGAACCGGCCGCCGTCGTACGGGAGCTGACGGTCGCCCGGCTGCTGAACCGGCCGCACGTGGTGGACGCCGTGGAGGCGCTGCTCGCGGAGGGCCGGGCCATCGCCGAGGACCGGCTGTACCAGCTCGTACGGGGCTACGAACTCCCCGAGCCCGTCTGGAACGTGGACCTGCGGCTGCCCGGCGGCCCGCACCTCGGCGGGGTGGACGCCTACTGGCCCGAGCAGGCCGTCGCCATCGAGATCGACACCCGCGCACCCCGCCAGGGCGAGGACGAGGACTGGGCCGAGGCCGTCCGCAAGCGCGAGACCCTGGAGCGCCTCGGGGTGACCGTGCTGCACCTGACCCCGCGCAAGCTGCGCGACTGGCCCGAGCAGCAGGCCGCGGTCGTCCGGACCGCCCTGACGGCCTCCGCCGACCGCGAGCCCGCCGCCTACCTGGTCGTACTGCCCCGGTGAACGGGCGGGTTGGCCGGGGAGTACTCCGGGGCGCTCCAGCGCAGCCGCCCCGGATGCAGGCCCTCCACCACCGCTTCGACCGTGAACCGCACCCGCCGCTCCCCCGCGGCGCCGAATTCGGTCCGGGCCCGCCCACTCAGCTGGAGCAGCGCCCCGCTCTCCCAGTGGGGGAAGAGCAGCCCGGCCCGGTCGTCGGCGACGAGGTTGCCCAGGGTCAGGAACATCGCGTTCCCCGGATAGTCCGGCCAGACCAGCTCGGTCGGGGAGAGCACCTCCACGAAGCCCGGCATACCGCCCCGGTGACTCGCGTCGGTCTCCTGTGCCCCCGCCTCGGTGGCGATGAAGAAGGTGTCCGCCGCGCGGACCGCCCGCACCTGGCCGGGGGTGAGCGCCGGCCCGCGCCACAGGATCCCGGGCCCCTCGGCCACCAGCTCCAGCGGCTGCCGCTTCTGCAGGTACTTCGGGCAGTTGGAGAACACCCGCTCGGCCCCGACCGCGAAACCGCCGGCCGTCACCTCCAGGGTCCCGCCCAGGCGCATCCGGCGCCGGGTGCGCGGATCGAGCGCGATCGTGCCGACCCGGGTGCCTGCGGTGGCGAGCGCCCCGGCCAGCGGATCCCCGTCGGGCAGGCCGCCCGCGACCGTGATCCGGTCGCGCCCCTCGGCCCGTACGAAACCGGGCGGCCCGGTGAGCATCGAGGCCCACATCCGGCCGTCGCCGTCCGCCGCGCCGGCCACGAGGTGCGGCTGCCCGGCGAGGAAGGCCGCGGCGACGTCCCGGATGCCGCTGCCGATGGAGCGGCCGACGTGGTCGGCGAGCTCGCGCACGCCGACCCGCTCCTGCACGGCCAGCGAGCCCCGGTGGTACCGGTCCATGGCGGCTCCCCTTCCTTGAGGGCCTAGAAGAACCCGCAGGTCGGAGCACCTGCGGTCGGGGCGGGAGCGCCCTCGGCGCCGGTCGGCACGGAGATCTCCAGCCGGGTGCCGTCCGGGTCGTGGAAGAAGATCCCGCCGGAGGTGGCGCCCTCGCGGTGGGCGACGACGCCCTCGTAGGCGAAGTCGACGCCCAGGCCGCGCAGCCGCTCCTCGTACGCCCGGACCTCCTCGATCGCGCCGGCGGAGAAGGCCAGGTGGTGCAGTCCGGCCGCCTGAGGGGCGTACCGGTCCTGCGCCTGCTGCCAGAGGGTGAGGACGAGCTCCCCGTCGCGGCCCAGGAAGGCGAAGCGGCGGCCGTCCTCCTTGCCCTCGCCGAGGAGCTCGAAGCCCAGGGCGTCGCGGTAGAAGGCGAGCGAGCGGTCCAGGTCGGTGACGTTGAGGCCCACGTGGCCCGTGCGGAGCGCGCCGACGGCGGTGGCGGTCATGAGGGTTCCCTTCAGTGGTTCTAACCTTCTAAATTGAGATTAGAGGTTAGAGATCCGGGCGTCAACCGGCCACGTACCCTTGAGGGGTTAGCGGAGCGAGGAGGCGGACATGACGGCAGTACCGACGACGGACCCCCGTCCGCTCATCGGGGAGCCGCTCGCCCTCGACCTGGTGAACACGCGCTGGATGCCGGAGGGCGTGCCCACCGACCTCTTCGCCGGGGCCTTCGGCCTGAGCCGGCTGGAGGGGCTGGCCCTCTGGCTGCGGAGCACGGGGCTGGACGGCCGCTTCCGCGCCGACAAGTCGACCCTGGTCCACCTGCTGACCGCGCGCGAGGCCCTCGCCCGCGCCGTCACGGACCCGGCCGACACCGGCGCCCGCGAGCTGATCGACGCCGTACTGGAGCACGGCCGCATCCGGGCCACCCTCACGGCCGAAGGTCCGGGCGAGCGAGCGGAGTTCGACGACCCTTCCTGGGGACCCGCATGGACCGCGGCCCGCGACTACCTGGAACTGCTGCGGTCGGCGCCCGACCGGATCCGCAAGTGCGCCTCGGAGACGTGCATCCTGCACTTCCACGACACCTCGCGCAACGGCACCCGGCGCTGGTGCTCGATGGCCGTCTGCGGCAACCGCGCCAAGGCCTCGCGGCACTACGCGCGCACGCGCGAGCGCTGAACGGTCGGAATCTGTCACACCGGTCATGAGACGGAGACCTGCGCCGCACGCGGCGTGAGGCTGCAAAGTCGATAAATCAACTCGCATACCGCTGCGAGTCGCCCCGCCTTGCCCCGGCATGTCCCTACTGGCGGGTAGTACACACTGGCGAGAGTCCGCCATGTCAGGTCTCGGTCAATAACAACCCTCCCCAAACAGCTGTCACTTGCGCAAAGCTGACCGGTCATCCGGCACCGAAATCCGGACCGTATCTTTCACTTAGCCAGGGATGCTGATGACCCTCGACTCCCCCAGCTCCACCACCGGGGCCATACCCGGCGCGCGGCGTGCCGCCCGCGTCGCGGCGGCCGCGGGCCTGGTGGCCGCCCTCTGCGCCACCGGCGCCGTCCCCGCCTTCGCGGCGGCCGGCGACGACCCGCGGAACGCGCCGCCGGTCAAGTCGGCCGACCAGAAGCTCGGTTCGGTCGACGCCGAGCTGCTCCAGGAGGCCAAGGCCAAGGGTGACGCGACCGTCACCGTCATGGTCGCCACCGCCCCCGGGCAGACGAAGCAGGTGGCCGACCAGCTCGACGCCGTCCACGGCGCCTCGGTGGGCCAGACGTACGACAAGCTCGGCTACGTCCGTGCGACCCTGCCGACCGACAAGGCCGAGGCCGCACTGAAGGCCGCCGCCAAGCTCGAATCCGTACACGGCATGGACCTGCGGCAGGAGATCCAGCTGCCGGACCCGCGCCCCGACGCGGGCAAGGACGCCGGCGCGGCCAAGAAGACCGCCGAAGGGTCCTACCCGGCGCCGGACAAGAACACCCCGGCGAAGAACCCGTACAACCCGTCCTTCGAGACCGGCGCGGTGGACTTCGTCCAGAAGAACCCGCAGGCCGACGGCCGCGGCGTCACCATCGGCATCCTGGACTCGGGCGTCGACGTGGCGCACCCGGCCCTCCAGAAGACCACCACCGGCGAGCGCAAGATCGTCGACTGGGTCACCGCGACCGACCCGATCCTGGACAACGACGCCACCTGGCGCCCCCAGGTCACCCCGGTCACCGCCACCGGCGGCTCCTTCACCGCGGGCGGCCAGAGCTGGAAGGCGCCCGAGGGCAGCTTCCAGTGGAGCCGCTTCAGCGAGTCGATCACCGCCACCGGTGACATGAAGGGCGACGTCAACCGCGACGGCGACACCACCGACAAGTTCGGCATGCTGTACGACCCGGTGGCCGGCACCGTCCGCGTCGACACCGACCAGGACGGCGACTTCACCAACAACGAGCCGATGAAGCCGTACAAGGACGGCTACCAGGTCGGCTACTTCGGCACGGACAACCCGGCGACCGACGTCGCCGAGCGCATCCCGTTCGTGATCCAGATCCGCAAGGACGTCCCCATGGACCCCTTCGGCGGGGACTGGGTGGGCAAGAAGGCCGACTTCGTCAACATCGGCATCATCGAGTCGGAGCACGGCACGCACGTCGCCGGCATCACGGCCGCCAACAGCCTCTTCGGCGGCAAGATGAACGGTGAGGCGCCCGGCGCCAAGCTCGTCTCCTCGCGCGCCTGCTCCTGGTCCGGCGGCTGCACCAACATCGCGCTGACCGAGGGCATGATCGACCTCGTCGTCAACCGCGGCGTGGACATCGTCAACATGTCCATCGGTGGTCTCCCGGCGCTGAACGACGGCAACAACGCCCGTTCGGAGCTGTACAAGAACCTGATCGACACCTACGGCGTCCAGCTCGTCATCTCGGCGGGCAACGAGGGCCCCGGCGTCAACACCATCGGCGACCCCGGCCTCGCGGACAAGGTCATCTCCGTGGGCGCGGCGGTCTCCAAGGAGACCTGGGCGGCCAACTACGGCTCCGGCGTGTCGAAGAAGTACAACATGTTCCCCTTCTCCTCGCGCGGTCCGCGTGAGGACGGCGGGTTCACGCCGACCATCACCGCCCCCGGCGCGGCCATCAACACCACCCAGACCTGGCTGCCCGGCAGCCCGGTCAAGGAGGCGGGCTACAGCCTGCCGGCCGGTTACTCGATGCTCCAGGGCACCTCGATGTCCTCGCCGCAGGCGACGGGCGCCAGCGCCCTGCTGATCTCGGCCGCCAAGCAGCAGAAGATCGCGCTGACCCCGGCGTCCCTGCGCGTGGCGCTGACCAGCACCGCGAAGAAGATCGACGACGTCCCGGCGCACGCCCAGGGTGCCGGTCTCATCAACATCGTCGACGCCTGGCAGTCCATCCAGCGCAACGCGAAGGCCGAAGAGTTCACCGTCAAGGCCCCGGTCGACACCGCGCTCGACCAGTTCCTGAAGACCCCGGGCTTCGGCACCGGCCTGTACGACCGCGAGGGCGGCCTCAAGGTCGGCCAGAAGAAGGTCTACGACGTCGTCGTCACCCGCACCACGGGCGTGAAGTACGGCACCCGGCACAACCTGAGCTGGCGCAACAACGACGGCACCTTCAAGGTCGTCGGCGGCTACGACTACGTCACTCTCCCGCTGAACAAGCCCGTCACCATCAAGGTCGAGGCCAACGTCAAGTCGGCCGGCGTGCACAGCGGCATCCTGCAGCTCGACGACCCGACCACCGAGGGCATCGACAAGCAGATCCTGACCACGGTCGTCGCCTCCACCCCGCTGGCGAAGCCGTCGTTCACGCTGTCGGACACCTCCTCCGTGCAGCGCAACAGCCACAAGTCGTACTTCGTGACCGTCCCGCAGGGCGCCAAGACCCTTGAGGTCGCCCTCGGCGGTCTGCAGCCGGGCAGCCAGACCCGCTTCATCTCGATCCACCCGTACGGCACGGGCGTCGAGGACAGCGCGACCACCCAGTGCTACCCGAACTACGACAACCCGGCGAACACCTGCCGCCCCGACCTGCGCTCGTACGCCGACCCGCAGCCGGGCGTCTGGGAGATCGAGGTCGAGTCGCGCCGTACGTCGCCGCTGCTCGACAACCCGTTCAAGCTGGACGTCTCGGTCCTCGGCGCGGGCTTCGACCCGGCCGTCAAGGTCCTCCCCGAGGTCAAGCAGGGCACCCCGGCGCCGGTCCAGTGGACCGTGAAGAACGACGGTGCGGCCATCTCCGGCGGCACGCTCCAGGGCGGCCCGCTCGGCTCCGCGAAGGTCGCCAAGCCGACCATCGCGACCGGTGAGACCCAGACCACCGAGGTCACCGTCGGCGAGGGCGTCTCCCGCCTCGACGTCGCCATCGGCAAGCCCTCCGACACCGCCGCGGACCTCGACCTGGAGGTCTACAAGGACGGCGTCAAGGTCGCCTCGTCCGCCGACGGCGACTCCGAGGAGGCCGTGAGCCTGGCCAAGCCCGCCGCCGGTACCTACACCATCAAGGTGATCGGCTACGCGATCCCGTCCGGCTCCACCACGTACGACTACCGCGACGTGTACTTCTCCTCCGCCCTGGGCTCCGTCCAGGTCGACGAGGCCGCCAAGGTGAACCTCGCCACCGGCGCCTCGGCGAACGTCTCGGCGAACGTCCTGGTCTCCAGCGCGGCCCCCGAGGGCCGTCAGTTCTTCGGCCAGGTCCAGCTGCTCAACGCCCGCGGCACCGCCGCCGGTCTCGGCAGCGTGCAGATCGAGAAGGTCCTCCCGTAACTCCCGTGAGGGCGTGACGGCATGACGGAGGGGCGGGCGCCCGCATCGGGCGCCCGCCCCTTCGCCGTACCCGCCCCCCTCGGGCCGGCCCGCGCTACTTGCCGATCGAGCTCAGGTCCTGCGCGTAGGTGCCCACCGCGTGGGCGATGACGTCCAGGTTGGTGTCGAAGGCCTTCAGGTCCAGGTTCTTCAGGGTGTCGCCCGCACCGTGGTAGTTCGGGTCGTACGGGGACCCGGCCGTGCCGCCGTAGCGCTTGGCCTGCTCCGCCGTCTTGACGCCCTCGGCGCCGGTGAAGGTGCCGCCCGCCGGGATGCCGTTCGCGATGAAGGGGCCGTAGTCCGAGCGGCCGTCGAAGTCACTGCCCTCGTGCGGCTTGCCCTTCTTGTCGAGGAAGCCGTTGATCAGCGCCTCGATCTGCGCCGAGCCGGCCGGGCCCGCGCCCTCGCCGGTCTTGTCCGAGTCGTCGCCGTCGTAGACGAACTGCGCCGGGTTCGGCGAGGCGATCATGTCGAAGTTCAGGTAGAGCGCGATGTCCTTCTTCTGCTTCTCGTTCAGCTGCGCCACGTAGTGCTCGGAGCCGAGCAGGCCCAGCTCCTCCGCCGACCACCAGGCGAAGCGGACCTTGTTCGCGGTGCCCTTGCCCTTCTTGTTGGCGCCCTCGTCCGCAAGCTTGAGAGCCACCTCCAGCAGCCCGGCCGAGCCCGAGCCGTTGTCGTTGATCCCGGGGCCCTCGGGGACCGAGTCCAGGTGGGAGCCGAGGGCCACCACGCGGTCGGCGCGGCCGCCCCTGGTCTCCGCGATCACGTTGCGGGTGGTCTTCTTCACGTGCTCCTGGTCCAGGTCCAGGCGCACCTTCACCTCACCCGCGGCGGCGGCCGCGGCCAGCGCCTCGCCGTCGGCCAGGGTGATGCCCGCACTCGGGATGACCCCCTCGGACGGGGAGGAGAACCCGCCGCGGACCGGGGTGGTGCCGCTGTGGTTGTAGACGATCACGCCGACGGCGCCGGCCGCGGCGGCCGCCCGCTGCTTCTCCACGAAGGTGCAGGCACCCCGCTTGACCAGGGCGATCTTCCCGGTGAACGCGCCGGCCGGGTAGTCGTCGGCGGTGCAGCCGGGGGTCTCGTCGACCCGGGCGAGGGCGAGCGGGGCGACGAGACCGCCCGCCGGGGTGGACCGGGTGAAGGTGAAGGCGGCCGTGGCCAGCTCGCGCCCGCCCGCACCGAGGACGGTGGTCTTCTCCGTCCTGGTGTGCGCCTCGTAGATGTCGAAGTCCTGGTACGAGACGTCGTACCCGGCCTTCTTCAGGGTGTCGTGCACGTAGGCGGCGGAGGCCGCGTGGCCGGGGGTGCCCGCGGCGCGGTTGCCGCCGTTGGCGTCGGCGATCTGCTGGAACTTCGCGAGGTGGCGGTAGGCCCCGCGGGCGGTGACCTCCTCCACGAGCTCCTTGGCCAGCTTGGCCCCGCGCCGGTCCCGGTGGTCGTTGTCGTGGGCCGACGCCGGGGCGGCGGCGATCAGGAGCGGCGCGGCGACGGCGGCGGCCGCGAGGGCGGCGAGGGCCGGTATCGACCGGCGGCGGTGGCGGATGTCCCGCACGGTGTTCTCCCCGAGGTGAGCATTTCGATGTCTGGTACGCCGTGTCCGGATAACGGGCACGACAGACCGGACGCTAACCGGCCTTGACCAGGCAAAACGGAAGTTCGGGGGCCCCGAAACACGCCCGTCACGCACTCGCCACGGAGGTTCACATCCCGGACACCGTCCGCTGCTCGGACAATGGATTGGACAAGCCTCGTGGGGTCGAACGCATGATGGCCCCACGCGCGCCCGCGCCTACGTACCAAGAGGAGTCACCGTGAGGGTCGGAATCGTCGGAGCCACCGGACAGGTCGGCGGAGTCATGCGCGGCATCCTGGCCGAGCGCAAGTTCCCGGTGGACGAGCTGCGGCTGTTCGCCTCGGCCCGTTCGGCGGGCTCGACCCTGGAGTGGGAGGGCCGCGAGATCACCATCGAGGACGCCTCCACGGCCGACTACTCCGGCCTGGACATCGTGCTCTTCTCGGCCGGCGGCGCCACCTCCCGCGCCCTCGCCGAGAAGGTCGCCTCCCAGGGCGCTGTGGTGATCGACAATTCCTCCGCCTGGCGCGGCGACCCGGAGGTCCCCCTCGTCGTCTCCGAGGTGAACCCGCACGCGATCAAGAACCGCCCCAAGGGCATCATCGCGAACCCGAACTGCACCACGATGGCCGCGATGCCCGTGCTGCGCCCGCTGCACGACGAGGCCGGCCTCACCGCGCTGGTCGCCACCACCTACCAGGCCGTCTCCGGCTCGGGCCTGGCCGGCGTGGCCGAGCTCAAGGGCCAGGCCTGCGCGGTCTCCGAGAACGCAGACCAGCTGACCTTCGACGGCGGCGCGGTGGACTTCCCCGAGCCGGCCGTCTACAAGCGCCCCATCGCCTACAACGTGGTGCCGCTCGCGGGCAACCTGGTCGACGACGGCTCCTTCGAGACCGACGAGGAGCAGAAGCTCCGCAACGAGTCCCGCAAGATCCTGGAGATCCCGGAGCTCAAGGTCTCCGGCACCTGCGTGCGCGTCCCCGTCTTCTCGGGCCACTCGCTCCAGGTCAACGCCCGCTTCGCCCGCCCGCTGAGCGTCGAGCGCGCCTACGAGCTGCTGAAGGACGCCGCCGGCGTCGAGCTGTCGGAGATCCCGACCCCCCTCCAGGCCGCCGGCAAGGACGCCTCGTACGTGGGCCGCATCCGCGTCGACGAGACCGTGGACAACGGTCTCGCGCTGTTCCTGTCGAACGACAACCTGCGCAAGGGCGCCGCGCTGAACGCCGTCCAGATCGCCGAGCTCGTGGCCGAGGAGCTGCGCCAGGGCTGATCCGGATTCCGGGCGCGGGAGGGGCGGGTGCCGCACGGCACCCGCCCCTCCCGCGTCTCACGGCCGCCGCACCTCGTAGAGGAAGCAGCCGTACTCCACCGCGCGGACGTGCACGAGCGCGACCTCCGGGTCGGCGAAGGCCTCGGCCAGCGCCTCCCCGACGACCGCGTCGGGCTCCTCTCCGAGGTCCAGCAGGCGGCCGCCGAGGATCCGGCCGCCCGCGTCGTAGCGCCGGGCGACGCGCAGCGCCCCCGGCGTCCCGAAGGGCAGTGCGCCGTCCTGCGCCGGGCCCGCGCAGGGGTCGGCGTGCACGAACACGGGCCCCTGCTCGTCGTACGCCCCCGGGTCCGCACCGGAACCGGCCGCCCAGCGGCGCAGCGGCGCGTAGGAGACCAGGGCGATGCGCTCGCCCGCCCGGCTGCGGCGCAGGCAGCAGCGCAGCGGGGCCCCGCCCTCCGGGTCCTCGTACGGCAGGCAGGGCCGGCCCGCGTCGTCGCGGCGGCGCAGCCCGGCGAGGACGGTGGGGTCGACGGGGCGGGGCAGGACGGCGGCGGCGGGAGGGGTTCCGGCGGCGCGGGCGGTGGAGGAGGTCATGGCTGCGATCGTGCCCCTCCCGGCCCGCCGGCGCTGGCGGGAATCGGACCTCGCGTTCGCCCGTGGATTACTCCGGCGCGGTGACGCGGAGCGCGTGGAAGGATGGCGGGGCAACGTCACCATCAAAGGAGATGACCGCGTGCCTGGCACGAATCTCACCCGTGAAGAGGCTCAGCAGCGGGCGAAGCTGCTCACCGTCGACTCGTACGAGGTCGAACTCGATCTCAGCGGTGCGCAGGAGGGCGGCACCTTCCCGTCCGTGACCACCGTGCGCTTCGAGTCGGCCGAGGCCGGCGCCGAGACCTTCATCGACCTGGTCGCGCCGGCCGTGCACGAGGTCGTCCTGAACGGCGAGGCGCTGGACGCCGCCGCAGTCTTCCAGGACTCGCGGATCGCGCTGTCCGGGCTCGCCGCCGGGGCCAACGAGCTCCGCGTGGTCGCCGACTGCGCCTACACCAACACCGGCGAGGGCCTGCACCGCTTCGTCGACCCGGTCGACCAGCAGGCCTACCTGTACACCCAGTTCGAGGTCCCGGACGCGCGGCGGGTCTTCGCCAGCTTCGAGCAGCCCGACCTGAAGGCGACGTTCCGGTTCACCGTGACGGCCCCCGAGGGCTGGACGGTCATCTCGAACTCCCCGACGCCGGAGCCGAAGGACCGGGTGTGGGCCTTCGAGCCGACCCCGCGGATCTCCTCGTACATCACCGCGCTGATCGTCGGCCCGTACCACGCCGTCCACAGCTCGTACGAGGGCAAGGACGGGCAGTCCGTCCCGCTCGGCATCTACTGCCGCCCCTCGCTCGCCGAGTTCCTCGACGCGGACGAGATCTTCGACGTGACCCGGCAGGGCTTCGACTGGTTCCAGGAGAAGTTCGCCTACGACTACCCCTTCGCCAAGTACGACCAGCTCTTCGTCCCGGAGTTCAACGCGGGCGCGATGGAGAACGCCGGCGCGGTCACCATCCGCGACCAGTACGTCTTCCGCTCCAAGGTGACGGACGCGGCGTACGAGGTCCGCGCGGAGACGATCCTCCACGAGCTCGCGCACATGTGGTTCGGCGACCTGGTCACCATGGAGTGGTGGAACGACCTGTGGCTGAACGAGTCGTTCGCGACGTACACCTCCATCGCCTGCCAGGCGTACGCGGAGGGCTCGAAGTGGCCGCACGCCTGGACCACCTTCGCCAACTCGATGAAGACCTGGGCGTACCGCCAGGACCAGCTGCCGTCGACGCACCCGATCATGGCGGACATCCGTGACCTGGACGACGTCCTGGTCAACTTCGACGGGATCACGTACGCCAAGGGCGCCTCGGTCCTCAAGCAGCTCGTCGCCTACGTCGGCATGGACGCCTTCTTCAAGGGCGTGCAGGCCTACTTCAAGGCGCACGCGTTCGGCAACACCCGACTGTCCGACCTGCTGGGCGCGCTGGAGGAGACCTCCGGCCGCGACCTGACCGCCTGGTCGAAGGCGTGGCTGGAGACGGCGGGCATCAACATCCTGCGCCCGGAGATCGAGACGGACGAGAACGGCATGATCACCGCCTTCGCCGTCCGGCAGGAGGCCCCGGCCCTGCCCGCGGGCGCCAAGGGCGAGCCGGTGCTGCGCCCGCACCGCATCGCGGTCGGCCTGTACGAGCTCCAGGACGGCAAGCTGGTCCGCACGGACCGCGTCGAGCTGGACATCGACGGCGAGCGGACGGCGGTACCGGAGCTCGTGGGCCGTGCCCGTCCTGCCGTGGTGCTGCTCAACGACGACGACCTGTCGTACGCCAAGGTCCGCCTGGACGAGGTCTCGCTGGCCAACGTCACCGCGCACCTGGGCGACTTCACCGAGTCGCTGCCGCGCGCCCTGTGCTGGGCCTCCGCCTGGGACATGACCCGCGACGGCGAGCTCGCCGCCCGCGACTACCTGGCGCTGGTCCTGTCGGGCATCGGCAAGGAGTCCGACATCGGCGTCGTGCAGTCCCTGCACCGCCAGGTGAAGCTGGCCGTGGACCTGTACGCCGACCCGGCGTGGCGGGAGCAGGGCCTGGCGACCTGGACCGAGGCCACGCGGGAGCACCTGCGGACGGCCGGGGCGGGCAGCGACCACCAGCTGGCGTGGGCGCGGGCCTTCGCGGCGACGGCCCGTACCGAGGAGCAGCTCGCGTACCTGGCGGCGCTGCTGGACGGCTCGGAGACCGTCGAGGGCCTGGTCGTGGACACCGAGCTGCGGTGGGCGTTCCTGGAGCGGCTGGTCGCCACCGGTGTCGCGGACGAGCCGGCCATCGCGGCCGAGCTGGAGCGGGACGCGACGGCGGCGGGCGAGCGCCACGCGGCGACGGCCCGTGCGGCGCGGCCGACGGCGGCCGCCAAGGCGGAGACGTGGGCGTCGGTCATCGACTCCGCGGACCTGCCGAACGCGGTGCAGGAGGCCGTGATCGGCGGCTTCGTCCAGAGCGACCAGCGGGAGCTGCTCGCGCCGTACGCGGCGAAGTACTTCGCGGTGGTCAAGGAGATCTGGGACACCCGCAGCCACGAGATCGCGCAGCAGATCGCGGTGGGCCTGTACCCGTCGCTGCAGGTCTCGCAGGAGACGCTGGACGCGACGGACGCGTGGCTGGCCTCGGCCGAGCCGAACGCGGGGCTGCGGCGGCTGGTGTCGGAGTCCCGGTCGGGCGTCGAACGCGCCCTGAAGGCCCAGGCGGCCGACGCCGCCGCGGCCTCCCGCTCCTGACCCCCGGCCCGACACCCGGCCCCGCCGGCCCCTCCGGGGGCGGGCGGGGCCGGGCCCATTTCCGACGCGTCGCTCGCGCGGCTCGGCCGTCGTGTGCGGGTGCGTGCCGCTGCGCGGTGCTGTCCCCTACCCGCCCTTCCTCCGTTCCCGCCTCAGTCGCCGGCGCGGCTCACTGCACGGCGCTCCGCGCCCGCGCCTCAAGCGCCGGCGGGGCTGGAAGATCCAGCCCCGCCGGCGTTTGAGGCGCGGGGGTACGGGGGCGGAGCCCGCGCAGCGGTGGCGGGACGGGTCAGGTGGCTGCGGTTTGGAGGGCCGTCAGGACGCGGGCCAGGGCGGGGGCCGATTCCGAGCCCCGCCGCAGGGCGGCGATCACGTGCCGCGTGGGCCGGTCCTGGTGCAGGACCCGCACCGCGACCCCCTCCGCCCTCCCCGACACCATCCGCGGTACGAGCGCGACCCCCATCCCGGCCTCCACCATCGCGAGGATCGCCGTCCACCCGGACGCCGAGTGCGCCTGCTCCGGTACGAACCCCGCCGCCTCGCACGCGCTGCGGGTGATCTCCGACCAGGGCCCGCTGCCCCCGTAGATCCACCGCTCCCCGGCCAGGTCGGCCAGCCGCAGGCCCCGCGCCGCGGCCAGCGGATGGCCGGGCGGCAGCGCGACGTCAAGGGGGTCCTCCAGCAGGGTGACCCGCGTGAAGCGGGGGTCACCGGCGCCCGGGGCGTGGGCGGCGAGGGACAGGGCGAGGTCGACGACCCCGGCGGAGAGGAGTTCGTAGGACTCGGCGGCCTCGGTCTCACGGATCCGGACCTCGATCCCGGGGTGGCTGCGCCGCAGGGCGGCGACGGCGGGGACCACGAGCACCGGGACGGCGGTCGAGAAGGCGCCGATCCGCACCTCCCCGGCCTCCCCGCAGAGGTACCCGGCGATTTCGGCGTCGGCCCGCTCCAGCTGGGCGAAGACGTCCTCGGTGTGACGCAGCACCAGGTGGGCGGCGTCGGTGAGCCGGACCCGGCGCCCCTGCGCCTCCAGCAGCGGGACCCCCAGCTGCCGGGCGAGGTTGGTCAGCTGCTGCGAAACGGCCGAGGGCGTCATGTGCAGCGCCTCGGCCGTCGCGGTGACGGTCCCCCGGTGGGCCAGGGTCCGCAGGATCCGCAGCTTCTTGATGTCCCACTCGATCACGCCCCCGAACCTACCTCCGGGTGACACTCGCCAGCCCGACTCCGCCGAGGATCAGGGCCATGCTGAGCAGTTCGGCCGGGCCGGTCCGCTCGCCGAGGAGCAGCAGGCCCAGTCCCGCCACGCAGACCGGCTGGAGGTAGTAGACGACTCCGGCGCGGGCGGCGCCGATGAGCGAGATGGCCTTGTTCCAGGCGAAGAAGGCGACGGCGGAGGAGAACACGCCGACGTAGAGCAGCGGTCCGACCGTCCCGGCGGTGGCCTCGAATCCGCCCTGCAGGTGGAGGGAGACGGCGTAGGCGGGGGCGAGCATCAGCGCGCCGAGCACGAAGGTGGTGAACAGGAAGGCGAGGCCGCCGATCTCGGCGGGCTTGCGCTTGAGGAGGGCGCTGTAGGTGGCGAAGGAGAGCGCGGCGCCGAACATCCACAGGTCGCCGGCGGTGAAGTCGAAGCCGAGCGAGCCGTCTCCGACGAGGAACAGGACCCCGAAGGCCGCGAGCAGCATCCCGGAGGTCCGCCGGATGCCGAGCCGTTCGCCGCCGAGGCGGGCGTAGAGGGCCATGATGACCGGCGAAGCCGCCATGATCATGCCCATGTTGGAGGCGGAGGTGGTCAGTCCGGCCTGGTGGACGAGGGTGTTGTAGAGGGTGACGCCGAAGAGGGTGGCGAGGCTGATGTAGCCGAGGTGCCTGCGGATCAGGGCCCGCTGCTGCCAGGCCTGCCGGGCCGCGAGGGGGGCGACCGCGAGGGCGGCGATGATCCAGCGCCAGAAGACGGCCTGGACGGGCGGGACGGACCCTGCCATTCCCCGGGTGGCCACGAAGCTGCCGGACCAGACGACCGTCGCGAGCAGGGCGAGGAGGACGCCGACCCCGGCGGCCCCCCTTTTCCCGCGTCCGCTGTCGGACTGCTGCTGTTCCTGCGAAACGGTTCGGGCGCGGTCCGTGACGGCCACCTGGGTGTCTCTCCCTCGGGTCTGGAGCTGATCTGGATGTGCCCTACCGTCGCACCTTCACATTGCCCAGGTCCATCGAAACATTTCGATCGGTTTCTTCAGGAGAACCGAACGGTTCCTTGGGTGCCGCGGCCACGGGGGCGGCGGCCACGGGGGCGGCGGCGCGGTCGGCGCGGCCCGGGAGCTGTCCGAAGACGGTGGCTCCGAAGGCGATCGCCATGCCCACCACCTGGATCGGGGTCAGCGCCTGGCCCAGCGCGGCCCAGCCGATGACGGCGGCGGTGAGCGGGGAGAGCGGCCCGAGCAGGGTGACGGAGGTGGCGGAGAGCTTGCCGATGCCGCGGAACCAGAGGACGTACGCGGCGCCGGTGTTGATCAGCATCATGTAGCCGTAGCCCAGGAACGCCTTGCCGTCGAGGGCGGGCGGGGCGCCTTCGACCAGGGCCGCGATGGGGATGATGACGAGTCCGCCCGCGGTGAGCTGCCAGCCGGTCACGGCCAGCGGGCCGACGCCCTCGGGGCGCCCCCAGCGCTTGGTCATCACTGTGCCGGCGCCCATGGAGGCGGAGGAGACGATGCCGGCGATGACGCCGATGAGGTCGAGCTTCGCCTCGGCGGTCAGCACCACCATGCTCACGCCGAACGCGGCGACCACCGCGGCGAGCACGGTGCGCAGCCTCGCCCGCTCCCCCAGGACGAGGGCCGCGAGGCCGACGACGAACAGCGGGCCCGCGGAGCCCAGTACGGCCGCGACGCCGCCGGGCAGCCGGTAGGCGGCGAGGAAGAGGAGGGGGAAGAAGGCCCCGATGTTCAGGGTGCCGAGGACGGCGGACTTCCACCACCAGGCGCCCTTGGGGAGGCTCCTGGAGAGTGCTATCAGCAGGAGTCCGGCGGGCAGGGCGCGCATGGCCCCGGTGAAGAGCGGCCGGTCGGGCGGCAGTAGTTCGCTGGCGACGGCGTAGGTGGAACCCCAGGAGATGGGGGCCAGCGCGGTCAGTGCGATGGTGGCGACGCGGTTCACGGCGACTCCTCGGCGGTGGCGACCGGGAGCCCGCTGCCCCCAACTAGATCGCTCGTAAGTAGCTTACTACTAAGCTAGTTTTCTGCAAGCTAGTTTCTTGCGAACGAGGAAGCGGAACTTGGATACTTCGGACATGAACCAGGTCATCAGGGAAGAAGCAGCCAGCAAGGACGCCGTCGACGCGATCACCGCACAGTGGTTCGCGGTGCGACCGGACCTGGACACCGCCCCCATGGGCGTCTTCGGCCGGATCTACCGGATCGCCAGGGCCATGGGCGACGCGATGGAGCGGGTCTACAACCGCTACGGGATCTCCACCGGGGAGTTCGACGTCGTCGCCACGCTGCGGCGCTCCGGGGCCCCGTACACGCTCTCGCCGCGCCAGCTGTCGGCCACGCTCATGCTCACCACCGGCGGCATGACCGGGCGCCTGGACAAGCTGGAGAAGGCCGGACTGCTCACGCGCAGCCCGGACCCGCACGACCGCCGCGGCCTCCAGGTCACCATCACCGAGCGCGGACTCGCCCTCATCGACGAAGCGGTCGGGGCCGGCCTGGAGGCGCAGGCCGCCGCCCTCAAGGGGTTCGACGCGGCGGAGATCGACGTCCTGACGGGACTGCTCCGCAAGCTGCTGGCCGACGTCCCGTAGGCCCGGGGAGCGGCCGCGGACGCGACGGGGCGCCGGAGGTCCACCCGTCCACGGCCGGAGCCGGACGGGCGGACCTCCGGCGCCCCGGAAGCCTTCGGCAGTGGATGCGCCCGGTCGGGCCGTCCCACGTCCGTTCTGGTGTTACTGCTGCTTGCGCGACTTGTCGGTGACCATCACGAGACCCGCGATGACCAGGAACAGCACGATCGGCAGGGCCACGTAGAGGCCGATGGTCTCGCCAATGCTCAGGCCCGGACCCGGGTCGTCGCCGTCGTCGCGGGTGAGCGCGAGGGCGGGAGACGTCATCAGCAGCATCATCAGCGTCGATCCGGCCGTGACGGCGCCGGCGCGCAGAGCGTTCTTCTTGTCCACGGTGCCAAAGTAGCGAACACCTAAAGCGGGCGCGCGCCCGGGGGTGCCGTACGGGTCTGCGCCCCCTCCCGGACCGCGCTCAGCAGGGCGTTCGCCCGGGGCGAGGCGGTCAGCGCCTCCAGGGTCAGCGGCCGGCCCGTCTCGTCCGCGACCGGCAGCCGCCAGTTGGGGTACTGGTCCCAGGTGCCCGGCAGGTTCTGCGGCCGCCGGTCCCCCACCGCGTCCGGCAGCCACACGCCGACCAGCCGGGCGGGCGTGCGCAGCAGGAAGGCGTACAGGGCCTGCACGGCGGCCTCTTCGTCCTTGGTCTCCAGCCCGAGCCCGTCCAGCACCCGCAGCCACTGCGCGGTGTCGGCGGCGTCCTCGGCCCGCTCCCGCTCCGCCGGGCGGGTCAGCAGGCCGAGCCGGTCGCGCAGTTCGACGTGCGCCCCGGCCAGTTTCGCGGCGCTGGGCGGCAGGTCGTGGGTGGTGGCGGTGGCCAGGCAGCCCTCCCGCCAGGCCCCGGGCGGCAGCGGATCTCCGCTGCCGGACCAGTCCCGCTCGAACCAGAGCACGGAGGTGCCCAGGATCCCGCGCCGGGCCAGCTCCCGGCGCACCCGCGGCTCCACCGTCCCCAGGTCCTCCCCGACCACCGGCGCCCCGGCCCGGTGGGCCTCCAGCACCAGGACGGCCAGCATCGCCTCGCCGTCGTAGGAGACGTACGTGCCCTCGGCGGGCGGGGCCCCCTCGGGGATCCACCAGAGCCGGAACAGGCCCATGACGTGGTCGACGCGCACCGCGCCCGCGTAGCGGAACACCCCGCGCAGCAGGTCCCGGAAGGGTGCGTACGCGGACTCCTCCAGGGCGTCGGGCCGCCAGGGCGGCAGCCCCCAGTCCTGGCCCCGCGCGTTGAAGGCGTCCGGCGGGGCGCCCACCGAGACGCGGCGGGCGTGGAAGGGCCCGGTCCGGGCGTCCGAGCCCTCGGGGTGCACCCCCACCGCGAGGTCGTGCACGATCCCGACCGCCATCCCGGCCTCCCGGGCGGTCCGCTGGGCGGCCGTGAGCTGCTCGTCCGTCAGCCACACCAGCCAGGCGTGGAAGTCGGCGCGCTCCGCCGGATCCTCCCCCGCGGCCGCCGCGCACCAGGCGGCGTGCCGATCCAGCGGAGCGCCCTGCCCGGCGCGGAACCCCTCGTAGGCGGCCTGCCGTTCGGGGGAACGCGGTACGGCGTACAGCAGTTCCAGGGCGGCGCGCTTGAGCTCCCAGACGGCGTCCCGGTCGATCAGGGCGCCCTTCTCCAGCACCTCCCGGCGCAGCCGCCCGCCCCGGGCGGCCAGTTCACCGAGGGCGGCCCGCTCCGGGCAGTGCGCGTACTCGGGGACGTCCTCGATCCGCAGGTACACCGGGTCGGGGAAGCGGCGCGAGGCGGGCCGGTACGGGGAGGGGTCGGTCGGCGTGCCGGGCACGGCCGCGTGCACCGGGTTGACCTGGACGAACCCGGCGCCGTGGGTGGTGGCCGCCCAGCGGGCCAGCTCCGCCAGGTCCCCGAGGTCACCCATGCCCCAGGAGCGCTCCGAGAGCAGCGAGTACAGCTGGACGAGGAGCCCGTGGGCCCGGCCGGGGGTGGCCGGCGCCCGGTCCGGGGCCACGATCAGGGTGGCCCCGGCGGTGCGCCCGTCGGGGGCCTCGGCGGTGAGCCGGTGCACCCCGAGGGGCAGCTCCGCGGCCCAGTCCCGCTCTGCCGCCCCGTCCTCCGGGGCCACCCTCAGCCGGGTCCCGGGCGGCAGCGCGGCCAGGGCCTGCGGAACGGCCTCCCCGCGCCACTGCACCACGGTCGCCGGCAGCAGCCGCACGGCCCGCTCCCGTTCGGCGGCCTCGGCCAGGGCCCGGACGTCCCCGGCGGTGTCGAGCGGTACCCCGATCAGCCCGAGGACGGCCCGGACCGTGGCCTCGGGGACGTCGGCGGTGACGTCCTCGGCGGGCTGGTAGCGGGTGGCGACGCCGTGCAGGGCCGCGAGCCGGGCGAGGTCGTCCATGGAGCTCCCTTGTCGTGGGGTGGGGCGGTCCGCCCGGTGCCCTAGAGGCCCTCGGCGGACGGTGCGGGGGTGGTCGGCTCGCTCGTCAGCGGAGCCTCCTCCAGGAGCGGGGGTTCGCTGGTCAGCGGCGCGTACGCGGAGCCGGCCAGCGGGGGCTCGCTGGTGAGGGGGCCCTGGGCCGGCCCGGACTGGGCGGGCAGGTGGGCGAGCGGGGCGTGGGCGGTGGTGCGGACGGCGGTTCGGGCGTTCATGGGAGCACTCCTTCGTGCGGGTCCGTCGGACGCGCCCATGCAACACCCCCGGTGAACACCGCAGCCATACCCAGTCGGAGGCATCGCATTCCTGGCGGATCCAGGTCAGATCACCCTCCCCGATTGACACTTCAGCCGCACGGGTGGTGGGCTCTGGCTCGTTCGTACGAGCGGGGGACGACTCGGGACGGGGAGGCTTCGTGCAGCTCAGGGGCAGGAAGCGGAGCACCGCGGCGGCGGTCGCCGTCATCGGGAGCCTGCTGGGCGGGGCGGTCGCCGCGACCCCGCAGGGCATCACCGCCACGCCGAAGACCTCCGGTACGCCGCGTCCCGACGGCGGTGCGGCCGCCGCTTCCGCCGCGGTCCCCGTACCGTTGCTCGACCCGGGCTCCGATCCCCCGCGAACCGCCGCCGAGGGGCCCGCCGTGTGGCCCCGGCCGCAGTCGGCGGTCGCCGATCCGGGGCGGGAGCTGCCGGTGGGGGCGGAGGCCGTGCTGGTCGCCCCGCACGACGTGGACCCGTACGCCGCCGAGGTGGTCCGAACCGCCCTGCGCGGGGCGGGCGTACGGACCCTGCACGAGCGGGCCCCGGGGGCGGCGCTGCCCGAACGGGCCCTCGTCGTACGGCTCCAGGGCCCCGACGCCGAGGCCGCGCTGCGCTCCCTCGGCGCGGCCGCCGCCGGGGACCTGCCCGACGGCGGGTACCGGCTGGCGGTGGGCCGCACGGGCGGCCGGGACACGGTCGCGCTGGCCGGGGTGGGCGAGGACGGGCTGTTCCACGCCGCGCAGACGCTGCGTCAACTGCTGGCGGCCGGGCCCGGGAAGGTCCCCGGGATGCTGGTGCGCGACTGGCCGATCGCCCCCGTGCGCGGGGTCACCGAGGGGTTCTACGGGCAGCCCTGGTCGCGGGAGCAGCGGCTCGCCCAGCTCGACTTCCTGGGCCGCACCAAGCAGAACCGCCTGCTGCTGGCCCCCGGCGACGACCCGTACCGCACGACGGCCTGGCGCGACCCCTACCCGCCGGAGCGGCAGGAGGAGTTCCGGGCGCTGGCGGAGCGGGCCCGCGCCAACCGGGTGGTCCTCGGCTGGGCGGTGTCCCCGGGGCAGTCCATGTGCCTGGCCTCGGCGGACGAGCGGGCGGCGCTGCTGCGCAAGGTGGACGCCATGTGGGAGCTGGGCTTCCGGGCCTTCCAGCTGCAGTTCCAGGACGTCAGCTACACGGAGTGGGGCTGCCGGGCCGACCGGGTCCGCTACGGCACGGGTCCCGCGGCGGCGGCGAAGGCGCACGCCGAGGTCGCGGGCGAACTGGCGGCGCACCTGGCCGCCCGGCACCCGGGGGCCGCGCCGCTGTCGCTGCTGCCGACCGAGTACTTCCAGGACGGCGCCACCACCTACCGCACGGCGCTGGCCGGCGCGCTGGACCCCCGGGTGGAGGTCGCCTGGACGGGCGTGGGCGTGGTGCCGCGCACCATCACGGGCAAGGAGCTGGCCGGAGCCCGCTCCGCGCTCGGGCACCCGCTGGTCACCATGGACAACTACCCGGTCAACGACTGGGACCCGGGCCGCATCTTCCTCGGCCCCTACGCGGGCCGCGACCCGGCGGTGGCCGGAGGCTCGGCCGGGGTCCTGGCCAACGCCATGGAACAGGGCACCCTGTCGCGGATCCCGCTGTTCACGGCGGCGGACTACGCCTGGAACCCGCGCGGCTACCGGGCCGGGGAGTCCTGGGCCGCGGCCGTGCACGATCTGGCGGGCCCCGACCGGCGCACCCGCGAGGCGCTGGCCGCCCTGGCCGGCAACACCGCCTCCTCGGGGCTCAAGCTGGAGGAGTCCGCGTACCTGAAGCCGCTGGTGGAGGAGTTCTGGCGGGCCCGCGCGGCCGGTGACCCCAAGGCGGGCGAGCGGCTGCGGGCGGCCTTCACCGTGCTGCGGGAGGCCCCGGCCCGACTGCCCTCCTACGCCGCCGAGGCGGGCCCCTGGCTGGAGCGGCTCTCGCGCTACGGGGCCGCGGGCGAGCTGGCCGTGGACCTGCTGCGGGCCGAGGCCCGGGGCGACGGGGCCGCCGCCTGGCAGGCCTCGCGGGAACTGGACGCGGCGCGGCGGGCCCTGGCCGAGAAGGGCGGGGCCAAGGTGGACACCTCCGTGCTGGACCCCTTCCTGAAGCGGGTGGCCGAGGAGTCCGACGGCTGGACGGGCGCGGCCCGCCAGGAGGGCACCGTGGAGCACGCGCCCGGCTCCTGGACGGTCCGGCTGGAGACCGCGCGTCCGCTCTCCGCGGTCACCGTCATGACGGACCCCCCGGCCGCCGACGCGCGGGGCGCGTCGGTGGAGGTACGGGTACCGGGCGAGGGCTGGCGCCGGATCGGCGAGGCGACCGCCTCCGGATGGACCCAGGCCGACGCGGCCGGGGTGCGCGCCGACGCCGTGCGGCTGTCGTGGACGGGCGCCGACCCGGTGGTGCACGCGGTGGTGCCGTGGTTCGCGGACGGGCCGCGGGTCCGGCTGGACCTGGCCGACGCGGCCCCGGCCGACGTGGAGATGGGCGGCGGCCCGCACACGGTGACCGCGCAGCTGTCGTCCCTCGGACCGGGCGAGGTGCGCGGCCCGTTCACGGCGGCCCCGCCCGCCGGGGTGGCCGTCAAGGTGCCCGGGGACCTGGTGGTGCCCCGCGGCACGCGGGTGTCCGTCCCGCTGGAGGTGACGGTGCCGGCGGGCACCCCGGCCGGGACCTACGCCGTCCCGGTGGCCTTCGCCGGGGAGACGCGCACCCTGACCGTACGGGCCGTGCCGCGCACCGGTGGCCCGGACCTGCTGCGCGGCGCGCGGGCCTCCTCCTCGGCGGACGAGGACCCGCGCTTCCCGGCGTCGGCGGCGGTGGACGGCTCGGACGCCACCCGGTGGTCCTCACCGGCGGTGGACGGGGCCTGGTGGCGGGCGGAACTGGCGGCCCCGGCCCGGATCGGGCTGCTGCGCCTGCACTGGCAGGACGCGTACCCCTCCGCGTACCGGGTCGAGACCTCCCCCGACGGCGTGCACTGGCGCCCGGCCGTCGCGGTGACCTCGCGCGGCGGTGTGGACACCGTCCGGCTCGACGCTGCGGACACCCGGTTCGTCCGCGTCACCTGCGACCGCCGGGCGACCCGCTTCGGCTGCAGCCTCTGGTCGGCCTCGGCCTTCTCGGTGCTCCCGTAGCCGGGTCCGCGGCCCCTATGACGCGGCGGCCCCGATGCGCTCCAGCGCGTCGTCCGCCCCGTACGGCTGGAGGTACGGCATCCAGCGGGGATCCCGGTGGCCCGTTCCGATGATCCTCCAGGCCAGGCCGGACGGCGGGGCGGGCTGGTGGCGCAGCCGCCAGCCGAGCTCCAGCAGGTGCCGGTCGGCCTTGACGTGGTTGCAGCGGCGGCACGCGGCGACGACGTTGTCCCAGACGTGCTGGCCGCCCCGGCTGCGCGGGATGACGTGGTCGACGCTGGTGGCGACGGCCCCGCAGTACATGCAGCGGCCACCGTCGCGGGCGAAGAGCGCGCGACGGGTGAGTGGAACGGGCCCCCGGTAGGGGACCCGCACGAAGCGCTTGAGCCGGACCACGCTGGGAGCGGGGACGGCTCTCGTCGCGCTGTGCAGAAAGGCGCCCGATTCTTCCAGGGAGACCGCTTTGTTCTCCAGGACGAGGACGAGCGCGCGGCGGAGCGGTACGACACCGAGGGGTTCGTACGACGCGTTGAGGACCAGGACGTGCGGCACGGACTGCCTCCTTGTACGCCGGCGGCGCGTGGCTCGCGCCGGGACGATCTGCTCTCCAGTCTCCCCTTACGGCTGGTCGAAGCGCCACCACGCGCCCGTAACGGGTCCGAGGTGTTTTCGACCACACCCCCCTTCATCCCCCGGCGAGTCGGGTCTCTCCCTCGAACACGACAACGGGGTCGGGCCCGTGCCCGGTTAGTGTGGTTGGCCTGTCCCGCATCACGTCCCGCGGGCAGACCGCTATGCCTGGAGGTTCCCCGCCGTGCCCTCGCCCGCCACCCTGCTCCCGTTGGCAGCGAACACCACCGACGACGCCGCCGAGAGCGTGACCAACGCCGCGAGCTTCATCGAGGAGAACTGGGCCACCTGGCTGAGCATCGGCCTGCGCATCCTGCTGATCGTCGTGATAGCGGCGTTGCTGCGTTCGGTGGTCCGCAAGGCCCTGACCAAGCTCATAAGCCGGATGAACACCAGCGCCGAGGCCGTCGAGGGCACCGCGCTCGGCGGGCTGCTGGTCAATGCCGAGCGGCGGCGCCAGCGGTCCGAGGCGATCGGTTCGGTGCTGCGGTCGGTGGCCTCGTTCCTGATCCTCGGCACGGCGGCACTGATGGTGCTGGCCGCCCTGAAGATCGACCTGGCCCCGCTGCTGGCGAGCGCCGGTGTGGCGGGCGTCGCGATCGGTTTCGGTGCCCGCAACCTGGTGACGGACTTCCTCTCCGGCGTTTTCATGATCATGGAGGACCAGTACGGCGTCGGCGACAAGATCGACGCCGGAGTGGCCTCCGGCGAGGTGATCGAGGTCGGGCTGCGCGTGACGAAGCTGCGCGGCGACAACGGGGAGATCTGGTACGTCCGCAACGGCGAGATCAAGCGGATCGGCAACCTCAGCCAGGGCTGGGCCACGGCCGGCGTGGCCGTGCAGGTCAAGCCGACGGAGAACCTCGCGCACATCCGCCGAGTAGTCCAGGAGGTCGCGGACTCGCTGGCGAAGGAGTCCCCGTGGGACGAGCGCCTGTGGGGGCCGGTGGAGGTGCTGGGCCTGGACGAGGTGCTGCTGGCCTCGATGACGGTGAAGGTGTCGGCGAAGACCATGCCGGGCCAGCAGTTCGCCGTGGAGCGCGAGCTGCGCTGGCGGATCAAGGAGGCCTTCGACGCCGCGGGCATCCGGATCATCGGCGGCCTGCCGGACGCGTCCGAGCCGGAGGAGGCCCCGGACCCGGCCGCCTCCGTCGCCCCGCCCTCGGCGCTGGCCAACCCGTCCTCCCCGCAGTCCATGGCCACCAACCCGATCCCGGCGCCGTCCTCGCCCGGCAACCCCCGGATCTCCAAGTAGTCCCGCGCGCCTCGCGCCGCAGCCGCTGCCCCGCCGGTCACCGCCGGCGGGGCAGCGGCGTACGCACCCCCGTCCGCACCCCGGCGGGCCCGCCTCGGCACCACCCTCCGCACCACCCTCCGCACCGCCATTGACACGGCTCGGACGCCAATAGGAAACTTACCTAACAGTTCACCTCGGTGAGGGAGACCCAGCCCCATGCCCGCCGCCACCCCCGGAACCCCCAGCCTGCTGCGCGCCATGAACGACCGTGCCGCCCTGGAGCTGCTGCTGACGCACGGCCCGCTCTCCCGGACCCGCATCGGGCACCTGACCGGCCTCTCCAAGCCCACCGCCTCGCAGTTGCTCGCCCGCCTGGAGGCCGCCGGGCTGGTCGTGGCCACCGGCACCGACGGCGGCCGCCCCGGGCCGAACGCCCAGCTCTACGCCCTCAACGCGCGCGTCGCCCACGTCGGCGGGCTCGACGTGACCCCCGAGGGGGTGGTCGCGGCCGTCGCCGATCTGAGCGGCACCGTCGTCGGCGGCTTCGAGCTGCCCTACGCCGAGGGCGCCGAGGCCGTCGCACAGGTCACCGCGGCCCTCGACGGAGCCGTGGCGGCCGCCGGACTGCACCGCGACGACCTGCACCGCCTGGTCATCGCCACCCCGGGCGCCTTCGACCCGCAGACCGGCCGGCTGCGCTACGCCAGCCACCTCCCCGGCTGGCACTCCCCCACCCTGCTCGACGAACTGGCCGCGGCCCTGCCCATGCCGGTCGAGTACGAGAACGACGTGAACCTCGCCGCCGTCGCCGAGCAGCGCCTCGGCGCGGCCCGCGGCCACGAGGACTTCGTCCTGCTCTGGAACGAGGAGGGCCTCGGCGCCGCCCTGGTGCTCGGCGGCCGGCTGCACCGCGGCTGGACCGGCGGCGCCGGCGAGGTCGGTTTCCTGCCCGTCCCCGGGCACCCCCTGGTCCGGCAGGTCACCCGGGCCAACTCCGGCGGCTACCAGGAGCTGGCCGGCGCCCAGGTGCTGCCCCGCCTCGCCCGCGAACACGGCGTCGAGGTCCCCGCGGCACCCGGCACGGATACCGGGACCGGGGCCCTGCCGCCCGGGTCCGCCGCCGCGCCGCCGGGGCCCCAGGTGGCCGCCGCCGTGGCCCTGCTGCGGCGGGCCGCCGCCGAACCCGAGGGACCGCACCTGGACTTCCTGCGGTCCTACGCCACCGTCCTCGCCACCGGACTCGCCTCGCTGGTCGCCGTACTCGACCCGGAACTCGTGGTCCTGTCCGGGGCCGTGATCAGCGCGGGCGGCGACCCCCTGCGCACCCTCCTCCAGGACGAGCTCGCCGAAATCGCCCCCTCCCGGCCCCGCCTGGTCGCCGGCGAGGTGCACGAACGGCCCGTCCTGCGCGGCGCCCTGGAGAGCGCCCTGGCCGCCGCCCGTGAGGAAGTGTTCGACACCTCCCGCTGACCCCGCCCCCACCCCCGCGCCCCTCTGCCCCTCACCGGCACCACCCACCGGAAGTTCCTCCCCCCAGAGAGCGAGCACCGCCATGCCCAGAACCGGACGACGACCGATCACCGCGGCCACCCTCCTGGCCGCCCTCTGCGTACTCGCCACCTCCTGCACGGGCCAGAGCGCCGGCACCGCCTCGGACGACCCGAAGGCGGACGTCACCCTGAAGTTCTGGCACGGCTGGAACACGCCCGCCGAGGTGAAGGCCATCGAGGAGAACATCGCCCGGTTCGAGAAGGCGCACCCGAACATCAAGGTCGAGGTCACCGGCGACATCACCGACGACAAGGTCAACCAGGCGCTGCGCGCGGGCGGGGACAAGGCCCCCGACGTGGTCTCCTCCTTCAGCACCGACAGCGTCGGCAAGTTCTGCAACTCCGGCGCCCTCGCCGACCTGAACCCCTTCCTCCTGAAGTCCGGGATCGACAAGGCGAAGGTCTTCCCCAAGACCCTGCTGGAGTACACCCGGTTCAAGGACGACCAGTGCACGCTCCCGCTGCTCCACGACGCCTACGGCCTCGTCTACAACAAGACCGCCTTCACGGCCGCCGGGATCACCGAACCCCCCAAGACCTGGAGCCAGTTCGTCGCGGACGCCCAGGCGCTGACCAAGTCCAACGGGGACTCGTACGACCAGCTCGGCGTGATGCCCACCTTCCACGGCTACGAGACCACCCCGATGCGCCTGGTCGCGCAGTGGAGCCCCACCTACTTCGCCGCCGACGGCAGCTCCAACCTGGCCAAGGACCCGGCCTTCGCGAAGATGCTGACCGCCCAGAAGGACCTGGTCGCCAAACTCGGCGGCTTCGAGAAGCTGGAGAGGTACCGGGCCGGCTTCGGGGACGAGTGGAGCTCCGCACACCCCTTCAACAAGGGTCAGGTGGTCATGCAGATCGACGGCGAATGGCGCGCCGCCATGGCCGAGGAGGCCGGGGTCGGCTTCGAGGTCGCCACCGCCCCGCTGCCCGTACCCGACGACCAGGTGGACGACTACGGCAAGGGCTACCTCTCCGGCACGATCATGGGCATCTCCTCCACGAGCCGCAAGCAGAACGCCGCCTGGGAGCTGGTGAAGTACATGACCACCGACACCGGGGCCGTCGTGGCCTTCGCCAACTCCATCCACAACGTGCCCTCCACGCTGGCCGCGCTGGAGTCCCCGGACCTCAAGGTGACCCCCGCGCTGAAGACCTTCATGGACATCGCCCGGCACCCGAAGTCGAACACCACTCCGGCCCAGCCGGACGGCGGCACCTACCAGCTGACCTTCCAGGACTTCGCGTACCGGTTCGAGAAGGGCGACGTGCCCGACCTCCAGGCCGGTCTCGCCGCCACCGACCGGCAGATCGACACCGACATCGCGAAGGCGAAGTGACCCGGTGGCCCCCAACACCGCACGGGCCAAACGGCGCCGGGCGGCCCTGCGGACCGCCGCGTTCCTGTCGCCCTGGCTGATCGGCTTCGCCGTCTTCTTCGCCTACCCGCTGCTGTCCACCGTGTACTTCTCCTTCACCCGCTACGACGGCTTCCGCCCGCCCGTCCTCAACGGCCTGGCCAACTGGAGCTACGTCTTCACCGACTATCCGCTCTTCTGGCCGGCCATGCGCAACACACTCTGGCTGGTGGTCGTCATGGTGAGCTGCCGGGTCGTCTTCGGCCTCGGCATCGGCCTGCTCATCACAAAGATCAAAACCGGCGCGGGGATCTTCCGCACCCTCTTCTACCTGCCCTACCTGGCCCCGCCGGTGGCCGCGACCCTGGCCTTCGTCTTCCTCCTCAACCCCGGCACCGGCCCCGCCAACACCCTGCTCGACGGCATGGGACTGCCCACGCCCGGCTGGTTCACCGACGCCGCCTGGTCCAAGCCCGCGCTCACCGCCCTCGCGCTGTGGGGGGTCGGGGACCTGATGGTGATCTTCATGGCCGCGCTGCTCGACGTACCGAAGGAGCAGTACGAGGCCGCCGAGCTCGACGGGGCCGGCGCCCGGGCCCGCTTCCGGCACATCACCCTGCCGAACATCTCCCCGATCGTCCTGTTCGCCGTGGTCACCGGGGTCATCCAGGCCATGCAGTACTACACGCAGCCGCTGGTCGCCGGAAAGGTGGCCGCCGGGGTCATCGGCGGCTCGGGCCAGCAGTTCGAACCGGGCTACCCCGACAAGTCCACCCTGACCCTGCCCCAGCTCGTCTACAACGTCGGCTTCCAGCGCTCCGACTACGGAGCCGCCTGCGTCGTCGCCCTGGTGCTGTTCGCCCTCTCCATGGCCTTCACCGCGCTCCTGATGCGCCGCCGTGGCGGACTGATCGGAGCCGGTGACTGAGATGACCCTGACCGACACGAACCCGACCGACGAGCGCCCCCGCACCCGGCCGCCCGCCGGCGGACCGGCCCCGGCGGCCCGGCCGCGTACCCGCAAGGCGGTCCTGCACTGGGTCGCCGTCCACTCCCTCGGGGTGGCCGCCGCCCTGTTCTTCGTCCTCCCCTTCGTCTTCCTCTTCCTCACCTCCCTGATGAGCGACCACCAGGCGCTCACCCGCGACCTGTGGCCGCGCACCTGGGAGTGGGGCAACTACGCCAAGGTCTGGCACACCCCCGGGTTCCTCACCTGGTGGCGCAACACCCTCCTGTACGCGGGCCTCGGCACCCTGCTCACCGTGGTCTCCTCGGTGCCCGTCGCCTACGCCCTCGCCAAGTTCCGCTTCCGCGGCCGGCGGCTCGCGCTGCTGCTGGTGATCGCCATGATGATGCTGCCGCCGCAGGTGGTCGTCATCCCCATGTACCTCTTCTGGGCCAAACAGCTCGACCTCTCCGGCACCCTGTGGCCCCTGATCGTCCCGATGGCCTTCGGCGACGCCTTCTCCATCTTCCTGCTCCGCCAGTTCCTGCTCACCATCCCCGACGAATACCTCGACGCCGCCCGCGTCGACGGCTGCGGCGAGCTGCGCACCCTGCTGCGGGTGGTCCTGCCGATGGCCAGGCCGGGGATCGCCGCCGTGGCCCTCTTCCAGTTCTTCTACGCCTGGAACGACTACTTCGGCCCGCAGATCTACGCCTCCGACAACCCGGCCGCCTGGACCCTCAGCTACGGCCTGGAGTCCTTCAAGGGCGCGCACCACACCAACTGGAACCTCACCATGGCAGCCACCGTGCTCGTCATGGCCCCGGTGATCGTCCTCTTCTTCCTCGCCCAGAAGGCGTTCGTCGAAGGCGTCACCCTGACCGGAGTGAAAGGCTAGGCCCGATGAAACTCGCAGTGGTGGGCGGCGGTTCCACCTACACGCCCGAACTGATCGACGGCTTCGCACGCATGCGCGACACCTTGCCGGTCGCCGAACTGGTGCTCATCGACCCCGCCGCCGAACGGCTGGAGCTGATCGGCGGCCTGGCCCGGCGGATCCTCGCCCGCCAGGGCCACCCGGGCACCGTCACCACCACCTCCGACCTCGACGCCGGGGTGGCCGGCGCCGACGCGGTCCTGCTGCAACTGCGCGTCGGCGGCCAGGCGGCCCGGCTCCAGGACGAGACCTGGCCACTGGAGTGCGGCTGCGTCGGCCAGGAGACCACCGGCGCGGGCGGCCTGGCCAAGGCCCTGCGCACCGTCCCCGTGGTGCTGGACATCGCCGAACGGGTCCGCCGGAGCGCCCCCGACGCCTGGATCATCGACTTCACCAACCCCGTCGGGATCGTCACCCGGGCCCTGCTCGGGGCCGGGCACAAGGCGGTCGGACTGTGCAACGTCGCCATCGGCCTGCAGCGGAAGTTCGCCGCGCTGCTGGACGTGGCCCCCGCCGAGGTCCACCTCGACCACGTCGGCCTCAACCACCTGACCTGGGAGACGGGCGTACGCCTCGGCGGCCCCGACGGCACCGACGTGCTGCCCCGGCTGCTGGCCGGCCACGGCGACGCCGTCGCCGCCGACCTGCGCCTGCCGCGCGCCCTGCTGAACCGGCTCGGCGTCGTGCCCTCGTACTACCTGCGCTACTTCTACGCCCACGACGAGGTGGTCCGGGAACTGGGCGAGAAGCCCTCCCGGGCCGCCGAGGTCGCCGCGATGGAGAAGGAACTCCTCGCCCTGTACGGGGACCCCGCGCTCGACGAGAAGCCCGCACTGCTGGCCAAACGGGGCGGCGCCTTCTACTCGGAGGCCGCCGTGGACCTCGCCGCGGCCCTGCTGGGCGGCGGCGGCCCCTCCGTGCAGGTGGTCAATACCCGCAACGACGGCACCCTGCCCTTCCTGCCCGACGACGCCGTCATCGAGGTCCAGGCCCGCGTCGACGGCTCCGGTCCCGTACCGCTGCCCGTGCCCCGCCTGGACCCCCTGTTCGCCGGACTGACCGCCCACGTGAGCGCGTACGAGGACCTCGCGCTGGACGCGGCGCTGCGCGGCGGACGCGAGCGGGTCTCCAAAGCGCTCCTCGCACATCCGCTGGTCGGCCAGTACGACCTCGCGGAGGGGCTGACCGACCGGCTGCTCGCGCACAACAAGGAGCACCTGCCATGGGCGTGACCGGTGTGCCCGGCACGACCGGCACGACCGGCACGACCGGCACGGCCCGCGCGAGCGGCCCCGCGGCGGCCGTCCTCGCCGTCGACGCGGGCAACAGCAAGACCGACGTGGCCCTGATCGGCGCCGACGGCACCGTCCTCGGCACCGGGCGCTCGGGGGGCTTCCAGCCGCCCCGGATCGGCATCGAGGCGGCCGTGGACGTGCTCGGGCAGGCCGTCGACGAGGCCACCGCCGCGGCTGGGCTGCGGCCCGGCGCGCCCTGCGCCGAGCTCGTCTCGGCCTGCCTGGCCAACGCCGACCTCCCGGTGGAGGAACGGCAGCTCACCGCCGCGGTCGGCGCGCGCGGCTGGGGCACGCGGACCGAGGTGCGCAACGACACCTTCGCGATCCTTCGGGCGGGACTGTCCGGAACGGACCTGCCGCGCGGGGTCGCGGTGGTGTGCGGGGCGGGGATCAACTGCGTCGGGATGCTGCCCGACGGCCGGACCGCCCGCTTCCCCGCCCTCGGGGTGATCTCCGGCGACTGGGGCGGCGGGGGCGGCCTGGCGGAGGACGCCATGTGGTGGGCGGCGCGCGCCGAGGACGGACGCGGCGGCCCCACCCTGCTCGCGCAGGCCATGCCCGCGCACTTCGGGCTGGCCTCGATGGCCGCGCTGATCGAGGCCCTCCACCTGGGCGCGGTCGCCCGCGGGCGGATGCACGAACTGGTGCCGGTGCTGTTCGCGGTGGCCGCCGCGGGCGACCCGGTGGCCTCTGCGATCGTGGAACGCCAGGCCGGCGAGGTGGTGGCGCTGGCCGCGGTGGCGCTGGAGCGGCTGGACCTGCTGCGGGAGGAGGTGCCGGTGCTGCTGGGCGGCAGCGTCCTCGCGGCCGGGCACCCGCAGCTGAACGACCGGATCGCGGAACTCCTGGCCGCCCGGGCCCCGCTGGCCCGCCTCTCGGTGGTGACGGCCCCCCCGGTCCTGGGCGCCGCCCTCCTCGGCCTCGACGCCCTCGCCGCCCCACCCGACTCCCACGCGAAGCTCCGTGCCCACTTCGGGTGAACCCGCGCGCCGGGCGGGCGAGTCGGGAACCGTGGGGCGTGGCGGGGCGTATTGAGGTGGGAAGGGGGACGGGGAGCCGTGGGGGCGGCAAGGGGGCGCACGGGGGCGTGGGATCGCCCAAGATCGGGCTCCGGGTGCTGTGGTCGGTCGCCACTACGGCCATACTGCTGCGGAGCAGAGGACCGAGGGGGAGGTCAGGGTGGCCATCACGACACGCGCGGCCGCGCCCGGGAGCGCCGCCTCCGGGCCGGACGCGGGAGCGCCCGCGCCGTCGGGGGCGTCCGGGCCGCCGGGGCGGAGCACCGCCTGGGCGGAGGGCGTCGAGCGGCTGCGCGCCGCGGCCACGACCGAGCCGGGCCGGCTGCGGATCATCGGCGCGGCGCTGGCCGCGCTGGTCGTCCTGTTCGGCGCGGTCGCGGTGTGGGAGGTCTCCGGCCGGGTCACCGCCGCGGACGACGTGGTGGGCCGCAGCCAGCCGCTGAGCGCGGACGCGGCGAGCATCTACCGCTCCCTCGCGGATGCCGACACGGCCTCCTCCAGCGGCTTCCTGGCGGGCGCCCAGGAGCCCCGCGACGTGCGCCTGCGCTACGAGAAGGACATCGCCAACGCCTCGCGGCTGCTGGTGAGCGCCGCCGCGAACACCGGGGCCGGGGGAGACTCGCGCAAGGAGATCGCCCTCCTCGGCGAGCAGCTGCCCCGCTACACGGGCCTGATCGAGCAGGCCCGCGCGACCAACCGGCAGGGCCTGCCGCTCGGCGGCGCCTACCTGCGCTACGCCAACGAGCAGATGAGCACGGTCCTGCTGCCCGCCGCGCAGCGCCTGTACGAGGCGGAGACCGGCCGGCTCTACACGGACTACGACGAGGCCCGCGCCTGGCCCCTGGCCTCGACCGGTGCGGGAGTGCTGGCGCTGGCCGCCCTGGTGTGGGCCCAGCGCCGCAACTACCTGCGCACCCACAGGGTCTTCAACCACGGGCTGCTCGCCGCGACGGCCGCCGCCGCGATCGTGCTGCTGTGGCTGACGGTCGGCCAGACGTTCGCCCGGTCGGGGCTGAGCGAGGCCCGGACGGGCGGCCAGGAGTCGCTGAAGGTGCTCAACGACGCGCGGATCGCCTCGCTCCAGGCGCGGGCCAACGAGAACCTGACGCTGATCGCGCGGGGCGCCGTACTGGCCGCGGACAAGAAGTCCGACAAGTACGACGTGGACTACGAGAAGAACATGAAGCAGCTCGACGAGGGCCTGGCGCGGGCCCTGCGCCTGGCCGACGACACGAGCGGCCGCGAGCCCGTCTCGCAGGCCGTGGCGGGTGTGGCGCAGTGGAAGCAGCGGCACGCGGCGGCCCGGGAATCGGACATGAAGGGCGACTACGAGCTCGCCCTTCCGCAGGTCATCGGGGACGAACGGCACCCGGACAGCAGCGGGGCCTCGTTCGACACGGTGGACGCCTCCCTGGAACGGGCCGTGGCCCACGAGCAGAACCAGTTCACCCGGGCCGCCCGGGGCGGGCTCGGCGCACTGGGCGGGCTGGTCACGGGCTCGGCGGCGCTCGCGGCCGTCGGTGCGGCCGCCGCCCTCCTCGGCATCGGTCGCAGGCTTTCGGAGTACAGGTGAGATCGATGCGGATACGGCGGACACGAGCGGGGCACCAGGCGGCGTCGGCCCCGGCCGCAGCGACGGCCGGGGCGCCCGCCGCGGCCGAGGCGGCCCGGCCGCGGCGGGCCGTGCGCCGGCTGCGCGGCTGGGGCGGGGTGAGCGCGATGGCCGCCGCCTGCGCGGTGACGGCGGCGGCCGTACTGCTGCCGCTGGCCCGGACCTCGCCGGGCACCGCGCACCGCAACGCCGTCCAGGAGCCGGCCACGATGGCGGCGGCCCCCTTCGCCCCCGCCGACACCTGCCAGGACCCGGAGGCCAGCCTGGCCCCGTCCGGTATGGACGGTCCGACGATCGAGCGGATCCGCAAGGCGGGCAAGCTGGTGGCGGGTGTGGACCAGAACAGCTTCAAGTGGGGCTACCGCAACCCCGACGGCCACCTCGACGGCTTCGACATCGACCTGGTCAAGGCCATAGCCAAGGACATCCTGGGCCGGGAGGACGCGGTCATCTACCGGGCCATCCCCACCAGCCAGCGCATCCCGGCGCTCCAGGAGGGCCGGGTCGACGTGGTCGTGCGGACCATGACGATCAACTGCAAGCGGCTGGAGGACGTGGCCTTCTCCACGGCCTACTTCGAGGCCGGGCAGCAGGTGCTGGCCCCCAAGGGTTCGCACATCACCGGGTACGACGCCTCGCTGCAGGGCCGCCGGATCTGCACGGCCGCCGGTTCCACGGCGGAGGCGGCGCTCAAGGCCAAGTCGTACGGTGCGGCGGCCGTGTCCGTGCCCAACCAGCTGGACTGCCTGGTGCGGCTGCAGCTGGGCGAGGTCGACGGCATCATCACGGACAACGCCCTGGCCGCCGGCCAGGCGGCGCAGGACCCGTCGGTGCAGCTGGTCGGTGCGCCCTTCACCCGGGAGTTCTACGGGGTGGCGATGAACAAGGACGCTTCCGACCTGGTGCGCCGGGTCAACAAGGTGCTGGAGAACTACCGCGCGGGGGGCGAGCAGAGCCCCTGGGCGGTCTCCTACCGCAAGCACTTCGAGAACGTGCTGCCGGGCCAGGCCCAGCCGCCCGCGCCCAAGTACCGGAACGGCTGAGCCGGTGGCGGAATCGAGGCCGTACGCGAGCCGACCGGGGACGGGGCGGGACGTGATGGACCGCGACGAGGTCGACCGGGCGCTGGCCCGGCTGGGCGCGGAGCACGAGGCGGTGGAGACCTCGCTGCTCGCACTCCAGGACCACGCCGGACGCCGGCTGCTGGAGGGCGCCGCGCTGAGCGGGGTCACCGAGGAGCGCTGGGCCGCCGCCGACGCGGCGGTCACCCGGCTGTGGACGTACTTCGACGCCTACAGCGGGGCGCTGGCCGCCGCCCGGGAGATCCGGGAGCGGCGCCGCTGGCCCACCCGGGAGGACCTGGCCGAGCTGACCGAGCGGCTGCGCGGTCCCGGAGTGGTGATCGCCGGGGCCGGAGCCGGGGGCAGCGCGCTGGCGGAGCGGTTCTCGCTGGCCGAGCTGGTGGCCCGGATGAACGAGCTGTACGCCGGTTCCCTGGACGTGGTGGTCGCCGCCGACGCGGTGTGGTCGGCGCTGCCCGCGCGGATCGACCTGCTCGGCGCCGAACTGCACCGCACGCGCGCCCTCGCGCACTCGGTCGGGGTGCGGCCGGGCGAGCACCCCTCGGGGGACGACCTGGAGGAGATCACCGCCGAGCTGGCGGAGCTGCGCGCTCGGGTGATCGCGGACCCGCTGGGGTTCTGGATCCCGGCGGCGGGGAGTTCCGCCCCCGGCGGGGGCCGGCCCGACACCGGCCGCTACGACCGGGCGGCCCGCGCGCTGGACGACGTACGCCGTGAGGTGGAGGCGGTGCTGACCGTGCGGCAGGACGCGGAGGCGCGGCTGATCGGCGTGCGGGACGTGCTCTCGCGGGCCGACCGGACCCTGGCGGAGGCGCGGACGGCGCGGGTCGAGGTGCTGGCGAAGATCGCGGCGTCCGAGGTCCCGGCGGTCAGCGGCCCGCCGACGGCCCTGCAGGAGGAGCTGGCGGCGGCGGCCGAGTACCGGCGGCGGTCCCAGTGGCACCGGCTGTCGCCGCTGCTGGACTCCCTGGAGGACCGGTCCGACGAGGAACTCACCCGGGCCCGCGAATCGTTGACCGCGGTGACGGCGCCGCTGGCGGTGCGGGCGGAACTGCGCGGCCGGCTGGACGCGTACAAGGCGAAGGTGGCCCGGCACGGCATGGCGGAGGACCCGCTGCTGATCGAGCGCTACGACGCGGCGCGGCGGATGCTCTGGAGCGCGCCGTGCGACCTGCGCGCCGCCGAGCAGGCCGTCCTGCGCTACCAGAGGGCGACGGCCGAGACACTGGTACCGCGGCAGCCCCTGCCGGAGGACCACCGGCCCGCCGGGCCGGAGGAGGAGGACGCGTGAGCCTGATCGGAACGCCGTGCGGGCGTCCCGGCTGCCCGGGGACGTACGAGGACATGGGCGGCGGGGAGGTCTACTGCGACACCTGCGGGCTCGCGCCGGTCGGCTCGGTCGCGGCGGGCGCGGAGGAGCTGGTGTCGCCGCCGACGGGGATGACGAGCGCCGCCCGGCACGGGGATTCCCGGGGGTCGGCGGGCTCGCGCGGTTCGGGCCGCTCCTCGGCGTCGGCGCGCTCCTCGCGGTCCTCGCGTTCCTCGTCCTCGCGCCGGTCGGTGTCGGGCCGGCTCTCGCGGTCCCTGCCGGGTGCCGCGTCCACCCGTTCGGTGTCGGTGCGCAGTTCGGGTTCCGCCGCCCCCTCGTCGGGGCGCAGCAGGCTGGGTGCCGGGCTGGTCACCATGCCGGAGGTGCCGCGTCCGGATCCTTCGGCGGCGGTGCTGGAGAACCCGGAGGTGCCCGAGCGCAAGCGGTTCTGTTCGCGTTCGGACTGCGGGGCGCCGGTGGGCCGGGCGCGGGGCGACCGGCCGGGCCGGACGGAGGGGTTCTGCACCAAGTGCGGACACCCGTACTCCTTCGTGCCGAAGCTGCGCGCCGGTGACGTGGTGCACGGCCAGTACGAGGTGGCGGGCTGTCTGGCGCACGGCGGCCTGGGCTGGGTCTACCTGGCGGTGGACCGGGCGGTCTCGAACCGGTGGGTGGTCCTCAAGGGCCTGCTGGACACGGGCGACCAGGACGCGATGGAGGCGGCGATCTCCGAACGGCGCTTCCTGGCGGAGATCGAGCACTCCAACATCGTGCGGATCTACAACTTCGTGGAGCACCTGGACCAGCGGACGGGTTCGCTCGACGGGTACATCGTCATGGAGTACGTGGGCGGCAAGTCGCTGAAGGAGATCGCGAACGAGCGGCGCCGGCCGGACGGGCGGCGGGACCCGCTGCCGGTGGAACAGGCCTGCGCGTACGGGATCGAGGCCCTGGAGGCCCTCGGCCACCTGCACAGCAGGAACCTGCTGTACTGCGACTTCAAGGTCGACAACGCCATCCAGCAGCAGGACCAGCTGAAGCTGATCGACATGGGCGCGGTCCGGCGGATGGACGACGACGAGTCGGCGATCTACGGCACCGTGGGCTACCAGGCGCCCGAGGTGGCGGAGCTGGGGCCCTCGGTGGCCTCGGACCTGTACACGGTGGCGCGCACCCTGGCGGTGCTGACCTTCGACTTCCAGGGCTACACGAACGTGTTCGTGGACTCGCTGCCGGATCCGGAGCACATCGAGGTCTTCGGCCGGTACGAGTCGTTCTACCGGCTGCTCGTACGGGCGACCGACCCGGATCCGGGGCGGCGGTTCGCCTCCGCGCAGGAGATGGCGGACCAGCTGACGGGCGTGCTGCGGGAGGTGGTCGCGCTCCAGACGGGACGGCCGCGGCCGCAGCCGTCGACCCTGTTCGGGCCGGAACTGCGGGTTCCCGACACCCGCTTGTACGCGGACGTGGCGGGGGCGGAGGTGTCCCGGCTGGGGGTGCGGGAGGTCCCGCGCGGGGTGTGGGGGCGCCGGCGCCGATCGGTGGCGCCGGTTCCCGGTCCGGCTCCGCTTCCGCCTCCGGCTCCGGCCGGGGAGCCGGGGGCGGCCGGCGCGGGAGTGCCGGAGCCGTCCGGGGCCGGGGTTTCCGTGCCCGCTCCGGTGACGGGGGCCGGGGCGGGGGCCGGGCCCGGGGCCGGGTCCGGGGCCGGGAGCGTGCCCGCGCTCGGTACCTCCGCCACGCACATCGCGGGCGCCGGGGTGCCCGCGCCCCGCCGCGGGAGCGCGGCGCCGGGGCCCGATCCGGTTCCGGCTCCGGCTCCGCTTCCGGTTCTGGCGGCGGTTCCTCCGGGAGCCGGGGCCCCGGTGGCGGCCCCGGCGGCGACCGGGCCCGCCCCGCTCGACGCGCACGACACCGCGCTGGCCCTGCCGGTGCCGCTGGTGGACCCCGCCGACCCGAACGCCGGGTTCCTGGCCGGACTCCTCGCCTCCGCCCCGGCCGACCTGCTGGGCGCCCTCGGCTCGGCCCCGGCCGACTCCGCCGAGCTGCGGCTGCGGGAGCTGCGCGCCCGGCTCGAACTGGGCGAACTGGCCGTCGCCGGGGAGGCCCTGACCGAGCTGGAGGAACGGCATCCGGACGACTGGCGGGTGGTGTGGGCCCGCGGGATCGCCTCGCTGGCCACCGGCGACGACGAGATAGCGGCCCTGTCCTTCGACGCCATCTACGACGCCTTCCCCGGCGAGCCCGCCCCGAAGCTGGCCCTCGGGCTGTGCGCGGAGGTGCTGGGGCAACTGGACAATGCCGCCGAGTACTACAGGCTGGTCTGGATCACCGACCCGGGGTTCGTCAGCGCCGCCTTCGGCCTGGCCCGGGTCCAACTGGCCGCCGGTGACCGGGAGGCGGCGGTGCTCACCCTGGAGTCCGTGCCGGAGGCCTCGATCCACTACACGGCCGCACGGGTGGCGGCCGTACGGGCACGCCTGCGCGACCGGTCCCCTCAGGAGGCCCTGCTGGCCGACCTGTTGGCGGCGTCCGGCCAGGTGGAGGCGCTGCGCCGGTTCGGGCTGGATCCGGAGCGGTACGAGCGGCTGGCGACGGAGGTTCTGGGCTCGGCCCTGGACTGGGTACTGTCGGGTAGCCGGGGTGCCGACCCCGGCCGGACCTCGTTGCTCGGCAGTCAACTGGACGAGCGGGGGCTGCGCTTCGGCCTGGAGCGCTCTTACCGCGTCCTCGCCCGGCTGGCGCAGCGGGGCGAGGAGAGGATCGAACTGGTGGAGCGGGCAAACCGTTTCCGACCCCGGACGTGGGTGTGATTGATGTCGATGCATCGGCTGTCGGGCTGCCCCGGCTGCGCGGAGCCCCTCGAAGAGGGTGACCGTTTCTGCGGCGTGTGCGGATACGCCCTCTCCTCGCCGCCTCCCGACCCGGATCCGACGCCGACCCTCCCGGTCACCCCGGTGACCCCGGTGACCGGGCCCGGGTACGCCGCGGCGGGCCCGGCCGGGGCCGCCCTGGTGTCGGCGCCGGCGGCGCGCGGGGTCCCGGCCGGGGACACCGCCGCGCACCCCGGCGGAGCCGGGGTGCCGGCGCCCGGGTGGGGCAGCACCGAGGAGCACGCCCCGACCCTGGCCGGGGACGTCTCGGCGCAGCCCGGCGGGGACGGCCCGTGGGGTTCCGCCGGCCCGGGGCAGGAGACCCCGTACGGCTCCGAACCCGTCCGCCACGACCTCCCCGGCGGGACCGGAACGCCCCCCGGAGGTACGCCCTGGGGCCCGCCCGCGGCCGGGGAACCGTACGCCGCCGCCCCGCAGGACCCGGCCGCGGCCGGGGAACCGCAGGGCCCGGCCGCGCCCGGGGACCCGTACGCCGCCGCCCCGCAGGGGGACGGCGGGAAGACCTGCGTCGCCTGCCGGGCCGGGCACGTGGACACCGACGGGTACTGCGAGCACTGCGGCCACGCGCAGCCCCGCGAGCGCGACCACCTGGAGGAGGAGCTCTGCAGCGTCGCCGCGGTCAGCGACCGCGGGCTGCGCCACCACCGCAACGAGGACTCCTTCGCCGTCGCGGCGACCGCGCTCCCCGACGGCTCCGCGGCCACCGTGGCCATCGTCTGCGACGGGGTGTCCTCCGCGAGCCGCCCCGACGAGGCGTCCGCGGCGGCCGCCGGCGCCGCCAACGAGGCCCTGCTCGACGCCCTCCCCCGCGGCGCCCACCCGTCGGAGGCCATGCACGGGGCGATCCTGGCGGCGGCCGCCGCCGTGAGCGCGCTCGCCCCGCAGACCCCCGGCGCGCAGAACGCCCCGGCCTGCACCCTGGTCGGCGCCGTCGTCAGCGGCGGGGTCCTGACCATCGGCTGGGTCGGCGACAGCCGCGCCTACTGGGTCCCGGACGACCGGGCCGCCCTGCCGCGCCGCCTCACCGAGGACGACTCCTGGGCCGCGCAGATGGTGGCGGCGGGACTGATGGGCGAGGCCGAGGCGTACGCCGACGTCCGCGCGCACGCCATCACCGGCTGGCTCGGGGCCGACGCCTACGACCTCGACCCGCACACGGCCAGCTTCCGGCCGGACCACCCGGGCGTGGTCGTGGTCTGCACGGACGGCCTGTGGAACTACGCCGAGTCCGCGACGGACATGGCCCAGATCCTCCCCGCGGACGCCGCGGCCCGCCCCCTGCACAGCGCGCAGGTGCTGGTCGGACACGCCCTCGACGGGGGCGGGCACGACAACATCACCGTCGCCGTGGTGCCGTTCGCCGCGGAACCGGAAGCCGTAAGGGAACCCGCAGCGGAAGCGGAACCGGAAGCGCCGGTACGAGCGGAGACGGAACCGCGCGCCGAGGCCTGATCCGCCCTTCCCCCAGCCAGCCCCGAGGAGTCCTGTCGATGGCGAACTTCGCCAAGCCGAGCGCCCCGCGCTTCAGCGTGGAGGTGTACCAGAACGAGTTCCTTCCCGCGGGCGGGCGGGACGTGCACGCCATCGTGACCGTCACCTCCACCGGCGGCGCCACCGCCACCCGCGCCCTCGGCCGGGACGCGGCCGTCGTGATCATGGTGGACTGTTCCGGCTCGATGGAGTACCCGCCGGACAAGATGCGCGGCGCGCGCGAGGCCACCGCCGCCGCGATCGACACCCTCCGCGACGGAACCGCCTTCGCCGTGATCGCGGGCACCCATGTGGCGAAGGAGGTCTACCCCGGCCGGGGCGGCCTCGCCACCGCCGGTCCCGACACCCGCGCACAGGCCAAGGAGGCCCTGCGCGGCCTCGGCGCGGGCGGCGGCACCGCCATCGGCACCTGGCTCCGGCTGGCCGACGGCCTGCTGCGGCAGTCCACCGCCACCATCCGGCACGGCGTCCTGCTCACCGACGGCCGCAACGAGCACGAGGAACCGGCCGTGCTGCGCGCCACCCTCGACTCCTGCGCGGGCCGCTTCACGTGCGACGCCCGCGGGGTGGGCACCGACTGGGAGGTGAAGGAGGTGACCGGGATCGCGAGCGCGCTGCTCGGCTCCGCCGACATCGTCGCCGACCCGGCCCACCTCGCCGAGGACTTCACGCGCATGATGGAGAACGCCATGGGCAAGGAGGTCGCGGACGTCGCGCTGCGCCTGTGGACCCCGGTCGGCGCGGAGGTCCGGTACGTCAAGCAGGTGTCGCCGTCGGTGCAGGACCTCACGGACCGCCGCACCGCGGCGGGTCCCCGCGCCGGGGACTACCCGACCGGTTCCTGGGGCGACGAGTCCCGCGAGTACCACGTGTGCGTCAGGGTGCCGGGCGCCTCCGTCGGCCAGGAGATGCTGGCCGCCCGCGCCTCGCTGGTGCTTCCCGGTCCGCCGGGCGGACCGCAGCCCCCGCTCGCCCAGGGTCTGGTGCGGGCCGTGTGGACCGACGATCTGGCCGCCTCGACCGCCATCAGCCCGCAAGTGGCGCACTACACAGGACAGGCGGAGCTCGCGCAGGCTATCCAACAGGGCCTGGAAGCCCGCAAAATGGGTGATGTCGACGGCGCCACGGCCAAACTGGGTCGTGCCGTGCAGCTGGCCAGCGTCTCCGGGAACGCGGACACTGCCAGACTGCTGGCGAAGGTGGTGGATGTCGTGGACGCCGTGGCGGGTACTGTGCGGCTGAAGGCGAAGGTCGCCGATGCAGACGAGATGACCCTTGAAACGCGTTCGACGCAGACCGTCCGAGTGAAGAAGACCTGAGAAGACCTGACGCCTTGACGCAGGGAGAAGGGGGAAGCGCCGCGATGCCGACCTGCCCGAACGGGCACCAGTCCGCCTCCGACGACTGGTGCGAGGTCTGCGGCCACCGCATGGCTGCCCCTACGGGCACCCCCGCGGCGCCCTCCTACGGCTACGGCTACCCTCCCACCTCGGGTGAGCCGACCGCCCAGGCCGAGCTGTGCCCGCAGTGCCGGACCCCGCGCGAGGCCATGGCGCCGTTCTGCGAGGAGTGCCGGTACAACTTCCTGACGCGCAGCGCGACCCCGTACGCCGCGGCCCCGGACGCCGGTCCGAACGGCGCCCCGAACGGTACGGCGGGTCAGGGCCCGGGCCAGGCGTCCGGCGCGGGAATGGGAACGGGCGCGGGCACCCCGCCGCCCCCGCCCCCGGCGCCGCCCCAGCCGGTGTACTCCCAGGACCACTTCGACTACCAGGGCTCCCGGCCCTCGCGGGTCAACCGCCCCGCCGAGCCGCTGCAGGGCGAGGACGACTGGCTGCTGCCGCCGCCCGCCTCCGAGCGGCAGCCGCAGCCGGCGCAGCCCCAGCCCGTGCACCAGGAGTACCGGCAGCAGCCCCCGCCGCCGCCGGAGTACCCGCAGCAGCCGGCCGGGCAGCCCGCCCCGCCGCCGCAGCACCAGCCGCACGAGTACCAGCCGCAGCAGCCCCAGCAGGCTCACCAGCCCTTCCCGCCCCAGAGCGGCACCGGCTCCTGGACGGCGACGATCGGCCCCGACCGCTCGTACTTCATGGCGATGATGCAGCGCAGCGGCCCCGAGGCGGCCGGGCTCAACCTGCCCGCGTACTCCCCGGAGCAGCACCTCCCGCTCTCCGGCGGCCAGATCACCATCGGCCGCCGCCGCGCCTCGACGGGCGAGTCCCCGGACGTCGACCTCTCGGTGCCCCCGGAGGACCCGGGCGTCTCCCACCAGCACGCGGTGCTGGTGCAGCAGCCCGACGGCAGCTGGGCCGTGGTGGACCAGAACTCCACCAACGGAACCACCATCAACGGCGGCGAGGAAGCGATCCAGCCGTACGTCCCGGTCCCGCTCGCCGACGGCGACCGGGTCCACGTCGGGGCCTGGACCACCATCACCGTCCGCCGCGGCTAGCGCTGTCCGACGGCCTCCCCCAGGGGCCACACGTAGGGCCCCTGGGGATCGTCGAGCCAGGACCACTGGCCCTCGGCCGTGACGGTGACGCCGAACCGCTCGCGCGACGGCCGCCCCTCGCCGCGCCACAGGTCCAGCGCCTCGCGCGGGTGCAGCACGCCCGCGGTCAGGATCAGCAGGAACTGGAAGCGCTCGTTCTCCACCAGCTCGTACGGCACCCCGTGCAGCGGCCCCGTCGTCCCCGCGGGCAGCGGGGAGGCCGTGGCCCCGCGCAGCGGGACGAAGTAGGCGGAGGTGTGCAGGAAGCGGCCCTCCGCGAAGTCGGCGTCCCGGACCGTGAGGGCGATCAGCCCGGTCGACAGGGGGGCCAGGATCCGCGCACCCGGCCGGCACTGGCCCAGCCAGGCGTGCGGGATCAGCGGCAGCGTGCAGGTCACCAGGATCCGGTCGAAGGGGGCCCGGGCGGGGCAGCCGCGCGCCCCGTCCCCGGTGACCACCGTCGGCCGGTAGCCGAGCAGGGCCAGATGGGCCCGCGCCGCCTCGGTGATCTCCTCGTCGAGGTCCACCGTGGTGACGTGCTCCTCGCCGAGCCGGTGGCACAGCAGCGCGGCGTTGTAGCCGGTCCCCGCGCCGATCTCCAGCACGTCGTCCCCGTCACGCACCTCCAGGCTCTGCAGCATCTTCGCCATCAGGGAGGGCTGGCTGCTGGAGGAGACCAGCTCCCCGTCGCGCAGCCGCGTCGCCAGGGGGGCGTCCGTGTACACCCCGCGCAGCCAGCGGGCCCGCCTTACGGGGTCGGGGTCCTCGCACCACAGCCGTTCGTGCCCGGCCCCCCGGCCGGTCCAGAAGTACGGCACGAACAGGTGCCGGGGCACGGCCGCGAAGGCGGCCCGCCAGGCCGGGTCCTCCAGCGCGCCCACGGCGGTGAGCTCCCGTACCTGGGCGGCGTGCGCGGTCGCCCGCAGGTCCCGTGCCGCCGGGCCGTCCGGCGGGGTGCGGGTATCGCGTGGAGTGCGTGACGCGTGAGCGCCCGTGCCGCCCGTGCCCATGTCTCCACTGTGCTGCGGGCGGCCTCCGGGTGCGACCCCTCGCCCCCGCGGGCGGGCGGCGGGGGTCCTAGGACCGGGGTCCTCCGTCCGGGCGTCTGAGACGATGGTCGGGTGAATGACGATCCGCAGAGCACGGTGCAGGAGACGACCTTCTACGAGCAGGTGGGCGGTGAGGAGACCTTCCGCCGTCTGGTCCACCGCTTCTACGAGGGGGTCGCGGGGGACCCGCTGCTGCGGCCGATGTACCCGGAGGAGGACCTCGGGCCCGCCGAGGAGCGGTTCGTGCTCTTCCTCATGCAGTACTGGGGCGGCCCGACGACGTACAGCCAGCACCGCGGCCACCCGCGCCTGCGCATGCGGCACGCCCCGTTCCAGGTGGACGCGGCCGCGCACGACGCGTGGCTGGGGCACATGCGGGTCGCGGTGGACGAGCTGGGCCTGGCGCCGGCGCACGAGGCGCAGCTGTGGCGGTACCTGACCTACGCGGCCGCCTCGATGATCAACACCGCGGGCTAGGCGGGACGCCCGCCCGGACCGCGGGACCCGTACGCGCGTTCAGACCGGCCGTACCTGGAGGGCGCCGAGCCCGCCGGTCCGGCCGGGGCGCCGCATGGCGACGGAGCCGTAGGGCGTGGCCAGCCGCAGCCAGCCGCCGGAGGCGAACAGCGCCACCGGGGCGGGGGCTCCGGCGGGGGTGGTGGCTGGCGGCACGGTGGCCCGTACCGGGCGCAGGAAACCCAGGGACTGGGCCGCGTGCACGGCGCGCAGCGGGAGGTCGGTGTCGCCCAGCGTGCGCGACCAGATCTCACGGCCGATGCGGTCCCGCTCGGACCGGGTGCGGTGCTGCGGGGGCAGGGCCTCGTCGCGGGCCCGGAACTCGGCGACCGCGGCGGCCACGGCCGCCCGTACCGCCTCGGGCGCGGGCAGTCCCGGCACGGGCTGCCAGCCGCCGTGCGGCGGGAGCACCCCGGCCCAGGGCGGGCCGGTGACGGGTCCGGGGACGAGCACCCCGGCGCCGGTCTCGTCGACCGCCTCCAGCAGCTCACCGGCGGACACGGTCACGTCCAGCGGGGTGGCGAGGGGTGCGGCGAGCCGTGCGGTGCGGACGGCCAGGACGTCGAAGGACGGCGGCCGCCCAAAGACGGCGAGCGCGCCGCCGCCCGCCCGCGCCTGGAGGCGGACGGCGGCGGCGCGGTCGTAGTGCACCAGCCGGCCCAGGAAGGCGGCGAGGTCCGCCGCCTCCCCGGAGTCGGCGAAGTGCAGCTGCTCGTTCATGCCGCGAGGCGCCCTTCGGCCGCCGCGGGCGTGTCGAGGTACTGCTCCAGGAAGTGCCGTTCCTCGGCCGTGATGCGGCGGGGCCGCCCCTCGGCGAGGTTGTAGGGCACGACCACGGTCTCGGCCCGGACGTACACCGTCTCGGGCGCGTCGGCCGTCGCCTCGTCCTTGACCTCGTAGCGGATGGTCAGCGACGCGGCGCCTATCCGGGTCACCCAGGACTCGATGAGCACCGGCTCGTGCCGGTGCACGAGGGGGAGCTTGTAGTCGATCTCGTGACGGGCCACGACGGAGCCGCCCGTGAAGGAGTCGCTGCCCTCCCCCGGCGCCAGGCGGAACATGAAGTCGATGCGCGCCTCCTCCAGGTAGCGGAGGAAGACCACGTTGTTGACGTGCCCGAAGGCATCCATGTCCGCCCAGCGGAGGGGGCACCGGTAGTGGTGTCTGGCCATGGTCTCGGCCTAACCCCGGGTGAGCTTCTTGTAGGTGGCGCGGTGCGGGCGCGTGGCGTCCGGGCCGAGCCGCTCGACCTTGTTCTTCTCGTAGGACTCGAAGTTGCCCTCGAACCAGAACCACTTCGAGTCGCCCTCGTACGCCAGGATGTGCGTGGCGACTCGGTCCAGGAACCAGCGGTCGTGGGAGACGACCACGGCCGCACCGGGGAACTCCAGCAGCGCGTTCTCCAGGGAGCCCAGGGTCTCGACGTCGAGGTCGTTGGTGGGCTCGTCGAGGAGCAGCAGGTTGCCGCCCTGCTTGAGGGTGAGCGCGAGGTTCAGGCGGTTGCGCTCACCGCCGGAGAGCACGCCGGCCGGCTTCTGCTGGTCCGGGCCCTTGAAGCCGAAGGCGCTGACGTAGGCGCGGGACGGCATCTCGACCTGGCCGACGTTGATGTAGTCCAGCTCGTCCGACACGACCGCCCAGAGGCTCTTCTTGGGGTCGATGTTGGCGCGGCCCTGGTCCACGTACGAGATCTTGACGGTCTCGCCGACCTTGATCTCGCCGGAGTCCGGCGTCTCCAGGCCCTGGATCATCTTGAAGAGCGTGGTCTTGCCGGCGCCGTTCGGGCCGATGATGCCGACGATGCCGTTGCGCGGCAGCGTGAAGGACAGGTCGTCGATGAGGACCTTGTCACCGAACGCCTTGGAGAGGTTGTTGACCTCGACCACGATCGAGCCCAGACGCGGGCCCGGCGGGATCTGGATCTCCTCGAAGTCCAGCTTGCGCATCTTGTCGGCCTCGGCCGCCATCTCCTCGTAGCGAGCGAGACGGGCCTTGGACTTCGCCTGCCGGCCCTTGGCGTTGGAGCGGACCCACTCCAGCTCTTCCTTGAGGCGCTTGGCGCGCTTCTCGTCCTTCTTGCCCTCGACCTTGAGGCGCTCGGCCTTCTTCTCCAGGTAGGTGGAGTAGTTGCCCTCGTAGGGGTGCGCGCGGCCGCGGTCGAGTTCGAGGATCCACTCGGCGACGTTGTCGAGGAAGTAACGGTCGTGGGTGACGGCCACGACGGCGCCCTTGTACTGGGCGAGGTGCTGCTCCAGCCAGTTCACGGACTCGGCGTCGAGGTGGTTGGTGGGCTCGTCGAGGAGCAGCAGGTCGGGGGCCTCCAGCAGCAGCTTGCAGAGGGCCACGCGGCGCTTCTCACCACCGGAGAGGTTGGTGACCGGCCAGTCGCCGGGCGGGCAGCCCAGGGCGTCCATGGCCTGCTCCAGCTGGGCGTCGAGGTCCCACGCGTTGGCGTGGTCCAGGTCGTCCTGGAGCTTGCCCATCTCCGCCATCAGCTCGTCGGTGTAGTTCGTCGCCATTTCCTCGGCGATCGCGTTGAACCGGTTGAGCTTGGTCTTGATCTCGCCGACGCCGTCCTCGACGTTCTCCAGGACGGTCTTGGACTCGTCGAGCTTCGGCTCCTGCATGAGGATGCCGACGCTGTAACCGGGCGAGAGGAAGGCGTCACCGTTCGACGGCTGCTCGATACCCGCCATGATCTTCAGAACGGTGGACTTGCCCGCGCCGTTGGGGCCGACCACACCGATCTTCGCGCCGGGCAGGAAGTTCAGGAAGACGTCATCCAGAATCACCTTGTCGCCGTGCGCCTTGCGCGTCTTGCGCATGGTGTAGATGTACTCAGCCAAGAGAAACCGTCCGGCAGATCGATGGTGGGCAGATACACCCCATCTTGCCGTACGTCCATCCCTCGGGGGAAACGCGTAGGTGTCGCGGGGCCCTGACCTGGGCACCGCCGGGAGGGGACGGGCGGGTCGGCTCGGCATCCGCCCATGGGGTCGGTGGGGTCAGGTGGGGGGTTCAGTGGAGAGCACGTACATCGGGCTGGCGGTCGCGGTGGTGGGCGTCGCGGGCACGCTCATGGCGTCCGTGCTGTCGCCGCGCCTGCTGGCCCGCATCCAGTCGGAGCAGTTCACGCGGGAGCAGCGGGCCGCCGAGGCCCAGTGGCTCCGCGAGCAGCAGGTGGCCGGCCTGGCCCGCCGGCGGGAGGCCTACGCGAACGTCAACGCGTCCTTCCGCAGGTACCGGACCCACCTGCTGAACTTCCTGTGGACCGTCCACAAGGGCGCGGTGACGGAAGCGGCGCGGGAGGTCATCGAGGAGGCGCGGCGCGACCACCACTCGGTCTTCGCCGCCGCTCAGATAGTGGCCTCCGCCCGGGTCCTGGCCGAGCTGAACACCATGACGAGAACCCTGTCCGAGACCTACCGGCGGATCATGTGCCTGGAAGAGGGCGACCCCGATCCGGACGGGTCGTTCGAAGAGCTCAAGGGGGACTTCACCCGGCTCTGGGACCAGTGGGAGGAGATGCTGGGCGCGATGCGCGCCGACCTCGGCGTCGAGGAGTCCGGGTCCGGGCGGGCCGACGCCGCGTCCTCCGCGTCCTGACGGCCACGGGGCGGCCGATCCCGCTGCCCTGGAGGCGGCGGAGCTGGCATTCTCGACAGCGGTCGGGGGGCGGGGGCCGCCCGGGCGGTGGGGCATCGGTGTTTCGGGGGGACGGGGAAGAGTGGACAACGCGTTGCTGGCGCTCGCCAGCGCCATCGTGGCGGTGACGGGCACGCTGCTCGCGCCGGTCCTGTCGCAGCGGATCACCGGCCGGGTCCAGGCCGATCAGTTCGACCGCCAGGAACGGCTGGCGCGGGCCCAGTGGCAGCGGGACCGACGGGTGGCCGAGCGGGAGAAGCGGCGCGACTGCTACGTGCACGCCAACGCCGGGTACCGCCGCTACCGGGTCGAGCTGATGAACCACCTGTGGGCCGTGCACCGGGACGAGGTCACCGACGAGGGGCGGGCGGCCCTGCAGGAGGCCCGGCACGCCATGCACTCCGCCTTCGCGGAGGCCCAGATGATCGCCTCCGACGCGGTCATGGCGGAGCTGGACGTCCTGACCCGGGAGCTCGCGGGCGCGTACGCCCGGACGATGCGGCTGGAGCGGGGGAACCCGTTGCCGGGCTGGGGTTTCGACGAGGTGCTCGCCGCGCTGCTGGACCTGGGCGACGCCTGGGTACGGGCGCGGGCCGTGATGCGCGCCGACCTCGGGGTGGAACCGGGCCCGGTGGCCGCGGACGACGCGGCGGCCGGCGAGGGACGGGGCGGCGAGGGGCCTGACGGCGACGGGCCGGACGCCGCCCGGCCGGACGGCGACGGGCCGTGCGGTCCGGGCGGGCGGCCCGGTGAGGCGGGGGCGCCGTCCGGGGGTGGTCAGCGGGGGCGGTAGACGGCCAGGGCGTCGGGGAGCGCGGCGAGCACGAGGGAGGCGGGCGCCTTGGCGTACTCGCCGTCGTAGGCGAGCGGGGTCCCCGGCGGGACGTCCTCGACGCGGAGGCCGCGCCTGCGGGTGGCCACGTGGAACGGTGAGCGGCTCAGCGGGCCGGTGAAGGCGGCGGCCATCAGCCGGGGCCCCGGGCGGCCGCCGCCGTGGACGAGGCGGAGGTCGAGGAGGCCCTCGCCGACACCGTCCCGGCGCCGGGGCGTGGGGCCGGTGCCGTGGTAGGTGCCGTTGCCCGCGAAGAGCAACCAGACGCTGCGGGGCCGGCCGGCCAGGGTCAGCCGGACCGGCCGCTCGGCCCGCAGCACCCGCCAGGCCGCGAGCACCGCGGCCGGGCCGCCGCCGATCCGCGGGGCCCAGCGCAGCCGGTGGCGCAGCAGCTCCGGGTAGGCGCCGATGCTGAAGTTGTTCAGGAAGTACCGCGTCGCACCGTCGCCGGACCCGTCCGTCGGGGTGATCCGGCCCACCGAGACCCGGACGGCCTGGCCCTCGGCGATCGCCCGGCAGGTGTCCTCGGTTCCGCCGAGCCCGAGGTCGAGCGCGAAGTGGTTCAGGGTGCCCCCGGGGAACAGGGCGAGCGGCACCCCGGCGCGCAGGGCCGCCGTGGCCGCGGCGTTGACGGTGCCGTCGCCCCCGCAGACCCCCAGCACCTCGGCCCGGTCGGCGGCCGCGGCCAGCTCGGCCTCCAGCTCCTCGCCGGCGCATTCGACCACCTCCGCCTTGGGCAGCCGCTCGCGCAGCACGTCGAGCCCCGCCGTCCCGGCCGTGCCCGAGGCGGTGTTCACCACGACCGTGAGCCCCTGCCCGTCCGGCAGGGCGGGGACCCCGGCCGCCGGCCGCTCGTCGCCCGGTACGGCCCTCGCCCGTTTGGCCTCGCGCGCGAGGCCGCGTACGGCGAGGGCCGCGGCCACCCCGAGCGCCGACCCGACCACCACGTCGGAGGGGTAGTGCACCCCGGTGTAGACGCGCGAGAAGGCCACCGACGCGGCGACGGGGACCAGCACGGCCCCCCACACCGGGGATTCGAGTGCCACTCCCGCGGCGAAGGCGAAGGCCGAGGCGGAGTGCCCGGACGGGAACGAGGTGGTCCGCGGCGGCACGGCCGGCTGCCGCGTCAGCGGGACCCCGTCCAGCACCGGCCGGGGCCTGCGCACCGACCACTTCCCGACGGTGTTGATCGTGGCCGAGGCCAGCGCGAGCGAGCCGATCCCGCGCAGCGCCGCCGTGCGGGCCCGGGGCGAGCCCAGGACGGTGATCGCCACGGCGGCCCCGCCCCACAGCACCCCGTGGTTGGCGGCGCGCCCGAGCCTCGGCAGCACCCGGTCGGCGCCCGGCCAGTGCCGCCGGGCCACCGCGTCGAACAGCCCCCGGTCCCACCGCGCGACCGTGCCCCGCCAGGTCAGTTCCTGATCAGCCATTGCCTCCGCCTACCCCGGGACGGCGGTCCGGAATCAGCCTTCCGCGCCCTCGGACCCCGCTGCGTCCTCCTCTCCCTCCAACGGCCGCTTGCGCAGCAGCAGGACCACCATCCCGCCCAGGACCACCAGTCCCACCGCGAGCGAGGCAATCACCGGCGTGGCGGCGGAGCTGCCGCTGGTGGCCAGCCGCTCGTCCGGGGAATCCGGCGAGGCGGTCGCGGGCACCTCGGTCCCGGCCACCTCCGAGGCGCCCGCCAGGGTGCCCACGGTCCCTGCCGGGCCCTGCGCCGGCGGCTGCGCCCGGGGCCAGACGGCCGTGGCGGTGGCCGTCGCCGCGGCGTCGCTGGAGCCCGCCACGATCTGTGCCTCGGCCGGGACCCCGCTGGCGAAGACCCGCCCGACGGGCACCTTCGTGGAGCCCTGCACGACGACCGTCGCCGTCCCGTCCGGGGTGCCCGCGGGCACCTCGAACCAGAGCCGGCTCCCGTTGCCCGCGGAGTCCAGCGGCCGTCCCTCGGCGTCCACCACGCGCACCCCCATGGCCGCGGCCGCCGCGTCCGGGGTGACGGTCACGCTCTGCGCCCCCGTCCGGACCGTGACCGGCCCGAGCCGGCCGCCGGTCGGCCCCGTCACCGGGCCGGACACCTGGCCGGGGTCCAGGTCCAACGAGGCCGGCGGCTCCGGCAGCCGCCCCGCCTCCCGCTGGAGGTAGTCGGCCAGCCGCGCCGCCGCCGGGTCGGCCGCCTCGACCTGCGCGCCCTCGGCGAGGCGCCAGATGGCCACCTGGGTCCCCGCGGCGGCGCTCTCTGCGGTCAGCGCCCCGGCCCCGGCCTCCTTGGCGAGACCGGCCAGGTCGTTGTGCTGGGGATAGGAGTGCTCCAGGACCCAGCGGATCCGTCCGGCCTCGGCGTTCCCCGCCAGCGGGGAGCCGTTCCAGCCGCTCTCCGTGTACCGGGCCTGCGGTTGCGCCGAGCCCGCGATGCCGACCCCGTAGGTCTGGAGCATGCCACCGCCGTCGACCCGCATCTCGTAGAGCCCGGCCGGGATCTGGCGGACCGAACCGTCCCCGGCGCGCAGGACCGCCTGCCCGTACGTCTTCAGCCCGTCCAGCACGGCGCTCGCGCCCTCCGCCGCCCGGCCGCCGGCCTGGTCCGGGTCCGTCGCGGCGCGGGCCCCGGGCCCGCTGGCGAGGGCGGCGGCGGTGAGCAGGGCGACCGCCAGGGGCCGCCGTACCGCCCCCCGCGCAGCGCCCCCGGTGCCCGCGCCCGGATCCCCGGCGGGCCGGGCGGCAGCCCGCGTGGCGTCCCCGGGGACGGCGGCGGGAGCACCTGTCCCGGCAGGAAGCGGAATCGCGGCGCGGGCCGCGGCGACGGCCGGTGGCGGGGTGGACGCGGACGGTGATCCGTCCACGGCTGCGGAAGGCGTTCCGCCTGCGGACGCGGATGGTGATCCGACCGCGGGTGCGGACGGTGATCTCCCCGCGCGAGCGCGGGGGTCGGGGATCGCAGAGGACGCAGAGGACGCGGGAACAGCAATCGACACAGTCTTCCCCTTCGGGCCAAAGACCCAGGTGCCCGTGAGTACCGGGGAATCCTAGCCTCCTCGAACACTCAGACCACCGCCGCCTTCTGAGGCCCCATCAGTGGCGTGTCCGTCTTGACCACCCGGCGGAACGCGGCCGTTCCGCGGTTGAGGTCGTGCCCGACCGCCACCGCGTCGATGTCCGCCGAGAACCACCGCACCCCGTCGCCGTCGGGTGGATCCTCCCGGACCCGCAACCGCCCGTGGACGACGAGGGGTTCTCCCACCGAGACGGAACTGGCCAGGTTCAGCGCCAGCACCCGTCGCGCCCAGACCGTGTAGAAGCTGGTCGCGGCGTCCGTCCAGGTGTCCGTGCGCCGGTCGAAGTACCTCGGGGTCACCGCGAAGCGGAACCTCGCCGACGGGCCGGCCGGCGTCTCCTTGAAGTCGATCTGCGTCGCCACGTACCCCACCAGCGTCACCAGGGTGTCGTTCATCCCGGCCGCCCTCCCCGCCTCGTACCCGTCCGGGCCTTCCGCACGGGTACGACCATGCTGGCGCGGGGCCGCCCTCCCCGCTCCGGCCTGTGGACTACTGGCGGGTTGTGGACAACTTCGTCCCCCCTGCGGCGACGGTGGCGTACTGCTCCCGCACCTCGCGGTAGCGCAGCAGCTCCGCCGCGACCGGCTCCAGCACCCTGGCCCGCCCGCAACCGGCCGCGGCCTGCCGCAGTTTGCGCTCGGCGTCCTGCCCGTAGCGGCGCGCCGGGCCCCGGGCCGCGAGTGAGCACGCCCACTCCACGAGCGGCCCGCCGATGATCCCCGCCACCATGAACAGCACCGGCGGCAGCAGCTTCGGCTCCAGGACCCCGGCGATCTGCCCGACCAGCCAGAGCCCGCCGAAGATCTGCACCAGTGTCATGGCCGCCTGCGCCAGCACCGCCGCAGGCCACCAGGTGGGCCGGGGCGGCTTGGCGGCGGGCACCGCGACGGCCGCGCCCAGCGTGACCGCCAGTTCGTCGAGCGCCTCCGGCAGCCCTTCGGCGCCGCGCACCGCGGTCTCCCGCACCGCCTGGGCCCAGGGGTCGGGCAGCCCGACGACCGCTTCGTCCGCGACGGTCCGCACGGCCTGCTCCACCCGCTGCCGGGCGGTCACCTCCTCCTCGACCGGGGTCTCGGCGGATGCCGCCGGGGTGCGGCCGATCGCGGCGAGGGCGGCAAGCCCCGCCAGCGTGCGCGGGGCGCGCCGGCTCTCGTACCAGCGCCACAGCCGCAGCCAGGGCGTGCCGCAGGCCTTGCCGGCGTTGCGCCGCCAGGCCCGTTCGGCGGCGAGGCCGGCCGCGTAGGCCCCGACGGCCTCCGCGAGCCGGTCCTCGAACTCGGCGCGGGCGGCCTCGCCGATCTCGGGCCCGGCGTGCCCGTCGGCGACGTACAGGGGCCGCAGGCGTCCGGCGGCCCGGTCCACATCGGCGGAGATGCGGCGGGTCGCGGCGCCCTTCTCCTGGGTGAACTGTCCGAGCAGCTCGCGCAGTTCCCCGACCCCTTCGCCCGTCAGGGCGGACAGTCCGAGCACGGTGGCCCCCGGCTCGCCGTGTTCGCCGAGCGCGATGCCGTCGTCGTCGAGGAGCCGGCGCAGGTCGTCCAGGACCAGGTCGGCGGCCTCGCCGGGCAGCCGGTCCACCTGGTTCAGGACGACGAACGTCACCTCCGCGTGGCCGGCCAGCGGCCGCAGGTACCGCTCGTGCAGGACGGCGTCCGCGTACTTCTCCGGGTCCACCACCCACACCACGGCGTCGACGAGCGCCAGCACCCGGTCCACGTGGTCGCGGTGCGCGCCGACCGCCGAGTCCAGGTCGGGCAGGTCCACGAGGACCATCCCGCGCAGCGCCTCGGCATCCGAGGTCTCCCGGGGCCTGCGCCGCAGCCGGCCGGGGATCTCCAGCCGGTCCAGCAGCCCCGCGGCTCCGTCGGACCAACTGCACGCGATCGGCGCGGCGGTGGTCGGGCGGCGCAGTCCGGTCTCGGAGATCTGCACCCCGGCGAGTGCGTTGAAGAGCGTGGACTTGCCGCTTCCGGTGGCTCCGGCGACGGCGACGACCGTGTGCTGCGGGGACAGGCCGCGGCGCGCCGCGGCTTCGTCGAGCACCCGGCCGGCCTCGGCGAGGGTCTTGCCGTCCAGCCGGGTCCGGGACAGCCCGACGAGCTGGCGCAGGGCGTCCAGGCGCAGCCGCAGTGCCTGCGCCTCGGGGCTGAGCGGCAGGACGGGGGCCTTGCCGCCGTCGCTTCCTGCTCCGGAGACGGCCCGGACGAGGGCCTCGTCGCCTTCGCGCCGTTCCTCGTCCGGCTCCTGGTCGAACACCGCGTCGAGGTCGGCGGGGTCGGCGTCGCCGGGCCCGCCGCGTTCGTCGCGCGGCCCCGACGCCCCCGGGGAAGCGGACCGCGGTCCCCCTCCCCGTGCGCCCGCACCGCCCTTGCGGAAGCTCCGGTGGCGCGAGCGCGCGATGAAGCCGTCGTCCCAGCGGTCGTCGGTGCGGTCGCGGTCGGTCAGCGCGGTCACCGCGTCACCTCTCCTTCTGCAGTAGGGACAGCGCGGCGATCAGCTCGGCCTGCGGTTCCGGGGTCACTTCGAGCGCTTCCAGCGGGGCGAGCCTGCGGTCGCGTTCGGCGCGCAGCACCTGGTCGAGGTGTTCGGCGACCAGCTCCCCGCCCCGGTCCCGCAGCCGGACGGCGGACTGTACGCCGATCCGTTCGGCGAGCTTCTCCCCCGCCGGGCGGGCCCGCTTGCCGCCCAGGAGGGCGGCGACGAGGAGGGCGGCGACGGCGTCGGGGTCGGGCGCCGGCTGCCGGTCGAGCCGGGCGACCTCGTCCTCGGCCAGTTCCTCCAGTACCCGCCGCCACCGCCGTACGGCCACGCCGATGCGTTCCGCCGCCTCCCGGTCGGGCGCGGGCAGCGTCACCGCCCCGGCGGCCGGCTCGCGCCGCCAGGCGGCGGCGATGCGTTCGTCGGCGGAGGCCACGGCGCACTGGAGGAGCGCGGCCAGCGATTCGGCGAGGGAGTCGAGCAGTTCGTCGGCGCTGGTGTCGAGGGGGTAGCCGCGCCATCTGGTCAGTGCGTCGCCGGCGAGTACGGCGCCCCGGTCCAGGCGGTTGCGCACCCGTCTGCCCTCCTGCTTGTACGCGTCCTCGACGGCTGACGTCAGCCGTACGGCGGCGGCGTGCTGCGCGGCAACGGCGGAGGCGAGTTCCGGCATGCGGCGTCCGAGGGAGTCGAGGGCGCCGAGCGCGGTCCGCCCGACGGCGTACTGCCGGGCGGCCGGGTCCTGGACGTGGTGGCCGAGCCAGGCGAGCAGCGGCGCGACGGCGCTCGCCGGCAGCAGCCCGCCCCCGCCGGCCGATTCGGGGAGCTCCGGCACCGTGAACCGCGGTACGTCGCCCAGCCCGGCCCGGGTGAGCAGGGCCCCGTACTGCCGCGAGACCTCGGCGAGCACCTGGTGCGGGACCCGGTCGAGGACGATGACCAGGGTGGCCCGGTACTGCTTGGCGGTGCGCAGCATGTGCCAGGGGACGGCGTCGGCGTACCGCGAGGCGGTGGTGACCATGACCCAGACGTCGGCGGCGCAGATCAGCTGCGCGGCGAGCGTCCGGTTCTCGACCACCAGGGAGTCGATGTCGGGGGCGTCGAGGACGGCGAGCCCTCGCGGGAGGGTCGAGACGGTCTCGATCCTCAGCTGGCCGGTCACCTTCCGCTGGCCGGCTCCGCGGGGAGGGCCCTTCTTGGGCGCGGGGAGCAGTTCCTCCTCGCCTTCGGGCACCCAGACGCGCAGGAGGTCGGGCAGGATCCGCATCCCGGCGAACCAGTGATGATCATCCGGATGGCAGACGAGCACGGGGGTGCGTGTCGTCGGCCGGAGCACCCCGGCTTCACTCACCTGGCGGCCGACGAGGGAGTTGACGAGGGTGGACTTACCGGCGCCGGTGGACCCGCCGACGACGGCGAGCATGGGCGCCTCCGGCGCCTTCAGCCGGGGTACGAGGTAGTCGTCGAGCTGCGCGAGCAGCTCGGCTCTGGTCTGGCGGGCGCGCGGGGCGCCGGGCAGGGGCAGCGGCAGACGCACGGACGCGACCCGGTCGCGCAGGGCGGACAGGGCATCGAGCAGCTGAGGCCGAACATCCAAGGTCACCACATGCGAAGAATGCCCAATTTGGGACCATTTTTGAAGCTTATACGCCCTCTGCGCGCCGACCGCTACCGCGACGGGACATCCTGGACACGGAGGACGAGTGGGACGCAGGCATAACGAGTGCACAACACCCAGGCCGACGCGGCGCAAAAGCGATGCGCGAATCGCACCTGCCTGCGATTATCGGGACCGCTTCACCGAACCTCCACATCGTGGCACGCGGGTGAAGCAACCGGGACAAGGCGACCGGAGCCCTATCCTTGACCCGGCACGGACCGCAGTCCCACCCCCACCAAGGGGCTCCAGGCCACCACGGTCACCTTCCGGCCCCCGTAGCTCAGTGGATAGAGCAGGCGCCTTCTAAGCGCTTGGCCGCAGGTTCGAGTCCTGCCGGGGGCACTCTCCGCACCACGACGGAAGCCCTCCCATCGGGAGGGCTTCCGTGTTTTCCCGCGAAGGGGAGCCGTCCCGCCCGACGGGGGCGAGGGCGGGACGGGGATCGAGGGGCGGGAGCGGACCGGGGCCGGCTTCGGGGCCGTCAGGCCGCCGGGGCGTCCTGCGGGGAGACGCCGAAGGCCTTGACCGCCTGGTAGTAGGTCCAGGCCGTGCTGTCGCAGGAGCCCTTCTTGACGCCCGAGTACTGCGAGCACACCCGCTTCAGGTCCGCGTACAGGGCGTCGTCCAGCCGGGACTTGTTCGCCGGGAAGGAACCGGCCGCCTTGTAGTTGCGGTAGCCGAAGTCGTGGCGGGCGCAGGCCGTCTGGAACGGGAAGCCGAAGGGGTTGTCCGGGGAGGACGAGCAGTAGTCCGTGGACCAGTCGAAACCGTACGCGGACCAGTTGCCCTGGCTGCCGCGCGCCGCGAGCCAGGCGTTGTAGCTGGACGCGCTGGTCTGCGTCCAGGTGCTGAGGACCTGCGGCTTGTCCGCCGGGGCCGCCGACGCGGGGGTGGCGAGGGCGAGCAGACCCGCGGCCGCCGTGGCGGCGAGCAGGGGAGCGAGACGAAGACGCATGGCATTCCTCCGGGCGGCGGGGGGGGGAGTGGGGGGGGGAGAGCGGGCCGCCCGTCAACTGCGCGGAGCGGCTTGCGGATTCACTCTCGGGGCGCGGCATATCTCCGACCCCCAGCGCTCCTATAACGAGGCCCCGGGAAGGACCGTGGGCCCAGGCCGGCCGCCCGGACCGGCACTCAGGTATGACGCCGTATGCGACTTCAGGCAGAGTTGCGATTCGTACTGCGGAGGGACGCGCGAACGGGCTCCGATCCGAACACTTATGGCTATGAACCGCCGTCCGCTCGTCATCGCCGCCGCCCTGGCGGGAGCCTTCGCCATCGCCGCGCTCGCTCTGCCGAACCTTCCGCCCAACCCGGTCACCAACACCCTCAACGACCGCTTCTTCAAGGAGAAGGGCAGGCACTTCGCCACCGCCGCCGACGCGCCCACGCGCGGTGACCTGGCGTTCGTCCTGCCGAGCTGGATACCGAAGGACGCCACCGACGTGCGCGTACGGGTGCGCACCACCGGCGAGGCCCGGCTGATCCGGTTCACCCTCGGCAAGACCCCGCTCGATGGTCCGCAGTGCGCCGTCAGCGCCCCGAAGAAGGCGGGCGGACCCCATCTGAACGCCCGTTGGTGGCCCGGCGACACGCGCTCCGAGGAACGGCCCGAGTGCCGGGACCGGTACCAGTACCAGGTCGCCGTGCGCGGCCGGAAGGTCTACGCCTGGACCGACGGCACGCCCTCGCCGGGGGCGCGAATACCGGACGGACGGCCCTCCCTGGCACCCGCCTCGGCCGTCCCGACAGGGCGCCGCTGACGCCGCCGCCGGCCCCGCTGCTCCCCCGGATCCTCCCGGCGGTGACGGGTCAGGGGGTGGCCGGGGCGAGGGCGGCGGCCGTGGCGCGGACGAAGGCCTCGGGGTTGTCCAGCATGATGTTGTGCCCGCAGTCCGGCACCGCGACGACGGCGACCCCGGCGGCCTCCAGGGCTTCGGCCCCGGGCAGGGAACCGTCGGCCTGCGGGTAGAGGAAGGTGCGCGGCAGCTTCAGGTCCAGCAGGAGCTCGCGCATGGTGGGCGTGGTGCCCGCGGCGAGGTGGACCGCGCTGCGGTGCAGGGCGGTGCGGCCGGCCAGCCGCATGGTCGACCACCAGTGCGCGCCGACCCGGTCACGGACCTCGGACCAGCCGCCGGCCAGGAACTCCTCCTCCGTGTACGAGGCGATCCCGCTGCTGCCCGGTGCCCGGGGAACGGCCGGGACCGGGTCCAGGTTGGCGTCGACCAGTACGAGCCGGGACATCAGGCGGGGGTGCCGCGCGGCGAGCACGATGGCCACCGCCCCGCCCATGCTGTGGCCGATCAGCTCGGCCCCCTCGACCCCGGCCTCGGAGAGCGCCCGGGCGACGGCGTCGGCGTGCGCCTCCAGGGTGTATGTGAACGCCTCGGGCCGGTCGCTGTGCCCGTGCCCCAGCATGTCGACCAGCAGCGAGCGCCGCCCGGCCAGCAGCGGGTGCGCGGCGACGGCCGCGAAGTACGCCGGGGAGGTGGCGCCGAGGCCGTGCAGGTAGACACGGGCCGGTCCCTGCCCCGCGAGTTCGACCCACCGGATCCGGTCGCCTTCCGGCGTCACGACAGCACTGAGCACGGCGAGTTCCCCCTGGACTCGGAAAGATCAATACCGGACGAGGGTAGCCGGGCCCGACGCCGCCTCGTCTACCCTCATCAGGTGATCGAGTACGTGAACCAACTCGGCGAGGACATACCCCGGACCGGCGCGCTCCCGGTGGGCGGCACCGTGACCGTGTGGTCCCTGGACACCACGCGCGAGGTGGTCGGCGGCCACGAGGTCGCCGGTGCCGTCGCACTGCTGGACGCGTCCGAGCGGGACCGGCTCTCGCGGCTGCTGCGCGCGGGCGACCGGCGCAGCTACCTCGCCTCGCACGTGGGGCTGCGTGTACTGCTCGGCGGGTACCTCGGGCTGGCGCCCGAGAAGGTCGCCCTCGTGCGGGAGGACTGCCCGTGCTGCGGCGGACCGCACGGGCGCCCCGCCGTGGCCGGGGGCGCGGTGCACTTCTCGCTCTCGCACAGCGACGACATGGCCTACTTCGCCTTCGCGGGGGTGCCGGTCGGCGTGGACATCGAGGGTCTGCCCGGAGCGGGAGCGGTGGACGACGTCCTGGGCACCCTGCATCCGGCGGAGACGGCCGAGCTCGTCGGCCTGCCGGTGGCGGACCGACCGGCGGCCCTCGCGCGGGTGTGGTCCCGCAAGGAGGCCTACCTCAAGGCCACCGGCACGGGGCTGGCACTGGGCCTGGCCGACCCGTACGTGGGCTCGGCGGCCACGCCGGCGCCGGTTGCGGGCTGGACCCTGAGCGACCTCCCGGCACCACCCGCCTTCGCGGCAGCCCTGGCCCTCCGCAGCACCTGACCCACCGCCACGGCCCCGGCGGGCCCGGCGACGCCGGGGCACTCCCGGGCGGCGCGGGCCGGGTGCCGGTGCGGCGGTTGGGTCTAGGGTCGGGGCCATGGACATCCGCCGCGCCCGCAGCTGCGCCGAACTCGTGGCGGCCGAAGGGCTCTTCGACGGTCCCGCCCGCGAGGAATGGGCCCGGCGCTTCCTCGACGCGCCCGGCCACCTGATGCTGATCGCCTACGTCGGGGACGTGCCGGTCGGCATGGTCTCCGGCGTCGAGATGACCCACCCCGACAAGGGCGCCGAGATGTGCCTCTACGAGCTCTCCGTGGACGAGGCCCACCGGCGGCGCGGGATCGGCCGCGCCCTGGCCCTGGCCCTCGCGGACGAGGCCAGGGCACGCGGCTGCTACGGCATGTGGGTGGGGGTCGACACCGACAACGGACCCGCCCTGGCCACCTACGAGTCGGCGGGCGCCGAGGACGAGGGCGTCTTCACCATGCGCGGCTGGGCACTCGGCTAGCCCGCCGCGCCCCCTTGCGGCGGCGTGTCGTGCGGCCAGTCGGCGCACCCTCCGCGCGCCGCCGCCGGGGCGGCCCGAGCATCGGCGGCATGACCGCCATGACCGCGCTCCTCCCGGCCGCCGCCCTGCTCGCGACGGCCACCGTCCTGCCGCCGCACACCGCCGACGCCGCCCGCGCCACCGACGCCCCCACCGCCCCCTACGTCGTCGTCCTCAAGGACACCAGCTCCCGCGCCCCGGCCCGGGCTCTCGCCGCCGAGGCGGCGGAGGCGGGCGACCGGGTCTCGGCGGTCTACGACGCCGCCCTCGACGGCTTCGCCGTGCGCACCACCGCGGCCCGTGCCGCCGAGCTGGCCGCCGACCCGAGGGTCGCCTCCGTGGAGCCGGACGGGCTGTACCGGATCTCCGAGGACCCGACGCCGCCCCCGCCCTCCGCTCCCCCGGCCCCCACCGCCGCCCCGGCCCCCGCACCGGCGGTGGCCGGCGTCGCCGTGCAGCGGTCCGCGCCCTGGCCGTTGGACCGGATCGACCAGCGCGAGCTGCCGCTCGACGGCTCGTACGCGTACGCCTCCCAGGGCCGGGGCGTCACCGTCTACGTGGTCGACACCGGAATCAACACCCTCCACCAGGAGTTCGGCGGACGCGCCCACGCCGGGTACAACGCGGTGTTCCTGGAGGGCGCGGCCGACTGCAACGGCCACGGGACCCATGTCGCGGCGACCGTCGGCGGGGCGACGTACGGGGTGGCGAAGGGGGTCTCCCTCGTCGGGGTGAAGGTGGCCGACTGCCGGGGCGACGGGCGGCTGTCGGCGATCCTGCGCGGCCTGGACTGGATGGTGAAGGACGCGGTCAGGAACGCCACGAAGGGCCCCTACGTGGCCAACATGAGCATGGGCGGCACCCGGAGCCACGCCATGGACGCGGCCGTCATCCGCGCGGTGGCGTCCGGGATCACCTTCACCGTGGCCGCCGGGAACGAGGGCAAGGACGCCTGCGCCGGCTCCCCCTCCGGCGTCCCGCAGGCCCTCACCGTCGGCGCGACCGACGCCGCCGACCGCCGCCCCGCGTTCTCCAACCACGGCCCCTGCGTGGACATCTCCGCGCCGGGCGTGTCCGTCGTCTCCGCCTGGAAGGGCTCCGCGACCGCCCTCGCCCGCGCGTCCGGCACCTCCATGGCCGCCCCGCACGTGGCGGGCGCGGCCGCCCTGATCCTGGCGGCCCCCGGGGACGCCACACCCGGCACCAGCGCCACGCCCGGCACCGCCACCGGCGCGCCCGGCCTGCACCCGTCCCCCGAGCAGGTGCGCCAGGCCCTGGTGCGCTCCGCGGTCCCGGACCGGATCACGAACCTCCCGGCCGGGACCACGAACCTGCTCCTGCACGTCCCGACGGACCGCTGACCCCTCGCGCCCAGGCACACCCGCCACCGACCAGTCGGTATCCGATGTCCCATCAGACCGGGTCTGATGGGACATCAATGTCTGTGCGCTTCGGGCGAAAGCAAGCCATTGACTTCTCATGACCGCGACGCGTCAATGACGGCCATCCGCACCGGCTCAACCTCCTCCCCACAGCGGGTGGGGGGAGGGGTTTCGTCTGACGAAGGAGTCGCGACCCAGTGAGTACAACGTTCCGACGAAGAGTTCTGGCCGGGGCGGGCGCCCTTTCCCTGGCCCTGACGGGCGGTGTGGTGGCCCTCACGGGCACGGCGCAGGCCGCGACCAAGACCACTTCGGTCCCCGTGAAGTGCGTCGCCCCCGCCCCCCAGCCGGGCGCGAACGGCAACCAGGACTACACGATCACGCTGCCGGACACCGCGAAGGCCGGCCAGAGCGTCCCGATCACCATCGACCCCGGCGAGACCCCGGTCGTCCCGATGTTCACCATCGACACGGTCAACACGATCAAGGCGAAGCTGCTCGTCGGCGGGGTCGCCCAGACGGTCACCAGCGCGGCCGTCCCCAGCCACCAGGAAGCCGGCAAGAAGGCCGACCCGCCCGCCTTCAGCGGGAACATCACCATCCCGGACGGCACCGAGGGCACCACGGTCCAGATCACCATCGACCAGGTGGTCACGGACGCCGACCTCGGCGGCACGGTCTACACGACCACCTGTACGCCGGAACCGCGCCCCAGCGCCTCCGTCGGCTCGGTGGCCGTCGAGGCCCTGCCCAAGGACCCGGTCACCACCAGGCTGGCGCCCAACAGCGGCAAGGCGGGCACCGCCGTCACCGCCACCGGCGCCAACTTCCCGGCCGGCCCGGTCACCTGCTCCGCCCTCCTCGCGGGCGCGGCGACCGGTGACACCGGTACCGGCACGGCGGACGCGTCCGGCGCCGCCACCTGCAACATCACGGTCACCAAGAAGGCCGACGCCATCAAGATCGACGGTTCGGTGCCTCCGACCAAGCCCTTCGTGTTCGTCGAGGAGCAGGCGGGCGTGCAGAACCCGGTGGACATCGAGGTGCTGCCCGGACCGCTGGCCCTCGGCCCGAAGGACGGCCAGCCGGCCGTCAGCTTCGGCTCGGTGACCATCAACGGCAAGGCCCAGTCGGTGTTCGGCGCGTTCAACGCCGCCACCGTCCAGGACTTCCGCGGCGGCAGCCTCGGCTGGGACGTGACGGCGACCCGTACGCCGTTCCTGAACCAGGCGACCGGCCACTCGATGGCGAAGGCGCAGATCGGCATCCAGCCGTCCTGCACCGTGACCAACCCGGACAGCCCGAGCACCTGCACCGCCGGTGTCCCGGGCGCGATCACCGACACGCCGATGAAGGTCGCCTCCCAGGCGGCCGGCGGTGACGAGCTGACCGGCGGCGAGTTCGCCGTGGGCGGCGCGGCGATGCTCCAGCTGCCGCCGTTCATGTTCGCCGACACCTACCAGTCGGTCGTGACCTTCTCGATCGCCTGACCGGGCCCGGCCCAGGGTGGTGCGGCGCCGTGGCGCCGCACCACCCCTCTTCCCGTTCCGCGCCGTGACTGGAGAGACCCGCCCATGCGCCTGCGCACCCTCCCGCACGTCCTCCTCGCCGGTCTGTGCGGGCTGCTGCTGCTCCCCGCCCTGTCCGCCGCCCCCGCCACGGCCGCCGACAACGGCACCTGGGGGGTGTTCCCCACGCCCGCCGCGGGCGCGGCGATGACCGACCGCGCGTACTTCTTCCACCAGGGCGCCGCCGGGGCCACCGTCAGCGACAGCGCGACGATCCTGAACTCCTCCGACAAGGAGCTGACCTTCCAGGTCTTCGCCACCGACGCCGCGAACACCCCGTCGGGGGGCGCCTTCGCGCTGCTGCCCGCCGAGACGAAGCCCAAGGACGTCGGCACCTGGATCGCGCTGGCGCCGCAGGCGGCGGCCACCGTGACCGTGCCGCCCAAGGGCCGCGCCGACATCCCCTTCACCGTCAAGGTCCCCGGCGACGCCACCCCGGGCGACCACGTCGGCGGGATCGTCGCGCTCAACACCGCCGTCGAGGGGGTACAGAAGGACGGCAAGGTGCAGGTGGGGGTGAAGCGTTCGGTGGGGGCCCGGCTGTACTTCCGGGTGCCGGGTCCGCTGACCCCGGGGCTGAGCGTGGAGGACGTACGGGTCACCCGGGGGGCGCCCCTGTTGCCGTGGGTGAAGGACGCCCGCGCCACGGTCTCGTACGCGCTGGTCAACCGGGGCAACGTGGTGGTGGAGCCGAAGGTGGCGGTGTCCGCACGGGGCCTGTTCGGGCGCCGGGTGCTGGACCGGCCGGCCCGGCAGCCGAAGCTGGTGCTGCTGCCGGGGCAGCGGGTGGAACTGACCGAACCGTGGCCGGACTCCCCCCAGCTGGACTGGGTGAGCGTCACGGTCTCGGCGGGCGCGGCCGCCTACCCCGACCTCTCCTCCGAGTCCGCCACGGACTTCCTCGCGGTCCCCTGGACGGCGGCGGGAGCGGTCCTGGTACTGGCGGGGGCGGGGACCGCGGTCCTGGTACTGCGCCGCCGGCGACGCTCGGACCCGCCGCGGCCCGAACCGGCCCGCGACCTGGCGCGGACCCGCTGACCGGCGGGGCCCGACGGTCGGACAGCCCCCTCCGCCCTGAACCGCCCCGCAGCGGCGTACGGCAGGACCCCCCGGTCGGTGAGGGTTGGACGGGGGGTCCTGCTGTTCGGGGCGCCGGCCGGCGACGTCGGCGGCCGGGTGCCGGGGCCGCCGGGGGTCACCGGCGGCCGGGCGTCAGGGGTTGCCGGGCGTCAGGGGTTGCCGGGCGTCAGTGGTTGCGGGGGAAGCCCAGGTCCACGCCGGCCGGGGCGTCGGCCGGGTCCGGCCAGCGGGTGGTGACGACCTTGCCGCGGGTGTAGAAGTGGATGCCGTCGTTGCCGTAGATGTGGTGGTCGCCGAAGAGCGAGTCCTTCCAGCCGCCGAAGGAGTGGTAGCCCACCGGCACCGGGATCGGCACGTTCACGCCGACCATGCCCGCCTGGATCTCCAGCTGGAAGCGGCGGGCGGCGCCGCCGTCGCGGGTGAAAATCGCGGTGCCGTTGCCGAACGGCGAGGCGTTGATGAGGGCCACGCCCTCCTCGTAGGTCTCGGTGCGCAGCACGCACAGCACCGGGCCGAAGATCTCGTCGCGGTAGGCGTCGGAGTCGGTCCTGACGTTGTCCAGGAGGGACAGGCCGATCCAGTGGCCGTTCTCGTTGCCCTCGACCGTGTAGCCGGTGCCGTCCAGGACCACGTCCGCGCCCTGGGCGGCGGCGCCCTTGACGTAGGAGGCGACCTTGTCGCGGTGGGCGGCGGTGATCAGCGGACCCATCTCGGACGTGGGGTCGTTGCCGGGACCGATCTTGATCTTCTCGGCGCGCTCGCGGATCTTCTCGACGAGCTCGTCCGCGATGGAGCCGACGGCGACGACCGCGGAGATCGCCATGCAGCGCTCGCCGGCCGAACCGTAGGCCGCGGAGACGGCCGCGTCGGCGGCGGCGTCCAGGTCGGCGTCCGGCAGCACCAGCATGTGGTTCTTCGCGCCGCCCAGCGCCTGGACGCGCTTGCCGTTGGCCGAGGCGGTGGTGTGGATGTGGCGGGCGATCGGGGTGGAGCCGACGAAGGACACGGCGGAGATGCCCGGGTGGGCGAGGAGCGCGTCGACGGCCACCTTGTCGCCGTGGACGACGTTCAGGACGCCCGCCGGGAGACCGGCCTCGGTCATCAGCTCGGCCAGCTTGTTGGCGGCCGAGGGGTCCTTCTCGCTCGGCTTGAGGATGAAGGTGTTGCCGCAGGCCACGGCCAGCGGGAACATCCACATCGGCACCATCGCCGGGAAGTTGAAGGGCGTGATGCCCGCGACGACGCCCAGCGGCTGGCGGATCGAGGAGACGTCCACGCGGTTGGAGACGGAGGTGGACAGCTCGCCCTTGAGCTGGGTGGTGATCCCGCAGGCCAGCTCGACGATCTCCAGGCCGCGGGCGACCTCGCCCAGCGCGTCCGAGTGCACCTTGCCGTGCTCGGCGACGATCAGTTCCGCGATGGCGTCGCGGTTGGCGTCCAGCAGGGCGCGGTAGGCGAACAGCACCTTGGTGCGGGCGGCCAGCGAGGACTGGCCCCAGGACAGGAACGCCTCCTGGGCGACCCGTACCGCGGCGTCGACCTCCTCGGCGGAGGCGAGGGCGACCTGTGTGGTGACCTCGCCGGTGGCCGGGTCGGTGACCGGGCCGTAGTTGCCCGACGCGCCCTCGACGGTCTTGCCACCGATCCAGTGGTTGACGGTCTTCATGCTTGCTCCTTCACAGATGGCGACGTCGCTGCGCGGCTTGCCGGTCGTACTCGTCACGGGCCAGGGCCGCCGACGCACGGGTCGCGGTCTCGGCCACAGGAACATCCCACCACGCCTGTGCCGGGGGTGGGCCCGACACAGTGTCGGGTGTTCGGGTCTGTGCGTAGACACATGTGGGACGGTCCGCCGCACGCGCTTCGGAGAGGGCTTTTCGCAGGTCACCGATGGTGCGGGTACGGATGGTGGCCATCCCCAGGGAGGCCGCGTTCGCGGCGAGGTCCACCGGCAGGGGGGCGCCGTCGTACGCGCCGCCGGGCCCCCGGAAGCGGTACGCGGTGCCGAAGCCCTCGCCGCCCACGGCCCCCGACAGGCCGCCGATGGAGGCGAAGCCCTGGTTGTCGATGATCACCACCTTGACCGGGACGCCCTCCTGCACGGCGGTGACGAGCTCGGTGGGGTTCATCAGGTACGTCCCGTCGCCGACCAGGGCCCACACCGGGCGGCCGGGCGCGGCGAGGGCGGTGCCGAGGGCGGCGGGGATCTCGTAGCCCATGCAGGAGTAGCCGTACTCGACGTGGTACTGGTCGGCCGAGCGGGCCCGCCAGAGCTTGTGCAGGTCCCCGGGGAGCGAGCCGGCGGCGTTGACCAGGATGTCGGTGCCGTCCACGAGCCCGTCGAGGAGGCCGAGGACCTGGGCCTGGGTGGGCGGCAGGTCCTCCTCGTCGGCGGGTACGGCGTACGCGGCGTCCACGCGGGCCTCCCACCCGGCCTTGGCCTCGGTGTACGCGGCCTCGTACGCGGGCGCGACCCGGTACCCGGCGACCGCTTCGAGCAGCTCCGCCAGCCCCTCGCGGGCGTCCGCCACCAGGGGCAGGGCGGCGAGCTTGTGGGCGTCGTACGGGTCGAGGTTGAGGCCGAGGAAGCGGACGGCGGGGTTCTGGAAGAGGGTCGAGGAGGCGGTCGTGAAGTCGGTGAGCCGGGTCCCGGCGGCGATGACCAGGTCGGCCTCCCGGGCCAGCGCGTCGGCGGTGGCCGTCCCGGTGTGGCCGACGCCGCCCACTTCGGCGGGGTGGTCGTACGGGAGGACCCCCTTGCCCGCCTGCGTGGTGGCGACCGGGATCCCGGTGGCCTCCGCGAGGGCGGCGAGCGCGTCCCCGGCGGCGGCGTGCCGGATGCCGCCGCCGGCGACGATCAGGGGGCGCGCGGAGCCCCGTACCGCCTCGGCGGCGGCGGCCAGCTCGCGGCGGTCGGGACGCGGGCGGCGCACGGTCCACACCCGCTCGGCGAAGAACTCCTCGGGCCAGTCGTGGGCCTCGGCCTGCACGTCCTGCGGCAGCGCGAGGGTGACCGCCCCGGTCTGCACGGGGTCGGTGAGCACCCGCATCGCCTGGAGGGCGGCCGGGACCAGGGCCTCGGGGCGGGTGATCCGGTCGAAGTGGCGCGAGACGGGCCGCAGGGTGTCGTTGACGGAGAGGTCTCCCGCGTACGGCACTTCGAGCTGCTGGAGCACCGGGTCGGCGGGCCGGGTCGCGAAGGTGTCGCCGGGCAGCAGGAGCACCGGGATCCGGTTGATCGTGGCGAGGGCGGCGCCGGTGACGAGGTTGGTCGCGCCGGGCCCGATGGAGGTGGTCACGGCGTGCGCGGAGAGCCGGCCGCTCTGGCGGGCGTAGCCGACGGCGGCGTGCACCATGGCCTGCTCGTTGCGCCCCTGGAGGAAGGGCATGGCCTCCGGGCCGCTCTCCAGCAGGGCCTGTCCGATCCCGGCCACGTTGCCGTGCCCGAAGATCCCCCAGGTGGCGGCGATCAGCCGGTGGCGGCGGCCGTCGCGCTCGGTGTACTGGCGGGCCAGGAAGCGGACCAGGGCCTGGGCGGTGGTGAGCCTCATGCGGGGTCCTCCGCGCGGGGGAAGGGCAGCCGGGGGTCGACGGCGAGGCCGGGCCAGGTGCCGCGGATCCAGCCGTGGTCGGGGTGGTCCCGGATCAGCCACTCCCGCGTCGCGTCCGGCCCGGCCATCACGTTCAGGTAGTACATGTCGTGGCCGGGCGCGGCGATGGAGGGGCCGTGCCAGCCGTCCGGGATCAGGACGGTGTCGCCCGTGCGGACCTCGGCGAGGACGTCGGTCTTCCCGGCCGGGGAGGGGCTCACGCGCTGGTAGCCGAGGCCGGGGACGCCGTCGTGCGGGGCGATCTCGAAGAAGTAGATCTCCTCCAGGCGGGACTCCTCGCCGGGGTGGTGCTCGTCGTGCTTGTGGGGCGGGTACGAGGACCAGTTCCCGCCGGGGGTGAGCACCTCGACGGCGATGAGCCGGTCGCAGGGGAACACGTCGGCGGCGGCGAAGTTGTGGACCTGGCGGGAGCAGGTGCCGGCACCGCGCAGCTCCACGGGGACGGCCCCGGCGGGCCCGTACCGGGCCGGCAGCCGACGCTCGCAGCGGGCCCCGGCGAGGGCGAACCGGCCGCCCCGCGCCGAGCCGACCTCGGCGCGCCCGTCACGGGGCAGGTACGCGAAGTCACTCGGCCCGTCGAACACCCCGCCCCTCCCATCGAGCCGGAACACCTGCGGCGGCGTCCCACCCACGGCACCCCGGCCCGCACCACCGGCGAGCGGGTCCGCGAACGGCCCGGCACTCCCGTCCGGAAACGGCTCGGGGTCAGGCTCAGGATCCGGATCCACCCCGGACCCCGGCCCGGCACCCCCGTCCGGAAACGGCTCCGCGTCGGGCTCCGGATCCGGGTCCACCCCGGGATCAAGCCCAGGGGACCCGTCCCGAGCCGGGCCGGGAGGGCCGGCCGGGCCCGGGGGAGCGTCCGTGTAGCGGACCTCGCAGCCGCCCGCGAGGGGCAGGACGATCCATTCCGCGTCGCCGCAGGCGAACCCGTACGTCTCCCCCGGCGCCAGTTCCAGCACCCGCAGCCGGGTGAACTCCATGGCCGACTCAGACACCACCGGCACGGCCCAGCACCTCCTCCACCTCGTCGGGGAACGGCATCGCCGTCGAGCACGCCAGCCGGGAGGCCACGATCGCGCCGGCCGCGTTCGCGTGGCGCAGCACCCGTTCCAGGTCCCAGCCGGCCAGCAGTCCGTGGCACAGCGCGCCCCCGAACGCGTCCCCGGCGCCCAGCCCGTTGACCACCGTCACCGGCACCGGCGGCACCTCCACCACCGTGCCGTCCCGGTGCACGGCCAGCACCCCCTGCGGCCCGCGTTTGACCACGGCCAGTTCCACCCCGGCGTCGAGCAGCGCCCGCGCGGCCGCGTACGGCTCGTCCCGGCCGGTGGCCACCGCGCACTCCTCGGTGTTGCCGACGGCGACGGTCGCCAGGGCGAGGGCCCGCTCGTACCAGGGCCCCGGCGGTTCCTCCCAGAGCATGGGCCGCCAGTCCAGGTCGAAGACGGTGGTGCCGGACTTCGAGCGGGCCTCCAGCGCGCCGAGGGTGGCGCTGCGGCTCGGCTCCGCGCTGAGTCCGGTGCCCGTCATCCAGAAGACCCGGGCCGCCCGTACGGCCTCCAGGTCCACCTCGTCCGCCCCGATCTCCAGATCGGGGGCCTTGGGGAGCCGGTAGAAGTAGAGCGGGAAGTGGTCCGGCGGGAAGACCTCGCAGAAGGTGATGGGGGTCGGGTACCGCTCGACCTCGCCCACCCACCGGTCGTCGACGCCGAAGCCGCGCAGCTCCGCGCGCAGGTACGCCCCGAAGGGGTCGGCCCCGGTCCGGGTGATCACGGCCGTGCGGCGGCCCAGCCGGGCCGCGGCGACGGCGACGTTCGTGGGCGAGCCGCCGAGGAACCTGCCGAAGGTGTCGGCCTCGCCGAGCGGTACACCGGTCTTGAGCGGGTAGAGATCCACCCCGATCCGTCCCATGGTGATCAGGTCGTACGCGGACCCGTCCGCGCTGTTCACAGCCGACACTTCCGCATCTCCTGCCACTTGCGCCGTTCCTCCCGCTCCCCGTTCCCGTCCCATTCGCCTTCCCCGTTGCCTTGAGCCTCGCACCCTAAGGTGGCCGTCATGACCTCCTCCCCACCCGCGTTGACCCGTATCCGTGTCGGTTCGGCTCCGGACTCCTGGGGTGTCTGGTTTCCGGAGGATCCCCTCCAGACCCCCTGGGAGCGCTTCCTCGACGAGGTCGCCGACGCCGGGTACGAGTGGATCGAGCTCGGTCCCTACGGCTACCTGCCCACCGACGCGGCCCGCCTCGCCGACGAGACCGCGAAGCGGGGCCTGCGGGTGTCCGCCGGCACCGTCTTCACCGGACTCCATCACGGGCCCGCCGTCTGGGAGCAGACCTGGGAGCACGTGTCGCGGATCGCCGCGCTCACCCAGGACACGGGCGCGGAGCACCTGGTCGTCATCCCCTCCTTCTGGCGCGACGACAAGACCGGCGCGGTGCTGGAGGACCGGGTCCTGACCCCGGACCAATGGCGCGAACTGACCTCCCAGACCGAGCGGCTGGGCCGGGAGGTCCGGGACCGCTACGGACTGCGGATCGTGGTCCACCCGCACGCAGACACCCACATCGACACCCCGGCGAACGTGGCCCGCTTCCTGGACGCCACCGATCCGGCCCTGGTCTCGCTGTGCCTGGACACCGGGCACTACGCGTACTGCGGCGGGGACAGCGTCGAGGCGATCGAAACCTTCGGCGAGCGGATCGGCTACCTCCACCTCAAGCAGGTGGACCCGCGGGTCCTCGCCGAAGTACGGGCCGAGGAGCTGCCCTTCGGACCGGCCGTGGCCCGCGGGGTGATGTGCGAGCCGCCGTCGGGGGTGCCCGCGCTGGAGCCCGTACTGGCGGCCGCGCAGCGGCTCGGGGTGGAGCTCTTCGCCATCGTGGAGCAGGACATGTACCCGTGCCCGCCCGACCGGCCGCTGCCCATCGCCCGGCGCACCCGGGCCCATCTGCGCTCCTGTGGCGCCCGTTGACACCCTGGAGGAGAGACACATGAGCGGCACGCTCGGCATCGCGGTCATCGGCACCGGGAGGATGGGCTCCGATCACGTCCGGCGGATCGGCACCACGGTGGGCGGGGCGCGGGTGGTGGCCGTCGCCGATCCGGACGGGGACCGGGTCAAGGAGGTCGCGGCGGGGCTGGAGGGCGCGGGCGCGTACACGGACCCGGGCGCGGCGATCGCGGCCCCCGGGGTGGACGCCGTACTGATCGCCTCCCCCGGTCCCGCCCACGAGGAAGCGGTCCTGCAGGCCCTGGAGCGGCGGCTGCCGGTGCTCTGCGAGAAGCCCCTGACCCCGGATCCGGAGGGGGCCCTGCGGATCATGGAGGCGGAGCGGCGGCTGGGCCGGCGGCTGGTGCAGGTGGGGTTCATGCGGCGCTTCGACGCCGAGTACGAGCGGCTCAAGGAGCTGCTGGACGCGGGCGGGATCGGCCGGCCGCTGTTCCTGCACTGCCGCCACCGCAACGCCTCCTCGCCGGCCTTCTTCACCGGCGACATGCTGATCAGCGACTCGGTGGTGCACGAGGTGGACGCGGCCCGCTGGCTGCTGGGCCAGGAGGTCACCGCCGTGACCGTGCTCGCGCCCACCCCCACCTCGGCCGCGCCCCAGGCACTGGGCGATCCGCGCTTCGTCCTGCTGGAGACCTCGGGCGGCGCGATCGTGGACGTGGAGATCTTCGTCAACTGCGGTTTCGGCTACCAGGTGCGCTGCGAGGCGGTCGGCGAATCGGGCACCGCCCGCATCGGCGACGGCCACGCGATGGTGGTCGAATCGGGCGGCCGGTGGGGCGGGGAGGTGGTCCAGGACTACACGACCCGGTTCGCCGACGCCTACGACCGCCAGGTGCGGCGCTGGGTGGCCGCGGCGGCGCGGGGCCGGGTGGCGGGGCCCGACGCGTGGGACGGGTACGCGGCGGCGGCCGTCTCGCGGGCGGGGCTGGCGGCCGCGCGGGACGGCGTACGGACCGAGGTGCGGCTGGTGGAGCGGCCGGAGCTGTACGCGGCCGGACGGGACTGAGCGGACCTGGAACGCCCGGCACGCCGCATGCCCTGAGCGCCCCGCACCCGCCGGTGACTCCTGTGTCGTATTCCGTCACGGGAGTTACCTCCCTGTGACGGATGTCCGCATTTCGCGGGTTTTCCGTCACAGGCCGTCGACAGCCGCTCCCCCGCCCTCACCGGTCGTCGTTCTCCGGGCACAACCCGAGTGATCGTCAGTGTCCACGCGCCGGCTCCCCCGACGGCCGCCCGGCCGGCCCCGCGGCGTGGACCAGGAGGTGTCGTGGATGAGCGACCGAACGCTGTGGTCGTACAAGGAGATCGCCGCCCATATCCAGGTCCAGCCGGACACCGTGCGCTCCTACCGGAAGCACGGGCTGCTCCCCGCGCCCGACCACGTGGAGGGCTCGAAGCCCTACTGGTACGCCGACACCATCCGCGCCTGGGTGGCCCGCCGCCCGGGCAACCGGGGGCGTCGCGAGGGCTGACGGCCCCGACATCCGCTATCGGTAGAGACATTCCCTATGCCCTGTACACGCCGTTTACTGGGATTGCGGCGATCTTGCCCCCCGCACGTTTCACTGGGATCCCGCCAAGTCCCGCCAGATGCTCGCTCAATACCCCCTAGGGGTATAATCTGGAAACAGAGAGACACCCCGACGAAGGAGAACGACATGACCGCCGAGACGGACACCCAGACCACCGCCGTGTACAAGGTCACCGGAATGACCTGTGGGCACTGCGAGGGCGCCGTGACCGCCGAGCTGACCGCCCTGGCGGGCGTCTCCTCGGTCAAGGCCGCCGCCGCCACCGGTGAGGTCACCGTGGTCTCCGCCGCCCCGCTCGCCGAGGAGGACGTCCGCGCCGCCGTGGACGAGGCCGGCTACGAGCTCGCCGGCCGGGTCTGAGCCGGACCCCGCCCGCCCGCAGCACCCAGCCGGTCCGTACCGGCCAGCTCATACTGGTCCCGTACGGGCCGGCCCTCCCCCTGGAGCCGGAAACATGACCAGCACAGTGCACGACGGGCCCATAACGGCGGTCGAGCTCACGATCGGCGGGATGACCTGCGCCTCCTGCGCCGCCCGGATCGAGAAGAAGCTCAACCGGATGGACGGCGTCGAGGCCACGGTGAACTACGCCACCGAGAAGGCCCACGTCTCCTGCACGGGGGACGTGCGGGTCGCCGACCTGATCGCGACCGTCGTCAGGACCGGGTACACCGCCGAGGAGCCCGCGCCCCCGCCCCCTGCGGCGGCCGACGGGGCCGGACCGGAACGGGAAGCGGAAGCGCCCGCCGGGCGCGACCCCGAGCCGGCCGCGCTGCGGCAGCGGCTGCTGGTGTCCGCCGTCCTCGCCGTGCCCGTCGTCGTGCTCGCGATGGTCCCGGCCCTCCAGTTCGACAACTGGCAGTGGCTCTCGCTGACCCTGGCCGCACCCGTGGTCGTCTGGGGCGGCTTCCCCTTCCACAAGGCCGCCTGGACGAACCTGCGGCACGGCGCGGCCACCATGGACACCCTGGTCTCCATCGGCACCCTCTCCGCCTTCGCCTGGTCGCTGTGGGCCCTGTTCTTCGGGCACGCGGGCATGCCCGGCATGCGGCACGGCTTCGACGTGGGCGTCTCGCGCTCCGACGGCTCCTCAGCCATCTACCTGGAGGTCGCGGCCGGAGTCGTCACCTTCATCCTGCTCGGCCGCTACCTGGAGGCCCGCTCCAAGCGGAAGGCCGGGGCCGCCCTGCGGGCCCTGCTGGAACTGGGCGCCAAGGACGTGGTGGTGCTGCGTGCGGGCCGGGAGGTCCGCATCCCGGTCGCCGCGCTCGCGGTCGGCGACCGGTTCGTCGTCCGCCCCGGCGAGAAGATCGCCACCGACGGCACCGTCGTCGAGGGCTCCTCCGCCGTGGACGCCTCGATGCTCACGGGGGAATCCGTCCCGGTCGAGGTGGCCGTCGGGGACGCCGTGACCGGCGCCACGGTCAACGCCTCCGGCCGGCTCGTCGTCGAGGCCACCCGGATCGGGGCCGACACCCAGCTCGCCCGGATGGCCAAGATGGTCGAGGACGCGCAGAACGGCAAGGCCGCGGTGCAGCGGCTCGCCGACCGCGTGGCCGGCGTGTTCGTCCCCGTCGTCCTGCTCCTCGCCCTCGGCACCTGGGTCGCCTGGCTGCTCATCACCGACGACGCCACCGCCGCCTTCACCGCCGCCGTGTCCGTCCTGATCATCGCCTGCCCGTGCGCCCTGGGGCTGGCCACGCCCACCGCGCTGATGGTCGGCACCGGGCGGGGCGCCCAGCTCGGCATCCTGATCAAGGGACCCGAGGTGCTGGAGTCGACCCGCCGGGTGGACACCGTCGTCCTGGACAAGACCGGGACGGTCACCACCGGCCGGATGACCCTGTCGGCCGCCCTCCCCGCCGAGGGGGTCGACCCCGGCGAACTGCTGCGCCTGGCCGGGGCCCTGGAGCACTTCTCCGAGCATCCGATCGCGCGGGCCGTCGCCGCGGCGGCCGCGGACGCCACCGGCGGGCTGCCGGTCCCCGAGGGCTTCCGCAACCACGGCGGGCTCGGCGTCGAGGGCACCGTCGAGGGACACGCCGTCCTCGTGGGGCGCGAACGGCTGCTGGCCGACCGGTCGGTGGCGCTGCCCGCCGCGCTCGCCGAAGCCAAGGAGGCCGCCGAGGCCGCCGGAGCCACGGCCGTGCTGGTGGCCTGGGACGGAACGGCCCGCGGGCTGCTGAGCGTGGCCGACGCGGTCAAGGGGACCAGCGCCGAGGCCGTGACCCGGCTGCGCGCCCTGGGGCTGACGCCGGTCCTGCTGACCGGCGACAACCGGGCCGTGGCCGAGACGGTGGCCCGCGAGGTGGGCATCGACGAGGTCATCGCAGAGGTGCTCCCCCAGGACAAGGTGGACGTGATCCGCCGCCTCCAGTCCGAGGGCCGTACGGTCGCCATGGTGGGCGACGGGGTCAACGACGCGGCCGCGCTGGCCCAGGCGGACCTGGGCCTGGCCATGGGCACCGGCACCGACGCGGCCATCGAGGCCGGGGACCTGACCCTCGTACGGGGCGACCTGCGGGTGGCGGCGGACGCGATCCGGCTCTCCCGCCGCACCCTCTCCACCATCAAGGGCAACCTCTTCTGGGCCTTCGGTTACAACCTGGCGGCGCTGCCGCTGGCGGCCGCCGGGCTGCTCAGCCCGATGATCGCGGGGGCCGCGATGGCCTTCTCCTCGGTCTTCGTGGTCACCAACAGCCTGCGGCTGCGGTCCTTCCGCTAGTGCCCCTCCTCCCCCGGCCCTCCACACTTCCTTCACTGGAGACGCAGATCACAGTGATCGCAACGTAACCATCCGGGGTCGACACGGGTCTAATAGGGCGATGCCAGAAACGTCTTGGGGGACGTTTCACGGAGGTCTTGGGGGACGTCCTGGGCATCTGCCGGCCGGGACGCGTGCCCTCGGGAAGCTTTGAGCGGCCCTCCCGACCCGAACGGGTCCCGGCACACACCGACGCCCCGGCGCGGATCCCGTGGGGGGAATCCGCTGCCGGGGAAAAGGAAAGCGCCCCGACCGTCGACCCGTGGGGGGATCGACGGCGGGGCGCTTTTCGTACGCTCAGGCCGCGCGGGCTCGCGGTCAGCGGGCCTCGACGGGGACGAAGTCGCGCAGGACCTCGCCGGTGTAGATCTGGCGCGGGCGGCCGATGCGGGAGCCGGGCTCCTTGATCATCTCGTGCCACTGGGCGATCCAGCCGGGGAGCCGGCCGAGCGCGAAGAGCACGGTGAACATCTCGGTCGGGAAGCCCATGGCCCGGTAGATCAGACCGGTGTAGAAGTCCACGTTCGGGTAGAGGTTGCGCGAGACGAAGTACTCGTCGGCGAGCGCGTGCTCCTCCAGCTTGAGCGCGATGTCCAGCAGCTCGTCGCTCTTGCCGAGCGCCGAGAGGACGTCGTGCGCCGCCGCCTTGATGATCTTCGCCCGGGGGTCGAAGCTCTTGTAGACGCGGTGCCCGAAGCCCATCAGGCGGACGCCGTCCTCCTTGTTCTTCACCTTGCGGATGAAGGCGTCGACGTCGCCGCCGTCGTTCTTGATGCCTTCCAGCATCTCCAGGACGGACTGGTTGGCGCCGCCGTGCAGCGGGCCCCACAGGGCGGAGATGCCGGCGGAGATCGAGGCGAACATGTTCGCCTGCGAGGAACCGACCAGGCGCACGGTGGAGGTCGAGCAGTTCTGCTCGTGGTCCGCGTGCAGGATCAGCAGCTTGTCGAGCGCCGAGACCACGACCGGGTCCAGGTCGTACTCCTGGGCCGGCACGGAGAAGGTCATGCGCAGGAAGTTCTCGACGTAGCCGAGGTCGTTGCGCGGGTAGACCACCGGGTGGCCGACCGACTTCTTGTACGCGTACGCGGCGATCGTCGGGAGCTTGGCCAGCAGGCGGATCGTCGAGAGGTGGCGCTGCTTCTCGTCGAACGGGTTGTGGCTGTCCTGGTAGAACGTCGACAGCGCGCTGACCACGGAGGACAGCATCGCCATCGGGTGCGCGTCGCGCGGGAAGCCGTCGTAGAACCGCTTGACGTCCTCGTGCAGCAGCGTGTGCTGGGTGATTTCGTTGCGGAACGACGCGAGCTGGTCGACGGTCGGCAGCTCACCGTTGATCAGCAGGTAGGCGACCTCGATGAAGGTCGAGCGCTCCGCCAGCTGCTCGATCGGGTAGCCGCGGTAGCGCAGGATGCCCTGCTCGCCGTCGAGGTAGGTAATCGCGGACTTGTAGGCGGCGGTGTTTCCGTAGCCGCTGTCCAGCGTGACGAGCCCGGTCTGGGCCCTCAGCTTCGAGATGTCGAAGCCCTGGTCACCGACAGTGCTTTCGACCACCGGGTAGGTGTATTCACCGTCCGCGTACCGGAGTACTACAGAGTTGTCGCTCACGTCATCCCTCACCGACGTAGTGCCTCTTCTTCGAGGTGCCCTGACTGCCTCTACCTTCCCCCATTTGGCGCAGGAAAGTGCACTCGGGGTCGGCCTTTGGTCTATTTGACGGCACTGAGTGCCTTCAACCTGCTCATCCTGCCCCCTCCACCCCGGTGGCGGATACCCAAAATGATCGATCATCTAGGTGATGTTTCCCACCGGTATCCGACCGGACAGCCTGGCGGCGACCGCCGTGTACCTCCTGCCTGCGGAAACGGTACGCACCGCCTGCCCGAGGGCCTTGCGGGACCCGACCAGGACGACCAGTTTCTTCGCCCTGGTCACCGCCGTGTAGAGCAGATTTCGCTGGAGCATCATCCAAGCCCCGGTGGTGACCGGGATCACGACGGCCGGATATTCACTCCCCTGGGAACGGTGGATGGTGACGGCGTAGGCGTGCGCGAGCTCGTCGAGCTCCGCGAACTCGTACCCCACCTCCTCATCCTCCTCCGTCCTGACGGTCAGCCGCTGTTCGTCCAGGTCAAGCGCGGTGACCACGCCCACGGTGCCGTTGAAGACGCCGTTGGCCCCCTTCTCGTAGTTGTTGCGGATCTGGGTGACCTTGTCACCCACCCGGAAGACCCGGCCGCCGAACCGCTTCTCGGGCAGGTTGGGCCGGGCCGGGGTGATCGCCTGCTGGAGCAGTCCGTTGAGGTTCCCGGCGCCGGCCGGGCCGCGGTGCATGGGGGCCAGTACCTGGACGTCACGCCGCGGATCCAGACCGAATCTGGCCGGAATTCGACGGGCGGCCACGTCGACGGCGAGCAGGCCGGCCGCCTCGGTGTCCTCCTCGGGGAAGAGGAAGAAGTCCGGCAGCCCGTCGGTGATCGGCGGGACCCCGGTGTTGATCCGGTGCGCGTTGGTGACCACGCCCGACTGCTGGGCCTGGCGGAAGATCCTGGTCAGGCGGACGGCGGGGACCGGGCCGCCCTCGGCCAGCAGGTCCCTCAGCACCTCTCCCGCCCCGACCGAGGGGAGCTGGTCCACATCGCCGACGAGCAGCAGGTGCGCGCCCGGGGCCACGGCCTTGACGAGTTTGTTCGCCAGGAGCAGATCCAGCATCGAGGCCTCGTCCACCACGACGAGATCGGCGTCCAAGGGCCGGTCCCGGTCGTACGCCGCGTCCCCGCCCGGCTTCAGCTCCAGCAGCCGGTGCACGGTGGAGGCCTCCGCCCCCGTCAGCTCCGACAGCCGCTTCGCCGCCCGGCCGGTGGGGGCGGCGAGCACCACCTTGGCCTTCTTCGCCCGGGCCAGCTCCACGATCGAGCGCACGGTGAAGGACTTGCCGCAGCCCGGCCCGCCGGTGAGGACGGCGACCCGGCGGGTGAGGGCGAGGCGGACCGCGTCCCGCTGCTCGGGGGCGAGGGAGGCCCCGGTGCGCCCGGCCAGCCAGCCGAGGGCCTTGTCCCAGTCCACGTCCCGGAAGCCGGGCATCCGGTCCTCCTCGGCGTTCAGGAGCCGGCGGACCTGCCCGACCAGCGACAGCTCCGCCCGGTGGAAGGGCACCAGGTACACGGCGGTGAGGGGGTCCGGGCCGCCCTGGGGGTCCGGCACGGACTCCCGTACGACGCCTTCCGGATCGGCGGCGAGTTCGGCCAGGCACTCGATGACCAGGCCGGTGTCCACCTGGAGCAGCTTGACCCCGTCGGCGATCAGCCGTTCCTCCGGGAGGAAGCAGTGGCCCTGGTCGGTGGACTGGGACAGGGCGTACTGGAGCCCGGCGCGGACCCGCTCGGGGCTGTCGTGCGGGATGCCGACGGCCTGGGCGATCCGGTCGGCGGTGAGGAAGCCGATCCCCCACACGTCGGCGGCGAGCCGGTAGGGCTGGTTCCTGACCACCGAGATGGAGGCGTCGCCGTACTTCTTGTAGATCCGCACGGCGATGGAGGTGGAGACGCCGACGCCCTGAAGGAAGACCATGACCTCCTTGATGGCCTTCTGTTCCTCCCAGGCGGCGCCGATCATCTTCGTCCGCTTGGGGCCGAGGCCCGGGACCTCGATCAGGCGCTTGGGCTCGGCCTCGATGACGTCGAGGGTGTCGGTGCCGAAGTGCTCCACGATCCGGTCGGCGATCTTCGGGCCGATCCCCTTGATGAGGCCGGAGCCGAGGTAGCGGCGGATGCCCTGGATGGTGGCGGGCAGCAGCGTGGAGTAGTTCTCGACGCTGAACTGCTTGCCGTACTGGGGGTGCGAGCCCCAGCGGCCCTCCATGCGCAGGGACTCGCCGGGCTGCGCGCCGAGCAGCGATCCGACGACGGTCAGCAGGTCTCCCGCGCCGCGGCCGGTGTCGACCCGGGCGACCGTGTACCCGCTCTCCTCGTTGGCGTAGGTGATGCGCTCCAGCACCCCCTCGACCACCGCCAGTTGCACCGCCCCGTTGGTTGTCATGGCACGAAACTACCGGCAGGCGCCGACAGGCGGCCGGTGCCTGTGGACAGAAGGAGCCGACGGGAGGCGAACGAAAGGGGGTCCGGCCTCGCGGCCGGACCCCCTCACGGTTACCCCTCCCTCGTCGGACTTCCCGATCCCCCCAGATCCCCTCCCGGAAGTGCCGACGCACCATACGACCCGCGATCGGCCCGCAGGGTTGCACTCCGATCGCCGGATTTGCCTTTCCGTTACCAAACGCCTACCCAAGGTGCCAGCGAATCGGGACGGACGTAGCGTTTCCGGCATGAGCGAATCTTCATTCCAGGACGACGTGCTGGGCGAGCTCGGCGACGAGAAGCTGACCGAGATCGCGGGGCTGCTCGGCACCGACACGGACGGCGCGCGCGCCGCGGTCAGCGAGACCGTGGGAGCGATGGCCGGGGGCCTCCAGGAGAAGGCCGCGGCCGAGGGCGAGGACGGCGAGGTGGGCCAGGCCGTCGCGGAGGCGGCCGAGCCCCCGCTGCAGGGCGTGGCCACCCTCGGCGGCCTCGGCGGCCTGCTCGGCGGCGGCATGATGGCCGGGGTGCTGGCGAAGGTGAGCAAGCCCGTGGCCAACGCCGTCGCGAAGAAGACCGGCATCCCGGCCGCGACCGTCAGCCGGGTCATCGAGGTGCTGATCCCTGTGGTGCTGGCCGTCTTCGCCAAGCGCGCCGCGGAGGGCAAGGCGGGCGCGGGCGGCGCCCCGTCGGCGGGCGGCGCCCCGGCCCCCGGCGCGGCCCCGGCGGCGGGCGCCGGCGGCGGCGGGCTCGGCGACCTGCTCGGCCAGATCCTGGGCGGCGGCAAGAAGTAGCGCCTGCGGCGCGGACCGGGGCGTAAGGGCCGTCCCCCCGGTCGGCGCCGCGCGCTATCCTCGGGCGCCATGAAGCCCCCTGCGCTCCCTGAGGACAGCCCCGGCCGGCCGGTGCGGCTGCGGGATCCCGAGCCCGGCGACCTGGGCTGGATCGTGCAGCGCCACGGCGCGCTCTACGCGGCCGAGTACGGCTGGAACCAGGAGTTCGAGGGCCTGGTCGCCCGGATCGTGGCGGACTTCGCCGGGGACCACGACCCCTACCTGGAGCGGGTCTGGATCGCCGAGCACGAGGGCCGCCCGGTCGGTTCGGTGATGTGCGTGCGCGAGGAGGGCGCCCCCGGCACCGCCCGGCTGCGGCTGCTGCTGGTGGAGCCCGCCGCGCGCGGCCTGGGGGTGGGCGCCCGGCTCGTGGACGCCGTCGTCGCCTTCGCCCGCTCGGTGGGCTACCGCGAGCTGGTGCTGTGGACCAACGACGTGCTGGTCTCGGCCCGTTCCCTCTATCTGCGGGCCGGGTTCACCCTGGTCACAGAGCGCGCGCACCGCTCGTACGGGGCCGACCTCACGGGGCAGGACTGGCGGCTGGCGCTGCGGGAGGACGCCCCGCGCTGACGGCGGCCCGCCGGCCGGCCCGCGCGGGGGCCAGGGAGGTCAGGCCGACGCCGCCGACCAGCAGCACCGCCGCCAGCCAGCGCGGCCCCGAGATCCCCTCGCCGAGCACCAGGGCGGCCGAGGACATCCCGAAGACCGGCACCAGCAGGGAGAACGGCGCCACGGAGGAGGCCGGGTAGCGGCGCAGCAGGTAGCCCCAGGCCCCGAAGCCGAAGACGGTGGACACCCAGGCGACGTAGCCGATGACGGCGACCCCCGACCAGTCCAGGGCGCGCAGCGCGGCCAGGTCCCGGTCGGGCCCCTCCAGCAGCAGCGAGAGCGCGAACAGCGGGATCACGGGGACGGTGCACACCCACACCATGAAGTTCAGGGCGTCCGGCGGGGCGGCCTTGCGGGTGAGCACGTTGGACACGCCCCAGCAGGCGGCGGCCGCGACGACCAGGACGAAGCCGGTGGCCGGTCCCGAGACGCCCCGGTCCACGGCGGCGACCCCGATCCCGGCCAGGGCCACGGCCATGCCCAGCAGCCGGACCGGGCCGGGCCGCTCGCGCAGCACGACGGCGGCGAGGACGGCGGTGAAGACGGCCTGGATCTGCAGGACCAGGGAGGACAGTCCGGCCGGCATCCCGGCGGCCATGCCGGTGAACAGCAGCCCGAACTTGGCGATGCCGAGGGCCGCGCCGACCCCGAGGATCCACTTCCAGGCGACCTTGGGGCGCCCGACGAAGAACACGGCGGGCAGGGCGGCGACGAGGAAGCGCAGGGCGGACAGCAGCAGCGGCGGGAAGTGGCCGAGGCCGATCTCGATGACGACGAAGTTGAAGCCCCAGACGGCGGCGACGAGTACGGCGAGTGCGGTGTGTACGGGACGCATGCCCCGAGCATCGGCGACCCCGACCATGTAGCACCAGCACGGATTCCTTCCCCGTTGGATGAAGCGATGCTTACGATTGGCCGCATGCTCGACCTCTCCCGGCTGCGCGCCCTGCACGCCGTCTCCGTCCACGGCTCGGTCGCCGGCGCCGCGGCCGCCCTCGGCTACACCCCTTCCGCGGTCTCCCAGCAGATCGCGAAGCTGGAGCGGGAGACCCGCACCACGCTGCTGGAACGGCGCGGCCGCGGGGTCGCCCTCACCGAGGAGGCCCGGCACCTGGCCGACACGGCGCGGGAACTGCTGGCCATCGTGGAGCGGGCGGAGACCACCCTGGAGGAGCGGCGGGGACGGCCGAGCGGCCTGCTGACGGTGGCCGCGTTCGCCTCGGCGGCGCGCGGTCTGCTGCCGAGGGTGCTGGCCGACCTTGCCCGCCGGCATCCCGCGCTGGACGTACGCCTCACGGAGGTGGATCCGCACCTCTCGGTGGACCTGGTGGCCCGCGGGGTCACCGACCTGGCGGTGGCGCACGACTGGGACATCGCCCCGCTGCCTGCCCCCGAGGGCGTGGAGCAGGCGGTGATCGGGGACGACCGGTGCGACCTGGTGGTCCCGGCCGGGCACCCCTTCACCACCCGCGCGGCGGTGCGCCGGACGGACCTGGCGGGGCAGCGGTGGGTGTGCCAGCCGCCCGGCCGGGTCTGCCACGACTGGCTGGTGCGGACCCTGCGCACGGCCGGGCTGGAGCCGGACATCGCACATGTGGCCGAGGAGAACCACACCATCGTGGCGCTGGTCGCGGCCGGGCTGGGCATCGCCGTCGTGCCGAGGTTGGGGACGGGCGCACTGCCGCCGGGCGCGGTGGCGGTGCCGCTGGAGCCGGGCCCCGTACGCCGGTTGTACGCCCTGTGGCGGACGGGGGCGGCGCGCCGGCCGGCGATCACCGAGGCGGTGCGCGCCCTCCAGGCGCACTGGCCCGCCGCGGCCCCCCTTCCGGGGGACCTGCCGAGTGTCCCCCGGGCGGACGGCGCGGCCCGCCAGTAGGGTCCGGCGGGTGCCGTACCACGCCTCCCGTCGGGCCCTGCTCGCCGCCGCCGCCATGGCCGCCGTCACGGCCGCCGCGGCCTCCTCCGCCGCCGTGGGCCCGCGCGGCGCCGCACCGGACGACTCCCGCCCCCCGGGGGAGCCGCTGGGCGGCTTCCCGGACCGGGCCCGGCTGCGCGCGGCGGTCTCCCGGATGAGCCTGCCCGAGCAGGTGGGGCAGCTGTTCGTGTCCCGGGCCTACGGACACTCCGCGACCGATCCCGACGCGGCGGACGCCGAGCTGAACCTGGCCCAGTTCGGGGTGCGCACGGCCGCGGAGGTAGTCACCCGCTACCGCCTGGGCGGGGTCGTCTACTTCGGCTGGGCCCACAACACCCGGACCCCGCACCGGATCGCCGAGCTGTCGAACGGCCTCCAGCGGGCGGCGCTCGGCTCGGGCGCCGGGGTCCCGCTGCTGCTCTCCACCGACCAGGAGCACGGGGCCGTCGCCCGGATCGGCCGGCCTGCCACCCTGCTGCCGGGGGCGATGGCGCTGGGCGCGGGCGGGGCCACGGCCGACGCCCGCCGGGCGGCCCGGGTGGCGGGGTCCGAGCTGGCGGCGCTGGGCGTCCGGCAGGACTACGCCCCGGTGTCGGACGTGAACGTGAACCCGGCCAATCCGGTGATCGGCGTACGGTCCTTCGGCGCGGACCCGCAGGCGGTGGCGGCCCTGGCCGCGGCCCAGGTGCGCGGCTACCAGGAGGCCGGGGTGGCCGCGACGGCCAAGCACTTCCCGGGGCACGGGGACACGGAGACCGACAGCCACGTCGGGCTACCGGTGATGCGGCACACCCGCGCGCAGTGGGAGGAGCTGGACGAGCCGCCGTTCCGGGCGGTGGTGGAGGCGGGCGTGGACGCCGTGATGACGGCGCACATCGTCTTCCCCGCGCTCGATCCCTCGGGGGATCCGGCGACCCTCTCGCGGCCGATCGTCACCGGCATCCTGCGCGAACGCCTCGGCTTCCGGGGGGTGGTGGTGACGGACGCCCTCGACATGGCGGGGGTCCGCCAGAAGTACGGGGACGACCGGGTCCCGGTACTGGCCCTGAAGGCGGGCTGCGACCAGCTGCTGAACGCCCCGGACCTCGCCCTCGCGCAGCGCAGCGTGCTGGCCGCGGTGGAAGCGGGCGAGCTGACGCGGGAGCGGATCGAGGAGTCGGTGCTGCGGATCCTGGAACTCAAGTCCCGCCGCGGCCTGTTCGAGGATCCGTACACCTCCCCGGCCCGGGTGGACGCGAAGGTCGGCACGGACGGGCACCTGGCGGCGGCGGACGCGATCGCGGCGGCCACGACCACCCTGCTGGCCAATCCGCTGGGCCTGCTGCCGCTGGACGCGGCGGCCGGGCCGAGGCTGCTGGTCACCGGGACCGACCCGGTCTCCCCCACGGGTACCACCGGACCCCCCACGGAGGTCCTGGCGCGGGAACTGACGGCCCTGGGCTGCCGGGCGACGGCGCTCGCGCCCGCCGGGGCGGTGGCGGCGGCCCCGGGCCACGCGGCGGTGCTGGTGTGCACGTACAACGTCCCGGAGGGCGAGAGTCCGCAGCACGCGCTGGTGGCGGACCTGATCGCGACGGGCGTCCCGGTGGTGCTGGTGGCGATCCGCAACCCGTACGACCCGGCGCGGCTGCCGCGGTGCGCGGCCGAGCTGGCGACGTACTCCTGGACGGACGTGGAGATGCGGGCGGCGGCCCGGGTGCTGACGGGAGCGAGGCGGCCCGCCGGCCGCCTCCCGGTCCCCGTCCCGGGCCGCTACCCCCTGGGCCACGGGCTGTCGTACCCGCCCGTGGCCCCGTAGCTCCCGGGGACTACGGCCGCAGCTGCGGCTCGTGCCTCAGGTCGACCTGGTCGAGCACCGGGTCCGGCGCGGCCAGCGGCGCGGGGGCCTGGGCCCGCCCGGACAGGGTCTGGGCGGGTGCGACCCCGGCCCACTGGAGGATCTTCGCGGTCGCGAGGGCCTTCTCGCCCTCCTGGAGCTTGGCGACGTTGGCCCCGTGGTTGGCGCCCGGCGCGATCATCACGTAGCTGTCGCGCACGGTGTACCCGAGGTGGAAGGGCTCGGCGCCCCACGGGTCGTTCTGCCCGTAGACGAAGAGCATCTGGTTCGCGTTGTTGCGGACCCAGTTGTCCACGTCCGCCATGACGCCCGGCTGGAACGTCATCGGGATGTCGCGGGGCACGAAGTTGCGCGGCGGCTGGTAGCCGTAGCGGCTCAGGCCCTTGAGGTGGGGCTGCTTGATGTCGGGCGAACCGAGCTGGGTGCCGGCCTGGTAGTAGTACGGCGTGTAGGTCTCCAGGCCCTGGTCGGCGTAGGCCGAGAAGCCGGAGATGGTGTCGACGGTGTCCCAGATCTCCTGGTCGCTCGCGGTGGCGGCGGTCGGGATGGCCGCGCAGTCGGAGAGCAGGCTGTACTGCCAGAAGGCCCAGGTGTAGTCGAGGACGACGGCCTCGAAGGCCTTGTCGAGGCTGCCGACCGTGTTGAAGGTCCAGCCGTTCGCGGCGGCGGCGGCCGTGTACTTGGCCTCCAGCGGCTCGCGGCGGATCAGGGCCTCGCGCTGCACGTTGTTCAGCTTGTCGCGGCACTCCTTGGTGCCGACCTTGGTGAAGAACCGGTCGTAGGCCGAGTCCTCCTTGTTGACGACGTCGTTGGGGGCGACGTACGCGACGACGCCGTCCATGTCACGCGGGTAGTAGCGCTCGTAGTACGTCGCCGTCATACCGCCCTTGCTGCCGCCCGTGGCCAGCCAGTTCTTGGGGTAGACCTTCTTCAGCGCGGTGAAGATGCGGTGCTGGTCGCTGGCGGCCTGCCAGATGTCCAGGTTCCCCCAGTTGGCCGGGTCGGGCCGGGAGGGGGTGAAGAATCGATACTCCAGAGAGATCTGGTTGCCGTCGACGATGGTCGTCGGCTCGCTGCGGCGCGGGCTGGTGTTGACGTTGTAGCCCGAGGTGAAGAACACCGTGGGCCGGGAGACGTCCTTGTGCAGCAGGGTCAGGCGCTGCTTGAAGGTGCCCTTCCACGGCTGCCGGTGGTCGACCGGCTGCTCGTAGTGCAGTACGAAGAAGCGGTACCCCGGGTACGGCTTCTCCTCGATCAGGCTCATCCCCGGAATGCTGAGGATCTGGTCCTTGATGTCCGTGGCGGCGGCAGGCCCCGCGGCGGTGGCCGCTTGTGCCGTGGCGCCGGCCGCACCCATGGTGCCGATCAGCACCACGAGCGACAGCAGCCATCCGAGCGTCTTGCGCATTCACCCTCCCCTTGAGTTCACTGTGGTCGCCGTGAACCTAGCGGGGTCAACACGCCCATGAACAGTCCCAGTTGGGCCGCGAGCTCAGCACAGGATCCAGCCGGAATCGACGGATCCGGCCGCCACTCCGCCCTTTACATACACACATCGGTTGATTGCGCCCACGCTGACGGGGCCCGCGTACCGGGTGAATTGCCCCGCATCGCCCACCGGGACGCCACCACGCGGCTGAATGCTGACCGACATGTGCCGGCGCTCCCCGGCCCGCAGGGCCACCGTCACCGCGCACACCCGGTCCCGCCCCTTGTACACGCGCACCTCGCCGGTGACGAAGGGCAGCGCCTTGACCATCTTGCCCTCGCAACCGCCCGTCGCCGCCTGCGCCGCAGGAGCCGCGAACAGCCCTCCCACGACGAGCGACAGCGCCGCTCCGAACGCCCCCAGGGACACGAACCTCCCCCGGCCGCACCCCTTCACATCCCGCACCTCGCGCACCTTCCGCCCCTGCCGCAGCACCCTGACCCCCCGATCGGTCGTACGTGACACGTACGCACGTACGACGCGCGGACGCGACGGAAGGTTGCGCGCGACGACCACCCCGGGGCGGGCCGCACGTCCGGGCCCGGCCATAGCTCGTACGAGTGCATCCACGAGCCCCCGGCGGGAGAGCGGGAGTTCACGATCGACGAAGAGATTACGCTAGGTGGCCGAGCGACCGCTCACCGTTGCCGTGGTAGCCGTGAAGGACATCTGACATGACGAACGACCTGCTCGACCGGAAGCTGGAGCGCGCGTTCGCGCACCTGGACGCGGACTCCAACGGCGTGATCGACGAGCAGGACATGATCGCGCTCGGTTCCCGCCTGCTGTCGGCGCTGTCGGAGCCGGCCACCTCCCCCAAGGCGGCCGAGGTGTTCCGCGGCCTCACGGACTTCTGGGTGGACCTGTTCAACGAGCTGGGCGTCGGCGAGGACCAGAAGCTCACGCCGCAGCAGTACCGCGACGGCATGACCCGGCTCTACAAGGACGGCGGCCCGGCGTACGAGAAGTCCTTCCGGCCGATGATGAAGGCGATCCTCACCGTCGCCGACACCAACGGCGACGGGCAGATCAGCCCCGAGGAGTTCCACCGGGCGCAGCTGGCCTTCGACACCAGGCTGGAGCCCGCCGACGCGGACGCCCTCTTCGCGAGGATCGACAAGAACCACGACGGCTACCTGTCGCTGGACGAACTCCTCGACGCCGTACGCGAGTACTACACCGGGGACGACGAGGACGCCCCCGGCAACCTGCTGTTCGGCGAGCTCTGAGCGGACCGCCTCACGCGGCCGCCGCGGGCTCGTCCTCCCCGGCGAAGGTCCGCCACAGCTCGGCGTAGCGGCCGCCGCGGGCCAGCAGTTCGAGGTGGCTGCCGTCCTCGACGACCCGGCCGCGGTCCATCACCACCACCCGGTCGGCGCGGGCGGCCGTGGTCAGCCGGTGCGCGACGACCAGGGTGGTGCGCCTGCCCGCCAGCCGGTCGGTGGCCTGGTTGACCTGCGCCTCGGTGGCCAGGTCCAGGGCGGCGGTGGCCTCGTCGAGGAGCAGGACGTCCGGGTCGACGAGCTCGGCGCGGGCCAGCGCGATCAGCTGGCGCTGGCCCGCCGAGAGGTTGCGGCCCCGCTCGGCGACGGTGTGCAGGTAGCCTCCGTCGAGGGTGGCGATCATCTCGTGGGCGCCGACCGCACGGGCGGCGGCCTCCACCTCGGCGTCGCTCGCGCCGGACCGCCCGTAGGCGATGGCGTCGCGGACCGTGCCCGGGAAGAGGTAGGGCTCCTGGGGGACCACGCCGAGGCGGTGGCGGTACTCCGTCAGGTCCAGCTCCCGCAGGTCGGCGCCGTCGGCGGTGACCCGGCCGGAGGTCGGGTCGTAGAACCGGGCGACCATCTTGACCAGCGTGGACTTGCCGGCCCCGGTCTCGCCGACGAAGGCGACGGTCTGCCCGGCGGGTATCCGCAGGCTGATCCCGGCCAGCGCCTCGCTCTTCTCCCCGCGCTCCTCGGCGGTGCCGTACCGGAAGCGCACGTCCTCGAAGGCGATCTCGCCGCGCAGCTTCGGCACCTCCACGGGGGCGGCGGGGCGCGGGGTGGTGGTGGGCTCGCGCAGCAGCTCCTGGATCCGGCCGAGGGAGACGGTGGCCTGCTGGTAGCCGTCGAAGACCTGGGAGAGCTGCTGGACCGGGGCGAAGAAGAGGTCGATGTACAGCAGGTAGGCGACCAGCGCGCCGGTGGTGAGGGTGGCCGCGCCCACCCGGCCCGCGCCGACGATCAGCACGGCCGCGGCCGCGCCGGAGGACAGCAGCTGCACGAAGGGGAAGTAGACGGATATCAGCCACTGGCCGCGCACCCGGGCCTGGCGGTAGGAGTCGCTGCGCTCGGCGAAGCGGGCGGCGCCGGTGGACTGGCGGCGGAAGGCCTGCACGAGGCGCAGGCCCGCCACGGATTCCTGGAGGTCGGCGTTGACCACGCTGACCCGGTCGCGGGCGAGCTCGTACGCGGCGACCGACTTGCGGCGGAAGACCACGGTGGCGAGGACCAGCACGGGCAGGGTGGCGAAGACGATCAGCGCGAGCTCGACGTCGAGGACGAGCAGGGCGACGAGGATCCCGAAGAAGGTGAGGACGGAGACGACGGCGGTGACGAGCCCGGTCTGCAGGAAGCTGGACAGGGAGTCCACGTCGGTGGTCATCCTGGTCATGATCTTGCCGGTGAGCTCGCGCTCGTAGTAGTCCAGGCCGAGGCGCTGGAGCTGGGCGAAGATCTTGACGCGCAGGGCGTACAGGACGCGCTCGCCGGTGCGGCCCGTCATCCGGGTCTCGGCGAACTGCGCGGCCCACTGGCCGAGGACGAGCAGCAGGGCGAGGCCGGAGGCCACCCAGACGGCTCCGAGGGCGGCCTGTTCGACGCCCTGGTCGATGCCGTGCCGGATCAGGACGGGCAGCAGCAGTCCGGAGCCGGCGTCGAGGGTGACGAGGCCGAGGCTGATGGCGAGCGGCGCCCAGAAGCCGCGCAGCAGGCGGCGCAGTCCGTAGCTGTCCTCGGCGGCGGCGGCCCGCGCCTCGTCCACCGCGGGTTCGTCGTCGGCGGGCGGCAGGGCCGCCACCTGGGCGAGGAGTTCGGGGGTGGCGGGCATGCCCGGGGCGGCGGGGGAGGTGGCGGACCCGCGGCTGTCCTCGCGCCGCCAGAGCTCGGGGGTGACCCCGTCGGCGACCCGGCGCTTGGCGTTGACCGGCTCGGAGTCGATCTCCGCTTCGAGTTCCAGGTCCCGCTCGATGTCCCGCTCGAACTCGGCCATCGCCGGTGCGTCGGGGGTGCTCGGGGAGGCGGCGCCGAGGGCGTCCGGGTCGGTCAGCAGCCTGCGGTACAGCTCGGAGCGGTGCTCCAGCTCCTCGTGGGTGCCGATGTCGGCGAGCCGCCCGTGGTCCAGTACGGCGATCCGGTCGGCCAGCGCGAGGGTGGAGCGGCGGTGGGCGATGAGGAGGGTGGTGCGGCCCGCCATGACGGCCCGCAGCGCCTCGTGGATCTCGTGCTCGACGCGGGCGTCGACGGCGGAGGTGGCGTCGTCGAGGAGGAGCAGCCGGGGGTCGGTGAGGATGGCGCGGGCCAGCGCGATGCGCTGGCGCTGGCCGCCGGAGAGGGTGAGGCCCTGTTCGCCGACGCGGGTGTCGAACCCGGCGGGGAGGGCCTCGACGAAGCCCTCCGCCTGGGCGGCGCGGGCGGCGGCGCGGACGTCCTCGTCGGAGGCGTCGGGGCGGCCGAAGGCGATGTTGGCGCGGATGGTGTCGGAGAAGAGGAACGAGTCCTCGGGGACCAGGCCGATGGCGGCGCGCAGGGAGTCGTAGGTCAGCTCGCGGACGTCGTGGCCGCCGACGCGGACGGCGCCGTGGTCGGCGTCGTAGAAGCGGGGCAGGAGCAGGGCCACGGTCGACTTGCCACTGCCGGAGGAGCCGACGACGGCGACGGTCTCGCCCTCGGCGAGGGTGAGCGAGAACCCGTCGAGGACGGGCCGATCGGGGTCGTAGCCGAAGCGGACGTCGTCGAACTCGACGGTGGCGGGGGCGTCGGCGGGCAGCTCGCGGGTGCCCTCCCGGATCACGGGCTCGGTGTCGATGAGCTCGAAGACCCGCTCGGCACCGGCGCGGGCCTGCTGGGCGACGGTGAGGATCATGGCGAGCATGCGGACGGGGCCGACGAGCTGGGCGAGGTAGGTGGAGAAGGCGACGAAGGTGCCGAGGGTGACCTGCCCCCGGGTGGCCATCCAGCCGCCGAGGGCCAGCATCGCGACCTGCCCGAGGGCGGGGACGGCCTGGAGGGCGGGGGTGTAGCGGGAGTTCAGCCGGATGGCGCGCATCCGGCCGCCGAACAGCCTGCGGCCGGCCTCGCGGAGCTTGCCGGTCTCCTGTTCCTCCTGCCCGAAGCCCTTGACGACGCGGACGCCGGTCACGGCGCCGTCGACGACGGTGGCCACGGCGGCGGCCTGGGCCTGGGCGTACCAGGTGGCGGGGAAGAGCTTCTTGCGGCTGCGCTTGGCGATGAACCAGAGCGCGGGGGCCATCAGCAGCGCGACCAGGGTCAGCAGCGGGGACAGCCAGAGCATGACGCCGAGGGATATCCCGAAGAGGAGGAAGTTCCCGATGGTCATGGGGAGCATGAACAGCAGGCCCTGGATCAGCTGGAGGTCGCTGGTGGCCCGGCCGACGACCTGCCCGGTGGACAGCTCGTCCTGACGCCGCCCGTCGAGGCGGGCGATCGTGTCGTACATGTCGGTGCGCAGGTCGTGCTGGACGTCGAGGGCGAGGCGGCCGCCGTAGTACCTGCGTATGTACGTCATGACGTACACGAGCAGGGCGGCGGCTATGAACAGGCCGGCCCAGGGGGCCATGTCCTTGGTCTTGTTCCCGACGACGTCGTCGATGATCACGCGGGTGACGAGCGGTACGAGGGCCATGACGGCCATGCCGGCCAGCGAGGACCCGAGCGCGAGCAGCACGTTGCGCCTGTACCGCCAGGTGTAGGCGGCGAGCCGCCTGCCCCAGCCCTGTTTCCCGCCGGCCGCCGTCACGTGATACCTCCCCGTAGGTCCTGTCCTGCCGCCACCCCAACGCTCCGACCGGCGGATTTCATCCCGCCGCAACAATCGCACGGCCGTACGGGGGCGGCGCGCGAGCGTGACCCGACCGGGTGTCGAGCGGGGCTCGGGGACGCCGGGGGCGGTCGTGGGCGACGCCGGTGGGCGCCGCGGCGGTGTCAGAGGTGGGTCGGGGCGAACATCTTCAGGGTGGTGGGGAGGACGACCACCGAGGGGCCCGGGGTCTTCAGGGCCTGGGTGAGGTCCGCGCGGAGGGTCTCCGGGGTGGTGACGGTCGCCGGGACGCCGAAGGAGGCGGCCAGGGCGGCGAAGTCGGGGCGGGTGAGGTCGGTGCCGGTGGCGCAGCCGTACTCGCGGAGGATGCCGTAGCCGCCGTCGTCGACGATCAGCCAGGTGACGTCGAGGTCGTGCTGGCGGGCGGTGGCCAGGTCGGCGATCGAGTACATGGCCCCGCCGTCGCCCGACACCGCGAGGACCGGGGTGTCCGGCTCCGCGACGGCCGCGCCGAGGGCCGCCGGGAAGGCGTAGCCGAGGCCGCCGGCGCCCTGGGCGGAGTGCATGGTGTTCGGGTGCCTGGGGTCGAAGGCGGACCAGGCCCAGTAGGACAGGATCGTCATGTCCCAGAAGGACGGGGAGCGGGGCGGCAGGGCCGCGCGGACCGCGGTCAGGAGTTCCTGCTCCAGGGTGAGGTCCTGGGCGGCGAGGCGGTCCGAGACCGCGGCGAGCAGGGACGCGACCCGCTCGGGGGCGCCCGGGTCCTCCCGGGGGGTCACCGTTTCCAGGAGGGCCTGGAGGGCGAGGCGGGCGTCGGCGTGGATGCCGAGGGCGGGGTGGTTGGACTCCAGCTTGCCGAGGTCGGCCTCGATCTGGATGACCCGGCCCGTGGGGAAGAACGTGTGGTAGTTCGAGGAGAGTTCCCCGAGGCCGGAGCCGACGACCAGGACGACGTCCGCGTCCTCCAGGAAGTCGGTGGTGTGGCGGTCCTCCAGCCAGGACTGCAGCGACAGCGGGTGCGTCCAGGGGAAGGCGCCCTTGCCGCCGAAGGTGGTGACGACCGGGGCGTCGAGCAGCTCCGCGAGCTGCCTGAGCTTGCCCGCCGCGTCCGCGCGGATCACTCCGCCGCCCGCGACGATCACCGGGCGGGAGGCGTGGGAGAGCCAGTGCGCGGCGAGGGCCGTGAGCTCGGGGCGGGGAGCCGCCTCGTGCGGGGTCGCGTCCATGCCCGTGACCTGTGGGATGACCGTTTCCGCACGGAGCACGTCCTCCGGGATCTCCACCCACACCGGGCCGAAGGGGACCGTGAGGGCCGATTCCCAGGCCGCCGCGACGGCGGACGGGATCTGGGAGGGGGTCCGGGCGGTGTGGACGGACTTGACCACGTCCCGGAAGGAGGCGGACTGGTCGCGCAGCTCGTGCAGGTGGCCGCGCCGGCCTCCGCCCAGGCCCGGGGACGGGACCTGGGAGGAGATCGCGAGGACGGGCGCGGAGGCCGCGGCCGCCTCGGCGAGGGCCGGCAGGGACATCAGGGCGCCCGGCCCCGTGGAGAGGAGCAGCGGGACGGCCTCGCCGGTGAGGCGGCCGTAGCCGTCGGCGGCGAAGCCCGCGTTGTTCTCCGTGCGCAGGCCGATCAGGCGCAGGTCGGAGCGGCCGACCGCCTCGAAGAGGGCGAGCGCGTGCTGGCCGGGGAGGCCGAAGACGGTGGTGGCGCCGAGTCCGCGCAGCGTCTCCACGACCAGGTCCCCGCCCGTGCGGCCCGGCGGCGGCGCGAGTGCGGCCGCCGTCTGGGCCTCGGTGGGGCGGAGTACCAGGTCGTGGTCGTGCGTCACGGTGTTTCTTCGCCCTTCGCCTGCGCCGCCGCGTCGTGCCTAGCGGTCCTGCCGGGAGGCAGCGATCTGACGGCTCATGATCGTGGTGAGCTCGTACGCGGTGTGCGAGGCCGCGACCGAGGTGATCTCCGCGTGATCGTACGCCGGGGCGACCTCGACGACGTCGGCGGAAACGAGGTTGCAGGAGGACAGGCCCCGGATGATCTCCAGGAGCTCGCGGGAGGTCATGCCGCCCGCCTCGGGGGTGCCGGTGCCGGGCGCGTGGGCCGGGTCGAGCACGTCGATGTCGATGGAGATGTAGAGCGGACGGTCGCCGATGCGCTGGCGCAGCTGGTCGGCGACCTCGTCGGCGCCGCGGCGGTACACGTCCGCCGAGGTCACGATGCCGAAGCCCATCTTGGCGTCGTCGTCCAGGTCCTGCTTGCCGTACAGCGGGCCGCGGGTGCCGACGTGGGACAGCGCCTCGGTGTCGAGGATGCCCTCCTCGACGGCGCGGCGGAACGGGGTGCCGTGGGTGTACTCGGCGCCGAAGTAGGTGTCCCAGGTGTCCAGGTGGGCGTCGAAGTGGAGCAGGGCGACCGGGCCGTGCTTCTTCGCGACGGAGCGGAGCAGCGGGAGGGCGATGGTGTGGTCGCCGCCGAGGGTCATCAGGCGGGAGCCGTTGCCGAGGAGCTCGTCGGCGGCGGCCTCGACCGTCTCGACGGCCTCGTTGATGTTGAAGGGGTTCACCGCGATGTCACCGGCGTCCGCGACCTGCGCGAGCGCGAAGGGGGAGGCGTCCTGGGCCGGGTTGTACGGGCGCAGGAGGCGGGAGGCCTCGCGGATGGCGTTGCCGCCGAAGCGGGCGCCGGGGCGGTAGGAGACGCCGGAGTCGAAGGGCACGCCGACGACGGCGACGTCGGCGGAGCCGACCTCGTCGAGGCGGGGCAGCCGGGCGAAGGTCGCCGGGCCCGCGTAGCGCGGGATGCGGGAGGAGTCGACGGGGCCGCGCGGCTGCGTGCTCATGGGGGGGTGCCCTTCTGGTGGTCCTGCGGGTGCGGTCCTTCGAGCGTAAGGGGGCGTCGGCGGGGCGCGAAGTGTACGTTTCATCCACTGTTCGGCACCGATATGTACGGAGTAACCATGGAGGCCCCGCTCACCCCGCCGGTTCCGCTGACGGCCCTGACCGCCGACCGGGAGCTGGGGCTGCGGCTCCTGGCGGGGCCCGCCGAGGCGGACGTGTACGGGGTGCACGCCTCGGAGATGGCCGATCCGTCGCCCTACCTGCTGGGCGGCGAGCTCCTCCTGACGGCCGGGGCGGGGCTCGCGGCCGCGGGGCCCGCACCCGCGCAGTACGTGGCGCGGCTGGTCCGGGCCGGCGTGGGCGCGGTGGGGTTCGGGGTCACCCCGGTGCACGAAACGGTGCCGCCGGCCCTCGTCGAGGCCTGCGGGCGGTACGGGCTGCCGCTGGTGGAGGTCCCGCCGGGCACGCCCTTCACGGCGGTCGGCCGGGCGGTCTGGCGGCTGATGGCCGAGGCCCGGACCCGGGAGCTGCGCCGGGTGACCGAAGCGCAGCAGTCCCTGGCGTCGGCCGCCGCACGCCCCCACCCGGTGGCGGCGGTCCTGTCCCGCCTGGCGGCCAGCCTGAACGGCTGGGCGGCCCTGCTCCCCCCGCCACCCGCACCCCCGGTCCCCCGCGACGACACGGGGGCGGGGCCGGCGGGCGCCGGGGACGAGGCCGGGGTGGGGCCCGGGGAAGGGGTGCGGGAGGCGTTGGCGGGGCTGGCCGCCCGGGTGGCGGCCGGGGGTGTGGCGACGGCCACCGACACCCTCGGCGGCACGCACCTGGCGGCGTACGCCGTCGGCGGCGGCCGGGTGCTCGCGCTGGCCACCCCCGCCCGGGCCCCGGGCGACCACACCATCGCCTCCGTCGCCGCCGTGCTGCTCACCCTGCTCACCGCGAGCCGCCCGGCGGGGGACGAGGCCGCCTCCCTGACCCGGCTCCTGCTGGACGGCGATCCGGCCGGGGCGCTCTCCCCCGGGCCCTGGTACGCCGTGCACGCCCGGGGCGGGGGGGATCCGCGGGCGCTGGCCGCCGCGCTGGGCACCGTACTGCTGGACCCGCGCGGGGACGGCGTACGGCTGCTGACCGACCGGGAGCCCGCCCCGCAGCCGGGCTGGCGGCTCGGGGTGAGCGCCCCGGCCGCGCCCGCCGGGCTGGGCACCGCCGGGGCCCAGGCGCGCCGGGCGCTGGAGCGCGCGGAGGCGGCCCGGACCCCGCTGGCCCGGCACGCCGAGCCGGGTCTCGCGGGTCTGGTCGGCCAGGCCGAGGCGCGGGCGCACGCCGAGGCCCTGCTCGGCCCCCTCTCCCCCGCCCTGCGGGACACCCTCCGGGGCTGGCTCGCGCACCACGGCAGCTGGGACCGCACCGCGGCCGCCCTCGGCGTCCACCGCAACACCGTCCGCCAGCGCATCGCCCGCGCCGCCGGACTGCTGGGCGCCGACCTGGACGACCCCGACACCCGCATGGAGCTGTGGTTCGCCCTGCGCCACGCGCCCGGCCCTGAGCCCACCGACCGGCCCTGACGGCGGGTGGGCTCCGGGTCGGGCGCCGGGGCGTCACCCTCGAACCGCCCTACGATGTCCGGCATGTTCGACATGTTCCGCATGTCCGCACCCCTCCACGGCCGCGGCGGGCGCCTCGCCCCGGCCGCCCGGCTGCTCGTGTGCGCCGCCCTCCCCTGGTACGCGTGCGTGTGGCTCGGTACGAGCACCGCCCCGGTGGCGGCCGCGCTGCCCGCCGTGCTGATCCTGCGCGGGGACGTGTTCGCGGCGCCGCGCCTGGCCCTGGAGCGCCTGGCCGGGGTGGCCGTGGGGGTGCTGCTGAGCGTGGCGGTCCTGCACTGGCTGCCGACGGGCCCGCTGTCGTTCCCGGTGCTCCTGGTGTGCGCCTGCGCCGGGATGTACCTGCTGGGCCGCCGGGGCTCCCCCAACCAGCAGGTGCTCATCACCGCCCTGGTGATCTACTCCACACCGGTGCCCGGGTACCCGCTCGCCCGGCTGGAGGAGAGCGCGGTCGGCATCGCCGTCGTGGCGCTCCTCGGCCCGCTGCTCTGGCCGCCCGACCCGTACCGGGAGACGGCCCGGGGCCTGGAGGAGTACCGCACCGGCCTCGCCGACCGCCTCGCGCGCACCGCCGCCCGCGCCGCCGCGCCCGCCCCGGCCGCAGTCCCCTTCCCCGCCCCCGTGGCCGCCTTCGCCCTGTGGCACCGCCCGTACGAACTGTCCGCCGCGCTGGAGCACCGGACCGGGCGGCTGCTCCTGCTGCCGCCCCGGCGGGACGCGGCCGGGGCGGCGGGCCCGCTCCGGCCGCGCCTGCGGCTGGCCGCGCGCACGGCCCCGGCCCTGCAGTTCCTCACCCGGGAGGTGGAGACCCGGCCGGCCGCCGACGACGCGTCCGCGCGCGCGATGGCACCGCTGATCGAGGCGACCGGCCGGGCGCTGGACGAGGCCCTGCGGGGCGGGTCCGGCGCGGACCGGCTGCGCCGGGCCCGGGAGCTCGAAGCCGCACACCGGGCCGCGCACCCCGGCGCCCGCGACGCCGTGCTGCGCGCCGGGATCCACCTCACCCACCAGGTGCTGGCCGAGCACCTCGGCCCCGCCGCGCACTGAACGCACCCACCCGGCAGCGGGCAGCGTGCTGCTCCTCACTCTGGACAGGAAGAACAACCCGCCGGTAACTTAATCTGAGCAAGCGCTTAGCTGACGGCGGCGGACCGCCGCGACCGAAGGGAGCCCGGCCGTGCGCCGTACCGTTTTCGACGAGGACCACGAGGCGTTCCGCGAGACCATCCGCGCCTTCATCGAGGCCGAGGTCGTCCCCGTCTACGACGAGTGGTTCCAGGCCGGCCAGGCCCCGCGCGACTTCTACTACAAGCTCGGTGAGCTGGGCGTCTTCGGGATCAACGTCCCCGAGGAGTTCGGCGGCGCGGGCCTGGACACCCACAAGTTCGAGGCCGTCCTGTACGAGGAGACCTCGCGCGCCGGTGTGAACTTCGGCGGCTCCGGCGTGCACGTGCTGCTCGCCCTGCCCTACATCAAGATGCTCGCCACCGACGAGCAGAAGAAGCGCTACCTGCCGAAGTTCGTCTCCGGCGAGGAGATGTGGGCCCTCGCGATGACCGAGCCGGGCACCGGCTCCGACGTCGCGGGCATGAAGACCACCGCCAAGCTCTCCGAGGACGGCACGCACTACGTCCTCAACGGCTCCAAGACCTTCATCACCGGTGGCGTCCACGCCGACCGCGTGATCGTCTGCGCCCGCACCTCCGCCCCGGGCGAGCAGGACCGCCGCTTCGGCATCTCCCTCTTCGCCGTGGACACCAAGTCCGAGGGCTACTCCATCGGCCGCAAGCTGGACAAGCTGGGCCTGCGCACCTCCGACACCGCCGAGCTGGCGTTCGTCGACGTGAAGGTGCCGGTCGAGGACCTGCTCGGCGAGGAGAACAAGGGCTTCTACTACCTCGGTGCGAACCTGCCCTCCGAGCGCTGGGGCATCGCCTTCGGCGCGTACGCGCAGGCCAAGGCCGCCGTCCGGTTCGCCCAGCAGTACGTGACCGACCGCACGGTCTTCGGCAAGCCGGTCGCGCACTTCCAGAACACCAAGTTCGAACTGGCCTCCTGCCAGGCCGAGGTGGACGCCGCCGAGGCGGTCGCCGACCGCGCCCTGGAGGCCCTGGACGCCGGTGAACTGACCGCCGCCGAGGCCGCCTCCGCGAAGCTGTTCTGCACCGAGGTCGCGCACCGCGTCATCGACAAGTGCCTCCAGCTGCACGGCGGATACGGCTACATGAACGAGTACCCGATCGCCCGCCTGTACGCCGACAACCGCGTGAACCGCATCTACGGCGGCACCAGCGAGGTCATGAAGTCCATCATCGCCAAGTCGATGGGTCTGTGAGCGACTTACGCTTCCCCCCATGAACGAGGCACTGACGACGCTCCTCGATCTGCTCGACCTTGAGCGGATCGAGGAGAACATCTTCCGCGGTACCAGCCGTTCGGCGCTGGTACCGCGCGTCTTCGGCGGCCAGGTCGCGGCCCAGGCCCTGGTCGCGGCCGGGCGGACCGTCCCCGAGGACCGCACGGCGCACTCGCTGCACTCGTACTTCCTGCGCGCCGGTGACCCCGGCGCGCCCATCGTCTACTCCGTGGACCGGATCCGCGACGGGCGCTCCTTCACCACCCGCCGGGTCGTCGCCGTCCAGCACGGGCAGCCGATCTTCCACCTCTCGGCGTCGTTCCAGACGTACGAGGAGGGCCTCGACCACCAGGCCGTCATGCCCTCCGCCCCGGATCCGGAGACCCTGGCGACCGCGGAGGAGTCCCTGCCCGCGTACCGGGAGACCTTCCGGGACCCGGGAACGGTGGAGCGGCTGATCGACGCGCGGGCCGCCGTGGACCTGCGGTACGCGACGACCCCGCCGTGGGGCAGCGTCGGCGAACCGGTCGAGCCCCGCTCCCAGGTGTGGTTCCGTACGGCCGGAAAGCTGGAGGGGGCCGATCCGCTCCTGCACACCTGCCTGGCCACGTACGTCTCCGACATGACCCTGCTGGACTCGGTGCTGCTCGCGCACGGCCGGGGCGGCTGGGCGGTCGGCGACGTGGTCGGCGCCTCGCTGGACCACGCCATGTGGTTCCACCGGCCCTTCCGCGCCGACGAGTGGCTCCTGTACGACCAGGAGTCCCCCTCGGCCGCCGCGGGCCGGGGCCTGGGGCAGGCCCGCATCTGGACCCAGGACGGCCGCCTCGCGGTGACCGTCATCCAGGAGGGCGTCGTCCGCGTACCGCGGGCCTGACGAGCGCGCGGGGCGGGTGTCACTGACCGTCCGGCCCCCGTCGCGGACATAACGTCACCACATGTCCGAAAAATCCGAGAGCGGCGGCGCCGTCACCGCCACCGTCACCCACCTCGGGATCGCGGTGGCCAAGGCCGTCGGCGGGGTCGTGAGCGGGTCCGGCGCGATGTTCTCCGAAGCCGCGCACTCGGTGGCCGACGCGGTGGCGGAGCTGCTTCCGCCGCCCTCCCCCGGGCCCGGCGCCCGGCCGGCCGGCGAGGGGCGTCCGCCGCAGTACGGGCCCGAGCGCCGGGTCCGGGCACTGCTGGCCTCGGTCGCGGCCTTCGCCGGCGGCGCGGTCTTCGCGTTCTGCGACGGCGTCCGCACCCTGGTCCAGGGGGAGGAGCCGGGCGACCCGACGCTCTCCTACGCCGTCCTCGCCGTCGCCTTCCTGCTGGAGGGCCGCTCGCTGCTGGTGGCGCGGCGCCGGACGAAGGCCGTCCCACCGCAGCGCGCCGCCGCGCCGATCGGGCTCGTGCTGGCGGCGGGCGGCCTGCTGGGGGCGCGGCTGACGGGGTCCGGGGTCTACGACGGCGTGGCCTCGCTGCTGATCGGGGCCCTGCTGGTGGCGGTGGCCCTGGAGCTGGGTCGCTCGCACGCGCGGTACCTGACCGGGCGCCCGCTGCCCGCCGGGATGCGGGCCGAGGTCCGCGAGGAACTGCTGACGGTGCCGCACATCGAGGGGGTGCTGGAGCTGACGACCCTGGTGCGGGGCCCGGACGAGGTGATGGTCGCCGCGAAGGTCGACTTCCATGACCTGGCGTCGGCCCGCCAGGTGGCGGCGGCCTGCGAGGACGCCGAGGACCAGCTCCGCGAGCGCTTCCCGGAGATCCGCCACGTCTACCTGGACCCGACGCCGGGACCGACGCCGGGGCCGGGGCCAGGCCGGACGGGCCCGGCCGGCCCCTGACCGGCCGGGTGGCGGCGGAGTCAGGCGGTGAGGCCGGCCGTCGCGAGGAGGTAGGCGACCATCGGGTCGTAGTAGCGGGGGTCGCGGACGTGGTCGTCCAGCGGGACCGCCACCTGGAGGGTGCCCTCCGCCTCGCCGAGGAAGAGCGCCGGGTCGTTGCAGTCCGCGTACCCGACGGCGTCGAGCCCGCGCTGCGCCGCGCAGCCCGCCCAGCCGTGGTCGGCGACGACCAGGTCCGGCTGCGGGCGGCCCTCGGCCGCGAGGCCGTCCAGGATCGCGGCCATCGGCGCCGGGGAGTGGGTGTGCCACAGCGTGGCCCCGCGCTCCAGCACCGCGATGTCCGCGAACTGCCACACCGACCCCTCGTCGGCGGTCAGCCCCTGCGGGATCCGGACGATCTCGCAGCCCGCGGCGCGCAGGGCGTCGGCGGTGGCGCGGTGGACGTCGAGCAGCCCGCCCGGGTGTCCGGTGGCCAGCAGCACGCGCTGGCGGTCCGAGGCGGCCTTGCGCAGCCGGGCGGCCAGCCGGTCCAGGCCCGCGACCGTCAGCTCCGGGTCGATGGTGTCCTGGCCGGAGCGGTGACCGGGATCGTCGACGACCCCGCACCGCTCCGCCATGACGGCCAGGACGTCCTGTTCGTCCGTCCAGCGGTCGCCGAGCTCCAGGCCCAGCCAGTAGTGGCGGTCGCCGTTGGCGAGCTTGCGGTAGTGGCTCAGGTTGTTCTCGCGCGGGGTCGCCACCTCCCCCGCGATCCGCGTACGGACCAGGTGTTCGACGAGTTCGGCGCGGCTGGGTACGGGCGTCTCTATCGGCATGCGGCCCATTCTGCCGCCGCCGGGCCGGAGCCGTCCGTTCCGCCCCGGCCGCCGCAGCGTCCGCCTCATCCCGACAGCGCCCCGAAGGCCCCGTCGGCGAGCCTGCGCAGCAGGGACTCGGTCGCGTCCCGGCCGAGGACCGCCAGATGCGGGGTGGAGTTCAGCAGCCCGAAGACGGCATGCACGCAGACCCGCACCTCCGTCTCGCCGACCTCGGGGTGCAGCTCCCGTACGACGGCGACCCACAGTTCCACGTACTGGCGCTGGAGCTGGCGCACCAGCTTGCGGTCCGCCTCGCGCAGCCGGTCCAGCTCCCGGTCGTGGAGGGTGATCAGCGCCCGGTCGTCCAGCGCGAAGTCGATGTGGCCCTCGACGAGGGAGGTCAGCACCTCACGCGGGTTGCCTCCGGCCTCCTCGACCCGCCGCCGCCCGCCCGTCAGCAGCCGCTCGCTGATGCCGACCAGCAGCTCGGCGAGCATGGCGTCCTTGCCGGCGAAGTGGCGGTACAGACCGGGGCCGCTGATGCCGACCGCGGCCCCTATCTCGTCCACGCCCACGCCGTGGAACCCGCGCTCCGCGAAGAGCCGAGCGGCCTCACGGAGGATCTGCTCGCGACGGGTGGGGGCGGCGGCTCTGGTGCTCATGGGAATCCATTCTAGACAGGGCCGTTAGCGCTCGTTAACCTGGGCGCATACGCGTTAACGGTCATTAACAAAGCGTGCACCGAGCAAGGGAGCTCGACCGATGCAGCAGGCACCAGTGCTGACGAGCGCCGCGGACCCGGCGTCCGAGGCCTGGCGGACCAATGAGGCCGCCCACCGCGAGCTCGCCGAGGGCCTCCGCGCCCGGCTCGACGCGGCCCGGCTCGGCGGCGGGGAGAAGGCCCGCGCCCGCCACACCGCCCGCGGGAAGCTGCTTCCCCGCGACCGCGTGGACGCCCTCCTGGACCCCGGGTCCCCCTTCCTGGAGCTGGCCCCGCTGGCCGCCGAGGGGATGTACGGGGGCGCGGCGCCGGCCGCCGGCGTGATCGCGGGCATCGGCCGGGTCAGCGGCCGCGAGTGCGTGATCGTCGCCAACGACGCCACCGTCAAGGGCGGCACGTACTACCCGATGACCGTCAAGAAGCACCTGCGGGCCCAGGAAGTGGCCCTGGAGAACCGTCTCCCCTGCCTCTACCTGGTCGACTCCGGCGGCGCCTTCCTGCCCATGCAGGACGAGGTCTTCCCCGACCGCGAGCACTTCGGCCGCATCTTCTACAACCAGGCCCGCATGTCGGGGGCCGGCATCCCGCAGATCGCCGCCGTCCTCGGCTCCTGCACGGCCGGCGGCGCGTACGTCCCCGCGATGAGCGACGAGGCCGTCATCGTGCGCGGCCAGGGCACGATCTTCCTGGGCGGCCCGCCGCTGGTGAAGGCCGCCACCGGCGAGGTCGTCACGGCCGAGGAACTGGGCGGCGGCGAGGTCCACTCCCGCGTCTCCGGGGTGACCGACCACCTCGCCGAGGACGACGCGCACGCGCTGCGGATCGTACGGAACATCGTGGCGACCCTGCCCGACCGCGGGGCCCTGCCCTGGTCGGTCGAGGAGCCCGAGGAGCCCAAGGTCGACCCGTACGGGCTCTACGGCGCGGTCCCCGTGGACTCCCGGACCCCCTACGACGCCCGCGAGGTCATCGCCCGGATCGTCGACGGCTCCCGCTTCCAGGAGTTCAAGTCCGAGTTCGGGCAGACCCTGGTCACCGGCTTCGCCCGGATCCACGGCCACCCGGTCGGGATCATCGCCAACAACGGCATCCTCTTCTCCGAGTCCGCGCAGAAGGGCGCCCACTTCATCGAGCTGTGCGACCAGCGCGGCATCCCCCTCCTCTTCCTCCAGAACATCTCCGGCTTCATGGTCGGCCGGGACTACGAGGCGGGCGGCATCGCCAAGCACGGTGCCAAGATGGTCACGGCCGTGGCCTGCGCCCGGGTCCCCAAGCTCACGGTGGTCGTCGGCGGCAGCTACGGAGCGGGCAACTACTCGATGTGCGGCCGGGCCTACAGCCCCCGCTTCCTGTGGATGTGGCCCAACGCCAAGATCTCCGTGATGGGCGGGGAGCAGGCCGCCTCCGTCCTGGCCACCGTCAAGCGCGACCAGATCGAGGGCGCGGGCCAGGAGTGGCCCGCCGAGGACGAAGAGGCCTTCAAGGCCCCGGTCCGCGCCCAGTACGAGGAGCAGGGCAACGCCTACTACGCCACCGCCCGGCTGTGGGACGACGGGGTCATCGACCCGATGGAGACCCGGCAGGTGCTGGGACTGGCCCTGACCGCGTGCGCGAACGCCCCGCTGGGCGACCCCGCTTTCGGCATCTTCCGTATGTGACGTGATGTGACGTGAGGACCTCTTCGATGTTCAGCACTGTTCTGGTCGCGAACCGGGGCGAGATCGCGGTACGGGTCATCCGCACGCTGCGGCAGCTCGGCATCCGCTCCGTGGCCGTCTTCAGCGACGCCGACGCGGACGCCCGGCACGTGCGGGAGGCCGACACGGCCGTCCGGATCGGCCCGGCGGCCGCCGCCGAGAGCTACCTGTCGGTGGAGCGGCTCCTCGACGCCGCCCGCCGCACCGGCGCCGAGGCCGTCCACCCCGGCTACGGCTTCCTCGCGGAGAACGCCGGCTTCGCACGGGCCTGCGCCGACGCCGGGCTGGCCTTCATCGGCCCGCCCGCGAGCGCCATCTCGCTGATGGGCGACAAGATCCGGGCCAAGGAGACGGTGAAGGCGGCGGGCGTGCCCGTGGTCCCCGGCTCCTCAGGGAGCGGCCTCACCGACGCCGAGCTGGTCTCCGCGGCCGAGGAGATCGGCATGCCCGTCCTGCTGAAGCCCTCGGCGGGCGGCGGCGGCAAGGGCATGCGGCTGGTCCGCGACGCGGCCGTGCTGGCCGAGGAGATCGCGGCGGCCCGCCGCGAGGCGAAGTCCTCCTTCGGCGACGACACCCTGCTCGTGGAGCGGTGGGTGGACCGGCCCCGGCACATCGAGATCCAGGTGCTGGCGGACGCGCACGGCAACGTGGTCCACCTCGGCGAGCGCGAGTGCTCCCTCCAGCGGCGCCACCAGAAGGTCATCGAGGAGGCTCCCTCGGTCCTGCTCGACGAGGAGGTCCGCGCGGCGATGGGCGCGGCGGCCGTGGAGGCGGCCCGCAGCTGCGGGTACGTCGGCGCGGGCACCGTGGAGTTCATCGTGCCGGGCGGGGACCCCTCCTCGTACTACTTCATGGAGATGAACACCCGCCTCCAGGTCGAACACCCGGTGACCGAGCTGATCACGGGCCTGGACCTGGTGGAACAGCAGCTGCGGGTGGCGGCCGGGGCTCCCCTGGGGTTCGGGCAGCAGGACGTGCGGCTGACCGGGCACGCCGTCGAGGCCCGCGTCTGCGCCGAGGACCCGGCGCGCGGCTTCCTGCCGTCCGGCGGTACGGTCCTGGCCCTGTCGGAGCCGCAGGGCGGGGCGGTGCGCACCGACTCCGGGCTGACGGCCGGCGTGGACACCGGCTCCACGTACGACCCGATGCTGTCGAAGGTCATCGCGTACGGACCCGACCGGGCCTCGGCCCTGCGGTCCCTGCGGGCGGCCCTGGCCGACACCGTGATCCTGGGCGTCCAGACCAACACCGGCTTCCTGCGCAGGCTCCTGGCCCACCCGGACGTGGTCAGCGGTGACCTGGACACGGGTCTGGTCGAACGCGACCTGCAGGCCCTGCTCCCGGAGGGGGTCCCGGCCGAGGTGTACGCGGCGGCCGCGCTGCTGGCCGCGGACCGGCCCGCCCGGACGCGGGGCTGGGCCGACCCGTTCGACGCCGCCGACGGCTGGCGGCTGGGCGGGACCCCGGCGTGGACGGTGCACCACGTGCGCCTCCCCGGCCGGGACCCGGTGGAGGTCCGCACCCGCCCGTCCGGCTCCGGTACGGAGCTGCTGCTCGCCCCGGACGGCGACGGCGCCTCCGTGTCCGCCACGGGCCGGATCGTGGCCCGCACCGGCGACCTCGTCACCGTCGAACTCGACGGCGTCACGCACCGGTTCAGCCACGCCGCCTCCCCGGAGGGGACCTGGCTGGGCCGTGACGGCGACGCCTGGCACGTGCAGCGGCACGACCCCGTCGCCGCCCTGCTCGGCGGGGCCGGCCGGACCGGCGCCGACACCCTCGCCGCGCCGATGCCCGGCACCGTCACCGTCGTCAAGGTGGCCGTCGGAGACAAGGTGGCGGCGGGCCAGAGCCTGCTGGTCGTCGAGGCGATGAAGATGGAGCACGTCATCTCCGCCCCGCACGCCGGCACCGTCACCGAACTCGACGTCACCCCGGGGACCACCGTCGCCATGGACCAGGTCCTGGCCGTGGTCACCCCGGACGAGGAGGAGGGGGACCGGTGAACGGGCTGCCCATGACCGTCCCGGACCCCGGGCTGCCGGCCCGGGTCCGCATCCACGAGGTCGGCGCCCGTGACGGGCTCCAGAACGAGAAGACGGCCGTACCCACCGCCGTCAAGGCCGAGTTCGTCCGCCGCCTCGCCGCCGCCGGTCTGACGACCGTCGAGGCGACCAGCTTCGTGCACCCGAAGTGGGTGCCCCAGCTGGCGGACGCCGAGGAGCTGTTCCCGCAGCTGAAGGGGCTGACGGGGGTCCACCTCCCGGTCCTCGTCCCCAACGAGCGCGGCCTGGACCGCGCGCTGGCACTCGGCGCGGACCGCATCGCCGTGTTCGGCTCGGCGACCGAGACCTTCGCCTCGCGCAACCTGAACCGGACCGTCGCCGAGTCCCTCGCCATGTTCGAGCCCGTCGTGGCCCGCGCCAAGGAGGGCGGGGCGCACGTGCGCGGCTACCTCTCCATGTGCTTCGGCGACCCCTGGGAGGGCCCGGTCCCGGTCCACCAGGTGGTCCGGGTCGCCAAGGCCCTGCTCGACCTCGGCTGCGACGAGCTCAGCCTCGGCGACACCATCGGCGTCGCCACCCCCGGCCACGTCCGGGCCCTGCTGAGCAGCCTCAACGACGAAGGCGTCACGACCGACCGGATCGGCGTGCACTTCCACGACACCTACGGCCAGGCGCTGTCCAACACCCTCGCCGCGCTCCGGCACGGGGTGACCACCGTCGACGCCTCCGCGGGCGGCCTCGGCGGCTGCCCGTACGCGAAGAGCGCCACCGGCAACCTCGCCACCGAGGACCTGGTGTGGATGCTCGACGGCCTCGGCATCGAGACCGGGGTCGACCTGGCCGCCCTCACCGCCACGAGCGTGTGGATGGCCGAACAGCTGGGCCGTCCCAGCCCCTCCCGTACCGTCCGCGCCCTCTCCCACAAGGAGTAACGAAGATCATGGCCCTCGACCACCGGCTCACCCCCGAGCACGAGGAACTCCGCCGCACCGTCGAGGCGTTCGCCCACGACGTCATCGCCCCGAAGATCGGCGACCTGTACGAGCGCCACGAGTTCCCGTACGAGATCGTCCGCGAGATGGGCCGCATGGGCCTGTTCGGCCTGCCCTTCCCGGAGGAGTACGGCGGCATGGGCGGCGACTACCTCGCCCTCGGCATCGCCCTGGAGGAGCTGGCCCGCGTCGACTCCTCGGTCGCCATCACCCTGGAGGCGGGCGTCTCCCTGGGCGCCATGCCCATCTACCTCTTCGGCTCCGAGGAGCAGAAGCGCGAGTGGCTGCCGAAGATGTGCTCCGGGGAGGTCCTCGGCGCGTTCGGCCTGACCGAGCCCGGCGCGGGCAGTGACGCCGGCGGCACCCGCACCACGGCCGTCAAGGACGGCGACGAGTGGGTCATCAACGGCTCGAAGTGCTTCATCACCAACTCCGGTACGGACATCACCGGTCTGGTCACGGTCACCGCCGTGACCGGGCGCAAGGCGGACGGCCGTCCGGAGATCTCCTCGATCATCGTCCCGTCGGGCACCCCCGGGTTCACGGTCGCCGCGCCCTACTCCAAGGTCGGCTGGAACTCCTCGGACACCCGCGAGCTGTCCTTCGACGACGTCCGGGTCCCGCTGGCCAACCTCGTCGGCGACGAGGGCCGCGGCTACGCCCAGTTCCTGCGGATCCTGGACGAGGGCCGCATCGCCATCTCGGCGCTCGCCACCGGCCTCGCGCAGGGCTGCGTGGACGAGTCGGTCAAGTACGCGAAGGAACGACACGCCTTCGGCAAGGCGATCGGCGACAACCAGGCCATCCAGTTCAAGCTGGCCGACATGGAGATGCGCGCGCACATGGCCCGCATCGGCTGGCGCGACGCGGCTTCCCGCCTGGTGGCCGGGGAGCCCTTCAAGAAGGAGGCGGCGATCGCGAAGCTGTACTCCTCGACCGTGGCCGTGGACAACGCCCGTGACGCCACGCAGATCCACGGTGGCTACGGCTTCATGAACGAGTACCCCGTGGCCCGCATGTGGCGGGACTCCAAGATCCTGGAGATCGGCGAGGGTACGAGCGAGGTGCAGCGCATGCTCATCGCCCGTGAGCTGGGCTTCGCCGGCTGACGGACCCCCGCGGCGCGCGGGGAGCGGCAAGGGGACCCTGCGGAATTAGGGTCCCCTTACTGTTTTCGGCAAAGGTTAGGCTAACCTTCCTCCGAACGGTCACACCCCCGGTGGCCGCCCCCCTGTGCGTACGAAAGCGGAAACCGACATGCCCAAGCCCAGAACCTCCTTCCTCTCCCGTCGCGGACTCGTCGCGGCGGGCGGCGCCCTCGGCCTGGTCGCGGCGCTCAGCGCCTGCGGCGGCAACACCGGCACGGCGAAGGACGGCGCGGGCGACAAGGGCGGGTCCTCCGCGGCCGCTTCCGGCCCCTGGACGTTCAAGGACGACCTCGGCAAGGACGTCAGCGCCAAGTCCACGCCGAAGAACATCGTCGCCTTCACCGGCACGGCCGCCGCCCTCTACGACTACGGCGTCCAGGTCAAGGGCGTGTTCGGCCCGACCAAGCTCGCCGACGGCAAGCCCGACCCGCAGGCCGGCTCCATGGACATCTCCAAGGTCGAGATCCTGGGCAACGTCTACGACGAGTTCAACGTCGAGAAGTACGCGGCCCTGCGGCCCGACGTGCTGCTGACCAACACCTGGGACGGCACGTACTGGTACGTCCCCGAGGCCTCCAAGGACAAGATCCTGAAGCTGGCCCCGGCCGCCGCGATCGCCACCGGCAGCGACGCCTCGATGGACAAGGCCCTCGCCCGCACGGCGGAGCTCGCCCAGTCCCTCGGCGCCGACCCGAAGAACCAGAAGACCGTCGACGCCAAGGCCCGCTTCGAGGCCGCCGCCGCCAAGGTCCGCGAGGCCACCAAGGCCAACCCGGGCGTCAAGGTGCTCGTCGGCTCGGGCGACCCGGACCACCTCTACGTCTCCACCCCGAAGACCTCGGCCGACCTGAAGTACTTCGAGTCCCTCGGCGTGGAGTTCGTGACCCCGGACAACCTCGACAAGGGCAGCGTCTTCTTCGAGAGCCTCAGCTGGGAGAACGCCGGCAAGTACAAGGCCGACGTCATCCTGCTCGACAACCGCACCGGCACCCTGCAGAGCGAGCAGCTGACGAAGGAGAAGCCCACCTGGGCCGCGCTGCCCGCCGTCAAGGCCGGCCAGATCGCCCCGCGCGTGACGGAGCCGATCTACTCGTACGAGAAGTGCGCGCAGATCCTGGAGGACCTCGCGAAGACCGTCCAGAACGCCAAGAAGGTCAGCTGAACCACCGCCGCAACGGCGCAATCCCAGGGGGGAACCTCCGCATGACCGCCACCGAATCCGCCGCCCGCTTCGGCTTCTTCACCCTCGAAGTCCTGCGCACGCGCCGCTTCGGCCACTCGTTCCTGCGCGTCACCTTCGGCGGGGAGTCCCTCGCCGGTTTCCGCTCGGGGGGCTTCGACCAGAGCCTCTCGCTCTTCCTGCCGCCCGAGCACCGGGAGCACACCGAGCTCCCCTCCACCGCCGAGGACACCTGGTTCGCCGAGTGGCGGGGGATGGCGGAGGAGGAGCGGCCCGTGATGCGCTCGTACACCGTGCGCGAGCAGCGGCGCACGGCCGAGGGCGCGGACGAGGTCGACATCGACTTCGTCCTGCACGGGGACGCCTCCCCGGCCTCCCGCTGGGCGGGCAGGGCGGTGACCGGCCGCCGGATCATGGCGATCGGCCCGGCCGTCGCGGAGAACAAGTCCGTGCGCTTCCAGCCACCGGCCGGCACCGACGCGGTGCTGATGTACGCGGACGAGACGGCCCTGCCGGCCGCCGCGGCGATCCTGGACCGGCTCCCCGCCGGCACCAGGGTCAAGGCCTGGTTCGAGGTCCCGCACGAGGAGGACCGGATCGCCCTGGCGGGCCCGGCGGACGCGGACGTCACCTGGATCGTGCGCGAGAAGGGCGCGGGCCGGGAGCGGACCGAACAGGTGGTGCAGCGGGTGCGGGAGAGCGAGCTGCCCGCCGCCGAGGCCCCGTACGCCTGGATCGCGGGCGAGGCCGGCACCATCCGCGCGGTACGCCGCCACCTGGTGCAGGAACGTTCCGTCGACCGGCGCGCGGTGCGCTTCACCGGCTACTGGCGCCTCGGCGCGAGCGAGGAACAGCTGCTCGCCGAGGCGTACGCGGGCAAGGCCGCGAGCGAGGACCCCGCGTCCGAGCTGTAGCCAACGCGCCCGCCGTTGAACGGCGTTCGAGAGAAGGGCCCCGGCCGATGCCGGGGCCCTTCTCTATTTGGCCGAATGATTAGGTTAGGCTAACCTAATCATCACACCCCACCCGCTTCTCCCCCTGCCCGGAGGAAAGTTGATGCGCTCGCATCTGCTGAACGAGACGACCGCGGACCTGTACCGGCGCTCCGTCACCGAGGGCGTCGACCGCGTCGCCGCCAAACTCGCGACCACGGAACGACCCCACACCGGCATATCCGTCGACGAGCTCGCCCCGGTCATCGCCTCGATCGACCTCGACACCCCGCTGGCCGACACCGCGGCCGCACTCGACGAACTCGAAGGCGTCTACCTCCGCGACGCGGTCTACTTCCACCACCCCCGCTACCTGGGCCACCTCAACTGCCCGGTGGTCATCCCCGCGGTGGTCGGCGAAGCGGTCCTCTCGGCCGTCAACTCCTCGCTCGACACCTGGGACCAGTCCATCGGCGGCACGCTCATCGAGCGCCGCCTGATCGAGTGGACCGCCCGCCGCATCGGCCTGGGCGAGGGCGCCGACGGCATCTTCACCTCCGGCGGCAGCCAGTCGAACTTCCACGCGCTGCTCCTGGCCCGCGACGAGGCCTGCCGCATCGTCATGAAGCGCTCCCTGGACCGGGGCGTCGAGCTCACCAAGGCCGAACTGCTGCCGAAGCTGCGCATCTTCACCTCCGAGGCCAGCCACTTCAGCGTCCAGAAGTCGGCCGCCATGCTCGGCCTCGGCTACGAGGCGGTCATCTCCGTCCCGGTCGACCGCAACCGCCGCATGGACACCTCGGTGCTCGCCCTGGAGCTGGAGAACCTCGCCGCCGAGGGCCTCTTCCCCATGGCCGTCGTCGCCACCGCCGGCACCACCGACTTCGGGTCCATCGACCCGCTCCCCGAGATCGCCCGCCTGGCCTCCGAGCACTCCGCGTGGATGCACGTCGACGCCGCCTACGGCTGCGGACTGCTGGTCTCCCCCACCCGCCGGCACCTCCTCGACGGCATCGAGCACGCCGACTCGGTCACGGTCGACTACCACAAGTCCTTCTTCCAGCCCGTGAGTTCCAGCGCGATGCTGGTCCGCGACCGCGACACCCTCAAGCACGCCACCTACCACGCGGACTACCTCAACCCGCGCCGGATGGCCGAGGAGCGGATCCCGAACCAGGTCGACAAGTCGATCCAGACCACGCGCCGCTTCGACGCCCTCAAGCTCTGGATGACCCTGCGCGTCATGGGCGCCGACGGCCTCGGCTCGCTCTTCGACGAGGTCATCGACCTGGCCGCCGCCGGCTACGAGGTCATCGAGGCCGACCCGCGCTTCGAGGTCGTCGTCCGCCCGCAGATCTCCACCCTGGTCTTCCGCTACGTCCCCACCGAGGGCGAGTACCGCGCGGACCTCCTCGACGAGGCCCAGCTGCACGCCCGCAAGGCCCTGTTCGCCTCCGGTGAGGCCGTCGTGGCCGGCACCAAGGTGGACGGCCGCCAGTACCTGAAGTTCACCCTCCTCAACCCGCAGACCACGACGTCCGACATCGCGGCCGTCCTCGACCTCCTCGCCGCACACGCCGAGCAGTTCCTGGGAGAATCCCTTGCCGTCCACCGTTAAGCCCCACGACTTCATCGGCATCGGCCTGGGTCCCTTCAACCTGGGACTCGCCTGCCTGACCGCGCCGATCGACGAGCTCGACGGCCTCTTCATCGAGTCGAAGCCGCACTTCGAGTGGCACGCCGGCATGTTCCTCGACGGTGCACACCTGCAGACGCCGTTCATGTCGGACCTGGTCACCCTCGCCGACCCGACCTCGCCCTTCTCCTTCCTGAACTACCTGAAGGACAAGGACCGGCTGTACTCCTTCTACATCCGGGAGAACTTCTACCCGCTGCGCGCCGAGTACAACGACTACTGCCGCTGGGCCGCCGACCGGCTCGACAACGTCCTGTACTCCACCTCGGTCACCGAGGTCACCTACGACGAGGCCGCCGGCCTCTACCAGGTCCGCACGGACAAGGGCGTGACCCACCTCGCGCGCCGCCTGGTCCTGGGCACCGGCACCTCGCCCCACGTCCCGCAGGCCTGCGCGGACCTCGGCGGCGACTTCCTGCACAACTCGGCCTACATGCAGAACAAGGCGGAGCTGCAGAAGAAGAAGTCGATCACCCTGATCGGCTCCGGGCAGAGCGCGGCCGAGATCTACTACGACCTCCTCGCGGAGATCGACTCGTACGGCTACCAGCTGAACTGGGTCACCCGCTCCCCGCGCTTCTTCCCTCTCGAATACACCAAGCTGACGCTGGAGATGACCTCCCCCGAGTACGTGGACTACTTCCACGCCCTCCCGGAGGACACCCGCTACCGCCTGGAAACCCAGCAGAAGAACCTCTTCAAGGGCATCGACGGCGACCTGATCAACGAGATCTTCGACCTGCTCTACCAGAAGAAGATCAGCATGCCGGGCCCCGTCCCGACCACCCTGCTGACCAACACCTCCCTGAACAGCACGGCGTACGACACCACCACGGGCACCTACACCCTGGGGCTGCGTCAGGAGGAGCAGGAGCGGGACTTCTCCCTCTCCACCGAGGGCCTGGTGCTCGCCACCGGCTACAAGTACGTCGTCCCCGGCTTCCTGGAGCCGGTCCGCGACCGTCTGCACTTCGACGGCCACGGCCGCCTCGACGCGGCCCGCAACTACAGCGTGGACACGACCGGCCGGGGCGTCTACCTCCAGAACGGCACGACCCACAACCACTCCATCACCTCGCCCGACCTGGGCATGGCCGCGTACCGCAACGCGTACATCGTCGGTGAGCTGCTCGGCCGCGAGTACTACAAGGTCGAGAAGTCCATCGCGTTCCAGCAGTTCGCGGCCCCGGAAGGCACGCACGCATGAGCACCCCCACCGAGATCCTCTTCACCCGCACCGACGCCGTCCTCGGGACCTTCGCGATCCGCCCCCTGGACCCCTTCGCCGACGCGGAGCTGCTCCACGGCTGGGTCACCGACCCCAAGGCCGCGTTCTGGATGATGCAGGACGCCACGCTCACCGAGGTGGAGCGCGAGTACGTGCGCATCACCACGCACGAGCACCACCAGGCCTTCATCGGCCTGCACGAGGGCCGGCCCGCCTTCCTGATGGAGAGCTACGACCCGGCGCACCTGGAGCTGGTCGGCCTGTACGACGCCGAGCCCGGCGACGTCGGCATGCACTTCCTGGTCGCCCCGACCGACACCCCGGTCAGCGGCTTCACCCGGGCCGTGATCACCACGGTGATGGCCTCGCTCTTCGCCGACCCGGCGAACCTCCGCGTCGTCGTCGAGCCGGACGTCCGCAACAAGGCCGTCCACGCCCTCAACGAGGCCGTCGGCTTCGTCCCCGAGCGCGAGGTCGTCAAGCCGGAGAAGACCGCCCTGCTCAGCTTCTGCACCCGCGAGCAGTTCGAGGCCACCCAGCAGGAGTCGATATGAGCCTGTCCGACGCCATCTCCCACCTCTCCCCGGAGCTGTGGGCCCGCGCGAACCGCGCCCTGGTCCGCAAGGCACTCGCCGAGTTCTCCCACGAGCGCCTGCTGACCCCGAAGCTCCTGGACTCGGGCCTCTACTCGGTCCTCAGCGACGACGCCACCGTCGAGTACCGCTTCGCCGCGACCCTGCACGCGCTGGACCACTGGTCGGTGGACGAGGCCTCCATCACCCGCCACCGCGACGGCGGACCGGCCGAGCTGGACGCCCTCGACTTCCACATCGAGCTCCAGCGGACCCTGGGCCTGAGCGCCGAGGTCCTCCCCGTCTACCTGGAGGAGATCTCCTCCACCCTGGCGGGCTCGGGCTACAAGTACACGAAGCCGCAGGTCTCCTCCGCCGTCCTCGCGAAGTCCTCCTTCCAGGACATCGAGACCGGCATGACCGAGGGCCACCCCTGTTTCGTCGCCAACAACGGCCGGCTCGGCTTCGGCGTGCACGAGTACCTCTCGTACGCCCCGGAGACCGCGAGCCCGGTCCACCTGGTGTGGGTCGCCGCCCGCAAGGACGTCTCCACCTTCACGGCGGGCGCGGGCCTGGACCACGACACCTTCGTCCGCGAGGAGCTCGGCGAGGACGCCCTCACCCTCTTCTCGGCGAAAATGGCCTCCCTCGGCCTGGACCTCGCGGACTACCACCTGCTGCCCGTGCACCCCTGGCAGTGGTGGAACAAGACCACGGTCACCTTCGCCGCCGAGATCGCCAACCGCCGCCTGGTCCTGCTGGGCGAAGGCTCCGACGCCTACCTCGCGCAGCAGTCGATCCGCACCTTCTTCAACACCACCACCCCCACGAAGCACTACGTGAAGACCGCCATCTCGGTCCTCAACATGGGCTTCATGCGCGGCCTGTCCGCGGCCTACATGGAGGCCACCCCGGCCATCAACGACTGGCTGCACCAGCTGATCGAGAACGACGAGGTCCTGCGGTCCGTCGACTTCTCGATCATCCGCGAGCGGGCGGCGATCGGCTACCACCACCGCCAGTACGAGCGCGCGACGGACCGCTACTCCCCGTACCGCAAGATGCTCGCCGCGCTGTGGCGCGAGTCCCCGGTGAACTTCGTCGAGGGCGACGAGCGGCTGGCCACGATGGCCTCCCTCCTGCACGTGGACGCGGACGGCAAGTCCTTCGTCGGCGCGCTGATCGAGGAGTCGAGCCTCACCCCGGCCGAGTGGCTGGCCTCCTACCTGCGGGCCTACCTCGTCCCGCTGCTCCACTGCTTCTACCAGTACGACCTCGCGTACATGCCGCACGGCGAGAACACGATCCTGGTCATCAAGGACGGCGTCGTCCAGAGGGCGATCTTCAAGGACATCGCCGAGGAGATCGTGGTCATGGACCCGGACGCGGTCCTGCCGCCCGCGGTCGAGCGGGTCCGGGCGGACATCCCGGAGGACATGAAGCTGCTGTCGGTCTTCACGGACGTCTTCGACTGCTTCTTCCGCTTCCTCGGCCCGATCCTCGCCACCGAGGGCATCTGCGAGGAGGACACCTTCTGGAGGGCCGTGGCCGACTGCGCCCACGCCTACCAGGACTCGGTCCCGGCCCTCGCGGACCGCTTCGCCCGCTACGACCTGTTCGCGGACGAGTTCCAGCTGTCCTGCCTCAACCGCCTGCAGCTGCGCAACAACAAGCAGATGGTCGACCTCGCCGACCCGTCGGCGGCCCTCCAGCTGATCGGCACCCTCAAGAACCCCGTCGCGCCCTTCGCCCGGCGCTGACGGCCCCCGGGCCCGGCACTCCCCGAAATACGGTCCCTTCGAGGAGTGCCGGGCCTGCTACCGGGCACTACGGGCTCGACGAGCCCCCAGGTGCCCTACGGGGTCGGGAACACACCCGGCCCGAACCGCACCGGGTCGTGCCACGGCTGCGTGCCCACCACCCACGCGACGTTCAGGAACCCCTGCCGGTCCACGGAGAGCGCGGTCAGCAGATCGGGCTTCTGGTTCGCCATGGCGACGGATTCCCCGGGCGCGAAGGAGGCCGGCCCGAACCGCACCGGATCGTGCCACGGCTGGGTGCCCACCACCCAGGCCACGTTCAGGAACCCCTGCCGGTCCACCGCCAGCGCGGTCAGCAGATCCGGCTGCTGCTTGGCCATGGCCACGGACGCCCCGGCGGGGAAGACGCCCGGCCCGAACCGGACGGGATCGTGCCAGGGATCCGTCCCGACCACCCAGGCCACGTTCAGGAACCCGTCCCGGTCCACCGCCAGCGCGGTCAGCAGATTGTCGTTCTGCTTCGCCATGGCCACCGGCGCCCCGGCGGGGAACACACCCGGCCCGAACCGCACCGGATCGTGCCACGGCTGGGTGCCCACCACCCAGGCCACGTTCAGGAACCCCTGCCGGTCCACCGCCAGGGCAGTCAGCAGATCGGGCTTCTGGTTCGCCATGGCCACCGGCGCCCCGGCGGGGAAGACGCCCGGCCCGAACCGGACGGGATCGTGCCAGGGATCCGTCCCGACCACCCAGGCCACGTTCAGGAACCCCTCCCGGTCCACCGCCAGCGCGGTCAGCAGATTGTCGTTCTGCTTCGCCATGGCGACGGACGCGCCGGGCGGGAAGACCCCGGGCCCGAACCGCACCGGGTCGTGCCAGGGCTGCGTACCCACCACCCACGCGACGTTCAGGAACCCCTGCTTGTCGACCGCCAGCGCGGTCAGCAGATCGGGCTTCTGCTTGGCCATGGCCACCGGCGCCCCGGGCGGGAAGACCGCGGGGCCGAACCGCACGGGGTCGTGCCAGGGCTCGGTACCGACCACCCAGGCCACGTTCAGGAACCCCTCACGGTCCACCGCCAGCGCGGTCAGCAGGTTGTCGTTCTGCTTGGCCATGGCCACGGGAACCCCGGGCGGGAAGGGCGGCTTGACCGCCGGCACGGGCACCGGCACCGGGCTGCCGCCGCCCGGCGGGATGGCCCGCTGGCCGCCGATGTTGCCTGCGGCGGCGTACCGGCACACCAGGATCCACCCGGTGCTCTTGGCCACGGGGACGTTCTCGGTGAAGCCACAGCCGATCCTGGTGGTGGCCGACTCGGGGGACATCCACACGATCTGCGAGTAGTGGCCCCACAGCCGGAAGTTGGTCCCGGCGGGCGCGCCGGAATTGACCGGGGCGTTGCCGTCCGCGTCGAACGCGGGCTTCTCCGCCATCCAGCTGAAGCCCACCGAGGGGTCCATCGCCATCATCGGACGGGCCGGACCCGGGAAGGCGTCGAAGAGGTTCTCGCCCTCGTTGCCGTTCGTGTCCCGGCTGCTGTGGTGGAGTCCGCCTCCCGCGCTGGAGGCGGGGTCGTCGGCCCAGGCTTGCGCGTCGCAGGCGAGCTTGGGGTCCCAGGTCACCGACACCAGGGCCAGAGCGGGGTTGTACTTCTGAAGCGCTGCCCGGCGCGCGTCGTTGTGGGCCCGTACGAGGCTGTCGGCGTCGGCGGCACTGACGTTGGAGCCGGTGCCGGGCGGGGGGACGGAGGTGGCGCAGACGGGGGACTTCGCGGCCGAACCCGGCTCCGAGAGGCCGCGCGCGAACGCGGGCGCGGCCTGCGCCGGGCCGAACGCGATCAGGCCGCACATGACTGCGGCCGAGGCTATGAAAGGTTTCAGTTTCATCTGATACCCCGGTGTGAGGCACTGCGACGAGGGCCCATGCCGGGGCACCGGAGGAACCACGGGCCGGCACGGCATCGGCCATGACCACGCCCGTCGCCGCTCCTCGTGGCGCGAAGTCGGCGCGGACGTCTCCGTGCGCCGGGCGCGAGTCGCCGCGGGCGCAGGAACGCGCATTCATTGTCGCCCGCCCGCCCCGACTCCGCCGCCCGGCCCGGTTCCCGCCGCTCTCCCGGGCTACGGCCGCAGTCGCGCGAACACCAGCTCCAGCACACCGACGGTGTCCAGCCGCGCCAGGCCACCGGTCATTCCGTCCAGGAACACGACGCTGCCGTTGTTGTGGTGCACGTACAGCAGGTGTCCGCTGACCTCGGTGCCGCGGATCACCCGGCGCACCCACACGACGCCCTGGGTGTCCGGCCCGGTCTCCCCGGCCCGCCGGATCACCTCGTCCCAGCTCCCGCAGCGGATCTGCTCGGAGGTCGGAAAGTATCGCTTGAGCAGCAGCTCCCACCACCCCGGCGCCTCGTGCCCGGGCTGCCACGGCAGGGGCGTCGACGGCGCCCCGGCGATGGCGGCGGCCACGGTCACGACACATCCGCGCGAGTTCAACCGCCGCGCCTGGACCTGGGGGTCCCGTTCCTGCTCGGTCCGGGTGTACTCCCCGGCATCGGTCCAAGGGTCGTCGGAAGCCGGGTGAAAGGGCCGTCCCAGGTCCTTGGGCACCACCACGGAGGCGGTCAGCATGGGCGTGCGCGGGTACCCCGGCCGCTCGGTGGTCCGGCAGGCGAACAGCCACGTCCCGGCGTCCTCGGCGACCGGCTCGATCCCGGCCAGCTCGACGCGCCCCTGGTAGGTGGTGAGGAGCCATTCCAGGGCCCGCTGCCACGGCGTGGCGCTACGGGTCCTCGCCAGCGAGGCCGACTCCCAGCCGCCGTGGCGCACATAGGCCAGGAACTCGTCCATCGGCAGGTGCGACGGAGGGAACCGCACCGCGCCGCCGTCCTTCGGGACGAGAACCACCTTGGTGAGCGGACCGATCCAGTGGTCTCCGGCGTCGATGCTCTCCTGCGTGTCGAAGCGGATGACCCAGGCCAGGTCGAGTTCCTCGCTGAGCTCCGGCTGGAGGACGATCGTCCACGGCTCATGGGCGAAGGCCCGGGCGAGACAGGGCCTCGCCGCCTCGACGGCCTCGTCGAGCGTGACGCCCTCAGCCCTGCGCACCGACGCCGCCTCCGGGACGCCGAGATCCGCTCCGTCGCCGCTCATGCCGCCCCTCCCCGTCCGGCCCCACCGGGAACCGGACCTCTTGCCGTCCGTCGTCAGATCGTCAGATCGTCGCACGGACGCCGGCGGCCCCGATCCGGCTACTCCCAGGGGACCTCCGGGGCCCGGTAGTACGTGATGTCCTGGGCTTCCAGGCGGGGGCCCTGGGCGGCCAGGCGTTCGCGGTACGCCGTCCAGTCGAGGGCGGCGGACGGGGACCAGCCCAGTTCCGCCAGGCCCAGGACGCGGGGGAAGGCCAGCAGTTCCCAGTCGGAGCGGTTCGCGACCGTCTCCGTCCACAGGGGAGCCTCGACCCCGAGGACGGCGGACTCCGGGAGACCCGGGAGGTAGGAGCCCGGGTTCCAGGAGTAGGAGCGCCGGACGGGCACGTAGCCGGCCCAGGCCAGGCCCGGCTTCGTCGCCGTGTCGTACTTCATGTCCAGGTAGGCGTGGTCGGCCGGGGAGAGGATCACCGGGTGGCCGGACTTCCCCGCCGCCACGACCGCCGCCTTCTCGGCGGCGGCCGTCCTGTCGTGGCCCCAGTACTGGAGCACCGCGCCCGGCGCCGGGCGGGCGTTCGCGAGCTGGTGCCAGGCCACCACCGTCTTGCCGTGCTCCGCCACCACCCGCTGGGCCCGGTCCATGAAGGCCGCGTAGTCCGCCGCCGGGGTGGAGTGGGCCTCGTCGCCGCCGATGTGCAGGTAGCGGCCGGGGGTCAGCTCCGCGAGCTCGCCGAGGACCTGGTCGATGAACTCGTAGGTGCGCTCCTTGCCCACGCAGAGCGAGCTGAAGCCGACCTTGATCCCGGTGTAGCGCTCCGGGGCCTTCCCGTCGCAGGTCAGCTCCGGGTAGGAGGCGAGGGCTGCGTTCACGTGGCCGGGCATGTCGATCTCCGGGACCACGTCCACGTACCGTTCGGCCGCGTACGCCACCAGGTCCCGGTACTCCTCCTTGGTCCAGTGGCCGCCGGGCCCCCCGCCGACCTCGCTCGCGCCCCCGTACTCCGCGAGCCGGGGCCAGGAGTCGATCGCGATCCGCCAGCCCTGGTCGTCCGTGAGGTGCAGGTGCAGGGTGTTGATCTTGTACTGGGCGAGCTGGTCGACGTACCGCTTCACCTGCTCCACCGGGAAGTGGTGGCGGGCCACGTCCACCATCGCCCCCCGGTACGCGAACCGCGGGACGTCCACCACCGTCCCGCCGGGCACGCCGCCCGCGCCCCGGACCGGCACCAGCTGGCGCAGGGTCTGTCCCGCGTGGAAGAGCCCGGCCGGGGTGCGGGCGGTCAGGGTGATCCCGGCGGGGGTGGTGCGCAGCCGGTAGCCCTCCGCGCCGAGTTCCGCGTCGCCGGTGTCGAGCCGCAGCCGGACCCCGTCCCCCTCGTCCCCGTCGACCACCGGGAGCGGCAGCCCGCCGGGGCCGCGCAGCTGCTCCGCGAGGAGCTCGCCGACCCGCCGGACCTCCTCCGGCGCGCCCACGCCCGTACGGATCACCGTGCCGGCCCCGAAGACGTACGGGGCGCCTTCGGCCCGCGCGGAGGCGGGCGCGGGCAGGAGCCGTTCGTAGGGGGCGAGGGCGGCGGGGCGGCGGGCGGTGGCCTTGGCGTCGTCGCCGTGGGCCACGGTGCAGGAGACGGCCGCCCCGAGGGCGAGGAGGGTGCCGAGCGCGCGTCGCAGGACTCTCATGCGCCCAGGTATAGGCCAACCGGCCCTGGATTGCCGGTGGGAGAATCCCCGCATGGCGGAAATCATCCAAAAGGACGGTACTTGGACCTTCGACGGGGACGTGGTGCGCATCGTGCCCGGCCGCGACAAGGGGGTCGGACCGCTCCGGCAGCACCTCGGCGAGGTGGTCGTACCGCTGCGGGCCGTCGCGGGGGTCAGCCACGAGCCGGGCCGCAAGGCGGGCCGGCTGCGGCTGCGGCTTCGGGACGGGGCGGACCCGCTGCTGCAGGTGACGGGCGGGCGGCTGCCGGAGTCCTCCGACCCCTATCTCCTGACGGTGGAGCCGGACCGGACCGGGGTCGCGGAGTACTTCGTCGACGAGGTGCGCAACGCCCTGCTGCTGGACCAGGTCGATTCCGGCCCCTCGGACGCCTATCTGCTGCCGGGGCCCGCCGTTCCGATCTCGGTCGGCGCGGGTGACGGGTCGGTGGCCTTCGACGGGGACCGGGTGCTGCTGGACTGGAACTGGACGACGGAGGAGGCGAAGCGTTCCGGCGGGCCGCGGGAGTTCCGCGTCGGCGACGTGCGGTCGGTGGAGTGGACGCCGTCCAGGGGGCTGGAGAACGGCTGGCTGCGGTTCACCCTGAAGGGCGCCACGGCGGCGGCCGCGCCCAAGTACGACCCGCACACGGTGGAACTCTTCGGTTTCAAGAAGGACCCGCTGATGGCGCTGGTCGCGGCGGCCGTGGCGGTGCGGCTCCCGCACCCGGCGGCGCCCGCGCCGGCCCCCGGGCCCGCCGCGCTGCCGCTGGCCGAGTCCCGGGCGGCCCTGGCGGGCGAGCCGGTGGACCACGACACCCTGCTGCGGCGCCTGCGCGACCTGGGCGAACTGCATCGGGCGGGCATCCTGACGGCCGAGGAGTTCAGTGCGGCGAAGGCCGCCATTTTGGGCCGTTTCTGACCGACCCCGGCCGGAATCACCTATTCCTCTGGTCCAGACCAGCGAGATCCTGCCCGATTTCGGGCAGGATCTTTGCGTTCCAGCCCGTGGACCGTCAATATCTACAGGTGCTCGACCGCCGCCCGTCCCATGACGACCTCGTCGACCACCTGGTGCGCAGCACCGCGCTGCAGCGCGGGGAGGCCGCCCGGGTGGTGCTCGACGTGCTCGCGTACTTCGACGAGACGACCGAGGAGTTCGTCCGCCGTCGTCACCGAGAGCTCCAGTCGGGCGGCGCGGTCAACGCGGAGATCTTCGAACGGATCGCCGCCGAACTGCCGCACCGCGCCGTGGCGCCCCCGGAGCTCTCGCTCCGGCAGCTGCGCCGCATCGTCTACGGCTGAGACGACGGGACGACGGGACGACGGGGACGGCGCAGGGCACGGAAACCGAACTACAGGAGGGGCAAGACCGTATGTGCGGAATCGTGGGTTACATCGGCAAGCGCGACGTGGCACCGCTGCTGCTGGAGGGTCTGCAGCGGCTGGAGTACCGGGGCTACGACTCGGCGGGCATCGTCGTCAACAGCCCGAAGGCCGCCGCGCTGAAGATGGTCAAGGCCAAGGGCCGGGTGCGCGAGCTGGAGTCCCGCGTCCCCAAGCGGTTCGCCGGCACCACCGGCATCGCCCACACCCGCTGGGCCACCCACGGCGCCCCGAGCGACATCAACTCGCACCCGCACCTGGACCCCGAGAACAAGGTCGCCGTCGTCCACAACGGCATCGTCGACAACGCCGACGAGCTGCGCGCCAAGCTGGTGGCGGACGGCGTCGTCTTCGTCTCCGACACCGACACCGAGGTGATCACCCACCTGATCGCCCGTTCCCAGGCCGACAGCCTGGAGGAGAAGGTCCGCGAGGCGCTCAAGGTCATCGAGGGCACCTACGGCATCGCCGTGATGCACGCCGACTTCGCCGACCGCATCGTCGTCGCCCGCAACGGCTCCCCCGTGATCCTGGGCATCGGCGAGAAGGAGATGCTCGTCGCCTCCGACGTCGCCGCGCTGATCGCCCACACCCGCCAGGTCGTGACCCTCAACGACGGCGAGATGGCCACCCTCAAGGCCGACGACTTCCGCACCTACACCACCAGCGGTACGAAGACCACCGCCACCCCGGAAACCGTGGAGTGGGAGGCCGCCTCCTACGACATGGGCGGCCACGACACGTACATGCACAAGGAGATCTCCGAGCAGCCCGACGCGGTCGACCGCGTGCTGCGCGGCCGGATCGACGACCGCTTCAACACGGTGCACCTGGGAGGCCTGAACCTCGACCCGCGCGAGGCCCGCGGCATCCGCCGGGTCAAGATCCTGGGCTGCGGCACCTCGTACCACGCGGGCCTGATCGGCGCCGGCCTCATCGAGAGCATGGCCCGGATCCCCGCGGACGCCGAGCCGGCCTCCGAGTTCCGCTACCGCAACCCGGTCGTCGACCCCGACACCCTCTACATCGCCGTCTCCCAGTCCGGTGAGACGTACGACGTGCTCGCGGCCGTGCAGGAGCTCAAGCGCAAGGGCGCCCGCGTCCTCGGCGTGGTCAACGTGGTCGGTTCCGCCATCGCCCGCGAGGCCGACGGCGGCGTGTACGTGCACGCCGGCCCCGAGGTCTGCGTCGTCTCCACCAAGTGCTTCACCAACACGGTCGTGGCCTTCGCGCTGCTCGCCGTGCACCTGGGCCGGATCCGGGACCTGTCGGTCACCGACGGCAAGCGGATCATCGAGGGCCTGCGCAAGCTGCCCGCGCAGATCCAGGAGATCCTCGAAGGCGAAGAGGACATCAAGAAGCTGGCGGCCGAGTACGCCGAGGCCAAGTCGATGATGTTCATCGGCCGGGTGCGCGGCTACCCGGTGGCCCTGGAGGCCTCCCTCAAGCTGAAGGAGATCTCCTACATCCACGCCGAGGCCTACCCGGCCTCCGAGCTCAAGCACGGCCCGCTCGCCCTCATCGAGCCCGCCATGCCGACGGTCGCGATCGTCCCCGACGACGACCTGCTGGAGAAGAACCGCGCGGCGCTGGAGGAGATCAAGGCCCGCAGCGGCCGGATCCTCGCGGTCGCCCACCGCGAGCAGGAGAAGGCCGACCACACCATCCTCGTGCCCAAGAACGAGGACGAGCTGGACCCGATCCTGATGGGCATCCCGCTCCAGCTGCTGGCGTACCACACCGCCCTGGCCCTGGGCCGGGACATCGACAAGCCGCGCAACCTGGCGAAGTCGGTCACCGTCGAGTAGTCGGGCAGGCGGACCGCCACCACCACGGCAGGCATGCGCACGGCCCCCGGGGGACACCCCCCGGGGGCCGTTCGCGCACCTGCGGTCCCCGGACGCTCAGCCCGCGGCGACCGCGCCGCTGCCGGAGGCCTTGCCGAGCGCCGTCGGCCAGTGCGCCAGCGCGGCGGTGGCCCCGTACCAGGCCAGCAGCCCGGAGAGCGCCGCCACCCAGCCGGCGGCCTTGCCGAGCCCGTCGCCGCCGGCGAAGGCGCCTATCGCGAGGAGCACCAGGGAGAGGGTGAGCAGGGCGTAGACGCCCTGGCCGAACAGTCCGCCCGCCGCGCTCACGGTGAGCGTCAGCGCGAGCAGGGCGAACAGGACGAGGAACAGGCCGGCCGCATGTGCCGAAACCTTTCCGTCGGCGCCGCTCGCCCAGGTGAACCAGAAGGCGCCGAGGCCCGCGAACGCCGTGCCGTTGAAGCCGTTGCCGGCCCGGAATTCGAGGAGTCCGAGGACGAACAGGGCGAGACCGCCGACGTACATGGCGAGCGACACGGAGTCGGCCGCGGTCACGCCGCTGACGATGCCCGTGTGGCCGATACCGAACGCGAGAAGGGTGAGCCCCAGGGCGATGTTCCCCAGGGTCGAAGTCGAGGCCGTGCTTCCCGCAGAGACACCGTTGTCCACGGCGGGCTCCCTTCGATCTGCAGTTGTTTGCTGCGTCCCAGCAGCATTTATCTACCCTTTACAAGGGGGTTCACAACCGCACAACCGACGTACAGCGGGTTACGGAATGACAACAACGGGTCGCTGCGCCCGCTTGGCCAGCCGGCCCGCCACCGAGCCGAAGATCCGGCCGACGATCCCGTGCGTGGAGCCGACCACGATGGCGTCGGCCGAGTACTCCCGGCCGACCTCCTCCAGCTCGTGGCAGATGTCCCCGCCGCGCTCGACCAGGATCCACGGCACCTCGGACAGGTAGTCGGCGCAGGCCAGCTCCAGTCCCAGCACCTCGGTGCGGTGGTCCGGCACGTCCACGAAGACGGGCGGCTCACAGCCCGCCCACACGGTGGTGGGGAGCCGGTTGGCCACGTGCACGATGATCAGACCGGAACCTGACCGCCGGGCCATTCCGATCGCGTACGCGAGGGCTCGCTCACTGGACGTGGAGCCGTCGAAGCCCACCACCACGCCGTGCCGGAAGGCCGGGTCGCAGGGGAGTCGGGTCTGTTCCACCGCGCGCAGGTCGCTCGATACGGAATCGGCGAGGGGTTTGCGCTTGCGGTCCGCGGGTTCGGAGAATTCGTGACCGGCCATGGGTGTCTCGGTGAAGAGTCCTCGGGGAAGCGACGGGGGGCGATTTCGACGACGCAGGTGTGTGACGACGCAGGTTTTTGACGACGCGGGTTTTTGACGACGCAGGGTGACGTAGCTCTGTCCGGGAAGCATCTTCCCAAGCCCTTACCCACCAGGGTACGGCGACACTCCTGTCCTGCACAGGGCATGCCGCCCTTGGAGAGCGTCCCAGGGAGCATGCCGGAGCGGCGGCGCCTTGGCAATGGCGGCTGTCCCCTACAGCCAGTGACGACAGGCCCGTGCGCCACCCGTGCGCGCAGTGACCGAGCCGCGCACCGGGGCGTTGGACAGACGTCCGACCGTCCAGGAAGAGCCCGCAGGGAGTACGCCGTGCCCGGCCATCCGGTTCACCCCGTCCAGCCCGTCCAGCCCGCTCCGCCGACGCAGTCCCGCCCGTCCCCCCACTCCGCCGGCGGGTCGCACGGGCCCTCAGTTCTTCACCCGTCCGTGCGGTCCGCCGGGCGCGCCCATGACGACCCGGCGGGTGACGTGGTGCGCTGGGCCGCCTTCAGCTGCCTGCTCGTTCCCGTCGTGCTGGTCGTCTACGGGACCTCCTACGGCGGGGCCGCGGTGGCGACGCTGGGGCTGGCCGCCGTCACCGCCGCCTGCCGGGTGCTGCTGAGGCACTCGGAGAAGACGGAACGGGCTGCGGCGCGGGTGCGATCGGAGGATCCGCTTCCGCTCGGCCACCGGGGCCGGCACTCGCGCAGCGGGGCCGGTTCGCACCGCGGTTGCCACGGTTCCGGCGCCCTCTCCCCTCACGACTGACCGGTTCGCACGTACACACCCGCTTGTTTTCAGCCAACTTCCGGACCGGGTGCCCCCCTTGCCGGAATGTCCCCCCAACCCCCCTACCACCAGCGACTACACGCCTCGGGGGGCGCCGAGACCCTACGGGTACTGGCCATGGCCGGACAGCGAGCTTCCCACCCGGGTAGCGGAGTGGAACGCTTCCTGATCGAATGCTTTTCGCCAAGTTGCCAAGTCGACATAGCGCTGCGTGCTGAACTTGTCACGCCGACACCACGGGACGCAGTAGATTCGATCATGTATTTACGGCGGGGGATCCACGTGCAAGGCCGAGGGGAAACGTGCAGGTGCGACCAGACCAAGGAGTCGCGACACCCAAGGGGGGCTTAGCGCCATGAGCCAGGATTCCACCGCCGCAGTCGTCGCAGACGCGGGCCGGAAGCTCGCGGGGCGTCGCCGCAGGGAGATCGTCGCCGTGCTGCTGTTCAGCGGCGGGCCGATCTTCGAGAGTTCCATTCCACTTTCCGTGTTCGGCATCGACCGGCAGGACGCGGGAGTTCCACGCTATCGACTGCTCGTGTGCGCCGGGGAGGACGGTCCGCTGCGGACCACCGGCGGACTCGAACTGACCGCGCCGTACGGGTTGGAGGCGATCGCCCGGGCAGGCACGGTCGTCGTTCCGGCCTGGCGCTCCATCACTTCACCGCCGCCGCCGGAGGCCCTGGACGCCCTGCGTCTGGCGCACGAGGAGGGGGCCCGGATCGTCGGCCTGTGCACGGGAGCCTTCGTGCTCGCCGCCGCCGGGCTGCTGGACGGCCGGCCCGCGACGACGCACTGGATGTACGCGCCGACGCTGGCCAAGCGCTACCCGTCCGTCCACGTCGACCCGCGCGAGCTGTTCGTCGACGACGGCGACGTCCTGACGTCCGCGGGCACCGCGGCCGGAATCGACCTGTGCCTGCACATCGTGCGCACGGACCACGGCAGCGAGGCGGCCGGGGCACTGGCCCGCCGGCTCGTCGTCCCGCCGCGCCGCACGGGGGGCCAGGAGCGCTACCTCGACCGGTCGCTGCCCGAGGAGATCGGCGCCGACCCGCTCGCCGAGGTCGTCGCCTGGGCACTGGAGCACCTCCACGAGCAGTTCGACGTGGAGACGCTGGCCGCCCGCGCCTACATGAGCAGGCGCACCTTCGACCGGCGGTTCCGCTCGCTCACCGGCAGCGCGCCGCTCCAGTGGCTGATCACCCAGCGGGTGCTCCAGGCACAGCGGCTGCTGGAGACCTCCGACTACTCGGTCGACGAGGTCGCCGGACGCTGCGGGTTCCGTTCGCCCGTCGCGCTGCGCGGGCACTTCCGCCGGCAGCTGGGGTCCTCCCCGGCCGCCTACCGCTCCGCCTACCGGGCGCGCCGGCCGCAGGCCGACGTGTCCCCGGTGTCCGAGCTGTCGGGCGGTCCGCTGCCGCACCAGCGCACACCGCAGCCCCAGCGGGCGGCGGCGGCCCTGGCCGCCTCCGGTCCGAGCGTGACGGAGCTGTACTCCCCGGGACGGGTGCTGCGCGAGCACGCGTAGCGACCGCCCCGGGCATCGCCTGACGAAGGTCCCCCACATCGGCCGAGCACCAATGTGGGGGACCTTCGGCATAAGGTGGGGCGCATGAACGATCGCATGGTGTGGATCGACTGCGAGATGACCGGGCTCTCGTTGACGGACGACGCACTTATCGAGGTGGCCGCACTGGTCACCGACTCGGAGCTCAACGTGCTCGGCGAAGGCGTGGACATCGTGATCCGCCCGCCGGACCGTGCCCTGGAGACCATGCCGGACGTGGTGCGCGAGATGCACACCGCCTCCGGTCTGCTCGACGAGCTGGCCGCCGGAACCACCCTGGCCGACGCCGAGGCCCAGGTCCTCGCGTACGTACGGGAGCACGTCAAGGAACCGCGCAAGGCGCCGCTGTGCGGCAACTCGGTCGGCACCGACCGCGGGTTCCTGCTGCGCGACATGGCCGCGCTGGAGGGCTACCTGCACTACCGGATCGTGGACGTGTCCTCGGTCAAGGAGCTGGCGCGCCGCTGGTACCCGCGGGCCTACTTCAACAGCCCGCCGAAGAACGGCAACCACCGGGCGCTCGCGGACATCAAGGAGTCCATCGCCGAGCTGCGCTACTACCGGGAGGCGGTCTTCGTGCCGCAGCCCGGACCCGATTCGGACACCGCCCGCGCCATCGCCGCCAAGCACGTGGTGGCGGGCGAGTAGGACCCCCGGAGAGGGGCGCGGGAAAAGGGTGGAGCGAGCACCCTCCCGGACCCTGTACCCTTTTCTTCGGCCGGTCGTTCTGCGACCGGACATGGTGGGTGTAGCTCAGTTGGTAGAGCACCTGGTTGTGGTCCAGGTGGCCGCGGGTTCAAGTCCCGTCACTCACCCTGCGGGAAGGCCCCGGTACGCGGAAGCGGACCGGGGCCTTCTGCATTCCCCTCCCCGCCCCCCGGGACGTTCCACGAGGACCCGCGGACCACCAGCCGCGTCGGCAGGACCACCGGCTCCTCCCCCTCCGCCCCCGGCGCTCCCCGACCGCCCGCGATCCGCTCCAGCAGCAGCCGCGCCATGGCCCGGCCCATCTCCTCCCCGGGCTGCCGGACGCTGGTCAGCGGCGGATCCAGGTACCGGGCCGCGGCGGAGTCGCCGAAGCCGGCCAGCGCCACGTCCCCCGGTATCCGGCGGCCGGCGGCGCGCAGCCCGGCCAGCGCCCCGGCGGCCAGCGGGTCGCAGGCGGCGAAGACGGCGTCCAGCGCGGGGCGGCGCTCCAGCAGTTCCCGCACGGCCTGCCGGCCGCCCTCCGCGGTGGGGGCCGCGGCCGAGATCAGCAGCTCGTCCACCGGGCACCCCGCCGCCACCAGGGCCTGCCGGTAACCCTCCAGCCTGCGCCGGTCCCCGCACGCGTCGAGCGGCCCGGTGATCGCGGCTATCGCCCGCCGCCCCCGCTCCAGCAGATGGCGTACGGCCGCGGCGGCGCCCTCCCGGTCGTCACAGTCCACGCTCGGCAGCCTCTCGGAGGCCGACCGGCACCCGCATAGGACCGCCGGGATGCCCAGCCGCACCGCCAGCTCCGGCAGGGGATCCCCGGCACCCGCCGCCACCAGCAGCACCCCGTCGACCCGGCGTCCGGAGAGGAGACCCTCCAGACGGCGGCGCTCCCGCTCGCCGCCCGCCAGGGCGAGCACCAGCTGCACGTCGGTGTCGGCCAGGGCGGCGCCGACCCCGCGCACCACCTCGACGAAGGAGCCACCGGGGAAGAAGGGCGCCTGCGGGTCGGGGACGACCAGGGCGACGGCGTCGGCACGGCCGGCCGCGAGCGCCCGGGCGGCCCGGTGGGGTACGTATCCCAGCTCGGCTACGGCGGCCTCGACGGCGGCCCTGGTCCGCTCGCTGACCCCGGGCGAGCCGTTGACCACGCGGGAGACGGTGCCGCGCCCGACCCCGGCCCGGAGCGCGACCTCCTCCAAGGTCGGCCGGCTTCCGCTGCGCCCGTGACCCGTCATCGCTGCCTCCAGGCTGCGAATCTACTCCCGGCCGGGCCGTCGGCGCCCCCCGGAAGGCGGCCGGTACCGCTCAGCCCGCGAAGTCCTCGGCGTGGTCCCGGGCCCAGGTCTCGAAGGACCGGGCGGGATGCCCCGTCAGCCGCTCGACGGAATCGGTGACCGGGACGGGCAGGCCGTCGGAGGCGGCCCACATGCCGAGGAGGGCCTCGGCGTACGGGCCGGGTATGTAGCCCTCCACCTCGGCCTTCCACTCCTCGGGGGTGACGGCGGTGAAGGGCACGGGCCGGCCGAGGACGGAGCCGAGTATCGCGAGCTGCGCGGCGAAGGTCAGCGACTGCGGGCCGGTCAGGGTGTGGGCGCGGCCGCCGAGGGCCGGGTCGGTCAGGACGGCGAGGGCGGCTTCGGCGACGTCGGCCTCGTGGACGGGGTCGGCGTAGGAGCCCGGGTAGGGCAGGCGGACCGACTGGCCGGACTTCAGCGCCCAGGACCATCCGATGGCGTTGCTCGCGAAGGCGCCGGGCCGCAGCAGGGTGCTGCGCAGCGGGGACGCGAGGAGGGCCTGCTCGACGGCGAGGTGTCCGGCCGACAGCGGGTTCCCGGCCGGGTCCGGGCCGAGCACCGAGGAGGAGGACAGCAGGACCACGTGCTCCACCCCGGCGGCGACGGCCTCCTCGACGAAGGCTTCGGCGGCGGAGGCCTCGGCGTAGAGGAAGACGGAACGGATCCCGGCCAGGGCGGCGGGAAAGGTGGCGGGGTCGGAGAGGTCGCAGTGCACGGCGCCGGGGGTGTCCCGCTCGCGCGAGCCGATGCGGTACGGGATCCCGCGGGCCGAGAGGAGGCCGACGAGGTTGCGGGCGACGGCGCCGCGGCCGCCGGTGACGAGGAGGGACATGGTGGGACTCCTGAGGGATCGGTGCTGCTGTCGGTGTCGCGGCCTTCGGGCCCGGGTAGGGTGAGCAAGAGTTACGTGGTGCAGATTCTGCGTCGCACATTCACTGCGCAACACAGATAAATTTCAGGCATGGAGAAGCCGATGTCAACCGATTCCCCCCGTTCGGGTGAGTGGAGCCGCGCCGAGCTGCTGGCGCGCATCGTCACCGAGAGCCAGCGGCACTACGCCGACTACTCCCTCTTCACCCAGGCCATGGCCGACCACGTGGGCCTGCACCCCACGGACATGCAGTGCGTGGCCCTCCTCGACATGGAGCCCGGCCCGGTCTCCACCGGTGACATCGCCCGCCTCACCGGCCTGACCTCGGGCTCCGCCACCCGCCTCGTCGACCGCCTGGTGAAGGCGGGGATCGTCGAACGCCGGGCCGATCCGGAGGACCGGCGGCGCTCCCTCGTCGTCCTCGCACCCGCCGCCCGCGAACGCATCGGCGCGGCCTGGGACGTCCCGGGCCGCGCCTTCGGGGCCGTGCTGGACGGCTACTCCGACGCCGAGCTGACCGTCATCGCCGACTACCTCCACCGCGCCGCCGAGGTCGGACGGGCCCAGACGCAGCGGCTGCGCGCCGAGGACCGCGCCTGACCGCGCCCCGAGAGGTGATGCCCAGGGGCGCCACGTGCGCCCCCACCGGGCCCGGCACGGCTCCGGCCCGGCTCCGGCACCGGCTCCGGCTCCGGCTCCGGCTCCGGACCGTCGTCGCTACGAGGACCGCAGCGCCCCCAGCGCCGTCGCCAGCTCCTCGGCGGTCATGACCGGGGCCACCTCGATCTCGGCATTGAACTGCTGGAACAGGTCCCACGTCAGCGACGGCAGCTGCGCGCTGTCCTGCAGGTCGAAGACCATCCAGCAGGACCGCACGCCCTCGTGCAGCCCGAAGTACGCCGCCTCCGGCTTGACCGTGTCCATCAGCTTCCTGATCGCATGGGGCAGGGCACCGGTCGGGATCCCCTCGTTGGTCGCGGCGGTGTCCATGTGGGCCCTGAGCATGACTCTCATGCGCGGCTCCTTCCGTCACCCCCACGTTCCGGGCGGCCCGGAGGCCCGGCAACATCTGCGCCCCCGTCCGGGCCGGACGGGGGCGGGGGCGCCACAGAGGGAACGGGCCGGGGCCCGGCCGGTCAGGCTCCCTGGATGTGGAAGTTGAACTCCGAGTGCCCCAGGGCCCCCATCAGCCGGAGCCAGATCGGCAGGAGCATCTCGGTGCCGCGGGCCGTCTCGATGCCGCCGAGGTCGAGGATCGAACGGTCCGGCCACCCGAAGGAGGAGAGGAGGCCGTGCACGGCCTTCTTCGCGTCGGCGTCCTCACCGGAGAGGAAGACGGTGTGCTCCCCCTTCACCCGGGCCGGGTCGACCATGATCTCGCAGTTCATGGTGTTCAGGGTCTTGACCACCCGCAGCTGCGGGAACGTCCGCTGGATCAGCTCGCCCAGGCTGTCGGTGTCGACGGGGTCCAGGCTCGGCGGGAAGCCCTTGGAGAAGTCCAGCGGGTTCGCGATGTCGATCAGGATCTTGCCGTCCAGGTGCGCGGCGTCGGCCTCCGTCAGGGCGGCCACGCTCACCTTCCCGCCGGTGGCGTTGACGAGCGTGTCGCCCTGCCGGGCGGCCTCGGGGAAGTCCGCGAGGGAGACCCGCGGGTGCGCCTCCTGCCAGGCTGCGTACTCGGCGCGGGCCAGGGTGGTCCCGGGGTCGCGGGTGCCGATGACGACCTCGTGGCCCAGGGAGTCGAGCCGGGCGGCGACCGTCCGGCCGACGACACCGGTGCCGAGGATTGCGTAGCGCATGCGGTTTCCAATCAGGCGGATCAGGCGAGGGCTTCGGTACGCCGGGCGAGCTGGCGGGACCCGCCCGGGGACGCACCCGCGCGCCCGGCGGCCTCAACTCACCCGGCCCGTACGGTATTCCACCCGTACCGCGCCCGTCAGCCGCCCCGCCGCTTGCGCCGGCCGCGCCGGACGCCGGGCCCGCGGCCGCCGCCCCGGGCCCGGTCGTCGAGGGCGATCCAGATCCGGACCTCGGTGCCGCCCAGTACGGAGCGCCCCAGCCGGACGTCACCGCCGGTGGACTCCGCGACCCGCCGGGCGATGTCGAGGCCGAGGCCGGTGGAACCGTCGCGGCGGCCGTCGTTGCCGCGCCGCAGGGCGGCGTCCGGGTCGGCGATGCCGGGTCCGGCGTCGGAGACGAGGACGATGACGGCGTCGCCGGCGTCGTGCACGTCCACCGCGAAGGGGGTGCCCTCGGGGGTGTGCCGGAAGACGTTGCCGAGCAGGGCGTCGAGGGCCGCGGCCAGCTCCGGACGGGCCACGGGGATGCGTACGGTACGGTCCACGCCCGCCAGCCGGACCTCGCGGCCCTCGTCCTCGGCCAGTGCCGACCAGAAGGCCATCCGGTCGCGGATCACCTCGGAGGCGTCGCAGCCGGCCCCCGCCGAGCCCGCCGCCTGGGTGGTCGCGGGACGCTGTTCGCGGGCCGTACGGATGATCGTGTCGACCTCCCGTTCCAGCTGCTCAACGGCGGCGCGGGTGTGTTCGGCGGCCGGACCGTCGCCGAGCGAGGCGGCGTTGAGCCGGAGCACCGTCAGGGGGGTGCGCAGCCGGTGCGAGAGGTCGGCGGCCAGTTCCCGTTCGTTGGCGAGGAGTTCCACGACCTGGTCGGCCATGGCGTTGAACGCGACGGCCGCCGAGCGCAGTTCCTTGGGGCCGTCCTCGGGGACCCGCGCCCCGAGCCGTCCGTCGCCCAGCTGGTGGGCGGCGTCCGCGAGCCGTTCGGCGGGCCGCACCAGGCGGGCGCCGAGCCGGTCGGCGACCGCGACGGAGCCCACGACCAGCGCGAGCCCGACCCCGGCGAGGACCAGCCAGGCGGTGGTGACGCCGTTGCTGACCTCGCTCTCCGGGACCAGGATCTCGATGACGGCGATGTCTCCGGAGCCCAGGGCGGTCGGCTGGAGCAGGGCCGAACCACCGCCGGCCACCCGGGCGGTCGTCGCCCGGCCCAGGCTGCGGGTCTCGGCCACGGCGCGGGCGCCCGCCCAGCCCTCGCCGATGTCCACGGGGGCGCCGCCGATGGCGGGGACGTGGACGGCCATCCGGCGGGCGGCGCCCATCTGCGTGGACTCGACGGCCTTGCGCAGCTGGACGGGGTCGGTGGTGATGGACAGGGTCGGCCCCATGGTGGCGGCCTGCCGCTCGGCGTTGGAGAAGGCCCGGTCGCTGGCCATCTCCCGCACCACCAGTCCCAGGGGTACGGCGAAGGCCAGGACCACCATGGTGGTGACCGCGAGGCACACCTTGACCAGGGCCCACCTCATCGGGACCACCTCATCTGGACCGGCTCATCGGGACCGGCTCATCGGGACCGGCTCACAGCGGCGGCTCCAGCTTCACCCCGACCCCGCGCAGCGTGTGCAGGTAGCGGGGCCGGGCGGCGGTCTCGCCGAGTTTGCGGCGCAGCCAGGACAGGTGGACGTCGATGGTCTGGTCGTCCCCGTACGACTGCTGCCACACCTCGGCGAGCAGGTCGCGCCGGGACACGACCACCCCGGGGCGGCCGGCGAGGAAGGCCAGCAGGTCGAACTCCCGCCGGGTGAGGTCGAGTACGGAGCCGTCGAGTTCGGCCTGGCGGCGCAGCGGATCGATGGCGAGTCCGCCGACGCGCAGGACGCGGGAGGGCGGTTCGGCGGCGGCGGCCTGGGAGCGGCGCAGGACGGCGGCCATCCGGGCGGAGAGGTGTTCGACGGAGAAGGGCTTGGTCAGGTAGTCGTCGGCGCCGTCGTTGAGCAGCCGGACGATCTCGGCCTCGTCGTCGCGGGCGGTGGCGATGATGACGGGCACGTCGGTGATGCCGCGCAGCATCTTCAGCGCCTCGGAGCCGTCGAGGTCGGGCAGGCCGAGGTCGAGGATGACCACGTCGAAGCGGTGGTGGGCGACTTCGCGCAGGGCTTCCAGGGCCGTGCCGACGCTCCGCACGGTGTGGGAGGCCTCGGTCAGGTGCCGGATCAGGGCGGAACGTACGAACTGGTCGTCCTCGACCACGAGCACACTTGCCATGGCGGCACCGTAGTCCATTCGGGGGACCCCAGGAGGTGCCGGGCCGCCTCTGGGGCGGGTGGTGCAGTATGTGCCCTGATGCGAAGAGGACTTGTACACGCCCTGGCGTGGGTGCTGGCGACCGCGGCCGCCGTCACCCTGTCGTGGTGGGGCGTGCACACGGTCATGTCCGGGACGGCCTACGATCCTCCGCTCGCGGTGCCGTTGACCACGCAGCCCCTGACCGGAACGCCGCTGTCGTCCTCCACGCGCGGGCCCGAGACCTCCCCGTCGCCTTCCCCGTCCGCCTCCGCTTCCGCCTCGGCCTCCCCCTCGGCCGACGCCCCGTCGGCCTCGCCGTCGAAGCCGAAGGCCGCGCCGCCGGCCGGGCAGCGCCCGTACCGCGAGACGAATGAGGGGGATTCCGCTTCCGGGACGGTGAAGGGCTACTCGGTCTCCGGCGGGCGGGTCGTCTTCGACCTCGGCACCTCCGCGGCCGGCCTGGTCTCGGCGACGCCGGAGGCGGGCTGGCGGATGCAGGTGTGGAAGCAGGACTTCTGGATCCGGGTCACCTTCACCCGCGACGGCCGTGAGGTGTCGGTGTTCTGCACCTGGCACGACCACCCGCCGACGGTGGAGATCGTCGACCCCTGAACGGGCTGCCGGACCGCCCGATCACCGGGCTGCCGGACCACCCGACCACCGGACCACCGGGCTGCCGGACCACCCGACCACCGGACCACCAGGCTGCCGGACCACCCGACCGCCGGACTACCTGAACACCGACGGCGGGGGCTCCGGCGAGGCCACGGCCGAGGCGTCCGCGACCGGGGCCGCCCCGCCCGTGAAGTCCGCCAGGGCCCGGCCGTGCTCGACCCGGCCGGGGTGCGGGTCGCTCGCCACCCGCCGGGTGAACTCCGCCACGGGCAGCTCCCGGTCGGCGGCCACGAGCACCGCATTGCCGAAACGTTTCCCCCGCCACACCACCGGGTCGGCCGCGAGCGCGAGCTCGCCGAACCGGGAGGCGGCGGTGGCGACCTGGCCCCGCAGGTGGGCCAGCGGCGGGCCGTCCGCGAGGTTGGCCACGTACCAGCCGGTGGGCTTCAGGGCCCGCCGTACCTCGTCGAGGAACTCGGCGCTGGTCAGGTGGGCCGGGGTGCGGGCCCCGCCGAACACGTCCGCGATGATCAGGTCCGCCCAGCCGTCCGCCACCTTCGCCAGTCCCGCCCGTGCGTCCACGGCCCGTACGCGGATCCGCGCCTGCGGGTCCAGCGGCAGGTGTTCCCGTACGAAGGCCACCAGGGCCCCGTCGATCTCCACCACCTGCTGCGTGGAACGGGGGCGGGCGGCCGCGGTGTAGCGGGCCAGGGTGAAGGCGCCGCCGCCGAGGTGCACCACGTTCAGGGGCTGGCGGGCGGGGGCGATCAGGTCGATGAGGTGGCCGATCCGGCGCTGGTAGGCGAAGTCCAGGTGACCGGGGTCGTCGAGGTCGACGTGGGACTGCGGGGCCCCGTCGATCAGCAGGGTCCAGGCACGGGAGCGCTCGCGGTCGGGGGCCAGCTCGGCCAGCCCGCCGGCCACCTGCCCGGCGACCGGCCCGCCACCGCCCGCACCACCGGAGCCGCCGCCACGGGATATACCGCCCCGGGGGGCGCCGCCGCTCCTGCCGCCCTTGCTCTTGCCCGCCATCCCCCCATTATGGCTGGTCAGGGCTTCGGGCGCGTCAGCGGCAGTTGTCGGCCGCCTCGATCAGCCGGGCGGCCTCGCCGAGCGCGGCGCGCAGCACCTCGGGGTCGGTGACCGGGCCCACGGCGTCGGGGGGCAGCAGCCAGCCGGTGCCTCCTGAGGTCGGCGCGGCGGTGTCGCCGAAGCGCATGCCGCGCCCGTTGGTCTGCGTACAGGCGCTGCCGGGCAGGTCCCAGGCGTCCGCGGTGCCGGGCGGGACGAGGAAGCCGAGGGTGTCCCCGGAGCCGTCGTGGAGCACCGGGCCGACGCCGGGGGCGCAGGCGGTGCGGCCGGCGCCGCGGCGGATGATGTCCACCGCTTCCAGGCCCTGCCGGGCGGGCACGGTCACCAGGTCCGGGGCCGCGGCCGGCACCGGGAGCAGGGGGGTCGCGCCGGGCTCGTGCGCGGTGTTCGTTCCAGTGCTGTCCATGCCGGCCTCCACCAAGGGGAACCCCTCCTCGATCCGTATCCGCATGGGTTCAACGCACGGGGACGTCAACGGGTGCGGCACCAAGACGCCGCAAAGGATGGCAGTTCATGGCGGATCGCGGGTGAGATATCCGTTTTGTAGCCAAACACCGCATGAACGGGCCCTCGGCGGCGGTACTTTCATGCGCGCCGGAGCCGCGCTCCGGGGCGAGATCGACAGGGGTCAACCGGGATCACCTGAGATTGTCCAGAGAGGCCACGTCCATGGCGGCGTCCCCCCACTCACCCAACTCCTCCTTCCGGCGGCTGCGCGGGCAGCACTCCCCCGCCGAGTTCGCGGCCCTGGTGCGCCGGGCCGCCCGGGAGATCGGCGAAACGGTTTCCTGCGACGCCCGTTACATCGGCCGGGTCGAATCCGGCGAGATCCGCTGCCCCAACTACGCCTACGAGCGGGTCTTCCTCCACATGTTCCCCGGCCGCACCCTGGCCGACCTCGGATTCTCCCCGCGCGAGGCGGTGCGCGGCCGCTCCGCGCAGCGCGCCCTGCCCGCGCCTCCCGTCTTCGCCCACCTCATCCACCGTTCCAAGGAGAGCGACGTGCTGCGTCGCGCGTTCATGGCGGGCGGCTCCGCGACCGTGGCGGCCGCGACGCTCAGCCTCACCCTGCTCGGCGACACCCGCCGGATCCCCTCCCGCGCGGGCGAGGCCGAGGCCGCCGCCGTCGAGGACGCCGTACGCCAGATCCGGCTGCTCGACGACCGGCACGGGGCGGACGCCCTCTACCGGCGGGCGGCGCAGCCCCTGCGGACCGCCTACGCGCTGCTCGACGCGGGGGCCACCCGCCAGTCCACCGAGGACCGGCTGCAGGCCGGGGCCGGGGAGCTGGCCGTCTCGGTGGGCTGGCTGGCGCACGACTCGGGCCGCTTCGAGGACGCCCGCTCGCACTACGCGGAGGCGCTGGCCACCGCCCGGGTGTCGGGGGACGCGGCCCTGGAGGCGCACGCCTTCAGCAACATGGCCTTCCTGGCCCGGGACTGCGGGCGCCCGCGCGAGTCGGTACGGGCCGCCCAGGCGGGCCGGCGCGCGGCCCGCTCGCTGGGCTCCCCCCGGCTGCTGTCGCTGCTGGCCCTGCGGGAGGCGGGCGGCTGGTCGGGGCTCGCGGACCGCAGGGCCTGCGAGGAGGCGCTGGCCCGGGCGCACACGGAGTTCGCGCGGGGCGAGTCGGGCGCCGACCCGGAGTGGATGTCCTTCTTCGGCGAGGCCGAGCTGGAATCGCTGGAGTCCCGCTGCTGGGCGGCGCTCGGGGAGCACGCCCGCGCGGCCCGGCACGCCCGGCGGGCGGCCGACCTCCAGGACCCCCACTTCGCCCGGAACGTAGCCCTCTACACGGCGGAACTGGCCGAGGACCTGGCCCGGGCGGGCGCTCCCGACGAGGCCGCCTGGGCGGGCGGGCGGGTGCTGGACCTGCTCACCGAGGTCCAGTCGACCCGGATCCGCTCGATGCTGTCGGGCACGGCCCGCACCCTGGTCCCCCACCAGCGCTCCCCCCGGGTCGGTGCCTTCCTGACCCGGCACGCCGAGGCCTGACGGCGGCGGGGCCCCGGCGGCGCGGGCCGGGGCCGTCAGCCGTCGAGGTGGCCCGTGTCGTTCCAGCGCTCCAGCGCGGGGGCCCCGTAGGCCCAGCCCAGGACCGAGAGGGAGGTGGGGTCCAGGCGGATGCGGGCGCCGAAGGAGGCCTCGAAGCCGAGCCAGCGGGCGGCGAGGGTGCGCAGGACGTGGCCGTGGGCGAAGACCAGGACGTCGCGTTCGGCCGAGCGGGCCCAGGCCACGACCTCGTCCGCGCGCGCCGCGATGTCGGCGACGGACTCGCCGCCGGGGACCCCGTCGCGCCAGATCAGCCAGCCCGGCCGGACCGCCTGGATCTCGGCCGGGGTCATGCCCTCGTAGTCGCCGTAGTCCCACTCCATGAGGGTGTCCCAGGGCTCCGCCCGGAGCCCGAAGCCCGCCAGGTCGCAGCTCTCGCTCGCGCGCACGAGCGGGCTGGTGCGCACCTCCAGGCCGCGCAGGGAGGCCCACGGTTCGCGGGCGAGGCGCTCGCCCAGCAGCTTCGCGCCCTGCCTGCCCTCCTCCAGCAGGGGCACGTCCGTGCGCCCGGTGTGCTTGCCGAGCCTGGACCATGCCGTCTGGCCGTGGCGGGCCAGCAGGATGCGGGGGGCCATAGGTTTTTCTCCCGGTCCGTGGGGGTTCGACCGCGATGCAGCGATTCCGTCGTCCGTCCATCATCCACGACGTGAACACCGGGCAACTCCGCCCGTCCCACGAGCGTCATACACCTCATGACCAAACGGCCTTGGCCCACGCGCTGGTGGGCGGAACTGTTGCTCCTGGGGCTCGTCTACGGCGCGTACTCGGCCGGCCGGCTCCTCGCCCGCGGCGACGCGGACCTCGCCGTCGGCCACGGGCTCGCGATCCTGCGCGCCGAGGAATTCCTGCACCTCGACTTCGAAAGACCCCTCAACCGGCTGTTCTCGCACACCGGCGCGCTCGGCATACCCGCCGACTTCGTCTACGCCTCCCTGCACTACCTGCTCACCCCCGCCGTGCTGCTCTGGCTCTACCACCGCCGGCCCGCCCACTACCGCACCGCCCGCACCTGGCTGGTGGCCTCCACCCTGCTCGGGCTGATCGGCTTCACCCTGCTGCCCACCTGCCCGCCCCGGCTGCTCGACGCCGCGCACGGGTTCACGGACACCATGGCCCGCTACAGCACCTACGGCTGGTGGGGCGGCGAGGCGAGCGCCCCGCGCGGGCTCGGTTCCCTGACCAACCAGTACGCGGCCATGCCGAGCCTGCACGTCGGATGGGCCCTGTGGTGCGGGGTCCTGGTGTGGCGGCACGCGCGGCGCCCGCTGGTACGGGCGCTGGGCCTGGCCTATCCCGCGCTCACGACGGTCGTGGTCATGGGGACGGCGAACCACTACTTCCTCGACGCCGTCGCCGGGGCCGCCGTGATGGGCGCGGGCCTGGTGGTCGCACGCCGCCTCACCGCCCGCCGGACGCCGGAACCCTTCTTGGCGCCGAACACACAACCGGCCGGTTTTCACGGTACGTCCACGCTTGTCAGTGGCGGATGGGACACTTCCGCCCGTGAGCTCCTACCCGCCCGCCGCTCCTCCGCAGAAGACGACACTGCGGCAGCGCCTCGCTGATCTGCGCGGCCCCGCCGTACCGCCCCGGCCGCTCGACGCCCGCTCCCTGGCCGCGCTCGCGGCCAACCCCGGATGCGGCAGACGCGCCCTGCTCGACGGCGCCGGGGTGGACAAGGGCGCGCTCGCGGCGGCCCTGGGCTCGCCCGCCGCGTTCGGCCAGTCGCAGTTCGCCATCGTCCGCGGCAACTCCTTCGAGGCCAAGGTCAAGGGCGACGGCGGGGCCGAGCTGCTGCGGCTCGCGCACACCCTGCTGGGCGGCGCCGCGGAGCCCCCCGGACCGGACGCCCGGGTGCCCGACCTGACCGCCGCCGGACCGGAGGGGCGCGCCGCCCGGACGGCGCTGGCCCTGCGGGAGGCCACCGCCGCGGGGGCGTGGACGCTGCTGGACCATCCGATGCTGGCGCTGGAGGTGGCCGGCACCCCCGCCTACCTGGAGCCCGACGCGGTCGTCGTGGACCCCGGCGGCCGGTGGACCGTGGTGGAGATCAAGTCGTTCCCGATGATCGACGGGGCCGCCGACTCCGCGAAGGTGGGCGCCGCCGCGCGGCAGGCCGCCGTCTACGTGCTCGCCCTGGAGCGGACCGCCGGGAAGGTGCCCGGCGCCGAGGTCGGCCACCGGGTGCTGCTCGTCTGCCCCAAGGACTTCTCCAACCTGCCCACCGCCGCGCCCGTCGACGTGCGCCGCGAACGGGCCGTGACCCTGCGCCAGATGGAGCGGCTGACCCGGGTCGAGGAACTGGCCGCCGAACTGCCGGCGGGCCTCAGCTTCGACCCCGCCCGGCCCGCCGGGGAGCTGACCGAGGCCGTCTCCGCCGTCGGCGCGGCCTACGCCCCCGAGTGCCTGGCCGCCTGCGAGCTCGCCTTCCACTGCCGCGAGCGGTCCCGCGCCGCCGGGGACCCCGCCACGCTGGGCCGCTCCGTACGGGGGGAGCTGGGCGGGCTCACCACCGTCGACGCCGCCCTCGCCGCGGCCGGCTCCCCGGACCCCGCCGAGGGGGCCTCCGAGGAAGGGGACGACCCCACCGCCGCCGCGCTGCGCCGGGCGGCCCGGCTGCGCGCGGAGGCGCTGGAACTCGCCGCCGCCCGGCCCCCGCACCCCGCCCCGGAGGGCCCCGCATGCCCCTGCTGAACACCCTGGCCCGGCTGGAGGCCGTCCGCGCGGGCCGCGCCCGGCCGCTGGCGACCGTACGGCACCGCCACCTGAGCGAGCGGCCGCTGGTCCTCGTACCCCTGACCACCGCCGGAGAGGCGGGGGCGCCGCTCGGCGCGATGCTGGGCACCGACCCGGACGACCCGCTGGTCCTGGTGGTCCCGCAGCCGCGCGACCGCACCCTGCGCTGGACGTTCCTGGCCGGGCTGGCCGAGTGCGTGATGCCGTACGTCGACGGCTACGCGGACGTCGTGGAACCGGCCGAACGCACCGAGACGGACCCGGAGACCGGCCGGAAGACCAAGGTCGAGGCCGAACTGTGCGTGGACGCCCCGCAGATCATCGTGCCCAGCCGGGCCGGCGTGGAGTACGTCCGGCTGCTGGGCCGCTCGATGCGGTTCCGGCGCACCGCCGAGGAAGACCCGGAGAACCCGTACCCGGCGCCCGCCCGGGTGCCGCTGCTGGGCCGCTGGTTCACGCACCTCGCCGAACGCTCCCGCGTCCCCGGCTCCTCGATGCTGCTCAGCGCCACCGAGCTGCTTGGCCGGCACTGGGCCACCGGCCAGAGCAACCTGGAGGACCAGCACCTCGGATCGCTGCTGGGCTGGCTGGCTCCGCCCGAGGGCATGTCGGGGGCCGAGTGGGCCCTGCACGTGGAACTCGGCCGCGACGGGCACGGCCGGCTGCTGTTCCCGCCGGCCGGCCCGGCCACCGACCCGGCCTTCGACAACGGCCTGCTCGCCCCCGCGATCAGCCGCTTCGACGCGGCCCGGGCGGCGGCCGCCGCGGACGGACCCGGCGCCGAGGAGCGGGTACGGGAGGCCGAGCTGGCGGTCCGGGAGCTGGTCACCTCGCAGATGGCGCACACCTGGCGGCAGACCTGGGAGGCGATCGCCCTGCTGCGCGCCCTGCCGCCGGGCGAGCGCACCACCGACCGCTGGACCCGCGACCGGTGGTCCTTCACCGGCCACCGGGACCGCGTCCGGGCGGGCGAGCCCCCGCAGCCGCGCCGCGACGACGCGGTGACGGCGGCCCAGAAGCTGGCCACGCGCGAGACCGAGCAGGTCCGGCTCGACGCGCAGGAGGCCCTCGACGACCCGCTGGTCATGGCGGGCCGGCGGCTCGCGGGCGAGGCCTTCGCCGGTGAGGTCACCGAGGTGGTGATGGAGTGGACGGAGGGCAAGCGGCCCCGCCCGCGCCCCCTGGTGACCGTGGCCACCGAGGACCGGCCCCAACTCGCGGACGAGGGCGGCGGGAAGGTGTTCCGCTCGCTCGACGGGCGCCAGCAGGCCTTCGCGTTCGTGCGCCACGAGGAGGACGGGCAGCTGGTGCTGCGCGTGCTCGACAAGATGGGCGCGGGCCGGGAGCCGGTGGCGGGCTCGGTGCCGGAGAAGGGCGACCGGGTGTGCTGGACGCTGTTCGAGCACGACGCGCGGGGCGGGCCCAAGCTGCCCGACCCCGAGCACACCCCGTGGACGCACGGCGGGCCGCCGGCCCACCTGAGCGCCCCGACGCCGCCCGACTCCGTGACCGACGAGGACCTCCTGTGACCGGCTTCGACCCGGGCGCGGCCGCCGCCGAGGCGACCGCCGCCATCCTGCGCGACACCCTGCACGGCACCGAGCGGGGCGTGGTGGTGGACTCCCCGCCCGGCGCCGGGAAGTCGACGCTCGTGGTGCGCGCGGCCCGCGAACTGGCCGCGGCCGGGCGCCGCCTGATGGTGGTCGCGCAGACCAACGCGCAGGTCGACGACCTGGTGCTGCGGCTCGCCGACAAGGACCCGGAGCTGAAGGTGGGCCGGCTGCACAGCAGCGATGGCGACGCCTACGACCCCGCCCTGCGCGAGCTGCCGTCCGTCACCCTCTCCGCGAAGCCCGGGGACCTGGCGGAGCTGCCGGTGACCATCTCCACGGCCGCGAAGTGGGCGTACGTGAAGGACGCGGAGCCCTGGGAGCACGCGATCGTCGACGAGGCGTACCAGATGCGCTCCGACGCGCTGCTGGCCGTGGCCGGGCTGTTCGACCGGGCGCTGTTCGTCGGCGATCCGGGGCAGCTGGACCCGTTCAGCGTGGTGGGCGCCGAGCAGTGGGCGGGCCTGTCCTACGACCCCTCGGCGTCGGCGGTGTCCACCCTGCTGGCGCACAACCCGCAGCTGCCGCAGCACCGGCTCCCGGTGTCGTGGCGGCTGCCCGCGACGGCCGCGCCGCTGGTCTCGCGCGCCTTCTACCCGTACAGCCAGTTCCGCAGCGGTACGGGTCCGGGCGAGCGGCGGCTCTCGTACGGGGTCGCGGGCGACGGTTCGGGCCCCGACCGGGTGCTGGACGAGGCCGCCGCGTCGGGCTGGGGGCTGCTGGAACTGCCCGCGCGGCACACTCCGCGCACGGATCCGGAGGCGGTGGGGGCGGTGGCGCTGGTGGTCCGGCGGGCGCTGGACCGGGGCGCGGTGACCGCCGACGAGCAGTCCCCGCGGCCGTCCCCGCTGACCGCCGCCCGGATCGCCGTGGGCACCGCCCACCGCGACCAGGCCGCCGCGGTCCGCACGGCCCTGGCCTCGCTGGGCGTCACCGGGGTCACCGTGGACACCGCGAACCGGCTCCAGGGCCGCGAGTACGACCTCACGGTGGTCCTGCACCCCCTGTCGGGCCGCCCCGACGCGACGGCGTTCCACCTGGAGACGGGCCGGCTGTGCGTCCTGGCCTCCCGGCACCGGCACGCCTGCGTGGTGGTGGCCCGCGCGGGCATAGCGGCCCTCCTGGACGAACACCCGTCGACGGAGCCGGTCCAGCTGGGCGTCACCGTGAAGTTCCCCGACGGCTGGGAGGCGAACCATTCGGTCCTGGCCCACCTCGCCGAACACCGTGTGGCCTGGCGGCCGTAACCGGCGCACCGTCGGTCCTGGCCCACCTCGCCGAACACCGGGTGGCCTGGCGGCCGTAACCGGCACACCGTCGGTCCTGGCCCACCTCGCCGAACACCGGGCGGCCTGGCGGCACTGACCGGCGGCGGGGGCGGTCGTGACATACGGCGGGGTTCCGGTTTCCCCCGGCCGGGCCCCGGCGGGGAGACTTCGCTGCGCACAGCACACCTCCACCCAACGGGAGTTCACGCCATGACCCGCCTGCACGTCGTCTCCGCCGCCACCCGCCCCACCTCCAGCGGCCGCCCCCTCGCGCGCTGGGTCGTCGACGAGGCCCGCGCGCACGGCGCCTTCGAGGTCACCCCGGTGGACCTGGCGGAGATCGCGCTGCCCTTCCTGGACGAGCCGGAGTACGCCTCGACTGGGAACTACGCCCACGCGCACACCCGGGAGTGGAGCGCGCTCGTCGACTCCGCGGACGCGTTCGTGTTCGTGCTGCCGATGTACAACGGCTCCTTCACCGCCCCCTTCAAGAACGCCATCGACTTCCTCTACCGCGAGTGGCAGGGCAAGCCGGTCGGCCTGGTCAGCTACAGCGCGGGCGCCACGGGCGGCGCCCCGGCCGCCGAGATGCTGCTGCCGGTCCTGACCCGGCTCGGCATGCTGCCCGCCGGGCGCTCGGTCGCGGTTCCCGGCATCAACGCGCTGGTCGGCGCCGAGGGCTTCGCGCCGACGGAGGGGCTGGCGGGCGAGCTGGCGGGCGTCTTCGAGGACATCGCGGCCCTGGCCAAGGAGCCCGCCGCCGCCTGAACCGGCGGCACCCTTGCGCGACGCTGGACAATGGAGGGTGGCCCGGAGGATTTCGTACGCGCAGCAGGAGGACACGCATGGCAGAGCCCGAGCGGACCGAGCGGAGGCTGCGGCCGGCGCCGTTGCTCTTCGAGCCCTCGGAGGCCGCCACGGACCCGGAGCACTTCTTCGACCTGGAGTCGATCGAGGACCCGCGTGAGCTGCTGGCCCGCGCCACCGAGCTGACCCTGGCCTTCCGGGCCGCGCAGGACAGAGCGGTGGAGTTCCAGGCCCTGGCGGCGGCCCAGCTGGCGGACCCGCGCCGCTTCGACCGGCTCTCGCCGCAGGCCATCGCCGAAGCGGCGGAGTGGACCGAGGACTACGCGCGCAAGATGATCGAGTTCGGCGAGGACCTCCAGCGCGGCGCGGGCCCCGACACCGTCTGAGCCCGCCCCGCACCCACCCGGCAGCACCCTGCACCGTGCCCGGCGCACCGCCCACCGGCGGGCGCCGGGCGCGCGGCGTTCCGGGCGGCGCCACCGCGCGCCCCCTGGCATATGCGCGGCGCAACATACTCCACCGGTGCCCGCCCTGTCCCGGTTTTCGGTAACTCCCGGGAACGGGAAGGCTACGCCCGGTAGACCTTGGCATATGACGACCCTGACGACGGCCGCCGGCTGCCCCGCACTCGAAGGCCTCGACGCCCGCACCGCGCCCGCCACCCAGGTCACCCCGCAGGGCGCCGCCTGGCTGGCCTCCGCCTCCGCCCGGCCGGAGGACACCCTCGCGGTCTGGCAGGCCCGGCCCGCCGCGCCGGCGGTGCTGCCCTGCGGGACCGCGTTCGACGTCGTCAACGTTCCGCTCGTGGTGGGCCGCCGGATGCTCGACCTGCTCTGGGAGCGGGGGCCCGGCTCCGGGCCCGCCGCCGTGCACCGCGGCCGGATGCTGCTCTTCGCCGCCCCCGGGACCGCGCAGCGGCTGCCGGCCCTGCTCGCGTGGGAGGAGTGGAGCCCGGCCGCGGCGGCCCCGCTCTGTCATGGCCACGGGGACGCCGTCACCGTGCCCCCGCTGTCCGCCGGCTCCGCGTCCGGGCCGTCGCGCTGGCTGGTGGCCCCCGACTCCCGGCGGCCCTGGCTCCCGGGGCCGGACTCCCTGCTCTGGGCGTTCCTGCACGCCGCCCGGCCCGGTATCGATTTTTCCTTCGGCCGGACCTGATGCTAATGTCTACCTCGTCAGCAAGCGCCGCTAGCTCAGTTGGTTAGAGCAGCTGACTCTTAATCAGCGGGTCCGGGGTTCGAGTCCCTGGCGGCGCACAGACGGGAGAAGGCCCCCGCTCATCAGAGCGGGGGCCTTCTTCGTCGTGTCCGCCGCCGTCAGGTCGTGATCTTCACGGTGTACGCGCCGGACTGCGTGCGGTCCGCGACCTCGATCGTGATCCGCTCGCCCGGCACCGTGAACGTCTCCCCGACCTCCAGCGGCGCGTCCGCCAGCGGCGGGTACACGGAGCGGTCCCAGCAGGCCTCCGTGCGCGGGTGCCCGTCCACCACCTCGATCGGGCCGCCGCCGGAGGCCGCCTCGTTGCGGACCCGGTAGACCAGGACGCCCTCCGTGCAGATGTCCCCGTCGTTGCCGGAGGAGCCCCGGGCCTCGACGGCGATCGCGCTGCCCGGCCCCGTACGGATCACCGCGAGCCTGGTCCCGCCCACCCCGCCGCGCGGCGGGGCCTCCGAGAGCGGCTGGAGGGTGTGCAGGGAGGTGCCGGAGCGCACGCAGTCGACCTGGGAGGGGTCGAGCCAGCCCAGCTTCCACTTGTGCCAGCCGAACAGGTCCGGGGCCATGCCGAACTGGCTGCCCATGACGTCCCAGTCGCCGACGTAGGTGTCCCAGTCACCCTTGCCGTCCGTCGGCCGGTGGTAGAGGTCGGGCAGGTCGAAGACGTGCCCGGTCTCGTGGGCCAGCACGTTGCGGTCGGGCGGGTGGTGCTCGAAGACGGTCACGATCCGCCGCAGCTGCACGCCGTCCGCGGTGATCGGGCGGTCGAAGTTCACCACCTTGGTGGCGTCGGAGTCCACGCCGGGGGCGTTCGGGTCGGCGACGAAGTACACGACGTCGTACCGGGAGAAGTCGACCTGCGGATCGGCGGCGGCGACCGCGTCCCTCAGGTAGGCCGCCCGGTCCTCGGGGGCCCAGTCGCGCCGTATCCCGTAGGCGGCCGACGGCCGGGGCATCTGGATCCACCGCTCCTGCGGGTGCGGGACCAGGCGGAACCGGCCGTAGGAGGCCCGCTGGAAGAAGTCGGAGGTCGCCGGGAAGTAGTCGGAGGTCAGCTCCGCCGGGGTGACGGCGGGCCGGTGGTCGGGGAAGGAGAGGAAGACCAGCACCGCGTTGAGCTCGCGCTCGGGCTTGGGGTAGGCCCGGTTCCAGCTGTCCAGACCGAGGGAGTGGTGCGCGGCCGTGCGCGTCAGCGCACAGGGGCCGCCGGTCCGGGGATCGGCCACCGCGGGACCCGCCACGAGCGACATCGCGGCGAGCGCCGTCAGGGAGGTGAGGGCGGCGGCCGTACTGCGCATGCGGGAGCGGTCCACTCCCCCGGGTGTCTGCTGTGGCGGCACATCGACCTCCGGTGGTGGATTCGTACCCTCTCATCCACCTTGAGGCGATTGTCTTACTAATGCCCTGTTCCGCTGCCCCACATGAGTGAGGGGTACGGCAAGTCGGTGACCCCCCGGCTTTACGCGCCCGCCTACGGAACGTCACATCCGATCACCCGAGATCAACGAGGGCGCTCGCACGCTCACAGGCGCGCAGAAACGATCACGCGGACCGTCCTCGACGCTCCGTCAGCACACCGTCCGCAGGGCGTCATCATGCCGACGGGCCGCCCCCCGCACGGCGACGCCGCTGGATAGGGCCTCCCGGCAGCCTCTATGATCGGCACACTTTCCTGCACGGACACTCACGAACACTGCGGGAGCCAAGGGTGAGCGCAACCTCAGAAGGAACCGGTTCGGCGGCCGACAGCATCCGATCGACCCTTACGGAGCGTCACCCCGCGGTGCCTGTCCCGCCGCGCGACTACCGGGCCGCCTTCGACGCGGCGCACCTCGCGATGGCCCTCGTCGGCCGCGACGGCGAGGTGCTCGCCGCCAACCGCGCCCTCGCCGGACTGCTGGGCGGCGAGCCGCAGGCGCTCGCCGGGCAGCACGCCGCCGATCTGGTGGACCTGGCGGCCGAGGCCCGTACCTGGCAGGCCTACAAGGAGGTGCTGCGCGGGCGTCAGGCCCGGCTGCGCTGCACGCGCCGGCTCAAGCACCCCGACGGGCACTCGCTCTGGACCGAGGTCACGCTGGAGCCGGTGGCCGGCACGCAGGACGTCCTGCTGTCCGTGGCCGACATCAGCGACCGGCGCGACCTCCAGGCCCGCCTGCGCCACCTCCAGATGCACGACCCGGTGACCCGGCTGCCCAACCGGGCCCTGTTCTTCGAGCGGCTCTCCGCCGCCCTGGAGTCCTCGGCGTACGGGCAGGGCGGTACGGGCCGGATCGGCCTGTGCTACCTCGACCTCGACGGGTTCAAGGCCGTCAACGACACCCTGGGCCACCGGGTCGGCGACCGGCTGCTGACCGCCGTGGCGGCCCGGCTGACGCAGTGCGCCGACCAGTCCGGGTACGGGCGCACGGGCGGGCACCTGGTGGCCCGGCTCGGCGGCGACGAGTTCGCCCTGCTGGTCGAGGACTCCACCGGCACCGAGCAGCTCGTCGACCTGGCGCGGAGCGTGCTGGACGCCGTACAGGAGCCGTTCGACCTGGCCGGGCAGCGGTTGTCGGTGTCCGCCTCGATCGGGGTGGTCGAGCGGGACGCGGCCGGCACCTCGGCGACGGGGCTGATGCAGGCGGCGGACACCACCCTGTACTGGGCGAAGGCGGACGGCAAGGCCCGCTGGACCCTCTTCGACCCGGAGCGCAACGCGCACCGCATGACGCGGCAGGCGCTGTCCTCGACGCTGCGGCCGGCGGTGGAGCGGGGCGAGTTCGAGCTGGAGTACCAGCCCCTGGTGGACCTGGAGAGCGGAGCCGTGCGCGGGGTGGAGGCCCTGGTCCGCTGGAACCACCCGCAGTTCGGCACGCTCACGCCGAATCGGTTCATCGGGATCGCCGAAGAGGACGGCTCCATCGTCCAGTTGGGCCGGTGGGTGCTGGGCACGGCCTGCCGCCAGGCCCGGCGCTGGCAGATCGAGCAGCCCAGCGACGCGCCGGTGTTCGTCTCCGTGAACGTGGCCGTGCGCCAGGTGTGGGACTCCGACCTGGTCGGCGACGTGGCGGAGATCCTCGCCGAGACCGGCCTGGCCCCGCAGCTGCTCCAGCTGGAGCTGACCGAGTCGGCCGTGATGGGCTCCGCGGGGCGGCCGCTGCAGGCCCTCCAGGCGCTGAGCGACATGGGCGTGCGGATCGCCATCGACGACTTCGGCACCGGGTACTCGAACCTGGCCTACCTGAGCCGGCTCCCGGTGTCGGTGCTGAAGCTGGACGGCTCCTTCGTGCGGGGCTTCCGCTACGAGGAGGGCGCCCATCCCAACCCGGCCGACGAGACCATCGTGGAGGCCCTGGTGCAGCTCGCGCACCGGCTGGGCCTGACGGTCACCGCCGAGTGCGTGGAGACCGCCGGCCAGGCCGCCCGGCTGCGCCGCGTCGGCTGCGACACGGGCCAGGGCTGGCTCTACTCCCGCGCGGTCCCGCCCGACCGCATCGCCGAGATGATCGACCCCCGGACCCCCCTCCACCCGGGCGAGTGAGCCGAAGGGGCGCGCCGGGGGTGAACCGGGCCCGGTCCACCCCGAACGACCCCGCCCCCGCTCTCAAAGAGAGCGGGGGCGGGGCGTCGCTCGGCGCGGGGTGGGGGGAGATCAGCAGGCGCCGAGGTCCTTCCAGACGCCCCACTGGCCCGTGGTGCCCGGCGTCTCGTTCTGCGTCCACCACTGGGCCTGCCACTTGTGGCCGTTGTACGAGACCTGGCTGCCGCCGGTGTAGACGGTGCCGGCGACGTACGCCGGGACGGAGCCGCAGCCGGTGGTCGGCGGGGTCGTCGGAGGCGTGGTGGGCGGGGTGGTCGGAGGCGTCGTGGGCGGCGTCGTCGGCGGGGTGGTCGGGGGCTGCGTGGTGCCGCCGAGGGCGTCCGAGATCTGGTTGAGCAGGGTGGTCTTGTCGTCCAGGCCGAGCAGGGAGTACATCATCGCGCCGGCCAGGCCGCGCTGCTTGCCGTAGTCGACCCGGGCCTGGACGGCCTTCTGGTTCAGGCCGGTGAAGAACTCGCCGTCCTTGTAGAAGTACGCGGCCTTGGCCTGGTCGTCCCAGAAGGTGGTCGCCGGGTTGTCGACGATCCCGCCGAGCTCCTTGTAGTTGGCGATGCCGGCCTGCTGGCTGGTGGGCCGGGCGCCGGAGGGGCCGGTGGCGGTCTGCGCGAGGCCGTTGTCCGCCCCGGCGGGGACGCCCTTCCAGCCGCGGTAGTAGAACTCGTAGCCCAGGGTCAGCTTGTTGGCGGGGAAGCCGCCGGTGATGCCGTAGGCCGGGTTGCCGTCGATCCAGGAGTCGATGGCGTTGTCGATGCTGTACTTCTGGGTGCCAGGCGCGATCGGGTCGGTCGGGTCGCCCGCCGGGGAGTACAGCGGGGACTGGTGGTACGTCGGGCCGTCGCCGTCCCAGGCGCCGTGCATGTCGTACGTCATGATGTTCGCGTAGTCGAGGTACGCGCCGATCTTGTCCGTCTCGATGTACTTGATCTTGTCCTGGCCGGCCGGGAGCGCCGCCGTCAGCAGGTACTTCTTGCCGCCGTTGGCCTGGCCGTACGCGTCGAGCTGGTCGCGGAACTCCTTGAGCAGCAGCGTGAAGTTCTGCTTGTCCTCGGGGGCGTAGTGGTTGCCGAGGTGGCCGCCCGAGGAGCCGGGGTACTCCCAGTCGATGTCGATGCCGTCGAAGATCCCGGCCGCCGCGCCCTGGCCGCCGAAGCCGCCGTCGACCGGCAGGTTGCCCTTGATGTACTGGTCGATGCAGGAGGAGACCAGTTTCTTGCGGGAGGCGTCGGTCTTGGCCGCGTCGCTGAAGTACTTGGAGTACGTCCAGCCGCCGATCGAGATGTTGATCTTCAGGTGGGGGTACTTCGCCTTCAGCTGCTTGAACTGGTTGAAGACGCCCACGATCGGCTGGTCCCACTTGTCGGCGACGCCGCTGACGCTGTCGGCCGCACTGAAGGACTTCTGGTAATCGGCGTACGAGTCGCCCGCGCCGTCACCGGCGTTGGGGTTGTTGTCGTCGCCGGCCGCCTTGTTCGCCTCGAAACAGGTGAGGTTGGTGGGGTGGATATTGCCGAACGAGTAGTTGATCACGTCCAGCTTGCCCGCGATGCCCCGCGTGTCGAGGTGCTTGGGGTAGAAGGCGTTGCCGTACACGCTCCACTGGTCGTAGTAGGCGATCTTCACGCCGCCGCTGCTCGCGGTGGTGGAGGTGTCGGCCGCCTGGGCGGTGCCGAGTCCCGCGAAGGTGGCCAGCGCTCCGGCTGCCAGCGCGGCCGTGGCGGCGGCCGCGATGAGGGGTTTACGGATGTGCATGAACTGCCTCCGGGGGGTGGGAGGGGAGAGCATCAGCTTCAGGTGAGAGAAGTGATAGCGATCACCCCGCGCCGCAGTCAATGGTTTGGACCAAAGAAGGACTAGACCACCGAGCGGCCAAATCCCCTCGTCAGAGCGGTGAGGGCACATCAAAAACCGCCCGCCACCCCGGGTGACGAGCGGTTTAAGGCTCCCTTAGGTCATGCTCCGGCAAGGTTTCGGCAACAAACCAGCCAAACCCCGTTCTCCCGCGCTCAAGCCGGAGTCGACCCCGGCGTCGGCATCCCGTACGCATCTGCGACGAGCTCGTACGAGCGCAACCGGGCGTCGCCGCCGTGGGCGTTGGCGGTCAGCATCAGCTCGTCCGCGCCGGTCCGCGCCACCAGGGCGTCGAGCCCCGACCGGACCTCGTCGGGGGTGCCGTGCACGATGTTGGACACCCAGCCGTCCACGAACTCCCGTTCCAGCGGCGTGAAGGGGTACGCGGCCGCCTCCTGCGGCGTCGGCACGAGCCCGGGGCGGCCGCTGCGCAGCCGCAGCATCGACAGCGCGCCGGTGAGCACCTGGGCGCGGGCCTGCTCGGCGGTGTCGGCGGCGAGCGCCGAGACGCCGATGAGGGCGTACGGGGCGTCCAGCACCTCGGAGGGCCGGAAGCTCTGCCGGTAGAGGTCGAGGGCGGGCAGCGTCCCGGCGGCCGAGAAGTGGTGGGCGTACGCGAAGGGCAGGCCCAGCTCGCCCGCGAGGCGGGCGCTGAAGCCGGAGGAGCCCAGCAGCCAGACCGGCGGCCGGCCGGCGGGGCCCTGCACCGGGCCGGGTACGGCGTGCACCCGGGCGTACGGGTGCCCGTCGGGGAAGTCGTCGTCGAGGAAGCGGGTCAGCTCCGCGAGCCGGCGGGGGAAGTCGTCCGCGCCCTCGTCCGCCCGCCCGGGCCCGCGCAGCGCCGCCGCCGTACGGGGGTCGGTGCCGGGCGCCCGGCCGAGCCCGAGGTCGACCCGGCCCGGGGCGAGGGCCTCCAGGGTGCCGAACTGCTCGGCCACCGCCAGCGGGGCGTGGTTGGGCAGCATGACCCCGCCGGAGCCGAGCCGGATCCGGGAGGTGTGGGCGGCGAGGTGGGCCAGGATCACGGCCGGCGAGGAACTGGCCACCCCGGGCATGGAGTGGTGCTCGGCGACCCAGTGGCGGTGGTATCCGCGGGATTCCGCGAGCCGGGAGATCTCCACGCTGGTGCGCAGCGACGCCGCGGCGGTGCTGCCGCTGCCGACGGTGACCAGGTCGAGCACCGACAGCGGCACCGGCGCCCCGCCGCGGACGGTCCCGCGGACCGGATCCGTGCCGCCCGCGGCCCCTCCGTCCGCCCCGCCGCCCGTTCCGCGGTCCGCATCCCCGGTGTCGCTCATCGTCGCTCCCGTCCCGTTCGATTCGTCCGTACGAAGAACTCGAACCGTCGGCGCTCCCCGGGCATTCCCGGGCACGGCGGGCCCCGTGGCATGCCGCTGGCACATGCCAGGCGGGTAGGGCCAGGCAGAGGGGCGTGATCGAGCCATCAATCTGCCCAACAGGCGCTCCGCAAGGGTCTCTTGATGGCTATCGTGAAGAGGCAAGTGGCAACGACCTGGTAGGGGGAGACCGTGGCTCTGAAGCCCGAGCCGACCGCGCCGTTCCATTCGGTGCAGTACGCCCTGCGCGTGCTCGAAACGATCTCGCGGCACACCGGCGGTGTGACCGACGCGCAGCTCGCGCGCGAAACCGGCCTGCCCGCGGTCCATCTCGCCCCGATGCTGCTGATGCTGCGGCGGGAGGGGTACGTCCTCCAGATCTCCGAGGGCGCCTACGCCATAGGCGACTCCCTGGTGCTCCTCGGCTCCGGCGCGGACCGGCAGCGGGCGCTCCAGGGGAAGCTCCAGGACACCCTGGACCGGCTGCGCGATTCGGTCGGCGCCGCCGTCTACATCAGCCGTTACGTCGACGGTGAGGTCCGCATCACACAGTTCGCGGACAGCCCCCGCACCCCGAAGGTGCACGAGTGGGTCGACTTCCGCTCGGCGGCGCACGCCAGCGCGGTCGGCAAGTGCCTGCTCACCCAGCTCGACCAGGACGGACGGCGCGACCACCTCTCCCGCCACAAGATCGCCCGGCTCACCTCGAAGACGATCGTGAACGAGCGGGTCCTCTTCTCCAGGCTGGACAGCCACCCGGCCACCGTGCCCGTTCTGGACCTCCAGGAATACGCGGTGGGGACGGTCTGCGCGGCGGTCCCGATCACCGCCGGGTCGGCCGTGGGCTGCCTGGCCCTGTCGATGCCGGTCGAGCACGCCCACCGGCTGCGGGCCGCCGCCGAAACCCTGAACCGGAAGGCCGCGCCGCTGCTGCTGTCGCTCGCGCTGTGAGAACGGTGCTGCAAGGACCCCGCCGAAACGTGACGCAAAGCACTTCGGGCGGTTCCCGGTGAAACCGGAAACCGCCCGAAGTTCAGGTGCGCCGCCAGGGACTCGAACCCCGGACCCGCTGATTAAGAGTCAGCTGCTCTAACCAACTGAGCTAGCGGCGCCTGCTGACAGAGAAAATACTACCTGCTCCGCAGGGGTGCTCCAAACCGTCACCCCCGGTCCAGCAGCTCCCGGCGCCCCCGGTCCTCGTACGCCGCCAGCAGCGCGGCCAGGGACTCCGCGTCGAGCGGGCGGTAGCCGGCGCCGGTGCGGTGCCAGACGGGAGCGGGGCGGGAGCCGCCCGCGGGCGGGGGCAGGAAACCGGCCCGGCGCAGGGCGACCCGGTGGATCTTGTTCGTGGCGGTGACGGGCAGGGCGTCGAGGACCCGCAGGTAACGCGGGGCCATCTTCGTGCCGAGGTCCGGCTGGGCGGCGAGGAAGGCCGCGAAGGCGTCCGGGTCGAAGGAGGCCCCCTCGCGCAGGGCCAGGGCGGCCATGACCTGGTCCCCGGCGACCTCGTCCGGGACCGCGTACACGGCGACGGCGGCCGCGGCGTCCCAGCGGGCCAGGATGTTCTCGATCACCGCGGCGGCCAGGTTCTCGCTGTCGACCCGCAGCCGGTCGTCGGTGCGGCCGGCGAAGTAGAGGAAGCCCTCGGGGTCCCGGAAGAAGAGGTCGCCGGTCCAGTACCAGCCGTCGCGGGTGCGGGCGGCCTCGGCGGCCGGATTGCGCCAGTACCCCTCGAAGAGGCTGCGGCCGCGGTTGACCAGTTCGCCGATGGCCTCGGCGCCGTTGGTCAGGCGGCCGTCGGCGTCGAGGACGGCCGCGGGGCATTCGAGACCGGTCTCCGGGTCGATCACGGCGAGGTCGTCCCCGGCGCCGGCCCGGCCGAGCGCGCCCGGCGGGATGTCGGGGGTCCGCTGGACGGAGGCGCCGCCCTCGGTGGCCCCGTAGCCCTCCACCAGGCGGACCCCGAAGCGTTCGGTGAAGCGCGCCGCGTCCACCGCTCCGGCCTCGGTGCCGAAGCCGAGGCGCAGGCGGTGCGCGCGGTCGTCGGGGCGGGGGGCGGTGGCCAGGAGGTACTGCACGGCCCGGCCGACGTAGGTGAAGTAGGTGGCCCCGTAGGCGCGGACGTCGTCCAGGAAGGAGGAGGCCGAGAAGCGGGGGCGCAGGGCGACGGCGGCCCCGCCGCACAGGGCGGGGAGCCAGTCGGCGATGACGGCGTTGCCGTGGAAGAGCGGCATGCAGACGTAGTGGACGTCGTCCGGGCCCACCCGGAAGGAGCGGGCCAGGGAGTGGCCGGCCGCGGCGAGCCGGCCCTGGCTGCATATCGCGGCCTTGGGGGCGCCGGTGGACCCGGAGGTGAAGTAGAGGAGCAGCCGGCTGCCGGGGCCGGGCGGGCGGACGGTCGCCCCGCCGGGCCCGGCGTCCGCGTACGGGGCGAGGAGGGCCGCGTAGGACTCGGTGCCGGTGACCAGGATCCGTACGCCGGGCAGGTCGAGGCCGCGCAGCAGCGGCAGGTGGGCGGGCTCGGTGACCAGGATCCGGCAGTCGGTGTGCAGGACGTCCCGGGCCAGCTCCGGGCCGCGCCGGGTGGGGTTGATCCCGGCGACGGCGGCCCCGGCGAGGGCCGCCGCGCCGAGCCAGAAGGGGAACTCGGGGGTGTTGTCGAGCAGCACCCCCACGTGCGGCTCCGCCCCCGGCGGCAGCAGGTCGACGAGGAGCGCGGCGCGGGCGGCGGCCTCCCGTGCGTACCGGTGGCGGCTGAGGACGGCCGGCCGGACGCCGCGGGCCGCGTCGGCCCCGTACATCAGACCGGTCCGGTGGTCGCCCCAGTGGCACGCGATGAGCTCCGCGACGGTCTCGGGTGCAGTCGTCATCCGCATGCCGCCGGAGGTTAGCTGACGTTACGTCAGAACTGAACGTCGGAGCAGGAGTAGAAGGCCATCGGGGTGTCGTTGACGGTCCAGACCGCGAGGATCATGTGCCGTCCGGTCTTGCCGGCGGGCATGGTGCCGCGGTGGATGGTCGTCATGTCGGGGCGGCCGCCGTTGTAGGGCACGACGAGGAAGGGCTGGGGGTCGAGCGAGGCCCGGGTCAGCGGCTTGGTGGGGTCCCAGCCGTTCTTGGTGACGTAGTACTTGAAGTCCGTCGTGGAGTGGTTCGCGGTGAACTGCCAGCGGAAGTCGAAGCTCTGGCCGGAGGTGACGCCGGTGGCGGGCCACTTGCCGCCGCGCGGGTCGTCGAGCTGCGCGAACTCGCTGTGGCCGCCGGAACATATCTGGCCGTCGGCCGGTCCGGCCGCCGGGAAGCCCTTGTAGCCCTCGACGCTCTGGGGCTCCCACTGGATGGGGCCGCAGTCGGCGACGGTCTTGTTGGCGCAGAGCTTCTGGCGGCTGATGGGGGTGTCGGTGTAGCCGTGGCCGCTGGCGGAGGGGGCGCTCAGCAGGGTGACGGCGGCGAGCAGGCCGACGCCGAGGGCGGCGGCACCGGCCCGGCCGGGCCGGGCGGGCATGCGGAAGGAACGCATGGTGCTCCTTGGACGTGGGGGGACGGGAGGGGGAGCCGTGTGCGCGCAGGGGGATGACTCCAGGTCTAGACCAAGTCCCACAGTATTGACGGGAGTTGGCCATGTCTATACCAATGTGAAAACGGGTGGTCCGGTCACGACCGGCCACCCGTTTCCCTGTTGCGCGTGTTACTGCTCGCCACGCCCGGTGTAGAAGGCGACGGTCAGGTCCTTCACCAGAGCCTTGCGCTCGTAGTCGTCGAGCTCGACGATCCCGCGCGAGGTGAGGCGGTGGACGGTGTCGTCCACGGCGTCGACGACCGAGGTCAGCACGGTGTCCCGGTGCTTGGCATCGATCGCGGCGACCCGGCGGCGGCGCATCGCCTCCGCGACCTCCGGGGCGTACTCGATCCGCGTGGGCTGCGCCGAGAACACCTCGATCCCGACGGCCTCGGTTTCGGCCGCCAGCATCCGGGTCAGCGCGTCGCCGACGGCCTCGGCGTCGCGCAGGGTCGGGGCGTCCTCGTGGAAGGCGTCGGCCGGGAGCTGGGACAGCACCCGGGCCATGGCCGACTCGACCTGCTCGGCGAGGTAGTCGGTGTGGTCCTCGACGGCGAGGGTGGCCCGGGCGGTGTCCTTGACCTGCCAGACGACCTGGACGACCACCCGGAGGGCGAGGCCGCCGGAGTCGACGGCCGGCATGGGCTCGCTGCGCCAGTGCCGCAGGCGCACGTCGATCCGCTGGCGCAGCAGGAGCGGGCTGATCCAGGTCAGGCCGGTACGGCGGACCGTGCCGCGGTAGCGCCCGAAGAGGGTGAGCACCCAGGCGTGGCCGGCCCGGGCGCGGCCGAGGCCGCCGAGGGCGAGGAGGGCGACGATCCCGAGGAGGGCGAGCGGGGGCCAGTGCGCGGCGTGCAGCCCGCGGTAGGGGCGGGGGGCCGCGCCGAACGCGGCCACCAGGGGGGCGGGGACGACCCCGGCCCGCCAGAGCACGGCCGTGCAGCCGGAGAGGGCGAGTCCGCCGATGACCACGGCGATCCAGCCGGGCAGTACGGGCCCGCGGTGCTCGCGGAGCCGGTCGTCGCCGCGGGGGACGCGGCGCCCGGCGGGGGGCCGCGTCGCCTGGCGGCGGGGGGCTGCCGGGCGGGGGTCGCGCGGGGGCTCGGGGGGCCGGTGGTGCGCGCGGAAGGGGAGGTGGACGGGGACGTCGGTGACGGCGGTCCCGTGCGGGGGGCGCAGGAGGGGGATGTCCAGCGTGTCCTCCTCTCCGCCCGCGCCCGAGGCGCCCCGGGGCGCGTCCATGCCGCGGGCCACGGCCTGGGCGACGATCTCGGCCACGCCGGGGCCGGGAACGCCGGTTCCCTGCGGGGCGGGGTGCGGGATCCCGGGCTCCGCCCCCGTCCCCGTCTCGGTGTCGGTCTCCACCTCGGCGCGGGCCGCCGGTACGTCGCCCCGCGCGGGCGGCCACCCGGTGTCGACCCACCGCCCCTGGCGGAGGGCGGGCCCGTCGGCGTGCCCCGCGGGGACGGGGTACGGCTCCGGGTCGGCCGGGCGGGCCGCGTACGGCTCCGCCACCGGGTCGGCCGCCCGGGCGGGGCGGGCCGCCGCCACCGCTTCCGGCTGCGCCGGGTGCCCGGCCCGCAGCGCCGGCTCGGCGTCGGCCGGGTGCGCGGCCCGTACGGGGTGCTGCTCCCCCGGGCCGGCCGGGCGTCCCACCACCGGCTCGGGGCCGGCGACGGCCCGGGCGGGGTACGGCTCCCCGACCCCGGGATCGGGATCGCCCCGGAACACCGGCTCGGAGGCCGACCGGGCGGAATGCGACTCCTCGGGCCCCGCCGGCCGCCCCACCACCACACCCTCGGGGACGCCCCACCGGCCGGGGTGGTGGGGCGTCCCCGCCATGACCGGGTCCGGGCGCGACACGGGGTCGTCGCCCCCGACCGGGTGGGACGCGGCCACCGGCTCGGGGGCGGCGTACCGGCCGGGGTGACCCGCCGCCACCGGGTACGGGGGAGCCACCGGAGCGGCATCCCGGGCCGGGCGGGACGCGGGAGCGTCGACCCCGGCCGGGTGGGACGCGGCCACCGGCTCCGGGCCGGCGGCCCGGCCGGGGTGACCCGCCGCCACCGGGTACGGGGGGACCGCCGGGGCGGTGTCCCAGGCCGGGCGGGATGCGGGAGCGTCGGCGCCGGCCGCGTCGGACTCCGCCACCGGCTCCGGGGCGTCGGCGCCGGCCGGGTGGGGCGCAGCCACCGGCTCGGGGGCGTCGGCCCCGGCCGGGTGGGACGCCGCCACCGGCTCGGGGCCGGCGGACCGGCCGGGGTGACCGGCCACCACCGGATACGGGGGAACCGCCCGGGCGGTGTCCCAGGCCGGGCGGGATGCGGAAGCGTCGGCGCCGGCCGCGTCGGACTCCGCCACCGGCTCGGGGGCAGCAGCCCGGCCGGGGTGACCCGCCGCCACCGGGTGCGCGGGAGCCATCGGAGCGGCATCCCCGGCCGGGTGGGAAGCAGCCGCCGGCACCGGCGCAACGGGGTGCGGGGCGGTGGCGGGCTGCGGGGCCGCGGCCCGGGTCGTGGCCCAGGTCCGGTGGGTGGCGGCCACGGGCGTGGGGCGGCGCGACGAGGGGTGGAAGGTGCCCGTCGTGAACGTGGTGCGCGTGGGGTACATCGTTGCCTCCGTCATGCGAACAGCCGGCGCCAGGTTTCCGGGCCCGGGTAGCCGTCGGCCGAGGCGCCGCGCCAGCCCTGCGCGCGCTGGAACGCCTCGACGCTGCGGCGGTCGGCCTCGCTCCAGCGGGGCCCGGGACCGGACGTGTAGTACTTGCCGAAGCCCTTCTCCCGCAGCCGGCGGCCCAGGGCGGTGATCGCCGCGTGGGACTGCCCCGGCCGGAAGACCGCGGCCCCCGGGTACGCCGGCACCCCGGCCGGACCCGGACGGCCGGCCCGCGTGGGCGGGATGTCCTTGCCCTGGCGCTGCACCAGCAGCCGCCAGGTGTGCTCGCCCGGGATGCCGTCGGCGTCGGCGCCCGTCCAGCCCTGCGCCTGCTGGAAGGCCTGGGTGGCCAGCCGGTCGGCATCGCTCCACTTGGTGCTCGCGCCCTTGGGGTAGAACCGCAGCCCGCCCCGCCCGATCAGCATCCTGCCGAGCTCGGCCACGTACGGGTTGTCGGCCCCGGGCCCGAACTTGGCGGCGCCGGGGAAGGCGCTCGCGCCCGGCTGGTTGGGAGCCGGCGCGGGCTCCTCCGGGCCGAGGCCGCCCGTCACCCCGTTGAACCGGTACGGGAGGTACTTCTCGGAGTTCTTCCAGTACCCGTACGGCGTGGCCTGCCTGCGCGTCGTCGGGCGGGTCTGCTCGTAGGCGATGTAGTGCGTGCGCGTCTCGTCGACCCAGCCGCCGAAGAGGACCACGTGCGAGCCGTTGTTCGGGTCCGCCGGGTTGTGGAAGAGCAGCATGTCGCCCGGCAGCAGCTCCTCCTTCGTGATCCTGGTGGCGAAGGTGTCGAGGCTTCCGGTCCACTCGTTCGTACCCAGGTTCCAGGCCATGGAGACGTAGCCCGAACAGTCCTGCCGGTAGCCGTCCGTCCAGTACTCGGACATGCTGTAGGGGACCTTCGCCTCCAGCCACAGCTTCGCCCGGTTGATGATCGTCGTGCGGTCGATGCGCCGTACCAGCGCGGGAGCTCCGGGCCGGCCGCCCGGACGGCCGGCGGCGGGGCGGCCGTGCAGCGGGGCCCGGCCGCCCTGCGGGCTGTCCGACCCGTCCAGCGCGACCGGCCCCGGGCCGGGCACCGGCGTGCTCACGGCCAGCGCGACCGACCCGCCACCGCCGAGGACCACACCGGCGGCGGTGGCCAGCACCAGCGCCCGGCGGGCTCCGCGCGCGGCGGGGTGGCCGCCGTCGCGGCGCCCTATGGCCCGCCCGCGCACGAGGGCCCGGCGCCGCTGCGCGCACCCCAGGCACACGCAGTCGCCCGCGGGCTCGTACTCCTCGAACGCCGGCACCGGCATCGCCGTCGGCATCGGCACATGCACCGGAGGCTGCATCGTCATGCGGTTCCGTCCGCTCCCGTAGTCGTCCAGTGGTCGACCGCACACATATCTGGCGGGACGTCAGATATGGCTCGGCCCAGACATATCGTGCACGACAAACCCCCCAAACATGGGTTAATCGGACAACGCGGGCGCGGCTGGTCACGAGCACCTCCGCAGGTGGGGTAGAGTTTTCCCTGTCAGCAAGCGCCGCTAGCTCAGTTGGTTAGAGCAGCTGACTCTTAATCAGCGGGTCCGGGGTTCGAGTCCCTGGCGGCGCACAGACAAGGGGAAGCCCCCCGCAGCGAAAGCTGCGGGGGGCTTCTTCGTTTCCACCGGACGGCGGACAGTGGACGCAGACCGCTACGCCGGTGCGGTCGGTCTGGCTCCGGCTCCGGTCAGGTAGGCGGAGACCACCACGTTCGCCGAGTACTGCCGGGCCGCCTTGTCGTAGGTGCCGCCGCAGGTGACCAGGCGCAGTTCGGCGCGGCCCTTGACCCGCGGCCCGTACGCCTTGTGCGGGTCGAAGCCCGCGCGCTCGTAGACCCGTACGTCCTCCACGGTGAACTCCGCGACCGTGCCGTCCGCCCGGGCCACGCGGATCTTCTCCCCCGGCCGGAGGGTGCTCAGGCCGAAGAACACCGCGGGCTTGGATTTCGTGTCCACGTGGCCCACCATCAGCGCGGCCCCGGCCGCCCCGGGCGCGGGGCCCGCGCCCCACCAGCCGACCGTGCCGGGGAGCTCGTACGGGGGCGGCTCGACCGCCCCGTCGGAGTCCAGGCCCCGCGCGATCACCGGCGCCTGGACGCCGATGAACGGTACGTCGATCCGCGCGGGCATCGCCGCCGAGAGCGGGGCCCGCGGCGCCGGAAGACCCGGCCCCACCGGCCCGCCGGCCCCGCCGGGCGCGGCGACGGGCTGGACCCCGGTGATCTCCTTGCCCCACACCCACAGCACGAGGACCAGCACCGACCAGGCGGCGAAGGTCAGCAGCCTGCCCCCCGGGGAGGCCTTGGCCTCGCTCATTCGCCGTTGCGGCGGCGGCGCAGGGTCAGGGCCCGCCCGGCGACCGCCAGGCTGGCGGCCGCGGCCAGCACGGCGCCGATCACGGTCTGCGACAGTCCGGGACCGTCCCCGCCGTGGCTCTTCTTGGTGGCCGCGGCGAGCCGGGTGGTCTCGGCGACCTGGGCGGCCATCCCGCCGCCGCCCGCGTGGACGGGCCAGACCGGCGAGTGGTGGGGGTCGGGGCGGTGGTCGCGCTCGCGGATCTCGATGGAGCCGCGCAGACCGTCGTCCCGTCCGCCGTCACGTCCGCCGTCACGGCCGTCGCCGTCACGGCCGTCGCGGCCCGCGCACTTCACCTTGATCTCGTGCCAGCCCGGCCGGGCGTGCGAGCTGATCATCGTCTCGCCGTAGAGCGTGCGGCGTTCGTCGCGGCCGGACGTCAGGTGGGCCTCGGAGACGAAGACCGGGGAGAGCGCGATCGCCCGGTCGCCGTCACAGCCACGGACGCGGATCTTGACCTGCGCCCCTGGTTCGGCCGGGTTCGGGTCCGCCGAGACGCCGCCGCGGTCCCACTCGTTCGCGAGTGCGGCGGGGGCGGTCACGGCGGTGCTTGCCGTCAGGGCGACGGCCACCCCGGCGACACGGAGTGCGATCAGAGAACTGCGCATGGTGAACCTCCTCGACAAGGAGATTCACGCGCGACGCGCCGCTCCGCATCCGGAGCGGCGCTCTCTTGGCCCGTATGTGTCAGCCGTTCGCACCAATGGACCGCGCGGCGGACCTACACCAGGTCGACCAGGTCGGCGATGGAGTTCACCGTCTTCGTCGGGCGGTACGGGAACTTCTCGGTGTCCTCGACCGACGTCAGACCGGTCAGCACGAGGAAGGTCTGCATGCCCGCCTCCAGCCCGGCCAGGACGTCGGTGTCCATGCGGTCGCCGATCATCGCGCTGCTCTCGGAGTGCGCGCCGATGGCGTTCAGGCCCGTGCGCATCATCAGCGGGTTGGGCTTGCCCGCGAAGTACGGCTGCTTGCCGGTCGCCTTCGTGATCAGCGCGGCGACCGCGCCCGTGGCCGGGAGCGGGCCCTCGGTGGAGGGGCCGGTCTCGTCGGGGTTGGTGCAGATGAAGCGGGCACCGGCGTTGATCAGCCGGACGGCCTTGGTCATGGCCTCGAAGCTGTACGTGCGGGTCTCGCCGAGGACCACGTAGTCGGGCTGGTGGTCGGTGAGGATGTAGCCGATGTCGTGAAGCGCGGTGGTCAGGCCCGCCTCGCCGATGACGTACGCCGTACCGCCCGGCCGCTGGTCGTCGAGGAACTTGGCGGTGGCCAGCGCCGAGGTCCAGATGTTCTCGACGGGCACGTCCAGACCCATCCGGCTCAGCCGGGCCTGGAGGTCGCGCGGGGTGTAGATCGAGTTGTTGGTCAGCACCAGGAAGGGCTTGCCCGACTCGCGCAGCCGCTTGATGAAGGCATCCGCGCCGGGGATCGGGGTGCCCTCGTGGATGAGGACCCCGTCCATGTCGGTGAGCCAGGATTCGATCGGCTTGCGCTCTGCCACGGGACTCTTCTCCGCTCTGCGGGGCCTCTGACCTCGGGGGCCTCTGGTCTGTACCACCCTAGCGGCCGGGGGCCGTGGACGCGGAGGGCGTCCACGGCCCGGACGGCCGCCCCGCTGCGCGGGCCCGGGCGGGTCAGCCCAGGGTGACGTCGTCGACGGTCCAGAACCAGTTGTTGGAGCCGCTGTAGCGGAAGCGGACCTGGACGTCGGTGGCTCCGGCCGGGACCTGAAGGGCGATGGACTCGCCCTTGGCCACGGCGTCGGCGGTGTAGTTCTTCACGACGGTCGCCGCGCCGCCGTTGTAGGAGACCAGGACCTGCGCGGTCTGGCCGGCCTCGTGACGGTAGTGCGTCTGGAAGGCGAGGGTGCGCGTGGTGCCGCCGGTGACCGCCCACTTGGGGGTGACGAGGGTGGAGTCGAAGGTACCGGTGTGGGTCTTGTCGTCCCACTCGTCGGAGTCGGCGACGGCGAAGACGTCACGGGAGCGGACGTTCAGCTCGCGCCACTGGTCGCGCTGCGACTGGCTCCAGAACTCGTCGGTGGCGAAGGCCCAGCCGGCCCACTCGGTGACACCGCCGGTGCCCATCTTCGAGTTGTCGACCGACCAGCCGGCGGGCGGGGTGTGGGTGAAGCCCTTGGTGGCGGCCGGGATGCCGGTCTCGTCCACGCGGGCCTGGAGGACCGGGCGCAGGGTGTCGAAGGGGTCGTTGCCGGGGGTGGTCAGCGGGACGCCGTCGATTCCGGCGGTGCTGACCCCGACCTGGGCGAGCGCGGTGGCGGCGATGTCGACGAGCTTGACGTCGGTGCGGACCGAACCGGCGGGGATCCCGGCGCCCTTGGCGATGACGAAGGTGCCGCGCTCCTGGATGGTGGAGCCGCCGTGGCCGCCCGCGTCGGTGTGGCCGTGGTCGGTGGTGACCAGGACCTTCCAGTTCTCCTGGGCGTAGGTCGGGCGGTTCTGGACGGCGGTGAGGAGCTTGCCGACCAGGGCGTCCACGCGGCCGATGGCGTTCAGGTACTCCTGGCTGGCGGCGCCGGAGGTGTGGCCCGCGTGGTCGATCTCGCCGAGGTAGACGAAGGCGGCGTCCGGGTTCTGGCCCTGGAGCTCGGCGGCGGCAGCGGCTGCGATCTTAGGGTCCTCGCTGCCGTAGCCGTCGCGGTCGCCCTTGAGGCTGAGGCGCTTGTCGACCTTGGCGGAGAAGACCGGGCCGTTCTGGTCGGTGGAGGTGATGGGTTCCCAGTCGGCGGCGGCGTAGGTGTTGAGGGCCGGCCTGGCGTTCTCGATGCGGGTCAGGAAGTCCGGGTAGGCGCCGTAGTTCTTGCCGGTGAAGGAGTTGTCCTTGACGCCGTGCTTGTCGGGCCAGACGCCGGTGGCGATGGTGGACCAGCCGGGTCCGGAGGAGGTGGCGGCCATCGGGCTCGCGTAGAGGGTGCTGCGGGCGGTGAGGCCCTGGGCCATCAGCCCTTGCAGGTTGGGGGCGTTGGCGGCCTTGACGCGGTCGAGGACCGTGCCGTCGATGCCGATCACGAGCACCTTGTCGGTGGTGGCGGCGGCCTTGGGGGCCGCCGCGGCCCGGGCCGCGGCCGCCTCGGCGGCGGCCTTCGGGGTGGCGGGGGGCTGGGGGGCGGCGAGGGCGGAAGTGGCGCCGAGGGCGGTGGCGAGCAGGGCCGTGGCGGTGGCGGCCACGGCGAGGGTCCGTCCGGACAGGACAGGGGACACGTACTCCTCCAGGAGCAAGTGGGCAGACGGGGGCGCGGAACGTGGCGCTGTACGGGGCGCGGCGCGGCGGTGAGGGTGGTGCGGGTGCCGCGCGGGGCGGGTGCGGTGCCCCTGCGGTGCGGGCGCGGTGCCCCTGCGGTGCGGTGGGGCACGGTGCGGGCGGGGCGGGTGAGGTGCCTGCGGTGCGGTACGGGGTGCGGGTGGTCGTGGTGCGGTGCGCTCGGTGGTGGGGAGGGGTGGGCGCGCGCGGAGGGTCCGGACCGAGGGGCCTCGTGGGAGTGCCTCGGTCCAGACCCGTTATGTGCTCGTCACTCTCGCGGTCGTGGGTGACCGGGAGGTGTCGGATCAGCTGCCGGTCGCCGACTTCCACGCGTCGACGTAGGCGGTGAGGTTCTTGTCGATGTCGGCCCAGTCCGGCTCGAAGACCTCGACCCCGCCCATGATCTTGGTGAGCTCGACCGCGTTGGCGTCGGTCGGCTTGACGTCCGTACGGGCCGGGAAGCCGCCGCCGACCTCGCTGACCAGCTTCTGGGCGTCCTCGGAGAGCAGGTAGTCGAGGAGCTTCTTGCCGTTCTCGGTGTGCGGGGCCTTGTCGACCAGGCCGGCCGCGTACGGGAGGGCGAAGGTGGTGGGCTTGCCGCCGTCCTTGGCGGGGAACCAGATGCCGAGGTTCGGCATGGACTTGGACTGCGCGAAGTTCATCTGGACGTCGCCGTTGGCGACGAGCAGCTCGCCCTTGTCGGTCTTGGGCGCGAGCTTGCTGGTGGAGGAGGACGGGCCGACGTTGTTGGCCTGGAGCTTCTTGAGGTACTCCATCGCCGGCTCCTTGCCGCCGAAGTCGTGCATGGCCTTGATCAGTACGGCCGTGCCGTCGCCCGCGACACCCGGGGTGGAGTACTGGAGCTTGCCCTTGTACTTGCCGTCCAGCAGCTCCTCCCAGGTCTTGGGGGCCGTGGTCAGCTCCTTCTTGTTGTAGACGAACCCGAAGTAGTTGTTGACGACGGAGGTCCACTTGCCGTCTGCGGACTTGTCCCCGCCGTTGACCTTGTCGGAGCCCTGCGGCCGGTACGCCTGGAGGAGGCCCTTGCCGTCGGCCTGCTGGATGAAGGGGGGCAGGGTGACCAGCACGTCGGCCTGGGTGTTGGTCTTCTCGCGGACGGCGCGCTGCACCATCTCGCCGGATCCGCCCTCGACGTACTTGACCTCGATGCCGGTCTTCTTGGTGAAGTCCGCGAAGACCTTGTCGTACCAGCCGTCGCCCTTGTCGCTCTTGAGGCCGTCGGCGCTGTAGACGGTGACGGTCTTCTCGCCGCCCTTGGAGCCGTCGGAGGAGGAGGCGCCGGTGGCGCCGCCGCACGCGGTGAGGGAGAGGGCGAGGGCGAGGCTGCCGGTGACGGAGGCGGTGACGCGGAGCAGGAGCTTGCCGGGCATGGAACTTCCTTACGGGGAAAGGGAGTCTGCGGGGAAGGGGGATGGGGCGGGGGTCAGCGGTAGGAGGCCCTGGTGCGGACGCGGGAGACGGCCAGCAGCACCAGGAGGGTGGTCGCCATCAGCACCACGGCCACGGCGGAACCGCCGAAGAGCGAGCCGCGGTCGGTGGCGGTGAACACCCGGACCGGGAGGGGCATCCAGTCCGGGGGGTAGAGCATCATCGTGGCGCTCAGCTCGCCCATGGAGAGAGCGAAGCAGAGCCCGGCGGCCGCGGTGAGGGACGGCAGCAGGAGCGGGAGCCTGACCCGCCACAGCACGTGGGCGGGCCGGGCTCCGAGGGAGGCCGCCGCCTGTTCGTACGCGGGGTCGAGGCGGACGATCGCCGCCGAGACCGACTGGTAGGCGAACGCCGTGACGAGGATGGTGTGCGCCAGGACGACGATGGAGCCGGTGCCGTTGAGGAGCACCGGCGGCCGGCTGAAGGCGACGAGCACGGCGAGGCCGACCACCACGGACGACACGGCGACCGGCAGCATGAACAGCGCGTCCAGGCAGCGCTTCCCGCGCTTCTTCAGCCCGGCGGCGGCGAGCGCGGCCCAGGTGCCGATGGTGAGCGCCAGCAGGCTGGCGGTCACCGCGGTGACCAGGGAGGTGGTGAGGGCCTGGAGGGATTCGCCCCGGACGGCGGCCGCGTAGTTCCCGGTGGTCGGGCCGGAGGGGAAGGCGCCGGACCAGTGGGTGGCGAAGGAGGCGGCCACCACCACGAGGAGGGGCAGGGCGAAGAGGGGCAGGAAGAGGAGGCCGAACAGGCCCCACGCGGCCCAGCGGCCGCCCTTGCTATGCACCAGCACGCTTGCCCACCACCCGGTAGAGGCCGAACAGGCCGACGGAAATCGCGATGTTGACGACGGCGACCACGCAGGCGGCCGCGTAGTCGGATTCGAGGATCGCCTTGCCGTAGATGAGCATCGGGAGGGTCGTGACGTCCTTGGCTCCGGTGAACAGGACGATCCCGAACTCGTTGAGGCACATGACGAGGACGAGGCTGCCGCCCGCCGCGAGGGCGGGGAGGGACTCGGGGAGGATCACCTGCCGGACGATCCGGGCGGGGCGGGCGCCGAGGCCGGCGGCCACCTCCAGCTGTGCGGTGTCCAGCTGGGAGAAGGCGGCGAGCAGCGGGCGCATCACGAAGGGCGTGAAGTACGTGATCTCCGCGAGCAGGACGCCCCAGGGGGTGGTGAGGAAGCGGAAGGGGCCTTCGGCCACGCCGAAGAGGTCGGTCCAGACCCCGTTGGCCATGCCGACCGTTCCGTAGATGAAGAGGAGGGCGAGGGTGATGAGGAAGGAGGGGAAGGAGAGGAAGACGTCGATGAACCTGGCGACGGCCTTGGCTCCGGGGAAGGGCACGAAGGCGATGATCAGCGCGAGCGTGAAGCCGAGGAGGAGGCAGCCGGCGGTGGCGCCGACGGCCAGCCAGACGGTGGTGCCGAGCGCTTCGCGGAAGGAGGCGGAGGCGAAGACGGAGGCGTACGCGTCGAAGGCGCCGCCGCCGTTCTCGGGGGTGAAGGACTGCTGGACGACCAGCGCGAGGGGGTAGAGGAACACCAGCGCGAGCACGGCGACGGGAGGCAGCACCCACAGCGCCCGCCGAACCCCCTGCGGGGCAGCCCCCCACAACCCCCGCGGGGCCGCTCCCGCGACGGCTGGGACCCCCGCCCGTCCGACGACTGCCACCCCCACAGGGGCCGACGGCCCGGCAGGGGCGGGGTTTTGGGTGGCGGCTCGCCCCGAGGCGTCAGGCATGGGAGACCCCCGCCGACAAGAGCACCGCGTCGCGGGGTTCGAAGTGGAGGGTCACCTCGTCGCCCAGGGCCGGGGTCTCCCGCAGCTCGGGGAGGTCCGCCTTGACGCGGTGGCCGTCCACGTCGACGTAGAGCCGGTGCGTCGAGCCCCGCCACTGCACCTCGGCGATCGTGCCGCGCAGCGCGTTCGGCCCCTCGCCGAGCCCGAGCAGGTGCGGGCGTACGCACAGGGTGGCCGTGGACCCCGGCGCGGCGCGGCCCGGGTCGAGGGCCAGCGGGCGGCCCGCGAAGACCGCGCCGCCGTCGGCGACCGTCACCGGCAGCAGGTTCGCGTTGCCGACGAAGGACGCCGTGAACTCCGTGCGCGGGGCGCGGTACAGCTGCTGCGGGGTGCCGCAGTCCTGGAGCCGGGCCCGGTCCATGACGGCGATCCGGTCGGCCAGGGTGAGCGCCTCGACCTGGTCGTGGGTGACGTAGAGGATGGAAACCTCGGGCAGTTCGCGGTGCAGCCGGGCCAGTTCCGTCAGCATCCCGGAACGCAGCTGGGCATCGAGGGCGGAGAGGGGTTCGTCCAGGAGGAGGACCCCGGGGCGGATGGCGAGGGCGCGGGCGATGGCCACGCGCTGCTGCTGCCCGCCGGAGAGTTCGCGGGGGTAGCGCTTGGCGTAGGCGCCCATCCCGGTCATCTCCAGGGCCTCGGCGACCCGGGCGGGGATCTCCGCCCTGGGTGCCTTCTGGGCGCGCAGGCCGAAGGCCACGTTTTCCTCGACCCGCATGTGCGGGAAGAGCGCGTACTGCTGGACGACCATGCCGATGCCGCGCTTGTGCGGCGGCAGGGCGGTGACGTCCCGGCCGCCGATCAGGACCCGCCCGGAGAGCGGCCGCACGAAGCCGGCGACCGCGCGCAGCGCCGTGGTCTTGCCGGAGCCGGAGGGGCCCAGCAGGGCCATGACCTCGCCGGGTTCGACGGTCAGGTCGAGGGAGTCCAGGACGGTGGTGCCGTTGTAGGCGACCGAGACGGAGTCGAAGCGGATGCCGCTCACACCGGCTCCGCGTCGAGCGGCGCGAGCAGGGCGGGGAGTTCGGCGATGCCGGCGAGGACGTGGGTGGCGCCGGCCCCGGTCAGCGCGGCGCGGTCGTGGGCGCCGGTGAGGACGCCGGCCACGATGCCCGCTCCGGCGCGGTTGCCGCTGAGCACGTCGTAGACGGTGTCCCCGGCGACGACGGTGTGGCGTACGTCGGCCACCGCGCCGGTGCGCAGGAAGGCGGTCAGCACCATGTCCGGGTAGGGGCGCCCGCGCCCGCCCGCGTCGGCGGGGCAGAGGGTGAGGTCGGCGAGGTCGCGCCAGCCGAGGGCGTCGAGGATGGCGTCCTGGGTGACGCGGGCGAAACCGGTGGTCAGGACGACGGTGCGGCCGTCGGCGCGGAGCTTCTCGATGGTCTCGCGGGCTCCGGGGAGCGGGGCGACGAGGCCGCCGTCGACGAGTTCCGCGTAGGCCTGCTCGAAGGCGGAGTTGGCGCGCCGGGCCAGTTCCTCCGTACCGAAGAGGTGGCGGAAGACGGAGATCTTCGACTCGCCCATCGTGTCGCGGACGTACTGGAGCTTCGCGGCGTGGTCGGCGCTTCCCGGCTCGACGCCGAGCCGGCCCGCGGCGTGTTCGAAGGCGCGCTCGACGAGGCCGTCGTCGGCGACGGTGGTACCGGCCATGTCGAGGACGATCAGGTTCAGGTCGTGGGTGCGGTCGGTCATGGTGTTCACCAGCCCAGTTCGTTCGCGGTGGTCTCGGCTATGGCGGGCGAGCAGGTCATGCCGCGTCCGCCGGGTCCGGTCACCAGCCAGACGCCGTCGGCCACCTGCTGGCGGTGGACGACGCGGCTGGTGTCGGTGCACTGCGCGTACACGCCCGCCCAGCGGTGCCTGATCTTCGGAAGGGGGCGGCCCAGGAAGGCCTCGACCACCCCGGTGAGGTGCTCGTAGGGGTCTTCGAGGGTGTCGAACGCGAACGGGTGCTCGTACTCGTGGGTGTCGCCGATGGTCAGTCCGCCGTCCAGGCGCTGGACCATGAGCAGCTGCATCTTGTGCGCGGCGGCGACCGGCGCCTGTTCCTGTTCGGCGTTGAGGGCGTCGAGGGCGGGGGACGCGTAGGCCGGGTAGTAGCGGAAGCTGTCGGCGTCCGCGACGGAGGTGGTGAGCCGCTCGCCGAGCGGGGCGGTCTGCATCATCTGGAGGCGGACGCGGCGTACGGGCAGGTCGGGGGCGAGTTCGCGGACCAGGCCGGACAGCCAGGCGCCGGTGGCGAGGACGACGGCGTCGCCGCGGTGGACGTCGCCGTGGTCGTCGCGCACGGCACCGGGGCCGGCGACCTCGCGGACCTCGCGTCCGGGGAGGAAGGTGTAGCGGCCACAGGCGCGCAGGGCGTCGCGCAGGTGGAGCTGGGCGGTGCGCGGTTCGACGGCCGCGTCGCGCTCGCACCACAGGGCGGCCTCGAAGTCGCCGCGCAGTGCCGGGTTGATCTCCCGGGCCTCGGCGGCGGTGACCAGGCGGTAGCCGCGGGCGGCGGCGTCGGGGCGGGCCACGGCGGCCTCGGCGACGGCGCGTTCGCGGGCGCCGCGGACGGGGGTGAGGGAGCCGATGGCGCGGAAGCCCAGGCCGGGCACCTCCGCGCCGATCCGCTCCCAGAGCTCCCGGGCCCGCAGGGCGGTGTCGAGCTCCTCGCCCCCGGCCCGGCCGCTGACCCAGATCTGGCCGAAATTGCGTAGTGACGCGCCGCGGGCCTCGGCCTCGCGCTCGATCTGGACGACCTCGTGGCCGCGTTGGACTGCTTGCCAGGCGTGCATGGTGCCGACCACGCCGCCTCCGACGACTATGACTCTCACGCCGACCAAGGTGGTGGGGGCCCGTGTCCCGGAGAGGTCGGTCCGGCGACCGGCCGGTGAACAGCCCTCGACGCTTGGACTAGACCCGTTACCTTTCTGTGATCAAGATAGGCCCCTTTTGAGAATTTTGGGAAGTCTCCTCGGGGGCTATTCGGGCCGCAGGCGGGTCGTGAAGCTGAACCGGTCACCACGGTAGAGCGAACGGACGCGCTCCAGCGGACGCCCGTCCTGGTCCCGCGAGAAGCGGTGGATGAGCAGCATCGGGAGCGCGGGCGGGGTGCCGATGAGCAGGGCCTCGCGGGGTGTGGCGAGCACCGTCTCCAGCTTCTCGTCGGCGTCCCCGAAGGCGATGCCGAGGTGGTCGCGGAGGTATCCGTAGAAGGAGGAGTCCGGCTGGAAATCGATGTCGAGGCGGGGCGCGCGCGAGACCCGTACGTACGTGCTCTCCAGCCCGACGCGCTCGTCGTCGGCGAGCAGCACCCGCTCCAGGTGCCAGACGGGCTCGCCGGCCTCGGCGCCGATCCCACGGGCGAGTTCGGGCGGGCAGGGGAAGCGCTCCAGGCCGATCAGGCGGCGGCCGGGACGGCGGCCCTGGCGGCGCACGCCCTCGGTGTAGCTGGCGAGGGAGAGGGGCTGCTCCAGCTTGGGTCCGGCGACCACGGTGCCGCGTCCGGAACGGCGCAGCCGGCCCTCCAGCAGCAGCTCGCGCAGGGCCTGGCGGACGGTCTCCCGGGACACCTCGTAGCGCTCGGCGAGATCGCGCTCGGTGGGGAGGCCGCCGCCTTCGCCGAGCTCGTCGAGGAGGTCGGCGACCTGGGCCTTGACGGCGTAGTACTTGGGGACGCGGCCGTGCTCGGGGATGCCGGAGCGGACGGGCGAGCCGGGGCGGTGGGCCGGGTACGGGATCTGTTCTTCCACGGTCGGACTGTACGTGGGGCAGGTGTACGGAGATCGGCGCGCGGGGGGCTCAGCGGTCCCGGCGCGCCCTGGCGTCCGGATCGTCGGTCGGCACGTGGGTGGCGGGCGTGCCGTGGGGCGCGCGCAGGCGGCGGGGCTCCCGGGGGGCGCGCAGGCGGCGGGCGCCGAGCAGGAGTCCGGCCCCGGCGAGGAGCGCGCCGACGGCCCCGGCGCCGTAGATCCACTCCCGGGGGCCGGTGTGGGCCAGGGAGCCGGCCTCGACGGGCTCCTCGTCCTGCGGCCCCTGCACCGAGAAGCGGTACCCGCCGGCCTCCCCGACCCAGTCGCCGTCGTCTCCGTGCTCGCCCTTGCGCTGGACCAGGGCGGCGTCGGCGAGGACGTCACCGTGGGGGGCGTCGGGGGCGAAGGCGAGCCGCACCTTGACGGTCGTGGTGCCGCCCGCCGGGACGGAGAATCCGGCGAACGCGTCGCCGCCGTCGAAGACGGCGATGGTCTCGTCGCGGTCGCTGCGCTCCAGGGTGACGGGGTGGGTGCCGCCGGGCGCGTCGAACTCCATCCGCAGGTGGGCGGGGCGCAGGGCCCGGGCGGTGTCGGTGAACACGACGACGGGATGGATGGAGGTGCACGTGCCGCTCGTGCTGTTGGTCAGGTCCAGCAGCCAGGTCTGCGGCTCGGCTCCGGCCCGGTAGACGGCCGGGCCGCCGCGGATGCGGGCGCCGATGGGAAAGGCGCTGCTCTTGCCGTCCCCGCAGCTGGCCTGGATGCGGGAGGGCGGCGCGGGTGCCGGGCGGGCGGGGTTGCCGCCGGGAGCGGGCGCGGGGCGGGCGGCGCTGCCGCCGCCGGTGTCGGCGGCGAGAGCGGGCGCGCCCGCGGCGAGGAGCAGGGCGGCCGCGGCGGTGACGGCCGCCATCGCGGGCCCGGCGATCGGGGGCAGGGCCGTACGCAGTCGCTGTCCCATGGAAGACCTTCGCTGCTAGCCGGACGGGATGATGATCGGACGAGGCGACAATCACCCCGGCCCTGCCCGCACCCTCCCACGCGCGCGAAACCCCCTTCACACCGCCGCGCCCGAGCCCTCCCGGTTTACGCCCGATCGGCGGCGAAGGTCAACCCGACCACCCCCACCAGGCCGGCGGCGGGCGAGGGCCGCCCCGCACACGCCCACCAGGCCGGGGGCGGGGACGGGGTGGGGTGTGGGCCGGGACGTAAAACGTGATGTGTTGGCGCGAGGTGCCCAGCACGACCGGAGCCCCGGGCAGGGCGCCATAAATCATGCAGTCCCGAACGACACCCCACCCCGGCACCGACCCCGGCCACCCCCGCCCCCGACCGGCCCCGCCCGGCCCTGCCCGGCGCCAAGCGGCCCCGCATCACATGGCCCCGCGTCACGCGGCCCCGCGTCAGCCGTGCCCGAACAGCGGCCCCAGCGCCAGCGCCGCCGCCCCCTCCGCCACCCCCGCCACCGCGAGGCCGACCGGCGGCGGTTCACCCGTCAGCGCCCGGGCCTCCAGCACCGCCCGGACCCCCTCCACGAACACACACGGCTCGGCGGCCACCACCCGGCCGCCCAGCAACACCCGGTCCACGTCCAGCAGCGCCACCAGGTTCGCGGCCCCCTCCCCCAGCAGCCGCGCGGCCCCCGCGAGGTCGCCGCGGGCCACCGCGTCCAGGCACAGCACCTCCAGGCAGCCCCGACCCCCGCACCGGCACGGCGGCCCGTCCAGCCGCAGCACCTGGTGCCCGAACTCCCCCGCCGCCGAACGCGCCCCCCGGTACACGACCCCGTCGAGCCGCAGTCCCGCGCCCAGCCCCGTCCCGACGTGCAGGTACACGCAGGAGCCGGTCCCCCCGGGCCCCCCGGCCGCCGCGACGGCCGCGTTGGTGTCCTTGTCCAGCGCCACCGGCAGCCCCAGCCGCGTCTCCAGCACCTCCCGCAGCGGAAACCCCGCCCAGCCCGGGAACCCCGTCACCGGTCCCAGGACCCCGCTCCGCCAGTCCAGCGGCCCGGGCGCGGCCACCCCGACCCCGACCGGCGGCGCGGCCGCCCCGCGCGCGCGGACCCGTACGACCGCCGCCAGGACCGCCTCCACCACCAGGTCCGGGCCCGCCCCGAAGTCCAGCGGTCCGCTCCACTCGTCGACCACGCCGCCCGCGAGGTCGACCCGTACCGCCCGGATCCGGTCGCGGTCCAGGTGGACCCCCACCCCGTGGCGGGCCTGCGGAACGAGCCGCAGCAGCGTGCGGGGTTTGCCGCCGGTGGAGGCGCCGCGGCCGGCCTCGGCCACCAGCCCCTCCGCGGCGAGCCGGGCGGTGATCTTGCTGACGGCCTGCGGGGTGAGGCCCGTACGGGCGGCGAGTTCGGCGCGGCCCAGGCCCGGCGCCCCCGCCGAGCGCAGCAGGTCCAGCAGCAGCGCCTCGTTGTACCCGCGCAGGGCCGGCAGGTTCACCCCGCCGCGTCCACCGGCGCGATCGCCGCCGCCCCCGCCGCCGCTGACGTTGCCCTTGCCCCTGTTCACCCGCCCATTGTCCACCCTCCTTGCACTTACGCAACGCTGTTGCCAAAGTGGAGCCATGAACACCGCCCCCACCAGCCCCACCACCCCGCTGCGGGTCGCACTCATCGGCTACGGCCTCGCCGGCTCCGTCTTCCACGCCCCGCTGGTGTCCGCGACCGAGGGCCTCGTCCTCGACTCGGTCGTCACCTCCGACCCCGGCCGTCAGGCCCAGGTCCGCGAGGCCCACCCCGACGTCCGCGTCACCGCCTCCGCCGCCGACCTGTGGGACCGCGCCGTCGAGGACTCCCCCGGCCTGGTCGTCATCGCCTCCCCCAACAAGACCCACGTCCCGCTGGCCACGGCCGCGCTCACCGCCGGCATCCCGGTGGTCGTGGACAAGCCGCTCGCGGCCACCGCCGCCGAGGCCCGCGAGCTCTCCGCGCTGGCCGACCGGACCGGTACCTTCCTGTCCGTCTTCCAGAACCGCCGCTGGGACAACGACTTCCTGACCGTGCGCCGCCTCCTCGCCGACGGCGAACTCGGCGAGGTCCAGCGCTTCGAGTCCCGCTTCGAGCGCTGGCGCCCGCAGCTCAAGGGAGGCTGGCGCGAATCCGGCGCCCCGGAGGAGATCGGCGGACTGCTGTACGACCTCGGCAGCCACGTCGTGGACCAGGCGCTGGTGCTGTTCGGCCCGGCCGTACGGGTCTACGCGGAGGCCGACCTGCGCCGCCCGGGCGCCGAGACCGACGACGACACGTTCATCGCGATCACCCACGCGAACGGCGTCCGCTCGCACCTCTACGTCAGCGCGACCACCGCCCAGCTCGGCCCGCGCTTCCGCGTCCTCGGCTCCCGGGCCGGCTACGTGAAGTACGGCCTGGATCCGCAGGAGGCCGCCCTGCGCGAGGGGCTGCGCCCCGACCGGGCCGCCGACGGGGCGCTGTGGGGCGAGGAGCCGCCGCACCTGTGGGGGCGGCTCGGCTCCGGCGAGTCCCCGCTGACCGGCGGCGGGATCCCGGTGCCGACCGAGCACGGCGACTACCCGGCGTACTACGCGGCGGTCGCCCGGGCCCTGCGCACGGGCGGCCCGGCACCGGTGACGGCGCACGAGGCCGCGCAGTGCCTGGAGGTGCTGGAGGCGGCGCGCAGGTCCTCCCGCGACGGGGTGGCGGTGGACATCGCCGCCTGACCTCGACGGGGTGACGGACGACCCGGCGCGCACACGGAAAACGGAAAGGGGCGGGTCCGCCACCGACGGCCCCGCCCCTCCCGTCCGCCTGTCGGCGCTAGGCGCCCTTGAACTCCTGGCGCTGGCGCCCGAGGCCCTCGATCTCCACCTCCACGACGTCACCGGCCCGCAGGAACGGCTTCGGCTCCGGCTGCCCGGCGGCCACACCGGCCGGCGTGCCGGTGACGATCACGTCGCCCGGGTACAGGGTCATGAAGTGGCTGAGGTACCGCACGACCTCGCCGACCGGGAAGATCTGGTCCGAGGTGTGACCGTCCTGCTTGAGCTCCCCGTTCACCCACAGCCGCACGTCCAGCGCCTGCGGGTCCGGGACCTCGTCGGCGGTGACCAGCCAGGGGCCGAGCGGGGTGAAGGTCTCGCAGTTCTTGCCCTTGTCCCAGGTGCCGCCGCGCTCGTTCTGGAAGGCGCGCTCGGTGACGTCGTTCGCCAGCACGTAGCCGCCGACGTGCGCGAGGCCCTCCTCGGCGGAGTCCAGGTAGCGGGCCGTGGCGCCGATGACGACGCCGAGCTCGGCCTCCCAGTCGGTCTTCACGCTACCGCGCGGGATCAGCACGGTGTCGTCCGGGCCCACCACGGTGTCCGGGGACTTGAGGAAGACGATGGGCTCCGGCGGAGCCTGCGCGCCGACCTCGGCCGCGTGCCCGTGGTAGTTCAGCCCGATGCCCACGATCTTGCCGATCCGGCCGACCGGGGAGCCGACGCGCAGCCCTTCCGCGTCGAGGACCGCGAGCTCACCGGCCGTCGCGGCGTCCCGTACCCGGGACAGCACGGAGTCGTCGGCGAGCAGGGCCCCGTCCACATCCGTGACCAGGCCGGACAGGTCGCGCAGGGTCCCGTCCTGGTCGAGCAGCGCGGGGCGCTCCGATCCGGCGGGTCCGACACGCAGCAGCTTCATGGACATTCTCCCGTGGTCGAGGGTGGTCGGCCCATGGGCATGCCCCGGGCCGGACGATGGGTTGCGGCCATCGGAGGATTGGTCGATCCTCCAAGATGGCCGACCAATCCGCAAGACCCTGTTCACAGACTGGAACGCCCCCCTCCAGCACCCACCCGGAACGGCCGGCCGTCCGGCTACCCCGCGACCCGACCGGCCGCCGCAACCCGCCCGTCAGTCCCGTCCGTCCCGTCCGTCCCGTCCGTCCCGTCCGCCCGGGCCGCCCGGTCCTTGCGGTGCTGCAGCCAGGCCCGCTCCGCGACGGACCACGCCGTGGTGGTCAGCAGGTACAGCCCGGCCGCCAGCGGCACCACGGCGGCCGTGACCAGCGTCCCGAACGACAGCAGGGGCAGTACGCCGCCCAGCTTGCGCATCGCGGCCTGCTGCTCGGCACTCAGCGCGGCCGGCGCCCCGGCCCGCCCCGCACCGGCCCCCGCCCGCGCCCCGCGCGAACCACCCTTCGCCCCTCCAGGCACGGCCTTGCCCCCGCGCGGACCGGCCACCGGCAGGACCGGCACCGCGGGCGCCGCCGCGGCGGCCCGCCGCCCGCGCACCGCGCTCCACGCGGCCACCACCCCGACGGCGGCGAACAGCCCCAGGAACACCAGCCCCTGCGCCCCGAACGGACCGCCCTCCCCGAGGGCGTCGGCCCACCGGGATCCGAGCGGGGCGGCGAACAGCCGGTGCCCCAGCAACTCGTTGGCCCCGCCGGCCACCTCCGAGGAGGAGAACGCCCGGTACATCACGAAGAACACCGGCAGCTGCAGCAGCGTCGGCAGGCAGCCGGCCACGGGGGTCGCCCCGCGGAAGGCGGCACGGCTCAAGGGGTGCAGGGCGAGCCGTACGAGCACGGTGAACAGCACGATCGCGGCAGCGGTCGCGGACTCGGCCAGTACCGGCTCCATGAGCCGGCCCAGCTCGGCAACAAGATGGGTGAAAACGGACACGCGGGCCCTCCGAGGGGTCTCGTCGAACGTCGAAGAAGGTGCATTTCGGCGCGACGACCCGCGAGGGGCGACAACAGTGATCAGTGAGCAGAAGGCGAGGAAAGTACTGCGCGCCCCTACGCGGCCGTCAGGACGGGACGGCCTGGAGCCCTGGGCCGCGAGCGGCCGGAGGCGTCGGGATCGCGCTGCGGCAGGAAGGCCGTGCGCTGCTCGCGATCACGGATCGCGGTGCGTATTCGGTGCGGCGGCACGGACCGCACGAGGGAGGCCGCCAGCGCGGCGGCTCCGACGGCGACGGCCGCGGCCAGGGCGACCACGGCGGCGGCCAGCGGGTTCTCCCCCGACATCAGGCCGAGGATCCCGCCGAACACCAGCAGGGCGGCGAGCAGGGCCCCCGCCCGCGAGGAGACCAGGAAGGACAGCAGGGGCCGCGCGTCGACTCGTCGTGACATCCGGACCGCCCCCTCCCCTTCCGCAAGCCCCGAACCTCCGTACGAGACCGAGTACTCACGACCGATGCTAACGGACAGCACCGACAACGCCCCGCCCCAGGACTCCCCGGGGCTAGGACCTCAACGTGCCCCAGACCACCAGCCGGTACTTGGAGGTGTACTCGGGCGTACACGTCGTCAGCGTGATGTACGAACCCGCTTCGGTGTACCCGGCGCCGGGCCTGACCGTGCTGTGCGGCACGGGCGCGATCACCCCGGTGTCCCGCTCGGTGGTCTCGTCCAGCACCTTGCCCACCACGTACGTGTACCTCCGCCCCCGGACGTCGACGAGCAGCTCGTCGCCCACCCGGAGCCGGTTGATGTAGCGGAAGGGCTCCCCGTGCGTATTGCGGTGCCCGGCCAGCGCGAAGTTCCCCGCCGCCCCGGGCTGCGCGGTCCCCGGGTAGTGGCCGGCGTACCCCTTGTCCAGCACGGTCCGCTTGTCGACGCCCTGGGCGACGGGCACGGTCAGCCCGAGGCGCGGAACGCGCAGCACGGCGTACGCCTCCTCACGCGCCGGAGCCGGAGCCGGATCGGGCACGGCCCGCTCGCCACCCCCCGCCGGCCGCCCGGTAGCGACAGGAGCACTCCCGCCCCCACTCGACGCCCCCTCGACAACGGGCACATCCGCACCCCCACCGCCACCCCCCGCAACGCCCCCTCCCCCCACACCCACACCGGCACCCGCACCGCCCCCTCCCCCCATCCCCGTCCCCGTCCCCCAGGCCCGCTCCAGCTCCCGCACCTGCTCCTGAGCAGCCGCGACGGCCTGCCGGTTCGTCCACCAGACCTGGTGCACCACCAGCAACGCCACCACCACACCCACCGTGGTGATCACCTCGGCGCCCACCCACAGCAGCCGCGCGACGGCACCCCCGCGCCCCCGCCGGCCGCCCCCCTGCACCACCACCCGCACGCGATCCCGCACGGCCCGCACCTTAAGACCTCCCCCCTCAACTGACCAGCAGCAGTACGGTGTGAACCATGCGCCCCGACACGCCTGCCGAGCACATCGCCGAAGCCGAGCGCCTCATCCGCACGGCGACCCGCTATCCCGAGGACCAGGAGCCCTTGCTCCTCCAGGCCGCGGCCCACCTCGAACTGGGCGACGCACGCGAGCGGGCGAGCACCCTCTACGACCAACTCCTGGCCGACGCACCCGCGAACCCGCACCTCATCAAGGCCCTGCAGGCGGCGAACCTCTGGGAGTACGGCCACGAGGCCGAGGCCCGCGCCCTGATCTCGGGCATCCGCGCCGCCGCCCCCACGGACCCGGCGCCCTGGGAGGTGATCGCGGAAGCCCTGGAGGCCCACGACGAGTTGGAAGCCTCGCACGAGTGCTTCACCGAGGCGGCCACCCTCCTCACCTCCGAGGACACCCCCCTCACCCGGGCCACCGCCGCCCTCCTCACCGGCCGCCACCGCGTACGCCGCCTCCTCGGACTCCCGCACGACGAGTGGGACATGGTCGCCGACACCCGCCACTCGGGCCCGATCCCCCTCGACGAACTCCACGACCCGAAGCGCATCTGGGCCCTGGGCTCCGACGACCCGGCGGAACTGCGCGCCGAGATCGCCCGCCTGCGCGCCGAACTGGGCGACCGCCGGGCCGCCCTCTCGCGCCCCTTCCCGGTGGCGATCCTCCACTGGCCCCAGCGCGAGCTCTCGGAACTCGTCGCCTCCTACCCCACCCTCGCGGCGGAGTACCCCTCCCACGCGGCCCACCTCGCCGCCACCGAGGCCTCACTGCGCGCCCTGGCCGCGTCGGGCACCACCAACCTCGGCATCGTCACGGGCAGCGTCCCCTCCTACGAGGCCTTCGCCGCCTCGGAGAAGACCTCCCCGGCCTCCCCCTCCCTCCTGGCGGAATACGCCACCACCCTCGCCGCCCGCGGCAAGGCCACCCCCTGGCCCCCCACCCCCACCACCCCCTGCTGGTGCACCTCAGGCAAGCCCTACGCGGAATGCCACGGGGACGCCTCCGGGGCGTTCGGCGGGTGAGCAGGGGGCGCCTCGTACTGCTTGGGCCGGGGGAGACATGCGCGAATACCGACGCGGACCAGCACGCCCTGCGCACTCCCGCTGAGGACGACGGCTTGCAGGCCGTCCTCAGCGGGCTGCGCCCGTTCGACGTCGCGGGGCTCTACACCGGTGCGATCGCCAACGCGATCGACTATGTACTCGACGGAGCCAGGACCGGGCGATACGACCTGCTGTCCCGAGACGTCCACCCCGGCGAGAAGGCATCGGTAGGAGCCAAGCTGGAGTACGAAGTGCTGCGTTCCTTCAACCTCCCGAAAGAACCTCCGCTCGACACGGTGATCGCGGGCGTACCAGTGGACTTCAAGGCCACGGTCGGCGCGAACTGGGCCGTCCCAGCCGAAGCTCACTGCCAGCTCTGCATCTGCACCCAGATACAGCTCGGCCGGGGCCGGCACAGGTCATGGCTGGTGCGCGCGCACCGCTCCTGGCTCTACCGGGGTTCGGGAAACCGGGACGGGAAGCGGGGACTGGCCGTACACGCCCGTGAGCACTGGAGCGTGCCGCTGTACGACTGGACTCCGCTGCCGGTCAACCCTCTGACACTCCTCACGCCAGAACAGGCCAGCCGGGTCCTCGCCAAGCGGCCGGGGCAGGAACGCCGGTTCGCGATGATGTTCAATTACCTTGAGGGGCTCGTGGTCCCGCGCAGCGTGATCACCACAGTCGGGGCGGGCCATCACGACCCTCTGCGACGAGCGCGCAACATCAGGAAGAGCCTCGCGCGCGAGGGGCTGACCCTGCTCTGCGGCAAGTTCCCCGAGCAGCGGGACCTCGCGGCAGCCCACAAGATCACGCTGGGGCCGGAGGACTGGGTCGCCTTGCGGATGGAAGGAGACCAGGACGATGCCGGATGAGAGTTCCTGGCAGCCTCCAGAGGGTTCCTGGGCGTCCTCAGCAGCCCGCCGCCGCAACATGCAGGCGATCCGGAGCCGTGACACGAAGCCCGAGCTCGTCATCAGGCGCCTCGTGCACGCCAGAGGTCTGCGCTACCGCATCGCTGCCCGCCCTCTGCCCGGTCTGCGCAGAACGGCCGACCTGGTCTTCCGGCCAGCGAAGGTAGCGGTCTTCATCGACGGGTGCTACTGGCACGGCTGCCCGGAACACTACGTGTCTCCGAAGACCAACCCGGGCTACTGGTCCGAGAAGGTGGCACGGAACATGGCAAGGGACCGGGATACGGACCGGCAGCTCGAAGAGGCAGGCTGGCTCGTGCTCCGGTTCTGGGAGCACGAGCAGTCTGACGTCTGCGCTGCCGCGGTGGCCGCCGCCGTGCAGGAGCGCCGCGGCCACCGCCAGGCACCGGGCTCCTAGCGCTCGCCCTCGGGGCCGTCCTGCGGCTGGGGCCCGGCAGCCCGGAGGACCTTGGCGATGGCTTCTCCCACGGCGCGCGCTACCGGAGGTGGGAAAGCATTGCCGACCTGCCGGTACTGCGCCGTCTTGCCCGGAAGGCGACCCTCGGACTTGTCACCTTCAAAATCCCACTCCGGGGGGAAGCCCTGGATGATCGCCGCCTGTGTGACGGTGAGCATGGGTCCCTCTTCCCGGAGCAGGTCCCTTTCCCAGCTCTCCTTGTTGAGGCAGTCCTGGGGAGAATTGGCCACACCGAGCGCGTTGATTCCCAGCTTCTTCCACGCCGCCTTGGCACGGCTGGGACCGAGGTCCGCTCCACCGTGCTTCTTCGACCCGCCCACCAGGGTGGGAGCGACGCCGGTTTCCTTCTCACGCCATGCGTCCAGCTTGCTCTGGGCCCGGCGGCCCAGATCGCCGCCCCGGGCGATGAAGGGCTTGTACCGCTCCTCCATCGTCTCCTCAAGGGCCTTGCGGACGGTGGTGATCTCCACATCAGGTGTCGGCCACTGGAAATCCTGAACAGCCAGAAGCTCCTGCTGGATGGCAACGAGGATGGCTCGGGGACGCAGCTGCGGAACGCCGAAATCACTGGCCTCCAGGACTCGCCACCCACACACCTTGTAGCCAGCCCCCTTGAAGGTCTGCAGCTCGTTCGTGTGTGGATCCTTGGCTTCGCCACCCTCCAGGCGCGCCACGACCCAATCCCGGTAATCCTCGAACTTGTCGTCCTTGATGCCGCGCACGTTCTCGATCATTACGGCTTTAGGGCGGAGCTTGTCCACGAGCGTCAGCATCTCGGGGAAGAGGTCACGCTCATCGTCCTTCCCCAGCTGCTTGCCCGCATGGGAAAACGGAGGACACGGAACGCCGCCTGCCAGGAGGTCGAGCTCCCCCTTCTTCAGCTGGTGCCCCCGAAGATATTCGACAGGCTTTTCCAGCTGGACTTTCTCACTGAATTCCTTGACGTCACCTTCGATGACATCGCAGTACTTCCGCTCGAATTCCCAGCCGTCGCGCTGGGCGACGTTGCGCCGCAGCGTGGCCGCGGCGTACCGGTCGATTTCGACGAGGGCAAGATGACTGAAGCCGGCCTGGTGGAGGCCGATGGCTTGCCCTCCGGCTCCGGCGCAAATCTCAATCGAGGTCAGCGTGTGATCGCTGGCATCCATCGAGTCCTCCTGGTGTGGCAGATGCAGACAGGCCAGTGTCGCATCTGCCGCTGACATCAACGCGCCACATCCGACCCCTGAACCTGCCACCTGCCTCATGGTTCACGTGGGCCGCCCCGGATCACCGGGTCGGGACAGCGCCCACGTGTTCCAGGACCGCCCGGATGTCCGCCTCGTCCATACCGCTCGCCACCTGCCGTTCCTCCTGCAGATCGCCCAGCGCCCGCACCGAAGGGTCGTCGAGGATGCTCCCCATGAACTCCAGTTTTTCCGCGAGCCGCGTGGCCACGATCTCGTCGATCGTTTCCGTGGCCGCCAGCACCGTGACGCGAGTCTCAGTACCTGGCGCCAGGCCGAGCCGGTGGATGCGGTCAAGGCTCTGGAGGAAGCGTCCCGCCATGAAGTCCCGGTCAACGTAGACGGCGTCGTGACACTCGTGGTGGAGGCTGATCCCCTCCCCCAGGGTCGCCGGGTTCGAAATAAGAACGTGGCAGTCCGGGTCTTCCCGGAAGCGGCGGAGCTGCTCCTCCCTGTCCGGCGTTCCGCCGTGGACCACCGCGGGCCCGAACTCCGACAAGAGCCCTTGCAAAGTGGTGATGCTACGGACGAAGGTCGACCAGACCAGTGTTTTACGGCCCACCGCAGCATTCCCCGACACGATCTCCCGGACCACCCGGTACTTCGGTGGAAGCTCGTGCTGAGAAAGGTTCTGCAGCAGGGTGTAGAGCGACTCCCCGTCCGGAATGTCCAGTGGAGGTACCTGAAAACTGACCGGTTCGTGCTTGGTACTCCCTTCCACAAGCAGGGCGGGACTCGTGGCCGCCATCAGCAGCCGCAGCATCGCCTTCCCGAGGGAGTCGAAATCATCCCGTGCCAGCTCCGCGCGGGCCGAATACCGGCCCACCAGCGCGTCATAGATCTCCCGGTGCAAGCCCTCCAGCGGTACCGGACGGATGACGGGCTGGAACGGCGGCAGCCCCAGCTCCTTCTTGGTCGTGCGCGTGAAGAGCGGGCGCAGTACTGAGCTGGCATAGGCGAGGTCTCCGCCAGCGACGGCCTGGGTGACGACCCTGCGGCCGTGGCCCGGCCATACGAAGGAGAGCAGATTCTCCAGGTCACGCGCGCCGTTCGGCGCGGGCGTCCCCGTGAGGATCAGCCGGCGCCTGCTCAGAGGCCCCAGCGCCATGCAGGCGCTGCCGTATATACCCTCAGCGCCCAGCTTCATCCTGTGCGCCTCGTCGAGGATCACCATGGAGGGGGCCGCGCGGAGCCACCCGGCGAGCCCGGGGAGCGCTCGGTCCAGCCGCTCGTAGTTGACGATCAGGATCTCGGCATGCGGATCGGGAAGCTTGCCCATCACGCGGGTCACCGGAGCCTCGCGGAAGCAGGCGCGGCTCTCGTAGTCCCACGACTCGTAGGCCGACTTGGGGCTGACGACGAGAAGGCGGCGGACCGCGCCCCGCTCCTTCATCGCCGCGTAGACGGCGAGGCCGACCCTGGTCTTGCCCGCTCCGGGAACGCTGAAGTTGGCGCCGTGCCGCATCGACAGCAGCCGGGCGATGTCCCTGAGTTGAAAGTCCGTCAGATCCGCACACCAAGTGGGGCCCAGAGCAGCCAGCACTTCGGTCCCGTCCGGGTCTGCACTGGCTTCGGGCCCCTCGCCCAGGTGCGCCGCGGCGGTGTCGGCGTCATCCAGGACATCGCCGACCAGCGCGACGAGATCCGCATCCCATTCAACGGATTCCGGATGCGGCCATTGCGTAAGGACGTTGAGACGGGAGAGGAAGTCGTCCAGCGGCACTTCCACCGTGAGGGGGCCGCGCTGCCCTCCCAGGGGGAAGCCCGACGCCAGCCGGGCGAGTTCGGCCCGGTACGGTTCGCCGGCCTGGAGGCTGGCCTTCGTCCGCGTGACGTCGAACATCAGCCTCAGCGACGGCGCCGCCTGACCGCTCACGCCTCCTCCCGCAGCATGGCGTCCAGCAGCCAGGCCACACCGTCACCCGGTTCCCCGATGCTCCGCCCGGCTTCACGGGCAAGCTTCGACAGGCTTGCCTTGAGCGCCAGCACCGCCTCGTCCAGGCCTTCCTCGTCCAGGTTGCGCGATGCCCGCGCCAGCGACATGTCCGTCACGCACTGTTCGATGTCCTGGACCGCGTCATAGATACGGTCCGGAGCCGCCTGCTTCCGCTTCCGCACACGTGCATCCTTGCCCGCCGGCACCAGGGCTTCTTCCACAGCCGCCCGGGCCTGCTCCCACACCTGGGCGGCTTCCTGCAGCTGCTCAGGAGGGACCCGTCCTGACGAGCGGTCCACCGCCTTGGCCTGGAGCAGCACATCGGTCAGCGCCTTGGCCGCGGCCACCTGCGGGCTGTCGCCCCACGCGGGCCTGTTGAGGCCCGGAATCACGCCTGCGGTCGGCGTCGGCGCCTGCTTCAGCTGTTCGGGCAGGTACCGCTGGAGGTACCTGGTCCGGAAATCGACATCGGCGAGACGCACGTCCGTCTTCGAGAAGTCCATGACGATGAGGGCCAGCCGGTTCTCCTTCAACAGGTCGGCCTGGCCAGGGTTCTGCTTGACCGCCTTGGCAAAGGCCCGGTGGAGCTCCCTCAGCTTCTCCTGGGCGTCCTCGAAGTCCATCAGCTTGAGCTGGGCCGGCCCCGTCTTGGACCGGGCCACCAGGTCCCTCAGACAGGACAGCACCCACAGGTCCTGCTCAGCCGTCGCGGACCGGATGCGGAAGTCCTTCGCGACGTCCTCGACCGGCCGGCCGTTGGTCACCTGCTCATCGATGGTCAGCAGCCTGTTGATGTACGAGTACGGCCGGCGCGTGTCATGGCGGAGCTGCAGGGAGAGCTCCACCGCGTTGACGTCGGCCCAAGTGCAGGTCTCGGGGAGGACTCCCACCCGGACGCTCTTGACGCCGAGTTCACGCAACGCCACCACTCGGGTATTGCCGTTGACGAGAACACCGTCGCGGGTGATGAGCCCGGGCTCGTTCTGACGGTATTCCTTCAGGCTTTCCTTGAGCAGGTCGAAATCCGGGTCGCGCTTGGCGGGGTCCGACGGCAGGGCCTGGAGGAGGTGGCGGAGATAGTCCTGGCTTTCAGGGCTCCAGCAGTCCGTGTCCAGCACCTTGTCCCGCGCGGGCTCGAAGGTGCGCTGCGCGCGGATACGGTGCGTCGACGGATTGAAGTAGACCTGGTCGATGGGCATGTCAATGACCTGGACAACGATCGGCTTCGTCCGCCACTCGACCGTCAGCGTTTCCTGCAACTGGTCGCCCGCGCTGACCTCCTTGAGTCGCTGCTCGACCAGTTCCCAGTTCTCGGCGGCACGGGGCGGCCGGCCGAAGTCCAAGCTCACGTTGGTTCTCCTCCAAGGGCAACGTCGGTGTGGGGAACGGGGGCCGCCCTGTCGCGGCCCCCGGTCGTGCTCATTGTCAGACCTACGCCTGGCCGAGGGCCTTCCGGACCTTCTCCCTGGACTCGGCCGGCAGCGTCTGGATGTCGGCCCAGATCCGTTCGACCAAGGCGAAGTCCCGCTCCCCCGAGTCCATCCAGCCTCCCAGCATCTTCAGCTCCATCGCGCCGAGCCTGTTTACCCCCACGAGGACGCCAGCGAGATCCGCGGTCAGCTTCTTGCCTCCCACACGGCAGCGGTTGCACTCCACGACGGGCTCCACCGTGCTGGTCCCGTCGGGCTGCCGAACGGGACGACGTGCGATGTCGAGCTGCGCCGACTCGTAGGTGCCGGCGAACACAGCACCCGGGACGATGCCGCACGAACGGCAGTAGTGACCGTCCTTCGCCAGCAGCTCACGGCGCTGCGTGTCCGTGTACCCCGTCGACGGGAGCGTTCCCTTGCCCTGCTCCCAGACCGGCTCGCCAGCCGAGACGAAGCGCTGCTCGTGCTGGCTGAGAGTACTGTCCTCGCGATTCGTGTCGATCCGCCAGCCATGGCTCCTGAGCTCGCGCACACGCCGGTCGATCTGGCTCATTCCAGGGAACGCGATACGTACCTGCTCCTTGGTGAAGCACTCGCCTTCCCCGACTTCGGTCAGCAGCCACAGCGCCGCCCGCCGCTTGGCTCCCAGCTTGGTGTCCGTCCACGACGGCAGCACAGCCATGTGCAGTTCCCCTCAGTCGAGTCAGCCGGAAATGGCTGGCGATACCAGTGGCTCCCGTCGGAACCCGCCAGCACCTCAACCTTTGCCGATCAACTGGACGCATTCCAGCCCGTGTCCGAATTCCCCGGCAGATGAAAACACCTTCGGCATTCCGCTCCGGGCCTCCACCGGGCGAGACTTCGAAGAGTTGGATCTTCGTTCAGAAGGGAGCCGTGTTGCCCGAGGAATCGACGATGCCGGACCAGAGGTCCCCGGAACAGCGCGTCCTGGCGGCGGCCCTCAGTGCTGTCCACGCGGTGACCGGCCTCTCCCAGCGGGCCATCGCTGCTGCCGCGGGGATCAGCCCGGGCACGTTATCGACTCACCTGAGCGGTGCCCGTGTCCCCACAGAACCCCTGATGGAGAGCTTCTACGCGGCTGCGCAGGCCGCGGCTGACTCCATTGGCAGCCCGCTTCCCTTCACCCTTGGCCAGCTGCGGGACTATCGCCACCGCGCCTCCACGAGGCACTGCGCGTGCTGCGCTGCGGCCAGCTCCGGACGGGGCACAAGCAGCTCGGGCTCCGGTGCCGCAGGCGGAGAGACGCCGGCTTCCGTTGCCCTCCACCGGCTCCGGCACGAGCGCCGCGCGAGACGGAAGAGATCCTTGGTGGCGTCACGGTCAGTTGAGGCGGCGCCCGCCGCGCAGGTGCCGGTCCCCCCTCCGGGAGGGGACCGGCACCCCGCGGCCGAAGCGGACGGAAGTCCTGTGTGGACGGAACTGGAGACGGTGACGCGGTATTTGTCCCAGAACAGGCAGCGTGACGCGGGCATCCTGCTCTGGCAGGCCGGTGCGAACATGACGGCCAGCCAGATCCTGGACGTCGTCTCCTCTTGCCGGAACACGGGGCTGAACGAAGCTGCGGACGCCGTGCTCACCAGCGTCAGCGAGCGTTCGGACAGGCAAGCCGTGCTCAACGTCACCGCCGCCTTCCAACAGGCTGGCCGGCACGACGACGTGAGCTACCTGCTGGCGGTATCCGTTCAGTAGCCCAGTGGCAGCGGCAGCTGTTGGTGGCCGCGGGCCAGGGCTGTGGGTGGGGTTTGGCGGGGGGTGGTGAGGGTGAGGAGGGTGCGGAGGGCCGCGATGACTTCTGCGGGGGTGTCGCGGATCATCGACGGGGTCGCGCTGACCACCAGGACGCCGTGGGCTTCCAGGCGCAGCCGGCGCCGGAGCGTGGCGTGCCAGGCGTCGCGGGTGTAGTGGTACTCCGCCGAGTCGACCTCCAGGGCCACGCCCTCGTCGGGCCAGTAGGCGTCCGGGGTGGCCAGGAAGGTGCCGTCCGGGGTGTAGAGGCGGGCGTTCCACAGGGGCGTGGGGAGGTCCGTCCCCGTGAGGACGTCGCGGGCGCGGGCCTCGGCGACCGAGCGGACCCCGGCGAGGAGTTCCGACGCCGCCGCGCGGATCTCGGGGCGGGCCAGGAGGCGGGAGGCGCGGAGTTCGGCGTGCAGGTCGTGCGGGTGGCACCAGCCGGCCTGGACGACCTGGGCCAGCACCGAGCGGATCCGGTCGGGGTGGGCCGCGCGGGCGGCGAAGTCCGCGGCGGCGCGGACCGGGCGAGTGCTGGGGATGCCGGACACCGTGAGGGTGCGGGGCCAGCGGCTGGTGGGCCGGGGCCGGACCTGCGGGAGCGCGGCGAGCCGGCGCGGGGCGCGGATCACGACGTCGGCGGGGACGGCCGGAGCGTCGCGGATGCCGAGGAGGGCGAGGGCGGCGGCGCCGGTGAGGGCGGCCGTGTCGCCGGAGAGCGGGTCCGCGGCGGGCTCGGCGGCGTACAGGACGGCGGCCAGGGCCCGTTGGCGGTGGTCCGGCGGGCCGGTCTGGAGGAGGTAGACCCGGGGCAGGAGGCGTTGCCAGGGGCCGCCGGGGCGGGTGCGGGAGGTGAGGGTGGTGCCGGGGATGCCGGCGGTGGTGGTGAGCTGGTGGCGGGTGGCGAGGCCGAGCTGGCGACGGGCCACCGGAACGGGTTCCCTGAGCGTGATCATGGCCCCGGTATGCCCGTGCGGGCGGCGCTCTACCTGTCGCGGCCCGGGTGATCGGGGGACAGGAAGACGACCACGCCGCTCTCGGTGCCCGGCAGGGCGGACACCTCGTGCCAGCCGAGGCGGCGGTACGTGGCCACCGTGTCCGTGGCCAGCCGTGAGGTCAGCAGCCAGGCCCGGCGCTGCGGGGCGTCCGCGGTGATCTCGGTGAGCAGGGCCCGGCCGGTGCCGTGGCCGCGCGCGTAGCCGCGTACGGCGAGTTCGTCTATCTCCAGCGCCCCTACGAGGAGCTCACGGACCCGTTCCGCGCCGAGTTGTGCGGCGACCTGCGGGTAGGCGCGGGTGCGGGGGAAGGGGGCGCCGGTCAGCCATGCGGTGGCGAAGCCGTCGATGCCGGTTGCGGACTGGGCGAAGGCCGCACGGAATCCGGGGCGCCGGACGTCCGCCTGGAGGCGCGTCGAGAACTGGCGAATGGTTTCTTCGCCTTCGTTCCAGGGTGGGGAGGAGAAGACGTCCGCGTAGGCGTCGACCAGCTCGTCCGCGAGGTCGAGGACGGCCCGTCCGTAAGAGATCACGCTGTTGGCTCCTGGGAGGGGTGGGGTGGGGGTGGTGGGTGGGGCGGGTGGGGGTGGTGAGTTGAGAGGGTTTCCTCCTGGAAGACCGAATCTACGCCCAGGAGGTTCCCTCTCCCGTGGGTGCGCAGAAGCGGCGAGTGTGCGACAAATCGGCCGCGCGGCGTCCGTGTCGCGGACGGGGGTGGGGCGTTGAGCAGCCCGTGGACAGACTGCTGCGGGCTGCGGGCCGGTGCGGGCTCGCGTTCCTCCTCGTCCTCGGGACCGTGGCGCTGCTGCCGCGCGCGGTGCGGGAGGCGGTGCCGGACGCGGTGGTCGGCGGGGCCGTGCTCCTGCTCGGGGCGGTGGGTGTCCGGCGGGCGTCGAGGCGCCCGCGTTAGCCTCGTAGGCGACCTACCGAATCATCGAATCACCGAACGATCGAATCAGCAGACAAGAAGAACGAGGGAGTTCGACATGGCGCGGGTACCGAGTTCCGTGGTGGCGGCCGCCGGCCTGGTCGGCGGCTACGCCGTCGCCCGCTGGACCAAGAAGCGGCCCCTGGGCGGTGTCGTGCTGGGCACGGCCGGGCTCGTGGCCGGACGGGAATGGCACCGCCGGGGCGGCACCCCGGCGGCGGCCGGGCTGGGGGCGCTCTACCTGGCCGGCTTCGCGGGGGCGCACCCGCTGGCGAAGAAGGTCGGCGCCTGGCCGGCGGTCATCGGCGCGGCCGGGGTCGTCGCGGCGACGTCCTGGGCGGTCGCCGACCGCGGCTGACCCCCCGGCTGGGCGGCGCCTGCGGGGCGGGCTCGCGGAGCGGCACCTGCGGGACGGGCTCTCGGGACGGCACCTGCGGGACCGCACCTCCAGGGCGGGCCCGCGGGACGGCGCCCGCGGGACCGCACCTGCAGACGGGCTCTCGGGACGGCGCCTGCGGGGCGGCACCCGCAGGACGGGCCCGCGGGACGGCGCCCGCGAGACCGCACCTGCAGGACGGGCCCGCGGGACGGCGCCCGCGCGAGCGGTCCTGCGGGGCGCTGGCGCGGGCCACACCCGCAGGCTCCTCATGGGGTCGCTCACGCGGGACCGGCGAGGGCCGTCGCTCGCGCGGTTGTCGGGGTTCGGGGTCAGGCGCCGAAGGCCTGGGAGATCGTGTAGATCAGAAGGCCCGCCAGGGCGCCGACCACCGTGCCGTTGATGCGGATGAACTGGAGGTCGCGGCCGATGTGGGCCTCGATCTTGCGGGAGGTGTGTTCCGCGTCCCAGCCCGCCACCGTGTCGGTGATCAGCGAGGTGATCTCGGTGCGGTACGTCGTGACCACGTACACCACCGCCCCCTCGATCCAGCCCTCCAGCTTGTCCTGGAGCCGGCCGTCGGTCGCCAGCCGGGCCCCCAGGGACATCAGGGACGACCGCACCCGCAGCCGCAGCTCGCTCTGCTCGTCCTCCGCCGCCGAGATCATCATCGACCGGACGGCCGTCCAGGCGGAGGCGATCACGTCCTGCACCTCGCCCCGCGCCAGGATCTCCGACTTGATCCGCTCCACCCGAGCCCGCGTCGCGGTGTCGGACTGGAGGTCGGCCGCGAAGTCCGTCAGGAAGCGGTCCACCGCACCCCGCGCCGGGTGGCCCGGCATGTCCCGCATCTCCGTGACGAAGCGCAGCAGCTCCTTGTACACGCGGTCGCCGATCTTGCGGTCCACGAAGCGCGGGGTCCAGCCGGGAGCCCCGCCCTGGACGGCGTCCATCACCGAGTCCCCGTGGGTGACGAGCCAGTCGTGGGCCTTCGCGCAGATCAGGTCGACGGCCCGGTGGTGGCCGCCGTCGGCGACGACCCGCTCCAGGGTCTTGCCCAGGCCCGGCGCGATCTCCGCGCTCTCGGCGCGCCGCGTGATCGCCTCCCCCACGACGGCCTGCACGTCGGAGTCCCGCAGCACCGTCAGGGCCCCCCGCAGCGCCGTGGCGAGCTCGGCCGTGACCCGGTCGGCGTGCTCCGGCTCGGCCAGCCAGGCGCCGAGTCGGCCACCGATCCCGAGCGCGTGCAGCCGGGCGCGCACCACGTCGGCGGAGAGGAAGTTCTCCCCGACGAACTCCCCGAGGGAGACGCCGAGCTGGTCCTTCTTCGTCGGGATGATCGCGGTGTGCGGGATCGGCAGGCCGAGGGGCCGCCGGAACAGCGCCGTGACCGCGAACCAGTCGGCTAGGGCACCGACCATGCCGGCCTCGGCGGCCGCGGCGACGTACCCGGCCCAGCCGCCCGCGCCCCACGCGTGCTGGGCGTACTTGGCCAGGACGTACACCAGCGCGACCAGGAGCAGCAGACCCGTCGCGGTGGCCTTCATCCGGCGTACGCCGCGCCGCCGCTCCTCGTCCGAGGCGTTGAAGACGAACCCGCCGCGGGCCGGTGGGGGCGCCGCGCGCGCCCTCGTACGGGTACCGCCCGCGGTGTCACCCGGGGTGTCACCGCCGCCGCTGCCGCCGTCACCGCCGCTCTTCACGATGTCCATGTGCTCCTGCCTTCCCCCGGTGGCCGGTTTTGTCTGCATAGCATCCGACTCCCGGGAGGCCCGGGGAGTTCCCGGCGCGCCGTACGACGGCGGGTACGACGGCGGATACGCCGGCTAGAGCTCCTTGCGCGGCTTGTCGCCGCCCAGCGGCTTCGAACCCTTGGGCGCCTTGGTGCGGACCTCCACCCCGCCCCAGAAGGCCAGGCCGTTCACGATCACCCGCGGGGCGTCCGGCTGCGGCACGGTCTGGGTGCCGCTGTGGTCGAAGGCGCCCATGATGCCGATGCCGCGGACGTCGACCTGCACGCCCGGCGGGACCGTGATCTGGATGCCGCCCATGATCGCCACGCAGGTGATGACCACCTCGCGCTCCGCGAAGTCCGCCTCGCGCAGGTCGAGCTCACCGCCGCCCCAGACGGCCACCGCGTTGAAGCGCGCCGGGACGACCCAGCGGCCCTTTCGATGGAAGCCCGACATGACGGCGACCGCCGTGGACGAGGTCCCGGTGCCGCCGATCCGGCCCGGCCAGGCGGCCGCGCCCGGCGCCGGCGCGGTCGCGGGAGCGGCGCCGGGCAGCGCCGAGCCGGGTACGGGCGGCAGGTCGCGGGTCAGCGGTTCGAGCTCCGCGTACGTCCGGGACGCGTACGCCGCCTCCAGCCGCTCCCCGAACTCCTCCATGTCGAGCCGGCCCTCGGCCACGGCGTCGCGCAGCCGCTCCACCACCCGTTCGCGGTCGGCGTCGGACGCCCTCATCGCGGGCACCGCCGCCTCCGGCCGCGCGGGCGCCGCCGCCTTCTCCAACGCCGCCTTCTCCGGCGATGGCTCGGTCGGCGCCGCCCCCTCCGCCGCCGCCTTCTCCAGCGAAGGCCCGTCCGGGGAGGGCTTGTCCAGCGATGGCTTCTGCGGCCGCTCGTCACTCATGTGGGCCACCCTATGCAGAGACACGGCCCAGTTGAATGCCCCCGCAGGCCGCTCACCCCCGCCCCGCGTACATCCGCGCGATCACGTCCTCGATGTCCGGCTCCCGCACCGACAGGTCCAGCAGCGGGTACCGCCCCGCCACCTCCGCCACCAGCGGCGCCGCCGACTCCCCCGCGGGGAACGCCAGCCACTGCCGGGCCCCCTCCACCTTCACCACCCGCGCCCCCGGCACCTCGACCGGCGCGAGCTCCCGCTCCAGGTCGACCACCAGCGTCCGCTCGCCCTCCCCCATCGCGTGCAGCCCGCCCAGCGCACCGTCGTACATCAGGCGCCCGTGGTCGATCACCATCACCCGCTCGCACAACTGCTCGATGTCCTGGAGGTCGTGCGTGGTCAGCAGCACCGTGGTCCCGAGCTCCTCGTTCAGCTGCCGCAGGAAGGCCCGTACCCTCGCCTTGCTGACCACGTCCAGCCCGATCGTCGGCTCGTCCAGGTACAGCACCTCCGGATCGTGCAGCAGCGCCGCCGCGATGTCCCCGCGCATCCGCTGCCCGAGCGACAGCTGACGCACCGGCACGTCCAGCAGCGCGGCCAGGTCCAGCTGTTCGACGCACCGCTCCATGTTCTGCTCGAAGCGCGCCGGCGGGATCCGGTACATCCGCCGCATCAGCCCGTACGAGTCCTTCAGCGGCAGGTCCCACCACAGCGTGGTGCGCTGCCCGAACACCACCCCGATCCGGTGCGCGAGCCGCATCCGCTCCCGCGCCGGGTCGATGCCCGCGACGCGCAGCCGCCCGCCGCTCGGGGTGAGGATGCCCGTCAGCATCTTGATGGTGGTGGACTTCCCCGCGCCGTTGGGCCCGATGTAGCCGACCACCTCGCCCCGGGCGACCTCGAAACTGATCCCGTCGACGGCTCTGACCTGCCGTTTCTCTCTCCGCATCAGCCCCACTCGACGGCGTACGTCGAAAACCTTCTCGATCCCGTCCAACGAGATCAGCGGATCCGCCACGACTAGCTCCCCGTGCTTCGGTACGAACGGACTCCCGCGCGCCACGCCAGCGACGCGGGCAGGAACAGCAGGAAGGCCACCAGCGGACTCAGGAACGCGGTCCACTGCGGCAGCCCCAGCGGGACGGGCCGCCCCAGCACGTACAGCGCGGGCAGCCAGTTGACGAAGGCCAGCGGGACGACGAAGGTCACCCCGCGCAGCAGGTCCCGGCCGAACACCGTCGGCGGGTACTGGAGCATGGTGCAGCCCCCGTAGGTGAAGGAGTTCTGCACCTCCGCCGCGTCCCCGGCGATGAACTGGAACGCCGCCCCGGCCACCAGCACCGCCGCGAAGATCGCCGCCCCGGCCACCACCATCACCGGGACCAACAGCACCTTCCCAGCCGTCCAGTCCACCTCCAGCACGGAGATGCCCCAGGTCATCACCGCCAGCCCCTGCGTGATCCGCCCCAGCCGGCGCAGCGCGAAGCGGTCGGCGGCGACCTGCGCGAGGACCGGTACGGGGCGCACCAGCATGGTGTCGAGGGAGCCGTCGCGGATCCGGACGCCGATCCGGTCGGTGTTGCCGAGGAACAGGTCGGCGAGGCCGAGGGAGACCGAGCAGGAGCCGTAGAGCAGGGCGATCTCGGGCAGCGTGAAACCGCCGAGGGCGTCGATGTGGGAGAACATGACGGCGATCGCGACGAAGTCCAGCAGGGAGATCACCGCGTTCCCGAAGGCGGCGAGGAGGAAGGACGCCCGGTACGCCATCGTCGAGCGGATCCACATCGCCACGATCAGCCGGTAGCCGCGCAGCCCCTCGCGGGCCCTCCCGCCCCACGGCACGACGCCCCGCACTTCGCGCACGTCCCGCACGTCCCCGGAGACGACACGGACCTCAACCGCCTCTCCACCCACCCCGGTCACGTCAGCCACCCTGGATCACCACCTTCCGCGTCGCCGCCGACTGCACCAGCCGCCCCGCGCCCAGCAGGACGAGCGCCCACCCGGCCTGGAACGCCAGCGCCCGCGCGGCGCCGCCCGCCCCCGCGTGCGTGCCGAGCAGCACGTCCAGCGGGACCTGGAGCATCGCGGACCACGGCAGCAGCCGCACCAGCTCGCCGAAGCCGCCCGGGAACACCGTGAGCGGCAGCAGCATCCCCGAGAAGAAGATCGTCACGACGGCGGCCATCATGTTGATCCCGGCGCCGTCCATCAGCCAGAAGGCGGCCAGCCCCAGCAGGTAGCGCACCGCGAAGCTGACGGTGAGGGCGAGGACGACGGACACCGCGAACAGCAGCCAGCGCGCCGGATCGGCCGGCAGCGCCAGCCGGAAGGCGAGCGCACCCGCCAGCAGGGGCACCGCCCCGCGCCCCAGCAGCTGGAAGGCGGCCCGGCCCAGGTCGGCCGCCAGCCACCACAGCTGGAGGTCCGCCGGACGGTAGAGGTCGACGGCGATGTCACCCGTACGGATACGCTCCTGGACCTCCTCCTGGAAACCGCCGCCGAGCAGCGAGGCGGCCGCCAGCATGGCCTGGCTGACCCAGACGAAGGTGAGCGCCTGCGCCTGGTCGTACCCGCCGAGGCCCGGGCGCTCGTCCCACAGGGCGATGTACGTGTACGCGACGATGAAGCCGAAGACGGTGTTGGTGAAGACCCCGGCGGCCGTGGCCGTGCCGTAGGTGGCGTACCGCCGGAAGCCGCCCGCCGCCACGGCCGCGTAGAGCCCCGGCCTGTGCCCCTCGCCCCCGGCACCGCCGCGGCCGGAACCCCCGCCGGAACCCTCGCCGGAACCCCCGCCGGGGCCCTCGCGGAGGCCCTCGCGCCGGGTCGCGCCGCGACCCGCTCTCTGACGCACCGTATCCCTCCGTTTCCCACGTCGTTCCTACGTCGGCCAAAGCGCGCGAGCTTAGTGCGGAGGGGCGAGCCACGCGACCGTTTTATGCCCGTCCGGAGCGGATCCAACGGCCATCGGGTAGACACCATGAGGTACGGAAAGTGGATGTTTCGCACGGTTACGAGGAGTCCCGGCGATGAGCGACCAGTCACCACCCCCGGGCTGGCCCCCTCGCGACCCGGACACCCCACCGGAACCCCCCGGCGACGGCGCCCCGGCCGCCGGGCCGCCCGGCGCCCCGCCACCCCCGGGCCGGAAACCGGCGCCCGCCGCGCCCGCCGCGCCCGGCGGGCGCCGGCGCACCGGATGGCGTCGCGCCCTGCCCACCTGGCGCATGCTCCTGGGCGGCCTCCTGCTGCTCGCCCTGCTCGTCGGCGGCGTCCTCGTGGCTGGCTACCTGCTGGTCCACATCCCGCCCGCCAACGCCGCCGCCACCGCGCAGTCCAACGTTTACCTCTACTCCGACGGCTCCCAGATCGCCCGGGACGGCGAGGTCAACCGCGTCAACGTCCCGCTCTCGCAGGTCCCCCGGAGCGTCCAGGAAGCCGTACTCGCCGCGGAGGACCGCGACTTCTACTCCGAACGGGCCGTGGACCCCAAGGCGATGCTGCGCGCCGCCTGGAACACCGCGACCGGCAAGGGCACCCAGTCCGGATCGACCATCACCCAGCAGTACGTGAAGAACTACTACCTGGGCCAGGAACAGACCCTGAAGCGCAAGGCCAAGGAGTTCTTCATCGCGATCAAACTCGGTCGTGAGAAGTCCAAGGACTACATCCTTGAGGGCTATCTGAACACCAGTTACTTCGGCCGCAACGCCTACGGCATCCAGGCCGCCGCCCAGGCCTACTACGGCAAGGACGTCACCCGGCTCACCCCCGCCGAGGGCGCCTACCTCGCCACCCTCCTCAACTCCCCCAGTGCCTTCGACGTCGTCTCGCACCCCCAGAGCCGCGACCGCGCCGTGGCCCGCTGGAACTACGTGCTCGACGGCATGGTCAAGAAGAAGTGGCTGTCCCCCGCCGAACGCGCGGCCGTCCGCTTCCCCGAGCCCGGGAAGGTCCGCCCGGCCGCCGGGCTGTCCGGACAGCGCGGCTACCTCGTGGAAGCCGTCAAGGACTACATCACCGAACACGGGATCCTCGACGACAAGACCCTCGCCGAGGGCGGCTACCGGATCACCACCACCATCGACAGGAAGCGCCAGGGCGAGTTCGTCGACGCCGTCCGCAAGCAGATGGTCGACAAGCTCGACCCGGCGGCGCGGCCCGCGGACCGCCTGGTGCGCGCGGGCGGTGCCTCCGTCGACCCGGCCACCGGCAAGGTCGTCGCCCTCTACGGCGGCATCGACTACACGAAGCAGTACGTCAACAACGCGACCCGGCACGACTACCAGGTGGCCTCCACCTTCAAGCCGTTCGTCTTCGCGTCCGCCGTCGAGAACGAATCCGGCACCCAGGACGGCCGCCGCATCACCCCGAACACCGTCTACAACGGCGACAACAAGCGCCCCGTCGTCGGCGGCCGGATCCGCTTCGCCCCCGAGAACGAGGGCCAGGTGTCGTACGGCCCGATCACCGTCAACACCGCCACCGACCTCTCCGTCAACACGGTGTACGCGCAGATGGCCGTCGACGTGGGCGGGGCCAAGGTCAAGTCGACCGCCATCGCCCTGGGCATCCCGGAGAACACCCCGAACTTCGACGCGGGCCCGGCCATCGCGCTGGGCACCATGCAGGCCAGCGTGCTGGACATGACGCAGGCGTACGCGACCCTCGCCGACCACGGGCGGCGCACCCCCTATACCTTCCTGGAGAAGATCACCAAGGGGGGCGAGACCATCCGTCTCCCCGACCGCGCCGCGACCCAGGCCATCAGCCGGGAGGCCGCCGACACGACCACCTCGATGCTGGTCAGCGTTGTGGACAACGGCACGGGTACGGCCGCCCTCGCGGCCGGCCATCCGGCCGCCGGGAAGACGGGCACGGCCGAGCTGGACCGCTCGGCGTGGTTCGCGGCGTACACCCCGGACCTGGTCACGGTGGTCGCGATGATGGGCCAGGACCCGGACACGGGCACCCTGCAGTCCCTCTACGGGGCACTGGGCGAGGCCCGCATCGGGGGCGGCGGCTATCCGGCCCGGATCTGGGCGGCCTACACGAAGAAGGCTCTTGAGGACACGGACCCGGTGGACTTCGACCTGGACCTCCAGCCGGGCGGGGCCCCGCCCCCGCCGCCCGTCGCGCCCACCACCCCGCAGCAGCCCCAGGGCAGCCGGCCGCCCTCCGAGCCGAACCCGCCGACGGACGGCGAGACCCAGGGCGGCCGGGACCAGGGCGGTCAGGACACCGGCGGCCGGGACAACGGCGGCCAGAACCAGGGCGGGCAGAACCAGGGCGGCCAGACGCAAGGGGGCCGGACGCAGGGCGGCCAGAACCAGGGAGGTCAGACCCAGGGAGGTCAGACCCAGGGCGGACAGACCACGGGCGGCCAGACCCCGGACGGCCGGACCCAAGGCGGTCAGAACCAGGGCGGACAGACCACGGGCGGCCAGACCCCGGACGGCCGGACGACCGGCGGCGAGAGCGCGGAAGGAACCGCCCGCGGCCGCCGCCCGTCGGCCGATCTCCTGGAGTGAGCCGGGTCAGTGCCCGGAGGTGACCTTCAGCCCCACCACGGCGACCAGCAGCAGGCAGATGAAGAAGATCCGGGAGGCGGTGACGGGCTCCCCCAGCACCGCCATCCCGAGCACGGCCGCACCCGCGGCGCCGATGCCGACCCAGACGCCGTACGCCGTACCGATGGGCAGGGTCTTGGCCGCGATGGACAGCAGCACCATGCTGGCGACGATGCCGGCGCCGGTGAACACGGACGGCCAGAGCCGGGTGAAGCCCTCGGTGAACTTCATGCCGATCGACCAGGCGACTTCGATGAGGCCGGCGACGAGAAGAAGAACCCATGCCATGACGAGGTACCTCCGGGACGAGAACGGAAAGGGGGTGCGTCGTCTTTGCGTCCTGCTACCCGGTACGGCGCGTCTCGTCGGGGGTTCCCCACCACCGTAGCAAAAGGCATCGAAAAGGGCCGGTGACCTCGGTCACCGGCCCTTTCGGGGATGGATCAGCGGCTCAGAGGTAGAGCCCGGTGGAGTCCTTGGACCCCTCCAGCCGCTCCGCCGCCACGGCGTGCAGGTCCCGCTCGCGCATCAGCACGTACGTCGCCCCGCGCACCTCGACCTCGGCCCGGTCCTCGGGGTCGTACAGGACCCGGTCACCCGGCTCCACGCTGCGTACGTTCTGCCCGACCGCGACCACCTCGGCCCAGGCGAGCCGCTTGCCCACCGCGGCCGTCGCCGGGATCAGGATGCCGCCGCCCGAGCGCCGCTCGCCCTCGGGCAGGTCGGACTTCACGAGCACGCGGTCGTGGAGCATGCGGATGGGCAGCTTGTCGTGGGTGGTGTTCTCGCTCACGACCCGAACCTACCTGCCGCCGCACGCCCCGCACGCCGGAGGGTGCTCACCGCTTGCGCCGCGCCGTGGCGACGATCAGCCCGACGACGCCGGCCGCGAAGAGCGCGACGGGCACGATCCGGTCCACCCGCGGTGCGCCGTCCTCGTCGCGCAGGCTGTCCTTCACATCCGTGACCAGCCGGTTGACGGCGGCGAAGGCACGGCCGGCCGTGTGGTCCACGACCCCGACCGCCTTGGCCTTCGCGTCCCCGATGATCGTCTTCGGGTGCACGCGTACGCCGATCTCGTCGAGCGTCTCGGCGAGCTGCTCGCGGCGGCGGACGATGTCCGCCTCGATCTGTGCGGGGGTCCTGGCTTCCGGCACCGCGCTGCCTCCGTCGTCGTGTCGTGCTCGTGGTCGTCTGGGGCGTACTCCGCCCTGGACAGTCTGTCAGCTTAGTCTCGTGGCGTACCGTTCCCCTCCCGAGGAGAAGACCTACCGATGAGCGAGCGACTCCAGCCGGGCGACACCGCCCCCGCCTTCACCCTGCCCGACGCGGACGGCAACGAGGTCTCGCTGGCCGCCCACAAGGGGCGCAAAGTGATCGTGTACTTCTACCCGGCGGCCCTGACCCCGGGCTGCACCAAGCAGGCCTGCGACTTCACCGACAACCTCTCCCTCCTGGCCGCCGCCGGCTACGACGTGATCGGCGTCTCGCCGGACAAGCCGGAGAAGCTCGCGAAGTTCCGCGAGCAGGAGCACCTGAAGGTCACCCTGGTCGGCGACCCGGAGAAGGAGACCCTGACGGCGTACGGCGCCTTCGGCGAGAAGAAGCTGTACGGCAAGACGGTGACCGGGGTCATCCGCTCCACGGTGGTCGTCGACGAGGAGGGCAAGGTCGAGCACGCCTTCTACAACGTCAAGGCGACGGGCCACGTAGCCAAGATCATCAAGGACCTGGGCATCTGACCCACCCGGGCATCCGACCCGCCCGGGCCGCCGCGCCCGCCCCAACTGCCACTACCCTACGGACGCGTGGCACCGGAACCACCGCCCCGTAGACTGGGCACAGCCCGGCCGGACTCGATGTCCGTTTCGGGTCGAATGTCGCGGTTGTGGTGGAATTGGCAGTCACGCTGGGTTTAGGTCCCAGTGGGGTAAAACCCGTGGGGGTTCGAGTCCCCCCAACCGCACGTCAAGCCGGGGGCCCCGTACGCAGCCGCGTACGGGGCCCTCGGCGCAGCGCCGCTCAGCCCAGGAGTTCGCGGACCACCGGGATCAGGGCGCGGAAGGCCTGGCCGCGGTGGGAGATGGCGTTCTTCTCGGCCGGGGTCAGTTCCGCGCAGGTGCGGGACTCGCCCAGGGGCTGGAGGACCGGGTCGTAGCCGAAGCCGCCGTCGCCCGACGGGGTGTGGCGCAGGGTGCCCAGGAGGCGGCCCTCGACGACGCGTTCGGTGCCGTCCGGGAGGGCGAGGGCGGCCGCGCAGAAGAAGTGGGCCGCGCGGTGCTCGTCGGCGATGTCGCCGAGCTGGGCGAGGAGGAGGTCGAGGTTGGCCTTGTCGTCGCCGTGGGTGCCCGCCCAGCGGGCGGAGAAGATGCCGGGGGCGCCGTTCAGGACGTCCACGCAGAGCCCGGAGTCGTCGGCGACGGCCGGCAGGCCGGTGGCCTGGGCGAGGGCGTGGGCCTTGAGGAGGGCGTTCTCGGCGAAGGTGACGCCGGTTTCCTTCACGTCCGGGATCTCCGGGTACGCGTCGGCGCCGACCAGCTCGAAGGGCAGGCCGGCCTCGGACAGGATCGCGTGGAGCTCGGTGACCTTGCCGGGGTTGCGGGTGGCCAGGACCAGGCGGCGGGGCGGCTGGGGAGACGTGGGCGTGGAAGTCATGCCCCCCATTATTTCCGCCGACCGGGCGGCACCGACCGCCCGGCCGGCGCCGATCGCCCCCGTCCGGCCCGATCGCCCCCGTCCGGCCCGGTCAGCCCGGTCGGCCCGGTCAGCCCGGGGTGCAGACCTTGGAGATCTCCTTGGCGGCGTCCGCGACGGGCTGGACGTCGGGGGCGGTGTTGCCGTTCTCCACGGAGGTGCGGACGTTCTTGACGGCGGTGGTCATGGAGTCGACCGCCTTGGAGAGGTCGGCGTTGCCCGTCGAGTCCTTGATCTGCTTGAGGTTCGTCTCGATCTGGGTGAGCGCGTTCTGGGTGTCCTGGACGCTGTTCCCGGCCTGGGAGACGGCCTGCTGGAGCTGGTCCACGCTGTTGGCTATGGCCACCGCCGTGTTGGCGCAGTCCATGGCGGTGGAGATGGCGTCGCAGGAGGCGAGGGCCGGGACGGCCAGTACGGCCGTGAGCGCGACGGCGGCCAGGCGGTGCTTCGGCTTCGGCTGTGTCTTCATGCGGTCCCCCGGGGCTCGGATGCGTGGACGGGCGCACGGCTTCGACACCGTGCGCCCGTACCGGCGTAGACGCGTGCCCGCGTCCGGCGGTTCTACGGGAGCTGCAGCTCCAGGGCGCCGAGCTGGAGGGCCTCCAGGTCGGCGCAGCCGCCGGCGGCGAGGTCGAGGAGCGCGTTGAGCTCCTTGCGGTCGAAGGGCTCGCCCTCGGCGGTGCCCTGGACCTCGACGAAGCGGCCGTCGCCGGTGCAGACGACGTTCATGTCGGTCTCGGCGCGCACGTCCTCCTCGTAGCAGAGGTCGAGGAGCGGGACGCCGTCGACGATGCCGACGCTGACGGCGGCGACGGTGCCGGTGAGCGGCTTGCGGCCGGCCTTGATCAGCTTCTTCTTCTGGCCCCAGGTCACGGCGTCGGCGAGGGCGACGTAGGCGCCGGTGATGGCGGCGGTGCGGGTGCCGCCGTCGGCCTGGAGGACGTCGCAGTCCAGGACGATGGTGTTCTCGCCGAGGGCCTTGTAGTCGATGACGGCGCGCAGCGAGCGGCCGATGAGGCGGGAGATCTCGTGGGTGCGGCCGCCGATCTTGCCGCGGACGGACTCGCGGTCGCCGCGGGTGTTGGTGGAGCGGGGCAGCATCGAGTACTCGGAGGTGACCCAGCCCTCGCCGCTGCCCTTGCGCCAGCGCGGGACGCCTTCGGTGAAGGAGGCGGTGCAGAAGACCTTGGTGTCTCCGAAGGAGATGAGGACGGAGCCCTCGGCGTGCTTGCTCCATCCGCGTTCGATGGTGACCGGGCGGAGCTGTTCGGGCGTACGGCCGTCGATGCGAGACATGCCTGTGAGCCTAGTCGGTGCGCACGTACGCGAGGACCCCGTCCGCCGTGCGGTACGGGGTCCTCGCGGAGCCGTGTCGAGCCGGGGGGCTCAGCTCACATCATGTCTTCGATCTCGCCGGCGATCGGGTCGGCGTCGGTGCCGATGACGACCTGGATCGCGGTGCCCATCTTGACGACGCCGTGGGCGCCGGCGGCCTTCAGCGCGGCTTCGTCGACGAGGTCGGGGTTGACGACCTCGGTGCGCAGGCGGGTGATGCAGCCCTCGACCTCTTCGATGTTCTCGATACCGCCGAGCCCGGCGACGATCTTCTCAGCCTTGGTGGCCATGCGTTTCTCCCTGGGTGTTACGAAGAACGAGTCTCGGCGGCCGTGACCAACACCGTCCGCTTCGTCACGTTAGCTCACGGTTGGCCTATCCACGCGAGCACGAGCCGGACTTCTGCCGAATGATGACGATCAGCAGCAGCCTGCCCGCGACTGGTCTACACCAGTGTGCCGCAAGTGTTGCGACTGCCAAAACGGGCCGGGCCAGGGAGGACGCGATGAGCGCGAGCAGCGCCGCGGAAGCGCCGAGGAAGCAGTGGTGGAGCGGCCTGTACCCGGGGCTGCAGAAGATGGGGCGGAGCCTCCAGCTGCCGATCGCGGTCCTCCCGGCGGCCGGGCTCCTCAACGGACTCGGGCAGCCTGGCGTCTTCGGCTCCGAGGGCCTGAACTGGACGATCGTGTCCAAGGTGATGGTGGCCGCGGGCGGCGCGCTGCTCAACGCGGACCTGGGCCTGCCGCTGCTGTTCTGCATCGGCGTCGCGATCGGCATGGCCAAGAAGGCGGACGGCTCCACGGCCCTCGCGGCGGTGGCGGGCTTCCTCGTCTACCGGGGCGTGCTGCACGCCTTCCCCAACGACTGCCCGGCCGGCACCAGGACCATCGGCGGCGGCTGCATCGGGCCGGACAACACGTTCGTGGAGTTCACGTACCAGAACCCGGGGGTGTTCGGCGGCATCATCATGGGCCTGCTGTCCGCCTGGTTCTGGCAGCGCTTCCACCGGGTGAAGCTGGTCGACTGGCTGGGCTTCTTCAACGGCCGCCGACTGGTCCCGATCATCATGTCGTTCGTCGCGATCCTCTTCGCGGCGCTGTGCCTGTGGATCTGGCCGCCGGTCGGCAGCGCGCTGGAGAGCTTCTCCGACTGGCTGGTGGGGCTGGGCTCCTGGGGCGCGGGCATCTTCGGCGTCGCCAACCGCGCGCTGCTGGTGATCGGCCTGCACCAGTTCCTGAACGTGCCGGTGTGGTTCCAGTTCGGCAGCTACACCAAGCCGGACGGGACGACGGTGCACGGCGACATCAACATGTTCCTGGCGGGCGACCCGGACGCGGGCCAGTTCCTGAGCGGGTTCTTCCCGATCATGATGTTCGCGCTCCCGGCGGCGGCGCTGGCGATCACGCACTGCGCGAAGCCGCAGCGGCGCAAGGAGGTCGGCGGCCTGATGCTGTCGGTGGCGCTGACCTCGTTCGTCACGGGGATCACCGAGCCCCTGGAGTACTCCTTCCTCTTCGTCGCGCCGGTGCTGTACGTGATCCACGCGCTGCTGACGGGCGTGTCGATGGCGGTGACATGGGGGCTGGGGGTGCACGACGGCTTCAGCTTCTCGGCGGGCCTGATCGACTACCTCATCAACTTCGGGCTGGCGACGAAGCCGCTGCTGATCATTCCGATCGGCCTGGCCTTCGGCGTCGTCTACTACGCCGTCTTCCGCTTCGTGATCACGAAGTTCGACGTGCCGACCCCGGGCCGGGAATCGGACGAGGAGATCGCCGCCATGCAGGCGGAGAACACCAAGGCCTAGGGCGCCCGCGCCGGGCGCGGGCGGCGGCGTCCGGGCCTTGCGCCCGGGCCTTGCGCACCAGGCCTCCAGGTCCTCCGGATCCTTCGATCCGGGGGACCTTCGTCACGTGGTCGAGAGCACAGGAAATCGAAGGTTCCTTATCTAACCCCCACCGTGCTACAACTGGTCTACACCACCGAATGGTGTAGACCATGCGCCTGCCGAGCAGCCGTGGTCACTCTCTCTGAGACGTCGCCGTCCCCCGTTCTTCATTGTCCGCCGGCGACGCCTTGCCCAATGGAGGAAGTTGATGACTACGGCTACCGCCGCACCCGTCAAGAAGCCGGGTGCCGCGCTGCTGCAGGGCATGCAGAAGGTCGGCAAGGCCCTGCAGCTGCCCGTCGCCGTCCTGCCGGCGGCGGCGATCCTGCTGCGCCTCGGCCAGGACGACGTGTTCGGCAAGGACGGCCTCCACTGGGGCAAGGTCGCCACGGTGTTCGCCTCCGCCGGTGACGCCGTCTTCTCCAACCTGGCGCTGCTGTTCTGCGTCGGTGTGGCGATCGGCTACGCCAAGAAGGCCGACGGCTCCACCGCCCTCGCCGCCCTCGTCGGCTTCCTCGTCTACAAGAACGTGCTGACCGCGTTCCCCATGGACGGAAGCGTCACCGCGCTGCTGCCCAAGGGCAAGCCGCAGGACCCGGGCGTGCTCGGCGGCATCATCATCGGTCTCGTCAGCGCGATGATCTGGCAGCGCTACCACAAGACCCGCCTGGTCGACTGGCTCGGCTTCTTCAACGGCCGCCGCCTGGTCCCGATCATCATGGCCTTCGTCGGCACCCTCTTCGGCGTCTTCTTCGGCCTGGCCTGGGGCCCGATCGGTGACGCGCTCGGCAGCTTCAGCGAGTGGCTGATCGGCCTCGGTTCGGTCGGCGCCGGCATCTACGGCGTGTTCAACCGCGGTCTGATCCCGGTCGGCATGCACCAGTTCCTCAACACCTTCTTCCAGCAGCAGGTCGGCTCCTTCACCAAGGCCGACGGCAGCATCGTCACCGGTGAGATCCCGCGCTTCTTCGCGGGTGACCCGACCGCCGGCCAGTTCATGTCCGGCTTCTTCCCGATCATGATGTTCGGCCTGCCGGCCGCCGCCATCGCCATCGCGCACTGCGCCCGCCCGGAGCGCCGCAAGGTCGTGATGGGCATGATGATCTCGCTGGCCCTGACCTCCTTCGTCACCGGCGTCACCGAGCCGATCGAGTTCACCTTCCTCTTCCTCGCGCCGCTGCTGTACGCGGTCCACGCCGTCCTGACCGGTATCTCCATGGCCGTCACCTGGGGCCTGGGCGTCCACGACGGCTTCGGCTTCTCGGCCGGTCTGATCGACTACCTGCTGAACTGGAAGCTCGCCACCAACCCGTGGATGATCATTCCGATCGGCCTGGCCTTCGGAGCGGTCTACTACGTGGTCTTCCGCTTCGCGATCACCAAGTGGAACCTCCCGACGCCGGGCCGCGAGTCCGACGAGGAGCTCGCCGAGCTGCTGAAGGCCGAGGCCAAGTAGGCCGCACGCGCCCCGCGACGCGAAAGCCCCCGCTCTCCCGGAAGGGAGGGCGGGGGCTTTCGCGTCGAGCGGGAGGCGGTCAGACCTCGTAGACGGCGCCCGGCCGTGCGAGGTCCACGCGGCCGTCGTAGACCGCCCGCGCGTCGGCGAGGTTGCGGTCGGCGTCCGTCCACGGCGGGATGTGCGTCAGCACGAGCCGCCCCACGCGGCCGCCGTGCGCGTACTCGCCGGCCTCGCGCCCGTTGAGGTGCAGGTCGGGGACGTCCTCCTTGCCGTGCGTGAAGGAGGCCTCGCACAGGAAGAGATCGGCACCCTCGGCCAGCGCCGCCAGCTCCGGGCAGGCACCCGTGTCCCCGGAGTACACCAGCGAACGGCCGCCGTGCTCCACGCGGATGCCGTACGACTCCACCGGGTGTCTGACCCGCTCGGTGCGGACCGTGAACGGGCCGATCTCGAAGCCGCCGGGCTTCAGGGTGCGGAAGTCGAAGACCTCGCTCATGGAGCGCTCGTCGGGGACGTCCTCGTAGGCCGTGGTCAGCCGCTGCTCGGTGCCCTCGGGGCCGTAGACGGGGAGGGCTCCGCAGCGGCCGCCCTCGTGCCGGTAGTAGCGGGCGACGAAGTACGCGCACATGTCGATGCAGTGATCGGCGTGCAGGTGACTCAGGAAGATCGCGTCGAGGTCGTAAAGACCGCAGTGGCGCTGGAGCGCGCCGAGGGAGCCGTTGCCCATGTCGAGGAGCAGCCGGAAGCCGTCGGCCTCGACGAGATAGCTCGAACATGCCGAATCCGCGGACGGGAAGGACCCCGAACAGCCGACGACGGTGAGCTTCATGGAGCGTGAACCTCCGTGGACGGTCCGTGGACGGAATGCGGGCCGTGCGTGGGTCGAGCGTAAGGCGCGAAACCTCCGGTCGCTCCTCCGCGGCAGGCCGTTGTGGGGGGAATCACCTGCGCTGTCACCCAGGGGAGCGACAGGGCGGACGGGCGTTGCCGCGCCGGGGCCCCCGGGCGCGACTACGGTCGGAATATGGACACGTCCTGGTGGCCCGCCGTGCTCGCGGCGGTCGCCGTGGCGGTGGTGGTGCTGATCCCACGGCGGGCGCGGTCGGTCCGCCGGGCCCCGGGCGCCCCCCACGGGCCGGGGCCGCCGCCCTCCGTACGGGCCGGTGAGCTGTGGTGTCTGGCCGACGGGCGGCCGTGCCTGGTGCTGTCCGTGCCCCGGCACGGGGAGCGGGCGCGGGTCGCGTGGATCACCGGGAAGTACGACGACCGGCGCCCCGGGGTGATCCCGCTGCCGCCCGGGGTGGTGGGCTCGCAGGGGCGCGTCTCCTTCCTGGAGGCGGACCGGCCGGAGGAGGTGTCGCTGTGGGAGTTCGGGACGCGGACGGGGACGGTGGACCCGGTGGTGTGGGACGAGGCGAAGGGGCTGGGCGGCGGGGCGGGGTGATCCGGCTGCGGCGCGTCTACGATCCCCCCGAGCCGGGGGCGGACGGGGTGCGGGTGCTGGTGGACCGGTTGTGGCCGCGGGGGCTGTCGAAGGCGGCGGCCGCGGTGGACGAGTGGCCCCGGGCGGTCACGCCGTCGGCGGAGCTGCGCAAGTGGTTCCACGGGGGCGGTTCCGCCGGGGAGTTCCGGCGGCGCTACGAGGCGGAGCTGGCGGAGCCGGAGGCGGTGGCGGAGCTGGAGCGGCTGCGGAGCCTGGCGGGGCCACTGACGCTGCTGACCGCCGTCAAGGACCCGGAGGCCGGCCACGCGGCGATCCTGGCGGAGCACCTCGCGGGGTGACGGCCGCAGCGGTGCGTGCCGCTGCGTGCAGCCGGCTCCCCTGCCCGCCCTTCGCCCGTTCCCCGGGGCACGCCCCGGACCCCGTCGCGCTCGAACGCCGCGCGGGCTGGATCTCGCGCGGCGAAATTCCGGCCTCGCGCGGCGCGGGCCGAGAGGGCTACGCCCAGAGCTGGCCTTGGAGGACCTCGATGGCCTCTTCCGTCGTGGCCGCCGTGTAGACGCCCGTCGACAGGTACTTCCAGCCGCCGTCGGCCACGACGAAGACGATGTCCGCCGTCTCCCCCGCCGCGACCGCCTTGCGGCCCACGCCGATCGCCGCGTGCAGCGCCGCACCCGTGGAGACGCCCGCGAAGATGCCCTCCTCGCGGAGCAGGTCGCGGGTGCGGGTGACCGCGTCCGCGGAGCCGACCGAGTAGCGGGTCGTCAGGACCGAGGCGTCGTAGAGCTCCGGGACGAAGCCCTCGTCGAGGTTGCGCAGGCCGTAGACGAGGTCGTCGTAGCGGGGCTCGGCGGCGACGATCTTCACGCCCGGGACGTGCTCGCGCAGGTAGCGGCCGACGCCCATCAGGGTGCCGGTCGTACCGAGGCCCGCCACGAAGTGGGTGATGGACGGGAGGTCCGTCAGGATCTCGGGGCCGGTGCTCGCGTAGTGGGCGCCCGCGTTGTCCGGGTTGCCGTACTGGTAGAGCATCACCCAGTCGGGGTGCTCGGCCGCCAGTTCCTTGGCCACCCGCACGGCGGTGTTGGAACCGCCCGCCGCCGGCGACGAGATGATCTCGGCTCCCCACATCGCGAGAAGGTCCCGGCGCTCCTGCGAGGTGTTCTCCGGCATCACGCACACGATCCGGTAGCCCTTGAGCTTCGCGGCCATGGCGAGCGAGATGCCCGTGTTGCCGGAGGTGGGTTCCAGGATGGTGCAGCCGGGGAAGAGGCGGCCGTCCTTCTCCGCCTGCTCGACCATGTGGAGCGCGGGGCGGTCCTTGATCGAGCCGGTCGGGTTGCGGTCCTCCAGCTTGGCCCAGATGCGGACGTCCGCCGAGGGCGACAGTCGCGGCAGCCGGACCAGCGGGGTGTTGCCGACCGCCGCGAGCGGGGAGTCGTAGCGCATTACTTCGAGCCGCCGGCCACGGCCGGGAGGATGGTGACGCTGTCGCCGTCCTTGAGGGCGGTGGAGATGCCGTCGAGGAAGCGGACGTCCTCGTCGTTGAGGTAGACGTTCACGAAGCGGCGCAGCTGACCGCCGTCGACGATGCGCTCCTCGATGCCCTTGTGGCGGGTCTCCAGGTCGGCGAGGAGGTCGCCGAGGGTCGCGCCCTCACCGTTCACGGCCTTCTCGCCGTCGGTGTAGGTGCGGAGGATGGTGGGGATGCGGACCTCGATGGCCATGGCAGCGGGCTCCAGTGTCGGGAGGGCGAGATAAGGGAAGTGCGGGCGCGCGGCTCTTGCGGCCCCGCGCGCGGGGCCGGGGTGCTCAGGCGGCGGGACAGATGGCGCTGGCGAGGCGGCACAGGTCGACGTGCAGCCGCGCCACGAGCAGCAGCCTGCCGGGCGTCTCGATGCTCACGTCGTGGGAAACCATGCGGTCATGTTAACGATTCCCGGTCCCCCGTTTGGAGTGTGATCCCGCATCGTGGACCACATCCGCTCACATACTGGTCAGTAGCTGTCGACGACCTGCACTTCTTCCTCCGTGATCACGCCGTCGACGATGCGGTAGGAGCGGAACTGGAACTCCCCGAGGCCGTCCTGGTCGGCCGTGGAGACCAGGACGTAGTGCGCTCCGGGCTCGTTCGCGTACGTGATGTCCGTGCGCGAGGGGTAGGCCTCGGTCGCGGTGTGGGAGTGGTAGACGATCACCGGCTCCTCGTCGCGGTCGTCCAGTTCGCGGTAGAGCTTCAGCAGATCCTTCGAGTCGAACTCGTAGAACGTGGGCGAGCGGGCCGCGTTGAGCATGGGGACGAAGCGCTCGGGGCGCCCGGTGCCCGCCGGGCCGGCCACGATGCCGCACGCCTCGTCGGGGTGGTCCTTGCGGGCGTGCTCGACGATCCGGTCGTACAGGTCCTGGGTGAGGGTCAGCATGAGCGACAGGATAAGCAGACGGGCCCTCCCGTACCGAGGAGCGGTACGGGAGGGCCCGAATGGTGGACACGAGGCTTCCGGGGGCGTGCTTCCCGGCCGTGACAGGCGGCCGGGACCCACAGTCCGGGGGGGCGGGGCTCAGGCCGACTGCGAGGCCTTCTCGACCTTGTTGAAGGCCGCTCCGCTCGGGTTGCGCTTCTTGAGGACGAGGTAGGAGACGCCGAGGATCAGGCCCCACAGCGGCGCGCAGTACAGCGAGACGCGGGAGTCCTTGTCGACGCCCATCATCACGATGACCATGCCGATGAAGAGCAGGGCGAACCAGCTGGTCCAGGGGGCGCCGGGGGCGCGGAAGGGGGACTGGGGCAGCTCGCCGCGGTCGGCCCTGGCGCGGTAGCGGATCTGGCAGACCAGGATCATGATCCAGGCCCACATGCCGGAGATGGTGGCGAAGGAGACGACGTAGTCGAAGGCCTTGCCCGGGGCGACGTAGTTGATCCAGACGCCCACCAGCATCAGCGCGGCGGAGAAGGTGGTGCCGACGAGCGGGGTGCCGCTCTTGGTGAGCTTGGTGAAGAACTTCGGGCCCTGGCCGTTGAGCGCGAGGTCGCGCAGCATGCGGCCGGTGGAGTACATGCCCGAGTTGCAGGAGGACAGCGCGGCGGTCAGCACGACGAAGTTGACGATCGCGGCGCCGATGCCCAGGCCCATCTTCTCGAAGGCCAGCACGAACGGGCTCTCGCCCGCCTTGAAGTTCGACCACGGGATGACCGACATGATCATGATGAGGGCGCCGACGTAGAAGACGGCGATGCGCCACGGCACGGTGTTGATGGCCTTGGGCAGGGTCTTCTCGGGGTCCTTGGACTCGCCGGCGGTGACGCCGACCAGCTCGACCGCGAGGAAGGCGAACATCACGATCTGCAGGGTCATCAGCGTCTCGCCGATGCCGTGGGGGAAGAAGCCGCCGTTGTTCCACAGGTTGGAGACGGAGGCGGTGTCGGCCGCGTCGGAGAAGCCGATGGTGAGGATGCCGGCGCAGATCAGGATCATGCCGACGATGGCGGTGACCTTGACCATGGAGAACCAGAACTCCAGCTCACCGAAGAGCTTCACGGAGATCAGGTTGGCCAGGTAGAGGATGACCGTGAAGATCAGCGCGTAGGCCCACTGCGGGAAGCTGTCGTGGGTCCAGTACGACATGTACTTGGCCGCCGCGGTGACCTCGACGATGCCGGTGACCACCCAGAACAGCCAGTACGTCCAGCCGGTCGCGTACCCCCAGAACGGGCCCAGGAACTCGCGGGCGTAGTCCGAGAAGGAACCGGACACGGGGCGGTACATGAGCAGCTCGCCCAGCGCCCGCATGATGAAGAAGATGACCAGGCCCGCGATGGCGTAGGCCAGGATGAGGCTCGGGCCCGCCTTGGAGATCGCCTTGCCGGCGCCCATGAACAGGCCGGTGCCGATGGCCCCGCCGATGGCGATCATCTGGATCTGGCGGGCTCCGAGCGCGCGGTGGTACCCCTCGCCCTCGCCCTGCGCGCCCTCACCGGGCGTCCTGTCGTCCTGCTCGACCTGCACAGAGGTCATGTCTTGGTGCGCCTTTCTCCACGCCGACCCGCGCCTTCACTGGCTGCGGATCGGGTCCTCGATCCCCCCGGATACGGATGGAGTTGCACGCCGGCGGTCAGCCGGTTCAAGCAGGCCGGGGGACATGGGTGGCGTCCCGTCGGCGGTCGTGAAGATTTATCACGTGCTTACGGGTGACCGAGGGGTCGAAATGTGACGCACGACATAAATAAATCCGGACATAGGGCATGGAGCAGATCAGATCACCACATGGTGGTGATCTGATCGTTATCCGGATTTGAGCGTCCGCTGAGCGAACCTCACATGACCGATGCGCGGCTAAAGGGTCTCGATGAGCGTTTCCTGCAGACCGCCGAGCCAGAGGTACGCCATCACCATCGGCTTGCGCGGATCGTCGTCCGGAAGGCGGAAGAGCGCCGCGCTCTCGTCGTCCTCGGTGATGTCCAGGCGCGCCGCGATGGTGAGCCGCAGGTCGTTGAGGGCCCCGAGCCAGCGCAGCGGCAGCTCGCCGGTCAGCTCCAGCAGCGCCGCCCCCTCGCCGTCCGGGGCGAGCCCGTCGAGGCTGCGCACGACGGCCAGCGCGTCCTCCCGCTTGCGGGTGCGCAGGTCGTTCTCGGTGAAGCGGCGGAACTCCGCCGAACGCGCCCGCAGCTCCTCCGGGTCCGCCTCGGGGCCCGCGCCGGGGCCCCCGTAGGCGTCGGGGAAGAGCCGGGCCAGCGCCGGGTCGGAGGGGGGCTCGGTGGGGCCGTCGGAGGCGAAGAGCACGGCCAGCGGGTCGGCGTCCGCCTCGGGCTCCGGCTCGCCGGGGCCGATCAGTTCCAGCAGCTGCACGGCCAGGGAGCGCAGGATCGAGATCTCGATCCCGTCCAGGGCCACGGTCGCGCCGCCGCCCGCGCGGGTCTCGAACACGCCGCCCATCAGAAGCGGTCCTGCGAGAGGGTCGCCCAGAGCCCGTAGCCGTGCATGGCCTGCACGTCCCGCTCCATCTCCTCGCGGGTGCCGCTGGACACGACCGCCCGGCCCTTGTGGTGGACGTCCATCATCAGCCGGGTCGCCTTGTCCTTGGGGTAGCCGAAGTACGCCTGGAACACGTACGTCACGTAGCTCATGAGGTTGACCGGGTCGTTGTGCACCAGGGTCACCCACGGGACGTCGGGTTCGGGGACCGCGAAGGTCTCTTCGGCCGATTCGGTGCGTTCGATCTCAATGGGAGCAACACTCACTTGTCCCATGCTGCCACTGCGAGGGGCCCGTCGCACAAACGGGCCCCTACATCTCGTCACTTTGACGAGATGTGCGCTAGCATCCGTGACATGAACCCTGCGGACCTGGGCCTGCCGGTGGACGTGCCGTCGACAGCGCTCTTCACGGACCATTACGAGCTCACGATGCTGCAGGCCGCCCTGGCCAACGGCACGGCCGAGCGGCGCTCGGTCTTCGAGGTCTTCACCCGGCGGCTGCCCGAGGGCCGGCGCTACGGAGTCGTCGCCGGCACCGGGCGCGTGCTGGACGCCGTCGAGAACTTCCGTTTCGACGGGGCGGTGCTGGAGTTCCTGCGGGAGCGGGCCGTCGTCGACATGCGGACCCTGGACTGGCTCGCGTCGTACCGCTTCTCGGGTGACATCTGGGGCTATCCGGAGGGGGAGGTCTACTTCCCGGGATCACCGCTCCTGCGGGTCGAGGGCAGCTTCGCCGAGTGCGTGCTGCTGGAGACCGTGATCCTGTCGATCCTCAACCACGACTCCGCCATCGCGGCCGCCGCCTCCCGGATGGCCTCCGCCGCGGGCGGGCGGCCGCTGATCGAGATGGGCGCCCGGCGCACCCACGAGCTGGCCGCCGTCGCCTCGGCGCGGGCCGCGTACGTGGGCGGCTTCGCCTCCACCTCCGACCTGGCGGCCGGCTTCCGGTACGGGATCCCGACGGTCGGCACCAGCGCGCACGCCTTCACCCTCGTGCACGACAGCGAACGGGACGCGTTCACCGCCCAGGTGGCCTCGCTGGGCCGGGGCACCACCCTGCTCGTGGACACCTACGACGTGGCCGAGGCCGTCCGCACCGCCGTGGACGTGGCGGGCACCGACCTGGGCGCCGTCCGGATCGACTCCGGCGACCTGCTGCTGGTCGCGCACCGGGTGCGCCAGCAGCTGGACGAGCTGGGCGCGGTGAACACGCGGATCGTGGTCACCTCGGACCTGGACGAGTACGCCATCGCCTCGCTGGCGGCGGCCCCGGTGGACGCGTACGGCGTCGGCACCCAGCTGGTGACGGGCAGCGGGCACCCGACGTGCTCGATGGTCTACAAGCTGGTCGCGCGGGCGGTCTCCGCCGACCCGAAGGCCGCCCTGGCCCCGGTGGCGAAGAAGTCCTCCGGCGGCAAGACCTCCATCGGCGGACGCAAGTGGGCCGCGCGCCGGGTGGACGCGGACGGGATCGCCGAGGCCGAGGTCGTCGGCACCGGCCCGGTACCGGCCGCCCTGGCCGGCCGCCAGCTGCTGACCCAGCTCGTCAAGGCGGGCGAGGTCGTGGCCCGCGAACCCCTGGAGGCCGCCCGCGACCGCCATCTGGCGGCCCGCGCCGCTCTGCCCCTCTCGGCGACGCAGCTCTCCCGCGGCGAGGCCGTCATCCCGACGGAGTACCTCTGAAGCGCGGGACGGAGCGGGCGCGGGCCCGTTTCGGGTAGGGGCGGGGCGGGGGAGAAGCCCCCGCAGGGCCCGCCGCACACCAACCAGCCGAAAGGCACGTGACATGCACCGCGCACTGATCGTCGTCGACGTACAGAACGACTTCTGCGAGGGCGGCAGCCTCGCCGTCACCGGCGGGGCCGACGTCGCCGCCGCGATCACCGAGCTGATCGGGCAGAGCACCGCCGGCTACCGGCACGTGGTCGCCACCCGGGACCACCACGTCGACCCCGGTCCGCACTTCGCGCTGCCCCCGGCCGAGCCCGACTTCGAGACCTCCTGGCCGGTGCACTGCGTCGCCGGGACCGAGGGCGTCGGCTTCCACCCGAACTTCGCCCCGGCCGTCGCCTCCGGCGCGGTCGCCGCCGTCTTCGACAAGGGCGCGTACGAGGCCGCGTACAGCGGTTTCGAGGGGGCCGACGAGAACGGCGTGACGCTCGCCGAGTGGCTGCGCGAGCGGGAGGTGAGCGAGGTCGACGTGGTCGGCATCGCCACCGACCACTGCGTGAAGGCCACCGCCCTGGACGCGGCCCGCGCCGGGTTCGCCACCCGCGTCCTGCTGGACCTCACGGCCGCCGTGGCCCCCCACACCACCACCCGCGCCCTGGACGACCTGCGCACGGCCGGCGTGGCCCTGGTGGGCACCGCCCCGGGCGGCCGCTGACCTGACGGGCCGCGGGGCGGGGCGGGGGGGGGGGCAGGGCAGGGCACCGCTCGGCCGCACCGACCCGGGCAGCCGGCGACCTGACGGGCCGGGCGCGGGGACCCGCCTGGCGGGCGCGCACGGCGCGCCCCGGCACCGGGGCGCCCCAGGCCGCTCCCGGGGGCCACAGACCTGCCCCACGCCCCCTCCAGCCCCTCCGCGGACGCGGCTAGGCGTTGCCCAGGAGGGCGCGGATCGGGTGCCACAGTTCCGCCGCCCGGTCCGGTGCGCAGCGCCACAGCAGCCCGTCGGGGTGGTGGAGGACGGCCGTGACCTCGTCCGGGGTCGGCGGCTGGGCGTTGCCGCGCAGGTAGACGGCCCGCATGCCGAGGTTCCGCAGCCTGGTCAGGGCGCGGGCCCGGTTCGCGGCGTGCACCAGCACGCGGACGTTTCCGCCCTCTCCGGTCGGGCGCGGCAGCGTCAGCGCGACCACCACACTGCCGCCCGGCAGTCTGACGAAACCTCCACCTGGCATGATCTTCAGCTCCCCCGTCAATAAGAAAACTCGCACCCGCATCTAAACGCGATCGGCCGCCGCCCGCTAGAGGGCGACGGCCGATCATGCTTTGACCTGCGGTTTTACTGAGTTACTTGGTGGCGGGGCCGACCTCGACCGTCATCTGGAGGCCGTCGTAGGTCTCCTTCGCGATCTTGATCTTGGTGTTGGTGTCAGTGACCTTCACCGAACCGGTCGGGTTCTCCTCGTACCAGTACTTGCCCTTGTGGTCGTCGAAGACCAGCTGGGCAGGCTTCGGCTTGACGAAGAGCGCCTCACCGTTCTTGTGCAGCGTGAACGCGTCCGTCGAGTAGGCGCTGAACGGGGCGTCGTACGGCTGGATCTTGTTCCGCAGCAGGGTGCCGTCCGACCACTTCATCGGCTTGGCGTTGGCGTCGATCGGCAGGATCAGACCGGAGCCCGGGTGCTGGCTGGTGTTGTTGTCCTTCTGGGAGGTGTCCCAGAGCCACAGCAGCAGGCCGTCCTGGTACGGGTAGTGCTCGACCCAGCCCGGCTTGGTGTTGGCGAAGCCGAAGTTGTACGGGCCGACCTTGAGGGTCGAGTCGTACGAGACGTAGCGGCGGTTCTCGGCCAGGTAGTACTGCGCGTACTCCTTGGTGAAGCCGGCGCCCTGGCGGGAGAAGCCCTTGGCGGTCCAGCCGTTGTCGCCGTTCTCGGCGCCGTCGGCGAAGACGGTGGCGCCGTCCGCGGTCAGGTTGAGGGCGTCGGCGGTGAAGCCCTTGCCGCCCGCGCCGCCGTCCGTCTGGTAGCGGAAGCGGAGGTCGACCTTCTTGCCCGCGTAGGCGTCGAGCGGGAAGTTCAGGGACTTCCAGGCACCCGAGACACCGGTCAGCGACGGGCTGCCGGAGGCGTCGGACGGGATGGCCGCGCCGTCGGCGGTGCCGTGCAGCGCCGTCCAGGTGGCGCCGCCGTCCGTGGACACCTCGGTGTAGAGGAAGTCGTAGTCGGCCTCGATGTCCCACCAGCCCTTGAGGGAAAGGGCGGCGGACTTCTTGCCCGTCAGGTCGACGGTGCGGGTGAGGGTGTTCTTGAGGTCGTCACCCATGTTGCTCCACCACTGCGAGGAACCCTCGGCGGGAGCGACGATGTCGGTCTTGACCTGCTTCTTCGGCAGCTCGACGAGCAGCGCCTGCTTGTCCTTGGTGTTGTACGCCGACACACCCAGCTTGTGGGTGGACTTCGTCGCGGCCTTGGCCTTGTCGAAGTTCAGCCAGCCCAGCTGCAGCTTGTCCCAGGCGGTCATGTCGCCGGGGACGTTGCCTATGGACTCCTTGCCGTCGCCGAGCCAGGAGCCGGCCGACATCAGGGACCAGAAGCCGACGGAGTTGTCGCCGCCGCCGGAGGTGTCGTATAGGTCCGGCAGACCGAGGTCGTGGCCGTACTCGTGCGCGAAGACGCCGAGGCCGCCGTTCTCCGGCTGCATCGTGTAGTCGCCGACCCAGATGCCGGTGTCACCGATCTGGGTACCGCCGGCCTTGTTGTTCGCCGGGCCGGTCTTGCCGGCGTCGGTGCCGTACGCGTACCAGCGGTGCGCCCACAGCGCGTTGGTGCCCTGCACGCCGCCGCCGGCCGACTCGTCCTCGCCCGCGTGGACGATCTGGAAGTGGTCGATGTAGCCGTCGGGCTCGTTGAAGTTGCCGTCGCCGTCGTAGTCGTTGCGGTCCCACTGGTCGTACTGCGCCAGCGTGGCCTTGATCTCGGCGTCGGTCTTACCGGCCTTCTTCTGGGCCTCCACCCACGCGTTGACGCCGTCCTTGACGGTGTCCCACACGTTGGAGCAGTTGGTCTGGCCGCAGTAGTTCGAGCCGTAACGGGCCTCGTTGTACGGGATCTTGACCCAGTCGGCGACCTGGCCGTCGACGGAGTAGCGGCCCGAGGAGGTCTTCTCGTAGTAGGTCTTCAGCGAGTCCTTGCCCTGACCGGTACCGAAGTACAGGTCCTGGAAGTGCTGGCGGCTGTAGTCCTTCTGCCAGGCCGTGCTGTTGTTGGTCGCGCGGTCCGGCTGCGCGATCTGGTTGTGCAGCGGGCCGGGGGTGCCGCCGTACTTCGGCACGGGCGGCTTCGGGCCGTCGGGGCCGTCCGGGTCGAACATGGTCGTGTTGTCGACCTGGTCGCCGAACTCGACGAGGATGGTGAAGATCTTGTCGGTCTTCTCGCGGCCGAGCTCGACGTACTTCTTGTCGTCGAGCTTGACGACCTTCGAGGCGCCGCGCTGCTCGACGTCCTTCTTGCCGCTCAGCACCTGCTCCAGGGCGGCCTTCTTCTGCTTCTCCTGCTGCTCGCTGAACGGACCCTTGAGGTCGTGGTCGACGAGCTTGGCAGGAGCGGTCGGGTCCTGCCGGTCGGAAGCGGCGACGCCGGGGCCCTTGTCGTCCGCCTGGGCCGCGGTGACGGTGAAGAAGGTGGCGCTGGTCGCGCAGGCGGCCATGGTCACACCGATGGCCAGGGTGCGCAGGGTGCGTCGTCTGACGGAATTGCCGGTCACTTGATGTCGTTCCCCTCCCGCGGCCGCAACGTAGGTCGGAACGTCTCCATAGGAGCGGGGGGTTCCGCGCGGCGCGCGTCTCAAGTGACGACATTTGACCGGAGAGTCTAAAGAAAAGACAGACCTTGACTTCTTCCTTACAACTGCACTATGCGGTCAAGGAGTTCCGCTATTCGGACGTTCCGCCGCCAACGGGGGCCATCCAGGGCGAAGGGCGCTCCGGGGAGGCCGGTGACGGCGCATCACGTGAGCCCGTGCGCCCCCCGTGCTGCGACACCGTGGGTAAGGTCACGCTTACTTCTGGTGCGGCTCGGGCATGCCGTCCTGGAGTCACCCGACGCGCGACCGGTCGGGCCGGCTCCCCCTCCCCGCCTTGAGGACGGAACACGCCATGCCGCGTCCGACTGCCGCACAGCTCGCCTACGGCTCCGCCACCGTCATCGTGTCGACGATCGCCATGCTGCTGCTCTCGCAGACGAGCACGGGGCTCGGAGTGGCCGTCATCTCCGCGGCCGCGCTCGCCCTCGGGCTGCTGGTCGCCCTCACCGTGCCGCAGCCGCGCCGGCGCGGCCGGCACGCCGCCGGGCGGACGGGGCAGGCGGCCGCCACCGCCACCGCCCCGGACGCCCACCGGGTGCCCGAACCGCGGACGGCCCCCGCCGAGCACCCCGTCCACCACTGAGCGGGCGCGCCGGAGCGGACACACCGGAGCGGGCGGCCACCCCCGGGGGGACGGCCGCCCGCGCGGACCCGTACGCGTACGCCGCTAAGTGACCTTGACCACAACGGTCTTGGCCACCTTGTCGTGCAGGCCCTGCCGGTACGGTTTGTCGACGAGCATCGACACGATCAGGGCGAGCGGCCACAGGCAGAAGCAGCACACCAGGGTCGGGATCCAGAGCACGGCGGCGCGGCCGAGCGAGGCGTTCGACGGGGGCACGCTGCCGTCGTTGAGCATCGCGACGCGCAGGCCCATGATCTTCTTGCCCACCGTCCGGCCGCTCTGCTTGGTCAGCCACCAGTCGTAGCCGACGTACGCGACGATCGAGATGAGCGTCCACAGCAGACCGGAGCCGTTGTACGACTTCGTGATGACCTCGCTGACGTCCTCCCCCTTGCCCGTGTCCACCACGTACCGGTTCCTGCCGAACGCCAGCTGGATGAGGAACAGCGGCACCCCGACGATGAACAGGTCGATGATGCGCGCCGTCAGCCGCCTGCCGAAGTCGGCGAGCGGGGGCATCCCGGCGAGCGGGTCGGGCATGCCGTAGCCGCCTCCCCCGCCATACGGGTCCCCGCCGCCGCCGTACGGGGGCGGGGGCGGGGGGTACCCGCCGCCGGGGGGCGGGGGCGGCGGGGGCGGGCTGCCGCCGCCGGGCGGCGGAGGCGGTGAGCCGTACGGCGAACCGCCCGACGGAGGCGTCGGTTCCTGGGGCTTCTTGAGGAACGGGTCGTCCTCGGGCGGCTGGCCCGGCGGCGGCTGGTCGGTACTCATGGCCCGAGTCGAACCCGGGTCCGCGGGGTCCGCAACGGGACGGAGTCCGTTCGGGGTACCGGCCCCCGGAGGCGGCCCCGCCGCGGCGTCAGCGGGCCACGTACGTCCCGGCGGCCCGGTCGTGCCAGGCCCGCCGGCGGGGGCGGTCCAGCAGGGCCCACAGGCTCCCCGGCAGACCCAGCAGGGCGTACACCAGCCAGCGCCGCAGGGCCGCCCCGAAACCCGGCGGACGCAGGGTGGCGGCGGCCAGGACGCGGACCCCGAACAGCTTCTTGCCCGGGGTGCGGCCCCAGCGGGCGGTGGGCAGGGCCTCGTAGAACACCCCGAAGACGAGGACGGCCGCCAGGACCAGGCCCAGGTAGCCGGTGATGGTGCCGTCGAGCAGCCACACCGTGGTGGTGCGCCCGCTCGCCCGCGCCCCGTCGACCTTCACCTGAACGTGGGCCGTCGCCCGCGGTACGAGGGGCAGCGCGACGGCCGTCGCGACCCCGGCGAGGACGAGGGAGTCCAGGGCGCGGGCCAGGATCCGGCGGATCAGCCCGGCGGGACGTACGGCGTGCTCGGCCATCCGCTCGAAGACGGCCCGGGTCGCCTCCCCGGGAGGGACCGGGGCGGGAGTGGCGGGAGTGGCGGCGGGGGCGCCGTCGGCGCTGCGGGGCGCGGGGCGCGGCGCGGCGGGGGGCGCGGCCTCGCCCGGGGCCGGGGCGCTCCCGGCGCTCCGGCCGGCGTCCCGCGGCTCGAACGCCGAGGGGGTCGAGGGGGGTGCGGGGGCTGGAGGGGCCGGCGGAGCCGTGGGGGCTGCCGTCGCGGACGGGGTCGCAGGGGGCCACCCTCCGTACGGTTCCGCCTCGGGCGCCACGCGCGCGGGCCGCGGTGCGGACGCGGTGGCCTCCGGCCAGCTGGAGGTGAGACCCGAGGTGCCGGCCCCCGGCGCGTCGGGCCAGGCCGGCGGGCGGGCCGAGAGGATGCCCGCGCCCTCCGCCGCGGCCTGCGCCGGGGCCTGCCGGGCCGGGGCGGCGGGAGCCGCGGGAACCGGCGCGGGGGCGGGGGCGGGGGCGGGCCGGGCCAGGGAGATCCCCCCGGGGCGGGGCTCCGGTTCCGCCGGGCCGCCCCAGGAGACGCGCACGTCGCGGGGGCCGCCGAAGCCCGCCTGGTGGAGGGGGTCCGCCTGCCAGCCGGCCGGATCGGCGTCCGGTCCGGGCCCGGTCAGCGCCTCGGTCGCGGAGGTCTCGTCCAGGAACACCGGCCCCGTCTCGTCCACGGGAACGACTCGGGACACCGACGCGGAGGCCGAAGCCGATGCCGAAGCCGACGGCGACGGCGACGCGGAAGCCGACGCGAACGCCGCGGCGGGGGCGGAGGCCGGGGCGGCGGACGCGGCGGGGCGGCTCGTACCCGGGACCCAGGCAGCGCCGTTCCAGTACCGGACGTACCCGGGGATGGACGGATCGGGGTAGTAGCCCTCGCGGGCCGCGTGCTCGCCGTCACCAGGGGAGGCCGTCAATGTCCCCAACTCCGATCGTGGCTTGAGGATTGTGCAGGGGAGGACCCAAGGGGAGGACCATAGCCAAGAACCCCCTCCCGACAGGTCCGGTAACGGGAGATTCCAAGCCTTCGGGCGAACGTCACCCCATCCGATTGTTTTCGGCCAGCCGAGAGATTTCGGCCAACCTCGCATTCGGTGCCGAAAGTCGCGTCATACCCGGGCACACCCGCGCTCTCTGCGGGTGTGGGGGCCGTTCCGGCGCCCGCACCCGCACGCGAAGCACCGAAGTGAGGCCGCCATGCACCACCCCGTCATCGAACGCGAACTGGAACTCAAGCTGGTCCTGTCACCCGAGCGGAGCGTCCCCGTCCCCGCCAAGCTGCTGTACCTCACGGACGACCCGTTCGCCGTGCACGTCACCTTCCACACCGGCTCCGACACCCCGGTCAACTGGACCTTCGCGCGCGAGCTGCTCGTCGAGGGGGTGTTCCGCCCGTGCGGGCACGGAGACGTCCGGATCTGGCCCACGAAGATCGACAGCAGGGCGGTCCTGTGCATGGCGCTCAGCTCTCCCGACGGCGACGCCCTCCTGGAGGCCCCGGCCGGATCGGTGTCGGCCTGGCTGGAGCGGACCCTGCGCGTGGTTCCGCCGGGGACCGAGGCGGACCGGCTCGGACTGGACGCGGCGCTGGCGGAGCTGCTGACCCCGACCCCGGCGGACGAGCTGTGGCTGCGCGACCCGTGGCCCTCGGACGAGTCGGCGGACGGTGACCTGTGACGCGCACGCCCGACGACCGCACCTCCGGGACCCCCTCCTCAGAAGAGCTTGCCGGGATTGAGCAGCCCGAGCGGGTCGAAGGCCCGCTTGACGTTGCGCTGCATCTCCAGGCCGACCGGCCCGAGTTCGCGGGCGAGCCATTCCTTCTTCAGCACCCCGACCCCGTGCTCGCCGGTGATCGTCCCGCCGAGCTCCAGACCCAGCGCCATGATGGCGCCGAAGGACGCCCGGGCCCGCCGCGCCTCGTCCTCGTCCGCGGGGTCGAAGCAGACCACCGGGTGGGTGTTGCCGTCCCCAGCGTGCGCGCAGACGCCGATGAGCAGCCCGTACTCCCGCGCGACGGCGGCCGTGCCGTCGAGCATCTCGGCGAGCCGCGACCGGGGTACGCAGACGTCGTCGATCATCGTCGCGGGCCTCAGCGCCTCCAGGGCGGTCAGGGACATCCGGCGGGCCCGGAGCAGCAGTTCCGACTCCGCCTCGTCCTCGGCGGGCACGACGGCGGTGGCCCCGGCGGCGGTGCACAGCCGGCCGACGGCCGCGAGCCCGTCGGGCGCGTCCGGGGTGTCGAAGGCGGCCAGCAGCAGCGCCTCCGTGCTCTCGGGCAGACCCATGCGGCCGAGGGCGTTGACGGCGCGGACGGTCGTCCGGTCCATCAGCTCCAGCAGCGAGGGCGCCAGCCCCGCCTCCATGACGGCGCAGACCGCCTCGCAGGCCGCCGCGACGGAGGGGAACTCGGCGGCCAGCGCCAGCTGCCGGGGCGGCGCGGGCCGCAGCGCCAGCACGGCCCCCACGACCACGCCGAGGCTGCCCTCGGAGCCCACGAAGAGGCGGGTCAGGTCATATCCGGCGACCCCCTTGGCGGTACGCCGGCCCGTACGCAGCAGCCGCCCGTCGGCGAGGACCACGTCGAGGCCGAGCACGTACTCGGCGGTGACCCCGTACTTGACGCAGCACAGCCCGCCCGAGGCGGTGCCGATGTTGCCGCCGATGGTGCACTGCTCCCAGCTGGACGGGTCGGGCGGGTAGTACAGGCCCTGTTCGGCCACGGCCCGCGAGAGGACCGCGTTGACCACGCCCGGCTCGACGACGGCGATCCGGTCGACCGCGGAGATCTCCAGGATCCGGTCCATCTTCACGAGGGACAGCACGATGCAGCCCTCCGAGGCGTTGGCGGCGCCCGACAGGCCGGTGCGGGCGCCCTGGGGGACGACCGGGACGCGTAGGGCGGTCGCGGTGCGCATCACGTGCCGTACCTGGTCCACGGTGCGGGGCAGGACGACGGCGGCGGGCGTGCCGGCGGCGCAGAAGCTCGCCATGTCGGTGGCGTAGGAGGCGGTGACCTGCGGGTCGGTGAGGACGGCTTCGGGCGGGAGCCCCTCGCGCAGGCGCTCGACGAGCCCCTGCGCGGAGGGGAACTCGGGGGGCGGCTGGGTGGACTGCTCGGGGGACCGCTCGGGGGACCGCTCGGAAAGCCGTGCCGACAGATCGTCATCCATGGGGCCAGCGTGACAGCCGGGGCCATCGGTGTGAACACGGCCGCGACCGGCTTCGGACACCTCGGCGAACTCTTCATATTGACGCACAGTGAGCGCATGGACGGTTTCGACGAGCATTCGCAGCAGCCCGCGCCGCCCGTGACCTTCACCGGCCGCAAGACGGTGGTGGCGGCCGCGGTGGCGGTGGTCCTGATCGCCGCGGCCCTGCTGATCCGCCCGGCCCGCACGGGCGACGACGCCCGCCCGCCGGGGCCGAGCGAACGGGCCGCGTCGGCGGTCGGCGTGGGCGCCCCGGCGGCCGCGGTGGACCTGACGGCGCTGGTGGCGGACCGGGAGAAGTGGGTCGCCGCGCACGCCGACGACGACGCTTCGTGGGCGGTGCTCGGGTCCGCGTACCTCGAACAGGCCCGGCGGACGGCCGAATCGGACTGGTATCCGAAGGCGGAGAAGGCGCTCAAGCGGTCCCTGGAGGCCCGGCCCGCGGAGAAGGGCAACTTCGACGCGATGACGGGCATGGGCGCCCTCGCCAACGCCCGCGCGGACTTCGGGACGGCGAAGAAGTGGGGCGAGCTCGTACGGGCCCAGGCGCCGCGGCGCTGGACGGCGTACCCGGTCCTCGTGGACGCGTACACGGGCCTCGGCGACTACAAGGCCGCCCAGAAGGCTCTGGAGCAGCTGTCGGAGCTCCGCGAAGGGCTGGCCGCGCACCTGAGGGCCGCCCAGGTCTACCGGGACCGCGGCTGGCGCGAGGACGCGGTGGTGTCCCTGGAGCACGCGGCGGGCGCGGCGAAGGCGCCGGCGGAGAAGGCGTACGTGCTGTACCGGCTCGGGGAGCTCGCCTTCGAGCGGGGTGACGCGGCGGAGGCGCTGCGCCAGCAGGAGGCCGCGCTGCGCACGGACCCGGCGCGGGCGGAGGCCCTGGGCGGCCGGGCGCGGGCGCTGGCCGCGCTGGGCCGGGGCGGGGAGGCGGTACGGGACTACCGGATGGCGCTGGGCCGTACGCCGGCGCCGGGCCTGGCGCTGGAGCTGGGCGAGCTGCTGGACTCGCTGGGACGGCCGGAGGAGGCCCGGGTCCAGTACGAGGCCGTGTCGGTGCTGGCGGCCCGCGGCGAGGCGAACGGCGTCAACGAGGCGGTGGTCCTGGGCCTGTTCGAGGCCGACCACGGGGACGCGGGGGCCGCCGTACGCCGCCTGTCGGCGGAGTGGAAGCGGCACAAGAGCGTGCAGGTGGCCGACGCCCTGGGCTGGGCTCTGCACCGCGGCGGGGAGGACACGGCGGCACTGGAGCACGCGAAGAAGGCCACCGAGCTGGGGCTGCGCAGCGCGGAGTTCGCCTACCACCGGGCGATGATCGAGCGGGGCCTGGGCGACGAGGCGGCGGCCCGTCGCCACCTCCAGGAGGCCCTGCGGACGAACCCGGGCTTCTCCCCGGTCCGCGGCCCCCTCGCGAAGGAGGCCCTCGCCACGATCGGCCAGCCCCCCTCGGGCGGCCCGGAGAACATGCAGCCCCGCACCCCGTGGGTGGCCCCCGAACTCCCGAAGCCCAACCCGCCGAAGCCCCCGCCGAAGCCGGCACCGGCGAAGCCGAAGCCGAAGCCCTCGGCCACCTGACGGGGGAAGGGTGCGGCGGCGGGCACGGGCCCCTGGGACCCGGGCCCGCCGCTCGACGGCCTACAGGTTGCCGCGCTTCTCCTGCTCCCGCTCGATCGCCTCGAACAGCGCCTTGAAGTTGCCCTTGCCGAAGCCCATCGACCCGTGCCGCTCGATGATCTCGAAGAAGACCGTCGGGCGGTCCTGCACCGGCTTGGTGAAGATCTGCAGCAGGTAGCCGTCCTCGTCGCGGTCCGCCAGGATCTTCAGCTCGCGCAGCTCGTCGATCGGCACGCGCGTGTCGCCGACCCACTCGCCCAGCGTGTCGTAGTACGAGTCCGGCACGGACAGGAACTGCACGCCCGCCGCCCGCATCGTGCGCACGGTCGCCACGATGTCGTTCGACGCGAGCGCGATGTGCTGGACGCCGGGGCCGCCGTAGAACTCCAGGTACTCGTCGATCTGCGACTTCTTCTTCGCGATCGCCGGCTCGTTGATCGGGAACTTGACCTTCTTGGTGCCGTCCGCGACCACCTTGGACATCAGCGCCGAGTACTCGGTCGCGATGTCGTCGCCCACGAACTCCTTCATGTTCGTGAAGCCCATGACCTTGTTGTAGAACGCCACCCACTCGTTCATCCGGCCGAGCTCGACGTTGCCCACGCAGTGGTCGATGGCCTGGAAGGTCCGCTTCGCGGGCGCGGCGACGATCGGCTCGACGGCCACGTAGCCGGGCAGGTACGGGCCGTCGTAGCCGGTGCGCTCGACCAGCGTGTGGCGGGTCTGGCCGTAGGTGGCGATGGCGGCGAGCACCACGGTGCCGTGCTCGTCCTTGACCTCGTACGGCTCGTCCAGCCCGCGGGCGCCCTGCTCGACGGCGTACGCGTACGCCGCGCGGACGTCGGGGACCTCGATGGCGAGGTCGATGACGCCGTCGCCGTGCTCGGCGACGTGCTCGGCGAGGAAGCGGCCGTGGTCGGTCGTCGGCTTGATGACCGAGGTGAGGACGAAGCGCGCGGAGCCGTTGGTGAGGACGTAGCTGGCCGTCTCACGGCTGCCGTTCTCCGGTCCGGCGTAGGCGACGAGCTTCATGCCGAAGGCGGTGGAGTAGTAGTGCGCGGCCTGCTTGGCGTTGCCCACGGCGAAGACGACCGCGTCCATGCCCTTCACCGGGAAGGGGTCGGCCTCACGCGCGGTGTGCGGGGTGGTTTCGAGGTTCACCAGAGACTCAGTCATGAGCGCAGAGTCCCGCCCTTCCACAAGCTGCGCAATAGTTTCCGTTTCTGCTGTACAGAATGCCCAGCACCGTCGCAGGATGACTGCGAGATCTGTGCAGTATGACCAGCCGAACGAGGGAAGGCTCCCATGGGCATCGACGAACTCGACGGCAGGCTCATCGTCCTGCTCGCGCGCGAACCGCGGATCGGGGTCCTGGAGGCCTCGCGCAGGCTGGGCGTGGCCCGCGGCACGGTGCAGGCCCGCCTCGACCGGCTCCAGTCGAACGGGGTCATCCGCGGCTTCGGCCCGCAGGTCGACCCGGCCGCCCTGGGGTACCCGGTGACGGCCTTCGCCACGCTGGAGATCAAGCAGGGCCAGGGTTCGGACGTACGGGCCCACCTGGCGGGCGTGCCGGAGGTGCTGGAACTGCACACGACCACCGGCACCGGGGACATGCTGTGCCGGCTCGTGGCGCGCTCGAACGCCGACCTCCAGCGGGTGATCGACCGGGTCGTCGGCTTCGAGGGGATCGTGCGGGCGTCGACGGCGATCGTGATGGAGAACCCGGTGCCGCTGCGGATCATCCCCCTGGTGGAGCAGGCGGCGCACGAGGGCTGAGCCGTCCGGGGCTGAGCCGTCCGGGGAGTTCCAAAGAAGACCTTGCAAAGAAACCCTTGCATAGGATTCTTTGCAACTCTACTGTTGAGCCATGCCCGAGAAGAACGCCGCATCCGGCGCCCCGCAGCAGACGCCCGCGGCCGAGCCCAACGTCCGCACCCTCGACGCCCGCTCCCTGCGCGGCCTCGCCCACCCCCTGCGCATCCGGCTCCTCGCCTCCCTGCGCCGCAACGGCCCCGCCACCGCGTCGCAGCTGGCGGAGCAGCTCGGGGAGTCCAGCGGGGCCACGAGCTACCACCTGCGCCAGCTCGCCGCGCACGGCTTCGTCGAGGACGCCCCGGAGTACGGCAAGGGCCGCGAACGCTGGTGGAAGGCCACGCACGACGGCACGCGGTTCGACGAGTCACTGCTCCAGGACGAGGACCCGGCCACCCGCGGCGCGGCGGAGCTCTTCCTGCACGAGATCGCGACCATCCACACCCAGGAGATGAACGCCTGGCTCGGCACCGCCGAGGGCTGGCCGCAGGAATGGCGGCGCGGCTCGGACATCAGCGACTTCACCCTGCGACTGACGGCCGAGCAGACCCTCGAACTGATCCACAGGATGCACGACCTGGTCAACGGCTACCGCGACCTGCCGGAGTCCGAGGGCACCGAGACGGTCCGCGTCCACACGCACGCCTTCCCGCGCCGCGACGGCGCGTAGGCCCCGGGCCCGCCCCACTCCCTCCCGAGCGACACCACCACCGAAGGAGTCCTGCCATGCACGCCTTCCCGTACGCCGAGATCCACGCCGAGATCCACGCCGCCCGTACCGCCGAACTCGCCGCCGAGGCCGCCGCCTGGCACCTCGCGCACGAGAGCGCCGCCCCCGGGGCCCCCGCCGTCCACGCCGTCCCGGCCCTGCGCAACCGGCTCGGCGAGGCCCTGATCAGTGCCGGACTGCGCCTGATGGAACCGGCCCACGTCCACGCCCGCGTCCGGCAGCACGCGGCATGAGCAGGCGCCCCCTCACCGCACTCCTGGCCGCCAACACCATCTCCATAGCCGGCAGTTCACTCACCCTGATCGGCGTCCCGTGGTTCGTGCTCCAGACCACGGGCAGCGCCGGCCGGGCCGGGGTCGTCGCCTTCTGCGCCACCCTGCCCGTGATCGTCGCCGCGCTCGTCGGCGGCCCGCTGATCGACCGGATCGGCCGCCGCCGCGTCTCCGCGGCCTCCGACCTCATCTGCGCGCTCGCGGTCGGCGCGATCCCGTTGCTCCACTACGCGGGCCTGCTGGAGTTCTGGATGCTGTGCGCGCTGATGGCCGTCAGCGGCCTCGTGCACACCCCGGGCCTGACCGCCCGCAACGTCCTGCTCCCCGCCCTCGCCGGGCACGCCGGCACCACCATCGGCCGGGCGTCCAGCCTCTACGACGCCGTCTCGCGCGGAGCCCGCATGCTCGGGGCCGCCACGGCCGGCCTGCTGATCACGTTCGTCGGCGCCGAGACCGTCCTGCTCCTGGACGCGGCCTCCTTCGCCGTCTCGGCACTGCTGATGACGGCGTTCGTGCGCGGGGTCGCCGCCGCCGACCCGCAACCCTCCCCGGAGAAGGTGACGTTCGGCGCCTACCGGGCCGAGATGGCCGAGGGCTGGCGCTTCCTGACCCGCTCCCGGCTCCTGATGGGCGTCACCCTGATGGTGATGATGACCAACGGGCTGGACCAGGGCTGGAGTTCGGTCCTGCTGCCCGTCCACGGCCGCGAGGACCTCGGCAGCGCCGGCGCGGTCGGCCTGATGATCTCCCTGTTCGGCGGCTCCGCCCTGCTGGGCGCCCTGCTCTACGGGGCGTGGGGCGAGCGCTTCCCCCGCCGGGCGGTGTTCGCGGTGGCCTTCCTCCTGTGCGGCGCCCCCCGCTACGTGACGGCCGCCCTCACCGACACCGCGCCACCGCTGGCGGTCGTCATGGCCCTCTCCGGCCTCGGGGCGGGCATGCTCAACCCGATCCTCGGCACGGTGATGTACGAACTGGTCCCCGAGGAACTGCGCAGCCGCGTCTCCGGCGTGACCATGGCGGGCTGCGAGCTGGTGATGCCCCTGGGCGGCCTCACGGCGGGCCTCCTGGTGGACGGCTTCGGCATCGCCCACGCCCTCCTGGCCTTCGGCGCCGCCTACTTCCTGACCACCCTGACCCCCCTCCTCTTCCCCGCCTGGCGCGGCCTCGACCACACCCCGTCCGGGCCCGTCAGCAGGCCGGAACCTCCCCGCCCCGCTGAAGCGCCCGCAGGGAGTCCACCGCGCCCGACAGCGAGGTGACGGGGATCAGCCGCAGCCCCTGGGGGAGTTCGGCCTTGGCGTCGGAGCATTCCGCCTTCGGGACGAGGAAGACCGTCGCCCCGTCGCGGCGGGCCGCCTGGGTCTTCAGGCCCACTCCCCCGACGGCGCCGACCGTCCCGTCGGCGGTGATGGTTCCCGTACCGGCGATGGTGCGCCCGCCGGTGAGGTCGCCGCCGCTGCCGTCGCCGTCGAGCTTGTCGACGATGCCGAGGGAGAAGAGCAGTCCGGCGCTGGGACCGCCGACGTCGGCGAGGTTGAGGTCGGCCTTGACCGCCTTCGGGTCCTTGTGGAGATATCCGAGGGCGGCCTGGGCGGCGGCCGACTGGGACTGCGTCATCTCCTCCAGGTTGTGCTGCTCGATCTCCTTGTCGCTTCCGCCCGACGGGTAGACGGCCCCCTTCGGCATGACCGCCCGGGTGCTGTCGAACCAGTTGCCGATCAGCTCGGGAAGGGTGACGGTGCTGGAGGGGCCGGTCGCCTGGATGGTGGTCATCCGCAGCTGGCCCTTGGTGTCCCGGGTGGGCGCACCGGTGACGGTGATGACGGGCTTGCCGTCACGGGCACCGAGCACGTCGGCCGTGAGGCCCGGCTGGGCGATCACGAAGGGCAGTGGCGCGAGGGCGGCCACCGCGAACAGCGCGGCTACGGGCGCGGCGCAGATGGCCAGGGCGGCGGGACGCGGCAGACGTGTGAGGCGAGAGAGCACCCGGCCAATCTATCGGGCCGCACAGCGGTGCCCGCGTGCCCGTGCGCCGGTGGCGCCGATGTTCCGGGGCTCGGGCGTCCGGGGCTCCCGTGTCCGGGGGGGGCGCGGGCATCCCGGGGGAGCGCAGCCGCCGGGGCGGGGCCGGCCAGGGGGTGCGGCCCCGGACCATGCGGCCGTGGAGGCGCTGTCGTCCGGGCGCGCGGCCGCCGGGCGTGGGGCCGCCGGGCGTGGGGCCGCCGAGCGCGGGGCCGCCGGGGGGGGCTCCCCGGCGGCGGGCCGCGGCCCGGGCGGTGCCCTCGCCGGGGAACACCGGCGGCGGCAACCGGCTAGCGCAGGGCGTCGGCGACCTCGCGGGCGGCGTCGACCACGCGCGGACCCACCCGCTCCGGTACGGCGTCGGCCAGCATCACCACGCCGACGCTGCCCTCCAGCCCGGTGATGCCGACCAGCGGGGCGGCGGCGCCGCTGGCGCCCGCTTCGAGTTCGCCGTGGGTCAGGGTGTAGCCGGGCTCGATGAGCGTGCCCTGGCGGGCGGCCAGGATGGCCCGGCCGGCCGCACCGCGGTCCAGGGGGTGACGGAAACCGGCGCGGTAGGCGACGTGGTAGTCGGTCCAGGTCGGCTCGACGACGGCGACGGCGAGCGCCTCGGTGCCGTCGACGAGGGTCAGGTGCGCGGTGGCGCCTATGTCCTCGGCGAGCGAACGCAGCGCGGGCAGCGCCGCCTCCCGCACGAGCGGGTGGACCTGACGCCCCAGCCGCAGCACGCCGAGCCCGACGCGGGCCCGGCCGCCGAGGTCGCGGCGGACCAGGGCGTGCTGTTCGAGGGTCGCGAGCAGTCGGTAGACCACGGTGCGGTTGACACCGAGGCGGTTGGAGAGCTCGGTGACAGTCAGACCGTGGTCGGTGTCGGCGAGCAGCTTGAGGACTCTCAGCCCTCGATCGAGAGTCTGGGAGGTTTCCGCGGTCACGACGCCTCTCCCTCTCCTTCGGGTGGGCGGCGGTGACTCTCACGGGGTGGAGCGCTGCCGGTCCCTCGGCGACGCACGGAGAGGCCGCCGGTAGCGGCCATGGCACCGGCTGCGCTCCCGCGGCGGCGCTGCCACGGGGCGTTCGATGCGGGGACAGTAGCGAGCGGGTTCGCTCAGCGGAAGGCCTCGTCCAGAATCCGGGCGCCTGCTGTCGGTTTGTGTCCTTTTCTGCTGACGCCTGTGCCAATTCGTAATGTTCCTCAAGCGAAAACCGCTTTACAGCCCCCTTAGTCTGATCACGTTCAAAAAGATTTTTGGGGGTGGGCAGGGCGTGCGACGCCGTGCCCACGTAGGGGAAAGAAGTACAAGTGAAGCTGAAGCGCATGGCCATCGTCGCCGCCGCTGCCGTGGTGGGCCCGACGGTCCTCATGGCCACGCCCGCCATGGCGGACGAGGTCCAGAACCCGGCGATCACCACGCCGGACGCGGCTCCGGCCGCCGACGCCGCCGCCAAGCCGGCCGCGGAGGCCCCGGCGACCCCGGCGGAGGCTGCCAAGCCCGCCGCGGAGACCCCGGCCCCGGCCGCCGAGACCCCGGCCGCGAAGCCCGCCGCCGAGACCCCGGCCGCCGACGCCGCGAAGCCGGCCGCGGAGACCCCGGCGGTCCCGGCCGCCGACGCCGCCAAGCCCGCCGCGGACGCCAAGCCCGCCGCCCAGACCCCGGCTCCGGCCGCGAAGGCCGCGGACGCGGCCGACGCCAAGGACGGCGCCGAGTGGGTCGCCAACGGTCCGAAGCTCGCGGTGAAGGACCTGCCGTCCTCCTTCAAGCCCGGTGGCGGCTGGCAGGAGTTCACCCTTGAGGTGGACAACACCGGCGGCAAGGACCTCGGCGACTACTCGCTCGGTCTGAACCTGCTCACCCGCACGACCCAGTTCAAGGACGGGTACATCGCCCTTGAGGTCTACCTCCCCGACGCGAAGGGCAACTGGAAGTGGTGGCCGGCCGAGGCGAGCGGCACCGAGGACGCCTTCGGCATCGACCTCGGCCGGGGCTCGATCGCCAAGGATGACAAGTTCGACATCAAGCTCCGCCTGAAGTTCTCGAAGGACGCTCCGGCGACGGAGTTCGCCGTCGCCCCCGTGGGCTGGAGCAACGTCGAGGGTGAGGAGATCTTCTCCGACGCCAACTTCGCCCACTCCGAGATCAAGTCCGGCGCCAACCAGGGTGGCAACACCGGTGGCAACACCGGCGGCGGCCACACCGGCCACACCGGTGGCGGCACCAAGCCGAACGGTGGCACCTCCACCACGCCGATCGTCGACCACAACACCGGCACCGGCACCGGCACCGCCGTCTCCACGGGCACCACCACCAACGCCGGTGGTCAGCTCGCCGAGACCGGTACCGACGCGGCCACCACCTGGGCCCTCGGCGCCGGCGGCGTCGCGCTCGCCATGGGTGCGGCCCTCGTCGCGGGCAACGGCCGCCGTCGGCGCGTCGGCGCCTGACGGCAGGCAGTAAACAGCCAGTAGGCAGTACGAGAACGGGGTCCGTGCGCAGCAGCGCACGGACCCCGTTCCGCGTGTCACACCCCCCGCGGACGCGCTACCGCATCCGAGTGGCCCACTCCTGCACCTTCTTGATCCGCTCCCGCAGCTGCCCCGCCGTCGCCTCCGCGCTCGGCGGTCCGCCGCACACCCGGCGCAGCTCCGTGTGGATCACCCCGTGCGGCTTGCCGCTCTGGTGGACGTACGCGCCGACCATCGTGTTCAGCGACTTGCGCAGCTCCAGCAGCTCCTTGTGGGAAACCACCGGCCGCCGGTCGGCCGGCAGCTCCAGCAGGTCCGCCTCCGAGTCCGGCTTGCGCCGGCTGTGCGCGATCTGCCGCGACTGCCGCTTCTGGAGCAGCATCTGCACCTGGTCCGGCTCCAGCAGCCCCGGGATGCCGAGGTAGTCCTGCTCCTCCTCGCTGCCCGGGTGCGCCTGCATGCCGAACTCGGCGCCGTCGTACAGCACCCGGTCGAAGACGGCGTCGGACTCCAGCGCCTCGAAGGACATCTGCTCGTCCTCGCCGGTGTCCTCGTCCTCCTGCCGGTTCGCCTCGTCCATCTCCTTCTCGGACTCGGCGTACGGGTCCTCCTCGCCCTGCTTCTTCGGCTTGTCGAGGACGTGGTCGCGCTCGACCTCCATCTCGTTCGCGAAGCCGAGGAGGTAGGGGATCGTCGGAAGGAACACGGACGCCGTCTCGCCGCGCCTGCGCGATCGCACGAAACGCCCGACCGCCTGCGCGAAGAACAGCGGCGTCGAGATCGTCGTCGCGTACACGCCGACCGCCAGGCGCGGGACGTCGACGCCCTCGGACACCATGCGGACCGCGACCATCCAGCGGTCGTCGTTCCCGCTGAAGGTGTCGATGTTCTTCGAGGCGCCCGTGTCGTCCGACAGCACCAGGGTCGCCTTCGTCCCGGTGATCTCGCGGATCAGCTTGGCGTACGCGCGGGCCGAGTCCTGGTCGGAGGCGATGACGAGGCCGCCCGCGTCCGGGATGCCCTTCCTGACCTCCGTCAGGCGCTGGTCGGCGGCGCGCAGCACGTTCGGCATCCAGTCGCCGCGCGGGTCCAGCGCGGTGCGCCAGGCCTGCGAGATGGCGTCCTTGGTCATCGGCTCGCCGAGGCGGGCCGCGATCTCGTCCCCCGCCTTGGTGCGCCAGCGCATGTTGCCGCTGTAGGAGAGGAAGATGACCGGCCGCACGACGCCGTCGCCGAGCGCGTTGCCGTAGCCGTACGTGTAGTCCGCGGAGGACCGGCGGATCCCGTCGTTGCCCTCCTCGTACGTGACGAAGGGGATCGGGTTCGTGTCGGACCGGAAGGGCGTACCGGTCAGGGCCAGGCGCCGGGTCGCCGGGTCGAAGGCCTCCAGGCAGGCCTCGCCCCAGGACTTCGAGTCGCCCGCGTGGTGGATCTCGTCGAGGATCACCAGGGTCTTGCGCTGCTCGCAGCGGTTGCGGTGCAGCATCGGGCGCACGCCGACACCCGCGTAGGTGACGGCGACCCCGTGGTAGTCCTTGCTCAGCGGCCCGGCGGAGTACTCCGGGTCGAGCCGGATGCCTATCCGGGCCGCCGCCTCCGCCCATTGCTTCTTCAGGTGCTCGGTCGGCGCGACGACGGTCACCTGCTGCACCACGTGGTGGTGCAGCAGCCAGGACGCGAGGGTCAGCGCGAAGGTGGTCTTGCCGGCTCCGGGGGTCGCGACCGCCAGGAAGTCGCGCGGCTGCGTCTCGATGTACCGGGTCAGGGCACCCTCCTGCCAGGCACGCAGCTTGCTGGCGGTGCCCCACGGCGCGCGGCCGGGGAAGGCGGGTGAGAGGTGGTGGGAGGCGGTAGTAGTCACGGTCTCCGGTTCGTCTCAGTCACGGTCGCGGTCGTACGTAGGACAACCGGGCCACCTTACCGGCCCCCGCCCGCCCCTCCCGGAGGGACAGGCCTGTGACCTCGGCGGGTGCGGCGAGCGTCACATCGCGCGCAGCCGCTCCGCGATCACGGCGACGTCGGCCTCGTGGCCGGCGGCCACGTCGATGACCAGGTCGTACGCCGTGTCCTGGTCCACCGCCGAGAGGTCCACGCCGTTCACGGCGAGGAAGGTCGCGGCGGCCAGCCAGGCCGTCCGCTTGTTCCCGTCGACCAGGGGGTGGTTCGCGGCGATCCCGTGGAGCAGCGCGGCCGCCTGCTCGTACGGGTCCTCGTAGGCGGGCACGCCGAACATGCGGGCCCGCGGCCGGTGCACGGCGGACTCCAGCAGTCCGGGGGCGCGCAGTTCCACGGGCTGGTCCTGGGCCAGGCAGGCGTGCCGGGCGAGGTCGAGGACCTCGGCGAGGGTGAGGTGGCGCACGGGGATCACCGTCCGAGCCTCTCCAGCAGCGGGGCGTGGGCGCGGGCGAGGCGCGCGGCGGCCTCCCCGACACGCTCGCGCTCCGCCCGCAGGTGCGCGCGTACGGCCTCCAGCGCGAGTTCCTCGGGCGTGCGGCCGGTGGCGTCGGCCAGGTCGGAGAGCTCGGCGCGCTCGGCGTCGGAAAGGGGGACGTTCAGCTCGTGCATGCCGCCGAACCTATCCCCTCGGGCCCTCCGCCCCCTCAGCTTTTCCGGGTACCCGTCCCGGCCGGGGCGGGGTCGGTGCCCGTCGCGGCCGGGGCGGGGTCCAGCCGGGTCGCGACCCAGGCCCCCGCCAGTGCCACGCACGCCATCGGCAGGAACACCGCCAGGAAGGCGGCGGGGTGCGAGGCGGAGGCGGCGCCCTCGGTCAGGGTGTGCCCGGCGGACCCCACCGCTCCCCCGCCGAGCCCGGCGAAGGCGGCGCCCACGGCGGCGAGGAGCACCACGTTCGCGAGGGCGTCGGAGATCTGCAGCGCGGCGGAGTTCGCCCCCGCCTCCTCCGGGGCCGACAGCTTCAGCAGCAGCACGCTCGTGGAGCCGATCACCAGTCCCATGCCGAGGCAGCCCACCCCCCAGGCGAGCGCGGCGGTCCAGACGGGGACGGACTCGATGAGCACCGCCGGGGCCGCCGCGATGGCGAAGGCCACCATCACCATCCCGGCGACCATGAGCCGCTCCCGGTACGGTGCCGTGCGCCCCTTGGACTGCACCCAGGAGCCGAGCGCCCACGTCACCCCGCCCAGCGCCAGCGAGAAGCCGGCCATCGTGGGGCTCAGCCCCCGCTGGGTGACCAGCATCAGCGGCACGAAGCTCTCGGCCCCGATGAAGGCTCCCGCCGCGACCCCGCGCAGCAGCACCACGGACGGCAGACCGCGCCGGGCCAGGTACGTCCCGCGCGGCATCAGCGCCCGCACGGCGGGCACCAGCAGGGCCACGCCCGCGAGGCCGGGCAGCAGCGAGAGCCAGCGCAGGTCCTGGGCGGCGTACTGGAGCAGCCCCGCGCCCAGCGAGATCCCGAGGGCGAACCCGATCCGGCGCCGGTCGAACGCGACGGCCGCCCCGGGGTCGACGGGCCCGGAGGCGGTCCGCCGGATCGCGGGTAGGGCCACCACCAGCGGTACGACGACCAGCGCCGGGATGCCGAGGAACACCCACCGCCAGCCGAGGTGCTCGGTGACCGTCCCGGCGGCCAGCGGCCCGACGATGGACGGCACGACCCAGCTCGCGGCGAAGGCGGCCATGATGGCGGGCCGCAGCCGCTCCTCGTAGGCCCGGCTGACCACCACGTAGAGCGCGACGATGACCAGCCCGCCCCCGAACCCCTGCACGGCCCGCCCGAGGACGAAGACCCCCATGGTCGCGGCGGTCCCGGAACACACCAGCCCGGCGGCGAAGGCCCCGATCCCGACGGTGAGCGGCCGCAGCGGGCCCTGCCGGTCGGACCACTGCCCGGAGAGGACCATCCCGAAGAGGCTGGTGGTGAAGTAGGCGGAGAACGCGAAGGCGTAGAGGCCGATCCCGTCCAGCTCCCGGGCGGCGACGGGCATGGCCGTCCCTACGGCGGTGGCCTCGAAGGCGATCAGGAAGATGACGGAGATCATCCCGACGCTGAGCGTCCGGTACGCGGGCCCGAGGACGCCGCCCTGCGGAGGCGGGGCGGCGTCGGGCACGGATATCCGGGGTTCAAGGGCGCTCATCGCCCCAGAGTAAGGCCCACACCGCGCTGACGCCCCTGTCTTTTGGGCTGATCCCTCCTCGGCCCCGGGACCTAGGACTGTGAACGCGACATGGCAGTCACATTGCACCCCACCGGCCACCCTTCCCCACCCGACGGGCCCCCCGTAGCGTCGTACACGTCACCACGACACAGCCGTGTGCCCGAGTGGTTGAGGGACTCGCCTGCAAAGCGAGTTACGCCGGTTCGATTCCGGTCACGGCTTCTCACCGAGGCCGCCCGGGGGATCCGTCCCCCGGGCGGCCTCGCCGGTGTGCGGGCCCTACGGGGCGGGGCGTCCGGCGGGCGCCGAGCCGGCACCGGCCGCCGGCGGCAGCTCCTGCGCCCGGGCGGGGAGCCCGCCGTCATCCACGCACCCGAGCGCCTTGGCGACGGCGAGCGCCGCCGAGTGGGTGACGGCCAGGTAGTCCTGGCCGAGGGCGGTCGGCCCCTTGCTCCCCTGCCACTGCTCTTGGAACGCCGCGGTGACCTGCAAGGGAATGTCAGAGGTCGAGCCGACGCGCACACTGACGCAGTCGAACGTGACGTCGACCGACTTCCCCTGCCTCCAGACCCTCGGCCCCCGAGCGCTCGCTCCTGGAAGATCGGCCGGATCTGCGTCGTACTTGCTGTAAGCGGTGAACATGACATGCGCCGTGGGACGGTAACCGTCCTTGGCCGTTCCTACGATCCTGCAGACCGGCTGGGGCGCGTCATGGATCTTTGCTCCGGACCGGTAGGCACCCTCCATTGCCCGCGCGACCGCCCCGGCCTCCGGATTCCCCTTCTCGTCCCGTATCTGGAACTCCGTGGACTCAAGGATCCGCTCCAGCGCCTTCCCTCCGTCGCCCGTGAAGAGCCCGGCACAGATCTGACTGACGGAGAGCAGCGGCCCAGCGGTGGGCGGGCCGGCGGGCTCCGGCTCGGCGGCAGAGCAGCCCACCACCGCCGTGCCGAAGGCCGCCCCCCAGAGCATCAGGGCAACCGGCCGCCGCGGTATCGGGCCCCGGCTCACTCGACACCCTTGGTCTGGGCCTCATGGCCCTGCTGACGGGCGACGGAGTTGCCGGCTTCGTACCCGATGCGCATCGACTCGACGAAATCGTTCCCGAAGTCACTGTCCGGATCGATGCGATGGCGCTCCATGAACTTCCGCATGGGCGCCTCGGCGCTGTGCTCACCCGCCTGGAACATGGCCTTGTTGCTGTCGTGTGTCGCGCCGTCGATCTTGTCCTTGTGCTCTTCCTTGACCTCGTCCGACCACTCTCCCACGACGCCTGAGACCGCCTGCTCGGCAGCACCACTGCCGAGATCGATGGCCAGCGGAACGACGACCGCCGCCGCTCCCGCTGCTGCGGCCGTGGCGGGCAGGAAGGCCACACCGCCCGCGATGGCCGCCGTCGTCCCGAACTCGACCCAGGCGGACTGCTGTTCGTGCGCCTTCTCGTATTCCTCGTGCTTCTTCTCCCCGACGCCCTGGACCTGTCCCGCTCTGGACTCGTCGAGGATGCCCTGCACCTCCGCCGTGGTCCGGATCGTCGAACGGGCCCGGCCCTCGTCGATCTTTCCGTCGTGCTCCGCCTGGCCTTCCAGCACGCTCGCGGAGTAGACACGCTCTGCGGTGGAGACGGTGGCGTATGCATCGGGATGCTGCCCGAGCACGGCCAGCAGGTCACGGGCGCCGTCGCGCTCGAATTTCACATGGGCCTGATCGTCCCCGTCCCGTGGGGCGAAGACGCTGTGGTCGGGGTCCGAGCTCAGCGCGCGGTTGACGTCGTCGATGTACCCGGCGGTCATATTGCCCAGGCTGTCGGCCAGGACGTCCTGGTGATGGAGGAGTCCGGCGTCGCCGCCGTACTTGGCCGCGGCCGCCGCCATGACCGCCGCGCCGGTTTCGGTCCGGTGGAGCTCAGGCTTCGGGTCGTCCCAGGCATGACCGAGGGCGGCCGCCTCCAGGGCATGGCCCAGGGCATCCGGCATGTGCTTCTCGACCTTCTTGAGGTCGTCGAAGTTCGTGCCCTCCATGTCGATGGTGCAGTCGTAGTCCTCCCGGGCGAAGAAATCGAGGTAGCCGGTGATCGGCGTGCCCTTGGCGTCCTTGCCCAGGTTCGCGACGCCGGGCTTCTCCGTGCCGTCCTGGTTGTAGGCGTGCGGAGGCCGTTCGGGGTCGAAGAACGCGGCCGACGCCTCCGGGCTGTGCCCCAGTGCCTCCAGGAAGCTGACCACCGGGTCGTATCCGGCGCCGTTGATCCCGGAGGGGTTCAACAGGTTCTTGCCGAGACCGTCGAGGCGGCGGGTCCCGTTGAAGAAGTCGGGGTCCTTCGCGTGGATCTGGGTGGCGTGTTCGGCGATGGGGACCAGGAACTTGGGGTCGTAGTTGCCGTAGCGCATGATCCCGCCAAGCAGCTGGTAGCCGTAGGGCGGGTTCTGGTCGTACTTCGCCAGCGGGATGTGCTGGGTGCCGAGCTTGCGCAGCTCCTGCGCGTAGCTGTCGGGAAGGTGCGGCTCGGACGTGGAGCGGGTCGCCGTCGCGAGGTTCAGGCCCAGGTTCTTCTGGAGTTCCCGGACGTCCTTGAGCCGCTGTTCGTCGACCTTGCCCCACTCCTGGGTGTCGGTCGACATGGAGCCGAAGAACTGGAGCGCGCCCTTGGGTCCCAGCTCCTGGTAGAAGGCCGTCGAGAAGTCCGCGACCTTCGCGTTGTCCGCCAGCAGCTCGTTCAGCTCGACGAGTTCGGCGTGGGAGAGGTCCCGGCCCTTCTTCGCGAGGGCGGCGGCGTGGCCGGCCTGCTCGGCGGCGAGGCCGGCGTACTTCGGGGCGCTGAAGTTGTGGTCCTCGGCGACGTTGGCGCCCAGGAGGCGGGCGAGCGACTGGTCGACGTCGTCGCAGGCGTCGACGGCCGCGTCGATCTTCGCCTGCCACTGGGGCAGGTTGACGCGGATGGACTCCTGGTAGTCGGGGTCGTGCCGGGCCGCGTAGCGCTCCTCCTCGGTGGCGAGGGGGGCGGCCTGCACCTTGCCCTTGGCGTCCACCCGGAAGCCCGCGGCGGGCACCTCTTCCTCGGAGAGCTTCTTCAGCCGGTCGCGGGACGAGGTGAACGTGGCGTGGGCCTGGGTGAGCGCCTGGTGGATGCCCTTGGCCTCCTTGGCGGCGTCTTCGAACTCCTTGGCCGTCTTCGCCACGAACGGCCGCGCCACCCCGGCCGTGACCCCGCTCCACTCTGCCTTGTCGGCCTTGGCCTTCATACCGTTGCGAGCCGCCTCGGCCAGCTCCTCCAGCTTCGCGGCCATCGCCTGCCAGTCGGTGGCCGCCGTCTGGAGCTTGTCGACCGGGGCGTTGAGGACGTTCTCGTACGTCAGCACGGGCGCCGCCTACTTGAGGTACTCGTCGAGCTTCGAGGTCGTGAACTCGGCGTAGAGCCGCTGCTCTTCCTTGTCGTGCGAGGAGAGGGAGTAGTTCAGGCCGTTGGAGATCTGCGCGCAGGCGGCGCCGAGGGTCTTCACCTGGCTCTCCCAGCGGGAGTTGAGCCTTGTCAGGGCCGCCCCGCTCGCGAAGCCCTCCTTGCCGAGCGCACCGGCAGCTTCGGCTGTGGCGGCTGCGGCGTGCTTGCCGTCGGTCTGGAGGCGGGAGTGCAGCATGTGGGCCTCGGTGCCGATGGCGCCGATGTGGTCCTGGTTGAGTTCGAGGTCCTGACCGCCGGTGCCCGGGGCCGCCTGGTTGAGCCGCATGGAGACGCTGGCCGCTGCGGTGGTGCGCGCGGCGGCCCATTCCTCGTCGAACGACATCCGGGCCTCCAGGGGCGGTCGGTTCGGTTCAGCGACGGTTGCGACGTACGGCGACGGCGGTAACGGCTCCGCCGATGACGACGCAGGCACCCAGCCCGAGGGCGATCCACGGAAGGCTACTGCCGTCACTCTTTTTAACGCCCGCCTCGGGCTGCGGTACGGGCTTGGACGCGCCAGTTTCCGCCGTTTTCCCGCCAGCGGCGCCGGCCGCCGCCAGATCGGGAAGCGGATAGACGTCCGCGGGCCCCGGATCCCCGGGCGTGGGAACGGCAACCCGCGGCCGCACGACGCCGTAGCCGACGTAGTCGTTCCGCGCTGAGCCATCGGTCGGCTTCCCGGCGGTGTTCAGCAGGACCCGGAGGACCTGGTTGTTGGTCCAGTCGGGGTGCGCGGACCAGAGGAGGGCGGCGGAGGCGGAGGCGAGGGCGGTCGCGTCACTGGTGCCGTGGGTGTTACAGAGTTCGGTCTTGCCTGCACAGGCCGTAAGAATGTCGATACCTGGTGCAGACAGATCTACCTGTGAGCCGTGCTGTGATTCTTTGGTAGCGCTGCCCTCTGCATCCACTGCTCCAACGCCGACGACTCCTGGCGTTGCGCTCGGATACTCCACCCTGTTGACGGTGTCACCGTCGTTCCCTACCGCAGAGAAGATCAACTTCCCTTTGGAAAGCGCATACTTCACAGCCTCCGACCTCGCCTGATCTTGCATTGCCGTGCCATCGACGCCCAGCGAAATATTGATGACCTTGGCGTCCGAGTCTGCGGCGTATCGGATTGCAGCAACCCAAGACGGGGTAGTGGGGTCCGTCTCATACGGCACGCGAATGGGCAGGATCTTGACGCCGGGCGCCAGCCCGAATGAACCGTCACCGCTTGGGTGGATGCCCGAACCGGCAATCATTGCGGCGATGCCAGTTCCGTGCGCATCAAAGTCGGTACGTTCATCCCCCTTGTACCCCGTATATCCGGCTGCGAAATCCTTGCCCGGGAGGACCTGGCCTTCGAGTTCCGCGATCCTCTCCACTCCGGTGTCGATAACCGCGACGGTGACGCCCTTACCCGTGCTGATCTTCCAGATGTCGTCGGCCTTCATGGCATCGAGGTGCCACTGCCTCTCTCGAATGGTCTGCGCATGCGCAGGAGTCGCGGCGACCCCAGCCAGCACAAAACCCACCAGGGTCGAGGTCACCTTGCGCATGCGCATCCCGTGCACGTCCGATCCACTCAGTCGATTACTGGCGGAACGACACGACGGTCACCCTGCCAGGTCTCTTCGTCCTCAGACAGATAATCGGGGCGTCCGACCCCAACGCCTCCACGACGGTTGCCGGGAGCCGAGGCGCCGGCACCGCCGTGACCCAGCGCTCCAGCCCCTGAACCACCGCGCACCAGCCCGGAACCCCCCTGGGTAAAGGGCGGACCGCCTGTCCCGGAACGGCTGCCCGCAGTGGGCTGGCGCCCTCCGACCACCCCGCCCGGCTCCATCGCCAGCCGACGGCCGACCGCCGAACCACCACCCGAAGGACCGTGCGGGCCACCAAGGCCACCGCCACCCATCACTCCGCCCCTTCCTGCCGCCTGCGTCCCCTCCGCGCCGATGACCGTGCCACGCGGAATGCCCGAGGTCGGACTGCCAGGGGTTAGAGGCTTGCCGCCCACGATTCCGGCGTCACGCGGAGGCAGAACCGGAATACCGCTCCCCTTACCACCGATGCCAACCGGAGGCCTCGCGCTGGGCAGCGGTACACCACCGCCCGGCATCGGACTGCCCCCGATCGGCGGCAGCGGCACCCCTGGCAGCGAGCTGGGGACACCCGGCGCGATTGGGCCCGGACCCGGCACACCAGTCGTTGGAGGCAATACCCTGTCCGGCAACGTCGCAACATGATCGAGGCCCACATCGACGCTCCGGTCCGGAATGACTGGTGTCTGCGAGGGGCCACCAACCGGGCGGAGGCTGTTGTCCCGCGGCGGCTGCCCCGAAGACGCCCCATCAGGTCCAGTCGATGCAGCTCCGCTCCCCGACGACGGCAAGACATGGGACGAGCCAGCAGAGCTGAAGCCTCCACCAGCCTCACCGTTCGACCGGTCCACGTAGACACTGCCGTAGCTACTCTCCGGCTCGAACGTTCCCGGCGGCGGCGGGAACGTAGGGATCTCCGCCTTGTTCAGCTGGGTCGCCGACGCCTCGTACGACTGCGCCAGCTTCGTCAGCTGCTGGATCGCCTCCTGGCGGTCACCGTTCAGCTTCGAGTTCGCCGTGCGGCCCATCTGCTGGGCGTCCGGGTCGTTGTGGAACTTGTGTGCCGCCGCCAGGTCCGCCGCCGCCGACGCGTCGTACTTCGGGGTGTTGGTCTTGACCTCCACCATCGTCTGGGCAGCGTGCGTCATCCACTTGCTGCCCTCCTCGCTGTAGTCCGCCAGCCGCAGCGTCGCGTTGCCCGCCCGCGTCACCCACTCCTGGAACCTGTCGGCCGCCTCGCCCTCCCAGCCCTTCACCTGGTGCTTCCGCAGGCTCTCGCCGATGTCCTTGATCGCGACCGCCGCACCCTGCAGCTGGGTGGCGCGCGCGACGACCGTCGCCGAGTCCAGAGAGGCGATCATCGCGAGCAACTGCTCGTGCGTGTAGGCCTCGAAGTCCGTCGCCATCAGTAAGAACCTCCCGACTTGCTGGGGGTGGGAGTCGGAGTGCCCTGCTGGGCCGCCGCCTTTTGGCGGGCCTGCTCGTCCTCGCGGACCTGCGGGTCGCGGTCCCGGACGTAGTCCTGCTTCGACTGCCGGATGATGGCGCGCATCCGCGCCTGCGTGTCCTCGTCCACCCCCGCATAACCCTTGCCCGCCGTGAGGACCGCGATGCCGAGGGCCTCGATCTGGGATGCCAGGCCCTGGGAGAGTTTCTGCAGCTCCGAGTGGACCGTCGAGTACGCCTTGAACAGGGTGTCCGCCTCGGCGAAGCCGGTGCCGAGGGTGCCTGCCGGCAGGGTGCCGTCGGCGAGTTTCTTCTCGTCCGCGTCCGAGCCGTCGAGCTTCTTCAGGAGGGCGTCGACCAGCTTCTTGTAGCCGGTCATCGACTCGTACTCGACCTGAAGGGCCTGCGCCTGGCTCATGATGGCGTCCGCCACGCTCGCGCTGACGTTGCCCCCCAACAGCATCGGCCCGTTGTCCTCTGCCACGCCGGCCTCCCCGTTCCCCGTCTCCCCGCGGGTAGCGCGGCACCCGTCTCCGGTGCCGCTCCCCGTCCCCGTTCGCACCCGCACGTTCCGGGTGCCGCCGATCACTCTATCGATCGGCGGCGACCGGCCCAAGCTCGGGTTGCACGTGCAATGCGGGTCACACGGTTACGAGTTGGGCACCGCCACCGCCGCCGATGGCCGGATCGGGATCCTGTTCACGGGCCGTCCCGTCGCCGCCCGGACCGCCGACGCGATCGCCGCCGGGGTGGTCACCACCGGCACCGCGCTCGCCGCCTTCGCGCCGAACGGGGCCACCACGTCGCGCTCCTCCACCAGCCGGACGATGCGCACGGCCGGGGCGTCGAGGGAGGTCGGCAGGGCGTAGCCGGTCAGGTCGGGGTGGCGTACCAGGCCTGCGACCGAGCGGAGGTTCTCCGTCAGCGCCGCGCCCACGCCCTGGGTGACGCCCGCTTCGATACGGGCTTCCAGCTGGCGGGGGTTGAGGATCCGGCCCACGTCCTGGGCGACGGCGAGTTCCACGACGCGTACCGAGCCCAGCTCGATGTCGACGTCGACCACCGCGCGGATCGCGCAGAAGGCGAGGCCCACGAACGCGTCGCCCTGGCCGTCCGCGCCCAGCGGCTCCGTCGGGTGGGGGCGGCACTGGGCCGTCGCCCAGAGCTCCTTGCCCTCGATCGCCTCCGCGACCGTCGTCGAGAAGGCGCCGTCGTAGGAGGTGATCCGGCCGTCCTGGATCTGCAGGAGCTCGGTGGACATGCCCAGCTTGTGGGCCATCGGCTGGAGGAGCTGGGTGCGGACCATCTTGGCCGCGCGTTCCACCGCCCCGCCCGACACCCAGGTGTGGCGGCCGTGCGCCGACGGGCCCGCCGGCGGCTGGTCGGTGTCGACGGGGGCCATCGCCACCTCGTCCACGCCGAGGACCTCCTGGACGATCTGCCGGGCGAGGGTCGCGAAGCCCTGGCCGGTGTCGACGGCCGCACAGATGACGGTGGCCGTGCCGCCGACCACCTTCACGGTGGCGGTGGAGACCTCGTCCGCACCCTCGGCGCCGAGCATGTGGACCATGCCCACGCCGTAGCCGACCCCGCGCCGCACCGCGCCCGGCTCGCCCGCGCCCTCGGGGCCGCCGGGCAGCAGCCACTCCTCCTCCGGGGTGTCCTTCGGGAGGGAGGGGAGCGGGAAGTCGCGTACGGACCGCAGGAGTTCGGCGACCGGGGCCGGGCAGGTGACCGTCTGCCCGGTGGGCAGGAGGTCGCCCGTCGACAGGACGTTGCGCATCCGCACTTCCGCGCCGTCGATGCCGAGGGCGGCCGCGAGCTTGTCCATCTGGCCCTCGTACGCCGCGCAGACCTGCATGGCGCCTTCGCCGCGCACGTGGCCGGACGGGGGGTTGTTGGTGCGGACCGCCCAGCCCTCCACGAAGGCGTGCGGGACGATGTACGGGCCGCACGCGAACGCCACCGCCGCCGCGAGGGATTCCGCGGAGGAGTCGGCGTAGGCGCCCGCGTCCATCAGGATCTGCGCCTCGACCTTGACCAGCCGGCCCTCCGCGTCCGCGTGGTGGCGGTAGCGCAACAGCGTCGGGTGGCGGTGGGCGTGGCCGAGGAAGGACTCCTCGCGGGTGGCGGCCAGCTTGACCGGGCAGCCGGTGCGCAGCGCGAGCAGCCCGAGCGGGAGCTGGAAGGCGGGGTCCTCGCGGTCGGCCGTCGCGCCGGGCACCCCGGTGACGACGACGCGGACGCGGTCCGGGTCGAGGCCGAAGCAGGCGGCGGCGAGGTCGCGGTCGGTGTGCGGATCGGTGGAGGCGGTGTAGATCTCCACCCCGCCGTCGGGGCGCGGCACCGCGAGGCCGGCCTCGGCGCCGATGGGGGCGGGGTCCTGGCGGCCGATGCGGTAGAGGCCCTCGACGACGACCTCGCCGGTCGCCTCGGGGTCGCCGTAGCGCAGCGGGATGTGCCGGATGAGGTTGCCGTCGGGGTGGAGGGGGGCGGCGCCGAAGGACTGCTCGGGGTCCGTGACGGCGTCGAGGAGCTCGTACTCGACGGTGATGGCGGCGGCGGCGAGGCGGGCCGTGTCGGGGTGGTCGGCGGCGACGGCGGCGATGGGCTCGCCGTGGTGGCGGACCACGTCGTGGGCGAAGACCGGCCGGTCGGCGATCCGGCGGCCGTGCGTGGTCGCCCCGGGGACATCGGCGTGGGTGATCACGGCCCGGACGCCGGGCATCTCGGCCGCGGCGGAGGTGTCGATGGACAGGATCCGGGCGTGGGCGTGCGGGGACCGCAGCACTGCGGCCCACAGCAGGCCCTCGGCCCACAGGTCCGCGGCGTACGGGAACGTGCCCTCGGTCTTGGCGCGGACGTCCGCGGAGGGGACGGAAGCGCCGATTCCGCGCATGCGCGGCGACGTCGGCGGCTCCCCCTCCGCCGCCGCGCCGACCGTGGTGACGGCCGTCGTCGCCGTGGCCGCGTCCTGCCCGCTCACGCCATGCCTCCGTTGTGCTGGATCCCGTGGATGCCCTGACCGCCGTGGTGGGGGTCTTGGTGCGGATCGTGATGCGGGTCGTGATGCGGGTCGTGGTGCGGGTCGTGGTGACCGCCGTGGTGGGGGTCGTGGCCGCCGACGGTGTCGTGGAGGCCGGGGAGGCCCTGGGCGCCGCCGTACGTGTCGTGGACACCGGGGAGGAAGGCCTGGTCCCCGCCCATGGTGTCGTGGACACCGGGGAAGGGCTGGCCGCCGCCGAGTGTGTCGTGACCGCCCTGGAGGACCTGGCCGCCGCCCATCGTGTCGTGGCCGCCGTGCAGGACCTGGCCGCCGCCCATGGTGTCGTGGCCGCCCTGGAGGACCTGGCCGCCGCCGAGGGAGTCGTGGACACCCGGGAAGGTCTGGCCGCCGCCCAGCGTGTCGTGACCGCCGTGCAGGACCTGGCCGCCGCCCATGGTGTCGTGGGCACCGGGGAAGGTCTGGCCGCCGCCCAGGGAGTCGTGACCGCCCGGGAAGGTCTGGTCGCCGCCCAGCGTGTCGTGGGCTCCGTACGTTCCGGGGCCGCCGTGGACTCCGCCCTCGCCGGGCGGTGCCTGGTGCGGGATGCGGGGTTCGGCCGTGGCGGGGTCCCCGGCAGCGGTGGCCGCCGCGGCCTCGGCCGCCGTCGCCTCGCGCTCCGCGACGACCTCGCGGACCGCCTCGACGACGCCCTTGTAGCCGGAGCAGCGGCAGAGGTTGCCGCACAGCGCCTGCCGGGTCTCCAGGTCGCTGGGGGCGTGGTTGCCCTCCAGCAGGTCATGGATGGTCATGGCCATGCCGGGTACGCAGAAGCCGCACTGCACGCCGCCCGACCTGCACAAGGCCTCTTGTACGTCGGACAGTTGCCCGCCGGTCGCGAGACCCTCCACGGTGCGGACCTCGCTGCCCGCCGCCGTCGCCGCGGGGACCAGGCAGGAGGCGACGAGCCGCCCGTCGACCTGCACCGCGCAGGCTCCGCACTCGCCCTGCGAGCAGCCGTCCTTGGCGCCGGCCAGGCCGAGGCGCTCGCGCAGCACGTACAGGAGCGACTCGCCGATCCAGGCGCCGGTGACGGGCCGGTCGGCGCCGTTGACGCGCAGGACGTAGGAAGCCGCCGGGTGCTCGTGATGGGCGACGGCGGGAAGTCCTTCTTCCTCGTACGTCTCCTCCTGCACCGGCGCCCCTTCGCCGCCCCCCACGGCCGGGGGTGTCACACCGCTGTCGGCGGTGTCCTCACCCGGCACATCCGCGGCCCCCGCTTCGGCGACGGGCACGGGATCGGCATCGGGACCGGGACCGGCATCGGGACCGGGACCGGCATCGGGATCGGCACCGGGATCGGATGCGGGATCAGGTTCCGAAGCGGCATCGGCATCGGCACCGGGGCCCGCCTGCTCGGTGGCGGCGGCCGGGGCGGCCGGCTCCGCGAAGGCCCGCTCCTGCCCGTGCCCTTCGGATCCGTGCCCCCCGGGCCCGGTCTCCGTCTCGGCCTCCACCGGGCGCGGCCGCTGCTCATCGACCGGCGGCTGCGCCGGGCCGTGGGCGGCGTCGATGTCCGGGGCGGCGTGCAGCACGCCCTCCGGCTCCGTGCCGGGGTGCGCGTAGCCCTCCGGCAGCGGGGTCCCGACCCCGGGCCCGCCCAGCACCCTCGGGCCGCGTCCCAGCGCGCCGGCCCCGGGCCCCTCGCCCGGGAGCACGCCGGAGCTCATCAGCGTCTCGGTCCCGAAGGCAGCGCCCGCCGCGCCGGAACCACCGTCCAGCGCCCCCGGCTGCGCCCACGGAGCCGCCGCCCCGCCCGGCAGCGTCGCCGGGGCCTGGCTCCAGTCGCCCGCCGCCACGCCCCCGTCGCCCGGAAACCCGTCGGCCGGGAACCCGCCGGCCGGGAACCCACCGGCGGCAAACCCGTCGCCCGCGAACGCGCCGGCCGGGAACTCGCCCGTCCCCTGCTGCGGTTCACCGGCCGTCGGCAGGGTCCACTGCCCGGTGGCCGCCCGCTCGTCGGGCTGGTGCACCGCTTCGGGGAACTGCCACTCGGCCGTCGCCCCCTGGTCCTGCTCCCCGCCTCCCACGCCGCCCGCGGGCTCCGCGAAGGCCGCCGCCACCGAAGGCGGCAGCGGGATGGAGGCCGGGATGGGCCCCCGCGCGGGCGCGGGTTCGGCCGGAGCCCGGTCCGTGCCCGCCTCGGGCCACTGCACCGGCATCGTCCAGGTGCCCGTGGCGGTGGGGTCCGTACTGGCCGAGCCCAGCGGCACGATCATCGGCGGCGGCACGTACCCGTGGCCGGGCGCGGCGAGGGGTTCGCCGTTGTCGAGGGCGTCCAGCATGTCCTGCGGGAGTTTCACGAAGGCCGTGGCCTCGGAGTCGTACTCGCCGCCCTGCGGTACGGGCTCCCAGCCCCAGCCGTTGCCCGCGCCGCCCGCGTTCCCCGTCGTTCCGCTCACGTTCTCGTTCTCACTCATGAGGTCAGCGCCCTCCCCAGGGCCCTGCGCGCCAGCACGGCCACCGTCCGCCGCAGATGCAGTACTCCGGAGGACACCGGTTCCCCCTGGTCGGGCACGCAGGCAGCCGCGACGTACTCGCCGAAGGCCTCCAGCGCCTCGGGGGCCAGGCTGCGGTCCCCGTCCCAGTCGATCAGCGAGGCCACCCACTGCTCGGCCTCCAGCGGCCGCAGCGGCATCGGGGCCACCGCGCCGATGGCGCACCGCACGCCCCGGCGCGCGGGATCCAGTACGAGCCCCACGGACGCCACCGCGCGGCCCGGCCCGGTACGCCCGGTGGCCTTCAGGAAGACCTGCGGGGCGTGCAGCAGCGGGACGCGCACGAAGCCGATCAGTTCGCCCGGCCGCAGCATCTCGCGGCCGGCGAGCAGGTGGGAGACCGGGATCTCGCGCTGCGAGCCGCCGGGGCCGACGATGACCAGGATCGCCTCCAGCGCCGCCAGCACGGGCAGGGCGTCACCGGTCGGCGCGGCCGTCGCGATGTTCCCGCCGAGGGTGCCTGCGTTGCGGATCTGCGGCGGGCCGGCGGCCCGGGCGGCGGCGGCGAGCGCGGGGATCAGAGCGGCGAAATCCGGCCGCCCCATCCGGGCGTGCGTCAGTCCGGCGCCGAGCAGCGCGTGCCCGTCCTGGTACTGCCAGCCGCGGATCTCGTTGATGCGCCCCAGGCCGACCAGCGCGGCGGGCCGCAGCAGCCCGGCGTTGACGGCGGCCATGAGGTCGGTGCCGCCCGCCACGGGCACGGCCGCGGGCATGGCGGTGAGCGCCGCCACGGCCTCGTCGAGCGAGACCGGCAGCGTCACGGACTGCGCCGTCCGGGCCGCTTGCGGTGGTTGCGACCCCTGAGTCGAATGCGATGCGTGCGGTGCGTGCGTGGTCAACCCAGCTGCCCCTTCCCGATGTCCCGGTCCCGGCGCTCACGCCTGTCCGCCGTACGGTACGTGCTCACCGCCGGGACGTGGCAACTCTGGCACATCTTCGGGACCGCCCCGCGCGAGGGTCTCCCGGGCGCCTCCGCCGGGTCGCACCCCCCGGTCCGGCCCGTACGGCGGCCGGGAGGGGCCGCGGGTGCCGCACCCGGCCGGGCCCCGCACCCGGCCGCGCGCCCCGTCCGTACCTCGCACGGACCTCGCCCGGACCTCGCACGGACGCCGTCGCCGCCGGCCTCGCACCACCTGTTTCCCCTACCTCCCGAACGCCCGTTTTCCCCCGTATCGCTCTGATTAGAGGCAGAGTTCCAAAGGTTTCCGAAGAGTTCCGCTTCCGGTCAACGACGGCGCGACGACGGCCGGGCGGACGGCACGCCCCCCGGGTCACACGATCGGGGGCGCGCCCTCCAGCGGACGCCCCGGCACCCCCGGCCGACGCTGCCACGGCAACGGTCCCGCCGGTGGCCGGTAGCCGACGCCGAGGGCGTCGAGCCGTGCGTAGTGCGCCGCCATCCGGGCCTCGAAACCCTCGTAGTCCCTCGATTCCGGTTCCGGCAGCCGGGACCACACCGCCTCCGCGAAGGCGGCCAGCCGCGGGAACACCTGGTAGTCGACGCGGGCCTGGTTCTCCATCACCTCGGTCCACACGTTGGCCTGCGCCCCCAGCACGTGGGCGGCGGCCTCCGCCGAGAGCTTCGGCGGCACCGGCTCGAAGCGGTACACGTCCTCCAGCGAGCGCACGTACCCGATGGGCATCGGCTCCTCCGGGCCGTCCGCCTGACGGTGGTCCAGGTACACCCGCTGCTCGGGGCACATCACCACGTCGTGCCCGGCCTCGGCCGCGGCGATCCCGCCCCCGTAGCCGCGCCAGGAGGAGACGACGGCGCCGTCCGCCAGCCCGCCCTCCAGGATCTCGTCCCAGCCGACAAGCCGGCGCCCGCGCGCGGCGAGCCAGCCGTCGAAGTGCCGGATGAACCAGGCCTGGAGCCCGTCCTCGCCGTCCACCCCCAGCTCCTCGATCCGCGCCCGGGCCGCCGGGGAGGCCCGCCACTGGGCCTTGGGGCACTCGTCGCCGCCCACGTGCACGAAGGGCGAGACCTCCACCGGGAACAGCTCCAGGACCTCCTCGAACACCTCCTCGTAGAAGCGCAGTACGTCCTCGGTGGGGGCGAGCACGTTCTCGTTGACGCCCCAGTCGTCCCACACGCCGAGCGCGGCGGTGTCCACGACGTCGCGGTTGCCCAGCTCGGGGTAGGCGGCGATCGCGGCCTGCGAATGCCCCGGGATGTCGATCTCGGGGACCACCCGCACGTGCCGTTCGGCCGCGTACGCGACGATCTCGCGGATGTCGTCCCGGGTGTAGAAGCCGCCGTGCGGGGTGTCGTTCCACAGCGGCGAGGCCCGGTGGCCCCAGCGGCTGCGCGGGCGCCAGGCGCCCACCTCGGTGAGCCTCGGGTGGCGCGCGATCTCGATCCGCCAGCCCTGGTCGTCCGTCAGGTGCAGGTGGAGCACGTTCAGCTTGTGGGCGACGAGGAGGTCGATGTACCGCAGTACCCCCTCCTTGGGCATGAAGTGCCGGGCCACGTCGAGCAGCATCCCGCGCCAGCCGAAGCGGGGGGCGTCGGCGACGCCGACGTACGGCAGGCTCCAGCCGGCCGGGCCGGCCAGCGGCGCCCTGCGGTACGCGGCCGGCCCGAGCAGCTGACGCAGCGTCTGCGCGCCCCAGAGCAGTCCGGCCGCGTCGGCCCCCGTCAGCTCCACCCCGTCCGCGTCCACGGTCAGCCGGTAGGACTCCGGCCCGTCGGCCTCCGCCCGCCCGGGGTCGACGGCCAGGCGTACGTCGCCCCGCGCGCCGGCCCCCGCGGCCGGCAGCTCCCACCCGGTGGCGGCGCCGAGCTCGCGGCGCAGCCAGCGCGCGACCCCCTCGGCGCCGGGTCCGGCGGCGAGCACCGGCCGCGGGCCGAACGCGTAGCGGCGGCCCTCCTCGTCCACGGTGGCGTGCTGGGGTACGGGGATCAGGTCCATGCGTCAGCCCTTCGCAGCAGCGAGCCTGTTGCACCCTGCGCAACGCTCGTTTCACAGCGTGCTCTTCGGGCCGACCCTAGCCCGCCCCCGGGGCACGCAAAAGGCCCCGGGCGCGATCACGCGCACCGAGGGCCTTCGCCTCGACGGTGGGGACTTCCGGCCCCGGGACCGACCGGACCCGGAACCCGGAACCACCGGACCCGGGACCCGGGACCCGGTTACTTGTCCTTGCCGCCCTTGTCCTTGTCTCCGCCGGAGCCCATGGATTCGTAGATCTCCTTGCACATGGGACAAACCGGGTACTTCTTCGGATCGCGGCCCGGCACCCAGACCTTGCCGCAAAGCGCGACGACGGGGGTGCCGTCGAGCGCGCTCGCCATGATCTTGTCCTTCTGGACGTAGTGGGCGAAGCGCTCGTGGTCGCCGTCGCCGTGGGACACCTGCGGCGTCGGCTCTACGAGGGTCCCCGTACCAGTCCCGCGCTCGGGCTCAAGAGTGCTCATGAAATCCAGGGTACTGAACCCCGCCGGGGTCAGTTCAGCGACGGGTCGTCCAGATAGGTGGCGACCATCGCGAGCTCGCTGCGCTGGCGGCGCAGCACCGCCCGCCACAGGCGTTCGGGGTCCGGGAAGGAGACGTCCCCGGGCTCGGAATCGACCACGTACCAGGCGCCGTCGCCCAGCTCGGCCTCCAGCTGGCCGGGGCCCCATCCGGAGTAGCCGGCGAAGATGCGCAGGCCACCGAGGGCGGCGGCGAGGAGCTCGGGCGGGGTCTCCAGGTCGACGAGCCCGATCGCGCCGTGCACGCGGCGCCAGCCCAGCGGCCCTTCCTCGCCCGGGATCACGGCGACCCCCAGGGCGGAGTCCAGCGCGACGGGGCCGCCCTGGAAGACCACGCCGGGGTTTCCGGCCAGCGGCGCCCACGGCAGCAGGATGTCGCGGACGTCCACCGGGGTGGGCCGGTTGAGGACCACGCCGAGGGAGCCCTGCTCGTCGTGGTCGAGCAGCAGCACGACCGCACGGTCGAAATTCGGGTCCGCGAGGGCGGGGGTGGCCACGAGCAGCCGCCCTGTGAGGGAGGACACCTCGGTCATGCGGACATGATCTCGCACAATCGCCCTCCAGGGGGAGCGGACGGCGGCAACCGATCACGCGCAGCTCAGGGCGCACTGCGGCAGGAAGGAGCGCGCGCCTTCACAGCACCCGGGACGACACCCGGAACAGCCCCCGGAACGCGACACTCCGCCACCTGTCGCACACACAGGGTGCTGTACCGAATTCATGACAGTCCTACGGCCACGTCGGCCATACAAACAAGGGGGTAGTGACCCTTACCCTTTTCACTGATCCCCTGCCCATCCTCTCCGGAACGCGAGATCCATGACCGGCAACGATGTCCTGCTTGTCCACGGCGGAACCCCGCTTGAGGGCGAGATCCGTGTCCGCGGCGCGAAGAACCTCGTGCCGAAGGCCATGGTCGCCGCCCTGCTCGGCAGCGAGCCGAGCCGGCTGCGCAATGTTCCCGACATCCGTGACGTGCGGGTCGTGCGCGGGCTGCTCCAGCTGCACGGCGTGACCGTGCGGCCCGGCGAGGAGCCGGGCGAGCTGATCCTCGACCCGACCCACGTCGAGAGCGCCAACGTCGCCGACATCGACGCGCACGCGGGATCCTCCCGGATCCCGATCCTCTTCTGCGGCCCGCTGCTGCACCGCCTCGGCCACGCCTTCATCCCGGGCCTCGGCGGCTGCGACATCGGCGGACGGCCGATCGACTTCCACTTCGACGTGCTCCGCCAGTTCGGCGCGACCATCGAGAAGCGCGAGGGCGGCCAGTACCTGGAGGCCCCGCAGCGCCTGCGCGGATGCAAGATCCGCCTGCCCTACCCGTCGGTCGGCTCGACCGAGCAGGTCCTGCTGACGGCCGTGCTGGCCGAGGGCGTGACCGAGCTCAGCAACGCCGCCGTCGAGCCGGAGATCGAAGACCTCATCTGCGTCCTGCAGAAGATGGGCGCGATCATCTCCGTCGACACCGACCGCACCATCCGCATCACCGGTGTGGACCGCCTCAGCGGCTACAACCACAAGGCGCTCCCGGACCGTCTGGAGGCCGCCTCCTGGGCGTCCGCGGCCCTGGCGACCGGCGGCAACATCTACGTCCGCGGGGCGCAGCAGCGCTCGATGATGACCTTCCTGAACACGTTCCGCCGGGTCGGCGGCGCGTTCGAGATCGACGACGAGGGCATCCGCTTCTGGCACCCGGGCGGCCCGCTGAAGGCCATCGCGCTGGAGACGGACGTGCACCCCGGCTTCCAGACGGACTGGCAGCAGCCGCTGGTCGTCGCCCTGACGCAGGCGTCGGGCCTGTCGATCGTCCACGAGACGGTCTACGAGTCCCGGCTCGGTTTCACCTCGGCGCTCAACCAGATGGGTGCTCACATCCAGCTGTACCGCGAGTGCCTGGGCGGCAGCGCGTGCCGGTTCGGCCAGCGCAACTTCCTGCACTCGGCGGTCGTCTCCGGCCCGACCAAGCTCCAGGGCGCCGACCTGGTCATCCCCGACCTGCGCGGCGGGTTCTCGTACCTGATCGCGGCGCTGGCGGCCGAGGGCACCTCGCGCGTGCACGGCATCGACCTGATCAACCGCGGCTACGAGAACTTCATGGAGAAGCTCGTCGAGCTCGGCGCCAAGGTCGAGCTGCCGAACGGCGACCTCGTCTGAGACGGCTCCCGGTCCGGATCCTGAGACCCGACGGGGGTCCCGGTCCGGACCGGGCCCTTCCGGGGCCCCACAGGGCCCTGGAAGGGCCCGTGAGGCCCTCCTGGGGGCCATGCGAGGGCCGGGCACGACCCGGACGGGATCCGGACGGGTTCCGGACGGGCCCCGGACGGGCCCCGGACACGACCGAAGGGCGGCCACCCCCGTGGGGTGGCCGCCCTTCGTCGTACGTACTACTGCCGTCCCGGGGGCCTGTGCGGCCCCCGGCACAAGGGCGTACTACTTGCCCTTGGCGGCTTCCTTGAGCTTGGAGCCCGCGGAGACCTTCACGCTGTAGCCGGCCGGGATCTGGATGGGGTCGCCGGTCTGCGGGTTGCGCGCGGTGCGAGCGGCACGGTGGGTGCGCTCGAAGGTCAGGAAGCCGGGGATGGTGACCTTCTCGTCGCCCTTGGCGACGATCTCGCCGACGGTCTCGGCGAGCGCGGCCAGAACGGCGTCGGCGTCCTTGCGGGTCACCTCGGCGCGCTCGGACAGAGCGGCCACCAGCTCACTGCGGTTCATGTTGTACTCCCGTGTTCAACTTGCCTTAGAGGCGTGAGATCGAAGCCGATGCTGCCAGGGCCCTCGGACAGTCCCCGGACCCGGGTCTGAACGTCAGACCCTCTCGCCCGGTTACGCATCCTGCCCCCACCAGCGGCGGGAAAGCCAATCCGGCACCCGCCAGGGTCACACGAAAAGCGCCACAGTCACGCCGCGGTGACGCTCCGTCCGCATCGAAGGCTTCAGCGGTCCCGTGGGTCGGGTGGACCCGTCGGACCGCCGTGGATGCGGACCGCGGGCCACGCGGGCATCCCCGCAACCCTAGAGGCGCCCTGCCCGGCCCACACCCCGCGACGCGCCGGATCAGACGGACGTGGGCGCCGTCACAGGAGCGGAGGCGGCCTTGCGGACCGCTCCGGCGACCGCGCCCGCGACCTTGTCGTTGAAGACGGACGGGATGATGTAGTTGGCGTTCAGCTCGTCCTCGCCGACGACGTCGGCCAGGGCGGTCGCGGCGGCCAGCATCATGTCGGTGTTCACGGTCCTCGACTGGGCGTCGAGGAGGCCGCGGAAGACGCCCGGGAAGACCAGCACGTTGTTGATCTGGTTCGGGAAGTCGGAACGGCCGGTGGCCACGACGGCGGCGGTCTGACGGGCCACGGCCGGGTCGACCTCCGGGTCCGGGTTCGCGAGCGCGAACACGATGGCGCCCTGGGCCATGGCGGCGACGTCCTCGCCGGACAGCACGTTCGGGGCGGAGACGCCGATGAAGACGTCGGCGCCGACCACGGCCTCCTTCAGGGTGCCGGTGTAGCCCTCGGGGTTGGTGTTGTCGGCGATCCAGCGCAGCGGGGAGTCCGGGGCCGCGTCGACGAGGTCGGGGCGGTCCGCGTGCACGACGCCGTGGATGTCGGCGCTGACCGCGTTCTTGACGCCGGCCGCGAGGAGCAGCTTGAGGATGGCGGTACCGGCCGCGCCGGCGCCCGACATGACCACCTTGACGTCGCCAACTGCCTTGCCCACCACGCGAAGCGCGTTGGTGAGGGCGGCGAGGACGACGATGGCGGTGCCGTGCTGGTCGTCGTGGAAGACGGGGATGTCGAGGGCCTCGCGCAGGCGGGCCTCGATCTCGAAGCAGCGCGGCGCGGAGATGTCCTCCAGGTTGATGCCGGCGAAGCCCGGGGCGATGGCCTTGACGATCGCGACGATTTCGTCGGAGTCCTGCGTGTCGAGGCAGATCGGCCACGCGTCGATGCCGGCGAAGCGCTTGAAGAGGGCCGCCTTGCCCTCCATGACGGGCAGCGCGGCCATCGGGCCGATGTTGCCCAGGCCCAGCACGGCGCTGCCGTCCGTCACGACTGCGACGGAGTTGCGCTTGATGGTGAGGCGGCGCGCGTCCTCGGGGTTCTCGGCGATGGCCGTGCACACGCGGGCGACGCCCGGGGTGTAGATCATCGAGAGGTCGTCACGGTTGCGGATGGGGTGCTTGGACGACATCTCGATCTTGCCGCCGAGGTGCATCAGGAAGGTTCGGTCCGAGACCTTGCCGAGGCTGACGCCCTCGATGCCGCGCAGCTTCTCGACGATCTCGTCGGCGTGCGCGGTGGAGGTGGCGGCGATGGTGACGTCGATACGGAGCTTCTCGTGACCCGATGCGGTCACGTCGAGGCCGGTGACCGAGCCTCCGGAAGACTCCACGGCGGTGGTGAGCTGGGAGACCGCGGTTCCGCTCGCGGGCACTTCCAGGCGGACCGTCATCGAATACGAGACGCTGGGCGCCGTTGCCATGGCCGTGTTCCTCTTCTGTCCCTGATTTCGCTGTACAGGGGCCCGCGCACGGCAAGCGTGGACGGACCCGTTGTCCGATCGTCCCACCTACCAGCCGGTACGAGGTAACCAGCTACAAACTTCGGAAGAACTCTTCCACCATACGAGATATCGGGGGCCCTTGGAATGGTGGGTTAATACGAAACAGGTCCGCGCCCCCCACTGGGTGGAGGGCGCGGACCTGGTGTTCCCGCTAAGACTGATGACACCGACCCGCCATGCTCGCCTCGCGGCAAGTGGTCGCTCTAGGCGACGAAGGTTGGGCCCGGGGGCTTGGATCGAGCCGGTGTCGTACCCAGGCTAACAAAGGATCGCCGGATGTGATCCCCCCTCCCACGAGTCGGTCTCCCGGCTCACGCGCCTGGCCGCGGGCCATCCGGCCCCACCCGGACCCGTCAGGGCCGCAGCAGCTCCGGCACGCCGTCCTCGCCCGCCCGGTCGCCCGCCGCCGAGACCACCGTCAGCTGCTGCGTCGCACGCGTCAGGGCCACGTAGAGCACCCGCAGGCCCGCCGGGGACTCCTCGGCGATCTCCGCCGGGGAGACCACCACCGTGGCGTCGTACTCCAGTCCCTTGGCCTCCAGGCTGCCCAGCGCCACCGCCCGCCCGCCGAGGTCCGCGAGCCAGCCCGCGGCCTCCGCGCGCCGGTCCATGGCCACGACCACGCCGACCGTGCCGTCCACCTGCTCCAGCAGCCGCCGCGTCTCCTCCCGGACCGCCGCGCCCAGGTCCTCCCCGGCCGCCGCGAAACGGGGCTCCAGGCCGGTGGAGCGCACCGCGGTCGGCGGCTCCATGCCGGGCGCCGCCAGCTTCAGCACCCGGGAGGCCACCTCGGCCACCTCGGCCGGGTTGCGGTAGTTCACGGTCAGGGTGAACCGCCTGCGCGGGCGGCGCCCCAGGGCCTCGTCACGGGCGGCGGCCGCCTCCTCGGGGTCCGTCCACGAGGACTGGGCCGGGTCGCCGACCACCGTCCAGGTGCCCGACCGGCCGCGCCGGCCCACCATCCGCCACTGCATCGGCGTCAGGTCCTGGGCCTCGTCCACGATCACGTGCGCGTACTCGGTGCGCTCGGCCGCGATCCGCTCGGCCCGCTCCCACTGGGTCTCCTCGCGGGTCGGCATCAGCTCCTCCAGCCCGCTGAGCTGGTCGAGCGGGTCCATCTCCCGCTTGCGCTTCGGGCGCGCGGGCGCGCCGAGCAGCTGGTGCAGCTCGTCCAGCAGGGCCACGTCGTGCACCGACAGGGGCCCCTTGCCGTCCGGGCCCACCCGGCGCAGCGAACGGGCCAGCTGGCGGGTCTCGCGGGGGTTCAGGTCCCGGCGCGACCAGCGGCCCAGGCGCCGCTCGTCCGCCATGGCGGCCAGCACCTTGCGCGGGGTCAGCTCCGGCCACCAGGCGTTCAGGAAGGAGATGAAGTCGTCCTCGGAGGAGATGTCCTCGTCGAACGCGGAACGCAGCTCCGCCGCCAGCTCCGGATCGCTGTGCCGGCCCGACTGGCCGGACTTCGCGTAGAGGGCGTCGAGCAGCAGCCTGCGGGCGCGCGGGCGCAGCAGGTTCACCGGGGCGGTGCCGCTGAGCACGGTCTGGCGGATCCGCTCCAGCTCGGGGGCCTCCAGCTCCTGGCGCCGCCCGAAGGCCACGACGCGCAGCCGCTCGGGGGCGTTCCCGAGCTCCAGCGCGCCGCGCACGGCCTTGCGGAGCACCTTGAGCATCCGGGAGGAGCCCTTGATCCGCGCCACCGGCGGGTCGTCGTACGTCGTCGCCTCGGCCCCGTCGACGAGGGAGCCCAGCGCGCGGATGGCGACCTGGCCCTCCTCGCCGAGGGAGGGCAGGACGCCCTCGGTGTAGGCGACGAGCAGGGGGGTCGGGGAGACGATCAGGATGCCGCCGGAGTAGCGCCGCCGGTCCTGGTAGAGCAGGTACGCGGCCCGGTGCAGGGCGACGGCCGTCTTCCCGGTGCCGGGCCCGCCGGCGACCTCCGCGACGGAGGCGGCGGGCGCCCGGATCACCAGGTCCTGCTCGGCCTGGATGGAGGAGACGATGTCCCGCATGGAGTGCGTACGGGCCCGCCCGAGCGCGGCCATCAGGGCGCCGTCGCCGATGGCGGGCAGCTCCTTGCCGTCCAGGGTGGCGGTCAGCTCGGGGCGCATCAGGTCGTCCTCGACGCCGAGCACCTTGCGGCCCTTGGAGCGGATCACCCGGCGGCGCACGACGCGGCCGGGGTCCTTGGGGGTGGAGCGGTAGAAGGGCGCGGCCGCCGGGGCGCGCCAGTCGATGACGAGCGGCGCGTAGTCGGTGTCGAGCACGCCGATCCGCCCGATGTGCAGGGTCTCGGCGATCTCGGCGGTGAGGTCGGGGCGGATCGCGTCGTCGGCGGGCTCGACGGAGGTGTACGCGCCGTCGGGGCCGCGCTCGCCGTCCTTCCCCAGCACGAGGTCGATGCGGCCGAAGAGGAAGTCCTCGAACTCGTTGTTCAGCCGGTTGAGGTGGATCCCGGCGCGGAAGACCTGCGCGTCGCGCTCGGCGAGGGCGCCGGGTGTACCGACCTGCCCCCGCTTGGCGGCGTCGTTCATCAGGAACTCGGCCTCGTGGATCTTCTCCTCAAGGCGTCGGTACACCTGATCGAGATGCGTCTGCTCGGCCGCGATCTCCCGATCGCGGACGGAATCCGCCGTGCTGTCGACAGCGGCATTCTGCGCGGCCACCAAGGCCCCCTTCTGACGTGCATGGGCGACCGTCAACCGTACGCGAACCCAGGCCCTGTCCGCACGCCGGTTCCGCGCGCCGGACGAATCGCACGGATACGTACGGGTACGGAGCGGGGGGGCACGGGGCGCCCACGGCGAGGGCCCGCCATCCCCCTCGACCCCGCGTGGCCGCCCGGCGCCTGCCCACCCGCCTCCCGGGTGCGGGCGGGGGCTGCGCCCCGGCGGGATCCGTGCTGGTCCGCGTCAGGGAGGGCTTGGGGGTTTCCCGTCAGTCTCATCGTCTCTCCGCGTCGGGCCGGTCCCTCAAGGGCGCTCCCTTCGGTCGCGTCGCTCCGCGATGGCCTTCGGCCACCCTTGACCGACCGACCCGCCACGGAAATCCGAAGACTGCCGGGAAACCCCCAAAAGAACGGTCCACGGGGAGGAGAGGGAGGAGCGGGCACCTCAGCGAAGCGAGACCCGCCTCCGCCCAGTCCCGCATTCCGGCCCGACATTCCATCGGCCCTCGGCCCGGGCCGCCCCAACCGCCCGATACGACGACCACAGCGACCAACGGGCCCCACGCGCGCCAGATCGCTACGCGCTTCGCACGGCATGGCGTCCGCCGGCCGTCCGGGGCTGCTACCCGCGCCAAAGGACGACCAGAGCGCCCTGCGGAGCCCCCGGACGCGCCAGATCGCTACGCGCTCCTCATTCCGCGGCGTCTGCGGCCCGTCCTGGGTACTCAATCAAGGGACACCGTTTCGAAGGAGTCGGGGAACCGCTCCCAGCCGGCCGGCACACGGCCGGGCAGCGGAAGGAGTGATCGGTTCGATGACCAGCCAGGGCAGCACCGGCCAGCCGAAGTACCAGCGGATCGCTGATGCGCTGAGGACGGCCGTCCAGTCGGGTGAATACGGCCCGGGCGACCGCCTGCCGGGTGAGAACGACCTCATGGCCACCTACGACGTCGCCAGGATGACCGCCCGTCAGGCCCTCGGAGTGCTCCAGAGCGAAGGCCTCGCACAAGCGCAGGACGGAGGGGTCTTCGTGCGGACGTTCAAGCCCCTGCGGCGCCGGGGCATCGAGCGGCTGGCGCGGGAGCGGTGGGGCTCGGGGCGCTCCGTCTGGTCCGCCGACACCGAGGACCGGGAACTCGTCGTCAACCGGGTCGAGGTACGGGAGGAGGCGGTCGGCCGCCTCGCCGACGCTCTCGGCCTCTCCGCCGGGTCCCGGGTGTGGGTGCGCAGCCGCCGTTTCGTGCTCGACGGCAAGCCCGTCCTCTTCGCGACGTCGTACCTGCCGTCCGACGTGGTCGCCGACTCCGCCATCACGCGGGCCGACACCGGCCCCGGTGGAACGTACGCCCGGCTGGCCGAACTGGGCCACGAGCCCGTTCACTTCCGTGAGGAGATCCGCTGTCGGATGCCTTCGGCCGACGAAGCCGAGCGCCTCTCCCTTTCGCTGGGCACACCGGTCGTCCAGATCGTCCGCACCGCGTTCGCCGAGGGCGGTCGGGCCGTCGAAGTCAACGAGATGACCCTGGACTCCGCCTCCTACGTCCTGGAGTACGAGTTCGACGCCTAGACCGCCGCCGTGTCAGACGCCGACGATGTGGATCCGGTCGCCGCACAGCTTCGTCATGTCGTCGACGTCGGAGGTCAGGAGGACGACGGGGCGGCGCTGGCGCAAGGCGGCTTCTGCGACAGTCGCGTCGATGGCGTACTTGTGGCCGTGGAGGCCCGACTCCATCAGGAGGGCGGACGCGGCACGGGCTTCTTCGTCTCCCACGGAGGTGACGCGCACGCCGGAGAGGATCCAGCTCAAGCGCGCCTTGTTCGTACACGCGTGTACGGCCTCGATGATCGTCAACGCGCAGATCACGACTTCCATGCCACGACTGCGCGCCTCGGCGACGAGGGCAACCACCGGTTCTTCGTCGTCCAGCAGTTTCGACAGTCCCTCGCTGTCCAGGAGCAAGGTCCCCTCGTGGGTCAGCTTGCGGCGGGCCATTCCCCGTCCTCCGCAAAGACCTCGTCGAAGACCCGCCGTGCCGCTTGCTGGGATTCGGGGGACAGGGGGCCGCGCCGCTGCTCGTAGTCGGCCAGGTACTCGTCCAGGATCTGGCCCCGCAGCTCTCGTTCCACCGCCGCGGTGACGAAGGCGGAGAACTCCCGCTTGCCCACGCGAGCGCGGATCGCCTCGGCCGTGCCTTCGGGCAGCGACAGGCTCACCCTGGCGGCAGGGCCCTCGCCGATTCCGTACGTCGTCTCAGACACCCCTCCAAAGTATCAAAGGAGTGGGAAAGCCGCTGTGTGCGGATATCAGCCCCGGACGGCCGTCGGACGCCATGCCGTGCGAAGCGCGTAGCGATCTGACGCGTCCTGGGGTCCGTTGGTCGTTGTGGTCGTCGTGTCGGGTGGTCTGGGCCGCCCCGGGCCTCGGGCCGATGGCTGTTCGGGGCCGGTATGGGGGACTGGGCGGAGAGGGCTCGCACATCGCTGCGATGCCCGTCCCTCGCTCATGAACCCGTGGACCGTTCTTTTGGGGGTTTCCCGGCAGTCTTCGGATTTCCGTGGCGGGTCGGTCGGTCAAGGGTGGCCGAAGGCCATCGCGAAGCGACGCGACGAAGGAGCGCCCTTGAGGGACCGGCCCGACGCGGAGAGACGATGAGACTGACGGGAAACCCCCAAACCCTCCCTGACGCGGACCAGCACGGATCCCGCCGCAGCGCAGCCCCTGCCGGGTCTCCGCGAGCCGCCAGAGCCGAGCCCCTCCCCAGCCCCCGCCCGCACCCGGGAGGCCGGTGGGCAGGCGCCGGGCGGCCACGCGGGGTCGAGGGGGAGATGGCGGGCCCGCGCCGCGGGCGCCCGACCCCGGCCCCCGCCCTACCCCTCCCCCGCGCCCACCGCCGTGCGGACGCGCCTGCGGTGGCGGGCCACGCGTTCGCGGTTGCCGCACAGTTCGCTGGAGCACCAGCGGCGGCGGTGGCCCCGGGAGGTGTCGAGGTAGACGCGGGCGCAGCCGTCGCCCTCGCAGGTGCGCAGCAGGGCCAGGTCGCCGGGGTCGGTGAGGAGTTCCACCGCGTCCCGGGCCACCGCCGCCAGGAGCCCCGCGCACTCGACCCCGCCGCACAACTCCCGTACCAGGTGCCCCTCCCGGTCCCGTACGGCGCACAGGCCCGGGGGCGGCCCGGCGGCCGCCGCGTTGACCCGGGCGAGGGCGCCCTCCTCGGGGCCGGCCCCGGCCAGGGCGGCCCGTACGAGGGTGTCCACGTCGGCGCGCAGCCGGCGGAAGGCGGCCACCCAGTCGGGCCCCAGCCGGGCGAGCGGGGTCCGGTCGGGCACCAGTCCGGCGCCGACCAGCCACAGCCTCAGCTCGTCGGTGTCACCGATGCCCTCCGCGTCCCCGTGGGGCGCGGAGGTGGCCAGCAGGTCAAGACAGACCCGCCCGGAGTCGAACCACATGCCGGTCACCGCCTCGGTCGCCGTGGGCCCCCGTGGGTCGCCTCCCCAGAGTGCCGTCGCCACGTGCGTTGCGGAACCCCCCGAACCGAAGCCCCCGTGCGTTACATCGGCGGCGGGTCGTCGTGCAGGAGGCGCTGGAAGAGGCGGTGGTCGCGCCAGGCGCCGTTGATGTGGAGGTAGCGGGGGGCGACGCCGAACTCGGTGAAGCCGGTCTTGGCCAGGACCCGCTGGGAGGCGTAGTTGTCGAGCAGGGTCCCGGCCTCGATCCGGTGCAGGCCGACCTCCTCGCGGGCGATCCGGCAGACCTCCTCGACGGCGGCGGTGGCCAGGCCCTTGCCGTGCCAGTCCCGGTCGACCCAGTAGCCGATGCCGCCGCTGCGCAGGGGGCCGAGGGCTATGGAGCCGAGGTTGATCGAGCCGACCGGGGTCCCGCCCGCGACCAGCAGGAACGGGAGGGTGAGGCCGGATTCGCGCTCCGCGAGCAGCGCCTCGATCCGGGCCCGCTGGCCCGCCTCCGTGTAGAACTCCTCGCGCCGGAAGGGCTCGTAGGGCTTCATGGCCTCCCGGTTGCGGGTCACCACGTCGGCCAGCGCGGCGGCGTCGTCGACCGTGACGCCCCTCATCTCCACTCCGTCAATGATCATCCGAGCACGCTAACCGACCCCCTCGGCGCGGCGCACCCCCTCAGCGGGCGGAAGCACCGCCTCCGCACTCCCCGGCGTCCAGCGACAGCCGGTACCCCCGCTTGACCACCGTCTGGACCAGCTTCGGCGCCCCCAGCGCCGCCCTCAGCCGGGCCATCGCGGTCTCCACGGCGTGCTCGTCGCGCCCCGCCCCCGGCAGCGCCCGCAGCAGTTCCGCCCGCGACACCACCCACCCCGGGCGCCGGGCGAGGGCCGCCAGCAGCGCCATCCCGGCGGGCGGCACCGGCCGCAGGGCGCCGTCGACGAGCACCGCCCGGCCCCGGATCTCCAGCCGGTGGCCCCCGACCGGCAACACCCGGGCCCGGCCGGGGAGTTCCTGGCAGAGCAGCTGCACCAGCGGTCCCAGCCGGAACCGCTCCGGCGCCACGGTGGGTACCCCCTCGGCCTGGAGCGGCAGCGCCGTCACGGGCCCGACGCAGGCGCTGAGCACCGGCCCGCGCAGCGCCTCCACGACGGCCTCCCGCAGCCCCCGTTCCCCGGCCCGGGACAGCAGCGAGGCCGCGGCGGGCGCCGAGGTGAAGCTGACGGCGTCCAGCGCCCCGACGGCGACCGCGTCCAGCAGCCGGTCCAGCGGCGCGAGGTCCTGCGGCGGCATCCACCGGTACACCGGCACCGGCACCACCTCGGCCCCGCCCGCGCGCAGCGCCTCCACGAACCCGGGCAGCGGCTCCCCGTGCAGCTGCAGCGCGATCCGCCGCCCCGCGACCCCGCCGGACAGCAGCCGGTCCAGCACCTCGGCGAGCGACTCGGACCCCGGCGACCAGTCCTCCACCAGCCCCGCGGCCCGTACGGCCCCCTTCACCTTGGGTCCGCGCGCCAGCAGTTCGGCGGTGCGCAGCCGCTCCAGCAGCCCCTCGCCGATGCCCCAGCCGTCGGCGGCCTCGATCCAGCCCCGGAACCCGATGGCGGTGGTCGCGACGACCGCGTCCGGCGGGCTGTCGATGAGTTCCTTGGTGGCGGCCATCAGCTCGCCGTCGTCGGCGAGGGGAACGATCCGCAGCGCGGGCGCGTGCACCACGCTCGCGCCGCGCCGGCGCAGCAGGGCGATCAGATCGTCGGCGCGCCGGGCGGCGGTCACGCCGACGGTGAAGCCCGCCAGGGGGCCGTGCGTTGCTTCGTCCATCGTGGGTGACCTGCCTCGGCTGCCGTTCCGCCCGGGGTCCGGGCGGGTGTCACGTCGCGGGACCGAGCCTGTCAAGGGGTCGTGTCGGGCTCGGTTCCGCCGTATTTCGGTGCCGTAACGCACCCGGCACCGCAGGTGCGTCACACGGAGGTGAGCTGCGCCTTCGCCGTGGTGCCGGGGGCTCCCGGGGCTCCGGGGGCGGCCGGGGTCTGCTGCCGCGGCCGGCGAAGGTATACCGCCCAGGTGACGGCGCAGCACGCCGCGTAGAAGGCGAGGAAGGTGACGAAGGCGGCCGTTCCGGAGCCGGAGTCCTGGAAGGCCCGGCGGAACACCAGGTTGATGCCGAGCCCGCCGAGCGCCCCCACGGCGCCGGTCAGGCCCATGGCGGCCCCGGAGATCCGCCGCCCGTACGCGGCCGCCTCCTCGCCCTCCAGGCCCCGGGCCAGGGCCTTGGCGTGGAAGATCCCCGGGATCATCTTGTAGGTGGAGCCGTTGCCGGCCCCGCTGAGCGCGAAGAGGGCGACGAAGCCGGCCAGGAACACGGGCAGGGACTCGCGTACGGAGGCCAGGACCACCACCCCGGTGGCCGCGGCCATCGCCACGAAGGCGGCGAGGGTGATCCGCGCCCCGCCGAACCGGTCCGCGAGCGCCCCGCCCACGGGCCGGGACAGGGAGCCGAGCAGCGGGCCGAGGAAGGTCATCGAGGCGGCCTGGAGCGGGGTGCGCCCGAACTGGGTCTGCAGGACCAGCCCGAAGGCGAAGCCGTAGCCGATGAAGGAGCCGAAGGTGCCGACGTAGAGGAAGGCCATGATCCAGGTGTGGGGCTGGCGGGCCGCCTCCCGTACGGCGCCCGCGTCGGCGCGCACGGGTGCCAGGTTGTCCATGCGTACGAGGGCCAGCACGGCCGCCGCCACGATCAGCGGGAGGTAGGCGGCGAGCAGCAGGCGCGGGTGTCCGGCCCCGGCGGTGGCGATGACGAGGAGCGCGGCGAGCTGGACGACGGGGACGCCGATGTTCCCGCCGCCCGCGTTGAGGCCGAGCGCCCAGCCCTTCTTGCGGAGCGGGAAGAAGGCGTTGATGTTGGTCATGGAGGAGGCGAAGTTGCCGCCGCCGACGCCGGTGAGCGCGGCCACGGCCAGGAAGGTCCCGTACGGGGTGCCGGGCTCCATGACCACCAGGGCGGCCACGGTCGGCACGAGCAGCAGCAGGGCGCTGACGACGGTCCAGTTGCGGCCGCCGAAGCGGGCGACGGCGAAGGTGTAGGGGATCCGGACCAGGGCGCCGACGCAGGTGGCGGTGGCGATGAGGAAGAACTTGCCGGCCGGGTCGATCCCGTAGCCGGGGCCCATGAAGAGCACCATCACGGACCACAGGGACCAGATGGAGAAGCCGATGTGCTCGGAGAAGACCGAGTAGAGGAGGTTGCGGCGGGCGATCCGCTCGCCCGATTCCCGCCAGAACGTCTCGTCCTCGGGGTCCCACCGCTGGATCCAGCGGCCCCCCTCGCGTGGTGCGGTGGTACGGGTCATCACACGCCTCCCCGGCTGTCGCGTCCTGGGAACGACGGTAGGAACGGCCCGTTTCGGCCCCGGTCCCCGCCGGATGACCGGCGGGAAACCTCCCGCTCACCCGGGGGCGGCGCCCGGTGTGAGCGCCGCCGGGAGCCAGCTGCCCGCGGGGACGTCCAGCCAGCCGTGCGCGGCGGCGAGGCCCTCGGCCGCCCGCTGGAGGGCGTCCAGGCCGGGATGGCGCAGGTCCCGGCGCCACACCAGGGCGAGCGGGGACAGCGGTACGGGGTCCACCAGGGGCCGTTTCACGCAGCCGGGCAGTTCGACGAAGTCGACGGTCGCCAGGACCGGGGTACGGGTCTTGGCCATCACCCGCCCGAACTCCTCCTTGCCCACCGCCACCGGCGCGGGCGGCGCCAGCGCGATGCCCCGCCCGGCGAACAGCTCGCGGGCCAGCCCGGTCCACTCCAGGGTCCGCGGGTTCCCGGCGCCCGCGTACACGCTCTCCCCGGCCAGCGCGGCCAGCGGCACCTCGGCGCGGCCGGCCAGGGCGTGGTCCTCGGGCAGCAGTACGGCGAGGGGTTCGTAGCGGACGGGCCGGTGGGCGAGGCGGGAGCGCAGCGCGGGGGCCAGCCCGGCCGCGTACCCGAAGGAGACGTCGAGCCGGCCGGCGGCGATCTCGGCGGCGGCGTGGGTGAGCCCGCTCTCGAAGCGGGCCATCAGCTCGCAGCCGGGGGCGAGTTCGCGGGCGTGCTCCAGGACCCGGCGGCCGGTGCCGGGCCCGTCGGTGTTGACGTCGACGAGCAGGGCCCGGGGCGGACCCGCGAAGGCGGCGGCCAGCTCCTCGTGGGCGCGCAGCACCTCGCGGGCGTGGGGCACCAGCCTCTCCCCGTCGAGGGTGAGTTCCACCGCCCGGGTGGTGCGGACGAACAGCGCTGAGCCCAGTGCCTGTTCGAGGCGGCGCACATCGCGGCTCAGGGCCTGCTGGGCGACGTAGAGCCGGGCGGCGGCGCGGGAGAAGTGCAGCTCCTCGGCCACGGCGAGGAAGCCGCGCAGCAGCCGGGGGTCGACGTCACGGGAGTTCACCCGCGGAGACTAACAACGCGGATTGACAACACGGGTGTGTGAATGGCCCCGGAACAGGTGTTGGACCGCCGTACGGGCCCGGCCACAGGATCGGGGCATGCCGCAGAGAACCCCGCTGATGGCCGTGACCGGCAGCACCCTGGTCCTGGCCGCCCCCACCTCCACCCCCGCCTCCGCCTCCGCCCCCGCCCCCGTCCGCCCCTCCCCCGCCCGTACCCGCGGCCCGTACGCCCGCCTCTTCGCCCTCCCCGGCACCCGCGGCTTCACCGCCGGGAACCTCCTCGCCCGCCTCCCCATGGGGATGTTCGGGATCAGCGCGGTCATGATGATCGCCGGACAGCGCGGCTCGTACGCCCTCGCCGGCGCGGTCACCGCGACGGGGCTGGCCGCCACCGCCGTGGTCGCGCCGTGGACGGCCCGGCTGGTCGACCGCCACGGCCAGGCCCGGATCGCGGTGCCGGCGACCGTGATCGCGGCCCTCGGCTCGCTCTGCCTGGTCGTCTGCGTGCGCACCGGAGCCCCCGCCTGGACCCTGTTCGCCTCCTACGCGGCCACCGCGACGACCCCCAACATCGGCGGCCTCTCCCGGGCCCGCTGGACCCATCTGCTGCCCCGGGAGGCGCACCACACGGCGATGTCCTTCGAGCAGGCCGCCGACGAGCTCTGCTACCTGCTGGGCCCGGTCCTCGCGGCCCTGCTGTGCACCTCCGTCTTCCCCGAGGCGGGCACCCTCACCGGGGCGGCGCTGCTCCTCACCGGCATGCTCGTCTTCACCGCGCACCGCGCCACCGAGCCCCCGCCGGCCGGGCGCCGCTCCGTCGGCGGCCCCTCCCCGGTGCGCGCGCTGTTCCCGCTGCTCGCCCTGTTCCTCGCCACCGGGGTGGTGTTCGGGTCGATGGAGGTCACCTCGGTCGCCCATCTCGCCGGGCTGGGGCTCGGCGCCGCGAGCGGCCCCGTACTCGCGCTCCAGGCGGCGGGTTCCTGCGCGGCCGGACTGCTCTACGGGACCCTGCGACCCCGGAGCCTGCGGGCCTGCCTGGCCGCACTGGCCGGCGCGATGACGCTGCCCTGGGCTGCGGCGGCCACGGGCTCGCTGCCGCTGCTGGCCGGGGCCCTGCTGCTGGCGGGGACGGCCACGGCCCCGGTGATGGTGACGGCCATGTCCCGGGTGCAGGCCGTGACGCCGGAGGGCCGCCTCAACGAGGGCATGACCCTCGCGGTCACCGCGATCCTGGCGGGGATTGCCGCCGGCTCCGCCACGGCCGGTCTGGCCGTCGACCACCTGGGGACGACGACCGCGTACGCCCTCCCGGCCATGGCCGCCCTGTTTGCCCTCTTTGTCCGGCGCCCGAGTGACCGTACCCGCGTGGTACTCACGACCGGCGCGCGCGATCCGCAATAACTGGGGGGTCTTCCCAGCGCCCTTCCCTTCGCGGAGGAACCCCCCTTGCCTGCTTCCCGTTCCGTCTCGGCCGCCCTGTTCGTCGCGGCCGTCACCGCCTCCTGCCTGGTGCCGACCGCACCCGCCCTGGCCGCCGACTCCTCGCACCTGCGGCTCTCCCAGCCGTACGTCCCCTCGATCGCCCCCGGCGCGACGGGCCGCGTGGTCATCGCCGCCTCGAACGGGGAGGACGCGGCCCGCAGCACGAGCTTCCGCATCACCGCCCCGGAGCGGACCACCTTCCCCGAGGCCCGGTTCTACTGGAACGGCCAGCGGGCGGGCGGCTCCTGCACCCGGTCCTCCGACGCGCGCCTGCTGACCTGCGAGGCCGGCACCCGCGCGGGGTTCGCCTTCCCGGCGAACGCGCTGACGCGGCTGGCGGTGTCCCTGCGGGTGGACGCCGACGCCCCACAGGGCACGACGCTCGACGGCGGCGAGTGGGCCACCGGCAACGAGGCCCCCGCCCTCTTCGCCGTCGCCACCCCGGTGACCGGCCCGAAGGGCGACGACGGAAAGCCGGGCCACGACGGCCACGACGGGAGGCCGGGCCACCACGGCAAGCCGGGCCGCCCGGGCCCCAAGGGCGACAAGGGAGACCAGGGCGAACGCGGAGAGAAGGGCGAACGCGGCGACCAGGGGGAACGCGGCCCCAAGGGTGAACGCGGCGACCAGGGCGAACGCGGACCCAAGGGGAAGAAGGGGGACCAGGGCCCGGCGGGCGGCCCGAAGGGCGACAAGGGGGACCGGGGCGAACGCGGCCCGAAGGGCGAGCACGGCGACCAGGGCAAGACGGGCCCCGCCGGCCCCCGCGGCCCACAGGGCCCGAAGGGCGACCGCGGACCCCAGGGCCCGAAGGGCGAGAAGGGCGACACCGGCAAGCCCGGTCACTGCAAGAAGTGCGACGCCCACCACGACAAGCCGGGCAAGCCCGGAAAGCCCGGCCACGACAAGCCCGGCAAGCCCAGTAAGCCCGGCAAACCCAGTAAGCCCGGCCACGGCGCCCCCAAGGCCCGCATCGTCACCACCGGCAACGGCCTCGGCGTCCGCTCCGGCCCCGGCACCGGCTACGAGCACCGGGGCAAGGTCCTGCGCGGCGAGACCGTGGCCCTCCAGTGCAAGGTCAACGGCGAGACGGTCGAGGGCAATTCGATCTGGTACAAGCTCGCCGACGGCTCCGGCTGGATCGCCGCCCGCTACGCCGAGAACCTCAACCAGGTCCCGTTCTGCTGATCCTCGCCACCGTCTGACGCAGGCCCCTCAGCCCCCGGCTGGGGGGCCTGTCCCCGTCGAGGGCCCGACAGCCAGATCTGTACCACAATGCGGTACGAGACCAGTACCATAAGGTCGTACCATCACGAGTTGGAGGCGGCCGATGCCCATAAGCGCCAGCGAGGCACGCAAGACCCTGTTCCCCCTCATCGAGCGCGTCAACGACGACCACGTACCCGTGCGCATCAGCTCCAAGAACGGGGACGCGGTCCTCATGTCGGCCGCCGACTACGACTCCTGGCAGGAGACGGTCTACCTGCTGCGCTCTCCCGCGAACGCCCGCCGGCTGATGGAAGCCGTCGCCCGCGACAGGGAAGGGATCGCGAGCGTTACGAAGAGCATGGAGGAACTCCAGGCCCTGGCCGGTGACGAGTGAGGAGCGTCCACTTCGACCCGGACGCCTGGGAGGACTTCCTGTTCTGGCTCGGGGCGGACCGCAAGATGGCCAGGCGGATCACCCGCCTGATCGGCGAGATCCAGAGCTCTCCGTTCGCGGGCATCGGAAAGCCCGAACCCCTCAAGGGTGACCTGACGGGCTACTGGTCCCGCCGGATCGACGACGAGCACCGTCTCGTCTACCGGGCCGACGACAAGGAAGTGAAGATCCTCAAAGCCCGGTACCACTACTCGGACTGACGTCGCACGAGCCCACCGGCTCGGACCGGGCGGGAAAGCCGAAGGCCCCGCAGCCAACCGGCTGCGGGGCCTTCGCCCACATGGGATGAGTGGAGATGGCGGGAATCGAACCCGCGTCCAACGGTGCAGAAGCAGGGCTTCTCCGAGCGCAGTCCGCTGCGCTTTTCTCAGCCCCGGAGATCACACGGACAAGTCTCCGACGGGCTCAGTCACTGTTTGATTTCCCTCCAACCCCCGTGACCGGGGCTAGAGGTTTAGATCCCTTGTTGACGCCAGGATCCGGACCGGGACCACTTCCGGGCTGACGCTCCTCACAGAGGCTTCAGCTCACTGTTATTAGGCAGCGAGGGTGAAGCGGGAGTTATCGCTCTTGGAGTTGGCGATTATTGTTTGCGACATGTGGTTAGCGAGATCATTGCCGCTTCCTCGGCTCGCTTCCCCTGCATCGACATCCGCTGTCGAAACCGATCATCCCCATGTTTTGTTAACAAGCTGCTCCACCCGCGAGCGGGAGGCGCTGACGCCATGGTACGCGAAGTGGACCACCGCGTGCCAGGAGATTAAACCGTACCCCGCTGCTTGCGGCGGATCGCCGAGATGGCGCGGTTCGTCTCACGGGTGTCCTGCTTCTCCCGCAGGGTCTGCCGCTTGTCGTACTCCTTCTTGCCCTTCGCCAGCGCGATCTCCACCTTCGCGCGGCCGTCCTTGAAGTACAGGGCCAGCGGCACGACCGTGTGACCCGACTCGTCCGCCTTGCGCTCCAGCTTGTCGATCTCCTCCCGGTGCATGAGGAGCTTGCGCTTGCGCCGCGCGCTGTGGTTGGTCCAGGTGCCCTGGCTGTACTCCGGCACGTGGACGTTGTACATCCACACCTCGCGGCCCTCGACCGACACGAATCCGTCCACCAGCGAGGCCCGGCCCTGGCGCAGGGACTTGACCTCGGTGCCCGTGAGCACGATCCCGCACTCGTAGGTGTCGATGATCGTGTAGTCGTGCCGCGCCTTCTTGTTCTGGGCGATCAGCTTGCGCCCTTTTTCCTTAGCCATAGTGCGGTCATTTTCGCACTACGGACCCACCCCGGTGCCACCCAATACCGTGCGCGCCCGCTCCTCCGCGCCGTCCCCCGCCGCCGTCAGGTCCGGGGTGATGCCCCCGCCGTCGAGGCTGCGGCCCGCCGGGGTGCGGTACGTGCCCACCGTCAGCTCCGCCACCGAGCCGTCCGGGAGCTCGGTGGGCATCTGCACCGAGCCCTTGCCGAAGGTGCGCGAGCCTACGGTGACGGCCCGGCCCCGGTCCTGGAGGGCGCCCGTGACCAGCTCGGCCGCGCTCATCGTGCCGCCGTCGACCAGGGCCACCAGGGGGCGGTCCGTGTCCCCGCCCGGGGCGGCGTACAGGGCGCGCTCGGAGCCCCGTACGTCGTACGTCGCGACGAGCCCGCCGTCCAGGAACGCGGAGGCCGCCGTCACCGCCTCCGCGACCAGGCCCCCCGGGTTGCCGCGCAGGTCCAGCATCACCCCGCCGCCGGGCGGGGCCGCGCGGACGGCGTCGCGCACCCGCTCCCCCGACCCCCGGGTGAAGGAGGCCACCTTGATCACGGTGATGCCGTCCGGGAGCCTGCGCACGGTGACGGGCTCGGCGCGCAGCCGCTCCCGCCGCAGGGTCTCGGTGAGACCGGCGCCGTCCCGGCTGAGGCCGAGCACCGCCGGGGTGCCGGCCTCACCGCGCAGCAGCGCCACCACGTCGGCCACGGGAAGCCCGGTCACGCCGTGGCCGTCCACGCTCAGCAGCCGGTCCCCGGCGCGCAGTCCGGCGCGGGCGGCGGGGCTGTCGGGCTGGACCCGTTCGACCTCGATGACGCCGTCGTGGCGGCGTCCGGTCCACAGGCCCACCCCGGTCCAGCGGCCGTCGAGGTCCTCGGCGAAGGCCGCGTACTCGCCCTGGTCGTAGACGGTGCCCCAGCGGTCTCCGCTGCGGCTGACCACCTCCTGGGCGGCCTTCTTGCCGGACTTGCCCTCGGCGACGGCCTCGGCGGCGGCGCGGGCGACGGCCTCCCGGTCCGCGGTCCCGCTCTGGCGCGGGGAGGGTAAGGGGGTCCCGGTGAGGGTGAGCGGCCGGGCGTCCTCCGTCTCCTCGGGCACCCAGGAACCGGTGCCCGCCCCGGCACCCACGGAGGCGAGGAAGAGCAACGTCAGAACGGCCCCGCGACGCAGGTCGCGGGGCCGGAGACAGAGAGCGGGCAGACCCGGCATGGCGCCGAGTCTAGGACAAGCCCCGCCGTGGTACGGCTGGTTGACGAACAGCGCACAGTGCAGTCGGTCACTCGTTCGGGTGGAGTGTCGAGGTTCCCGGGCTGCAAGCAGGACACCGCTCTAGGTTTGCGCCATGACCACGGCGACGGGGATTCGCGAGACGGGGCACGCCCGGTTCACCTTCCGGCTGCGCGTCTCGTCCACCGCGCTGTCGGCTCTGCTCGATGAAGCGGACCGCTGCCGCTGGGTGTGGAACCAGTGCGTCGCCACATCCCGTGCGGCGCACCGATCCGGAGAGAAATGCGGGCCTGCCGGACTCGACAGGATGCTGACCGGCTGGCGCGCCGGGCATGAGTGGCTGGGCGCAGGTGGGAGTGTGCCTCAGCAGCAGGCTGTCCGGGATTTCGCCGCTTCCAGGGCCAAAGCGTTGAAGGACATCAAGGCGCGGTTGCCACTGCGGCGACGGGCGGGCATGCCCAGGCTCAAAAAGAAGGACCGGACGGACCCGTCGCTCAACTACACCCGACGCGGCTTCCGTTTGAAGGACGGACGGTTGTACCTGGCGGGCGGCATCGCTTTGACGGTGGTGTGGTCGCGAAGACTGCCGTCTGATCCCTCCAGCGTGCGCGTCTACCGGGACAGCCTCGGGCACTGGTACGCCTCCTTCGTCGTCCGCGCCGAAACGCTGCCGCTCGCCGGAACCGGCGAGGCGATCGGTATCGACTGGGGCGTGCGGGACCTCGCCACGACAACGAGCGACGCCCACGACCTCCCCCACCCCGGACACGGGAAGAAAGCAGCCGACCGGTTGGCGCGCTATCAGCGGATGATGGCCCGCCGTATGCCCGGGCGCGGGCAGGCGGCCTCGAAGGGCTACCGAACAGCGAAGCGGCAAGCGGCGAAGGCTCACAAGAAGGCCGTCCGTCAGCGCCAGGACACTGCCCGTAAATGGGCCAAGCAGGTAGTGAGGGACTTCGACCGGCTCGCGGTGGAGAATTTCCGGCTCAAGTTCCTCGCGAAGTCCACCATGGCGCGCAAGGCGGCCGACGCGGCGATCGCGTCCGCCAAGAGCGAGCTGATCAACATGGCGCGCAAGCACGGCCGGATCGTCCACCTCGTGGACCCGGCGCACACCACCATGGACTGCGGACGGTGCGGAGCGAGAACCAAGCACGCCCTGCCGCTGTCGGAACGTACCTACACGTGCACCGCGTGCGGAGCCGTCTCCCCCAGGGACAAGAACTCCGCACGCGTGATGCTCGTCCGGGCAGGTCTCGACCCGGCCGGCGCCGTCGCGGAAGACTGGGCGGACCGCCGGTCCGCCCAGCAGCGTGAGCCGGGAATCCCCCTCCTGGGTGGAGGGGGAGGGCGTCAAACCTTCAGATACTTGCGCAGCGCCACGAACGCCGCCAGGGAGGGCATCAGGAGGCCGATCACCAGGACCAGGGGGAGCTTGGTGAGGACGGCGTCCCAGCCGATGAAGTTGATCAGCTGGAGCTTGTCGCGGAGCGCGATGCCGTGGTCGATGACGAAGTACTGGCCCGCGCCGAGCATGCCGCAGGCGAGGCCCGCGCCGATGAGGCCGGCCACGGCCGCCTCCATGATGAACGGCACCTGGATGTAGAAGCCGGAGGCGCCCACCAGCCGCATGATGCCGGTCTCCCGCCGACGGCTGAACGCCGAGACGCGCACCGTGTTGACGATCAGCAGCAGGGCCACGATCAGCATGATCAGCATGATGCCGAGCGCCGCCCAGTTGAGGGTGCCGAGCAGGGCGAAGAGGTTGTCGAGCTCGCTGCTCTGGTCGGCGACCGACTGGACCCCGTCGCGGCCCGCGAAGGCGGAGGTGATGACCGCGTACTTCTCCGGGTTGCGCAGCTTGACCCGGAAGGAGTCCGGCATCTGGTCCGGGGTGACCACCGAGGCGAGCGCCGTGTGCCCGAAGCGCTCCTTGTAGTGCTTGTAGGCCTCGTCCGAGGACTCGTACATGACGGTCTGGACGAGCGCCATCTTCTTGAGCTCGGTCTCGATGCCCTGCTTCTGCTCCGGGGTCACCGCCCCCTTCGAGCAGGGCTTGCCGCCGCCCGCGGCGGGTGCTCCGGCGGTGGCCGGGGCGCCCGCCGCGTCGATGGCGTCGTTCTTGGTGCAGAGGTAGACGGTGACGTTGACCTTGTCGTACCAGAACCCCTTCATCGCGCTGACCTGGTCGCGCATGAGGAGGGAGCCCCCGAAGAGGGCCAGCGACAGGGCCACGGAGATGATGACCGCGAAGGTCATGGTGAGATTGCGGCGGAGGCCGACGCCGATCTCCGACATGACGAACTGGGCGCGCATGGCGTCTGGGGACCTTTCAGTGCTGGTAGCCGTAGACGCCGCGCGACTGGTCGCGCACGAGTCGGCCCTGTTCGAGTTCGATGACGCGCTTGCGCATCTGGTCGACGATCTGCTGGTCGTGCGTCGCCATGATCACGGTGGTGCCGGTCCGGTTGATCCGGTCCAGCAGCTTCATGATCCCGACGGAGGTCTGCGGGTCGAGGTTGCCCGTCGGCTCGTCCGCGATCAGCAGGGCGGGCCGGTTGACGAAGGCGCGGGCGATGGCGACGCGCTGCTGCTCACCGCCGGAGAGCTCGCCCGGCATCCGCCCTTCCTTGCCGCCGAGGCCGACCAGCTCCAGCACCTGCGGGACGGCCTTGCGGATCTCGCCGCGCGGTTTGCCGATCACCTCCTGCGCGAAGGCGACGTTCTCGGCCACCGTCTTGTTGGGCAGGAGACGGAAGTCCTGGAAGACGGTCCCCAGCTGGCGCCGCATGTGCGGGACCTTCCAGTTGGAGAGCTTCGCGAGGTCCTTGCCCAGGACGTGCACCTGACCGTGGCTCGCCCGTTCCTCGCGCAGGACCAGCCGCAGGAACGTGGACTTGCCGGAGCCGGAGGAGCCGACCAGGAAGACGAACTCGCCCTTGGCGATGTCCAGGGAGACGTCTCTGAGTGCGGGACGGTTCTGCTTCGGGTAGGACTTGGAGACGTTGTCGAATCGGATCACGGGTGCACCACGGTCGCCGGGAGTAGGTGTGCGTGACCATACGCGACCGGGCGCGAGGTGGGGACCCGGCATCCGCACTTGCCCGATATATCCCGGCTCTCGGCGGTGCGGTTTCGCGATTGCCCGGACGGGCCGCGCCGAATGTCGGCGGAGCTGGCACAGTGGTAGGGGGAACGGACTCGGTCCCCACGCCGTTAACGAAGGGGACGAGAGGAGGAGCGCATGACATATGACCGGCTCGTGTGCGCGAACTGCGCGGCACCCGTCAGCCAGGGCCGATGCCCTGTGTGCCGGGCGAACCGGGAGCGCCTCCAGCAGGAGGGCCCCTTCGCCGGGCTGAATCCGGTGACGCTCATCGCGCTTCTGGTGGCGCTGGTGGCGGCACTGGCGTTGGTGGCTCGGACCGCGTAGCCGACGCCGCGTCCCGATCACACGTAAGGACGAAGGGCCCGGACACCTGATGGTGTCCGGGCCCTTCTCCGTTCACTGCGCGCGTGAGGCGTTACGCGCTCTGCTCCTGCTGCTTGCGCCAGCGGATGCCGGCCTCCAGGAAGCCGTCGATCTCGCCGTCGAGGACCGCCTGCGGGTTGCCGACCTCGAACTCCGTGCGCAGGTCCTTGACCATCTGGTACGGGTGCAGGACGTAGGAGCGCATCTGGTTGCCCCAGGAGCTGCCGCCGTCCTTGAGGGCGTCCATCTTGGCCTGCTCCTCCTGACGGCGGCGCTCCAGGAGCTTGGCCTGGAGCACGTTCATCGCGCTGGCCTTGTTCTGGATCTGCGAACGCTCGTTCTGGCAGGAGACGACGATGCCGGTCGGCAGGTGCGTGATGCGCACGGCCGAGTCGGTCGTGTTGACGCCCTGGCCGCCGGGGCCGGAGGCGCGGTACACGTCCACGCGCAGCTCTGTCTCGTCGATCTCGACGTGGTCGCTGGTCTCGACGACCGGGAGGACCTCGACGCCGGCGAAGGAGGTCTGGCGGCGGCCCTGGTTGTCGAAGGGCGAGATGCGCACGAGGCGGTGCGTGCCCTGCTCGACGGAGAGGGTGCCGTAGGCGTACGGGGCCTTGACGACGAAGGTGGTCGACTTGATGCCGGCCTCTTCCGCGTACGAGGTCTCGTAGATCTCGGTGGAGTAGCCGTGCCGCTCGGCCCAGCGCAGGTACATGCGCTGGAGGCGCTCGGCGAAGTCGGAGGCGTCGACGCCGCCGGCCTCGGCACGGATGTTGACCAGCGCCTCGCGCTCGGCGTACTCGCCGGAGAGCAGGGTGCGGACCTCCATCTCGTCCAGCGCCTTGCGGACGGAGACCAGCTCGGCCTCGGCCTCGGCGAGGGTGTCCGCGTCGTCCATCTCCTGGGCGAGCTCGAAGAGCACCGCGAGGTCGTCGATGCGGTTGCGCAGGGACTCGGTCTTGCGGACCTCTGCCTGGAGGTGCGAAAGCTTGCTCGTGATCTTCTGGGCGGCTTCCGGGTCGTCCCACAGGGACGGCGCGGCGGCCTGCTCCTCAAGCACGGCGATATCTGCCCTCAGCTTGTCGAGGTCCAGGACGGCCTCGATCGACCCCATGGTCGAGGAGAGGGACTTCAGCTCTTCGGAAACATCGACGACTGCCACGGGTCCAGCGTAGCCGGTCCCCGGGCGGCACTCTCCGGCCAGGCCGGATCAACCCGTACGGAGAGGGGTACGTACGGGCGTACCCTCACCGTATGACCGTTCTACTCGTGAAGCGCCGCCATGTGGACCACATGCGTGTCACCACCACGAGCTGTCTGCCGCCGGACCTCGCACGAGCCTGATCCACCCCGATCCGACTTCGGTCCTGCTACGCGGCCCCGCCGCCCCGGCGCCATCCCTGCCGGCGGCACGCTCCCACCCGCTGCCCCGCCATCTTTGGGGCACAGGACCCCGTGACATCCGAAACGGAGCCGTCATGCCGTCCGCGCACCCCTCCTCCTCTTCTTCTTCCACGCTCTCCGCCTCCCCGTCGCCCTCGCCGTCTTCGTCGTCGTCGCTCGCCGTCATCGACCTCTCCCGGGCGGACGACCCGGCCGAGCGGGCCGACTTCCTCAAGCAGCTGCACGCGGCCGCCCGGGACACCGGCTTCCTGTACCTGACCGGGCACGGCATAGGCGCGTCCGAAACCGCCCGGATCCTGGAGCTGACCAGGGCGTTCTTCGCCCTGCCGGAGGCGGACCGGCTCGCCGTGAGCAATCTGAACTCCCCGCACTTCCGGGGCTACACCCGGATCGGGCACGAGCTGACGGGCGGCTCCTCGGACTGGCGCGACCAGCTCGACGTCGGCGCCGAGCGGCCGGCCCCGGTGCTGGGGCCGGACGACCCGGCGTACCTGTGGCTGGAGGGCCCCAACCAGTGGCCGGCGGCGCTGCCGGAGCTGCGGGAGGTGGTCCTGGACTGGCAGACGCGGCTGGCGGCGGTGGCGCACCGGCTGCTCCGGGAGCTGCTCGTCTCGATCGGCGCCCCCGCGGACTTCTTCGACGCGGCCTTCGCGGACCGCCCCCACCTGCACACGAAGCTGATCCGCTACCCCGGGTCCGCGCCGTCGGGCGCCGACCAGGGGGTGGGCGCGCACAAGGACTACGGGTTCCTGACGCTGCTCCTGCAGGACTCGGTGGGCGGGCTCCAGGTGGTCCGGGACGGCGCGTACGTCGACATCCCGCCACTGCCGGGCGCCTTCGTGGTGAACCTGGGCGAACTGCTGGAGATCGCCACCGAGGGGTACCTGCGGGCCACCGACCACCGGGTGGTCAGCCCGCCGGGCGCGGTGGAGCGGTTCTCGGTGCCGTTCTTCTACAACCCCCGGCTGGACGCGGTCGTGGAGACCGTCCCCGGGGACTACCTGCGCGCGGCGCCGGGCATCGCCCAGGACGACTCGAACCCGCTGCACGCGGAGTACGGCCGCAACGAGCTCAAGGGCTGGGTCCGTGCGCACCCGGAGGTGGCCCGGCGCTGGCACCCGGAGCTCGCCACCGCGTGAGCCGTACGACGGCCGGGCCCCGCGAAGGGCCCGGCCGCGGCCTGCCGGGGGCCTGGCGGGGCTAGCGGGGGCCCGGGGCGGAGTGCTTGCCGTCCTGCTTCGGCGGGGCGGGGTCCTCGCCGCCCGACACCGCGAGCCAGCTCCCCACCCCGACCGCGGCGGCCAGCGCCAGCGCCGACGCCGAGAGCACCAGGCGCCGCTTGCGGGCGGCCTCGGCCCGGTGCCGGGCCGAGCCCGGACGGTGGCCGCCCGCCGGACGCGGGACGCGGGCGGTGCCCAGGGCGCCGCCGGCCAGCTCGTCGGGGGCGGGCACGCGCATGGAGGTGTGGGTGTCGCGGTTGGAGTCCGTCGCGGACCCGGGCACCAGCGGGACCACGCCCCGGCGCCGTACGGGGTCGGCCGCCGGTTCCTCCGCGGGCTCCGGTTCCGTCTCCGCGTCGTCCGGCTCGTCCACGTCCAGCGGCGGCATCCCGGCCAGCAGCGGCAGCAGCTCCCGCAGCCGGACGGACAGCTCCGAGGCCCGCAGCCGGGAGGCGGGGGCCTTGGCCAGGCACTGGACCATGAGCTGCCACAGCTCGTCGGGGATCCCCGGCAGCGGCACCACGGTCTCGGTCACGTGCCGGCGCAGCACCGCGCCCGGGTGGCCCCCGCCGAAGGGCGTGAACCCGGCGAGCAGCTCGTACAGCACGGTGGCCAGGGCGTATATGTCGACGGCCGCCCGCGGGGGCAGGCCTTCCACTATCTCCGGCGCGAGGTAGTCCGGCGTCCCGATGATCCGGGTGGTCGGCGCGGTGGCCCGGCCCCCGGCGGCCCGCCGGGGGGAGTCGATGAGCTTGGCCACGCCGAAGTCGGTGAGCAGGGCGGGGTGCGCGCCGCCCGGCCCGAGGGGGCCCTGCATGTCGAGGAGGACGTTCTCCGGCTTGACGTCCCGGTGGACGACCCCGGCCGCGTGGGCGGCGGCGAGGGCGTCGGCGACGTCGGCGACGATGGCCACGGCCGCCTCGGGTGCGAGCCGCCGCTCGCGGTCGAGCCGCGTGCGCAGGTCCGTCCCGCGGACGAGGTCCATGACGAGGGCGAGGTCGTTGCCGTCGACGACGAGGTCGCGGACGGACACGACGTGGGGGTGCTCCAGCCCGAGCAGCGCGCTGCGCTCCTGGACGAAGCGTCCGACCAGTTCCTGGTCGGAGGCGAGGTCCTCGCGCAGCAGTTTGACGGCGACGGGCCCGTCGGGCCCCTCGCCGAGCCACACCGTGCCCGCGCTGCCCCGCCCCAGGATCTGGTGCGCGGTGTACCGGCTGCCGATCTTCCGTGCCACGACTGCTCCCTCAGCGGCTGGAGTACGCGACAAAGCTACGCGGCCGAATGGGGGTTGGGCGCTCCGGATCGCGGCGACCTTCACTTCTGCGGGCGAAATCACGTCCTGGATGTCGACAAATCCATGAAGTCGGCGCTACGGGAGCCCTCCGGAGGGTTGCCAGGGGGGTGTCAGGGAGTGCCACCGCCGCCGCTGGCCGAGTCCCCGATGGAGGTGACGAAGTCGACGGCGTCGTTGCCCCAGCTCCACACCTGGTCCCACCAGTTCTTGCCGGTGCCGACCCATTCCTGGAGCGGGGTGAGCTCCCAGACCAGCCAGCCGCCGATGAACAGCAGCAGGATCATGACCAGGCAGCCCTTGAGGCAGCCGAGGCCGGGGATCCGGATCGGGTTGGCGCTGCGACGGCGGGGCTCACGCGGTTCACGGGGCTCGCGCGGGGGCCGCTGCTGTTGGGGGGCCTGCGGGCGGGCCTGCGCCTGGGGGCGCTGCTGCTGCTGCGGAGGCGGCTGCGGCGGCTGGTACTGGGGCTGCTGCGGCTGTTGGTACTGCTGCGGCTGGTACTGCTGCTGGGGCTGCTGGTACTGCGGCTGCTGATACTGCTGCGGCTGCTGGTACTGCTGCGGCGAAGGGGCCGGGCGGTACTGGGGCGGCTGCTGCGGGTACTGCTGCTGCTGCGGCCGGGGCTGGTGCTGCGGAGGCGGCGGGGCCTGCCGCTGGGGGCGGCGGCGCAGCGGGTCCTCGCTCGGGTCGAGGTAGTGCATCTGCGTCTGCTCGTTGCGGTCCCGGGCGGCCCGCATCTGCGACTCCCACGGGTGCGGGGAGTCGGGCCGCTGCACGGGGGGCATCACGGAGGTCGGGTCCGGGGCGCCGCCGGGCGCGCCCGGGGCTGCGGTGCTGGGCAGCACGGTGGTGGCGTCGGCACCGCCGATCGGCGGCAGCACGCTGGTCATGGCGTTCGGGTCGTACGCGCCCGGCTGCGCGGCGCCGGCCCCTGCAGGCAGCGCCTGCGTCGGGTCGGCGGCGCCGGGCACGGTGGGGACGGGCGCGGGCGAGGGGTCGGGCACGAGCAGGGCGCCGACGCCGAGCGCGGCCTCGACCTCGTCGGGCGAGGAGTGCACGCGGATGCCGGAGGCGACCACGCGCAGGCCGCGGGCCAGGTTCTCGGCGCTGGGGCGCTCGTCGGGCTCCTTGCGCAGGCAGCGCTCGATGACGATCCACAGCGGCTCGGGCACCGTCGGGGGCCGCTGGGGCTCCTCGCTGAGGTGGCGGTGGAGCACTTCGAGCGCGGTGCCGCCGGCGAAGGGCGGGCGGCCGGTGACGAGCTCGTAGAGGAGGATGCCGGCGCCGTAGATGTCGACGGCGGAGGTCTGCGGGCGGCCCTCGGCGGACTCGGGCGCCACGTAGGCGGGGGTGCCGACGAACTCGTGGGTGCGGGTCAGGCCCGGGGAGTCGGCCAGGCGCGCGATGCCGAAGTCGGTGAGCATCGGCTTCATCTGGCCGCCGCGCTCGTCGAGCAGCACGTTGGCGGGCTTCAGGTCGCGGTGGACGACGCCGTCGGCGTGGCTGGCGGCGAGCGCGTCGGCGATCTGCGCGGTCAGCAGGCAGGCGGCGACCGGGCTGAAGGGGCCGTTCTCGCGGATGTACCTGTGCAGGTCCGGGCCGTCGATCAGGTCCATGACCAGGGCCAGCAGGTCCCCCTCGACGACGAGGTCGCGGGTGCGGACGATGTTGGGGTGGGTCAGGCGCAGCAGGACGGAACGCTCGCGCAGGAAGCGCATGACGATGTCCGCGTCCTGGGCCAGCTCCTCCTTGAGGACCTTGATGGCCACGGTCTCACCGGGCTGCCCGGCGACGGCCGCTTCCGCGCCGGCGGTCTCCCGCTGGCGGGCCCGCCAGACGGTGCCCGTCGCGCCGCGTCCGAGCGGCTCTTCGAGCAGGTACTTGCTGCCGACTGGCCGCACGTCTCGCGCTCCCCTGCTGTCGTGTGGTCGGGTCTTTCCCGGAGTGTTCCGGCTGATTCCGCTGTGTGGGTTTCCGGCCCAACTCTAGGGGGTGTCCCCGGGGAAGACGCTGGCCGACGGAGGTTGGTTGCCGCACATATGTGCGAAGGGTGAGTTTTGCGGGGTATGCCGGAGGCGATTTTGCGCAGCTCCCTGTCCGTATTCGTACGGCGGGCCGGGCACCCCGTGACCGATCAAGATCAATTGTGGGCGGGTGCCGGGCGTGTCGAACGCGACAGGTGCGAGGATGCACCCGTACGGAACGGCCGGGACGGGAGCCCTGCCTTCCGGCAGACCTGACCGGACGACGCGTCCGTGCCGGGCGGGGGGGGTGATCGGGCAGGCATGCCCCGCCGTTCCCCTGCCGGGCGCACGCACCGCGCACTGCGCTCCGCGCAGAAGGGACCGCTGACGGCGATGCAGATCCGGTTGACCGTCCTTGGGCCGCGCAGCGGCCACCAGGCCGCCACCGCGGCGGCCGGCTGTGACGTCCTCGTCACCGCGCCCGTCGGCACCGTGCTGGCCGCGGTCGCCTCCGGGCTCGCGGCGACCGTGGGCGGTCCCGACACCGGCGGCACGGTGGTGCTGTACGCCGGAGCGCGCCGGCTCGACCTCCAGCGGGCCGTGCTCGGCGAGCCGCCGCTGGTCGACGGGGCGGTGCTGACGCTGCACACCCCCGCGCCCGAGGGAGACGCGCCGGCCGACGACGGACACCCCGCCCCGCAGCTGCACGTGGTGGCCGGTCCCGACGCGGGCGGGGTCCACCTGCTGCACCCCGGGGCGGTCCGGATCGGGCGCTCGGCGGACGCGGACGTACCGCTGGACGACCCGGACGTGTCGCGGCTGCACTGCGCGGTGACCGTGCGGGCGGACGGCCGGGTGACCGTGGCCGACCTCGGCTCGACGAACGGCACCACCCTCGACGGCGCCCCGGTGGGCGCGGGGACGGTACCGCTGCCGCCGGGCGCGCTGCTGCGGGTCGGCGAGTCCACGCTCCGGCTGGCCTCCGGCTCCGGGGACGCCCGCTCCGGGGACGCCCGGCCGCTGACGGTGGTCCCGGACCTGGAGGGCCACCTCTCCCTCCCCGCTCCGGCCCCCTCCGGCGCTACGGAGCCCACCGCGGCGGCTCCCTCCGCGGCCGGCCCCGACCCCGCCCTGGGCCTGCGCCCCGGCACCCCCCGCCCCGGCACCCCCGGCGCGGCGCACCCCGCCACCGCCCACCCGGCGTCACCGGACGCCCCCGGCACCGGCACCGGCACCGGCACCGGCACGGAACCCGGCCGGCACTCCGGCGCCCCCCTCCCCGCAGCCCCCGGCTCCGAGGAGCGGCCCGGGACGCCCGGCGCGGCCAAGCGCCGGGGGCTCGGCGCCTGGGCGCGCAGGTGGGTGCGCGGGGAGGAGCCCGAGGAGGCGGCGGAGGCGGAGCCGGACGCGCCGGCCAGGGCCGCGGCACCGGACGCCGACGACCCGGCGGCGCTGCTGCTGGCCGCGCTCGGGCCGACGCGGCGGCTGTGGTCGCGCGGGACCGGGAACCCCCGGTTCCTGGAGGCGGGGCTCGGCGCGGGCAGCCGGGTCTCGCTGCGCGAGTGCGGCTCGCTCGGGATCGCGGGCCCGCGGGACCGGCTGACCGGTGTGGCCCGGTCCGTGATCGCCCAGCTGGCCGGGCTGCACGCGCCCGCGCGGCTGGAGGTCGTGCTGCTGGCGTCGGACCGCGCGTACCCCGTCCAGGAGCGGCGGCGCGACTGGGGCTGGCTGGGCTGGCTGCCCCACGTACGGCCCGCGCACGGCCAGGACTGCCGGCTGCTGCTCGCGTACGACCGGGACCAGGCGGCCGCGCGGACCGGGGAGCTGACCCGGCGCCTGGACGACAGCGCGCTCGGCGCCAACTGGGCCGCCGCCGACGCGGAGGCGCTGCGCCGGGCCGCGTACGCCTACGAGGGGCCCCGCACGCTGGTGGTCGTGGACGGCGATCCGGGCGCGGGCCACCTGCGCGAGGTGACGGGCCGGCTGGCCTCGCACGGGCCGGCGGCGGGCATCCACGTCCTGGTCCTGGCGCAGGCCCCGGCGGCGACGCCCGCCTCCCCCGTGGCCGCGACGTACGAGGCGGCCTGCGCGAGCTCCCCGGCGTTCCGGGACTGCGGCCGGGCCGCCCTGCTGAGCGGCGACGTGGCCACGGCGGTGCGCAGCTTCCCGGTCGCGGACGGCCGGCCGACCGGCTCCGGGCAGACGGCGGTCGCGGACGGAGTCTCCCTCGCCTGGGCGGAGCGGTTCGCCCGGGCCCTGGCACCGCTGCGCGCGGACGCGGCGCCCGCGGAGGGCGCCGGGTACCGTCCGGCCGCCGCGAGCCTCCCGGCGGCCGCGCGCCTCCTCGACGAGCTCGGCCTGGCCCGGGCCACCCCGGCCTCCCTGATGGCCCGCTGGGCGGCCGCCACCGACCAGGGGCAGGGCGTCGGCGGCCGGGCGGAGATCGTCCTCGGCGCGGGCCGGCGCGGCCCGGTCGGCGCCGAACTGGTCCAGGACGGCCCGCACCTGCTGGTGGAGGGGCCCGCCGGGAGCGGCCGGACGGAGCTGCTGCGTTCGCTGGCGGCGTCCCTGTCGGCGGCGGCCCGCCCCGACCGGCTGGGGCTGGTCCTGCTGGACGGCGCCGGCGGGGAGCGCGGCGACGGCCTCGCGCCCTGCACGGAACTCCCGCACGTGTCGGCCCACCTGGTGGCCTCGGACCCGCTGCGGATGCGGGAGTTCGCGCAGGCCCTCGGCGCCGAGCTGAAGCGCCGCCACGAGCTGCTGGACGGGACGGCGTTCGCGCAGTGGCACGCGGGCCGGGAGGCGACGGGCCGGATGGTCGCGCCCCGCCAGCCCACGCCGGGCGAGCTGCGCGGTGACCTCGATCCGCAGCGCAGCGGCACCCTGCGGCTGCGGGCCTCCGCCCCGCGCACCGAGCCCGCGGCGGGGCCGAGTCCGCTGCCGCGGCTGGTGGTGCTGGTGGACGACTTCGACGCGCTGGTGGCGCCCGCGCTGGGCAGCACGGGCCGGCCGGCCGCCGGTTCGGTGGTGCGGGCGCTGGAGGCGGTGGCCCGGGAGGGCACCCGGCTCGGGGTGCACCTCATAGCCGCGAGCGCCCGCCCGGACCGTACGGCCGACACCGAGCTGGCCCGGCGCTCGACGCTGCGGGTCGAGCTGGACGCCCCGGACCAGCCGGGTCCGGGCCGCGGTGTGCTGCGGTACGCGGACGGGCGCGAGGTGCCGTTCCAGGCGGGCCGGGTCACCGGCCGGATCCCGCGGACGGCGACGCTGCGGCCGACGGTGGTGCCGGTGGAGTGGGACCGGATGGGTGATCCGCCGGCCCGCCGCCCGGTGCGCGAGCTGGGCAACGGCCCGACGGACCTGGCGCTGCTGGCGAGCGCCCTGGACCGGGCCTCCCACCTGGTGTCGGCGACCCCGGTGCTGTTCCCGCCCGCCCCCTGACGTCGCCCTCCCGCGCCGCGGTGTCCCCGTGACGGGCCCGCGGCGGCCCCGTCACGCGGTATTGCGGGGTCGCGCGGGTCGGCGTAGACCTTGTGGTCCGGGACACACACGGGCATCGGGGGCACAGCCATGCGCGAGCACGGAACGAGCCGGACGACGATCGGGTGGGCGGCCCTGGCGGCCGCGGGGGCGCTCGCGCTCTCGGCGTGCGGGGGCGGTCCGCAGCCGGGGCCGGAAGATCCGGGGCCGGCCGGCACGGCGGCGCCGCGGGTGCAGTTACCGAAGCTGGACGGCGAGAAGCTGGAGGTCGCCGCGGTCTGGACGGGGCCCGAACAGGCGAACTTCACCAAGGTGCTGAAGGAGTTCGAGAAGCGGACGGGCGCGAAGGTCACCTTCGTACCGGCCCAGGACCCCATCGTCACCTTCCTCGGCACCAAGATCGCGGGTGGTCAGCCGCCGGACGTGGCGCTGCTCCCGCAGGTCGGGGCGCTGGTGTCGGCGGTCCACAACAAGTGGGCGCAGCCGGTGGGCCCGGAGGCCGCGGCCCAGCTGGACGCGAACTACTCGCCGGGCTGGAAGAAGCTGGGCGCGGTCGACGGCACCCAGTACGGGGTGTACTACAAGGCGGCCAACAAGTCGCTGGTCTGGTACAACGCGAAGGCCTTCGAGGCGGCGGGCGTCGCGCCCCCCAAGACCTGGAAGGAGCTGATCGCGGCGGCGGACACGCTGTCCGCCTCCGGCACCCCGGCGGTCTCGGTGGCGGGCGCGGACGGCTGGACCCTGACGGACTGGTTCGAGAACGTCTACCTGTCGCAGGCCGGTCCGGAGAAGTACGACAAGCTGGCGCGGCACGAGCTGAAGTGGACGGACGACAGCGTCAAGGATGCGCTGACCACGCTCGGGCAGCTGTTCGGCCGCAAGGACTTCCTGGCGGGCGGTACGAGCGGGGCGCTGGCGACGGAGTTCCCGAAGTCGGTGACGCAGACCTTCACCGGGGGCGACCGGCCCGCGGCGGCGATGGTCTTCGAGGGCGACTTCGTGGCGGTGAACATCGCGCAGACCGGGGAGAAGGTGGGCGAGGGCGCCAAGGTGTTCCCGTTCCCGGCGGTGGGCGCGAAGGCGCCGGTGGTGTCGGGCGGTGACGTGGCGGTGGCGCTGAAGCCGTCGAAGGGCGCGCAGGCGCTGCTGACGTTCCTGGCCTCGGCGGACGCGGCGGAGATCCAGGCCCGCGAGGGTGGTTTCGTCTCCCCGAACAAGGCGGTGAACCCGGGCGCCTACCCGAATCCGATCCAGCGGGACATCGCGAAGGCGCTGGTCGCGGCCGGTGACGACTTCCGCTTCGACATGTCGGACCAGGCTCCGGCGGCGTTCGGCGGGACGCCGGGCGCCGGGGAGTGGAAGGCGCTCCAGGACTTCCTGGCGAACCCGTCGGACGTGGCGGGCACCCAGGCGAAACTGGAGGCGGACGCGGCCAAGGCCTACGGGAACTGATCCGGTGGCGGCCACGACCGGCAAGGAACCGGCCGGTGACCCGGACGACGCCGGGGCGGCGCGCCCGGCGGGCGGCCGGGCACCGGGCGGCGGAACGGCGGACAGCGGAACGGCGGGCGCCCGGACGCCGGGCAGACGGTCGGCGGACGGCCCGTCGACGGGCGTACGGTCGACGGGCGTACGGTCGACCGCCGGACGGTCGACCGCCGGACGGTCCGCCGCCGGGCGGCGGCGGCTGATCGCGGCGGCGTTCCTGCTGCCCGCGCTGGTGCTGCTCGGCGCGCTCGTCGTGCAGCCCATCGGGTACTCCCTCTACCGCAGCCTCTTCGACCGCTCCGGGGACGTGTTCGTCGGCACGGGCAACTACCGGGAGCTCCTGACCGACCCGACGATCCGCACGGCGCTGCGCAACACGGCGCTGTGGGTGGTGCTGGCGCCGGCGGTGGCCACCGCCCTCGGCCTGGTCTTCGCTGTGCTGACGGAACGGGTGCGCTGGGGGACGGCGTTCAAGCTGCTCGTCTTCATGCCGATGGCGATCTCGATGCTGGCGGCGGGCATCATCTTCCGGCTCGTCTACGACCACGACCCCCACCGGGGCGTGGCCAACGCGGTGTGGGTGGGGGTGCACGACACCTTCGCGCAGTCCTCGGCCTTCCCCAAGGCCCGGCCGGGCAGGGACTCCCCGCTGGAGCCCGCCGAGGGGGGCGCCTTCGTGACCCGGACGCCCGTACGGGCCGGGGTTCCGGTGCTGCTGCCGCTGGTCGGCGTGGCCCCGGAGGCCCTGCCCGCGGGGACCCGTACGGCCGCGGCGGCGCCCGCGGAGCCGGGGAAGGTCACCGGCACCGTCTGGCAGGACTTCACCCGGGGCGGGGGCGGCCGCACGAACGCGGTCGACCCGAGCGAGCAGGGCTTCTCCGGGATGCGCGTGGAGGCGGTGCGCGGCGGGCGGGTGGTGGCTTCGGCGACGGCCCGCGCGGACGGCACCTTCGTCCTGCCGGCGGCGGCGGACGGGGCGCTGCTGCGGCTGCCGGGCTCCAACTTCCGGGAGGCGTACGCGGGGGTGGAGTGGCTGGGGCCGGCGTTGGTGACCCCGGCGGTGATCGGGGCGTACGTGTGGATGTGGGCCGGGTTCGCGATGGTGCTGATCGGGGCCGGGCTGGCGGCCGTACCGCGGGAGCTGCTGGAGGCGGCGCGGGTGGACGGGGCGGGTGAGTGGCAGGTGTTCCGGCGGATCACCGTGCCGCTGCTGGCGCCGGTGCTGGCGGTGGTCCTGGTGACCCTCGTCATCAACGTGATGAAGATCTTCGACCTGGTCTTCGTGATCGCGCCGGGCGCGGTCCAGGACGACGCGAACGTGCTGGCGCTCCAGCTGTACCGGACCTCGTTCGGGACGGACGCCGACCAGGGGCTGGGCAGTGCCATCGCGGTGCTGCTGCTGATTCTGGTGGTGCCGGTGATGCTGCTGAACATCCGCAGGCTGCGGAAGGAGGGGTCCCGATGAGCACGCCCGCCGCCGTCGGCCGGCTCGCGGCCCGTGCCGCGTCCGGCGCCGTCCGCGTCTTCCTCGTCCTGGCCGCGCTCTTCTGGCTGCTGCCCACCCTCGGGCTGCTGATCTCCTCGTTCCTGTCCCCCACCGACCTGAACACGGGCGGCTGGTGGCAGGCGCTGACCGCGCCCTCGAAGCTGACGGTGACGAACTACGCCCGGCTGCTGGGCAACGACACGATCACCGGCTCGCTGCTGAACACGGTGGCGATCGCCGTTCCGGCGACCCTGCTCGTGCTCGTGCTGGGCTCGCTCGCCGGATACGCCTTCGCCTGGCTGGAGTTCCCGGGCCGCGACTGGCTCTTCCTGGTCGTGGTGGGGCTGCTGGTGGTCCCCGTCCAGGTGGCGCTGATCCCGGTGTCGAAACTCTTCGGCGCCATCGGCCTGTTCGAGACGACGGCGGGGGTGGTCCTCTTCCACACCGCCTTCGGACTGCCCTTCGCGGTGTTCCTGCTGCGCAACTTCTTCGCGGAGATCCCGCGCGAGCTGCTGGAGGCGGCGCGCCTGGACGGGGCGGGCGAACTGCGGCTGTTCGCCCGGGTGGTGCTCCCGCTGGGGGCTCCGGCGATCGCCTCGCTCGGCATCTTCCAGTTCCTGTGGGTGTGGAACGACATGCTGGTGGCGCTGGTGTTCGCCGACTCGGCGCACCCGCCGGTCACGGTGGCGCTCCAGCAGCAGGTGCGCCAGTTCGGGAACAACATCGACGTGCTGGCGCCCGGGGCCTTTCTGTCGATGGTGGTACCGCTCGTCGTGTTCTTCGCGTTCCAGCGGCAGTTCGTGACGGGGGTGATGGCCGGAGCCGTCAAGTAGCTCCGTGATCACGGCGTTGACGTGCGGCGTTGACGCCGGGTAACCCGATTGGCGCACACTGCGTAACCCGAACGCCGCGCCCGCGGTTCCCGGGGGACATGCCCGCGCCGACCCCTGGATGTGCCGTGCCCCGGTTCAGCGTCATCGTGCCCGCGTACAAGGTTCAGGCGTACCTCCAGGAGTGCCTGGACTCGGTCCTGTCCCAGTCGTACCCGGATCTGGAGCTGATCGCGGTCGACGACGCCTCGCCGGACGCCTGCGGCCCGATCATCGACGAGTACGCGGCCCGCGACCCCCGGGTCACGGCCGTGCACCTGGCGCAGAACCTCGGCCTGGGCCCGGCCCGCAACGCGGGTCTGGCCCGCGCGGGCGGCGACTACGTGCTCTTCCTCGACGGCGACGACACCCTGGCCCCCGGCGCCCTCCAGGCCATCACGGACCGGCTCAAGGCCACGGGCTCCCCCGACGTCCTCGTCTACGACTACGCGCGCTCCATCTGGACCGGCGAACTGGTCCGCAACCGGCTCGCGCACCGGCTGCGCGAGGAGGGCCCGGCCAGCTTCCGCCTCGCCGACCGCCCCGCGCTCCTCGGCATGCTGATGGTGGTGTGGAACAAGGCGTACCGCCGCGAGTACGTGGAGCGCGAGGGCCTCTCCTTCCCGCCCGGCTTCTACGAGGACACGCCCTGGACCTATCCGGCGCTGCTGGCCGCCGAGTCCGTGGCCGTCCTGGACCGGGTCTGCGTGCACTACCGCCAGCGCCGCACCGGCTCGATCCTGACCACCTCCACCCGCCGCCACCTGGACGTCTTCGACCAGTACGAGCGGGTCTTCGGTTACCTCGCCACCCGCCCGGAGCTGGAGCGCTGGCGGCCGGCCGTGCACCGGCGGATGGCCGAGCACTTCTGCGTCCTGTACGCCCACCGGGGCCGCATCCCGCCCGGCGCCCGCCCGGAGTTCTTCGCGCGGGCCTCGGCCCTGCTGCGCCGCCACCGGGCCCCCGGCGCGGGCTCCGGCTCCCTGCCGCTGTCCCTGTCCCGCACGGACCGGCTGCGGCACTCCCTGATGCGGCTGGGCCTGCGGCGCGTCTACCGGCTGCTGTCCGTGGTGCGCTCGGCGTCCCTGGCGGCGGGCCGGGCAGGGAGCGCGCTGGGGCGGGGGCTGCGCGAGTCCCTGCTGCGCCTGCACTACCGGGTCCAGCGCCTGCTGCCGCTGCGCCCGGAACTGGCGGTGTTCTCCGCGTACTGGCACGGCGGCTACGCCTGCAACCCGGCGGCCATCGAGGCGAAGCTGCGGGAGCTGGCCCCGCGGATGCGCACGGCGTGGATCTGCGACCCCCGGCACGCCGCGACGCTCCCGGCCGGGACCACCCCGCTGCGCCCGGGCTCGGCCGCGTACTGGACGGCCCTGGCCCGCGCGACGTACCTCACCACGAACGTCAACTTCGACCGCGCCCTGCAGAAGCGCCCGGGGCAGATCCTGGTGCAGACCCAGCACGGCACCCCGCTCAAGCGGGTCGGCCTCGACCTCCAGGACCGTCCGGCGGCCACCCCGACCCCGGATTTCGCCGGTCTGCTGCGCGGCGCCGACCAGTGGGACTACCTGCTCTCCTCCAACCGGCACTCCACCCTTGTGTGGGAGCGGGCGGTGCCGTCCTCGTACACCACCCTCGAATACGGCTATCCGCGCAACGACGCCTTCCACCGGGCCACCCAGTCCGACGTGCTGGAGCTGCGCGAACGCCTGGGCGTCCCGCCGGGTTCCACGGCGATCCTCTACGCCCCGACCCACCGCGACTACCGGCGCAGCCGGCCCGAGCACCTGGACTTCGAGCGGGTCCTGCGGGACCTGGGCCCGCGCTTCACGCTGCTGGCCCGCACGCACCTGACGTACGCGGGCACGGACCGGCCGTGGGACCCGCACCCCCGGCTGATCGACGTCTCGGCCCACCCGTCGGTGGAGGAGCTCTGCCTGGCCTCGGACGCGCTGGTCACGGACTACTCGTCCCTGATGTTCGACTACGCGGCGCTGGACCGGCCGATCGTGATCCACGCGGACGACTGGGAGGCGTACGAGGCCGCCCGCGGCACCTACTTCGACCTGCGGGCGTGCCCGCCGGGGGCGGTCGCTCGCACCGAGGACGAGCTCGTGGACATCTTCGCCACCGGCCACTGGCAGGGCTCGCGCTCGGCGCAGCTGCGCTCCGCCTTCCGGTCGCGGTTCTGTTCCTTCGACGACGGGCACGCGGCGGAACGGGTGGTCCGCCGGGTCTTCCTGGGCCAGTCGGCGCCGCTCCCGGCGATCACCCCGCTGGAGGACCGCCGTCCCGCCCCGCCGGCGCCCTCGCAGGCCCCGGAGCCGGCGTCGGCGCACCGCTACGCGTTCTGACGCGCCCGGCTAGCCGGCCCGCAGCCCCGCCACGACGGCGCGCGCCAGTTCGTCGAGGTAGCCGGCCGGCACGGCGTCCCGTACGACGACCTGCCGCCAGTACAGCGGCCCGATGGCCAGGTCGAGCGCCCGCTCGGGGCAGGCCGTCGCGGGCAGTTCGCCCCGCTCGACGGCCTCCGCGACGATCCCCTCGGCGAGCCTGCGCTGGCCGTCGAGGAGGGCTCCGCGCACCGCGTCCGCGATCTCCGGGTTCCGGGCGGCCTCCACGAGCAGGTCGGGGATGACGGCCGAGGCCACGGGGTGGCGCAGCACGTGGGACATGACCTCCAGGAGGGCCCGGAGGTCCCCGTAGAGGGAGCCGGTGGCCGGCACGGGCAGGCCGTCGGCGGCGAAAACGCCGACGAGGTCGAGCACCAGGTGGAGCTTGGACTTCCAGCGCCGGTAGACGGCGGTCTTGCCGACCCCGGCGCGCCGGGCGATGCCCTCGATGGACATCCGGGCGAAGCCGACCGCCGCGAGTTCCTCGACGACCGCCGCCCGGATCGCCTCGGTCACGTCCTCGCGCAGGACGGCGGCCCCGGCGGGGGCGCGGCGGGCGGGGGCGGGGGCGGGCTCGGTGGTCATGCACAGAGCATAGCTGCGCGCACGTCACGACGATACGGTTGCGTTCCGACGTGCGGAGCCCTACGCTCCACGTAGCGACGATACGGACCCGTCCCGTCCCCAGCCTCCGCCCGGAGGCACCCGCCAGCGACGCCCCGACCCCGTCGAAAGCGACTCCCCGTGACCGTGACCACCGTTACCGCACCGCAGAGCCCCGCAGAGCTGGCGGCAGCCCACGGCCTGACCGTCAGCGGCGCCCGCCCCTCCCTGCCCCGCTACCTGGCCGAGCTCTGGGGCCGCCGCCACTTCGTGACCGCGTACGCCGGCGCCCGCATGCAGGCCACGTACAGCACGGCCAGGCTCGGCCAGGTCTGGCACCTGATGACCCCGCTGCTCAACGCGTCCGTCTACTACTTCATCTTCGGCGTCGTCATGAACGCCAGCCACCACGTGCCGGACTACGTGCCGTTCCTGATCACCGGCGTCTTCGTCTGGGACTTCATCGGCAGCTCCGTCAACGCCGGCACCCGCGCCGTCCACGGCAACCTGGGCCTGGTCCGCGCCCTGCACTTCCCCCGCGCCAGCCTGCCCATCTCCTCCGTCGTACAGCTCTTCCAGCAGCTGCTCGTCACCATGGGCGCCCTGGTCGTCCTGCTCCTGGCCTTCGGCCAGACCCCCGGTCCCGCCTGGCTGCTCGCCCTCCCGGCGCTCTTCCTGATGGCCGTCTTCTGCGCGGGCTGCGCCCTGGTCATGGCCCGCGTCGGCAGCAAGAACCCGGACGTCAGCCAGCTGATGCCCTTCGTCCTGCGCACCTGGATGTACTCCTCCGGCGTGATGTGGTCCATCGACTCCGTCCTGCGGACGGACCACCTGCCGCACTGGGTCACCCTGCTGCTCAAGACCAACCCGGCGGCCGTCTACATCGACCTCATGCGCTTCGCGCTGATCGACAGCTTCAAGGCCGCCTCGCTCCCCCACCACGTCTGGCCGATCGCCATCGGCTGGGCCCTGCTCGCCGGCGTCGGCGGGTTCGTCTACTTCTGGAAGGCAGAGGAGGAGTACGGCCGTGGCTGACACCCTGACCCGCAGCACGACGTCCACCGACCGCACGGCGGCGGACACCCGCGTCCCGACCGTGATCGCCGACGAGGTCCACGTCGTCTACAAGGTGCACGGCGCCACCCGCAAGGGCGGCGCCACCGCCGCCCTCAGCCGGATCTTCTCCCGCAGGCCGGCCCCCGGCATCCGTGAGGTGCACGCCGTCAAGGGCGTCAGCTTCACCGCCTACAAGGGCGAGGCGATTGGCCTCATCGGCTCCAACGGCTCCGGCAAGTCCACCCTCCTCAAGGCCATCGCCGGACTCCAGCCCGTGGCCTCGGGGGCCGTCTACTCGCACGGCCAGCCCTCGCTCCTGGGCGTGAACGCGGCCCTGATGAACGACCTCACCGGCGAGCGCAACGTGGTCCTCGGCGGACTCGCGATGGGCATGACCCGCCGCCAGATCCGCGAGCGCTACCAGGACATCGTCGACTTCTCCGGCATCAACGAGAAGGGCGACTTCATCTCCCTGCCCATGCGCACCTACTCCTCCGGCATGGGCGCCCGGCTGCGGTTCTCCATCGCCGCCGCCAAGGACCACGACGTCCTGATGATCGACGAGGCCCTGGCCACCGGCGACGCCGCCTTCCAGCGCCGCAGCCAGGCCCGCATCGAGGAACTGCGGGCCAGCGCGGGCACCGTCTTCCTCGTCAGCCACGGCATCGGAACGGTCCGCGAGACCTGCGACCGCGCGATCTGGCTGGAATCGGGCGTCCTGCGCATGGACGGCCCCTCCGGCGAGGTCTGCGACGCCTACGAGGCCTTCACCTCGGGCGGCTGACCCGACCGCCCCCCGGCCCCCGCCCCTCAGCTCCCGGCGAGGGGCACGGCCGCCGCCAGCAGACGCGGCGGCAGGTAGGGGGAGGCCACCGGGACCCGCCAGCCGCGGCGCCGGGCGTGGCAGGCCAGGGCCAGGACTCCGAGGTCGAGCACGGCGGCGGAGTCCCCGGCCCGGTCGGCGACCGCGTGGTGGTCGCGGTGGGCCTCCAGGGCGTCGAGCAGCGCCAGCCCGAAGCTCTCCTCGTCCCCCTCGACGAACTGGGACAGCAGCACGGACGGCGGTGGCAGGAAGCCCGTCGGCTTCTCCTTCGCGTACGCCGCCACGGCCCGCTCCGCCGCCGGGCGCGCGTCCCCGCAAGCTCAGGTGCGCGTGCAGCGCCTCGCAGTACCCGGCGTAGGCGGGACTGCCCGACCCGAGCCACGGCGGGCCCGCCGCCACGAGCGGGGCCAGGTCCTCGTCCGCTCCGGCGATCAGGGCGAAGTGCGTCGCGGCCAGCCACTGGGTGAGCCCGGCCCGGTCGCCCCGGTACGCCGGGTGGGTGACGGTGTGGCCGTCGACGGTCGAGACGGCCTCCGTGTCCGGGTCGGCCGGCGTCGTACGGAACAGCGCGGCACCCAGCTGCGCGGCCCGCCGCACCCCCCGCACCTGTTCGTCCGTGGCGTCCGGCCCGCGCGAGGCGAGGACCCTGAAGAGCCTCTCCTGGTCGTCCAGCGCCCCGGCCAGCTCCCACGCGTCCGGCCGCTCGCCGTCCTGCGGGAGGTACGCCGCGCGGATGGGACGCTCGGAGTCGGCCTCGTAGCCCGCGTACCTCGACTGCCGTCCGGTGGGCCGCTCCAGCTCCACCACCCCGGCCTCCCGCAGCCGCAGGACCGCGTCCGGGCGCCGGTCCCGGCCGACGATCCGCACTGCCCGTCCCCCCGCCGCCGTGTTCGACCGCACAGCCTATGACCTGCGGCGGGACGCACGGCGGGCGGCCCGGGACCGATGGTCCCGGGCCGCCCGTTCACCCACCCCCCGAAGGGGGCGTCACTCAGCTGTGCGCGCGCAGCAGCGAACGCATCGTGCGCATCGCCACGGACAGGTTCGCCAGGTCGAAGTCGTCCGACCCGCGGATCTCGTCCAGGGTCGTCCGGGCCCGGCCGATGATCGCCGCGTTCTTCTCCTCCCAGAGCTTGAAGCGCTCCTCGGGGGTGGAAGTGCCGTTGCCGGCCGCCAGCACGTCGGCGGTCAGCGCGGCGTGCGCCGCGAACAGGTCCTCGCGGATGGAGGCACGGGCCATCGACTGCCAGCGGTCGGACCGCGGGAGCTCGATGATCCGGTCCATCAGCTGCGTGATGTCCAGGCGGTCGGCGAGGTCGTAGTACACCTCGGCGACGGCGAGGGGGTCCACGCCGGTCCGGTCGGCGATCGCGACGATGTCCAGCGTCGGGAAGGCGGACGAGAAGCCGGCCACCTTCGCCGCGAGTTCCTCCGGCACGCCCTCGCCGGTCAGCTCGTCCAGGATCGACCCGTACCACTCCAGGTCGGCGCCGCGCACCAGCTTCGGCAGCTCCGACCACACCTGCTCGACCCGGGCCGCGAACAGCTCGATGGTCTCGGTGATCTGCAGCGGCTGCGGCCGGTTGTTGAGCAGCCAGCGCGTACCGCGCTCGACCAGGCGCCGCGCGTGCAGGCGCACCCGGGTCTGGACGTCGGCGGCGACCTTGTTGTCGAGGGCCTCGACCGCGTCCCACACCTCGGCCATGCCGAAGATCTCGCGGGCCGAGAGCTGCGCCCGCACGATCTCCTCCGTGGAGGCGCCGGTCTCTTCCTTCAGGCGGTGCAGGAAGGTCGAACCGCCGGTGTTGACGGTGTCGTTGACCAGCAGGGTGGTGATGATCTCCCGGCGCAGCGCGTGGGCGTCGATCTGCTCTGGGAACCGGGAGAGCAGGGCGCCGGGGAAGTACGCGTGCAGCAGGCGGCGCAGGTACGGGTCGTCGGGCAGCTCGGTGGCGATGAGCTCGTCCGCCACCGTGATCTTGGTGTAGGCGAACAGGACGGCCAGCTCCGGCTGGGTCAGGCCCTTGCCGTTGCTCAGCAGCTCGCGGATCTGCCGGTCGGTGGGCAGGAACTCCAGCCCCCGGTCGAGCTGCCCGGCGCGTTCCAGACGGCGCATGAAGCGCTGCTGGGCGTGGAGCAGGCTGGGCGCCTGGGCGGCGCCGTTGGCGAGCGCGGTGTTCTGCGCGTAATTATTGCGCAGGACGAGGCGGCCCACCTCGTCGGTCATCTCGGCGAGCAGCTTGTTGCGCTGCTTGACGGTCATGTCCCCGTCCGTGACGACCGCGTTGAGCAGGATCTTGATGTTCACCTCGTGGTCGGAGGTGTCCACGCCCGCGCTGTTGTCGATGGCGTCGGTGTTGACCTTGCCGCCCTCGCCGCCGGTGCCGGTGCGGGCGAACTCGATGCGGCCGAGCTGGGTCAGGCCCAGGTTGCCGCCCTCGCCGATGACCTTGGCACGGACGTCGGATCCGTTGACGCGGATGGCGTCGTTGGCCTTGTCGCCGACGTCGGCGTGGGTTTCGGCGGTCGCCTTGACGTACGTGCCGATGCCGCCGTTCCACAGCAGGTCCACGGGGGCCTGGAGGATGGCCTTCATCAGGTCGGCCGGGGTCATCTTGGTGATGCCCGACTCGATCCCGAGGGCCTCGCGGACGTGCGCGTTCAGCGGGATGGCCTTGGCGCTGCGCGGGTGGACGCCGCCGCCCGCCGACAGCAGCGCGGTGTCGTAGTCCGCCCAGGAGGAGCGCGGCAGGTCGAACAGGCGGCGGCGCTCGGCGTAGGAGGTGGCCGCGTCCGGGTTCGGGTCGATGAAGATGTGCCGGTGGTCGAAGGCGGCGACCAGGCGGATGTGCTCGGAGAGCAGCATGCCGTTGCCGAAGACGTCGCCGGACATGTCGCCGACGCCGACGACCGTGAAGTCCTCGCTCTGGGTGTCGTGACCCAGCTCGCGGAAGTGCCGCTTGACCGACTCCCAGGCACCGCGGGCGGTGATGCCCATGCCCTTGTGGTCGTAGCCGGCGCTGCCGCCCGAGGCGAAGGCGTCGCCCAGCCAGAAGCCGTAGTCCTCGGCGACCCCGTTGGCGATGTCGGAGAAGGTGGCGGTGCCCTTGTCGGCGGCGACGACGAGGTAGGTGTCGTCCTCGTCGTGGCGGACGACGCCCTGCGGGGGCACGACCTCGCCCGCGACCATGTTGTCGGTGATGTCGAGCAGCGCCGAGATGAAGATCTTGTACGAGGCGATGCCCTCGGCGAGCCAGGCGTCGCGGTCCACCGACGGGTCGGGCAGGTTCTTGGCGACGAAGCCGCCCTTGGCGCCGACCGGCACGATGACGGTGTTCTTGACCATCTGCGCCTTGACCAGGCCGAGGACCTCCGTACGGAAGTCCTCGCGCCGGTCGGACCAGCGCAGGCCGCCGCGGGCGACCTTGCCGAAGCGCAGGTGGACGCCCTCGACGCGCGGCGAGTACACCCAGATCTCGAACGCCGGGCGCGGGGCCGGCAGGTCCGGGATGGCCTGCGGGTCGAACTTCATCGACACGTAGGCGTGCTGCTCGCCCGCCTCGTCGAGCTGGAAGAAGTTCGTGCGCAGGGTGGCCTTGATGAGGGTGAGGAAGGCGCGCAGGATGCGGTCCTCGTCGAGCGAGGCGACCTGGTCCAGGGCCCCGTCGAGCTCCTCCAGCATGGCGTCGATGAGCTCGGTGCCGGCGACCTGGCGGCCGGGCGACATCCGGGCCTCGAAGAGGGAGACCAGCAGCCGGGTGGTGTGGACGTTGTTGCGGAGGGTGTCCTCCATGTAGTCCTGGCTGAAGGTGGAGCCGGCCTGGCGCAGGTACTTGGCGTACGCGCGCAGCACCACGGCCTGCCGCCAGGTCAGCCCGGCACCGAGGACGAGGGTGTTGAAGTTGTCGTTCTCGGCCTCCCCGGTCCAGACGGCCGCGAAGGCCTCCTGGAAGCGCTCGCGGGCGTCGTCGCCGAGGTAGGAGTCGCCGTTGCCGGCGGAGAGCGGCATCCGCAGACCGAAGTCGTAGATCCACGCGCTGACCCGGTCGGTGCGGCGCAGCTCGTACGGACGCTCGTCGGTGACCTCGACGCCCAGGCGCTGCAGGACGGGCAGGACGGCGGAGAGGGAGACCTGCTCGCCGGTGCGGTAGATCTTGAAGCGGCGCTCGCCGGGGCCCGCGCCGACCGGCTCGTACAGCGACAGCGCGAACTCGCGGTCGCTCGCGGAGAGCCGTTCCAGGTGGCACAGGTCGGCGACGGCCGCACGCGGCGAGTGGTCGGCCTTGTAGCCCTCGGGGAAGGAGGTGCCGTACTTGCGCAGCAGCTCGGCGGCGCGCTCCTCGCCCAGTTCGGCGGTCAGCGCCTCGCCGAAGCCGTCGGCCCAGGAGCGGGCGGCCTCGACGAGCCGGCCCTCGATGCGCTCGACGTCGGAGTCGGTCAGCACGGGCAGCTCGGTGCCCTGCGGGACGCGGACCACGAAGTGGATGCGGGAGAGGATCGACTCGGTGTTCCAGGCGGTGAAGTCGACGCTGATGCCGTCGAGCTCCTCGCGCAGGATGTCCATCAGGCGAAGGCGGACGCCGGTGGTGAAGCGGTCGCGCGGCAGGTAGACCAGCGCGGAGTAGTAGCGGCCGTACTCGTCCTGGCGCAGGTACAGCCGCAGCCGGCGGCGCTCCTGGAGGTACAGGACGGAGGTGACGATCTCGCGGAGCTTGTCGACCGGGGTCTGGAACAGCTCGTCGCGCGGGTAGGTCTCCAGGATCTGGAGGAGGTCGCGGCCGTCGTGGCTGGACGGGGCGAAGCCGGCTTCGTCGAGGACCTGGACGACCTTGCGGCGGATGACCGGGACGCGGCGCACCGACTCGGTGTAGGCGGCGGAGGAGAACAGGCCGAGGAAGCGGCGCTCGCCGACCACGTTGCCGTCGGCGTCGAACTTCTTCACGCCGACGTAGTCGAGGTACGAGGGGCGGTGCACCGTGGAGCGGCTGTTGGCCTTGGTCAGCACCAGCAGGCGGTGCTCGCGGGCCTTGGCGCGGGCGTCGGCGGGCAGCCGGTTGAAGGACGGGGACACCGGGTGGCCGTCCTCCTTGCCGCTGTGCAGCGGGTCGGAGCGCAGGATGCCGAGGCCGGTGCCGGGCACGGCGGCGAGGGCGTCGCCGTCGACGAGGTTGTACTCGCGGTAGCCGAGGAAGGTGAAGTGGTCGTCGGCGAGCCAGCGCAGCAGCTCGCGGGCCTCTTCGAGCTCGAACTCGCGCAGGTCGGGCGCGGTGGGCTCGTTCGGCAGCTCGTCGGCGATGCGCAGCGCGGCGTCGCGCATCTTCTCCCAGTCCTCGACGGACTCGCGGACGTCGGACAGGACGCGCAGCAGGTCGGCGGTGATCTGCTTGAGGTCGGCCTTGTCGGTCTCGCGGTCGATCTCGACGTGGATCCAGGACTCGACGAGGGAGTCGTGCGGACGGGCGGTCCGGGGACCGTGGGCGTCGCAGTCGGGGCCGAGGATCTCGATCAGCTTGCCGGTGACGTCACGGCGCACGACCACCTGCGGGTGGATCACCAGGTGGATGCCGCGACCCTGGCGGGACAGCTCGTTGGTGACGGAGTCGACGAGGAAGGGCATGTCGTCGGTGACGACCTCGACCACGGAGTGGCTGGAGGTCCAGCCGTTCTCCTCGACCGTGGGGGTGTGCACGCGCACGTTCGCGGTGCCCTGCGGCCGGTTCTCGGCGAGCCGGTAGTGGGAGAGCGCCGTTCCGAACACGTCGACCGGGTCCCGGTCGGCGAGGTCCTCGGGGGCGGTGTGCAGGTAGTAGCGCTGGAGGTAGGCGAGCGTCGATCCCTGTTCGGGACGCTCCCCTTGCTCGGACCCAGTCGGAAGTAGCCCCCCGGCCGGGCTGTTCTCAGCTACCCGTGCCGCCCGCGCGAGCAGCTCGGCCTTTGCTTCGTCCAGCTTGGTCTGCATGTCCTCTGGCTCCTGTCGCGCGCCGTTGCGTGACGTAGGTGAAGGAAGGAATGACACAGCGCCGCCCTGGGGCGGTGGGTGCGTCCGGATTCTGTGTCGACGCCGAGGCGTCGGGAAAACCGACCGGGAGGGATTCGGCCATGATCGGCAGGACGTCCCGGCGGTGGGGACCAGCGAGGGCCCGGGCACGGATGTGCGCCGGGCGCGGGCCGGGGGCGTCCGTGCCCCCGATGACTATCGCGCTGATCACGGGTCCAGGCTATCTCGCCCCACCCCCCGGTCGTCATTGACAGCATCTGTACAAATCCCGGGGGGAAACCTGGACACTCTGGCCAGCGACGCGGCCGGACCGGTCGTGCCGGTGCCTATCCGGCCAGCTCGCGGGCGGTGGCGACGGCCTCGGCCAGGGTGTCGACGACGGGCACGCCCGCGGCTTCGAGACTGGTGCGGCTGTGCGAACCGCCCGTGTAGAGCACGGCCCGTGCGCCCACGTGGGCGGCGGCGAGCGCGTCGTCCACGGCGTCGCCGATGAGCACCGTCCGTCCGGCGGTCACCCCGGCGGACTCCATGGCGGCCATGTGGCGTACGAGGTGTCCCGCCTTGGTGGTGTGGGAGGGGCCGGTGCGGCCGTCCACGCGCAGGAAGTGCCCGTCTATGCCGTGCGTGCGCACCAGCGGCAGCAGCTTCTCGTGGGGTGCGAGGGACAGCAGGGACTGGGTGAGTCCGTCGGCCTGCCAGCCGCGCAGCAGCTCCAGCGCGCCCTCGGCGAGACCGGCGTCGTCGGCGGCCGCCCAGTAGTACCGGTGGAAGGTCTCGTCCATGACGAGCCATTCCTCCTCCGTGGGCAGCCGGCCCATGAGGCGCTCGTAGAACTTGGGGACCGGTACGACGTACAGGTCGCGGTACGTCTCCAGGGTGATCGGCGCGAAGCCGAACTCCGCGAAGGAGGCGTTGGTCGCGACGATGACGGCGTCGATGTCGTGCAGCAGCGTGCCGTTCCAGTCCCAGACGATGTGGGCTCCGCCGCCGCTCACGTCAGCAGCCCCGGGATCTCCTGGACGCCGAACCACAGCAGCTCGTGGTCCTCGGCGCCGTCGACGGTGAAGCGGGCGTCGTCGTCCCCGGCGTCGGCGGCCGGCAGCGCCGCGGCGGCCGCGGCGACGTCCTCGGTCGCGTCGTCGGCGTCGACGTGCACGGCGGCGGCCACCTTGAGCCGTACGGCGGCGGCGAGGGCGACCTGGCCCAGGGTGGCCTCGTCGACGCCGGGGACCGCGGAGGCGGCCTTGTCGTCGACGTCCACGGCGACGACGACCCGTCGGCGGGGGGCGTCCGCGTCGGCCGCCAGGAGGCGCAGGGAGGCCTCGGCGGCACGGCTGAGGGCGGCGTACTCCAGCTCCTCGATGTCGTCCGAGACGTACCACTCCCGCAGCCCGGGGGTCACCGCGTAGGCGCGGAGCGGGGCGGGCCCCAGCTCGCCCGCCTTGTGCGCCTCGGCGAGCCCGGGGAGTGTCAGGGGGACGTACACGCGCATGGCCGGCTGCTTTCGGTAGGCGGAAACGCCCTCAGGATACGACCGCCGCCCCGCGGGCCGAATCCCCCCGGGTGCGCGGGCCCCGGATCTCGATCGCCGCGCAGCGCCAGCGCAGGTCGGGGCCCTGTTCCAGGCGGAAGGCCATCGCCGAGACGCGGTCGCCGGTGGCGATGCGGGCGAAGGCCTCGATGACCCCAGGGCCGGGGTGGAAGCGGCCGCAGTGGCGCAGGACGGGCCGGGGGCGGCCCAGCGGGGGCCCGGTGGGGGCCAGGTCGGCCAGCTGCTCGTAGGCCGGGCCTACGGTGAGGCCCAGCAGCGAGTGGACGGGCCGCTGGCCGCTCAGCACCGCCAGGAGGCGCTCCGCGAACCAGTCGTGCGGTCCGGGCCGGCGCCGGGCCCGCGGGGTCCCGGCCGGCCGGGACGAGTCGCGCCGCCCGGCGGGACGGCTGCGGTTCGGGCTCTTGGTGGTGTCCATGGCGGTTCCCCCGTACGGGCCGGGCCCGGCGGTGGTACCGGGCGGTAACTCGACGCGTTTTTTCTACGACCGCCGATCACCCTCCGCAACCACACCGCCCCTCCCGCCCCCCCACCACCCCCACACCACCTATCCGGGTGACCACCCGCCCCCGAAACCCCTGGGGCCGGCCGCCCAAGCCGCTCACCCGGGGCCCGCAGGCCGTACGCCACCCCCCAATGGGCGACCCCCACTCACCCAACCGGCGGCACCCGCCCCCACCCCACCGGGCCCCGCCAAACCCGGCCCCGCCCCACCCGGCCCAGCCAAACCCAGCCCCGCCGACCCCAGCCCTCCGGACCCGGCCCCGCCAAATCCAGCCCCGCCGGCGTTTGAGGCGCGGGGGTCCGGGGGCGGAGCCCCCGGCAGTGGCGCCGCACCGCCGTGCGACGCAACGCGGCCGGGGCCGGACACCCCTCGGTGTCCGGCCCCGGCCGGTGGTGGTGCTGCGAACCCCAGCGGGGTTACTTCTTGCGCCGACGACCGCCGGAGGCCTTCTGCGCCTTGCGCCGCTCCGCCCGCGTCATCCCGTCACCGGCGGAGCCGTCCGCGTCGAAGTCGCCCTCGACGACCCCGCCCTCACCGTCCACCGACGGCGCGGAGAAGTGCAGCCGGTCCGGCCGCTGCGGGGCGTCCAGCCCCTTCGCCCGGATCTCGGGACGCCCGCCCGCGGCCGGCTCCTTCGTCAGGGACGGCGCCGCGGCCTGCACCGGAACCTCCTCGACCTGCTGCTCGACCTGGACCTCCAGGTTGAACAGGTAGCCGACGGACTCCTCCTTGATGCCCTCCATCATGGCGTTGAACATGTCGAAGCCCTCGCGCTGGTACTCGACCAGCGGGTCCTTCTGGGCCATCGCCCGCAGGCCGATGCCCTCCTGCAGGTAGTCCATCTCGTACAGGTGCTCGCGCCACTTGCGGTCCAGCACCGACAGCACCACGCGCCGCTCCAGCTCGCGCATGACGTCGGAGCCGAGCGTCTTCTCGCGCGCCGCGTACTGCTCGTGGATGTCGTCCTTGACGGACTCGGCGATGAACTCGGCCGTGATGCCCGCGCGGTCGCCGGCGGCCTCCTCCAGCTCCTCCACCGTCACCTTGATCGGGTAGAGCTGCCGGAAGGCGCCCCACAGCCGGTCCAGGTCCCACTCCTCGGCGAAGCCCTCGACCGTCTCGGCCGCGATGTACGCGTCGATCGTGTCGTCCATGAAGAAGACGACCTGCTCGTGCAGGTCCTCGCCCTCCAGGACGCGGCGGCGCTCGCCGTAGATGACCTCGCGCTGGCTGTTGAGGACCTCGTCGTACTTCAGGACGTTCTTGCGGGTCTCGAAGTTCTGGGTCTCGACCTGCGACTGCGCCGAGGCGATGGCCCGCGTGACCATCTTGTTCTCGATCGGCACGTCGTCCGGCACGTTCGCCATCGCCATGACCCGCTCGACCATCTGCGCCTTGAACAGGCGCATCAGGTCGTCGCCCAGCGACAGGTAGAAGCGGGACTCGCCCGGGTCGCCCTGACGGCCGGAGCGGCCGCGCAGCTGGTTGTCGATACGGCGCGACTCGTGCCGCTCGGTGCCCAGCACGTACAGCCCGCCGAGCTCCTTGACCTCCTCGAACTCGGCCTTCACGGCCGCCTCGGCCCGCTTGAGCGCCTCGGGCAGGGCGTGCGCCCACTCCTCGATGTGCTCCTCCGGGTCGAGGCCGCGCTGGCGCAGCTCCGCCTCGGCGAGGTCGTCCGGGTTGCCGCCGAGCTTGATGTCGGTACCGCGGCCGGCCATGTTCGTGGCGACCGTGACCGCGCCGCGGCGGCCGGCCTGGGCGACGATCGTGGCCTCGCGCTCGTGCTGCTTGGCGTTCAGCACCTCGTGCGGGATGCCCCGCTTGGAGAGCTGCTGGGAGAGGTACTCGGACTTCTCGACCGACGTCGTGCCGACGAGGATCGGCTGGCCCTTCTCGTGCTTCTCCGCGATGTCGTCGACGACCGCCGCGAACTTGGCGACCTCGGTGCGGTAGATCAGGTCGGGCTGGTCCTTGCGCTGCATCGACCGGTTCGTCGGGATCGGCACGACGCCCAGCTTGTAGATCTGGTGGAACTCGGCGGCCTCGGTCATGGCCGTACCGGTCATGCCCGACAGCTTCGAGTACAGGCGGAAGAAGTTCTGCAGGGTGATCGTGGCGAGGGTCTGGTTCTCGTCCTTGATGTCCACCCCTTCCTTCGCCTCGATCGCCTGGTGCATGCCCTCGTTGTAGCGGCGGCCGGCGAGGATACGGCCGGTGTGCTCGTCGACGATCATGACCTCGCCGTCGATGACGACGTAGTCCTTGTCGACCTTGAAGAGTTCCTTGGCCTTGATCGCGTTGTTGAGGTACCCGACGAGGGGGGTGTTCACCGACTCGTACAGGTTCTCGATGCCGAGCCAGTCCTCGACCTTCGCGACACCGGCCTCGTGGATGCCGACGGTGCGCTTCTTCTCGTCGACCTCGTAGTCGCCGGTCTCCTCGATGCCCTTGAGCGGCTGCCCGGCCTCGCCCTTGGTCAGCCGGGTGACCAGCTTGGCGAAGTCCGCGTACCACTTCGTGGCCTGGTCGGCCGGACCGGAGATGATCAGCGGGGTACGGGCCTCGTCGACGAGGATCGAGTCGACCTCGTCGACCACGGCGAAGTTGTGGCCGCGCTGCACGAGCTCGTCCTGCGACCACGCCATGTTGTCGCGCAGGTAGTCGAAGCCGAACTCGTTGTTCGTGCCGTACGTGATGTCGCTGCTGTACTGCTCCCGGCGCTGGGCCGGGGACATGTTCGCCAGGATGCAGCCGACCGACAGGCCCAGGAACTTGTGGACCCGGCCCATCATCTCGGAGTCGCGCTCGGCGAGGTAGTCGTTCACCGTGATCAGGTGGACGCCCTTGCCGGACAGCGCGTTCAGGTACGCCGGCAGCGTGCCGACGAGGGTCTTGCCCTCACCGGTCTTCATCTCGGCGACGTAGCCGAGGTGCAGCGCGGCGCCACCCATGATCTGGACGTCGTAGTGCCGCTGGCCGAGCACGCGCTTCGCGGCCTCGCGAACGGTCGCGAAGGCCTCGGGCAGCAGGTCGTCCAGGCTCTCGCCGTCCTGGTAGCGCTGCTTGTACTCGTCCGTGAGCGCGCGCAACTCGGCGTCGGAGAGGTTGACGAAGTCCTCTTCGATGGAGTTGACCTGGTCCGCGATGCGGTGCAGTTTGCGCAGGATCTTGCCTTCGCCTGCACGCATGAGCTTGTTGAAGACGGACACCGAGGTTTGTCTCCTTGCCGGTCGGGCCTGGGCACTGTTTCGTAACCGGGCACGGCAGGTGGGCCCCACCGCAACGGCCATCGTAAGCGAGGACGTGGTCGCGCCGGGAGGTCCGCCGTGTCCGCAGGGCACGGGTGCCCGGAATGAGAACGTGTGGACCCGGCCGAAGGTGCCGGGCCGGATGAAAACTGCTCGCCCGCAACCCCCCGCACCGCCACAATCCGTCCATGGAACCCGTGATACTGAGCACCCCCCGCCTCGACCTGCGGCCCTTCGCCCCGTCGGACGAGGAGGAGGCGCACGCCGCCGGGCAGGACCCCGACATCCAGCGCTGGACCATGGTCCCCTCCCCCTACACGCGCGCCGACGCGAAGACCTTCGTGAGCGAGCGGGTCCCCGCCGGATGGCGCGAGGACACGGGGTACGCCTTCGCGGTCCGCCTCGGCGCCGGCGGCCCGCTGGTCGCGGCCACGGGCGTCTACGTGCACGAGGCGTTCGGGGAGAAGCTGTACGAGGTCGGCTACTGGGCGACCCGGGAACACCGCGGCAACGGCTACATGGCCGAGGCCCTGGACGCCGTCTCCCGCTGGGCGTTCACCGCGCTCGGCGCCCTGCGGCTCGAATGGCGCGCCGAGGTCGGCAACACGGGCTCCCGGGCCGTCGCCGAGAAGGTCGGCTTCCGCTTCGAGGGCACCCTGCGGGCCGCCCTGCTCCGCAACGGCACCACGCGCGACTGCTGGATCGCCGCCCTGCTCCCCTCTGACCTCGGCCTGACCCCCGGGCTGCCCCACCTCCCCGCCCGGGAGCCCGGACCCGCTGTCGGTGGCGCCGCCTAGGCTGCCCACCATGACCAGCAGCCCGGCCAGCACGCCACAGCCGTCCGCGTCCCTCTCCGCCGACGAGGCCCGCCGCATCGCCCTGCGCGCACAGGGCTTCCTGGGCGCGCCCGACCGCCGGGGAGGGGTCCGCGGGGTGCTGCGCCACCTGGGCGCCGTACAGCTGGACACGATCTCGGTGCTGGCCCGCTCGCACGAGCTGATCCCGTACGCGCGCCTGGGCGCGGTCGGCCGGGACACCGTGGAGAAGGCCTACTGGAGCGAGAACCACGCCTTCGAGTACTGGTCGCACGCGGCGTGCATCCTGCCGATCGAGGAGTGGCCGCACTTCGCGTTCCGCCGCCGGGTCAAGCGGGCGCACGGCTACCGCTGGCACAGGATGAAGGACCGGGAGGGTTCCTGCGCCCTGGTCCTGGACCGGCTGAAGGCGGACGGCCCGCTCACCTCGACGGAGCTGGGCGGCGCGAAGAACGGCGGCCCCTGGTGGGACTGGTCCGAGACCAAGATCGCGGTGGAGTGGCTGCTCGACACCGGTGACGTGGTCTGCTCGCAGCGGCGCGGCTGGAAGCGGGTCTACGACCTCGCCGAGCGGGTCGTCCCGGACGCCCTGCTCCACGACGACCTGGACGACCACGAGTGCCTGCGCCGGCTCGTGGCCCTGGCCGGGCGGTCCCTGGGCGTCGGCACCCGCGCGGACATCGCCGACTACCACCGCCTCAAGGGCGAGCAGTTCGACGCGGTGGTGGCGGATTCCGGGCTGGTCCCGGTGACGGTGGAGGGCTGGGCCAAGCCCACCTGGGCGGATCCGGCCGCCCTGGCCGAGGCCCCCGCGGGCCGCCACCGCACCACGCTGCTGTCGCCGTTCGACTCGCTCGTGTGGGACCGCCCCCGCACCGAGCGGATCTTCGGCTTCACGCACAAGCTGGAGGCCTACGTCCCCAAACCCCAGCGGATCCACGGCTACTTCGCGATGCCGCTGCTGGCCGGGGGGCGGCTCCAGGGCCGGGTGGACCCGGGCCGCGAGGGGACCACGCTGGTGGCCCGCCAGCTCTCGCTGACGACCCCGAAGGCGGCGCCCGCGATGGCCCGCGCCCTGCGGGAGGCGGCGGAGTGGGTCGGCTGCGACGCGGTCCGCGTCGAGCGCGCCTCCTCGCCCGCGGAGGCCGCGGCGGTCACGGCGGAGCTGGCCGCGCTCTAGCCCCGGCCCGCAGCCGGGCGAGGGACCCCGGGCTGCGGCTGCGGCTGCGGCTAGCGGATCTCCAGGATCTTCTCGCGCATCGCGTAGACGACCGCTTCCATCCGCGAGTGCAGCTGCAGCTTCTCCAGGATGTTGCGGACGTGGTTCTTGACGGTGTTCTCGGAGATGAACAGCTGCTTGGCGATGTCCCGGTTGTTCATCCCCGTGGCCACCAGCTTCAGCACCTCCAGCTCGCGGTCGGTCAGCCGCGGCGCGGGCACCAGCCTGCGTTCGTCGGTGCGCTGGATCATCGACTTGAACTCGGTCAGCAGCTTCGACGCCATCGAGGGGCTGATCTGCGACTGCCCGTCCGCCACGGCGCGGATCGCCGTGGCGACCTCGTCCGTCGAGATCTCCTTCAGCAGGTAGCCCGTCGCACCGGCCTTGATCGCGTCGTAGAGGTCCGCCTCCTCGTCGCTGATCGTCAGCATGATGATCTTCGCGGAGGGGGCCACCTCCTTGATCGAGGTGCACGCCTCGATCCCGCCCCGGCGCGGCATCCGCACGTCCATCAGCACGATGTCCGGCAGCAGGTCGGCGGCCTTGTCCACCGCCTCCGCCCCGTCCCCGGCCTCGCCGACGACCTGGATGTCCTCCTCCTGCGCGAGGACGATCTCCAGGCCGCGCCGGAAGAGGGCGTGGTCGTCGACCACGAGCACCCGGATGGGCTCGCCGGCCGCGTCCGCCGCCGGGTCCGCCGGGTCCGCCGCACGACAGTCCGCGCCGTCGTCACCGCGTACCGGCCCGAAGGTGTCCGCCATCGTTCCTCCCCCTGCATGTGCTGAGCCGCTGGGCCAATCCGGCGGGAGCGGCCGCCGGTTGACTGCCCGCCATGATTCCATGCCCGGATGACCGCGAGGGGGTCCGCGGAAGCCCGTCTGGCTCATACACGCCACTACCGGCCACCCGCCGATGACTACTGGCCACCGCACCGCACACGAGTGCCCCTGCGGATCGCCGGGGCGTTCCGCAGGGGCAACGGATGGATGATCAGCCGCCCAGCGCGCCGCCCGCGCCCGCGGCCGGTTCGTCCGAGCTGGAGGCTCCGTCGGAGTTCAGGTGGACGACGCCGTAGTCGTAGGCGTGACGGCGGTAGACGACGCTGGGCATCTTGGTCTCGGAGTCGACGAACAGGTAGAAGTCGTGTCCGACCAGTTCCATTTCGAACAGGGCCTGGTCGAGCGACATGGGGCCGGCCGAGTGCGTCTTCTCGCGGACGATGAGCGGGCCTTCGCCCTGCACTTCCAGGGAACCGATCCGGGTCGTCGGGATCCCGTCCGCCTTCTCCTCACCGACCGGCTCGCCGTTGCCGTTGAGCGTGGCGACGCCCGGCACCACGTCGGCGACCTCGGCCGCCGAGAGCCGTCCGTTGCCACGGCGGGTGAACCGCTTGTCGTGCTGCTTGCGCAGCCGGGCCTCCAGCTTGTCCTGGGCGAGGTCGAGCGCCGCGTACGGGTCGGCGGCGGCGGCCTCGGCCCGGATCACCGGGCCCCGCGAACGCAGGGTGATCTCCACGCGGTCGGAACGGTCGGCCTGGCGCGGGTTGTGCTCCTTGGACACCTCGACGTCCAAGCTGATCACCTTGGCGTCGAGCTTCTGGATCCGCTCCGGATTCAGCTTCTCGGCCACGTGCTTGCGGAACCGCTCGGGCACCTCGGTCTTGCGGCCCTTGACGACGATGTCCACGCAGAACTCCGTTCCCGGAGAGCCCCGCCATCAGCGGCGAAGCGCTCCCTTTCGCACCAGGCCCCGGTGAACACCGGAGCCTCGGACTTGGCGACTTTCACCTCCTCCTCCCCCATCGGCAAGATCCACATCCCACCGACTTCGGAGTAGAGAGAAACCCCCTGAACAGGTACTGACACAAGGTTGGCAATAAAACGGGCGGACTGGTGCTCCGGTACCCGGTGCCCAAGGATCGCCAGTTCCTCACAACCGAACATATCCCTCAAAGCCGGTTGTCGGCACCCGCTACTGGAACGTACCTCCGTTCAGGTGGCTGTTCCCTCTTACTACCTGCAACGATGCGCATTCCCCGGCAGTTCCAAATCTATTCACAAGATTTTTGCTCTGTACGAGTTGCCGACCGGATCCGTACGAAGGAGTCCGCCGGCGCCGCGACCACGGCCGCCCCCGCCACCCCCAGACCCGCCGCCCGCAGCGCCCGCGCGGCCTCCGCGAGCGTGGCCCCGGTGGTGATCACGTCGTCGACCAGGACGATCCGCGCCCCGGCCGTCACCCGGGCCCCGCCGCGGCACACCTCCAGGGCCCCCGCCAGGTTCTCCAGCCGCTCCCGCGCCCCCAGGCCCGCCTGGTCCGCGACCCGCCGCCGCGGCCGCAGCACGGGCGCCACGCGCGCGGGCGCACCGGCACGGCGCAGCCGCCCCGACGCCGCCAGGGCGATCCGGCGCGCCGGATCGTGCCCGCGCGCCCGCACCGCCCGCCGCGCCGAGGGCACCGGCACCAGCACCAGCTCCCCCGCCCCGGCCCCCGCCCCTCCCCCGCCGCCCCGCAGCACCGCCGCCGCCAGGGCCGTGCCCAGCGGGCCCGCCAGGGGCAGAGCCCCGCGTTCCTTGTGGGCCAGTACGACCGCCCGTACGGCCCCCTCGTACCGGGCCCCCGCGTGCACACCCGGCAGCCCGACCGGACCCGCCCGCCGCGTCGCGGGACGCACCGGCCCGGCACCGGCCCCGCTCAGCGCATCCCGGCAGCGCGGGCACAGCACGGCCCGCGCCGCCCCGCAGCCCGCGCAGTCACCCGGCAGCACCAGCCCGGCCAGCTCCTGCCACCACCCCCGCATGCCTCCAGCCTGCCCGGCGCCCACCGTCCGCGCGACCCCTGTGGACAACCGGCCCCGCGGGCCCCTCAGCCCGGGTAGACCGGGGCCTTGCCGCCCGCCGCCACCGTGCGCCACTGCGCCCCCGGCGGCAGCCACACGATCCCGTCCTCACCGGAGAACGCCACCACCGGCTTGGAGTCGTCGTCGGCGGCCGCGATCGCGGTCAGCCCGGTCGCCCCCGGCAGCCCCGCGGCGACCATGGAACCGTCGGCCAGCATGTAACGGGCCTGGTCGACCCCGCCGCTCTCCCGGCCCACCACCAGCAGCCGGCCCCGCGGCGCCCAGCTCATCGCCGTGACCTCCGCCATCTGCGGGGCCGCGGGCCGCAGCTCCCGCACCGACAGCCGCGAGGTGTCCCCCTTGCCCTCGGGCCGCTCGATCCGCCCGATGAAGAGGTTCTTGCGACCGCCCTCCTTCTCGACGAGCAGCGCGATGCGCACCCCGTCCGAGGAGGCCTTCAGCGCACTGATCCGCCCGCCGTCCAGCCCGGCGACGTCCACCTTCTGCGGGGCCCCCGTCCCGCCCGGGATCCGGTACAGGCCCTGGGTCTGCGGGTCGAGGTCCGCCACCCACAGGTCGCCCTGGGCGTCCCAGCTGGGCGGGGTCAGCTTGCCGGTCTTGCTCGTCAGCAGCGGCTGCGGCATCTGCCCGGCCGTCGTCAGCGTCACCACGTACAGCCCGTGCCCGTCGTCGGAGACGACCGCGGCCCGCTTCTCGTCGTAGGCGATCGCCGCCGAACCCACCTTGAAGCCGGCGGCCGTCGCCAGCGGCCCCGGCGCCACCTCCGGCTTGTCCTGCTGCTGTTCGTCGGCGTTGGCGTTCAGGACCATCCGGACCAGCTTGGAGTCCTTGTCCACGTAGTACTGGTGCTCCGGCGGCGCCGGACGCCCGGCGATGGACGCGGCGGCCACACCGGTCACCCAGCACAGCGACGACTTGCCGTCGGAGCGCAGCAGTTCGACCCGGTCGAGCCGGGAGGCCGTCAGGTCCCGCACCGTGTACAGGAGTTGGGTGGCCATCTTCTGGCACTGCGGCTGCCCGACGTTGCTGCCCTTCTCGTTGAGCGGCACGCGCAGGGTGTTCTGGCCGTCGTAGGAAAGGGACTTGGTGCCCTCGCGCAGCGCCGTACCGCTGGGGAAGGCGGTGGAGACGACCGGGCCGAGCCACTTCGAGGGCCCGTCCAGCAGCGACTGCACCGTCTGTGTGGTCGGGTCCATCCGGGAGTCGGGATCGCTGCGCTGGCGCACGTACACCGGATCGGCGACGAGCGTGCCGCCCGAGAAGTAGTACTTGTTCACCGGCTTGTAGATGCGCTGGAAGTCGGACTCGCTGAGCACCAGGCTGCTGGGCGGGGTCGAGATCCGCCACTGCTTGTTGACCTGGACCAGCTGCAGGAACTCCTCGTAGCGCTTGCCGCCGGTCTCCGGCTGGTACGCGCTGCGCTCGTCGACCGTCGCCAGCTTCTTGCCGGTGACCTTCCAGCGGGGCGAGTCCGGGTCCTTCTCGCCCTCGACGCGCACCCGGTCGAGACCGGCGGAGAGCACGGTGACGGCCGAACCCGGCCGCCAGTCCTTCGCGGCGTCCTCGGTGAGGTACTTGCGGGCGGTGGCCAGCTGCGGGTCGTCGCTGGTCATGGCCTCCAGGAAGCCGTCGACGATGTCGGCGGGGCTGGCCTTGTCGGCCGGCGGCGCGCCGAAGACCCGTACCTGGGAGTCGACGCCCTGCGAGGCGTCCACCCGGCGGATCTCCCCGTGGTCGGGCATGGAGGCGCAGCCCGACAGCAGCAGCCCGGCCGCCCCGAGGGCCGCCACGGCCCGCCCGCCCGCCGCGCCCGCGCGCCGCACGCCCCGCACCCGGTCCCCGGGCACCGCCCGCCCCGCACGTCCTGCGTACGCCGACGCGCGCTCAGCGTCCTCCACCGGATCCATCCTCCTGTGCTGCTCCCTGATCGGCGGGCCTGGACACGACCCGGGCGCCGTTGCCGGGCAGCGCCGTCGGGTCGGCGGGCACCGGCTGGGCGGTGGTGACGGCCGGCCGCGGCGGGATCGGCGAACGGCCGTCCCGCTCGGCGGCCGCGCCGGGGCGGGCGCCCGGACCGGCGGTCCCGTTGCCGCGCCCGGCGGCTTCCGCCGCGGCCCGCGCCCGGTTGGCCCGGGAGTCCTCGGGCTCCAGCGGGATCGGCGAACCGCGCAGCGGCTCGTCGGCGGTGCGCGGCAGGGTGAGGCGGAACTGCGAGCCGCCGCCGGGCTCGCCCCAGGCCTGGAGCCAGCCGCCGTGCAGCCGGGCGTCCTCGACGGCGATGGACAGGCCCAGGCCCGTCCCGCCGGTCGTGCGCGCCCGCGCCGGGTCGGCGCGCCAGAACCGGTTGAAGACACGGGTGGCCTCGCCGGGCTTGAGCCCGACGCCGTAGTCGCGGACGGCCACCGCCACGGCCCCGCCCGCCGAGGCGAGCCGGACGACCACGTCACGGCCCTCGCCGTGCTCGACGGCGTTGACGACCAGGTTGCGCAGCACGCGCTCCACCCGCCGCCCGTCGGCCTCGGCTATCACCGGCTGGGTGTCGCCGAGGACCCGGATCCGGGTCCCCTTGTGCTCGGCGAGCGGCTCGGCGCCGTCGATGACCCGGCGTACGACGTCCCGCAGGTCGATGGGCTCCGCCTCCAGCGCGGCCGCGCCCGCGTCGAACCGGCTGATCTCCAGCAGGTCGGCGAGGAGGGACTCGAAGCGGTCGAGCTGCCCCGCGAGGAGCTCCGCGGACCGAGCGGTGACCGGGTCGAAGTCGACGCGGGCGTCGTGGATCACGTCGGCGGCCATCCGGACCGTCGTCAGCGGGGTGCGCAGCTCGTGGGAGACGTCGGAGACGAAGCGGCGCTGCAGCCGGGACAGGTCCTCCAGCTGCTGGATCTTGAGCTGGAGGTTCTGGGCCATCTTGTTGAAGGCTTCGCCCAGACGGGCGATGTCGTCCTCGCCGGTGACCTTCATCCGCTCCTGGAGCCGTCCGGCCGAGAGCCGCTCGGCGATCCCGGCGGCCATCCGGACGGGGGTCACGACCTGACGTACGACGAGCCAGGCGATGGCGCCGAGCAGGACGACCACGAACACGCCGGCGGTGGCGAAGGTGACCTTGACCAGGTTGAGGGACTCCTCCTCCTGGGTGAGCGGGAACAGGTAGTACAGGTCGTACGGGTCCCCGTTGATGTCGGTCAGCCGCTTGCCGACGACCAGCGCCGGCTCCGGCGCCTTGTCGCCGGTGCCCGCGGTGTACCGGATCTGCCAGAAGGTCTTGAAGGTCCCGGTGCCGTGGTTGACGGACCTGCGCAGCGCCGCCGGGACGCTCGCGGTCGGGTCCACGTTGCCGGAGGCACGGGCGCCCTTGACGCCCTGGGCGCCGGCCGCCTGCTCACCGGTGCCCGCACCGAGCGCGACCACCTCGAAGGCGGTCTGCCCCCCACTGGCGAGCTGCTTGACCAGCGCGTTCATCCAGGTGCTGGCGTCCTGGCCGACCTTGTTGTCGGTGGTTTCGGCCCCGTCGGCCACGGACGGCGTGTTGGCCTTCTCCTGTGCGACCGCGAAACCGCCCGCGGCCTGGCTCTGCGCGGCCTCTTCCTTGGCGTCGAGGAGGCCCTTGCTGACCTGCGCGATGACCACGAAGCCCAGGGCCAGGACCACGGCGAGCGACATCAGCAGCGTCGCCGCGACCACCCTCAGCTGGATGTTGCGCCGCCACAGGCGGACAGCCGGAAGCAGCGGCCGCCGGACGAGACGCCGGAACAACCGCAACAGGGGGCCGCCGGGCGCTCCCTCCTGGAGCAGCCGGCCGCCCCTCAGGACTCCCCGTCGGGGGCCGCCCCGGGGCGTGCCGGGCTGCACGTCAGCTCGGTCCTGCCTTGTAGCCCACACCGCGGACCGTCACGACGATCTCGGGGCGCTCCGGGTCCTTCTCGACCTTGGAGCGCAGCCGCTGCACGTGCACGTTGACCAGGCGGGTGTCCGCCGCGTGCCGGTAGCCCCAGACCTGCTCCAGCAGCACCTCGCGGGTGAACACCTGCCAGGGCTTGCGCGCCAGGGCGACCAGCAGGTCGAACTCCAGCGGGGTCAGGGCGATCGAGGTGCCCTCGCGCTTGACCGAGTGCCCGGCCACGTCGATGACCAGGTCACCGATGACCAGCTGCTCGGGTGCGGGCTCCTCCGACCGGCGCAGGCGCGCCCGGATGCGGGCGACCAGCTCCTTCGGCTTGAACGGCTTGACGATGTAGTCGTCGGCGCCGGACTCCAGGCCCACCACCACGTCCACCGTGTCGCTCTTGGCGGTGAGCATGACAATCGGTACGCCCGACTCCGCGCGGATCAGCCTGCAGACCTCTATGCCGTCCCGTCCGGGCAGCATGAGGTCGAGCAGCACCAGATCCGGCTTCGCCTCCCGGAAGGCAGCCAGTGCCTTGTCGCCGTCCGCTACGAACGACGGCTCAAAACCTTCTCCACGCAGCACAATGCCGAGCATCTCGGCCAGCGCGGTGTCGTCGTCGACGACAAGGACTCGTCCCTTCATGCTTGACATCATCCCATTAGCTAATCGTTACCCGGCGGTGAGCTGTCCCACAGCCAAAAGGGCTGGAAATCGCCCCTCGGACCTGCGTGGTGATCAGGACGACCAGTCTGCCCCGGATCCACGCGACAATTGAAGGGCGAGCGGCCCGGGAACCCGGGGGTACGGCCGGTTCGTTCCGTGGTCCCCGTGGCACGATGGCAGCCGACCAGCGCGCCGGCCGCGGCGGGCGCACGTGAAGGAGCGACGATGAACGACTCTCCGGGCTGGGCCACGCCCGGATCCCCGTCCGACGACCGGCGCCCCGAAGGCGACCGGCCCGCCGCGCCGCCCGCCGACGGCAAATGGTCGGCCACCCAGCCGCCGCCCGGCCAGTGGTCGAGCCCGGCCGAGGGCCGGACCCCGCCCGAGGCCCCGGCTCCGCAGCAGCAGACCGGCTGGGGATCGTACGACTCCGGACCGCAGCAGCAGCCCGGCACGCCCTACGGCGCCCCGTACGCCCACCCCGGCGGCTGGGGCGGCCCGCCGGCCGCCGCCAAGCCCGGCGTCATCCCGCTGCGCCCCCTGGGCCTCGGCGAGATCCTCGACGGCGCCGTGAGCACCCTGCGCGGCCACTGGCGCCCCGTCCTGTCCATCAGCCTGGTCGTCGCCGCCCTCTCCCAGATCGCGCTGCTCTTCGTCCAGCGCGCCACCATGGACAGCGCCGTGATCACCACCGGCCGGACGCCGAGCGCCGCCGAGACGAGCAAGCTCCTCGGCGACACCGCGCTCCTGTACGGCGCCGAGTACTACCTGGAGATCCTCGGGCTGTTCCTGGTCACCGCACTGCTCGCGCCCGTCGTCAGCCACGCCGTCCTCGGCCGGTCCTCCACGCTCCCCGCCACCCTGCGGGCCGTCCGCCCGCTGGCCCCGCGCCTGGCCGGCCTCATCGCCCTCCTTCTGCTGGGCGCCCTCGCCGCCGCCGTCCTGCCGCTGCTGCCCGGCATCCTCGCGGGCAGCGCCGGTCTGGCGGTCCTGGGCGTCCCCGTCTCCATGGCGCTCCTGGCCTGGTTCTACGTGACCTTCGTGCTGGCGCCGCCCGCGCTGGTGCTGGAGCGCGGCTCGGTCACCGCCTCCCTCAAGCGCTCCGCCAAGCTGGTCCGCGGCTCGTGGTGGCGGATCTTCGGCATCAGCCTGCTGACCTGGGTGCTCCGGGGGATCACCTCCGCGATCATCGTCATGCCGTTCGCGGCCGTCGCCCTGTTCCTGACCCCCGGCGGCTTCGGCTCCCTGCTCGACGGCTCCGCGGAAATGGGCTGGCCCTTCCTGATCATCACCGCGATCGGATCGGTCGTCGCCGCCACCGTCACCCTGCCGATGCAGACGGGTGTCACCACCCTCCTCTACGTCGACCAGCGCATCCGCCGCGAGGCCCTGGACCTGGAACTCGCCCGGGCCGCCGGCCAGGACGGCGGCGGACTGGTCACCGGAGGCTGACGCACTGATGAGCACGGGGGGACTCATCGTCACGGCCGCGGCGGCCCTGCTGCCGCGCGACGGGACACCACCACCGACCACGTCGCGCGAGGCGGCCCGCGAGGCGGCCGAACACGAGCTGTCCAAGCCCGTGTACCACCAGGACGACCCGGGGCTCCTCCAGCGCGCCCTGGACCGCTTCTGGGAGTGGATAGGCGAGTTCCTCGACCGCGCCGCCGGAGCCACTCCGGGCGGCGGGCTCGGTCTCCTCGCCATCGTCCTCCTCGTCGTCCTGGCCGTCGCCGCCCTGTGGTGGCGCCTGGGCACCCCCCGCCGCACCGCCACCGGCGCCGGCACCCTCTTCGACGACGGCCCGCGCAGCGCCGCCGACCACCGCGCGGCCGCCGAGGCCCACGCCGACGCCGGCCGCTGGACCGAGGCCGTCCAGGAACGCATGCGCGCCGTCGTCCGCTCCCTGGAGGAACGCACCCTCCTCGACCCCCGCCCCGGCCGCACCGCCGACGAGGCCGCCGCCGAAGCCGCCGCCTCCCTCCCCGGCCACGCCGAGGACCTGCGCGCGGCGGCCCGCGCCTTCGACGACGTCACCTACGGCGGCCGCACCGGCGACCCCGGCACCTACGCCCGCCTGCGCGACCTCGACCTCACCCTGACCCGCACGAAGCCCCTCCTGACGGGCCCCACCCCATGACACCCACCCCACCCGACCCCACCCGGCCCACCCCTCCGGACCCCGGCAACGGCACCGGCCCCGCCCAGGACACCACCACGCCCGCCCTTTCGGGCACCGGAAACGGGACCGGACACCCCCGGAACACCGCCATGCCGGCCCCTTCGGGCACCACCACCGACACCGGGCCCGCCCGTCCAGGCACCGATCACGGAACGGACGGCACGCACCCCGGCGGCTCCGGCGGCCCCGGCCACCCCACCACCCCGCCCGGCCAGGGCACGGGCACCACCTCCACCGCCCTCACCCGCGCCCAGCTCTGGACCCGGGCCCGCGGCTTCCTCCTCGCGGTCGCCGTCCTGCTCACCGCCGCCGTCGCCCTCGCCGGCCTCCAGGCCGGCGACCACCACGGCCGGCTCGACCCCCGCTCCGCCGACCCTGACGGCAGCCGCGCCCTCGCCCAGCTCCTCAAGGAGCGCGGCGTCACCACCCGCGTGGTCACCGACGCCCAGGAGGCCGCCGCGGCCGCCGGCCCCGGCACCACCCTCCTCGTCGCCGACCCCGACCTGCTCGGCGAACCCCAGCGGCGCGCCATCCGCTCGGCCATCGACCTCTCCGGCGGCCGCACCGTCCTCGTCGCCCCCGGCAGCCCCGCCCTCCCGGAACTGGCCCCCGCCGCCCACGCCAAGGGCTTCGCCCACCAGCGCGACCTCGACCCCGGCACCCCCGCCTGCACCCTCCCCTCCGCCGGCACGGCCGGCCGGGCCGGCACCGGCGACGGCCTCCGCTACACCACCGACCTCCCCGGGGCCACCGGCTGCTACCCCAGCGGCGGCCACCCCACCCTGCTCGTGCTCCCCAGCACCACCAAGGGCGGCGACACCGTCCTCCTCGGCTCCGAGACCTTCCTGCTCAACAAGCGCCTCGCCGACGAGGGCAACGCCTCCCTCGCCCTCCAGCTCCTCGGCTCCCGCCCGGAACTGGTCTGGTACCTGCCCACCCCCGCGGACATGTCCGCCGACCCCGGCACCGACGCCCAGGACCCCTCCCTCCTCGACCTGGTCCCGGCCGGCTGGACCTGGGCCCTGCTCCAGCTGTTCTTCGCCGCCGCCCTCGCCGCCCTGTGGCGGGCCCGCCGGCTCGGCCCCCTCGTCACCGAGGACCTCCCGGTCGCCATCCGCGCCTCCGAGGCCACCGAGGGCCACGCCCGCCTCTACCGCAGGGCCGACGCCCGCGACCGCGCCGCGACCGTGCTGCGCGCCGCCGCCCGCGAACGCCTCGCCCCGCTGGTCGGCGTACCGGCCCCGCAGGCCCACGACCCCGCTGCCCTGGTCCCCGCCGTATCGGCCCGCCTCACCGCCGGCGGACGCCCGTCCGACCCGGCCGCCCTCCTCTTCGGCACCACCCCCGCCGACGACGCGGCACTCGTCGCGCTCGCCGACCACCTCGACGCCCTCGAAAGAGAGGTCCGCTCCTCATGACGGCCACCACGGACAGCGCCCGTTCCTCCCTGGAAGCGCTCCGCACCGAGATCGCCAAGGCCGTGGTCGGCCAGGACTCCGCCGTCACCGGTCTCGTCGTCGCCCTCCTGTGCCGGGGCCACGTCCTCCTCGAAGGCGTCCCCGGCGTCGCCAAGACCCTCCTGGTCCGCGCCCTCGCCGCCTCCCTCGAACTCGACACCAAGCGCGTCCAGTTCACCCCCGACCTGATGCCGACCGACGTCACCGGCTCCCTCGTCTACGACGCCCGGACCGCCGAGTTCTCCTTCCAGGACGGCCCGGTCTTCACCAACCTCCTCCTCGCCGACGAGATCAACCGCACGCCCCCCAAGACCCAGTCCTCGCTCCTCGAAGCGATGGAGGAGCGCCAGGTCACCGTCGACGGCACCCCCCGCAGGCTCCCCGAGCCGTTCCTCGTCGCCGCCACCATGAACCCGGTCGAGTACGAGGGCACCTACCCCCTCCCCGAGGCCCAACTGGACCGCTTCCTCCTCAAGCTGACGGTCCCGCTGCCCTCCCGCGAGGACGAGATCGGGGTCCTGACCCGGCACGCCGCCGGCTTCGACCCGCGCGACCTGCACGCCGCCGGCATCCGCCCGGTCGCCGGTCCCCGCGACCTCGAAGCCGCCCGCAAGGCCGTCGAGGAGACCACCGTCTCCCCCGAGATCACCGCCTACGTCGTCGACATCTGCCGTGCCACCCGCGAATCGCCCTCCCTCACCCTCGGCGTCTCCCCGCGCGGCGCCACCGCCCTGCTCGCCACCGCCCGCGCCTGGGCCTGGCTCACCGGCCGCGACTACGTCACCCCCGACGACGTGAAGGCCCTCGCCCTCCCGACCCTGCGCCACCGCGTGCAGCTCCGCCCGGAAGCCGAGATGGAGGGCGTCACCTCCGACAGCGTCATCTCCGCGATCCTCACCCGCGTCCCGGTCCCCCGCTGATGGCCCTCACCGGACGCGCCGCCCTGCTGGCGGCCCTCGGCAGCGTCCCCGTAGGGCTCCTCGGACCGAGCTGGACGGGCCTCCTCGCGGTCAACGGCTCCCTCGCCCTGGCCTGCGCCGTCGACTACGCCCTGGCGGCCCCCGTACGCACCCTGAAGCCGGCCCGCTCGGGCGCCACCTCGGTCCGCCTCGGCGAGCCGGCCGACGTGCACCTCACCCTCACCAACCCGGGCACCCGCACGCTCCGCGCCGACGTGCGCGACGCCTGGCCGCCGAGCAGCTGGACCCCGGGCACCGAGGCCGCCGCCTCCCGCCACTCCCTGACGGTCCCCGCCGGCGAGCGCCGCCGCCTGACCACCCGCCTGCGCCCCACCCGGCGCGGCGACCGCCGGGCGGACCGCATCACGATCCGCTCCTACGGTCCGCTCCGCCTGCTCGCCCGCCAGGGCTCGCACACCGTCCCCTGGACCGTGCGGGTCCTGCCCCCCTTCACGAGCCGCAAGCACCTCCCGTCCCGCCTCGCCCGCCTGCGCGAACTGGACGGCCGCACCAGCGTCCTCACCCGCGGCGAGGGCACCGAGTTCGACAGCCTCCGCGACTACGTCCCCGGCGACGACACCCGCTCCATCGACTGGCGGGCCACCGCCCGCCGGAACAAGGTCGCCGTCCGCACCTGGCGCCCCGAACGCGACCGGCACATCCTGATCTGCCTGGACACCGGCCGCACCGCCGCGGGCCGCGTAGGCGACGCCCCCCGCCTGGACTCCGCCATGGACGCGGCCCTGCTGCTCGCCGCCCTGGCGACCCGCGCCGGCGACCGCGTCGACCTGCTGGCCCACGACCGGCGACCGCGCGCCCAGGTCCAGGGCCGCTCCGCGGCCGACACCCTGCCCGCCTTCGTGAACGCCATGGCCGGCCTCGAACCGGCACTCGTCGAGACGGACTCCCGCGCACTGGTCTCCACGATCCTGCGCGGCGCCCCGCGCCGCTCCCTCGTGGTGCTGCTGACCAGCCTGGACGCGGCCCCGATCGAGGAGGGCCTGCTCCCGCTCCTGCCGCGCCTCACCCAGCGGCACACGGTGATCCTGGCGTCCGTGGCGGACCCGCACATCGCGGAGATGGCCGCCTCCCGCGGCTCCCTGGACGCCGTCTACGAGGCCGCCGCGGCCACCCGTACCGGCTCCCAGCGGCTGCGCACGGCCGAGCAGCTCTCCCGCCACGGCGTCCACGTCGTCGACGCCACCCCCGACACCCTGGCCCCCGCCCTGGCCGACGCCTACCTCTCCCTCAAGGCCGCCGGCCGGCTCTAGCCTTCCCGCACCGCTCGCCCACAGGCTTCAGCTGGATACCCTGGTCGGGGACCCACCAGGAGGACACCATGGCCGACCTCACCCCCGAGCAGATGCGCCGCATGCACGATTTCGCGGAGCAGCTCGCGGAGCTGGCGGAGCACCAGGAGGACCAGTGGAAGGTACAGACCACCGACGGTCAGATCTTCCTCACGCTGATGAGCCCCACGGCTCCCCACGGACTCAACGTGGTGCGGCTCCGCCGCCAGATCGAGGCCCAGACCCCGGAGGTCATGGCGCTCAACGACACGAACATGGGCGATCCCCACACAGGCCTGACCAAGGTCCCCGATCTCATGGTCATCGCGGAAGAGGACACCGATGACACGGCGAAGGTCGTCAACTCGCGCGATGTCCTGATGGTGGTGGAGGTCGTCTCGCGCACGAACTCGCTCACCGACATCCGTGACAAGCTGCACGACTACCCGAGGATGGGCGTCCCAACGTATGTCGTCGTGGACCCCCGCAGGGACAAGAAGGCCGTGACCGTGCACAGCGACCCCTCACAGGGCCCCGACGGCATCCGCTACCGCAAGACGGTCCCCTACGCCTTCGGCGACACCGTCACCGCCGGCCGTTGGACGCTCGACACGACCAGCCTCAAGAGCTATCCCGCCGACTGGTGAAGGGGCTGCGCCGGGATACGTCAGTCCCGGAACCGGTCCGTAAACGCAGAAAAGCCCCGCACCATAAGGTGCGGGGCTTTCCCACAATGATTGTTCGGCGGCGTCCTACTCTCCCACAGGGTCCCCCCTGCAGTACCATCGGCGCTGAAAGGCTTAGCTTCCGGGTTCGGAATGTAACCGGGCGTTTCCCTAACGCTATGACCACCGAAACACTATGAAGTTGACCAACCGGGCATGGACACGGTCCGTTACTTCAGAACTAACACAGTGGACGCGAGCAACTGAGGACAAGCCCTCGGCCTATTAGTACCAGTCAGCTCCACCCGTTACCGGGCTTCCACATCTGGCCTATCAACCCAGTCGTCTACTGGGAGCCTTACCCTCTCAAGGAGGTGGGAATACTCATCTTGAAGCAGGCTTCCCGCTTAGATGCTTTCAGCGGTTATCCCTCCCGAACGTAGCCAACCAGCCATGCCCTTGGCAGGACAACTGGCACACCAGAGGTTCGTCCGTCCCGGTCCTCTCGTACTAGGGACAGCCCTTCTCAATATTCCTACGCGCACAGCGGATAGGGACCGAACTGTCTCACGACGTTCTAAACCCAGCTCGCGTACCGCTTTAATGGGCGAACAGCCCAACCCTTGGGACCGACTCCAGCCCCAGGATGCGACGAGCCGACATCGAGGTGCCAAACCATCCCGTCGATATGGACTCTTGGGGAAGATCAGCCTGTTATCCCCGGGGTACCTTTTATCCGTTGAGCGACGGCGCTTCCACAAGCCACCGCCGGATCACTAGTCCCGACTTTCGTCCCTGCTCGACCCGTCGGTCTCACAGTCAAGCTCCCTTGTGCACTTACACTCAACACCTGATTGCCAACCAGGCTGAGGGAACCTTTGGGCGCCTCCGTTACCCTTTGGGAGGCAACCGCCCCAGTTAAACTACCCATCAGACACTGTCCCTGATCCGGATCACGGACCGAGGTTAGACATCCAGCACGACCAGAGTGGTATTTCAACGGCGACTCCACCATGACTGGCGTCACGGCTTCAAAGTCTCCCACCTATCCTACACAAGCCGAACCGAACACCAATATCAAACTGTAGTAAAGGTCCCGGGGTCTTTCCGTCCTGCTGCGCGAAACGAGCATCTTTACTCGTAGTGCAATTTCACCGGGCCTATGGTTGAGACAGTCGAGAAGTCGTTACGCCATTCGTGCAGGTCGGAACTTACCCGACAAGGAATTTCGCTACCTTAGGATGGTTATAGTTACCACCGCCGTTTACTGGCGCTTAAGTTCTCAGCTTCGCAACCCCGAAAGGTCACTAACCGGTCCCCTTAACGTTCCAGCACCGGGCAGGCGTCAGTCCGTATACATCGCCTTACGGCTTCGCACGGACCTGTGTTTTTAGTAAACAGTCGCTTCTCGCTGGTCTCTGCGGCCACCCCCAGCTCACGGAGCAAGTCCGATCACCAGTGATGGCCCCCCTTCTCCCGAAGTTACGGGGGCATTTTGCCGAGTTCCTTAACCATAGTTCACCCGAACGCCTCGGTATTCTCTACCTGACCACCTGAGTCGGTTTAGGGTACGGGCCGCCATGAAACTCGCTAGAGGCTTTTCTCGACAGCATAGGATCATCCACTTCACCACAATCGGCTCGGCATCAGGTCTCAGCCTTAATGAGGGACGGATTTGCCTACCCCTCGGCCTACACCCTTACCCCGGGACAACCACCGCCCGGGCTGGACTACCTTCCTGCGTCACCCCATCGCTTACCTACTACAAGTCTGGTTCGTCGGCTCCACCACTTTCCTTTCCCCGAAGGGTCCGGAACGGCTTCACGGACTTAGCATCGCCTGATTCGATATTGGGCGTTTCAAAGCGGGTACCGGAATATCAACCGGTTGTCCATCGACTACGCCTGTCGGCCTCGCCTTAGGTCCCGACTTACCCTGGGCAGATCAGCTTGACCCAGGAACCCTTAGTCAATCGGCGCACACGTTTCTCACGTGTGTATCGCTACTCATGCCTGCATTCTCACTCGTGAACCGTCCACAACTAGCTTCCGCTGCTGCTTCACCCGGCACACGACGCTCCCCTACCCATCACAGCGGGCGTTGGCCCTATTGCTGCAATGACACGACTTCGGCGGTACGCTTGAGCCCCGCTACATTGTCGGCGCGGAATCACTTGACCAGTGAGCTATTACGCACTCTTTCAAGGGTGGCTGCTTCTAAGCCAACCTCCTGGTTGTCTCTGCGACTCCACATCCTTTCCCACTTAGCGTACGCTTAGGGGCCTTAGTCGATGCTCTGGGCTGTTTCCCTCTCGACCATGGAGCTTATCCCCCACAGTCTCACTGCCGTGCTCTCACTTACCGGCATTCGGAGTTTGGCTAAGGTCAGTAACCCGGTAGGGCCCATCGCCTATCCAGTGCTCTACCTCCGGCAAGAAACACACGACGCTGCACCTAAATGCATTTCGGGGAGAACCAGCTATCACGGAGTTTGATTGGCCTTTCACCCCTAACCACAGGTCATCCCCCAGGTTTTCAACCCTGGTGGGTTCGGTCCTCCACGAAGTCTTACCTCCGCTTCAACCTGCCCATGGCTAGATCACTCCGCTTCGGGTCTAGAGCGTGCAACTCAATCGCCCTATTCGGACTCGCTTTCGCTACGGCTTCCCCACACGGGTTAACCTCGCTACACACCGCTAACTCGCAGGCTCATTCTTCAAAAGGCACGCAGTCACGACTGTATGTGCAAGCACATACAGCGACGCTCCCACGGCTTGTAGGCACACGGTTTCAGGTACTATTTCACTCCGCTCCCGCGGTACTTTTCACCATTCCCTCACGGTACTATCCGCTATCGGTCACCAGGGAATATTTAGGCTTAGCGGGTGGTCCCGCCAGATTCACACGGGATTTCTCGGGCCCCGTGCTACTTGGGAGATGAGCAAGCAAGCCGCTGATGTTTCGTCTACGGGGGTCTTACCCTCTACGCCGGACCTTTCGCATGTCCTTCGACTACATCAACGGTTTCTGACTCGCCGACCGGCCGGCAGACCGATCAAGCTCATTCCCACAACCCCGCATGCGCAACCCCTGCCGGGTATCACACGCATACGGTTTGGCCTCATCCGGTTTCGCTCGCCACTACTCCCGGAATCACGGTTGTTTTCTCTTCCTGAGGGTACTGAGATGTTTCACTTCCCCTCGTTCCCTCCACATGCCCTATGTGTTCAGGCATGGGTGACAGCCCATGACGACTGCCGGGTTTCCCCATTCGGACACCCCCGGATCAAAGCTCAGTTGGCAGCTCCCCGGGGCCTATCGCGGCCTCTCACGTCCTTCATCGGTTCCTGGTGCCAAGGCATCCACCGTGCGCCCTTAAAAACTTGGCCACAGATGCTCGCGTCCACTGTGTAGTTCTCAAGCAACGACCAGCCACCCATCACCCTCATCCCAAAGGACCAGGTTCACTGGGGCCGGCATCGCGAAGATAAGACCTTACGGCCGTACCCTCAGATACCCAACAACGTGCCAGGCACGATCCCCTCGACTATCACTGTTTTCCACGCCGAAGCAGTACTTACAGGATGTTCTGGAAACCGTGCCAAATAATCAACGTTCCACCCATGAGCAACCGTGCGATTCATTCGATCGCAGTCGGCTATATGCTCCTTAGAAAGGAGGTGATCCAGCCGCACCTTCCGGTACGGCTACCTTGT